>NZ_JAIUZR010000001.1 GCF_020171465.1 Lutimonas saemankumensis
CCGAACAGAGAAGTTAAACCTATCAGCGCTGATGGTACTGCCACTGGTGGGAGAGTAAGTCGTTGCCTTTCTTTTAAAACCTCTGATACAATCGTATCGGAGGTTTTTTTTTGGTAAAAAACAGGATGTCATAGCCAGTATCTTCCCCTAAGAAAAATTTCAACACCTGGTATCTTCATGACTATATCCTTTTAAAGATTGGGATTCAAGAATATTTTAGAAATAATAAATGGTTTGGCAAAATATTTTGAACATGTTCAAAATAAATTGTAACATTGCAACTATGATTGTATAAATATTCATTTTCTAAATTTTTAGATTCTTCTGTTGAATCCAGGGACAAATTTTAGTTTGTCTAATCCTACAATCAAATACCTCTATCATGCAATCATTTAGCACCAAGCTTAAAAAATTATTTTATTATTTAAAACTAGCCGTCTCCGGTAAGGAGAAAGAATTCACGTCAGGAAGTATCAACAAAGCAATTTTTTTACTTTCAATACCGATGATTCTCGAAATGCTCATGGAATCCATTTTTGCGATCGTTGACATTTATTATGTTTCAAGAGTTAGCGTAAATGCTGTGGCAACCATAGGACTGACAGAATCCATGATCACCCTGGTCTATGCTGTGGCCATAGGCTTAAGTATGGCAGCAACTGCAATTGTAGCCAGAAGAATCGGTGAAAAAGATGCTGAAGGAGCCTCGAAAGCTGCAGTTCAGGTCATTTTTCTTGGAATTGCGGTTGCCTTTATAATAATGATCATCGGAATCCTGTATTCAAAGGAGTTATTAGCTTTGATGGGGGCTGAACCTGACCTGATTGAAGAGGGTTATGGCTATACAAAGGTATTAATGGGTGGTAATATGACGATCATGCTCCTTTTTTTGATCAATGCCATTTTTAGAGGTGCAGGTAATGCTTCTATTGCTATGTGGACCTTGATTTTATCTAATGGGTTAAATATTATTCTCGATCCGATTTTTATTTTCGGATTTGGTCCAATCCCTGCCTTTGGGGTTGAAGGAGCGGCAATTGCCACAACTATTGGAAGGGGCACAGCAGTGTTTTTTCAGCTGTTCATTCTTTTTAAGGGCTATGGAATTATAAAAATTCGATTCAGGAATTTGATCTTAGACCTAAAGGTTATGCTCAATTTAATAAAGGTATCCCTGGGAGGAATTAGTCAGTTTCTGATAGGTACTTCAAGCTGGGTATTTTTAATGCGTATCATGAGTGAGTTTGGTAGTGAGGTACTCGCCGGCTACACAATTGCTATCAGGGTGATGATGTTTACCTTGATGCCTGCATGGGGATTGAGTAATGCGGCAGCAACTTTGGTAGGACAAAACCTTGGGGCTAATGAACCAGGGAGGGCGGAAATTTCAGTTTGGAAAACAGGAAAGTATAATGCATGGTTTATGGCCATGGTTTCAATTATCTATCTGGTATTTGGAGCTGAAATAATTTCTCTTTTTAACGATACGCCACGTGTAGTAGAATACGGGAGTCTTTGTCTGAGAATTATCGCAGCAGGTTACGTATTTTATGGATATGGTATGGTGATCATACAATCCTTTAACGGAGCCGGAGATACGAAAACCCCAACGTATATTAACTTTGTATGTTTTTGGTTAATTCAGTTACCCTTTGCATATTTAGTTGGATTAAATTTGAATGCTGGACCAATTGGTGTATTTTGGGCAATAACATTGGCTGAGATTTTGATTGCTGTTATTGGGGTGATCTGGTTCAGGCAAGGGAAATGGAAAATGGTTAAAGTATAATCAATCGGGAACACTTATACTGAATTAAATAAAAAAAATTTATGAATCATTTAATAAAGTTTTTTGTAATGAAATCAGGTTATATTTCCTTGATGCTGGCATTATTGCTGGTTGTCACTATTCATGCACAAAAGGATATTAGTTTTGAAGCGTACGACCCAATTTCTACACTTGTGGTGCCGGAAAACCCTGTAATCAAGGCTAAATTTCCTTTTATAGACATTCACGGGCACCAGTACAGGATGCCCGAACAGGACTTAGGGCCTGTAATTGAGGCCATGGATACATTAAATATGGGTATCATGGTCAATCTGAGCGGACGATCAGGAGAAAAGTTAATCAAGTCGGTTCAGAATATCAAGGAACATTACCCTAACCGATTTGTGGTTTTTGCCAATATTGATTTTGAAGGAGTTGGATCAGATAACTGGACGGCCAATGCGGTTAGACAGTTTGAAACCGATGTTAAGAATGGTGCCAGGGGGTTGAAAATATACAAAAGCCTTGGGATGAGATATAAGGATAGTGAAGGGAATAGACTTGCCATTGATGATGAAAGGCTGGATCCGATCTGGGCCAAATGCGCCGAACTGGGTGTCCCGGTATTAATTCATGCGGCTGATCCAAGATCATTTTGGGATGATTTTGATGGAGATAATGAACGCTGGCTGGAGTTAAAAACACATCCCAGAAGAAAGAGAAGTGATACTGATCCCGCTCCTTGGGAGCAGATCATTGGAGAACAACACAATATTTTTCGGAAACACCCAAATACTACCTTTATCAACGCGCATATGGGGTGGTATGCCAATGACCTGGGAACTTTGAGTGATCTTATGAATGAAATGCCAAACATGTATGTTGAAATAGGTGCTATAATAGCTGAGTTGGGAAGACAACCCAGAAACGCAAGAAAATTTTTCGACAGATATCAGGACCGAATACTTTTTGGAAAAGACAGCTGGAAGCCCGAGGAGTTTCCTACTTACTTCAGGGTTCTTGAGTCAGATGATGAATATTTTCCTTATCACAAGAAATATCATGCATTTTGGGCCATGTACGGCTTAAACCTTTCAGATGAGATTCTAAAAAAGGTATATTATAAGAATGCACTTAGAATTGTTCCGGGTCTGGATAAATCTTTGTTTCCCGATGAATAGAAAGATAAAAGGAGTCTTTAATTCTCCTTATTCTCAACCTCAGTATCCAGGGAGTCATTTTTATTTTCTTCAGCGACCTCATCGATGAATTCACTCAATTCTTGATTGATTTCTTCACGTAAATTCATGTTATTGATTTTAAGGTTCAGGGCAGAAAAAGCATTGATGATATTATTGTTTTCCTCTGCTACCAATTCTTCAGTAATCGTTGGAATGGTTGACATGTCAGCCAATCGAAGTGTCTCACTGTACAAAACGTTTAATCGAATTTTTACTTCGGGAATATTTAATTTTTCCACTCTGACCGAGTCCCTTAGCTGTAAGGCAAGTTCAGATAATTCCACGCTGTTTAACAGGGCTTCACTCATTGAAATCTCCTGATAGTCAATGATGAGATCATGGAATTTTTTATACTCGGGCCAGCTGGATACCAAAGAATCTGCTTTGGTATTGAGTTGTGCGATGGGTTGATCTGATTTAATGATACTTGAAGATCCAATCTGCGTGATTTCCTCCTTTTTGGGAGTACTCTTTTCTTTTTTGCAGGATATTAGAACTGATGCCAATAATATTAAAACGATAAAATTTTTAAACATTAGACTCATATTGAAGGTCAAAAATAAGAATTAAAATCAAGCTATTCGAGAATGTGTGAAGTGATTTTAAGCTCGAAACCGTTATCTTTGGTTTATCAAATTATGTGTATATGGCTTCCAAAATTCTGGTCATTGGTTCAAGCGGACAAATAGGTACCGAACTGGTATTAAAATTAAGGGAAATTTACGGGAACAAGAATGTGATAGCTTCGGATATTCGAAAAGGAAATTACGAAGTTATGGAATCAGGACCCTTTGAGTATCTGGATGTGATGAATAAAAATGAAGTTAAAGGGGTGTTGGAAAAACATGAGGTCACAGATGTTTATATGATGGTAGCGATTCTTTCTGTGATTGCGGAGCAAAACCCGCTTAAAGCCTGGGAACTTAATATGAATTCCCTGTTCAATATCCTGGAACTGGCTAAAAACGGTCATATAAAACGTTTGTTCTGGCCTAGTTCCATTGCTGTTTTTGGCCCAGACACTCCTAAAGAAATGACTCCTCAGGATACGGTGATGAAACCTTCAACGGTCTATGGAATAAGTAAACTGGCAGGAGAAAACTGGTGTTCTTATTACAGCAATAATTACGGGGTGGATGTAAGAAGCATTAGGTATCCGGGGCTGATAAGCTATAAAACCACTCCGGGAGGTGGCACCACCGATTATGCCGTAGAGATTTTTTACGAAGCTATAAAAAGAAGGTCTTATACCTGTTTTCTTGAGAAAGACACTGTGCTTCCAATGATGTATATGGATGACGCTATCAATGCTACGATAGGTGTCATGCAACCAGAGTCTCTCCCTTCCTATGTATCCTACAACCTCGGTGCTTTTAGTTTTTCACCTGAAGAGCTTGCAGAGGCGATTAAAAAGAAGATTCCCGAATTCAAAATTAGTTATAAACCCGATTCCAGACAGGGAATTGCCAAAACCTGGCCTCAAAGTATAGATGACTCTGAAGCCCGTAAGGACTGGGGATGGAAACCCAAAGTAGGTCTCGAGGAAATGGTAAAAACAATGTTACAGGGGTTACACTTCACTATTTAGTTAGTTTTTATTTTTGTTACGTCTAAAAGGTATCAAAGAAACAAACTTTATCATGAAAAACATATTAGAGAAAAGCTTACAGACAGCTAAAAGTTATACAGAATATAAAGCGTTGATCCTTGATCTTTTAAAACAAGGGAAGTCAACCGGACCAAATCAAAATGAGTCTTTGTTTCATTTTAGCAAATTGAATAATCAAAGAATGAAGCGTTTGGATAAACAAACCAGACTTGAAGACAAAACCTTGAGCAAAACTCAAAAAATTAACAGAGATTTTACATGGCTCGTTTTAACGGAGGGCTGGTGTGGTGATGCGGCGCAAACCCTTCCTGTTATTAATAAAATTGCTGAAAGCAATAAAAAGATTGACTTAAAAGTTGTTTTAAGGGATGAAAATGAGGAGTTGATGAATCAATTTCTTACCAATGGAAATAAGTCAATTCCAAAGTTGATAGTAGTTGATAAGGCATCAAATGAAGTGGTTGGTTCCTGGGGTCCAAGATCGGAAAAGGCTTCAAAAATGGTGAGTGATTACAAGGAAAAACACGGTAAAGTCGATGCTAAACTTAAAACCGATCTTCAGAACTGGTATAACCAGGACAAGGGTAAAAACATTGAATTCGAGATGGTCGAATTAATTGACGAGTTACTAGTTTAAAATGATCTTATCTTTAGAGGGCATGGGCCCCGAATCGAAAGTATATATCTTTCCTTCAAGCAGGAAATTTTATAGGGATGAACTTCCTGTTTTAAATAAGAAAATCTTAAATTTTTGTGAGGAGTTTAAAGGAGTCGATATCTTTTTTGAAATACGTTATGGCCGGTTTCTGGTTTTCGTGGTATCAGAAGGAACTTCCTTGGACCTGGACCAACACAATGAATTAATAGCATTTATTCAAGGCCTGGAAGAGGGTTTTAAGCTTGTTTTGCTCGACAAAGTCAATGTATCCTTCAAGCAAGGGGAATACATCCAAATGAAGGAAATCCCTGAATTCAAGAAACTGATTAAGAACAGAGGGGTATCTCCTAAAACGGTGGTTTTTGACCATATGATAAATACCAAATACGAGTATGAAAATGTCTGGGAATTGCCTGCGGGACAAAGCTGGCTATCCCATTTTTTTAATTAGAAGCTTTTTTGTTGAGCTTCTCTACGAAAGATTCAGGGGTTTCTGCACCCGAAAGATCAAAATTACCACTTTTAGTCCTGCGAAGCGATGAAAGATGAGCCCCGCTGTTGAGCCTTATTCCAAAATCACTTGCAATTGACCTTATGTAAGTTCCTTTGCTGCACTTAATTCTGAAATAAACTACAGGAAACTCAATCTTTTCGATTTCAAATTCAAAAATTTCTATTTTTCTTGATTTAATTTCTGTCTGCTCACCTTTTCGAGCCAATTCATAAAGCCTGACTCCGTCCTTTTTGATTGCAGAGTAAAGTGGTGGTTTCTGTTCAGAAATTCCTAAAAACGAAGCAGCAGTTTCTTTAATGGCTGGGTCCGTTATATGATCCGTTGGAAATTCTTTATCAATCTCAGTTTCGAGATCAAAAGAAGGAGTGGTCTGACCCAGGGTTATAGTGCCTTTATATTCCTTTGCTTCTGCTTGAAACTGATCGATTTTTTTTGTCATTTTCCCTGTACATATCACGAGCAAACCTGTTGCGAGGGGATCGAGGGTGCCTGCATGTCCCACCTTAATTTTTTTAAGGTTGAACTTTTTTCGAATTGCCCAGCGAATTTTATTGACCGCCTGGAAAGAGGTCCAATGCAGGGGTTTGTCTATGATGAGTATCTTTCCTTCTTTAAAATCTTCAACTTTCATCGCATGTAAAAATAGGCGTAACCAATTGCAAAACTTCCAACGATAAAACAGTAAACAGAAAAATAATATAGTTTACTGTTTTTTACAAGTGATATCATCCACTGGCAGGCTAAAAGGCCTGATACAAATGCCGCTATAAAACCAACCGACATGATACCAAAATTTTCATTAGCAAAACTGATCTCTCCCCCCATGAAATCCTTCGCTACTTTTCCAAAGATCAAAGGGACCACCATGAGAAACGAAAAGCGAGCGGCCTTGGTTCTGTCGATTCCAAGTAAAACAGAAGTAGAAATCGTTGCTCCGGATCTTGATATTCCCGGAAGCATAGCAATGGCTTGTGAAATTCCGATAATAAAAGAAGTCTTATAGGATACACTCTTTTTTGTGTTTTTAGCTTTATCTGCCAGAAAAAGCAATAATCCTGTTATCAAAAGCATAAAACCCACAAGTAAAACGTTTCGATTGAAAAATGCCTCAAGCTCTTTTTCAAACATCAGACCAATAATAACGGCAGGGATCATTGAGATAATAATCTTTATCGAAAAGAGAAACTCTTCATTTTTTTTAAACTGAAATAATCCTTTAAGAATTTCAAATACTTCCTTTCGAAAAATGACTATGGTGCTTAAAGCTGTTGCGAAATGTAAAACAACTGTAAATGTAAGGCTTTCTTTTGGTAAAGATTGATCGCCAAACAGGACTTTGGCCAATTCTAAATGCCCGCTTGATGATACCGGTAAAAATTCTGTAAGGCCCTGGACTATACCAAGGATAATCGCTTCTAGATAATTCATTTTTTCGCTTTAAATAAGATCAGAAAATTCTTATTTTTTTTCTCCCGGGTTCGCCACAATGGCATAAACTTCAATGGCCAGTCCTAGCAGTACAATTGCGGGAGCCAGCCTGATCCTTCTAAAGCTGTATATTTCCTCATTGAAAACTGCAGGATCCTCACTTCCTCCTCCCATCATCAAGGCAAATCCGATCAGAATGACAATGACGCCAAGGATCATAATCATATAATTTTTTTTGCCAAAGAGAAATTCTCCTTCCCTTTTCTGCTGCAGATCTTTATTTTTTTTTGCCATATTAATAATATAATTCTTCTGTACGTAAATTCAGGAATCTTTGAGTTGCTAAAAATGTACTCATCCATGTTATTAGAATTCCCAAACAAAAAACAATGGCAAATAAACCAGCCATTTCAACTCTGTTATCGATCATTCCAAATTCAGGAAAGGTACTGTTCAGATAATAGAGAAGTACCCCAAGTTCTATAACGGCGAGAAAGGCACCTATAATACCAAGTTTGACACTATTCCATATGAAGGGTCTTCTGATAAAGCGTTTGGTTGCACCAACCATCTGCATGGTCTTGATAGTAAATCTCTTTGAATAGACTGAAAGCCTTATGGAGCTGTTAATCAGAACCACCACTACTAAAGTGGCTAATCCGGAAAATACAAGTATGAAAATACTTATCCGTTTCACGTTTTTGGTTAACAGATCAACAAGTGGTTTGTCATAAGAAACCGTTGAAACAAACTGATTGTTTTTATATATCGCCTCAATTTCTTCCATTTTTTCAGGAGAAACAAAATCGGCTTTAACGTATATGTCTATTGAATTTTCCAGAGGATTATACCCAAGGAAATCCATGAAGTCTTCTCCATTCTCTTCTTTGTAAATCTCAGCAGCCTCTTCCTTGGACACATATTTGGTCCTTTTGGTAAATTCCTGTTCATCAATTGATACCTGAAGGTTTAGAATCTGATCCTTTTCAACTGAATTTTTCAGATAAAGAGTAATGGCAGCACTCTCCTTGAAATAATTTGAAAGTTTCTTTGTATTCAGAACTAATAGCCCGAGAATTCCAAGTAAAAATAATACTAAAGAGATACTGATTACCACCGATACGTATGAGGAACGCAAGCGTCTTTTCTGGTATTTTTCAAAAGATTTACTCATTGGTTTTCTCAGCTTTTTGAGATTTGCAAGGTAATTATTTCTACCTAAAAGGCAAACTAAAATTACATGTCATATAGATCGTTTTTCTGAGTCCTGACAGAGTTCGATTAAAACCCCGTTGCTACTTCGGGGATGTAAAAACGCAATGATTTTATTGTCAGCACCTTTTTTGGGTTTCTCGTGAATCATTCTAAATCCTTCCTTTTTTAATCGGTCGATCTCAGCATAGATGTCATCAACATCTATGGCAATATGATGAACCCCTTCACCGCGTTTCAAAATAAATTTTGAAACAGGACTTTCATCGTTCAGGCCTTCAAGAAGTTCAATTTTGTTAGGGCCAACCTGAAAAAAAGAAGTCGAAACGCCCTCACTTTCCACGGTTTCGGTTTTGTAGGGAGGCCCCCCAAGCAATTTAGAAAACAATTCGTTGGATTCCTTAAGGTTTTTAACCGCAATCCCAATATGTTCTATTTTATTCATTTCCTCGATCTTTGGAATCAAAAATAAAGATTTTAGACAAACTGAATTTTGACGCCCTGTTAACATGAATAATACTATTTTTGTAGACATGGAAACAAACAGACAAAAAAAGATCGCCGGAGTTATTCAGAAAGATCTTGTTGATATTCTTCAGGGTGCCGCAAGAGATGGAATGAAGGGGGTTGTCATTTCGGTTACCAAGGTTCATGTAACAACTGATCTTGGACAGGCCAAAGCGTATTTAAGCATCTTTCCATCAGATAAGAAGGATGAAATTATGGAAGGTATTGCGGCCAATAGCGGAATGATCAGACATGCCTTGGCGTTAAGAACAAAGAATCAGTTAAGAAGGATGCCTGAGCTTATATTTTTTATTGATGATTCGCTTGATTACATTGATGACATTGATCAGGCACTAAAAGGCGAAGATGATCCTATCAAAAATTTTGATTCTTTAAAACAAAAGAAAAAGAGATAGCTTGAATTTTCCTTTGTACATAGCAAAACGTTACTTAAGGTCGAAAAGCAGCAACAACGCCATCAATATTATCACTCTTATTGCTACTTTAGGGGTTATTGTCAGCGCCATTGCATTATTTATCGTCTTATCCGTTTTTTCGGGATTGAAGGATTTCAGCCTGAGTTTTATCAGAACCGCTGATCCGGACCTGAAGATCACCACCGCAGAGGGCAAGTCGTTCTATTTTGATCAGGATCTTGAAAAAAAGCTTATGGGTGATAAAATCAAAGCCTACACAAGGGTTATTGAAGAACGTGTATTTCTGAGCTACGGTGAAAAATCCCATATTGCAAGTATAAAAGGAGTTGATTCAAATTACCTCAATGTAAACCGGCTGGATACAGCCGTCTATTTTGGAAACTGGGTCAATTATGACGCCAAGTATACCGTAGTGGTTGGTAGTGCAATTTCTTCTTCGTTGTCTATTGGCACGTATGATTTTTTGGACTATTTAAAGATTTACGTTCCAAAACCGGGCAAGGGATACATAACAAATCCAAAAACGGCATTTAATCAGGTTGCAGCCCAAACCATTGGGATCTATCGTCTTACGGATGACATTGATAAGAAATTTGTTTACAGTAATTTGGTACTTGCCCAGGATCTGTTGAATTACGAAGAAAATCAGGTATCGGCTGTAGAAATTAAAGTGGCTGAAGGGTTTGATTCAAGGGAGGTGCAGCATGAACTGAAGCAAAGTCTTGGAAGCGATTATAAGATAAGGACAAGGCAGCAGCTTAATTCTGTTTTCTATAAAATGCTCAATACGGAAAATCTGGTTTCTTACCTGGTATTCACCCTAATTCTTGTCATTGCCCTGTTTAATGTGATCGGGGCAATAGTGATGATGATCATTGACAAAAGAGAGAATTTAAAAACGCTTTTTCATCTGGGAGCAACGGTTAGGGAAATCAGAAGGGTATTTGTTTTACAGGGCTTTCTATTGACTTTGTTCGGTTTGTCCGTGGGCCTTTTTCTGGCAATTCCTTTTGTGTTGCTTCAAAAGAAATATGGATTTATCATGATCACTCAATCCCTGGCTTATCCGGTGGAGTTCCGGCTAACTAATGTGCTTGTTGTTGTTTTAACCATAGTTGTTCTGGGCTATCTGGCTTCAAAAATCGCGAGTGCCCGGATATCCAGAAAGCTTGTTGCGGACTAATAGAACAGCGAATAAATTAATCTCCGAATTTGTCCAGAACTTCGTCGAAAACCTGAAAAACTTCTTCCTTGGTATCAGAGGTCACCATACGAAGCCTGTATTCTTTGAAGTGAGGAATCCCTTTGAAATAATTGGTATAATGTCTGCGGGTTTCAAAAAGTCCGGCCCTTTCCCCATTCCAGCCAATAGCCATTTCAAGATGTCGTTTTGCAGTTTTGGTCCTCTCTCGGATTCCGGGAGATTCAAGATGCTTACCCGTGCTGAAATAATGCTTTACCTGATTAAAGAACCACGGGTTGCCTATGCTTGCCCTTCCAATCATAGCGCCATCCAATCCGAATTTATCTCTCATTAACATTGCTTTTTCAGGGGAGTCAACGTCGCCATTGCCAAATACGGGAATATGCATTCTTTGATTGTTTTTCACATCTGCAATTGGTTCCCAGTTTGCCACACCTTTATACATCTGGGCTCTTGTCCTTCCATGGATGGCTATGGCCTGTATTCCCACATCCTGCAATCTTTCTGCTACATCCTGAATGTAAATTGAATCATGATCCCAGCCTAAACGCGTTTTAACCGTAACAGGCAGATGTGTATGTTTTACCATGGCCTCACTTAATTTGACCATTAGTGGAATGTCTTTAAGGATCCCGGCACCAGCTCCTTTACTCACCACCTTTTTCACGGGGCAGCCAAAATTAATATCGATAAAATCAGGGTTCGATCTTTCAACGATCTCAACCGTTTTGAGCATCGAGTCCAGGTTAGCGCCGAATATCTGAATTCCAACGGGTCGTTCCTTGTCGTAGATGTCAAGTTTCTGAACGCTCTTGGCGGCGTCTCGGATCAATCCTTCGGAAGATATGAATTCTGTATATACAACATCAGCACCATTTTCCTTACACAAGGCACGAAATGGCGGGTCACTCACATCCTCCATAGGAGCGAGCAATAAAGGAAAATCTCCAAGATCTATGTTACCTATTTTTGCCAAACCTTCTGTTTTGGCTGCAAAATTACATAAATTTTAAACATTAAATTTCATGCGAAAAGCGGTTTAAAATGATTTTTAGTTTGAGCAATGAATCCACCTGGTTTTATAGGCCTGTATAATTGCAAAAAGTGTATTTTTGATTTCAGAATTAAATCAAACTATGAAATTAAAATTATATACCTTAATTATCTTTATTGTGTTTGCAGCTTGTAAATCTTCAAAAAGCAAACATGGATATGACGGATATTCAGGAGCTACAAAAATTGAAAATGTATTGCATTACCCTAAGGAAAAGCACCTTAAAAATGTGAGGCAGTTAACCTTTGGAGGTGATAATGCAGAGGCCTACTGGAGTTTTGACAGTTCAAAACTGGTTTTTCAGGCCAACAATAAAGCCTGGGGCCTTGAATGCGATCAGATCTTTATGATGGACGCCTCCAAACCCCTTGACAGCAGTGAGATTCCCCAAATGATAAGTACAGGAAAAGGAAGGACGACCTGCAGTTATTTTTTACCTGGCAACGAAACAATTGTTTATTCCTCTACACATCTGGCTGATGATGCATGCCCCCCGGTTCCAAAAAAGGAAGATTACGGGAATAAATACATATGGCCGGTTTATCAAGGATATGATATATTTATAGCAGATACAAAAGGAAACCAGCTCAAGCAGCTCACATTTGAGGATGGATATGATGCTGAACCCACTGTATCCCCTAAAGGAGATCGAATCGTTTTTACTTCAACACGAACCGGAGATCTTGAGTTGTTTACCATGGCTATTGACGGCAGTGATGTAAAACAGGTCACCCATGAACTCGGGTATGACGGAGGAGCATTTTTCTCACCGGATGGTACCAAATTGATATTCAGATCCTCCAGACCAAAAACCGACGAGGAAATTAAGGAATACAAGGACCTTTTGTCAAAAGGCCTTGTGCAGCCCACCAACATGGAACTTTATGTTTGTAATGTTGACGGGAGCGACCTGAAAAAGATCACAGATCTTGGCAGTGCCAACTGGGCTCCTTTTTTTCATCCTTCTGGGAAAAAAGTGTTGTTTTCCAGTAATCATGTTTCAAAAAGAAGTTTTAATCTTTTTATGATCAATATTGATGGAACAGGATTGGAACAGGTTACTTATGATACCGTGTTCGACGCTTTTCCAATGTTCTCGCCTGATGGTAAAAAATTAGTATTCTCTTCGAACAGAAATAACAACGGAACACGTGATACGAATTTATTTGTAGCTGACTGGGTTGAGTAAAAATTAAAAAAAAAATGGGTAAAACATATAATTGGGCCATACTGGGGTGTGGTAAAATTGCAAGAAAATTTGTCAATGATCTTAAACTTTTAAAAAATGCAAATCTTTATGCGGCGGCTTCGAGAAGTATTGAGAACGCCGAAAATTTTGCCGAAGAACTGGGTTTTGAAAAGGCCTATGGCTCTTACCTGGAAATGGTAAAGGATCCTGAGGTTGATGTGGTGTATATTGCAACTCCACATGCAATGCACATGGAACACAGTATTCTTTGTCTTGAACATAAAAAGGCTGTTTTGTGTGAAAAGGCATTTGCCATGAACGTTAAGGAAGTTGATCAGATGATTACTGCATCAAAAGATAATGACACCTTTCTTATGGAGGCGTTCTGGACAATTTTTCAACCAAAATTCAATAAAGTTCTTGAGCTGGCAAAGGACCCTGAACTGGGGCGATTGAAATTTATAAAATCGGATTTTATGTTCAATGCCGATTTTGATCCCGACAAGAGGTTATACAACATTGACCTCGGGGCGGGTTCCTTACTCGATATAGGAATCTATCCTATCTTCAGGTCCATGATGTTTTTGGGAAAGCCTGAAAAAATTAAAACCATGGCAAATATCAGGGAGACTGGTGTGGAAGACAGTATCTGTATGCTTTTTGATTATGAAGGAGGGGAAAAAGCGGTTCTTACATCAAGTTTTGAAAGTTCCAGCATCAATGAGACAGAACTTTGCTTTGAACATGGTTTTATAAAATTCGAAAGAGATCCTGCTTATCCTATTATATTTGGAAAAAATGGAAAAAGAGAGGAGATCGGATTTGAATTGTCAAGGGGAGAAGGCTATGAACTTGAAGCTGCTCATGTCATGGAATGTATGGATCAGGGGATCACTGAGAGTCCGGTTTTAACCTTTCAATTTAGCCGTGATCTGATGGAAATTATGGATAGGGTGAGAAAAGAGGCCGGAATTGTCTTCCCGAAGCATGATTTAACATAAAGAATTCGGTTTTCCGAACGAACTAATTGGTTATATTTGCGCAAATATTGAAGACAGGACGAAACGGATGAAGAATATCAGAAACTTTTGCATTATAGCCCATATTGATCATGGTAAAAGTACCCTGGCAGACAGGTTGCTGGAGTATACCAATACGATTTCTGACAGAGAAAAACAGGATCAGTTACTGGATAGCATGGATTTGGAGAGAGAACGAGGTATTACGATAAAAAGTCATGCCATTCAAATGGATTACAAGTATCAGGGTGAAGACTATGTGCTTAATTTGATTGATACGCCGGGCCATGTTGACTTCTCTTATGAAGTTTCAAGGTCAATAGCGGCTTGTGAAGGTGCTTTATTAATAGTCGATGCCGCCCAAAGTATCCAGGCTCAGACGATATCTAATCTGTATTTGGCCCTGGATAATGATCTTGAGATCATTCCGGTTTTGAATAAGGTAGATCTTCCAAGTGCTAACCCGGAAGAAGTTACCGATGATATCGTGGATCTGTTGGGATGCGATCCTGAGGAAGTAATACATGCCAGTGGTAAAACCGGATTTGGGGTGGAAAACATTCTTGAAGCTATCATTGAAAGAATTCCGGCACCGGAGGGTGACCCAAAAAAACCCTTACAGGCACTTATTTTCGATTCTGTCTACAATTCCTACAGAGGGGTAGAGACTTATTTCAGGGTCATTGACGGTGAGATCAGGAAGGGCCAGAAGATTAAATTCATGGCCACAAATAAAGAGTACTACGCTGATGAAGTTGGGACCCTGAAGCTGGATCAGGAGCCCAAAAAGGTGATTTCGGCAGGAGATGTGGGCTATTTGATCACGGGGATCAAAACAGCGAGTGAGGTAAAAGTGGGTGATACCGTAACAGATGCCATAAATCCAACCCAGAATCGAATTGATGGATTTGAGGATGTTAAACCAATGGTATTTGCAGGGATTTATCCTGTTGACACAGAAGATTATGAGGAGCTAAGGTCCTCGATGGAAAAGCTTCAGTTAAATGATGCCTCCCTGGTTTTTGTGCCGGAAAGTTCAGCTGCCCTTGGCTTCGGATTCCGATGTGGGTTTTTAGGGATGCTGCATCTTGAAATTATTCAGGAAAGGCTTGAAAGGGAGTTCGATATGACCGTGATTACCACTGTCCCTAACGTTTCTTACCATGCCTACACCAATAAGAAACCCGATGAAATGATTCTGGTTAATAATCCTTCTGATTTACCGGAACCTTCAACATTAAACAGGGTAGAGGAGCCTTACATCAAGGCGAGCATAATTACCAAAGCTGATTTTGTGGGCCCGGTAATGAGTTTATGCATAGAAAAGAGGGGTGAGATTACAAATCAGACTTACTTAACTACTGAAAGGGTTGAATTAAGTTTTGATATGCCGTTGTCAGAAATTGTATTTGATTTTTATGACCGGCTTAAAACGGTTTCAAAGGGCTATGCCTCATTTGATTATCATCCAATTGGTTTCAGGTCTTCAAAGTTGGTTCGAGTAGATATTTTGCTTAATGCTCAGCCCGTAGATGCCTTGTCTTCCTTGCTTCATGAATCTACAGCTTACGCTATTGGCAAGAAGATGTGCGAGAAACTCAGACAGCTGATCCCAAGACAACAGTTCGACATACCGGTCCAGGCTGCCATCGGTGCAAAGATCATTGCCAGAGAAACGATCAAAGCCTTAAGAAAGGATGTTACGGCCAAATGTTACGGGGGTGATATTTCGAGAAAGCGAAAACTTCTTGAAAAACAGAAGAAAGGTAAAAAGCGTATGAGACAAGTGGGTAATGTAGAAATTCCACAGCAGGCTTTTATGGCAGTTCTTAAATTGAATGATTAATCATCATTCAGAAAACAGATCTCGGCCTTTTTCATTTCCCTTCTCCGGTTTGGTTTTTTTAACAGGACTTTTAGTCACTTTTACGTTTTGGTTCTTTCCTGTAAGATGATCTACCAGCTTGTCAAAAGGACTTCTCGAATCCGTAGGAATTTTACTCGGAACCGTTGTGAGATTTCCATCCCTGGCGGCAATATAAGACGGAGACAGAATTTCAATTCCAGCTTCATTGAAGACTTCTAATATGTTTTTGTGTATATCGGAATAGATCAATGCCATCTTTTTGGGTTCTTTACTGTAAGCGTTCAATTCATAGGAGACATAATTGTCATCAAGGCTGGTTTGCAAAACAAAAGGGGAAGGTTCTGCTTCAATATGAAGGCTCCTTTTACCCGCATCTATCAATAATTTTTCAACTGTTTTCCAGGGGATATCATAGCCGATGGTCACAGAGGTATGAAGCAGGAGGCCGTTTTTGTCAACATTTGCGGAATAATTAACCAGATGATTGATTATAATGTTTGCATTGGGTATCGTTACATCCTCATTTTTTACCGTCCTTATCCGGGTGACTAAAAGTGTCTTTTCTATCACATCACCAACTGTGTCCTGAATCCGGACTCGATCCCCAATTTGATAGGGTCTCATATAGGTAATTACTACACCGGCAACAATGTTTGCAACCGCGGAGGTAGAGCCAAAAGAGACCAAGGCTCCTATAAAAATGGATACCCCTTTAAATGCAGGAGATGTGGAGCCCGGTAAATGAGGATAGATCAATACGAGAGCGAAGGCCCAGATCAAAAGGCTAATGATCTTTTGCGTAGTGCTGGCCCAGTCTTTTGGAAAATTCTTAATAATGAATTTTTCAGCCTCAATATCTTCAACGATGTCTTTTTGAACCCGAATAATATATCGGGTGATCATAATGATTACGATTATAAATATCAGATTTGGTAAAAAATCGACAAATCCATAGAATACAAATTTTACGGGCCTTGCCAGGTAGCTGTAAAAATTACTTACGATTTCTTCTGCCCAGGGAAAAAAACTAAACATAAAAGGCAGGTAGGTAAATAGTACGAAAAGGATTGTAATGATGCGGAGTACATTTGATAGAAAAACAAATATATTGGCCGTGTTCTTCGGAATAAAATACTTGAAAATATTCTTTTTATTCTTCAGGAATCGTTTTTCAAATTTTGAAAGGTAGATATTGAGTTTTCTAAATAGCCAGTTGATGACCTTGATGACTGCGATCAAGATGACGAGTGAGATGAGGAAATAACCGATTCTTATTAGCCATTCCTGAGTGGACAGGTTATATTGATCTTGCTTATTAACAGATTCTTTAAACTTCTGGACCTGCATCTCAGCAAGTTCGTTTAAAGACATTTTATTTGTGATGGCATCGTTTTCGGTGATGATAAAGGCAATTTCATCATTGTACATAATACTGGCAAACTGGTTTCCTTCCTTTACAAAGATGGTGTCAACACCTTTCTGGTATTTTTCATACAGGTCATGAAGCCTTTTGGAGATCTGTTTTGCCCTGTAAGTTACAGGGTATTCATTTGCGGAATATCTTATAAAGTAAATCGTATCCCTTTTAAAGATAACAGGTGCCACATTATTCTGAAAAGCGGGTTGTTCTGTTTGAAGTGGTGACTGCTGCGAAACATTGTTTTTCAGACTATCCTGACCGGAAATCTGAGCAGATAAGGAAAAGCACAAAAGGCCCAATAAAAAGACCAAGGTGGTTTGAGGGGGACGCATAGGTTAAGGGTTTGTTGAGCTAATATAATGGAAATAATTCTAATAACCTCATTATGACCTCTTTGAAGTAGTTGTAAAAAAAAAGGCCGATCCCATAGAGATCAGCCCGAGATATGATTTATTTTGATGTTAAATTATTTTTTTACTAATAAGGAAGTTTTCAAGCTGATCAGCTGTTTGAAAACATGCACTCACTTTATCTACATCCTCGCAGTACCTGTTGTGATCTGGATTGTTGCTGCAATCGATCAGGTTCAGGTCAATCTGGCGAAATTTTTTATCCAGTAATCGACATCTTTCCAAGAGTTGATCCAAAGATTCAGTTGGTTTGGTTTCAAAACCTCTTTTGGTAAGATATCCTTTTAAGTAATTTTCAATTGAAAGAAGCGAGTTTTTACAAACCTGGAATGTCACAACATCTTCTTTGGGCCTGAACAATCCCTCATTGGCTTCCTGTAATTGCTGTTTTGCTTTTTTAAAGTGATCTTGTGCTTTTTTATCCATGGCTGATAAATAAAAATCCCACGCAGTAATGAATACCACGTGGGATTGGTTTATAGATTAAAGGCTTTTAAACAATTCCAAACGCTCCCATTTAGAATCTACCTCTTCCTGAGCTTCATTCAGTAATTCAGAAGCCAGCTCCGCATTCTCTTTTACAACCCTTGTAAAACGAGATTCATTGTACATGAATTCTTCTAAAGGAGCAGAGGGTTCTTTTGAATCAAGTCTGAACTTTTTGCCTTTTGGTTTAGAAGGATCAAATCTGAATAATGGCCAGTATCCCGTATCAACTGCTTTTGCCTGTTGAGTTGCTCCATGTTTCAGGTCATACCCGTGCTCACCGCAGTGTGAATAGGCAACGATCAATGATGGTCCGTTGTATTCAGCTGCTTCTTTAATAGCTTTCAGGGTCTGAACATCTTTAGCTCCCATTGCAATTTGAGCAACATAAACGTTTCCGTAAGAAATTGCCTGCATTGAAAGACTCTTTTTAGGAGTTTTCTTACCTGCAATTGAGAACTTGGCACTTGCACCGATAGGAGTCGCTTTAGAAGTCTGGCCTCCGGTGTTGGAATAAACTTCCGTATCCATCACAAGTATATTGATGTTTTCACCTGAGGCGAGAACGTGGTCTACACCGCCGTAACCTATGTCATAGGCCCAACCGTCTCCACCAAATATCCATACGGCTTTCTTGCGCAGATATTCAGTCAACTGATTCAGTTTTTTAGCCTCTTCATTATTGTCAAGGATATCTAAAGTTTTTTTCAATCTGTCAATATCCTCAAACTTCTTGGCTTTCTCTTTTTCGTCCGATTCAGGGTTGTTCAAGATAGCACTTACCAGTTCGCTACCAACGAGTAGTTCAAGAGATTTTAGAAGATTCACTGCAATTTCCTGTTTTTTGGTCAGGGCAAGTTGCATACCTAATCCAAATTCAGCGTTGTCTTCAAACAGTGAGTTTGCCCAGGCCGGCCCTCTTCCAAATTCATTGGTTCTGTAAGGCGTTGTTGGCAGGTTACCACCATAAATTGAACTACATCCCGTTGCATTGGCAATCATCATGCTGTCACCATATAATTGGGTAATCAGCTTGATATAAGGAGTTTCACCACATCCTGAGCAAGCACCTGAATATTCAAATAATGGCTGAAGGAATTGTGCTCCTTTTACGTTGGAAGTACTCAATTCAGTTCTGTCGTAATCAGGAAGATTGATAAAGTAATCCCAGTTGAGGTTTTCAACGGTGTCATGATCGAGCTTTTTACGCATATTAATCGATTTGAAATCAGGGATTTCCTTGCTTTCTGCAGGACAGACTTCAACACAAAGATCACAACCTGTACAATCTTCAGGTGAGACCTGAAGTACGTAAGCATCCTCTTTGCCAAATGGTCGACCCTTGGCAGGAACACTTTTCATTGTCAATGGCGCTTCGAACAATTCTTCCTTCGGAACAACTTTGGCTCGGATCGCTGCATGAGGACAGATGGCGACACACTTGTTACATTGTGTACACAGGTTCTCATCATCCCAGATTGGAATAAAGTGAGCAATACCACTTTTTTCATATTGAGTTGTTCCGGTTGGGAAAGTTCCGTCAACAGGGAAGGCACTTACAGGAAGTTCGTCTCCGCGTCCACCAAGTATGGTTTCAAGCACCTCGGAAACAAATCCATCCGGCGCATTGGTCATTGCCGACACGAATTGCTTCTTACTCGTTACTTTTTTCGGATATTCCACTTTTTGAAGGTTTTCAAGAGACTTATCTACCGCCTCGAAGTTCATCTGAACTACTTTCTCACCTTTATGCGAGTAAGACTTGACGATAGCATCCTTGATTTTCTGAATGGCTTCATCTTTTGGAAGTATACCTGAAATGGCAAAGAAACACGTTTGCAATACAGTGTTGGTTCTTTTTCCAAGTTTTGCATCCTGAGCCACTTTTGAGGCATCTATGATATAGAAATTCACTTCGTGTTCGATCAAATGCTTCTGCATCTTTTCAGGAAGCTTGTCCCATATTTCATCTTTTGAGTAAGGCGAGTTCAGCAAGAAAGTACCTCCTTGTTTTAAATCGTCAATCATATCATATTTTTCAATGAAATTGAATTGATGACTTGCGATGAAATCGGCTTTTTCGATAAGATACGTAGAATGAATTGGTTCAGGGCCAAATCTTAGATGCGAAATTGTCTGTGCACCCGCTTTTTTAGAGTCATAAACAAAATATCCCTGTACAAAATTGTTTGTGGTTTCACCAATAATCTTGATCGAGTTCTTGTTACCACCTACCGTACCATCAGAACCTAATCCATAGAACATACAGTTAAAAGTGGATCTCTTTAGTTCAAAGGTAGGATCAGCCATCAGGCTGGTATGAGTTACATCGTCAATAATACCTACTGTGAAATGATTTTTAGGATTTTCTTTTAAAAGTTCATCGTAAATACCTTTCACCATTTTTGGAGTAAATTCTTTGGAAGAAAGACCATATCTACCTCCCACGATTGAAGGAATAGTTTCTGAACTCTCCATATATGCGCTTAACACATCCATGTAAAGAGGTTCTCCTATACTTCCTGGTTCTTTCGTTCTGTCAAGAACAGCAATTTTCTTGACTGTTTTTGGCATTTTTTCAATGAAATCGGCAACAGAGAAAGGTCTGTAAAGTCTTACAAACAGTGCTCCCACCTTTTCACCATCAGCAACCATTTTTTCAAGAGATTCGTAAACTGGTCCTTCTCCGGATCCCATGATCACTGTTACTCTTTCAGCTTCAGGATGCCCTACATAATTGAACAGGTCATATCTTCTTCCAGTATGATCGTAAAATTCATCCATCACTTCCTGAACGATTCCAGGTACAGCTGCATAATAGTTGTTCGCCGCTTCTCTGGCCTGGAAGAAAACATCGGGGTTCTGAGAGGTTCCCCTGATAACCGGATTATCCGGGTCAAGCGAATTCTTTTTGTGGGCCATGATCTTATCTTCTGGCATCATTGCCTTGATAATATCATCAGGAATAGAGTCAATTTTAGAGATTTCATGAGAAGTTCTGAATCCGTCAAAAATGTTCATAAACGGAACCCTCGATCTTAAGGTAGCCACCTGCGAAATCAAGGCGAAATCCTGAGCTTCCTGAACCGATCCGGCAAATAGCATTGAAAACCCGGTCTGTCTTGCAGACATCACATCACTGTGATCTCCAAAAATTGACAAGGCATGGGTCGCAACAGTTCTCGCTGCAACATGTATAACGGTAGGAAGTAATTCTCCTGCCATTTTATACATATTGGGGATCATTAGCAATAACCCCTGAGAAGCTGTAAATGTCGTTGTAAGTGCTCCGGCCTGAAGTGATCCGTGTACTGCTCCAGCTGCTCCACCTTCACTCTGCATTTCAACAATCCTTGGAATGTTGTTCCAGATATTCTTCTGTTCCTTTGCACTGAAAAGATCAACGTGCTCCCCCATAGGAGAAGCCGGAGTGATCGGATAGATGGCACATACTTCATTTGTTTTATGTGCTACTCTGGCGACGGCCTCATTTGCATCACATATAATTTTATCAAATTGTTTTTTCATTTTAAAGAAAGTTTATAAGTATGAGATAAGTTTATAAATGTCTAATTCATTCAAGATGACATATCTAATTCATTGTGTAAAATTATGGCTATAAAAACACTTAAATTATGATATAAGTCATAGGGCCCTGTGTAAGTGGAGTAAAGGGGGTAACACTTGTTACCGAAATGCATAAAAAAAAAGAGTATTTGGCAACAAATACTCTTTTGAAATTGTTTTGCGAATATTAACTACTCACCATGAAGCCAGGCTTTTTTCTCTAATAAGGCCTCTTCAGTTTCAACATTATCTTCATCAGGAACACAACAATCCACCGGGCATACCGAAGCACATTGAGGTTCTTCGTGAAATCCTTTACATTCAGTACATTTATCAGTTACAATATAATAGAATTCATCGCTGATTGCTTCGTTTTCAGCATCGGCATCTACAGTTCTGCCGTCTGGCGTTGTAACCTCTCCGGTAAGTGAAGTTTCATCAGAGTATGACCATTCACTATCTGGTTCATATATCGCGTTATTTGGACATTCTGCCACGCAAGCATCACAATTGATACATTCGTCTGTTATAATTATAGCCATTTTTATTTGTTTTAAAATTCTTCAACAAAGTTACAGAATTAAAATTTGAATAATTTCAGCTTATTTGAAATTTAGAATTATTCCAAATAAGAGAGTGTCAGGTCTTTAATTGTAATAAAAATTACAGATTGATAAATGTCATGTTCTGATTGAATTGAGCTCGTTACTTTTAGCTGCCAAATGACAAGAGTAATCTAAATTTTACTAAATTTATAAAAAATATATTCGCAATGACTGTTAATAAAATGGATACTGCACAGCAAGAGGTAGAATCTTTAAGTGCTGTGGTCATAAGATTTGTCGGGGATTCAGGAGATGGAATGCAACTCACTGGAACTCAATTCACTGATACTTCGGCCATGTTTGGTAATGACGTGGCGACTTTTCCTAATTATCCCGCCGAAATCAGAGCTCCTCAGGGAAGTCTCTACGGAGTTTCGGGTTATCAGGTTCATATTGGAAGCATTGAAGTCAGTACCCCGGGGGATGACCTTGATTTGTTGGTGGCCATGAATCCGGCAGGATTGAAAACCAATCTTCACGCCTTAAAGCCGGGACATACGGTAATTATCGACATCGACTCTTTTTCAAAAAAGAATTTACAGAAAGCAGAATATGATTCAAATCCTCTTGAAGATGGTTCCCTGGAGAATTATCGCGTAATTGAAGTCAATATGACGTCTATGACAAAAGAGGCGCTCAAGGATATGGGTCTTGATAATAAGAGTATTACCAGAAGTAAGAATATGTTTGCCTTGGGAATGGTATACTGGATGTACGACCGTGATATGAATCACACCTTGAACTTTTTTGAACAGAAATTTAAGTATAAGCCATTGATTGCCCAGGCAAATGCCAAAGTTTTAAAAGCTGGTTATTTCTATGCTGAAACCCTGGAGCTGATACCAAATGCGTACAAAATATTGCCTTCGGAAATGCCTAAAGGTACTTACAGAATACTTAATGGCAATACAGCTACTGCCTGGGGTTTCCTCGCAGCTGCAGAAAAATCAGGATTAGAGTTATTTTTGGGCTCATATCCCATCACACCAGCCACAGATATTCTTCATGAATTGGTGAAGCATAAGAACTTTGGGGTAAAAGCGTTTCAGGCTGAAGATGAAATTGCCGGAGTTACTTCGGCTATTGGGGCCTCATTTGCCGGTGATCTTGCGATAACAACAACCTCCGGGCCGGGACTTGCCTTAAAGGGTGAAGCCATTGGTCTGGCAATGATGACGGAATTACCTTTGGTAGTTGTAAATGTTCAGCGCGGAGGGCCATCAACAGGTTTGCCAACTAAAACTGAGCAGTCGGATCTGTTACAGGCGCTTTACGGAAGAAACGGTGAATCCCCGGTTATAGTAATCGCCGCAAGTACACCTGCCAACTGTTTTGACTACGCATTTGAAGCGGCCAAATTGACTTTGGAACACATGACTCCTGTTATTTTACTCACTGATGGCTATATTGCCAATGGCTCAGAACCCTGGCGCATAAAATCGATCAAAGATATGCCAGAAATAAAGACTCATGTTATTGATGAGAGATCAGAAACCTGGCATCCATATGATCGTGACAATGATACCCTGTCGAGAAACTGGGCGATTCCCGGAACTCCGGGTCTTGAACACAGAGTGGGAGGTCTTGAAAAAGATAAAATTACAGGAAATGTTTCTTATGTTCCAGATAATCATCAATACATGACCGATATAAGGGCAGAAAAAGTTAAACGGGTTGAAAACTTTATTCCTGATCTTGAAGCTGAATATAATGAGGAAGGAGATTTGTTGCTGATTGGCTGGGGAGGTACCTATGGAAGTTTACATTCTGCAGTTAGAAAACTTGACGCAAAAGGCTATAAAGTTGGGCACGCACATTTTCATTATCTGAACCCTTTCCCAAAGAATACTACTGAGGTATTGTCTAAATTCAAAAAAATTATTGTCTGTGAATTGAATAAGGGGCAGCTTTCCAAAGTATTGAAGTCAAGGTTCCCTGAATTTGAGTATATCCAGTACAATAAGGTAATGGGCTTGCCATTTTCAGTAACCGATCTGGTTGCAAAAGCGAAAAATATAATTAAAGAAAATTGATATGCAAGATACTGTAGAAAAAAAATATACTTTCAAGGATTTTGCCAGTGACCAGGAGGTCAGATGGTGCCCTGGTTGCGATGATTACGTGATTCTTAGATCGATGCAGAAGGCTTTGCCGGAGATGGGGGTTAAAAAGGAAGATGTGGTTTTTATTTCGGGTATAGGATGCTCTTCAAGGTTTCCTTACTACATTGATTCTTATGGGATGCACAGTATTCACGGACGTGCAGCCGCAATATCAAGTGGTGTTAAACTGGCTAATCCGGATCTGAGTGTCTGGATGATCACGGGTGATGGAGACAGCCTGGCTATAGGTGGAAATCATTTTATTCATGTTCTGAGAAGGAACCTGGACCTAAATATAATTTTGTTCAACAATGAAATATACGGATTGACCAAAGGGCAGTTTTCGCCTACTTCTCTTATCGGACAGAAGACGAAATCCTCTCCTTATGGAAACACACAGCCTCCTTTTCATCCGGGAGAATTAGCCCTTGGAGCCCAGGCAAGATTTTTTGCCAGGCTTGGAGGTAACAGCCCAAAGGAAATGACGGCTCTTTTTGTGGAAGCCGAAAAATTCAAAGGGACTTCACTGATCGAAATCCTTCAGAACTGTGTTATTTTCAACGATGGCTGTTTTACACAGTTTACCGATAAAAAGATCAAAGAGGATAAACAGATTTTCCTAGAACATGGTAAACCTATGGTTTTTGGAAAAGAACGGGACAAGGGTTTGATATTGAACGGATTAAAACTTGAGGTTGTCACGATTGGTGAAAATGGTGTAACTGAGGAAGATATTCTGGTTCACGATGCTAAATGTGAAGATAATACGCTTCATCAGATGCTGGTTAAACTTCAATATCCTTTGGCAACGGGAATAATCAGGAGTTATGAAGACTCGACTTTTGAAGAACGGGAAGCCGAAATCAACGAAAAAGTATTGTCAAAGTCAGTTTTTTCAAAAGTTGATGATTTATTTTTCTCGGGAGAAACCTATGAAGTGAAATAATATAAATTATTGTTTAAAGGGTGACAATGGTCATCCTTTTTTTTTAAAACGCAGAATACATTTGTGTACTAATTAAGAAAATCAATTATGGGGTACGAAGCGATTTTAGTATTTTTTATTGCGGGCGTGTTTTTGGTAGTGCTTGCGAATTTCTTATCAAATCTGATTTCTCATAAATCCGAGAATCCAGCAAAAAAAGAACCTTATGAATGTGGAATTGAAACAATAGGACCAACTTGGGTACAATTCAAGGTGGGGTATTATTTATTCGCCATCCTTTTTTTATTGTTTGATATTGAGATTGCATTTTTGGTGCCTTGGGCAGTGGTTTTTAAAGAAATAGGAACGGTTGCCCTTGTTGAAATACTGATATTCTTGTTCATTCTGGGATTGGGCTTGGCGTACGCATGGAAAAAAAGAGCATTAAAATGGGAGTAGAAAAGAAAAGATATTTAAGTCAGTTAGAAGCCGAAGGATTAAAAGAGGTTGTTCCGGATAGTTTTCCTGGAAAAGTAATCCCGGCAGGAAATGGAGCCAATATTGTGGTTACCACGCTGGATTCTGTTGTGAACTGGGGTCGATCCAATTCTTTGTGGCCCTTATATTTTGGTACCAGTTGTTGTGCCATAGAGATGATGCAGACAGGAGCTCCGAAGCACGATTTCTCACGTTTTGGCTTTGAAGTAGCAAGACCCTCTGCCCGACAAGCTGATCTGATCATCATTGCCGGAACCATAGTAAATAAAATGGGGCCTGTTTTAAGAAGATTGTACGATCAAATGGCCGAGCCTAAATATGTTATTGCCATGGGGGCATGTGCCATTTCAGGGGGGCCATTCTACTATAATTCATATTCTGTCATTAAAGGTGCGGATCATGTAATACCCGTGGATGTTTATGTACCGGGGTGCCCGCCCAGGCCAGAATCCTTATTGGAAGGGATGATCATGTTACAAGATAAAATAAAGAACGAGAACATGAAGCATAAGACCAATCCCATTGACGGTTTTGACGAAGGAAATATTTAGCATCTAAGCATAGAGATACCATGAAAAACGAAGAACTACAACATATTATTGATGGCTTGGGGGAAAATCTGGAATTCACAGAAGAAGGATCAGAATATTTAACGCTGACGGTTCCTAAGGAACAACTTCACGCGGTTTGCCGTAAGTTAAAATCAGATCCCAAACTAAAATTTGATTTTGCTTTTTGTATCACAGGGATGGACTGGGGTAAAGAGTTAGGTGTAATTTATCACCTGGAATCTACAGAGCTTAAACACGCTATTGTGGTAAAAGTGAAAACTGAAGACAGGGAGAATCCAACACTTGATTCTGTTTGTGATATTTGGAGGACAGCCGAATTTCACGAAATGGAAGTCTATGATTTTTTTGGTATAACATTCAATAATCATCCAAATTTAAAACGGCTTTTCTTAACACCGGACTGGGATGGCTGGCCATTGAGAAAAGATTATGAAGATGAAACCAATATGATTATTAAATAGGGATTTATATGGCCAATCAAGACTTAAAAACCAAAATTAAAACGGAAGAATATTTCGTTAATATGGGGCCTCAGCACCCGGCAGCTCATGGTGTTTTACGTTTGTTATTAACCATTGACGGAGAGATAATCAAAAATGTTGAGCCCGATCTGGGATATATACATCGCTCTATCGAAAAAATGTGCGAAAGGGATAGTTATCAGCAAATCGTTCATCTCACAGACAGGATGGATTATTTGTCTTCTCACATCAATAATGAGGCTGTTTGCCTGGCGGTAGAAAAAGGACTTGAAATAGAAGTTTCTGACCGTGTCAAAGTGATTCGTACCATTCTGGGTGAACTTACCCGAATCGCATCTCATTGTTTATGGTGGGGCGTAATGGGAATGGACCTCGGAGCATTAACTACCTATTTCTATGCTTTTAGGGATCGCGAGATGATCAACGATATTTTTGAAGAAACCTGTGGTGCCAGGCTGACTATGAACTACAATGTTCCTGGTGGACTCATGTTTGATATTCATCCGAATTTTGTCAATCGAACCAAAGAGTTTATCAAGCATTTTAAAACTAAAATTCCTGAATACGATCGTCTGCTGACTGGAAATGTAATTTTTCAGAAAAGAACAAAAGGAGTAGGGATTCTCACTAAAGAGGATGCTATTTCATTTGGTGTGACGGGCCCGGTTGCAAGAGGTTCTGGTTTTTCAAGTGATGTGAGAATACATCATCCTTACAGCGCCTATGACCGCGTAGAATTTAAGGAAGCCTTATTAACAGAAGGAGATACTTTCGCGAGATATAAAGTAAGAATAATGGAAATGTGGGAGTCCATGTCAATTATTGAGCAATTGATCGATAATATTCCGGAAGGAGAAACCAAAACGACAACAAAAGCAGTAATCAAATTACCAAAAGGTGAATTTTACCAACGCGTTGAAACGGCAAGAGGGGAATTAGGGGTTTATATAAACAGCACCGGAACCAAAAATCCATACAGGCTAAAATTCCGCTCACCGGGATTTTCGAATTTGTCCGTTTTAAACCATATTTCAAAAGGAAGTAAAATAGCCGATTTGGTAGCTACTATGGCTTCCTTTGATTTTGTAATTCCAGATATAGACCGCTAATAAGACTAATTTTTTAATGATGAATTTAACATTAAGCATAACAAAAACAATAGGTGATTGGATTTACTCGATCATGCCTGAAAGTGCTGCTACGGTTACAATTTGGGTTTTAATTGCAGCAGCTTATCTCGCTCTATTTGCGGTAGCAGGATTGTATTTAGTATTGTTAGAACGCAAAGTGGCCGCTTGGTTTCAGCTGAGGTTAGGGCCAAACAGAGTAGGGCCCGGAGGAATGTTTCAAACTATGGCAGATGCCTTAAAACTGGTTTCCAAAGAATTGACAAGTACGGAAAGAGTGGACATTTTTTTGTTCAATTTAGCTCCTTTTTTTGTAATTGTTTCTGCATTAATAGCGATTAGCGTTTTACCTTTTTCAAGACAATTTCAGGCCTTTGATATCAATATAGGTGTGTTCTTTTTATTGGCAGTTTCTTCTATAGGTGTGATTGGGATTTTATTGGGAGGATGGGCCAGTAACAATAAGTTTGCCTTGATAGGTGCCATGCGAAGCGGATTACAGACGATTAGTTATGAATTGTCCGTTGGGCTGTCCATCTTAACTATGGTATTGTTGACAGGAACATTGCAACTGTCTGAAATCATTGAAATACAAAGAACCGGGGGCTGGTTGATCGTACAGGGACATATTCCTGCAATTATTGCCTTTATGATTTTTATGATAGCAGGAACAGCAGAAACCAATAGAGCACCTTTTGATTTGGTAGAAGCAGAGTCTGAATTAGGGGCAGGTTTCCACACCGAATATTCAGGGATGAAATTTGCCTATTTCTTTTTAGCGGAATTTATCAATATGTTTATTATTGCCTCCATAGCTGTGGTATTATTTTTTGGAGGATGGTTATCTCCCTTTGGAATCACCGATGATATTACATGGTTCCCTGAATCGATCTGGTTTTTGATTAAAGTACTGATCATTATCTTTTTGATGATGTGGTTCAGGTGGACTTTCCCTAGATTGAGGGTAGATCAGTTATTAACCCTGGAATGGAAGTATTTATTGCCAATAAACTTGGTAAATATCGTAATAATGGCAATTGTAATTTGGTTGAATTGGATAATTTAATAAATGATTAAAGAACGATAATGAGTTACTTTTCAGATATATATCACGGAATAAAAACCTTATTCACAGGAATGAGTGTTACCGGTGGATATTTTATTCGCGCTCGAAAGGGCAGTATAACACAACAATATCCGGATAACAGAGATAGTTTAAAAATGTTCGATCGGTTTCGAGGAGAAGTTGTAATGCCTCATGATGAAAATAATGAACACCATTGTACCGGATGTCAGAAATGTGAAATAGCCTGTCCTAATGGTACCATTGAGATCGTCTGGGACAGACAGGTAGATCCGGCAACCGGAAAAAAGAAAAAAATGATCGATAAGCATATTTACCATTTATCTATGTGTACCATGTGCGGTTTATGTATCGAAGCTTGCCCAACCGATGCCATTGTCTGGGCCCAGAATTATGAAAATTCTGTATATGACAGAAGCGCCCTAACTAAAGTATTGAATCAACCTGGCTCTAAGGTAAAAGCAGGAATAGAAGATTAATAGTATGGAAAGAATTGTATTTTATATTATTGCTTTGATCATGATCGTTTTCGCGATTAAAGCGGTTTCAAGTAGAAAAATGCTAAGAGCAGTGATTTACCTTTTATTCGTTTTGATAGGAATTGCAGGTATCTATTTTCTGGTTGATTATGCCTTTATGGCTGCTATTCAATTGGCCGTTTATGGAGGTGGGGTGATCGTTTTGATCATTTTTTCTGTATTGCTGGTGCATCACATTGAGCTCAGGCTCGAAGTTTCAAAAATGTCTCAGCGGATATTTGCAGGTTTACTCAGTGTGCTGGGACTTTCGGTTACTTTATATGCCCTATTTTCCTATGAGTTTCAGTCGGTTGAAAATTACCGGGCTGTTGAGATAGCTGAAATTGGTAGAGGAATGTTGAGTTATGGCCCCGGAGGATTTATCCTTCCTTTTGAGGTGATCAGTGTATTGTTGGTTGCCGTAATGATAGGTGCCATTGTAATTGCAAAAGGTAAACGTTTAGAACAATAAAATTAGAACCTAATGATACAGGGAATTAGCATATATGAGATCTTGACCTTGACTTCCATACTTTTTTTTGTCGGGGTTTACGGATTTTTAACAAGAAAGAATTTGATCACGATGTTGTTATCAATTGAGCTGATACTGAATGCCTCGGCCATCAACTTTGTTGTGATCAACACTTATTTGTTTCCGGAAAATCTTCAGGGGGTATTCTTTTCGGTTTTTATAGTTGCCATAGCGGCGGCGGAAACGGCACTTGCCGTTGCGATCGTCATCAACTTGTATAAACTGATAACATCGGTCGAAGTCAAGGATACAGAAATAATGAAATTTTGAATCAGTGAAATAATCTAATTATGGATTTTAGTTATACGATTTTAATTCCGCTTATCCCTTTAGCAGTATTCCTTTTGCTGGGGATCAATTACAACCGCATCAAACCTGCCGTGTCCGGGTGGATTGGTTCTTTAGGACTTCTTGCAACCTTGGTTTTATCTTATTATACGGCTTATCAGTATTTCTTTGTAGCAGGCCAGCTGGATGGGGTTTATCAGTCATTCACGCATCAATGGAGATGGATGACTTTTAACGAATCGCTCTATATTGATATGGGAGTTCTCATTGACCAGATATCAGTAATGATGCTTATTGTAGTGTCGACAATTTCGTTTATGGTTCATCTATACAGTAGAGGCTATATGAAAGGAGATCCGGGTTACACAAAGTTTTTTGCTTACCTGTCTCTGTTCACGTTTTCCATGATGGGTCTGGTACTGGCAGTCAATTTATTTCAGATCTATATATTCTGGGAACTTGTGGGAGTATCATCATTTTTACTGATCGGTTATTATTACACAAAACCTTCAGCCGTCTCCGCGGCAAAAAAAGCTTTTATAGTGACGCGATTTGCTGATCTCGGATTTTTGATCGGGATATTGATTATTGGTTATTATGGAGGATCTTTTGATTTTGCTATATTAAATGATCTGGATGGCAGCGTAATAGCAAATTGGGCATCTCTTTCTTTTATGGGGCTTTCCGTTATTACCTGGGGGCTATTACTGATTTTTATTGGAGGTGCCGGGAAATCAGCCATGTTTCCATTGCACATCTGGTTACCTGATGCCATGGAAGGGCCAACACCGGTATCGGCTCTGATACATGCTGCAACCATGGTTGTGGCGGGGGTATATCTGGTTGCCCGACTGTTTCCGCTATTCTATTTTGTGGAAGGCGGATATGCATTAAACGTTGTAGCCTGGGTTGGGGCTTTCTCTGCACTTTTTGCGGCAATCATAGCGCTAACACAAAACGATATAAAAAGGGTTCTGGCTTTTTCAACCATGTCTCAGATAGGTTATATGATGCTAGCCCTTGGTGTTTCCGGTTATTCAGGTCATGACGGGTTAGGTTATATGGCTTCCATGTTCCACCTGTTCACTCATGCCATGTTTAAAGGCCTTCTCTTCCTAGGCGCCGGTTCAATAATCCATGCCATTCACAGCAATAATTTACAGGAGATGGGAGGCCTGAGGAAATACATGCCGATTACCCATATCACTTTTTTAATAGCTGCCTTATCAATTGCAGGATTTCCGGGATTTGCAGGTTTTTTCAGTAAAGATGAAATTCTGGTAGCCGCCTTTGAGCATAATCGACTCATCTATGTCATAGGTGTTCTTGTAGCCGGCCTTACCGCTTTTTACATGTTCAGATTGTATTTTGGAATTTTCTGGGGACCGAACAGGCAATACAAACACGCGCCTCATGAGTCTCCTGTTTCCATGACCGGGCCCATGATATTTTTGGCCTTCATGAGTGTTGCCGCAGGTTATGTGCATTTTAGCGAGTATGTTACTGCCGACAGGCAGCCCTTCGAGGCCCACCTGAATTATCCGCTTGCTGCAATAGCCGTGAGTGTGGGACTTTTTGGGATTATTCTGGCTTATTTGTTTTACAAAAAGCCAAGTAGTTTGCCCGATAAAACAGCAAAATCTTTTGGGCAATTGTACAAATGGGCGTTTGACAAGTTTTATTTTGATGAACTGTATTTATTTGTAACCAAACAGATCATCTTTAAGAGGATTTCTGCTCCATTTGCCTGGTTTGACAAGAATGTAGTGGACGGAACCATGAATCTTATCGGAAATTCCACAGTATCGGGCTCGGAAAAAATCAAGAAAATTCAATCAGGACGGGTTCAGGATTATGCTTTTGCATTTATTGCAGGTGCCGTTATTCTGGCCATGATATTTATTTATAAATGGATTATTTAGTAATAGGATGGATATACTAAGCTTATTTGTTGTCGTACCGGTCATAACTATTTTGGTTTTGATATTTTCAAAGAATTTGAAACAATCCAGAGTGATCGCCGCTGTTGGAATGATGGTACAATTTTTAATGTCATTGAACCTGATATATGCCTATGTTCAGGAAAGAAAAGTGAATGACGATATCATGGTTTTCATGAAAGATTATATGTGGTTTGAAAGGTTTAATATCCATTATACCATAGGGGTAGACGGGATATCTGTTGCCATGATCGTACTGGCCTCCATTGTGGTGCTGGCAGGTGTTTTTATTTCCTGGAAAATGGAAGATTTGCATAAAGAGTTTTTTATTGCACTAATTGTATTGGCAACCGGGGTATTTGGATTTTTTATCTCAATAGACCTGTTTACCATGTTCCTGTTCTATGAAATTGCTGTGATTCCGATGTTTTTACTTATTGGGATCTGGGGTTCCGGACCAAAGGAATATTCAGCCATGAAACTTACACTGATGCTTATGGGAGCCTCCGCTCTTTTACTGGTCGGAATTTTAGGGATCTATTTTAATTCTAATCCGGAAGGTGGAGCATTAACGTATAATATTCTTGAAATAGCTCAGGTCAATATTCCTTATGAAGCTCAAAATCTTTTTTTTCCATTAACTTTTATCGGATTTGCGGTTTTAGGTGCCCTGTTTCCTTTCCATACCTGGTCTCCTGACGGTCACGCTTCGGCTCCAACGGCTGTATCTATGTTGCACGCTGGCGTATTGATGAAACTTGGTGGATATGGCGTATTTCGTGTAGCTATGTACCTCCTACCTGCAGGAGCAATTTCCTGGTCAAACTTTTTTATTGTTTTATCAGTGATAGGTGTTTTTTATGGTGCCCTGGCAGCCATTAAACAAACCGATTTAAAATATATCAATGCGTACTCCTCTGTAAGTCACTTGGGAATGGTATTATTTGCCCTGCTGATGGTCAACAAAACCGCATGGAACGGAGCAATTTTGCAATCTTTATCCCATGGGTTTATGACAGCTTTATTTTTTGCTTTGATTGGAATGATCTATGGTAGGACGCATACGCGTGACGTGAGAAAAATGAGTGGTCTTTTAAAAGTAATCCCCTTTATTTCAGCCATGTATGTAATTGCAGGCCTGGCTTCTCTTGGATTGCCGGGATTCAGCGGTTTTATGGCAGAAATGCAAATATTTGTGGGTGCATTTGAGCATCCTGATATGTTCCACAGGGTGGCAACAATAATTACAGTTTCCGCAATTGTAGTGACAGCGGTTTATATTTTACGCGTTGTTGGGATGATGTTGATGGGCCCCGTAAAAAATGAAGAGTTTAACCAGTTTGAAAAGGCAACCTGGTATGAAAGGGTAGGGGTCATCCTCTTGCTCATTCCTATTGTTTTTATGGGTGTCACTCCTATCTGGTTGAGCGACATGATCAGAGAGAGTTTAACCCCGTTTATTGAGCGACTGGTTTAAAAATTGGTTTTTGCCTCAGAAGTTGAGGTGATTGATAAAAAGGATAATAATTAGAATACAAGTAATAATTGAAGATATGGATTTAGGAGGGTTTTTATTAATGAGACAAGAGCTGATCTTGCTGGCAGTACTCCTGCTTCTTGTGATTATGGAAATTTTCATGAGCAATAAACAAACACTGGTTAATGTGGGGATAGGATTGTTTGGCCTTCATACAGTGATTGGGTTCATGCACCTGGATGACGGGTCTTTATTTGGAGGAATGTTTCATACAACACAACTGATTCATCTTTTTAAAAATGTATTGAATGTTGGGGTGCTGATCATATTGTTACAGTCTTCGGGATGGATAAAAGAGGTACTGGTTAAAGAACATAAATCAACCGAGTTTTTTATGATGATGTTTTCATCCTTACTCGGAATGTATTTTATGATTTCTTCGGGTGATTTCCTCATGTTTTATCTGGGTCTGGAGCTTTCTGCGCTCCCTATTGCGGCACTGGTGGCATTTGAGACCAATAAAAGGGTTTCTGCAGAGGCCGGTATCAAATTTATATTGTCATCCGCGTTGGCTTCAGGAACTTCGGTTTTTGGAGTATCATTGATCTATGCTACAACAGGAAGCATATATTTTGCAGAAATAGTCTCGCTTTTAACCTATTCAAATCTAAGTCTGCTCGGGTTCATATTTTTCTTTTCTGGGCTCGCTTTTAAAATTTCTCTTGTACCCTTCCATTTCTGGACAGCGGATGTTTATCAGGGAGCACCCATTGGGGTTACTTCCTATTTATCAGTAATTTCAAAAGGATCGGCCGTTTTGATTTTGATGATTATCGTTTTCACGGTGATGAAGCCATTTGATATAATAAGCACCAATTTGCTCTACATGGTCTCCATAGCCACCATGTTCATAGGTAACCTATTTGCTTTGAGGCAGCAGAATATGAAACGATTTCTTGCTTTTTCATCGATAGCCCAGGCAGGGTTTATTTTGTTGGGAATGCTGTCAAATGATCAGCTGGGGGTATCTACTGTTGTTTACTTTGTTTCTATTTATGTATTTACCAATCTGGCTGCATTTGGTGTTATTCAGGCCATTTCATCTCAAACCGGAAAAGAAAACATGAGTGATTACGAAGGCCTTTACAGAACAAATCCAAAACTGAGCCTGGTGATGATGCTGGCACTTTTCTCTCTGGCAGGAATTCCTCCTGTTGCAGGATTTTTTGGAAAGTTCTTTTTATTCACTGCTGCGGCCAGTCAGGGAATGTACCTGCTTGTGTTTATAGCCGTTGTGAATGTAACCATCTCGTTATACTATTATTTATTGGTAGTAAGGGCCATTTTTCTCAGAAAAAGCGATACGCCAATACCCTATTTCAAAAGTAGTGTAAGTATGAAACTGGGTATTTTGATAGCGGTTGTTGGTGTCCTCTTTATAGGTGTTTACAGCCCGGTGTATGATTATATTTATCAACTAAGTATTTTTTAAACTTATGGCTTTAGAAGGAAAACATATGTTTGGTGCAATTGGTGATACTCGGGTCACCTTTGTCGAGAAAAAAATTGACCAGGATCGAATGGAATTTTTGAAGAAACTTCTTGAAGTTAATGATTTCGAGGTCCTAGTTCAAGAAGAAAAACGAAAAAGTGAAGAGGAACCACAGCTTTACACCATCGGAGTTACTGATATGGTATTTAACCCTACTGTATATGTTTTTCAAAGGCGTTTAAAAACACTTGATGGAAACCATATTGTGAATCAGGAATACTGGAATCAATTATCTGAGGATACCAAGCCGCAGTACTGGAAAAATTCTTGACATTCACGATTTTTTGAATGGATTTATTGATACAATTAAGAATCAATGATTTCTATACTTAATTGATTGATTTTTGAAAAAATTATTCTTGAATCTTTAAGTGGTATTTATATTCGGAGACAATATTTTTAGAATACCATAATTATTTATATATTAAAAAATTCAAACTAATAATGTTATACCGTTGTTTATCAGTGGTATAACTTTTTTTGTCAGTTAATTATTATGGAAATTCTACACGTAAGCGCCGAGTGTTTCCCTGTAGCCAAGGTTGGTGGGTTAGCAGATGTCCTGGGGGCATTGCCAAAATATCAGAATAAAAATGGTGTTGACTCAAAGGTAATTATGCCATTTTATGACAATGAGTTTAAAGATTCAAATGATTTCAATTCAATATTTCAGGCTCATTTGAAGCTTGGAAAGCTGCATTATGACTTTGAGATTTTAACCCCTGTTGAACCATTGGATTTTCCGGTTTTTCTGGTTGATATCCATGGGTTGTTTGACAGGCCTAAAGTGTATTCCTATGAAGATGACGTGGAACGTTTTCTTGCTTTCCAACTTGCTGTTCTGGAATGGGTGCTCAGTCTTGAAGAGAAACCAGACATCATTCATGCCCATGACCATCAGACCGGTTTTTTGGCTTTTTTAATGTCCCATGGCAGAGCATATAAGTCATTAAAGGAAATTCCAACTGTTTTTACCATTCACAATGCCCAATATCAGGGTCAGTTTGGCTATGATAAATTGAGGTATTTTCCTGAATTTGACCTGAAGAAGATGGGTATAATTGACTGGGATGGTTCCATAAACCCTTTGGCCACAGCCATAAAATGTTCCTGGAGGGTAACCACTGTTTCGAAAGGATATCTCGAGGAATTAAAATCAAATGCGAATGGTCTGGAAAAACTTATAAGCGATGAGAGTGAAAAGTTTTCCGGGATCCTCAATGGTATCGACACAGAGCTTTGGAACCCTGAACTGGATTCCAACCTGGTGAAAAATTATTCAATAAAAGCCACAAAATAATGAAAGCACTTTTTTTTACAAGAGAATTTCCACCATATGTTTACGGCGGAGCCGGAGTTCATGTTGAATACCTAGCGGGAGAACTGGCAAAATTGATGGAGATGGATGTGCGATGTTTTGGGGATCAGGATGAGAAGGATGGAAATTTATCTGTTAAAGGTTTCCCTTATGACAATGTGGTTTTTGACGGATCCAATGATAAACTGAAAGCGGTTTTTAAAACATTGAGTACCTGCATACATATGAATGCCGAAGAGATCGATGCGGATGTAGTTCATTGTCACACCTGGTATGCACAGTTTGCCGGTATTGTGGCCAAACTCTGTTATGGAATACCTCTTGTTATAACAACACATTCTCTCGAACCCCTGAGGCCATGGAAAAGGGAACAGTTGGGGCGAGGTTATGACGCCTCTTCATGGGTTGAAAAAACGGCTATTGAAATGGCCGATGCCATAATCGCTGTTTCAGAAGAAACCAAGGTGGATGTTTTAAAGAATTTTAATGTAGATCCGGATAAAGTTAAGGTTATTTACAATGGGATTAATCTTCAGGAATATGTAGTTACCCAAACGGATAAGACCTTGGTGAAATATGGAGTTGATACAAGTAAACCATTTGTGTTGTTCGTGGGTCGGATTACCAGGCAAAAAGGGATTATCCATCTGGTCAATGCCATTAAATATATTGATCCTGATACTCAGGTGGTATTATGTGCCGGGGCCCCGGATACGCCAGAGATCGCAAAGGAAATGGAGGATAGTGTAAACGAGGTTAAAAGAGAAAGGGATAATGTCATCTGGATCGATGTCATGTTGGAAAAAGAGGAGGTCATTGAATTGTATTCTCATGCAGATGTGTTTTGCTGCCCTTCAATTTATGAGCCTTTTGGAATTATTAATATTGAGGCTATGGCATGTGAAACAGCTGTTGTAGCAAGTGCGGTAGGAGGAATTAAGGAGGTAGTTGTTGATGGGGAAACTGGTATATTGGTTTCTTTAGAGCAACAGGATGTGGCGCCTTTTGAACCGGTTGATCCGGATAAGTTTTCAAGAGATATGGCGGCTGGAATCAACAAACTGATCAATGATAAGGAGCTGGCCAGGGATATGGCCCTTAAGGGAAGAAAGAGAGTGGAAGATTATTTTGACTGGATCGCTATTGCAAAACAAGTGGAAGGATTGTACAAATCATTACTGTAATGAAGGATAAGCCACTGAGCTCATCTGTTGTTGGAACTGATCTCACATCAGGGAAGGAGGTAAATAAGGTTGACTTATGCAGGAGGTTTTCTCTGGACCCTAAAAAACCATTGTTTTCGTTTATCGGACGGCTGGTGGTTGAAAAGGGGGCTGATTTACTGCCGGGAATTGTGTACAAAGCTTTGCTCCGGAAGGATATAAGCATTTTAATCTTAGGTGAGGGAAAAGCAGAAATCTCCGCCGAATTAAGTTCATTGACTGTTCATTTTAAATCAGATTTAGCTTGTATTACAGGTTTTGATGAGGTTCTTGCGCATCAAATATATGCAGGGTCCGATTTTCTTTTAATGCCTTCAAGAACAGAACCCTGCGGTTTGAATCAAATGTACGCCATGAGATATGGTACCATACCCATTGTGAGAAGAACAGGAGGACTGAACGATACAGTAAAGGATATTGGAGACGATGGTTTTGGAATATGTCATGTTCAGGCTTCTGTCAAAGATGTAACGGATTCAATTTACAGAGCCATAGAATTGTATGTAAACAAGAAAAAACTGCTTGAAATAAGAAAAAAATGTATGCGAATTGATCATTCATGGAATAATTCAGCGCTAGAATATTTAAATTTATACAAATCTTTAACCCATTAAATATGTTCACTAAAAAAGTTTTAGGAATTATCCTCGGAGGAGGACAGGGATCTCGACTTTACCCCCTTACAGAAAGTCGTTCAAAACCTGCTGTACCGATAGCGGGTAAATACAGATTGGTCGATATTCCAATTTCGAATTGTATCAACTCAGAGATCAAACGAATGTATGTGTTGACACAGTTTAATTCTGCCTCCCTCAACAGACATATAAAGAATACCTATCATTTTAGTTTTTTCAGCCAGGCATTTGTGGATGTTCTGGCCGCTGAACAAACCCCTATGAGCGATACCTGGTTTCAGGGTACCGCGGATGCCGTCAGGCAAAGTATGCATCATTTCCTAAGACATGAATTTGAATATGCTTTGATTTTATCAGGAGACCAGTTGTATCAGATGGATTATAACCTGATGGTGGAGCAACACATAAAAAGTAAAGCGAAGATTTCAATAGCTACAATTCCTGTAAATGCAAAAGAGGCCACTTCGTTCGGGATTCTTAAATCTGATGAAAAAAACAAAATAACCTCTTTTATTGAAAAACCCGATTCAAGTTTACTTCCAGACTGGACTTCGGAGGTTAGTGACGATATGAAGGCAGCCGGACGTAATTATCTCGCATCCATGGGAATCTACATCTTTAACAGGGATTTACTGATCGAGTTGATGAATGATCCCGACACCAACGATTTTGGAAAAGAAATTATTCCACAGTCCATCGATAAGCACAAGGTGGTCAGCTATCAATACGAAGGGTACTGGACCGATATAGGAAATATAGATTCCTTTTTTGAAGCAAATCTGGGATTGACGGATGATATTCCAGCCTTTGATCTTTACGATCGAAACAAACGAATCTATACCAGAGCAAGAATGCTTCCCACTTCAAAAATTTCAGGAACGACTTTGAACAGGAGCGTAATTGGAGAGGGATGTATCGTCCATGCTGCAAAAATTGACAGGTCGGTCATTGGAATACGTTCCAGAATTGGAAACGAATCCACCGTGATCAACACCTACATGATGGGTAATGACTGGTATGAGACCCTGGATGATATTGAAAAGAAAAAAACCCAGATTTTGATGGGTATTGGAGAACGATGTTTTATAAAGAATGCAATTATTGACAAAAATTGTCGTATCGGAGATGATGTGAGGATTAATGGAGGGCCTCATCAAAAAGACAGAGAAACTGAAACGTACTGTGTTAAAGATGGAATTGTCGTAATAAAGAAAGGAGCTGTCATTGAAAAAGGATATGTAATTTAGAATTATTGACATGCAAAAGCAGCAAAGAGTAGTAATTGACCGTGTGTCTCCTCAAATTAACGGTGGAGCTTATTACATAAAAAGAGTTGTGGGCCAGTTGGTGCATGTTTCGGCAGATGTGCTTGCTGACGGACATGATGTACTGGGGGTTTCCATACTTTACAAGCATCAAGGTGACAGAAGGTGGAAAGAGGCAAGGATGCATCCCGGACATAATGATGAATGGTTTGGTTCCTTCAAAGTTGAGAAACAAGGCTATTATTCCTACAAAATTGAAGGCTGGGTAGATTACGCCCTAAACTGGCAACATGGGATCAGCAGAAAGATTCAAGACGGGCAGCATGTAAGTTCAGAGTTATCTGAAGGGATCCTTTATCTCAAAGAGGTTGTAAAAAAGTCGAATGCTGATGAAAAGAAGTATCTAAGGGGTCTTATTTCATTGTTTGGTAACGAAAGCGATTATAAAGAAGCCATTATAGAATCTGAATCGAAAAGGCTCAAAGAAATTTTCGAAAAGTATCCGGCAAAAATATTGGTAAATTCCTCTGAGGAACTCCCTGTTTATGTGGATCGGAAAAAAGCGCTGTTTAGTACCTGGTACGAATTCTTCCCAAGATCTTCCTCAAAAGAAGAGAACAGGCATGGAACCTTCAAGGAATGTATTCCGCTGCTTGGCAGGGTAGCTGAGATGGGTTTTGACACCCTTTATTTCCCTCCCATTCATCCCATAGGGGAAGTCAATCGGAAGGGAAAAAATAATACAACCGATGCCTTGGAAGGAGATGTAGGGTCTTGTTGGGGAATTGGTTCCAAATTTGGAGGTCATAAGGATATTCACCCGGAGTTGGGGAGTGTGGATGATTTTAAGGAATTAATCAAGGAAGCAGATGCACTTGGAGTTGAAATTGCGATGGACTATGCGCTGCAGGCTGCCCCTGATCATCCTTGGGTTAAGGATCATCCATCCTGGTTCAAATGGAGGCCTGACGGAACTGTTCAATATGCTGAGAACCCCCCAAAGAAGTATCAGGACATACTGCCTATTTATTTTGAATCTGACGACTTTAAAGGATTGTGGAAGGAGTGCCTGGATATTTTATTTTACTGGATCGATTGCGGTATAAAAATATTCAGGGTTGACAATCCGCATACCAAACCGTTTTATTTTTGGAACTGGATCATTAATGAGGTCAAAAAAAAATATCCCGATGTTATTTTTCTCGCTGAAGCCTTTACAAGGCCTAAAATAATGCAGCAACTGGCTAAGCAGGGCTATTCCCAATCGTATACCTATTTTACCTGGCGTGACAATAAGCATGAATTGATCAGCTATCTTGAAGAACTGACCAAGACGGAACAAAGGGAATATATGAGGCCTAATTTCTGGCCCAACACCCCGGATATTAATCCTTATCATTTACAGGGAGCCAATGAGTCCAAACATATTCAGCGCTATGTCCTTGCGGCAACTTTGAGCTCTAATTTAGGGATTTACGGACCGGTTTTTGAACAAATGATCAGTGCACCTTTACCCGGTAGAGAGGAATATTTGGACTCTGAGAAATTTCAAGTCCAGCATTATGACTGGTCAGTTGAAAACTGGTTGATAAAACTTATATCAGGGATCAACCAGGCCAGAAAAGACCACGAGGCGCTGCAACAAACAAATAATATTAAATTCTGTCATATTGATAATGATCAAATAATTGCCTTTTACAAATGGAACGATGAGAGAACCAGTGAGGTATTTGTTGTGGTCAGTTTAGATCATCATCACGCCCAGCGGGGAACGGTTCAACTTCCGACCCAGGACCTTGGAATTGGCCATGATCAGGATTTGCAGATCAGAGATATTGTACCAGATGTAAGCTATACATGGAAAGGAGAATGGAATTTTGTTGAATTACATCCAAACATGCCTTTTCATATTTTTGAAATAATTAAGTAAATCATGGCAGAGAAAGCCTTAAAGAACAAATTACAGTCTGCCTTTGAATTTGAAGGGGTATGGGAAGAGCTTCTCGATAATAAGGATTTTATTGAAATATTTTTATCGGAAGTTTTAGAAGACTATATCCTGAAGCAAAGATGGTATGGTGGTAAATCCAGCAAACTGAAATATATAGAACTCAGTGAATATTTTAGGATTCAGCAGCATGGAGAGGTTTATTTTGGCTTGCTTCTGGAAATCGATTTTTTTGAAGGCTTTTATCATCATTATTTTCTGCCCATAGCCTTTGTCACTGACGCCAGTTTTGCCAAAAGCGACAGAATACTTCCCATTAAGATCCAGGGCCAGCAGGGATATATTATTGATGCCATCAACCTGGAGGCCTTTAGAAAGCTTGTTTTTGAACGAATTTTAGGAGCCGTTCCGATAGACAGAACCAAGGTCCAGTACCATCGCAGTGAATCATTTTGTAATGTTGTATATGAGTCATCAAGGTTTATGGGGATGGAACAGAGTAATACCTCAATTATTTATAATGACAGGTATGTCCTAAAATTTTTTAGAAGGATTTTTGCGGACAAGAATCCTGATTATGAGATGAGCAGGTTTTTAACAGAGGTCAAGGATTTTAAAAACACTCCTGCCTATCAGGGGAGTTTGAATATTATTGATTCGGATAATGTTAATGTGACCATTGCCTTAATGCAGGAGCTTGTTCCAAATAACGGAGACGCCTGGGATTATATGCTTCAGGAATTGCACCAGGTCTTTCTAAATCTCGATCATAAACATATTGAGATCAGTTCTCTTCCCAAAATTGATATGTTCGAGCGAATGGACATTAACCAGGTAAGCCCTGAAATAATTGATTGGATCGGCTTGAACCTTTTTGTAAAGGTCAGAAAGCTTGCTGTGAGAACAGCCGAGATGCATATTGTTTTAGGCTCGGAGTTTGAAGACAATTCTTTTACTCCGAATCATTTTAATGGTGATTATGAAGTATGGTTGAAGAACAGATTGATCTATCAGTTTCAAAATCGTCTTAACACCGTGGAGAACCAGATGCATAAGCTGGATGGAATGGCTATGGATCTGGCAAAAGAATTCCTTGAAAAAAAGAATATCATCCGAAAAAAGATTACAAATTTCGACTGGACAAAACTCAAAGGCGAACGGATCAGGGTTCACGGAGATTATCACCTTGGGCAGGTTCTGGTAACAGAAGATGATTTTTATATACTCGATTTTGAGGGAGAGCCTGAAAGTACCATTCGAGACAGGAAAGTAAAGCAGCCTCCTTTAAAAGATGTGGCAGGATTGTTCAGATCATTTCATTATGCAATTTATGCAAGCGTCTTTAACAATTCAGAGGCCTATAATAGATCCCAGGAAGCGCTTTTTGAAGCGGCGGAAATTATATATTCGTATTTAACTAGCGTATTTCTGGAGACTTATGTTGAACAGGTCCAGGATGCCAATTTGAATATTGGTTACAACCAGGAGCGCATTTTTATATTAAAATATTGTTTACTGGAAAAAGCTGTTTATGAGATAGGATATGAGCTTAACTCCAGGCCCCGATGGGCACTGATTCCTTTAAAAGGAATCTCTAATATTATAAATCATTAATTACATGGCAGAAGTAATAAATCATAGTCTTTTTACCGAATTTGACATCAATTTATTTAAATCAGGAAAGCATTATCGACTTTATGAAAAGTTTGGTTCGCATCCAATTACTGTTGACGGAGTTTCAGGAACTTATTTTGCGGTTTGGGCCCCTTCGGCAGAATCGGTATCGGTGATCGGAGATTTTAACTTCTGGAACGAAAAACAGCACAGGCTTAATGTGCGCTGGGACGGATCAGGTGTATGGGAAGGATTTATACCCGAGGCAAAAGAAGGTATGCGGTATAAATATAAAATCAAGTCGCATCATAACAATATAGTGACCGAGAAAGCGGATCCTTACGCTTTTTCCTATGAAAAACCACCTAATACGGCATCCATTATAACCAGTATTGACGGCTACAAATGGAAGGATAAGGACTGGATGGGCTACAGAAAGGAAAAAAATGGCCTAGACAAGCCCTATGCAGTATACGAAGTCCATTTGGGATCCTGGATGAGAAATGCTTCGGATAATACTTTTTTTAGTTATGATCAATTTGCCGATAAACTGGTGGATTATTTAAAGAAAATGAATTTTACCCATGTGGAATTTATGCCGATCATGGAATATCCTTTTGATCCCTCCTGGGGGTATCAGCTCATAGGATACTATGCACCAACATCCAGATTCGGGTCAGCCAAGGATTTCATGAAATTATGCGATCGTTTACATCAAAATGATATAGGGGTCATACTGGACTGGGTTCCATCTCATTTTCCTTCAGATGATCACGGGCTTGGCTTTTTTGACGGAAGTCATTTGTATGAACACCCAGATCCAAGAAAAGGATATCATCAGGACTGGAAAAGTCTGATCTTTAATTACGGCAGAAATGAAGTGAAATCATTTTTGATAAGTAATGCGTTTTACTGGCTTGATAAATATCATGTTGACGGACTCAGAGTTGATGCGGTTGCTTCCATGCTGTATCTTGATTATTCACGTGAAGACGGGGAATGGGAGCCGAATATCTATGGAGGCAGGGAGAATCTTGAGGCAATTGATTTTCTGAAAGAATTTAACAGAGAGGTCTACTCGAATTTTGATGGCATTCAAACCATTGCAGAAGAGTCCACGGCATTTACGGGAGTTACCAATGATGTTGAATTTGGAGGGCTGGGTTTTGGTATGAAATGGATGATGGGATGGATGCATGATACGCTGGAGTATTTTGGAAGAGACCCTATTTACAGAAAGCATCATCAAAATGAAATTACCTTTAGTCTTGCGTATGCTTTTTCAGAAAAATTCATGCTTCCCTTATCCCATGATGAGGTGGTCTACGGAAAAAATTCACTTTTAGGAAGAATGCCAGGCGATGAATGGCAACGTTTTGCGAATTTAAGACTACTTTATGCTTATATGTATACGCATCCAGGTACGAAATTGATTTTCCAGGGTGGAGAATTTGGTCAGTCCGAAGAGTGGAATTTCTCTCAAAGTCTGGATTGGCATTTACTGGAATACAAGCCCCATAAAGGGCTTCAGTCATTTGTGAAGGATCTGAATACATTTTATAAAAATACTCCTGCGCTTTATGAAAAGGCGTTTTCAGGTGAAGGATTTGAATGGATCAATTACAAGGACCATGAAAATTCTGTTATTTCCTATATCAGGAAAGGCCATGATGAGAAGAATGATATCATCGTGCTTTGTAATTTTACCTCCGTGATTCGAAAAAACTATGAAATAGGCCTGCCAAGAAAAGGGAAATTAAAACAAGTTCTCAACAGCGACTTTAAGAAATATTTTGGTAGTGGAGTAAGTAACTCCAAAGCGATCGAAATTAAGAAATCTTCGAGGGATGGAAGGCCATTTTCCGCAGCTGTAACGCTTCCTCCGTTGAGTTTAGTGGCTTTTGAGATAAAATAGTATATAATATTACTATTCTTCATGATTTCTCTAATTTGATTGAATAGTTCGTAAAAATCGGGTACTATTTTTAGTATATCCTTATAGTTTGTACTATGTAATTTTATTAGGTTTGTAAGCTATGAAATGTTCTGCCATTTTAGCGGACAAAATGAAGATTTATGATTTTAAATACAGAGCTGGAACACAAAGGGAATTTGTTTCCTTCCAAAGTAGTATCCTATAGAAAAGATGTAGATACTTTTTATTTTACCACTGATAACTATGTGGTTTTACAAGTAACCGTGAGACGTGACAGTGTGATTCGTTTCAGATATAGTACGAAGACAATTTTTGACAATGATTTTTCGTATGCCATTACCAAATATGCCAGTGAAGGATACAATCACCTTGAACTGACTGAGGATGAAACGCATTATATCATTACCACTGCAAAATTGATATGTAAGATTTCAAAGACGGACCTTAGAAAGTCCATTTACGATGCGAAGGATGATAAATTAATTTGTGAAGATGAGCTTGGATTTCACTGGGAGGAAAGCTACGAATTTGGAGGCGATATTGTAAAGATGTCAAAAGTTTCTCAGGACAGTGAAGCTTTTTACGGACTTGGAGATAAACCGGTACATATCAATTTAAAAGGCAAGAGGTTTGAGAACTGGGTAACTGATTCTTACGCTTACGGAAGGGATACCGATCCAATTTATAAAACCATTCCTTTTTACGTTGGGCTTCACCATGAGAAGGCCTATGGAATATTTTTTGATAACACCTTCCGGTCTTATTTTGATTTTTGCAGCGAAAGAAGAAATATTACAAGTTTCTGGGCCGAAGGTGGTGAAATGAATTATTATTTTATTTATGGACCTGCCATGACAGATGTGGTTGCTTCCTATACCGATCTTACGGGAAAACCTCATGAATTGCCCCCTTTATGGGCACTGGGCTACCATCAATGTAAATGGAGCTATTACCCGGAGTCAAATGTAAGAGCCATAACGAGCAAGTTTCGCGAATTGGAAATTCCATGCGATGCTATTTATCTCGATATCGATTATATGGATGGATTCAGATGTTTCACCTGGAATAAAGAACATTTTCCTGACCCGAAAAAGATGGTTAAAGACTTTGAAAAAGAAGGCTTTAAAACCATTGCCATAATTGATCCAGGTATTAAAATCGATATGAATTATTCGGTTTTTCGTGAAGCTCTTGAGAAGGATTATTTTTGTAAAAGGGCAGACGGACCTTATATGAAAGGAAAAGTATGGCCGGGAGAATGTTTCTTCCCTGACTTTACCGATCCAGAGGTTCGTGACTGGTGGTCAGGACTCTACAAGGAACTAATTGAAGAAATCGGTGTAAAAGGAGTCTGGAATGATATGAACGAGCCAGCCGTAATGGAAGTTCCCGGGAAAACCTTTCCGAATGATGTAAGACATAACTATGATGGAAACAGGTGTAGTCACAGAAAGGCTCATAATATCTATGGTATGCAAATGGCCAGGGCCACCTATCAAGGCTTAAAAAAGTTTTCTTATCCAAAGCGTCCCTTTGTGATTACCAGGGCGGCTTATTCAGGAACACAGCGTTATACTTCTACCTGGACAGGTGATAATGTTGCTACCTGGGACCATTTGAACATTGCCAATATACAGGCTCAAAGGCTTAGTATGTCAGGGTTTTCGTTTGTTGGATCAGATATTGGCGGTTTTGCCGAACAACCTAACGGAGAACTTTATGCAAGATGGATCCAGCTTGGAATGTTTCATCCTTTTTTCAGAACACATTCTTCAGGTGATCATGGAGATCAGGAGCCTTGGGCGTTTGGATCAAACATTACGGATATCGTCCGTAAATTTATTGAGATCAGGTATCAGTTGCTTCCTTATTTATATACTGCCTTCTGGAGATATGCTGAAGAAGGTATTCCCATTTTAAAGTCTCTTGTGTTGTTCGATCAGGAAGACCAGCATACGCATTACAGGAACGATGAATTTATTTTTGGAGAAAAAATACTTGCCTGCCCTATAGCAGAACCAAATGCCAAGGGGAGAAGGATGTTCATTCCTCGCGGAGACTGGTATAATTTCTGGGATAATGAAGTTTGGAAAGGAGGAGAAGAAGTCTGGGTGGATGCAGATTTGGATTCCATGCCGATATTTGTAAAAGCAGGAGCCATTATTCCGAAATACCCTGTTCAGCAATATGTAGGTGAAAAAGAGATCAAAGAGCTGGAGCTGGATGTGTATTATAAGGAGGGTAAGGAAACCTCACAGGTTTATGAAGATGCCCATGATGGTTATGACTATAAAAAAGGAAGGTTTAGTTTAAGAGATTTTAAGTTGATTGGTAAAAAGAAGTCGCTTACCATCCAGCAGTTTAAGGCCGGTAAGTATATTACCCCGTATGAAACCTTTAAAATAAATATTAAGGGACTTCCTTTTAAAATTACCAAAATTGATATTGACCATGATCTCCTCGATTTGAAAAAGGTGAAAGTCAATGGCGATAACTCCTTTGTGATTGAAAAAGAATTCAACAGGCTGCATATTACAGGAAAATAATAAATGGTTTGCAAAAAAAAACTGTCCGGAAGGACAGTTTTTTTTGTAGACTCTTTTCATTCTTTTTCTTATTCCTCAATCTTGTCTTTCTTTTCGATCATGGCGTTTGCTACAAGGAACAAACCACCAAACAAGAAGATCATTGAAGGATAAGCTACTTCCTCATCCATAACCGTATAGGTTTCAATTAGTGAGGCAATGAGGATTCCTATTCCTATACCAACCGCCAGCATACCAAATTTCAAAGTAAGATTGGACCTGTGGGTTTTTTTGGTTTGGAAAAGCGAGGCATCTGCACCTTTTTCAATTAATGCCATTCTTTCCTTGTTTCTTGTGCTAAGGAAAATATAAAAGACACCAAAAATTGATGCGAATACTATTAACGGGATCAATACTGCTTCCATGATAAAATGTTTTTTAGTTTAAATTAATTTCTTTCTAACTATGACGACAGGTTTAAAATTGTGGTTACACTTTTTTCTAAAAATTTTTTTTGACGTAACTTGTAACCTCATCTCCTAATAAAGTGTCTTATAAGTATATGGATAAAAATGCTGATCAGGTCTATATCGAAAAGGTGTTAAAGGGTGACACGAATTCATTCGCATACTTAATCAACAAGTATAAGGATATGACGTATACCCTCGCCATGAAGATTGTTAAGAATCATGAGGATGCTGAAGAAGTGGCTCAGGATAGTTTCTTAAAGGCTTATGAGAAACTCGATAGTTTTAAAGGAGATTCAAAGTTCTCAACCTGGTTGTATACAATTGTGTATCGAAATTCGATTACAAAAATCAGAAAGAAGAAAGTGGCTACTTCAGATATCGACGACTATGTAGTGGACAACTATTCAGAAGGAAGTGAATCTCCCCAGATAGATGCCATAAAAGGAGAGGAACGGAAGAAATATGTGAAGGAAGCCATTGACAGATTACCTGAAAAAGATGCCTATCTGGTAACACTTTTTTACATGAATGACAGTTCCATTGAAGAGATAGAAAAGATTACGGGCCTTACCCAGAGTAACATTAAGGTAAAACTCTTCAGGGCCAGAAAAAAACTGAATACAGAATTATCCTTTTTATTAAAGGAGGAAGTAAAGACAATATTATGAAGGAAGAAAACAAAATAGATAAGTTGATTAGAGAGAGTTTGAAGGCTGAAAAACCCTCATTGGACTTTACGGATAAGATCATGAATCATATTGAAGCGAAAAACAGTAAAGAGGAATTAGCTCTTGGGTCATTGTTGAAAAGAACCTCAATGGAATCTCCTTCATTGAATTTTACAGACAGAGTGATGGCTCAAATAGAAAAGGCAAGCTCTTTAGTAGTTGAAAAACCCCTTATCAGCAAAAAGATATGGATACTTATAAGTGTTATTGTAGGATCGATTTTTACATATGTGTTATTGACAGGTGAAAAGAATGCTGCAGCTTCTGAAGCCATAGATGGAGCCGTACAAAAAGTAGGCGGGGCCTTTTCAAATTCATTGTCATTTGAGCTGCCGGCTTTACTTACCTCTCCAATCTTCGGGCTTAGTATATTCGCTTTGAGTTCCTTGTTGTTTTTCGATTATTTTATGAGAAACAGGAAGGTATCGGTTAAGATTTAATAAATAGATTCACACAAACGACCCCTCTTTTGAAGGCTGATTTTAAACAGTTAAAAAGAGGGTGTTTTTTTTGAAATATTTTTTAAAAAACGTTTGTGATAATTCTAAAAACATTTATATTTGCACACCTCAAAACAAAATGAGATTCCTCCTTAGCTCAGTTGGTTAGAGCATCTGACTGTTAATCAGAGGGTCCTTGGTTCGAGCCCAAGAGGAGGAGCTTTAAACACCGACAAATGTCGGTGTTTTTTTTTTGGACTTAGGTCTCTCCCAAGTCAAAGCGCCGGCCCACCCTCTTCACCAATAACATCAACAAGATTTTTTCTTAACACTTGCTTGGAGTCGAACACATGATGTATATATTTTTCATTTGTGAATTCAATTTTAGGGTTTTTTAACTAGAAAAACCCAGGTATAGATGTAGAGTAATCTTATAAAATTAGAATCATGAAAACAAAAATCAAAAGTATTGTCGTATCATTAGTTTTAATATCGTTCTTTTTATCAAGCTGTGGAAGTAGTAATTCAACTTCTTCAAGTTCTCACAGAAGTGTCAATCACTACCATCATGGACATCCAAGGTATCTGGCCAATCCTTATTACGGAAGAGATGTTATAATTATCGATGATGGAATTGACGTCGATGAACCTATTGCAGTTCCATATAACGAGGAAGATTAAACAGGTTTAACCAAAAATCACTACTATAAAAGACACCGTGATCAAATGATCATGGTGTTTTTTTTATGGATCAGCTTTTAATTTTTATACCTTTAGGGTCGGATTCATTTATTGGAATTCGATAATAAAATAGATAATTAATAATCCTTACCATGACACATTCAATTCAAATGTTAAAAACCATAATGATGGTTTTTGTAATGGCCTTTTTCCTAAGTTGCAATTCGGGCCCAAAATCTTCAGATAAAGAAAAAACAGACAAAGATATTGTTGAAAAATCTGATGAAAAGGAATCTGATTTTAAGATATCTCTTGCACAATGGTCCCTTCACAAGACATACTTTGGCGGGCCCATAACAGATTGGAGAGAATTTGCAAGGTTGATCAAGGAATCACCTGATTCGGTTTTAAAGGGAGAGGCAGACCCAATGGATTTTCCGGAGTTGGCAGCTGGCTATGGAATTAAATCCATAGAGTTAGTCAACACCTTTTATTTTACGAAGGTAGAAGACATGGAGTACTGGTCAGAATTTAAACAGAAATGTGAAGATTCAGGCGTGTCGGTTGGATTGATCATGTGTGACCTGGTTGGTAACCTGGCGGACGCCGATCCACAGGTTCGGTTAAAAGCCGTTGAGGACCATTATAAATGGGTTGATCTGGCAGCATTTTTGGGTGCTAGATCCATTCGTGTCAATGCCGGAGGAGAAGGTACGGCCGAAGAAGTAGCCGCGAATGCTGTTGACGGGCTTTCAAAACTGGGTGTTTATGGCGCATCTAAAGGTATCAATATCATTGTTGAAAACCATGGGGGATATTCTTCTGATGGTTCATGGCTTTCAGGTGTAATGAAAAAGATAGATATGGAAAACGTAGGGACCCTTCCCGATTTTGGAAACTTTTGTGTTAAATATGGCACGGACGGATGTGAGGAATCCTATGACAAGTACAAGGGAATGGCTGAAATCATACCGTTTGCAAAAGGTGTCAGTGCCAAATCGAATCAATTTGATGAAAACGGTAACGAGGTTAATTCTGATTATCTGAGGATTATGAAAATTGTAAAAGAGTCAGGATTCAAAGGTTATGTTGGTATTGAATACGAAGGTGTTGAACTTTCTGAAGATGAGGGGATAAAAGCAACCAAGGCCTTACTTGAGAAAGTTTTTAATGAAATTTAGAAACAAAAAAAAGCACCTGATTTAGCAGGTGTTTTTTTTTGTTTATTTGCTAAGTATTTAAAACTAATTTTGATTTGTTCTTCAGGGACTTAAATTTTGCTAGTTGGCATGATTCGTGTATCTGATAGGCAGATGATCAATTTAATTAGGTATAAAATGGTGAATTATAAATTAATCTTGTTTTTTCTCGGATTCTTTGTATTCCTGTCATGTGATGATAATGGAAGTAATTTGACTGAACGTCAGGTTCAGTTGAATTTATTAAACAAAAACAAAGACGTTTGGGAAGCTCAAAATATAGATCACTATAAGCTCGATCAGTCCAAAGTTTGTTATTGCTATTTTGGAGATGTAGGGAATAACTGGAGCATTGAAATTAAGAATGCTCCGGATCAATTTATGATGTTCAATAACGATCTTGTTGATGAGCTGCCGGAATTCGCTTTATCTGTGGACCAACTATTTAATCAGATAGAGAGGGAGATAAATCGTGATCCTTTTCCATATAAACTGGAAGTTCGATATAATGAGGATTATGGATATCCTGAAATGTTCTCTGTAGACATAGATAAAAATATAGCTGATGAAGAATATAGTTTTATAAATACGAATTTCAAGACTCTCGAATGTGAATCCGGATCATTGACAGGAAAACTTGTTTTGAAGGGCATATGTATGAATTATGTTATCGAAGTAGTTCGTGGCGATGTGGATCCCGAATTAATTGAAGAGACCTGGATCAATCCCTCAACAAATGATTCTTACAACAATGTTTTTGCCTTGGGAAGTTTGTGTGATTTTCCCGAATCCATAGAAGAAGGTGATGTATTTCAGTTTGATATAGTTACTGATAATTCACCTCAGTCCTGTGCCGTGTGCCAGGCTTACAGTCCTGTTCCTGAAAAGTCTTTACGAATAAAAGTATGTCAATAAAGGGATTCATAAATGCTCTGAATTATTAGTCAAAAAGCTTTGATGATTAGAATCATTTACTTCCTTGATTCGTATCATTTCTTATAAATCTTACTGTAGTTAATTTTATTATCTAACTATAAACAGATTAATATGAAAAGTCTTTTAAACATTGCAGGAATAATTACCGTTGTGTTGTTCCTGTGGACATGCCAGGATGATGAAAATGAACCTATATCTGAAAGTAAACTGGAATTTAGAGAGTTTACGAGTTTGTCCCTGAAGGATAACCCGATTGGAAACACTGATTTAAGAAAGATTCAAATTTACTTACCCCGAGGTTATGAGAATAATCCTTCAAAAAAATACCCGGTTATCTATTTACTACATGGTCTTCCATTTACCAGCGAGTCATTTACTGACATTACGGAATGGGACCCGTATATTGGTGGCAACAGCCCGTTCCAGATTTATCCCGATTTTCCTGATGAAGGATTCAGATCCTGGGTTGACGGTTTGATTTTGAGTGGCAAAATGAAATCCTCCATTCTAGTCATGCCCGATGCAGGTAGTGCCTATGGTTTTAGTTTTTATTCGAATTCAATTCTAAATGGAGGGTTTGAAGATTTTATCGTAAAAGATGTAGTTAATTACATTGATGCAAATTACAGAACAGTATCCAATAAAGACGGAAGAGCCCTAATCGGGTTCTCACAGGGAGGATATGGCGCGGTGAAATTAGGTATGAAGCATTCAGATGTCTTTAGTGTTGTTGCAGGTCATAGCGGAGCCTTGTATCTGGATGGATTTTTTGGGATGGGGGCTTTGATTATAGCTGAAAACCCTGACGGCTTAAAGGGCCCGGATCCCAACAAATTCTTTACCAGTGCAGCCTATGCGATGAGTTCTGCCTGGTCACCCAATATAGGTAATCCTCCCTTTATGGTTGATTTTCCATTTGAATATCCATCAGGAGATGTAGTCCCTGCAGTGAGAGAGCGCTGGTTAAAAAACTGTGCATTTAATTTGCTGGATGATTATCTTGATGGAATAAATTCTTTGAACGGTGTTTATTTGGATTGTGGCACCCTCGATGAACTTCAAATGACTGCTATGGTTGAGGCTTTTGTTGCCAAATTAGATGTTGCCGGAGTAGATTATAACTATGAAACTTTTGAGGGAGGGCATTTTGATAAGATGTTTTCAAGACTTGAAAGATCTCTGACTTTTGCTTCTTCAAATTTGAATTGAAAATTTGACATTTTCAGTTATTGCAATCAAAAAAGGCACTTGTAAAAACAGGTGCTTTTTTATTGGATTAAAAGATGAAAAATATCCTAATTTAAAACGATTCTACTTTTGTGAGCGTGACAGGTTTTTTATCTTTACGCTTTATGTTTCATAGCCTGTTTTGATTTGTAAAATCAACAGGGTTCAAACAAGATTTATCGTCCAAAAAAATCAATAGTAATCAATTATAACATAAGCAATGAAATACTTTTTAACGATCGCGATAGCATTTGTCCTTTTGGCAATGGGGCTCGAAATAAATAACAAAGATGAGAAATTATCCGAAACGGAACCTGCAGTGTGGGAAGTTGATTTTTTTGATGATTTTGAGACTTTCAATACAGATAACTGGCAGGATCAAAGAATCTGGGTAAACAATGAAAAACAATGTTATGTGCCTGATGGTGAATTCGGAACCAGGGAAGTCAGTAACGGTACCTTAAAAATCAAAGTGATTAATATAGGTGAAAAACGTCCATGTGATAACCTTGATAAATTTGGTAAACAACAGGATGATACCCAGTATGTAGCAGGGCGAATCGCCTCCAAAAACAGAAAGGAATTTATCAAGGGAAGATGGACTGCAAGACTGCGTTTAGTTGGTAAGAGCGAACCAAGTATGTTTCCCGCCTGGTGGATCCTTGGAGCTCAGAACAACGAATCACCTGTTCAGGAGGAAAATGAAAATATTTGCTGGCCAATGACAGGATCAGGTGAAATCGATATTTTTGAGCATCATGGAGATGGAGACAAGAATCATTATACTACCGGGGCGATCAAAAATCTGGGAGAATGTGACAAAGGGGATTGGTGGTCGTTGCGATCAGGCGTTGAGACAACTTTGGACGAATATCATGAATACGCAGTGGAGTGGGAAGGAAGCGATCTTGTTTATCTTTTGGATGGTAAAGAAGTTTACCGTAATGTTGGTGAAGGCGATAAGTATCCGGAACCCATGTTTGCCATTTTAAATTATGCAAAAATTACGGACTCAGCTATGGAAGGGGAATGGGTAATGGAAGTTGACTGGGTCAAACATGAATATTTAAAATAAGGACTTCAATGTTTTGCTGATCCAAAGTTAGTGATCGTTCAAAGCATCCTTTACGGTTGGACTCACATCAATGATGGTATTAAATCCTGAAACCGTGAGGATGTCTTTTACTATTTCATTAGGGTGGCACAGAGTCAAAGTGCCAGAATTGGCCATGATCCTCTTAGCCGTTGCCAAAAAGACTCTGAGTCCGGCACTACTTACGTACCTGGTTTGTTCGAGATCAATCAACATTTTTTTTGTTCCTTTATCCAGTAATTCAAGAATTGCATCCTCCGCCACAGGGGAAGTATTGGTATCAAGAGTTCCAATAAAGGCAATGACGATCTTATCCTGTATTTCTTTCAATTTGATTTCTAAACTCATATTGAATTGGTATTAACATTGTACTTGATTAAATTTATAATGTTCTTGTTAGACTGTCTAATGTAATGATATTCATCTACAAGATTTTTGACTATATGAACTCCCAAACCTCCAATATTCCGTTCGGATATAGATAGTTTAATGTCAGGAGCTTCGTTTCTAAAAGGATTGAACGGAATTCCGTCATCTTCTATGGTAATGATCAATCGTAAATACTTGAGCTGAAATTTTATCTTAATGATATGTTCTTCATAGTCGTTGTATGCGTAAGAAATGATATTATTTAATAGCTCATCCAGTACGATATTAAATTTTTGTATGGCTTTTGGTGTGAGATCATTGTGTGACGCAAATGCTTCAAAATGAGCTATTACCTTTGGCATTTCACTAATTTTATTAAAAATTTTAATTGCAGTATGTTCACTGGAATCTCTTTCTTTGTCCTGAAGGTATTGAATGGCAAGAACTGTTATGTCATCGAACTGTTCTGTTCCATCTTCAAATTGTTTAACATTTTCTACAATCAGGTCGATAAGACTTCGCGTTGAGTCGTACTCACCTGTCTTTATTAAGTTGGTCAATCTGGAAACGGTATAAAATTCCTCATTTATATTCTGGGCCTCTGAAACACCATCTGTATAGGCAAGGACGATATCATCTTTTTCAAGATATAATGTACTTTCATTATAGGTCATTTCCTCCAAAGCACCTATCACAGGCCCATGTAGCTCGTCCAATATGGTAATATCACGGTTTTTACCGATAATATAGGATGGATTATGACCGGCATTTGAATAGACGAGTTTACCATTATCTGTATTTAGAATAGCTATAAAAACCGTAATAAACATGTAAGCCTCATTATCTTTTGCTATTTCATTATTTACCTGTGTGAGTATACTGGCCGTTGATCTGTCATTTGCGGCGTTTGATTTTAACAGAGTCTTTGCCACGGCCATTTCCAATGCAGCAGGAACTCCTTTCCCCGAAACATCACCAACAGCAAAGCAAATATGATTTTCATCCAAAAAATTAAAATCATAAAAGTCTCCTCCAACTTCGCGAGCAGGGATTAAATGCGCAAAGATGTCAATTTCCTTTCTGTTGGGAAACGCAGGAAAAGTCAAAGGAAGCATACTCATTTGAATATCCTTGCCAACATTTAATTCACCTTCCATTCGCTTGTTCGCCTGCATCATTAAGGCTTCATTTTTCTTTCTTTTGGTAATATCCCGAATGATGCCGCTGAAATTCATTTGATGAATGCCTTCCCACATCGAAAGAGCAAGAGTTACGGGAAAAATAGTATTATCCTTTTTCTTACCCTCCATCTCAACGATGTGACCTATTGCTCTTTTTTCTCCTCCGCTCAATACGCGCTTCATCCCTTCATGATGACCTTTATGATACTTTTCGGGAATGATTATATCGAGATTTTGACCCAAAGCTTCCTCTTCAGTGTATCCAAAGATCCTCGTGGCTGCAGGATTCCATGATTCTATTATTCCGTGCCTATTGGCGGAGATGATCGCATCAATTGCTGTGGAAGTGATCGAGCGAAATCTGTTTTCAGAGGCTCTGATCTTTTCTTCTGTTTCTTTTCTTTCTGTAATATCACGGCCAATTCCAATCAACCCTGCTAACTGCCCATCTTCTGAAAAATAGGGCGTTTTTAAAGTTTCAACAACAATTCGTTTCCCATTGGGCAGTATCGTTACAGACTCGAAAAGCTCGGAAGTTCCTTTTTTCAAAACCACTTCATCTGAATTCAAATGTTTTTCGGCTCGTTCTTTTTCAAGAATCTGTAAATCCGTTTTCCCTGTCAGATCGTGAATGTTCATTCCCATATGCCTTTCAAAAGCCAAATTTGCGCCTAGGTACCTTTTGCTGGTGTCTTTATAAAAAATAATGTCCGGTATGGCATTGATCAGGATTTTTAAAAAAGCTTTTTCCTTGTTCAATTCTTTGGTTCTCGAAATAACCCGGTCTTCAAGTTCATCTTTAGCATTGATCAACGCTAAATTTGCCTTTTCACCTAATTCAAGCGAAAAAAGAATGGCCAGTATCATAAGAATTATGACTCCGCCAAAGACCCCAAGTACAGTGAACCGCATTGTGGTATAGGTAGAATTACCTTCCGTCATATCTATTTCTGAGGCCATACCCATACTCATTTTTTTATCCCAAAGCCAGGACCCATAAACCATTACACCCCGATAATCTCTATAACCGGTCATATTAGTTCCCGATCTCCCTTTTATGGCGTCAGCGGCCATTAAGGTTAAAGGTTGATCGCTTCTCTGTAATTCGGGAATAAAGCCTGTCGTCATATCCCCCCCGGGGTTTCTGATTTCCAATTGCAGTATATCCCCTTCGTCATAGGAAATCAAACCTAAATTTCTTAAATCAGTTTTGAACCTGCTCTCAGACAAAAGTCTTCCTTTTTCCCCGAAAACATAACATTCACCAGTTTTACCGATTCTGGTAAGTTGCATGACTTTTGAAAACCCTTTTGACGGATCTAGTCTAATTGCTAAAGCAGCCAATATTTTTCCCTCAGCATTTTCTACAGGAGAAACGAAAAAGATACTTGCTGGTTTGATTTCTTTTCTGATGTTTCCATTCAAATACACATCAGACTCTACCGGTGGAACAAAAACAGAATTACCCTCAAATACCATTTCCAAAAGTTCGGGCCTTTGTTTATAGATTAAATTTTCCACTCCAATATTTTCATCCCTTGATGAAGCAAGATTCATGTAATTATTATCAATAATGAAAAATCCAACGCTCTGAAGTTCATCCTTATGAACTACATAAAAATTCCTGAGGTTTTTAAGTGCTTCTGAGCTAATTAATGACTTCTTATCTAAGGGAATACTCAAAATTTCATTAGTAGCTTTCACAAGAATCGGATCTCGGCCAAACTCCTGAACAATTAGTTTGTGATGATCAATCCAGAGCTTTAATCTTTCATGAGTATTTTCAAGTGTAGTTTCAAGGTTTATTTCTAAATCATTAAGAATTTTATTCTTGTTATGTTCCATAGCCATGTAACCAAAAAAGGAGATAACAAGTAATATGATAAGAGTTCCGATTATTGTAATAATTCGAAATCTTCTAGAACCTATTTCGAGGACGATCTCTTCCTTGACAACTTTTTTGAAAAAATACTTAATAGAATAGTGCCCGATTATAAACAAAAGTGCAATAACGGCGATACTTTTAAAAATGAGATATGAAAAGTTAAAAGATTCATCCTCATCCATTGATTCAGAAGTTATCCATTTTTCTCTTAAGGCTTTCATTTCATCCTGAGAGATGCTTTCAAGTCCTTTTTGAAGTATACCGTGTAGAATAGTGTTTTTCTGGTGGACAGCTATGTATAATGGAGGAGATTCCATCTTCTCCAACGGAACATCGGTGGATATTTTTAGGTTTGGTATATAGTTTTCTTCAAGATAGTAGGAAACCACACCGATACTTTCCACGAATCCATCCAGCTCACCGGTTGAAACCTTAAGAAGGCCATCTTTTACAGATTTTACCTGAACAGCATTGATCTCGGGATAATTACTTTCGAGCTCAGTAGTGATAGCGAATCCTTTAATAACTGCAATATTCTTATTTGTAAGATCATGGATTGAGTTAATCGTATCATTGATGTTAGTTACTAAAATTGAAGGTTGTATGTAATAACTTGAGGTAAAGATCATGTATTCACTACGTTCATCATCTTTAAAAACAGCAGGAAGAACTTGAACTTCATCTCTTTTAAATCGTTCGAGTAAATTGTTCCATGTATCCGTGACGAATTCAACATTCATTCCCGCTTTTTGACCGATCAATGAGATCAGATCGATTGAATAACCGGCAGGCTGTCCCTGAGCTATAAAATCAAACGGAGGCCAATCTGTTTCATTGGCCACATAAACGGTTGGATGAGCCTCAATCCATGATAACTCCTCATCGGTCAATTCGAGAAAATTTTTTTGTGCCCAAGATCCTGTGACCAAAAAGATGATCAGAAAGATTGAAAAAAAATCAATTCTCAATGTTCTTAAAAGTTTCATCTCTGTCATCATTAGTTTCGTTTTAAACCCATCAGAAATAGTATCCTAAATTTATGTTCAACCTCGAATTCCAGTTCTGATCCTCAGGATGTGATAATCCAATACCGGGACCTCCTGAAAACCACATATTTTGGCCAAAGATGTAGTCAAAATAGGCATAAAGACCTCTTTTTATTAATGTGGTTCCAACAACGATTTGCTTCGATGCACTACCAAAATCTCTTTTTGGCTGAACCATACTTGTATCGAGATATAGTTTCATATTGTCGAGGTATTTTCCTTTTATATCAATCTGTTTGGCAATATTAAATGAATAGACATTGGCTTTTGAGCTTACGAGAAAAGGAAACATAAAGGCGCCAAATTGTACCGTTTTCTCACTTATGCCCTCTGGATTTTTGGGATTGAATTCATAATTGATCCATTGCAACTGAAAATTCCATTTTTTATAGAACATGTTGCTATGAAAAGAAAATGCACGTCGATTGCCTTTTTTTTCTGTTGTTTTATTATAGATCTGTCCTGTTTCTGCCGAAGCGCCCAGATTCATTAAAAAATGATTATTCAGACGCCATTTATAAACTGCTCTTAGATTAAACTGATTGATTTCTTCATTTGTTTGAACCTCATCGGTGACCAGGTCAAAGGAGTACCTTCCATAGCGCTCGGAATCCGTGTATTCGGGATTCTTGTAAAATGCGGCCTGTAGGTTCCATTTTTCATTGTCATGAATCAATTTAACACCTGTGTCATAGTCATCTTCAAAGCCCAGGTAGTAGGTTGCATTAAACCAAAAGCTATGCGAGGCATAAGGCAACATTCCAAAGGGAACCTGGTGTATACCAATTTGAAAAGAAGTGTTATCCGTAACATGATAACCAAAGTAACCCTGACGAATCGCATTGAAATCAGTATACCAGCGAAATTCTACAAGAAAAAAAATATCCTTATACGTTATGTCTGCGTCAATCCTGAACATTTCAAAACCAAAATCCCCCAACCTGTCTTTATTCTCGTCGTCGTAATCTTTATAAGCATAATTCAGCCTGAGTGCACCTCCAAGATTCAGTTCAGGAATTTGTCTGAGGCTGTCCTGTTTGTTTTGATTCTTGGATTTTAAAAGATCTTTTAAAAAATTAGTCTTCACTTCATTTGAAGGCTCGTAAAATTGAATATCCTTATGGGTTGATTCGATTTGAGCATAGATCTTTCCAACTCCAGGCCACATTAATGCCAATTGAAAACAGAAAATTTTAAACAATGACCATCTCATCAATCCAGATTATTTAGGATGCGGAGTTATGGATTTACCGTATCTGTGATTTCCATTTTAATCCATAAATTATCTATTTTAGAACTGACTTTTTGTTGGATGAAAATGTGACTACGAAACCCTGATCAATTACAATTAAAACCGACTTGAGAATTGAAGTCCATAATAAGTATATCAATTTTTATGTTACAAAACCACTAAACAAGGACGTAGCTATCAGAATACTTTTCAAAAACCATGTTTTTGTTATCGAGTGAATTTTATGGGTTCATTCTTTCGAAGATTGAAAGATCCATAAAACGTTAAAAATGTTGCTCACAAGAGAGTTTAACGGAACTTTGGAATTTATTTCCGATATTGGTAGTGAGATTGTTATAAAGAAATCTTTTTGAGGAGTATTGAATAAGAATTTTTATTCATCATTTTCAGAAATATCCTTTTTACCAAGAAATCAACATGAAACCTACCCCCTCACAAGAGAAAGAAATTTTCAAGGTATACGATACCTGGCTTCACAGTTATTTGAACGGGGATATAGAAACTTATGATTCCTTTTTGGATGACAGCTATCATTTCATCGGTTCTACCAATAACGAAGAATTTTTAAACCGAAAAGATGCCACGGATTTCTTCCGTAAGACGGCCCATCAGTTTTCGGGTAAAACAGATTTGAGAAATGAGAAGAGAATCGTTGAGAAGTTTGGAGAACTCGTCATTCTTACCCATGTTTTTGATGCCTGGTTTTTGAATCATAAGGACTGGACCTATTACGGAAGGTTCAGATTCACTTCTACACTTCAGGAAAAGAAAGAGGGATGGCGCTTTATCTACCAGCATTTTTCAACTACCGATTCTAAAACGGATGAAGGGGAAACCATTGGCTATGATAAAGTGAATGCCGAAAATCAGGAGTTAAGAGAAGCGATAAAAAGAAGAACCCTTGAACTTGAAGAAAAGAATCGAAAACTTGAAATTGAATCGGCCCTTGAAAGGATTCGTTCTCAGGTAACCGCTATGAAGAAGTCTTCGGATTTACTTGATATCGTTGTTTCGATGCGAGAAGAATTTACTCAGCTTGGTCACAGGGCAGATTATTTCTGGCATATGATGTGGCTCCCGGATAAGTTTGAAAAAGCAATGACTTCTGGTGATGGCAGCAAGATAGGGATGATCATGGAATTACCAAGAGATTTCCATAGCCATTATAAGGGAATGGATGAATGGGAAGCTAATGATGAACCAAGTATGATCTTAGCCTTAGAAGTTGAAGAGGCAGTGGATTATATTGATAAGATGATCACTTTGGGAAATTTCCAGCAGGTAGATCCTAATGCTCCAACTCTGGACGATATCAGGCATATTGGAGGGATAACCTTTGTCATGGCACGTACCACACACGGTGAAATAGGGTATAGTTTACCAGGTGTTGTAAGGAACCCTCCAGAGAAGGACATTCAGATTTTGGAGCGTTTTGCAAGCGTTTTCGATCTTGCACACAGAAGATTTCTTGATTTGCAAAATGCAGAAAGACAGGCTCGAGAAGTTGAGATTGAATTGGCCTTAGAGCGCGTAAGGGCAAGGACTATGGCCATGCAAAAAAGTGAAGAACTGGGTGAAACGGCAGAATTGTTATTTCAACAAGTCGAAGAATTAGGAATTGAGACCTGGACCACCGGGTTTAATATATGGAATAAGGATAATAATTCTTTTGTTGACAGGGTCAGTCTTAAATATGGTTTTATTGAACCCTACGAAGTTGACTGTAAGGCCCATCCATTTTTTGCTGATTTAGCCAAAGCCAGGAACAGTGGAGAAGATTTTCATGTTTTTGAATTGGAAGGAACTTATCTTGAAGAGATTTATGCGATCATGGCGGGTATGGCCAGGCTAAATTTTGAGAAAATAAAGGAATCAGGAATGACATTGCCATCTCGTCAATTCAACCATTATGTGTTTGGTGAAGAGGTCAGTCTCATGTTCATTACTTTTGAACCCTGTCCTGAATCCTGGGACATCTTTAAGCGATTTGGAAAGGTGTTTGAACAAACTTATACTCGTTTTCTTGATCTCCTAAAAGCAGAGGCTCAGACAAGAGAGGCCCAGATCGAAGCAGCATTGGAACGAGTTCGCTCAAAGACTATGTCCATGCATAATAGCAAGGACATGGAGGGTATCGTCATTACCTTATTTGAAGAAGTATTGAATTTGGGCCTTGACAGTTCCATGCGATGCGGGCTTGGAATTCTGGAAGGTCATGAAAGAATGGAAACCCGATCTGTGAACGCGAGCCCTGACGGAAAAGTAGAGCTGAGAGTCGGAATGCTGAATATGACAATTCATCCGATGCTGGTAGGCCTTAAAAAAGCCTGGGAAAGAGGAGATGATGAATATTCGTATTACTATTCAAAAAAAGATGTTAGAAAGTATTACGAGGCATTAAACAAAGAACCTGAATATCCTTTTAATGCAAATTTAGAAGCCCTTCCTGAACAGGAATATCATCAAAGTTACTTTTATTCTTCAGGAATTCTATTTGCTTTTTCAGAGAATCCTATTACAAAGGAATCATCTGGAATTCTATCCAGATTTGCAGCAGTTTTTGGTCAGACGTACAGAAGGTATTTGGACCTTCAGAAAGCCGAGGAACAATCCAGAGAGGCACAAATAGAACTTGCGCTGGAACGTGTCAGGAACAGAGCAATGACCATGATGAACTCAGATGAACTTGGTGATCTTATCATCACGGTTTTTAAGGAATTACAAGGACTTGATATGGAGTTGACCCGTTGTCTTTTATGGATTTTCAATAAAGAGGATGAATCTGCAGTGGCATGGATGACAAATTCAGAAGACCCTGATCGTGCGGATCATTATCACGTACCTTATCATAATCATCCTGCTTATAAAAATTACATCAAAAGCTGGAAACTTCAGTTGGCCGAATGGGAATACGATCTAAAGGGAAAGAACAAAGATAACTGGGATGAAATTCTGGTTGAAGGGTTTTTCAAAAAATTGCCAAGAAAAGTGAAGAATGCCATGAAGGCTCCTAAGCAGATTATCCTTTCGGGTTCCTTTAATAAATACGGATTGATACAAACGGCTGGTCTGGAGCCCTTGTCCACAGAAAACAAAGGAATTTTAAAGCGTTTCAGCCAGGTCTTTGAACAAAATTACAATCGTTTTCTTGACCTTAAAAAAGCGGAAAAACAAGCGCGTGAGGCACAGATTGAAGCGGCGCTGGAAAAAGTTAGAGCTCGAACCATGGCTATGCAGTCAAGTCAAGAGCTCCAGGATGCGGCTAATTTATTGTTTTTGGAAGTACAAGGTTTAGGAATTAATGCATGGAGCGCCGGATATAATATTGTTAATGAACGTAAAACTCAAAGCGAGTGCTGGATGAGCAGCGAAGGGGAGTTGCAAGATCCTTTTCCTCTGTATTTTACTAAAGAGGCTTCATTTCAAGCCATGGGGAAATTCTTAAAAAGTGAAGATACTTTTTTTGTTCAGGAATTAAAGGGCAAGGCATTGGAGAGGCATTATAATTATATGAGATCTTTACCGGAACTAAAGGAGACCTTTCAGCACCTGGATGATGCTGGCCTTTCTTTGCCAACCTATCAGATCAATCATCTCTGTAAATTCAGCAAAGGCTTTTTATTGTTTATCACATATGAAAAAGACCCTGATGCCCATGAAATATTTAGGCGTTTTACCAATGTTTTTGAACAGACCTACACAAGGTTCCAGGATCTTCAAAAAGCGGAGAATCAGTCAAAAGAGGCACAGATAGAACTGGCCCTTGAAAGAGTCAGGGCGAGTACCATGGCAATGCATGAAAGTAAACAACTCGCTGAGACCGCACAGGTTTTGTTTGAGCAATTTGATCTCTTGGGAGTTATTCCTGATCGTATTAGTATTGCCATCTATAACGAGGACAAAAGATTGTTTGAATTATGGGCTACAGACCAAAACGGAATCCTTGTAGATCATGTACATGATTTTTCAATTGACGAACCTACTTGTATGTCTAAAACTTACAAGGCATGGAAAAAAGGGGAGGAGTCATTCGTGGTAGACCTTCAGGGAAAAGAATTAGAAGAATGGGTGCAATTTGTCAGAGAAGATACTCAGATGGAAATAGATGCATCTCAGTTCCGGGGAAGAAGGGTACAACATTCGGCCTTTTTCTCAAATGGCTACTTAATGTTGAGCTCTCATGAGCCAATTCCCGAGGAAATGATGAAACTATTGCTACGCTTTGCAAAAGTTTTTGAGCAAACCTACACACGTTTCCTTGATCTGCAAAAAGCCGAATTACAGGCACGGGAGGCTATTAAACATGCCTCAGTTGACAGGGTCAGGGCAGAAATTGCCTCTATGCGGACCACAAAGGATCTGAAAAGGATAACACCTTTGATCTGGAATGAATTAAATACTCTCAATGTTCCTTTTATCCGATGTGGCGTTTTTATCATGAACGAAGAAGAGCAAATGGTTCAAACGTATTTATCTACTCCTGACGGAAAGGCTATCGCCTCTTTCGATCTGCCATTTGATGATACAAAACCTCTTACTGAATTGTTACCTCACTGGAGGAAGAAAGAAATGTATACAGATTTTTGGGATGAATCAGCCTTTATTGAATCGACAAAAATTTTAATGAATCGAGGAGCTATATCATCCAAAGAAAATTATACCACAGAAAATCGACCTACAAACTTACATCTCCATTTCCTTCCTTTTCTGCAAGGGATGTTGTATGTGGGGAGTGAAGTACCTTTAAACAAGGATGAATTAAATTTGGCACATAACCTTGCAGACGCCTTTTCAACAGCCTATTCCCGATATGATGACTTTAAGAAACTCGAGTTGGCGAATAAAAAAATAGAAAAAACACTGGTCGATCTTAAACAGACACAAGCACAGTTGATTCAGTCCGAAAAAATGGCCTCTTTAGGTGAGTTGACTGCTGGAATTGCACATGAGATCCAAAATCCATTGAACTTTGTCAATAATTTCTCGGAGGTAAGTCATGAACTTTTGACTGAAATGATAGAGGAACTTGATAATGGAGATTTGGAAGAGGTTCGGGAAATCACGAAGGATATCGAGCAAAATCTGGAAAAGATAAATCATCATGGACATCGGGCCAGTGATATTGTGAAGGGAATGCTTCAGCATAGCAGGAGTAGCAGCGGAGAAAAGGAACTCATTGATATCAATGCCCTGGCTGATGAATATTTAAGGCTGGCTTATCACGGATTGAGAGCAAAGGACAAATCTTTTAATTCGAGAATGGAAACCGATTTAGAGGAAAATCTGGAGAAAATTAAAGTTGTTCCTCAGGAGATTGGCAGGGTAATTCTTAACCTGATTACAAATGCATTTCATACTGTTTCTGAGAAGAAAAAAGCATCTGCTGAACCATATGACCCAATCGTCAGAGTAAGCACTAAAAAGGTGGGTAAAGCTATTGAGATTGTTGTGAAAGACAATGGAAATGGGATACCAAAGAAAGTGCAGGATAAAATATTTCAACCCTTTTTTACGACGAAACCCACCGGACAGGGAACAGGTTTGGGCCTGTCTTTAAGTTATGATATTGTGAAAGCTCACGGGGGAGAATTAAAGGTTGAATCAAGCGAGAAAGAAGGAACTGAATTAAAAATAATTTTACCGATCTAAACTGAACCTAAAAGAAAATTAATGAGACAGAAAGAACAGTCATTTAAATCAGCATTAACCATTCTTGTGGTGTTCTTATTGGTCCCTATAGGCATAATGGCTCAAAAAGAGAAAATTGCTTTCGAAAAATATGGGGTGGAAGAAGGACTTCCCGAAGAATATGTTACTTCTATGATTCAGGATGATCAAGGTTTTATTTGGGCCACTACGCAAAATGGACTGGTAAAATTTGACGGTTATGATATCAAGGTGATAAGAGGAGATAGAAACATTAATGATTCGACCAAACTTAAGTTTAGACATTTAGGTGGAGGAATTATAAAATCCAGGGATGGAAAACTATGGCTCGGAGGATTACATCAAGGAGGCATAGCATCATATGATCCAAAAACAGAAAGATTTAATAATTTTCTTCGGAACTCTAAAGATCCAACAGGAATCCCTTTTGAAATGAATAGATTGCAATTTGAGGATTCAAATGATAATATTTGGTTCGTGAGCCGCTCATTGGATGGAGACACAGCTGTCGTTGCAAGAATAAATACAAAGACGAATTCGATTAAGACTTATCCATACATAATTCAAGGATTCAAGTATAACGAAATAGTATTAAACTTTAGGATTTTAGAAGCTGATATAGATAAAAGTATTTGGCTTCTTGAAGATAAGGGTCAATTAAGAGTGTTTAATAGAGAAAAAGATACTTTTGAAATAGTTATCCCTACAGGTTCTGTCATTCCCGGAACGGGAGTCAAGGATACCCTGAAGGGTATTGTCAATGGTAAAAAACATTTTGTTTTAAATGGAATCAAAGGATTTTATATTTGGGATCCCGTAAAAAATGAAGCAAATAAGAGTTATACAAATATTGTAGGGAATGGTCAATTGCTGTCTTCTGATCCTTTGATATTTGCTTTCGGGGATTCAGAAGGTCAGTTCTGGTTACTTCAGGATGGAGGGAACATAACGGTGGTAAATCCTTATAATCAAAAGGTCTCAAAATATACTTGGGGTAAGGAATCCTTGGATTTCATAAAGGGTATAGATAATTGTTGGTTATTATTTCCGCTTATTCAAGATTCAAAAGGAATTTGGTTCCAAGCCTATTGCGAAGAAAGAGACTATGCCTTTGTTTATTATGAGCATTCAACACATTCTTTTAAATACTATAATAATCAGTTTTTTGATTTTAAAAATCAATTACCTTCCAGAGGTAACCCTATCAAAGTACTTGAAGATAAAACAGGCCTTAAATGGCTTGCTACTCGTCCTTATTTTTATAAACAATCTCCAAAGGCAAGAAGGATAGACTTATATCTTCAAAATGCACAAGATGAATTCTGGATACCTTCAGATACAATATACCATTTAGTTGAAGATACTAAGAACAGGCTTTGGGTCGGAACGGAATCAGGTATCGCTCTAAAACTTCCAAATAATAATTTCCATCAGTATTGCTTTAATGATTCCGATGGCCGTAAAAAAGATTTGGGTCCAATAAGCTCTATACATGAGGATACCAAAGGTAGAATATGGGTGGGAAACTCGCACAGTGGCCTTTTCCTATTCAATGAAAAAAAACAGGTATTTGACAGGATTAAGATTTTTGAAACTGTTTCTGACAGAAATGAGGTTCAGGTTAGTGAAGACAGACTTGGGAATATTTGGGCATCTATTAGAAATAGGGGGGTTTACGTATTGAATAGTGAATCGTTCACAATTGAAGCAAAATTCGAACCTCGAAACAAAGATGAACATGGATTGATGAGTGATAGAATCAGTTATCTGTTTAAAGATTCTGAAGGAGATATGTGGTTAGGAGATCCCGGAAATAATGATTTCGGACTTTATAAATATTTGGAGGAACAAAATAGATTTAAGAATTATCAATACAGTGCAAACGATACTTTAACTTTAATAAATAATGAAATTCGAGGTATCTATGAAGATGATATGAGCAGAATGTGGGTTGGAACAGATGGAGGGTTGTGTTTATATGATCGCGAGTCAGATGTTTTTTTTAGAAACAATAGAGAATTTGATCTACCTAGTGTTCAGTTGCATGAAAAGGCAGGAAATGGAAGGGTATGGGTGATAGCCTACAGTGGAGGAGGATTAGCACTGGTGGGTCCCGGAGTGAATGATGTAGAGCTATTTGGTGAGGAAAAAGGTCTGCTGCATAATGATGCCAATAATGCTGTCATGGATGATCAGGGACGGTTATGGATTCCAACACAAAGGGGCTTGTCGGTTTTTGACACCTTGTCTAAAACTTATACAAGTTACTTTGAGAAAGATGGATATCAAAAAAATGGTAGGTGGAACCCTGCCGTAAAAACGAGTAACGGAGATATCTGGATTGGTGGTGCGAATGGCTTAAACAGGATTGTTCCAAATTATTTGTTTAAAAAGGATTCAACCCAGCCGGCTGTTTTAATAACTTCTGTTGGAATTTTAGATTCGTTATATTCAGCTCCGGATGGTTCTATTTTTAAGGAAGCTGTCTCTTATACCACTGAAATCAAATTGAAGCATTGGCAAAAGGATTTGAGTTTTGAGTTTGTGGCCTTACATTATCTAAGATCAGAAGAAAATCTCTATTCCTGGAAACTGGAAAATTATGACAATAAATGGTCATCTCCCTCAAAACAAAGGGAAGCGTCTTATACAAATTTATCTCCAGGAAATTATGTGTTTCGAGTTAGGGGCTCCAATGCAGATGGCATCTGGAATGAAGAGGGTGCTAGTATCCGGATAATTATCGCTCCGCCGTGGTGGTTTACTTGGTGGGCCTATGTTGTTTATGCTCTGTTTGCAGGATTAATTGCGCTTCAGGTTCATAAATTTCAGAAGGCAAGAACGTTGAGAATTGAGAGGCAAAATGCCCAGGAAAAAGAATTGGCTCAGGCCAGGGAAATTGAAAAAGCCTATGCAGAACTCAAAAGCACCCAGGCTCAACTGATTCAATCAGAAAAAATGGCCTCGCTTGGTGAGCTCACCGCAGGTATTGCTCATGAGATTCAGAATCCATTGAACTTTGTCAATAATTTTTCGGAAGTCAGTAACGAACTTTTGGATGAGTTGAATGAAGAAATAGAGAAGGGGGATCTTGGAGAAGTGAAAGGTATATCGGAAGATCTAAAGCTGAATCTGGAAAAAATAAACCATCATGGGAAAAGAGCGGACTCTATAGTGAAAGGAATGTTGCATCATAGCAGGGGGAGCGATGGAGAAAAGGAACTTACTGATATCAATGCCCTGGCTGATGAATATTTGAGGTTGGCCTACCACGGATTAAGAGCAAAGGACAAATCGTTTAATGTTACCATGAAAACAGATTTCGATAAGCGTATTGGCGAAATAAAATTAGTTGCTCAGGATGTTGGCAGGGTGGTGCTCAACTTGATCACGAATGCCTTTTATGCAGTAGATGAAAAAAAGAAATCCGGTATTGAAAATTATGAACCGACAGTGACTGTTGGAACCAAAAAAGTAGGGAAAAATATTGAAATAAAGGTTGTTGATAACGGAAATGGTATTCCCGAAAAGGTCCTTGATAAAATATTTCAACCCTTTTTTACAACCAAACCCACCGGGCAGGGAACAGGACTAGGCTTATCTTTAAGCTATGATATTGTAACGGCCCATGGAGGAGAGCTGAGCGTTGAAACTAAAGAGAATACAGGAACGGAGTTTAAAATTATTTTACCAATATAGAATATGAGATCAGTTAAGTTAGTAGTTGTATTGATTTGCATTTATTTTTCCCCTTGCCGGGCTCAAGATACACTCTATGTGGATCCTGTTAAAATAGATAGTTTAAAAACTTTGTTGAAAGAGAGTTCTAAAGAGGATACTGAGAGAGTCAGACTTCTTAATGAATTCGCACGACTTAGTTTTTACAACAGAGAGCTAATACAGGGATTCGAAGCAACAATAAAAGCTATACAATTATCAAAAAAAATAGGATATAAAGAAGGGGAGGTTCTGTATCATGAAACTCTGGCCGCTTTTTTGGGTGATGGGGACATGGTAGCCTTTCATCATCAAAAGGCGAGAATGTTAAATGCCCAACTCAGTAAAAGTGACTCATTTGCTGAAGTGCAGGTTCCTGAAGGATATCCCGACCCAATAACCGATGCATACAGTAAAAAGTTGATAGACGCTCTGGAGCATTTCAAGGATGTGGACCAAAGAGAAATATTAGCGACCATTTATACTCATTTGGGATACTATTATTTTGGAAATGAAAGATTTATTGAGTTAAAATCTGTACATGCTGAAGCGATCGATATTTACAAAGAACTTGAAGAACTTTATCCGATTTTTCTATATTATTCCTACGGAACCTATCTTGCCTATAGGATGGGAGATAATGATGAAATGCAGAGGATCGATAATGAAATACAAAAACTTGTGGCTTCCATTCAGGACAATTCTGAAACCGGCCCTTTAAATTTTATTCTTGCCAATTATTATGCGAGAAATAATAAGCAGACTGTTGCCATAGAGCACTATTTAAAATGTATTGATTTTTTTGAATCCATCGAGGATTATTTGTTGCTGGCAAGTGTTTATTCAGAGATGACCAACCTTTATACTAATTTGGAGATGTTTTCCAAAGCTGCGGAAGCTATGGAGAACAGGATCAGAATTATCGAAACACATGGTCTGAAATTGAACAATTTTGCAGAGTATAACAGGGCAATGTGGACAATGTATGATTCTAAAAATTATATCAAGGCCTATTATTACCGAGATCGAATGGAGGAATTGATTACCGAGCAAAACAAGGAGCATTTTCTGGCAGATAACTACAGTGTTGAAGGTCATATACTTTTGGATCAAAAAAAATTCGAAGATGCCATTCCCCTCTTGAAAAATGCCTTGGAAATATCCTTGAGAATAAACAGGTTTCAAAGTGATGAGTGGGAGGCCTTTCGTCTCGCGGATTGTTATTATCAGATTAAGGACTATAACAATGCCTTGAAGTATGCGTTGAAAAGTGAAGAACTCCTGGATGGCGGCAATCTGAGATTGAATAGAAATTTGAATTTATTGTTGTCTGATATATATGACGCAAGAAATAATGAGATTCTCGCCTATAAACATTTAAAAAATTATGCCAACCTGATCAAGGAATCTCAAGAGGCCGAGGTTGCGAGCCTGATCATGCGTAATGAAGTAAGGTCAGTTCTTGAAAAAAAGGAAAAGGAAATTGACTTGCTGGAACAGGAACAAGAATTGAGGGAGCAGGAAAATAAGGCTCAGCGATTATGGATCATCAGTATCGCAGGAGCTCTTTTAACTGCTCTGCTTTTAAGTTTGATTTTGTATCGAAATAATAAAAACAGACAAAAGGCGAATCGAATTCTTCAAAAACAAAAAGAAAGAATTCAGGAAACCTTAACAGAGTTAAAGGCGACACAGTCCCAACTCATTCAATCTGAGAAGATGGCTTCTTTAGGGGAACTAACTGCGGGGATCGCCCATGAGATTCAAAACCCGCTGAACTTTGTCAACAACTTTTCTGAAGTAAATTCTGAGTTAATTGAAGAGATGCTGGAAGAACTCGAAAAGGGTAATCTGAATGAGGTCAAATCACTATCCAAAGATATTGATGAGAATGAACAGAAGATTATCTTCCACGGAAAAAGAGCTGATTCGATCGTTAAGGGGATGTTGCAGCATAGCAGGAGCAGTGATGGTAAAAAGGAGCCTGTAGATATAAACATTCTGTGCGATGAATATTTAAGGTTGTCATACCATGGATTAAGAGCCAAAGACAAGTCTTTCAATGCTACAATGAAAACTGAATTTGATGAGCAAATAGGCAAAATAAATATAGTTGCTCAGGATATTGGCCGGGTTGTACTCAATCTGATCACCAATGCTTTTCATGCGGTTGATGAAAAAAAGAAAGGTGGAGCCAAAGATTACGAACCGAGGGTGACAGTTCGTACTGAAAAATTAGCGAAGAATATAAAAATTATGGTAAAAGATAATGCCAACGGGGTTCCAAAAGAAATACTGGATAAAATTTTTCAACCCTTTTTTACCACGAAACCCACAGGGCAGGGTACAGGGCTAGGCTTGTCATTAAGCTATGATATTGTAAAAGCCCATGGTGGAGAATTACAAGTTGAAACGAAAAAAGATAAAGGGACAACCTTTAGCATTTTGCTTCCGATTGGTTAAAATAGAAATGAATAAAATATAGAAAGATGAAAATATTAGTAGTAGATGACGAAAGGGACGTCAAGATATTGTTCGAGCAGCGATTCAGAAAGGAAATCAGAAAAGGAGATGTTACTTTTGTATTTGCGTTCTCTGGTGAGGAAGCCGTCGAAACCCTGGACAAACTCAATCAGGAAGCTGTTTTGATTTTATCGGATATCAACATGCCTGGAATGAGTGGACTGGAACTTTTGGAGCATATTAAGAAAAACTTGTATAAACCTCCTCCTGTGGTCATGATGATCACTGCTTATGGAGATGAACAGAACAGAAAAGCGGCTGAAAGATTAGGCGCTGACGCCTTTTTAACGAAACCCCTGGATTTTAAACTTTTGAAAAACGAACTTTTAAATATTTAGTTATGGCGAAAATTTTGGTTGTTGATGACGAAACAGATCTTGAAATACTGATCAAACAAAAGTTTCGTAAGGAAATCAGAAAAAAAGAATATGAATTTCTTTTTGCTGTAAACGGCCTGGATGCGTTGGAGAAAATCCTGCAGGATCCTGAAGTTGATATTGTGTTAAGTGATATCAATATGCCTGAGATGGATGGGCTTACTTTATTGACGAAATTAAACGAAATGAGCCCATTGATTCAAGCGGTGATTGTTTCTGCATATGGAGATATGGAAAATATCAGGACAGCCATGAACCGAGGGGCTTTTGATTTTATAACTAAGCCCATTAATTTCAAGGATCTCACCCTTACCATGGAAAAGACTTTGAAGCATGCCAGACAGCTCAGGGAAACTTTGAAAGCGGTAAAAGAAAACAATATCTTAAAGATGTATGTTGATCAGAACGTGCTCAATTTCATGGGAAGTCGAGAATATGAGTCGGCCATAATGGTTAACGAATCCGTGGAAGGTACCGTCGTTTTTATCGATATATGTGGTTTTACCCGTATAAGCGAAAAGGAACCTGCGGATAAGGTTGTAAAAATGTTAAACGCATACTTTGACATCATGGTGAAGGAGATTATCAAACAAGACGGTAATGTAGATAAGTTTTTGGGTGATGCCGTGATGGCCTTTTTTAGTGGTGACTTTCATCTGGACAGGGCTATCGAAGCTTGTGTTGATATACGAACGGCAATAGAAAACGCTGACATTGGTATTGGAATTGAATCTTTCAAACCCGAAGTTTCCATTGGTATTAACAGCGGGGACATGGTTTGGGGAAATATTGGATCTTCAACCTTAAAGCGACTTGATCATACGGTAATAGGGGATGCAGTGAATCTTGCTGCTCGATTACAATCAGCTGCTCAAAACGGTCAAATTCTGATCACAGAAGAAAGTTACGAGAAAGTCAAGGAATCCTTTAAATGTGAGAAAATTGGGCCGATCCAAATGAAGAATAGATCGGAACCGGTTATCGTATACCAGGTGATCAGCTAAAAAAAGGCCGCATATAGCGGCCAAAACGGATTTTTCTAGTTAGTAAGAAGTTTCCTAGGGATTCGCTCCCTGACATGCAAGATCAATGGGTAAAAGTACTTCACTAATGACATGTACGATACCATTCTTTGCTATTTTATCTGCATCATTCGGTCCGATGATGGCTATACTGCCAACACTTTGAACTGTTCTGTCATTTTTTACGGTTAGAGCTTTTCCAAATAAAGTTTCCACTTCTCTTTCGTTTTCGCTTGGTATAATGGTGTTGGCATCTTGTCTTCCTTTTGCTACGTGGTATAATAATATATCACGTATTAACCCAGGGTCTCCTATTTCAGAAATGTCCTGTGTTTTCATTCCAAGGCAATTATACAATTTAAAAAAAGCTTCATTATTCGGTGCAAAAACCGTGTGCTGTACGTTTTGAGAAGCAAATAACTCAATCAATTGAGTATAAATTTCGGCATTGACATATTCGAGTGCTTCGATCAATTCAGTGTGCCCGTTATCGAGAAGAATGGCGGTTATTGATTCTTTCAACTCATCATTTGCTGAATTGTTGTTAACGTTATTAACTGGTGTGCTTTGGTAACCTGAGTTTCTTACACCTTCGTCAACTACATCCATATTGTCTGAACCGCAGGACAATGAAACCAAAACCATAAATACGAGGAGGCCAAACCAAGAAATTTGATTGGATAATTTTGTCCTTTTCAGGTCATTGATCTTGTTTTTATGTCGATTATTATTTCTTTTCATTTTTCAAAGGGTTCCTTCTGTCAATTAAAATGTCTAAGAATATAGTAAAAAACTTAGACAAAAATATATCATTTCTATGAGAAAAACAAATAGTAACACCATAATTGTTTAAGTTTTTCACTTTTTAAAGGATTCTGCTTGCTACTTTTTGACAAACAGTTAAGATATTTGCATTTTGATTTTGACATGGATAAAGTTTCAAGTCAACGTGTGTCGTTGAGTATCTATTTCTTTCTTCTGGGTTTTGGTTTTTCGACCTGGGCTTCTCGCATTCCTTCGATAAAAACAAATTTTAATTTTGATGAAGCGGAACTCGGGAATTTACTGCTGGTAATGCCAATCAGTTCCATGATAGGATTACCCATATCCGGCTGGCTCGTATCCAAATTTAACAGCAGAATTCCCCTTTTGGTATCCTTTATTGTTTTGTGCCTTTCATTGATTCTTATCGGTTATGCAGAAGATCTGACCGCTTTGATATCGGGAGTAGCTCTTTTCGCATTTTGCACACGAATAGCCAATATTGCCGTCAACACCCAGTCATTGACCTTGCAAAAACAAAGAGAAAAAAAGATCATTGGTTCCTTTCACGGCCTTTGGAGTTTAGGGGGGCTGGGAGGTGCCCTATTCTCAACAATCATGGTGAAGGCTGGAATATCCATGAAGGATCATTTTTTGTACATAGCTATTCTTAGTTTGATCATTTCGGTTGTTTCTTTCACCTTCCTTATTCCGAAAGACAGATCCGAAATTGGGAACAAACTTATTTTAGGAAAACCGGATAAGTACATTCTTTACCTCGGGCTCATGGTTTTCTTTGGCGCCCTCTGTGAAGGAGGAATGTTTGACTGGAGTGGTGTGTATTTTAAAGAAGTTGTAGGAGAGGAGGTATTTACCCTTGGTTATTTGATCTTTATGGCTTTTATGGCATTATCACGTTTCTATTCCGACAAGCTTGTTGATCGAATAGGAATGAGAAAAACCTATATCCTTGGAGCCTCGATTGTTGGAGCGGGTATGTCCATTGTAATTCTGTTTCCATTTTTCTGGCCGGTTCTGATTGGATTTTCCCTGGTTGGAATTGGGGTGGCTTCTGTGTTTCCCATGACCTTTGCCCTTGCAGGTAGCTCCAAGAAATATTCACCGGGAATGGCAATATCAATAATCTCTACCTACGGAATTGTAGGGATGCTCATAGGACCTCCATTAGTGGGTTATGTTGCCCATATCACAGGGTTGAGGTATGCCTTTATACTTTTTATACTTTCAGGTTTAATGTTGATTCCACTGTCTTACTCGTTTTTTAGGCTGAACCAGCAAGAATGATATTTGTTTTCAAAAATCGTAACTTACAGTTCAAACAAACCTTAATGATCTATCCATGATTATGATTCTGCCTGTTATTGGAGTTTTTGCCATGATGACGCTATTGTGGTTATTCAGTATATATCTAAAAAATGTCAGCATCGTTGATAATTTTTGGGGTATGGGTTTTGTTTTGGTTGTCTGGACCCTTGCCTTGCAGTCAGAGGTTTTGTTTACTCGAAATTATCTTTTGATTCTCCTCGTAACTTTATGGGGGATCAGGCTTTCATTTTACCTGATGCATCGTAATTACGGTAAGGAGGAAGACTACAGATATCAGGAGTTTAGAGAGCGTTACGGAAGGGAGCGTTATTGGTGGTTTAGTTATTTTCAGGTGTTTCTTTTACAGGGGGGTCTGATCCTTATCATCGCTCTACCTTTTTTAGGGGTCTTTAAAAAGACAATATCCGATGAGTTAAATTTCATTGATTATACAGGAGTTTTGATTTGGGTGATCGGATTTGTATTTGAGTCTGTTGGTGATTATCAATTGGCATCCTTTAAAAAGAATCCGGCAAATAAGGGAAAACTGCTTACTCATGGTTTATGGCGTTATACAAGACATCCAAATTACTTTGGTGACGCTGCCGTATGGTGGGGCTACGGTTTGATTGCAATAGCGTCCGGGGCTTACTGGTATAGTCTGGGAGCAGTATTGATGACCTATTTGATTTTGAAGATTTCCGGTGTGTCATTACTGGAAAAGTCTCTTTCGGTAAACAAACCAGGATACGAAGATTATATCAAAAGGACTAGTTCTTTTATTCCCTGGTTTCCAAAAAGAAAGTCATGATTACCTTTCTAAGAGAACACATATGGCTTATACTTTTTGTTATCTGGGGCCTGCCACTAACTTACTATCGCAGCCGATTCAGGAAAATGGTTTACCAAACCGATCACTGGGTCATAAACATTCAACCAAAGTTTGTCAAAGAAACCAAAGCGCTTTTTGGGTTTTACAGTCCACCCGGCCAAGGTTTTTTAAAGCTCAGGAACTTTTATCGTTTTTATCTGATCGTTTATCTGATACTATTCTTGTTGTATTTGTCCTTCGGCAAGTAGTTTAAATTTTTTATTTTTAGGGCTTTTATTTGCTACACTATGAACAGACGCCAATTGTTAAAGAATTCGGTTTTTACAGCTATCGGCCTGGGCCTGAGTCCCGGGATCATCCTGTCCCTGGAAAGTTGTGCCAAGGAAAGGCCAACCTCGGATAGCCCTCTTTATTTCAATGAAGAAGAGTTTGATACGCTTTGGTATATGTCAGATTTAATTCTTCCTAAAACACAAACGCCCGGAGCGATTGAAGCAGGTGTTCCTTTATTTATCGACAAACTTTATGGCGAGTTCCTGGAAGATGAAGAAAAAAACAAGTTTCAGGCTGGATTAAAAAGTTTTATGGAAACCTGTGCAGAAGAAAATGGGAAACCCTTTTTGGATCTTGATCAGTCTCTAAAGATTTCCTATCTGGAAAAGCTGGACAATGCCGGTGCTGAGGAAGCGTTTTTTAAATCCTCGAAACAAATCATTCTCTGGGCTTACTTTACTTCTGAGCCCGGTATGAAGAGTATGAATTATTTACCTGTCCCGGGACGATATAATGGCTGCATAACAATTGATAATGAGGAAAAAAACATAGTGGGTAATCGATAAGGATTTTATAAGTATGAGAGAAAGCGAATTTGATGTCATCGTGATTGGTTCGGGTATGTCTGGTGGATGGGCGGCCAAAGAATTTACTGAAAAAGGAATGAAAACCCTGGTACTTGAACGAGGAAGGATGGTTGAACACATCAAGGATTATCCAACCACAAACATGGCCCCCTGGGAATTTGAATTCCGAAAAAGGCCAACAAAGGAAACAAAGGAAGAATATCATATCCAGAAGGGAGTATACGCCTTTAATGAGGCCACCAAGCATTTTTTTGCAAGTGACAAGAAACATCCTTATTCCACACCCCCTGACAAACCGTTCAGATGGATCAAAGGATTCCAGACCGGTGGAAAAAGTCTGTTATGGTGGAGGCAGACCTACAGGATGAGCGAAATGGATTTTGAAGCAAATGCAAAGGATGGCCACGGGGTGGACTGGCCGGTTCGTTACAAAGACATTGAGCCATGGTATGATTATGTAGAACAATACATTGGGGTCAGCGGACAAAATGAGGGCCTTGAGCAGTTGCCCGATGGGAAATTTTTAAAGCCCATGGAGCTGAATTGTGTTGAAGAACACCTGAAGGAATCCTTAGAGAAAAATTATGATAACCGGACGCTGACTATAGGAAGGACTGCTCATCTAACAGAGAGGCATAATGAGAGAGGACCATGTCAATACAGAAATATGTGCGAGACGGGTTGTCCCTTCAACGGATATTTTAACAGTGTAAGTGTAACCCTTCCGGATGCCCATAAAACGGGAAATATGACCTTTAGGTCCAATTCCATAGTTCACTCAATTATCTATGATAAAGAAAAGGGAAAAGCGAGTGGAGTCAAAGTAATTGACGCCGAAACCAAGGAGGTCACGGAATATTTTGCAAGAGTCATTTTCCTGTGTGCCTCAACCTTGCCCAGTACCCAGATCATGTTGAACAGTACTTCGGAGCGTTTTCCAAATGGGATAGCTAATTCAAGCGGTATGCTTGGGCGCAACTTGATGGATCATTATACCATAGATACCCGTGGCGTATATCAGGGCTTCGAAGACGGCTATTATAACGGTCACAGACCCAACGGAATATATCTTCCACGATTTAAAAATTTGAATGGACAGGAGGAGGATTACGTCAGGGGCTTTGCCTATCAGGGGAGTGCAAGCAGGCTCGGCTGGGAATTAGGTAATTATATCAGCGGTATAGGGGGAGAATTTAAGGACCAACTTCAAAAACCCGGCCCATGGGTCATGGGATTGGGCGGCTATGGAGAATGCCTTCCCTATTATGACAATCAGGTCACCCTTCATCCCGAAAAAAAGGATGAATGGGGAATGCCAATTCTCCATATCAGTTGTGAATTAAAGGAAAATGAGAAGAAAATTATGGAAGCCATGAAGGTGCACGCGAGAGAGATTCTTGAAAAGGCTGGATTTACGAATATTGAGCATTCGAGTCCGGAAGACTGGATCTTTGGAGATGGCATTCATGAAATGGGGACGGCGCGCATGGGTAAAGATCCAAAGACTTCCGTTTTAGATAAATGGAATGCCTGTCATGATGTTCCTAATCTTTTTGTTACCGACGGATCTTTTATGGCCTCCTCGGCATGTCAGAACCCATCCCTGTCGTACATGGCTTTTACCGCCCGCGCGGCAAATTATGCCATTGAAAAAATGAAAAAAGGAGAACTGTAATTTTTTTAGTTTGTATGTCCTGGGAAGTTTCTTTCTTTCTTTCTTTCTTTCTTTCTTTCTTCGATTGGATGATTTAAATACTAAGACAGCTTCAAGGGTTGATCCATTGAAATGGATTCTTACCTTGAATTTTTTGTTTAGCTGAGTTATCGACTAAGCCTTTTAAATAATTCTTTCTTGCCTCTTTAATCCCATGAAGGTTATTTAAAATGATAGCGTTTTTGTCACCATCGGTTAAATCCAATGCTGACCGGAACTCCCTGGAGCCATATTGATGTGCAAAAAAGACTAGTGTTGGTTCTTTCAATTCCAGATGATCGATCCACTTGTACAGGGCATTCAAGGAAGATTTATTGTCCTTTTTTCCTACCTGTTTTAAGAAAAGTTGGAAATAATATTTTTCGGATTTAAGGTAGGCTTCCCTCTTGTTTTTGATTCGGGCCAAAAGCCCCTTAGAGACCAGCAGCCATTTTAAGATTCTATAAAGAATGAGGAGAACTAAAACTCCGACGCTTAAAAGGGTCAAAAATTCTTTTAAAGTGAGTCCGAAGATTTTTTCTTCCGATTTGTCAATTTTATCATCCTCTAAGGCGGGTGAAGCTATAAGCAAAGAATCCCGGACACTATCCAGCATTCCAAGATCAGGATTTGGAAGTACTTCTATGGTTTTTCCGGGAATTGTTTTTTTATAAAGTTTTTGCTGCCTGGAATTCCACCAGGTAACGGTTATTTCAGGAAGGATTACGGTACCCTCTTTCTCAAATAAATAGCGAACGCCTTCAGATCTTGAGGAGCTAATTGCAGTTTTTGACTTATTTGTGTTTATCGCTGGCCTTGTTGGATATAAACTCACATTATTAATGCTATCCCATACAATGGGAGGGATCAATTCAGCCACGGTTCCTGAGGCCTTTCTTAAAATTTCGCGTTCAACAACATCTCCCACTTTTACAGATGTCAGGTTTCCTTGCCAAGTTTCATTGACATAGACATTGGATGAAACCAGCCAGTTGTCTTTGTCAAATCCTTTTGGAATATCTTTGACATCAATTTCTCTTTCTTTTGTGATTACCTTTCTTTTTATTCCCTTGTAATCGCCTTCGTTTGGGGTTTCAACGATTAGTTCCAATGAAGGAAAAACAAGATCTTTATCGTCATAAGGGAAGACATTGTAGATAGCTTCAACACCTGCATAGTTTTTACCATTGACCTGCTTGTTGACTGATACTGATCTGAAATAAACAGTAAAAGCCCCGTTGACCTTGATGTTACCAAAATTAACACCTGATGTAAACCAGGTAGAGGTATAAATTCCGACGCTAACCTGAATGGGTTCTCCCACATAGGCGGAATTTTTATTCACTTTTATTTCACTGAAAACCCTGCTTTGTCCATACATATAAACTGAAACAAAGAACAGTAAGATGCAAATGATGCTATTTTTGACCTTTCCTACCATGTTATTTCCTTGTTTCTTGGTTGTATCCTGTGGGTTTTCACCTGATGATTGAATTTCCTCTTTAAAAATAAGGAAGGATCGTCATCAACTTTGCGCATCAAAACTTTCTGGGAGTTTTCACTTTTACCTGATTCAAAATCAGGCGGGACTTCATCCATCTCCTTCCCTGTCCTCATATCGGTTCCTACGGTTTCTTCTTTTCGCTCCTGTTTCATGTCTTCCTCTGTGGCTTCCTGTCCGCCGCCACCCAGATCTTCCATGTCTTTATTTTCAATATTTTCCGTATTGGGTTCATCCTTCACTTCCTCAGCCTCTTCCGGGTCCACTGGACTTTCACCCTCCAGCATTCGCTGAGATCTCTCCTTATTTTTACCGGCACTCTCCAGATCCGGATTTAACTGAACCGCCTGGTCAAATGCTATGGCAGCTTCGGCATAATCACCATTTTCATAGTAAGCGAGACCCAGATTGTATGCTCCCATGGCGCTTGTATCTTTTTGAAAGGCTTCAATGGCTTTCTTATAATCTCCAGATTTATACCATGCTATTCCTTCTCTTAATGGATCCTGATATAATTCCGCGGCCTTAAGGAATTCTTCTTTATCATATTCCTGTTGTGCCTGATAATCTTTGGTCTTCCAAAGATCAGCAAAGGTTGATTCCTTAGAGCAGGAGCTTAAGCTAAATACCATGAGTAGTCCGTAAAGCACCCACCCCTTCCTAAACCATGCCAAAACAATGATGGCAAAAGGAACGGCCAGCCAGAGGCCCTCATCTTTCCAGTTATCTTCTTTTTCCTCCTGGTCCTCCTTGAATTCAAGATTTTGGCTAATGTTTTTTGCAAGAAATTGCATATCACTATTATCAAGGGTAAGCGGGCTAATGGTCACTTGTTCAAGCGAGCTGATTTTATTCAGGATCTCTTGATTCAGAGAAGAGAAAACTTCTTTTCCCTGCTTATCCTTAAAGGCCCTGTTTCCACTTCTGGCCGGCACTACAGCACCAACTTTTGTATTCATAGGGAGTACAGTCAGGGAATTATTATTAGAATTCACAAACTTCTGTATGGTGATAAAGCTTTCTTCACTAAAATCATCAGAAATCAGGAGCACATGGCCCGGGGCACTGGACATTGAGGTGATGGAGTCTGCAAGTTCAAGACCCTTTTGCAAATCACTACCAGGAAAAGGCATGATGTCCGGAGAAAGTGTTTTAATATGACTATTGATGATTTTATAATCTCGGGTCAAGGGAACTATGGTATGTGCCGTACCCGCATATCCTATCAAGGCAATTCTTGCTCCTGGTTTTGAATCGAGAAAGTCTCTGATCTTGAATTTGGATCTTTCCAGCCTTGAAGGTTGAATATCTGTTGCCATCATGCTCTGAGACAAGTCGAGCAAAATAACCATAGGAGTTTCAAGGATCTTTTCCGGTTCCTGTATTTTTTGCCAGGTTGGCCCGGATACACCAATGACACCAAGTGAAAGGGTGATAAATAACGCGAGGTGCATCCATTTTTTTATGTTTTCACTTCCTTTTTTGATCATAAAAGGACGTAAATGAGAGGCGATTACCTCTTGCCATTTGATCGTTTCCCGGAGTCCTGAAACAGCTATTATAAAAGATAGGATCACAGGGATCAACAACCACAAAAGATGAGGCCTCAAAAAATGGAATTCTTCCCAGTTGATATGTAACAGCCCCTCGTTCATTAAGATGCTTTTTTATTTTTTATTAATTTTTGAAATCCTCTGATCAAGGATAAAATAATAGTCAGCCCTATCGCCGCAAGCAGGGGGTAGGGGTATAATAATGTGGCTGGAACATAACTTTCTTCTTCATATTCTATGGGTTCGAGTTTGTCCAGTTCATCGTAAATCTCTGAGAGTGCTTCTGTATCGATAGCCCTGAAATAACGAGCCCCAGTCATTTCTGCTATTTCGGTCAAGGTATTTTCATCAAGATCAGATGAGGCGCTTTCAGGATTTCCGATGCCTAATGTATAGATATGGATGCTGTCTTTTCTTGCCAGATCGGCTGCATCAAGTGGCAAAATTTCCGTTCCGGAATCAACTCCGTCGGTCAACACCAGCATTACTTTTGTTTTAATCGTATCCTGATCAAACATTTCAATGCCTTTTACGATGGCTTTTCCAATATTTGTCATTTGCCCGGCCATACCAACATCAGCTTCTTCCAGTAACTGATCTACAGTTGACAGATCTGAGGTGAAGGGCGCCTGGATGTAGGAACTCGATCCAAAAAATATAAGTCCCATCCGATCTCCTGTACGCTTCTCGAAAAACTCATGCATAACGCTTTTAACAGCCTCCCAACGTGTCGTTCTTTTTCCATCGATCGTCCAGTCCGTATTGGCCATACTGAATGAAATGTCTGCTACGATGAGGAAATTTCTTGAGGTTTTGACCTTTAATTCAGGTTCACCAACCAATCTTGGCGACGCAAATGAAAATAGAAGCAGCAACCAGACGATAAAAAGTAAGACAGAAATCAATACATTTTTCTTACTGATTAACGCCGATTTTCTCGGTTTTAATCCGGTAATACTTGCCGCCTTTTCTAAATTGGGAACCTGTAAAGAGGCACTTTTAATTCTTAAAGGAGGTAATAGCCAGTAAACCAGCAAAGGAAGAGGTATAAGAAGTAAAACCCAGAGATTCGCTATTTCAAAGTTATCAGGCATGCGTTTTGATCCATTTTATTGAAAGATTCCTCAATTCGTTCAGTTCACTTTTGTCCGGAGCATGATTTTCATAGATAGATCTTGAAATCATAGACTCGTATTGACTGAAATGTGTATTTTTTGATTTTGATTCAAGGAAAATAAGCCAGGAATTTCCATGTAAGCTTGCCACAGCATTTCTTCCATATGCTTTAAGAGCCGCGTTTTTAAGAATTATCATTAATGCAGAAAGCTGAGACCCTGCATCATCCGAGTCTTGCGAATTGTTGAGTTCATTGACAGCTTTTATGGCGTCCCTTCTGTAAGCATTGGACCTGTATTTTTTCATCCATCTGTAAGATGCGTAAAGGATGCCCATAAGAAGAAGTGAACCAATCAAATACCAGCCTGGAGTGTTAAATGAATACCCTATGGGATCAGGTTCCAATAAAGGTCCCAGATCTTCAATTGCACCAATTTTCTCAGATTCCTGAATCACAATTTCGGAATCAACCTTGGGGAGGGCATTGAAAAATTTGATTATCCAGATCATTTTCCTTTTAGTATTTCTTTGATTTGAACATCTGTTTCCTTAATCGTATCAACCGATAGAACCGGTATTCGATGCTTTTTCATCTTCGCCTTGAATTGCTCAAATTCATTATCAAATACATTTTTAAATTCCTTTCGAAGTGCAGCCTTCTGACCATCAATTAGAAGCTGTTCCTCCTGGTTCCCAGCAACTAATTTCGCATCAGGTATAAACTGTTCCATCGGATCGTAAACTTTCGCTAAAATAACATCATTATGACGTGATATCCTGGTGATAAATTTTACTACTTCCGGTCTGTACCTGAAAAAATCAGAAATGATAATGACTAAAAAGTCGTGTGTCACAATATTCTTGACCTTAGCCATGGTTTCTGTCAAAGCCTTTTCAAACTCAACGGGCTTTGTATTGATTAATTCCCTGTTTCTCGTGACTATTTTTTCAAGGAAACGGAGAATGTTTTTTCTATCTCTTTTAGGGTAGATGATATCAATACCATTATCGGCAAATACGATACCACCAACTCGATCACCTTCTTTAAGAACCTTAAAAGCCGTTAGTGCTGCGAGTTCAGCTGCTACAACTGATTTAGTCTTATTACGTGAGCCAAAAAACATGGATTTGGACTGATCAACCACTATCAGTGCCGGCTTTTCCTTTTCTTCGCTATACACTCTGGAATGCGTCTTTTGTGTTCTGGCCGTAACCTTCCAGTCAATACTTCTGATATCATCTCCCGGAACGTAATTTCTAACTTCCTCAAAATCCAGTCCACGACCCCTCAGTTTAGAGGCATGTTTTCCACCCAAAATGCTCCTGACTTTCTGTTTACTGGCCAAAAAACTGAAACCCCTTGAAAAGTGTTCCATTTTTAAAAGATCATTCAGGGATACAAAGATGTTTTTTGGATATTTACCGGATTCAGTCATGGCGATCAGGCTATTACCGCAACTTGCTTTAAAATTTCGTCGATAACCTGGTCCGGGGTGATCCCGTCTGCATTTGCCTCATAACTTAGGATAAGCCTATGACGTAAACAGTCATGCACCACGGCTCTTATATTGTCAGGATCTACAAAGTTTTTACCATTCATCCAGGCATGGGTCCTACTCGAGCGGTCCATGGCAATACTTCCTCTTGGGCTCGCCCCAAAATCGATCCAGCTAGCCAGTTCTTCACTGTATTTACTTGGATATCTTGTGGCAGATACAAGATCAACAATGTATTTCTCCATATTTTCCGAAATAGCAACCTGATCAATTTCCTTTCTCGCTTCAAATACTACTTCCGGAGACAGTTTTTTCGCTTCTTTGACCTTGGCGAATTGCTCCTCCCTGTTTAACCTTAAAATCTCAAGTTCAGAGTCATCATCTGGATAATCGATCATGACATGCATCAGGAACCGATCCATTTGTGCTTCCGGAAGAGGATAGGTACCTTCCTGTTCTACAGGATTCTGGGTGGCCAATACCATAAAAAGAGGATCCATTTTATAGGTTTTTCCGGCTACCGAAACTTGGCGTTCCTCCATGGCTTCCAAAAGTGCCGACTGTACCTTTGCCGGAGATCTGTTTATCTCATCCGCCAGAATCAGATTGCTAAATATTGGGCCTTTTTGAAAAATGAACTTTTCTTTTGACTCAGGCTGATAAATTTCGGTTCCTGTTATATCCGAAGGAAGAAGGTCCGGGGTAAACTGAATTCTGCTCAAGCCGCAATCAAGTTCATTTGCCAAAGATTTAATAGCCCTGGTTTTTGCCAGTCCCGGCAATCCTTCCAAAAGCATATTACCATTGGAAAGTAAAACCAAAATAAGCCTTTCAATCAATTTTTGCTGGCCAATAATGGATTTTGACATATTCTTTTTGAGTAGTAATACCGATTCAAGTGCTGTCATAAGTGGGATCAATTAATTTTCTGTTAAAGATAATTATTCTCTGAGTTGTTTCATAAGATAAATATTTCATTAGGACAGCAGTAATTATAAAATTCACATTATTCATAAATCTTTCTTTTAAATGTTTTAAGTTTACTCGTTAAAGGGTTTTACCATGAAAATCATAATAATCATTCTTAGTTTCGTTTTTGGATTCATTGTTTTTATCTCTTGTGAAAAAAAGGAAACTTTGAGCGAATTCCCTACTGCTAATGGTGGCGATGATCAGATTATAAATGGAGAGTCAGATTCACAGGTAGGTTTCTATCTGGGTGCCGATCTATCCTATGTTAATGAAATGATTGATTGCGGGGCTGTCTTCAGAAATTCAAATAATGAAATAAAGAATCCGTATTCGATTTTTAAAAATGCAGGAGCCAATTTAATCCGGGTACGTCTATGGCATAACCCGGAGTGGACGGCATATTCTAATTTTGAAGATGTTACACTTACCATTAAAAGAGCGAGGGAGGAAAATATGAAAGTTTTGCTGGACTTTCATTATTCAGATACCTGGGCGGACCCACATAAACAGCAAATTCCCGAAGCCTGGAAAGAACATATCAACGACCGTGAGGTTTTGGGAAATTTACTTTATGATTATACATATTCCACATTAACCCGTTTGGCAGAGGTTGGATTACTGCCGGAAATGGTTCAGGTAGGAAATGAGATCAATCCGATGATCCTTCAGGACGGCGAATTGAAATGGCCTATAGATTGGGAAAGAAATTCCTATTTAATCAATAAGGGCATTGAAGCAGTAAGAACTGTTTCTAAGGAGCAGGATACTGAGCTTGAAGTTATGCTCCATATCGCACAGCCGGAAAACGGTATCTGGTGGTTTAAAGAAGCGACAGAGAGCGGAATATCTGATTTTGACTGGATTGGCCTGTCCTATTATCCCAAATGGTCGGAATATGATTTGAATGATGTTGAGAACGCTTTCAGGACTTTGATCCAAACCTATAAAAAAAGGCTTATGGTAGTTGAAACTGCCTATCCTTTTACCATGGAGAATGCCGATACTGCGAACAATATTTTGGGTAATGACGCACTTGTTCCTGGGTATCCTGCAACAGAACAGGGCCAGTTGGATTATTTGATTCGTTTGAAGAAAAGTGTAAAAGATGCCGGAGGTGAAGGACTCATATATTGGGAGCCCGCTTGGGTATCTACTGACTGCGAGACGCTTTGGGGAACAGGTTCTCACTGGGATAATACCACTCTATTTGATCATGATAACAGGGTTACCAAAGGAATTCAATTTTATATGGATTAAGCAAAAGAAAGTTAAGAATGCCTTATCTTAGCTATTGAAATATATGACAAACCTTAACCACCATTTACCATGAAATCATTCAAATCATGCATTCTTGCTACGGCTTTATTTTTTTTAACATCAGTTGACCTTCTCTCCCAGGAAAAAAGGCCATCTCGTGAAAAATGGGACCAGGTTAGTATGCAGGGAACTGTAACTGAAATCAATGCAGAAACCAGAGAAATCACTTTAATGGGTAACGATGGCGGATTAGTTACAATGACCGCTGGGGAAGAAGTAGAACGATTTGATGAAATTGCTGTTGACGATGTTATAAAATTTGAATATTACACCTATTTAAAGGCGGAATTCAGGGATCCGACTCCCGAAGAAATAGCAGAGCCGGTTCAGATGATTGCCGAAGCAGGTAAGGCTCCTGAAGGAGTTGATCCGGCAGCTGCAGTCGGAGCCTTGGTAAAGGCCGTAGTGACAATTGAAGCATTGAACAGGCCTTTTATGGTAGCAACAGTAAGTGGCCCCAATGGGAATTACGTAAGTATTCCAATGGAAGATGAGGAGTTGATGAAAGAACTTCGTATTGGTGAAGTGTTAATTCTCACCTATGCTGAGGCAATGGCCATTGGATTGGAAAAGGTTGAATTAGCCAAATAAATAATTTGTTATGAGACCCTATATCCTTGCCGAAACCAACTGGAAACATCTTAAAAATGAAAAAATAGAACTGGCCGTCTTGCCATGGGGAGCAACCGAAGCTCATAATTATCATTTACCGTATGGCACAGATAACATAGAATCAGAATATCTTGCCGCTGAATCTGCAAGACTGGCCTGGGAAAATGGCGCCAAATTAATTGTCCTGCCTACCATCCCGTTTGGAGTGAATACAGGTCAAAGTGATATTTATCTCGATATTAATTTAAACCCTTCAACTCAACTATCCATTCTAAGAGATATTATAACAGTTTTAAACCGGCAAGGCATTTATAAATTATTGATCTTTAACAGTCATGGCGGGAATGATTTTAAAACCATGCTCCGGGAATTAGGTTTGGAGTTTCCAAAAATGTTTTTGTGCAGTTCCAATTGGTTTCAGGCCTTGGATAGATTAAAATACTTCGAGCTGGATGGAGATCATGCCGAAGAGATGGAAACCAGTCTGATCATGTATTTTAAGCCTGAACTTGTCCTGCCAAAAGAGGAATGGGGTGAAGGGAAAGAAAAAAAGCACAAGATTACAGCCTTCTCAGAACAATGGCTCTGGACAGAGCGAAAATGGTCAGAAGTAAGTGAAGATACTGGTATAGGAAACCCAAAATTCGCTTCCAAAGAAAAAGGAGAACGTTTTTTTAAGGACGTTACAAAGAAAATTGGAAAAACCCTTGAGGAATTGTGCAAACTGGATCTTAAGGACAGCTATGAGAGTTGATCCAGATCGATTTCATGGTTTTAATTCCAGATATCTATGACATGAAAGCCAGTGATAAAATTTTAGGAAAAATCTGATATTCATTTCTGTTTTAGTCCGTGAATCCTATATCCTGAAAGTAGTCAGCCACCTCCAAAATAGAAGAAAAAACGGCTGCCAGGATCAGCTGTGTCTGGGGTTCTGTTTTTTCAGAGATCCATATAAATTTTTTATAGCTGAATGAGCCGCCGGAATAGTATTGCATGGCCCCGATAGGGTATTCATCAATAAAAGCTTCTATTCCCTTTGGTGCCGTATTTTCTGATTTGTTAGTTGGATCGCCTACGACATTTTTAAACAGAATTTCTTCTTCGCCATTTGTCAGGAAGATATCTTTTAGCGATAGGTCGGTGGCATCTTCTGGCTTATTGATAAGCAATACCCAAAGGTCTTCCTCATCCAGACTCGTAGTGATATAAATACTGATGTCATTCAGTCCTTGAGTTTCCTGAGCACTATTTGATCCTTTTTGATTTCCTGAAGCATCTATTTTGGCTAAATCCCCTTTGTTATTCTTAAGTTCGAAAGAAAAAAGAAGTTCATTGACATCATTTCCTTCTTTCTTACCCGCCCCCTTTCTGTTATCCGAACTGTAGACCCCAAATTTTAATTTAGCCGGTTTCGACTCCGTGATCATACCAATTTTTATCAGTTGTCTGACACTGGCTTTCTCTAGCACGGGATCAATCGGAATTTGATCCTTTTGAGCATGCATCAGAAACGGTGAGATTATGGCTATAATCGTAAATAAGGCTATGGAATATTTTTTTAGCATTTTTATTCTGTATTAGCTGAATGAAGGCATTCACGAAAATAAAGGTTTGTTTCCAAATTAAAAAATGAACCTAATAAGACTTTCAGCAGAATAATGATTTAAAAATTTATGTGTAATTTTAGTCGAATCAAGCGGTTTTCAGCGTTTGCAATAATTGTTTTAAGATCAGTATTATGAAAAACTTGCCGAGCATATTTAATGATGTAATTGGCCCTGTAATGAGGGGGCCGTCCAGTTCTCATACAGCTGCCTCCTGGAGAGTTGGGATGATGGCTGTTCAAATGATTGAGGGAAACCTAAGAAAAGCTTTGATCGAATTTGACAAAGACGGGGCTTGGGTAACGAATTATGAAGAACAGGGAACAGTGTTGGGTATGAATGGGGGCCTGTTAGGAATAGATATGTCAGATGATGCCATGAAACAAAATGAAAGAATTGCTTCAGAAAGAGGTGTGCAGATAAATTACAATATCAGCTCTTTTGAAAACTCACATGCCAACAGCATGCAGCTGACTCTTGGCTCAGATAAAAATGATCAAGTTAAAATACTGGCGGCCTCATTGGGTGGAGGTTCCTTTGAGATCCAGAAGATCGATGAATGCAGGGTGAAGATGAAAGGAGATCGTTATGGACTTCTTATCTGGTCTGAGGACAATTTAAATAATGAATTGGAAAAGTTGAAGCCGCAAGGATCTAATTTGAAGGTAGTTGAGATGCCTGATTTTAATTTGCATTTCATGGAGAATGCAGATCCTTTTAGAAAAGACCTTGAGGAACATATCAAAAATTGGAAGGAAGTCATGAAAGTATGCAATATAGTTCCAATCATGCCGGTAATCTCAGGAAGGGAGAAGGAACTCCCATTTTCTTCAATTGATTCACTCATTGAATTCAGTAGAAGTAAAAATATGTCTTTGGGGGAACTTGGTTTGATGTATGAAGGATATCGAAGCGGACTTTCTGAGAATGAGTTAAAAGATAAAATGACCGAGCTCATAGAGATTATAGAAGGAAGTATTTCCATTGGTCTGGCCGGAACTGACTTTCAAGACCGAATTCTGCCGCAGCAATCGCATCTTGTGGCTAAAGCTGAGAAAAAAGGAAATATCCTTCAAGGTTCCATTATCAATAAGATTGTGGCCAATGTTGCTGCAATAATGGAATCTAAAAGTGCTCTGGAGGTTATCGTTGCCAATCCCACTGCTGGTTCTTGCGGGACGGTTGGTGCGGCTTTAAAGGCGGTATCGGATGAGGTTGAAGCGAGTATGGATGAAAAAATTATGGCTTATTTTGCATCTGGTTTAGTAGGAGCCTATTTTGCCATGGGGCCGGGATTTTCAGCCGAAGAACATGGCTGTCAGGTAGAATGTGGTGCTTCTGCCGGAATGGCGGCAGCTGCAATAGTGGAACTGTTCGAGGGTAATGCCAGTCAGGCCCTCGGGGCAGCATCGATGGCAATTCAAAATATGATAGGTTTGGTGTGTGACCCCATTGCCGACAGAGTAGAAGCTCCGTGCCTGGGTAAGAACACAAGTGCTGCAGTTAATGCTTTATCTTCTGCTACCATGGCTCTCTCAGGTTTTGCCCATCTAATTCCTCTTGATCAGGTTCTTGATACCGTGGAAAGAGTCAGCGCCGACATGCCAACTTGTGTTAAATGTACGGGGTTAGGAGGATTGGCCATAACTCCTGCGGCAGTTAAATTGAAAAAACAACTTGAAAAGATCAAGGCTGACGGTGAAAGGATCTCTTGATTAAAACACAACTTTTAAACAAAAAACCCTCAGGTTCACCTGAGGGTTTTTTCTCTTTAGAGATTTATTTTGAGACCGTTATTTGAATTTATTTTTCCAGGATCCTTGATTTTTTTACATAATGAATATTCCGCTCTTTTAAATAATTCAGAAAATATTCAAAACAAGGTCTGTGTCTTCCCACTAACTCTGGAGGAAAGACTCCTTTTTCTGAAAATAATCCTTCAAGGAAAAGGTTTGCAGCTGCAGTGGCGGTGTATCCTGTGGTTCTTGACATTGATGAGGTCTTTGTTGAATGACAATATTCATCGTGAAGATCGTAGGTAACTTCTTCAATTTGTCCCAGACTGTTTTCACCCTTTAAGGTAATCCGCATCACAGTAATTTCTTCTTCCTCCTCGCCAAGTTTCCACTCTTTGAAAAGTATAGAGCTTGTCACATCAAGAGGACAGATTTTAGTTCCTTTAACCTCAATGTAATTCTTATCAAAAAAACCACTTTCTTTCAAAGCCTTGATATACTCAACATGCCCGGGATATCTAAGGGTTTTTTCCTTCATGTTTAAAATGTGGGGCATGGTATGAATAATCGACCTTAAGCCATCGGTATTAAAGGATTCCAAGGTACCTAACTTGTCAAAGTGAATGTATTCGCAGTCGGTAAGGGCCTCACGGACCACTTCATGGCCATTTTCTACATATCTTGCAGGTCGGATATATTCTTCAATTACATCGATAGGGGAAAAAGGAGCCTTATAACAGAACGGCCACTTTTTCTCCTTGGGAAGTCCTCCTACAAGGCACTCGAAATCCGTTAGCTTCATAATTTCATTATAGTGCCCAAGGATAATGTTATCCATACCCGGAGCAACTCCACAATCCACAATGGCCGTTACATTGTTCTCTTTTGCCAAAAGGTCAAGTTCAAGTGAATTTTCAGCAAAGAAAGAAATGTCGATAACATTCTTCTTGGCTTCAATTATGGATTTTAAGGTCTCAAAACCCAGAAATCCGGGAACTGCACAAATGACGAGATCAAAGGGTTGAATTTGATTTTGCAGTGATTCTTTATGGGTCACATCTAACTTTTGAATATGTATTTGAGGATGTGATTTTTTTATCTTTTCGAGCCTTGATGGACTGATGTCTGTTAAGGTTACTTCGTGATTTAGGGCCATGTCAACTGCCATTGCACTCCCAACCATACCGGCTCCGATAACGATTACTTTATTCATGTTTATTGTTTAAAAGTTAAAATAATTTTTAGGGTAAGTTCCGGGAATAAACCTACAATCCCGGTATTAAAATCCAGGGCATTTCATCCGGTTTTTTGATCAGAGAATACATTAAGACAAATATGCAATTTTTAGCTGACAATTTGTGATCATTTTTAAGGGGTAATCAGTTTTTTCCCATTTTGACAAGCCTTTCTCCGGGATTATTTTCCCTTTTTTGATTACTTTTAGTTATTGAGAACAAAAGCTATTTGCGTTATGACTAAAATAGAGAGCCCCTGGTTGCTTTTATTACTAATTACAGTTTTGATTTTTGGCTGTAGCGGAGATGATACTGAATCGGGAATGGAAGATGAGGTGTCTTTGGGTGAATTCATAGATGAAAGTACTTACAGGGTTTTTCCGCAGGCCTCTCAAAATTTTGAAGTTGCAGAGTTTAGGCTATGGCTTCCGGAAACAGATAAAGAGCTGAAAGCTGTAGCGGTTTTGCTACAAGGCCATAATTCAAATGGTATGGGCTTAACTAAATCTCCTCTTTGGCGGGATTTTGCCAGAAAAGAAAACCTTGCACTGCTAGGTATTCATTTCAAATCGGATGGTCAGGGCGGATATTATTCTCATTCTGAAGAGGGCAGCGGGCTGGCTTTATTGCTGGCTTTGGAAAAATTATCGGAAAAGGCCGGAAAGGAATACCTCAAGGATTTACCTTTTTTGTTAAGAGGCTTTTCTGCAGGAGGTTTGTTTAGCCATAGTTTTTCTGCATTCAGGCACGAAAGGGTTTTGGCATTTGGAAACATAAGAGGAGGAGGCTTAGATTTGACTCCTGATGTTAACAAGGGGGTCCCTGGAATTATGTTTTATGGAGAAAACGATTTTCAGCATAGAAACGACAGGATTATTGAAGTTGTTGAATTAAAGCGGAGTATTGGAGCAAACTGGAGCCTTGTAAAAGAACCCGTGGTGGATCATTTTGGACGTCTTGACCGAACGGATTCTCTTTTACAAAAATTGTTCACCAAGGTTTTGGCCAAAAGACTTAAAGGAGGCTCTATGGAACTTCAGCCCCTTGATGAATCAGAAGGCTGGCTGGGCAATCATAATAGTTTTGAAATCCAGGCTTATGAAAATTATTCAGGAGATAAGTCCAGGGCCTCCTGGTTGATCGATGAAGAATTTGCCAGAGAATGGCAGCGATTCCAACGTGAAAGAAACTGATTCTTCAGATCAAGAACTATGGCGTTGTAAAGATTTTTATTTTCTCGTTGTTCTGGGTAGCGATAATCAGTTTCTGATTGAAACGGTCCGTGATTTGAATCAAATGTTTTGATTGTCCCTGTACTTTAAATCCAGATTTTCTACTGGGAACAACTTCGAAGTCTTTACCGTTGGTTTTGACCATTAATCCTGTAAGCGCATCAAACTGGCCATAATTAGACTCAGCGCTAAAATCATTGCCGACCACCAGGAATTCCTTTTGTCCATCATTATCGAAGTCTTCGATAAGCATATCGTTGATCGGAGAAACCTGAAGGGCGTCATGAAAAGGATGGACCATAAAATTTCCATTCCCGAGATTTTCCATATAAGAGCTGGCGAACGTGGAAGCCTTTAAGGTTTCAGCCTCCAGATCCTCAATTTTAAGGATACTCTCGAAAGTGACACTTGCAAAATCCTCGAAAGAGTAAAACTGAACCATGGATTCTGGAAATTGTAATTTGATGTCCTCCCTTCCATGAACAGGATAAAGGATCTCTTTTCCTTCGTGTTCAAAATACTGGCCCAGCAGAGGATCCAGTTTTCCATTGCCATCGTAGTCTTTGTTGTACACATACAGAGGATAATTCTTTTTTGGTTTATAATAGGAATTTAAGCCCTGGTTCCCAGCAATGAAATCCAGATCTCCGTCCTGATCAAAGTCATGGGCCTGAATGCAATTCCACCATCCTTCTACCTCAATGGGTACATTTTCCTTATTGACCCATTTTAAATCTGATTTTTCAAGTTTACCCTTATTATTTTTATAGATTTTAACGGGCATAAATTCACCGGATACGATTAGATCCTCCCATTGATCGTTGTCAATATCAGTCCAGATAGCGTCCGTAATCATACCTGCATCCTGAATTACCGAATTTTCCTCAAGATGAAATGTTCCATTATCGTTTATCAATATGGAGCTTTCAGGTGTTTTGGGATAGTTGTAAGGTGTTATTCGTGCACCGATAAACAGGTCCATATCCTGATCATGGTCAATATCAACCGCCCTCACGCATCCGGTGCTGTTGAAAATTTCAGGTAGCGCCTTTTTATCTCTTGTAAAATGTCCTTTTCCGTCATTAATATACAGGCGATCCAGGAATCGTGGTGAGTTTTCAAAGAATTCATTTCCCCCACTGCCTACGTAAAGATCGAGGTCCTTGTCGTTATCCACATCAATAAAAACCGCATCAGTATCTTCAAAAACTGAATCGAGCACTTGTTTGGGATAAAATTTTCCGTTTTCATCCTGAAACCAAATTGAACCTGGTTCGTTGTAACTTCCGCCGATAAAAATTTCGTCTCCCTCGATCCCGTCAATATTTCCAGCAGCTATGCAAGGACCCGATTGGGAATACTGTCTCATCAATAAGGGTTGATCCGTATATTCATTGAATTTATTCTCCTTGTGTACAAAGGGCAGAATGGAATCCTGATTTGTAAACAAAAATTCATTTTTTGATTTTGGACGGTGGTTTTGTCTAGCCTCTTTTTGATTTAGTTCCAGGAGTTGATTTGGATCAGGGTTATTTATTTTTGTCACTGTTCCATCCGGCCAGATCACCTTTAAAGAGTCAATGGGTTCAGAACTTAATCCAAAGTGAATAATGGGCTCCACGGAAGACAGGTACCCCCTAATAACGGAATGAAACTGATGCTGTTCTTTTCCTTTTTGCCAGATTGAAACCTTGGATCCAATGGCTCCTGTGTTTTGTCCCTTACCAACTAATTTTACACGTAAGTAATTGTTTTTCAGCTGCTCCGAGCTCTGATTTTCCAACAGAAATGCCTTCCCGTTTATGTTGCTGACTACCAGGTCAAGATCCCCGTCGAGATCAAGGTCTGCATAGGCTACACCATTAGATAAAGACGGGACTGGTTCGGTCCAGTGTCCGGACACATCTGAAAACAGATTACCTTCCTTTTGCTCGTAGAAAAAATTAGGTTCCTCAATGGCCGGTAATTCCATTACGTATTTTTTCAACTTGTTTTTACTCGGGGTAAAGACAGTACTTTTTTGAGCCGTGAAATTGAGGTAATCCAAATCTATAATGTCTTTGATATAGCCATTACTTACATATATGTCCTTGTCTCCGTCATTGTCGAAATCAACCATCAGGCCGGCCCAGCTCCAGTCTGTACTGGAAATTCCTTTCTGAAAAGCAACCTCACTGCTTCTCACGGGTTCCCCGTTAAGATGGCCATTTCCCAGCTGAAGTGTGTTTCTCATATATTGGGCTGTATAATCATTTCCCGTGATCACCATATGAGCCATATAATTCATTCCTCCAAGGACCCTTTTCTGTCTGTTGTAGCTATTGGGAAGCATGTCAAGAACGTAAATGTCCCAGATACCGTCGTTATTAATATCTGCAATATCCATCCCCATGCCATTCGTGGTCATATGCCCAATATACTTTTTATTTGATTCGATAAATTCCGGATTGATGCTATCCCTGTGAGCCTTGTTCAAATAAAGAAGATCTTCTGTAATAAAGTCGTTGGAGACATAAACATCAACCAATTGATCATTGTTGAAGTCCGCAATCCCGACCCCAAGGCCGAAACCTTTATGCGTTATATTCAGTTCCTCGGACACATTTTTAAATACCGGGTGATCGACCCCTTCCTTGCTTTCATTTCTAAGCATGTAATCGGTAAGGTATTCGGGCCAGTACTTTTTAGGCCTTGGTGTATTCCGGTTGAAGTGGGTGTTGTTTTTATTATGGACGATGTATACGTCTAAGTCTCCATCCAGATCGTAGTCAAAAAACACCGATTGTGTGGAGTAATTTCCGTCATCCAGGCCGTATTCATGAGCCATTTCTTTAAAAACAGGAATTCCATTCTTATTTACCCCCTGATTGACAAATAAAAGGTTATTACAGTTATTTTCACATTTGACACCGGCAACATTTAAATATATATCATCGAGGCCATCAGCATTGATATCAACAACAGATACACCCGTGATCCAGCTTGATGTTTTAACATTCGCTTCTTCCGTAATATCCTGAAACCTAAGACTTCCTTTGTTGAGATACAAAGCTGAAGAAATCTGATTACCGGTAAAAACCACATCATAGAGCCCATCATTATTGAAATCTCCAATACCAACACCACCGCCATTGAAGCAATTGAGGCATTCACTTGGGTTTACACTGTCGTTTTCTATAATTACATTTGAAAAGTTGAGACCTGAAACTTCAGGGTCCACCATTTTGAACAAATCTTTTTTAGGGTCGCGGTTACAACTTATTAAAAGGGTGGTACATACTAGTGTAACAAAAAATAAATGTCTCCTCATAAACTTGGAATTGATTTCTCTGACTTTTCGGTTTATTCACTTCAGCCTTTAGACCTGGGAACTTCCGCTTCATATTATAATCAGCCCATTATCCGATTTTGTGCCAAATATACTTCTTTTAATCCATGGAAATTTCGGTAAAGAAATAGTAAAACAAGATTTTTTTTAATGATTTATATCATTTTTTTTCAGCCAAAACTATCCCAACTTTGGCATGGAAACAAAAATCAAGGATCGGGCTCCTTTACAAGACTTCAGAAACTTTTGTTTTCAGGATATTTTGAATATTAAAACAGGTAACTGAAAGTGAGTTCAAATCATACGTATCAACAAAATATTTTTAGAAACAAATGCAGGAATCGCTTTCCGTTAAAAGCGTTTATGTATTGGTTTCTGGTATTTATTATCTTTTCATGTAAAACTGACCCCAAAGCCAAAAAGGCGGAATTGAATGCCAAACCTGTGCCCATACCTGTGACTCAGGATTTTTATCAGGAAATTGCCAAGGATATTGGATTGGACTTTGTCCATTCCATAGGTGCAGCCGAGATGGAAAATATTGTTGAATCAGTAGGGGGTGGTGCTGCTTTTCTTGATTATGATCAGGATGGATTTATGGACATATTTACCTGCAGTGGTACCTGGGTTGAGGGTTTCAGCAAAACCAAGCCGAAGAATACAGAAGGGCACAACCATCTATATAAGAATCTTGGGAATGGAACCTTTGAGGATGTAAGTGAGGAAGCCGGAATAAATAAATCCTTTTACAGCATGGGTATAACTGTTGGGGATATTAACAATGATGATTTTCCAGACATTTTTTTAAGTAATCACGGGAAGAACACGCTGTACCTAAATCTGGGTGATGGCTCATTTAAGGATGTTAGTTCAAAGGCAGCTGTTGAAGGAGGTGAGCAGTGCAGTGTGGGGGCCGTCTGGTTCGATTATGATAATGACGGGTTTCTTGACCTGTACGTGGGGAATTACCTGAATTTTGATCCTGAATATACCTACTATTACGCTCCGGATGGTTTTCCGGGTCCGTTGGCCTATGACAGCCAAAAGGATGTTCTCTACAGAAATAACGGAGATAATACCTTTGAAGATGTGACCGAGGCCATGGGGATTGTGGATATTGATGGTCGTGCCATGGGAGTTGGTGCAGCAGATTACGATGATGATGGCTATGTTGATATATACGTTGCGAATGACCATACGGTGAATTTTTTATGGCACAATGATCAGGGCAAAGGATTCACCGACCTTGGAACCTTATCAGGGACGGGATTCAGCCAGGCTGGAGAGGCTACGGTAAGTATGTCAGTTGATTTTGCGGATTACAATCATGACGAGAAACTGGATATATTTATTTCCGACGACAACTATTGCTCACTATATGAGAATATAGGGGATGGGATATTTCAGGATAATTCCTATGCATCAGGAATATCAATGGCCTCCGGACAATTTGTGGGCTGGTCATCTTCATTTCTGGATCATGATAACGATGGAGACCCGGATATTTTCAAGGCTAATGGAGAGCTTAAGCATCTTTACGGCCAGGAAGATCAGCTATTTGAAAATGTGGGTGATGGAAAATTTGAGGATTCCTCTTTGGAACTAGGACCTTATTTTGAAGAAGAAAATGTTGGAAGAGGTGCCTGTATGGGGGATTACGATAATGACGGGGATATGGACATCTTAGTGATTAATTTAAACGGGGAAGCCAAATTTTTAAGAAACAACAAAGGAAATAAAAACAATTGGATCCTTCTTGACCTTAAAGGCTCAAAAAGTAATCGGGACGGAATTGGTTCAAGAATAAAGATTCAATGTGGAGAGGATATTCAGACGGGACAAAGGAAAAGTACTACAGGATACTTATCACAAAATGATCCTCGCATGCATTTTGGACTTTTAGAAAATGAAGTTATAGATCGAATTGAGATTCAATGGCCCTCAGGTTCATCACAGGTGCTTGAAAATATCCGGGCAAATCAAATTTTAAAAATAGAAGAACCTTTATAGATCATAATTTATGAAAGTAAAATTACATGGTTTATCGGTATTTAGGTTACTGTCGATTTTGTCGCTTGTATTTTTTATGTCCTGTAACAAAGATACCCGAAACAAGGAGGTTCTTTTTACTGAGGTCCAAAAGGGTTCAGTATCAGCCGAATCCTTATTATTAGAGGCATACGGACTTGTACCGCAGGCGAGAATATTACGCTATAGTTTAAAAGAAAAAGGGGGTTCTGTTCGTTCTTTGACCCAGGATTTTTACTCAGCTTCCAATCCAAATATCAATTTTAACGGAAGAAGTATGATTTTTTCAGGACAGAAAAAAGATACTGATATCTGGCAGATCTATGAAATGAACCTTGAGGATAGTGAGATAATTCAACTGACAAATTCAGTGACAAATTGTTTATCTCCCGTTTACCTTCCGGACGGAAGCATTGTATTCAGTAAAGAAATTTCGGCAGATAAGGTAAAGGAATATGCCTTATTTAAAATCAAAAGAGATAGACAGGATGAGGAGCGAATTACCTTTTCTCCGGGATCCTATTTTGTTCTTAACACACTTCAAGACGGAAGGATCATTTGCGCAAAAATAAGAGCGGGGCAAAATGACCAGTCTCAACGAAAATTATTGGTGATGCGACCTGACGGAAGCAAAGAGATGTTGTTTTCGGTATCTGATCTTGAGCTGGTAAGGTCTGGGTTTGAGTCAACAGATGGTACAATTTATTTGTTTGAAAGTGATCCGAATAAGAAAGGGTCTGTATACAGCTTGAATTATAGTGACCCTTTGTTTACGAAACATATATTATCAGACAAAGTCAAGGATAAAACCCTGTCAATGTCATATAGCGAACCAGGTCGGTTGCTTTTGAGTTTTGATGATTCTGAAAAGAATGAGTCAGGGGTATATGAATTCAATATCATAGACAATTCCCTGTCTGGTCCTGTTTACAGCAACGCTAATTCAAAAGTCATAAGTATTGCTGCCATTCAAAAACGGAAGGTTCCCAAGAAAATTCCGAGTGAAGTGAATCATGAAGAGAATACAGCTCTTTTACTTTGTCAGGACGCAGGTTTTTACGGATTTCAATCCGAGGATGCTGCTGCTGCGAAAGCTGTAAAATTAGAAGTTATAGGAAAAAAATCAAGCTTGGGTATTGTAGACCTTGAATCTGATGGGTCAGTTTATTTGAAACTTAAGGCTGATACTCCTTTTCGTCTGCAAACCCTGGATGCCGAGAATAATATTGTTAACGGGCCCAGCAGCTGGATAAATTTAAGGCCCAATGAAAGACGGGCCTGTACGGGTTGTCATCAGGGAAACGATAGGGTACCAGACAACAGGCAGCCCCTGGCGGTAACCAAGGAACCCATATCTATTCCAAGGGTAAATGAACTTCTTGCTAAACAAGAATGAATAAATGAGTAAATTAAAACTATATATGATCATTGTTGCCTTGACGGGGTTAGTCCTACTCATATTTTTCCCGGGTCGTCAACTTGCCAGGGAACATGTCAATGAGCGGACTGCCGTAACAGATCATCCTTTGCTGTGTACTTCCTGCCATATCCCAATCTCAAAGAACAAACTGATCACAAGGATCATCAATGCCGATTATTATTCTCCGTTTAACCTTGCTGTTGACGCGACGAATCAATGGATGTATGTAGTGGCCCAGGATACCGATGAACTTTTAAAGGTGGATATGCAAAATGAAAAAGTCTTTGAAAAAATCAAAGTAGGAAATCATCCTCATTCGGTGATCATTGATGAAAAGTCGCAAAAGGCATACGTGAGCAATGAATGGTCCGATACAGTGAGCATTATAGACCTGTTGACGTTTAAGATCATTAAAACTGTTAAAACTGGAAACGGGCCTGCAGGAATCATGCTGGATAAAGAAAGAAAACATCTCTATGTTGTCAATTCCTTCGGATCGGATGTTTCAGTTTTTGATCTTTCGACCCTGAATGAGGTTAAAAGGCTTTCCACCGGAATCAATCCTACAGGAATTGCCATATCCCCATCAGGTGATCAGATGCTTATAACGGGAAGACGCGCAAATCTCGCAGATTTTAACGAGACTTTAATTACGGAAATTACGTTGATTGAAACGGCCGGACAGCGCATCACAAAGCTGAATATTGAATCAGCGTATCTCATGGAAAACGCGGTTTACGTTCCTGAAGGGGACCTTGCTTTCGTCACGCTTATACGACCAAAGAATCAGATTCCTTCTGTACAGGTTGAAGGAGGATGGATGATGACTCATGGCATAGGAGTTATCGAGAGAGGACGGCAAAACAGGGTTACACAATTCCTCCTTGACGAGCCTAACGCCTATTATCCGGATCCCTTTGATATAGAAATAACACCAGATGGTAAACGTCTTTTTGTATCGAGTTCAGGGGTGGATAAAATTTCCGTCATTGAGGTAGATTCAATAAGAAAAATACTGAACAGGAGCGATCAAAAGGAACGAGATCTTTTTGCCAATACCCTGGGATTAAGCAGACAATTTGTTTCGAAGAGAATTCAAACGGGTCATAACCCGAAAGGGCTTGGCATTTCTTCAGACGGGTCCGAGCTTTATGTAGCTGAGCAGTTGAATGATGCAATAACCATTATTGATACAGAAACCCTGTCAAAAAAGGGTAGTGTAAAATTGGGTGGCCCGGAACGGATCACAGTGGCACGTCAGGGGCGGAGATTGTTCAATAATGCCGGACATACTTTTCAGAACCAATATTCTTGTTATACCTGCCACCCTGATAACCACGAAGACGGGTTGGTCTATAATATGGCTGGTAAACAAATGGGTCGTAATCTGACCAATACCCAGTCTTTAAGAGAAATAGGGGACACGGCCCCGTTTAAATGGAATGGAAAGAATCAAACGGTCTATAAACAAGACGGAATGCGCTTTTCCACGGTTCTGACAAGGACAGAACAATTCAGCTATGACGATCTGGATGCCATAACGGCTTATATCATGCGAGGTATAAAACAACCTCCTAATCTGATGTATAATCCTACAGGTGAATTGACAGACTCTCAAAAAAGAGGAAAGATTCTGTTTGAAAGAAAGAAAGATAATTTTGGAAATCCGATCCCGGAGAACAATCGTTGTGTTACCTGTCATCCGGCTCCCTTGTTCACTGACCAGAAACTTTCCGATGTCAGTACACTCGCTGATTCTGATGATCCAACTCTTTTTGATACACCGCATTTAACAAATGTTTTTGCATCCCCACCTTATTTACATGACGGTCGGGCCAAGACCCTGGAAGAGATATGGACCATTTACGGAACCGATGACAAACATGGTCTGGTCAATGATATGAGTAAAACGGATTTGAATGATCTTATCAATTATTTAAAATCATTGAGGAGCCCGCAATATGATCAATTACAAATTGAAGTACAACACGGGTCTTTGCTAATTTCAAATTAATATGATGCTTATGAAGATACTACCAACACATAATCGTTATTCAGGAACAGTAATAATCATAGTTTTATTTATCGTTTTTTCGCTCGGATTTGTTTCAGAGAAGAAGGAGGGTAGCTCAGATCTGTCTCCGGAGACAGGGGAGATGCCCCTCTATGGAGAATGGAAACATTTTACGGTTAAAGATGGACTGCCTTCTGATAAAACCTATTGTGTACTTGTAGATAATGAGCGAATCCTTGTAGGAACGCATGAGGGACTTGCTGTTTACCAGAACAAAGAATGGACAACCTATACAACCCGGGATGGCCTTGCGCATAATGGGGTTTTATCCTTGGCCAAAAATGAACTTACAGGAGATATCTGGATTGGTACCTTGGGAGGTTTATCCAGATGGTCGGCCGGGAAGTTTGAAAATTTCAATCAAATGAACAGTGGTATGCCAAATGACCTGATATATTCGGTGGCCTGCGACGGAAAGGACGTTTGGGTAGCAACAGGTGGAGGAGCAGGGAAATATGATTCCTATTCTAAAGAATGGGAAATATATACGGAGGAAAATGCCCCCATGCATGAGCCATGGACATATGGAATTTGCACCGGTGATGATAAAATATTTATCGCTGCATGGGGTGGTGGAATTGTTGAATACAACAAAAAAAACTCGCAATTCAGAGACTATACGGATCCGGACGGGAACATGGAAATTGATTTGTTTCCAGACGACGGTATCGTGCATGATATCACAACCGGAGCATCCTGGTCTGAAGGTATGCTTTGGGTAGGAACCTATTTTGGACTCAGCCGTTATGACGGAACTCGATGGAAAGGATACTTTGATCATGACAGTGGACTAGCCAGTAATTTCATCAATTTCGTGAAGGCCTCTGGAAAATACGTTTTCATTTGCACAGACAGGGGTTTAAGCAGCACGGATGGCGAGAATTGGGTTACTTACACCAGAAATGACCAAAACAGTGATGGAAAAGCCAGGATATTACAAAAGGGATCTGTAAGAGAAGTAAAGCTTAGCCCATCCTTGACACATAACTATGTGCTTGGTGTGGACCTGAAAGATGACATGATCTGGGTGGCCACTTCTAAAGGGTTAAGCAGAGGGAAATTAATAAACAGAGAAAATCTTGGTCTGGCATTGTCGGACAAATAACATTATAGAACATTAGAAAAAAAGCAGGAATTATGAGCAATACATTAGACATTCAGGAAAGAAGAATATTGATTGATTTGAATAAACTTACCGATGGTGAAAAAATTGAAATGAAAAAACTGGGTATCTTATCAGAAGATAATACCATTACACCTACGGTTTATCCATCAATTCACGAAGAACGGCCTCCGATAGAAAAGCATGTAGTACACGCACCTCATACTATAAATGAGGCCTATGATTATGAGAAGCCATCCTCTTTTTCAAGAGCTTTAAGACTCGATTTTGGGGATTATAAGGTTTTACTTATTTCAGGGACGGCAAGTGTTAACGAAGAAGGTAAACCAGAGCATATAGGTGATTTTAAGGCGCAGTTATGGAGAACCTATTTCAATATTACCAATTTGCTTGAAGCCGAAGGAATGACATGGCACGATGTGGTGAGAACTACAAATTATTTGAGAGATATTGAAAGAGACTATGATGAATTCAATAAAATCAGAACCTCATTCTATCAATGGATGAATTTAGACCCGCTTCCCGCTAGTACGGGAATTCAGGCAAGACTTTGCTGGGAGACCTTATTGGTTGAACTAGAAGTATATGCCGTTTGTAAAGTAAAATAAATACGTGGTTATGAAATTCAGGATCAGGAGATTTATTTGCTTTTTGGCACTGGTGGTATTGGGTTGTCAAATGGCTTTTGGACAGGAAAAGGGATTGAAATACGGGAAGACTCCGGATAAACTGTTTCCTTATCAGAATTTTCAAAAAGCTTACAAATACCATTTTGTAGAACCGGTTCAATTCTATGGAGCAGGCAGAGAGAAAAAGGCCCCTGAAGATCTGACTGAAGTGAGAATTGGTTTTCTTGGGCCTTTAGAGGGGTCCTCACTGGTTCCTATGGGAGAACAAATGCTCAATGGGGCCAAACTTGCTTTGGAGCAAGCCAATAGTAATGGAGGATACAATGGGCTTCCTTATCAACTGATGATCCATAATGATGTAGGGCTTTGGGGAGCCGCAGCCAATCAGGTAGTTAAAATGGACGAAGAAGGTGTTTGGGCTTGGTTGGGTTCTATTGATGATATCGTTTCTCATGTTGCCCTGAGGGCTACTTTGAAAATGGAGATCATGATGGTAAATACCGGTGATCCTGATCCTACTTTTACGGAAACCAATATTCCCTGGGCCATCCGTGTGATCAGTGATGACAGACAAAGTGGTTATGCTTTGGCGACTCATATCTTTGAGGAAAAGCAGCATGAAAGAGTGGCCGTTATCAGGGCAAATTCCAGGTATGGAAGAGTCGGGATCATGGAATATTCAGGGGCAGCTGTAAGGCTGGGACACCCAATGATGATCGAGGAGCGTTTTTCGGAAGGGGAAACAGATTTCAGTATGCAGTTGAAGAATATCAAAAGAGTTGAGCCAGACGCAATTCTGATCTGGGCAAATGCCAAAGAATCCGCGCTAATACTGAAACAGATCAGAGCCATGGGAATGCATCAACCCATCTATGCATCGGACAGAGTCGTGTCTCAGGAATTTCTGTCCCTGGCTGGGGAACTTGCTGAAGGCGTGGTAAGTACCTGCCAGTACAATCCCTCTTCAGGAAATGAAAAACTCAAAAAATTCAGGAATCAGTACAAGAAAAGATTTGGGATGGATCCTGATGTCTTTGCTGCTCACGCCTATGATGGAATGAATCTGATTGTAAAAGCCATTGAACAAGCCGGGCTCAACAGAGTCCTTATTCGAGATATTTTGACTGACCTTAAAACTTTTCAGGGTTATGAAGGAGTAACCGGCAAAATTGTTTTTGATGAAAGCTGGAACGATATTGGCGATATTTGGATGGCGGAAGTCAAAAATGGCAAATTTGAATTTAGTCCAAGCCCGGAATTGGGCGAACGGGCACATTCAGGCAGTATGCCGGGTTATTGAATCAAGGATCAATTCATTTAAACAATAAAAAGAATGCTGAGAATCCTGATCTTAAATTTACTATGGATAGGGTTTTTCATGGCCCTGCCGAATAAGGCTAGTGCCCAAAAAACAGGGCCCGCTGAAATGATTAGCATTGGTTTGCTGGTTAACGAAGTGAATGAAACACGAGCCATAAACTCGGCCAATAGTGTAGTTAAGAGGATCAATGATTCAGGAGGTATCAACGGTAAAAAAATAAAACTGGAATCCAGACTGGTCAAGGGAGCTTGGGGAGCAGGGTCGAGTCAGATTGTGGATCTTGTTTTTAAAGATAAAGTTATAGGTATCATTGGCGCCCTTGATGGAAGAAATTCTCATCTGGCCGAGCAGGTGATCGCTAAAACTCAGGTTTTGTTTGTGTCGGCATGGTCCAGTGACCCGAGTCTTTCGAAGGCTTATGTAAGCTGGTATTACTCTGTGATTCCGACGGATGATCAGCAGGCTAAGCTACTGGCAACTTCAATTGATCGCAAACATGAAGAGAGTTCAAAAATTCTTGTTATCCATGATGGCAGTTATGATGCAGGTCAATCGCTGAAAAGTTTTCGCGCTGCGATGACCAAACATCAAAATTTCAAGATCCAAACACTGGAAATCCTATCTTTTAACGAGGAATTGGAATGGCATAAAAAAATTTCAGAATCTGAATTGGATGTGGTTTTGTTTTTAGGAACCTCACTGCCTCTTGTTCAGATCCATGAATATATTCTGAAAAATTCCGGGAAAGTACCGGCTATGTATTTCAATTTGGCTGCGTCAGCTTCATTGGAATTTGATAACCTTTTGTCCCAGAAACCTCAAAATATCCGATATATATCAAATTCCCAGTCAAAGTATTCAAAGAATCCGGGAAAGGTAGAGGATTACGTTGAGGATGGAATGATGGCTTTGATTACTTCATTACAAAATACCAATAATGACTTTGAAAATATTCAAAAAGTAATGTCGGAAATTAATTTTCAGGGTGTTACGGGCCGGATAGAATTCGATGATTTGGGAAGGCTGAAAAATGCTGAAAGCCAATTGAAAATTATCACTCCTCAGGAGATTTTGAAATAAAATTTAAGTCCGCAAATATTTATTTATTACTTAACTTTGATCCAATGAAGAACATTGGAGTTTTAACCATACTTTTCGCATTGATTCTGGCTCTCACGGGTTGCAAAGACTCCGAAGAAGAGCGTAGAAAGAAATCCATAGAAATGATGACGGCCCAGACCCTGGGATTGGCTTATTTGGAAGAGTTCAAGCTTGAAGAGGCTGAAGGAGAGTTTCTGAGAATGATTGAGCTGGCTCCTGATGATAAACTGGGATACGCCAATCTTGGCTTGGTTTATTTGAGGATGGGAACTTACAATAAGGCCGAGGACCAGCTTTTGAAAGCTATGAAACTTGATATGGATGATGCCGATGTTAAGTTATTACTGGCAACTGTTTACAGAATGGATGGTAAATCGGAAAAAGCCATTGAACTACTTCAGGATGCTCTGCTCAAGGAACCCGGACATGTAAAAATTTTATACGAACTTTCTGAACTTTATTCGGCAGTTCAGGGAGATGAGGCTATGGAACTAAGAAGAGAGTATTTATCCAGGCTTACAACAGAGGCTCCTTCAAACCTAGTAGCTCAATTGCAACTGGTAGAGATTTTTATCAAATCGAACATGTCTGATAAAGCCATAGAGAGGCTTGAGATCATCCAAAAACAGAGTCCGGAATTTCCTAAGGAATCCCTGCAATATTTTGATCAGACTATGGATCTATTACGCATGCAGGAATTGGATAAGGCTCTCATTAGTTTTACCATTTTTCACAATTATTTAAAGGTTTCATTTCCTTATCAAGAGGGAATTAACGACCTGAAGGGGCCCGGAGGTTCTTTGATCGGATTTCCATTGATCAATTATAACCGACAAGTCAATAATGAATCGTTGGGCGACCGGTCCGTTCTGGAGGTAATCAGTTTTAAAGATGTTACTGAAGCCTCAGGACTTCATATTATGGATAGAAATATTAACGAAGATTCAGGTCCTGATCAGGGGATTAATGTTAAGACCGGAGATTATAACGGAGATGGGACAAAAGATATTTATTTCAGCTCATTTGACCCTTCTCATAAGACCTATGTTCCATTTCTTTTTACCAATGTCAACGGCAGGTTTGAAAATAACGCTTCAGAAGTGGGAGTAATGCATTCCGGAACTGAATCCAGGGCGGAATTTGCCGACTATGACAATGATGGCTTTTTTGACCTGTATATTACGCAACAGGAAGGGGTGATTCTATACAGAAATGAGGATAAAGGAATTCTTAGAAATATAACAGAAGAAACGGGCCTTTCAGGGAAAGGAATACAAAAAGCCTTGTTTTTTGATATGGATCAGGATGGTGACCTGGACCTTTTTCAGGCAGGGACTGAAGGGATTTCAGTTTTCAGGAATAACGGTGATGGAACCTTTACGAATAAATCAGAGGAGATGGGTTTTTCCATGCACAGTGAGCAAGGTATTAAAGATGCTGCCTTTGGAGATTTCGATGATGACGGAGATGTTGACTTGCTAACAGTTGGAGAATCGGGAAAAACCATGCTTTTTGACAATTTGCGGCAGGGAAAGTTTAAGAAGTTAGCTACACCTTTTTTTGACGGTTTCGAAGGAAACTCTGTCGAGGTAGGAGATTTGAATAATGATGGTTTTCTGGATGTCTTTTTGGGATCAGATAAAATTGGGAAAAGTTTACTTTTTTATAACGATGGCAATGGGAAATTTGACCCCGTTACGGATATGAATACTGTATTTGATGGCCTGGGGAGCCTTCAGTTACATGATGTCTTATTTCTTGATTTTGATAATGATGGATTCCAGGATCTTTTGACAACGGGAAACATGAATGACCCTGAGAAATCAGGTTTATTATTGTTCCATAATGATGGTTCCGGCGGATTTGAAAATATATCTCAGCTTTTCCCTGAAAACAGTTTTAAAGGGAATGATTTAGAGGTCATGGACTATGACGGAGATGGAGACCAGGATGTGCTGTTGGCCCTTTCAGGCGGTCAGGTAAAATTATTCCGCAATGATGGTGGAAATCTGAATCATTTTGTCAATATGAAATTGGTAGGGCTAAGAACGGGTAGCGCGAAGAATAATTTTTTTGGTATTGGAGCCAAGGTGGAGATGAGAGCCGGAGATTTGTATCAAAGTATGGTAGTAACCGACCCAAACATTTATTTTGGCCTGGGAGACCGTGCCAGAGCAGATATCATCAGAATCACCTGGACCAACGGGGTCCCGCAAAACATTTTGCTCCCGGATGCTGATCAGGCTTTGATCGAGGCACAGACATTAAAGGGATCCTGCCCGTTTCTTTATACCTGGAACGGCGAAGAATATGAGTTTGTAAAAGATATTACCTGGCGAAGTGCTCTGGGTATGCCTTTGGGAATAATGGGGGGAACAACACAGTATGCTTTTGCCAATGCTTCGGATGATTATATAAAAATTGAATCGGATCAACTGGCGGCCAAAGATGGGGCTTTTGAGCTCAAGGTGACTTCTGAATTGTGGGAGACCATCTATATGGATCAGATTGAACTGGTTGTCGTGGACCATCCCGAGGATATTGATATCTATGTACCTGAACAGTTTACCCCACCTCCTTTTCCTGGAATGAGTATCCTTCAGATCCGGGAGAAGATTTCACCTACTAGTGCCATCGATGACCTGAACCGAGATGTTTTGAATAAAATTACAGTAAGAGATGATAAGTATATTGATAATCTCACTCCCGGCAAGTTTCAGGGAATAACCAAGCAGCACGACTTGATTCTGGATCCGGGAAATACGGACAGGTTTGAGAACCTTCATTTATTCCTGAGAGGCTGGATATTTCCAACAGATGCCAGCATTAATGTCGCTATTTCTCAATCTGATGACATTAAAGTCCAGTTTCCAATTATTCAGATGATCAATCCACAGGGAAATTGGGAAACGGTCGATTCAGAAATGAGCTTTCCAATGGGCAAAGACAAACATGTTATTGTTAAACTGCAGGATAAATTCTTAAGCAAGGATCACAGGATCAGGATCAGGACCAATATGGAAATCTATTGGGACGAGATTTTCTTTGGAGATGTTGAGGTGAAGAACAAATTGAATACACACATCCTTTCGGCAGAAGTGGCTGACTTAAGGTATAGAGGGTTTTCAAAGTCTTACAGAAAAGGAGGCAGGTACGGGCCTCACTGGTTCAACTACAACGAAGTTGATACAAACAGTAAATGGAGGGATCTGACAGGAAATTATACCCGTTACGGAGATGTACTTCCTTTGTTGAATGAGGCTGATAATAAGTATATTATTACCAATGCCGGAGACGAAACCAGTATACGGTTTGATGCATCCTCTTTGCCGGTATTGAAAAACGGTTGGAAAAGAGACTATTTGATTCACAGTGTAGGTTGGGTGAAAGATGGTGACTTGAACACGGCTGCCGGAGACAGAGTAGATCCGTTGCCGTATCATAATATGTTGGAATATCCTCCGCTGGATGGTAAATATCCGGACAATAAAGACCTCCTCGAATATCGTAACAGTTACAATACGAGAATTGTTGGACAAAAAACCTATCGGAATTCAATTAAACCCAATGTAAGTGAAGAATAGATTAAATTTCCTTTTTGTCTTGGCTCTGTTTACAGCGCCATTTTTAATTTTAGCCCAATCCAATGTAGTTTTTAAGGATGTTTCAAAATCTTCAGGTTTTGATTTTAATTATACTTTTGGAGATACTCATTATGAAAATATTTTAGAAAGCAGTGGTTCAGGGATTACGGTTTTTGATTTTAATAATGACGGTTTTTATGATATTTATATGATGAACGGTACCTATCTTGAAGGTATTTCTGATGGTGATGGTAAACGATTTAAAAACAGCAGGGACAAATTTTTTAAAAACAATGGAGATGGATCTTTTTCGGAAGTCGGTGAGGAAGCCGGATTGAATGATCTGCAATGGAGCATGGCTGCGGGGGCAATTGATCTGGATGAGGATGGTTTTCAGGATCTCTTTTTACTGAATTACGGTTCTAATGTATTTTACCATAATAACGGTGACGGGACCTTTACCGATATAACAGACAAACTGGGTCTGGCGGGTCCTGAAACATTGAACGGATATACAAAATGGAGTATCGGGGTTTCTTACTGGGACTATAACAAAGATGGTTTACTGGACGCCATGGTGGGAAATTTTCTGGCCTTTGATCCGGCATATGTTTCTACTCAAACCCCTGGAATGATGCCGCACCCCTCAGAATACAAAGGACAGGCTTCCATTTTGTACGAGCAAAAAAAAGATGGTAGTTTTATCGATGTGACTAAGAAGCATAAATTGTACTATCCCGATTCCAAATGTATGGGACTGACGGTTGCCGATCTGGATCACGATGGAGATCTGGACATTTTTCAGGCAAATGACCATCATTTTAATTTCTTGTTTCGAAATGATAACGGGGTTTATAATGAAGTTGGAGTTGCAAGCGGTGTGGCAGCGAACAGCAAAGGTCAGGAAACAGGTTCGATGCATGCTACCCTGGGTGATGTTGACGGGGATGGGTTTATCGATATTTTCGTTTCGGATCTGAAATACGGGGCCCTATACAGAAATACCGGAAATGGAATCTTTGAAGATATAACTGAAAAGTCGGGAGTGGCGGGATTGATGGCAGGTAAAGGTGGTTGGGGAGCGGCGCTGTTTGATTATGATAATGACGGAGACCTGGATTTGATTACTGCCAATGGTACGGCAGAAGAATTGATTCTTCAGTATCCTCTTTTATTGGAGAATGATGGTAATGGAAACTTTAAAGATGTGGGCAAGGCCCGTGGAGAATATTTTAAAGAGAAAAGGTCAGGTCGAGGTCTGGTGGTGTGGGATTTTGACAATGACGGGGATCTTGATATAACGGTTTCGCATGTAGATTTAAAAGCTTCCGCCAGTATGCTTGAAAATCAGGGTGGAAATAGCAATAACTGGCTGGTTATAACCTTAACCGGACCGAAGGGTTTATCTTCGGGGATCGGAGCCATGGTGCATGTTAAAAGTGGAGGAAAAAGCCAGACCCTGGTCAATCAATGGACTATGGGATATTTATCAAACAAGGACCCTAGATTGCATGTCGGGCTTGGAAAGATGACTCAAATAGATGAAATAAAAATCGATTGGCCTGACGGATTCACTGAGGTTATTAAAGATGTTTCTGCTAATCAATATATTGATATTTCAAAAGGGAAAGGTATTCTTAAGTGAGTGAAATAGCTATGCCAAATAAAGGCAATTGCTTAAATTAGCAATTCAAAATTTAAAACAATTATTTTATAATGAATAGCCAATATATTAGCAAGGTGGTTGATCTGACGGATCCGTCAAAAAATGTGATTTACAATATGAGTCATGAGGAGGCTGTTGATATTGTCAAGTCGGGAGATGTGGAAGAAATTCGTAAAATTGATGGTCAGTTCTGCCTGATTTCGGTGGAAGGCAAAACCATAAGAATGGCGAGGTCAATTGGGCGTCCGATAAGGTATTTCATTGCCAAACAAGCCGTGGGTCCTCAACTGATCATTGCTGAACGTATTGATGTTATTTATGAGCATTTGAAAAAAGAAGGAATGGATGATCAGTTTCATCCTTCTTACACAAGAATGGCTCCCGCACATTATGTGACCAGAATAGAATTGCTGGGATGCCCTGACCCGAATCCTGTTTATGAAAGGTTTTTTACTCCCAAAAGAAACTCATATCGACCTGATGAAATTGAAAAAATTGGTCGGGAATATATAGGGACGGTATATCAGGAGATTAAAAAATGGTTAAAATACAGGGCACAAAAAGGGCCCATTGGGGTTACATTTTCAGCGGGTATAGACAGTGGATCCATTTTTGTTTTGATGTATCATGCACTTATAGAACTTGGAGAAAGCCCTTCAAGGCTCAAGGCTTTTACTTTATCAGTAGAAGGGGAGGGAGCAGACCTTTTACAAGCGCGTAAATTCATGGAAAAACTGGGACTGGAGTTGTTTTTGGAACCCGTTGAGCTTGACTATCAATCTCTTGACTGGAGAGAAGCCATCGATGTGGTAGAAGACTATAAACCTCTTGATATTCAGTCGGCGACCATGAATCTGGCTCTTCTGCAGGGAATCAGGTCAAGATATCCTGACTGGAAGTATATTATTGATGGAGACGGTGGAGACGAGAACCTGAAAGATTATCCAATAGAGGACAACCCCGAATTGACAATCAAAAGTGTATTAAACAATTTAATGCTTTATCACGAAGGCTGGGGAGTTGATTCAATCAAACACTCCTTAACCTATTCGGGAGGATTGAGCAGAGGCTATATGCGAACTTTTTCCCCTGCTGATCTACTCGGGTTTGAAGGTTTTAGCCCTTATACACTTCCCAATGTAATCGAAATTTCCGAAGGTATTCCTTATATTGATCTGACGGACTGGGATCATCAAAAGCTCTACGATCTTAAGGGGCAGATTGTTGCGGCGGGAGTGAAGGCGATTACCGGAATGGATATGCCTGTATTTGAAAAAAGACGTTTTCAACACGGGGCAGCTTCGATGAATAATTTTAACAAGCATTTTCCTGAAAGGGAAATTACCTATAGAAAAGAGTTTCTTTCAAAGTATGAGCAGTGATTCAGTATATTCGCTCGATACTGAATGGATTGTCTCAACTCGCCCTGAGAGAAATAAAACAGATCCACTGAAACCCTATGACTGGTTCGTTGAAAAAGAACTTTGTTTTGACCGAGTGGTAAAAAACACAGGAACTATTTTTTTGAGCAATAAAGAATGTTCCTTTAAATGCCTGATGTGTGATCTTTGGAAAAATACCCTAACGGGTCCCACCCCTTCAGGTGCAATTCCACATCAGATCGAATCAGTATTGCCTTACATGAAAGAGGCCAAACAATTGAAACTTTACAACAGCGGGAGTTTTTTTGATGAGAAATCAATTCCCCATCAAGAATACGAGGAAATCGCATCTTTGGTTTCCCGGTTTGAAACTGTTATTGTAGAGGGACACCCGAGTCTGATCAATAAGCGAAGCCTGTATTTTAATGATATGTTATCGGGAGAGCTGGAGGTAGCTATTGGCCTGGAAACCATTCATCCTGAAATTCTGAGAAAACTGAATAAGAAGATGACAGTTGAGGATTTTTCAAGGGCCGTTGACTTTTTAAATAATCATAAGATCCGGAGTCGTGCATTTATTCTTCTCAGACCGCCTTTTATGAATGAAGAAGAAGGGGTGTACTGGGCTAAAAGATCGATTGAATTTGCCTTTGAAAAGGGGGTGGAATGTTGTACGGTAATTCCGGTAAGGGCCGGTAACGGCGCCATGGATTTATTGATGGCCAAAGGGGAATTTAGTAAACCATCGTTAGAATCACTCGAGGAGGTGCTGGATTTTGGAATTTCTTTGAGAGCCGGAAGAGTTTTCGCAGATACCTGGGACCTGCATTTGTTTTCAAAGTGCGAGGCCTGTTTTGATAAAAGGAGGAGTAGATTGGATAAAACGAATCTAAATCAGGAAATTACTCAAAAAGTATCTTGCAGTTGTTAGTTAAGAGAATAGGTAAACTGCAAATTTAAACCATAATCATCATTGGCGGCATCGACGTTCTGAGGACGGCTGTCATAAGTGTAGTAAAAACTTAGCCCTATTTTAAAATTATTACTGAAGATACTGACCTTGGGGTTAAGGTTTACAGAGACCCTGTTCCTGGTGTCATTCGTAATATAAGGCAGATAAGTGATATCGGCGTCAAGCCAGACTTTTGCTCCGGTTAATTTATAGATCTTCCATTTGAGCTGGAACAATCCGGCCAGGTCTTCCTTTATGGCACCTTCTCCTACAGGAATTTCACGAGACATATTGAGACCCATCGAAAAGTAAAGCCTGTTCCATTCATTGTACATAAGGTCTTTTAAGGCTCCCAGGTTTAAATTCCACCTTAGATCGGTTCCCAGTTGGAGGTTCTGACTTACTCCAATGGAAACATCAGTTGCCCAGCCTTTACTGAGATTTCGTTGCCATCCCAAAACAACATCAGACTTACTTGAACTCAAACTATCCCCCTGATAGGTATCGTTGGTGTCCCAAAACAAACTAAAGATACTATTTCTTTTTCGGTAATCAAGATTCCCGGAAAACACGAGCGTGGCCACATTACTACCTTTTGCGTAATTGGCACCAAGGCTGAAGTTTCCGCTGAGGCGCCTGAAAAAACTGTTTCTAATCGGATATACTTCTACGATATCTTCAACCTTCACTGAAATTTTCTCATTGAGAAGGATAAGGTTTACTGTTCGAGGGTTCTCACTAGCCTCAAATGAACCGAAATAAATTCTTCCATTATCCATTTTTATTTCAAAGAGTTTATTAGAGATAATCGTCTGAATTTTTGGTTCCTCAAGGCTGATGGTCCCCATGCCATCCATTTTCCATGTCACCACACCGGAATTCAACCTTTTAAAATCACCGGTTAGGATATTTCCGTTGATATGAACTATGGTATCAGTCTTCTGAGCAAAGGAAACCAAAGAAGAAAAGCTTATCACTAAAAGAAGGAGAATCTTAAGGTATTTCGAATCTTTCAAGGATGAATAGGGTTAGTTCAAGACGTTCTAATAGGACATAAAAATACGTTTTTTGTGTTAGTTTAAAAACAACTAGCGTACTTAAAAAATTTAACTGATTCCTTCTCTTCTCAACACTTGAAGCGGGGGACTTTTTAAAACACTTCTGCTGTTGAGCAGGCCTATGGTTAAAACCAAAAGGCTTATCCCTGGGAATAAAACAACAAATGGGAACATCGAAGGTATAAATGACAGTTCAAAAAGAAAGTAGGCAAGAATCTGAGCGCAAATCAATGAAAGTAATATTCCGCTTAAGCTCCCTAGAACCCCTAGATAGAGGTATTCCAATGCCGTTATTTTTAAAATTTGTTTTCCGGTTCCACCCAGGGTCCTGAGCAAAACATTTTCTTTAATTCTTTGAAATTTACTCGTCCTTACCGCACCGATAAGAACTATTATACCTGTGAAAATACTGAAAATAGCCATAAAATTGATAACCCAGGAAATCTTGTCAAGCACATTTTGAATCAATATCAAAACTTGTCTGAAATCTATAATGGAGATATTTGGAAACTTCTGAATCAGGGTGCTTTGCAGTTTTGCAGACTCAGCTTCATTGGGTGCATGCGTGCTAAGTACATTGAACTGCGGGGCATTCTCAAGAATTCCTTTTGGAAATACAATGGAAAAATTCAATTGCATTCTTCCCCAGTCAACCTTTCTTATGCTTGCTACTTTTGTTTCCATAACCACACCCTGAACGTTAAAAGACATGGTATCTCCCACACTGATAAATGCGTCTCTTGAAATACTTTCGGCAATAGATATAGGAACAGGTTTTGAAGGATCATAAGTTTCTTCTTCGATCCATTCTCCCTCGGAAACTGACTCGGAGTCGATCAGTGAATCTCTGTAGGTTACCCTGAATTCATGATTAAGGATCCATGGATTTATCCTGCTGTTGGTATCTTTTTTTATGTCATTTACTGTTCTCCCTTTTATGCTGTTCACTCTCATGGTCACAATAGGTATGTTGTCAATGACCTTGTCCAAAGTTGCAGCTACTTCTTCGCGTTGGTCATTTTGAACATCCATAAGGATGATATTAGGGGTGTTTCCACTGCTATCGAAAGTGAGTTTAGCCAGCAGCATATCCTTTGTAAAATATAAAGTACTGATCAAAAAAGTTCCTACTCCAATAGCCAATATCAGGGTCATGGTCTGATTTTGTGGTCGGAACAAATTTAACAGGCTCTGCCTTGAAATAAAGCCCCAGGAAGAAGGAAAGAATTTTTTAATTAGGGTCATAAACAATCGGGTGACGCCAATAAGTATTAAAAAAGTGATGATGATACCGAGAATAAAATACAAGGCATACTTCCAGCTCTGCATCAGCCAGAAAGAGAACAAATACAGGAACAATAAAATAATGAGGCTTACAACGATATTGGCTCTTCTTGATTTCAGGTTTTCTGTATCTTCGATCCTCAATACTCTCAACGGTGAGACATACCAGGTTGTCAAAAGGGGTGATAAGGCAAACAATAAGGACATGAAGAAACCTAATACCACACCCAGTACCATGGAAAGCGGACTAACCGTTGTGACAATGTCAAAAGGCAGCATGTCCCGAAAAATATAAGGGAAAAGTTCCTGAAGCCCTATTCCAAGAATCGACCCTGTAAAACCTCCGAGGAAACCCATTGCAGAGATCTGAATAAGAAAGATCAGAAAGGTTTGCCTTCGCGTGGCTCCCAGGCACTTTAAAACGGCGACATCCTTTAATTTCTCCTTTATATAAATGTTTACCGAACTTGCAATTCCCACGCACCCGAGCAAGAGAGCAATAAATGCCACAAGATTCAGGAAGACACTGAAATTTTCATAGCGTCGACCTAATTGCCGGCTCGAACTCAGATGTGTGTCAATATCGGCATCCTCCCGGTCCAAGATAGGATCAAGCTTTTTGTTGAGCATAACCAGGTCTGTTTCCGGATCAGAAATGAAATAGAATTGGTATTCAAGCCGAGACCCCGTTTGAATCAAACCGGTTGCTTCAATAAATCTGTAAGGTACATAAACTGTTGGGGCAATTCCGCTTGAGAATCCTCCACTTCCCGGTGAAGTCGCCATAGACCCTGTTATTGGCAGGGTGACTTTTCCAATTTTTATACTGTCTCCCGGGTTAATATCGTATTGAAGCATTAATGTGGCATCAACAAGAGCTCCACCCTTTTTTTGATATTCTTTTGCCGCACTCGAAGGAGAAGTTTCCAAACTTCCATAGAAAGGAAAATCACCTTCAATTCCTTTTACCTGAATAAGTTTAGTCCCCCCATTTTTTGGAAACAGACCCATTGAAGAAAAATTGATCTCGCGAGCGTCTGCTCCTCCCAGGGAATCTATAATCTGCTGTACTTTTTCATTAGGTGGATAACGACTGTCGATTAGGAAATCCGCTCCCATCAAAGACTTGGACTGGAGGTCAATATTTGTTTTCAGCGTTTCGCTGAAGGATTGAATGGATACCACTGCGGCAATTCCAAGAACAATAGACCCCATGAACAAGGACAGTTTTTTAAAGCTTGCCTTGGCATCTCTCCATGCCATTTTAAAAAGCCAGGAACTCTTTGTTTTAACTTTTCCTTTCACTTTTATAATACACTTTGTTCGTCCATAATTTTTCCACTCTGAAGCCGAAGGATTCTTTGGTTCATTTTGGCGAGATCCATATCGTGCGTTACAATGACCAGGGTGGTACCGGCTTCTTTGTTCAATCTAAACAGCAGATCTACTACTTTTTCACTTGTCTCAGCATCCAGATTGCCTGTGGGCTCGTCTGCAAACAGAATACTGGGTTTATTTGAAAATGCTCTCGCCAGGGCAACTCTTTGCTGCTCTCCTCCGGAAAGCTGAGAAGGGTAATGATCGAGCCTGTCTGATAGCCCAACTTTTTCAAGTAGCTCCTTTGCAATGCCTTCAGGCTTTTTAATGCCTTGTAATTCTAATGGAACAGTAACATTTTCAAGGGCAGTCAAGGTGGGAAGTAACTGAAAATTTTGAAATATGAACCCAACATGCTTGTTGCGGAGTAAGGCTCGCTCATCCTCGTTCAAATCACTGAGATTGGTTCCGCAGAGTTCAATTTCACCTTGGTCGGATTGATCAAGGCCGGCACAAAGGCCTAAAAGTGTCGTTTTTCCACTTCCAGAAGGACCCACAATGGCAAAAGTCTCTCCCGCCTCAATAGAAAAGGAAATATTATCCAGTACTTTCAACTGTTTTTCACCACTCGAATAGGTCTTCTCAAGATGCTTTACATTTAATATATTTGTCATTGGGAATTTTCTGAATTAAAGGATCAGAAAGATAAGGAAAATGAACAAAAGTATTTTTTTTGAATTATGAGCTATATGTTAAAGTTTTGTTATTTGTGTTTAGTGGTTTTCTTTATCTCCTGTGCAAATGAAACAAAGAAAAAAGAGGAGTCAAATCATGAGAACGCGGTTGAATCTGTAACAGAGGTTGAAAACAGGCAAAAAACAATTTTGTTTTTTGGGAATAGCCTGACAGCGGGTATGGGCCTGGAAATTGAAGAGGCTTTTCCGGCACTGATTCAGAAAAAACTTGATTCAATGTCCGTTGATTTCAAAGTTATAAATGCCGGACTTAGCGGGGAAACAACTGCCAGTGGCAAGAACAGGCTATCCTGGGTTCTCAAGCAGAAAGTGGATATTTTTGTACTTGAACTTGGGGCCAATGATGGTCTTCGCGGAATAGAATTAAACGAAACAAGAAATAACTTACAAACGATAATCGACAAGGTCCGCGAACATAATCCCGAGGTCAAAATATTGTTAACGGGTATGCAGATTCCTCCCAACATGGGACAGGACTATACCCATGATTTTAAAATGATATTTCCTGATCTAGCTAAAAAAAATGAGATTCGGCTCGTTCCTTTTTTACTGGAGGATGTAGCGGGCATACCAGAAATGAATCAAGCTGATGGTATTCATCCAACCGCTGAGGGTCAAGCTATTCTTGCTGATAATGTGTGGGAAGTTCTTCAAACTATGATCTGATTTTCATTACATTATAAAACACGTTCAGTAGGCAGCAAATAGCCGATTCAGTTTTTCGCTCCAAAATAATATGCCAGCCCAAAATTAAGCGAGAGTAGATCCAGTTTAAAGTCTACGTTGTGTGAATCGGTAATTAATTCATTTCCTTCGTCGTCAATTGTTACAGACCGCTCGTACTCATAACCAAGAACATCAAGTTGGATCTCAAATGCAAAATTTTCTATCGCGAAAAAGTTGATTCCTGGACTGATACCTATTCCAAACATAAATTCATCGGTGTTTTCCTGTTCTGTTAGCTCCTGGTTATTATATCTTTTAACTTCAGTGTCTCCGAAACCGAAATCCATTTTAATCTCATTAAAAAAGCTGAGTCTTTGATTTTTTGACAAAGGGTAGTAGGTACGTAAATAAGGAGAGATAATATTTTATTCGTTACGGATTCGCTGTTAAGGGTATCCAATAAAATGATTCCCTTTCCTTCAGATTTATCTCTTCCATGTGTTATGCCAAGTCCTACAAAACTGTAGTTACCTATAGAGTATCCCCCTTTGAGCTTCACTTCATAATTAAATGATTGTCCCTCAATTATTTTATCGAATCCAATCAATTTGTTACCACTCTGGAGATTTTCATCTTCAATATTGAAGGTTAGAGCAGTGAACCATTTTCCCTTATTAAAGGGTTTGAACTCATCGTTGTAATATTCAAACATTAATTCTACCGGGGACAATTTTTCTTTTTCCTGTGCAGAAACAAAACTTAAGGAAATCAATGTCATAATTACCGAGAGTAAAATTTTTTTCATGGGATAGGGTGATTGGTTATATTCCTTGTAAATATATAATATTTAAACAGTTCATCTAATTTTCTTAATTTTTGAATTCTGGTAATTTTATGTTAATAATTGAGAAGCTTTCTCTTTAATGTCAATCGTTTTTTTTATTATTGTTTTTTGATTGAATGGTGAAGAATATGATTCGTTATCAATTGAAATGAAAGAAATGATAATTGACCTGAATGAAAAGAATTCTCCCCGTTTTACTATTACTATCATTGGCTTTTAGTGGTGACCTTTTGGCACAAGAAAGGATAATGCTAAAAGGTGTGATTCAAAGTGATTCTGTCCTTTTGCCCGATATTCATATACTTAATTTAAGCAGTCGTCAGGGAACAATCAGTAGTTTTGACGGAGAATTTAGGATCTCGGCTGCCGTCAATGATACCTTGATATTTTCCGGAATTCAATTCCATACCCTGGGATTGATCGTGGATGAAGAAATCATAGAGAGGAAATATTTAAAAATTGAGCTAAGGCCCAAAATCGAGGAATTGAGTGAAATTGAATTAAAGGGGCATGATCTTGACGGTCTTTTTTATATTGACACCAAACGAATGAGAGATTCACTTCCGCTGGTCACTGATGAAGCCGTGGATTTTTCAAATCAGGGGTATGACGATCCAACAAGCGGCAATTATGTGGTTCCTTCTGCCAATATTTTAAACTTGGTCTCGATGATTGGGAAAAAGAAACGCAAAGAAAACGCGGAAAAGAATAATTTGATCCAACAAAAAAGACAGGCTCCGGCAAATCTCCGTAAGGAACTGGGAGATGATGTTTTTGTTTCGCAAATGGGTATACCCAAAACACATATAGAACCATTCATTCGATATTGCCAGAAAAAGAAAATCATCGATTTATATGTGGAGGGCAGGCTGATGGAAGTAATTGATATACTCATTAAGGAGAAAGACAATTATATCAGGGAGAGGTTAAATTAATTAGCTGAAATAAAATTATATATCTGAATAAGTTTATTTAATACCCGTATCTATTGAAACCTTATCTTTGGTCCGATGTAATTTTCAAAGAACTTTCATGAAAAATCGTATTTATCTAATTCTATTACTGATGTTTCTGGGAATTCCATTTCAGGTCTTTTCTCAGGAAGAAAAACCCAAAGTTGCCCTTGTGTTAAGTGGAGGTGGAGCTAAAGGAATCGCCCATATTCCTTTGTTGCAAACTCTCGATTCCCTTGGCATTGTTCCCGATATGGTTATTGGGACCAGTATGGGAAGCGTTGTTGGAGGGTTTTATGCCGCGGGATTTTCGGGTGATAGTATATCCTATATTGCTCATACGGCTAACTGGTCCGAATTACTGGGAGGTGATATTTCTCTGGATGATGTGAGTATGGAGGAAAAAAGTGAATTTAAGAGGCATCTTGTTGATTTTGATATTATTGAAGGAAAGCCAAAGGTTAATTCAGGATTGTTAAAGGATCAAAAGTTAAGAGAATTTCTGTCGGCATATACCTATCCTGTATTTAATATTGATGATTTTGATGATCTCCCGATTCCTTATAGGGCAATGACGACGGATATCGTGAATGGAAAAGAGGTTTTGTTTGAAGAAGGATCATTGAATTTGGCCATGAGGGCCAGTATGTCAATTCCCGGGGTTTTTGAGCCGGTTCCCTACGAAGGAACCCTGCTTGTTGATGGAGGTGTTTTGAATAATTTTCCTGTTGATATAGCGAAAGAATTGGGGTATGACATCATCATTGGAAGTGATGTTGGTGGAGGAATGCAAAAGAAGGAAGCCTTAAACAGTATTCCCTCTTTATTGTTTCAGGCTGGGATGCTTACAAGTAATTTGAAAAATCCTGCGAACAGAGAGGCCTGTGACATACTGATTGACCATATGCCTTACTTAACTTATTCTACTGGTGATTTTACCAAGGCCTCGGAAATTTACAAACAAGGTAAGGAGGCTACAAAGGAGAAATTGGAGAGTTTGGTTGAACTTTCTGAGCAGCTAAAAGGATTTGAGCAAAGAGAACACAAGATACCTGAGGTTAAAAATGCATTTATTCTCGATAGTGTATTTTATCATGGTGTTAGCGAGGCAAACCTTGAACTGGTTAAGGCCAGGGCAAACATTCAATCAGGGACTACCTATTCTACTGAAGAATTGATTGCCGGTATTGACAGGGCGATGGGGACAAATCTTTTTAATCAAATAACCTATGATGGTGGTCTCGAAGATGGAAAACTGGAGCTGCATTTAAATGGATTTGAACGATCTCAGAATGTGATAAAGGGCTCCTTGCATTATGATTCTTACAGAAGTGTTGGGGTTATGGTGAATTATACAGGTCGTAATATTATAGGAAAGGCGTCCCGATTTCTGGTTACAGCTGATATTGCTGTTCAGCCAAGATTTCGAGTTCAGTATCAAAAGTTATTTGGCCCGGAAAAAACCTGGTGGTGGCGATCAGAGGTATTTGGTGAGTTCCTCGATCAAAAGTTTTTCTTAAAGGGAGAAGTGGCTGATAACTGGCAATCGAATTATTTTCAATTCGATAATCAGTTCAACAAGAATTTAAATTCACTTCATAGTTACGCTGGTATTGGCCTAAGTTATGAGTACTCGAGATTAAAGCCTAAAATTGATCCGGATATCAATGACAATATTCTGAGCCTTGAAAAGTATGCCTTCAGTAATTTTGAAGTGGATCTTCACTATTTGTTCAGTAAAATGGACCAGGTATATTTTCCAACAAAGGGAACTTTCTTCCGGGGAGGAGTAGCGCGTTCTTTTATCCACGATGTTGTAGTAGATTATTCAGAAGAGGATTTTCAGGATATCAGTGGACCTACAAATGGGTTTAGTAAATTGACTCTGGATTTTGAAAAAAGGTGGCGATTAAATGATAAATTAACCGGTATCGTTGGTTCAAATGTTGCCTTTATTTTTGAAGATGATCTGAAATCGGATGACAACTGGTTCAGCGATTATGGTTTTGCAGCGAAATATTCATTGGGGGGAACTTTACTTGGACCGAGAAAGGGAACTTATATTTTCCCTGGCCTTCATGAGGATGAATTGATAGTGAGTCAAATGATGCGGGTTAATTTGGCCATGCAATTGAATCCTTTCTCGAAGTTCTTCCTTACTCCTCATGTTAATTTGGCAACTGTCGGATTCAGAGGGTTTGAGGAATATATTGAAAATGCCTTTTCACCCAAAGGAAGCTGGTCGGATAGTTTTGAGACCAGCAGTATTGTTTCCACAGGTGTAAATGTTGGGTATAACTCATTTTTGGGGCCTTTGAACTTTGATATTTCCTATGTGAATGACATCAATAAAGTAAGGCTCTTCTTTAGTATTGGGATCTTGTTCAACAGATCAAACTAATGAACCATTTTTTTTCGATAAAAATCATAAAAAAAACCTGCCTTGTAAGCTTCAAGGCAGGTTTTTTAACTTTAATTAGTATCCAAAATAAAAATTATCTCATTTCCGTTTTAAATTTTTGGCCACCTACGGAAGCTTCGTACATCAGTCCGCCTTTTGCATGCGTAAAGATCAGGATTCCATCTCGATAATCCACATCAAAAGAAGCTCCGGCGGTTACTGCAACAGCCGTAGCCTGTGCAGCAAATTCAAACTTATCTCCTGTAAATCGATCAAATGCCGCTTTGTCTTTAAAGAAAATCACTTCAGAATAGGCCTGGCCCCCGGCTTGGAATCCTACGGTAACCTGAGACATTCTGCAATCTCCAACCACCGCTCCTCCACGGTAAATAGTTCCGTTTCCAGTAGCTCCTCCAACTCCAAGACCTCCTTTTCCAATTGAAGGAAACACAGCATATCCATATGCAGAATTGAAATACTTTGTTATTTTGTCATTGGTGTGTTTGAATTCCTTGATGGCTTCAGCAGATTTGTCAGATACATCTTTTTGAGCATAAGATCCAAAAGAGAATGCCAAGAGGAACAATGTGATAATAGTAAATTTCGTTTTCATCATTTGTTGTTTTTAGGTTTAGATATTCAATTTTTTAATGAATTAATCCGAATTTTTTTCAGAAGCTTAAAGATAAGAATTTTATTTCGACTTTTTATGCATATTAATTGGATGTGAAAAGGAAACCTAAGTAAGATTTTTTCAAGGCTAAAATGATTTTGATGAAATTTAAAAGTTTGATAACTATCGATAAAAATATTTTCAAAGAATTGTATATCTTTATTATAACCAAATCTTCCATTGATGTCAACCAGATACAGCATTATTATATTTTTGGCCTTTTGTTTACCGTTACTTGTTTATGGTCAGGGATATTACAATCAGGAAAATTTTGGTAACCGTTCACTCTTATTAAGCGGGAATGTAACAGGAAGTGTTGATGATCTTGGGCTCACCTATTATAATCCATCACGTATTGCGCTCATCGAAGATCCGGTTTTTACGATAAATGCAAAGGCTTATCAGATAAGTTCCTTGGATCTATCCAATGTTTTTGGCCGTGACAGCAAGCTTTCAGATTCGAGATTTGAAGGTGTTCCTAGTTTAATAGCCGGAACCTTTAATATAGAAAAGTGGGATAAACATAAATTTGCGTATTCCTTCCTGTCCAAACAACGATTCCGTTTAAATTTTAATGTCTCACAAGAAGTTGATCCTGAAAGGATAGATAATGAGGATATTGAAAGACTTGTAGGGAATTTCCACTTAGATAATAAGGAGACTGATGAATGGTTTGGCCTGACATGGGGAATGAAGATTAAGGATAATTTCAGTGTTGGAATCTCGACATTTGTATCTGTCTATAATGTTTCCGGTCTATATGATGTTCGTTTTTCGAGTTTGTCGGGATTATCCGACGTAGATATTTTTAATAATGAAATATCATATAGCCAATTGTCCTATGGAATTTTTTGGAAACTCGGACTGGCCTGGACCCTGAATAAGTTTGACCTGGGAGTTAATGTTGATTTACCCTATCTTGAAGTGATTTCCGGAGGGAAATTCAGATACCAAAATTATCTTTCCGGGATTGGAGAAAATGAAGATGAGTTTGCATTTTATGATTTCAGGGATCTTGATGCCAAAAGGAAGGAGCCCTTGGGTATTTCGTTTGGGGTCGGTGTTCCACTTGGGAAAAACAAACTTCATTTTAAAGCTGATTGGCATGGCGGATTATCGGAATATGACAGGCTGGTTATACCTCCTGCAGAGGATGGGGGAACCGGATTTTCATTCAGTGAAGAGTTACGATCCGTCATCAATTTTGGATTGGGTGGAGAATTCTATTTGAACGAAAAATTAAATATCTACGGAAGTTTTTCAACTGATTTTTCACCCGTAAAATCAAGATCCAACGCATTTGATATAATAGATGAGGAAGAAAGGGACGCTACCTTTGATGAAGACTTTTTCCATTATGGACTCGGGGTGGATATTAAATTAAAGAAAATGAAAGTGGTTTTGGGATCAACCTATTCCAGGGCTTCCGGAGATTTTTCTGATCCGGTCGAATTGCCCACTAGTGAATTACAAGATGAGGGTAATGGTGATTCATCCAGAATAGCAGTATCGCGCTGGAGGTTTATAGTTGGATTGGAAATACCGATTTTTGGTTATGATTTAGAATTCAAATAATTTATGATCAGTTGATATGTCACGTGTATAATGACGATTGTCATTTTCTATTCCTGATTTTGTGATTAATTTTACGCGATAACATGTAAATATGAAATCAAAGGCACTTCTTTTCATTGGAATAGCAATGTTGATTACAGGAATTCTTTTCCGCAAGATTTTTTCTTTTGAGATAACGGGACTAATTTTGATCTTAACGGGTGTTTTGATGAAGACAGTCTATATCATTATGAAGGCAAGAAGTGGCGAGTATATGCCAGGATCCGAACTCGTTTTTCTGTTCACTGGATTAGCGTTGTTTCTTTCCGGCCTTTATTTGAGATCAATTTCTTTCGATTATATAAATCCTGCACTTATGATAGTAACGGGAATAACTTTAAAAGTTATTTTCATCCTACTCTTTGTTAAAAAGGTCAGGCAGAATAGGGAAGGTCTTATAGAATAGATTCAACTTTTATAATCAGTCACATGCCCCTCAACATTCTCTAAATCTATAAGACCTGAATTAATTAAATAACTTTTTCTTTTAATTTTTTATATTCTTTAATCATCACTGGCCACAAGAAAAGATTTCATATTATCTCTTTCATCATCATATTCAGTTTCCCTGTCCAATGAGGTAATTCCGGTATTCAGGTATCTGTGTTCTTTTCCTGTGACAATCATATCAAAACTAGCTTCATTCAATGTAAAACTTCTTGTGCAAGCAAGATTGTGATGAAATGTTGTGATTTTCTTGAAGTTTGACTCCAGTCTCTCTTCATTTGCTTTTTTGTTTTGCTCAAAAACGGCGAGCGCATAGAAAAGACCCAGAGTGATGCAAATTGTTATTAAGCTGTAAAGTTTCATAAGCTCTGGTTTTAGATATAATGATCTTTGGTAAACAATACCTTGAGATTCAACATTTTTTTTATAAAATCCTTGTTATTTTTTAGGAAGCGATCGTTTCTGAAATGGAGAAACTCTCCTTGTCCGTGTATACTTAATCCGTTCGTGAGGTAGGTGTAAAGCTGATAGTAAGGAATGATCCAGGTGAAATTGTCAAGTCTACGGGTAATTCTGACTAAAATTCCTTTTGGTCTAAGTTCAATATTAGCATAATTTATGTCAGGGCCATTTAACAAGGCTCTTTCTAATCTTGGGCTGACATCAGTTATAATCATTCTTCCGGAACCGGTTCCGCTCATTTTTATTTTGTCCCATAGCCCGAATGGCTTTCCCACCATTTCATTGATGGTGGCATCATGATCTTTGTTCGTATATGTTGTATTAAGTATCATCCTCCGAATTACACGGTAAAGATACAAATTGTTTAACTTATTTCAAAAAAACTTGAACAAAAAATTTAATGATTCCAATCCTTCTTGATCTGGCTTTAACTTATGTTTCAGAATATCAGATAATTAATTATTTTTTTCAGTCTGTCAGAAACTGATTTCACTTCATATGAATTATCTATTTTTGACGTCAATTATTGAATGGTCGTCAGGAATCTTCTGACTTTTTAAGGCCTAGTTTTCTTCTGGTTCGGATCTGTTTGAACAATCCCTTAAATAACTCTCGGAACCTTTACTCAATACATCAATTTTCTTTAATTCTGCAAATCTTATCTGCTCGATTAATTCTAAAACTTTATTCATTTTAACTCCATTTTGAATTTTGAGGTAAAATTAAACCGTTAAGCAAGGATAGTTCCTGACAAGAGGTGTCGTTGGATGTTAAAACTTTGTTAATCAAATGAGAAGGATGTCAGAAAAAAGTTTGGATATCTTTTTTGTATTGACCAGAATATGAGGTCTAATAGAATTTATATAAGTCTTCGACAAGATCAGCTTCTTTTAGAATAGATAACCTGCTCCTGACAAGAATATCTTTTTCTGACTCAAGTCTTTCTTTGGTTTCCGGATTTGAAACGGTTTCCAATTTTTTATCAATATTCTGAATTTCGAGATCAATACTTTTGAGCGCCTGCTGATATTCTTTGGTGTAATAGCTATAATTTTTTTCATCAATCAGGTTTGATTGATTGTATACCGCAATATGACTTTCGCTCAAGTCTGGAAAAGGTATGATTTCCTGTCCTCTGACAGCATAAATGTAACCCAGACCAAAAACGCAAAAAAAGAAAATGTTTCTCATTTTATCTAAATAAGATGCAAATTTAAATCATTTCAATCAAATGAGTGCGACATGAAATGTCTGAAAGCTATAAATTTTCTTTTGCAGAAATGGCTGCACAAAAAAGGAGCTAACATAATGTTAACTCCTTAAATTACTAAATATTTAATTTAGCTTTATCAACAATAAATGGAATTAGATTTGAACGTGTAATGTAATTGGAAGTGTATAAGATACACCAACCGGCATACCCCTTTGTTTACCGGGTGTTAGCCTGGGAAGCATATTTACGACTCTTAAGGCTTCCTTTTCCAGTCTTTTGTGAGGACCTCTGGCTCTTGCTTCCGAAATTTTTCCTGTTTTGTCAATTTTAAAAACAACGTAAACCTTTTTCTTTCCGGGAGTCAATCCAAGGTCCTGTGATAATCCGGTATTATAGTTTTTACTGATATGCTGGGTAATTTTATCCTGAAGGCATTTTTTCTTTTGAGCCTTGGTTCCTTTACATCCAGGAAAAACCGGAGGATCTTCAATAATGGCAAAAGGTATATCCTGTTCAACTTGCTCTTCTTCAACCACTTCTTCTATGTCGTCCATTTCAATCACTTCCACGTATTCACTTTCATCAGTTTCAGTGGATTCCAGAATGGTTTCCTCGATATCTTTTTCATCAGCAACAATTTCAATAACCTCAGGAGCCGGTGGCGGTGGAGGAGGTGGCTTGACCTCTTGAATTCTCTCGGTAATAGGAATATCAATCACTTCCTCTTCCTGAATGTTCATTGCGGTTAATTCGCTTACGGTTCTGTCAAAAGTTTTCCATTCAATAGCAATATAAATGATCACTAAAGAAAGAAGTAAGCCTAGCTGAAAAAAGATTTTGCTGTAGGCTCCAATTTCTGCTTTTGGGGATTTTTTAGCTAACATGACGGTTAAATTTAAAGTTATAATAAAATTAAATCCAATTATCAATTCAGAACATGACAATTGTCACATTAATAAAAATTCTATAATATTTTTGAAGTATCCATATTCAATATCGTTTTCGTAATAAAAATTTCAATTATTTTACAAAATACAAGAGTTTGTAATGTATCTCTTCGAAATTCACAATAAGGATTTTTTCGGCTGGAATTACCTTTTTAAAAATTGAAATAAAAAGAGTTAAACGGCATTTTTTTAGGCTAAAAAAATGCCGGAAATTCAGTTTTTTCTATTCAAAAAAAATCGATTCTTAACATATTGAAAAACTTGAAAAATACTGTAACATTTCTTTGGTTTTCAGCGTCTATTAGTTACAATAAAACCAAGTTTATCAAAATTAGTTGAATCAGGATGTTTGATATTGACAGGTGGCAGGAAATCTTTGATACAATCAGAAAGAATAAGTTAAGAACTTTTTTGACGGGTCTTTCGGTTGCGTCCGGTATATTTATTCTTGTTATTCTCCTCGGGTTTGGGCGAGGTATGGAAAATGGTATTAGAAAAGAATTTGAAAGAGATGCTTCGAACAGGATAATGGTATGGACCCAGAGGACCACAAAGGAGTATAAAGGTTTAAATCCAGGTAGGAGAATTCAACTTAAAAATGAAAATTACAATCATATTTATGATACTTATTTTGACCAGCTTGAATTCAAATCGGCAATTTTCAGAGTTCCCTGGGGTACAACTTCAAATTATAAGAATGAATCGGTTTCTTACGCCATAAGAGGTATTCATCCTACCTATCAGCAAATCGAAAATCAGTTGATGGTAGAGGGCAGATACATCAATCAAATGGACATTGATGACCGGAACAAAGTGGTTATAATCAGCAACAAGATTAAATATGAATTGCTTAAGGATGTTGAAAACCCTCTGGATGAGTATTTACAGATTTCTGGAATTAATTTCAGGATTGTCGGCATTTACAGTGATTTAGGAGGTGACAGAGAGGAAAATAACCTGTTTATACCTTTTTCGACGGCACAGGCTGTCTTTAATGGATCTGACAGATTGAGCAATCTTACCTATACGCTTAAACCAGAAAAAACCTTTGAAAAGGCAGTTGAGGCTTCTGGATTATTTACAGCCGAAATTAAACAATATTTACAGGAGGTTCATAAAGTTTCTCCTGAGGATAACAGTGCCATCAATGTTCACAATATGCTGGATGAGGCAAAGCGATACTATACACTTACAGACAATATTGCTTTTTTCTTTTGGTTTGTAGGAATTTGTACCATAATTGCCGGTGTTGTAGGTGTAAGCAACATTATGTTGATTATTGTTAAAGAGAGGACAAGAGAGATTGGAATTCGCAAAGCACTAGGAGCAAAACCATGGTCCATAGTTGGAATGATCTTACAGGAATCGGTTTTTGTAACTGCTGTCTCAGGATTTGCAGGATTAATTTTAAGTATGGGATTGTTGGAAATCGTAGGGCCGAATGTTGAGGTGGATTATATTGTCAACCCTTCGGTTAATTTGACAATTGCCCTGTCTATGGTAACTGTCCTGATAGTTGCCGGAGCAATAGCGGGATTCTTTCCGGCATGGAGAGCTGCAAGTATTCAACCAATTGAGGCATTAAAAGACGAATAAATCTATAAGCATGTTCAGCAGAGATAAATGGAATGAAATACTGGAAGTCCTGACCACAAACTGGGGTAGGACCCTGCTAACTGCTTTTGGTGTGTTTTGGGGTATTTTTATTTTGATATTGCTTCTCGCTGCCGGAAAGGGATTGGAAAACGGAATTAAGGCAGATTTTGGAAATATAGCCACCAATACGATGTTCATGTGGACTCAGACAGTTACTAAATCCTATCAGGGAATGTCGAAAGGACGCAGTTATAGTTACGACCTTAAAGATGTTCGTGACATCAAAAATAATATAGACGAACTAAGGTTTGTCTCACCAAGAAACAGATTAGGAGGGTTTAACGGAGGTTCCAATGTTATAAGAGGCCTTAAGACTGGAGGATTCAATGTATATGGAGATTACCCTGAGATTATTAAGCAGGAACCCATGGATATTACCAGAGGCAGATTCCTAAACTATAATGATATTGATAACAAAACGAAAGTGGCCATAATTGGAGAAGGTGTAGTCAAAAGTCTTTATGACATGGGAGAAGAAGTGTTGGGAACCTACATAAAGATTAACGGGGTAAATTTTATGGTGATTGGAACTTATGCCAAGAAAACTTCAAATGGAGACAGCGAGGAACGGCAGAAAGAGATCTATGTACCCTTTACATCATTTTCTCAGGCCTTTAACAGAGGTGACAAAGTGGGATGGATGGCGATAACTGCGAATGACGGAACGCCTATAACGGATATTAAGGAGCAGATTTTTGATTTGGTTAAGAAGAATCACAAGATTCATCCCGAAGATAAGCGAGCCGTGGGTCACTTTGATATATATGAGCGCTTCCAACGAGTTGAGAACTTGTTTATGGCTTTAAAGATCATCGCTTATTTTGTGGGTACTCTTGTACTTCTTTCAGGAGTAATTGGTGTCAGTAATATAATGTTGATTGTCGTAAAGGAAAGAACAAGAGAAATAGGAATACGAAGAGCGGTTGGAGCAACTCCCGGGAAGATTCGCGGACAGATTTTAATAGAATCCGTGTTTCTGACGATTATCTCTGGCATGGCTGGCATTGCCTTTGGAGCACTTTTGATTTTCGGATTGAACTACGCTCTGGACATGTCTGAACCCATTGATATGTTTGCCAACCCCAGTGTGAATCTGGGGGTAATTACAATTGCTTTGACCATACTAATTGTTTCCGGTTTACTTGCGGGCTTGATTCCCGCTCAAAATGCCATTAAAGTGAAGCCAATTGAAGCATTAAGAACAGAATAAATTAATATTAAAAAGAACAATGAAGAAGTCAGTAACAATTTTTATTTTAGTATTTATCCTAGTTACCTTTGCAGGGGCTATGTATTATTTATATTCTAAAAACCAGGAGGACCCGGTTGTCTATCTTACCGAAAAGCCCACTAAGAAAACTATCGTCAATAAAACCGTTGCTACCGGTAGTATCATTCCATTGGAGGAGGTCTTGATTAAGCCAAATATATCGGGTGTAATTGAAGAAATCTATGTTGAAGGAGGAGATGTTTTAAAGGCAAATGATTTGATTGCAAAAATTAAGGTTATTCCTAATCTGGCCACTTTGAACCAGGCGAAAAATGCTATTCAGACTGCTGAGATAGCCTTGGCAGATGAGAAAAGAAGATTTGACAGACAACAAAGCCTTTTTCAAAAGGGAGTGATTTCCAAAGAAGAAATGGAACGTTCTGAAGTGACGTATAAACAGGCAGAACAATCTTATAATGCAGCTAAACAGAATTATGATATCGTAAAAACGGGATCTACAAAAGGATTGGGAAATTCAGCAAATACACTGATTCGATCCACGGTTTCTGGTATGGTATTGGAAATGCCTGTGGAAGTTGGAAATCAGGTTATACAGAGCAATAATTTTAATGAAGGAACGACGATTGCGGCTCTGGCTGATGTGAACAGGATGATTTTTGAAGGAAAAGTAGATGAGTCTGAGGTTGGAAAAATTAAAGAAGGATATCCTCTTGAAATAACAGTTGGAGCCATAGAAAACACAACATTTGATGCTGTTTTGGACTATATAGCACCTAAAGGAAAATTAGAAAATGGAGCTATTCAGTTTGAAATCAAAGGAACTTTGCACAAGGCGGACACTACTTTCATCAGAGCGGGTTTGAGTGCAAATGCATCAATTATTCTGGCACGTGCTGATAGTGTTTTATCCATAAAGGAAGCTTTGGTTCAATTTGATGAAAGTACAAAAAAGCCTTTCGTAGAGGTCAAAACTGGTGACAAGCAATTTGAAAAAAGAGATATTGTATTGGGTATCAGCGACGGTCTTAATGTTGAGGTCAAGGAAGGGATAGATGAAAGTGATGAGATTAAGGTCTGGAATAAGATTAAATCATTGTAAAATAAAAACCGGAACCTACAGAGGGATTGGTTCCGGTTAAAAGCTATTTTAAGATAGTTATTAGTTTCCGCTTAAAGTGGTATTGACTTCCCAGACCTCGTCCCAACTGTTCGAGAACGTATCATCCATTCCGTCAACAAAGTTCTGCCAGGAATTTTCACCATGTACTTTTTCAAAAGTGGCCTTAAAATCATTATCCTCATCATATTCGGCCCAGTTCTTCATGAATCCTACCGTAGCTATATGCCTTCCAATAGCATATCCCTGTCTGAATTCATTAATGTAAACGCCCCAGGGATTTTCACCTTCCATGGCTTTAACGGTTTCACCTATTTGTCCCATAAGATGTTTGACTTGGTGACCTTCGCCTTTCGCAACTTCATGGTATCTAATGTGAAGCACTTTAAATTCATAGCCACCTTCTGCCAGCATTTGGGTATTTGATACCTCATCATTTTGTTTCCAGTATTCCCCGGAAGATATTTTTTTGACATTAGGCATAACGTTGTCTCTCCAGTCTTCATCATGACCATTGGCAGAGGGTCTTCCGTCCAAATGAGAATAATTCAGCGGTCCCATTTGCCAGACCATTTTCCCTGTATTAGGGCCCGTCATCACATTGTAAACCGTGGCTCGATAAGGGCCGTCCTCATTATGGTATTTTTTGTTGTGATTGGCCATTGCTTCTCCCAGAGCTTTCAGTTTTGTGTTGTCCGGAGTGATATAAAAACTCTCCCACATGGCATAAGAATTTTCTTCTTGCGCCTGAATAAATCCAATTGAGCCTGTTAGTAAGAGTGTAAGTAAAATGTGGAGTGTAAATCTTTTAAACATTGTATTTATAAGTTTTTATGGTTAGTTCAATGAAAAGATACCTGGAAAAAGGTTTGGTTTGTTGATTCGCCAGTACTTTCCTATAAAATAGAAGACGAAATAAGTTAAGAAAAACCTTTTGAAAAAACGATTTAGGACGAATTGACCTATTTACATTTCAAAGGTATATAATTATTTATCGAAGGAATTGTTTGAGGAAGGTTGATATTCGAGAAGAATAATAGCTTAGTGTGGAGGGAGAGGCCAATGAGAATTTAAGAAAAATCTTAAAGAGAGGGGATTGGAAACCAAGGACAGTCTTAAAAAAATCAGATTTTTGGACAGTTGCTACAATTGAACTTGCCTTTTTTCTTATATTTTTTACAACACTTTGTTTTTTTCTTGGGTAAATCCATTTCGATACAGTCGTAATCGAATACCGTATAATAAGAAGTAGTTGTCATTTACAGTTCTTTATTTTTATTTAAACTAATTCTAAATAAGAAACAAAAGTAATTATTTTATTCTGTTCTGCAACTGATTTAAATCAATTTTTTAACGAATATCTTAATCTATTTCTGGATGGGTTTTCCGCGCTAAGGATTATTCCTTAAATCTTCTGTAAATCGTTCAAATGGACCTGGGTACAAGACTGTTTACTTATCTGATTTGGTGGTTTGTCAAAAAATGATATTTATCATATTTTTTACATCTTTTTATGCTAAAACATCTTATTTTTGTCAATCATTTCGTTAATATTGAAGAAATAGTTCATGGATAGGTTTTCCTTTTTAAATACTGTACATACCGGGTTTATAGAAGATTTGTATCAACAATACCTGAAAGATCCTGACGCCGTTGAACCGAGCTGGAGAAGTTTTTTTCAGGGCTATGATTTAGCTAACTCAGACTATAGCCTGGAGGAGGAAGAAATAGATGTAGAAATTCCGCAACAGGTTTATAAAGAATTTAAAGTTATTGAGCTGATCAATGGTTACCGGACACGGGGGCATCTGTTTACAAAAACGAATCCTGTGAGAAACAGGCGAACCTATAGCCCAACTCTTGATATTGAGAATTTTGGTTTATCTAAAGAGGACCTGAACTCCGTGTTTAATGCAGGTAGTATTCTGGGCCTTCAGCCTACATCCCTCTCGGAAATAATAAAGCATCTTGAAAGTATTTATTGTGATTCCATTGGGATTGAATATATGTTTATTCGAAATCCGGAGGAAATTCAGTGGTGGCAGAATAAGCTAAACGAAAATGATAACCATCCCGATTACGAGATCAGCACAAAAAAATACATATTATCCAAACTGACACAGGCGGTTACCTTTGAGCAGTTTCTGCAGACCAAATACGTTGGCCAAAAAAGATTTTCACTTGAGGGTGGAGAAACCCTGATCCCTGCTTTGGGTGGCCTTTTCAGAATAGCTGCAGAACGTTACGACGTGGATGAATTTGTTTTAGGTATGGCGCACAGAGGGAGGTTAAATACCCTTGTCAATATTTTCAGGAAACCCATCAGGGAGCTTTTTAATGAGTTTGACGGAAAAGATTATGACGAAGATGATTTTGACGGGGATGTGAAATACCATCTGGGATCTACCATTAAGAAAACATTAAAGAGCAACAAACAGATTACGATGAATCTGGTTCCTAATCCTTCTCACCTTGAAACTGTTGGAGCCGTTGCCGAAGGTATTGCCCGTGCAAAAATAGATGAGGATTATAACGGGGATTCCTCAAAACTATTACCTGTTGTCGTTCATGGTGATGCTGCTGTTGCCGGTCAGGGAATCGTTTATGAACTGATTCAAATGAGTAAGCTTAAGGGCTATTCAACGGGAGGGACGGTGCATATTGTTGTTAATAATCAGATTGGTTTTACTACAAATTATCTCGACGCGAGATCGAGTACCTATTGCACCGACGTGGCTAAAGTTACGCTTTCACCTGTACTGCATGTCAATGCTGATGATGTTGAAGCTGTGACTCATGCTGTTCTAATGGCACTTGATTTTAGAATGCGTTTTAAAAGAGATGTATTCATCGACCTTCTGGGATACAGAAAATACGGCCATAATGAAGGTGATGAGCCTAGGTTTACACAACCAATTCTGTACAAGGCTATTGCCAAACAACCCAATCCAAGAGATATTTACAATGAAAAACTGATTAAGGACGGTGTTATTGATGAGTCACACCTACCGGATCTTATAGAAGAATATAAAAAATTACTGGAAAAAGAATTCAACCGTTCCAAAGAGGATTCGGCATCTAAGGTGAATCCCTTTATGGATAATGTCTGGAGCGGTTTTATGCATCAGGATCTGGATGGACTTTTGCTTAGCGTGGGTACAAAGTATCCAAAGTCAAGGCTCGAGAATATTGCCAAGGTGGTTTCTACGGTTCCTGAAGGGGTTAAATTCCTCCGGAAGGCTGAACGAATTTTAAAAGACCGTGCCAAAATGGTTTTTGAGAGTAATAAATTAGACTGGAGCATGGGTGAGATTTTTGCCTTTGGAAGTTTAATGGAGGAAGGATATAATGTCAGGATTTCAGGACAAGATGTTGAAAGGGGGACTTTTTCCCATCGTCATGCAATTCTCAGAGATGAGATTTCATCCGAAAAATTCAATCTTTTGAATTCAAATCCAAAAAATAAGGGGGTGATGAGTATTTATAATTCATCACTTTCTGAATATGGTGTTCTTGGATTTGATTATGGTTATGCCATGGCTGCGCCGAATACGCTAACGATATGGGAGGCTCAGTTTGGTGATTTCAGCAATGGAGCTCAGATTATATTTGATCAGTATGTTTCTGCTGCAGAGGACAAATGGAAACAACAGAACGGAATTGTTGTGCTTCTTCCTCATGGTTATGAAGGACAGGGATCAGAGCATTCCTCGGCTCGTATAGAGCGCTATTTGCAACTTTGTGCGAATGATAACATGACCGTTGCGAATTGCACTACCCCGGCAAATTTCTTTCATCTGCTGAGAAGGCAAATGAAAAGAAATTTTAGAAAACCCCTGATCGTATTTACTCCAAAAAGTTTGTTGAGACATCCGCTGGCGGTTTCTGAAATGCAAGAATTTACCGACGGAGAATTTACAGAGGTAATTGATGACACTTTGGATCCGAACGGAGTGGATAGGATTGTTTTATGTTCTGGAAAATTTTATTACGACCTTCTTGATGAACGAGAAAAAAATAACAGACAGGATGTAGCATTGATCAGACTGGAACAATTATTTCCCTTACACGAAGAAAAAATTGAGAAAATTCTATCTCGATACCCAAATGTTAAAGACTATATTTGGGCTCAGGAAGAACCGAGAAACATGGGCGCATGGAGTTATATGCTTCAGCGATTTGAGTTAAGGGAACTAAAAGTGAGATCAAGAAAGTTCTATGCGGTTCCTGCAACAGGCTCATCTACAAGATCAAAACGGAGACAGAGAAGAGTCATAGAAAGTGTATTTGACAACAAATAAAACAGAAATAATATCATTATAAATTAAGGAGAAATGATTTTAGAAATGAAAGTTCCCTCTCCGGGGGAATCAATAACGGAAGTTGAGATTGCAAGCTGGTTGGTGGAAGACGGTGATTATGTGGAAAAGGACCAGGCAATAGCGGAAGTTGATTCAGACAAGGCAACATTGGAATTACCAGCTGAGGAAAGCGGAATTATTACCCTTAAAGCTGAAGAAGGTGATGCTGTGGATGTGGGTGCTGTTGTTTGCCTTATTGATATGAGTGCAGCTAAGAAAGAAGGGGCAAAGAAGAGAGAAACGACCAAGACAGAAGTTTCAGCTCCAGAAGAAAAGCCGGTTCAAAATGAGGAGGTTAAAGAAACCTATGCTACCGGATCAGCCTCCCCGGCTGCAAAAAAGATTCTTGCAGAAAAGAATATAGATCCCAAGTCTGTGAAAGGGACCGGAAAGGAAGGACGAATTACAAAACAGGATGCGCTTGATGCCAAACCTTCAATGGGTGAGGCATTGAATGATGAGAATAGAAAATCAGAGAGAAAGAAATTGTCAATGCTCAGACGTAAAGTGGCTGAGCGATTGGTTTCAGTAAAAAATGAAACCGCCATGCTAACTACTTTTAACGAAGTTGATATGCAACCCATTTTTGACTTGCGAAAGAAGTATAAAGAGGAATTTAAAGCAAAACACGAGGTTAGCCTTGGATTTATGAGTTTCTTTACTTTGGCAGTGGTAAGAGCGCTAAAAATGTTTCCCGATGTTAATTCTATGATCGATGGAGATTTTAAGGTTTCTTATGACTTTGCTGATATATCCATTGCTGTTTCAGGCCCGAAAGGATTAATGGTACCTGTGATCAGAAATGCTGAGAATCTGGGCTTCAAAGGTGTTGAAAGTGAAGTTAAGCGTCTTGCTCTTAGAGCAAGAGACGGACAGATTACCGTAGATGAGATGACTGGAGGAACCTTTACTATCACCAATGGTGGTGTGTTTGGTTCTATGCTGTCAACACCAATTTTGAATCCGCCTCAGAGCGCCATTCTTGGGATGCACAATATTGTTGAGAGGCCTGTGGCAATTGATGGAAAGGTTGAGATTAGGCCTGTCATGTATGTTGCCCTGTCTTACGATCATCGTATCATCGACGGTAAAGAATCGGTTGGATTTCTGGTTGCTGTTAAAGAGGCTTTGGAGAATCCAGTGGAGATTCTTATGAATGGAGATGAAAAAAAGGCCCTTGAACTTTAATTGACATACGATTATTGGGATTTTACCTGTATCACTCTTTTTTTATAAATGTATCGGAACCTGAGGTATAAACTCAGATATCCGAAAAGTAGTAAAAATAGTAATTGAGCCATTTCTGATTTAATATTGATGAGCGATGCTCCTTGCATTGACAGCTTGTTGAACATGGTGAAGTAAGGGGTAGAGGGAAGCAGATTCGCAAAAATTTGTAAAACTTTAGGCATTGCCTCTATGGGCCATGAATATCCTGAAACTAAAAACAGAGGATATGTGGAAAAAGCCATGATCTCTGTCCATCCAATAGCAGTCTTAAAAAAGGTACTTAGAAAAATGGTATAAACCATTACTGATAAGATAAATGCGAGACTCATAGAAAAATGAAGGAACTCTGATCCCTTAAAGTCAAGATGGTAGTATGGGAATATCACTTTGTAGAAGAGGAAGAAAAGTGATGCGTAAAGCACTACATAATAGCTTGACTTAGCCAACATGATCTTCATGAAACCAAAAAAGTTGATTTTCGAATCTGAAAGCGTTTTATAATGAACAAGTTCATGAAGGACACTTTGCCCAAATCCTATGATCAGAGTTTGCTGAATAATCAGAACAAGGAGGATCGGAAGCAGGTAATCGCCATAATTATTCGTGGCGTTGAAAACTGATTTGATAACCGGCATGATAGGTTGAGCCTGTTCGAGGGCCATTTCTGTTGGAATTCTACTGCTAATCAGATAATTAAGTCGCACTCCGCCAGCTACTGTAAGCATGACTTGTTGAACCCCTTTATTGATGTCATTTGAGGTCAGGAACTTTGTGTTATTGAGAATGAGCTCTACAGTTGAACCTTCAAGATTCATGGTTTTTTTCTCAAATTCTCTTGGAATAATCAGGATTCCCTGAACCTGCAGACCATTAAACAGAAACAGCGCTTCTTCCATATTTGAATAGGACCCCATAACCTTGATCTTCTGGTTGGAATCAACTAGTTCTCCAATTTTTTTAGAAAGAGAACTGTGATCGAGGTCTACCATTGCCACCGGAATATCACTTACATCTTTATCTTTATAAATAGAACCAACAAAAAAGGCATAAAAGATGGGAGCCAAAAGGCAGGTAAGCAGAATACTTTTATCCTCTAAAATAAGAGAGAGTTCATCCTTTATGATCTGTAGAAAACTTCTCATTGAACCGTTTTTTTATAATGAAACTGAAGCCCAATGACGCTAACAATGTAAGCCACTAGAATAAAAACAAGCATCGCGATGACCTGCGGGATCAAATATGAAAAGGAAGTTTCCATTTCCATTCCCTTGATATAGGCCTTAAGAAAATGGGTATAGGGTATGAGGTTGGCATACCAGCTGTTAAAAGCAGGCATGGCAATTATGGGAAATGTAAATCCACTAAATACAAATGCCGGGGAATTGTATACAAATGCCATATCCATAGCGATTGCCTGATCCTTGAATAGAATCGAGATCATGATACCAAGTGAACAGTTTGTAACGACGAATAATAGAATAATCCATAAAAAAGGTATTGTATTCGCGCTACTCGGTATTCCTAGGATGGGATGGATCAATGCAAAGATTAGAATGGCAATCACCATTCCAATCACTATGTAAGCCAGCATTTTACCAAACAATAGTTTTAAAGTACTTCCACCTGAAATCTGATAAAGTTCCTTGAATGAATTTGATGCATATTCAGAATTGATCGACCTCGTGGCAAGAAAAAAAACGATCATCTGAAGAAGAACCGTTGTTAGACCTGGTACCAAATAATATAGATAGTTATAGTGCGGATTGTAAAGAGGTCTTGTCTGGGTTTTAACCGGCATAACCATTTTTACTGCCTTTTCATAGGGAATTCCTTTGACCGTCAATGCGTTAAGAATAATTTTGGCAGACAGGGTGTTTATAAAGGTAGCCGCCTCCTTATACAATAGGTTTCCATAAATAATATTTGAGGAGTTGGTATAAACTACTATTTTTTCCTGTTTACCACGAAAAATATTTTTAGAAAAGTTTTTTGGGATATAGTAGACACCCTTGATGTCAGGATGAGAAACAAAATAGGTTTGGAGTTCATTTTGAGAATCTAATATTTCCTTGACTTCCAGTTTTGGGGACGCTTCTATATTATCAATTACCTGCTGACTAAAGGGGGATTTGTCGTCATCGAGAATGGCAACAGGAACATGCTGGACTGAACCTTCCTCGTAAATGGATCCCAGATATAAAAAGATAAACAGGGGGATAAATAGAATCAATACCCAGGCAGAGGACCTCATTCCAAGTCTCTCAAATTCTCTGATAGATATGTTTAATACTTTTTTCAAAGACGAATATTGATACTCATTCCAGGTCTTAGGTCTGAATTTTCCTCTACAGGGTAGAGATGTATCTCAAAGGTTTTCATATCCATTCTTCCCTTATCTGCTGTAGGTATCCAATCTGCAAAATCAGCCATGGGAGAAATGTAACTAACACGAAAACTTCTCTTTTCATCATCGAATGCAGGAAGGGTACCTTCAATCTCTGTACCTAATTGAAAGCTTGAAAGCATATCTTCCCGAATATGTAAAACAGCGTGAACATCTTCCAATTTCTGGATGGTAAAAATTGGGTACCCTGCCGGCATTATTTCGCTTTCCTGGGCAAGTTTGGCCGAGATTTCACCAGATACGGGAGCATAGATTTTTAGTTCCTCATAAAAGGCTTTGGCTTCATTGACCTTTCCTTCAACAGCACTCAATTGACCTCTGGCAGCTTTTTTGTCTTCTTCACGTGCCCCCTTTCGGACCATTTCATAAAGTGATTCAGCCGCATTCATCTGTTCTTCGGCAGCATTTCTTTTGAAAGTCATTTCGTCCATCTGTTGCGAAGAAATAAGGCTGTCCTTATACATGTTGTGAAGCCGTTGATAGGATTTTTCTGCAAACTCATATTGGCCCCTGGCCATTTCATATTTGTTTTTTAAAGCCATTATTTCTTCTTCCCTCGCTCCTTTGGTTGCTTTTTCATTCAAAGATTCTGCCGCAGAATATGCGCCTTCAGCCTGTTGCATCTTGGCATCAAGAATATCGCTTTTGATAGAAGCGAGAAGCTGACCTTTTTCTACTTCATCTCCAAGTTTGACAAAGATGCTGTCAATTCTTCCCGGTACCTCTGAACCAACTCGAATCTGAGTTGTTTCAAAAAGCCCCACATAGACTCTGTTCTTATTTTCATCAGGCTTGAGGATCATTAAAATTACGATACCGGTCAGTATGATTAGAACCGGAACGATAAGCACGATTAATTGGATCTTTTTTTTCATTTCAAATCAATTATTGAGGTTATTTACTTGCAGGCTACCTGAGGCTATAAGCAATTCGAGTGCAGCCTGTCTTTGTAGGGCAATCATTTTATAATAGTCGAGAACGGCTTGTTGGTATTCAGTTTCAGCCTGCAATCTTTCTGTGATATTGATCAGTCCCTCCCTGTAACTCGCAATGGCCAGCTTCAGACTGTTTGAGGCAACATCTTTTTCTTTTTCTTTTAATAAGACCTGTTCTGATTTAACATCAAATTCAATTTTCACCTTTTGTTCAAACAGTTTTAGTTTCTCCTCCGCATCTGATTTTTTATTTTCAGCCATATTCTTTTCAATGGAAGTTTTTTGAATTTCATTATCATTTTTTAAGCCGGTAAAAATGTCCCACTCAAAACCGACACCAACCAGATAAGCAGGAAATCCTTCAAAATAATTGAGATCAAGATTTATAGGTTGTTCAGAAATTGGAGTATCATAAGGGGTTTGGATTCTTGTGTCGAATAAATTAAAATAACTTAATGTAGCAAAGGCCTGAACTTTTGGCAGAAAGTTGTTTTTATTCATTTTTAATTTGTATTCATAAGCCTGAATCGAAGATCTTAAGGCATTTAATTCCGGTCGGTCCTCGTAGGACTGGCTCTGTTCAGTGAATAACCAGGGTTTAAGGTCAAATTCATATTTTTCTATTTGTGACAATTCCTTTCCTGTGAGCATCGAGAGTTTTAATCTGAGAAGTCTGAGATTTCCCTCCAGTTCCATTTTTTTTGACGCTAAGTTCAATTCGGCAGCAGCGATTTTTTCTCTTTCAAAAGGAGTAGCTAATCCATTTTCTATGGCAACGTTGACTTTAAGACGTTCCTTGACTAGTCGTTTTTCACTTTCTGTAATAACTGACTTTGATTGTTCCAGTAATTCAATTTTATCAAACGTATCGATGACCTCTTTGATTATTTTAGCTCTTTCACTTTCGACCATGAAATTCTTTGCCTTTATTTTTTCTTTACTGGCCTTGGATCCGTAATTGACCTGAAGCCCTGAAAAAAGTAACATTTTTGCTGTTAGGTTAGTGTAAAAGAAATGCCCATCAGCATCAAATTGCGAAGATCCGTTAAAGATTTCTGTTCCCGATATAGGAAGATCAAAAGTGGGAATATCCACATTGAGGTTTGCAGAGCCATATGCATATCCGCCATTCATAGTTAAAGTAGGAATAAAGTTCTGCCTGATCGCTTTACTTTCAATACTATCAATCATGAGATCATTGTTAGCATTTTTTAATTCGTAACTTTTTTGCAAACTGAGCTGGATCATTTCAAGCTCTGTTTCTGTTAGATTATTCTGCCCTATGACTAAGGTGCATGGTATCAGGAAGAGCATTAGAAATAATTTTTTCATTTTGTAATGATTTGTTGAGAACAGAAATAGTTTAGGGTGAAACATAGCATTTAAATGATCAGGACAGAATTATCCGGGACAAAGTTTCAAGGCTCAATATTCAGGCGCCATGAGGCCTCTCCGGGAACAAGTTTATATCTCAGGATTTTTTCACCTCCCGTCGGACAGCAGTTGGCATCTCCATCCTTATAAATCGGAAATTTTCTTAAGAGCCTATTATTCTCGAAATAAATGGAATCATGCCCCATGTATCCGTAATAATTTCCTTCTGTAGATAAATCATCCTCTGAGATTTCAGGGAAATAAACAGGGGATAGGCTCAGATCATTATTAGATGCAAAGCCATAAATAGTAGCATATGACCCAGAACCAGACGAAACAGTAACAATGTATAGTTCGTCAAAACCGTTGTTGTCAAGATCATCAAGTTTGAGTTTTTGAACGGGGTCAGCATCTGCTAAGCTAAATGTATCAGAGGTATTCTCGAAATCGACGGGAACTATATTTATGTTTGTCAAACCGTCTGAGGTTGCAGCGTATTGGACTTTTATTTTTTTACCAGACGACGTGACTAGAATCTTTTCATTCTTTAAATCTTTTTTTGATGAACTTTTTTCTGATTTGGCCTGACTAGAATCAATTTCATTAACTTGTGTGTTGTCATTTGAATTAACACGTTCTGATTTTTCACTCTTACAGGAGCATAAAATAAATAAGCAAAGGAATAGGGGGGCTAGTTTTTGCATTTTTAGGGTTTGGGTTTAAAAAGCTGATAAAAAGAAAAATGAATAATGATAGAAAAAGAAGGATAAATATCAGATCAACTCTGAAGACTGTATCGTAAGTCGGTAAATTTTTTTTGACCCGTACAATATTTCCGCTTCCCAAAAATAATATTCGATCAGTAGGGACATTCTTATTTTTGAAGGCTACTGATGTTTTTCATCTTTTCAATCTGTGATCTAATTTACAAAAAATTGACTAGACAAAATGTTTCTTGTACTGTTCTATTCTAAAGTTTAGTGTTGAGTATTTAGTGTCAAGGGATTTTTTAAGCTTATAATCAGGATATGAACCTATGGATCGGTTGGCAGCACTGGATGGAGATATAAGGGAAACCGTCTTAATCTTTCGGCCTTCGATTGAAAACTCGTGTATCCTTGGCCTGTCATCCGATATTTTGATCAGCCTCATATTTTGATCTCGAAGATGATTTCTGAACAGATACTCAGGCCCGTTTTTACTGTTCCCACCCATGAAAAGTATTTTCTCAACCTTAGGATTTAATTTCAAAATTGAAATCAGGTCGCGATTTATTATTCGTTTCATGCCTAAGTCTGAGGCATCGATTTTATCTCTATAGCATTCCTCTACCATATCACATATTCCTATTTTAAAATCGATTAAGAGTTCTTTTCTTTCTGTTATGGCACGGTCTGAATTTTCGTAACTGATTTGACGGTTAAAAATTTTTTCCAAAATAGGCCAGAGCAAACCGTATTTACTGCCGTAACAAAAATTTACGTCGTCTTCAAACAATTGTCCTGTTGAAAATCGGGGAGGAGGAATAGTTCCAACAATTAATTTGCTGGCACCATCCGGGATAAAAGGTGAATAGGGATGTTGATGAGTAAACATCGATGGGTTCAATTTGTTTTACTGGCCTTTATAAAAGGCAATAGTATTAATCGTCTTGAAAATAATTCTGAAATCCAAGGTTACGGATCTGTTTTTTATATAGTACAGGTCATATTCAAGTTTCTTGCAGGAATCCTCAATATTCTCTCCATAGTTGTATTTGACCTGAGCCCAGCCGGTAATACCGGGACTGATAAGATGACGCGAATCATAAAGTGGAATACTTTTTACAAGTTCATCTATAAATACTTTTCTTTCCGGCCTTGGCCCTATCAGACTCATTTCACCTTTTATAACAGATAAAAACTGAGGCAGTTCATCAATACGAAGTTTCCTCAGGATTTTTCCAAAACTTGTTATCCTGTTGTCCCCTTTTACAGACATTTTTGCACCGTCCTTTTCGGCTTCTACAACCATAGATCTGAATTTTGTAATCAAAATCTCTTTTCCTCCTTTTCCAACTCGGTACTGTCTATAAAATAGGGGCCCTCTGTTAAAAAATAAATTTAGAAACAAGATCACTGGGCTAAGTAAAAACATCAGGCTAAGCCCCAATAAAGATGAAAACAGATCGAGTAATTTATGCCACAATAAGTAAAAATAGTGATGGTTGTATTTAGAAACCGGTAAGATGGAATAAAATTGATTACCGGTAAACTGTATTGGAAGGGCCTCCTTTACTTCTTCGTATAACTTCATATAGGTGGTTATGTTCCCTCCGTTTTCACGAATTTTCAATAGAGAAGTATTCATTGAATTGGAGATCATTTCCTGATCCTGATCCAATATTATAATTGTATCAATGAGCTTTCTGGATGTCATCCTCATCAGGGCTCTTGAAAGGCTGTTGATCTCCTTAGGGTCATTAGTAACATTATAGATACCAAGAACTTTTAATCCGTGTTGATACTCCGATCCTTCAATAGATTGTTTTATATGATGAATCAATTTTCTATTGTCGATCTGAGTGGTCAGCAACACACAATTCTTAATAAAAACATTCTTGTGTATTACGGATGCATAAAATACTCTCCAGAAGATCAGGGACAGGGTAAAACCAAAAATAAAATACACCAATTCAAATCCAGGGAATTCTGCATGGTAGGAAAAAAGGGTAACGAAACCATAACCGACCGAAAAGAAAATTCCAATGGAAAAAGCCAGGGGCATGACTTTTCGGGTCTTATTTACATAGTCGAGGTCGTAAAAATTAAATATGATTGTAAAAATCCAGAAAACTCCTGTTGCAAAAAATATATTAAGGCTGTTAAGCAGGAAAAAATTATCCAGATTGATCTGATGATCTATGGATTTGTGAAAATAAAAGAGAGATGAAATAATCAGGATCAGGTCTACGGCACCTAAAAGAAGTTTTTTGTGCCAGTGCCCGAAAACAGGTGTCTTCATTTTCGAGGCACTATGATGACCGATCTGTGATACCGTATTCAATACTTTTAATTTTAGGCAAATATAGGCTTAATTTTATGGCTTTTCAACCTATGGATTTTACCCTTGGATCTAATTTTTTCACTGAATCGTAAACTTTTTCAGGAAGCAGGCCCAAAATGATAGGAATCAAGGCGTAGTAGTATTTGTATTTTGGAATTCCCAGGTATTTGAATGATTCCAATCTCAGTTTACAATCATACAGACGGTACCTGATGGATTTTCTGCGATGATAATTATTGTCCATTCTGTAGAGCAATAAAATCTCGGACAAATTGCAAAATATCATTCCGTTTCCAGCGGCTCTGAACCACATTTCATAATCCTGGGTAGTACGGTAAGATTCATTATAAAACTCAATTTTCTCCAAGCTTTTTCGCCTGAAAACAACTGTTGAATGAATCATTGGATTCGCTTTTGGTAGTAGTTTAATGATCTCTTGATGAGATTCCGGAGCCTGTCTTTTCTGAAGCTGATTCCCGTTTTCATCAATATCAATCGCAGAACTTCCAACAATATCTATGTGAGTATTTTTATCTAGATATTCCACCTGGCGGCTAAGCCTATTTGGCAATGCAATATCATCGGCATCCATTCTGGCAATATAAACTGCCTTAGACATGGCTATTCCCTTATTCAGGTTTTTGGTGAGTCCCTGGTTTTCAGTATTGAAAATTGCGATGACTCTGTCGTCAGCTTCGGCGTAGGATTTAATGATCTTTCCACTTCCGTCGGTTGACGCATCATCAAAGATGATAAACTCAAAATCTGCAAAAGATTGTTGCAAAATACTTTCAATGGCAGTTGTGAGAAATTTTTCACAGTTGAATACGGACATGATAACTGAAACCTTTTTCATAGTGCCTGTGTGATATCTAATTCATACAACTGACGAAATCCCTTATGAACACTATCAATTGTGACTTTGTTATTCGAAGTAAACCTGGGGTGAAGATCACATCTGTACTCATTGACAAATTTCAAAGGAGCGTAAAAAGACCCTAATACAGTGAGTTTCTGGTCCGGAATGCAAAACAGAAGAAGATGCGACATTCTTGATCGGTCCGGATAAGTATCCGTTAACATGTATTTTCCGCAAGGACTAAAGCTGGGATGGCCATCTTCATTTAAAAATTCAGGATAGAATTTTTCGAATTTTTCAGTTTGATCTTTTAACAGATAATAAGCGTTATTTTCATTCTTCATTTTCATCCATCCCACGATTTCATCATCATTTTTCCAGTTACAATGCGAAACCATGCCTTCGTCAGCAAGAAGGTAAAGTTCGTTCCCGTTCAAATCTGAACTCATTAGCCTGCTAAACTTTCTTCCGTCAGGAAGGTACCATCTGTGAATAAAAATAAACCTTTTACCCCCAGGTGAAATTTGCAGATGATTTACGCTGTGTCCCGCTTTGTCCATTGAACTTTTCTTGTGAAATCTTTTGAGCTGATCAAAGGAAATAATAAGCTTGCTGCGATTATTTTGAATATCGATATGAAATATGCCATCTTCCTTATCATTAAAAACAATTTCCTGAAACTCGGACTGATTGGGATAGCCATAAGCCGGGTCAAAATATCCTAATCTCTCAAAATTGATTCCAAGAGCCTTCTGGGATGGATGATGATATGCATAAACAGAAGAGTCAATCAATCGAAACTTTCCGGTTCTGATATTTAAAAGTTTAGTCCTGACCGAATTTCTGTCAAGTATATTGTGCAAAATATGCTGATCATCAAACCAGAAAAGCCGTGAGCCCTGTTGCCAGTTCCAGGAATTTGATTCAGAAATTTTTTTATCGCTGAACATAATATCAATAACTTGATTTTCCTTGTATTTGCCCGGGTTCATTTTTTTTAAGGAATGGAATAAATACCCTTTTTTGCCGAAAGGAGATGAATCATAGTAGCCCCAAAAACTTTCTTTTTTATTGAGCCCGGAAATCTGTTTCATGGAGATTCCTTTCGCAAGTTGCAGGTCATAGGGCCTTTTAAACAAGTAATGATTTAAATGCTGATAGCATAGTTTCGCCATGGGTTTGATTCCAGGGAAACGGTTTGCCACCATGGCCAAGCGTTTTTCTATATTTCCGTAAGCTGACATTGTTCCAGATATTTTGTTTGGTACTGACCAGCCATTCGGTCCGAATCGAATTTTTGAAATAATTGTTCCTTGTTCCTTAAAAGAGAATGTGAAAATTGATCTGATAATAGAATTTTCATTTTCTGCGCCAGGTCCAAGGGGTCACCGGGCCTGAACAGCAAAGGGTAATTTTTGCCAACAATTTCTGAATGAGAAGGAATATCCGAAAGTATCAGCGGCAGACCGGCTGAAAGTGCCTCAAGAACAGAATTAGGAAGTCCTTCTGAATAGGATGCGGAAATAAAATTGTCTGATGCGTCAAGATAATCCTTAACATCATGAACTATACCCTTAAATTCTATACGCGAATCTTGAAAATTTCTCTTTAATTCATCCTCCATGTTGCCCGATCCTATGAATATTAACATGATGTCCTCAACTTGTGATAAACGAAAGGCCTTTAGGATCGTAACCGGGTCCTTTCGTTTTATTAAAGACCCACTGACTAGGAATATTTTTTTTTCAATTGGAAGAGAGAGGTTTTTCCTTAAGCTTTCAACTGAATGGATCGATTTATTTGAAAATGTATTAATATTCACCCCATTCTGAATGCAATAGGTATTAAGACCATAATCCTCATAAAACTTTTCTTTGATATAGTGAGAACAGGAAATACGTGTTTCAATCTTAGAAATTGCCTTTCTGTGTTTTAAGGAAATTATCCTGCCCTTTACTTTTCCATATTTCAAAATATAATCCTCATCCGGGAAATTATGGATCGTGGTCATTCGAGCTACACCGGTCAGTGAACCGTTGATCATATCTGCTCTGAGCCCATGAGAATGTACAAGGTCTATATTTCTGTTGCGTACCACTGACATTACTTTTTCCTTGTTTTTGAATACGCCTTTTAGACGAGAATTTTTTAGTTCAATAATTTCACATTTTATTCCTTCAAAGTCAGTATACATAGATTCTGATTTCGCTCTGGACAAACTGAGAATTATTATATTGAAGCGTTCTTTATCAAGACCACTGGCAATACCAAAAATAATATTCAGGGGTCCGCTTTTTTTCAGCGTGGATACCAGATAAAGTAAATTGATCTTATTCATTTCTATTCAGCCCTCCTCTTGTAAAATGTTCCTTTTCAGGGTAAATCAGATTACAACTTTAACAAAAATACTTGTTAAACCAGTCTTTTGGTGGAATTATTTCTTTTTTTCAACAAATTTTGATCTCCGAATATGAATAAGCTGTAAAAGAAGGAGATCAGCATTATTCCCCAGATTCGATCCATCATATTCTCCAGGGATAAATAGATGCATAATATTGAAACAAACAGATAGGTAAAAAAATGCCTGCTGTAAACAAAGGGAAGGGAAATAAAACAAATGAGCAGTATCAAGCCCAAAATTCCAGAACTGACCAATGCCTGAAGAAACTGGTTATGCATATTCTTGTCTTCGCCGGTAAGCTCCATAACCCTGTTCCTGGCAGTATTTGTCCCTATACCGGTAAGCAATTCGAGTTTACTGTAGTCCCCAATTGTATTCCAAAGAATTAATCTTCCTCGATTATTCCCCTTATCTTTAATTATGGAAGGAGATGCGATTTCATTATAGACCTTTTCAATTCTTAAACGTGTCGAAGGGATATTGATACTAATCAGACCCAGTAAGATCATTGCCAAAATCCCTAAAGCAATATTTCTAAAACTTTTTTGCCTGAAGAACAAACCTCCAGTTATAATAAACAAGGAAATGATCCCGGCTTTGGAACTGATCAGTAGAATCATTGCAGCGTGAAGGACCAATAATGCATAGTACCTCCATTTTCTGATCCTGACAAGATTCGTAAATAAAAGAATCAACAAAACTGTAGCTGAAAAAAATGCATAGTAGGAGGGATGCATATCGATAAATACAAATAATCTTTTATAGCTTAATTCACCCCAGTTCAAAAACATTTCCTGGCTATAAAATTCTTCGGTTGTCTTGCTGTCCCAGTTACCATAAATTACCTCGCCTTTATTCAGCCAGGCCCTTATGAAACCTGCAACCAACAATATAATACTAAAAGTGCTAAGAAAATATACCAGAACTTTTAAAGCCAGTGCCTGATGACTTTTCCTTGAATAAACAAATACTACCGGCATTAAGATAAACGCTAATCTTTTTGATATTTCTCTGAGCTGAAAACCCTGTCCATTGTACACATCAAGACATGTTGAAATTAAAATGCTCATGACAAAGGTGGAAAACCAGATATATTTCCTGGAGAAATTTTCAGGATATTTATTACCGAGTTGAATCAGCGCGATTAATGAAACGGAGATAAAAAGTATGGAATTTACCGCAAATGAAACAAGTACCGAGGGCAAAACCAGGATAAACAGATATTTAAACAAAATCACAGGTTTCATAAGGACTGAATGTTTTTGGGTCTGGCTGTTTCTTTATCAATATTCTTTTCGATCCATTGTCTGTCATATTCCTTCAAAATTAAAGAAATTGAATTTCGATACATGATTTCAGGAATGTATCCTGCTCTAATATTCTTTTGCTGTGCAATCAAACGAATAGAAAAAACCAACGGAATTATAAGTATCAGGCTCACTTTTAAAAATTTTGATATACTTGTTTTTCGATGCTCAGTAAAGATAGTTAAGAGCCCGAAGAAAATAGCCAAAACGGAATAACGACTGAACAGGTTTGGAAACGAAAAAAATACGTTAATTAATATGAGGAAAGGGATCGCCTGATGCCTGAATTTACTTTTATTCTTTGTCAGAATGAAATACAGCAGCACCACAATATAAAGCACTCTTTCAAAGTAGAATTGCATCAATGCCTTCCAGGTGCGCTCCTCAAAAAATTCAAGCGCCCAATAACCCAGAAAATAACTTTCGATTTTCAGTTTCAGGGGGATGTCTGGAAACAGTTCTAAAAAATGAGTAGTGAGAAAAATAAAGATATAGCTTCCGAAAGGCATTATGAACAATGAGTAAATCAGATACTTCTGAAGTTTATGCTCCCTTATTCTTGTCATAAAATACAAGGGTATAGTAATTAATGCAGCAAAATGAACCATTGAAGCAATAACGAGCCAGAACAGGACCCAACTTTTTCCTTCTATTTTTCTTACAAATGCATATATGACGATCAGCATGGAAAGAGGAAAACGTAAAAAAAGACCATGAAGCAGGAAGTCAAACTGCATGATAAACAAGAGTATAACAGATATTCTTAAAGAAGGGTTTTGACTTTGAAGAAGCCTGAAGGAAAGCTGAAAATAGCCAAAAACTACTCCGAATATCAGGATTCTTATGGATAAACCGATTTTTGCAAATATGAAAAGGAGTACATAGAAGAGGGAATCAGGCTTAAGCGAAATAAAAGATATCAGGCCTTCCAGGTTTGTATTTTGAAAGTCAAAATAAGTAATGTAAAGGCGATATAAATCTCCTGTAGGCGCTAACAAGGAAGCTGTCAATCCAAAAAAAGCGGATATCAAAAAAGTATAATACGCTCTCTTTGTTTTGAACAGTTGAAAAATTGTAATTGGAACCGACCAAAGAGGTGTAAGAATGAACAATACCCCAACAATCAGGTCCGAAGCGTACAATTTTGAGGTTGATAATTTCATGTTTTGCTAAAAATCAGTTTATATTTTATTGCAAACCCGATCCTCAAGCTCATAATAAGCAGATCTACAAGGATTCTTGCATAAACAACTGTAATCACCGTAAAGTGATCCGTTTGCCAAAGGATTAATAATATGAATATATACAATATTGAGGGAATGATAATACTTAGATTATATTCTTTATGGTATCCGAAAGCGACTAAGGTATTAGTCCCAAGAAAATATGTGATAACCACAACGGGAATCAATATACTTAACGACTTTAAAAGAAAACTATAGGCAATGAGTTCCCGGCCTCCAAGAATAGAAAGAAAAAAATCAGCTTTCCAATAGGCTATTATTCCTAAAATAATGGCAGCGGCAGAAGCAATTTGTATCAACTTTTGATTCATCTTTTTATCCCTTGTGCGGGCTATTGTGGGAAATAAAGCAATCGAGAGTGTCTCAAAAGGAAGGTGAAATGCAGCAATGATTTTAAAGGAGACATCAAAACCGGTCACATCCTTCATTGTAAAATAAACTCCTGCAACTAGAATAACAAGCAGATTAATGGATTTTGTGCATAAGCCACTTATAAAAAAACCAGACCCTTCCCTCAGGGCTTTTTTTACAGAAGAAGTTTTAATTTTTATGATCCTGGCATTAAATTTTTGTAAAGCTTTATAAAAGGCGAAGGTTCCGATTAATAATTGGCTCATGCTCAAAAGGAGTGCATAAGTGATCAAATCGTCCGAGTCTGATACCAAGACCAAGGTTAGTATCACCAATATAAATTTAAATATGAACACAATTTTGGATGGAATATCCAGTTTTTCCTTTCCCTGAAAAAACCAAATAGGGAATAGGGCTTCCCCCAGAACAAATCCCAATAAAACCACCATTATTTCTTTATTTGCATTGAGAACAGGGGAGATATGGATAAAAATTAGAAAAATGCAGGATGTTACCAAAAAAAGAATCGCCTTACTAATAAAAATTGCCGAAAAGAACCGATTGGTTTTTTCAGGATCATTTCTGTATTCCGTTATATATCTTCCGGCATAGGTGTTAAAACCGAAATTAACCGTAATGACCAGGTATTGAATAATTGAAAAGGCCCAAACAAAGATGCCATAAGTTTGGCTACCCAGAGTTCTCACCAGATAAGAAAGGAGAATGTATTGGCTTAGTACATTGAAAAACCTCAGAAGTGACAGAAAAGAAAAATTTTTAAATACAATTTTTCTGTCAGGATCAATGTTTTTGAGGTTTGTTAATTTCACTTATTTCTTAAAAAGAACGGGATTCAGCAAGGGCATTCAAGTCAATCCTGTTTATCTTTGATCTATACAGACTTCTTATAAGCCATCAATTCTTTGTCCAGCCTCCTAAATCCAATCAATAGAAACATCAAAGAAAACCCTGCTATAAAACCGATAACAGCAAAATTCCTGTACCAGTAATTGACTTTCATTCCAACCGAATTAAAGCCTGAAACCACGTTGACTACTTCTTTTTCAGAGGTTAGTTTGATATTTACGTCTATTAATTCCTCATTCATGACCATGTATTTGTCAAAAACATCAACTTCTTTTGTAGTGTTGCCCGTTTCAGACATAAATATGTTTGTGCCAGAATTTTCTTTACTGCTTTCGGCCAACAAGACTTTTTTGTATAAATTCCTTAAGGAATCAAGTTCATTCATGGAATTTTCCAGGGCCACTTTTTTACTGATTAAATTGTCATACGTTGTCGATTTTACCTTGGCATAATATTCATTGGTATTGACGGAACTGATAATTGGTTTTTCGAGTTTTTGAAAGATAAATTTATCTTTGGCGGTAATAGTGATAATGTGATACTTAAATGATTCAACCGGTTGTTTTTTAGAGAACGATTTGAAATCAACAAGTTTGACAGAGTTTGAGTCTAATTCTGAGACGAAGTTTTTATAAGAAAGGATAACGTCGTTCTCGTTCATATAAGGTTCTACTTCTATCCAAGAGATACTTTTAGCTCCTTCCTCGCTAATTCCGAGAGCTGAAGCCAAACGGCTAAAATCTTCCTGTTTTATAAGGTTTAGATAGAATTCAGCATTTTTATACAGTTGTACTGAAGATCCGAAATTTGGTTCTACCGTCATCGAAGATTCATATTGGACATCTTTTAATCCATATTGATAAATCGCACCAAGACTTCCTCCGATTAATGCAGCCAGAATCATTTTTTTGAGGTTGAGCCTAATATATAGCAAAAATGTCAAGATCCAGTGAAAAATGGTCCTGACCATATGAATAAGAGCATTTACCAACTGGCTGATACCCTTGCCTATGACCAGGAATAGTTGAGAGATGTCAACATCTTCTTCCTTGTTATTAACCTGATTGCTGCCATTGCTTCCTTGATTTGGATCCATGAAATCAATATTTGTTTAAAGGGTAAAAATAATTAAACAAACCTAAGTTACATAACTATTTTAGATGTTGTTTAAGATTCAGGGAATTTTAAATAAAAAGAACCCAATATGAATGGCTCATATTGGGGTTAAAATAAACGTATTTATGATTTAAAAAGTTACCACTACAGATGAGGTAAACCTTTTATTGGTAACATCGAGTTGTGCAGGATTCGCTCCTTCAGCACTCATGAATCGATATTGTTCCCGGTAATCGGAATTGTCATAGGCAAAGTCCAGCCCAAAACGTTTTGAAAACCTGACACCCAGGCCTAAAGAATATCCCTTAACATCATATTCATCAGAAGAACTGACATAAGGAGATTGAATTATTTTGTAGCCGCCCCTGAAGCTAAGAATGTTATATTTCCATTCTGTTCCTATTCTGAAGGAATTCGTATTTCTTAAGCCTGTATTGAGTTCAATATTTTCATCTATAAAATTGCTTGAAGGCTGAAGTTTGGTATTCTTATATCCCTGATAAGTATAATCGAAACTAATCAAACCATTTTTCCCAAAAACATAGGCAATACTTCCAATGAATTTACCCGGGGTTTTAAGTTTGTAGTCATAGTAATTTGGAAGTGGATATTCCGGATCAGGATCAAGTTCATCGTTAAAAACATAGGTCCTTCTGTATTCGAATCGCTCCGTAAGGTTGTACCAAATAGGTGACTGGTATGCGGCACCTAATCTCAGTCCGTTCAAGGGGGTGAGAATCAGGCCTAAACCAAAATTAAAGCCATTTCCATAGGTTGACAAGTATTCCACATTTCTTACATCCATGGAGTTGCCCTGACCGTCGTTACTGCTTTCTTCAAATATGGTATTCTGATAAAAATTAATATGATGAAAAGCCATTGATCCTCCCATATAGAGTACATCCTTATACAATGTGGCGAAACTAAAACTGAATTTGTCATTCAATCCGGAAGTATAGTTGTAAAAATATTGATCCTCGACATTGACATAGTTAATGTCATTATCTGGATCATTGTCAAAATTAAAATCGGGATCGTCCGGATATTCAGGTATTCCACTGTTTCCTCGAACAACGTAATTATTATTGTAATGATTTACGACACTGTAATTGAAGCCAAAGGCAAACTTGTAAATATCGGGATTTCCAAAACTGTCCCAGCTGTTTAATCCGCCAATTTGGGCAAACCGGAAATAGTCGTCGTTATTATAGATGGTATTTCCATAAAACGTAGAATTGATATCTGTATCCCTGTAAGTGAGTGTAGTAGAGAACTCTCCATTATTGTAAACCGCCAATCCTGCGGGATTAACATCTACGGCAGTCATATCATTCCCCAAGGCTCCGAATGCCCCGCTTAATCCCATATATCTGGCGGTACCCAAGGTGTTTTCGGTTGAGAAAAGGACGGCCTGATCCGTATAGCTCAGTGATTGTGCTGAGATGGTAAAACTACATAGCAATAATATTACCAAAGGTATTTTTTGATTCATAATGAATGTTTTTGTTATCCGTTATCTGGTTCTTGAACTGCTTGATGAAGATGGTCTGGAACTCACAGACGATCGGGAATAATTACCGCCAGAAGATGATCTGGAAACGCCTGATGATCTCTTTATAGATGTTGATTTGGCAACCCGGCTACTGGAACTGCTTCTCGAGCTGGAGGTTGAGCCACTTGATCGAGCCGTATTTGATGCCCTGTTAGCATATTGATATGAGGTCTGAGTCCTTGATGACGGGACATATTTTTCATACCGCTTGATATTTCCATTCTGCCTTGCATTGGCATAGGATACACGACTCTGACTCAATTTCTTTTGTTGACTCTGTCCTCTTTTGATGAAGGTTCTGTTGCTGGACTCTACTCGGTTCCCAGACTCCATTCTGTTAATAGCTCTGTTGTCAATTTGGTTGTAGGACATCTGCCTTCTGCCGGAGCTGCTTCTCATACCTGATGAACCTCCCCTGTATCCCGAAGAACTACCTCGGTAACCTGAAGAACTGCCCCTGTAACTAGGTGTATAAGATCTGGTGCTTCTACCCATTGATTTATTACCGGATCCGCTGTTGTAACTCCGTGAGTTGCTTCTGTAACCGGCCCTGTTATCTCGTGTATTGCTGTAACTTGATCGGTTGTAATAAGATCTGCTGTTTCTCGATGAGGCACTGCTGTTTCTTCTTGACGAATAATTTGAAGCCACACTTCTTCTACTACTGTTCCTGTTGTATCTGGAGTTAAAGGAGTCTGACCGGTTTATCCTTCCTGTATTCAATCTGCTTGTATTATGAGCATATCTTTTGCCATAAGTGGCATACTCATAATATCCGGGGTAATAGGGAGGATAGTAAGGTGGATAATAAGGTGGGTAATAACCCCATCCGGGATATCCCCAACCCCAGCCGTAGCCATAACAGGGGTACCCCCATCCATAATATCCACCCCATCCGTAACATGGACCTCCCCATCCGTAATAGCCTCCAAATCCGAAGCTAACATTTACACTGACAGAAGAGGTTCCTTCCCATGGTGGATTTGAATAATATCTGTTTTCCACGTAAACCGTATCATTTTCATAGTTTCCCTGATAAGCTTCAACATCGGTAAATATTTCCTCATTATTGGCATATTCACCTCCAAAATAATTACTGTAGTAATCACTTCTTGCATTTTCTACAACAACAACTTTCTGAGTTTCTGATGCACCATAGATTCCATCACCATCGTTATAGGCATGTTGCGACGAGCCACATGACGAAAAAATTACTGCCAGCAATCCCAGCATCATACTGTAAAAGAGAATGTTTTTGATCGGAGTAATGTTTTTCATAGTGACTTATTTTTATGGTTGTAAGGCAAAAAAAAACTAAGTTTGCAACTTATTTTTCAAGTGCATTAGGAATATTACAATATTTATGCCAAAAATTATTTTTTATGGGAAGCAAATTGACGAAAAGAGCTGAGGATTATTCAAAATGGTATAATGAATTGGTCTTAAAAGCAGACCTTGCAGAGAATTCAGGAGTAAGAGGAATGATGGTCATAAAACCCTATGGTTACGCTATCTGGGAAAAGATGCAAGCTGAACTGGACAGGATGTTTAAGGAGACCGGACATGAGAATGCATATTTCCCGTTACTGATTCCAAAATCTTATTTCAGTAAAGAGGCAAGTCATGTTGATGGTTTCGCAAAGGAGTGCGCTGTTGTAACTCATTACAGACTAAAAAATGATGAAGAGGGCAAGGGTATAGTAGTGGATGAAAAGGCAAAACTCGAAGAGGAGTTGATTATCAGGCCAACTTCAGAGACCATTATTTGGGATTCCTATAGAAAATGGATACAATCTTATCGTGATTTACCCTTATTGATCAATCAATGGGCCAATGTTATGCGTTGGGAAATGAGAACAAGATTATTTCTGAGGACTGCGGAATTTTTGTGGCAGGAAGGTCATACGGCTCATGAAACCAAAAATGAAGCTATCGAGGAAACCAGAAAAATGCAGGAAGTTTATGCCGATTTTGCTGAGAATTTTATGGCTATGCCCGTAATAAAAGGAACCAAAACAGAAAGTGAAAGATTTGCAGGGGCACTTGATACCTATACGATTGAAGCCATGATGCAGGATGGTAAGGCACTTCAGGCAGGGACTTCTCATTTTTTAGGACAGAATTTTGCGAAAGCATTTGATGTAAAATATACCACAAGGGAAGGTCGACAGGATTATGTATGGGCTACCTCCTGGGGGGTCTCAACAAGACTGATGGGTGCATTGGTAATGTCCCACAGTGACGATTTTGGATTGGTTCTTCCTCCTAAACTTGCTCCGATACAAGTGGCCATAGTACCCATTTATAAAAGTGAGGAGCAACTTCAAAAGATTAACGAAAGGGTTGAAGTTCTTACGAGGGAATTGCGTTCAAAAGGAATTACCGTGAAGTATGATAACCGCACAACGCACAAGCCTGGTTGGAAATTTGCCGAATATGAATTAAAAGGAGTGCCATTGAGAATAGCAATGGGCCCAAGGGATCTTGAGAATAATACGGCTGAACTGGCAAGGAGGGATACGCTTAAAAAAGAGGTTTTAAGCCAGGATAATTTAATTGGCAGGGTTGAGGAATTATTGGAGGAAATTCAGAAATCTCTTTTTCAAAAGGCTCTGGATTTCAGAAACGATTTAATTACCGAAGTGGATACTTTTGATGAATTCAAGAAGGTATTGGAAACCAAAGGAGGTTTTGTATCGGCTCATTGGGACGGAACCTCTGAAACCGAGGAAAAGATCAAGGGACTTACAAAGGCGACAATTAGGTGCATACCAAATGATGCCAAGAAAGAAGAAGGAGTATGCGTTTTGACAGGAAATAAATCGGACAAAAGAGTTTTATTTGCGAAGGCCTATTAAAAAAATGAAAAAAAATTAAAAAGTACTTGCAGAGTTTAAAATTTGTATTAATTTTGCACTCGCTTTAATAAATAAAAGCAAGGTCTAGGCCCGTTCGTCTATCGGCTAGGACGCCAGGTTTTCATCCTGGTAAGAGGGGTTCGATTCCCCTACGGGCTACAAATTTGTTTAAATAACAATTTAATTAAAAGAGATGGCAAATCATAAGTCGGCACTGAAGAGAATCAGAAGTAATGAGGCAAAGCATTTAAGAAACAAGTATCAGCATAAAACAACCCGTAATGCGATCAAGAACTTGCGTTCACTTGAGGAGAAGAAGGAAGCTGAGGCTTTGTTGCCAAAAGTAGTTTCTATGGTTGATAAACTGGCTAAGAAAAATATAATTCACAAAAACAAAGCCGCCAATATCAAATCAAACTTGAATGCACACGTCGCTTCTTTATAAAAAAGGAACGAACTATAAAATATAAAAGCAATCCTTGAAGGGTTGCTTTTTTGTTTTTAAGAGAATCTGTTTTACGAATAAAGGGATCAGTTCCTCCTAAGGCTCGGTATGTATAACTCCCCGTCATCACTACCATTCATAGATACGGTCCGCATCCAATCGTATCATAATAAATAGCAGTACCGTAAATCCCCATAGGGAAGAACCTCCATAACTGAAAAATGGAAGCGGAATTCCAATTGTAGGCAGCAATCCTATTACCATTCCAATGTTAATCGTGAAATGGAAAAAGAAAATTGCCACCGTTGCATAGGAAAATACTTTGCTGAACATAGACTTCTGTCTGTCAGCTATAAATAATAATCTGATCAGGAAGGCTACAAATAGTAATATCACAAAACTACTTCCCAAAAACCCCCATTCTTCTCCTATGGTACTGAAAATATAATCGGTTTGTTGTTCCGGTACAAAATCACCCTGAGTTCTGTCACCCTGCAGAAATCCTTTACCAGTTATCCCACCTGATCCAATTGTAATGACCGATTGGGCGGTATTGTATCCGATTCCCTGATCATCCACATCTTTTCCCAGAAGAATATTAAACCTGTCTCTGTGTCTTTGTTCAAATACGTTATTAAAAACATAATCAACACTTACAGTAAAAAAACCGGTAAAAAGATAGATGGCGATAAAACGAAGCCAGTTGTGCCTCAGGTATTTTTTGTTTTTATAGACCAAATAGATAAGCATACCCGAAATAATTCCTGAAGCTATCAGTAAAGTGTTTAAGACCCCAAAGTAGAGGGTAATTACAAACAATAACAATGCGAGAAAGCCAATAACCAAATAATACAGGGGTAAACCAAATTGATACAGCACCAGAATTAATGAACCGTAGACCAATGCAGACCCCGGGTCCGGTTGCAATGTGATCAGCAAGGCGGGTAAGAAGATGATCCCAAACGCCTTAAGCTGATTATTGAGTTTTTTAAGGTCCTGATTTCTTTCATTTAAATAATTCGCCACTGCCAATGCAGTTGCGCCTTTGGCAAATTCAGAAGGTTGGATCCCGAAGGAACCAAAACTATACCAGGAAGTTGCCCCGTTAATATTTGTTCCGAATACGAAAAGTCCGGCAAGTGTGAGTATGGAGGCCAGATAAAAAATGCCGGAAAACTGTTCGTAAAACTTTTTGTCAATGGCAAGAATGATAATTATGATCAGGAAGCTCAAAAGAATCCAGATCATCTGTTTGCCGTATTTCGTGGAAAAATCGAAAATTTCGAATTCGGTTTCTGAAAAAGTCGCCTCGTAAATACTGAGCCAACCCAAAAACACAAACAGCAGGTACATAATGACAAGGACCCAGTCCACACCTTTAAAAATATTACTCTTCCTTTTGCGCAACGTAATTTTCTATTTCCAGTTGTTTATTATATTCTTCCTCCAGACTTCCTTCGAGCATTCTTTTTTCCAGCCAGTCTCTTTTTACTTCCCCTTTGATGTATTTTTCAATCATCAGGCTGGCAATCGGGGCGGCCCACCTTGAACCCCAGTATCCGTTTTCCACGAATACGGCGATGGCAATTTTTGGATCATCTTTTGGGGCAAAGGCAATAAAGGTGGAATGATCAGTAAATTGAATTCTTTCTCCGTTTATTCTTGCGAAATTTTCTGCAGTTCCAGTCTTACCGCAGATTTGAATGTCCTCAATTTTGGACCCTCTGGCGGTTCCAATTTCAAAAACATTGAGCATTCCGTCAATTACTGGTTCAAAATGTCTTGCATCAATAGACGTGTATTTGGGTTTCGTGAATTTTTCATTTTGGTTAACACTGTCACCTACCTTTTTAAGGATATGAGGCGTATAGTAATAGCCCCTGTTAGCTATGGCAGCGGTCATATTCGCAAGCTGAATCGGCGTAGTCAAAACCTCTCCCTGACCGATAGCATTTGAAATTGTGGTGATGGCCTTCCATTTGTGGTTTGGATAATATCTGTTGTATAGCTTTGAGTCCGGGATAAGGCCTCTTTGACCGGAAGGCATATCGTATCCAAGATAATTTCCAAGGCCAAAGCTTTTTGCATGATTGCTCCACACATCCATTCCCTTCTGTGCATCGTCATATTTTTCAATAGTTCTTCTGTATACGTTAGAGAAATAGGCATTGCAGGATCTGTAGATTCCTGTATTCATTGCAATGGGAGTTCCTACAATACCGCAATGGCATTTCATAAATCCACCTCGGCCATATTTGAAACCATGATAGCAATTAAACGCGGTTTCCGGAGTAACGACATCTTCCTGCAAGGCTATCAGGGCATTGATAATTTTGAAAGGTGATCCCGGAGGATATTGAGCCTGAAGTCCTCTGTCCAGCATTGGTTTTTTGATCGTATCATTAAAAAGAAGTACCGAATTTCTGGACCGTTTCCTTCCCACAAGCATATTGGGGTTGTAGCTTGGGGTAGATACAAGTGACAATATTTCACCAGATGATGGTTCAATGGCAACGATTCCTCCTCGTTTATTTATCATAAGGCTCTCAGCATACATCTGCAGTTCCATATCCAAGGTAAGCGAGATGTCTTTTCCCGGGACAGGCAAAGTGTCGAAAATACCCTCTTTATAAGGTCCGATTTCTTTATTAAAACGATTTTTCTGAATGAAGCGAACCCCTTTTCTGCCTCTGAGTACATCTTCATACTGTTTTTCAATACCCTGATACCCCACGAGTTCTCCAAGTTGATAATAATTATTCTTTTTAAGCAGCCTTTCATTTACTTCACTAATGTATCCTAAGACATTGGCACTTGTATTTTCAGGATACTGTCGCAAAAATCTTTTTTGAATGTAGAACCCTTTATATTTATACATCTTCTCCTGTAAAAAAGCATAATCTTCCTTTGAGACCTGCCCTACGAAAATGGATGGAATCCTCGGAGAGTAATTTTTTGCTTTTGTATATCTTTTGATGAAGTCTTCCTTTTCAATTTTAAGTAAATCGCAAAACTCCAGGGTATCCAATGGCTCTACGTCCTTTGGAATGATCATGATATCGTATGAAACCTGGTTGGCCACCATGAGTTTACCGTTTCTGTCATAGATAAAGCCCCTGTCCGGATACGCAAATTTTATGGTAACCGCGGAATTATTCAATGGATTCTGCCTGTATTTGGAATCTATAACCTGTAAAAAGAAAAGCCGGCCGATAAATATGGCTCCCACCGATAATATTAAAAAGTATAATAAGGACTTTCTTGGCATCTTCTATCTTTTTCTCATTACAAAAGTAAAACTTATCATGGTCAAAATTATTGTAAAAATACTTGTTAGGAGGGTGTTTACAAAAATGATCCCAAATTTGCTCCACTTAAAATACTCCAGCCCAAATACAACAAAGTGATGCACAAATGTCAGAATCATCACGTATAGAAACATTTTAGGGAAGGGGAGCTTAAAAATGGAGAGTGTTCCATAATCCAGGTCTCTTTTACCAAGAACGCTCTGGAGAACAGGAATTCTAATGAATGCAATAAAAAGGGTTGCCGCTGCATTGATCCCTCCTGAATCTGAAAAAACATCTATGAACAGCCCCAGAAAGAAACTAAGTATTAAAACAGAGGCATCATCCTTTCTGATTGGATATAAAAAGATAAAAAATATGTAAAAATAAGGATTGATATAACCCAGAAAATTAATGTTATTCATGACAATGATCTGTAAAAGTATCAGACCGATAAAGAGCAGGGCGTTATTTATATTCTCTCTATTCATTAGCAGATTTCTCTTCCAGCGTTTTTATCTCAATTTTATCAAAATTTTTAATAACCTGAACAAAACCAATGGAACTCATATCGTTAAAGAGTTGAACGTTGATAAATTCATAGTTGTTGTTGACAGTTTTAAATTCTTTGATCGTCCCAATGGGAATCCCCTCCGGAAATATGGTCGACTTTCCTCCTGTGACCACTGTATCTCCTTTATAAATAGCTGCCTGGATGGGGAGGTCCAGCAACTGAACCACATTGTAATCATTGTTGTCCCAGCTTAAACTACCGTAATGATCACTGTTCAAAAGTTTGGCATTGATCCTGGAATTAACATTTAAAATTGAAAGGACCGTGGCGTAATTGCCCGAAATACTTTTTGTAATTCCAATGATTCCTTTACTGTTAATTACTCCAAGATCAGAATTAATTCCCTGGTTTGATCCTTTATCTATGGTCAGGTAGTTGTTGTTTTTCCTAAAATTGTTGTTTATGACCTTGGCACCCGTATAACTGTATTTTCTCTTGAATTTAAGTGAATCAATTGAGGTCAGGTCATGTTGAATGATTTCCTTTTCCTGAAGATTCAACAGGTTTTTTAAATAAACATTCTCTTCATTGAGTCTTTCATTTTCCTTTTTAAGTAACAAAAACTCCTTGAAATTATTTATTCGGTTATAAATTCCACCTGACAGAAAGTTCGCCGAATTGACAAATTTACTTTTGTGGTAGGAATGAGTCTGAATGGTAAAAGTGATCGCTAAAATCTCAAGCAACAAAAAAAGTATAAATAATTTATTCTTGTAAAGGAATGAAATAATTTGTTGCATAATATTTTACAGCTTCTTCTACTTCATTAAAACACTTTTGTATTTCTCAATATCCTTTAACGCTATTCCGGTACCTCTTACAACCGCTCTTAAAGGATCCTCAGCCACGTAAACAGGAAGATCGGTCTTACGCGATAACCTTCTGTCCAGCCCTCTCAGCATCGACCCGCCTCCGGCAAGATAAATACCTGTATTATAGATGTCAGCCGCTAATTCAGGAGGGGTTTGTGACAGGGTTTCCATCACGGCATCTTCAATTCGCAAAATTGATTTTTCAAGTGCTTTTGCTATTTCACGGTAAGATAACTCGATTTGTTTTGGCTTGCCGCTCAACAGGTCACGGCCCTGAATGGAAATGTCGTCAGGCGGAGTATCTAATTCCTCTGTTGCCGCTCCAATTTGAATTTTAATTTTTTCTGCCGTGGTCTCTCCAATATACAGATTGTGCTGTGTTCTGAGATACATGGCTATATCACTTGTAAACACATCTCCGGCAACTTTTACAGATTTGTCACAAACGATACCACTCAGCGCAATAACAGCAATTTCAGTAGTTCCGCCTCCTATATCTATAATCATATTTCCTTTTGGCATCATGATATCAATACCAATACCAATTGCCGCAGCCATGGGTTCGTAAATGAGGTAAATATCCTTGGCATTCATTTGTTCTGCTGAATCTCTTACTGCCCTTTTTTCAACTTCGGTTATTCCTGAAGGAATGCAGATAACCATCCTAAGGGAAGGCCTGAAAAAACGTTTTTTTATCGTGGGAATATTTTTGATGAACTCCCGGATCATTTGTTCGGAAGCTTCAAAATCAGCTATAACTCCGTCCTTCAGAGGTCGGATAGTTTTAATATTTTCATGAGTTTTCCCCTGCATTAAATTAGCTCTCTTTCCGATCGCGATAATCTTATTGCTCGTTCTGTCCATAGCGACTATCGAAGGACTGTCTACAACAACTTTTCCTTTGTGTATGATTAAAGTATTTGCCGTGCCCAGATCAATGGCAATGTCTTCCGTCATAAAGTCAAAAAAACCCATAAAATGTTACTGTGTTAACTTGTTTGTATTGTGAATGTCACAAATGTAATAAATTTAGCGAATTGAAAAAGCTAAAGCCTAAAATAGTTAGAACTATTTTAAGGCTTTTTTTCAACCGTTAAAAATCAAAAAACAAAGGTGAATTTTGAAGGTTCTGATGCTTAATTCACCCTAGTGTTTAAAATGCCTGGTGCCCGTGGTAACCATGGACATATTGTTTTCGTTACAGTAATCAATGGAAAGCTGATCCTTAATAGACCCTCCTGGTTGAATCACAGCTTTGATTCCTGCTTTATCAGCTATTTCAACACAGTCTGGGAATGGAAAGAACGCATCACTGGCCATAACAGATCCATGCAGATCAAAATTAAAATGATTTGCTTTGGCAATGGCCTGATTTAAGGCATCAACCCTTGAAGTCTGACCTGTCCCGCTCGCATAAAGCTGCTTATTCTTGACCAGAACTATTGTATTGGATTTTGTGTGTTTACAGATTTTTGATGCAAACAGCAAATCACTTGTTTCTGACTCCGATGGTTTTGAGAGGGTTACATTGGTTAGATCGGCCACCATATCCGTCTTGTTGTCTTTTTCCTGAGAAAGCACTCCATTAAGGGCAGTTCGGTAATTCATTGAAGGGAGCTCAAGTTCCTTTTGCTTCAAAAGAATCCTGTTCTTTTTGCCCTTCAAAATTGCTAAGGCTTCATCTTCAAAAGATGGAGCTATAACAACCTCGCAAAATAACTTGTGAATTTCTTCGGCAGTAGCTGCATTTATTTTTGTATTTGAGATCAAAATTCCACCAAATGCGGAAACAGGGTCCCCTGCCAAGGCATCTTTATAGGCTTCTTCAATAGATTCTCTTTGCGCCAGTCCACAGGCATTATTGTGCTTTAAAATAGCGAAGGTCGGGGATTCTCCCTGAAACTCATTCATGAGGTTCACAGCAGCATCAACATCCAGCAAATTATTGTAAGACAGTTCTTTACCATGCAACTTGTCAAAAAGGCTTTCAAGGTCTCCAAAGAAATACCCTTTTTGATGCGGATTTTCCCCATACCTCAAAGCAGTTGAAAGGTTAAAGCTTTCACGAAATTCAATTTCACCACCTTCTGAATTGAGGTATTTGAAAATTGCTGTATCATAGTGGCTGGAAACAGCAAATGCTTTTGAAGCAAATTTCTTGCGATCGTTCAGGCTAATTCTTCCCTGGTCCTGTGAGATCAGGGCAAGGAATTCATCATACTGATTCATATTGGAAACGCAGATAACATCTTTAAAATTTTTGGCAGCTGCCCGTATCAAAGAAATTCCACCTATGTCAATTTTTTCTATTATATCCTGTTCGGAGGCCCCGCTGGAAACGGTTTTTTCAAAAGGATAAAGATCAACAATCACAATGTCAATTTCCGGAATATCATAAGACTCAAGTTGTGAAAGATCTCCTTCGTTTTCTCTTCTGCCTAAAATTCCACCAAAAACTTTTGGATGCAATGTTTTTACTCTCCCACCTAAAATTGAAGGATAACTGGTAAGATCTTCAACGGCTATCACTTCAACTCCCAGGTCCTTAATGAATTTTTCAGTACCACCTGTCGAATAGATAGTAACTCCCAAAGAATTCAATTGTTTTACTATAGGTTCCAGTCCGTCTTTGTGGAAAACAGAAATTAGTGCCGATTTTACTTTTTTTATGTCGCTCATGATTGTTGCTGAAAATTTTTCGCAAAAGTAATAAATAGTTATTGATCAGCAACGAATCTTAGTTGGATAATTAGAATATTCAAAATGAGTATAAGTCAAATGAACATTAAAAGTATATCTTTGGAATCATTTAACTGAAAACCTGATAGTTTTATCTCCTAAATCCTATGAGCTTTCCAAATTGATTAAAATAGTGGCAAGAGACGTAACACTTGGGTTAAGATCGAACTGGAGACAATTCTTTTTACTTGTCGTTGTGACTGCTTTCGTGGGAGGAATGGTAGGACTGGAGCGGACTATTTTACCGCAAATAGCGGAAGAAAAGTTTAATTTACAGGTCAATACAGCCATACTTTCGTTCATCGTTATATTTGGTATTTCAAAAGCGATAACCAATTATTTTACCGGAGCAATGGCCAACAAAATTGGCCGAAGAAATCTATTGATACTTGGGTGGCTCATCGCTCTTCCAATTCCCTTTATTTTAATATATGCTTCGAACTGGACTTTTGTCGTCTTTGCAAATTTATTACTTGGGATTAACCAGGGTCTTACCTGGTCAAGTGCTGTAGTGATGAAAATTGATCTGGTAGGTCAAAATAACAGGGGCCTCGCCATGGGGCTAAATGAAGCAGCAGGATACATTTCTGTTGGAATAGTTGCTTTTTTAACCGGATGGATTGCCTCTAATTACGGGTTGATTCCTTATCCTTTTTATTTGGGAATCATTTTATCTGTTCTTGGGCTGTCTTTTTCACTTTTTTTTATAAAGGATACCAAACATCATGTGCTGAAGGAATCTGTTGACAGTTCAAAGCTCTTACTCAGAAACATATTTTGGGAAACCACCTGGACCGACAAAAACTTAGGGTCCATATCACAGGCAGGTTTGGTAAATAACCTGAATGACGGAATGGTCTGGGGTATTTTTCCAATTCTTCTCGCCTCTCTCGATTTTGATTTGGAGCAAATCGGGATCATTGTATCTGTTTATCCTGCCGTTTGGGGAATGGGACAGTTAGTTACCGGAAAACTTGCTGACATTCTTCCCAAAAGGGAAATGATGTTTTGGGGAATGTTAATACAGGGAATATCACTTCTTTTTATGCTGTTTTCGACTGAATTCTATCAGTTTATCCTTTTGTCTTCAGTTTTGGGGGTAGGAACTGCCTTGGTCTATCCAACTTTTTTAGTAGGAATCGCAGTTTATACAAATCCTGTTCAAAGAGCCGAGAGTATTGGAGTTTTTCGACTCTGGAGAGATCTGGGTTATGCTATTGGAGCGATTTTAACAGGGGTAATTGCGGATGCATTCGGAATCAGTTATTCGATATTTTTTATCGCTTTCTTGACCGTAGTTTCATCTATGATCATACGTTTTAGGATGGATCCGGGTTGATCATATGATCAAGGTCCAGCCTGGCAACTTCGTTACAGACATATTCAAGTATTCGTTCATCCTCTTCCGAAAAGGGGGATAAATCGTGCGAATCTATATCGATTTGACCAATATTCCTGCCCTCCTGAAAAATGGGAACAACAATTTCGGATTTAACTTCGATTCCACATGAAATATAATTCTCCTGTTCCTGTACATCCTGAACCACAAAATTTTTATTGCTCAAGGCTACCTGGCCACAGATTCCTTTACCGAACGGGATATGGGTGTGCTCCGTGGGTTTTCCTGCAAATTCTGAAAGTTTTAACTCCTCTTTTGAACCGTTAATAAAATAGAAGCCTACCCAATGGAAGTGATCAAAACTCTTTTGTAACAGTAGGCAGATCTCTTTGAGTTTTTCTTCTACAGCCAAGTTATTTCCGATTATTTCCGTTATTTTTTCCCGTAAAGTCATTTTTATAAATCTTTCTTCTAAATTTGGGGTTAAAATTATTTAATCTTTGAATAAGAATAAAGCCATAATTGTTTTTTTAGTAAAATTTTTTACCACGTATTTTATCCTTTTCGGAGTTTATTCTTTATACCTCAACCAAACTCAGCAAAAAAGTAACGGATTTGTATGCTCCCCCATTACGGGAAAAGTTGCGAAACATGTTCTTAAAGTATCAGAAATGCTGGGTTACAATGCAGAAATAGAGCAAAACACCAGGGAGCTTTCGATTAAGTTTATTTTGGATGGAGTTTATGTTTCACGAATTGTGGAAGGATGCACCTCCATTAGCGTTATTATACTTTTTTTGTCATTTATTATTGCTTTTTCAGGTAGTTTAAGAAACACCTTATGGTTTGGAATTTTTGGAAGTATTCTTATTTATATCGTCAATGTTTTGAGAATCATCGCCTTAAGTGTTTTGTATCACAAATTTCCTGAATATCAACGGGTTTTACATGACTTACTGTTCCCGGCTATCATCTATGGTTTGACCTTTATATTATGGATAACATGGGTCAAGTTTTATTCAAATCTAAATAAACCGATTAAATGAATAAAATAGTTAAAATAGCCTTTATCATTCTGTTGTTTTTAGCACTTGTTCTGGTACGGGCATTTGAAAATGTATTGTTTTACGACCCTTTTATTGCTTATTTCAAAGATGGTTATCTCTCGGACCCGATTCCTGTTTTTAGTGGATCAAAATTATTACTGTCATTGTGTTTTCGTTACGGTCTGAATATGCTTATTTCTCTTGTGATCATCTATGTTGCGTTTCAAAACAAAGGATTCTTAATTTTCTCATTAAAATTCTATCTCATTGCCTTTTTTGTTTTGACCATCACTTTTCTGATTATTTTAAAAGGTGAACTCGCTCATGGTTATTTATTTGCATTTTATGTCAGAAGATTCTTAATCCACCCCTTATTCGTCTTACTGCTATTGCCTGCATTTTATTATAAGCAGTTAACAGTAAAAGAGATTATTTAACAAATATTTAAATTTAGGGAGTCAAATTATGCCTTACATTTGGTCTTGGTTAATAAGATCAGTTATGTTACAAATTTTAGATAAGGTAGTCGCTTTTATTATTGCAATCGCAATTCTTATTTCTTCAGTATTAGTATGATTGTTTTATGTAAGAATTTCTTTTTCTAAGCATCAGGAAGCATTCAGTGGCTTTTTCAATTGTTTATTTTTATAAATTTGCTGCTAACAAAAAATTCTTTGATTATTATGAATATAACAGGAAAGTTAGGATTTGCCATAATGGTCCTTGGTATAAGTTTGATTTCATGCGCTGACACGAAAAAGAAGGATCACCCCAAAGGTTCAGAAGTTTCTGAAGAGAAAATTGAACACAAAGAGGATGCTGAGGTTAAGGATCATGGGTATGAAACGGCTATGGCCACATATCAGTGCCCTATGAAATGTGAGGGAGATAAATCTTATAAAGAAGAAGGGCCCTGTCCTGTATGCAAGATGGATTTGAAAATAATTGAAGCGGAACACGCAGAAGACGAGGAGGAAGAATCTGAAACCAAGGAAGAAAGTTCTGAATAATATTTTAATAAAAGACAGCTTGGCGGCTGTCTTTTTTAGTTATTAGAACAGGCTTTGACAAAGGCTACAAACAAAGGATGGGGATTTAAAACTGTACTCTTGTATTCAGGATGATACTGAACCCCAATAAACCACTTGTGTTCAGGAATTTCCACTACTTCTACTAAACCTGTTTTCGGATTCAATCCTGTTGGAATGAGTCCAGCGGCAGTCAGTTTTTCCAGATAATCGTTATTGTATTCATACCTGTGTCTGTGTCTTTCGCTGATTAATTCCTTTTGATAGATTTTATAAGTTTTTGAATCTTTTTTCAACTTGCAATCCCAAGCCCCCAAACGCATGGTTCCACCTTTTTCTGTAACCATCTTTTGGTCTTCCATGATGTCTATGACAGGATGGGGAGTGCTCAGGCTCATCTCAGTAGAATTTGCATTTTTCAGCTTGAGTACATTTCGTGCGTATTCGATAACGGCCATCTGCATTCCCAAACAAATACCCAGAAATGGAATATTATTTTCCCTTACGTATTGAACAGCGGCTATTTTTCCTTCAATTCCCCGGTCTCCAAAACCGGGAGCAACCACCAATCCCTGAAGACCCTTTAATTTCTCTGATGCATTTTTTGAAGTAATGTTTTCAGAGTGAATCGGTACGATATTTACCTTTAATTTGTTGTTGGCTCCCGCATGATCCAGTGCCTCTAAAATGGATTTATAGGCATCCTGTAATTCAATATATTTTCCAACTAGGCCTATATTGACAGTTCCTTCAGGATATTTATAGTTCTTTAGGAATTCATTCCATCGCGTCAAAACAGGTTTTTTGGAGGCCTCCATATCCAGTTTTTTCAACACAACTTCATGCAGCCCCTCACTTAGCATTAAATTTGGAACGTCATAAATAGTATCCGCGTCAATCGATTCAATAATCGCCTCTTCATCCACATTGCAGAATAATGCTAACTTCCTTTTTATATCCTTACTTATATGATGCTCTGTTCTGCAAACCAAGACATCGGGACTCACACCGCTTTGCATCAGCTCTTTTACCGAATGCTGTGTGGGTTTCGTTTTTAATTCCTTAGCGGCCGCTAAATAAGGGATCAGTGTAAGGTGAATTACAATAGCGTTGTGTTTACCCAGATCCCATTTAAGTTGTCTTACCGCTTCAACATAAGGTAGTGACTCAATATCACCAACTGTACCACCTATTTCAGTAATCACGATATCATACTCCCCTGTTTGCCCCAGGATCTTAACTCTTCGCTTTATTTCATTGGTAATATGAGGAATGATTTGAACCGTTTTACCCAGATAGTCACCTTTTCTTTCCTTATTAATAACCGTTTGATATATCCTTCCTGTAGTAACATTATTTGCCTGGGAAGTAGGTATGTTTAGAAATCTTTCATAATGCCCCAGATCAAGATCAGTTTCAGCTCCATCATTCGTCACAAAACACTCACCATGCTCATAGGGATTTAAAGTTCCCGGATCTACATTGATGTAGGGGTCCAGTTTTTGGATCGTTACTGAAAATCCGCTTGATTGTAATAGTTTTGCTAAAGAGGCAGCGATTATTCCTTTACCGAGTGAAGAACTAACTCCTCCAGTAACAAAAATATACTTGGTATTTGGCATGGTGTTTAGGTTTGTGCAAAATTACAAAGTCTACCAATTTTGACAAGAGTTTTCGTTTTTATTTTTAGGACAAAAAAAAACCATCAAGAGAATTGATGGATTTTTTTAAATAGTATTTAATTCAAACTAGTTGATGATTTCATCATTTGTTTTGAATTTTTTGGACAGAACCATTTCCTGGTTCTCAAATTTCATATTTTTAATTATGTACTTGTCTGATTCTACACAGCTTGCACTTGATCCTCCGCACGATACTAAACTCGCCGAAGCGAAAACAAAAATTAATAAATAGGCTAACTTTTTCATAGGGTTTAATTTTAAGTTAATAATCATCAAGGGAGATCAATATTTTAAACGTAGAAAAAGGTTGATTATTATATGAGCCCGTAAAAAAATTATTCTGACAATTTTTGTAACGAATATTTGATCATTTTTTCAATGGCCTTGTAGGGATCTTTGCTAAAGGTTAGATTGGCCCTGTTTGCGATGATGGCATTCATGGATACCGCTTTATGGCCCAGTAATTTCGATAGTCCGTAAATGACGGAAGTCTCCATTTCTAAGTTGGTTACCCGGAGATCTTTATGTTTAAAGGACTGAATTTTTTCATTCAAATATTTGTCTTGAACCTCAAGCCTTAAAACTCTTCCCTGGGGCCCGTAAAAACCGCCTGCTGTAGCTGTTATTCCTGCAAATATTTCTTCTGAATTCAGGGTTTTTTCCAATATTTCACTATTTTTTATGATATAGGGACGGGATTTTAATTCCGAATAAGAGGTATGTTCAATAAAAGCATTTTCCAGCTCCGTCTCAAATAGATTGTTTGTCTTATACGAATGCATTACTCCATCAAATCCGAGTCCGTATTTGCCCAAAACAATTGAATCTACTGGGATATCATCCTGAAACGACCCTGAAGTGCCCATTCTAACAATATTCAGGCTGGTTAATCTGGATTTGACTGTTCGGCTCTCCAGATCAATATTAACAAGGGCATCGATTTCATTAAGGACAATATCTATATTATCCGGTCCGATCCCGGTAGAGATAACTGTGAACCTTTTATTGTTCAAGGATCCAACCACGGATTTAAACTCTCTTTTTTGTGTTGTGAATTCAATATGGTCAAAATGCTTGCTGACTTTTTCCACCCGATTCTGATCTCCTACAAAAATAATGTTGGGAGCTATATGTTCGGGTTTTAAATTAATGTGATAGATACTGCCATCCGGGTTTAGGATAAGTTCAGAAGGGCCAATGATTCGCATGAAAATGTGATGTTAATAAGTTATAGTCTAATACATTTAAATTCAGCCTCCTACGCGTTTCACCTTATAGCCTTCTTTTTTCAGAATAGCCATAATTTTATCACGATGATTTCCCTGTATTATAATTTCTCCATCCTTAACACTGCCTCCTACGCTGCATTTGGTTTTTAGCAGTTTGGCAAGCCCTTTCAACTCAGTTTCTGAACCTATGAAACCTGTAATTATGGTTACCGTTTTACCACCCCTGCCTTTATTCGAAAAATGAGCTTCCAGATTTTGATCTTCAGGTAGAATATTTTCTTCGGTTTCTTCAATATATTCTGAAAAATCCTCTTCCTGGTTGGTTGAAAAAACAAATCCTCCAAGATCTGATAAGTCGTTAAATTTCTTTTTAGCCATTGTAGTTTCTGAAGTATTTAATAATTCCAAATATAAATAAAAATAGTCCTACAAAAAACAGTCCCAAAAAGCAAAAGAAACAGTCATCCTTTGATTTTAAAGCCAGAACCGTAACCATAATGGCTGCTAAAATGATTGAAACAGGGTTTGAGTAATTCATTTTTTTCGCAATTTACTCCATGCAAAAAGTAACAGAGCCAATGACTCCAATGTAAGGCCCAGTCCAATAAAAATCATCGATTGAGACCAGTCAAAAAAACTTCCAACAGCCCCGACAACAATCAGGACCAACCCAAAAGAAAACAAGGAGAGCAATTGATTTTTCATCGATCTATTTTCTGTAAAACGGGATCAAATAAGAAATTGTATAGTTAAAACTAAATCCGTTGTTATTAACAAAAACCCTTTCAAAACCAGGAATGTAAAGATTCTTGAAATTTTCAGGCTGCTTGGAGGATAACAAAGTGTTTCCTCTGAATGAAACGCCAAGAAATACATTGTGGAGTACCTCTACCTTCAATCCCAGAACCAGTTCCGCCCAATGTCCCGATAAACCGTCATAACTCATTCCTGGATCCGTGCGTTCAGGTAAAAACGGATCCGCGTTTATAGTATAGTCGTTAACTGTCTGGCTGAAGGTGCTGAAACCATATCTCAACCCCACAACGATCATGTTTTCCATTCCCAGCCAGTTTTTATAGGCATTGTAATCGACTCCTAATTTGATATACTGGCCCTTTGTTGAAAAATCAAAGAAGTCTTCCTGTCTTGTATGGTCTCGGTATCCAAGTTCTGTTGCCACATAGAATCTTTTATGAACCCTGTAGTCTCCAACGATTTCGAAACCTTTTTGGTCTTCACTGAACATGGAGTATATGGGCCTTACGATATCGATTCCCACTCTTAACCCATACCTGTCTTTATATGTTGCCGTATCCTGTTCCTGCTTTCCAAGCTGGCCAGTCATCATCTGAAAATTAAAAAGAATTATTATGCTAATGGTAAATCTTAACATGAGCCGTTTTTTCATCGATTATTTCAAAAGGTTCTTTCTTAATTTCAATTCCTTTGATCCAATTGTCCTGATCATCCACTAAAGCTGCCTGGGCTTCCTTGTAAAGGGTCTTGTAGCCACAGGCTCTCGAGATAAAGATGTCTTCCTGCGAGTAATTGACGGATAATGTATCCAGATTATCCTCATCCTCTGTATCTCCCGACAGGTTTAATATAATCTTCGTGCTGTTTTCCGTAACCTTTAGAGGAACGGCAATAGAATCTGTAAAAACCGTAATCGATTCATCTTCATAATCTCCTTCAACCCCCTCAATACGGACAACTAAGCCCTGAACTCTTTTCAATTCATCTGTATTGTTTTCATTGTAAAATCGAAGAATCAGTTTAGGGGTAATTTCTTCGAGACAAATCTCATCTCTTTCGCAACCAAAATTGATCAGTATAAGCAAAAGCACAAAAAAAACTTTTAATCTAAATCTCATAGTTTGCCTTTCTTCTTTAAGAGTACAACGTTTTCTACGTGATGAGTCTGTGGAAACATATCTACTGCCTGTGACTTTTCAATGGTATAGTGATCTTTCATAAGTGCCAGATCCCTTGCCTGGGTTGCAGAATTGCAGCTAATATAAACAACTTTTTCCGGCAATATCGATAAAATTTGTTTTACGACTTTTTGATGCATGCCATCTCTGGGCGGGTCTGTGATTATAAGATCAGGATGGCCATTTTCTTTTATGAAATCTTCTGTAAACACTTTTGCCATGTCTCCCTCATAGAACACAGTATTGTCAATTCCATTCATTTTGGCATTCTCCCTGGCATCTTCAATAGCCTGGGGAACCGCTTCAACCCCAATTACTTTTTTTGCCTTTGACGCAACAAACTGGGCAATTGTACCTGTGCCCGTATACAGGTCATAAATAACCTCATCGTTCTTTATGTCCGCAAAATCCCTAGCAATCTTATACAGTTCATAGGCCTGTGCAGAATTAGTCTGATAGAAGGATTTAGCTCCGATTTTAAATTTGAGCCCTTCCATTTCTTCAAAAATGTGATCTCTCCCTTTGTAAAGGATAATATCCTGATCGTAAATGGAATCGTTTCCTTTTTCATTAATTATGTACTGAAGCGAGGTGATATCCTTGAATTTATCCGCAATATGGTTTAACAGCAGTTCTCTCTTCTCAACATCCTCTTTAAAAAACTGTATGACCAGCATAATTTCTCCTGTAGAACTGATACGAATCATAAGGGTTCTCAAAAGTCCTGTCCTGTTTCTGGGATTAAAAAATTCAATATGGTTGTCGACTGCAAATTCCTTAATCGAGTTTCTGATGAGATTAGAAGGATCTTCCTGTAAATGACATTTTTTGATGTCGAGTATTTTATCCCACATTCCCGGAATGTGAAAGCCCAGGGCGTTTTTATCGGTAAATTCCTCCTCGCTGTTTAATTCTTCCTCAGTAAGCCATCTCGAATCGGAAAACGAAAATTCCATTTTGTTTCGATAAAAGTAGGTTTTTTGACATCCGGCGATAGGTGTGATTTCAGGTAATTCCAAATGTCCGATTCGAATGAGGTTATTTGTCACTTCCTTCTGTTTATAAGCAAGCTGATGTTCATAATTCATATGTTGCCATTTACATCCCCCGCAAACGCCGAAATGCTCACATTCGGGAGTTACCCTTTTATCAGATAATTGGTGAAATTTTATAGCTTTTCCTTCGTAATAAGACTTGCGTTTTCGACCCGTTTTTATATCCACAATATCACCAGGTACTGCATTGCTGACAAATACAACCCTGCCATCGGGTGACTTGGCAACACTCTTCCCTTTGGCGGCGGTGTCGATAATCTCAACATTTTCAAACAAATGAAATTTCTTTTTTCTTGACATGTGGCAAAAGTAAATCATTTTTGCCATTTATCGACCTTGATCAGAACTTGTTTCTGGGTTTGTTATACTCGATTTTTGTAGTTTTATCATATGGAAACCGAGCCCATCAGAAAGATCATACATATTGATATGGATGCCTTCTTTGCATCTGTAGAACAGCTTGATGATCCATCCTTAAAAGGAAAGCCGGTGGCCGTGGGAGGAGGAAGTCAAAGAGGTGTCGTGGCAGCAGCAAGTTACGAGGCGAGAAGGTTCGGAGTGCGATCAGCAATGAGCGGGGTCCAGGCAAGAAAGAAATGTCCAAACCTGATCTTTGTGAAACCCAGATTCGGGAGATACAAGGAATTATCGAAAAAAATAAGAGATATATTTTTTGAATATTCTGACCTGGTAGAACCCTTGTCACTTGATGAAGCATTTCTCGATGTAACCGAAAACAAAAAGGGAAACCCGTCTGCAACCTTGATTGCAAGAGAGATAAGAGACAGAATATACGACGAAACAGGTTTAAGTGCATCAGCCGGTATCTCAAATAGTAAATTCATTGCAAAGATTGCTTCAGACATGAATAAACCAAACGGGCAAAAAACGATTCCTCCGGAAGAAGTAATTGAATTTCTGGAAATTCTGCCGATAGAAAAGTTTTTCGGTATTGGCAAAGTAACAGCGGCTAAAATGTATCAATTGGGAATATTTACGGGAAAGGAGTTGAAAGCCAAATCTCTTGATTTTTTAATTGAACATTTTAAAAATTCGGGAGAACATTATTACAAGGTCGTACGAGGATTGTATCACAGTAAAGTAAAACCGAATCGGACTCAAAAATCGGTTGCAGCCGAACATACATTTGTAAAAAACCTGACCTCTGAAATTTTTATGATGGAAAGGCTGGAAGAAATCTCTAAGGAACTTGAAAAGAGGTTATCAAAATCGAAACTCGCTGGAAAAACAATAACTTTAAAAATAAAATACAGCGATTTTTCTGTTCAGACAAGAGGCAAAACTTTACCGTATTTTATTAAAGAAAGTGGGGTACTATTAGAAACCGTCAGGGAGTTGCTTTATCAAGAAAAAGTCAAGGATTCGGTTAGGCTACTCGGTATTTCCGTTTCAAATTTGAATAACAGGAAAAAGGAGGATGAAAAAATAATGAATGTTCAGTTGAAACTTGAATTTTGACGCAAAAAAAGTGTGCATCAACTAAGTTGATGCACACTTTTAATTGAAAAGCAAATGTTTAGTCTAACTGTGGACCAGCGGCAACCAATCTTTTTCCTTCTTCATTATCTGTATACTTCTCGAAGTTTTTCGCGAACAGACCAGCTAATTTTTTAGCTCTTTTGTCCCATTCTGCTGGATCTTCGTAAGTGTCTCTAGGATCTAATATTTCATCATGTACATCTTCTAAAGAAGTAGGAACTTCTAAATTAAATACAGGAATGATTTTAGTTTCAGCTTTATCAACCGAACCGTCTAAGATTCTATCGATAATTCCTCTTGTGTCCTGGATAGAAATTCGTTTTCCAGTTCCATTCCAACCTGTGTTTACAAGATAAGCTTCCGCTCCGTGCTCTTCCATTTTCTTAACGAGTTCTTCACCGTATTTTGTTGGGTGTAAAGTCAAGAAGGCTTCACCGAAACAAGCTGAGAATGTTGGAGTAGGTTCATTAACTCCTCTTTCTGTACCGGCTAGTTTAGCTGTAAATCCTGATAGGAAATGGTATTTAGTTTGTTCTGGAGTCAACTTGGATACCGGAGGCATTACACCGAAAGCATCCGCAGTTAAGAATATAACTTTATTAGCATGACCTGCTTTAGAAACCGGTTTTACAATGTTATCAATATGGTAAATAGGGTATGTAACTCTTGTGTTCTGAGTCACTGATCCATCAGTGAAATCAATTTTTCCGTTTTCATCAACTGTTACATTCTCAAGTAATGCATCTCTTTTGATGGCGTTGTAAATATCCGGTTCAGCCTCCTGACAAAGGTCAATCGTTTTTGCGTAACAACCACCTTCAAAGTTAAAGACACCTTCATCATCCCATCCGTGCTCATCATCACCAATTAATGCTCTGTTTGGATCTGTGGAAAGCGTAGTTTTACCTGTTCCGGATAATCCGAAGAAAATAGCTGTTTTACCATCTTTACCAACGTTCGCTGAACAGTGCATTGAAGAAATTCCTCGTTGGGGTAAGAAATAGTTCATCATGGCGAACATTCCTTTTTTCATTTCACCTCCATACCAGGTTCCACCGATGATTTGCATTTGCTCTGTTAAGTTAAACATCGTAAATACTTCAGAATTTAAACCATGTTTTTTCCAATTATCATTCTGAGTTTCAGAACCATTCATCACTACGAAATCCGGTTCTCCAAAAGTTTCTAATTCTTCAGAAGTAGGTCTGATGAACATATTTGTAACAAAATGCGCCTGCCATGGAACTTCCACAATAAATCTAATTTTTAACCTTGTGTCTTCGTTGGCACCACAAAAAGCATCAACCACATATAATTTTTTACCTGATAATTCATCAAGAACTAATTGCTTCAATTCATCCCAAACCTCTTGAGTTGTTGGTTTGTTGTCATTTGGGGCTTTATCAGAGGTCCACCATAAAGTATCTTTAGTTACATCATCTTTTACAATAAACTTATCTTTAGGTGAACGACCCGTAAATTTACCTGTCATTACATTTAAGGCACCTAATTCGGTTTTGTAAGCTTTTTCATATCCTTCTAAATTCGGATCCAATTCATACTCGTATAATTCATCGTATGACGGGTTGTAAATGATTTCTTTTGGATTTTTAATTCCTATTTCTTCTAAAGACGTAATTACTGATTTTGTTAGAACTTCCATAAGTCAAAATTTAAGTGTTAATTGTTTCTGATTTCTAGAGCAAATTTACGCACAATCATAACCTCGTTTTTATGACTTTTATCAGTATACATCTGTATATTTACGATAACGTTTTCGCCAGACGGGATTAAAATTGGCTTTTTAAAGGTAATAAGAATATTTTTGGGGACAACGCAGGATATCAACGAGTTGTAAACAAAATACGGTTAATCAGAATCCATCTAACTTGTTAAAATCTTTGAAAATCCATAAGGAAAAAAGAGAATCGAATGAAGATAAGGGGTGAAATTGCTAATTCGATATATTTTCAGTATTTCTTTTAAAAAAACCGACTGCAGTTATCAACCAGCCCAGAATGAACAACAATCCTCCCAGGGGGGTTATGAACCATATTTGTTTTGCTGCGATAAAACTTGTTGAAATGGCAAACAAGGACCCGGAAAAGAACAGGATTCCAATAAGAAAAAGAATGGATACACTATGTTTTGTCCTCATATTCAGAAAGGAACTGTTATTTACTAGCAGAATACCTAAAACATGGTACATCATGTAACGAACTCCTGTTTCAAAATTCAAAAGTTCCTGTGGATCTAGTTTGTCTTTTAAAGAATGAGCACCAAAGGCACCAAGGGCAATTGTAAACAGGCCTAATAAGGCTGCAATACCTGAAATTCTGGAGATCATATCATTAAGTTTAATGAGCTGCTAAGATACAGATATATAGAATCCATCACAAGGAAATAAAAGTAATCATACCGGTTTTTTTTGTTCTATTCTAAGTTCTAATTCTTTTCATTTTAATTACATTTGGAGAAACAAGAATTGAACTATGAGACGAATTTTAATTGTTGGTGCAGGCAGGTCTTCTTCTGCATTGGTAAGGTATCTTTTGGAAAAATCAGAACAGGAGAAACTAAGTGTCATTATTGCCGATGTTTCAATTGAAAATGCTAAAAAACTTGTAGGCGGGCATAAGAACGGCAAGATCGTTAATCTGGATATTTTTAATGTTGAAAGAAGAAAGGAGATCATTCAGGAATCAGATATCGTCATATCCATGCTTCCGGCCCGGTTTCATCTGGAAGTGGCCAAAGATTGTCTCGAGTTTGGAAAAAACCTTGTAACAGCTTCTTATATTTCTGAAGAATTGAAGGCTATGAATGATGAGGTTTTGGAAAAGGGCCTTATTTTTATGAATGAAATTGGACTGGACCCTGGAATTGATCATATGAGTGCCATGCAGGTGATCGATCGGATCAAAGAAAAAGGAGGTAAGATGATACTTTTTGAATCCTTTACAGGTGGTCTGGTAGCTCCGGAGAGCGATGATAATCTTTGGAACTATAAATTTACCTGGAACCCAAGAAATGTAGTTGTGGCGGGTCAAGGAGGTATAGCAAAATTCATCCAGGAGGGTAAGTACAAATACATTCCTTATCACAAACTATTCAGAAGGACAGAATTTCTTTCCATTGAGGGTTTTGGTAAATTCGAGGCACTGGCCAACAGAGATTCATTGAATTACAGAGAAATTTACGGATTGCAGGATGCCCTGACCCTTTATCGGGGAACGATAAGAAGAGTTGGTTTTTCAAGGGCATGGAATATTTTTGTTCAATTGGGAATGACAGACGATAGTTATGTTATGGAAGGTTCGGAGAACATGAGTTATCGAGAATTTACCAATTCATTTCTGCCTTATAAGCCCCATGATTCGGTTGAGCTAAAGTTGAGACATTATCTCAAAATTGATCAGGACGATGTGATCTGGGAAAAATTACTTGAAATTGATATTTTCAATCCGGATAAAATTGTAGGGCTCAAAAATGCCACTCCTGCGCAGATACTGCAGAAAATACTTATGGATTCCTGGACCCTGAGCGAGGAAGATAAGGACATGATCGTTATGTATCACAAGTTTGGATTTGAACTTAATGGTGTTAAAAGGCAGATTGAGTCCAACATGGTGGTCCTTGGAGAAGACCAGACTTATACCGCAATGGCCAAAACAGTAGGGTTACCGGTTGCCATGGCAACACTGGATATTTTAAACGGGAAAATAAAGAATCCAGGTGTACAGCTTCCTATTGCCAAAGAGGTTTATGATCCCATATTGGAAGAACTCAAAGATTACGGAATCACTTTCAATGAAAAGGAGGTTGAATATCTCGGGTATAACCCGCACAATCTGGGTGCCTAATACCGATTTTACCTTAATTTCCGGATTTACATTTCGAGGTAAAAATCTTTAACGAGCCTCTTATAGTCTTCCGTGTATTGATGCCGTTCAACTTCAATGGTCAACTCATTGATCTCTCCGCTTTTCAATTGTTTTGAGAATTGGATAAGGCTCCTTTTTAAAGGGCTTTGATGATTTCCCCGCACTCGTGTAATACGAATCGGATTCAATTGAAAATTCTCGGCAGTTTTTATGAACCCCGCTTCTTCTTTAAAAGGTATTACAAAAGCGCATTCACCATTACTTTGCAATAATTTAGATGTTGATTCCAGCAGGATCTGAAAATTTAGCTCATCAGTATGTCTGGCCAGGGCTCTTTTTGGATCAAGTTCTTTAAATGTATCCGTATAATAAGGAGGATTACATAGTATAAGATCATAGAGATCGTCAATTTCCTCAACAAAATTCTGCAGTGAAGCGTGATAGCAAAAAAGTCGATCAGCCCAGGGGCTATCCTCGAAATTTTCAACGGCTTGTTCATAAGCATCATCTTCTATTTCCAGGGCATCGATAAGTTCGGCGTCACTTCTTTGGGCCATTTGCATGGCGAGCAGGCCCGTGCCGGTTCCAATATCCAGGATGGATTGGCAACTTTCAGGGATATTGACCCAGGCGCCTAAAAGGACCCCATCCGTACCTATTTTCATAGCACATTTATCCTGTTTTATACTGAACTGTTTAAAATGGAATGGTTTATTCGACATACTGAAGTTACGAACGGTTCATATCAATTAGTCCCTCCGGAGTACTGATAAGAACCTTTTTGTTTTTTCTGTCAATTTTTTTGATAAAGTCATCTACCATAGGAATCAGGATTTCTTCTTCCTCGTTTTTAACCACAAATAAAAGTTGCGCCGAAGCGTCATTGACAGAGTCGATAATTCCTATTTTTCCGTAGGATACATCTTCCATGACAAATCCCTCAACCTCGTGAAAATAAAACTGATTTCCTTTAAGTTCAGGAAGAAGGTCCAGGGGGAGGTAAACATCTCTTTTCAAGAGGTATTCTGCTTCATCTTCCGTATGGATGTCTTCAAATCGAATACGGATATGATTTCCTTTTTGAACAAGGCTTTTTTCTATAAAGTAGGGGACAAGGGTTTTACCCATATCAACAAAAACAGCATTCAGATTTTCATAGATCTCGGGTTCATCTGTATCGAGCCTCAAGATCAACTCTCCTTTGAAACTGTACTTTTTTACAATCTTTCCAAGATAAAAACAATCTTCTTTTTTCATATCCGATTCTTGATCGATTCAAAAATAAAACAAAAAAACCTGATAAATCAATATCAGGTTTTCTTATAAGTATTATGATAAAGCCTTATTTTTCCTCTTCTTTTGCCTGCTCAGCAACTTCGTCGATTGTTTTAGGTCCTTCATCTTCTACAGCCTCTTCAGCCTTAGCAGCTGCTTCTGCCGCGGCTTTTGCATCAGCTTCAGCCTTGATAGCCTCATTTTCAGCCTCTTCTGCTGCTGCTTTTCGGCTTTCATTTATTTCTTTTTCTGCTGAAAGTTTTTTCGCTTTTTCATCTTCTTTTGCTTTAGCGATCTTTCCTTCTTTTTCAGAAACTTTTGAAGCTTTCTCCTCCAACCAAGCCTGAAATTTTGCTTCGGCCTGTTCTTCTGTCAAAGCTCCTTTTTTCACGCCACCCGCAAGGTGATTTTTCAACAATGCTCCCTTGTATGACAAGATTGCTCTGGCAGTGTCTGTAGGTTGAGCCCCATTCTGAAGCCATTTAACAGCACCATCAATATCCAAATCGATTGTTGCAGGGTTTGTGTTCGGGTTGTAAGTCCCCAGCTTTTCCAAAGACCTTCCATCTCTTTTTGAGCGAGCATCTGCTGCTACGATCCAATAAAATGGTTTTCCTTTTCTTCCGTGTCTTTGAAGTCTGATTTTTACTGACATAATTGTTTAAATTTTTAGGTACTCGACCTAGGTTATTAATAGATATAATTCCACTTTCTCAAAAGTAGGGCGCAAAAATACTAAATTTTATTGATTCCCAGTCAAAAATTAGCAGATAGTTGAATTCTATACTTGATGTTGATAACTATTCCTTTTATCCGTTGTAACTAAAAAGATGAAATAGCTATTTTTATCACTTTGAAATTCTTCTAAAAGAGCAGGCCATATGTATCTTATTTTCGACACTGAAACCACTGGTTTACCAAAGAATTGGAATGCCCCTGTAACTGATGTGGACAACTGGCCAAGGTGTGTTCAGATAGCCTGGCAGTTACATGATGCAATGGGAAATATGATATCTCATGAAGATTACCTTATTATTCCTCAGAATTACAAGATACCCTATGATGCTGAGCAGATTCATGGGATCTCAACGGATCTTGCTATGCAAAACGGAAAACCGCTGAAGGAAGTTCTGGAATTGTTTAACCTGGCACTGTCTAAAACTAAATTTGTCATTGGTCAGAATTTGAATTTTGACCTGAATATCATGGGCTGTGAGTTTTACAGGCTGGGTGTAGAGACGAATCTGAATTCCATCCCAGTTCTTGATACCTGCACTGAGAAAACGGCCCTTTTATGTGAGATACCCGGAGGTAGATATGGAAAATTTAAACTACCCACCCTGACGGAACTCCATGAAAAACTTTTTAACGAACCATTTCAGGAGGCGCATAATGCCACGGCTGATGTGGAAGCAACCACCCGATGTTTTCTCGAATTAATCAGAGGAGGTCACTTTACAGAAGCAGAACTAGGAGTTGAAAGTTCTTATTTCAGGGATTTTGCAGATCATAATTCAGAGGCTTTTAAGCCGGCAGGCCTTAGACATCAGAATTTAAAAAAGGAAAGTGAAAAACTCAGGAAGGCTGCTGCAAAATCAACTACAACAGATAAAATCAGTGATCAGCATATCGAAGCCCTGAAAGAAGCCAGGTTTTCACATCTTCATAATCACTCTCAGTACTCGATTCTGCAATCCACCTCAAACATAGGAGAGCTGGTAAAGGCAGCTGCCGACAATGACATGCCAGCCGTTGCCCTAACCGATACCGGGAATATGATGGGTGCTTTTGTATTTGTCAAAACGGTTCTGAATCACAACAAGAATGCTGAAAAACCAATTGTTCCAATTATAGGATGTGAATTCAATGTATGCGAAAACCATAAGGATAAATCGCATAAAGACAACGGATACCAGGTCGTCCTGCTCGCCAAAAATAAGAAGGGATACCACAATATGGCTAAATTAGCTTCAGCTGCTTTTATTGACGGATTCTACTATGTCCCAAGAATTGACAAGAATCTGATTCAACAGTTTAAAGAAGATATCATTGTATTGAGTGGAGGGATCAATGGAGAAATCCCAAATAAAATTCTGAACATTGGTGAACATCAGGCAGAAGAGGCCCTACTTTGGTGGAAAAAGGAGTTTGGTCAGGATTTCTATTTGGAGATCAGCGATCACCAGCAGGAGAATGAAAAACACATTAACGAAGTACTGATCGAATTCTCCAGGAAGCATGGAGTGAAGCTCGTTGCAACGAATAATACGTTTTATTTGAATAAATCGGATTCAATGGCACATGATATCCTGTTATGTGTTAAGGACGGAGAAAAAATTGCAACCCCAAAGGGAAGGGGCAGAGGATTTAGGTATGGCCTGCCGAATGATGACTACTATTTCAAGACTCAGGATGAAATGAAGGCTTTGTTTCGACATGTCCCGGAAGCTATTATCAATATTCAGGAAATTGTCGATAAGATTGAAACCTTTGAACTCGCAAGGGACGTTCTTTTACCAAAATTTGATATGCCGGAACAATTCTATGATCCAATGGATGAGGAAGACGGTGGTAAAAGAGGAGAGAATGCTTACCTGAGATACCTTACCTATGAAGGGGCAAAAATGAGGTATCAGGATCTGACGGAAGTAATAAAGGAGAGGCTCGACTTTGAACTGATGATTATTGAAAAAACCGGTTACCCCGGATACTTTCTGATTGTTGAGGATTTTATCAAAGAAGCTCGTAATATGGGAGTTTCTGTTGGTCCCGGAAGGGGTTCCGCGGCTGGATCTGCAGTAGCCTATTGTTTGGGGATTACAAATATCGACCCGATAAAATACGATCTTCTGTTTGAGCGTTTTCTAAATCCGGACAGGGTTTCGCTTCCGGATATCGATATTGATTTTGACGATGAAGGAAGGCAACGCGTGATTGATTACGTGATTAATAAATACGGAGCGAATCAGGTGGCCCAGATCATTACTTATGGTACCATGGCTGCTAAATCATCTATTCGGGATACGGCGAGGGTACTTGATTTACCGCTTCCTGACGCAGACCGAATAGCAAAATTGATTCCCGGTCTTAAGCTCAACAATATTTTTGGAACTGATGAAAAGAGTATTTCAAAGGTTAAGGGACTTAGAAGTGAAGAAAAGGCTAATGTGGATGAACTGGTTTCTATGGCCAGCGGAAATGGAATCGAAGCGGAAACCATCAATCAGGCCAGAATGCTTGAAGGATCAGTCAGAAATACCGGAACCCATGCCTGCGGAGTAATCATAACTCCTGAAGATATAACAAATTTGATCCCTGTGGCAACAGCTAAAGGGACCGATATGTACGTAACACAGTTTGATAACGGGGTAGTTGAAGATGCAGGATTGTTGAAGATGGACTTTCTGGGTTTAAAAACCCTGACCCTGATCAAAGACACGGTAAAAATTGTGAAAGCCTTACACGGAATCGATCTGGTTCCTGATGACTTCCCACTTGATGACAAAAAGACCTATGAGCTCTTTCAGAGAGGAGAAACCATAGGGATTTTTCAGTATGAATCTCCCGGTATGCAAAAGCATATGAAATCCCTCAAGCCAACGGAATTTGCCGACCTGATAGCTATGAACGCGCTTTACCGTCCCGGACCCATGGAATATATTCCATCTTTTATTGACAGGAAACATGGAAGGGAAGAGATCAAGTATGATCTTCCGGATATGGAGGAGTATCTCAAAGAAACCTATGGCATTACGGTATACCAGGAGCAGGTGATGCTGCTGTCTCAAAAACTCGCTGATTTTACCAAAGGCCAGGCTGATATGCTGCGTAAGGCGATGGGTAAAAAGATATTCGCTCTGCTTGAAAAACTGAAACCACTTTTTATTGACGGAGGTAAGAAGAACAATCATCCCGAAGAGGTTTTGGAGAAAATATGGAAAGACTGGGAGGCTTTTGCTGCCTATGCTTTTAACAAATCTCACTCTACCTGCTATGCCTTCATTGCCTACCAAACTGCCTATTTAAAGGCACATTATCCTGCGGAGTACATGGCCTCGGTATTGAGTAACAACATGAACGACATCAAGCAGGTGTCTTTCTTTATGGAGGAATGTAAGAGGGCAGGAATTGAGGTGCTTGGGCCTGATATCAATGAATCTTACTATAAATTTTCCGTGAACAGGCAAGGTGCGGTTCGGTTTGGGATGGGAGCCATACGCGGAGTAGGAGAAGGGGCTGTTCGGGCCATTGTTGATGAAAGAAAGGAAAACGGAAATTTCCGATCAATTTTTGACGTGACAAAGAGAGTCGATCTAAGAGCTGCAAACAAAAAAGCCTTTGACGGACTGGTGCTCGCGGGAGCATTTGATTCCTTTCAGACAGCGAACAGGTCACAGTATTTTGCATTGGATGAGAAGGGTATCACATTTATAGAGAAGGCAATAAGGTATGGAAACAAGTATCAGGAAAGTAAGAATTCGGCTCAGGTGTCATTATTTGGAGAAGCTTCTGAGGTTCAGTTTGAAGAGCCTGTAATTCCTCCATGTGAACCCTGGAACGTTATGGAGAAACTTTCCAAGGAGAAAGAAATGATCGGTATTTATATCTCTGGGCACCCGTTGGATGACTTTAAAACAGAGATCCAGTATTTTTGCAATGCCGGGGTGGAAGCTTTGCAAAAGATCAATGAACTTGAGGGCAAAGAACTGTCTTTTGCCGGCATCATTACTGATGTACAGCACAGGGTGAGCAAGAATGGAAAACCCTGGGGGCTTTTCACTTTTGAAGACTACACCGATGCGCACGAATTTAGACTTTTCAACGAGGATTATTTGAAGTTCAGACATTTTCTGATACCCAATACATTTTTATACCTAAAGACAGTTATGCGAAGGGCCTGGCAAAACGGTGACGTACGGGTTCAGATCACTGCAATTCAACAGTTGCAGGATGTTCTGGCCAAAATGGCCAAGAAGATCACTTTAAATGTTCCCATTGAAAATATTTCTGAATCAAATATTGAAAGGTTTGATGCCGTTTTTAAAAAGCATCAGGGAAGCCAGCATTTAAATTTTATGATCATTGATCAAAAGGAAAAGCTCAAGCTAAACATGCCCAGCAGAAGTTCAAAAATAAATATTACGAAGGAACTGATTGATGAGCTCAACGAAAATGAATGGAGTTTTAAATTAAACTAAAGATTCATAAAATCTGCGAGTAACCTGTGAAAATGATGAACCCCTTTTTCCTTTGAGGGTGAAAATCTTCCGGCTTTGTAAAAAGAAGAAAGCATACCCTGTTGAACATTTTCAACAACGAATTCATCTTCTCTTTCAACTTTATCTAAATCCTGACCCGCACCTTTTTCCAATTTTTCAGGATCATAAACATAGCTGATAAAAGAAACTTTTGTTCTTTCCCGGGTTAATGGCTTTACAACATTAATAGAAAGCCCCCAGGGGTAAAAGTTGAACATCATATTAGGAAACACCCAATAGTAATAAGCCGCTACATTTTTTCCGTAGTCGATATGATCTTTAGGCAGTTCAAAGACGTCACTGGCATCATCGGCATATCCAATTTGAAGATTACAATATTTATAAATCTCCGTTGAATAGCTTCCGTAGTCCAGAACCTGATTTAAACCTTCATGGACAAAAGGAACATGAAATCCTTCCAGGTAATTATCGCAATAGAGTGCCCAGTGCGCCTGAACCAGATAATCTCGTGAAAGTGAATTGTCTAATTTGAATTCATTGATCGGTAAAAAACCAATTCTTTCTTTCATTGTGTAAATCACTTCTTTGAAATCAAATGCGGGATTCAGTCCTGTAAATAACAGAGGTCCCCACTTAACCAATGGAAATTCCCGGAGATGATCACATTCTCTTGGGAAGTTTTCAGCATCTTTAAATTCCGGCATATATTCAAACCTGCCTTTCAGATCAAAACGACGCCCATGGTACATACAGGTGAGTTTTTTTTGTTTTCCGCTTCCTAATACAACCAGATTTGCTCTGTGGGTACATACATTTGTCATACAATGAAGCTGATCCTCTTCATCTCTTGTCAGAACAAGAGGCTCGGTCATGAACTTATCAAGGAATACAAACGGATGAACTGATTTAGCTATTCCAGCAAGTTTTTCATCACCGACAAACTGCCATGATTTTAAGAAGATCTTTTCTTTCATGTTTTCAAAGACTTTCTCCTCTTGATAAAAACTCGATGGAAGGGTGCTCGCTTTTTTAATATCCGGATCTACAAAGAAATGATTACTCATTATGGCGCTACTTTAATTTATTGTATCATTGTTCTAATGTAGTAATTAAAATAATAATTCAGCTTTTTGAGCAATGAAAAAAACTTCACATACCGAATACCTTGATCTTGAATCTGTTCTTATTAAATCTGCTGATTTAGCGTTTCTGTCTCAGGAGAAAATAGATGAGGAATGGAAAGGTCTCAATTATCTCGAAAAGCCCGACTTTGAATCAGCAAAAAAGGAATACAGAAATTTTGAGAAAATCTTCATTGAGAAAGAAATCAAAGTTTTTCACTTAACTAAAAAAAACGAGTTAAGCTTGGATTCCATATACTGCAGGGACGCCTCAATAGCCACAGATTTTGGTATGATTTTATGCAGGATGGGAAAGGCCGAACGCCAGGGAGAGCCTATAGCGCAAAAAGATTATTTTTTGAAACAAGGAATCGATGTATTAGGTTCCATAGAAGCTCCCGGAACTCTTGAAGGTGGAGATGTTGCATGGCTGGACAGGAATACACTCGCAGTGGGTCATACTTATAGAACCAACAAGTCGGGTATTGAGCAGTTAAAATCGATGCTTGAGCCTCATGGAGTGGAGATTATGGTTGTTGAATTACCCCATTATAAGGGGCCCAGTGACGTTTTTCATCTCATGTCAATTTTTAGCCCGGTTGCGGAAAAACTGGCCGTAGTCTATTCACCGCTGATGCCCATTTATTTTAGAAATGAATTGCTGGCAAGAGGATATGAGCTTGTTGAGGTTCCTGATGAGGAATTTGATTCCATGGGTTGTAATGTTCTGTCAATTGGGCCGAAACAGTGTATTGTGGTTGAAGGAAATCCGGTTACGGAACAAAGGCTTAGAAAAAGGGGATGTGAATTATATCTCTATAAAGGAGAGCATATAAGTGTCATGGGAGGAGGCGGTCCAACCTGTTTGACCCGACCCTTAAAAAGAACCCTTAAATAGTGAAATTCTTCATACTATAAATTTGTATTTTTACCCCTGTTAAAATCTTATAATGAACATACATTTTATTTCAATTGGAGGCAGTGCCATGCATAACCTTGCCTTGGCACTTCATGATAAAGGAGATTTAATTTCTGGAAGTGACGACGCAATTTTTGAACCGTCTAAATCAAGATTGGAATCTAAGGGCCTGTTACCAGATGCCATGGGATGGTTCCCTGAAAAAATACATGAGGGACTGGATGCCATAATTTTGGGAATGCACGCCAAGGCGGATAATCCTGAATTGATAAAAGCCCAGGAATTAGGGATTCCTATTTTTTCTTATCCGGAATACCTGTATGAGCACTCCAAGAACAAAACCAGGGTTGTCATTGGTGGTTCTCATGGAAAAACAACCATTACCTCAATGATTCTTCATGTTTTGAAGTATCACAATATCGAGGTGGATTATATGGTGGGTGCACAGCTTGAAGGATTTGACAGAATGGTTCATTTGACCAACGAGAATGAAGTTATTGTTCTGGAAGGGGATGAATACCTGTCATCTCCCATAGACCTTCGTCCAAAGTTTCATTTGTATAAGGCCAATATTGCATTGATAAGTGGAATTGCCTGGGACCATATCAACGTTTTTCCCACCTATGAAAACTACGTGGATCAGTTCCGTATTTTTACTGATACGATGGTTAAAGGAGGGATTATGGTTTACAACGAAGAGGATAGAGATGTTAAAAAGGTCGTTGAGGAATCCTCAAATCAAATTAAACGATATCCCTATAAAACCCCGGATTACACCGTTGAGGGCGGGGCGACAATTCTTGAAACCGAAGAAGGAGAAATTCCTCTCGAGATCTTTGGAAAACACAATTTACAGAACCTGGAAGGGGCACGAGGAATCTGTTTTCATCTTGGGGTGAGTGAAGAAGACTTTTATGAGGCTATTGCGGACTTTAAAGGAGCCAGCAAAAGGCTGGAAAAAATAGGGGAAAACCGTGAAACAGTAATTTTCAAGGATTTTGCCCATTCTCCGTCCAAGGTCGAGGCAACCACGAATGCTGTAAAAGAACAGTATCCCAACAGGACTGTATTGGCCTGTCTTGAATTACATACCTATAGCTCTTTGAATGAGGAGTTTTTGAAAGAGTACCGGGGAAGCCTTAAAAAGGCAGATCAGGCTGTTGTTTTCTACTCGCCGCATGCGGTTAAGATCAAAAGATTAAAAGAAGTTAGCGAGGAACAGATCTCAAAAGCGTTTCAAAGGGATGATCTGATCATTTATACGGAACCAAAGGCCTTTAAGGACTTTTTGTTTTCAAAAAACCTTGAGAATACAGCGCTTCTTTTAATGAGTAGCGGGAATTACGGAGGATTGGAATTTGATGAGGTAAAAGACTTGCTTTAAGTTATTCTTTATAGCCAAAGCGTTTTAACTGACTACTCCTGCTTCGCCAGTTTTTATTTACTTTAACATAGAGATCAAGAAAAATTTTCTTTCCAAAGAATTTTTCCAGATCCTTACGGGCTTCCATTCCTACTTTTTTTAGGGCAGATCCTTTATGCCCAATGATTATACCTTTCTGAGTGTCTCGTTCAACCATGATCACAGATCTGATTTTAATAATCCTGGCTTCTTCTTTAAATTCTTCGGTTTCAATTTCAACCGAATAGGGAATTTCTTTTTTAAAGTGCATCAGGATTTTTTCCCGAATCGTCTCATTTACAAAAAATCGTTCCGGTTTGTCTGTTAACTGGTCTTTTGGATAAAACGGAGGAGATTCAGGGAGAAGTTCAACAATTCGATTCATGATCGTATCGATGTTGAATTTTTCAAGAGCGGAAAGAGGGTGTATCTCCGCAGTGGGCAACTTTTCTTTCCAGTACGCTACTTGTTCTTCCAAATCTTCCTGAGTCGATTGGTCTATCTTGTTCAATAGCAGTAAAACAGGAATTTTAAGACCTTGAATCTTTTGAAAAAAAGCTTCATTTTTGAGCCCTTTTTCACCTGTTTCAACCATATACAGAATAATGTCAGCATCTTCAAAAGCTGTTTTTACAAAGTCCATCATGGACTCCTGCAGTTCATAGGCCGGATTGATGATACCAGGAGTATCAGAAAAGACTACCTGATAATGCTTATCATTAACGATTCCAAGAATCCTGTGCCTTGTAGTCTGGGCCTTTGAGGTTATGATCGAAAGCCTTTCCCCAACCAGGGCGTTCATCAAGGTTGATTTACCTACATTGGGGTTCCCTATGATATTTACAAATCCTGCTTTATGCTTCATGACGCTTGAATTGAACTGCAAAGTTAAGCTTTTAAGGCTCTAAAGACGATAAAATATATTTATACCTTAAGTTAAATAAGTGAGAATCCAAGGATCAGATACAATACAGTGGTTATCAATCCACCGATTAACGCATAGGGCAATTGAGTTCTTACATGATCAATATGGTCTGAAGCGGAGGCCATAGAAGAAATTATACTTGTATCTGAGATTGGAGAACAATGATCGCCAAAAATTCCTCCACCCAGGGTAGCAGCAATAACAAGGGTCAACTCGGCACCATGAACGTTGGCCATAGGGATGGAAATTGCCAGCATGATGGCAAAGGTTCCCCAGGAGGTTCCTGTAGAGAAAGCGATAAATGAGCTGATAACAAAAACAAGAGCAGGCAGAAATTGAGGTGATAGCCATTCTTTGGACCAGTTGGCAACAAACTGGCCCGTTCCTAAAGCGTTACAGGCATCTCCAATTGCAAAAGCAAGGAGCATTAATAGGGCCAATGGCATCAGTTCGCTTATACCCTTTAAGGTTAGGTCAACCATCTCTTTTAATTTCATGATTCCCTGAGACCTGTAGAGTAACATAGCCACGATAATCGAAGTTATTACCGCATAAAGAACTGAAGACGAACCTGACCCGTTTCCAATTGCTTTCGTTACATGATCCCAGAAGCCAATCGAACTTTCAACCTTGGACCATCCCGTATAAGCAAGATTCACAGGCATCATGATCACCATGGTCAGTAATGGAACAACCATGTTATACGATTTAGCCTTTATTCCTTTCTTGGGTTCGTAAGACGTGATAACATCAGAAATCATTGGTTTTGAACCTTCATCCATCAACATTCCTGTTTCTTTTGTTCTTTTTTCAGCCTTTCGCATGGGGCCGATGTCTCTTTTGGTAACGATCACGATAAACAATATAACCAGGGCCAGTATTGGATAAAAGTTAAAAGCAATTGAAGACAGCATCACCCGGAAAGGGTTTTCGATATTCTGGGTCAATAACAGGCCCATGATAAATGCACCCCAGGCGTTAAAAGGAATGAGTATCGAGGTTGGCGAGGAACTTGAATCTGCAATATATGCCAGCTTTTCCCTTGGAATTTTTAACTTGTCAAAAACGGGCCGGTATAAGGTCCCTACGGTAAGCGAACTGATACTGGTTTCAACAAATAAAACCACGCCGGTGATCATGGCTAGCAGTTGGATCATGATTCTGCTGTATCCGCTATGTTTATTCTCAAAATACTGGATTAATTTATTCAGTTGATTTACAAAACCTTCAACACCCCTTGAATATTGGATAAATAATAAAAGGGCTCCCACCAAGGCACTAAATATGATGGTTCTTGTATTACCTTCTGATTTGAATACATTTACCAGGCCTTCAATTGTGGCAAGGGTTCCTTTCAGAAAGTTCCAGTCATTGATGATCAGCCATGAAAACCAGATTCCAAAAACCAGAGCAATATATACTTGTTTGGTTCGAAGGGCTAAAATAATGGCAATTACAGGAGGTAAAACAGACAAGAAACCGTAGTCATCCATAAGAAAAAATTAGATTACGGTAAATATATGAATTCTCATATTAGATCGAGTCTTTTATTTTTTTAGAAATGGATTTACTGCCTTGAACAGATCCTCTTCAACCTGGTAAAATGAGGTCTCTTGACCATATTCATATTTTAATTTGCTTCCGTTAGTTATAAAAACAATTCCGCTTCGGGTCTTGGAGTCAAAATACATGTCACTCAATAGTCCATAAGCGATGCCTGGATGCCCGGACATGTTTCTGTCTTCAAATATAATATCAGATTCAGGCTTATTGGTGATATGATGAATTCCTAAGCCGAAGGATAAATAGAAATGCCCCCAGGTATCTCCGTTTTCGCCATCGAATTCCCAATGATTACCGAGCATCGTATCTACTGACTCTTTCTTTAATATTTGCCTTCCATTTGATTCTCCTTCATTAAGGAACATCTGAATTAATTCTGCCAGGTCAAGGGCGGAGGCCCTGAGGTTGCCCTGTGGTCCGTTCAAAAATCCGTTTGTACCTAGCTGATAACCGTCGTATAACCGCTTTGATGGTTTAAGCCCTTGATAGTCGTCAACCTGTGGCGACCAATTCCCATCCTCGAAACGATAAAGCACCGCCAAGTTATTAATATTCTCCAAGTGAGCCGGATCAAAATCGGCTTTTATCCCCATCGGTTTAAAAATGTGTTCCCTGCAATACGCATCAAAACTCAGGTTACTTACCAATTCGATAACAGAGGCTACAATGCCCCAGCTCGCGTTCGTATAACTAAAATATGTCCCCGGAGCATTCTTTGAATAGAGATCCTCCGTAAAATAGGCCCCGTCTTTGGCGAATAATGTTTCGATTGCTAACTGATCACTGATCATTTTTCGTGAAAAGTTATAATACCCCTTCCCATCCGCTATGCTACTCGTATGGTTTAGTATTTGATATAGTGTTATTGGTATTTCAGGAAAATATGGATTCCGCAATTGCCAGCCCAGATAATCACTAACATCCCTGTGCAAATCAACCAGTCCTCTGTCCACCAGTTGCATCAAAGCAATGGCTGTTACTGTTTTGGAAATTGATGCCACGCGAAACATGGTATTTGAATTCACCTTGGTACCATGGTTCAGATTTGCCAAACCAAAACTTTTATTCCATTGCAGTTTACCCTCGTCTATAAGAACCACTGACATACCCATTAATTCATTCTTCTTAAATACCGCTTCCAGGGATTCATTTATATCCGGTTCCTTTTTTGCGGGCCTGAATACTGTCGGTGCAGAGCCCTCTTTACATGATAAAACAACAAAAAAGATGTTTACAAGAACTAAAGATACTTTTAAGCTACCCTTCATGATTTGTTCATAATTAAGGTTGAATAATGATTCTAAATTTAATTCCCGGTTCTACAAAGTTTTTTTGAAACAGGATTGTAAATATAAACAGAACTTAATGGAATTTGAAAGACTTGAATTTACGATGCCAAACCATAAGTTTGAACAGGCAGTTTAACGACCATCACCGGGGAAGCTTTGGAAACAAAACCACTTGCCGGGCGCCAATACTATTTTTGTTTCTCAAAATTCTTAAATGCGGGCATTGCGAATTTTTTGCAACAAAAAAACCTTCCAGTTTCCTGAAAGGTTTTCCTAGTAGCGGGAGCTGGATTGCCTCGCATGCCCGGCGGACCTAAATGGAGTGCTTTACAAAGAAAACCATCACGAATCGCTCCGCGCTTCCTGTGGTTTTTTATTTTCTGCACATTCGAGAAGCGAACTTCTCATGTTCCGAAATAAAAAAACCAGCTGAACTTCAGCTGGTCTTCTTTGTAGCGGGAGCTGGACTCGAACCAGCGACCTTTGGGTTATGAGCCCAACGAGCTACCTACTGCTCTATCCCGCGATGTGGGTGCAAATATACAACTTATTTATAGATATAAACAAAGGAAAAAGCATAAAAAAAGTCAGATATTTTTGATATCTGACTTTCAATTATTTATCTGAATAATTCAAAGATTCTCAATTTCGGGCCATATGAAATCAGCACCTAGCCGTTCATTGACATTAAGAATTCCTCGTTATTATTGGTAAATTTAATTTTGTCTTTTACGAATTCCATGGCCTCGATTGGGTTCATGTCAGCCAGGTACTTTCTGAGAACCCAGATTCTTTGTCTTACCTTCTCTTCATGAAGAAGATCATCTCTACGGGTACTGGACTTAACAAGATCTATGGCAGGGTAGATTCTTCTGTTTGAAATATTGCGATCCAATTGCAGTTCCATGTTACCGGTTCCTTTAAATTCCTCAAAGATAACTTCATCCATTTTAGATCCTGTTTCTGTCAGGGCAGTTGCAATAATTGACAGGGATCCCCCATTTTCAATATTACGAGCCGCACCAAAAAATCTTTTGGGCTTGTGAAGTGCATTAGCGTCGATACCACCGGAAAGGATTTTTCCAGAAGCAGGTGCAACAGTATTGTATGCTCTTGCAAGTCTGGTTATAGAATCCAGGAGTATAACCACGTCATGTCCACACTCAACCAATCTTTTGGCCTTTTCCAAAACGATGTTCGCCACTCTTACATGTTTCTCGGCAGATTCATCAAAAGTTGAGGCAATAACCTCTCCTGTTACATTACGTTGCATGTCTGTTACTTCCTCTGGACGTTCGTCTATCAAAAGAACAATCTGATATACTTCCGGGTGATTCGCAGAAATGGCATTGGCGATATCTTTCAATAATATGGTCTTACCAGTTTTGGGTTGTGCAACAAGCATTCCACGCTGTCCTTTTCCTATAGGTGAAAATAAATCTATGATGCGAGTTGATAGATTGCTTCCCTTTTCAGCTAAATTAAATTTTTCTTCAGGGAAAAGAGGAGTTAAGTGCTCAAACGATACTCTGTCCCTGACTATACTCGGATTTAAACCGTTAATAAGACTGACGCGAATTAGTGGAAAATATTTTTCACCTTCTTTAGGAGGCCTGACTTTTCCCTTTACCGTATCTCCTGTTTTAAGTCCAAAAAGCTTAATCTGAGACTGAGACACATAAATGTCATCAGGAGATGAAAGGTAGTTGTAGTCTGAAGACCTCAAAAACCCGTATCCATCCGGCATGATTTCCAGCACACCTTCACTTTCAATGATTCCGTCAAATTCAAAATCAGGATCTCTGTATTTACCAGGCTTGTTACTCTCATTGCCACGTTGTTTATGGCCTTGATTACCACGATTATCTTTTCTCTGATCCTTCTGTGGATTTTTCTGATCTTTCTGATCCTTTTGCTGTGGCTGATGTTGTTTTCGCTGATCCTTTTGCTGAGCGTGATGTTGTTTTCTCTGATCTTTCTGCTGAGTGCGGTCAGTGGTTACCGATTGTTGCTCAGGATTCTGTGCAGAACCATTTTCTTTTTTGATTTGAGGTGTAACTTCAGATTTTGGATGCTTTGTCTGTTTCACATCTCTTTTATCCATGTCTTTTTTTGAGGGAACGTCATTTTTTGATACAGTATCCGCAGGAGCCTTTTCAGATGCCGCCTCCTTTTTTGAAATTCTTTTTCTCTTCGGTTTGTTTACCGGAGAAGTATTTTCCTTAATCGGTGCGGTCTTTTCCTTCATCTGCTTTGGATTTGCAGCCTGCATATCCAGTATCTGATAAACCAAATCAAGTTTTTTAAGCTGACGAAATTTTGGAACATCAATTTTCTGAGCAATTTCCTGCAACTCCAAAAGTTTCATCTCTTTGAGTTTGTCTATGTCAAACATCATAAATAGTAAATGTTAATTAATGATATAAATTCTCTGGAGAGAATCATCTGATTAAATGATTATTATGTTTTGATAATATAATAGGGTATCGTAAAAGAAGAAAACTTACAATAAGTTTCGATTTGATGTGACAATATTACAAAATAAAATTAATATAGAAAGTGTATTCTTAAAAAGATTAATGTAAATTTGCGCCTCATTTGAAGTCTATGTTGCAAAGAATACAAACGGTTTACTTGCTTCTGGCGGTCCTTCTCTCGGGAGGTCTGGCTTTTTTTCTTCCTTTTTGGAATGAAAGTGTTGGTGTACCGGTTAAACTTGCTGACATGTTGAATGGCGAAGACAATTTATTGAGAATAGTTCCGTTCCTGTTTATGGTTTCGGGAATTTTATCATTAGTGACACTTTTTTTATTTAAGAACAGAACCAGACAAATCATTTACAATAGGTTAAATATTGTAATCAACTTTTTATTGTTAGGAATTGTTGTTTACCATCTGCTAATGTTATCTGGAGAAGCAAATGTTTCTGAGAAGGGTATTGGTGCAATCATACCTTTAGTTGTAATAGTTTTATTGGCTCTTGCCAACAAAGCCATTATTAAGGATGATAAACTTGTAAAATCTGTAGATCGTTTACGATAATACTAATAACTTAGTTATAGTGTGTATAAGCTGTCTGTATGAATATTCAGACAGCTTTTTTTCATTTTATTTTTCTCTAACGGTTTTCAGGTAATTTTCAAAATCCCAAGTTCCTCTATTGTGTGAAACGTTAACTGCCCATATATTTGTAGTGTAATTATTCAAGTAATAGTTGCTGTTATGAAAAAACAGCCTTTGAAAAAAGGCATAAGGGGGGAAAGGAGAGAAGATCACTTTCGCTGAAAAGAAAAAAGGACTTCTCTCCTTAATTTAACTCCGGGAATAAATTGCTATGAATTCCAAAATTGACATTTTGAAAAATTAATATTCTCGAACTGGGAAGGTAATAAGAACATATTCTTATATATCAAATATTTTGCATTAGATGTAAATAAAAAAAAGGGGAGAAAGGAGAGAAGTGAAGCGCCATGATTCTTTCATTAAAAAAACAAATTGCTTCTCTCCTTACTATTTTTCAAAAAGTGGGAAAATTGCTAAAAATTCCAAAATTGACATACTGACATCAAATTTCTCAGAGAAATGGATTATAAAGATCAAACTTTATAAAAAATTACTCCTTATGACTAAGGAGAAGAAGACAGGGGAGAAAGGAGAGAAGTGAAGCAAATTGTTCTCTAATACTAAGACTAAAATAAAATAGCTTCTCTCCTTACTATTTTTTTCTGTTCAATAAATGGACCATTTCAGCGAGGCAAGGATCGGATTTTAATCAGATCGATAAAAAAGTACTCCTTATTTGCATAGGGAGAAGAAGAGAGGGGAGAAAGGAGAGAAGTGAAGCATATTGTTTTCTAACACTAATAACAAATACAAATAGCTTCTCTCCTTACTATTTTTAACATAGAGATTTTCTCATCGATTCAAAAAAAGATTTAAAAGTGAAAAAGTTGTAAAATATACTCCTGTAACAAGAATACCAGGAGAGTAAGACAGGGGAGAAAGGAGAGAAGTGAAGCAAATTGTTTTCTAATACTAAGACTAAAATAAAATAGCTTCTCTCCTTACTATTTTTCAAAAAAAAATACTCAAATCTTGGGAACTTGAGTATTTCTTAAGAAGATAAAGAATATCTTCTTTTAAAAGGGGAAAAAGGAAAGGGAGTTAGGAGAGAAGTGAAACAAGCTTTCTAATAAACAAATAACCTCTCTCCTTACTATAAATATTTCAACTATTGAAATTAAATCCAATTCTAACGAATATGCAAGATAGAAAAAGAAAATTAAATTATCAAATAAAGTCTACAGAATAAGTAGGTGTTAAAATCATAAACAGTATAAAATCAACAACTTACATTATTAATTTAAAGCATTAAAATGGTATAAACTTCAGAAAAAAAACATAATAGTAAATTTTTTATATCTTTCGAAACACCAAATTAGTGGTTTCTGGGTATAAACCTCATGGTTTTCAGGTAGTACAAAAAATACCTGATTTCGCTATTGGTTTGTAACTCATTTGCCGATACATTTGGTGTATTAGCTTGTTATAGCTGATAAAAACATACATACAGAACAAATCTAAAAGTTTATTATTATGAAAAATTTTACTATTGCAATTGCCGTATTGTTGGTTATGGCTTCTTTTACTACCAACTTAACTAACTCATCTTCAGCGGTTTTGTCAGATTACGAAGGAACTTTATTGGAATCTGCGCCGATTATGGAGAACAATGATGGAGAAGTTTCAGTAACATTTACAGTTGATCAAAATGTTATGGTTTCATCTGCTTTAATTGGTGCTTCTAATGAAATCTTTTTAGTGGAAAATGGTGATTCGAACTCATCGAAAACCGTGACTCTTGATCTTCAGCCAGTTGATGGCAAGGTAACCACAGCGTTTAACAACATTTATGAAGACAACTATGATGTTGCAGCTATGGACGCTTTGTTGAACAGAACTGAGCCTGAAAGAAGACCTAAAGGTGTCATTATCTGGGAGTAAGACTCAAGATACAATATTTAGTGAATTTAAACGTTTGTTAAATAAACTAGGAGAAGATCCGGAAAATTAGTTTTTTTCGGATTTTTTTTAGCCTGTGTTTTAAACAAATGTATCATATGGATAAGATTATTACTGTACATATTGCCGATGATCATCAAATTTTGATTGATGGTGTGAAAGCCGTTCTAGGACTTGAGCCAAATATTGAAGTCACAGGCTTCTCATTAAATGGCAAAGAGGTTGTTTCATGGTATGAAGAAAATAATTCTGACGTGCTTGTTTTGGATATTAATATGCCGGAACTAGACGGGATTGAAGTCCTTAAACATTTGAGGCAGAACAAAAACAAACCTGAAATCATTGTTCTTTCCAGTTATGACGACGTAAAACTTGTAAAAGAAGTTTTACAGATGGGAGCAAAGGGCTTTGTGCCAAAAAAGTCGGCTGGTGAACACATTGTCAATGCGGTTAGAAAAGTTTCCGAAGGGAATCAGTATTTTACAGATGATATCAAGGAAAAAATGATGCAGACCTTGCTCACGGGCCAGGTCAAAAATGAGGGAAGCCAGGATGGGGTTCTGATAAGCTCATTAACTAAAAGAGAAGTACAGGTTTTAAAACTTGTGGCCCAACAGTACAGTACGCGAGAAATTGGCGATGAACTGCATATAAGTGAAAGTACTGTTGAAACACATAGAAAGAATCTAATGAAAAAGGTCAAGGTCAAAAATAGTGTTGGACTTGCTATATTTGCCTTAAAGAATGAGGTCATATAACTTTATTTTGAGTCTTTTAAGAGGCTTGATGAAAAACTTTTTGCCAATTGCAATACTTTTGATTGGTGGTGAGCTCTATTCTCAAAATTCTTCAAAAGAGGAAATCTATATTCAGGAAAAACTTGCGCAAATTGACTCACTTATCAAAATAGGAGAGTTTGAAAAGGCGGATTACACCATTGAGAATACGCTAAATACCTTTTCCTTCGCAAAGAATTCAGAAAAACAACTCGCTTTTGAATTTAGGAAGGCCAAAAACTATTACCAGCAGGGGATAAGCGAAAAGGCCATGGAAATCTTGTTAAATGGTTTAGACCGATTAAAAGGAAGGACCTTTTCAAGTTTAAATATTGATTATTCGAATTTGCTGGCAAGGATCTTTGCTGATTCTCAGAATTTTGATAAGGCTATATATTACAACAAAATTTCCTTGCAGAAGGCAAACTTAATTAAAGATACTATTGGTATAACCAAAGCGCTAATCAGGCTCGGAAGTTTTTATTATGCAAAAAATGAGCAGGATAGTGCCAAACATTTCTTTAGAAAGGTGACCTACTTCCCAGTCACTCCGAAAACTGAAATAAGAATATCAAATGCTTACAATAATCTTGGTGTTATTGCCCAGAATAATGATAATTTGCCTTTGGCAAAACATTGGGCAAGAGAAGCACTTAAGTTGAAAATGAAACAGAACAGTGTCGTTGATATTGCATCGGCCAATGTTAATCTTGGAAACCTTCATCATTTTGAAAAGGAATATGAAAAAGCGATCAATAGATATTTGGAAGCATTCAACAACATTGAACTGGATACAACGACTCGTGTACTGCATTTGAAACGAATTATTTATGAAAATCTTTCCGTGTCCTATGATTCTATTGATGATTATCAAAATGCGTATAAATATTTACATAAATCCTATGAACTGAAGTTCAGGCTTACCAATGAACAATTAGCTGAAAATATTGCTGGTGTTGAGGCTAAGTACAATCTGGCTTTGGAAGAGAAGAGAACGGAAGAAGAAAAAGGTAGAGCTCTAAGAGCTCAGGTACTCTTTTACGGAATGGCCTTTTTGACCTTGATTCTTGTTGTTATTGCCTTTATTTTTTACAAGAATTATAAATTGAAACAGCAGACTAAGCTTGATCAGATCCACAGTAACCTACAGACCAGAATAATTAATGCAACGATTGATGCGAAAGAGAAAGAACGTAAATCTATTGCGGAAATTCTCCATGACAGCGTAAGTGCCTTATTGTCTTCAGCAAATCTGCACCTCCAGGCTTCAAAGTCACAGTTGAACTCACATGTTCCGATAGAGATTTCAAAAGCTCAGGAAATTGTAAATGAAGCTTCAATCAAGATAAGAGATCTTTCACATGAGCTGATTTCATCAGTATTGCTCAAATTCGGACTGGCTTTTGCAGTACATGACCTTTGCGAAAAATACTCCAATTCAGAAATTCAGTTTATTAGTGATGATAATGGCATCAAAAGATATAATCAGGATTTTGAGATCAAAATATACAACATCATTGAAGAGTTGATCAATAATATTTTAAAGCATAGTAAAGCAAAGAATGCCACAATCAATCTTATCGAAAGAAATGGAGATAAATTGATAATACAGATTATTGATGACGGAAAAGGATTTGACGTCAAGAAAGCGGTCAAAAAGGATGGACTTGGCTTAAATCATATTGAAGCAAGAATTAAGATAATGAAAGGAGTTTTCAATATAAATTCAAAAGAAGGAGAAGGAACCAGTATTTTTATTTCTGTTCCTATTTTCCAGACTGAACCGGTGGAAGCCGTTTAATTATCGCTTCATTTCTATTATCTCCAGATTTTTTATCTCACTTTTTTCAATTTCAAAGCGCAATAGGGTTCTCACTTTATGAAGCCCATGTTTACCCGCTGCTCCCGGGTTCAAATGAAGGAGCCTAAGTTTTTTATCATACTGTACCTTTAGAATATGCGAATGCCCGCTGATAAAAATTTTAGGGGGATTTTTATAAATAGTTTCTTTTATTCTCGGACTGTATCTATTAGGATATCCACCTATATGGGTTATCCATACGCTTAGGCCCTCTATTTTAAATCTGTTGTCGAGTGGAAAAGTTGCTCTGATTTCTTTATCGTCAATATTTCCGTAGACTGCTCTTACCGGACAGATTTCCTGAATCTTATCTGTAACAGCCAGCTTTCCTATATCCCCTGCATGCCACACTTCATCAACTTCTTTACAATAATTCAAAATTTTTTCATCTATGTAACCATGTGTATCGGAAAGAAGTAAGATTTTCTGGCCCAAAAGCGTATTGATTTTATTAATTATCTTTGTCAGGCGTAAAATTAACAGTTTTTGAGATACTTTATTGAACTTTCTTATCACGGCAAAAACTATCATGGGTGGCAGATTCAGCCTAATGAAATTTCGGTTCAGGAAGTTATTGAAAAAGCTCTGTCCACATTATTGGGATCCGAAATAACGGTGATGGGATGTGGTCGTACGGATACCGGTGTGCACGCGGAACAATTCTATCTGCATTTCGATTTTGACGGAATTTTAGATAAAGATAAGTTAAAATATAAGTTGAATTCTTTTTTGCCAAAGGATATTGCTATTTTTCAGATCTTAAAGGTAAATCCAGAAGCTCATGCCAGATTTGACGCTGTTTCAAGGAGTTACACCTACAGGATCAGTCTAAATAAAAATGTCTTTACATCAGAATTGTCCATGAATTTGAATTTTCCTGATCTGAATGTGGCAAAAATGAATAAGGCATCAATGATCTTAATGGATCATACTGATTTTAAGTGTTTTTCAAGGACTAAAACTGATGTTAAAACCTATGAATGCACCATCACTGAGGCATTTTGGGAACAAAAAGGGGATGATTTGAATTTTTATATTAGTGCAAATCGTTTTTTAAGAAATATGGTAAGAGCTATTGTAGGAACCTTACTCGAAATAGGAAAAGGTAAAATGACCTTAAAGGAATTTAAAGAGGTAATTGAATCAAGAGACAGGTCGAGGGCAGGTGCCTCTGCCAAAGCAAAGGGTTTGTTTTTGACAAGTGTTAAGTATCCTGAAAGTGTATTTTTACGTGAATTGTGAAGAAAATGGAGGAAAATAAAAAAGTAATCGGAAAGGTATACGACGTGAAGCTTTTTACAAGGCTGATGGGCTATGCGAGAAGTTACAGGCTGCAGTTTGCGATCTCCGTAATGGCCGTACTTTCTGTGGCTTTATTTGCTGCCGTAAGACCGGTACTTTTGAAAACTATTATTGATGATTTCATTTTCTCAAAAAATGAAGAACAACTTGTTGTTTACATAGGTTTAATGGTACTTGTTCTTTGTTTTGAAGTCATATTCCAGTTTTTGTTTATTTACTTCGCCAATTGGTTGGGTCAGAGTATCATAAAGGATATGAGGGTGCAACTTTTTGAGCATCTTTTACGTTTCAAAATGAAGTATTTCAATACCTCAGCCGTTGGAAAATTAGTAACGCGAGTCGTATCAGATATTGAAACTATTGCAAGTGTATTCGGACAAGGACTTTTTATGATCATATCTGACCTTCTCAAGATGCTCGTAGTAGCTTTGGTAATGCTTTACATGAACTGGAAGCTGGCCCTGATTGTATTTGCCATCTTACCGTTGCTGATTTTTGCGACAAAGATATTTCAAAAAGCTATGAAGTCAGCTTTTCAGGAAGTAAGGACTGAAGTCGCCAATTTGAATAGTTTTGTTCAGGAGCGGATCACAGGTATGCGGATTATACAGTTATTTTCAAGGGAGAAGATAGAATATGAAAAATTTAGAAGTATTAATGAAAAGCATAAAAGAGCCTGGATCAGGACGGTTTGGTATAATTCGATTTTTTTCCCGGTCGCAGAGATCCTTCCCTCCATAGCCATTGGCCTGGTAGTTTGGTATGGAGGCTTGAACGCAGCTACCAACAGTTCTGTTACAGCTGGCGAGATCATCAGTTTTATTATGATGAATAACATGTTGTTCCGACCCTTGAGACAGATCGCCGATAAGTTCAATACCCTTCAAATGGGAATGGTGGCTGCAGAACGAGTATTTAAAATTGTTGATGCGGAGGAGACTGAACTGGACAAGGGAGAGATCATGGTTGAGAATTTTAAAGGAAAGGTAAGTTTTGATAATGTGCATTTTAGCTATGTTCCCGGTGAGGAAGTGATCAAGGGAATTTCATTTGATGTAAAACCCGGGGAAACGGTAGCCATCGTTGGAGCAACAGGGGCGGGTAAGTCGACGATTATTAACTTATTGAATCGTTTTTACGAAATCGATACGGGATCTATAAAGATTGATGACGTAAAACTTTCTGATTATAACCTGCATGCACTCAGGGCCCAGATTGCGGTAGTATTACAGGACGTATTTTTATTTTCTGACAGTATCTTCAACAATATAACTTTGAGAGACGATTCTATAAGTCGTGAAGCAGTAGAAGCTTCTGCGAAAATTATTGGGATTCATGATTTTATTATGTCCCTTCCGGGAGGATATGATTATAATGTTAAGGAAAGAGGTGTTATGCTTTCTGTGGGCCAAAGGCAATTAATAGCGTTCCTAAGAGCCTCGGTTAGTAAACCGGGTATTTTGATTCTTGATGAGGCCACCTCTTCGATTGACGCTCATTCAGAGAAGCTTATTCAGGATGCTACTGAAAAAATCACCAAAAACAGAACTTCGATCATTATTGCACACAGGCTGGCAACGATCCAGAAGGCCGATAAGATCATTGTTATGGATCAGGGAAAAATTGTTGAACAGGGAACTCATACTGAGCTTCTGGAAAAGAAAGGGTATTACAGTAATTTGTACAATATCCAGTTTGCGCAGAAAAAAGCAAGCTAATCAGCTTAATAATTCAAATCGTCTTTGATCAGTTCGGTTAATTCGGAAAAATCTTCGTAGAGAATGAAAGCTCCATTATTGATGTAAGAAACCTGCCCTGATTCTTCAGAAACTATAAGGGCAAGAGCATCTGTTCTTGTTGTGATGCCAAGACCGGCCCTGTGCCTCAATCCAAAATGAGCAGGAATTTCAATGGTATTCTCAATTGGAAGGATCACCCTTGTTGCCGTTATAATGTTGTTTTCAACGACGATAGCTCCGTCATGAAGAGGGCTGTTTTTATAAAATATACTTTTCAAAATTGGCTTGTTCACTTTTATTTCCATTTCATCCCCTGTCATTTTTACAAATTCAAGGCTATTGTTCCTTTTCAGTACAATCAGGGCCCCGGTTTTGATTTTTCCCATTTCTTCACAGAATCTGACGATTTCATCAATGTGATTATTGGCGGCTATTTCTGTTCTAAAAAACTTAAAATTCTTTAGAATACCTTTTTTAGAAGCAATATTGGTAGATCCAACCATTAAAAGGAACTTCCTTATCTCCTGCTGAAATACAATAATAAGGGCAATAAAACCTCCGCCCAAAAACTTACCCAGAATATCGCTGAGAAGTTCCATTTCCAGAGCCTGAGTGAGTTTCCATATTAAATAAATTATGGCAATTCCGATAAATATGTTGATGGCTGCGGTGCCTCTGATTAATCGAAATATATAAAAAAGTAAAACGGCAACTAAAACGATGTCAAGAATGTCTAAGAAGCTGATGTTTAAAAAAGTAATTTGATCCAATCTGAGCTAGTTTTTGTAAATGTATGAATTATTTTACAGTAAGTAAATACTCTGTTGAAGACGTGATTATTTCATTTTCATTTAAGTATGCCTTAAGGCTTAAATAATCCTCATAGACAGTTTCTCCACTGTAATTCAGTATTAAGAAAGCATCACTGTTTTCCTCTTTCTCGACAGAGGGAGAGGGCTCTATTCGTTTCAGAATTGCTCCTATTGAATCCCTGGAAATGATCTGATTGTTAATTTTTACCAATTTTTCCTGAAGCTGAATGATGACAATTTCATTTTTTATCGATGACAGCTCCCGAGGAAAGGAATCTTTATCAATTATATTAAAGTTGGTTTCGGTAAAGGAGAACAGCGAAATTTTCTTTCCCGAAAGGTTGGCATAACTGAAATAGCTTTCCATATTTCCTTTTTTATGCATGGAGGGTTTGTTTTTGTCTTCCTGCATTTTTATAAGTAAGGGCACTATATCTTTCATTGGGAGCCTTTTGTCAATATGAAAGATCCAATGTGTATTGATGATTTTATTATTCTTGTTAAGCCTGGGAACAACACCGTTTTCCGTACTGTCTCTGAAGATCCAGATACTTGAGTGGTTTTGAATTTCGGAAAGCCCGGGACTACTGATCTGAGGTAATTGGATTTCTTGTTTTTTACAACCGGAGAGTGCTGTCAAGAGTATTAGAATTAGAACATTTTTTTTATTCATGGGGTATTTGGGAATCTTTCATTTTTTGAATTATTTCAACGGCCTCAACCGCTTCTTTGATGTCATGGACCCTTAAAATATGGGCTCCTTTCAAAAGCGCGATGGTATTTGCAACTGTGGTGGCATTTAAAGCTTTTTCCGGATCAATTTCAAGTAATCTATAAAGCATTGATTTTCGTGATATACCGGTCAGGATTGGTAGGTTTAGGGTTTTCAAAAAGTCAAGTTTACCTAAAAGCTCATAATTCTGCTGAAGGTTCTTGCTGAACCCAAATCCCGGATCAATGATCAGGTCATTAACTCCCATTTGGCGTAGTTCAAAAACTTTTTCAGAAAAATAAAAAATCATTTCCTTAACCAGGTTTTTATAAGTGCTATGCTGCTGCATGGTCTGGGGAGATCCTTTCATGTGCATCAGTACATAAGGTACCTGAAGCTGAGCAATCGTCGGAAACATTTCCATGTCTAGTCCGCCTCCTGATATATCATTGACCATGCATGCTCCGTTTATTACCGCTTCACGGGCGACATGACTGCGAAAGGTATCGACTGAGACTCTGATTTCAGGAAATTCTTTAATGACAGCTTTTAGGGGCCCTATGAGCCTTTTTAATTCCTCTTCCCCTGATATGTTTTTGGCATTAGGTCTGGATGAGTAGGCTCCCAGGTCTATAAAATCGGCACCTTCCACACTCATTTTCTCAACCTGCTTCAGTATGGCCTTTTCGTTTCTGTATTTACCTCCGTCATAAAAGGAGTCAGGCGTAAGGTTCAGGATCCCCATGACCTTTGGCCGGCTTAGATCGATTAATTCACCTTTACAATTGATATACATAGTAAAATAACTTTACCTGCTGGCTACCTTATTAATTACTTCGGCGACTTTTGGCGCCTGGTATGCCTGCATTTTCTTTATTAATTCTTCAACATTGTCGCTGATGATGATCATATCGCGATTTTCTTTTTTTAAGAAGCCTTCTTCCACCATGTGTTCTAACTGGAGCAAGGTATGTTTGAAAAAATTATTGGTATTCAATATTCCGATCGCCTTTCTTTCAATTCCGAGCTGGCCCAGGGTCAGAGCCTCAAAAATCTCATCCAGGGTACCAAAACCACCCGGCAAGGCAATATATCCATCCACTAATTTACTGATCCGTACTTTTCTTTTTGACATTTTTCGAGTGACGATCATCTGAGAAATTTTGGTGTGAGCTACTTCCTCATGTTTTAACAAACCGGGAATAACACCAATGACTTCGGCATTGTTCCTGATCATGGTGTCTGCAAGCACACCCATAATGCCAATTTTACCTCCTCCATAAACCAGGCCGATCCCTTCTTTAGAAAAACATTCACCCAATTCTACTGCGGCCTCCGCATAATCTTTTTTAAAGCCTTTACTCGAGCCGCAAAAAACAGCAATTCTATTCATTTTACAGGGATTTTAAGGATATATATTTTGTAAAAATAAGGAAACCGAAGATATTATATCATTAGATTTTTATAAATTCGTTTCCATATTAATTTAATACTTCTGATTTCAAAATACATGCAGAATACGTCCAAGCAATATGATGAAGTGACGTCAAGATGTCGCTCACTTTTCATAAACAAAATGAGTGATTATGGAAGCGCCTGGAGAATACTGAGACTTCCATCGTTAACGGATCAGATTTTTATAAAAGCACAACGCATACGTCAGTTACAGGAAAATAAAACCAGGAAAGTAGATGAAGGAGAAGCGCCCGAATTTATTGGCATCATCAATTATTCGATCATGGCTCTGATTCAGTTGGAGGAGGGGGTTGCTGAGCAACCGGATATCGATGTGGATAAAGCAACTGAACTTTATGACAAACATATTGCTCAGACCAAGGCATTGATGGAAAATAAGAATCACGACTACGGAGAGGCATGGAGAGACATGCGTATCAGTTCGCTTACTGATTTGATTCTTCAGAAGTTACTCAGAGTCAAGCAAATTGAAGATAACGAAGGTAAAACGATTGTATCCGAAGGAATCGATGCCAATTACCAGGATATGATCAATTATGCCATTTTTGCTTTGATACTCATGGATGAATAATTCGATGCCTTTATGAATATACTTACCCAAATTATAAGACTTTTAGTTTCAGTTACCTTTATTTTCTCCGGATTCGTCAAATTGGTTGACCCCTTGGGTTCAGCCTATAAATTTGAAGAATATTTTGGAGCGGATGTGCTTAATCTCGAGTTTTTAAGCCCGTTTGCACTGGAGTTTTCCATCTTGCTGATTTTAGCCGAAATTATGCTTGGGGTAATGCTGTTGGTTGGGTTCAAGGCAAAGTTAACGGTTTGGAGTTTGTTCGGAATATCCTTGATATTTCTATTTTTAACCTGGTATTCAGCTTATTACGACAAGGTGACGGACTGTGGTTGTTTTGGAGATGCTATAACACTCACGCCCTGGGAAACTTTTTACAAGAATATCATTCTTATAGTTTTGGTGATCTATTTGCTGATCAGGGTGTATGATATTCAATCCCTTTTCTCTGATATTTTTGCAAAGCGGGCCAGTTTGATTTCTTTAGTGGTTTTTGTGGGAATCATCGCTTATGTATTAAGATATCTACCTATTATTGATTTCAGGGCCTACGCCGTTGGGAAGAACATTCCGGAAGGCATGATAATTCCTGAAGATGCCGAGAAACCTGTTTTTGAAGACACCTGGGTCTACAATGTGGACGGAGAGGACAGAGTCTTTACTACGGAAGAAAAACCTTGGAATATTGAAGGAGCAACATTTGTTGACCGAAAGACCAGGACATTAAAAGAGGGTTATGTTCCGCCAATACATGATTTCACCATGGAACGGGATGGTGAGGACCTTACGGAGCAACTCATGCAAAAGGAGAAGCTGATGCTTATAGTGGCTTATAACCTTAGGAAATCAAATGAAGATGGTTTAAAGAAAATCAAATCCCTGTCGGACAGAGCAATGGAAAAAGGATTTAGCGTATATTGTTTTTCCGCATCGACGCTGGATGAATATGAGGTAATAAAGAACAAATTTCAATTGGATTTTGACCTCTTGTTTTGCGATGAGACAACTTTGAAGACGATAGTAAGGTCAAATCCCGGAATTGTTACTCTGAATAAAGGTACCATTACAGGAAAATGGTCTTGGAGACAAGCAGAGCGTGTAACTTTAGATTAGATTGTAATGAAACAGGTATTGTTAGTGTTTATTGGTGGGGGACTGGGCAGTGTTGCACGTTATCTGATCAGTTTAAAGCTCAACAACTTTGAAAATGCCATACCCTATGGTACGCTTTTAGCCAATATACTGGGAAGCCTTTTGATTGGAATAATTTTTGGATACTCTGCAAAAAGCGGATATTTAAACGAAAACCACTCACTTTTTCTGGCAACGGGTTTCTGCGGAGGGTTTACAACCTTCTCTACTTTTGCCTATGAAAATCATGTTTACATCAAAGGGGGAGATTATTTTGGTATGCTGCCCTATTTGATAGCCACTTTTATACTAGCCATATCAGCCGTATTTTTGGGGATGTACGCTTCTAAACTTCTTTAATGACCCTTAAAAGATTTTACTCCGGCCTGTACTTTAATATCGAGATGATTATTTTTTGGGGGAACAGGACATGAGTATTTGCTGTTGTATGCACAATAGGGATTGTAAGCCTGATTAAAATCTATTTCAATAGTCTTTCCCTCGGGAAGATTGAGGTCTAAATACCGACCACCACCATAAGACCCGGCTCCGTTTGTAAGATCTGTAAAGGGCAGAAACAGGTAATCTTCATATTCCGGAGTGAGCATTAATTTTTCATTTTGATAGATTTCAAGGCTATGCTGTTTTCCTTTTAGTTCAAATTTTGCCGTTGCGTACAGGCGATATACAGGAAGCCTGTCTGTTGTTGTTTTCATTTTGAACGGTTTACTGTCTTTATGGAGAGTCAGTGAAGCAGTAACTATATATGTGCTATCAATAGGATAGAATTCCAGAGATTCAAAATTGGCGAAATCCTCTTCGGTAAGAGGAGATTCTTCCTTGCTTGAAAATTCTTTGTTCAGTTTATGCTGGAATTTCTTTGCATTTTTAAATTTGTTTGTTTCCTGAGAAAAAGCCAGAGAGAATATGAAAAAGGAAATAAGAAATAAAATATTCTTCATGGATGTATTTTTAAACCAAATATACCTATAAAAATCTGAAGATATCAAGTTCTTATTCCTTTATAGAGACATTCAATTAAAATAGATTTTGAGAGTGTTTAGAAAGCATATCTTTACAAAATGTTTTATAAACTCATAAAACCCTATCAGGGATTATCCAGGGAAGTTTGGTTCCTGGCACTAACTACGCTTATTAACAGGACGGGTGCCATGGTGCTTCCTTTTTTGTCATTATACCTTGCCAATTTTCTTGATTTTACGGTTCCTCAGGTTGGATGGGTGATGTCCTTTTACGGATTTGGCTCAGTAGCAGGTGTATTTATAGGAGGGAAATTGTCAGATAAGATAGGGTATTATAAAGTCATGTACATGAGTCTTTTTAGCACCGGATTTGTGTTTTTCGGACTTCAGTATGTCTCAGAATTTTCTGTATTCTGTTTTGGAATTTTTTTATTGACACTTGTTGCGGATGCATTCAGGCCCGCGGTTTGGGTTGCGCTTGACGACTACAGCAAAGCGGAGAACAGAACGCGATCGGTTACATTAATAAGATTGGCAATAAATCTAGGCTTTTCCATGGGGCCTGCTCTTGGCGGACTTCTGATTACATATGTAAGTTACCAAAGCCTTTTTTGGGTAGATGCCTTGACCTGTATTATAGCTGCATTGATCATAGTTAAATATTTAAGGCAGAAAACCCAGATAAAAGAGGAAAAGAAAAAGGGTATCGAGCTTAAAAAATCGCCCTACAAGGATGGAAGGTATCTGATCTTTTGGTTCGCTATGTTTTTGATAGGCTTTACTTTTATGCAGTATTTTTCTACCATTCCTCTTTATTACAGTCAAAGGCTGGGTCTCAATGAGGATAAAATAGGACTGATGCTTGCCATGAACGGATTTCTGATCTTTTTGCTGGAAATGCCTTTGGTTAATTCACTGGAAAAAGGAAAACTTGATAATCTGAAAATAGTTATCGCAGGAACCTTTTTACTTATGTTAAGTTTTCTTGTTATATCGGCCGTTCCAATTCTCGGACTGGCCATTGCCGGGATCGTGTTAATGACCTTTGGAGAGATGCTGGGATTCCCGTTTTCAAATTCTTATGCCCTTGACAGATCAAAACTTGGGAATCAAGGAGCTTATATGGCCATGTACAGCATGTCATTTTCATTTGCACATATTCTGGGTCCCAATCTTGGGATGCAATTTTCTTCAGCTTTTGGCTTTGAATCTACCTGGCTACTGATGGGTGCAATCTGTTTTATTGCCTGCCTGATTCTTCTCATTCTTCAAAGAAAAGAAGCCCTTTAAATTTGACTTTGCCCCAGTTTCTGCAGGGCAATTAGATTGAGGTTATCCTTGCCAGAAAATCGTAGTGAGGGCCCTGGACCAGCATTTCACATTTCATGTTCTGAAGTGAAGCCTGATGCTGCAGATTATAAAAATCAATGTATAACCATGGATAAGCACCACTTCTGACACCCTTGTATTCAGATTCAAAAATAACCTCACCATAATAATTATCAAGTTCAGGAATTTCAGTAATTCCGTTTTCATCTTCGAACATATAGATGATATCTGATGAGTCAATAAGTATTTGCCCATTAGAAGACAATAAACTTCTTAAATGTTCTAAAAATCCCGGGACATTGTCCATAGAGCCGCATATACCCGCCCCATTCATCAAAGAAAGAATGGTATCAAATTTTTCATTTTTTAAATCCCAAAAGTCCATGACCTCGGCCTGAGCCAGGCCCCTTTGCTTACAGGTAAAGATTGCGCCACTGGAGATGTCAATAGGTTTTACATGGAGACCTTTATTCTGAAGATAAAGTGAATGACTACCCGCACCACAGCCCAGATCTAAAACTTTTCCAAAAGACATTTTCAATGCCGTCTGTTCTATTTCAGGCATATCCTGATAGTTCCTGAAAAGATAAGAAACGGGTAGTTCGTCCCAGCCACCAACTGAGGAATAGGTTTTTATGATGGCTTCTTTACCATCAAAATAATCTTTAATGGCCTGTCCAAATACGTCTTTTAAATTGGTTTTCATCTGCTTTGAAAATCAAGGCTAATCTCCCAGTATTTATTTAGCCTATTATTTGTTCTTCACCGTAAATTCAATATAAGAAGAAGTGAAAACACGATGTGTCTGCGTTTTAAAGTCACTTTCTTTTGCTTTAAAAATGTTAGGGACAAAGGTCTGTGGGTTAAGGTCTATCAGCGGGAACCATGTGCTCTGTACCTGAACCTGCAATTTATGCCCTTTTTTAATCGTGTGATAAACGTCCTGAAGTTTAATGTTTACCTCGGTTTTCTTGTTGGGTGTAAACGGTTCAGGATATTCAAAACTATTTCTAAATTTCCCTCGCATTACCTCACTTCGGACCATTAAATGATAATTGCTCATCTTGAGGTGGTCCTGAAGTTCATCGGGTGCCTCATCCATTTCAGAAGGATGGACATCGATAATTTTCACGATCCAGTCGGCATCGGTGCCCGTGGTAGCCACCTGGAGTTTGGCATGGATATCTCCGGCGAGGGTCAGGTCATTTTCCAAAATATCTGTTTCAAATACAAGTACATCGGGCCTTCTTGCTGCGAAACGCTGGTCGTCTGTCATGTATTTTCTTGGAGTAAAAACAGTTTTGATATCTTCGGAATAAGGAACCGGCCTTTTGATGTCGCTGACAAAGGAGATAAAATCTTCCTTTTCTTTGAATTTTGAAAGATGCTGATTGGTGTTCAAAAACCATTTTTGTCTGGAAATATTTTCCGGGGGCCAGGAATCATAAGTGCTCCATTTTCTTTTTCCCGTATCATAAACATAGGCTTCCGGAAGACCTGAATTCTGATCACCATTGTTCTTAAGAAAATGTTCAAAAAACCGTGATTCAATTTCCTGCTGGAAAAAATAGGAAATGGAATCGCCAAAATAATAGTTTCCTACTGCGGTTCTTACTCTGTCCCTTGACCATCCTCCATGGTCCCAGGGACCAAAAACCAAGGTATTATAATTATCAGGATTGTTTTTTTCAATGGTTTTATAAGTCTCTAAGGGGCCATAAAGATCTTCTGCGTCGAACCAACCTCCAACAACCATTGTGGCCACTCCCGGGTTGATATTTTTCAAATGCTGAATAATTCCTTTTTTTTGCCAGACACTGTCATAATTGGGGTGATCGATAAGTTCCTGCCAGAAAAAATCATCGACAAGATCTTCTTTGCGCAAGCTGGGATTATCAATACTTTCATATTGAAAATATTTATTCAGATTGCTTAATGGCCCCGCATCCAGAAAGAACTGGTATTGGTCCTGAGTCTTTAGGTCAGGGGTTTTATACCAGGCCGTATCTACAGGTTTGTCTTTGGGTGTTCCAAAGACCGAAGTGGCTCTGAAATAGCTCAGTAAATAGGCTCCGTTGTGATGAAAATCATCAAAAAAGAAATCTCCTATACAGGCCTGGGGAGAAGCAGCCTTTAATGCAGGATGCGCATCTATGGCCGAGTAGGTAGAATAGAATCCGGGATAAGATATTCCGTACGTACCAACATTTCCATTGTTATTTGCTACATTTTTAACCAGCCAGTCAATGCTATCATACGTATCCGAACTTTCATCAATATCCTGATCGGATTTTTTATTCGGGATGTAAGCTCTCATATTGTCATAGGTTCCTTCACTCATCCACCTTCCCCGGACATCCTGATAAACAAAAATATAACCCTCTTTCATGATAAATTTGTTTGGCCCCAGCCTGGAGGGAAATTCGCTTTCTCCGTAAGGCCGGCAACTGTATGGCGTTCTTTTGAGTAAAATGGGGTAGGACTGCGAAGTATCTTTAGGGCTGTAAATGGTTGTATGGAGCTTTACCCCGTCGCGCATAGCAATACTCACTTCTCTTTTTGTGAAATTGTCCTTTATATAAGAGATGGCTGTTTCTTCAGCCGTTTTTTCAGATTTTTCTTTCGAACATGCGCTGAATATGAATAAGCAAATCAGTGCCACAAGCAGTTTTGAGATATATTTAGTCATAGGATTAGTAATAATTCGGGTAAATCTACAAAAGATATCCAATTATCCTAACAAGGAATTCAATAAGCCCCATTTTACCAGTTGATCAGCTTTTTACATATTTCGGCGATACTGACCTCCAACCTCAAAAAGTGTCGAAGTAATCTGGCCCAAGCTACAAACTTTGGTCGCTTCCATAAGCTGTTCAAAAATATTCTCGTTTTTTATGGCTGCTTCTCGAAGTTTCAACAATTCAGAACTGGATTTCTTCCTATTGGCCTTGTGTAAATTATTGATGACAGCAATCTGATGCTGTTTCTCGGCTTCGGTTGCCCGGATAACTTCCTGAGGTAATATTGTTGGTGAACCTTTGCTGTTCAAAAATGTGTTTACGCCTATGATATCTATCTGCCCGTTGTGTTTTAGCTCTTCATAATACAGGCTCTCTTCCTGGATCTTTGACCTTTGGTACATGGTTTCCATGGCACCCAAAACCCCTCCACGCTCGGTAATCTTATCGAATTCAAGATAAACAGCTTCTTCAACAAGATCTGTCAATTCTTCAATGATGAATGAACCCTGTAAGGGATTTTCGTTTTTTGCAAGGCCTAATTCTTTGTTGATTATAAGCTGTATTGCCATGGCCCTTCTAACAGACTCCTCTGTTGGCGTAGTGATCGCTTCATCGTAGGCATTTGTATGAAGTGAATTACAATTGTCATATATGGCATAAAGTGCCTGCAAAGTTGTTCGTATATCGTTGAAATCGATTTCCTGAGCGTGCAGGGACCTGCCTGAGGTCTGAATGTGGTATTTCAGCATCTGGGCCCTTTCATTTGCCTTGTATTTCAATTTCATGGCCTTGGCCCATATTCTCCGCGCAACACGGCCTATAACCGCGTATTCAGGATCAATACCATTGGAAAAGAAAAAGGACAGGTTTGGTCCAAACTTATTGATGTCCATTCCTCTGCTCAGATAGTATTCCACATAAGTAAAACCATTGGAAAGGGTAAATGCCAGTTGTGATATGGGATTTGCCCCGGCTTCCGCTATATGATATCCCGAAATTGAAACGGAATAGAAATTACGGATCTGGTGCCGGGTAAAATATTCCTGTACGTCACCCATCATTTTTAAGGCAAATTCAGTTGAAAAGATACAGGTGTTTTGCGCCTGATCCTCTTTTAGAATATCCGCCTGTACCGTTCCTCTTACCTTTGACAGGGTGTCCTTTTTAATCTGCTGATAGATATCACCCGGTAATATCTGGTCTCCGGTAACTCCAAGCAGCATTAATCCCAGCCCGTCATTTCCCTGGGGTAGTTCACCCTGATAAGCAGGGCGTTTTACACCCTTTTTATTAAAGATATCGTTTATCTTTTTATCGATTTCCTTTTCAAGCTTATTCACCTTGATATATTTTTCACATTCCTGGTCAATAGCGGCATTCATAAAGAATCCAAGAAGCATTGGTGCAGGACCGTTAATGGTCATGGAAACCGAAGTCATCGGATTGGTAAGTTCAAAGCCGGAGTATAATTTTTTAGCATCATCCAGGCAGCAAATTGAAACTCCTGCATTTCCTATTTTTCCGTAAATATCAGGACGAAGATCAGGATCATTTCCATAAAGTGTAACTGAGTCGAACGCGGTTGAAAGCCTTTTAGCAGGAGAGTTTAAGCTGACATAATGAAATCTGCGGTTGGTTCTTTCGGGGCCACCCTCTCCGGCGAACATTCTTGTAGGGTCTTCACCCGTTCTTTTGAAGGGATATATTCCAGAGGTATAGGGAAATTCGCCCGGTACATTTTCCTGTAAGATCCATAGCAGCAGGTCTCCCCAGGCTCGGTATTTTGGCAGAGAAATCTTTGGGATCTGAAGATTTGAAAGTGTTGTTTCTTTCGTTTCGATCTCTATGACCTTGTCCCGAACTTTGAATTTATAGATAGCATTATCATAGGCCTGTTTTTTGCCTTCAAAGTTTATGAGCTCCTCCCAATTTTCATGAGACAGTTTTTTTCTGAGTTTTTCAAACCTTTTGATTAAATCTTTACTAAGGGAATCTTTCTCCTGAATTATATCCTTGTCTTTCGTATGGAATTCCAGGCCTGACTCTGTGAGCTCCAGTTTCTTTCCTGAGAGATGTTCTATGGTTAAATAAATACCGTATAGTTGCTGAGCAACATCAGATTGTTCCTTGCACCATTGGTCATATTGCGAATTTGTATCCGAAATTTCAGAAAGGTAGCGTACCCTTTTGGGAGGTATGATAAAAATTTTCTCACTTATTTCTCCTGAAAACTCCAGGTTTGAAGAGAATTGTTTAGCCGAAAAATCATTGAGTTTTTCAACAATGTATCGGTATAAGTTGTTGGTGCCGGGGTCATTGAACTGAGAGGCAATTGTTCCAAAAACAGGCATCGAATCAACCGGTTCCTCCCATAATTGTTGATTTCTTTGGAATTGTTTCTTTACATCCCGCAAGGCATCAAGGCCTCCTTTTTTATCGAATTTATTAAGAGAGATCACATCTGCGAAATCCAGCATATCTATTTTTTCGAGTTGGGTTGCCGCCCCGTATTCAGGAGTCATAACATAAAGAGACAGATCCGAATGATCTAGAATTTCTGTATCAGATTGCCCAATTCCTGAAGTTTCCAGCAGGATCAGGTCAAAGGAAGAGGCTTTTAATATTTTTACGGCCTCGTTCACATGCTTTGACAAAGCCAGATTTGATTGTCGTGTGGCGAGCGACCTCATATACACCCTTTCGTTATTGATCGAATTCATACGAATTCTATCCCCCAAAAGGGCTCCGCCTGTTTTTCTTTTTGAAGGATCTACTGAAATGATTCCTATGTTTTTGTCAGGGAAATCGTGCAAAAATCGTCTCACGAGTTCATCGACAAGTGAAGATTTTCCGGCACCTCCTGTGCCTGTTATTCCAAGGACAGGGGCAGGAGTTTCATCTGTATCGATTTTGCTGAAAATCTTGTTAAACTTTTCCGGATGGTTTTCTGCCATTGTAATTAGTCGGGCAATCACCGGTTTTGTGTTATTTTTCAGCTGTTGACTTAATTCGGTTGTTGCCATCTCAATTTCCGACGGGTCAAAGTCACAGGATTTGACCATATCGTTTATCATTCCCTGTAAACCCATTTCCCTTCCATCATCGGGAGAATAAATCCTCGTGATTCCGTAATCCATCAAATCTTTGATCTCTTTCGGGAGGATCACACCTCCACCTCCTCCAAAGATTTTGATATGTCCCCCGCCTTTTTCACGAAGAAGGTCGAACATGTATTTAAAATATTCGTTATGGCCTCCCTGGTATGAGGTCATGGCAATGGCATTCGCATCTTCCTGAATGGCTGTATCAACTACATCTTCTACACTGCGGTCATGGCCCAGATGAATCACTTCTACTCCTGTGGACTGGATGATTCGCCTCATGATATTAATAGCAGCATCATGCCCGTCAAACAGGGAGGCAGCGGTAACAATTCTAATTTTATTTTTTGGTTTATATGGAGCGACGATTTTCATATATGGGTTAAGTTTCTCGGTGCAAGGTACTCATTTCTGAAAAATATTTCTTTCCAATAAGTATCTCGTTTTGTGGTATTGTCAAAAATAAATGATATATCAGGAAAAATTTAATTACTTCTCCAAAAATAAGGCGTAAAAATTATTAAAACTGTAAACAATTCGAGCCTTCCAAATAACATGAGCATAGAAGACCACCATTTTCCAAATGGAGGCAGGCTTGAATAGTTATTTACAGGACTCAGGTCGCCAAAAGCGGGACCTACATTACCCAATGAAGATGCTGCGGCACCAATAGACGTCATAAAATCTATTCCCATAAAGCTAAAAACCAGGGAGCCGATGGCAAATATGATAAGATACAGGATAAAAAAGGCCATGATATTGAAAACAATACCTCTGGTTACCGGTTTCTGATTGTATCGTACGGGAACAATGGCATTAGGATGCAGGCTCCTTTTAAATTCAAGAAATCCATTTTTTACCATGATGATGTGCCTGACAATTTTAACTCCTCCTGAGGTAGAGCCGGCTGAGGCTCCCAGGAACATCATCACAAAGAACATCACAGTTAAAAAAGGGCTCCATATTGAAAAGTCTGCAGAGACAAAGCCTGTTGTTGTTATCACAGCGAGTACCTGAAAGAGTCCGTGCCGAAAAGAACTCTCCAGTTCTCCATATAATTTGGGATGTGCAATCTTTTGAATTTCATTTGGTTCTATGGAAACATTTGCGTAGAAGAAAATTACCAGGGTTGCCACAATGGTTATACCGATAATGGCCCCAAAATAGAATTTAAATTCTTCATCTTCAACATACTTCCGAAACTTTCCCTTTACAGCGAGGTAGGTAAGTATAAAATTAGTGCCCGCCACGAACATGAAAAACATGATAATGTACTGTATAAGAGGCTGGTCGTTCCAATAAGCAATGCTCGCATTTTTTGTTGAAAACCCTCCGGTAGAAAGGGTACTCATAGCGTGATTAATGGCATCAAAATAACCCATTCCAGCTAATTTGAGCAAAATGGTTTCCGTAAGTGTCAACCCGAAATAAAGAAACCAGAGACGTTTGGCCGTATCCGCAATTCTAGGGTGTAACTTGTCTGCAGACGGGCCTGGAGATTCAGCGGCGAACATCTGCATTCCTCCAATTCCCAATAACGGTAAAATTGCAATGGCAAGAACAATTATTCCCATGCCACCGATCCAGTGCGTCGTACTACGCCAGAACAAAATGCTCTCCGGCATTACTTCTATATTGTTCAAAATGGATGCCCCCGTAGTGGTATAACCCGACATTGTTTCAAAAAATGCATTGGTAAAAGAAGGTATCGCTCCGGATAAAACGTAAGGCAAGGTTCCGGAAAGAGACATTGTCAGCCACCCCAGCGTCACCACCAGATAACCTTCTCGTTTCTTGATGTTCTTCTCGAACCCTTTTGTAATAAATCGCAATAAGAGCCCCGTAAGAATCGTAATTCCACCGGCCAAAAGAATGCCTTCAAGCGCACCATCATCAAAGTACCAGCTTACCAGGCCCGATATCAGCATGAAACCTCCGTTAAACAAGAGGAGGATCCCCATCAGTTGTAATATGATCTTAAAATTGAATTTCTTCATGCATCGATCAGTTAAAAAACCGCTCTACTTTGGAAATCGTATTCGGGACACAGCATACTACAACTTTATCCCCTTCCTGAATTTTGAAATCTCCCAAAGCAATAAGTCCTGTATCATTTCTTATAACACCTCCGATAATGGCATTTCGAGGGAACTTAAGGTCCTTAATGGGTTTTTTAGTTATTTTGGATTTTTTATGAGCCTGAAATTCAAGAATTTCGGCATTAACATCGTTTAAAATGGTCATTTCAACAACGTCTCCTTTTCTGATATATCTGAAAATGCTATTGGCTGCCAGAAGTTTTTTATTGATCAGGGTATCGATACCAATATTTTTACTCAGACTGAAGTAGTCTACATTCTGAACCAAGGCAATGGTCCGATCAACACCTTTTGACTGAGCCACAAGACAAGACATAATATTTGTTTCTGACCTTCCGGTTACAGCTACAACAGCATCCATATCAGAGACGTTTTCTTCCTCCAGAAGGTCAACATCTCTGCCATCCCCATAGATTACCAGCGCATTGGGAAGTTCTTCAGCAAGCTCAATGGCCCGCTTTTTTTTGTATTCTATAAGCTTGATGTTCAGATTGTTTCCGCAAAGGTCACGTGCTGTTTTTTGTCCAATCTTACTTCCCCCAAGTATCAAAACGTTCTTAATGGGTTTGTTTTTTACAGCAGACAGGCCGTTCAATTCCTCAACGCCTTCGGGCAGCGTAATAAAATATACCTGATCACCAACTTTAAAAATAGTATCACCCCTTGGAATAATTGTTTCCGAAGAATTCTTTCTTTTGATGATCACGGGCATAAAATTTATACCTGCATAGATTCCCGCCGATTCCATTACAGTCTTGCCAACAAAAGGGGCCGAATTTGAAAGAATCATGGCAACCATGGTCAATTTCCCTCCTTCAAATTCATGTGTTTCGTTAAACGTGGCATTTTCCAACAGCAATTTAATTTCATTCGTGGCGAGCTCCTCTGTGGATATGAGCTCATCAATACCCAATTCGGAAAAATTAATTTTCTCTTTGTTATCAGTGAACTCTGAGTTGCTAATTCGAGCTATTGTCTTTTTGGCTCCAAGCTTTTTCGAGATGACACAGGCTGTAATATTGGTTGTTTCTGAAGAGGTAACGGCAATAAACAAATCTGTCTGATCAATATTTGCATTCTTTAATGCCTTTATTGACGTGGCATCTTTCTGAAGTGTTTTGATATCTAATTTAGAATCTGCATACAGCAACCTGTCTTTATCACTATCGATTAGAATAATATCGTGTGATTCGTAAGAAAGAAGTTTTGACAGGTGAAATCCAACTTCTCCAGCTCCGGCAATAATTATTTTCATCTATAACAAATTGATTGCATATTCAATAAACCTGTTGAAGTACAAAATATTGAATATACAAATGTATTCAAATCTTTTACAAATTTGGGTTGATCAAAGCACAAAAACAGCATAAAGAAATAAAAAATATGATCATCAAAGATTGGAAAAAAGAAGACAGGCCAAGGGAAAAATTATTTTCAAAAGGAAGATTAGCTTTGTCAGATTCTGAACTACTCGCTATTTTGATCGGCTCGGGTAATGAAAAAGAATCAGCCGTGGAAATAGGAAAAATGATACTTTCAGGCTCAGAGAACAACTTAGAGGCATTAGCCAAAACAAGCCTGCAGAACCTGCAAAAGTATAAGGGTATTGGAAAAGTTAAGGCATCAGTGATCGTTGCTGCCTTTGAACTGGGAAAGCGAAGTATGCAATCAAAACCGGATTCAGCGCAAAAACTGAACAGTTCAAATTTGGTATTCGAAATTATGCATCCTTTGATCGGGGATCTTGAACATGAAGAATTCTGGATCCTCTTACTGAATAATTCCAACACCCTCATCCATAAATGGCTGTTGAGCAAGGGTGGGATAACGGCAACCCTTGTAGATGTAAGGCTTATTTATAAAAAAGCACTGGAGTTTGGTGCGACGAGTATCATATTGTGCCATAATCATCCGTCAGGAAATTTACGCCCGAGTACTGCGGATAGAAACCTGACCAGAAAGGTGCGGAACGGAGGAGGAATACTGGATATACAAATACTCGATCATATTATTATCACTAGAAATGGATTCTTCAGTTTTGCAGATGAAGGTGAATTTTAACTATCGATTAGGACCAGGTTGAAAACCCTATTCTTTTATGGAAAGAGATTTTATAATAAGCATTATAAAGTTTACATTTGACTGGTAAAACAAACATAATATGCTTTTAGTCTATACCCACAAGGTTACACCAAGATTAACATATATATTCAGGCATATTTTTGTCAGGATTCTGCATATTGAAGTTGGTTTTACAACAAAAATAGAGGAATTCATCGGGCATGAAGGCCCAAAGTTCTCATATACCAAACAACCTTTAGGAAACGAGTTGTTTGTCAAATCCAACGAATTGTTGTTTACTCAGGGAATTGATTACGTTGAGGTTAATATGGTGAACTGGGATGATGACCCTTGTTTTTTTCAAACCAATTTTGGAAGCATTGTACCCTGTGATATTTTTGCAGCGAGTTTTTATTTGATCAGCCGTTATGAGGAATATCTGCCACATGTAAAGGACCTGTATGAACGTTTTCCTGCCGCTGAAAGCCTTGCTTATCAAAACAAGTTTTTGGATCGCCCGGTCATTGATGTTTGGGCTTTTAAATTTCGTAGTATACTGATTTCTTTTTTCCCTGGTTACAAGGATGATTTAACAAGCAGTAAGAGAAAATTCAATTATATATCTACAATTGACATAGACAATGCTTATCAGTTCAAGCATAAAGGTTTTACGAGAAATGTTGGGGGAATTTTAAAGGATCTCTTTCAATTTAACCTTGCAAATGTATGGATGCGCTTTCTCGTTGTATTCGGGATACGACGTGACCCTTATGATATGTACAAATGGCTTCTGGCCATAAAGAAAAAATACAAGATCAGAACGATATTTTTCTTTCTTTTAGGGGAATACAGTACATATGATAAAAATATATCCGCTGGAAATTCGAATTATAAGTTGCTGATCAAAAGTATTGCAGATTATGCGGAAGTGGGAATCCACCCTTCGTATTTCAGTATGAAAAATGATTCGAAGATAAAGAAGGAAAAGCAAATACTGGAGAGCATCGTCAATTTCCCCATTAAAAGGTCAAGACAACATTATCTGAGGATTGAAATACCGGAGACGTATCAGCATTTGGTTGATCTTGAAATCACAGAAGAGTATTCGATGGGTTATGCCTCTCATTATGGTTTCAGGGCAAGCACCTGTACTCCTTTTTATTTTTACGATCTGGATTTTGAAATTCAAACCCCTCTGAAAGTGTTTCCATTTGCGGCCATGGATGCTACGTTAAAGGATTACCTGAATTTTACCCCAAAAAGATCATTCAATACATTTATGAAGCTGGCCAAAGAAGTGAGGAAAGTAGAAGGAACCTTCATTACCATATTCCACAATGAATCTGTGAGTGGTTCCGGGCGCTGGAGGGGTTGGGGACGAGTTTATGAAGGCCTGTTAGCAGAACTGAATAAAGTGCTTTGATGCTCAAGTCAAATTTACGGGACCCGGTTCTTAAGATTCTATTTCAAACATGATCAATTATATTTTCCATAATCAGATAGACAGAGCCAGATACGACGCTTGTATTGAAAATTCCATATCGTGCAGAACATATGCGTACAGCTGGTACCTTGATGCCGTTTGTGAGACATGGGATGTTTTTATGACAGGTAATTATGAGGTGGTTATGCCTGTTCCAAAAAGGAAGAAATACGGACTGTCCTATGTTTTTACTCCTTCATGGGTACAGCAATTGGGAATTTTTTCATCCAGGGATATCTCTACTGAGGAATCCAGATTATTTAAAGAAACATTGGCTTCAAAATTTCATTGGATTGATTATCATTTTAACTCCGGTAATTTGATTTCCGACGGACAGATAACAGTCAAAAAGAATTATGTTTTGCCATTGAATGGAGAGTTTAGGGATCTTTTAAGGAACTATAATAAAAACAGAAAAAGAGCTTCTTCCGTGAGCTTGGATCATTTGGTTCTTGACAAAGAAGGAAGCCTTGAGGTTTTTATTAAGAATTACCACGCGATAGAAAAACCTTATAAAATAGAGGAAGATTCGATGAAGAAATTAATGACATTGGCACAAAGAAATCCTCAACATGTTCATATTTGGAACGTATTTGATGACAATGGTTTTAGAGGGGGATTAATTTGGGCTAAAGACAGTAAAAGGATTACTTATTTGCTGCCTGTTGCAAATGAGAAAGCAAAGAATGAGAATATTCCTACGTTTGTTATCAATGAGTTAATAAAAGATCATCTTAATCAAGGACTGGTGTTGGATTTTGAAGGTTCTATGATCAGCGGTGTTGCAAATTTCTACAAAAGTTTTGGCGCTGATGAAGAAAACTACTATTACTTTAAAAAGAGATTTTTCAATCATGCCTGATCCTGTAAAAATTTGCTTTTTGGCAGACAGACATCATTTGTTTGATGACCGGATCTATTGGAAGATGGCCGTACCGCTGGTTTTAAAAGGATTTGAAGTCTATTATTTTCTTATCGGAAATAAAAACAGCTCAGGTATCACAAAAGAGGGGGTAAACTATAAAATTTGGAAAGCAAAAACTTTTTCGAGAAATCAATGGATCAATTTTCTGATAAAAAGACTTAATCCAAATAACAACTATAGAAAATTATTCGAGGAGGCTTCGGCATTAAAGGCAGATATTTATCATTTTCATGACCTCTGGATCAACAGGATAGGAGTCAAGTTGAAAAACTTGGGACATCGTCCCGTTGTTTTTTACGACGCTCGAGAACCCTATGCAGAAGATTATATGTCTTATGGAAAGAAAGTAATGGCGCTACCAACTCGAATTTTTGCTTACTGGGTGGATCGTTGGGAGAAGAAACAGGCCATGAACTATGACCTGGTTATTGCTAATGAATCTTTGGTACAGCAAAACTTTGCCCGCATTATTGGGAAAGAAAGGTCTGTTGTTCTTTTTAACTATAGTGATCGATATTTGAATATGAATCATGATAAGGACCAGGTTAAGGAATATGACTTGATCTATTCAGGAACTATAACCAGGTTAAGAGGCGCCATGAATACATTGAAGGCGGTAAAGATAATTCAGAATGAAATACCAAACCTTAAATGTCTTTTTATAGGTACATATTATCCGGATTCCTTGAAGGATGAAATGAATTCTTTTTTGAAACAAAATTGCCTCGAGAAAAATGTTGTACTTCACGAGGCAGTCCCTTATCAGGAAATAGGATACTATTATAGCCGGAGCAAAATTGGATTGTTGATACTGGAACGCGTTAAGACTTATGAGATTAGCATGCCCATAAAGCTATTCGATTATATGACTTTTGGTTTACCGATCATTGGGAGTAATTTTGGCCATATAAACTCCTATATTACAGAGGACAATTGTGGAATTACAGTTGACCCCTCAGATCCGGTGGAAGTTGCAGGTGCCATAATTCGATTATTAAAAGATGAAAAGCTTTATTCAATGTTGAGTAAGAACGCCAGAAAAGCTGCTGACAGCAAGTACAACTGGGAAAATGAGTTTCAGAAATTATTAGGATATTATCAAAAAGCCCTTAATGAACGATAACTCAAAATATAGTGATTCCGGATTTCGAAAGGATTTTCTTTGGTATGCGATCGGTTCGATATTTCCCTTAATGGCGGGTTTTTTGAAGACACCTATATTCACTCGACATTTTAACAGTGAATCATTCGGCCAGCTTGGTCTTGTAGGGATTACCTTCAGTTTTCTCGGAATCTTGTTGTTTTCATGGATAAGTTCATGCCTTTGGAGGTTTTATGGAAAATACAACTCTTCAGGCAGGCTAAATCTGCTCTATTCTAATTTGTCCTTTCTATTTGCCTCTTCCTGTGTTTTCTTGGCGGTATTGAGCGGGTTGTGGTATTACTCCGCCAGATCAGAAATGATCAAGGACCTGATTTTTTATTCATTTTTCTTTTTGATATTTAACCAACTTTTTATGGCATATATGGTGATTGTCAGATTGAGGGGAAGGGCTCCTTTTTACAATATGATCATCGGTATAAGGACCACTGCAGGATTCTTGATTTCCTTGTTGTTTGTTTTTTTTCTTGACCATCCGATCACGGCTCTGGTCAGTAGCCTGGCATTGGTGGATTTCGTTTGTCTTCTCTATTTGTTTGTACATAATCCTGCCAAAGTTAAGTTCGGAATACCTAAAGTGAATAGAAGCATTTTAACAGAACTGTTGAATTATGGGTTTATGGGGCTGATATTAAATTTGGCTTTATTAAGCATTTCATATACCGATCGATACGTAATAGCCCTTTTTTACAGTATGGAGGAGGTTGGGGTCTATGATCAGGTTGCCAAGATATCCCAATTATCAGTAATGTCACTGATTACAATTTACTTTAACACCATTAACCCAACTTTATTGAAAAAACTGGATGAAGATTTTAAGTCATCCGTGAAAATGATAGAATCTTATGTCCTGGGATTGGTACTGATCGGATTGCCTGTAGTTTTTTATCTTTCTTTATTTGCCAGGGAAGTTGCAAGCCTGCTGCTTGGAGAAGCATTCAGAAAAGCTTATGTGCTCATGCCATATTTGTTTTTTGCAGCCTATTTATACGGAATTGCCAACTTTTTTGAGCTGAGACTGAAGTTTTCCAACAAAATAAGAAAACTGGTGTTCATCGGCTTGATCACAGCTTTGCTAAATCTCATTTTGAACCTTTATTTTATAAGGGAATTCGGGTATTACTGGGCTGCTTATACTACTTTAATCACTTATGTTTTGATGCTGATTGTTATGATTGTAAATGATCGTGAAGTATTGAGAATATTATGGATTAAAAAGAAACTGATATTACAGATCATAGGGTTATTCCTGATTCAATTTATTGCCTATGGAATAATTATTGATAAATTTTTTCTATCTGTTGGAGTTTCAATTGTTTTAGGAATTATATTTGCGACGATGTATCTGATAATTTTCAGGAAATCTATTTTGGCCCTGAACATCCCGTTTTCCAAGCAGTTATGAATGTAGGACATATTTTTTTCGATCTTGATCACACCCTATGGGATTTTGAAACAAATTCAAATCGAACTTTTGAATATATCTTTCGAAGAAATGGAATTGACCTGGATCTAGCTGACTTTCACAATGTATATCGCCCCATAAACTTAAAATACTGGAAGCTTTTCAGAGAGAATAGAGTAACAAAGGCTGATTTACGATACAACAGGTTAAGGGAAGCATTTGACGGAGTAGGGGTTAAAATTGATGATGAAATGATCCATTTATTATCGGAAGAATATATCACCTATCTTGCTGACCACAATGATCTATTTGATAACGCTATAGATGTATTGGACTACCTTAAAGAAAAATACGCCATCCATATTATAACAAATGGTTTTGAAGAGGTGCAGCGAAGAAAACTCAAGAATTCGAATCTTCTGCCTTTTTTTGATCAAATCGTGACTTCTGAAAAGGCTGGTGTGAAAAAACCACATCCGGAAATATTCAAATTTGCTTTGCAGGCCGCTGGTGCTGAACCGGACAGAAGCGTTATGATCGGTGACAATTTTGAAGCGGATATACTTGGAGCAAAGAATGTTGGAATGCAAACGATTTTTTGCAAATTTAACGGGGAGATTGCAACTGAGAATGTCCCGACAGTTGAAAATCTGATCGAATTAAAGCAATTGCTGTAAGAGGCTCAATAGCTGATTTATCAAAATAAATGTATATTTAGCAATTGTTATAAAGAAATTGCTTCGTATCCCCTCATGGTCAAAAATCATCTGTTATATCTGACTCTTGTATTTCTGTGCGCAAAATTGAATTGCCAGAATATGCAGGTTTTGTATGATTTTGATCAATTACCACAGACCCTTATGCTTAACCCGGGAGGAGTTATTGATTATGACAAACATATTGGGGTGCCTTTACTTTCCAATGTTTATGTAATGGCTGGCTCTTCGAGCAGAGATGTTAATTATAATAATCTTGCGGCTGATGCTGACAGCGATGGTGATGTCTTAAGAAATTTGCATGATTTAGGTTTAGGCAGTAATGAAATATTTGTTTTTAATCAGCAGATCGAATTATTCAATATAGGGTTAAGGTTAAAAAACCCGAAATATTATCTAAGTTTTGGTATGTATCAGCAGACAGATGGTTTTTCAGGTTATCCCGAAGATCTGGCCGATCTCTTTTTTAATGGAAATGATCAGGACGAAAATGGAGTCCCTGAATTTTATGATCCGTTTATGGCAGATGATGTTAATTCAGTTTTTGAGCTGGTAGGGGTGTTTCATGTTGGAATCAATAAAAAGGTCAGTGAGCAACTCACCATAGGTGGAAGGTTTAAGTTATTATCGGGATCTCTCGGGCTTCAATCTGGAAACAACAGCGGAACTTATTTTCTGGATCTTGATCCGCTGTCAAACAGGCCTTATCAACACACCTATGAGGATTTAAATGTTCGATTGAACACAGCCGGTTTTTTGGACCCCTTTGATTTAAGTAATGATTTGGGCCAACCTTCTGAAATATTTGCAGGCCTCTTTTTTGTCAATGGGAGTATAGGAGCCTCAATTGATCTGGGTTTTACGTATAAAGTGGATGATGAGCTTAGTTTCTCAGGAAGTATTTTGGATATTGGTATGATCTCCTTCCAGCATAAACTGACAACGATAGATTTTGAAGATGCGATTGTAGCTTCTGAAGATTATTATGATCCTTCCGGGAATGAACTGGATTACTGGAGAACATTATATCTTACTGACCAGCTGCCATTGATTACTGAGGAAAACGGGTTTTCTTATTTCAGGTCTCCAAAGGTCAACGGATCCATGAAGTATACCAAATACCGAAAGACCAAGGCCAAGAATTATGCCTTCAGAAATGTATCCTGCGAAGAGGATTATACGGGCGATATTCTTCAAAGCGCATATGGGGTTCAAGTCTACACGGCGTTCAGACCGAAAACCCCGGTTTGGGCCCTTACCGGTTTTTATTCCAGAGAATTTACGCGCCACCTATCTGGAAAGGCAACTTACACGGTAGATAAATTTTCATTTTACAATATAGGTATGGGACTTTCCGCTCATATTAAAAGCTTTAATATTTATGCTACTGCGGATAATTTAGTAGCTTTGACCTCGATCAGAAACAGCAATTACCAATCTGTCCAGTTTGGTATGAATTTTATTTTCTAAGAGCCACCATGAATCCATTTCGAAAAATCTTAAGTTTAGGCCTCATTATTCTTTTTATACAGGTGAGTTTTGCTCAAAATGAACTAGATCCCTATAAGTATATCATTATTCCGAAGAAGTATGAATTTCTAAATAAGGAGAATCAATTTCGGGTAAATTCCTATATGAAGCACCTATTCGAAAAAGAAGGCTATAACACCATATACCAGGGAGAAAATTATCCGGATGATTTATTGGAAAACCCCTGTCTGGGGGTAAAAGCCATGGTGAGTGATCAATCCAGTGCTTTTACTACAAAAGTCTTTATTTTTCTGGAAAACTGTCAGGATGAGGTGGTTTTTAAAACAGCTCAGGGTAAGAGTAAGGTGAAAGATATGAACAAGACCTATGTGGATGCATTGAATAAATGTTTTGTAGAGATACAGTCTCTTGATTATACGTATAATTCCTCGCTTGCCATGAATTCCGGCAGGACGGAAGAATCAAAGATTGATTCGAACCAAGAATCGGTTGTCACAGCTGAAAAAGAAACAGTACTTGCCAAAGAAACCCCTGAGAAAGATTTAAAGAATGAGTCTTCTGGCCCCGCCGTCAAAGAGTCCGAAACTGCTTCGGCTAAGCCTGTTGCAGAACCGGTTGCAGTGCCTATTGTTGCCATAGCTACTACTGATGACCCAGTGGAAAAGGAAGAAGCAGTGGCGGTAGAGGTAAATGAGGTGCCGGAAAAAGAAGAGCAGGCCGCTTCACCCATGGCCCGTGCATTCAAAAATGAAAGCATTTCATTTCTTTTGGTGGATCAGGGAGCTCAATTACAGGCTTTTGTAACCCAGAGCCAAAATAGCAATTATAGACCCGGAGAACTTATAGGTACGTTTAAGAGGACCTCACTTCCTAATGTTTTCAGAGTTTCCTGGAAAGAACCTCAGGAAGGAAGAGAAGAAACCACTGCCTACTTTGATGATGCCGGGAATCTGAATATTGATGTTTTAAAGGATGGTCAGATACAAGTAATTCAATTTAAGGAAGAAAAGTAGCGATTTTAAGTCAGTAATCATATTTTGATTTCCACCTTTTTTTAAGAACTTCCTTGAACTGGTTTTCTCTCGGGTTATTCCCCGGATCATAAAATTTAGAATTTTTAATTTCATCAGGTAGAAACTCCTGATCAACAAAATTCTCTGAATAGTCATGAGAATATTTATAGTCCTTACCGTAATCCAGATCTTTCATTAGTTTCGTTGGAGCGTTACGCAAGTGCAGCGGAACGGAGAGGTCACCTGTAGATTTAACCATTTGCTGAGCCTTGTTAATGGCCATATAAGAGGAATTGCTTTTAGGCGAATTAGCCAGGTAAACGGCACATTGGCTCAATATGATCCGACTCTCAGGATTACCAATGACAGATACCGCCTGAAACGTATTATTGGCAAGAATAAGGGCGGTAGGGTTTGCATTTCCAATATCTTCCGATGCCAGGATCAACATTCTTCTGGCAATAAACTTTACATCTTCGCCACCCTCAATCATCCTGGCAAGCCAGTATACTGCACCATTGGGGTCACTGCCTCTTATCGATTTGATGAATGCCGAAATTATATCGTAATGCTGTTCTCCGGTTTTATCATAACGAACCATATTACTCTGAACCTTGCTCAAAACCAGGTCATTTGTGATAATACACGTGCCTTCTGAGACAGTATTTACAACAAGTTCAAAAATATTCAGGAGTTTTCTTGCGTCTCCACCGGAAAGTTGAATCAGAGCTTCCGTTTCTCGTAATTCGATTTTCTTTTTTGAAAGCAGGATGTCGTTTTTAAGCGCCCTGTTTAATAATGTGATCAGATCCTTTTTATCAAATGAATTGAGAATATAGATCTGACAACGAGACAACAAGGCAGGAATCACCTCAAAACTAGGGTTCTCTGTTGTCGCCCCTATCAAGGTCACCCATCCTTTTTCAACCGCACCAAGAAGGGAATCCTGCTGTGATTTGCTGAACCTGTGAATTTCGTCGATGAATAAAATAGGATTTTTTTGGGTAAACAATCCACCGCTGCTTTTTGCTTTTTCAATAATATCCCTTACGTCTTTCACACCTGAGTTTATGGCACTGAGGGCATAAAAGGGCCTTTCTGATTCCTTGGCAATTATATTGGCAAGTGTGGTTTTCCCCGTGCCTGGGGGGCCCCAAAGGATCAAAGAGGGGATCAGCCCGTTTTCAATATGAATCGTGAGGGCACCATCCTTTCCAACCAGATGTTGCTGGCTTATGTAGTCTCCAAGCGACTTTGGCCTTATTCTCTCTGCAAGAGGTTCGTTCATGACGTAAAAGTACGCTAAAATGAAATAGTCTGAAAATGGATTGCAGGGATGGATCAATAATTTTTTATCAAGAGTAATTTTCTTGAAAATTGTATTTTAGCTCAAAATTGAAGCCTAAAATGAGTCAGCCCAGTCAGTTTAAATTTGCACCTTGGATTCTGGCTGTGCCGTTATATTTGGTCTTGTTGTTATGGCTGGTTTACTGGTTTGAAGTGAAGTTTGGTTTTAACTTCAATAAATTCGGCATTTTTCCACGAACCTTTTCGGGATTAAAAGGAGTACTTTTTTCTCCATTTATTCATGGAGATATTAAGCATTTATACCACAATTCTGCTCCTCTTTTCGTTCTGCTGTTTAGCTTGCTGTATTTCTATAAAGATATAGCCTGGAAAGTTTTTATTTATGGAACCTTATTAACGGGCCTGCTTACCTGGATCATTGCCCGTAAGTCATATCATATTGGGGCGAGTGGTATTATTTACCTTTTGTTCAGTTTTATTTTCTTTAGTGGTGTGATACGAAAAAATTACCGATTGATCGCCGTTTCACTCATGGTGATCTTTTTATATGGAAGTATGGTATGGTATTTACTTCCTGTCAAAGAAAGTGTTTCCTGGGAAGGGCATTTGTCAGGGTTTCTGGTTGGGCTTTCTTTTGCCATATTTTATAAAAATTACGGGCCCCAACGCTTTCAATATGACTGGGAAAAAGAAAATTATGAACCGGATGAATTCGATAATTTGTTCGAAGAGCGGGAAGAGTTGCTGAAAAAATCAACCGGAGAGGCCAAAAAAGATGGTTTTTAGCTTCTTTGACGAACTATTTCATATAATGCCGCACCACAAGCCACAGACACATTTAAAGAGTCAATAGAGCCTAATAACGGAAGCTTTGCTTTGTGATCCGAATTTTTTAAAACGGAATTGCTGATCCCTTTGTGTTCTGAGCCCAAAACCAGAGCAGTTGGCTTATTAAAATCCACATCGTAGATCTTATTGTCGGTTTTTTCTGTAACTGAAACTACCTGGATTCCATGTGCTTTTAACAGATAAACCGCATCAAGTACATGATTTACTTTACAAATATTGAGGTTATAGGCGGCCCCGGCCGAAGTTTTTATGGCATCTGCGTTAATTGGGGCCGAACCATGGGTTGGAATAATTACTGCGCTGACACCGGTACATTCTGCTGTACGTAAAATTGCTCCTGTATTGCGAACATCACTAATTTGATCCAGCAGAAGAAAAAGAGGTACCGATCCTTCGGTTAAGGAGTTTTCTAATAAATCTTCAAGTTGCTTAAATTTAATGGATGATACCTTGGCTACGGCTCCCTGATGGTTTTGAAACTTAGACAGTTTGTTTAGTTTTTCAATAGGAACATAACTGTAAGATATGCTGTTTTCCTTGATTTTATGCTGTAATGCTTTGGCCAGAGACCCCTGATTTTCTTTTTGCAGATAAACTTTTTCAATTTCCTGTCCGGAATCAATAGCTTCTAAAATGGCTCTTAAACCGAAAATTTTTGTTTGTTCATTATCCATGGCGCGAAGTTAAGACAATTTAGTTTAGTTAAGTATAAAAAAAACCATCGCGCCAAAGGCGCGATGGTATAACATATAAAAAGTGTCTAATCTAAATTATATATTAATTTTTAGTTTCCTTGACCATTGATATCCCAGAACACTCTGTTGGATTTCAAGTCACCACCCATTGCATTTTTTGCAGCTTCATAGTTGGTTCCATTAACCTGAGGTTCGTCATTTGGATATATATATCTTCTAGGTACTGATTCCTGAGAAACAGCAGCGATATTCATCTCTGGGTAATCAAGAAGTCTCCAAGAAGACCAAGCTTCAAATCCTCTACCAAACAGAGCAATCCATTTCTGCTGACCGATGCTCTCATTCCAAGCTGCAGAGTTATAAGCAACTGTTGGCTGAGCTATGTACCCGGCAATACCTGCATCATCAACTTCAGGAACCCAGTAGTTCATAGAAGCTTTAATACCTTCATTGTAGTACATTTCAGCAGCAGCCGTACCTCCACCGATAAGACCTTTTTCAGCGGCTTCAGCCATCAAGAAGTTAATTTCATCATAACTCATAATGATACCTTCAGTGTCTGGTGTATGCCAAGGCTCTCCAATGTGTGTGTACTCAGAGAAAGTATTACTTGCTCCATAGATTCCACCTTTGTAAGGAATACCTACGTTATCATCCATGAATACAGCAGATCTAGGATCGTTTAATGTGTTCATGATGTCAGCAAAAGTGTTGGCAATTACATAATCATTTCTACCTGACTGCACCAATGCTTCCCAGTTTGGATTCGTGTTTGGAGGAGAAGTCTCAAATGGAAATGCAGCATTATCAGCATTAGATTCTAAAACTCCCGCATCAACAGCAGCTGTTGCAGCAGCAGTTGCAGTTGTTGGATCTGCATCCGCAATACGAACGGCCATTTTCAACTTCAATGAGTTTCCAAATTTTCTCCATGAAGCAACATCACCACCATAGATTAGGTCTTCACCACCAAATGATGGGTCGGTTTCGTTCAAATTAACTAATGCCTGATCAATGGTGTTCATAACACTTGCATAGATATCACCATCATCATCGTACTTAGGAACCAAATTTTCATTTCCTAAAAGAGCTTCAGAATAAGGTACATTACCATAAGTATCAACAACAATGTGCCATACATATGATTGGAACAGATCCAAAATGGCAATTTTGTTTTTAGCAGTTGCTGGATTTGCTTCCTTTTCAGCAATAATTTTCTTCGCTTCAACAATGTCAATCATAACACCAGCATACATTGAGAACCACCAGTTACCACCGATATCTCTTTGAACCATGTCATAATTAGTTTCGTCATTATACGTAGTCGTCGTCCAGTGCTGAGCCATTTGTTTAAAAATGTTCGAGTTTACACTGGGAATAACCATTTGTCTGTAGAATGCCCTTTGAGCATTCGTCAACAAGAAGGCCGCAGGCACTTCGCTAGGATTCTTTTCGTCAATATTCCAACCTTCGAAATCCGTACACGAAATTGTTGTGCCTAACATTAAGGCGATTAATAATATTTTTTTCATTTGTTTCATGTTTTAAAATTGTAACTTAACGCTAAATCCGTAATCTTTCGTAGTTGGATAAGCACCTGATTGATAACCTTGAATGTTACCAGCACTTAAACCAGCTTCAGGATCACTATATGGGTCTTCTTTGTCAATAATCCAAAGGTTTCTACCGATTAATGTGAAAGTCAATCCTTTAACAAATCCTTTTGAGAAATATTTTGTTGGAAGACTGTATCCTAATGATAATTCACGAAGCTTGATAAAACCGGCATCGTAAACATGCAATGCATTTGGAGCTCTTGCATATCCAAGTGCGTTAGCATAGTAGTCCATTCTTGTAAAGGTAGTATTTGGATTTCCATCAGGGTCAACACCTTCAAGAAGAATACCACCTCCAGCAGATACAGGATCACGTTTTGGGTTACCCAAGCTGTTCAAACCAGCTGTGTAATCGTAGATACCAGTTGCAGAACCGTACCATCTGTCAAGAGAGAAATAGCTTCCTCCTTTTTGCATGTCAATTAAGAAACTTAAGCTAAGGTCTTTCCATGTGAATCTGTTATTGATACCACCTCTCCACTCTGGTTGGAAAGTACCTAATGCTTGATTTCTGTCAGGAGTTCTTAAGTATCTACCTGTAGTAGGATCAATTGTTCTTTGTCCGTCTGTATAGATGAAGTCAGATCCTTTGATCGTACCGTAAGGCTCTCCAATAGCAGCGTTGATCGTAACACCACCTTGTAGCGATGCCAATTGCAGGTTCTCAAGACCTTGAGGTAATGAAAGAACTTCACTTTCGTTTTTACCCCAGTTTACATCAATTCTCCACTCGAAGTTCTCTGTTCTTACAGGAGAACCGTAAAGTGAAAGTTCGATACCTTTATTCTGAACCTCACCGGCATTCAACCATTGTCTTGCATAACCAGTTGCAGTACTAATAGAAACAGGAGTAATCAAGTCTTCAGAAGTCTTGTCATAAATAGAAATATCAAAACCTAATCTGTTTTTGAACATAGACATTTCAAGTCCAATTTCAGTTTCATTCGTAATCTCATTTTTCAAATCCTGGTTCTGGTTAGAAGCAGGCAATGAAGCAGTACCCTGACCTCCAATAGGTGTTCCAAGACCATAGGTATTGTAAACCGTTAATGGAGCAGCAAAGTTACCTGTTTTTGCATAACCAGCTCTAATTTTACCTAAGTCTATTACGTTCGAATCAAAAAGACTTGAGAACAAGAAACTACCAGAGAATCCGTAGTAATCGTATTCATCGTTATCTCTTGGCAACGTAGAGGCCTTATCTCTTCTGTACGAAGCATCAACGAATAAAATATTATTATAACCTACAGAGGCATTCGCATAATAACCATCAACACCTAAACTATACTCATTTTCTGTTGGTGCATTGATAGGGTTCTTAGAGTTAGAAAGCGCATAAAGTCTTGGAACGTTCAATCCTCCGTTTGTAGAAGCAAAGATTGAAGAGAAGTCTCTACGAAGTATGTTCGTACCGACGACACCTCGTAAACTCCATTTGTCCCAGTTCTTATTGAAGTTCAACATCAAGTCATAGTTGTTCTCCATATAACTGTTGTTATATCTGTTGTAGTTTGGAATGTTAACCGATCCTACAGCAGTTCTTTCTTGCTGGAAGTTAGTATAGTGGTCTATAGTAACTCTACCCATAACACTTAACCAGTCATTGATCTCATAGTTCAATGAAATATTTCCAAAAATACGATTTCTTTCATCGTTCTGGTAGTTTTCATAACGCACCCAGTATGGGTTATCAAAATATTGAGGAGCTAAAGATGTAGGATAAGCAGGGTTCCAAGTAATGTTATCACGAGTTAAGAAATAAGCTTCTTTTTGCTCTTGAATGTCCACGTTTGTTTGCCACCACTGTCTGAAAGACTGGTTAACGTTATTTGCATCATAACCTGTTCCAAATCTACCTTTACCAGTAGTTCTGTTGTAAGCTACCTGAGTACTGGCAGTGAACTTTTCAGTAAATTTCCAAGAACCAGAAAAATCAAAGTTATGTCTTTGGATTTCTGAGTTAGGTAAGATACCCTGAACATTTGTATTGGTATATCCTAATTTGAATTGACCTTGATCATTGGCACCGTCTAAAACAACTGTGTTGAACAAAGTAGTACCTGTTTCATAAAAAGTATCTGGCTGATTCTCTCCTGCCAACCAAGGAGTAGCTTCACCATAGTTAGCATAACCTATTTCATCCAATTGAGGGAACCAAGATTGCCACTGAACAACATCTAAGTTTTCATCATATGCAGCACCAAACGAAGCATCCTCACTCGATACCGTTGCCAGTTCAGTTTGTCCGTCTCCGTTGAAATCAACGTCGAAGAAATACCCTGTTGAACCGTAATAAGGACCATAACCCGCACCATATTCTCTCTGATACTTCACAAATGTATCTTTGTTCATTTTGTTGAAAGTGATCGTAGAGTTGATGGTTACACCTATCGCCTGGTCTTCTCTTTGTCTACCTTTTTTCGTAGTAATTACAATTACACCATTCGCAGCTCGAGAACCATAAAGAGCAGTCGCAGCACCACCTTTAAGAACGTTCACAGTTTCGATATCATCCGGGTTGATATCCTGAGCAGCATTACCGTAGTCATAACCACCTCGACCGGTTCTTTGATTTGATGAGTTGTAAGTTGAGTTACTTACTGGAACACCATCTACAACGAACAATGCCTGGTTATTACCAAACAACGAAGCATAACCACGAATAACAACGTTGGTAGAACCACCCATTGTACCACTTGCTTTAACGTCGATACCGGCAACTTTACCAGATAAAGAGTTAACGAAGTTAGTCTCTTTAACAGTGTTCACCTGTTCGCCATCTACTTCCTGAGTAGCATAACCTAGTGATTTCTTTTCTCTTGTAATACCTAAAGCTGTTACAACAACCTCATCCAAGGTATTATCTTCAGAGACCATAGTTACGTTGATCGTGCTTTCCGCACCAACTGTTCTTGTAACAGTTGTCATCCCAACGAAACTAAACTGAATGACATCACCACTATTCGCATCAAGAGAATAGTTTCCGTCAAAATCAGTTTCAGTACCGGTATTGGTACCTTGAATCAAAACACTAACACCTGGCAACGGTCCGGATTCATCCGACACAGTACCCGTGATAGTTCTTTCTTGTGCAAATGAAATCTGCACTACAAACGCTAGTAAAAGCGTCAAAATTCCACTTAACTTTGTTTTCATTATATAAATTATTTGAATTAATTTGAGCCAAAAATCTTAATAAAAAGTTAATATACCAAGTTTTTAACATAAAAATTTAAAAAAAAGGTTAATGCTTTGTTAATAAGAAAGGCATTTCTATCTATATGATGTAAAAATAAATATTGGTTGCGTTACCCTAGAATTTAGTGACAATTTTTAGATGAATCTTGGAGTTGTCAAAGCGAATTGGTTCGTTGTCAAATTTGCCCAGAGCATAGCTCAGATTCAATAGTCCGGCCTTGGTTTGAAACGCGTATCCCAGACCCAGACTAATTATTCTGGAACTTTTATCAGTGAATTTGTTCTCTGTATAGGAAAAATCGGTAATCGTATAGAAATAACTGCCGGGGTTAGGCTTATATCTGTACTCAAGGTTGAATACAGTATAGGAAGAAGCAAATATACTTTCTTCATTAACACCTCTTAAGTTATATACCCCGCCTATTCGAAAAAGTTCATTCTCAAAATAATCTTCTGAATTAAGCAATCCACTTACATTTCTTAGAAAAACATAATTTTTGCGGTCTATTGAATACAGGTAATAAGCCTCAAGTCCGAATTTGCTTTGGCTTGTATTGCGGCTCTCGTTTTCTCTTGATCCCAGAAGGGCCGAGAGCCTTACATAAAAATGAACAGGAAAAAGTTCATCTGATGTCAGAAGATTATAGTCATAGGAAAGCCCGAAGAATAAATTAGAATAGGAATCGACACCTGAAGCATTGCCGTTTGACAAATCACTGGAGTTTACTGACTCGATCCGCCCCTCTATGCTTCCTTTGTTCCTGGTAGAATAGGCCAGGCTTAATTCTGTCTTTACATTACTGAAGGTAGAGTCCTGCCTGTAAATTTCAAAGTTGATTTTTGGTGTAAGCGGAAGTTTGAACAGGAAAGGTAAATTAGCTTCCAGAAAAAATCGCTGCCTTTCGTTCCCATTACTTTTCCAATACAAGGCAATGTTCTCCCCGGCATTGAAAATGTTGTTTACAGAAAGATCAAGGTAACCGTTAAAAAATATTCCGTCACCATCCTCTTTAGATGCGAAACCAATGATACCATCAAATTGGTTTGACTTCTTTTTTTTTAAATAAAGGTATACGATCGTGGAGTCGTTCGAAAATAAAACTTCCGGTGGTTTTACTTCCTGAACGAATGAAATGTTGTTCACTGTCCGGGAGGCATTGTTGATCTTGTCTTGATTGAAAATTTCACCTACTCTTAAACCAAGAACATATTTAATGTAGTTTTCGGGAAAATTTTCATATCCCTTAACAATGACCTTGTCGATCCTTCTTGATTGATCCAGGTCTGATTTAAGAACTGCATAAGCTTCACCGTCTTTTATTTCAATATCCTCCAGACGCAATTCAACAAATGAGTTTCCCCGAGCTTCAAAAATACCGACCAAAGAATTCATCAGATCAGGTATTTCTTTTACGTGTATTCTGATCAGGGAATCATTATACTGTTTCGCCAAAAGCTTTAAGTCTTTTTTGAATTGAATAGACTTTGAAAGGCCTGAATGGTCAATATTGACCATTTCTACTTTTGTTCCGGGAGAAATGTAAGCAGTGATTAAAGAGTCTTTAGGAATGATGCTGTCCGTAAAAGGGCTAAGGTATCCTTCAAGGGCCAATCTCTTTTTATAGTCCATTAGGAATTGTAAGACAGAATCCTGATCTATTGGTTTGAGTAATTCGTCCTTGGGTCCATTGAGGTCTGCTGTTTCTGTCTGATTAATTATGATTTGTAAACTTTTCTGCTGAGAAGAAACATGGTTTACTGCAATGAAAAAAAACAGTATATATATATATGGTGTAACTTTTCTAAACAAGAGGTGTTGAATTGAAGGGTAAATATCAATTATTTTTTAGGATTATCAAAGGTGAAAGATGCTAATCATGAGCAAAATAACAAGCCGGATTGGCTGCTTCCGAGACAAGCTCAAAGTCAAATCCTGAAGGAGGGATGATTTCATTTTGAGAACTCTTTATTACTCGAGGATTTTGAACTGATTTTATAAACCTAAAAAAATCAATAATTTATAGTTTGAATAACGATAAAAAAGTACTACATTTGCAAACTCTTAAAAAACAGAGAGAACTAAAATTAAAATTTTATAAAAATAGAATGCCAACTATTCAACAATTAGTACGAAAAGGAAGGACCAAAACAACCAAGAAGAATAAATCGGCTGCTTTGAATTCTTGTCCTCAACGTCGTGGAGTATGTACGCGTGTTTACACTACAACGCCAAAGAAGCCTAATTCAGCAATGAGAAAAGTTGCTAGGGTAAGGTTGACCAATGGTAATGAAGTGAATGCTTACATCCCAGGTGAAGGACATAATTTACAAGAACACTCGATAGTATTGGTTAGAGGTGGAAGAGTAAAGGATTTACCTGGTGTAAAATATCACATTGTTCGTGGTGCTTTGGACACAGCAGGAGTAGAGGGACGAACTCAGCGTCGTTCTAAATACGGAACCAAACGTCCAAAGAAATAATAAAATCTTTTAATGTAAGGAACAATGAGAAAAAGAATTTCAAAGAAAAGAATCCTATTACCAGATCCAAAGTTTAATGATCAGTTGGTTACAAGGTTTGTAAACAACCTGATGTTGGATGGTAAGAAGTCTGTTGCATTCAAAGTATTTTATGATGCACTGGATATTGTTGAGAGCAAAAAGCAGGATGAAGAAAAGACTGCTTTAGAATTGTGGAAAGAAGCATTGTCAAATGTAATGCCACACGTTGAAGTTAGAAGTAGAAGAGTTGGTGGAGCCACTTTTCAGATACCTATGCCTATTAGAGCTGACAGAAAGATATCCATGGCAATTAAATGGATGATCCTTTTTGCGAGAAAAAGAAATGAGAAGAGTATGTCTCAAAGGCTTGCCGGTGAGATACTTGCTGCTGTAAAAGAAGAAGGAGCTGCGGTTAAGAAGAGGGTTGATGTTCATAAAATGGCAGATGCGAATAAAGCATTCTCACATTTCAGATTTTAATAATTTTTAGCATGGCAAGAGATTTAAAATTAACGAGAAATATTGGTATTGCGGCGCATATTGATGCTGGAAAGACCACAACTACCGAGAGAATACTATATTACACAGGTGTGTCTCACAAGATTGGTGAGGTTCACGACGGAGCTGCAACTATGGACTGGATGGAGCAGGAGCAGGAAAGAGGTATTACAATTACTTCGGCTGCAACAACCTGTACCTGGCAGTTTCCAACTGAGAACGGAATTCCTACTGCAGATGCCAAAGGTTATCACTTTAATATTATTGACACTCCTGGACACGTTGACTTTACCGTTGAGGTGAACCGTTCATTAAGGGTTCTTGATGGATTGGTATTTTTGTTCAGTGCCGTTGATGGTGTTGAGCCACAGTCTGAAACTAACTGGAGACTTGCAGATAACTATAAAGTGCCTAGAATCGGTTTTGTAAACAAAATGGACCGTCAGGGTTCAGATTTCCTTAGAGTTTGTACTCAGGTAAAAGAAATGCTTGGTTCCAATGCAGTACCGATTGTTCTTCCAATCGGGGAAGAGGCAGATTTTAAAGGAATCGTTGACTTGGTAAAAAACAGAGCGATCATTTGGAAAGATGAGTCTTTCGGATCGACTTTTGACATTATCGATATTCCTGAAGAATTAAAAGAAGAAGCGGCTCAATACAGAGCCTTGTTGATCGAGGAGGTAGCGTCTTATGATGAAAACCTGCTTGAGAAATTCATGGAAGATGAGGATTCGATCACTGAAGAGGAAGTTCATAATGCACTTAGAGCTGCGGTAATGGACATGGCGATCATCCCAATGATCTGTGGATCTGCTTTCAAAAATAAAGGTGTACAGTTTTTATTGGATGGAGTTTGCAGGTACTTGCCTTCACCAGTAGATAAAGATGCCATTGTAGGAACAAACCCATCAACCGGAGAGGAAATTTCAAGAAAGCCTTCTGTGAAGGAACCGTTTTCTGGTTTAGCGTTTAAGATCGCTACAGATCCTTTCGTAGGGCGTTTGGCATTCTTTAGAACGTATTCAGGAAGACTGGATGCCGGTTCATACATACTGAATAACCGTTCTGGTAAAAAAGAAAGAATTTCTCGAATCTATCAAATGCATTCGAACAAACAGAATTCTGTTGATTTCATTGAAGCCGGAGATATTGGTGCAGCAGTTGGATTTAAAGATATTAAAACCGGAGACACGATGTCTGACCTTAATGCACCCATTATTCTTGAGAGTATGGAGTTCCCTGATCCTGTTATCGGGGTTGCTGTTGAGCCAAAGACGAAGGCTGATGTTGATAAACTTGGAATTGGCCTTGCCAAACTGGCTGAAGAGGATCCAACGTTCCAGGTTAGAACGGATGAAGCTTCAGGCCAAACTATTATCTCTGGTATGGGCGAACTTCACCTTGAGATTTTGATCGATCGTTTAAAGCGAGAATTCAAAGTTGAGGTGAATGAAGGTGAGCCACAGGTAGAGTACAAAGAAGCCATTACTCAAAGTGCTCAGCACAGAGAGGTATACAAGAAGCAGTCTGGTGGTCGTGGTAAGTTTGCCGATATCATTTTTGACATGGGGCCTGCGGATGAAGATTTTGATGGTGATGGATTACAGTTTATCAATGAGATCAAAGGAGGAAATATTCCTAAAGAATATATCCCTTCTGTTGAGAAAGGATTTGAGATGGCGATGAAAAATGGTCCATTGGCAGGTTATGAAATGGATACGATGAAAATCGTTCTAAAGGATGGATCTTTCCACCCTGTGGATTCTGATGCGCTTTCATTCGAATTAGCGGCGAAAATGGGATACAAAGAAGCAGCTAAAGCAGCTGGGGCAGTAATCCTTGAGCCTATCATGAAGCTGGAGGTTGTTACTCCGGAGGAAAACATGGGAGATATAGTTGGTGACTTGAACAGAAGAAGAGGTCAGGTTAATGCTATGGACGACAGAGCTGGAGCAAAAGTTGTTAAGGCGCATGTTCCTTTGTCTGAGATGTTTGGTTATGTAACTACTTTAAGAACCTTGTCATCTGGTAGAGCGACTTCTACCATGGAATTCTCTCATTATGAGAAAACTCCGTCAAGTGTTTCTGAAGAAGTGATCAAAAAAGCACAAGGTTAATCTACTAATAAAAGAAAAATGAGTCAGAAAATTAGAATTAAATTAAAGTCTTACGATCATAACTTAGTAGATAAATCTGCTGAAAAGATTGTAAAAACAGTGAAGAATACCGGTGCTGTTGTAAATGGGCCAATTCCATTACCAACGCATAAGAAAATTTTTACGGTATTACGTTCGCCACACGTTAACAAAAAGTCAAGGGAGCAGTTTCAATTGAGTGCGTTCAAAAGAATTTTAGACATCTACAGTTCTTCATCGAAAACAATTGATGCTTTAATGAAGCTTGAGTTACCAAGTGGGGTTGAAGTAGAGATTAAAGTTTAATCCAGGGGATTGAACTGATCAAAGGCTGAAAAGGAAATTTCAGTTACTTGTCCTGAGCGATTGACGAGGGAAAAACGGAAAAATATATTCAGGGTTGAAGATATTTTGACCCTGTTTTTTTAAATAGAGAACAATAATTAAATAATAGAAAATGTCTGGGTTAATAGGAAAAAAAATAGGAATGACCAGTATTTATGATGAGAATGGAAAGAATATTCCATGTACCGTTATTCAAGCTGGTCCTTGTGTGGTTACCCAAGTCAGAACCAAAGAGGTTGACGGGTACGAAGCCTTGCAACTTGGTTTCGATGACAAAGCAGAAAAGCAGTCTAACAAGGCGCTTAACGGGCACTTTAAAAAAGCCGGTTCATCTGCTAAAAGACGTGTCGTTGAATTCCAGGGATTTGAGCAAGATTTTAAATTAGGTGATGAAATTTCAGTAGATCACTTTGAAGAAGGGGAATTCGTAGATGTATCAGGTACGTCTAAAGGAAAAGGTTTTCAGGGAGTTGTAAAACGTCATGGTTTTGCGGGATCTGAAAGAACTCACGGACAGCAAAGTATGAACAGGGCTCCTGGTTCTGTTGGTGCGGCGTCTTATCCGGCTCGTATTTTTAAAGGCATGAGAATGGCCGGTAGAATGGGTGGAGAAAAAGTGAAGGTTCAAAACCTTAGAGTTTTAAAAGTGGTAAAGGACAAAAATCTTTTAGTAGTAAAAGGTGCTGTTCCTGGTCATAAAAATTCATATGTAATTATTCAGAAATAATGAAAGTAGCTGTAATAGATATCAACGGGAAAAAAACCGGAAGAAGTGTTGAGCTTTCGAAAGCTGTTTTTGGTATTGAACCAAATGACCACGCTATTTATCTGGATGTGAAACAACATTTGGCTAACAAACGTCAAGGTACTCACAAAGCTAAAGAAAGAGCTGAAATCGTGGGTAGTACACGTAAGATCAAAAAACAAAAAGGTACAGGTACTGCAAGGGCAGGAAGTATAAAGTCTCCTATTTTCAGAGGCGGAGGTAGAGCTTTTGGTCCAAGACCGAGAAATTACTCTTTCAAATTGAACAAGGGTCTTAAGAAACTGGCTCGTCAGTCAGCGCTTTCGATCAAGGCAAAAGAGGAGAATATTCTAGTCATAGAGAAGTTTGATTTTGACACTCCAAAGACTAAAAACTTTACTAATATTTTGAAAGCCTTGGAGTTGGAAAACAAAAAATCTTTGTTTGTGTTGGATGGGTCAAATAATAATGTATATTTGTCATCACGAAATTTGAAGAGAGCTAATGTCATAAACGGCTCAGAATTAAACACTTACAAAGTTCTTAATGCGAACAAAGTTGTTATTTCTGAATCGTGTTTGGAGGAAATTGAATCTAATTTTAGCAAATAAGGGTCATGAGTATATTGATAAAACCTATTATTACGGAAAAAGCAACGGACCAGAGTGAGTTGAGTAACTGCTTTAGTTTTGTTGTGAAAAAAGAAGCTAATAAGATAGAAGTTAAAGAAGCTGTAGAATCCGCTTATGGCGTGACTGTTAAGGGCGTTAGAACTATGAACTATCCGGTAAAGCGTACCACCAAGTATACCAAGAAAGGACTGGTTGCGAGTGTTAAAGGCGCTTACAAGAAAGCCGTTGTTCAGTTGGCTGAAGGAGAGAACATTGATTTTTATAGCAATATCTAAGAAAATAAGATGGCATTAAGAAAATTAAAACCGATTACTCCAGGACAACGATTTAAAGTTGTTACGGATTTTGATGTTGTAACGACTGATAAACCCGAAAAAAGTCTTTTGGCTCCGATCAAAAGAACAGGAGGAAGAAACAGTGAAGGAAAAATGACTATGCGCTTTTTAGGTGGTGGTCATAAAAGAAGATACCGTGTTATTGATTTCAAAAGAAATAAAGATGGTGTTCCTGCTACTGTAAAGACAATAGAATACGATCCAAACAGGTCAGCATACATTGCTTTGCTGAACTATGCAGACGGAGAAAAGAGATATATCATCGCCCAAAATGGATTAAAAGTGGGTCAGGAAGTAATTTCTGGCGAAAAGGTGGCTCCGGAAATTGGAAACACAATGCTTTTGAGCAATATTCCATTGGGTACGGTGATTTCTTGTATTGAATTGCGTCCTGGACAGGGAGCTGTTATTGCAAGAAGCGCAGGTACTTTTGCTCAGTTAATGGCGAGAGAAGGAAAATACGCGACAATCAAATTGCCTTCAGGTGAGATCAGAATGATCTTACTTACGTGTAAGGCAACCATTGGTGTTGTTTCAAATTCAGATCATCAGTTGACTGTATCAGGTAAAGCTGGTAGAAGCAGATGGTTAGGAAGACGTCCAAGAACACGTCCTGTTGCAATGAACCCTGTTGACCATCCGATGGGTGGTGGTGAAGGTAGAGCTTCAGGTGGACACCCAAGATCTAAGAACGGTATTCCTGCAAAAGGTTATAAGACCCGTTCCAAGACTAAAGCGAGCAATAAGCAAATCGTTGAACGTAGAAAAAAATAATTAGTTAGAAAGTATGGCACGTTCGTTAAAAAAAGGACCTTATGTTTTTCACGCTTTAGAAAAGAAAGTGCAGAAGAATATAGACTCAGGAAAGAAATCAGTAATCAAAACCTGGTCAAGAGCATCTATGATAACTCCTGATTTTGTGGGACAGACAATCGGTGTTCACAATGGCCGTCAGTTTGTACCGGTTTATATTACTGAAAATATGGTAGGTCATAAATTAGGTGAATTTTCTCCAACACGTTCATTCCGTGGGCATGCAGGAGCGAAAAATAAAGGTAAAAAATAGTAGGTTATGGGAGTTCGAAAAAAATTAAGAGCAAATCAACTGAAAGAAGCACGTAAGAACACATACGTTGCTAAACTTAATGGTTGTCCTACATCTCCAAGAAAGATGCGTTTAGTAGCTGATTTGATCAGAGGTGTTGAAGTTGAAAAAGCACTTCAGATCTTGAAATTCAATCCGAAAGAGGCTTCAGTAAATCTTGAAAAGTTAATGTTGTCGGCAATTGCTAACTGGCAGGCTAAAAACGAAGATGAAAGCATTGAAGATGCAGGACTTTTTGTTAAAGAAATTTATGTTGACAGCGCGACTATGTTGAAAAGACTGCGTACTGCACCTCAGGGTAGAGCGCATAGGATCAGAAAACGTTCAAACCACGTAACAATGGTTTTGGGAACTAATAATTTAAGCAATTAATTTAAGCATGGGACAAAAGACAAATCCAATAGGAAATCGATTAGGAATCATCAGAGGATGGGAATCTAACTGGTACGGTGGAAATGACTACGGAGATAAAATTGCTGAGGACAGCAAGATCCGTAAATATATCCATGCTAGATTATATAAAGCAAGTGTTTCACGTGTGATTATAGAGCGTACACTTAAACTTGTAACCGTTACTATCACTACTGCCAGACCAGGTATCATTATCGGAAAAGGCGGCCAGGAGGTAGACAAGTTGAAAGAAGAGCTTAAGAAAATCACAGGTAAGGAAGTGCAGATTAATATCTTCGAGATCAAACGTCCGGAACTTGACGCAAAATTAGTAGCAGCAAGTATTGCTCGTCAGATTGAGAACAGAATCTCATACAGGAGAGCAATCAAAATGGCTATCGCTGCAACGATGCGTATGAACGCAGAAGGTATTAAAGTACAGATTTCAGGTCGTTTGAACGGTGCTGAAATGGCTAGATCTGAGTCTTATAAAGAAGGAAGAATTCCTCTTTCTACTTTTAGAGCAGATATAGATTATGCCTTGGAAGAAGCGAGTACCACTTATGGTAAAATAGGTGTGAAAGTTTGGATTATGAAAGGTGAGGTTTATGGTAAGAGAGAATTATCTCCGTTAGTTGGTCTTTCTAAGAAAGGTAAACAAGGTGGCGGTAAAGGTCCAGGAAGGAATAAATCTCGTAGATAAATTTTTTAAGACGTAGAAAATGTTACAACCAAAAAGAGTAAAATATCGTAAGGTACAGAAAGCCAAGGGGAACATGAAGGGTAACTCCCAGAGAGGCCACCAGCTTTCAAATGGTATGTTCGGTATTAAGTCATTAGACCAGGATTTAATTACCTCACGTCAGATCGAGGCGGCAAGGGTTGCTGCAACGAGATACATGAAAAGACAAGGTAGTTTATGGATTAAAATTTTTCCGGACAAGCCTATTACTAAAAAGCCTTTAGAGGTTCGTATGGGTAAAGGTAAAGGAGCCCCAGAATATTTTGTGGCAGTTGTAAAACCCGGAAGAATTATGTTTGAAGTTGGAGGAGTACCCATTGAAGTAGCCAGAGAAGCATTGCGTCTTGCTGCTCAGAAGTTACCCGTAAGAACAAAATTTGTGGTTGCAAGAGATTTTGACAACGCTTAATTTTTAAGATATGTGAGCCGATTAATGGTGAGCATAGCATTAAATTTAACAAAGAAAACATGAAACAATCAGAAATTAAAGAATTATCAGTAGAAGAGCTACAGGAAAAGTTAGCTATTTTCAAAAAGAACTATACTGATCTGAAACTTGCGCATGCTATTTCTCCATTGGAATCTCCGTTACAATTAAGAAACTTGAGGAGAACGGTTGCAAGAATCGCCACAGAATTAACTAATAGAGAATTACAATAATTGTAATTGATTTGAAGAGATGGAAAAAAGAAATCTTAGAAAAGAAAGAATAGGAGTAGTTTCAAGTAATAAAATGGAGAAATCCATTGTAGTATCTGAAGTGAAACGAGTAAAGCATCCAATGTATGGTAAGTTCGTATTGAACACCAAAAAGTATGTGGCACATGATGAGAACAACGATTGTAATGAAGGTGATACAGTGAGAATCATGGAAACGCGTCCTTTGAGCAAGTCAAAACGTTGGAGATTAGTAGAAATCTTAGAAAGAGCTAAATAATTATGTTACAGCAAGAATCAAGATTAACGGTAGCGGACAATACAGGAGCAAAAGAGGCTTTGGTGATCCGTGTGCTTGGCGGAACGAAAAAACGTTACGCTTCAGTAGGAGATAAAATTGTGGTTTCAGTGAAGCAGGCTACTCCAAATGGAACAGCCAAAAAAGGCCAGGTTTCGAAGGCAGTTGTGATCAGAACCAAAAAGGAAGTTAGACGTAAGGATGGATCTTATATCCGTTTTGATGATAATGCATGTGTGTTATTAGATTCAACTTCTGGTGAAATGAGAGGAACTCGTGTATTTGGTCCTGTAGCAAGAGAGCTTCGTGAAAAGCAATTCATGAAAATTGTATCATTGGCACCTGAAGTGCTTTAATTTGTAGAAAGATGACAAAGCTAAAAATTAAAACAGGAGATACCGTAAGGGTAATGGCCGGTGACCATAAAGGTGAAGAAGGTAAAGTGATCAAAGTTCTTAGAGATAAGAACAGAGCGATCGTTGAAGGTGTGAATATGATTTCAAAACACACGAAACCGAGTGCTGAGAATCCACAAGGAGGTATTGTAAAAAAGGAGGCTTCTTTACACCTTTCAAACTTAATGTTGGTTGAAAACGGCGAAACGACCAGAGTTGGTTTCCGAATGGAAGGTGATAAAAAAGTTAGGTTTTCAAAAAAATCTAAAGAAGTATTATAGTTATGGAAAATATGCCAAGACTTAAAAAAGATTACAACGACAGAATTATTTCTGCTTTAACCGAAGAATTTGGTTACAAAAATGTAATGCAGGTTCCAAAATTGGAGAAGATAGTAATTAGCAAGGGCGTTGGTGCTGCAATCGCAGATAAAAAGTTGATCGAATATGCTGTTGATGAGTTAACTCAGATCACTGGACAGAAAGCTGTTTCGACAATTTCAAAGAAGGATATCGCAACATTTAAATTGCGTAAGGGTATGCCAATTGGTGCAAAAGTAACTTTACGTAAGAACAAGATGTACGAATTTTTAGACAGACTAGTTACTGCCTCTTTACCTCGGGTAAGAGATTTTAAAGGCGTAAAGGCTAACGGTTTTGACGGAAGAGGAAATTATAATTTGGGTATTACGGAACAAATTATCTTTCCTGAGATCAATATTGATAAAGTTAACAAGATTAGTGGTATGGACATCACCTTTGTTACTTCAGCCAATACGGATAAAGAAGCAAAATCACTTTTACACGAATTAGGGGTACCATTTAAAAAGAATTAATAAGATGGCAAAAGAATCAATGAAAGCTCGTGAAGTGAAAAGAGCTAAAACAGTTGCAAAATACGCTGAAAAAAGAAAGGCCCTGAAAGAGGCTGGAGATTATGAAGCTTTGCAAAAATTACCAAAGAACGCTTCGCCTATACGTATGCACAACAGATGTAAACTGACAGGTCGTCCAAAAGGTTATATGCGTCAGTTTGGTATATCTCGTGTTACTTTTCGCGAAATGGCTAATCAAGGTTTGATCCCTGGTGTAAAAAAAGCTAGCTGGTAGAAAATTATTAATTGGTTTCAGGTTTGATCTGAAAAAGAATGTTTAGATCGAAAACCAAAACCGTAAATATTTATATATGTATACAGATCCAATCGCAGATTATCTAACAAGAATTAGAAATGCTGCAAGCGCTGGCCACAGAGTAGTGGAAATTCCGGCGTCGAACTTAAAAAAAGAAATGACCAAGATTCTTTTCGATCAGGGTTATATCTTGAGTTATAAGTTCATTGAGAACAAAGTTCAGGACATTATCAAGATTGCTTTGAAATACGATAAGGATTCCAAGCAACCTGTGATCAAGAATCTTCAAAGAGTGAGTACGCCTGGTTTGAGAAAATATGCCGGAGCTCATGAAATGCCAAGAGTATTAAACGGTTTGGGAATTGCCATCGTTTCTACTTCAAAAGGTGTGATGACGAATAAGAAAGCACGTCAGGAGAATGTTGGGGGAGAGGTTTTATGTTTCGTTTATTAAAAAGTAGATAAGATGTCAAGAATAGGAAAAAACCCAATAACAATTCCGGAAGGAGTTACTGTTGAAGTGAAAGACAACGAAGTTACTGTAAAAGGTAAGCTTGGTGAATTGTCTCAGGAAATTAAAGAAATTGATGTAAAGATCGAAGATGGTGTGTTAACCTTGGAAAGACCTTCTGAGGCCAATACGCACAAATCTAAACACGGTCTTTACAGAGCATTGATCAATAACATGATTGTTGGAGTGTCACAAGGCTGGTCGAAAGAACTTGAATTGGTAGGAGTTGGTTACAGAGCTTCTAATCAAGGACAAAAATTGGATCTGGCTTTAGGATTTTCTCATAATATCGTTCTGGAGGTTGCTCCGGAGGTGAAAGTGGAAACTGTATCTGAAAAAGGTAAGAATCCATTGGTTAAATTAACTTCTCATGACAAACAGCTGGTAGGGCAGGTTGCAGCAAAGATTCGTTCTTTCCGTAAGCCTGAGCCATACAAAGGAAAAGGAGTTAAGTATGTAGGAGAACAATTAAGAAGAAAAGCGGGTAAAACTGCATAATAATATAAGGTTATGGCATTAACAAAACTTCAAAGAAGAAACCGAATAAAGAACAGAATCAGAAAAGTTGTTTCTGGAACTGCGGTGAAACCTAGATTATCAGTTTTCAGAAGCAATAAGGCAATTTCCGCTCAATTAATTGATGACGTTGCAGGACAAACTTTGGTATCTGCCTCTTCTCTTTCATTGAAAGATGCAAAAGGTACTAAAATAGAGATCGCTACTGCTGTAGGTAAAGAATTGGCTGAGAAAGCAGGAAAGGCTGGAATTGAAACAGCTGCTTTTGATAGAAATGGTTATTTATACCACGGTAGAGTAAAAGCCCTAGCAGATGGTGCTAGAGAAGGAGGTTTAAAATTTTAAGATTATTCCATGTACAAAAAATATAACAACGTAGAAAGAGTAAAACCCAGTGGTCTTGAACTTAAAGATCATTTGGTAGGAGTACAAAGAGTTACCAAGGTGACCAAAGGGGGAAGAACATTTAGTTTTTCAGCTATTGTGGTTGTCGGAAACGGAGACGGTGTAGTGGGTCATGGATTAGGTAAATCTCAGGATGTTGCTTCAGCAATTGCCAAAGCAATTGAAGATGCTAAGAAGAATTTGGTAAGAATTCCGATCATTAATCAAACATTGCCTCATGAGCAAAAAGGTAAGTACGGTGGAGCACGGGTGTTTTTGAAACCAGCCTCTCATGGTACCGGGGTAATCGCCGGTGGTGCAGTAAGGGCGGTATTGGAATCAGTAGGTGTACATGATGTACTTTCAAAATCTCAGGGTTCTTCAAACCCGCACAATGTGGTAAAAGCAACTTTTGATGCTTTGTTGAACCTAAGAGATGCTCATACTGTTGCAAGACAAAGAGGTATATCTGTAGAAAAAGTGTTTAACGGTTAATTTTTAGCGATGAAAAGAATTAGAGTAAAACAAATACGCAGTAAAATCAGACGTCCTAAAAATCAAAAGTTGACACTTGAGGCGTTAGGTTTGAAAAAAATGAATCAAACGGTTGAGCATGATGCTACACCAACGATTCTTGGAATGGTAAAAACAGTTAATCATTTAGTTTCTGTTGAAGAAATCAAATAAGATATTAAGGTTATGGAATTAAATAACTTAAAACCTGCAAAGGGATCCGTAAAATCGGGTAAACGAATTGGTAGAGGTGAAGGATCTGGAAAGGGCGGTACCGCTACAAGAGGTCATAAAGGACAGAAATCTCGTTCTGGTTATTCGAGAAAGATCGGTTTTGAAGGTGGTCAGATGCCGCTTCAGAGACGTGTACCTAAATTTGGTTTCAAAAACATCAACCGTAAAGAATACCAGGGTGTGAATCTTGATACTTTGCAGAAACTTGTTGATGACGGGAAAATCAAAGATACTGTATCATTGGAAGTATTAATGGAAAATGGTTTAGTAGGAAAGAATGACTTAGTTAAGATTTTAGGAAGAGGAGAGTTAAAGGCGAAATTGAATATCTCAGTACATAAATTTACTGCTTCTGCCAAGGCGGCTATTGAAAAAGCGGGAGGTGAAGCTGTAACTATTTAATGAAAAAAATTAAATGAAAAAGTTTATAAGTACTGTCCAGGACATCTGGAAAATCGAAGAGCTAAGAAACAAGATCATTTTAACTTTAGGTTTAATGGTAGTTTACCGTTTGGCTGCTCAGGTGCCTTTACCAGGTATTGATCCTACGCAGTTAAGTGGTTTGGCCAACAAAACAGCCGATGGGTTATTAGGATTATTAAATGCCTTTACAGGAGGAGCTTTTGCAAAGGCGTCTGTAATGGCTTTGGGTATTATGCCTTACATCTCTGCTTCGATTGTGGTTCAGTTGATGGGAATTGCGGTTCCTTATCTTCAAAAACTACAAAAAGAAGGAGAAAGCGGGAGAAAGAAGATCAATCAGATCACTCGTTGGCTGACGATTGCGATCCTGATCATTCAGGCCCCTACGTATTTGATTAGTTTGCCAAGTTTAGGAATTCCCGAAAGCGCATTCTTATTAGGTACAGGCCCATTGTTCTATTTCTCTTCAATTCTTTTGTTAACTACAGGAACAATCTTTGCGATGTGGTTAGGTGAAAGAATTACTGATAAAGGAATTGGAAATGGTATTTCCTTATTGATTATGATTGGTATTATTGCGGTATTCCCTTCTTCATTTATGCAGGAGGCTACTTCAAGAATCAATCAGTCAAATGGTGGATTGATCATGATTCTGATCGAAGTTGTTATCTGGTTCGTTGTTATTTTTGCAAGTGTGCTGTTGGTAACGGCAGTTCGTAAGATTCAGGTTCAGTACGCAAGAAGAACAGTAGCTGGTAACATTCAGGATGTGGCAGGAGCAAGACAGTATATTCCCTTGAAGCTAAATTCATCTGGAGTTATGCCGATTATCTTTGCTCAGGCGCTGATGTTTGTTCCTGGATTGATGGCAAATGCTGAGAATTCGGTAATTAAATCAATAGGAGTTGCTTTTACTGACATTTTTGGTCTTTGGTATAATGTTTTATTTGCCGTTTTGATCATCATTTTTAGTTACTTTTACACAGCGATCACGATCCCAACAAATAAGATGGCAGATGATCTAAAGAGAGGCGGAGGATTTGTTCCGGGTATCAGACCTGGAAAGGATACTGCTGAATACCTCGATACGATTTTATCACGTGTTACCCTTCCGGGTTCTTTATTTCTGGCATTTTTGGCGATACTTCCTGCCATTATTACAAAAGCAGGAGTTCAACCGGGTTGGGCCATATTCTATGGTGGTACCTCATTACTGATTATGGTAGGGGTTGCCATAGATACATTACAGCAAATTAACGCCCACTTGTTAAATCGTCATTATGATGGATTGATGAAAGCGGGCTCTAAACGAAAAGTAGCTTATTAACTATGGCAAAGCAAGCAGCAATAGAACAAGACGGAAGAATTATTGAAGCATTATCAAACGCAATGTTTCGAGTAGAATTGGAAAACGGTCACATTGTAACCGCACATATTTCCGGAAAAATGCGTATGCATTATATTAAATTGCTACCAGGAGATAAGGTAAAATTAGAAATGAGCCCTTATGATTTAACTAAGGCGAGAATTACTTATAGATATTAAAGACAACACGAGATGAAAGTAAGAGCATCAGTAAAGAAAAGAAGTGCCGACTGCATTATAGTGCGCAGAAAGGGCAGATTATATGTAATCAACAAAAAGAATCCTAGATTTAAACAAAGACAAGGATAATTATGGCAAGAATAGCAGGAATTGACGTCCCAAAGAATAAAAGAGGTGTAATAGCATTGACCTATATCTTTGGAATCGGAAGAAGTAAAGCTAAAGAGATTTTAGCAAACGCAAAAGTTGACGAGAGCATCAAGGTTCAGGACTGGAATGATGAGCAGATCGCCAACATTCGTGGAGAGGTGGGCAAATTGACCATCGAAGGTGAATTGAGATCTGAAGTTCAGTTAAACATCAAACGTTTAATGGACATAGGATGTTACAGAGGTATCAGACACAGAGCTGGGCTTCCGTTAAGAGGGCAAAGAACTAAAAACAATTCTAGAACTCGTAAAGGAAAGAGAAAAACTGTAGCTGGTAAAAAGAAAGCAACTAAATAATAGTTAACAAGATGGCAAAGTCAAGTTCAAAAAACGTAAAAAAACGTAAAGTTATCGTAGATGCTGTTGGTGAGGCGCATATCACTGCTTCATTCAACAATATCATCATCTCTTTGACAAATAAAAAAGGAGATGTTATTTCTTGGTCAAGTGCAGGAAAGCAAGGATTTAGAGGTTCTAAAAAGAATACTCCATATGCCGCTCAAACTGCTGCTGAAGATTGTGCAAGAGTTGCTCATGAAGCTGGATTGAGAAAAGTAAAGGTCTATGTAAAAGGACCTGGTAACGGTAGAGAGTCTGCAATTAGAACCCTGCATAACAACGGGATCGAAGTTACTGAAATAATCGATGTGACTCCAATTGCACATAATGGGTGCAGACCTCCAAAAAGAAGAAGAGTTTAATACATATTTTAGAAACTAAGGAAAAAGATTATCGAAGGACTGCCTTAATTCATAATCCCTTAAATAAATTAATAAGATGGCAAGATATACAGGACCAAAATCAAAAATTGCCCGTAAGTTTGGAGAACCAATCTTCGGGGATGACAAAGCGTTAGAAAAAAGAAATTATCCTCCGGGACAACACGGAGCCAACAAAAGAAGAGGTAAGCAATCTGAATACGCACTTCAACTTAAAGAGAAGCAAAAAGCAAAATATACCTATGGTATTTTAGAACGTCAATTCCGCAAGCTTTTTGAAAAATCTCAGAGAAGTAAAGGTATTACTGGTGAGGTTTTACTTCAATTGTGTGAGTCTCGTTTGGACAACGTAGTATACCGATTAGGTATTTCTCCTTCAAGGAGTGGTGCGCGTCAATTAGTATCGCACAGACATATTACTGTTAATGGTGAGATCGTGAACATTCCTTCTTATCTTTTAAAAGAAGGTGATGTTGTTGGAGTAAGAGAGAAGTCAAAATCTTTAACAGCCATTGAAAGTTCTTTAGCAGCTAAATCGAATGTTTATGAGTGGTTATCTTGGAATCAGGAAACCCTGGAAGGAAGATTTGTTACTGTTCCTGAAAGAATTCAAATTCCAGAAAACATTAACGAGCAGTTTATCGTTGAATTATACTCTAAATAACCCTAAAAGATAGTAACAAACTTATGGCAATATTAAATTTTCAGAAACCGGATAAAGTATTGATGATTGAATCTACTGATTTTAACGGTAGGTTTGAGTTTAAACCTTTAGAGCCCGGTTACGGACTAACAGTTGGTAACGCCTTGAGAAGAGTGTTGTTATCTTCTTTAGACGGATATGCAATAACTTCATTGAGAATTGAAGGAGTTGAACATGAATTTTCTACGATCGAAGGGGTTGTTGAGGATGTAACTGAAATCATTCTTAACTTGAAGCAAATGCGCTTCAAACAACAGATTGAAGATACGGACAGTGAAACTGTCGTTTTATCGACTACCGGTAAAGAAGAATTGACTGCAGGAGATTTTCAAAATTTCATTTCTGGTTTCCAGGTTTTGAATCCGGATTTGGTGATATGCAGAATGGAACCTAAAGTGAAGATCGATTTGGAGATCACGATTGAAAAAGGTAGAGGTTTTGTTTTAGCTGAGGAGAACAAGAAGGTATCTGCTCCTCTTGGAACAATTTTTATTGATTCGATCTACACTCCGATCAAGAATGTAAAATACGCAGTTGAAAACTTCCGTGTTGAGCAAAAGACTGATTATGAAAAATTAGTTTTCGATATCATCACTGACGGTTCAATTACACCTAAGGATGCATTGACTGAAGCGGCAAAGATCCTGATCCATCACTTTATGTTGTTCTCTGATGAGAGAATTACGTTAGAGGCTGACGAAATTGCGAAGACTGAAACCTATGATGAGGAGTCTCTGCATATGAGACAATTATTGAAAACTCGCTTGATCGACATGGATCTTTCAGTAAGAGCTTTGAATTGTCTGAAAGCTGCTGAAGTGGATACTTTGGGAGACCTTGTTTCTTTCAACAAGAGCGATTTGATGAAGTTCAGAAACTTCGGAAAAAAATCACTTACAGAGTTGGATGAACTTGTAAACAACAAAGGATTGACCTTTGGAATGGATTTAACGAAATACAAATTAGATAAGGAGTAGATTTGTTATTGCTATAGCAAATTGTAAATAGTCAAGTGAAAGATGAGACACGGAAAGAAATTTAATCATTTAAGTAGAAAAAAAGCGCATAGAAAAGCTATGTTAGCGAACATGGCTTGCTCTTTGATCGAGCACAAGCGTATAAATACGACAGTTGCCAAGGCAAAAGCTTTGCGTCAATATGTGGAGCCACTAATCACAAAATCTAAAAACGATACTACACATAACAGAAGGATTGTTTTTAGCAGTTTGAAAGATAAATATGCTGTTTCTGAATTATTCAGGGATGTGGCAGTTAAAGTTGGAGACAGACCAGGAGGATATGTAAGGATCATTAAATTAGGAAATCGTCAGGGAGATAATGCCTCGATGGCAATGATCGAATTGGTAGATTACAATGAAATTTACAATCCAAAGGCTAAAAAGAAAAAAGCAACAAGAAGAAGAGGAAAAAAATCTTCATCAGCTCCAGCCGCTGAAGCACCTGCTGCTGAGGCACCTGCTGCTGAAACAGCTGTTGCTGAAAAAGTTGAAGAACCTAAATCAAAAGATGCTGAGAACAAGGATGAAGCATAAATTGGATTTTTGTTTTTAAAATGATAAAAGGATGAGCTATTTTTGGCTTATCCTTTTTTTTTGAATAAAAAAAAAGAATTAGCGTAAGATAACCTCAAAGAATACAAGAATAAGATATGAAATACGAAACAAGAAAAAAGGCCATTCTGATCTTGAAAGACGGAACCATGTTTGAAGGTAAATCGGTTGGAATAGATGGCACAGCGGTGGGTGAGATTTGTTTTAACACCGGAACTACGGGATATCAGGAAATCTTTACGGACCCTTCCTATTATGGACAATTGATGGTAACTACAAATGCCCATATTGGGAATTATGGAATTAACGAGCAGGAAGAAGAATCTGAAGGAATCAAGATTTCCGGACTTGTATGCAGAAACTTTAGTTTCGATTATTCCCGGGTAAATGCACAGGAGTCGCTTCTTGACTATTTTAAGAAGCAGAACTTTGTTGCGATTTCAGATGTTGACACAAGAGCCCTTGTACGTTATATCAGGGATAAAGGAGCAATGAATGCCATTATTTCAACAGAAACGGATCTGGATGCCCTTCAGGAGCAACTTGATGCGATTCCTTCAATGGAAGGTCTGGAACTGGCTTCCAAAGTATCTACCGAAGAACCTTATACCGTAGGTGATGAGAATGCGAAATACAGAATTGCCGCTCTCGATATTGGCATTAAGAAAAATATATTAAGGAACCTGACCCAAAGAGATTGTTTTGTGAAGGTGTTTCCATTTGATGCTTCGTTTGAGGACCTTAGTTCTTTTAATCCTGATGGATATTTTCTTTCTAATGGACCAGGAGATCCTACTCCGCTTAAGAATGCTCAAAAAGTGGCAAAAGATATCATAGACCGGGATTTACCTTTATTTGGAATCTGTTTAGGGCATCAGGTCATTGCTTTGGCCCATGGCGTTCCTACTTATAAGATGTTCAATGGACACCGTGGGATAAATCACCCTGTGAAGAATCTAATTACGGGTAAAGGAGAAATAACGTCTCAGAACCATGGATTTGTTGTGGATAAAAAAGCTGTAGAGGATCACGACATTTTGGAAATTACTCATGAACATCTAAATGATCATACCCTTGCCGGAATGCGCGTAAAAGACAAGAATTGTTTTTCTGTTCAATACCATCCTGAAGCGAGCCCGGGGCCTCATGATTCGGCTTATTTATTCGATCAGTTTATTGAAATGATCGAGGCGTCAAAGTGAGTTTAAACCCAGTTCAGAATCTCGAAAACGATATCGTAGTTTAATCAAGTTTAAAGGCCCAAAACCCTTTATATTTAGTAAATTTACATCAGTAAAAACAATTAAAATTTTAAGAAAATGAGCATTATATTAGACATTCATGCAAGACAGATATTTGACTCCAGAGGTAATCCTACTGTTGAGGTTGATGTGATCACTGAAAATGGTGTATTGGGAAGAGCTGCTGTTCCATCAGGAGCTTCAACAGGTGAACATGAAGCTGTTGAATTAAGAGACGGAGGAGATGATTATATGGGAAAAGGAGTATTGAAAGCGGTTGAAAATGTAAATGAGATTATCGCTAAGGAGGTAATTGGATATTCTGTTTTTGAACAAAATACCATAGATCAGATCATGATCGAGCTGGATGGAACACCGAACAAAGCTAAGTTAGGTGCCAATGCCATTTTAGGGGTTTCACTTGCAACTGCAAAAGCTGCGGCAAATGAATTGAATCAGCCATTGTACAGATATGTGGGTGGGGTTAGTGCAAATACCTTACCTGTTCCTATGATGAATATTGTAAATGGTGGATCTCACTCTGATGCTCCTATCGCATTTCAGGAATTTATGGTGATGCCGGTTAAAGCGAAAAACTTTACTGAAGCCATAAAAATGGGTAGCGAAATCTTCCATAACCTTAAAAAACTATTGCATGACCGTGGTTTAAATACGGCTGTGGGTGATGAAGGTGGTTTTGCACCGACTTTTGACGGGACTGAGGATGCACTTGATACGATCATCAAGGCCATCGAAAAAGCCGGTTATAAGGCAGGAGACGAGGTGATGTTGGCACTTGACTGTGCAGCTGCCGAATTCTATAAAGACGGAAAGTATGACTATACTATTTTCGAAGGAGATAAAGGTGTGGTCAGATCAAGTGAGGAGCAGGCAGATTATATCACAGAATTGGCCGGAAAATACCCGATCATTTCTATAGAAGACGGTATGGATGAAAATGACTGGGATGGCTGGAAGTATTTAACTGAAAAAATCGGTGATACGGTTCAGCTTGTAGGAGATGACTTGTTTGTGACCAATGTTGAGAGATTGGCAAAAGGAATCGATAACGGAATTGCTAATTCTATTTTGATCAAAGTAAATCAGATTGGTACCTTAACAGAAACAATTGCTGCGGTTAACATGGCACATAACGCAGGTTATACCTCTGTAATGTCTCACAGATCGGGAGAAACAGAAGATAATACAATTGCTGATCTGGCGGTCGCACTGAATACCGGACAGATCAAAACTGGATCTGCTTCGAGAAGTGATCGTATGGCCAAATACAATCAGTTGTTAAGAATTGAAGAGGAATTGCACAGTGTTGCCTATTACCCTCAGCTGAGTGCTTTTAAAGTAAGATAAAATCTTATCGTTTATAACAAAAAAAGCTGAATGTATGTTCAGCTTTTTTGTTACTTAAATAGCTCAATTTAGGAGGAAAATTGTGAGTTATTTTGTAATTTCGCGAGTAGAATAAATTATTAAAAATTAAATTAAAATTACCTATGTCAGAAGTAGCAAAATTGATTGTTAATGGGCAAGAATACGAATTCCCAGTTATTGTTGGAACCGAAAATGAGGTAGCCATTAATGTGAAAACATTAAGGTCTGTTACCAATGGAATCATTACATTGGATTCCGGTTTTAAAAATACTGGATCCTGTGAAAGTAAGATCACTTTTTTAGATGGAGAAAAAGGAATCCTGAGACATCGAGGTTATGCTATTGAAGAATTGACGAAAAAGGCCAGTTTCCTTGAGGTTGCTTATATGATCATTTTTGGAGAATTACCCACAAAGGAGCAATTTGCTAAATGGGAAAAAGATATCAAACATCATCAGCTTTTGAATGAGGAGATGAAAGATATCATTGACGGATTCCCTAAAAAGGCTCATCCTATGGGTATGCTTTCTTCATTGACTTCAGCCTTAACTGCATTTAACCCTGCTACTGTTGATATCACCAAGGAAGATCAGGTGTACGATGCCATTACCAAGTTAATGGGTAAGTTTCCTGTCATTGCAGCTTGGGCACATAGCAAAAACCTGGGGACTCCGCTAAATTACGGGGATAATTCATTGAATTATATCGAGAATATCATGCAGATGATGTTCAGGATCCCAACAGAAAAATACGTATTGAATCCTATTGCAGTCAAAGCTTTGGATGAGTTGTTAATCTTACATGAAGACCATGAGCAGAACTGTTCAACTTCCACGGTTAGAATCGTAGGTTCTTCTGAAGCCGGATTATTTGCATCTGTTTCTTCCGGAGTATCTGCACTTTGGGGAAGACTGCACGGAGGAGCAAATCAGGCTGTTCTTGAAATGCTTGAGAATATCCAGAAAGACGGTGGAGATGTGGAGAAATATATTCAGAAGGCGAAGGATAAAAATGATCCTTTCCGTTTGATGGGCTTTGGTCACAGAGTCTATAAGAATTTTGACCCAAGAGCAAGAATTATCAAAAAGGCTGCTGATGAACTGTTTGAAGATCTGGGAACCAATGATCCTGTACTGGCTATCGCCAAGCATTTAGAGGAAGTAGCGCTTAATGATGATTATTTTGCTCAAAGGAAGTTGTATCCTAATGTTGATTTTTATTCAGGGATTATTTACCGTGCTCTTGGTTTCCCAAGAGAAATGATGACCGTTATGTTTGCGATTGGAAGATTACCGGGATGGATCGCTCAATGGAGAGAAATGCGACTGAATCATGAACCTATAGGAAGGCCAAGGCAATTGTATACTGGAGAACCTTTAAGGCCTTTTAAACCATTTGAGGAAAGATAAGGCTTAAAAAAGGAACAATTTTAAGTATTTTGAATTGTTCATAAATTTTAATGCGCGTTGATGATTATTTATCATCAGCGCGCGTTTTTTTTATTTATTTTTGCGAAAAATTCAATTTTATGAATCTTCATATTCAAAATGAGACTTCCCGATTAAGAGCCGTTGTTCTTGGTACGGCTGAATCGAACGGGCCGGTTCCAAAGATCGAGGACTGCTATGATCCGAAATCCGTTGAGAACATTCTTGCAGGAACATATCCAAAGGAAGAAGATATGGTCAAGGAAATGAGTGCCTTTGAAAGGGTACTTAAAAAGTATGATGTTGAAGTATTCAGGCCTAAGGTGTTGAAGGATGTAAACCAGATTTTCGCCCGGGACATTGCCTTTGTGGTTGAGGATAAATTTATACGTTCGAATATCCTACCCAACAGGATCGAAGAACTTGACGCCATTGATCATGTTTATAACCAGGTTGCGAAGGAGAACAGAATAATTCCTCCTGAGGAGGTACATGTAGAAGGTGGAGATGTTATGCCCTGGAACGAGTATATTTTTGTGGGTGTTTACACCGGGCCTGATTATGCTGATTATATTACGGCACGAACCAACAAAGAAGCGGTGGAATTTTTAAGAAAGTTGTTCCCGGAAAAAAAAGTAAAGTCTTTTGAATTGAGAAAATCAAACACGGATGCCAAAAACAATGCCTTGCACCTGGATTGTTGTTTTCAGCCAGTGGGGAAAGACAAGGCCATTTTGCATAAAAATGGTTTTTTGGTGGAGGAAGAGTATCAGTTTCTTGTGGATTATTTTGGAAAGGAAAATGTTTTTGAAATCACCAGGGAAGAAATGTATGAGATGAACTCCAATGTTTTTTCTATCTCAGAGGAGGTTGTGGTCTCTGAAGCAGGTTTTACAAGACTGAATCAATGGCTTAGAGATCAGGGCATCACAGTTGAAGAGGTCCCTTATGCTGAAATTGGAAAGCAGGAAGGATTGTTAAGATGTTCCACCTTACCCTTGATCCGGGATTAATAAAAGACCCATTCCAATTTTTTAGAATTTAAAGAATAACCAGAAATTATCATCAGAATTTAATGAAACTGCTTACCAATACAATTTTAATGATCCGGCCTGTTTCTTTCAGAATGAATGAAGAAACCGCTGTAAATAATTATTACCAGCATGAGATTAAAGGACTAACTGCTGAGGAAGTCCAGGAAAAGGCTCTTGCAGAATTTGATGCCTTTGTATCAAAATTAAGAGAAGCAGGTATAAATATTATCGTTGTGGAGGATACCCTGGTCCCTGATACTCCAGATTCGATTTTTCCGAATAACTGGATCTCATTCCATTCAAATGGAAAAGTAGGCATATTTCCAATGTTTGCCGAAAACAGGCGTCAGGAAAGAAGAGAGGATATATTTGATATTCTGGAAGAAAAAGGTTTTGTGATAGAAGAGATCGTAGATTATACGTCGGCTGAAGAGGAAGGATTGTTTCTGGAGGCAACCGGTAGTATTGTACTGGATCGTGCCCAAAGAATAGCCTATTGCGCTCTGTCTCCAAGAGCCGATGAGGACCTGTTTATAGAATTTTGCGAAGATTTTGAATATACTCCCGTTATTTTCCATGCGTACCAGACCGTTGATGGAAAAAGAGAACTGATCTACCATACCAACGTAATGATGGCTGTAACCCGGGATAACGTGGTGGCATGTCTGGATTGTATCGACGACAAGAAAGAAAAGAAAAACTTTATCAGACAAGTCAAGGCCAGTGGCAAACAGATTCTGGACATTAGCGAGGAACAGGTTGAACAATTTGCAGGTAATATGTTGCAGGTGATAAATGGGAATGGAGACGCTATAACGGTGATGAGCCAGTCTGCTTATGACAGTTTAAGCCCGGATCAGATTGAAATTTTATCAAAGGAGGCCACTCTTTTATCAAGCGATCTGAGTACGATCGAAGCCTGTGGCGGAGGTAGTGCACGCTGTATGATGGCAGAGGTTTTTTTGAGCCGAAAAAACAGTTAAATTTTTTCTTTTTGTTTATAACTAGCCCAATCTGTTAACAACTGAATTTTGTTGAGAATGTGATAATTAATTGCTGCCTTTATTGCGATATCGACTAGTTTTTTCTTCCATTTTTGACACCTTCGCAAATATGGTTTAAGACCCGTAATTAGTACAATTTAACTTTTTGAAAATTCATGAATTCCTTTAGAATCTCTTCAGATTTGAAGGATACTTTCGCCGTGGAATTTTTGATGATAACAAAGATTTATGCATTGTGATTGTTATTATTAAGATTACTAGTTATTCCCCCAATTAATAAATACAGAAATCCAACTATACTTTGGTGATTCAATGCTGTTCAAATTTGTCTATGAAAAAGAGGGTTCAACTATTATACCAGTTAAATTTGATTTTGTTATTTTTCTTAGGAAGTAACATTATTTATTCACAATCTAATTCTGCTAAAATATCAAATTTCAGAATTGAAAATGCGCATAAAGATCGTATTTATTTTGATGTTGAAGGTAATATTTCCAAATTGAGTATTCAGGGCTTCAAAATTTCCGGTAATTCAATATCGGGATTGAATAAGAATTCAAAATATTTTACAGTAAAAAAATCATTCAGTTTCTGGGATAACAACACTATTAGATTAGAAAAGGGAAATGGGGTTGTTTCGGATTTCGCATTAACTCATATTAAAAACAAAATAAATGAACCTAAAGCAAAACGTGAGGAATGGTATGTTAATTCAAAGATAAAAAGGTCGGGAGATGGAAAATCCCCTAATTCTGCGTTTAAGACGATTATGGAGGCTGTAAAATCAATTAAAAAGGGAGGAGCTACTATTCATATTAAGGCAGGTAATTATGGCGGGGAATTTATTCAATTATGGGGGGTTCTACCTGCAAGTTCCAAGTCTAATCCTTTTATTTTACAAGGGTACAGGAGTAAACCAGGTGATTTAAATGGTGTGAATTTTTATACCTATTCGAAAGGAAAAAAATTGGAAGCAACCAAAGCTCCATTGCTTGATGGAAAAGACCGGTCGAAAGGAACCGCAATTTCTCTGGCGGGAGGGAATGGAGTTACAAATAGAGATTTTATAATCCTTCGGAATATTCAAATTCAAAATTTCCAAAAAGGAATTATGAGTAATCAAGGTAAAAATTTGATTGTAGAAAATTGTGTCGTTAGAAATATTGGAACGGGTTCAAGGGATCATGGAATTCATTTTTTCAAAGCTAGAAACATTCGAATATCCAAGTCTATTTCGATAAATTCTTCCGTTGCGGCATTCAATATTGAAGGTGATTTTAATGCAGTCTACGATTGTAAGGCCTTCGGAGAAGACTCGGGGGGACTGAAGATGGATTATTATTTCTCGCTTCAAGGTCGAAATAATATATTTATGAATAATCTTTCAAAAAAAATATTGAAAGATGGTAAGGATTGGGAACATGGATTTAGCGTCTCAGGTGATAAAGTAGGAGATACAGAATTCAATTTGATTGAAAACCATGAAGCGACTGGAGGAGTTAGAGGTATTGAATTAAGAAGGGGAGGTTGCTCACATAATGTTGTGCGATCTTTATATTCTCACGACACAGAGCTAGGGATTCAAATTAGGGATGGCTCGAACAATAATATTATTGAGAATAGTGTTTTCAATAATGTAGTTAAGGGTATTGATTTCTCGGCATCCGACGAGGCAGGTTTTGGAAGTGCTCTGAACAATACTTTTAGAAATGTGATTATTTCAAATGCTAAAAAAGTTTTATATCATAGGGGAAGATCAATTGCAGACCGACCTGAAGTGAGAGGAAATAAATTTTATAATTTGACAATTGTGAATTCAAATACATTATGGTCTAATTATGAGGTAAAACCAAAAACTTCTTCAAACGAATGGGTGAATTGTAATATTATTGATGTATCGAGTCAAGGATTTAGTAATGGACAGTCCTTTTCCAATTCGAATTTTTACGGTAGTTTTCAATCATTAGTGGGTAAATCATCCAATATTTCAAAGGATCCGGCTTTTAGAAATAAAAATAATAGAGATTTTAGATTAAAATCAACAAGTAAATTGATCAATGCGGGAAAAAAGTTGAGTTCAGTTTTAATGGATTTTGAAGGTAGTAAAAGACCACAAGGTAGTTCTCATGATATTGGTGCTTATGAATACGGTGAAAAAACGATCAATACGATAAATGCAGATGCCGGAGATGATGTTTCAATTTGCAAGGGAGAAAAAGTTACTTTAACAGCAACAGGAGGAAAGAAATATAAATGGAGTAACGGAAAGACAACTCCAACGATAACAATAAGCCCTTCAAAAACGATTACCTTGACGGTTACAGTTTCAGATGGGATCACCACGGATGAGGCAAAAGTCAAGGTCACTGTAAATGAAGTTCGAGCGAATGCGGGTAAGGATGTCAGCATAGAGGAAGGAGATGAAGTAACATTGACAGCTACGGGAGGTGACACTTATCTTTGGAGTACTGGAGAAACGACCCAAAGTATTACGGTCAGTCCCACAAAGACAAAAGGTTATGAGGTAAAGGTAAAATCCGGGGATTGTGAGGATAGTGATCGAGTGAAAGTGACGGTTAAAAAGTCGACACCACCAGTTGTAGCTGTAGTAAATGATGATTTGAGTATTTGTAAGGGAGAAGAGGTTGTGCTATCGGCCGGTGGAGGTGATACCTACAGTTGGAGTACAGGATCTACTTCTTCAGAGATTACGATTAGTCCAGAAGAGACAACTACATATACGGTTACAGTTTCAGATGGGATCACCACGGATGAGGCAAAAGTCAAGGTCACTGTAAATGAAGTTCGAGCGAATGCGGGTAAGGATGTCAGCATAGAGGAAGGAGATGAAGTAACATTG
>NZ_JAIUZR010000002.1 GCF_020171465.1 Lutimonas saemankumensis
ACAGACGGGAGGTGACACTTATCTTTGGAGTACTGGAGAAACGACCCAAAGTATTACGGTCAGTCCCACAAAGACAAAAGGTTATGAGGTAAAGGTAAAATCCGGGGATTGTGAGGATAGTGATGAAGTAAATGTATTTGTTGAATCCTTGATTGAAGAAGAAATTCTTGTTTCAGCCGGGAGTGATAGATCAATATGTGTCGGAGAGACAGTTACATTATCTGCAACCGGAGGTGTCTCCTATAAATGGAGTAATGGTGAGAGTGGTAAAAGTATTGTTGTAAATCCTACCGAAACGACTACTTTTTCTGTTGAAGGAACTGATGGAAGGACAAGTGACACGGCCGATGTTACTGTGTATGTTGAAGATATTAATTTAGATTTAGGACGAAATTTAACCATTAAGCAAGGTGAAGAGGTGAAATTGACCGCATCTGGAGGAGATACATATGAATGGAGTAATGGTGAATCAACGGAGTCAATTGTAATAAGACCAGAGGAGACTATTATAATAAGTGTTACTGCGTTTAAAAATGGTTGTCAAGATTCGGATTCTATACAGATTAGTGTAGAAAAAAACATCGAGGAAATACCTCTCAATCCGTCAATAGAAGTTGAAAAAAACTGGACAATCTGCGTTGGTGAAAAAATTGTTCTCAGCGCTAATGGAAACGGCAGTTTCAAATGGAGTACTGGAGATGAAAAAGCTTCGATTGAGGTGAGTCCAAAAAGAACAACGATTTACACGGTAAGTGCTTCAATTAATGGTAAAACTGTTTTGGAACAAGTTCTTGTTAATGTGGATCAATCATGTGGAGAACAATCAGTAAATAATTTATCCATTCAGGCTCATCCAAATCCTTCATATGGAGAAGTGAATTTTAGGGTAACTGGAATAGAAAAACAATCAGAATTGAAAATTTACGACATTAACGGACGTTTAGTCTTTTTTGATAAAATTTCCGATCTTTTGATATTAAAGCAGATTACATATAACTTATCTGAATTACCAAAAGGAGTCTACATAGTTCATGTCTCAAATTCGATTAAACAAATTACAACCAAAATATTACTAATATAATTCATTCTATAAAGAGCAATATACATCTTAAAAAGTCGTTTATACTTAGAATCTATTTTTAAATTCTCTCTCTACAGTAACTTACCTATTTTACTGTTACTCACAGAATTTATGATTTATAAAGTTGTTATTGAATTAAAGAATGTATTATGTCTTGTAGGATTTTATCATTGAAATTGGTGCTACTTTTCACCGTATGTTTATACGGACAGAACAAGGAGGCTTTTTTATCGAATTTTCGGATTGAATCAAGTAATCCGACAAGAATATATTTCGATGTCTCAGGAGATATTTCAACTTTGACTGTTCAGGGGTTTAAACTTTCTCAAAATACGATTAAGGGAATAAACAGAGTAAACAACTTTTTTGAGGTCACTAAGGCTTTTACTTATTGGGATAATTCCACGATTCGGCTAGAAAATGGTGATGGTACCGTGGAGGATTTTAACTTAGTAGCGATAGAAAACAAGATTCAGCTTTCAGCTAATTTTAATCAAAGCTGGTATGTTGATTCAACTCGAAAATCTTCGGGTGATGGGAAGACACAAAATACTGCTTTTAAAAGTATATCTGAAGCTATTAAAGCTATAACTCAAGGAGGTGCAATTATACATGTAAAAAAAGGAATATATAGAAATGATGAGCTAAGATTATGGAATGCATTGCCAAAGACTTCAAAATCTGAGCCTGTAGTGATTCAAGGTTATAGCGAAATTCCAGGAGATTTGAATGGAATCAGATATTATAAATATGAAAAGGGTAAATCTCTTGATGGATCTGAAGCTCCTTTGATGGAAGGAGGGGATAGATCAAAAGGAACTGGTCTATCATTAGCGGCTAGTGGAGTTACGAACAGAGATTATATCATTGTCAAAAATCTACAATTTCAAAACTTTCGAAAAGGAATTATAAGCAATGGAGGAAGTAACCTTGGATTGGATAATTGTGTCATTAGAAATTCTGGTATTGGGACAAGTGATAATGGAATACATTTCTATTCCGGTCAGAATAATAGAATCACCAATTGTATTTCGATAAATGCGTCAGTTGCTGCTTTTAATATTGGTGGAAGTCACAATTTTGTCGCAAATTGCGAAGCTTATGGAGAGGATTCTGGAGCATTAAAAATGGACTACTATTACTCTGTGAAAGGGAGGAACAATATTTTTTTCAACAATTTATCGAAAAAGATTTTAAATGACGGAAAGGATTGGGAACATGGATTTAGTTTATCTGGAGACATTCAAGGGGAGACAGAATATAATTTGATTCAAGGACATGAGGCTACTGGAGGGGTTAGAGGAGTTGAATTAAGAAGAGGTGGATGCGCATATAATGTAGTTCGAGGATTAAAAGCGTATGACACTGAATTAGGAATTCAAATAAGAGATGGAGCGAATAATAATGTTGTGGAAGATGGTTTGTTTGTTAATGTAAATAAAGGTATTGATTTTTCGGCAACGAAAGAGGCTGGCGACGGGAGCGCATATTACAATATATTGCAAAATCTTGTTATTGTAAATGCAAATTATGTTTTATTTCATAGGGGAAAATCAGAAGAGTACAAGCCTGAAGTTAAGGGAAATAAATTCTTTAACTTAACCATTTTTAATGCTTCCCTTTTTTGGAAAAACTATGAAATATTACCAAAATCATCATCCAACGAATGGATAAATTGTAATATTGTTAATGTTAAGAGTCAAGGATATAAAGTTGGGCAATCATTCTCCAATTCGAACTTTTTTGGAAGTTGGCAATCATTAGTGGGTTCTTCAAATATTTCTGAGGAACCTGGTTTTGTTGACCCGAAAACGAATAATTTTAGACTTAAATCAACCAGTAAGCTTATTGATGCGGGTAAAGATTTGAAATCAGTCAAAACAGATTTTGAAGGTAATCACAGACCCCAGGGTTCCTCTTCGGATATTGGAGCTTTTGAATTTATTGAGAGATTGCAAGGATCCAATAATCTTGATTTGGGTGAAGATCGATATATTTGCAGCGGCGATCAAGTTGAATTAAGCGCTAAAGGAGCTCAAAGTTACTTATGGAATACAGGGGAAACAACATCTAATATCTTTGTGAGTCCAAATAGAACTACAACATATGAAGTTATTGGGTATAATGATGGGATTTCGACATTGGATTCAATAACTGTATTTGTAGATCAGATTCAAGCATCGGCAGGAAATGATGTTTCAATTGATGTTGGGGAGTTGGTAACCTTAACAGCAAGTGGTGGAAATATTTTCTTATGGAGCAATGGGGAAAGAACGAAAAGCATAACTGTAAGTCCAAGTACTACAACCGAGTATACAGTTATTGTTTCAAATGGTAGCTGCGAGGATTTTGACCAAGTCATCGTAACGGTGGACACAAATCAAGAAAAGCCTAAAGCCAATGCAGGACAAGATGTTAGCATCTGCAAAGGAGAATCGATTACCTTGACAGCCTCAGGAGGTGAAAATTATCTTTGGAGTACGAATGAATCAACATCTAGTATTGAAGTAAATCCAACTGAAAATACTGTTTACAATGTAATCGTGTACAATAGTAACGGTTCTGATACTGATAGTGTTAATGTATTTGTGACAGATGTAGTAGCCGATGCAGGAGATGATCGTACAATCGAACCGGGCTCTTCCATTACTCTTGTTGCCTCGGGAGGAGATGAATATATTTGGAGTAATGGCAGTAAATCTAGAGAAATAGAAGTTACGCCACTAGAAACCACAGAATATACAGTTGTAGTGAAAAAAAATGGATGTGAGGATACAGACCAGGTGCTTATAACAGTAGTCGCTCCGGAAATTCAAATATTTTCTGAAACAGGTAAAAATACTCTCTGTTCAGGTGAAAGTACGAATCTATATGTGACAGGTGGAGATAATTATCAATGGAGCACAGGTGAAACAAACTCAAGTATAAATGTGAGCCCGGATGAGTCTACAGTTTACTCAGTGAGAGTTGAGAAAAATGGAGAATATTATTTAGCTCAATATTCAATAAGTGTAATAAACTGTAACCAAAATGGAGTGAATACGAGTTTCAGTGAAGATCTTACAGTTTATCCAAATCCTGGAAAAGAGTTTATTAATATAGCAGTTCAGAATGATGAATCAGAAAGTTTTGATTTAAATATTTTAAATATGGAAGGGAAAATTGTGCATTATGATAAAATTTCACAAAACATATCTGGATTTTCAAAACAAATAGATGTATCGAGGCTTTCTAAAGGGGTGTATTATTTAAGAGTGTATAATGCGAATAATTTAATGGTCAAAAAAGTAATGGTTCTTTGACACTCGTCTTCTCATTAATTTTCGGATAGATTTAGTAGATTGCCATATTTTTTATCCCATTCGGCTGAAACAAAACCGTTAAATCCTCCTGCCGGATGGAATGTGATTTCCCCGAAGTACAGTATTTTATCAACCTCATACCAATCAACTCTGACAAAATCAAAGTTCCTGGCAATTTTCTCTGAATATTTTATCATTTTTTTTAAGTTGAAAGGTTCTTCAACCTCGGAATCTGAGGAATGACCTTTTTTGGTTAAAATGTTCAGAATCTCTCCATCTATGTCTAATTTGTTCCAATCCTTGTCATAAAAAAATCTTAACTGATCTTTCTGATCTCGTTCCGTATCTACCTGAATTAACAAGACCCTCCCGTTAAAACAAAGAAATTTGTAATCATTTGGTATGTTATTATTTTTGTCAAGAAGTAACTTCTCGATTAAAATTCTTGGTTTTATATTTTTATACTGCCATTCTTTATCCACATTATAGTATCGAGTCTTTAATTTTTTTTCAAATCTTGATCTTAATTCTGGGAAATCAAGCTTGGTCTTTGACATAACTATTTGATTTCCTTGAGAATCATGATTTGTCTTAATTATAAATGGGTAATCAGGAAGTCTTTTAGGATGTAAATCTTTCACGTTCTTAGTTGAAAATAACAATGGTACTAAATATTTTTCTCCTATTTCTTCCGATATATATTTACGCACAGCATACTTGTCTGCGCAAATAGTATGAAAATCAGATCTATCATTTAATTTAAGCCATTGTATTTTCTCCGTAAATAATTGAGGATTTTTTAAATTCGGATACTTGCCATTTCTTTTCTTGTACAAGATCGTTATATATAACGAATCTGGAATGAACCTAGATAACCGTATAAAAAGATTTTTAAATTTCATCTAAAATCTGGATTTAATCAGTTGCTTCTATAATTCATGTTCTATTTTCAAAAATACAGAAAGAATTAGTAAAAACTGGATTAAATCGTCCAAAGTTATACTTAAATTGGGATTCAATCGTTATACTATTTTATAAATAATATATTTGACGAATTTAAAAAGTTTATTATAGTTTCCCCTGTTATTATATAGTCTTTTCTTAAAGTTGAAGTATTCTGATTGTCAGTTTAATAGAATCATTGAGCAATCAATTAAACATCAACTATCATAAAATTTCATATTCGACAACAGAGTTAGCCATAATTTGACTTTTTTGAGTCATAAGCAAGTAGGTTCCTTATACCTATCCTGTCATTATTGTGAGTTTTTCTCAAAATCAATTGGGATTGACCATGGCGAAGCCGTTTATATTTATCACATATCTTAGCTTATTTAATAAAATAATTTAATGCTTTTTTTATTAAGTTTAAAAATCACTTTACTAAATTAGACAACAATATATTTTAATCAAAAGAATTAATAAATGAAAAACTTTGCACTTATCGGAGTCGCTGGCTATGTAGCTCACCGTCATCTTAGGGCCATAAAAGAAACAAATAATGATCTTTTGGTTGCCTTGGATAATTTTGATAGTGTTGGGATTATGGATAGTTTTTTCCCCAACGCATCTTTTTTTGTTGAATTTGAAAGGTTTGATAGGCACATTGAAAAATTGAGGCGTAAAAATATTGATTTGGATTTTATCAGTATTTGTACCCCGAACTATTTACATGATTCGCATATTCGAATGGCTTTAAGAAGTGGAGCAAACGCTATTTGTGAAAAACCTTTAGTTCTCAATCCTTGGAATTTGGACGCATTAAAAAACATTGAAAATGAATATGATGGCAAAGTGAATACTATCTTGCAATTAAGACTTCATCCGAGTATTATTAAGCTTAAAGAGAAGATATCTTTAGCATCTGATTCTAAAATTCATGATGTTGATTTGACATATTTAACTTCAAGAGGTAATTGGTATTATACTTCCTGGAAAGGTGATATATCAAAATCTGGTGGAATAGCCTCAAATATAGGCATTCATTTCTACGATATGTTATCTTGGGTATTTGGACCCGTGAAATCAAATATTGTTCATCTCCATACTCACGATAGAGCAGCTGGTTTTCTTGAATTTGAAAAGGCAAGAGTCAGATGGTTTCTTTCAATTAATGATAAATTACTCCCTAAAGATATTCAAGAAAAAGGCCAAAGAACTTATAGGTCTATAACAGTAGACGGAAAGGAAATTGAATTTAGTGATGGCTTTTTCGATCTACATACAAAAAGTTATGAAAAAATTCTTAGTGGAGAAGGTTTTGGAATTGAGGAAGCAAGACAATCAATAAATATTGTTCACCAAATCAGAAATTCTGAGACTCTTCCGCTTCAAGGAGATTTTCATCCTTTAGCAAAGTTTGATCTATCTCCACACCCTTTTCGAAATAAAAAATAAGTTTCCCGATGAAAGTCATTAATTTTCATGAAATAAATTCTGTTTCAGAAGCTAAATGGTTTGAAAAGGTAATTAGTCTTTTGAAATCAAAAGATGCAGTATTATCTTGTGACGACTTGAGAAGCAACATTGAAGCAAATAATTACAAATCAGATGGTTATCTATTGACAGTTGATGATGGTCATGAATCCTTTAGAGAATTTATATTTCCCATAATCAAAAAGTATAATGTACCTATAACATTATTCGTTTCACCTAAAATATGCAAGGAAAAAAAGAATTTTTGGTTTCAAGAAATTAGAGGTTATGACAAAATAGAGTCAAAAAAAATAATTTCTGAAATTATTGATATTGACGCAGAGAAACTCGATAAAATTAATTTCAAATCAATCCTTAAATCTCTTGATATTAATACAATACATGAGTTTATAAGGAGATACAAAAAAATAAACGGAATATCAGAGATTCCACCTCAAAATGTTACTGTTGATGACCTAAGAATTTTTCAAAAATCAAATTTAGTAACAATTGGTGCTCATACGATGAATCATCCGATATTAAAAAATGAGACGGATGAAAATTCTAAATTTGAAATCAAATCCTCTATTGAACAGTTAAGTGATATTCTGAATAAGAATGTACATTATTTTGCTTACCCAAATGGAATCCCTGAAATGGATTATTCAATACGAGAGATGCAAGAGTTGATCGCAAATGGTATCTTAATGGGGTTTTCGACCAAATTTAAGCCAGTTAGTGATAAATTTGGTAAAATGGAAGTCCCAAGAGGGGAAATAACTGATGGACAATTTGGAATTGGAATGAAATTATGGTTATGGGAGTATTGGAGAGAGCTTGTAAATTTGAAAAATGGAGATATTGAGAATGATGACAGAAAAAGGATGATTAATTTAATTGAAAGCAAATAATTTTTTAGAGAATGAGAATATGCTTGGTAATACCGCTATTTGGGAGCGGAGGAGGTCAAAGATTTATTTCTACAATATCAAATTTCTGGAGCGAAGCAGGCCATGAAGTTAGTATCATATCGTTAAGAAAAGGAGATCCTTTTTTTTCATTATCTGGTAATGTGAGTGTACGTTATTTAGATTATGTTGAAATAAAAGAGAAGAGCAAACTTAATAGATTAAGAAGTAGGCTAATGACCTTTTTTAATTTGAGAAATGAAATAAGAAAGGTAAATCCGGATTTTGTTCTAAGTATATTGAGTTCAACTAATGTATTGACTCTATTATCAACAAGGATGTTGGATATCCCCGTTTATGTTAATGATGTAATGAGTCCATATCGTAAACGATCACTGCTCGAAAGAAAAGCGAGAAAGATTCTATATAAAAGAGCAAATGGAATAATAGCTCTAACAGAAGAAGCTAAAATTTTTATAATGAATGAAACAGGTTGCAAGAATGTAATTGTTATCCCTCGTCCTGTAAAAAAAATCAAAGATTATCCCGATATTATTAAAGAGAAAATTATTTTAAGTGTCGGTCGATTACATCCGGATAAGGGGCATAAGTACTTGTTGCAAATATGTAAAAAATTGAATCGAAAGGACTGGAAATTTGTTATTCTGGGAGAAGGAGAATTACAACAGTCGTTAATCGAATTAGCCAATAATTTGGATATTAGAGACCAGATTTTGTTTGTTGGTGCCGTCCAAAACATTGATCCTTGGTTAAGAAAAGCCAGTGTTTTCGCATTCACATCAATTTCAGAAGCATGGGGTAATGCATTAACAGAGTCTATGGCGGCAGGAGTCCCGTCCGTTAGTTTTGATTGCGATGTGGCTCCAAGACATATCATCGAAGATGGCATAAATGGATATATTGTCCCTCTTTTGGATATTGATGCATTCGTTAAAAAGATAGAAATGTTAATCGATGACCCAAGTTTAAGAGATAGAATTTCTAAAAAAGCCAAAACTGATTCTACTAAATACGATTTACGGAATGTGGGTAACTCCATCTTGGATTTTTGCACCATTAGAAAATAATTGAAGTAAATGATTTTTAACGAAACGATAATTAGTGGACTAATAGAGATCTTACCTGAAGAGTATTTGGACCAAAGAGGCTCCTTTTTCAGAACTTATTGCAAAAAAGAATTTGAAGATAATGGTCTAATCAAAGAGTTCGTGCAAATGAATCATTCAATTAATAGTAAAAAAGGTACATTTAGAGGCTTCCACTATCAAATTGGACCTAATAGAGATTGTAAGCTTATTAGGTGTATAGCAGGGTCGGCTTTGGACATTTTAGTTGACTTGAGAAGAAATTCTGAAACATTCTTAAAAAATGTTCAGATCGAAATATCCGAAGAGAATAAAAAGCTTCTATATGTGCCTGAAGGTGTTGCTCATGGATTTATTACTTTGAAGGGCAATACCCAATTGTTATATAACCATACTGCATATTATAATCCTGAATTTGAAGGTTCAGTCAATTTTAAAGACCCTTTAATTGGGATTAAGTTACCAATGGAACCTGAAGTAATCTCTTACAAAGATGCTTCAACTCCATTTTTAACTCAAGATTTTTGTGGAATTTAATCTAAAACTAAATGATTTCTGTTTTGATTCTCTCATCTGATGGATATTCCGATTGCTGGGATCCATTTTTTAAACTCTTGAATAAAAATTTTCCAGAATCTCGAGATTACGAAATTTTATTAAGTACAAATTCAAAATCTTATAATCATTCCGACTTACCGGTTCGAATAATTAACCATAAGGCTGGCACAGCCTGGAGTAAAAGATTCAAGGATAGTGTCAGGCAAGCCTCTTATGATATTATTTTACTTCTTGTTGAAGATGATTTTTTAAGGTCTAGAATTGACTCAATATTGTTGAATGATTTTGTTTCATTGATGAAAGCTAGTGAGGAAATTGCTCACATAAGGCTTCTATCTACTTTTGATAGGACAAAAATGAAGTCTTCGATCTATGATAATTTAGAAGAGATACAAACAAGAACTAAATTGAGATTAACTTTTTTACCTGGTTTATGGAGGAAAAATATTCTATTGAAATATTTAGTTGAGTATGAATCTCCTTTCATGGCAGAAAAAATTGCCGATTTTAAATCTTGGTATTATAGAGATACATTTTTAGCTGTATCAAGAGACTATGTCGAAAAAAATGGACAGTTTTACGATGGAATGCCAAGCGGTGGTTTATTTCGAGGGAAATGGGCTGATTGGGTTGTTGACGTTTTTGAAGAAAATGAAATAAATATTGATTATAGTATCAGGGGATTTGCGACTAATGAGTTTAGGAAGACAACCCGATTAAAATCAAGAATTCAAATGTTGAAAAGTCCAATTACAACTATGCGATCATTTTTAAGCCTTTTTCTGGTAATAATCAAAACTAAATTATTCAAAAAATATTAACTGAATACAATAAATTATGAAATGTAGACATTGTAGTGAAAAATTGAATAATGTATTTGTGGATTTGGGATTCTCCCCAATCTCCAATGATATGTTAAAAGAAGATCAATTGAATCTCATGGAAAGCTATTATCCCCTGAAGGTTTATGTTTGTCATAAATGCTATCTGGTACAATTAGATGAGTTCAAAAAGGCTGAAGAATTATTTTCAAGCGATTACACTTATTTCTCGTCCTTCTCAAAGACATGGATTGAACATACACGAGCGTATGTTCAAATGATGATCGAAAGGTTTCATTTCAATTCCGATTCGTTGGTAGTAGAAATTGCATCAAATGATGGTTGTTTACTTAAGAATTTTGTTGAAAAAGAGATACCCGTTCTTGGAATCGAACCAACTGCAAATACAGCTAAAAGGGCTATTGAAAATGGTGTAGAGTCCATAGTTGAGTTTTTTTCAACGGAATTAGCCAAAAAGGAATTTGTGGATAAAGAAAGAGGGGCTAGTTTAATAGTTGGAAATAATGTTCTTGCTCATGTACCCGATATTAACGACTTTGTATATGGGATGAAGCAGGCATTGGATTCGGATGGTATAATTACTATGGAATTTCCCCACCTCTCAAATCTTATCAAGGATTGCCAGTTTGATACAATTTATCACGAGCATTTCTCATACCTTTCATTAATCGCAGTAAAAAATATTTTTAAAAAATTCGATTTAGAAATTTTTGATGTAGATGAAATTAGCACTCACGGAGGTTCTTTAAGGATATATGCGAAACATAAAGAATGTCAAAAACATAAAATTTCTGAGGAGGTGAATCGAATTATTGAAAGAGAAATTAAAGAAGGGTTAACCCAAATGAATTTTTACAAAGGATTTATGAGTAGAGTTAATCGAATTAAAAATAATGCACTTCGGTTCTTGATTGATGCGGAAAATTATGGTCAATCTGTTGCAGCATACGGCGCTGCATCAAAGGGTAACACTTTAATAAATTATTGTGGCCTGAAGGGAAATGATTTGATAAAATTTGTTGTGGATGCATCTCCTTATAAACAGAATAAATTTTTACCGGGAAGTCATATTCCTGTTGTTGATGAGTCCAGATTGAAGGAAGAGAAGCCAGATTATGTGATAATATTACCATGGAATTTGACCACTGAAATTGAAACTCAATTAGATTACATTAAAAATTGGGGTGGTAAACTAGTTACTTTCATCCCTGAACTCAGAATATTTTAGATTCAAAACAAAACATTGACATTATGGGCAAGGGCGTTTTTATGTATAATCTTATTAAAGAACTTTTTCCATTTTGCCGAAGCATTACAGGCCAAGGAGTTCGAGATACACTTTCTACGATTAGTAAATATATTCCAATTGAAATTGTAGAGGTAAAAAGTGGAACAAAAGTCCTTGATTGGATTGTGCCTCTTGAGTGGAATATTAGAGAAGCCTGGGTGAAAAACAGCAGTGGAAAGAAAGTTATTGATTTCAATAAGTCAAATTTGCATATTTTAAATTACAGTATACCTATGCAAGCTGAAATGTCTTTGGAACAATTAAGAGATCATATTTATACTATTCCGGAGAAGCCCGATTGGATTCCATATAGGACTTCTTATCATGATGAAAATTGGGGCTTTTGCATGACCCATAATGATTTTTTAGAACTTGAAGATGATAAATACAAAATTAATATTGACTCAACTTTAAAGAAGGGAGTATTATCATATGGAGAATTTTTTATTGAAGGAAATATTCCCAATGAGGTTTTAATTACTACACATATTTGTCACCCTTCAATGGCCAATGATAATTTATCAGGAATAAGTGTTGCAGTAGCACTTGCAGAATATCTTTCCAAGCGAGAAAATTATTACTCCTACAGGTTTTTATTTATTCCTGGAACCATAGGTTCTATTACATGGTTGAGTAAGAATCGAGAAAAGGTGGGTCAAATTGAACACGGATTGGTTTTAACTTTGTTGGGAGATTCCTCAAATTTTAATTATAAGAAGTCTAGAAAAGGCAATCAAATGATTGATAAAATAGTGGAGAATTGTCTTAAAAATAATTATAAATCCTATGGAATTATTGATTTTTATCCCTACGGATATGACGAAAGACAATTTTGTTCTCCAGGATTTGATCTTCCCGTAGGTAGACTATCTCGTGCTTGTCATGGGGAATTTGAGGAATACCATACTTCAGGGGATAATCTAGATTTTGTCAACGAAAAAAACCTTGATGAATCTCTACATTTAATTAAAAAAATCGTGAATACGATAGAAGGAAATTTCTATTTCAATAATTTATTCCCATATGGAGAACCTCAATTAGGAAAAAGAGGGTTATTCAAAAAGGTTGGAGGTGAAAGTAAATCTAAAAGTTTTGAGATGGCGCTTCTTTGGGTTCTGAATCAATCGGATTCAACTAAATGTTTATTAGATATTTCTGATATATCAGGGATTTCTTTTGAAGTTGTAAAAAAGGCAGCGGAAGAGTTGGAATCAGCTGGATTAATAGAGAAAATATAAATTTTATGAATTTCAAGAATTCAAAAATTATTGTAACTGGAGCATCTGGTTTTATTGGTTCTGTTCTAGTTGAAAAATTATTAGACCATGGAGCAATGGTTTATGCTGTCTCAAGAAGTTATAAGAAGTTGGATAATTCGATTACTTGGAAAATTGGTAATCTAACAGACAGAGATTTTGTATTTGATTTAGTCGATTCAATTCAACCTGATTATTTTTTTCATCTTGCAAGTCATGTAGTTGGTTCAAGAAGTAGGGAGTATGTGAAATCAACATTTGAAGACAATTTGATTTCCACTGTTAATATACTTGAAGCTCTGTGTGATTCAAAATGTAAGAGAGTAATAATTACAGGGTCCTTAGAGGAAGGAAAAGCAGGTCAGAAACCCATTGTACCCAGCTCACCCTATGCAGCTTCAAAAATTGCGGCCTCTAATTATGCAAGAATGTTTCATGAATTATATGGATTGCCTGTCTCTATTGCTACTCTTTATATGGTATATGGACCAGGCCAAAAGGATCTTAAAAAATTAGTTCCTTATACTATATTAAATATGATGAAAGGCAATATTCCAAATATATCCAGTGGGGTGAGAGAGATTGATTGGATTTATGTTGAAGACGTTGCAGAAGCTTTGATTTGCATGTCAAGAGCACCAAAAATTGAAGGTAAATCAATTGACATAGGTTCTGGACAACTAATTTCGATAAAGGATTTTATTTTAAAATTAACGAACCTAATGAACCCAAACCTAATACCAAAATTTGGAGCTGTTAAAGACAGGAAAATGGAACAAGTCAGAAAAGCTAACACTGATATGACTTATAAACTTTTAGGATGGAAAGCTAAAACTAATTTGGAAACAGGCTTATTGAAAACAATTAATTTTTATAAAAATATTTAAATAATTTAAAAATATGAAAGTAGTAATTTTAGCAGGGGGTCTTGGTTCCAGATTGGGAAATGTCACAGAATTAATTCCTAAGCCAATGGTGGAGGTAGGAGGAAAACCAATACTATGGCATATTATGAAAATTTACTCATATTATGGGTATAATGAGTTTGTTATTGCCCTGGGGTACAAGGCCAACGTAATAAAGAATTATTTTATTAACCTTCAACATTACAATTGTGATCTAACTTTAAATACTAAAACAGGAGAAATCATTTTCAACAATGACGATAGTGAAGACTGGAAGGTGACTCTTGTTGATACTGGGGTAAATACTTTAAAGGGAGGCAGAATTAAGAGATTAGAAAAGTATTTAGATGATGTGAATTTTTTGACCTATGGTGATGGGGTTGCAAATTTAAATATTGATCAACTACTGAATTTTCATCAAAGTCACGGGAAGGTTATAACTATTTCAGGTGTAAAACCACCTTCCAGATTCGGAGAACTGGTCGAAAAGGAAGGTAAAGTAATATCGTTTGAAGAAAAACCTCAAGCTAGTAAAGGTCTCATCAATGGAGGATTTATGATCTTTAACAAGGCCTTACTTGAAAAACTAACAGTAAACGAGGACTGTGATTTTGAATTTGGACCATTAGAAGAATTGGCAAGTCAGGGAGAAGTGATGACTTACAAACACGATGGTTTTTGGGAGTGTGCTGATACGATAAGAGATGTAAATCATTTAAATAGACTTTGGTCCACTGGAAAAGCAAAATGGAAATTATGGGATTGAAAGAATTAAAAAAATATTATCAAGGAAAGAAAGTTCTTGTAACAGGCCATACTGGCTTTAAGGGCTCCTGGTTAGTAATTTGGTTGTTGGATTTGGGGGCAGATGTAATCGGATTTTCTTTAGAAGAATTATCTGAAAAAGATAATTATAGATTATCTGGAATTTCTCATCGAATAAAGGATCTCAGGGGTGATATTCGAGACCTTTCGAAAATTAAAGAAGTATTTGAGGCGGAAAAACCGGAAATAGTTTTTCACCTAGCAGCGCAATCATTAGTTATTGAAGGTTATAATAATCCGATTTACACGTATGAAACTAACGTTATGGGCACTGTAAATATGCTTGAAGCGATTAGGCTGTGCGAAAGTATTCAAACAGCTATATTTGTTACTACGGACAAGGTATATGAAAATAATGAGTGGATATGGCCCTATAGAGAAAATGAACCTATGGGAGGGTATGATCCATATAGTTCAAGTAAAGGTGCATCAGAGTTGGTTATTGCATCCTATCGACATAGCTTTTTTAATCCTTCTGATTATGAAGATCATGGGAAATCGATTGCGTCAGTTAGAGCTGGTAATGTAATAGGGGGAGGTGACTGGAATAAAAACAGGATTGTACCAGATTGCATTAATGCAATTGAAAATGATGAGATGATCAAGGTTAGAAACCCAAATGCTGTTAGGCCATGGCAACATGTTCTAGAACCACTTGGAGGCTATTTGATTTTGGGTATGGAAATGATGAAAGATCCTGAAAAATATAGCGAAGCCTGGAATTTTGGCCCGGAGGTTGCAAATATGATCAAAGTCTCAACCTTGGTGGATGAAATAGTCAATCAATATGGAAAGGGAAACTGGAAAGATGAATCGATTAGAAATGCACCTCATGAGGCAAATTTTCTTTCTTTGGATATCAATAAGGTAAAGTATCGCCTAAATTGGAATCCTCTTCTATCTTTTGAGGAAACCATTAGTTACACAGTTGATTGGTATAAAAATTATAAGACAACTAATGTCTTTTCTCTGTGTCAGAGTCAGATTAAGGAATACACTAATCGTTTAGGATAATATAGAAAATTAACAGCTTAATGAAGATCTTTATTGTTGGATACTCTTGCTAATAAATATAATCGACAGTTAATTAGAATAATATCTATTGGTCCATTTGTTGCATTTGTAATGTATATATATTTGGGGTATATGGATTTTTTTAAGGTAATGACGCTTTTAGCGTACATTGGAACCATTCTTGTATTACTTTACAAAGGAAGATCAAAATCTCTCAAACTTCCGGCTTATCTGGTTTTTTATTTTTTATTCATTTGTTACGATTTTTTTTCTACGATGGAAATATTGGGTAGGGAATTCAAAACAATATGGTTATTTTCGAACAAAATGATCGGTGGGTTACTTTTTATGTTTATCATTGAAAACATTGATATTCCAAAGAAATATTTTAAACAAATTTTGAAGATTAGCAAAATTGTTTTATTTATTGCTTTCGCGGTTATACTTATTCAACAGGTTATCAATCCTAATTTTTTTATCCGAACTGATTTGATCAATTTAGAACATTCAAGAACTAGTGATGAGGATCGGTTATTATCAATTTATTCCTGGCTGGATTTATTGGCTATCGGATTTAGTTTTGTTCCAGTTTTTATCCTTGTCATTGAAGAAAACTTAAGGCACAAAAAATCGACGGTTCTTTGGTTAATCGCTGGTTTGATATTTTCTTTATTGTGTAAGTCCAGATGGGTAATGGTGAACACAATGTTGGTTGGCATTATTTATATGATTTATAGCAAGAATCTGGGATTGTTAGTATTTAGGTTGTTGATTTTAGCCCCATTGCTGTTTACACTTTTAGTTTACTCGCTTAAACCCTTTAACATCAATATTGATGGAATTATTATGGATAGAGTATTTGAAAAAAGAAAAGGAGGGTTAATGAGTGGTTCAGCAAGCACAAGAATTCTGGCTTTCAAGGCCTTTGATGCGTTATACTGGCAAGGAGATCCAGTTTTTGGAAAAGGAAATATTAAGTATGGTATGGGAGGAAGCGGAGAACAGGATTACAAACTTAGAAGATTTCTTGGAGGGCATTCTTCTCAAATTCATGTTGGATATCTTTCATTATTTTACATGTATGGAATTGTGGGTGGAGCGGCATTTATTATGTTTTTAATACTACTTTTTAAGAGATTATATCAAGATGCAAAAATCACAAAAGCTTGGGCTCCAATGGTTGGAATGCTGGGTTTTGCAGTTGCAAATTTGACTTTAGTATGGTTCTCAGTTTTCGAAATGGGATTTATTATCGTTCTTTTAGCCAATAAATATTACAAACAAGAATTGAAGGCAGATTATGCTTTATAGAAAAATTTCAAATATTTTTAAGGGACATGAGAGGACGGTGAAGGCAAGAAAGAACATTTTCACTTCTTTTGCTATCAAAGGGATGAGCATAATAGTGGGATTTTTGCTCATTAGAGTTACTTTAAATTATTTGAATCAGACGGAATATGGAATTTGGATTACTCTTACTTCATTTATTTCCTGGTTTACATTTTTCGAAATAGGATTAGGAAATGGATTAAAGAATAAACTTGCCGAATCATTAGCGAAAAATGATAATAAGATGGCTAGAATTTACGTGAGTACAACTTATGCCATATTGAGTATGGTCATTGGTTTAATTGCAGTAATATTCTTTTTTGCTAATTTCTTTATTGACTGGACAATAATATTAAATACCGGTAAAGAATTGGGTCCAACTTTGACGAATTTGGCTCTAATAGTTTTTGGTTTTTTCTTTATGCGTTTCGTTCTGAAGTTGATAGGAACTATTTTGAGAGCCGATCAACGACCTGCAATTGCAGGAGCATTTGGCCCGATCGGTAACTTGATCAAATTAATTGTAATCTATATTCTCACCTTATATACCGAGGGATCTTTATTATATTTAGGCTGGGTACTTAGTATTGTTCCTACTTTAGTTTTAATATTCGCAACGGTCTATTTTTACAATTCTGATTACAAACATATTGCTCCTTCCATAAATCATATTGAATTCAAATATGCCAAAGACTTATTGAACCTAGGATTTAAGTTTTTCTTGATTCAGATTTCAGCTCTCGTAATGTTTCAATCCTCGAATATAATCATAGCCCAGTATTATGGCCCTGAAGAAGTTACTCCTTACAACCTTGCGTACAAGTTATTTTCAATGATCAATATGGTATTTGCAATTATTGTTGCCCCATTTTGGGCAGCATTCACTGAGGCGTGGGTGAAAATGGATCTAAATTGGGTAAAAAAAACGGTTCGGAATCTGTTTTATATATGGATGGGACTTGTATTTATATCATTATTTTTGTATTTAATTTCAGATACTTTTTTTGATGTTTGGTTAGGAACGGAAAAAATGAAATCTATAAATATCACTGATAGACTTAAAATTTCATTGATAATTTATTTCCTATTGTTTACGTTTGGAAGTGTTTTTAACATGTTCATCAATGGCGTGGGAAAATTACAAGTTCAGATGTATTCATTATTAATTGGAGCTACAATTTTCATTCCAATAACAATATTTTTTATCAAAATTCTGCATTGGGGAATAGAAAGTGTTGTTATCGCATCAATAGTATCAAATTTTTATTCTCCTTTTGTAGCACCTTTTCATTATTATAAATTAATTAATAATAGAGCTCATGGCATTTGGAATAAATAAAAAGTATTTTTCATTCATATTGAGGCCCTACCTTTTTAATGCCCACTTAAAAAGGTCAAAACTCCTGAAGAAATTTAAAAAAGAAAATTTATCTCTGGACTATTTCGTAACTATAACTAATTCTCGAATAGGAAATTTTAATCACTTTGGTGATGAAGTACAATTGATCAACTCCGAAATTGGAGATCACAGTTATGTCAATTCAAATACGAGAATTACACATTCAATTATTGGAAAATATTGTTCCATAGGATCAAATGTTACATTGGGTATGGGAATTCATCCAACGGATTTAGTGTCTACACATCCTGCGTTTTATTCCAATAAGAAATCTTTTAAAACTTTCGCGGATTCAAATTTTGTTGAAGAATATAGTCCTATCATCTTAGGTAACGATGTTTGGATAGGAAGTAATTCAATCATTATGGGCGGGGTGAAAATTGGAAATGGAGCCATTATTGCTGCCGGTGCGGTGGTTACAAAAGACGTAAAACCTTATGAAATTGTCGGGGGAATTCCTGCAAAGCACATAAAAATGAGGCTTGATCCAATAGTTATTCAAAAGTTAGAAAAGATTAAATGGTGGGATTTCGAGGAGTCGTGGATCGAGGAGAACTATAAACTGTTTTTGGATAAAGAAAAATTTTTAGACTTATTTAATGATGAAAAGTAAAAAGATTCATGACACTATCTTTCATAGAATTTATCATAATTTTAAATTTAATCTTTTAAATAGACTTTAATTTTGAAAGTTAAATCAAGAAATAAAAGATTAAATCTTGTTCATGTAGGAGCATCGGGATTTCCCAAACTCAAAACAGCATCTGTTAATAGATATTTTAACCTTTATAGTATGCTCCCAAAAGACAAGTTTTCTTTCACCTTGATTAGTAATCGTTCATTAAACAGATCGCAAGATACTGAATGGATACAGAATAAAGGTATCTATAAAGGATTGCAATATAGATTTACTACCCCGACCCCTTTCAAACCTCAGAATTTTTTCCAAAGAAGGTATTATAAAATTTATGGGAAAGTATATGAATTTAATTACTTGTTAAAACTTGGATTTTTAAAGAATATTGATGTTTTAATTTTTTATCCTAGAGGTAGTTTTTTCGAACTGTTGGGATATAGGATTTATTCAAAAATTTTTAATTTACCGTTAATCGGGCACTACGTAGAATTAAGATCTGGATTTAAAAGTAGAAATAGTTATTTTAAAAGAATTAATGATTGGATGTTTGATAATTATTATATGTTTTTAGTTGATGGCTTGATTCCGATCAGCAACTATTTATGGCAGCATGTTAGGAAAAAGAGAAACATTAAAATGCTTAAAATACCCCCTATCGCGGATTTTGATTTGTTTTCAATAGATTCGGATCGAAATCAAGGCAATTATTTTCTTTATGTCGGATCATCAGTTTATTATCAACCTGTTATGAAAATTTTGGATGCATTTAAAAAACTGGAAGAAGAAAACTTCAACTTGGTTTTAGTGCTGCATGGAAGCGGGACCCAAAAAATTAGAAACAATGTTGAAATACACCCCAAAAAAAATAAGATCTTTATCTATTCGGGATTGTCATATGAGGACCTTGTTCAGCTTTATGTAAATGCAAAGTCTTTGATAGTTCCTCTTTCGAATAGTTTACAGGATATCGCAAGATTTCCAAATAAAATATCTGAATATTTAGCCTCTTCAAATCCAATTATTACGAATAGAGTTGGTGAAGTTGAGAATTATTTCACTGATGGTGAGAATGCATTAGTGGCAGAATTAAACGCGAGTGATGGTATTCTTGAAAAAATGCAAATAGTTGTAGATAATCCTGAAAAGGCCGAAAAAATAGGTTATAAAGGATATGAATTAGGCTTAAAGTATTTTGATAAGAATAGCTATAAGAAAGAGTTTGAAACTTTTATTACGAATTTTGTTTCTAAAAATTAAAAATAATTCCATATGGTTTCAATTTTAAAAAAAAAATATTACAACTTTATGATAAGTATATCTGGATCAGAAAAGAGAGCGAAGATATACAGAAAAGTTTATGGAGTTTCGATCGGTAAGAATGTTCGTTTTACAGGGAAACCAGAATGGGGAACGGAACCCTATCTCATTAGCATAGGTAATAATGTCACTGTCACTCAACACGTTGCATTTATAACACATGATGGTGGAGTAGGACTTTTCCGAAAAGAATATCCGGGAATTAATGTTTTCGGAAGGATTACTATAGGAGACAATGTTTTCATTGGCGCGAGAACAATTTTTCTGCCTGGAGTTACAGTAGGAAACAATGTTGTTATTGCGGCTGGCAGTATTGTCACAAAAGATGTCAAAGAAAATTCTGTTATTGCCGGAGCACCAGCTAAAAAATTGAAATCTTTAGATGAATATAAACAGAATGTTTTGAAGAAAGCAGCATTCATAACTGAAAGCGATTATTTGAAAAGAAAAATCGAAGTATTAAAACACTTAGAAGAATGAAAATACTTTTTTTTATTGAAAGTTTACATTCGGGAGGTAAGGAAAGGCGACTAACAGAGCTTATTAAGGGGTTATTATTGTACGACCAATTTGAAATCGAACTTGTTACTACGAAAAAAGATATTAACTATAAGGAGATTTTGGATATGGATGTTAAAATACACTATTTATTGAGAAAAAAATCCAGAGACCCAAAAGTTTTCATTCAATTTTTTAAAATCGCTTGGCGATTCAAACCAGATTTCATTCATGTTTGGGGAAGAATGGTAGCGATTTATGCCATACCGACCAAATTACTTCTTAATATTCCTATGATAAATAGTGAAATTACTGATGCTCCACCAAACATTTTGCCGCCCGAACCATCGTTAAAATTAACATTTAAATTCTCTGATATTCTCCTATCAAATTCTCTCGCAGGTTTAAAGGCTTATAATGCTCCAAAGGAAAAAAGCAAGGTAATTTATAATGGTTTTGATTTTAATAGAATTGAAAACTTAATTGAGAAAAAAATAATTAGAGATCAATTCAAAATAACGACTAGATATGTTGTTGCTATGGTGGCTACTTTTTCTTCTAAAAAGGATTATACTACATTCATAGAGGCGGCGAAACTTGTCTTATCTGAAAAAGATGACGTTAGTTTTTTATGTGTAGGAGATGGAGATTTTTCAAAATATTTTGAAATGGTTCCAAATACCATGAAGAACAAAATACTTTTTTTGGGGAAGCAAAAGGATGTGGAATCCATTATGAATATTTGTGATTTGGGGGTTTTAACCTCAAATTCAGATGAGCATGGGGAAGGAATTTCAAATGCGTTAATGGAATTCATGGCTTTTAAAAAGCCGGTAATTGCAAATGACAATGGAGGGAACATTGAACTTGTTGCCAACAATGTTAATGGATATATAATTAAAGATAAGGATTTTATTGATCTAAGTAGAAAAGTACGGAATCTATTACAAGATGATGAATTGAGAGCGAGAATGGGAATAGAATCATTTAGGAGAATAAATAAAAATTTCCATATTGAAAATATGATTAAAGGTTTTAAAGAAATCTATGATAAATATGAATAGAAAGATTAAAATATTAATTGTCATCAGTGGAAATTCAAATGCTAAAAGTCCATTTGTGCTTGATCAAGTGGAAGCTTTGGAACAGAGTCTGTTAGAATTTGATTTTTTTATGATCAAAGGAAATGGAGTTTTAGGTTACCTGAATAATCTGAATTTGCTTAAATCCAAATTGAACTCATTTCAACCGGATTTGATTCATGCGCATTATGGATTAAGTGGAATGCTTTCTGTTTTACAGCGAAAAGTTCCTGTAATTACGACTTTTCATGGATCTGATGTTAATAATAAAAAAGAAAGGTTCTTTTCTTTTTTAGCCAACAAATTAAGTTATAAATCAATTTATGTTTCAGAAAAGTTAGCCGAGATAATGCATGAAAAATCCGCCATCATTCTTCCTTGTGGAGTAGATATGGAAGTTTTTTACCCTATAGATAAAATTGAAGCAAGGAGTAAAATGAATTTAGATGTTAATAAAAAGTACATTTTATTTTCTTCATCCTTTAACAATACGGTGAAGAATTATGGATTGGCTAAGGAAGCGATTGAAATAATGGATTCAGAAGATGTCGAATTGATAGAACTTAAAGGATATTCTCGATCTGAAGTTGCACTTTTAATGAATTCTGTTGATCTGGTAATCATGACATCATTTACGGAAGGCTCTCCTCAATTTATTAAAGAGGCTATGGCAACCAATACACCTATCATTTCGGTAGATGTAGGGGATGTTTCTGAAGTTACTAAAGGTACTACCGGATGTTACATTGTGGAAAGAAACCCCCAAAAAATAGCAGTTCAAATTGAGAAATTGTTAAAAGAGAATATTTCTTCTAACGGGCGAAGTAAAATTCAACATTTGGATAACAAGATAATTGCCGAAAAATTGACAGAAATATATAAATCAGTAAAATACAAGGATGAAAACTGAATTTGAAATAATTGACAATTGGGAGCAGATTGACAAGGACAAATGGAAGAATTTTATTGATTTGCATCCATATGGAAATATATTTCAATCAATTGATATGTTTAAGGTTTATCTGGACACACCAAAGTACGACCCCTATGTTATTGCCGTCATTGATAAAAATGGAGAAATTTTAGGAATTCAAGTCTCGGTAATTCAAACACTTTATTCAAGTTTTCTGAAAAAATTAACTTCCCGATCTATTGTTTATGGAGGGCCTGTTATATTGAATAATGATGAATTCGTTTTAGGGACAATATTAGATTTCTATAAAAGAATGATGCATTCAAAAGCATTATACTCCCAATTCAGAAATATGAAAGACTGGGGAAAGAGTCGGAAAATTTTTAGTCAAAATGGGTTTACTTATTTAGAGCACCTTAACATTCTTCTCAATTTGAAAAAAGGAGAGGACGTCTTATGGAAGGAAATGAAAAGAGTAAGAAGGAAAAGTATTAATCAGGCATACAGAAAGGAAGTATACTCTAGAAAGATTGATATAGCCAATGAGAATCACCTTAAGCATGTTTATGCGTTGTTTCTCGATGTATATAAGAGAATTAATTTACCTCTACATAGTATAGATTTTTTTCAAAACTCAATCTTGCATTTGAAAAAGGATATTCTTTGTTTTGGCCTTTTTTTGGATGAAGAATTGATTGCCGCAAGAATGGTGCTCTGTTACAATAAGAGAATTTATGATTGGTATACGGGTTCAAGTGATGAATATTTGAGTTATCGACCTAATGACGTACTTCCATGGGAAATAATGAAATGGGGTATAGATCATAAATTTGAAGTATTTGATTTTGGAGGTGCTGGACAACCAAACGTACCGTATGGGGTTAGGGATCACAAAATGAAATTTGGAGGAGATCTTGTTAATTTAGGAAGATTTGAAATTGTTCATAATAGGTTTTTATACGAATTGGCAAATTTCGGATTCAAGATGAAAAAAAAATTATTTAAGTTTCAATGAAAATTTTAATTGATATAAATCATCCTGCACATGTTCATTTATTGAAGAATTTTGCATTTGAAATGCAAAAGAAGGGGCATCAAATTCTTTTTACATGTCGAGATAAAGAATTTGAAATTGAGTTATTGGAATCATTGAGGTTTGAATATATAAACTTCGGTAAAAAATTTTCAAGTTTATCAGGTAAAATATTAGGCTTATTTAAATTCAACGTTAAACTTTTAAGAATTGCCCTAAAGTTTAAACCGGATATATTGTTAAGTTCTGGCTCAATTTACGCATCTCACGTTTCATTTCTTATAAGAAAACCTCACATTTCATTGGAGGATACCGGAAACATAGAGCAAGTACGACTATATTTGCCTTTTACTGACGTCGTTTTGACTTCAGAAACATTTCAGGAAGATTACGGGAGTAAGCAAATCAGATATCCGGGATATCACGAAGTCGCCTATTTGAACAAGAATTATTTTACGCCTGACCCCTCCATTTTGAAAAAATTAGGTATTAAAAATGAAGATAAGTTTGTTGTTATCAGATTTATCTCTTGGAAGGCAACTCATGATGTTGGTGTTAGAGGATTATCATATGAAGACAAGATTAGTATCGTGAACAAGCTTTCAGAAAAATTCATAGTTTTTATTTCTTCTGAAGGTGATTTACCAAAAGAATTGGAAAATTTCAGGATAAATATCAATGCTATTGATATGCATAGCGTCTTGTATTATTCCTCATTGTTGTTTGGGGAAAGCGGAACGATGACATCAGAGTGCTTTATTTTAGGTACTCCAGCGGTACAGATTAGTGGATTGCCTAAAGGTTCTATGGGGACTTTGGAGGCTCAACACAATTCAGGATTGGTATGGATCTATGAGAAATATGATGATGATATTTTGAATCATGTAATCTCTTTAATTGAAACTGACAAATCAAAGGAAATTTGGAAAAAGAAAAGGGATCAAGTACTGTCCGAGTTTATCGACTTAACTCAGTTTTTGGTTTGGTTTGTTGAGTGTTATCCAAGCAGTTTTAACGCAATAAAAAAAGATAATAATTTTATTAGACAATTTTTAAATAATTAATTATGAAAAATATTCTGATTCTTTCCCCACATACTGACGATGCAGAACTAGGTTGTGGAGCCTTGATTTCAAGATTTGTTGAGGAAGAAAAAAACATATTGTGGGTAGTGTTTTCAACAGCCGAAGAATCAATTCCAAAGGAAATGTCTGTAGATACCCTTAAGAATGAATTCCTTAATGTGGTTAATAAACTTAATATTTCAAAAAAAAATGTGATAATTAATCATTTTAAAGTTAGGTACTTACATGAAAAAAGGCAAGAGATTCTTGAATTGTTGGTAAAAATCAGAAACTCATTTCAACCAGAATTGGTTATCGGACCATCCCTTAACGATTTTCATCAGGATCATCAGATCGTAGCTAATGAAATGGTAAGAGCTTTTAAGTCCTCTTCAAGTATTATTAGTTACGAATTACCCTGGAATCATATAACCTTTAACACTCAGCTTTTTTTTAAATGTGAAAAGAGGCATCTTAGAAAGAAAATAGAGCTTTTGCAGTGTTATAAGTCTCAGATAGTTAAAAATAGATCCTACTTTTCTGAGGAATTCATAAATGGGTTGGCGAGGACTCGAGGTGTTCAGGTTAATTCAGAGTATGCGGAAGCTTTTGAGGTAATTAAATGGATCGTATAATTTTATTTATTAATTAACATGAATTCAACAAATATATTGGTAACAGGTGCGGGATCACCAGGGATATCGGGAACGATATATTCTCTAAGAAACAACTATGACAAAAGAAAGTTCAAAATTTTCACAACAGACATGAATGAAGAGGTGGTAGGAAAATTTTTAGCTGATGAATTTATTAAGATCCCTCCAGCAAAACAAGCATCAAATTACTTGGATGCAATAACCAATATTTGTTTGAGAAATAAAATTGGTATTATAGTTCCTCAAAATACCGCAGAATTGAATTTATTATCGCAGCACGAGGAAAATTTTCTGAAAAATGGGATTAAAGTTTTATTATCATCTCATGAAGCTATAAATGTTGCTAACAATAAGCATGAATTAATGAATGTTTGTCAGGAAAACAACATTCCTGTGGCTAGCTTTTATTTGGTGGAAACAGCAGATGATCTTCTGCGTTCTGCTAAACTCTTGGGATGGCCAGACCAGAAGATAGTTATAAAGCCACCAGTATCGAATGGTATGCGTGGGGTAAGGATTATAGATGAGAATCTGGATTTGAAAGAAATGTTTTATGAGGAAAAACCAAATTCCCTTAATATTAAAATGAAGAACCTACTAGAAGTATTGGGTGAAAATTTTCCAAGTTTACTGGTAACGGAATATTTACCTGGAGAAGAATACTCTGTTGATGTTTTAAGAAAAGATAATTTTTCAATAGAGATTCCAAGGATACGGAATTTGGTTCGAAGTGGAATAACTTTCAACGGTTCAATTGAAAAAAATGAGGAAATAATAGAATATTGTAGAATATTATCAAAACAAATAGATCTTAAATATTGCTTTGGTTTTCAATTTAAGCTTGATGCACAAGGTACTCCTAAAATTCTCGAATCTAATCCTAGAATTCAAGGCACTATGATTATGTCAACCCTGGCTGGTGCTAATATAATTTATAACGGAATTAAACTATTGTTAAATGAGGAGATAGCGGATATGGAGGTGGATTGGAATTACAAATTCTTTAGATTTTGGGGTGGAATTGGAGCGGGAAGAGAAGGTTTAGAATCAATACGTTTTTAAAATGAACAGTAGTTTGCTGAATTATGATTGCTATATTTTTGATTTAGATAATACACTTTACGACGAAAATGTGTATTTATTTTCTGTATATCGTGAGATTTCAGAGTTTATCTCTTCTAGATACGAATTTGAATCTGAAGTGGTAGAGAACTATCTGATCAATGAATTTAATGAAAGAGGTAGGCATAAATTACTCTCTAAAATGATTACACATTTCGAAATTAATGATGCTTTACTTTCAAATCTTCTGTTAATCATGAGAACTCATGTTATGTCTGCACCGATGTTATTATTTCCGAAAATGAGGTCATTTCTTCTTCAGCTCATAACTTGTAAAAAGAAAACATTTGTACTAACAAATGGAAACGTTCAACAACAGAAGAATAAAATTAAACAAATTGATTGGACTGGTCTCAATAATATACATTTTGTATTTGCAAATGAAATAGAACCGAAACCGAGTCCAAAGGCGATTGCTACCATATTTTCAAATCATCAATTACATGGATCAAACGCGATATTAATTGGTGATTCTGAAAGCGATAAATGTTGTGCAATAAACGCTAACATTGACTTCATTTATGTGGATGAATTATTCGAAGGTGAATAAACTTTTTTATTACTTAAAAAATTAAGGAATCAAATGTCGAAGAAAATAAACCTTATGATTGTTGGGGCGCACAAATCAGGTACTACCTCATTAAAGAATTACTTAAATGAGCATCCTGATATTTTGGGGCATGTCCAAAGGGATATGAAGTTTTTCATGAATGAAGAAGAGTATAGTAAGGGATTTGAGGCAATTTTTGACAAATACATGAATGTTGGAGATGTCGATAATGCAAAATGTATAGTTGCGAAGGATGCAGGTACTTATTTACTTGAAAGTAATTTGAAAAGAATTAAAGATCATAATCACGAATGTAAAATTGTATTCTTGATCAGAAACCCCGTAAATAGGGCCTATTCTCACTATAAGTTTGAATTGGGAAAAGGGTATTATCATGATTTGGATTTTGAAAGAATTCTCAAATTTGAGGATTATTCTGAGAGTGAAGGTAAGTTTTTCAACCATGTATTAAAGCTGGGAAAGTACTCTGTTCATTATAAGACAATGCTTGAATTATTTGATAAAACCAATATTAAAGTGATACTTTTTGAGGATTTAAAGGAAAACCCAGAAAAGGTATGTAAAGATATTTTTTCATGGATAGGAGTTGACTCTTCCTTTGAGCCAAATACGAATAAAGTACATAATCTTTCGAAAAAACCTAAATATAAATGGTATTCTGAGATTCTTGGCAAAATTCGAAACGCCGATATTTTATTGTCTTGGTTTAAGTTTATTTTTCCTGCAAGATTCTACAAAAAAACTGTAGATTGGATTCATAGTCTTAATTCTGGTGGAGATTCTTTTGAACCATTAAAAGAAGAAGTAAAGAATGGTTTAACGAAATATTATAAAGATTATAACGTTGAAATGGAGGAGTTAGCAAAAATTGATTTAAAGAACTGGAAATAAAAATTGGAAAATGAATTGGGATTTTACCTTTAAAAAGTATGAAGAATTATTAAAAGTTTTAAATGATGATGGATATCAATTTCAAACTTTTGAGCAATTCATTAAAAATCCAAAGAAGAAAGTTGTGGTTTTAAGACATGACGTAGACAGAAGATCTGCACATTCATTGGATCTAGCAAAAGCTGAGAGTACAGTAAACGCGAAAGCATCATATTATTTTCGAATTGTACCTGAAAGTAATGTAAAAAATATTATCGAAAAAATAGCCGCTCTTGGCCATGAAATAGGTTATCATTACGAGGATTTAGGTGCGAGTAAAGGTAATTTTCAAAAGGCTTATGAAAGATATTTAAAGAATTTGGGTTATTTTAGGTCCTATTATCCGGTTTCAACAATTTGTATGCATGGAAGTCCGGAAAACAAAATTGATAATCGAGACATTTGGAAAAAATATAATTATAAAAAAAACGGAATTATTGCGGAACCTTATTTTGATGTAAATTATGACGAGGTATTTTATATTACAGATGCTTCCCGATCATGGAACAATAGAAATGTAAGTGTTAGGGATAAAGTTGAAACAAAATATGAGTTAGATGCCTCAAGTATTGATAAAATGATTTACCTTGTTAAAAACAATCTGATGCCGGATCAAATAATTATTAATACTCATCCACATAATTGGTCCAAATTTGGCTTGTTATGGATTTATATTCTAGTCTGGCAAAGCATGAAAAATGTGGTCAAAGCAATTCTCATTCGGATAAGAAAATAAATTATGAATAATTTTTGTTTATTGTCAAATGACGTAGAAACTACTTCTATATGGCACAATGCTTTAAGAGATGAAACGGGACTAAAGGTGCTTAAAGAAGGGATGCCAATGTTGCTTGATCTTTATGAAAAATATAATATAAAGTCCACTTTTTTTTTCACAGGTTATATTGCCAAACTTTATCCGGAGATTGTGAAAATGGTCTTGCCTTTTGGTCATGAAGTTGCCAGTCATGGTCTGTCTCATAAAAAAGAACATGGATTTGATGTTATGCCTTTAAATATGCAAATTCATCATTTGAAAGAATCGAAGAAGATTTTGGAAGATTTATCGGGTAAAGAAGTAGTGTCATTTAGGGCTCCTGCGTTGAGAGTTAATGGTGACACAAGCCGGGCGCTTCTCGAAAGTAATTACAAGATTGATAGTTCAATTGCCTCTCAGCGGTTTGATTTGTTCATGTCCTTTGGAGGTTTAAAGAAGCTCAAATGGCTATTTGCACCAAGATTACCATACATTTCTAAAGAAAGTTCCTTATTCAGCAAGGGGCAAAATGGAATAGTGGAAGTTCCTGTAAGCGCTATGATATTACCTTATTTGAGTACTACTATGAGAATCTTTCCCAAGATAACTTCTTATCAAAGAAGATTTTTGGCATTTGAAACAGAAAGAAGTGGAAAGCCAATTGTTTTTTTAACTCATCCTAATGAATTCATTGATGAAAGAGAGGAAAACAAGATTATCAATAAAAGATCTGAGAACCCATTAGCATCTTTTTTACAAGACACGTTGAGATCTAAACTTAAATCGAAGAATTTAGGTGTGAATGGTATTAAGTTATATGAGAATCAAATTGAGTTTTTTGTTTCTCAAGGTTTTAACTTCTGCACAATAAAAGAATATTGCAGTAATTCAGGCTTATTGGAAAGAACTGAGAATAAATAATTCTTCGATATTATCATTTTGAAATATTAATTTAAAATAAAGAATCATGTATTTGTATTTAGGACCTGGACTGGGAGGAGGAGCAATAATCGTGGTTATTGGTGTAATTGTTCTTATACTAGTGACGATTTTCACTTTCCTTTGGTTTCCAATAAAAAGATTTTTGAAAAAGAAAAGAAGTAGTAAGTGATAGTTGAATTCATTCTTGGCGTATCAGTATCCCTTGGTTTTTTTGTTATTTTAAAACTTTCAGGAATCACTGATTCCATAAATTCATGGATTTTATCTACATCTAAATTTGTATACTTTAGTGGTCATCCATTGATGGATGACGATGAAATATTTTCACGGATCAAAAACCAGTTTAAAGGGGTTTTTATCGGAATCGTTGTCGTACTCGCCAAGATTTTCATTTTAATTGCCAGCATAATTATATTGGTGATTATTGCTTCAGTAATTGAAATGGCTTTTACAACGGGAAAACTTCCTAATTTTAAAATTGAGAATCTTGGAGATTATATCAGAGCAAAATTTATTTTTGAAATACCTTTTCTAATTGGGACGATCAGTCCATTAGTTTTTATGTCAATTTTTCGAAAGAAAATTGTTAAGAAGAACAATGTATACTCACCTATAGATAAATTTTTGCATTATGTATTTCTTGGAAATAAGAATGTGGCATTGTTTCTTCTAAAACTTGAATTTGGAATAAACAAGAGATTATTGAATACGAATTTAAACAATAAGAATGTTTATGTATCTGGATTGGCAAGGGCAGGTACAACAGTTTTGATGCAATATTTAGGTCAATTAGATGATTTTAAGAGTTTATCTTATCAAAATCTTCCATTTTTATTTTTGCCTAAGTCAGGTACGACTTTTGTTTCAGGAAATAATACAAAAACTGTTGAAAGGTATCATAAGGATGGTGTAGGTCATAATATACGTTCTTATGAAGCTCTTGAAGAACCATTTTGGAGAAATTACATTGGTCAAGATTATATTACAGACACTTTTCTGAATCAACATAATATACCAGAAAATGTATATGATAAGTATAATAAATTTCGAAAACTAGTTTCAAAGGAAAAAATCTATTTAGCCAAAAATAATAATCATTTATTGAGAGCAGAATCATTGAGATTGTTGGATCTGAAAAATGGAAATCAAACAATAACCATTATTCCGTTTAGAAATCCTTTGGAACAATCTGCCTCTCTTTTAAAGCAGCATAAGTTTTTATCTCGCATGCAATCAGATGATGATTTTGTTTTAGATTATATGAATTTCTTGGTGCATCATGAATTTGGATTAAATGCAAAACCATTCAAATTTGATCACAATTTAGAAATACAATATTCCCAAAACAAAATTGAATATTGGATGGAATTATGGTTTCATTTTTATGATAATATTTACACTAAATTTAGTAGCAAAAAAGAGGAATATTTATTTTTTTGTTATGAATCATTTGTAGAATTTCCAGCTGAGTCGTTGAATATATTATTTGATTCGTTGGATCTCCCTAAAGGAAGTGCTGATAAAGTATCAGTAAGAAAATATGATATGAAGTCAAATTCAGGTAACAAAGTTTATAATTTAAAGTTTAGTGAATTATATTTAAAATTAAAGAAAGAATCAATTAATGGAATGTTAGATGGACAGAATCATTAGAATTTTACGTGTGCTTTTACTATTAATTTTGTTTTTCATTGGCATAAGCTATTTTAGTATAAAGGGATTTGAAAAGCAATATCATAATAGAAATATTTTAGAGAAAACAGCAGTTAAGGCGAATGAATTACCGAGATTAATGAAATCCTGGTATATATCAACATTTGTAAGACCGGAACAGGCTATTGAGATAGACAAAAGAGAAGACTTGCGTCAAATTGGAAAGTTTTCTGACAATTCCAAAGTTAGTGATTCTTTATTTTTTTTATTTTACAAATACTTAGGTGATAAAAGTGGAAAAGTTTATCTCCAAAATATCAAGAATGGGGAAATTAAATATTCATGGGATATTCCGATGGAATTAATTATGAATGATTTAATTAATATCGATAATGAAATTCAAAATAAATTTTACAATGGATCATTCCCTTTAAATTTCACAAAAAAAGTAAAAAAGAATTATGCCTCTATTGATGCTACGCAACCTACAATAGTGGATGATTTCTCATTACTGTTTAATTGTGGTTCGCTGGGATATTTATATAAGATTGATAAAAATTCAAATTTAGTTTGGAAAAGTGATAGATTGGTCCACCATTCAATTGAATTGGATGATGATGGTAATATTTGGACTTGCTCCTTAGATTTTGAAAATGAAAGTGCTAATTATTTTAAATACAGGGAAGATGCCATTTTACATCTATCAAGAGATGGAAAAGAATTAAAGTTTATTCCATTAACTGAGATGTTTAAGAAAAGTGGTTTATTTAAATCATTAATTGGGTCTAGTCCTAATTATGATAATGATAAATATGGCTTAGATCCATATCACTTAAATAATGTACTTCCAGCTAAATCAAACTCCAAATATTGGAAAAAAGGTGATGTGTTTTTAAGTCTCAGAACTCAAAGTATGGTTTTAAATTACAGGCCTGAAACCGATTCTATAATTTGGTATAAACAAGGTCCCTGGTTTGGTCAACATGATATAAATATTGAAAATGATAGTTTAATTTCTGTTTTTAACAATAACGTATGGTTTTTTGGTGAAAGCTTTTATGAACCTGAATCAACAAGTAATATAATGTATTATGATTTCACTTTAAATAAGTCATATACAGCATATGATAAAGACTTTAAGTCTCCGTATGAAGGCAGGCAGACAAGAATAGAAGGTGGAGGTCTTTTAGTTGAGGAAACCGGGAAGGGTAGGTATTATATTTATGATGAAAATAAAAATTTGATAGAAAAATTTTATATTCCTTATTTCTCAAATGAAGATTGGGCAATGCAACCAAATTGGGGTAACGTTTATCTGTTTAAAGAGGAAAAGTTTATTCTTCAATAAAATGATGAAAATTATTCATACGGATCATAAAAAGATTGAAGTTTTAGCAAAATAAATGGAAATTCGATTTTTTTTCTTATTTTTACAAAATATTGTATTGTTAAGTTGAAATAATTTTATCAGCCCCTCATGATAAATTATATTATAAAGAAAGGCTCACATCACTTCTCGAGTTTTTTATTTAGCAATTTGTTTTTATTTGGGCTGGTTGAATTGATTGAATTTTTAGTGTCTAAAAAAGTATCTAGATCCACAAAAATGAGCTTAAAAAAATAATTGCTATGGTAACAAAATTACAAACACAAAACTTTATCGGAGATTTGCGGCAGAAGATTCTCAGGCAAAATCTAGTTTATCCGAAACCAAAAAATCGATTTGATGAAAAGGTGTTTTCAAGGAAAGAGAAATTGAGAATCATCGTCGAAGGTCAATCAAATCAATTATCAATTGAGGAAATTTGCTTTAGAGAAAATATCGACACTCAAGTTTTTTCGAAATGGACAAATGAATTTCTTAGTGGTGAATACGATCAGAATACTGATTCAGGAACTGATCATGACGTATTATTTACAAATGAAAGAAAATATCAAATTGTAATCGAAGGGCAAACTGGTATTTCCAGTATCGCAAAAATATGTAATCGGGAGGGAATTTCTCATGAAACTTTTTTGGGGTGGTGCAAGGAATTTACTGAGTTAAGAAAGAGTCAAATAGAAAATGTCAGGAACAATAGATATTTATGGACAAGAAATAAGGATCTCACTGTTTCAAAATTAGGGTCAACAGAAATTTTTGATTATCTATCTCTTTATTTAAATTTTTATGATGATAAATTAACTATAATTTCTGATGTTGAGGAGTTGTCAAATTATAATGAACAATCTAGAAATCAGATAATAGGATCAAAGAAAGTTAACGATATTAGATTTGTGAATAAATACTTTGAATGTATTAATTCAAAACTGATGGATGATGGAATATTTGTAGGATGTGTTGAGACTTTTCAAGCTAGAAGAAGAAAGATGAGAGTTAACAGAATTCCTATAATTAGTGATATTTATTTTGGGGTAGAGTTTATCTTTAAAAGAATTTTACCAAAAGTTTCGTTTACGAAGAGATTTTATTTTGATTTTACAAAAGGCAGTGATAGACTTTTGTCCAAAGCGGAAAGCTTAGGAAGATTGGTGAGTTGCGGCTTTGATATAATGGATTTTAAATCCATTGATGGATTATTGTATTTCGTTGTTAAAAAGAAGAGAGAACCTGAATTTAATGAAAGTCCTAGCTACGGTCCTATTTATAGAATGCCTAGATTAGGAAAGCATGGCAAGATAATTTATGTATATAAATTTAGAACCATGCATCCTTATAGTGAATATTTACAGGATTTTTTGGTAAGTGCTTATGGTTATTCAAGTTCAGGTAAACCTGCTAATGATTTTAGAATCCCAAAGTGGGGAAGGTTTTTAAGACGCTTTTGGCTTGATGAACTCCCACAGTTGATTAATGTTGTTAAAGGAGATATGAAATTAGTGGGAATAAGACCTGTATCAAAAAGGTATTTTCAAGATATTCCTTCAGAAATGAAAAAGCTAAGACTTACTCAGAAGCCAGGGTGTATTCCTCCATACGTAGCATTGAATCGTGATGGGAATGTAATGAGTGTTTTACAAGCTGAAAGGGAATATCTGCAAGAAAAAATTCGAAATCCATATTTCACTGATATTAGGTATTTTTTCAAGGCCTTAATTAGTATTATTTTTTTTCATAAAAGGAGTGCTTAATAAAAGATCGTTATAAAACTAATCATTATCTTCACAAAGAAATATAATATTATTCATATTTATTTCGTTTTATAACCTTTATTGTATAATCATGCATTTGAATAAATCGGAAAAGATTTTAGAAGATAATCTGGATGACTCAATTAATATGAAGGAAATATTCGAAAAATATTTCAAACATATTAAATGGTTTGTTTTCAGTGTATTATTATTTATTTCATTGGCCTTTATTAAAATTAGAAGTGAAATTCCCCAATATAAGGTAAGTGGTGTAATTCTCATTAAAGAAAATGAAAAAGGATCCTCAATAGGGAATTTAGAGTCTTTTGAAAATTTAGGGCTTTTCGGTTCTGAGACGAATAGATTGGAAAATGAGATCCAAATTTTGAAATCTCGCAGGCTAATGACCAAGGTGGTCAAGGAACTAGAGTTTAATATAAATTATTTTATTGAGGATTCTCCATATGATAAAGAATATTATCCAAATTTCCCGATAACCTTCGATTTTGTAGGAGATACCTTAATAGGTGATGATTTTTCCACTCTTTTTAAAATTAGAATTCTTTCGGATACTCGATTTCTATTTTTAAATGCAGAGGACGCTTCATATGGCTCAAAGGCATTTGGAGAAACCTTTGTTGCAGAATTAGGAAATGAAGAGCGTTCGATTCGAAAGGATCTTGTGGTTAACTTGAATCCTAATTTTGGTAGATCACTTGTAGGTGAAACTGTGATAATTAGCGTTTACCCAGTTGATCGAGTAGTTAGTAGTTATATGAAGAGGTTGGAGATAGAACCTATTAATGAGAGGATGTCCAAGGTGTTAATATTATCCTTAAATGAAAGTGTAAAGCAAAAAGGAATTTCTCTAATTAATAATTTGATAGAGCAATACAATGCTGATGGTATAACCGACAAGAATCTTGTCGCACAAAATACGACAGATTTTCTGGATCTTAGAATAGGTTTAATAGAAACAGAGTTAGCCGCTATCGAACTTACTGCAGAACAATTTCGAACAAAAAATAAAATGATTGATGTGAATACCGGGTCCAGTATTTATCTTCATTCATCCTCTGCAAATGAGTCGGAATTAGTTGATTCCAATACTCAGATTCAATTAGTTAATCTCATGATTGACGAAGTAGGTTCAATTCGCACAGGTGAATTGTTGCCAGGAAACGTTGGGATAGCGGATCCGACAATTATAAGCATGATCACCCAATATAATAATTTGGTTTTACAAAGGAACAGAATATTAAAGAGTTCAAGTGAAATAAATCCAATAATTATTAATATTGATTCGCAGTTGGAAAATTACAAAAGTAATTTAAGTAATAGTTTAAATAATCAAAAATCGTCACTTGAAATCAAGGTTGGTACGTTAACTACTCAAAGTAGTAAAATTAGCTCAAGAATAGCTTCAGTTCCTAAGAATGAAAGAGAGTTTAAAGATATTGTAAGGCAACAGGAGACAAAAAATGCTCTATATCTCTTTTTACTTCAAAAGCGAGAAGAGTCGGTACTTTCTAATGCTGTTAATGTTGATAAAGCCAAGGTGATTGATAATGCCTACAGTAAACCTGGGAAAATATCACCGAAGAAATCAACAAATCTACTGGGAGCTATTATTTTAGGAATTTTAGTGCCATTTATCGTGATCTATGTTCGGGATCTCCTAGACACTAAGGTTCATGATGAGAAAGATCTGAGGAAAATGGGAATACCATTTATAGGAGATGTTCCCTTTTCAAAGAATAAAGGAGATTTGTTGATAACAAATAATGATACTTCGAATATAGCAGAGGCCTTTAGGTATTTAAGAACAAATATTGGTTTTATGCTAGATAGAAAGGAATGGGGAAAGACTATTCTTTTTACATCTACTCAAAGCGGTGAAGGAAAAACATTCGCAGCATTAAATTTGGCATCCTCATTGGCAATTTCTGGAAAAAAAACATTACTCATAGCAATGGATCTCAGAGTTCCCAAGATAGCAAAGTACATGGACGTGGACGAAGTTAAAGGTGTTAGTAATTTCATAAAAGATAATGAATTAAGGGTTCGAGATATAATTAATAAGCATGCTGAAATAGAAAACCTTAGTTTGATATTATCAGGAGACATTCCTCCGAATCCTGTTGAACTTCTTATGAGTAAAAGAGTAGATGAGATTTTTGAAGAAGTTAAAAATGATTATGAATTTATTATCGTAGACAGTGCACCGGTAGGTATGGTAACAGATACATTTCAAATAAGTAGATTTGCCGAATTGACAGTTTATGTGATTAAGGCGAATTTTCTCGATAAGAGAATGCTTCATATCCCTGATAAATTAAATCGACAGAATAAATTGTCAAATATGTGTTTGCTACTTAATGGTACGGATCATTCGAAAGGAACATACGGTTATGGTTATGGTTATGGAGAAAAAAAGAAAAAGAGATTCTTCAAGAATTTGTTTTCGAGAAAAGCAGCAACCCTTTAATTCGATAATGGCAGTTCAAAGTTTCTTGATTTGTTTTGTTTAGAAAAGATCATAATCAGAAAAAATAGTCTCTTTAACTTAAACAATTTATGTTATATTTGTTTAATAAATATTAAAATTTAAATCAGTACAAGATGATAAAAAAATTACTCTTAACATTTTTTATTTTTCTTCCCTTTTTAATGATCGGACAGTCAATTACGGTCATCACAAATTCAACGAGCTCTAATTGGTCACCGAACAAAGTTGTTAATAATGGAGATGTTTTAAATTGGAGTGTTGCCGATAATGGTTTGGTTTCTCCACCAGATCAAAATGTGAATGACCCAATTTTTGATTTCAGTTCTAACGATGGCAGTCAAATTATTATTACAATCACAAGTACTGATAACTTTAGTGGTTTACAGGAATTCTGGCTCGATTACCTTAATATAATCTCGTTGGACATAAACGAGGCCACGAGTTTAATTGATTTTAGTTCAAGGGGTAACAGGAATTTAGGGACAGTTGATTTGTCTTCGCTATCCTCCCTTTTAAGTTTTCGATCTGATGTTACTGATTTAACATCCATAGATTTTTCGGCAAATGATTTGCTGGACTTTGTATATGTTATTAATAATGATCTTCCGACGGATCAGCTCGACAAGATAGTGAATGATCTGGATGCTAATGGTGCGAGTGATGGAAATCTACAGATAAGAAATCAATCGACTGGAGATGAGTTAAGTAGTTTATCCTATGATGGGTACACAAATTTGATCAATCGAGGATGGACAATAGATGTTGATGCACCAGAGCCACCTGTTT
>NZ_JAIUZR010000003.1 GCF_020171465.1 Lutimonas saemankumensis
TACTGATTTAACATCCATAGATTTTTCGGCAAATGATTTGCTGGACCTTGTATATGTTATTAATAATGATCTTCCGACGGATCAGCTCGACAAGATAGTGAATGATCTGGATGCTAATGGAGCTAGTAACGGAGATCTACAGATAAGAAATCAATCGACTGGAGATGAGTTAAGTAGTTTATCCTATGATGGGTACACAAATTTGATCAATCGAGGATGGACAATAGATGTTGATGCACCAGAGCCACCGGGACCTTCAGGTCCGCAAATTAACGTTACTGGTAACGGAATTGATATAGTGAGTAGTGCCGCGGCGGACCCTTTAAACGGTTCTGATTTTGAGTCCGTTATTATTGGATCACCAGCAACGAATCAATTTACTGTTGAGAATACGGGTGATGAAGATTTAGTTATAACATTGTTCTTTAATACGAATCCTGTTGATTTTTCAAATACTACTCCAAATTTTACGATAGCGGCCGGAACTAGCGAAACATTTGACGTTACTTTTAATGCGCTTACTGAAGGTGTAAAAAGTGGAAGTATCATTATTCAAAGTAATGATGCTGATACTGCTGTGTTCGTGTTGAATTTAAGTGGTCAAGGAGTTACTGTTTTACCGAACCAGATCATGATCTCTCAGTATTATCATGGTTTTGGCGGGGTGAATAATTGGATAGAAGTAACAAATATTTCCGATAATCCAATTGCTGCTGACACCTATTTTCTTTGTTTGTTTGAAGATGACCTGGCAAGAACCGGAGTTATTGAAACAGCCACTCCTTTAAGTGTGGGAATTCCAGCCATTGATCCGGGAGAAACTATTTTATTCAGAAACGGGGCTGCATCAACACCTGGCACGGGCAACATAGGTGATGCCACACAGGTAATTAGCGATGAAGTATGCTCGTTTAATGGAGATGATGTCATATTAATATCAAGTAATAATAATGGTAATTCCTATAATTCAAGAGTCGATATTATGGGGAATATTTCTCCAGGCCCTACAGAAGCACCTGAACCTTGGGGTGATTTGTTATGCCTTATTAAGGGAGGTTGTTCATCGGAATCGGCGCATACCACATTTGACATAAATGATTGGACAAACATTCCTTTATCTGATGTGGATGCAGCTTTGAAAACTTCAAATATTGCCTTAGGTACACAAATAGTCGGCCCAACAACATCTTCTGACGGTGTTAACTGGGATAATGGTGATCCGGATCAGTCGAGAACAGCTATTATCGATGGCAGTTTTACGGGAGCAGCGGAGACTTTTACGGCATGTAATTTGATAATTAATGCTGGTTCTAACGTTCAATTTGATTCGAATGGGGCTACAAGCAATAGCATTGTTTTGTATGGAGATCTTCAGGTTGACGGTAGTTTGACCATAGGTGACAAGGAGTCATTAGTGGTTCTGGATAATACAGCAACTCTTGGTACGATAACGAAACTGGAGAATTCAAATCCTTTAAATAATTATTTAACGGATATGACCTATTGGTCATCACCTGTTGAGGGAGCCCAGTTATCGACAATTTTTGCCGGTGTTGCACCAAATCGTATTTTTGAGTTTAATGCGGGTACAACGAATCCTTCTAATCCAGATTTTGGATATTGGGCGGTAGCATCAGGTGCCATGGAAAGAGGTAAGGGCTATGCAGCCCCTGGATCTGCTCCCGGGGTGCAGACTTTGACTTTTACAGGTATTCCTTATAACGGAACATATGGAAAGAACTTATATTACAGTGGAACCCCGGACAATACACCAACGGCAAATGAGAATTTTAATTTAATTGGAAATCCCTATCCGGCAGCCATTGACATTGTAAAAGTGATGCAGGACAACGGAAGTGTTCTGGATGTGGCACTTTGGTCTCAACAGACTGAAATTGATCCTGATACAGGAGAATATGATGACGCGGATTATGTAATTATAAATGCTGACGGAACTTCCACGGACGGAGTAACAAAGAATATTTCTTCCAGCCAGGGCTTTATGATTCGAAGTACGGCAGAGACTTTTCTGACCATCAATACTTCACATCTATTAATTGGTCAAAACGATCAGTTCTACAAAACCAGAAATGCCAAATCCGAAATACAGGATGAACTGGACAGTGGCGATGAACTGGAAGGAAAAGTATGGTTGAGTTTAAGAAATGGAAGAGAGAACAGAAAAATTGTAGTTGGATTCAATAAGGATGCTACGGATTCTTATGATAAGTATTTTGATTCTTACGGAACCTTATACAGTACCAAAATTAGTCTGATTGAGAAGAATTCTAAATTTTACTCAACCATTGGTCAGGATAAATTTGTAATTCAGGAACTGGGTACATTTGGAGCTGGCAGAGAAGTTGGCCTTGGATTCGACACTAAGAAAGCAGGATGGTTCAAAATGAGCATTAACAGGAAAGAAGGAGCCATGAATGATTCAGATATTATCCTTGTTGATACTTATCTGAACATAAGACATGACCTTAACAGATCTGATTATGAGTTTGAAGCTACCGAAAAAGGAGAGTACGCTGATCGATTTAAACTGGAATTTGTGAATAGAAACGCTGATCTTGGGGATAAAGATATTCTTGATGAAAGCTTATTTACAGTTGTCAATAATTTTGATGTGATGAAAGTAAATTCAGGAAAATCGGTAAATGAAATAAGAGTTTATGATCTTCTTGGAAGAATGATAATTCAGGACAGCCCAAAACAAAGATCATTTGAATTGAGCACCGTTAATGTAAAAATTGGAACGGTAATGTTGATAGAGGCGAAGTTGGATGATGGAAGTATGATCAGTACCAAATCAATCAAGTATTAGAATAATTTTGCCAAAATAAACTAACCTTTGAAGGCCGCCCATATGGGCGGCCTTTTTTATGGACTGAATTACCACAGTTTGATAGCATTCCATATTAAATATTCATAATCCTGGCTTCGTTTTGATCATTTCTAACTTTTGAATAATCAAGGTCAGTGAATCAGGAATCCTTAGTTAAAACTCTTCTAAAGTAGATACTGATATGTATTGTGAATACCCGCTATGATGCTTTCGAAGTTAAGTTTATGGTCACTAAGAACATTTAACAGCAAGGCCCTTTCATTAGGTGAATTTGGTTTTCAGCCTGTCTAAGGCATTACATACTCTAATTTGAGCCTGCTGAGGAGTTCCTGTACTTTTTCCCTGTCTTCAATTTTACATACGATATAATCAAAGTGGAAATTATAGATTAAAATAACGAGGCCTCTTTTTTTAAGCAGGTTATTGTTTCTGTGAAGATAATCATAGGCATACTCATCCGGTTTTGCCTGATAGAAATTCAGATCCTTAAGAACAACTAATTCGTTTATAGCTTTTTGAGCTACTTTGGCTTTTTCGCTGTAAGCCATTAGCCCTTCATAAGTGAGTATCTGGGTAATTGCCCAATGTGAATAGATGAATTCATCTTCGGTAACCGTCCATTTTGCCAAATAGGGGTTAGGCTCAAAATTCGGGTCTTCAAATTTTATTTTGACTCCCCAGTTTTTAATTGTATTCAGAGAATAATCCTTATACACAAAATCGAATTTCTGAGGGTTTGATACCGCCAGCCATAATTTGTTCGCTAAAGCAGTCTTTTCAGACTCAGTAAAGGCGTCCATGGTCAGCATATCGGCTAACTGAACAAAGAGCTCTCTGTCGATTCCAAATTCCTCAGTTTTTGGTAAAACTTTGGTATAATTTCTCAGCTTGCTCTTGAACTTGATCTTTGTATAGTCTTTTTGCTGAGGAAAGGCCCAAATCCCATTGAGTAATAGAAAAAGTAAGAGTATGGATTTTTTCACCTTTCTAATTAATTTTGCGGTTTGATTGATTCCCTTATAAACGTGATAAGCATTCAATTATTGGATAAATTTAAAAAAAAATCTGCTTTAAATTAATAAAGCAGATCAATGAGGGGAACTTTGATGGAAATTAGGGTTGAACCAATTCCCACCTAAATTTTTCGAATAACTCTGTTATCTGCTCTTTATTGTCAATATCACAGACCACAATGTTGTAATATCCTTTGGTTACAAGGGCTACTAACCCTTTTTCTTCCAGCTCCGAATTAACCGTTTCTATATATGAATAGGCCCAGTCATCATCCTTTGGGGCTTTAAAATCAAAATCCTTTGTAATCAGTAGATCATTAAAGGAGGAAGCAACACTTTCAGCATCGTCACCATAGGTCATCAATTGAAAATATTCAAGGATTTTATTCAAAGCTAATTGAAAATAGGGGTATTCATCATCACTCACAGTCCAATCGGTGAGATATGGATTAGGTTCGAGCACAATCTCTCCGTTAGCATTTTCCGAACCCCAGTTTTTGTTTGAGGATACGGAGAAATCTTTATAAACATAATCGAAAACTCTTGGCTTGGCCATAGCCAACCAGGTTTTGTATACAATTTCTTCCTGTTCTTCTTTAGAATAGATGTTTTTACCCAATAGGGCAACAATCTCTTCTAAGAGTTCTTTTTCAATACCAAGTTCGGAGGTTCTGGGGTCGACTTCCTTATATTTATAGATATAACTTCTGAATTCCACATTTGAATAATCCATTTGTCCAAATGCAAAAAACGTAAAAGCCGACAAGATGTAGGTTACGAGTAATTTTCTTTTCATAGGCGCAATTTCGTTCAACTTTTCTTTTACGATAAACATAAAACACTAATATTCAGATTGTTATCTAATTATTAGTTGATCAGTTTTACTAAAAAATAAATCGAACTTTAGGGGATTCAACTATTTTTCTGGGGGCAATATAAGGCAAAACAGCTTACAAACCAAATTTAAGCACAATTTTCGTCCAGGAAAATACAGGTTAAACCTAAGAAAATTAGAAAGTTAACAGATCTGTACACTAATTGCTGAGCATCACAGGCATGACCAGCATGGTTATTTCTTCCCCTTCTTCCAACCCGTCAATCGGGGTAAGAATACCCGCTCTGTTTGGTAAAGACATCTCTAAAAGAATGTCATTTGAATTTAAATGATTCAGCATTTCAAGCAAGAACCTTGAATTGAATCCAATCTGCATATCATCTCCTTCATAACTACATATGAGCCTTTCATCCGCTTTATTGGAAAAATCAAGATCCTCTGCAGAAATCTTAAGTTCCGTCCCGGCCATACGCAGTCTGATCTGATGGGTAGTTTTGCTCGAAAAAATAGATACTCTGCGAACCGAATTGTAAAATGAATTTCTGTCGAGGGTTAGCTTATTCGGATTTTCTTTTGGAATTACGGCTTCATAATTCGGGTATTTACCATCGATTAGCCTACAAATCAGAGTGCTGTTTCCAAAAGAAAATTTAGCATTAGTATCATTGTATTCGATAACTACATCCTCATCATTTCCAGAAAGAATATTTTTTAATAAAGTCAGTGGCTTTTTAGGCATGATGAATTCTGCCACTTCGTTTGCGCTCACATCCTTACGGATATATTTAACCAGTTTGTGAGCGTCAGTTGCAACAAAAATAAGGTTTTCCGGGCTTAGCTGGAAAAAAACACCGCTCATCACGGGCCTCAGGTCATCGTTCCCGGAGGCAAAAATGGTTTTCGATATTCCTGCCGCAAGAATACTTGCTTTTAAGGTAGTGCTGCTTGGCGTTTCCAGTTCGACTGCCTTTGGGAATTCTTCCCCGTCCGCATAAGCCAGAGCATATTTACCACTATCAGAACTGATCTCTATTGTATTGTTATCTTCAACCTTAAAGGTCAAAGGCTGTTCCGGAAAAGTTTTTAAAATGTCTAAAAGAAGTTTTGCCGGCACCGCAATAGCACCAGTTGCATCTGATTCCACTTCAATTGAGGTGCTCATCGTAGTTTCAAGATCAGAAGCAGAGATTCGCAATTGATCATCCGTTAACTCAAATAGAAAATTATCCAGAATAGGAAGTGTATTATTCGTATTAATAACACCGCCTAATATTTGTAATTGCTTCAATAACTGAGAACTGGAAACTATAAACTTCATTCTTTTTATTTTAAAATAGTCTTGATTTGATGTATCTTTTTACCAGAAGATTCAATTCCTGTCGAAACTTTAAAACCCTGATATAAATAGGCAGTCAAGTTTTGATCTTTTGGCACTACATAAGCATACAAATATATTATTTTAAAGTTGAACTTTGAAAATTTATTTGGTCTGTATATTAACAAAATGATATGTTAAGGTTTTCTTAATAATTACTGCCGTCGAACATAATTTATTTAGATTTGTTCGACTGTCTGATAATCACAAACATCTGTAATGAATGATTGTATCAAGTCGATTCTGACAGTTATCAGAACAACAATTTTAAACCTGAATGATTTATTTCTATTATAATCTATGAAAAGACGATTAACTCTATTTGTAATTGGGATTTTAACCTCTTTGAACGTAATTTCGCAAGCTCCAAGAAAACCCGGATCTTCAGAAATTTACGAAGACATTAAAAAATTGAATTTTCTGGGGTCTGTTCTTTATCTGGCAGCGCATCCGGACGATGAGAATACAAGGCTCATATCCTATTTTGCAAATAACGTACACGCAAGGACTGCATATTTATCCATAACCAGAGGAGATGGAGGTCAAAACCTTATAGGCCCTGAGATCAGGGAGTTATTAGGTGTGATCAGAACAAATGAGCTGCTAAGGGCCAGGGAAACAGATGGAGGAGAACAGTTTTTTACCCGTGCCAATGATTTTGGTTATTCAAAGCATCCTGATGAAACCCTGAAGTTATGGAACAAAGACGAGGTCCTTAAAGACGTTGTCAAGGTCATCAGAGAATTTCAGCCTGACCTGATTATCAACCGGTTTGATGCCAATTCGGCAGGAAGAACACACGGCCATCATACTTCTTCTGCAATTTTAAGTCTGGAGGCATTTGATTTAGCTGCAGATCCCAATTATGAGTCTTACGGTTTAAAGGCATGGGAAACCCAAAGGGTTTTTTTTAATACCCATTGGTGGTTTTATGGTAGCAGGGAGAAGTTTGAGGAAGTCGATAAGTCTGAGATGATCTCTTTTGATACAGGGGTTTATTATCCTACCCTAGGATTATCGAATTCTGAAATATCTTCGCTAAGCAGAAGCATGCATAAGTCCCAGGGTTTTGGAAGTACCGGAACACGAGGTACGGAAATGGAATATATTGAACTACTCAAGGGTAAAATGCCAACAGACAGGCAAAATGTATTTGAGGGTGTAGATACAAGCTGGTCCAGGGTAAAGGGAGGTGAGGAGATCAAAGTTATCCTTCAAAAAGTTCAAGATGATTATGATTTTTCAGACCCGTCAAAAAGTATCCCTGATTTGATGAAGGCCTATGCCTTGATTGATTCACTTGAAGACAGTCATTGGAAGGCACAGAAACTTCCTGAGATAAAAGACATCATTGCGGCCTGTTCAGGGCTTTATCTAGAGGTTGTTGCTTCGCAGGCTTATGCTACAGAGAATCAAAAGATAAAGGTAGAAATTGAGGCGGTGAACAGGAGCTCACAGCCTATTCAATTAAATTCCGTTAAGTTGTTACCTGAGGATAATAAGGTGGATCTAAAAATCGACTTAAAGGACAATGTTCCTTTTAGCAGGGAAGTGGAAATGATCATTGAAGAAAATGCAATGATCACAAGTCCCTACTGGTTGGAAAATAGAGGTAGCCTGGGCATGTACGAGGTAAAGGATTCCGGAAATATAGGAAGGCCCTTGCCTTTGAGATCGCATCAGGTTCTATTTCAAATGGAGTTTGAGGGAATCAGTATTGATTATACAAGACCCGTGATTTACAAGTACAATGACCCGGTTAAAGGTGAAGTGTATCAACCTTTTGAAATTCTTCCTGAACTGGTTTCAAGTATTGCTTCAAAAGTGATCATCTTTAGCGATGAAGCGCCCAAGGAAATACCGGTCCAGGTCAAAGCTTTTAGAGACGGTGCCGAAGGATCCATAAAACTTGTCGTTCCCAAAGGATGGGAGGTCAGCCCTAAAATGAAAGATTTCAAAATAGAAAACAAGGGAGAGGACCTGACCCTGAATTTTATTGTAAAACCAAGCCCGGATCAGAGCCAGGGGTTTATCAAACCCGTGATAAGTTCAAACATGAATACCTTTACGAAGTCTTTGGTAGAAATTAACTATGACCACATTCCGAAACAGTCGGTTCTGTTGCCCTCAGAATCAAAAGTAGTTCGATTGAACATTCTTAAAAAAGGTCAGGAGATAGGCTATGTAAAGGGAGCAGGAGACGAGGTTCCAAAGTCTTTAAAGCAAATTGGATATTCCATTACTGAAGTTTCCCCGGAACAGATCTCAGAGCGTTCTTTAGATAAATTTGACGCCGTAATCATGGGGATTCGAGCCTATAATACGGTACCGGAACTGGAATCAAAGCAAAAGTATATTTTAGATTATGTAAATAAGGGAGGTAATTTGATCGTTCAGTACAACACAAGCCATAATCTTGTTGTTAATGAAAACCTGGCACCTTATCCTCTTAAACTTTCAAGAGATCGGATTACGGATGAAACAGCAAAAGTGACATTCCTGAACAAGGATCACGAGGTTTTAAATTTTCCCAATACGATAAAAACGGAAGATTTTGATGGCTGGGTGCAGGAAAGAGGATTGTATTTTCCAGATCAATGGTCAGAAGAATTTACACCCGTATTGTCTTTTAAAGAAAACGGGGATCCTGAAATGAACGGGAGCCTTTTGGTTGCAAAGTACGGAGAAGGACACTATATTTATACAGGCCTTTCCTTCTTTAGGGAGTTGCCGGCGGGTGTTCCCGGGGCTTATAAATTATTTGCCAATATGATTTCCATTGGGAAAAATGATCTGGAGCAGGAGATTAAGGAATAGCCAAGGCTTTGTTTGGGGCCGGTAGCATATTAATGTTATTTCTGGCATAAATTGAGAAATCAAATGGAAGAAAGAAAAGTAGTTTCAAAAAAATGGCGTGGGCTTTACACCTATATGCTGATTGCCAATGTGATTTACATTGTGATATTCTATATTATTACACAACTTTATAATTGATCAATGGTATTATTGGACTGGATCGTTTTATTGGCGACACTTTTGTTTATAGTGATTTACGGATCATGGAAAACCAGGGGAAGCAAGAATGTCAAAGATTTCATTAAAGGCGGAAATGAGGCCAAATGGTGGACTATAGGCCTGTCGGTAATGGCAACCCAGGCGAGTGCCATAACCTTTTTATCAACACCGGGACAGGCATTTCACAGTGGGATGGGTTTCGTCCAGTTTTATTTTGGATTGCCTCTTGCCATGATTATTATTTGCATGGTTTTTATTCCTATTTACCACAAATTAAAAGTTTTTACGGCCTATGAATATTTAGAGACTCGTTTTGATTTGAAAACAAGGTCTTTGGCCGCAATTTTGTTTTTGATTCAAAGAGGTCTTGCAGCGGGAATTACCATTTTTGCTCCAGCCATTATATTATCCGCAGTTTTGGGTTGGGACCTTCTGACACTGAACATAATCATAGGAGTTCTTGTGATCATTTATACAGTAAGTGGAGGTACCAAAGCGGTAAGCGTTACACAAAAGCAGCAGATGGCTATTATTTTTACCGGAATGTTTGCTGCCTTTTTCATTATACTGGGTTATCTGCCCGAGGACGTTACTTTTTCCAAGGCCATTGAAATTGCCGGGGCAAGCGGAAAAATGGAGGTTCTTGATTTTTCATTTGACCTTAACAACAGATACACGGTTTGGACGGGGTTTTTGGGAGGTACGTTTTTAATGCTTTCTTACTTTGGGACGGATCAGTCCCAGGTGCAGCGGTATTTATCGGGTAAATCGATAAGAGAGAGTCAGTTAGGACTTCTTTTCAACGGATTTTTAAAGGTCCCTATGCAATTTTTTATCTTGCTTGTAGGGGTTATGGTATTTGTTTTTTATCAATTTAATAATTCCCCTTTGAATTTTAATCCATCTGCTACCGATGTGGTGAAGGAGTCAATATATGCTGAGGAATATGACGCATTGGAAAAGAATCATTTGAATCTTTTACAGGAAAAGAAAGAACTGCAGTTGCAGTATGCTGAGTATCCGGATCAGATCGAGCTCGGTAACAAGATCAGTGAACTTCAAGAAAGAGAGCTGGCTTATCGGGAAGAAGCAAAGGAACTCATACTAAAGGCAGACGCAAATCAAGAGGTTAATGATAAGGACTATGTCTTTATTCATTTTATTCTCAATAATCTTCCACGTGGCCTTATAGGGCTCTTGCTGGCGGTAATTTTATCCGCAGCTATGTCTTCAACCGCATCTGAACTAAACGCTTTGGCGGCTACGACCACTATGGATCTCTACAAACGAAACGATCATAAGAAAAGAGATGACATGTATTATGTGTCTGTTACAAAATGGTTTACTCTTGCCTGGGGTGTGTTGGCTATACTTGTAGCGAGTGTTGCCAATTTGTTTGACAATCTGATCCAGTTGGTTAACATCATTGGTTCTATTTTTTACGGTAACATATTAGGTATTTTCCTCATTGCTTTTTTTATCCGATTCGTCAGGGGAAATGCTGTATTTACAGGTGCACTGTTAACGCAGCTCGTCGTTATCTGGATCTACTTTATGGATGTACTTCCATATTTATGGCTCAATCTGCTGGGATGTGTGCTGGTTATGCTTCTGGCCGTGATAATTCAGTTTGTTACCGGAGCCAGGAATACCAATAAGGTTTAGTTTGATTTCTTTCTGCAAGTCAGGTGAATATATGTTTTAAATACCTCAAATTACATGAAAAAAAAGCCCTGATTATCAGGGCTTTTTATTTAAATTAATTCGTTGACTTTATTCAACTTTAATATGGAGTCGTGCCTTATCCCAGGAAAAAACGATACCCGATTTATCCACGGCGTACATCAACTGTTCCTGAGTACTTGTATCAAATTCAGGTTTTATCATTACACGCAAAGCATCATCCGATTCAGAATAGGAATAAGCCCCCCAGGCATCATTCTTCTTGTTAAAAATAGCCACCCAGTCACCGGCTTCATTAGGAATGATGAAAAATCCGTATTTACCGGCAGCTAGTTTTTTACCTTCAACACTCACGTCCTTATCAAAAGAAACAGTTGTGTTCTCATTGGCGCCTGCCCTCCAGACCTGGCCATACTTCTCCAAGCCTCCCCAGATCTTTCTTCCTTTGACACTGGGTGCCCCATAATCGATTACAATATTTGCGCCATTAACGGTTCCTTTGGTACTTAATCTAGGGCTTTTTTGCGCACAGCTTACGGAAACAATAAAAAAGAATGAGAGTATTAAGCTAAAAGTTTTCATAATTTAATTTTTATTTGCTCCACTCTGCGATGGATTCTTTGTTCATTTTGATATAGTCGTCATTTCCTGCTTTCTCAGAGGCAGCTAAAGAAACTTTAGCGCTTTCTATGGCCCCTTTCTTATCTCCGAGCTCGGCCTGAATCAATGATTTTTGACGTGACATCCAAAATGCATTTGGGTTCATTTCCACAGCTTTACTTACCCACTCAAGCGCCTGATTCAAATCCTTACCTGAACTCCTGTAATAGGAGGCGGCACTAAAATAATCGTTGGCAGTTGGCCCTGCCATTGCACTTTCAATGCTTTTAACAGCCATTTCATCTGTTGGAGTGTCAATTTTTAGCATTACCATGGTTTTTTCCCACATGATATACATATTTCCGGAAGTTCCGTCAGCAAGGTCTCCAAAACCAAATGTAAAGTTTTCCATTGGGTAATCCATAGGCATGGTCTTGGCCGTTACCTTAAGCGCTACCTTACTTTCATCAAGTTCAGCCGGGGCACCCCCTGCCTGATATTCTGTGTAGAATACAATGTCCCAAGAATCTGAATTAGGAACACTTAATATGGCGTAAGTTCCTTTTTTTAATTCTCCACCATTTATTTTTAGATCTGTACTCGTTGAGAATTTAGTTCTCATATTGGCTCCGGTTCTCCAGATTTTACCATAAGGTACAAGGTCGCCAAAGATCGTTCTTCCGCGCACAGCTGGCCTCGAATATTCAACAGAAACCTCGGATAATCCTATAGTCTGAGATACTTTTGCCGCCGGGCTGGGTTGTGGGGTTTGAATTTGTGCCTGTAAAGAAAATATGGCACATAAGAATGTTAGAATAGTTAGTTTAAATTGCATAAAATAGAGTTTTCGTTAATAAATCTTAAATTTAATTCAATTCTCGGGCTTGATCCGAAATTCCTTGAGAATTTAACAAAAATTTAAGAGGAATTCAAACTGATGACGGGTCAATGTATTGCAACTGCAATTTTAACTGTATTTTCTTCTTCTGTTCCAGTTAAACAAAATGCCAAAAAGAAAAAGAATGACCAAGGGAAATGCTATGTTCAAGAGCTGCCAGTAATTTCTTTCTCCATAAGCTTTTTCCTTATCCAGGAACTGGATCTGCAGTGATTTTCCCCTGAGTTGCAGTAAACCTGAATCATCCAGCAAATAATGAACACTGTTAAGTAAAAAGTCCTCGTTACCAAAATTTTGACCGGTCCATTTATCCTGACCCAGTGGTAAAGGATTGTTGCTCATGACTTCATTCACTGCAATGTCTCCGTCGCTAACAATAATCATCTGGTTTGCTAAACTTTTGGGCCTGTAGTTTTCAAGTTCAAAGGGTAGCACGCGATTTGAATAAGCCGAGTTAAATGACCCTTCTAAAAGCACGGCAAAATTCGTCTGGGCATCTTTGAATTTTTCTTTATCCACCGGGATGGCAACTTCATTAAGGCTAATGTTCACAGGTGTACCCGTAATCTTTGCCACAGGAGAAGATTGTAAGAGCAGGGTTTTCTTTATTCCATTATTGAGTGTATCAATACTGCTCGGGAACTTCAATAAAACCGGATCCAGGTTTTTGGTAATTGGATTCGTATTATCCGCAAATACCAGCGGAAAGTAAAGCCATGGAAAATTTTGATATTGAACCTGGTTACCCGTGTTGCCGGCAGCAAGTCTGATACTGCTGCTGTACAGGTCCTTGGTGACATTATAATTTATCCTGACTCCGTAGCTAAATAGTAAATCGGTCAGATTCAGATCCCTGTTAAAGGCAAGTGAGGTACCGGAGGTCATTAAACTGTCCATTTCCGCATAAACGTTGTCAAGTAACCAAAGTGTTCTTCCCCCGTGTGCGATATATTGATCTAGAACCAGTTTTTCATTTTCCTCAAATCTTTTTGATGGCTTTACGATGACAGAAAGGTCATAGGCGGACAGCTGCTGGAAAGTTCTTACAGGATTTTCCGAAACTGAGTCCATTGTGAATTCAGCCAGCTTGTAATATTCTCCCAGCTTTTTTAGAAAACTGTAAAGATAAATATCTTCCGGTTGGCCATTTCCTTTTAATACAGCTATGGTTTTTGACTTTCCCTGACTTATTTTATGTATGGCGTTGGAAAATTCATATTCCAGATTTTCGATCGAATTTTGCAATTGCTGTTCCTGACTGGGAGCCAGGGCACTGACCAGCAGAGGTACGTTTTCCTCTTGATTACCATAATTAACGACTGCCCATGGAAAAATGACCTCTTCAGAAACTTTTCCATCTTCCTGTACCGTTAACCTGCTTGGCTGAAGCCCTTTTTTGACCAATTCCTTGGAGGAACTCATCGGATCAATAAACCTAAACTGTATTAATTCATTGATTTCATTGAATTCCTGAAGCAACTGATTGGTTTCCAGCTGCAGCCTTTTGAATTCCGCAGGAAAGCTTCCCTGTAGATACACCTTAATTGACAGAGGTTTTTCGATCTCACTGATTAATCTTTTTGTTTCGTCTGATAAAGTATAGCGTTTATCATGGGTAAGATCATATCTTTTGTAGTAAAAACTTCCTGCAATATTCAGGCCTACAAGTACGATGAAAACAATGAATATGTTCAAATATGTTTTTTTCTCGGTCACCATCATTTTCTTTTCTTATTGTTTCAAATCAAAATTCGTCTTTGTAAAAAAGAGGAACAAAAAGGTTACACTTAAAAAATAGATTAGATCTTTCGTATCGATGACTCCTCTGCCTATATTGACAAATCTCGCATAAAGCCCAAGACTTTTGAGATCAAATTTTTCAATAGAAAAAATTCCATCCAGGGCTTCGAATCCATAAAAGATAAAAAATGAAAAAGCAACACCTAAAATAAAGGCAACGATCTGATTATTGGAAAGGGTAGAGGTCCACATCCCAATTGCTGTGATTGAACTGGCGAGGAACAGGAGGCCAAAATAGGAGCCTATAATACTTCCAAAGTCGATATTTTCGGGAGTCGCACCCAACTTGAAAATGGTGTAAACATAAATAAGTGTAGGAACCAGTGCGATTAAAATCAAAATCAGGGATCCCAGATATTTTCCGATCACAATATCCCAGCTACTGATAGGTTTCGTCTTTATAATTTCAATCGTTCCTAACCTGATCTCATCCGAAAATGTACGCATCGTTATAGCTGGGATCATAAAAATAAAGAACCAGGGAGCGATAAAGAAGAAGCTGTTCAAATCGGCAAAACCTGCATTCAAAATATTGAAATCTCCTTTAAACACCCATAAAAACAATCCGTTGATCAGTAAAAAAATGGCAATGACCAAATAACCGATCGGGGTGGCAAAAAACATTTGAAGTTCTTTTTTCAATATTGCGAACATATCTTATCTCAATTAATGATCATTCAGGTTTTTTCAAACTTACGATTTTATCTACACTCCAGGCTTCTGGTTTGCGACAGAACATGGTTTTGGTTTTTGCCCATACTTCTTTGAAAAAGTCGGAATTTCGATAAGCATTCAGATCTTTTTCTGATTGCCAGTGACTGTAAGTAAAAAAAATACATTCATTGTTTTTGTCCTGGTATATTTCAAGGTATTCACATCCCTCAAAATCAATGATCTTGTGTTTGATTTTATGGAAACGAGTCAGAAAAGCATCTGTTTTGTCTGGTAAAAAAGTCATTTTAACAATTCTGATCAGCATAGTCCTAAATTAAAAGAAACGAACCGTGATATTATCTCTGTAATCCAACCCCAGTAAATTGGAAGCTCCTCCTACTGTCTTTAAATTACTGCGGTAAATTGAAATTTCAAGATAATTCGCACAATTAAAAATTGCCAGTTTCTTTCCGTCATCCTGTCTCTTTTCAACAGGGGTATTATAGTCAACTATGTCATTGTATTTTTCATAAATTCGTGTGAATTTATAATTTCTCGCAATAATTTCAAATTCTCTTCCTTTTCCTACGTTCTGAAAAATACTTTTGGAGATATTGCTTATGACATTTCCAAAGTTGTCAATATAGATGATGCTTCCAACGATCTGGTTCTTCTCAGCATTGACCAAAGGTTGAATTTCCTGAATTTTTTTTATTTCTGAAATCTGCTTTCCAATGACATCCAGCGTACCACCTCGGGCTATATGACAGGCTACCTTAATGAAAATGCCAAGAATTGACAATTTGATGTCTTCCGGTTTTGCCAGGGTAATCTCGACAATCTTATCCGGATTGATCTCATTGGTGATCATCGAGAGGATCCCATTATCGCAACAAATAAAGTACTGCTCATCCATCTTGATGGCTATCGGCCTGTTTTCGATGCTTATTTCAGAATCAACACCAACAATATGAATCGTTCCCGGGGGAAAGTTCTTATACGTATTTTTAAGGATATATGCAGTTTCGGTTACGCTGAACGGTGTAATATCGTGTGAAATATCAACAACCCGAACCTCGTCCAGCTCTCCATAGATAGATCCTTTGACAGCACCAACAAAGTGATCTTTTGTACCAAAATCGGTTGTTAAGGTTATGATTGGCATATTTTTCTCAATGATTCCTGAAAATGGAATATAATATTTTTAACAAATGGTTTTTTGCTGTTAAAATGTGCTATTTTTGTTGTACAAATCTAATCAAATTAAAATATTATTAAAGCTCAAAAGGCTTTATTTTTGAACTAAACTTTTTAGTATTGAACGAAAGAATAATTGAACTGGAGCAGGTGTCTCCAAATGAATTTTTTGGACCTCACAACAGCAACATCGAGCTAATAAAAAAAAGCTTTCCAAAACTGAAGATTGTTGCACGAGGAAATAAGCTAAGAATATATGGTGAGTCTGTAATGCTCGATGAGTTTGAAAAGAAGTTCAATTCACTTGTTAATTATTTTCACAGATACAACCGGCTTGATGACAATAGTATAGAAAGAATTCTGAGTACTGAAGTGCAGCATAAGAATTCCAGGGATTCTGACGGGGTACTTGTTCATGGAGTTTCGGGACGAATGATCAAGGCGCAGTCAGTCAACCAGAGAAAAATGGTTGATATCATGAAAACCAATGATATGATGTTCGCCATTGGCCCTGCCGGAACCGGAAAAACCTATACTGCAGTTGCTTTGGCGGTAAAAGCTCTTAAAGAAAGAGAAGTAAGAAGGATCATATTGACGAGGCCTGCCGTTGAGTCCGGTGAGAACCTTGGATTTCTTCCCGGCGACCTGAAGGAAAAACTGGACCCTTATATGCAGCCGCTCTACGATGCTCTAAGAGACATGATTCCCTATGAAAAGCTCGAATCTTTTATTGAAAAAGGGACGATCCAGATAGCACCTCTTGCATTTATGCGTGGTCGCACCCTGGACAGTGCATTTGTCATTCTGGATGAAGCGCAAAATACGACGCATAATCAGATGAAAATGTTCTTAACACGAATGGGTAAGAATGCAAAATTTATTATCACGGGTGATCCCGGACAGATCGATTTACCGCGAAGACAGATCTCAGGCCTGAAGGAGGCGCTTTTGGCCTTGAAAGGACTCAAAGGAGTAGGTTTTGTTCATCTTGATGAAAAAGATGTTATCAGGCACAAACTGGTTAAACAGATCATTAATGCTTATAAAAATATTGAAACAGATTAAAAACAAGAAAATTACAGCATGAATACCATCAACGATACCAATTTTAATTTTCCCGGTCAAAAAAACGTATACAAGGGAAAAGTGAGAGAAGTTTACAATATTAATGATAAGTATCTGGTTATGATCGCGAGTGACCGTTTATCGGCTTTTGATGTGATCATGCCAAGACAGATCCCATTTAAAGGACAGATTCTTAACCAGATTGCCTCGAATATGCTTGAATCAACAAAGGACCTTGTTCCAAACTGGTTGATTGACACTCCGGATCCTAATGTGGCCGTGGGACATCTTGCCAAACCCTTCAAGGTAGAAATGGTGATCAGAGGTTATCTATCCGGTCATGCCTGGCGTGAATACCGAGATGGAAAAAGAACCTTATGTGGAGTAACGATGCCTGATGGTATGAAAGAGAACGACAAGTTTCCTGAACCCATTATAACACCTTCCACCAAAGCGGACGATGGGCTTCATGATGAAGATATTTCAAGAGAAGATATTATTGCCCAGGGAATTGTTTCTGAAGAAGATTATACAGTCCTTGAAGATTATACGAGAAAATTGTTTCAGAGAGGAACCGAGTTGGCCGCAAAAAGAGATCTTATTCTCGTAGACACAAAATATGAATTTGGAAAAACCATGGAAGGTGAAATTGTCCTGATTGATGAAATTCATACACCTGATTCTTCCAGATATTTTTATGCTGATGGTTATCAAGACCGTCAGGACAGAGGAGAGGCCCAAAAACAGCTTTCCAAAGAATTTGTCCGTCAGTGGCTCATAAGCAATGGGTTTCAAGGGAAGGAAGGCCAGGCTATTCCTGAAATGTCAGATGAAAAGATCAATGAAATTTCTGACAGATATATCGAATTATATGAAAACATTACCGGTGATTCCTTTGAAAAAGCGGACACTGATCATATTCTTGAAAGAATTGAAGAAAATGTGACCTCTTTTCTGTCTGGGCTTCAGTAACCGGTAATTACATTCTGACAGGCGTAACTTTTTGAATGTTGATTTGATCCATGCATTCCTTCATGAGCGTGTAGGTTCTCTCTATGTGGTTGTCCAGGCCTATGGAAAACCGGATCAACCCATCAGTGAGACCCATCTGTTTTTGTTCATCTTCCGGAATTTCGGAAGAGGTGGCGGTTCCAGGAGCATTAAAAAGGGTTTTGTAGAATCCGAGGCTGACGGCCAGGTACCCAAGATTTCTTTCCTGCATAAGTTCCATCAAGTCATCGGCTTTTTCAAGGCTACCTGCATCAAGGGTAAGGAGACCTCCGTAGCCGTATTCGGGATTATATATAGAATTATACAAATCGTGCTGAGGATGACTTTTTAATCCAGGGTACATCACCTTAAATCCGTCCTCTTCGAATCTTTTTGCCAGATATAATGCATTCTCGCTATGTTTCTTCATTCGAATATGCAGCGTCCTGAGATTCTTAAGTACACTGGCAGAACGCAGGCTGTCCATGACGGGGCCGAGCAGCATACTTGCACCATCGTTTACATTTCGAAGGCTGTCAATAAACTCGTTGGATGCACAAATCACACCGCCTACGGTATCACTAGTTCCGTTAATGAATTTTGTCAAGCTGTGTATCACAATGTCTGCTCCTAACAAAGCCGGAGAAATCTGAAGCGGAGAAAAGGTGTTGTCAACTACCAATGACAGCTTGTATTTTTTGGCCAGTTTGCCGAGTTCCTCGATATCAGCTACCTCCAATAAAGGGTTGCTCACACTTTCACAATAAAGAATCTTTGTTTTTTCATTGATCGATGCTTCAACTTTTGCCAAATCGGTGATATCAACAAAGGAAGTAGAGATACCAAATTTGGGTGTAAAGTTTTTCAAAAAGGCATAGGTTCCTCCGTAAATGGTTCTTGAAGATATAATATGATCACCTTGGGAGCATAACTGAAGGATCACAGAAGAGATGGAACCCATTCCGGAGGCAGATACATTGGCAGATTCGGTACCTTCCATGGCAGCGAGCGCCTGCCCCAAATACAAATTGGAGGGGCTTGTATGCCGGGAGTAGAGGTAGCATCCTTCGAGATTTCCCTCAAAGGTATCTATCATGGATTTTGCAGCCAGAAATGTATAGGTTGAGGAATCAGAAATGGAAGGATTCACACCTCCAAATTCACCAAAGTACTGTAAATCTTGAATATTATCGGCAGGATTGAATTTCATGACTTTTGTGTTTATATTGATAATTCATACAAAAATAAATTATAATAGAATAAAAATCAATAGTATTGTAAAATAATAGAAAATAAAACTAATAATATTAATTATCATAGATATTAAATAACATCTTTTTATATATTTGTGGTATAAACGGAAAATATTTCCATAAAAGGAATGGATCAGCAGGATAAAAGGATTTTAAAATTTCTTCAACAAGACAGTAAGATCACAATTAAGGAATTGTCGATGCATTTGGGACTGTCAGGTACGGCAGTGTATGAACGAATCAGGAAGATGGAACGCAAAGGAATTATCGAAGCCTATTCGATAAGGGTGAACAAGGAGCTTACCGGGCTTGGTTTTGTGGTATTTTGTCAGATAAAATTAAAGGAGCATCGTCATGAGTATCTCGTAAAGTTTGAACGGGAAGTGATTAAATTCAAAGAAGTATTGGAATGTTATAATGTAAGTGGTGACTATGACTATCTATTGAAGATTGCCGTCAAAGATATGGCCGCTTATCATCAGTTTTTGAACGACAAGTTAACATACCTCGACCACATTGGAAGTGCACATAGCACCTTTATAATCAATGAGGTTAAAAATACACAAGCTGTCGAGTTTCAATAAAAAAAGAGCCATTAAGGCTCTTTTTTTATCTCCTTTCAAGTTTCTCATTTATTAGCTTCAACCACAACTGAGAGTTCAATGTCATCTGAAATGAACTTATCTCCCAGGTCGCTGAAAAAAGACTGAGATTTATATTTGATATCCCATTTTGACCGGTCAATGGTAAAGGTTTCTGTTTTCAGGTATAAATTCTTATCCGAAACTGATACATCTGCCAAAAAAGAAATGGAATGGGTCTTTTCTTTGATCTTTAGATCTCCCTTGATCAAGGTCTGATCGCCTTTTTTTTCAGTAGAGGTCACATTAAAATGAGCTAATGGATAGGTTGCGGCACCAAAGAAGTCATCACTTTTTAAATGATTTACCAGTTTGGCATTGTACTTATCATCCTGAGGCAAATCTTCAACCACGATTGAATTCATATCTATGTTGAACTCACCACCAACGATCATTCCATTGGCAACCTTGAAATGCCCATCTTTTAATGCTACCTTACCATAATGTTCCCCGGTTGGTTTAGACCCTTTCCAGTTTACCTTGGAGGAAGCAGTAGCAGCCTCGTATTGCTCCTGTGCCACAACCACCATCGTAAACAATAGGAACGTGGCATAAACACTTTTTTTTATAAAATTTTTCATAGTTTTTTGTCTTTTAATTTAGTTCGATAAAGTCTTTTTCTTAAATGATTCAAATTTTGAATCGCTTTCTTCCCTCGGCCAGCTGTTATTCTCAGCATTAACATCTGCCGTTAATCCATTAGGATCAATTTTGATGCCAGTAATTCTTTTCTCTGTTCCTAAAACCTTTTTGACCTCCTTATCATTAAACCTCCAGATCTCTGCCGGGTAATATTTGTTTTCTACGGTTCCATCTTCATAGGTTATCTCCGCGAGAATAGGCATTACCAGGCCACCTGGCTTTTCAAAAATGATTTCATAGAAATATTTTGTATCTCTCAGTTTTTCCCTTTCTTCCTTGCTGAAGTTGTCTGCCAGGTATTCACTAAGGGCAGGATTATTTCGCATGGATTCCGTGGCAGAATCTCCATTTGATTTATCAGAATCTATTTCAACCAGATACAAGTAGTTGTTTCTCAGGTCCTCATCACTCATTCCATAACGTTTACCCATTCTTTTCGCTTTTTCAGTAGGTTCGCTGGAAGCCTGATACATTTTTATATCCTTGATGCCAATATCATTGTAATGCGTTGTATAAAACCATCCTCTCCAGAACCAGTCAAGGTCCACACCTGAGGCGTCTTCCATGGTCCTGAAGAAATCTGCAGGAGTGGGGTGCTTAAACCTCCATCTTTCCGCATAAGTTTTAAACGCTTTGTCAAACAGGTCATGACCCATGACAACTTCTCTCAAAATAAACAATCCGGCGGCAGGTTTTGAGTAAGCATTTGAACCACTGTTGAAAACATTGTCGTGTTGCGTCATAATTGGTGCAAGCCTGCTCTGATCCCCGCTCATATAGGTTACCACGTTTTTTGGATATCCTCTGGAGGGAAATCCAGGTTCAAAATCCTGTTCTGCCAAAAGTTGAGCGAAAGTATTCAAACCTTCGTCCATCCATCCCCACTGGCGTTCATCAGAGTTCACGATCATTGGGAACCAGTTGTGACCTACTTCATGGATGATTACACCAATCATTCCATTTCTTGTTCTCTCCGTATATGATCCGTCAGGTTTTGGCCTTCCAAAATTGAAACAGATCATCGGATATTCCATTCCTTGTCGCTGTGCGTGAACAGAAATTGCCTTGTGGTAGGGATAGTCAAACATTTGAGCGGAGTAGGATTTTACCGTACTGGCAACGACTCTGGTAGAGTATTCTTCCCATAGAGGATTTCCCTCTTTGGAATAAAGCGAAATAGCCATTACGGTTCTGTCTCCCAGTTTTACAGCCTGGCCGTCAAGTATATATTTTCTTGAGGAAGCAAAAGCAAAGTCTCTCACATTTTCTGCCTTAAGTTTCCAGGTCTTTGTGCCTTTGGCAACTGTCTTCTCATTTTCTTCTGCTTCTTCCTGAGTTACAATGATAACAGGTTTGTCATAAGATTTTAGCGCTTTTTCATAACGTCTCCATTGTTTTCCGGTCAGCATCTCCTTACGATTGGTAATCACCCCGGTGCCGTCCAGGATATGATCTTCTGGAGTGGTAATATTTACCTCATAATCTCCAAAGACCAGGGCAAATTCTCCTCGCCCCAGAAACTGCATGTTCTGCCATCCTTCAACATCATTATAAACGGCCATTCTGGGAAAGAACTGGGCAATAACATAGTTGTTGTTTCCATCTTCAAAGTGTTCAAACCCTGACCTGCCTCCATCGATCACATGATTTGGAATATTATACCACCACTTGATCTTGAAGCTCACGTTTTCCCCCGATTTTAAAATATTCGGAAGATCTATTCTCATCATTGTACCATTAATGGTATAGGGTAAATCATTATCACTGGTGCTTTTTACATAATCTATGTGAAAGCCTCCGGGGAAAGGTTCTCCAAGGAATTCTTCCGTAAATTTTTTGGGCCTGTAAAAAGTAGAAGGACCAGCTCCTTTTACGTCATTAGTCTTTGCATCAGGTGCCCTGATATTCTGATCCAGCTGGACCCATAAATACTCCAGCTCATCAGGTGAATTATTGAAATAGGTTATTACTTCTTCGCCATAAATTCTTTGGTTTTCATCGTCCAGGATGATATCCATTTTATAGTCAGCTTTTTGCTGATAATATTCATGACCTGGAGCTCCTGAAGCAGTTCTGTATGTATTGGGCGTAGGAAGTTCCTGTTTCAATTGCCTGAATTTACTGATATTATAATGCCCCTCCTGCTTGTCGTTCTGTTCGCCTTCTTTCTGCTGGGCATATCCAGATAAGGATATAAGAATTGCAGCTGCAAAAACTGTAAATTTTTTCATTGGAAATAAGTGTTTTTTGAAAATTTCGACCGAAATTAATGAAATTTCATAAATTAGGAAAAAACGCTAAAATTTTAACATTTCTTTATCATTTGCCTTCACCAGGATAATCGTTTTATCAATCCCGTTTATTTTTAGTTTTACTATGTTTTGCTGCTCTTCAAAAGCCTCAAGCAGAACACTGTTTTGAACAGAAATTGAATTGATCTTCTCAATGTTTTCAAGTTCCAGATAGAAGAACACTTCATTATTTTCATATTCCTTTCCCAGATAACTGTAGCTCATTTCCTCGCCGTCTATCCAAATACTAAATTTGTTTCTAATATAGGATTCCAGATAGAATCCTGCCTTTTCATGCTCATTTTCTGAGGTCAGTTCAAGCTTTTCTCCAGTTCTGCTTTCCAAGGCTTCTTCGATATCATCTAAAAAACACCTCATGGTAATTTGAACAGCCTTCTTTTCTTCCACGAATTCTATCTGTGTCAGACTGACGTAATGTTTGTGTAAAGTAAAAGAGATCAGAGGTATAGTTAGAAAAATTAACAGAAAAAAGTACTTACGCATAGTGTTAAAATTATTAATTTAGTTTTGCAAAGGTAAGCAGACATTTAATAACAATCATTAGATCCATTGAACAGAATTGATCTCACCTGAAAAAATAATAGAGCATTACAAACGCGATAAGCTTCTTTTTGAGACTATCAAAAACCTCGATATTCAGATACTTCCCGAGCCCAATGTAGATATTTATCACTCACTTGTTGCCTCGATCGTATCCCAGCAGTTATCAACAAAGGTGGTTAAGGTTATCTGGGGTCGTTTTACAGGACTTTTTGCAGACGGATATCCGGATCCTGAAAGTTTGTTGAGCATTGAACACCAAGTGCTGAGAGGTGTTGGATTGTCCAACAGCAAGGCGAGTTACGTGAAGAATGTAGCCGAGTTTAGTTTGAATAATGACATGAGTTTTGAGTTTCTTCAGCAAAAGGGAGATGAAGAAATAATTGAATACCTGAGTCAGATCAAAGGTGTCGGAAGGTGGACCGTTCAGATGATATTGATGTTTCCTATGGATCGTCCCAATATCTTTCCCGTTGACGATCTTGGGATCCAAAATGCAATGAAAAAGATTTACGGTCTGGAACTTGAAAAGAAAGAATTAAAGGTAAAAATGATTGAAATTGCTTCCGTTTGGCAGCCCTACAGAAGTCTTGCTTCAAAGTACCTTTGGAAATATCTCGGTACCTGAGTTTCTGTTTTTGAAAGATGCGTCTTTTCAAGGTTTCATTTAATATTCATCTATGGTATTCAGGGATTCGTAATAGGGATCTTTATTTTTGAGTAAAATATCGATCACCTCAATCATTCTTCCCTTGTCATAAAGGTTGATGATTCCCATGGGGATGCAAAAATTTATATAGGGGATGATGTGCTCTTTCTCGATTTTTACTGAGTTAATGAAAAAGTCATCCTGAAATTGTTCCCTAAGTTTTTTCGAAAAGCTTATGTTTCTTGCGTTCTGTTCATCCTGCTCGATCAGGGCTTTTAATTTTCTGTCCCTCTTTCTGTTACCTGAAACAATGTTGTATACATCATCTATCCCTCCGGGCTTGAAGAGAAGAGCCTGTAAGATGACTACAGCGGTGCTTTTCTGACTGTAGTGATTTAGGTTTCGCTCGAGCTTATTTAAAGGTTTTTTACCGGCATTTGGAAGCCCTAATTCTTCGGACATGTCTTCATATTGTCGTACAATAACCTCATCCAGTTCATTCGTTAGCTCATAAAGGTTTATTAAAATAAACTTTTCGAGAATATGGCCCTGATTTACCAGAATAATTCGTTTTTCAAATTGAATGTCTGAAATTATGAGCGTATCATTTACGGCTACTGAAATTTTAAAATGCCCAAGTCTGTTTGAAATTGTCCCTTTCCTGGAATTTTTGTTAATTATATGAACGTTTTCCAGAGGGATCGTGTCATTCAACACTTTACCTGAAATGATTTGCCGGTTCTCCTGACCGTGGGCCAATGACCAAAAAAGAAAAAAGAACAAAAGAGTTGCCCGATTCATGATTCAAAGTAACGAATCTGCCATTGAAAAGAAAACTCTAATTATGATAATCTTTTGTTAAAGCGCATTATTCCTTAAGTTTGTGCAAAAACCTACATGAAAAACCTTATCGTTGCAAGTACTTCTACAATTCATGGAAGCTCTTTTCTGGAATATTTGTTACCCGAATTAAAGGATCACTTTAAACAAATTAAAACCTTGCTGTTTATTCCCTTTGCTCGTCCGGGAGGTATAAGCCATGATGCCTATACAGATCAAGTAAGAAAAGGATTGAAATCATTGCCGATAGAAGTGAAGGGGCTTCATGAGTTCAAAGATCAGGTCGAAGCTGTGGAAAGTGCTGAAGGGATTTTTACGGGGGGAGGAAATACTTTTGTACTGCTTGATCAGCTGCAGCAAAAAAAACTTATCGAACCGCTGGAAAGAGCTATAAACAAAGGAGTTCCATACCTGGGAACCAGTGCGGGAAGCAATATAATTGGACCAACCGTTAATACCACAAATGATATGCCTATCGTTCATCCCGAATCTTTAGATGCATTAGGAGCAATACCATTCAATATCAATCCGCATTATCTTGACCCTGATCCTGATTCTACCCATAAGGGAGAAACCCGAGAGACGAGAATCAAAGAATTTCACTGCTTTAATGAGTCAACTGTCATTGGATTACGCGAAGGAAGCTGGATTTCGGTCAAAGGAGCGCAAATAAAACTCAAAGGAACTCTTTCTGCCAGGGTGTTTATAAAAAATAAGGAAGCATTTGAAGTTCAACCGGGTTACATTTTTAATCAGTTGCTCTGAGTCAGCCCAGAAACAAAGCTCCGAATGCCCCAAAAAGAATCAGGAACAAATAGAACACAGTAAACACTATGAATAAAATGCCAATAAATTTATAATGCGATTTTAATTTTTTTAATCCGAAGGCCAACAGGTTATGATCATCCTCCAAGATTGCCTGCCTTGTTTTTTGTCCGAATTGAAAAAGAAAAAACACGGGAATGAAATAAATACCCGCCGCAATCAGATAGAAAAAGGAAAAGAATCTGGGGGAAAGACCACCAAGAGATCCTTCTGGTAAGCCGGCCATTATACTGCTTATAGAGAAAGACATGATAACCAGTAAACCAATAATGATAAAACCGAATATGGCTATAAAATTGGCCCATTTAGAAGCTTCCAGTAAATATTTTTTTGCATTCTCACTTAGCTGCATAGTACGAGTGTATAGTTGAATAATATGCAATTTTACGAATTGCACCTCAACTATACAACATCAAGGGCCTATTTTAAAGAAGTCCTGTTTTAGAACTGATAAACTATGGCATTGATGTTCATCCCCGCTCCAACGGAGGCAAGAATGATGGCATCACCTTCTTCAATTTTGTGATTTTGCAGGTTCTGATTGAGAATCAGATCCAGCAAGGTCGGGACCGTAGCAACAGAACTATTTCCTAGTTTGTTGATACTCATAGGCATGATTCCTTCCGGGACACTTGTCTTAAAAAGTCTGTAAAACCTTTTAATTATAGCTTCATCCATTTTTTCATTGGCCTGATGGATAAGAATTTTCTTCACTTTTTCTATGGGTATCCCAGATCGATCGAGAGCAGTTTTCATGGCGTCCGGCACTTTGTTCAAGGCAAATTCATAGATTTTTCGGCCGTGCATCTTAAGAAATTTAGCTGTTCCGTTGCTGTCAAGCTTATTGGATTCACCAAAATAGATATAATTGGATTCAACTGAAGTAAAGGTCTGGCTTGCATGACTTAAAATCCCTATATCTGTATCATCGCTCTTCTCAATTATACAGGCTCCTGCACCATCTGAATAGATCATGGAATCCCTGTCGTGAGGATCTATTATGCGTGAAAGAGTTTCAGAACCGATCACCAAACACCTTTTGGCAACTCCGGCTTTAATAAAAACATCTGCCTGAATCATACCCTGGACCCAGCCAGGGCAACCAAAAATGATATCGTAAGCGATGCAATCAGGATTGTCAATACCCAATAGGTTCTTTACCTTGGATGCAACACTGGGCAGCATATCTGACTGATTGGAACCGTGAGCAAGGTTTCCAAAATTATGAGCAACAATGATCTGATCTATGGATTCCGGGTCAATTTTGGCAGCATCTATCGCCTTTCTCCCTGCAATCGCCGCTGCGTCACTGCTACTGAGGTCCTGGGATAAATACCTTCTTTCCTCAATTCCGGTTATATCCTTGAATTTTCTGATGATAACTTCATTGTTGTCTGTTAAAGGATCGTTGTTACCAGCATAAAACTCATTGGACAGAAATTGCGCATTGGATTTTATCAATTCCGGAATATAACTTCCGGTACCTGTTATAATGGTACCCATAATGATGTGGTTTAATAGGCTATTTGCTCCAAAGGTATGAAAACATATTATGCATGCATAATATATTAAGTAAAACCTATAAAAACTATTCCTGGGTAATCTTCAGATTCATAACTGTTGCAATTGATAAGGCTCTGTTTTTTATGGTTTCAGCATTGACTCCCTGAAATCTGCCATCAACGGCTCTATGAAAAAGAGTGATCCATTCCTCAAAATGTTCTGGCCTTATTGGGTTTCTTTTACTCAGTAAAAGGTGAGGTTTCATTGCATTTTTGGTATAGGTACCGGAATAGAAAAGCGTATTATCCCAAAAATCTACGAGGGTCTGCAAATGTTCATCCAAAACATCCGAATCTTTGAACTTCAAAAAAAAGTGATGAAGAACATCGCTTTGGAAGAGAAAGTCATAAAAATCGGTAACTACAGCAAGGAGGTCCTCTCTCGATTCAATATCTTTCATCAGGATAGCATGGAATTATCAAACATCCAGGGCAACAGGTCTTTAATGGAGTTTGATTTGACAATTTTACCTTTTTCACCCGTAAAAAAAATTTCGATATCTTCTTCCTGCCTGGTTTCATACTCCGCAATTGCCTGCCTGCAGGCGCCACATGGTGCCACCGGCCTGTCTACAATTGTTTTATCCGACCGGGCCGAAATAAAAATTGTTTTTATGCGTCCTTGGGGAAGCGATGCCATTGCGGTCCAAATAGCAACTCTTTCTGCACAAATTCCTGATGGGTATGCCGCATTTTCCTGATTATTTCCAGTAAAGATTTCACCATTTTCCATCAACACAGCTGCTCCTACACTAAATTGAGAATACGGGGCATAGGCCTGATCTCTAATTTCAATTGCCTTAAGCAGAAGTTTTTTTTGAGAGGATGACAATTCATCAACATTTTCGTAGATCGTGAAATCCGTTGTAATTTTATGATCGCGCATGGATTACTATATAACCAATTTAGTTTCAATAAATATAGGTCATTAAAGCCTAAAATTCAAGTCATCTGAAAAGGCTGTTCAAATGCTCCAGTTGCGTAAAACAGCGGTTTAAAAATAAGCGTAAGAATCACCAAGATTAATTGTTAAAGAAAATCTTAGTGTACTTTCCAAAGGATTGTTCACATCTGACGCGTTTATCAAGTAGGAAACGTCCAATGTAGTGCTCCTAAATTTGAATCCGGTTCCGACGGTAAAGAACTGGCGATTTCCTTTATTGGCCGATTCATGAAAATATCCTGCTCTGACTGAAAATACCTCATTATAGAGATATTCCCCACTTATGGCCCAGATAAATTCTTCCATTTCCTCTTCAAACCCTCTGGGGGCGTCATACCAGGATTGAACCATACCTGTAAGAAAATTCACATTATCATCTTTCCCAGCAATGATTTCTCCGGTGGCATTATCACGGATCGGAGGTGTAGGTACCAATAACTTGTTCAATTCCAGATTGGCTGTAATGGTATTGGAGTTGTCCAGAATAAAATCAAATCCACCAGCCATTTTTAAATTGGTCGGAATAAAACTCTCATCACCTCCCAGCACGAGCTCTACTTTTGGCCCAATATTTGAAATATTCACACCGGCTCTCCATCTTCCATTAAAACTGTTGTAATTTTTTTCCTCACTTTGATAGAACATGGAAACGTCAACCGCAAATGTATTCACGGTTTGAATTTCGGAATTATCAACCCTGACGGCAAGATCAGAATGGATAAAACGCAAACCAACGGCCATAGATATTACTTCACTTAATTTTAGGGAATACGCGCCGTCAATGGCAAATTCGTTCGGGTTTTCGGACCCCAGGGAAATTCCCGACCCATCTGTTAATTCTATGGAACCCAGAGAAAAATAGGTGAGACTCGTTGCCCAGGCGCTGCGCTCATTTATTTTGTTCGATACGAACAAGCTGGTCAGACTGACATCATTTGTTAAATTCCGTAGCCAGGGTGTATAGTTTAGACCAATCTGCCACTGTGATTCTGAAAAAGCATATTTGGCTGCGTTGTAATGTAATGAACTGGCATCTGAAGAGGTAGCACCTCCCATATCAGCCAGCCCGCCTGCTCGAGCATCAGGAGCTATCAACAAAAATGGAGCGGCAGTTGTAATTGGATTTACTTCGTCTTGAGCATAGGAACTGAAAAGTCCTAGAAAAGTAGCGATGGCAATTAGACTTAGTTTTTTCATCTAATGATTGAGATTTTTGGGATTTAGATCTAAATTGTTATTGTAAAATGACAAGTTTTTCAAATTTTTCAGCCTTCGCCGTTGTGATTTGAGATCTAACATGAAGCTTGTATACATAAACGCCCTTACCAATTTTGTTGCCGAAATCATCAAGACCGTCCCAGGAAATATCTCTGGATAGAAGCCCGTCTGATTGCACAGATTGGTGAAGGGTTTTTATGAGTTTACCTGAAACCGTAAAAATTTGTACCTGAACGTCTAAGGGTTCGTTTGGTTTGTTGTGATTAAACCAAAATTCGGTATAATTAATGAACGGATTCGGATAATTCAATACGTTACTTAATATTAAGTCGTTGTCATTGACTACAATAAAACTTAACGTTGATTCTGATGGATTATTGTATGTATCCCAACATTTAAATTTTATTGTGTGTAATCCTGGTTCCAGATCTCTGAAAGGAAACTTGACTTTTCCTTTTTGAAAGTTATCTAATTCGGTCTCGTAATAGTCATTCAAGACATAAGGGTTGTTGTTATCATCGTCAAGAATTGCAATGATATCATGGTCTACCGCAGTTATTGAAGTATTGATTCCTGATTCATCCTCAAGGATGGCATAAAGTACCGGTGACTCACTTGTGTTACCCCCGTCCACAAAAGATTCATCATTCATGAAAAGTCTGATTTCAGGCCCCTGAGAATCTTCGGGAGCATTTTCATCAATTCCTCCAATTGTTATACTCAGGTCAGCTCCGTTTCTGTCCGAAATATTATTTTCACCATACAAACTGATTTTTGCATTTCCATAGGCGATCCGAATGTCTTTAGGTACTATAAAGTCCAATTGAAATTTCCCGTTATTTACCGAGGACCGTCCACTGAATATTTTACTTTCAATGGCTGTAAAAGGCATCTTTTTACCCAGATTATCATTATCAAGAGTTGTCTTGTCAAGAGGCTTGTCATATATGGTTGCGCTCAAGGTGCCGTTAAAATCATTTATGGGCTGATTGTTTTCATCGGTAACCCTTCCTTCAATTTGTATTTTGGAAAGTGCTTTCAAAGTATCTCGTTTTTGATCGAGATCGGTACCATTCATTTTAGTAATCTCAATGTTAGGTTTTACCTGAGCCATTTTCATTGCTGGATCGCCAAAACTATATACAAAAAAGCGCTGGGAGGTAAAGGATTCGTGTTTGGCGTACATCAAGGCTTCTGAAATGCTGTAATCCTGTCCGTCAAAACCAAGAAGGTTTTTAATCAGGTTACGGTTAAACACCTCCCCAACACTTATAAATATTTCACGTGTTGTGGAAATCAGGTGAGAGGCTCCCCCCTGAGCGTTCCATAAAGTATATTCTCCTGCGGTCGGCCTTATAGGATTGTCAAATCTGGCAAACTCACAGGTAACCGTAACCAGCAGAGGGAGGGTTTTTGAATTATTCCAGCTTTGAATCTGAGGTACTTCTAAAATTCTTTCTTCGGCCCATCCGTTAACACCTCCATGACCAAAATAATCGATCATCAGGGTTCCCGTTTCAACGGCATTATTGATTGCCTCATTGACCGTAGGATACCTTTCACCCCCTGCCGTGGATTCCTGCTGATGGGCATCGGCATAGATTTTTTTAATATTGAAGGAAGGTTTTTTTTCTTCTATTTCTTCAGTAATCAGATCCAGCGCCTTTTGAAGAACGAATTCTCCTGAATTATCAGGATCGTCAGCTATAAATGTTAATTTATTTCTCCAGTTCCCGATAGATTCCGCGGAGTAGTAGCTAAGAGTTTTATCTACAAGTTCTCGTGCTTCCTTAAGTGAGGAAACAGGAAACCTTCCCATCGCTACATCCTGTATGTCTGAACTCCTTAATTCTCCTTCCCCATCATCCATCATCCCGAAATAATCATCTGTTACATAAGCTGTTGCCAGATTAAAACTCTCATACGATTGAAATGCCGGAACGATATTGTTATTGTCAGTGATCCTGTCTTTAAAATCAAAAGAGGCATCTCCGAAGAGGCAAACATATTTAATTCTGTCCTGATCTCCCGAAGCATTGAGGTATAAGAATCGAATAAAATCACGAATCGCGGTCAGATCCCGGGATCCCGATCCGAATTCGTTGAAAATTTCATTCAATTCAATAACACGAGCATTAAAACCCGACACATTTGTATGATAGTCTGTAAGACGCTCAGCCTCAGATTTAAGATTTTTAGGCGTTATTACTATATAGTCCAGATCGCGCAGGCCATGCAGATTTTGATTGGGAACGACATTGTCCTCAATGGCTTCAGGGATAAAATAATCATCGGTTCCATGTACGATAAAATAACCTTCATGGCCTGCTGTTTTGAAAACAAAATTGCTCCCGGTATCCTGATTTTCGATTTTTTCAGGATTCAAAGGATCCTGAAGGTCCCAGACTTCAGCTGATTCGGAGGAGTTTTCAATGAGGTACTCAAAGATTCTTCCCGGATCAGATGCCTCTGAATTTCGAAATGTGAATTGATTCCCTCTCCAGACCAGTTCGCATTTGCCAATTAACTCAATAAAATCCAAATAAGCCCTTGATGAAGGATTTCCGGAATTGTTGTAAGTAATTCCAATTTCAATCTGTTCAGCATTTGACTGACCAATGGCCCTTCTGTCATCTGAAGTGGCTTTGGTGATGCTATTGTTTGAAACAGCCGTATAACTTAATGACATCAAGGGCTGATTATTTAGAGTGACATCCATGGAGGTATTACTGGTCGATGCAGCTACACCTCTAACACGGACACTTATTTCTTCATTTGGAAGAATGTCGTTAAAATCAAAACGGAAAATCTGTGATGATTCAAAACTAAAATCTTCTCCCAGCCATTGCTGTCCATTGGCGAATAAATTAACTTCATCCAGTTCGTAGAAATCAAACCTTTCATAAGAATTGATTTGTTCCTGTGCAGGAAGTTCAATAGGATCTTTATTTTTTACACGTTTACCGATTCCAAGATCAGTTGTAATGAAGTAGTAACTAAAATCACTGTAAATGTTGTATTTATGCTTTGAGGATCGAAAATCGTCTGAATTGTATTCCCAGTGATGAGGTCCTTGCCCGAAAAAAAGAATATAGTCCTCATCATCAAAAACCCCATCTTGCTCACCACTGATAAAGATTGAATTTTCCTGTAAATCTTCATATCTGAATTTACCATTCAACTGTGGAAGCATTTTCCCTCCGTTGCCATAAATCCTAATATTTCTCGGATCAAGTCCCGAGGTGGAAATTCCTATTTTCTGAAGCATGTCCCGATCTATTTTAAAAATTCCGGTCGTATCGATCCTAAATTTATACCAGTTTCCGGATGAAAGGACTGAGCGATCTGATTTTAAGCTGCTTTTGTTCCCCGATAAGAAGGGGTTTGAAGTGCTTTCTTTTAAGGTATAGGACAAAGTAAAGGAGGTGATCTTTTGAATCGTGCCATTGTTATTTACGAGGGGTGTTATTTGTAGTATTGCCCTGTCCGTTTTTGCTGAATGTCCTATGGAAAATTCACTTTGAATTTCAGATGGAATGTCTTTTTTCAGGATGCCTCCAAGGAACCGGTCAGGCAATGGCGAAAATTTAACATTTTTTATTTGGTATTCATGTACGATTGTGTTGTTTTGCACGTTAAATATTTGAGTGTATGTTGGAAGGTTTTTTCCGTCAAATAAGTTTCCTTCAACCAGGGGCAAGACAACGGACCTTGATTCGTTCAATTTTACCGTTTTTTGATCGTCCCAGATGAGATCAAATGTTTTTGATGATGAAATTTGACCAACGGATTGCAAAGTGTGAAATGCAATAAAACAAAAAAAAATATACTTTTTGAAAGTCATATAGGGCTGAAAACAGTCAAAATTAAACATTTTACAACATTACACATAATAAAGAATTAAAACAATCGTTATACAAGCATTGAAACTGGAAAATGTATCAGGCTCGACCTGGAATATCCATGTCAATAATTTTTGTATTTATCAAAAAAATAGTTAATCAATAATTATGAAAAAGTTTAGCAGTAACAAAGTTTTACTCATATTGTTTTCGGCCGTTCTTCTTACGAGCTGTTCTAAAAGTAATAAGAGTGTTTCCACTTTAACCGGTTGGGAGTATAACAACCCAAAATATGGAGGGTTTCAGGCCAATTCCAATTATCGTGAGCAAGGGCCGCCTCCAGGTATGGTGTTAATTGAAGGAGGTACCTTTACCATGGGTAGCGTTCAGGACGATGTCATGTTTGATTGGAATACCACCCCGGTAAAACAACAGGTGAGGTCATTCTACATGGATGAGGCAGAGGTTACCAATATTGAGTATTTATTATATCTTCAGTATTTAGAGAAAGTATTCCCTCCGTCTGACGATACTTACAGAAAGATCTATCAGGCAGCGTTGCCGGATACTTTGGTATGGAGAAATACACTGGGATACAATGAATTATTGACTGAAAACTATTTAAGACACCCAGCCTATGCAGAATATCCTGTTGTGGGAGTTTCATGGAGGCAGGCTTCTGAATATTGTAAGTGGAGAACTGACAGAGTTAATGAAAAAATTCTTATTGACAAAGGTGTTCTTCATACTCTATTCGATATGGATTCCTTAAAAGTTGAGGGTGCCAACAGATTTGATACTGAAACCTATTTGACGAACCCTAACCTTTTGTTTGATGGAGACTCTACGATCTATTATAAAGGGATAAAAGATTTTTCAAAAAAGGAGAAGAAAACAGAGGGATCATTTACCGGACGTCATGTAAAGACCTCAGACGGAATTCTTGCACAGCGATTCAGGTTGCCTACAGAAGCCGAATGGGAATATGCAGCCAAAGCTGAAATTGAAAACAGAGAATACAATTCGATTCGCGGTAGAAAGAAATATTCATGGAACGGGAATTCTACTCGTGAGCAATCCAGAAGATACAGAGGTGACCAAATGGCCAACTTCAAGCAAGGTAAAGGAGATTATAGTGGTTTAGCAGGCTGGAGTAATGATGGTGCGGATATCACAATGAGAATCAAATCTTATAAACCAAATGCCTTTGGACTATATGACATGAGTGGTAATGTTGCCGAATGGGTGGCAGATGTTTACAGACCGATTATCGATAACGATGCAAACGATTTCAGTTACTTCAGAGGTAATGTTTTTAACAAAAAGCAAATTGATAAAGAAGGAAATGTTGTTGTAGTAGATTACAATACTGTTGAGTTCGATACACTTGATAACGGAAGAATTGTTCCGAGAGACCTTCCGGGAAGTGTGAAATATGTACCTGTTACCAAGAGAGACGCATTCATGCGAAATAACTATGAGAAAGCGTACAATATTGATAATCGAGACGGGGATCTTGCTTCAACGAAACAATTCTTCAGAGATGAAGACGATTCAGAGGAAAAGCCAAGAATGTACAACTCACCAAAAATTCCAAGGCAGATTGGAGAAAGTGGATTGATCATTCAACAATATGATACCAAAACCAGAACTACATTGATCAGTGACCAGACAAGGGTTTTCAAAGGGGGTTCATGGAAAGACAGGGCTTACTGGATGGATCCTGCACAAAGAAGGTATCTTCCTGAATATATGGCAACCAACTATATCGGATTTAGATGTGCCACAGATAAATTAGGTCAGATGTCGTATTCCAGAAGAAGGAAACAATCTAAATAGTTCGGACAAATAGTAAGGACCGCAATATAATTTCAAAAAACTCAATATCATGAACTGATGTTGAGTTTTTTTTTACATTTACTTTATGGGAATAGAGGAAATATACACATGTTACAAGGAGTGTCTTAAGGTTGTAAAAGACACAAGAGAGGACGTGCGAGATTGCATGTATTTCTCATTAAAAGGGGAGAGTTTTAACGGGAACAAATATGCAAAAGAGGCTCTGGACAAGGGAGCCAGGTTTGCCGTAATCGATGAGGAAATATATGATACCGATGATCGTATGATTCTGGTTGACGATGTTTTGAAATGTCTGCAGGACCTGGCCCGATACCACAGAGAACGGTTGAATATTCCTATTTTGGCCCTGACGGGCAGCAATGGAAAGACCACTACAAAAGAGTTGATACATGCCGTATTGAAGCGTAAATTCAATTGTCTTGCCACTTCGGGAAATCTAAACAATCATATCGGCGTTCCTTTAACCTTACTCACTCTTTCTACCGAGCACGAGTTCGGGGTCATCGAAATGGGGGCAAATCATCAGTTGGAAATCGATGAGTTATGTAAAATTGCCTTACCGGATTATGGCTATATAACTAACTTTGGAAGGGTTCATCTCGAGGGGTTCGGAAGTTTTGAAGGTGTGATTCAGGGAAAAACAGAAATGTACAGGCACCTGGCGGCTCATGGAAAAAAAGTTTTTGTGAACAGTGAGGACCAGATTCAAATGGATCGATCTGAAGGTATGAACAGGATCTTGTTTGGTGCCGAAAATGATGTGCACTTCAAAACTCATTTTCTAAGCGCGGACCCTTTTGTAAGGATGGAATTTGATCAGGTTGAAATTCAAAGTCAGCTTATTGGAAATTATAATTACACCAATATAGCTGTCGCTGTTGCGATTGGTGCATATTTTGGAATTGAAGCTACAGAGATAAAAAAAGGGATAGAGGCCTATGTTCCTAAAAACAACAGATCTCAAATCTTAGATATTAATTCAAACAGGATCATTCTCGATGCTTACAATGCCAACCCCAACAGTATGGAAGTCGCCATTGATAATTTATCGAAACTATCGGCCGACCGGAAAATAGCAGTATTAGGCGATATGTTTGAACTTGGAGATGACAGTGGTTTGGAACATGAAAGGATCGCATCTCTTGCCTCAGAATCAAACCTTGATAAAATATTCTTAATAGGAGAGAACTTTTCAAAAACGAAACTCACCAATGATTCTATTATCAAATATCCTTCTTTTGAAGAATTTAAAGATCAATTCCGTGAATTAAGTATTGAAAACAGCACGATTTTGATAAAGGCCTCTCGCGGAATGGCTTTGGAGCGGACGCTGGAGTTTCTGTGATCAGATTTATTTACCGATCCTACCAGTCATCCTCAGTAGGTTCCATTTTATTGTTGGAGACATAATAAATGAGACTTTCTATTGCGGATGTCATTTCGTTATCAATAGGTTCCTCAATAAGGATCTGATAATCTGTTGGAAATCTGTCTATGTAGGTCTTCAATTCCATGCCATCAACCGTAGAGCCTTTTAATTTTCCTACCTTGAAGTTATGAAAATCGTATTTATAGCGATTGTCCTTGGCAATGATCTTTAGGTCAAAGAATAGATCTACCTTAATATCTTTACGAATCAATTTCCATTTAAAATGATAGGTATTTAATTGTTTTACACTGTTGGAGTCAATTCTTGCTGAATCTATCTGCGTGTAATAGTTTCCAAGCCAGGCAATGGCTCTTGTTTTGATCTCAGAACTGCTTAATCCTTCTGCCCTTACTACTTCTTCATATCTGAATTCCCCGGTCTCGTCATCAATCATAATCAATTGAGCCTGACCTACATAAAAAGACAAAAATAAAATGAGGGGGGCAATTATTTTTCTTTTTTTCATAATAATTTTAAATCAAAAAATACCACGTGAAACGTGTATTTTTAATAAATAACAAGTATGCAAGTTATCATTTTTATTTAAGTAATCAAAAAAAAGCCCATACCCTGTGGAGGGTATATATCATTACATTCGTTCCGGGACATCGATCCCTAAAAGTTTAAAAGACGAGCGAATTACACATGCAACGGCATAAGATAAATGAACCCGAAACTGCTTTTCTTCTTCTTTATCAGCCCCAAAAATAGGAACACTTTGATAAAAAGAATTATAGTTTTTTACCAGGTCATAACTGTAATTTGCTATCAGGGCCGGGCTAAGGCTATCCGCAGCATTTTGAACAACAACCGGGAAGTTCTCCAATAACTTTAACAACTCTTTCTCTTTTGAATTCAAATCTTTAATTGCTATTTCTGATCCCGGTTTGAATTTTGCCTTTCTCAGGATAGACTGAATTCTCGCATAGGTATATTGAATAAAAGGCCCTGTGTTTCCGTTAAAGTCGATGGATTCCTTAGGGTCGAACAAAATTCTTTTTTTAGGGTCTACCTTAAGAATAAAATATTTCAGGGCTCCCAGGCCAATGATCTTATACAACCTGTTCTTTTCTTCCTGCGAATATCCTTCTAGTTTCCCAAGTTCTTCAGAAATTTCGCCGGCCGTGGAACTCATTTCTTTCATAAGATCGTCCGCATCAACAACGGTTCCTTCTCTTGATTTCATTTTCCCTTCCGGAAGGTCCACCATTCCATAGGAAAGGTGATGCAAATTCTGAGCCCAGTCAAATCCCATTTTTTTAAGAATTAAAAACAGTACTTTAAAATGATAGTCCTGTTCATTTCCCACGGTATAAACCAGGCCATCAATATCCGGGAAATCCTTAATTCTCTGGATTGCCGTTCCTATATCCTGGGTCATATAAACTGCAGTTCCATCAGCTCTTAAAACAATTTTTTCATCCAGGCCCTCATCGGTTAGATCTATCCAAACTGAACCGTCCTCTTTTTTATAGAAAATTCCTTTCTCAAGTCCATGGGCCACAACTTCCTTACCTAACAGATAGGTGTCACTTTCATAATAATTCTTGTCAAAATTTACGCCCAGTTCCTGGTAACTGATATCAAAACCGTCGTAAACCCATTGATTCATTTTTTTCCAAAGTGAGACCGTTTCAGGATCTCCTGCTTCCCATTTTCTTAACATTTCCTGGGCTTCCAATAGAATGGGCGCCTGCTTCTTGGCTTCCTCTTCGGATATTCCATCTTTCACAAGAGATTCTATCTCTTTTTTATATTGTTTGTCAAAAGCAACATAATAGTTTCCAACAAGCTTGTCACCTTTTAGCCCTGTCCCCTCGGGAGTTTCTCCATTGCCAAATTTTAACCAGGCTACCATGCTTTTGCAAATATGTATTCCACGATCATTGATGATCTGGGTCTTGTATACTTTTTTACCTGCTGCCGAAATGATTTCAGAAACAGAATAACCTAAAAGATTATTTCGAATGTGTCCCAGATGTAATGGTTTATTGGTGTTGGGTGAAGAATATTCCACCATAACGGCTCCTTTCTTATCCTTTACGATCCCAAAATCTTCAAATTCTGATATCTTGCCGAAGTTTTCAAGATAATAGTTGTCGGTAATCACTAAATTCAAAAACCCTTTTACCACGTTGAATTCAGAAACTGATTCTGCATGAGATTTCAGGTAATTCCCTAATTCGGTGGCAATCTGAAACGGATTGCCTTTGATATGTTTAAGAAGAGGAAAAACAACAATTGTAATATCTCCTTTAAAGTCCTTTCTTGTTTCCTGAAATTCCAGTTTATCTATTTCAATTTCATAAATAGATTTGATTCCTTCTTTGGCTATAGGATCGAGTATATTTTGAACCACGACAATTATATTTACGAGAGCCGCAAAAATAATTATTTTCACTTGATAATGGATGAGTTATTGTACATTTGATGACTGCGATGGATGAAATGGATAAAATAATCAGGGATTTACCTAAAAGGTCGCTTGAAAAAAGGGCTGAGAACAAAAAGTATTTCAAGAAATTGAAAAGCAAACAGAGAAAGCGCCTGGATTTATTAATGCAGGAAATACACGAGGCTGAATTTGAAAATACTGATTGTTTGACCTGTGCTAACTGTTGCAAAACCACGAGTCCGATTTTTACGGAAAAAGATATCAGCAGAATTTCAAAATTTTTAAGGATGAAGGAGCGTAATTTCGTGTCTCAGTACCTAAAGAGGGATGAGGATGATTTTATGGTACTTCAATCATCACCCTGTGCTTTTTTAGATCAGGATAACAGCTGTTTTATCTATGAAGTAAGGCCCAAGGCCTGCAGTGAGTACCCTCATACCAACAGGAAAAAATTTAGTCAGCTGACAGAGCTTACAATTAAGAATACAGAAATATGCCCGGCCGTTTACAATATTGTAGAAACCTTAAAAGTAAAGCTTCCTTTATAGAAATAACGAATCATATAATTCATAGATAAAAAACATCAGGGATAGATCAAATAATTTTCCCTGATCAATTTGAATTTTTCAATATTCTTTGTCCAGCTTTTTCTTATTTCTTCAGAAGTCAGACCCTTTTCAATTTGTTTTCTGAGTGTTTCGTTACCTGCATGAGCGGTAAAGGTTTTACCAAAAAAATCCGTATCCTTTGGAGTTTTATGATAAGCATCCAGCAGCCATTCCAGATTCACTTTGGCCTGATGCTCAGCTTTTGTCAAATCAACACCATAGCATTTTTCTCCTTTAAATTTCGGGTATTTTGAACCAAAATTTTCCTGGGGGGTGAAACTAAATTCTGAAGGTGGGAAGAAAGGGGCACCGTATCTTTGAAACTGGAATTCAGATCCTCTACCTGCATTGATAACGGTTCCTTCAAAAAATCCAAGACTTGGGTACAGGTTGATCGATTGGTCATTAGGCAGATTAGGCGAAGGCCTTACGGGGAGGCTGTATTTACTTAAGTGGGTATAATTCAAGACAGGAATTATTTTTAATTCACAGACTAAACTATCCTTGAGCCAGTATTCTCCATTGACCATTTGGGCATATTCTCCCATGGTCATTCCGTAAACAAGGGGAACTTCGTGCATACCTAAAAATGAACTGTACCTGGAATCAAGAACAGGACCGTCAATATAATGACCGTTTGGGTTGGGCCTGTCCAGAATTATCATGGGTATATCCGATTCAGCGCAGGCCTCCATTACCAGGCTCATTGTGGAGATATAGGTGTAAAACCTAACTCCAACATCTTGAATATCAAATAAAACAAGATCAACATCTTTTAAATGTTCAGCACTTGGTTTTTTGTTTTTACCATAGAGTGAAATAATAGTCAGTCCCGTTTTTTTGTCTTTGTCATCCTCCACTTTTTCACCTGCATCAATTCGTCCGCGAAACCCGTGTTCAGGGGCAAAGACTTTTTGAATTACTATGTTGTGACTGAGTAAGGTGTCTATCAAATGTGTAAACTCCACATTACTTTTAAGGGACCCTTTTTTAACGATACTTGTCTGATTGGCCACAACGGCAATTTTCTTATTGTGAAGAAAGGGAAGGTAGGCATTCATCAGATCGGCAGCGGGTACAATGATCAAGCTGTCAGCATCCGCTTGCAAGGTCCGGTTTTTGTTGTAAGGTTGAGCGGAGATAAATTCCGTTTTTTTGGAAAAAGAGGAGAGTAAAAGAACGAAGGCTATTAATTCAGTTACTAAAATTAAATATGTATTTTTGGACCGAATTAACCTTTTCATTTCAATTTGAATTACGAATTATTTATAGCCCGGCGCATTATCGCCTCCAAGGAACACAAAAATAGTGTTTCATCGCCTATAATAAAAATCTCTATTCTTGCCATTGCCATAGGGATCGTAGTCATGCTTTTTTCGGTAGCCACAGGTGTTGGTTTACAGAAAAAGATAAAGGAAAAAATTTCAGGATTTAACGGAGATATACAGATTATCAATTTCGATAGTAATAATTCGAGGGTGACCGTTATTCCCGTATCTAAGAATCAGGATTTTTATCCCGAATTTACTTCTGTTCCAAACGTAAAACAAGTACAGGTTTTTGCCACTAAAGCGGGAATTATAAGAACTCCCAATGAGTTCGAAGGAATTGTCCTGAAGGGAGTTGACAAGGATTATAACTGGTCTTTTTTTAAAGAATATCTCAAAGAAGGATCGATTCCAGATCTAAAAGGGGATCTCTCAAATGAAGTCCTTATGTCAGTGAAAACGGCATCGCGATTACGTCTGGGAATCGGGGATGAATTTTATACATTTTTTGTAAAAAACGACCCGAACAAGGCACCAAATTCAAGAAAGTTTGTGATCAGCGGTATATACGACTCAGGATTTGAAGAATTTGACGAAACATTGATGATTGGCGACATCAGACATATTCAAAGGATTAATAAATGGGCGGAAGATCAGGTTGGCGGATTTGAATTATATATCCACGATTTTGACCGGCTCAGAGAGACTGGTTTTGAAGTTTACGAAGCTATAGACCCCTCTCTGAATGCCTATACAACAGCAGAAAAATATCCGGCAATTTATGAGTGGCTGGCGCTATTTGATACAAACATTGTTGTGATCATAGGTATTATGATTTTGATCGCAGGCATTAACATGATCACAGCCCTATTGGTTTTAATTTTAGAAAGAACTCAAATGATAGGAATTTTAAAGGCACTCGGTAATCACAACTGGAGCATCAGAAAAATCTTTTTATACAATGCGTCTTTTTTGATCGCAAAAGGATTGTTCTGGGGGAACCTTATTGGAGTGGGGCTGTTGCTGAGTCAAAAATATTTTGGAATTATCAAATTGAACCCGGAAACTTACTATGTAAATCAAGCCCCTGTTTACCTTGGGATTCCGGCGATTATCTATATTAATTTAGGCACCTTGCTATTGTGCTTATTGATGCTAATTGTACCATCTTATATAGTAAGTAAAATTAGTCCGGTAAAAGCGATAAAATTTGATTAAATTTGCATTCCTAAAATCGACCCTCATATTGGGGTCTATCGAATAAGAAATTAATTATTTTGAACATATGAAATACGACATTATTGTTATCGGAAGCGGTCCCGGAGGCTATGTCACGGCAATCAGAGCTTCTCAGCTTGGATTTAAAGTAGCTGTAGTTGAAAAAGCAGAATTAGGCGGAATTTGTTTAAACTGGGGTTGTATCCCGACCAAGGCACTTCTAAAAAGCGCTCAGGTGTATGAATATTTGAAACACGTAGACAGTTATGGCCTTAAGGCAAAGGAGATAGATAAGGATTTTGAAGCTGTCGTAAAGAGAAGTCGCGGGGTTGCCGAGGGTATGAGCAAAGGTGTTCAGTTTTTAATGAAAAAAAATAAAATTGACATCATCAATGGTTTCGGAAAGATTAAGCCCGGAAAGAAAGTGGAAGTTGAGGATGACAAGGGAAAATCAACGGAATACAGTGCGGATCATATCATTATAGCTACAGGTGCCAGATCAAGAGAGTTACCATTTTTACCTATCGATAAAGAAAAAGTAATCGGTTACAGGCAAGCCATGGTGCTTCCAAAACAGCCTAAAAAGATGATCATTGTTGGTTCTGGAGCCATTGGCGTGGAGTTTGCCTATTTCTACAATTCAATGGGAACCGAGGTAACTATCGTTGAGTTTTTACCTAACCTTGTTCCTTTGGAAGATGAGGAGGTTTCAAAGCAGTTTGAGCGCTCTCTTAAGAAATCAGGTATAAAGGTCATGACTAATTCAAGTGTGACCAAGGTAGATACTTCTGGTGAAGGGGTAAAAGCTACTGTTTCAACCAAAAAGGGAGAGGTTTCTCTTGAGGCTGATATTGTCCTGTCTGCAGTAGGGATAAAATCGAATATCGAAAATATCGGCTTGGAAGACGTTGGAATTGTAACAGACAAAGACAAGATTCTTGTTAATGATTACTACCAGACAAATTTACCAGGCTATTATGCTATTGGAGATGTTGTTCCCGGACCGGCTTTGGCCCATGTGGCTTCTGCTGAAGGAATAACCTGTGTTGAAAAAATAGCGGGTCTCAATCCTGAACCGATTGATTATGGCAACATTCCGGGTTGTACCTATGCGAGCCCGGAGATCGCAAGTGTTGGTTTGACGGAGAAACAGGCTAAGGAGAAGGGATATGATATTAAAGTTGGTAAGTTTCCTTTTTCTGCTTCTGGTAAGGCCTCTGCTGCAGGAACCAAGGAAGGTTTTGTAAAAGTGATTTTTGACGCGAAATACGGAGAGTGGCTTGGATGTCATATGATTGGAGCCGGAGTTACAGATATGATCGCTGAAGCAGTTTTGGGAAGAAAGCTTGAAACTACAGGGCATGAAGTTTTAAAAGCAGTACATCCCCACCCAACGATGAGTGAAGCGGTGATGGAAGCTGTTGCCGATGCCTATGACGAGGTGATTCACCTTTAAAGGATCTTAAAATCATAATCAGGCACTCGAAAGAGTGCTTTTTTTATTTGAACAAAATACGTTAAAATATAAGCGATTTTTTTGGTCTTTTCGGATGCTGGAAATCAGGAAACATAGTATCTTTGTCAGGCTTCAAAAAATCTATGAAAAGGGCGAATTATGCTATTTCAAACTTTGATAAAGAAAATCTATTTCAGTATAAAATATTGAAATAATAATAGTTGTTTACAAGGTTATCTATGGGTTATTTTTGCAAGCGTAAAAATGAATTTTAACAATTAATAAAAAAAAATAGACTATGGCTTTAGTAGGAAAAAAGTTTCCAAATTTTGAAGTTGATGCAATGAACGAAATGGGAGATACATTTAAGGTAAATGTATTTGAAGAAGCAGTAAAAAATGGCAAAAAAGTGTTGCTGTTCTGGTACCCGAAAGATTTTACATTTGTTTGTCCAACCGAAATTCGTGCTTTTCAGGATGCTCTTAGCGAATTTGAAGCAAGAAACACGATTGTAATTGGGGCGTCTGTAGATACAGCAGAGGTTCATTTTGCATGGTTGAATACTTCAAAGGAAGATGGAGGCATAGAAGGTGTAACCTTTCCTTTATTGGCTGATACCAACCGTAACTTGTCATCTCAATTAGGAATTTTGGACGTGGTTTCTGAAAAATATGATGAGGAGACCGGAAATGTAATGATCGATGGTTCTTATGTAACTTACAGAGCTACTTACTTAATTGATGAAGAAGGAAAGATTTTTCATGAAAGTGTGAATGATATGCCTTTGGGTAGAAATGTGGATGAATATCTTCGTTTAATCGATGCTTATACGCATGTACAGGAAAAAGGAGAAGTATGTCCGGCCAACTGGAAGGAAGGTAAGGAAGCCATGCAGGCCACAAGAGACGGGGTTGCCTCTTACCTGAGCGCTAATTAGATCTGAGTTTTTTAAAAAACTATTTAATTGATTCGTTATGTTAACAGAATTAAATACTGACAACCTGAATGAGGTTGTCTCGGAAAAATCAAAGGTTGTGGTCCAGTATTCAGCTTCCTGGTGTGGAAATTGCAGGATCATGAAGCCAAAGTTCAAAAAACTTTCGGGTGAGAATGATTCAATGGAATTTATCATCGTTGATGCAGAAAAGTTTCCAGAATCCAGAAAGCTAGCACAGGTGGATAATTTACCGACATTTGCCACTTTTGTCAATGGAGAGAAAGTGAATCAGACTCAAACGAATAAGTTTGATGTTTTGAAAGAACTTGTTGATGAAATTGTTTAATTAACTTTAATCAAATTTCGAATATGAAAATACCTATTATCAAACAGATCAGTACCTTTATTGAAAATAATGACGAGGACTATATTGTTGAAACCATTGAGGTTTTAGAGGATCTGACAGAAGTGAGTTCACTGAAGGATGAAGAACTGGACGTGATAGGAGAATTGATTTCGAACATGTACGGGGCTTTGGAAGTTCACGCCGAAGTGAAAAAAGGAACCCCAAGAAAGAAGGCCCTTAACGGTTTTATGAAACGTGTTCTTGGATCGATCGATCAATAAAAGAAATTACTTTTTTTTTAAATTTAAAAACTCCCTAATTGTTTAGGGAGTTTTTATTTTACGTAAATTTGAGTTAGAAATTCAATTTATAGTATTATGACAAAAATAACTCTGAAAGGAAATCAGATAAAAACCATTGGTAAATTGCCAAAAATTGGTAAAAAAGCTCCAAAATTTAAACTTACAAAAGTTGACCTTTCAACGGCCAAATTAAAAGATTTTAAAGGCAAAAAAGTATTGATCAATATCACGCCCAGTATAGATACGGGAATTTGCGCAAACTCTCTAAGAAAATTCAATGAGTCAGCTGCAGGAATGGATAATACGGTGGTATTGCACGTGTCAAAGGACCTTCCTTTTGCTCACTCACGATTTTGTGCTGCAGAAGGAATAGAAAATGTTATCACACTTTCTGATTTTATTACCAAAAAGTTTGGGCGTAGATACGGTGTAACCATTAAAACAGGCCCTATGAAAGGGTTATTGTCCAGAGCGGTGGTTATTGTTGATGAGAATGGAGTTGTAACTTATACGGAGCAGGTTCCGGAAATAGCTCAGGAGCCAGATTATGAGGCAGCACTCGAGGCCTTAAAATAATCAAATTAATCATTCTGTTTTCAGAATATTAATCCAAAATTCTCAATCTGTGATTATGAACGAACAAGATGGTTTTGTGACCGGCAGAATCAAAAGTTTGAAATATGCTTTAAAAGGCTTTTGGCTTTTGATTACAACGGAGCACAGTATCATGGTTCAGTCAGGCATTGCTATCTTGATGACTATTGTTGGTTTTTGGCTTGATATTTCGAAATTTGAATGGATAGCACAGATTTTCGCTATCGGAATGGTTCTGGTAGCGGAATCTTTAAATACGGCTATAGAAAAACTGTGTGATTATATTCAACCTGAATATGATAAGAAGATTGGCTTTATAAAAGATATTTCAGCTGGAGCCGTAAGCTTTGCTGCTATTATTGCCATAGTCATCGGATTCATTATTTACTTACCGAAACTACTGTAATTTTCCTTAAATTTCGAATTGATTACCAGGGTTTGTAAGCTAAATTATTTGTGTATTTTTGTGACCTATGTCCAAAGGAAAAAAAACAACTTCCCGAAGAAAGAAAAAAGTAAAAAAACCATCCAGGATACTGGGCTTTTTTAAAAGTCAGCAAACCCATTTGGTTTTTGGAGTATTTGTATTTTCTTCAGCCATTTTTCTACTAATCTCGTTTTACTCTTTCCTGCAGCATTGGAAAGAGGATCAGAGTGTCTTGGAGGGTTTTTCGAATAAATCTCTTAGCGCCAGTAACTTACTTGGTAAATTGGGCGCGAGTATTAGTGATTTTTTTGTTTATGACGGATTTGGTCTAGCCACTTTTGTGTTTCCGATTTTATTGTTCTTTACCGGCTTATACATTATTCTTAATATTCCGGTAAAACAGTTATCCAAATCATGGTTCAACGGATTGGCTGCCATGGTTTGGTTATCCCTGGGGCTTGCCTATCTAAGACCGCAATATCCTCTTCTGGGTGGAAAAGTTGGATACGAGATCAATGAATTTTTACAGATATATATAGGCGGAATTGGAGTATTGCTACTTCTCATGATTTCTTTATTGCTGTTTTTGATTACAACCTTTAAAATTACGCCTTCCAAGATTAAATCATGGATCCCTAAACCTAAACCCAGGCCCAAAAAGGAGAAAAATAATGTCTTTGCAGATGATGTAACCGAAGAAGGATTTATTACCGAAACGACCTATGACAGCCTGGATGACGAAATGGATCTGGAGCTGGAGTCGTTTGAAACTATTAGTCCTGAGCCCGAAGTAAAAGATGAATTAATTTTAGATCCTGAAGTTACTTCGAAGTCGGAAGAGGATTTTTCACAAGTCGGGGAACCCCCGGAAATGGATGAAGAGGAAATCGAAATTGTCGTTGAAGGCCCCGTAGAGGAGGAACATACCATTAAAAACCTGGCAAACAGCCTGGTTAAGGATTTTGGAGAATTTGATCCAAAACTGGAATTGTCTAATTATAGATTCCCTGAGCTCAGTTTGTTGAAGGATTATTCCAATGAAAATATTAACATAAATAAACAGGAATTAGAGAATAATAAAAACAGGATCGTTGAAACCCTGAATAATTATAAAATAGGGATAGCAAGCATCAAAGCAACCATTGGTCCAACTGTTACCTTGTATGAAATTGTCCCGGATGCCGGGGTGAGAATTTCTAAAATAAAGAATCTTGAAGATGACATTGCACTGTCTTTGTCGGCCCTTGGCATTAGAATTATAGCCCCAATTCCAGGTCGTGGAACCATAGGAATTGAAGTACCAAATAAGAAACCTTCTATAGTTTCGATGAAATCCGTTTTGTCCTCTCAGAAATTCCAGAACAATAAAATGGATCTTCCCATAGCTTTAGGGAAAACAATTTCAAATGAGACCTATGTTATTGACCTTGCAAAAATGCCTCATTTGCTCATGGCCGGGGCTACAGGGCAGGGGAAGTCTGTTGGCTTAAACGCGGTTTTGGCGTCACTTCTTTATAAAAGGCACCCTGCAGAGGTAAAGTTCGTACTTGTGGATCCTAAAAAAGTAGAACTTACCTTATTCAATAAAATAGAAAGGCATTATCTGGCAAAACTGCCGGATACCGAAGAGGCCATTATCACAGATACAAAAATGGTGATAAACACGCTAAATTCTCTGTGTATTGAGATGGATAATCGTTATGATCTTTTAAAAAATGCCTATGTTAGAAATATCAAGGAATACAATAATAAATTCATTGCAAGAAAACTGAACCCGGAAAATGGTCACAGGTATTTACCTTATATCATACTTGTTATTGATGAGTTTGCAGACCTGATTATGACTGCCGGAAAGGAAATAGAGGGCCCCATAGCAAGATTGGCACAACTGGCACGGGCTATTGGTATTCATCTGATCGTTGCAACACAAAGGCCTTCTGTAAATGTGATTACGGGAATAATAAAAGCGAACTTCCCGGCTCGAGTGGCTTTTAGGGTGACCTCCAAGATCGATTCAAGAACAATTCTGGATTCTCAGGGGGCCGACCAGTTGATAGGAAAAGGAGACATGCTGATTTCAACAGGAAATGATCTGACCAGATTGCAATGTGCATTTATCGATACCCCTGAGGTGGAGCAGCTCACTGATTTTATCGGAGCTCAAAGGGCTTATGCAACGGCACATATTCTGCCAGAATACATAGGAGAAGAAAATGGCACGAGTCTTGACATAGATATCGAAAGCCGGGATAAACTTTTTGATGAGGCAGCAAAACTTGTCGTCATTGCTCAGCAGGGATCGGCTTCATTATTACAGCGAAAATTAAAATTAGGATATAACAGAGCAGGAAGAATTATTGATCAGCTTGAGGCCGCTAATATTGTGGGGCCTTTTGAAGGAAGTAAAGCCAGGCAGGTACTGGTTTCCGACATGGTTTCTCTGCAACAACTTTTAGATGATGAACAGAAGTAGATTAAATTTTAAAGTGATTAGCAGCCTTTTTATGGGGTTGATCTGGATAAGTTCAATGAATGGGCAAAATGATGCATCGGCTAAGTCTATACTTGACAACGCTTCATCGACAATGAGTGCATATAAAAACTTATCCATGGATTTTGATTATGTCCTCGATAACAGGGCAGAGGATGTTACTCAGGAAATGTCTGGGGATGTTCTTCTTCAAGGGGAAAAATATGTTGTCAATCTATTTGGCTCGACACAGATCTTCGACGGTGTAAAGACCTATACAATTATCCCCGAGAATGAGGAGGTCAATATTTCGGAAGCCGATATTGACGAGGAAAATACTTTTACACCTTCAAAGTTTTATTCATTTTATAAATCAGGCTATACCTATAAAATGGATGAATTGAAAAAAATAGGGGGTAAAAACATTCAATTTGTTCAACTGACTCCGATAGACAGTAATTCAGAAATTAAAAGTATCCTGGTTGGAATTGATACGAAAACAAACCATATATATCAGATCATTGAGATTGGAAACAACGAAACAAGAACGATTTTGACCGCCAAGAATATCAAAACAAATCAGGAGATCAATGGCAAAGTGTTTGTTTTCAATGAAAAAAAGTATGAGGACCTGAATTATATGATCAATAAGTAAAGCCTTGTCAACTGATGATTTGTGATGGATGAAGATACTAAACAGATATATACTTAAGAGCTTTCTGGCCCCTTTTTTAGCAACATTTTTTATCATCTTGTTTGTTTTGATCATGCAGGCATTATGGTTACAGTTCGATAAAATTGCGGGTAAAGGAATTAGCATGGTTATCATTCTCAAGTTTTTGAGCTATATGTCCTTGATGATGGTCCCTACGGCCCTTCCTATTGCTATTTTATTATCCTCCATAATGGCTTTGGGGAATATGGCTGAGAATTATGAGTTCGCTGCAGTAAAGTCTGCGGGTATCTCCTTGCAAAGATTTATCAGGCCACTGGTAATCCTTATGTTTTTTATGAGTATTGCCAACTTTTTGTTTCTGAACTATGTGTTTCCCTATGCATCGTTAAAATCTAAAAACCTCATTTATAATATGAAAATGAAGGAGCCTGGATTGGCTCTGGTTCCAGGTACTTTTAACACGGAGATACCGAATTACAGTATCAAATTTGATGAGAAATATGGTGAGGAAGAAAACTTTCTAAAGAATGTGCTTATTTATGACCTGAGATCAAATACGGTAAACAATAAGGTGATCACTGCTAAAAAAGGAGAAATCGTTTCTGAAGAAGGCAGCAGATATCTGACGCTGGTCCTGGAGGATGGTTACTATGCCGAGGACATGATCGGTAATAAGACTACCGTAGAATCCAGGAAAAGGGCTCCTTTTACCAAGGCTCATTTTGATCATTATGAGGTGAATATTGATGTTTCCAATATAGGTGATTTTGACCCCGATGAGGTTCGGTATAAAACAGGTAAGGAAATGTTGAGTCTAAAGCAACTTGATTTTTTTGTTGATTCCCTGCAAACACCTTATAGAGATTTCGTTATCAACCGTGCTTCCAGGGTTTATACCACTTTGAAAGTTAATAATTTAGTAAAAGATTCTCTTGGAGGGAAAACCTTGAAACCTGAAATTCTGGATAATTTCAATGAGAGAAACAGGAGGGTCATAGCTAAGAATGCAAGTACAACAGTTCTTGGAAATCTGGAGAATCTCAGGAATTTTAAGAATACCTTAAAAGATAAAACAAAGATCATCAATGGATATAATGTGGAGTTTCATAAAAGGATAGCTTTTTCGGTGGCATGCCTGGTTTTATTTTTTGTGGGAACCCCGTTGGGATCGATTATCAGAAAAGGAGGGTTCGGGCTTCCCATGATCATTGCCGTTACCATTTTTGTGATTTATTTCTTTATTTCTACTTTCGGCAAGAATATGGCGGAATCAAACAGGGTAACTCCTTTTATTGGTGGATGGATGGCGACATTTATCCTTTTACCATTTGGCGTGTTATTAATGATCCGGGCAACCAACGATAAAGGACTGTTTAATCTGGATGCTTTTCTGCAACCAGTGACAACAGTATTTAATAAACTTTTTAAATTGAATAAAAAATAATTCGGGACTTATGGAGGACAACACTACATCGGTGATTAAGCTGAACACCATAGAAGAGGCCATTGAAGACATAAAAGATGGAAAAATGGTCATTGTGGTAGATGATGAAAGCAGAGAGAATGAGGGTGATTTTATTGCAGCCGCAGAGATGGTCACTCCTGAGATGATCAATTTTATGGCAACAAATGGTCGCGGATTGATTTGCGCCCCCCTCACAGAATCAAGATGTGAAGAACTGGATCTTGACTTAATGGTTGGAAAGAATACAGTATTGCACAATACACAGTTTACCGTGTCTGTTGATTTGATTGGCCATGGTTGCACCACAGGGATTTCAGCACATGACCGTGCCAAAACCGTAAAGGCTTTGACTTTAAAGGAAACCAAAGCAGAGGACCTGGGAAGGCCGGGTCATATATTTCCCTTGCGCGCAAAGGATGGTGGAGTGCTTAGAAGAACCGGCCACACTGAAGCTGCTATTGACCTGGCTAAATTAGCGGGTCTGGAACCTGCAGGTCTCCTTGTAGAGATTCTGAATGAGGATGGGACAATGGCACGTTTACCTCAACTTATGGAGGTTTCAAAGAAGTACGATTTAAAGATCATATCCATCGAAGACCTTGTGGCTTATCGTATGAATCATGATTCACTGATCGATAAAATAGAAGATTTTTCGGTTGAGACAAGATTTGGCAAGTATTGTCTCAGGGCTTATCAGCAAACCAACAACGGCCAGGTTCATTTGGCACTCACTAAAGGGAACTGGAAATTGGGAGAGGAGGTTCTTGTCAGGGTAAATTCGACGCTTATCAATAATGACATCGTGGGAACTTTGATGAATAATCCGGATGACCGGCTTGGAAAGATGTTTGATATCATAAATAAGGAGGGAAAGGGTGCAGTTGTTTTCATAAACCAGGAATATCAGTCTTTCGACTTGATTAATCGATTAAAGCATTTAAAAAAGATTGAATCAGACAAGGATACGCCAGAGCCCCTGGTAAAAATGGATGAAAAAGACTTTGGAATTGGTGCTCAGATACTCCATGATCTCAATATCAATAAGATAAAGTTAATTTCCAACAGCAAATACTCTGGAAAAAGAGTGGGAATGATTGGTTACGGGCTGGAAGTGGTTCGCTATGTTTCTTTTTAGTATTTGGCCAGGTATTTTTGTAAATTGCTGCTGGTGAATTCACTGAGAAAAATATTGTTCCCCTTTTCCCTTCTGTATGGATTTATTATTAGTATTCGAAACCGGTGTTTTGATTTAGGTATACTAAAATCAAAATCCTTTGATTTTCCTGTAATTGCTGTGGGAAATTTAAATGTTGGCGGTACGGGAAAGTCACCGATGATTGAATATTTGATACGGATTTTTGGTTCCAATTACAAAACAGCGGTGTTAAGCAGAGGATATTCAAGAAAAACAAAAGGTTTTTTAATGGCACATGACGGTTGCACGGCAAGGGATATTGGAGATGAGCCTTATCAGTTCTATAGAAAATTCAGTAATTTGACCGTTGCGGTAGATGAGAAAAGGGTGAGAGGCGTTGAAAAACTTAAAGAGCTCAAACCAGAACTTGAGCTGATTCTTTTGGATGATGCATTTCAGCATCGTTATGTCAAAGCCGGTTTTTACATTTTGTTAACCGCTTATGACGATCTATATCCTGATGATTTATTGCTTCCGGCCGGAAATTTAAGAGAATCGGTTTCAGGAGCCCGGCGAGCAGATGTTGTGGTCGTTACAAAATGTCCTTCAGATTTGGATGCGAAAAAGAAGGATGAAATTATCAGAAAACTTTCGACATCTTTTAAGAAAGATATATTTTTCAGCAGTGTTGATTATGATGAACATATCCGAAATGATAAAGGAGATGAATTAGAAATAGGTGCTCTTGAGGATTATCAGGTATTACTTGTCACAGGAATCGCAAACCCTGCAACGCTTGTAGGCTTTTTGGGAGACCGTAAAGTGGACTTTGAACCCATAAAATATCCGGATCACCTTTTTTTTGGTGTAAAGCAGCTTAAGGAAATCGAATCCAAATTTAATGGGATGTCTAAGGACAAAAAGCTTATTCTAACCACTGAAAAAGATTATGTTCGAAGTTTCCGCAATATTGATCTGCCGGTTTATTATCTTCCCATTAAGACAAAAATAATGGGTGAAGATGAAAAGTTTAATAAATTAATTCAAGATTATGTACGACAAAATTAAGGAGACTGGAAGGTTTCTTCTGGATATTGGAATTGAAAAAGCTCAGGTTGGTATTGTTTTAGGTACCGGATTGGGTGGTATAGTCAATATGATTCAGATTGAAAAGAGAATTCCGTACCACGATATTCCTAATTTTCCCGTAAGCACGGTTTCCGGGCATTCGGGAACCTTGATTTACGGAGAATTATCCGGTAAAAAAGTTGTAGCCATGCAGGGCCGGTTTCATTACTACGAAGGTTGGGAAATGTCAGAGGTTACTTTTCCGATCCGGGTGATGAAATTCCTGGGAATAGATACACTTATTGTTTCAAATGCGTGTGGAGGAGTAAATCCGGAATTTAAGGTTGGAGATGTAATGATCATTAAGGATCATATAAATATGATGCCAGAGCATCCTTTACGCGGAGAAAATGATGATCGGTTTGGGCCCAGGTTCGTGGATATGCACGAGCCTTATAATTTGGAGATGATAGCATTGATGAAGAAAATTGCTTCGGAAAAAGGAATTGAGGTTAAAGAAGGAATTTACCTGGCCTTGCAAGGGCCAACTTTTGAAACTCCTGCCGAATACCGAATGGTAAAATTGGTTGGAGCCGATGCGGTTGGAATGAGTACAGTGCCTGAAGTTATAGTGGCCAAGCATATGAATATGGAATGTTTTGGCCTATCTGTAATTACGGATCTTGGAATAGAGGGAAAAATTGAGGAAGTATCCCATGAGGCGGTGCAAATAGCAGCAAAATCTTCAGAGAAGAAAATAAGTACTTTGGTTGAGGATTTTATAGGAAAATTGATTCTTAGAAAGTAACAAAGCACCTCCGGATGTAGAAGTGCTTTAGCTTACTAACTCAAAATTAATCATAAATGAAGAACAAAATTTTGTGAGGAATCTTGTTGGTTCGAATTTACGAAATTAATGGTGAGTGAGCAAATATTTTGATAGTTAAATTAAATTAAAGTTATTTTATTACTAAATACACAAAAATAAAAGATCAAAATTATAAGAAATTTAAAAATATTCTAATTTCCGTTTTGGAATTACGAACTATTAAAAAATGAAAAAAGCACCTTTGATTTAAAGGTGCTTTTAGCTTACTAACTCAAAATTAATCATAATGAAAACAAAATTAGTGGGGAATTTTGCTTCAGTAGATAAAATGCAAATGCTGTGCCAAAATTGAATGCTAATGTTAATATTTTATTAAATATTCGTTTTTTTATGATTTATTATCCTTTTTGAGGTATTTATCCATAAAAAAAAGAGCACTTCTTAAAAAATAGTAGGCTTCGTTAGAAATGTTTGAAGAAACATTAAGAGCTATAACAGAAAAGCACCTCTCACAGAGGCGCTTTTTGCTTACTAACTCAAAATTAATCATACGAAGTCAAAATTAATGGGGAATCTTGCTTCATTTTACTAAGTATCAAAATCTATACCAAAAATTAGATTTTAAAAGTTAATCATATGTTAATTTCAAATATTTATATTAAATGCTTTTCAGCTCTATACGAAGAACGTACCAAGGCTCCACTTTCGACATATCTAAAGCCAAGGTTCAGGCCAATCTTTTTATATTTTTCAAATTGTTCCGGTTTTATGAATTCATGTACAGGAAGATGCTGTTTACTTGGTTGAAGATATTGACCTATGGTAACAATGTCAACTTTTGCCTTGTATAGGTCATTAAGGGTCTCTATAACCTCCTCCTCTTTCTCTCCCAGTCCTAGCATAATTCCTGATTTGGTCCTTTTTTGGCCAGAATCCTTTAAGTATTCCAAAACCTCCAGGCTTCTGTCATACTGCGCCTGTATCCTTACTTCGCGGGTAAGGCGTCTTACGGTTTCAAGGTTATGAGAAATTACTTCCGGTGCCACCTTTACTATGCGGTCAATATTGGTTTTTATTCCTCTGAAGTCAGGAATGAGGGTTTCCAGGGTGGTAGACGGATTTGTTCTGCGGATCGCTTCAACCGTTTCTGCCCAGATGATTGAACCTCCATCCTTTAAATCATCCCTGTCTACGGATGTGATCACAGCATGTTTAATTTTCATAAGATGAATGGAACGGGCTACTTTTTCTGGTTCATCCCATTCAACACTTTCAGGTTTCCCTGTTTTTACACCACAGAAACCACAGGATCGGGTACAGATATTGCCTAGAATCATAAAAGTAGCAGTTCCCTCTCCCCAGCATTCACCCATATTGGGGCAACTTCCACTGGTACAAATCGTATTAAGCTTGTATTTATCGACCAAACCCCTCAGATCGGTGTACTTTTTTCCAACCGGTAATTTGACTCTTAACCATTCCGGTTTTTTCGTTCTTGGGGTGATCACTGATTTATCTGACATTCCTTTAGTATTTTGGTGGCTGCAAATTTACGAAGAAAAACATTAAAGAGGAGCAAGGAGGCCCGGCTCATTTTTATTCCTGCTCTTTAAGGACAAATGCCTTAACCATGAATGTCTGGATTCTCAGATAAAGGACCCTTTGATCATTACCTTATCTATTAAATTGCTTCCAAAGGCATAGGGAATAAAGTTTAAAGAAGGAATATCTTTGTATATGATGAGATTGGCATCCTTTCCTTTTGTAATACTGCCAGAGGAATTACTGAGGCCCATGGCATAGGCTCCGTTGATCGTAGCTGCATTTATGGCTTCTTCAGGAGTTATTTTCATTTTTATACAAGCCGTTGATACCACAAAATTCATATTCCCGCTAGGTGTAGATCCTGGATTGAAATCCGTTGCCAGGGCCAGAGGAAGACCCTCATCGATGATTTTTCTTGCAGGAGTATAAGGAATGCTTAAAAAATATGAACATGAAGGTAGTGCAACGGGCATGACCTCAGAACCTTTCAATATCTCAAAATCGTCTTCGTTCATAACTTCCAGGTGATCCACACTGAGGGCTTTACACTTAACACCAACCTCGATTCCTCCAATACTGTTAAACTGATTAACGTGAATTTTTGGAATCATGTTATACGCTTTTCCCGCTTTCAGGATCTTTTCAGTCTGGACCACATCAAAATAGCCGACTTCACAAAAAACATCGATGAAATCAGCAAGGTTTTGTGAGGCCACCTCCGGAATCATCTGATCACAGATCAAATCCACATAAGCATTTTTATTTTCTTTGAACTGATTCGGAAAGGCATGGGCTCCAAGGAAAGTAGCTTTGATATCCATGGCGAAAGTGTCTTTTAGCATTTTGATCACTTTCAGCATCTTGAGTTCTGATTCAAGGCTTAACCCGTAACCGGATTTAATCTCAATGGCTCCGGTTCCCAGTCGCATTACTTCTTTGATCCTTTGTGAAGCCTGTTCGAATAATTCCTGCTCGGAGCTCTCTTCCAGTTTTTTAGCTGAATTAAGAATTCCACCCCCCTTTGAGGCAATCTCTTCATACGAGAGGCCGTTTATACGGTCAACAAATTCCGACTCCCTGTTCCCCGCGTAAACAATATGTGTATGAGAATCACACCAGGCAGGAAGAATCATTTGTCCCCTTGAATCAATAACCTGATCCGCGTTGAAATTCTGTAGATCGGACATGGATCCGAAATCAGTAATTTTTTCATCTTCTACAACCAGAAAAGCATTTTTTATCGTTGGCAGTTTCTTCATTTCTTCACCTTGAACTTTCAAAGTAGAAGAATCCCGGATTTGAACAAGCTCTTTGATGTTAAAGAATAAAGTTTTCATGATTTCTTTTCACTAATTAGTCCGTAAGGCTAATTTAATTATTTAAATCACTTTTCTCATCTTAAAAGTTACAAATGTTACCACATAATTGGCGCAAGAATTATGGATATAAGTATCTTTGTGAAAATTTTGAATAATGAGCAGAGCCATTTACATAGCTACGGGGGAAGCAGAAAGCGGAAAATCAATCATTACCCTTGGCTTGATGAGTATTTTACTGGGAAGAACCAGGAAAGTAGGGTATTTCAGGCCTATAATTGAGGTGCATGACGCTTCTAAAAAGGATAATCATATAGAGACCGTTTTGACGCATTTCAATCTTGAAATGGAGTATGAAGATTGTTATGCTTTGACCGGGGCAGAAGTAATAAAAAAGAAGACCAAGGGTCGGGAGGGTGAAATACTGGATGTCATAATTAAAAAATACAAGGAACTTGAAGAGCGTTTCGATTTTATTTTGGTGGAAGGGACCGATTTTTCAGGTGAAGCGGTGTTTGTTGAGCTGGATGTAAATGCTGTGATCGCAAAAAACCTGGGCATACCTGTGATTTTGGTAGGAAGTGGTAAAGGAAAATCAAATGAAGAGCTTTTGACCAATCTTCATCTGGCTTATGATTCATTTGCTGATAAAGAAGTCAAGATACTGGGGATTGTTGCCAATAAGGTGGATGAGAATGAAGTGAGAACTGTTTCGGAAGATTTGGAAGCAATGGTTGATGAAAGGACATTTGTTGGGGTTATTCCAATGATCAAGAGCCTGAATAACCCAACCATAAAGGAAATCGCGGAAGAATTAGGGGCAGAAGTCCTTATTGGGGAAGATCAACTCGACAATCAGGTAGAAAATTCTGCCGTTGGTGCCATGCAACTGAGAAATTTTTTAATTCATCTAAAACAAAATTGTTTAGTTATTACCCCCGGGGACCGGGCTGATGTCATACTGAGCTCTCTTCAGGCGAGTCTTTCTGACAACTATCCGAAAATAGCCGGAATTGTCCTGACAGGTGGATTACGGCCCGAAGAATCTGTGATGAAACTCATCTCTGGTTTGAGGGAAGTGGTTCCAATTCTGGCCATAAACAGAGGTACATTCGAGGTAGCCAACCGAATTGGAGCGATCAGATCTCATATCTATCCCAGTAATGAGCAGCGCATTTATACTTCACTCAACACATTTGACAAGTATGTGGATATTGGAGACCTTACGCGTAAGTATTTGACCTTTAAACCAAAAGGGTTGACACCAAGAATGTTTCAATATGATTTATTGAGAAAGGCGCAAAAAATTAAAAAGCATATCGTTTTACCAGAAGGTACTGATGATAGAATTTTACTGGCGGCAGCCCGTTTAACGGTTCTTGACATCGTGGAAATTACTTTACTGGGTTCCAGAAACAGCATTCAGGAAAAGATGAAAGAACTAGGAGTCAGTATGAATCTTGATAAGGTTCATATTGTGAACCCCGAACATTCTCCACATTTTGAAGATTATGTGAATACATTTTATGAATTGAGAAAGCATAAAAATATTAATATCAGTATGGCACGGGATCTGATGCATGATGTTTCTTTTTTCGGAACCATGATGGTTTACAAAGGGCATGCTGACGGGATGGTTTCCGGAGCTGTGAATACCACACAACATACCATCCGGCCCGCACTTCAGTTTATAAAAACAAAACCAAATGTATCAGTAGTTTCGTCAATATTCTTTATGTGTCTCGATGACCGTGTATCGGTTTTCGGGGATTGTGCCATAAATCCAAACCCCACTGCGGAGCAGTTGGCGGAAATAGCAATTTCTTCGGCAGATTCAAGTGCTGCCTTTGGTATTGAACCCAAGGTAGCCATGCTTTCTTATTCTTCTGGTTCCTCTGGGCAGGGAGCGGATGTCGATAAAGTTAGAAAGGCTACCGAAATTGTAAAAGAATTGCGTCCTGACATTAAGGTTGAAGGGCCCATTCAATATGATGCCGCGGTAGATATAAAAGTTGGAAAGAAGAAATTACCTGACTCTGAGGTTGCCGGAGAGGCAAGTGTATTGATCTTTCCAGATCTGAATACGGGAAATAATACCTACAAGGCTGTTCAAAGGGAAACAGGGGCCATAGCGATTGGTCCGATGTTACAGGGCTTAAATAAACCTGTGAATGATCTGAGCCGTGGCTGCACTGTGGATGATATATTTAATACCGTCATTATCACGGCCATTCAGGCTCAGCAAGGTTGACATATCCGGACCGAAAATACAATGGGAAAAGTTATAACTTTTAAAGAAAATCATCGAGAGAAATATGAAAATATTGATTATTAATTCGGGAAGTTCATCGATCAAATTTCAGTTGATTGAAATGCCTCAGAAAAATGTTCTCGCATCGGGAATGGTTGAAAGAATTGGACTGGATCAATCGAAAATAAAACTTTCTGTGTCAGGTGAGAGGATTGACGAAATAAGGGATATACCTAATCATGAAACGGGGCTTCAGATGATATCCGGTATATTGCTCAGTGATTCTGTTGGCCTGTTAAAAGATGCCGGTGAAATAGAAGCCGTTGGACACAGAGTGGTTCACGGTGGAAGTTCTTTTTCAGAAACGGTGGTCATTGATGAAGAGGTAAAGAGTAAAATCAAAGAACTTTTTAGCCTTGCACCTTTGCACAACCCTCATAACCTGAAAGGGATTGAGGTTGCTGAAAAAATATTTGAGAAAGCCGTCCAAATAGCGGTTTTTGATACGGCATTTCATCAGACTATGCCCGAAGAAGCCTTTAGATATGCAATTCCTGATAGATTTCTAAAAGAAGAGCAGATAAGGGCTTATGGTTTTCACGGGACCAGTCATAAATACGTTTCAGAAAAAGCAATACATTATTTAGGAAGGGAAAGATCGAAAATTGTATCGATTCATTTAGGTAACGGTTGCAGTATTACAGCAGTTAAAGATGGTAAAAGCATAGAGCATTCACTTGGGTTCGGGCCCATGAATGGTCTGGTCATGGGAACCAGAAGCGGTGATATTGATCAATCCGTCATTTTCTTTTTGATGGAGGAACTTGGTTATTCATCGGGTCAGGTTAAGAAAATACTGCAGGAAGAAAGCGGAATGCAGGGACTTACAGGATATAGTGACCTAAGAGAAATCGAACTTAAGGCCGAGCAAGGAGATAAAAATTGTTTGATGGCCCTGAAGATGAATGCATACCGTGTAAAAAAATACCTTGGAGCCTACATTGCTGTAATGAACGGAATAGATGCAGTGGTTTTTACCGCCGGAATTGGAGAGAATTCTGATGTCATCAGAAAACTAGTCTGTGATGAGATGGAGTATCTGGGAATCAAACTTGATCCCGAAAAGAACGCTGTAAGATCCAGTGACCTGAGAGAAATTCAGGCCGAAAATGAAAAAGTTAAAATTCTGGTGATCCCTACTAACGAGGAAATTGAAATAGCGAATCAATCCTATAACCTCCTGAACAGATTGTAAATACAGGATTCCTTGGTCTTTAAGCTAGTTTTTCAGTGTAATTCGTGAATTTTTAACCGATTGACAGGAATTGGTTAAATTAGCACGAATTTATTTTTTCCTATTTATGAATAAACTTGAAAAACAAGGTTATCCTGCATATTTCGACACCTATATTCGTATTCTTGACAAAGATATTTCTCTGTTGGAATATCTGGAACATTCTCTTGAACTGTTTGAACAGATTTTATACGATATTAGTGAAGATAAATTTGAATTCAGGTATCAACCGGGGAAATGGACTATAAAAGAAGTGGTACAGCATATGATTGATACTGAGAGGGTATTTGTATACAGAGCCTTACGGTTTTCAAGAATGGATAAAAAAACTTTGGCAGGATTTGACGAAAATGACTATGTTTCCAATTATGATATCAATCAACGGGATTTTCATAAACTCCTCGATGAATTTTGTTTATTGAGAAGGTCAACTATTCTGATGTTTGAGGATTTTGACAAAGAGATTCTTGCCTTGACCGGGGAGGTTGAAAGTGGTGAGTTTTCTGTAGAAGCTTTAGGTTATATCTGTAGCGGTCACGTTCTCCATCATTTAAGAGTAATTCAGGAAAGATACCTGTAGGTTCTGAGACAGAGCAGTATTGGTATTTACAGCGATGAGTTGTTTGTAAATTTTCAGTGAAAAAATGTGAACACGGCGTTGTGTAGTTATGCGTATTTTTCAAAAATCTACCCAGGCCGAAACATTATATGTTAAGATTGAATAATGGTTAAAAAACTTAGATACAGAAGAAGAAAATGAGTCAGAAGTTTGATGCTATAGTAATTGGGACGGGTATTTCCGGCGGATGGGCCGCGAAGGAACTTTGTGAAAACGGTCTGAAAACATTGGTTTTGGAAAGAGGGAGAATGGTCAGGCACGTAACTGATTACCCAACCATGTTTAAGGAAAACTGGGATTTTAAATATCGTAACAGGTCATCCGTGAAAGACGCCAAAAGGCAGGAAAAACAATCCAGAACGGGATACACCACGGCTGAGGAACACAGACACTGGTTTGTTGATGACATCGATCATCCTTATTCTGAAACAAAAAGATTCGACTGGATGAGGGGTTATCATGTAGGTGGAAGATCCATCACTTGGGGAAGGCATTCATATCGATTGAGTGAAATGGATTTTGAGGCCAATAAAAAAGACGGATACGGGGTAGACTGGCCGATAAGATACAAGGATATCGAGCCCTGGTACGATAAAGTTGAAGAATATATTGGAGTGAGCGGGACCAACCTGGGCCTCAGTCAGCTTCCCGATGGTAAATTTACAGAAGCCATGGAATTCAACTGTGTTGAGGCTGATTTTGCCGAAAGGGTGGCGGATAAAATGAACGGCCGGGTGGTAACACATGGTCGAATTGCACATATAACCGGAGATAAGGTGCATGAGGGAAGAGCAAAGTGCCAGTTTAGGAACAGATGTATGAGAGGTTGTCCTTACGGAGGATATTTTAGCAGCAATTCATCAACCCTTCCTGCCGCCGAAAGAACGGGCAATATGACCCTCAGGCCTAATTCCATAGTCTACGAGATTGTTTATGATGAAGCTAAAGGAAAAGCCTCAGGGGTTCGCGTCATTGATTCAGAAACAAAAGAAAAGCTTTTTTTTGAAGCAGAAATCATTTTTTGTTGTGCCTCGGCGATTGCATCAACCTCGATTCTTATGCAGTCAAAATCAAAAAGATTTCCAAATGGTTTAGGCAATGACAGCGGAGAACTGGGTCACAATATTATGGATCATCACCTCGGAGTAGGCGCTTATGCCATTGTTGACGAACATCAGGATGACTACTACAAAGGAAGGCGTCCCGGAGGTATGTATATCCCGAGATTCAGAAATCTGGATGAGAAATCACAGCGATCAGATTATGTAAGAGGCTACGGTTATCAGGGAGCTGCAAGCAGAAGGAACTGGAGAAGAGGTATTGCTGAAATGAGTTTTGGTGAATCTATGAAAAATGAACTGGTAAAACCAGGCCCATGGGTGATCGGAATTACAGGATTTGGAGAATGTCTTCCCTATCACGACAATAAGATAACATTGAATTACGATAAGACGGACCAGTGGGGGTTACCCACAATTGACTTTGATGTTGAGTTTAAGGAAAATGAGAGGAAAATGAGGATCGATATTCAGGAACAGGCTGTTGCAATGCTTAAAGCAGCAGGTTATGAAAAAGTCCAGGGGTTTGATAACCCTAATGATTATGCACCGGGACTGGCCATACATGAAATGGGAGGAGCAAGGATGGGAAGAGATCCCGGGACTTCTGTTTTGAACGGATATAATCAGGTTCATGCAGTGAAAAATGTATATGTCACTGACGGGGCATGTATGACTTCTTCAGGCTGTCAGAATCCATCCCTGACCTATATGGCTCTTACAGCAAGAGCAGCGAATCACGCAGCCAAAGAGTTTAATAAAAACAAAAATAAAGAGATATGAAAAGGAGAGAGGCGTTAAAGGGCCTGGGTATGGCAACGGGATTACTTGTAGCAACACCTGCCGCTTTAAGCGTATTGCAGTCTTGTGAAGAAAAGAAGGAGACTTGGTCAGCTTTATTTTTGAAACCCGAAGAAAAGAAGCTGGTATCGGACCTGGTAGACATCATATTACCCTCAGGTGCTACTCCAGGCGGTTTGGAATTGAATCTTCCTCAGTTTATTGACCTAATGTGCAAGGATACATTATCTGAAGAGGAGCAACATTTATTTCATGAAGGCAGTAAAATCTTTTCCGTCAGGCTGGAAGAACTTTCCGGTAAAATGACGGAAAAAACCACTAGAAAAGAGGTAGAGGAATTGTTTTTAAAATATTTCAAGCTAAATCCAAAGGAAGAGGGTAAAGTAAAATATTTGTTGTATCGTAACAGGGATGAGCTGGATGAAAAGGAAAAAAAGGACTTTGATCTTTACAAATTTCTTTTTACGGTTAGAGGGCTTTCATTGTTTGGCTATTTCACGTCTGAAAAAGTAGGAACCCAGGTACTTAATTTTGATCCCATTCCGGGAGAATATTCACCTTGTATACCTGTATCTGAGGTGGGAAATGCCTGGACTATTTGATCAAAAAACATTCATTTTTTAGTATGCAAAGTAAATTTATCATTGTACTGTTTTCCGTTTTCGTGGTGGCAGGATTTTCTAATTTAAGAGAAGATGAGGAAATGAAAAATCACAAAGTTGGATTAAGCTTAAAAATTAATGCCAAGTTAGGAGAGGGTGCTTTCTGGGATCATAAGGAGAAGCTATTGTATTGGGTTGATATTGAGGATCGAAAAGTTTTTTTATTTGATCCCCTTACAAAATCGAATCAGGTTTTTGAAACCCCGTCGCGTGTTGGAACCGTGGTGCCAAAAAGTAGGCATGAAGCAGTTATCGCCCTGGAGGATGGGATTTACATACTTAATACTGAATCGGGGAACATTTCACTTTTGTCAGATGTGGAATCCAAAATGAATGAAAACCGATTTAATGATGGTAAATGTGATCCTAACGGAAACTTATGGGTGGGATCCATGCATTTGGAGCAGACAGCTCCAAAGGCCAACCTTTACAAAATAAGCCCATCCGGTGAGAGTACTAAAATGCTTGACAGCATAACGATTTCCAATGGTATAGTTTGGACAAGGGATAAAAGTACCATGTATTATATAGATACTCCTACTGGCCATATAAGGGCATTTGACTATGATTTAGATACAAGTGAAATTTCCAATGAACGTATCGCTGTGGTGATTCCTGAATCACTGGGTTATGGAGATGGTATGGCTATCGATGAAGAAGACAAGCTTTGGGTTGCTCTCTGGAATGGAAATTCTGTGGTTAGGTTTGATCCTGAATCTGGTGAGCTTATGGAGAAAATTATTATTCCTGCACATAATGTAACTTCTTGTTCATTTGGAGGCCCCAACTTTGAAACGCTTTATATCACTACGTCAAGTCTCGATATGAATGAAGAAGAATCAAGGAAATTCCCTGATGCAGGATCGATATTTGAGGTGAAGCCAGGAGTAAGGGGAGTTAAAGGTAATTTTTTTGGACAATAATATGATTATAATAGTGATGGGCGTTAGCGGATGTGGTAAAACCACGATCGCCCGAGAACTTTCAAACAGGCTTGATATTCCATTTTATGATGCAGATAGCTATCATCCGCAGGAGAACATTGACAAAATGTCGAGTGGAACACCTTTGAACGACCAAGACCGCGCATCCTGGCTGGAAATTCTTTCTTCCAATTTACAGGAGTGGGAAGCAGTAAATGGAGCGGTCCTTGCCTGTTCCGCCTTAAAGGAAAAGTATAGAAAAATATTGTCCAGAAATCTTAAAAACATTCAATGGGTCTATCTTGATGGATCGTATGACCTTATCATGGATCGGATCAATAAGAGAACCGGACATTATATGAGTGGAAAATTGCTAAAATCTCAATTTCAGGCTCTTGAGATCCCGCAGTATGGAATACATGTGGATATAGCGCAGTCGCCTGTAGAAATCGTTGATCAAATAAAATCAGATATGGAAAGTAAAAAGAGTGAATTCGGTGTCTTTGGTTTGGGTGTAATGGGGAGCAGTATCAGCTTGAACGTTGCAGATAAGGGATACCGGTTATCTGTATATAACAGGGCTGATGGGGGTGAAGCAGATGTGGTGGATAATTTTTTATCTGAAAATTCAGAATACAAGAATATATATGGATTTACTGAACTGAAGGCTTTTATTGATTCTCTTTCAAGACCCAGAAAGATCCTTATTATGATCAAGGCCGGGCCAACGGTTGATTTGGTTCTCAATCAACTGTTTCCTTTACTTGAAGAGGGCGATATTGTAATTGACGGAGGGAATTCCCATTATCTGAACACAAAGAAAAGATTCGATCTCGCCCGGGAATTTGGAATCGAATTTATTGGAGCAGGAATTTCAGGAGGTGAAGAAGGAGCCAGGAAAGGGCCTTCAATCATGCCTGGAGGAAGTGCGGAAAGTTATGGGCAGGTTTCCGATATTTTGGAATCCATTGCTGCCAAAGATGATTTTGGAAAAACCTGTTGTGCCTATATAGGCCCAGAAGGGTCAGGCCATTTTATTAAAATGGTCCACAATGGGATCGAATATGTGGAAATGCAGTTGTTGGCAGAGATTTATGCTTTGTTATCCAAGCAGATGGATTACCAGGAAATGGCCTCACTGTTTAAAAATTGGAACAGTGGAAAGGCTTACAGTTATCTTTTGGACATTACCATTACAATTTTGGAGAAAAAGGAAGGAGATGTCTACTTGCTGGATTTGATCCTGGACAGAGCGGGAAACAAGGGAACCGGGTCCTGGTCGAGTAAAGCCGCTTTTGATCTTGGTATACCAAACACAATGATGTCCTCGGCAGTATTTGCAAGATACATTTCTTCTTTTAAGGAAGCACGTGTAAAAATGGCCTTGAAATTGGAAACCAAAGAAAAGAGCACGGCCAACATAGACCTAAAATCCTTGGAACAGGCATATCATTTTGGTAGACTGATCAATCATCAACAAGGCTTTAAGCTCATGGAATCAGCATCAAACTCATTCAATTGGAATTTGAATTTCTCTGAAATAGCAAGAATATGGTCCGATGGCTGCATTATTAAGTCGTATTTGATGAATGAGTTGCATGAGGAGTTCAAATCAGAGCAGGACTTAATTCAAATGAATTCTGTTTTTGAAGCACTCAGGAAAACGGAGCAATCCGTAAAGCATGTTTTAGCCGTGGCTCTTGATAACAGGGTTTCCATGCATTGTCTGACAGCTTCCTATCACTATTGGATCGATATGACGAGTGCAAGGTTATCAGCCAATCTTATACAGGCACAGAGAGATTTTTTTGGGGCGCATACTTACCAGCGAACAGATTCGCCGGAATCGGAATATTTTCATACGAATTGGTTGTAATAACCTAGTTTTTAGATGATTATTGAAGTGCTTGGCAATAAGGTTTTCCGTTTAAAATCAACGCCACCTCTTCATGCTGGTATAATAAATTAGTGGTTTCTTCCGTTTATTATTAAAAATTGCGAAGAAATGAAAAATGAAAGATCAGGAGTTTCTGACAATCACGACAGAAAGAAACAGAGCGTAAAAGATATCTTTAACAGCAAGGCCCAACGGCTCGCTGAGAAGGAATACGAAGAGTATTACAATAGAATCAGGCAACTGAGCCGAGGGCTCTGATCAGCTTATCTTGAAAAAATCTCTGACATAAGCCAGTTTCTGATTATGTGTCATATTACCCGTAGTATTCGTTGCCTTAAGCTTTAAGGCCAGATCCGGAGTATCCGAAACAATTTTTTCCAATTTAAACTTCATTTGAGCGGGCCCAAACAAAAGTATTTCATCAGCTTTTGACAATTCTTTGACAATTTTCTGAAGGAATTTGTTGGTGTATTCTTTGATTCTGTTTTCTTTTCCTTTTTCATCTACCATGTACTGATCGCCAAACCTGCCAAATTGCTTTTTCTCCCCTTCTTCCCTGATTCTCGTTTCAATCCCAGAATAGATGATTTTGGATTGTACCGATTTTTTCGTGAGTGTAATGAGGTTAGCCTCTTTTTGATCGATCCAGATACCTAGCTTTCGCATAACAGAATAATTTAAATTAATACTCTATTTTATCTTCTTTTTCTTTCCATGTTTTAAAGGCCTTCAACGCCTCTTCGCGATTTAACTGCTCAAATGGAATCTTTCTTTTGCTCAATTCCAAATTGAGCTCCTGATAAATAAAATTATCGTCAAAACCGATTTTTGCTGCGTCGGTTTTATTACAGCCGTAATATACTTTTTCAGGCCTGGCCCAATAAATTGCACCAAGGCACATTGGACAGGGCTCACAGTTTGTATAAATGATACAACCTTCGAGCTGAAAAGAATCAAGATGTTTACAAGCCTCTCTTATCGCGATAATTTCAGCATGAGCCGTAGGATCATTTGTGGAGGTAACTTTGTTATTCCCTCTGCCAATAATCTCCCCGTCTTTAACTATTACACATCCAAAAGGCCCTCCTTCATTCTGAATAACTCCTTTGATTGCAATGGCCGTTGCCTGATCCATATATCCAGTATCTTCATTTGATACTTCATCATTCTGATCATTGAGCGCTTTGGCAGCTTCATCAATAAATTTCTTATTAAAATTATTGCACATGGATCTAAAGGTTCATATTAAGGTGAAAGACAGGGCATACCCGCCTTTCACCTTCAATTTCAGTTATACTTTCAGGCTTCCAACCATATCCTCTGGCTTAACCCATTCGTCAAATTCTTCTCCGGTCAGAAAACCAAGATTAATGGCTTCTTCTCTTAAAGTTGTTCCGTTTTTATGAGCGGTCTTGGCAATTTTAGCGGAATTCTCATAACCTATCTTTGTATTCAAAGCTGTAACCAGCATCAGTGAATTGTTCAGTAATTCCTGAATTTTCGGATAGTTTGGTTCAATTCCTACCGCGCAATTATCGTTGAAAGAAACGCATGCATCACCAATGAGTTGGGCCGAGTGCAAAGCGTTGGCAGCCATCACAGGTTTGAAAACATTTAATTCATAATGCCCTGTCATGCCACCTACCGTTACTGCAACATCATTCCCAATGACCTGTGCACAAACCATTGTAAGCGCTTCTGACTGTGTAGGGTTTACTTTTCCGGGCATGATAGAAGATCCAGGTTCATTCGCCGGAATAATGATTTCTCCAATACCACTTCTTGGTCCTGAAGCGAGCATTCTGATATCATTGGCTATTTTCATCAGCGATACCGCAAGTTGTTTTAAGGCACCATGAGTTTCAACCACAGCATCATGGGCTGCAAGGGCTTCAAATTTATTCTCAGCCGAGACAAAAGGTAATTCTGTAAATTCAGCTATATATTTTGCCACAAGTTCCGCATATCCTTCCGGAGTGTTGATTCCTGTTCCAACGGCTGTTCCTCCCAGGGCCAATTCGGATAGGTGCTCAAGCGTATTCTTAAGTGCTTTTATCCCATGATCAAGTTGCGAGACATATCCTGAAAATTCCTGCCCCAAAGTAAGCGGAGTCGCATCCATCAAATGCGTTCTTCCAATTTTTACAACATTCGAGAATTCGATTGACTTTTGATGAAGTGTTTCTCTTAATTGTTCTACTCCGGGAATCGTAACTTCAACGACCTTTTTGTAAATAGCAATATGCATACCTGTTGGGAAGGTATCATTAGAAGATTGAGACTTGTTCACATCATCGTTTGGATGAATGAAACGCTCACTGTCCGTAAGATCACCACCGCGATTTACGTGGGCTTTATTGGCGATTACCTCATTACAGTTCATGTTGCTTTGTGTTCCGGATCCGGTTTGCCATATAACCAGTGGAAATTGATCTGTTAATTTACCTTCCAGTATTTCATCACATACCGCTCCTATGGCATCTCGTTTTTCCTTATCAAGTACACCCAGTTCGTGATTTGTATATGCTGCTGCTTTTTTCAAATAGGCAAATCCTTCTATGATTTCCTTTGGCATTGAAGCTGCTTCCCCAATTTTAAAATTGTTTCTGGATCTTTCTGTTTGAGCTCCCCAGTATTTATCTGCGGGTACCTGGACTTCTCCAATTGTATCGCGCTCTATTCTGTAATTCATGTGTGATAAATTTGATTCTAAACGTGCATCAAAGATACAAAACAACAGGCAGAAAAGGGCTCAAATCAAGGTGATTTTTGTCATGAAATGGTTGAGCGTAAGCTTGTATTTTCGCAGGTTTGGATTCTATCCGCCAAATTCTCCTCCTTCATCTCCATCCATTCCGCCACGCTGTCTCTGACGCTGTTTTTTCTGATTGAAACGATAGGTAAAGGAAAGTCTGAATTGACGCTGTCGCCATTGAAATTCACTCTTTTGTTCAAAGGAGTTGGTAAGGGTATTTGAGACGCGTTTTCTCGAATTGAACATGTCATCCACGTTAAATACCAGTGTGCCGTTTCCTTTCAAAATATCCTTACTGAAAGCCATATTGGCCATAAACATTCCATCTGTTTTGGTTTGAGAGTTCTGTCTTGGGCCCCGGAACATCAGGGTGGTCTGCCAGTCGATTTCAGCGGGTAACATGATCTTGGAACTCGCCCTGGTAAACCAGCTGTTAAAATTGGACCCAAAGTCAACCCCGTCGTATTCTCCATCAATGGTTGAGTTGTAGAAATTAAAGCTCAGGTTGAACCTCCAGTTTTTCTTTGGGGTGTAGTTGGCTGAAAATTCAGTGCCGAACCGATCTTCTGTACTGAGGTTTATAGGAGTTATTCTGATAATTGGGATGCCATCTTCGGTTGTTTGTCCCGTGTCCTGTCTTATAAATTGAAATACATCTGTGGCATGGCTGAAATAAACAGAAGTGTTAAAAGTAACTTTTTGCCATCTTTTAAAATATCCCAGATCCATTCCATGAGAAATGGAAGGGTCAAGATCCGGATTTCCCTGAAATATGTTTGTCTGACTTGATTGAGAAGGAAAAGGATTAATAAACCAGGACCTTGGTCTTCTGATCCTGCTGTTATAACCCAGTGTCAGGTTTTCACTCTCCGTAAATTCATATACCAGGTTTACAGTAGGAAAGAAATTGACGTAATTTTTGGTATTTACTGAGTCGATATTTTTTCCGGTTGATCGGATATCTATATTTGTTCCTTCAACCCTCAATCCCAGTAAAGCTGAAAATTTCCCAAACTTGTTCCCGTATTGCCCGTAAAACGCTGATATCAGCTCTTCATATTCAAAAAAATTGGTAAGGCTGTCATTCACTATGAAATCTCCATTTTCATCTTCGTCATAAAACCTGTAATCCGTATCCCTGTCTTCAGCGTTTATTCTAACCCCGAGTTCAACCTGCTGATTCTCACCAATAGGAAGGACATAGTCACTTTGAAGGAGGAATCGTTTTTGTATTTCATCGGAATAAATTTTTTGAGATGGCAGGTCCTTTTGTGCAGGAAAAAGTTCCTCATTGGTGATCAGGCTGTTAAGCGTTTGGCTGTTGTCCTGATATTGGAGATCGAGATCAATCTGGTGGCCTTCATTTTTGAATTTATGCATGAAATTCAGGTCATACTGAAAAACGTTTCCATCCGATTCTTCATTCTCATTTCTGAATGTGGTATTGGCCAGATCATCAAAATCATTATAGGCGTCCGTGAAATTTTCAGAGGAATTGCCTCTTTTCGAATCCCGGTACAAAAAACTTCCTGTAAGTGATGTGTTTTTTGTAAAATAATATTCAAGGCCAATATTGGCATTCAAGTTTTTTCTCGATCTAATGTAATCGATCTTCTGGTCTGTAAAAGGGTAGGTGGCATTGGGAGAAAAATAAACCGTCTCATAACTGGCATTACCCGGTGCTTCTCTGTCCGAATAGCCTATATTTGTAAAGAAGTTTACTTTTTCCAGTCGGTAATTCAGGCTGGCTGATCCTCCGTAATATTTTGGCTCACCGAGATTTATGGTACCGACACCGTTAAATCCTGTAGCTTTGTCTCTTCTTAATATAATATTCAAAATTCCTGCTGTTCCTTCGGCATCATATCTGGCTGAAGGACTCGTGATAACCTCAACTTTAGCAATGGCATCTGCAGGGAATTGACGCAAAGCTTCAGTATCGTTCAAACCAATCAAGCCACTTGGTTTACCATCAATCAGGATTCTGACATTTTCATTTCCCCGAAGGCTCACTACACCTTCAGCATCAACGGTTACTGAAGGAACATTGTCAAGCACATCACTCGCAGTTCCCCCTTTTACCGTCATATCTTTTCCTACGTTATAGATCTTTTTATCAAGTCTGACTTCCATAGTACTTTTTTCGGCAATGACTTCAACTTCATCAAGCGCTTCTGAATCTTCCTCAAGAAAAATTTCTCCAAGATCAATATTTTCGTTGATTTCAATATTCTCGAGGGATACAGTTTTAAAAGAAAGGAATTCAAAGCTTATATTGTATCTGCCTCTTGGGGCTTCAATCAGAAATTTTCCTTTGTCATCGGTCATACCACCAAAAACCTTCTGACCCCTTAATGGTTTCAAAATAACCGTAGTAAACTCCAAGGGTATTTTTTCATTCTTTTCATAAACCACCCCAATAATTTCAAACGTTTCCCGCTGGGGTCTTCCATCTCCCTCAGGTCTTTTACGCTCTTGACTTAAGCCGATTGAATGAATAAAAAAAAGGCAGATAAAAAGTATGGAAAGTCTCATAGGGTCGTTTCAGTAAAGATCATCATTTGGACGTGCAAGATAGATTTTAGTTTAAACGACAACTTGTTAATATTTTGTTAATTTAAATTACTCATATAATTAATTGTCATTTTAAAATAATGTATTATTTTTGGCACAGAAATAAACCAAGTATAAACGGATATGGAAATAGGTCAATTTTTAGGATTTTTAGTTTTTTTAACCATCTTTACAATGGGGTTCTGGATGTTGATTTTTCTGTTGACCACGGTGGTTCCGTATTGGTTATTTGGTAATTTAATCGAAAATTGGAAGTTAAAGAAGGAAGCCAAAAAGGCAAAATCAAAATAAAACGAAAAGCTTGTTGAATTAACAAGCTTTTTTTATGCTTCCTTTAGAGATTTTTCTACTGTTTGAGTTGATCTTCAATTTCAAAAATATTCTTGTCTATATCTTTAGCCCTGTTCTGACTGTTTCTTCTATTGCTCTTATTGAAACGATACGAAAAGGAAAGCAGGTATTGTGTATCGAATATAAAGTCTCTTTGGGTTATCGTATTCGCCTCCAAAGAACTGAATTGTGCTTTCTTAGTATAAAATATATCATTGACCTTAAAGCTTAAAGTAGATTTGCCTCCCCAAAAATCTTTGGCAACGTTGAGATTAGCGTACTGGAAGGCTTTTAATTCAGTTATCGCAGTTTTCTGAGCTGATTGATAAGTATAGTCTATATTGAAACGCAAGGTATTATTGATCCTGTAGAGAAGCCTGAAATTCCCGTACCAGACCCAGTTATCAAAGTCGTAAGCATTATCACGGGTGTCTGAGAGTTGAGAATAGTAAGGACTTAAAACACCATAGAGCCTCAGCTTATTGTTGGGGCTATACGTAGCTTCCACCTCTAAACCGGTGTAGTTCAATGTTCCATTGTTAATGGGTATTCTTCTAAAAATATCAAATCCGTCAATGGTCTGATTACCAGTATTCTCCAGTACGTTTAATATCCTGTCCGTGGAATTTGAGTAAAAAAGAGCTGTATTCATTGTTACCTTTTCGAATTCATGATAGTATTCAAGGTAGAAATAGTTTGTGTAATAAGGTTGCAGATAAGGGTTTCCAACCAGAATAAATCTTTCATCAGTAAATGAATTGAACGGATTAAGTTGGGATATCGAAGGCCTGTCAATATACTTAGTGTATCCGATGGAAAGAAGATTATCTTCTTTAAAAGAATACGTGATCAATGCATTTGGAAAAAGATCTGTATAATCATTTGCAAAAGTTGAATCTATGATTTTTTCTTCAATCTCCGTATTTGTGATTTCAGTTCGAAGGCCAAGAGAAAAACTCAATTTTTCAAGTTGTTTGGAATAACTAGCATAAAAAGCATTAATGGTTTCTTTATATGCAATTCTGCTCGTAAAATCGGGGATCAAATCAAATCTGTTCGTTGAAGGATTTAAATTGCTCGAGGCAAAATCATTGTCGTAATTTCTGAAACTGGTTTTTATTCCTGCTTCAAAGTTTGCATCATTTTTTAGAGGAAGTGTATAATCTGCTTTCAGATAGAAGTTATCGACAGATTCATCCTTAACATACTTTTGCTCAGAAACACCATTTCCAGGAAAGGTTTCTGTATTTAAGATATCCGTTTCATTATCTGCCAGGCTGTTGTCGTATTTCAGGTCGAACGACAGCTGGTGACCTTCCTTTTCGAATCTGGTGGCGTAACGAATATAGGCCTCCAAAAACCCTTCATCTGTATTGTCATCTACATCTCGAATGGAGGATTTTATCAACGTATTTAAGGGTTGATAATCATTCAAAATCAATTCGGAATCATAGTTTTTGTTGGCGTTGGTATATAGAACAGATGTTGTGAGTGTATTCTTTTCGTCAAGATAAAAGTCACTCCCCAAATTGATCAAAAAACTATTTCTCTGCCTGTAATCAGATCGAATCTGATCAAAATTTCCCGTTGGTTCCTGATTCTCGTCCAAAAAGATCTGTTCGATCTCCGTGTCCTTGATTTTGACAGCATGGTTGAAACTTACAGTAGAATACATATTGATCTTGTCTGTTTTATAATTGACAAAAGCCGACAAACCATCATTATCTGGTATTCCAAGGTGTCCCTCTACCGTTCCGTTATAGCCTTCAATTGTTCTTTTCTTCAGGATAATATTTAAAATTGCACCGCTTCCTTCGGCATCGTATTTTGCCGATTGAGAAATGATCTCTACCTTGTTAATTGAGTTGGCCGGTATCAGACTCAGAATATCCGCATTGCTAATCTGTCCTGCATAAGGTTTTCCGTCTACAAGGACAAGAGCAGGGTTACCTCTTATGGTTATATTTCCCTGTAAATCAACTTTTACCGTTGGGGTATTTTCAAGAACTGTAATTGCATTTCCTCCAATATTAGCGATATCTTTCGAGGCATTATAAATCTTTTTTGTCATTTCATGATCAACCAGTTTTGACCTGGCAATCAACTCAATTTCATCCAGGTTTTCTACATTCTTCTCCAGCTCTATCACACCCATCTCAATGTCCTGATTGACCGATAGGACTTTAATAATAAAAGGCTGGAACGATAAGGACTCGACGATGCAGTAATATTTGGAATCCTGAACTGATAATTCAAATTTACCTTCTTTATCCGTTACATCCCCGGTAAGTTCACCTGAATTGATATCCTGAAGAGTCACCGTCACAAATTGCAAGGGAAGGTGAGTTTCGGCATCTTTAACATAGCCGGTAACGAGATTCGTTTTGTTTAGTTCCTGACCTAATAAACTGAAGGAGAGGAGAAACGTGATCAGAATACCAAATAGTTTCATTTCAAAAAGGCGCAATTCGATAAAAATAGCTTATTTCCGAACAAAATAAAATAGTGGTTTCGGGGTATTTTCAGTCATTTACATTGAGTTCGATATAGTTAAAGGAGATCTTTGATTTTTTCCGGAGGTCTGCCTATTACGGCCTTTTCTCCTTTCACAAAAATTGGTCTTTCGATCAATTTTGGGAATTCAATCATGGCTTCAATCACTTCCTGTTCACTCAGATTTTTATTTTTGAAATTTTCTTTCCAGTCCCTTTCATTCTTTCTGACCAGTTCTATAGCCGGAATGTCTAATTTCCTTAAAATTTCAGTGAGTTCCTCAGCTGAAACAGGTTCTTTTAAGTATTCTCTGATTTCGAAATCCACATTGGCTTCCTTAACGATGGCAAGACCTTGTCTGCTTTTGCTGCACCTGGGATTGTGATAGATTTTCATTTTTAACAGGTTTGATTTGTTGTGAGTTCAAAAATAAAGCATTTTTTGCTTATGTTAAATTATATTTGCCCTATGATGTTAACAGATACGCACACCCATTTATATGTGGAACAATTCGACGAAGACAGGCGGGAAATTGTAGAAAAGGCAATTGCTCTGGGTATAGAGCGATTTTTTATTCCCGCCATCGACGCCTCCTATTATCCAAGAATGTATGAACTGGAGAGGTCTTTCCCGGAAAATATATTTTTGATGGCTGGTCTCCATCCGACTCACGTCAATAAAGATTATTTGCAGGAATTATCGGAAGTAGAGAAACAATTGGATAACCACAAGTTTTATGCAATTGGCGAAATTGGAATGGATCTGTACTGGGATAAGACCTTTCTGGAAGAACAGAAAGAAGCTTTTAAAGTGCAGATTTCCTGGGCGAAAAAAAGGAATCTGCCCATTGCGATCCATTGCAGGGAAGCGTTTGATGAGATTTTTGAGGTGATGGATCAGGTCAACGATGAAGATCTGAATGGAATTTTTCATTGTTTTACCGGAAACAGGGAACAGGCAGATAAAGTTTTATCCTATGGTTTTAAATTGGGAATCGGGGGAGTTGTTACGTTTAAGAATGGTGGTTTGGATAAATTTATTGGAGAAATACCCTTGGAACATATTGTGCTTGAAACGGATTCTCCCTATCTTGCTCCGAGCCCTTTTCGCGGGAAGAGAAATGAGAGTGCCTATCTTATTCATATTCTGGATAAACTAGCAGATATTTATGGCTGTAGCCCTGAAATAATAGCTAAAATCACAACGAAGAATTCTCAGGAACTCTTTGGAGTATAAAACGATAATGAATTCATACGAAACAGCTTACATTAAGACACCTCTGGGAATTGCCAAAATCGTTGGGGATCAGGAAGGTATTTCGGAAGTTTCTGTCCTTGAAGAAAGGCTGCCTGTAACTGAAAATCCTTCTCAGGTACTTTTGGAATGTATCAGGCAGTTGAACGAGTATTTTTCGGGTGAAAGAAAAGTGTTTACCATTAAATTGAATCCTGCAGGTACGGCGTTTCAAAAGAAAGTTTGGATGGAATTGTTATCGATACCTTATGGGAAGACTTCAACATACATGGAACAGACCTTGAAATTAGGTGATAGCAAAGCGATAAGAGCCGTGGCTGCTGCCAACGGTAAAAATCCAATATGGATAATCATTCCCTGTCACCGAGTTATTGGTAAAAACGGATCACTTACGGGTTATGCCGGAGGATTGTGGAGAAAGAAATGGTTACTTGAACATGAAAGTCCTACCCGGCAGACAAGTTTGTTTTAGGATCGTGGAAATTGGAGGAATAAATTGCTATGATTGATTGATTATCCCATGAAAAAAATCCTGTCTTTATTGATTCTCTTATCAGTTGCTGTGACTTTTGGTCAGGAATCAAATGAAGATGTGGTTAAAAAGCTGATAAAGGTTGAGTCTGATACAATCAAAATTGACAGCTTGAGTATCAATCCAGGATATTTTGAAATGTATGATGCCGAAGGAGTTCGAGTACCCAATTCTCAATATGTGGTGGATTATGCCAAGGCACTTTTATGGTTCGGTGATTCAACCTTGTTTTTAGGTAAAACGATTCAAATAGAATATTTACCATACCCTGAGTTCCTGACAAAGACCTATTCGGCTTTTGACAGGTCTTTGATTGTTTCGGAAGCTACAGATCAGTCGAACCTTTACAGTTCAAATACCAAAAAGCAAGTAAAAAATAATAAACCCTTTGAAGGCTTGTATACCAGTGGAAGTTTATCAAGGGGAGTAACCATTGGAAGCAATCAGGACGCGGTTGTAAACTCGAATTTCAACCTTCAGATCGAAGGAAAGTTGTCTGAGAAGGTAGGAATCAGGGCTTCTATAACGGACAATGAAATTCCCTTGCAGTCGGGTGGATTTACACAGCGTCTGGATGAATTCGATCAGGTTTTTATTGAGCTCTTCTCAGACAACTGGTCCTTAACGGCTGGGGATATAGATCTTTTGAATACCGAGAACTACCTGATGCGATTTCAAAAGAAGATATCAGGAGTTCTTGTCAAAGGTAAGATTGATAAACCTCTTGCCACCACTGATTTTTTTGCCTCTGGAGCCTTGGTGCGTGGAAAGTTCAGGAGTTATAAGTTTGTGGGAATTGACGGAAACCAAGGGCCCTATAAAATTTTGGGAGAAGATAATCAGCAGTACATCATCATGATATCGGGAAGTGAACGTGTATATGCCAACGGTGTACTACTCAGGAGGGGAGAGAATTTTGATTATACCATAGATTACAATACAGGGGAAATCCGTTTTACTACACTTTATACGGTGACTTCCAATTTGAGATTTACGGTGGAATATCAGCTTTCTGAAAGGAATTACACTCGGTTTCTCACCTATGACGGGGTTGGGTTTAAATCTGAGAAGCTCAGATTAGGCATCAAATATTTTAATGAAACTGACGCAAAAAACAGTCCGCTGGACCAGAATCTCTCAGATGAACAGAAACAAATACTGGCCGAGGCCGGAGATGACAAATCTAAAATGGTATCTCCTTCGGAGGTAGAGGCAGAGTATAATGAAAACAGAATACTTTATAAAAAAATAATAATTAACGGAAAGGAGATCTATGAATTCTCTAATGATCCCGATGATGAGCTATATCAGGTTACATTTAGTTATGTAGGAGAGAACAATGGAGACTATAATTTGGAAACAACCCTTGCGGCAGGAAGGGTTTATCAATATGTTCCAGAATTCAATAATCAGAAACAGGGCGCCTATCTCCCGGTTGTTCAGCTCATCGCTCCTGAAAAATATCAAATGCTGCACGTAGAGGCTGATTATAATCCTGGAGAAAAGACCCTTATTGCTTCAGAGTTCGCCCTCAGTGACAATGATCAAAATCTGTTTTCTTCAATTGATAACGAAAACAATAAGGGGTTTGCGGCAAAAGCTTCCTGGAAACAAGGAATTATCGATAAAAAATGGAAGCTGAATTCGGAGCTGGACTATGAATATTTCAGCAAGGATTTTGTGTCTATTGAACGAATTCGAAATGTTGAGTTTACGAGAGATTGGAATATATTGTCCCGTGACCTGTCAAACCTTGGTGAGCAGAATTTTTTAAGAGGCGGACTGGAATTAAACCGAGATAGTGTGGGAACTTTTAACTATAGGTATGAGTATCTCAGCCTTGGAGAAGATTACAAGGGTGACAGGCACAACCTTCAGGCTAATTTGCAATTGAATCAAACGAAAATACTTTTCAGCGGAAGTAGCATGAAGAACGAAAACCTGGTTGAAAAAAATTCATTTGACCGACTTTACACCTCGGTTATACAACAGATTTCAAGGTATTGGATAGGAGCGAAATTCAACTATGAAAAGAATCAAATTCAAAATGTAATTGATCAATCATTGAATGAATTGTCTCACGGATTTTCTGAATTAGAAGGATTTGCCGGAGTTGGTGATTCCAGTAATGTTTTTGTTGAAGTCGGTTACAATTTTCGGCTGACTGACAGTGTTCAAAACGAATTCCTAAGCGAGGTGAACAGGTCACATACTTATTTTTTAAAATCAAGGCTTATTCAGAATGCGAATACGGATCTTTCAGTTTTTGCAAACTATAGAAATGTACAGAATATCAATATTCAAAATGAGAATTCACTGAATGCCAGGCTAGCCTATCGTCAGCGAATATTTAGAGATTTCATTAGTTTACAGACTTTACTGGAAACAAACTCAGGAACATTACCGCAACAGGAGTTTAGTTATGTTGAAGTAGAACCGGGTAAGGGATTTTACGAATGGATCGATTTTAACAATAATGGAATTCAGGAACTGGATGAATTTGTTGTTGCCCGTTTTCAGGATCAGGCCATTTATGTCAGGGTTTTACTTCCTACGGTATCTTTTCTTAGAACGAATCAAAACAAATGGAGTCAGTCTATTAATTTAAATGGTTCGGGATGGCGAAATGAAGAGGGTCTCAAAAAACTAGTATCCCATTTCAGCAACCAAACCTATTTTCTGATTGATGTGAAAACCAAAAGAGATGGTGATGATTTTACCATAACGCCTTTCGCCCATGACGAAGAAGATCTTTTAGGCATGGACCAAAACTTTAAGAATAGTTTATTTTTTAATAGAGGAATGCAACGATACAGTTTTGTGTACACCTATTTGAATTTCAGAAAAAAAACGATTTTTTCTTTTGGTGATCAGGATGTTTCATCCTATACACATCAGTTTCAGTTTATTCATAAACTCGGATCCAGTTGGTTGTTGGATTTTAATGCGGGTCTGAGCAATACCCAGAGTGAGTCTGTCAGTTATTCCAACAGGAATTACAAACTGGATCAATACGATTTCAACCCGAAACTTTCTTATTTATACGATCAGAATACGCGTCTCGAATTATTTTATAAATTCAAGGACAAAGAAAATACAATCGGAGCTCAGGAGACTTTGCAAATGCATGTCGGAGGATTGAATTTTAACTATGCCGGAAAGAGGGGGTTTTCCCTGAATTCAAATTTTAATCTGTACCTTAATGATTTCGTGGGAAGTACAAATTCTCCTGTAGCCTATCAAATGCTGGAAGGATTACAACCCGGAACCAACCTGACCTGGTTGCTTGGCATGCAGAAAAGACTAACTTCATTTCTTGACCTAAATCTTAATTATTCAGGTAGAAAATCGGAAAATTCCGATACCATCCACACAGGAAATATTCAGCTTCGTGCTACTTTCTAAGCCAATTGGCCATGGATACCTCTTTGTTGATCAGCTTGCTGAGGTCTTCAATATTTACTCGTTGCTGTTCCATCGTATCTCTGTTTCTTATGGTAACCGTATTATTTTCTTTGGTTTCATGGTCAACGGTAATACAAAACGGTGTTCCTAAGGCATCCTGTCTTCTATATCTTCTTCCAACCGCATCTTTTTCATCATAAGCCACATTGAAGTCAAATTTAAGCTGGTCAATAATTTCCCTTGCAATTTCGGGTAGGCCATCTTTTTTAACCAATGGTAAAACAGCTGCTTTTGTAGGAGCAAGCACTGCGGGAAGCTTAAGGACTATTCTTTCAGAACCATCTTCCAGAGTTTCGTTTTGCAGGGCCGTTGAGAAAACAGCCAGGAACATTCTGTCCAGACCAATTGAAGTCTCAACAACATAGGGAACGTAGTTTTTATTCATTTCATGATCAAAGAACTGCAATTTTTTTCCAGAATATTCTTCATGGGCTTTAAGGTCAAAATCTGTTCTTGAATGAATTCCTTCCAATTCCTTAAATCCAAAAGGAAACTGAAACTCTATATCTGCTGCCGCATTGGCATAATGGGCCAGTTTTTCATGATCATGAAACCTGTACTTGTCTTCTCCGAGCCCCAGTGAGAGATGCCATTTAAGACGAGTTTGCTTCCAGTTTTCATACCACTTCAATTCTTCCCCCGGACGAACAAAATATTGCATTTCCATTTGTTCAAATTCCCTCATTCTGAAAATAAACTGCCTGGCCACGATTTCGTTTCTGAAGGCTTTACCGGTCTGTGCGATCCCGAACGGAATTTTCATCCTCCCGGTTTTTTGGACATTTGCAAAGTTCACAAAAATTCCCTGAGCCGTTTCTGGCCTTAGGAAAAGATCCATTGCTGAATCAGCAGAAGCTCCAAGCTTGGTGCCGAACATCAAATTAAATTGTTTCACGTCGGTCCAGTTTCTGGACCCTGATACCGGGCATGCTATTTCCAGTTCTTCAATCAGGGATTTTACATCCGCCAGGTCATCATTTTCAAGAGAACGAGCCATACGGCTTAAAACCTCATCTTTTTTTGAAAGGTATTTTACTACTCTGGGATTAGTAGTGACAAACTCATTTCGGTTAAAGGCATCTCCAAATCTCTTAGCAGCTTTGGAAATTTCCTTTTCTGCTTTAATATTCAGTTTTTCAGCATAGTCTTCAATTAGGACATCCGCTCTGTATCTTTTTTTGGAATCCTTGTTGTCGATCAACGGATCATTAAAAGCATCTACGTGTCCAGAAGCCTTCCAGGTTGTTGGGTGCATAAATATTGCGGCATCAATACCCACAATATTTTCATTCATCTGAACCATGGATTTCCACCAATACTCACGAATATTGTTTTTTAATTCAACCCCATTTTGAGCATAGTCATATACCGCGCTTAAACCATCATATATTTCACTCGATTGAAAGATAAATCCATACTCTTTTGCATGGGAGATAACCTTTTTGAATTTGTCTTCTTGATTTTTCATTCGGCAAAAATAATTAATTTATAGTAAGGGCATAAAAAAAGGAAACACAATTTGTGTCTCCTTTTTTTTATCTATTTTAAACCTCTCCTAAAGTCCTAAGAAAGAGTCGTTTAATTCAAGATTTGCAGATCCTACAAGTTTTCCTTCCACAAATACTTCAATGGGGTAGACTCCAGCTTCGTATTTATCTCCTTTTCTTTCTACCAGCATCACAACATCAAGGTCAGCATTTTCGTAATTGACCATCGTCTGATCTGTATATTTAATTTCAGCACCTTCCTGAACAGTAAAAGTTCCTTTTGCATTAATTACCTGACCTGCAGGGTTTTTCAAAATAATGTAAGCCTCTTTATCTCCTGGTTCAGCAATTTCATTTTCCATCAACCTGAATTCTACTTTAATTGCGTCGGTTTTTTGAGCTTTATTCGTTTCAGTGTACTTTCCATTGGAACGCATCTTCATAGCAGTAACCTCAACATTTTCCACGTTGATGGCACCACCAATCTCAACTTTTCTTGCCAGCTCCATATTCTGAGCTACCAGTGTGTCGTTGTAAGTTGTCTGAATTTCAAGTTGGCTGTTAATACTGTCTTTTTCTTCGGTAAGAATATTATTGGCAAGTTTTAAAGAATCAACTTCGTCCATTAATCTGTTATTCGTTTTTTCCAAGGCAGCCAATTGACCACGGTACCTTCTTAAAACACTTGAGTTGATCTGTTTCAGATTCTTTACAGAATCCTTGAGAATTGCAATTTTCTCTTTTTCAAGAGCAAGAGAATCAGATAAACTTGTGTTTTGGGCAATTGCAACGTCATATTTCTCCTCCATTGCGGTCAGATTACCAATAATCTGTTCCTTTTCATCTTGTAAGAACTTCACGGCCTCCTTGTGGTCATTATTATTGTAAAAAGTGTAGCCGATAAGTCCAAACAGCAGAATAGTTAATGCAATTATTAATATTTTACTGTTTGAAGATTTAGAATTTTCTTCCATAATTATAGAATTAGGTTTACATTTTAGATTAATCTTAACTTATATAACGTAATAAATCAGAAAAATTGTGTGCAAATGTAAATTTTTTTAAATCGATCGCCGCATATATTCAAACAAATTGTCTTATATGTTGATAAATAAATATTTACGTCAATTATTTTTCAAAGAATCATTTGAATTATTTTTTTCTGAGACCTGTCTGAACTGCCATAATAGGGTTGAGGAACCCAATTTTTTCCTCTGCTATATCTGTATGTCTGAAATCCCCCTTACACATCATAGTTTTTATACGGATAACCTACTCGAGATATCTTTTAAAGGCCGTGTAAATCTATTTTCGGGTACTTCTTTGATGTATTTTGAAAAGGGAGGCCTTGTGCAGAAGATATTGTTTGAGATAAAGTACAATCAAAAACCCTTGCTAGCATCCTTTTTTGGTAGATGGTTAGGTGCCCAAATGCTGGAATCCAGGCGCTTTGAAAGTGTGGATCTGATCCTGCCCCTGCCTTTACATCCCGAGAAAAAGAGGCAAAGAGGATACAATCAGTCAGCATATTTTGGAAGAGCACTAGCAGAAACAATGGGGAAAGAATTCAGGAATGACCTGTTGTTCCGCAATACTAATGCAGGCAGTCAGACAAAAAAAGGAAGAACAGCAAGAATGTATGCGATTGAGAATGAATATAGTATTAAGGATGAACATTTTTTGATCAACAGGCATGTGTTGATCGCAGATGATGTTATTACCTCCGGAGCTACGCTGGAGTCAGCCTGTACCCCGTTTTGGAATGTGCAAGGTATCCGATTGAGCTTTGCTTGCATTGCTTTTACGCCATAATTTGAAAAAAAATAAGAATTCGATCAAAATAGTCGTTAATTTGTACTTTTTAAAGACATGAAATATCTTTATTTGTTGATCATAGTAACGGTTTCTGTTTTAACCAGCTGCGCAAGAATTGGAAGGCCGGAGGGAGGTCCCAAGGATTTTGAAAAACCCATTATGGTCAAGTCAGATCCGGAAATGAAAAGCCTGAATTTTAAGGAGGATCAGATTAAAATTTACTTTGATGAGTTCATCAAACTTCAGAATGTAAATTCAGAACTCATTATATCCCCGCCGTTGAAAAATGCCCCTGTGATTTCACCACTGGGAACTCCAAGTAAAAAGATTACGATTAAAATATCAGATACGCTAAAGGAAAACACCACCTACACTTTTAATTTTGCTCAAAGTATCATTGACAATACGGAAGGAAACATTCTTGATAACTTTAAATATATTTTCTCCACCGGAGATTATATTGACTCGCTCAAGATCAAGGGCCAGATAAAGGATGCATTTGACCTTGAAATGATTGAAAATCCAACTATTATGCTTTACCCGGTTGAAGAGTCTTACAAAGATTCAATAATCTTTTTGGAGAAACCTACTTATGTTGGCGGCACATTGGATAGTTTGAACTGGGAGATCACCAATATAAAGGCCGGAGACTACAGGCTGATCGCTCTAAACGACCTTAGTAAAAATTATAAATTCAACCCCAAAGAGGATAGAATAGCTTATTACCCGGAAGTGATTTCAATTCCCGGAGACAGTGTGTTTGATCTGAAACTCTTTAAGGAAATTTTGCCTTTTAAGGTGGTTTCAAGGCCCAAAGATGTTTCTAAAGGCCATATAATCATTGGTTTCGAAGGTGATCATCAGGAGGTGTCCATAAGGAATTTATCGGCTTCATCGGATGACTTCAAAGCATTCTTTGTAAAAGACAGAAGAACAGATACCCTTAATTACTATTTCAATAATTTTGAGCTGGACAGTATGCTTCTCGAAATTTCAAAAGGCTCTTATCTGGACACCGTTACAGTGAGGATCAATGAGGAAAAGATCGATTCCTTGCGTATCGAGATGTCGACCTATGGAGTTTTGCATATGAGAGATACCCTAAAGCTGGGAGCCTCGGTCCCATTGATGAAGATCGATACTTCAAAAATTCATTTAGTAGATAAAGATTCAATCGATGTTCCTTTCCGGATTCATTTGAAGGAGAGCCGAAATCAACTTGATTTTGATTTTGAGAAAGAGACGAATCAAAATTATAATTTGTTCATCGAACCCGGTGCCGTTGAGGATATTTTTGGGGTGCAAAATGATACGATCAAGTCAAAACTTAAAACCGGTAAAATTTCGGACTATGCTTCTATCTTTTTAACATTGAGAAATGTTAACAGATACCCTGTTATTATTGAGTTGATGAATGATAAAGGGGAAACCGTGGCCTCAGAATATGCCACTGAAATGAGGGAATTTGAATTCCGATATTTGCAACCTTCCCGATTTATGATACGTATTATTTACGATGATAACGGTAATAAAAAATGGGATACCGGAAACTTTCTCTTGAATGTTCAGCCTGAAGAGGTTTATTATGTAAAGACCATTCTGGAGGCCAAGGCCAATTGGGAGCTTGAGGAAAATATCAGCCTGCAACCCTGATGTATTTGAACAAATACAAGATTTGTTTTTCGATCAGAGTATTGTGATTCTTATTGCTGTTTACTTCGAAGAAGTTAGTATCTTTGTTGTTTAGAATCATTTTAATTAAGAAAGTAATGAGTTTTAAGAAACAGGATATATATAAAGCACTTGAATCGATCTCGGCTCCGGGGGAAGGAATGAATCTTATAGAGAGCAAAGCGGTTACGAATGTGGTAATTTTTGGCAGGGAAATTCTTGTTGATGTCACGATAAAGAACCCGTCACTTCAGGCAAAGAAAAAAGTTGAAGTTGAAATTATGAAGGTGATTCACGATCAGGTTGATGAAAAAACGGATGTAAAAGTAAATGTAAAGGTTGATGCACCCGCAAAACCGGCTCCAATCAGAGGGAATGAGATTCCCGGAATTAAAAATATTATTGCTGTGGCTTCCGGAAAGGGTGGTGTAGGTAAATCTACTGTGACGGCAAATCTTGCAGTTACTCTTGCCAAGATGGGTTTTAGCGTAGGCATACTGGATGCCGATGTATATGGGCCTTCCATGCCGATTATGTTTGATGTTGCTAAAGAGCGCCCGTTATCTGTTAATGTTCAGGGCAAATCTAAAATGCAGCCTATTGAAAATTACGGGGTCAAACTCCTTTCTTTGGGATTTTTTACGGATCCGAACCAGGCCGTTATCTGGCGCGGCGCGATGGCGTCCAAAGCTTTAAATCAAATGATTTTTGATGCAAACTGGGGAGAATTGGACTTTCTTCTTGTAGATCTTCCTCCGGGTACAGGAGATATTCACCTTTCCATGGTTCAGGCGGTACCTATTACCGGAGCAGTCATTGTAAGTACGCCTCAGCCTATTGCTTTGGCTGACGCCAAACGAGGAGTGGCGATGTTCCAACAGAAAAATATCCAGGTCCCTGTTTTGGGAATCATTGAAAATATGAGTTATTTTACACCTGCGGAACTGCCTGAAAACAAATATTATATTTTTGGAAAGGATGGAGCAAAGAATTTATCTGAAGATCTTGATACAGCACTTTTGGGCGAACTTCCATTGGTTCAGAGTATCAGAGAGGCAGGTGATGTTGGTCATCCTGTTGCCTTGCAGGAAGATACGGCCTTGGAAAAAGCCTTTATTGACACGACTCAGAACATGTTGACTCAATTGGTAAAAAGAAATGAAGATCTGCCACCTACAGAAGTTGTGAGGATAACCACAATGTCTGGTTGCAGTTCAAAGTAGTAAAATCCGGCAATGGTTAAATATTGTCGGGTAAATATAAATGAAATGGCAGAGAAAGAACTTTTAGAAAATATCGAAAAGGCGCTGGGTGAAATTAGGCCCTATCTACTAACGGATGGAGGAGACATTTCCTTTGTATCCGTTGAGGATGATATTGTTAATGTAAAATTTCATGGAGCCTGTATAGGTTGTACCGTCAACCAAATGACTTTGAAAAACGGGGTAGAGGCAACAATCAAAAAATACGCTCCACAAATCAAAAAAGTAGAAGAGGTCAAATAACTTCCATAGACGATTATTCTCATATTCTTAAAAAATATTCTTTATATTTGTTAAAATCGAAAGAACAAATATAATATGACCTGCATTTTTGCTGAATTATTATCATTTCTAAAATTTCTTATGAAGAGAAAACCTGAATAAAAAGGGGTATTCTTCATTTGCCTGCATCTTTCTTTTATTAACATCAAAAATATTCTAACTATGCCCAGATACCATACCCTAGGCAGTATTCCTTTAAAACGACACACAGTTTTTAAAGATGAGAATGATAATTTTATTTATGAAGAATTGTTTGGAACCATTGGTTTCGATGGTATGTCAACCTTATTATATCATACACAAAGGCCGACCCAGGTAAAAAAGGTTTTGTCTTCTTATGATGTTAGCCCAAAAATTGCGGTGAAGAAGAACATGAAATCGTTAAGCCTGAAGGGATTTAAAGTGGCGCCCGAGAAAGATTACCTTAAAAGCCGTATTCCCGTGCTGGTCAATACTGACTGCTTAATAAGTCTGGCCTCGCCGAGTTCCTCTTTAAGAGATTATTTTTATAAAAATACTGACTCGGATGAAGTGATTTTTATACATAAGGGAACAGGGAAACTGCGAACCATGCTGGGAAATATTGAATTTGCTTACGGAGATTATCTGGTCATTCCCAGAGGCATGATTTATCAAATTGATTTTGATGATAAAGATAACCGATTGTTTATTGTTGAGTCTAAGAATCCAATCTACACACCAAAAAGATATAGGAACTGGTTTGGGCAAATGCTGGAACATGCTCCGTTTTGCGAACGGGATATGCATCCTCCTTCTGAACTGGAAACCTACAATGAAAAGGGGGATTTTGTTATTAAAGTGAAGAAACAGGATTATGTACACGAATATGTTTATGCCGCCCATCCCTTCAGCGTTGTAGGCTGGGATGGTTACAATTTTCCTTATAAGTTCTCTATACATGATTTTGAACCTATAACCGGGCGGGTGCATTTGCCACCGCCTATTCATCAGACCTTTGAATCGGCCGGATTTGTAATTTGTTCTTTTGTGCCCAGATTGTATGATTACCATCCAGATGCTGTGCCGGCACCTTACAATCACAGTAATATTGATTCTGACGAGGTGCTCTATTATGTTGACGGGGACTTTATGAGCAGAAATAATATCGAAAAGGGGCAGATCACTCTACATCCGGCAGGGATTCCCCATGGTCCCCATCCGGGAGCCATGGAACGAAGCATTGGAAAGAAAGAAACAGAGGAGCTTGCGGTGATGGTTGATACCTTTAAGCCATTAATGGTTACTGAGGAGGCCTTGAAAATAGCTGATGGAGATTATTTTACCTCCTGGCTGGAACACGAATGAATAATTTAAAATAACCGATATGAGTGAGTTAAAAAAAGCTGACAATTTTAATTATGGATTGGAGAAAATATTCCCCGAAGCAGAAGATTTTTTGCCCCTTCTGGGAACTGATTATGTTGAATTTTATGTAGGAAATGCCAAGCAGGCAGCTCACTTTTACAAGACTGCCCTGGGTTTCCAGTCCTTGGCTTATGCGGGCTTGGAAACGGGCCTAAGAGACAGAACTTCATATGTCGTGGTACAGGATAAGATTCGATTGGTTTTTACAACACCGATGCCGGGATCCGGGTCTGATTTTATATTTGATCATCTTAAAAAACATGGCGATGGGGTAAAAGTTATCGCGTTGTGGGTGGATGATGCGACCAAATCCTGGGAAGAAACGACTAAAAGAGGAGCAAAATCATTTTTTGAACCCATGACCGAAAAGGATGAGCATGGAGAGGTTGTAAGATCCGGTATCCATACTTATGGTGATACGGTGCATGTTTTTGTGGAAAGAAAGAACTATAACGGAGCCTTTCTTCCAAAATTTGAACCCTGGGAGTCACATTATAATCCAACTCCTGTTGGATTGAAATATATTGATCACATGGTGGGGAATGTTGATTGGGGTGAAATGAATAAATGGGCTAAGTTTTATAATGAAGTTATGGGTTTTGCCAATTTGATCACCTTTGACGACAAGGATATTTCTACCGAATATACGGCTTTGATGAGCAAAGTAATGACCAATGGCAACGGGAGGATCAAGTTTCCAATTAACGAACCGGCAGAGGGGAAGAAAAAATCACAGATTGAAGAGTATATAGACTTTTATCAAGGCGCCGGATGTCAGCATATTGCCGTGGCAACGGACGATATTGTTTTTACGGTCAGTGAAATGAAGAAACGCGGAATAGAATTTTTATATGTCCCGGGAACCTATTACGATACTGTTGGGGAAAGAGTGGGAGAAATAGCTGAAAGCATTGAACTGCTCAAGGAGCATGGGATCATGGTTGACCGAGATGATGAAGGCTATTTGCTTCAGATATTTACCAAACCGCTTACGGATCGGCCTACCTTATTTTTTGAGATCATCCAAAGAAAGGGGGCTCAGTCTTTTGGGAAAGGTAATTTTAAAGCTTTGTTTGAGTCAATTGAAGCTGAACAGGAAAGACGGGGAACCCTGTAGAGTACTAAAGAAAAGAGCCCGGATATTACCGGGCTTTTTTTTGAACACGTTTGAAGATCGATTTTAATGATTTCTTGATTGAAAGAAGGTTTCATTTCAAGTTTTACGATCATTCCGTTCGGAGTTTTTGCATAATGTGTTTATCAAATTTCTGGTCATCCTTCAAAATATTGAAAAAACTTTGCAGAAATTCATTTGATTCCTCGAAGGCCCGCTGGCTTTCAAATTGATCCTTACAGTTGTTCATCACTTCGAAAAATTCTTTTTCATTTGTCACATATTGTTGTCGAACGATTGAAATCACCTTTGAATCTCTCTCAAACCCTCTGTATAGCCTTTCTGTGACCGATTCTATCGGAAGGCTTTCACCACCAATTTGAGAAACAACAGAATAATTGGTATTGACCAGGCCTGACATATCGAAGTCAAATGGAACAGGAATTATCTTCTTATTTACATATATAAGTTTTTCGTTGTGCTGCCCTGAGGTTGAATAATCCGTATTTCCAATCATATATTGAAAGAATGCATTCTGAACGGAGCTGAGGTCATCCATATTCAGAGGGTGTATACCTCTTTTGATTACTTTGCCTCCATATCTGTCGGCCACTTTTTCTATATCCTCAATAATGATTCCCTTGAATTCATAGGTTTTGGCTTTCTTTTCTTTCTGGTCTTCAAATAATATATCAGCCAGTCGAACCTTATAATGATATGGAGACACTATTTCATACAATTTATAAGCCATATATTCCTTAACCACATAATCATTGCTGCCTCCCAGGCTGGAACAGGGAAAGACGATCTTTAATTTTTTGTTTCCGCTAAAAATGGTTCCTTTTCTTTCCGTTTTAGGGATTTTAAATTTTAAAGGGGGAAAGGTGCATTTTTTAAGCCTGTAATTGCCTCTTACCCTTATTTCAGTGGTCAAACTGTCCCAGTTTCCATCTTTGGTCCTGTAGGCAAATCGGGTTACCGTATAGGTACTGTCATTTGTTTCCTTTTTCAATTCTTTTCTTGAAAAGGTTAATTTGAGCTCTAGGTTATCATCAGTTCTAAATAATTTTGACACCTTGATCGTATCTGAATCCTTTTTTGTTTCCTGCCCTTGTATACAGTTTAAAACAATGACATTCAGTAAAATGAAGTAGTATATAATTTGCTTTTTGATAATTTTGTATTTAAATTAGACATTCTTCCCAATCCTACCGAGATGAATAAATATGTAACCATAATCAACAAAAGAACATACATCTCGCTACTTATAGCGATAGCGGTTCTGATTGCCTCCTTTACGTTTGAGTTTTCATACGATATAGATCTGACTTTGCTGAGTATAGCTATTATATTTCCGTTAGTGTTTAATATTCGCGGATCCTTCAGGCGACGTGAAAAGGCGCTTCAGCACTTAAGCCAATTCAGAAGCTCGCTTAAAACCTTATCTTACTATTTCATTTTTGCCCCAGGCTTAACCGAGGAAGATAAAGAAGAAGCAGCACAGATACTTGTCGAAATCAGTGATAAAACTATGGTTCATCTTGAGGAAAACGAGCATACCACAGAGAAACTAGATGAAAGTATCAATAAGGTCTATCTATTCGTTACTTCCAAAGATACATTAATTTCCAAAGGATTAAAAGATAAAATTTGGAAGTATCTTAATGATCTGCATGAATCCATAGAAAATCTGCATGCCATCAATACCCACAGAACACCAGTAAGCCTAAAAGCCTATTGTGAGTTTTTCATTTATATTTTCCCTTTGATTTATGCACCCGCTATACTATTCAGAGTTGGTATGGAAGCAGATAAGTGGGTAACTGTATTTATTGTCCTCTTTAGTGAATTTATTTTGATTTCACTTTACAATATTCAGGATCAGATGGAATATCCTTTTGATAATGTAGGGCTTGACGACATTCATTTGTCAATGTTCAAAATTGACCGTTAGGGATAAAAAGAAATTATGATGATGCGGATCAGATGAGAATCAAAGTAAAAATATTTATTTCAGTCCTTTTATTCATTTGTCTTATGGCGCTTGGATTTCATTCACATGATGATTTTTCTTCGAATAAAAATTCGCGAAATTTTGATTTCAGTGGCACGAATTCCCTATTTGTCAAAATTGACAGCGGGCTTAAGGTTCATTGGATCACTCAGGTCAAGGACAGCGGTTATTTTGAAATATCCAGGCGAGGTAAAACACCTTTCGCCAAAGGGTTTACTGAATCTTCCAGAGTTCACTCGGTTGAATTGGATGCCAAAATTAAACAAGATTTGATTTTAAAATTTGGAGGAGAAAAGGACGGCATGCATGAGGTGGTGCTAAAAAAGCCTGAAACGGACCTGAAAACGGTTTACAAAAATGTAAATTCAATTTATGTGGTTGGGGATGTTCACGGGAGATATCCTCAGTTGATCACTTTATTGCAGAAATCGAAAGTGATTGATATGGACCTCAACTGGATCGCCGGAGAAGCACATTTGGTTTTTTTGGGTGATCTTTTTGATCGGGGATCTCAGGTAACTAAGGTGCTGTGGTTTATTTATCGATTAGAGGATCAGGCCAAATCTGCCGGAGGGAAGGTGCATCTGGTTTTAGGAAATCACGAAATTATGACTATGACCAAAGATTTGAGATATCTCAATGTCAAAGAGAAAAATATTGCTATCGGGCATAAAGTGACTTATGATCAAATGTTTCATCCACAGAATTCTTTATTGGGTTTGTGGCTCAGTGGCAAGCCTTCGGTACTGAAAATAGATCAGTTCATTTTTGCTCACGGAGGAATCGTTGATCTGGGAACCTTTACACTAAATTCTTTTAACGAAGCGGTTTCCTATTATATGAAGGATCCTATGTATTTGGAACTTACACAGGAATTTCCCGATAGCACGAAGTACGATGTGGAACGATGGTATCGTATGCGGGATTTCTTTTTTTATGAAAACGGGCCGTATTGGTACAGGGGTTATGTGTTACAGGATACCCTGGATGTTCAACTTAATGCCATGCTAAAGAAATACAAGTCCAAGGTACATATTGTCGCTCATACCACACGCAAAACGATCACCAGGAAATACGATGGAAAATTGCTGACAACAGATTTAGATGATGCAGCTACAGAACTGCTTTTTATCAAAAGAAACAGGAGAAGCACAGAAACCTTTAAAATTGACAGTGAAGGTGTGGTTTCCCCATTGGAATAACCTGATTATTCTTTTCCAGATATTTTTTTCATGTTTACTTTAATCGATTAGGGGACAGATAAGTAAACTGTTTTCGAAATGCTGACTAAAGTTTATGGAAGTGCCGTGGTTGGAATTCACGGTGTTTTGGTTACCGTTGAGGTTAATATCGACAGGGGAATTGCATACCATCTTGTAGGATTGCCGGATAATGCCATTCGAGAAAGCGGTTACAGAATTTCAGCAGCTTTAAAGAATTCGGGGTTTAAATTTCCTGGAAAAAAAATTACTGTTAATATGGCCCCGGCCGATCTGAAGAAGGAGGGAGCTTCTTATGATTTAACCATTGCCTTAGGGATCATGGCCGCTTCCGGCCAGATAAACAGCTCACGATTAAAGGATTTTATAATCATGGGAGAATTGTCATTGGATGGCAGTATCAACTCTATAAGCGGTATACTCCCCATTTCCTTGATGGCCAGAAGTAAAGGGTTCAAAGGAGTCATTGTTCCTTATGATAACGGCCAGGAGGCCAGCCTGGTTAAGAGTTTGGAGATATATCCCATGCGAAACCTAAAAGAGGTTATTGGTTTTTTAAGTGGAAAGGAATCTGTGGAGCGATTTCAAATTAACCCGGATCATACTGAGAAGAAGGATTTACCTGAAGATGATCTTGATTTTGCGGATGTCAGAGGCCAGTCGATGGTAAAAAGGTGTATGGAAATTGCTGCTGCTGGAGGACATAATCTTATGCTAATTGGCCCTCCGGGGGCGGGAAAGAGCATGATGGCAAATCGTCTGACAACGATTTTACCACCAATGACACGTAAAGAAATGCTGGAAACGACAAAAATCCACTCCATTTCGGGCAGAATAAAAGGCGAAAAGGGATTGATTCGGAGCCGTCCATTCAGGGCTCCACACCATACCATCACCAAAGCCGGCTTGGTCGGGGGTGGATTTTATCCAAAACCAGGGGAAATGTCCCTGGCACATAACGGAGTTCTTTTTCTCGATGAATTACCTGAATTTAGCAGAAGTGCGTTAGAAGTATTGAGACAACCACTTGAAGAAGGTGAACTCACTATTTCAAGGGTCAAACTAAAGGTGACTTATCCCAGTAATTTTATGTTTGTGGCAAGTATGAATCCGAGTCCCAATGGGAACTTTGCTGTAAAGGGTCAAGGCATAAATTCTATGTTAAGTATGAAGCGATATTTAGGTAAAATATCGGGGCCCTTATTGGATAGAATTGACATGCATATCGAGGTGCAACCGGTTCCGTTTGAAAAACTCTCTGATCAAAGCAAAGAAGAATCCAGCAGGATGATTCGAGAGAGGGTTATTAAAGCACGTGAAATTCAAAACCGAAGATTTTCAAGTATGGAAAGGGTGCATTGTAATGCCCAGATGAACGTAAAACATATTCGTGTCCATTGTGAATTAAATGAAGAATCAAAAAGAATATTAAAAAGAGCTATGCAAAACTTAAATCTGTCAGCCAGAGCTTATGATCGAATTTTAAAAGTTTCGAGGTCTATTGCAGACTTGGAAGGATTTGAATGCATTTCTTCCGACCATTTAAAGGAGGCTATTCAGTACAGAAACTTGGACAGAGAAGGGTGGCTGATATGATAATAAGACTGTAAATAATTGTCATTCAGACATTTATAGTAGAAATTGCAATTTTATTATCTTTGTCTGAATTAATACACTTGAAATTGTCATTACTGCTCAGAAAAATATTAAATAATAAAGGAATCAGTTTGATTGCGAAGTCTTTGATTCTAATTGTATTGGTTTCATGTAATGGAGATGATGCCAATGTGGCTCGTGGCAATGAAGTTAATACGACAAATCTTGAAGGAGTAAATATCAATATGGCTACTTTTGATATGTCACCAGAGGAAATTACGATTGTAGAATTACCTCAACGGGCAATTTCCCGCCCTGAAACCACTACAGGTATACCTCACGTTCAGATTGGTGTTGAACCTGTTGCTGAAGTTAATGAAGAATTAATTCGAAGAGTTTTTTCCATACCTGGAATTGAGAATCAAACATCGGTTGTAGGGGGTTCACATGGAATGTGGTTAACTGAAGAAATAATCGTTTTTGAGCCCAATTTTATTGGAGGCCGCGAATTTGGTCACATTCATGATGATGGTAGTTTGCATATCTTTTTGGAACCATCCCGAAGTTTTGAGGCAGTAGAAAAGGGCTGGGCCACTTATCATCCCTTTGCGCTTGAAGGCAGAGAAGGATGGGAAGGATTTGTCTTGCTATATACACCTCAAACAATGGAAGAGCTCGACTGGACATTTCAGCTTATCCTTGACGGGTTTAATTATGTCACAGGACAAAATCTAATGGCTGCAGATTATGAATGATCCGTGTAATTTTCTTGTTTAAAGTCGAACCTTCATAGAAAAAACACATCGTTCTCTTTTCCCATTACCACTACAAAATTCAGGTTTTTATTTTCAACGTTTTCATTGAACATTGCTTCCAATTGTTCATCTGAATTTGTCGGATCGTGATGGAAGAGAACCATTTTTTTTACTTTGGAGAGATTTCCAAATTCAATGGCATCTTTGATTGAGCAATGCCCCCAGCCAATGCGACGATCATATTCCGCACTATCGTACTGGGCGTCATGAAAAAGTAAATCAGCCTCTTTCGCAATATTAAATCCGCTGCACCATTCGGCTGAATTTGGAAAGTTGCTTGAACCCAACAACGGTTCGTGATCGGGCATGTAAGAAATGATAATATTATCTATTTCACATCGGTAGCCAACAGTAGGGCCCGGATGGCATATATATTCTGATATAACTGTGATATCATTTATATTAAAAGTTGTGTTTTCAATTTCATTTATCTGGATATCCGCTGGTAATTCCTTTAATCTCACAGGAAAAAGAGGAGGTGAAAAATAGCGCATGAGCTTGCTGATAAAACTTTCCATCGAGCCCGAGGGCCCCCAGATCTTTACTTTGCAGTCAGGGTCATAGAGCGGAGAAAAATAACCCAGGCCCATGATATGGTCCAGGTGTAGATGCGTAAGAAGAATGTTAACCTCTTTAATGTTCTCGGGAAGATTTCTACCAAGCCTTATAATGCCTGACCCTCCATCCAATATTAAACAAGTATTTTTATGCTCAATCTGAACGCAGGAGGTATTTCCGCCAAAAAATAATTTATCAGGCCCGGGAGATGGCATAGAGCCCCGGCAACCCCAGATTGTGATTTTCATTCTTCCTTTGTTTTCCAAAATATTGCTATTCCACCCATGAATCGATGAGGCCGCCCCATAATAGGGAAGGAGGTGACCGAAATTTTATGATTTTTTCCTTTCAAACTCTCGATCCAGAATTCGCCATGAGCAGGTACCTGCTTTGAAAGGGTTTTAACCAGGGGTAGTTCTTCAGGAGGAAGTATATTTCCCTCATCATCTCTTGGAGTAAAAATAGAAGACCATTCAGCAACCGGCATAGTACCTGTTTCCTCATATCGCAATCCGAGTAATTTTTCCGCAGATTCATTATAAAAAATGAGGTTTCCAATCGTGTCTACAATAAAAACAGGAGTCGACAATGAATCTGCCAGTTGGCGGCTTAAAATGACTTCAATTTCCCTGGATCGCATGGCTTAGTTTGATTTAATCTTGAAAACAGTGTCCGGAAGTTCCTTCTTAAAAAGGGTTCCGTGAAAAAGGCCTGAGGATCTTCTTCCAAGTTTCCAGCACTTTTAAAGATAGTAATTATTTGGAATATTTAATCGGAAACCTTCTGTTTATTGACAAAATAGTCTTGTAATCAGTCTTTTACAATTGCGATGATCCGAAGGGGTGCTCCGCTTCCTCCTTTTATTTTCATAGGCAGGGCGATGATCTCAAAATCCGTATCGGGCAGTTGATTCAGATTTGTAAGATTTTCAAAGGCAGGAATGTTCTCAGAGAGTAGGATCACATGGCTCTGAAAATCCTGTGATTGTCCAAAATCGATACTTGGGGTGTCAATTCCAATGGCATTTATATTTCTTTCTTTGACCAGCCATGCTGCAGCTTGAGGAGAAAGCCCGGGAAAATGCAAAAGGGCAATGGCGTCGTTTCCTCTTTGATCGGTACCTAAATATTTTTCTTTTTGGGGATAGTACTCAGCATGTCCTGTTTGAAGTAGCACGATTGCCTTTTCAGGAATGGTCATGTTGTGTTCTTTCTCCCAGTTCAGGAAGTCATCAACGCTGATCAGGTAATCATTGTTATTCATCGCATTTGAAGATATGTCTACTTTTACAGCTTTCCCAATAAGTCGTTCTAAAGGTATTTCATCTACAGTCTGGGCGCCTTTAGCAAAATGAATGGGTGCGTCTATATGTGTGCCTCCGTGTTCCGCTGTGCTAAAATTATTGGCTGCATAATAATACCCTTTATCTGTTTCTCCCATAAAAACCGTATCAAGTTCAAATTCTTTTGCTGTTACCCAATAGATTGTTTCCTTGGAGTAATCATGTGACAGATCAATTATTTTTAGCTGTTTAGAAAATGTATCTCCCTCATCAGGTTGATTTTCTTGTTGATTTGTATTGTCGCGGCATCCTGTTATGCCCATCAATAAGATGGCCACTAATAGCGTTTTAAAATTCATGACATAATGATTTATCGTAAATATAACCAAATTTCGCAGCCTTTAAAAGGGTGGTAGTTTTGATACTGGTTCATTTTAAATCGAATTCAGTTCCTTGAGATCGAATAATTTGTTTTATTTTCGGTATTCAAGCCTATGGTCAATTCTATCCTAAACAAATCTTTTTCCAGAGCCAGGAAAATTACTTTTCCTCGAGATGCAAAAATTATATTTTTCAGTGATTTGCATAAGGGAGATAACAGTTATGCCGACGATTTTAGAAGCAATATGCAAATCTACTCTCATGCCATGGAGTCGTATTTTGAAAATGGTTTTACTTATATAGAATTAGGAGACGGCATTGAATTGTGGGAGAATAAATCTTTTAGGCCTATATACGAAACTTACAGGCCTATTTTTGAATTATTGAAACGATTCTACGAAAAAAGGAGACTTTATCTTATCTGGGGCAATCACGACATGGAATTTCGTGATCCCATCATGGTAGAAAAAGTGATGCGAGCTTTTTTTACTCCCAAGAATATAGCCGATAAAGACGCAATTTTTGATCTCAAATATGATGAAGCTCTTTTACTGGAGTTTGAAAATAGTAACAGGTCTATATTTGCCATTCACGGACATCAGGCTGATTACATGAATTACAAACACTGGAAGTTCAATCGGTTTTTTGTCAGGTATTTTTGGAAGTATCTTCAAAAATGGTTTGGAATTAATGATCCTACCAGTCCCGCCAAGAATTTTAAGGGCCTTGTGAGGGTAGAGAGAAAACTAAATCAATGGATTGTAAGGAACAATCAACAAATGCTTATCTGCGGGCATACGCACAGGCCAAGATTTCCCGATCCGGGTGATATTCCCTTGTTCAATGATGGAAGTTGCGTTCATCCTAATTCAATAATCGGAATTGAAATTGAAGATTTTTCCATTTCTCTTGTAAAATGGCACTATAAGGAGGCTGAAGACCCAGGGGAGTCTGAATCATCTGAGAGATCAATTATAAAGACAATTTTAGAAGGGCCAGTCTCGCTGGATAAGTTTCTCTGATCCCACGGCAAATATGACATTGCTTGTCGTCAAAATATAGTAAAGTTTGAGGTATCTTTGAGTATTGATCAGTGAAACATAAAGTAAATAAGTTCACAAGTATGTGAGAATTTCCCTAAAAAGAAACATTGATCAGGCGATTGAAAAAGAATTGTATAAGGAAGTATTAGATCTAAATACCTTGAAAAAGCAAACACCCTGATTCAGAAACAGGGTGCTTTTTTTTATACTGGTTTTCCATTTTCAAAAACAAGCCTTTCCAAAAGCTTTCCGCTTTCAGAAAAGGTTTCGAAGGTTCCGTCCTTCTTATTATTTTTATAATATCCGGAGGTCTTAAGCTGGCCTGAATCAAAATATTCTTCATAAGGGCCTTCTTTCGTGCCATTTTTCCAGGTGATCAGGATCTTTAGTTTTCCGTTGTCGAAAAAATCCTCAATGGCCCCTTCAAGCTTGCCATTTTCATAGTAGCCTTTTCGCCAAACATTACCGTTTTTATAATAAGTTTCAAAATAACCATCCTTGGCATTGAACTTGAAACTTCCTTTCACTTCCTGCTGGCCGTTATCATAGAATTTTTGATACTTCCCGTGTTTCTCACCATCTTTCCAAATGGATATTTCATTGACCTGTCCATTTGTGTAATAGGTGGTACTTTGCCCATGCTCAATTCCATTCAATAAAGTCCATTCACTTTTAAGGCTGCCATTCGTATAATTTTCATAAGCGATTCCTGTATATTTATCACCATCAAGGAGCAATACTCCATTTTTAAAACTAAAATGGGATCGCTCAATACGTGTTTTCTTTTCAGTACATCCCAATAACAGGGTTCCACCTAAAACTATGCTGAAAATTAAATTTTTCATATTCATATATCTTTTTATAACAACAATTCTAATGAAAATTATTCTGTCCAAATTTAGCTAATTCCTATTTGTAATTGTCTTGAAATGAGACATTATTTTATTCTTTTTAATTCCATGTTGGATCAGCTCCAGCACCTTTTCAGAAAAGTGATAAAATTAGTACTTAGGATTTTTTCAATATCGAATTCATTATAACCCCTGGATCTGAGTTTTTCAGGGATTTTTTGAAGATCTGCAATGGTGTCCAGATCTGAAGGGCATTGTTCCTTTCCAAATGCTCCGTCTAAATCAGTACCGATGCCCACATGATCAGCATTTCCTGCAAGCTGGCATATATGGTCAATATTATTTACCATAAGATCAAGTGTAACACCCATGGATTCCGGGGTAGATTCTCCTCTTATCCATCCCGGAACCATCATCCAGGCATCAAGAGCCATTCCGATTACTGCTTTCCTATTAATAAGTTCCATGATCTGGTCATCGGCAAACTGCCTGTTGTGATTTACGAATTTCCTGCAATTATTATGACTTGCCCAAATCGGCCCATCATAGTGATCCATGGTTTCCCAAAAACTTTGATCACATAAATGTGTTGCATCAAGGATCAATCCCAGTTCAGAAATCTTTTTTAAAAGATCTTTTCCTTTTTGTCCTATTCCACCAATAGAATCCGTTCCATGCGCATATGTTCCCGGACCGTAATGTGCCGGCCCAATGGCTCTCAGGCCCTGCTGCCAGGCTATTTCAAGATAATCGGGTGTAATTATTGAATCTGCCCCTTCCAGGCTGAGAATATAGCCTATGGGTGTCTCTGCCTGAGAGTTTTTCCAATTTACTAAATGCTCATCAAGGTCTTGCAGGTTTTTAATGGACCTTAACTGCCCGTCTTTTTCCATTTCCCTGTACCATGAGAGTTGGCCCTGAGTTTGAGCCCATGCCTGTTGAGGGGAGTTCCAGCCAGGTAAAGGGCTCCCTTTCTTTACATACCTTGCAATCTGGGTCGCAACACAGATTCCGATATTACCCCTTCGCATTTCTTCAAAAGTAACTGTATTTAAACCTCTGTCGGGTTTGTCTGTCATGCCTGCTTCACTCTTTCTGATGTCGTTAATATTCCACCTGAGGTCCCGGTTCCATTCCAGGGCGTTCATAGAGAGGTCCAGATGTGCGTCGAAAATCAGCATATGTCGTTTATTTGATTCGTATATATTTTTCTACGATATAGCGATCAAGCCCTGCTTCTTCAAGTTTCTCATGCCCTTTTTGAATCAGGGAATCTCCCTTTATCTCCACCTCAAATGGGAACACGTGACCTCTGTAGTCTGGTGAAGCTATGAAATTCAGGGTTTCTTTATACGATTTTCCATCAAAGGTATAACTTCCCCCACCAGCCATAAAATTTTCACTGCTGCCTCGGTCTTGGTTGAAAAAAGCAAAATGAGTACGATTAATGATTTTTATGAAATCCGTATTCCCCAGGTCTTTAATCTGTAGAGAATCGTTTTCAAATATGTCTGCATAGACAAGTTTCCAGGAGCCTTCGATTTGGTTCATCACTTTTTCCGGTTCATTAACTTTTTCATCTGTTTTTTGAGAACAGCTACTTATTATGATAAGTATAAACAAAAGATTTACAATTTTTTTCATTTGATTATTTAATGTTTTACTTTATTAATGATCTCTGGCACCTATTATCCACTGGCCAGTGATTTTATTATTATTTACTGTAATTAGTGAGTGGTACTTGGTTACCGTGGGGCAAATATGTTTCGGCACCGCATATAGTTCTGATCCAATAGGATATTGATCCGGATTTGTACATTTTAACACCAAATGCTCTTCACTTTGGCTTACCTGGGACAAATCATGATTACCCAAGAACCTGACTCGTGGAAGAGGCATTTCAGATGCGACAGATTTGTGGCCCAGGTCAAGGCAGATTAAGTCATTTTCAGGTTTACTGATAACCCTTGTAATTAAAACAGCCGCATATTTAAATTTTAAATCTTGATAATTCTGAGCATACCCGTCATCCCACAGTAAGGGTGTTCCCGGGCTCAGCTCAACACTTTCTCTTTTTTGGTGTATTGGAAAAGTAGGGGTTCCTCCGGCAACCACAAACGGGACAGCAAATCCAGAGGATTCAAGTTTTAGTTTGAATGTTTCCACGGCTTCAAAGTCTGAGTTGCAGCGGGTCGTCCTGTCTGCTAAATTATTATCGTGAATGTGCCCGTCATAAACATGGATTCCTTTGAGGTCAATTGAATTTTCCTGTGAAGCCCTTTTATAAAGTGATTCTGCCTCTTTTCCCGGGATAATCCCTGTCCGGTTCATCCCATTGTTTATATCTATCCACAAAGCAATTTTTTTCCTTTCTTTTTTCGCTATACGTGCCAGTTGTTCCAGGGTTTCCCGGTTATCAAAAAGTGTTGAGAAGAGAGTTTTGGGATACTTTTCCTGAAGCCTGAAATAAGAATCTATTTCAGTTGCCACGGGTTGCATGGCTAAAAGTACATCAGGAGCACCACATTTTGCAAGAAGTTCGGCTTCTCTGTTAGTGGCACATTTAAATTTATCAATACCAAGCTTTAATTGCAGATCGACAATTTCAGAAGTTTTATGGGTCTTGATATGAGGCCGAAGCCTGCTGATATTGCCGGATAATTTACACATAAGTTCGGCATTATACTGTATCCTGTCAGGGTAGACCAGGAGCGAAGGACTTTTTATATTGCTGGTATCATTCAGCTGGTACCAATTGGGGTCTTTCATGATCGTCATTAATGCAATTCAAACATGGCTTCAACCTCTACAGGGATTCCATCCGGAAGCATCATCCCAACGGCACTTCTTGCGCCGATTCCATGTTCATTTCCAAATACCTCTGCCATTAACTCACTAAAACCATTCATAACCAGAGGATGGCGCTGGAAATTCGGAGTTGAATTGACCATTCCCAACACTTTTACAACTCTTTTGACTCGATCAATATCCCCAAAATGAGTGATAATTGTAGAGAGCATGGTAAGTCCTACTTGCCTCGCGGCTTTATAGCCGGCCTCAATATCCAGGTCCTCACCAACTCTTCCCTGCATGAGTGTGCCGTCAAAGTTAACCGGAGCCTGTCCGGAAACATAAAGGTATTTGTCAACGACCAGAATGGGCCTGTAAACACCTGCAGGCTTTGGAGGTGGAGGGAATTTCAGCTGAAGTTCCTTAATTTTTTGCGATACTGTATTTTCCATAGTGTCTGTATTTTAGATAAATAGATTTAAAATAAGTACTCCGATTATCCCTATGACTCCCACCATTGTTTCCATAACTGTCCAGGTAGAAAGTGTTTCTTTTACGGATAAGTTAAAATATTCTTTAAAAAGCCAGAACCCACCGTCATTGACATGGGAAAGCATAAGACTTCCGGATCCAATAGCCAGAACCATTAATTCTGGTTGAACACCTGTCCCGGACACAAGAGGTAAAACTATTCCGGCGGCGGTTAATCCTGCTACCGTGGCCGATCCAATGCACACTCTCAGGAGTGTCGCAATAAGCCAGCCCAGTATAAGGGGTGATATGCTTGAATCCCTGAGTATGTTGCCAAGATAATCACTTACCCCGCTATCCACAAGGATTTGTTTTAAGGCTCCGGCTCCGGCAATGATCAACAGGACCATCGTAATGCTCGAAACAGATGCTGCCACAGAGTCCATCACTTCTTTCATTTTTTTTCCTCTGGCAAGTCCAAGCGTATAAATCGCAACCAAAACTGACAATAACATGGCCATGACCGGATTTCCAATGAATAATATAAGTTTTCGGGCCGGGAAATCGGCAGGCAGTGCGTAGTCGAGCACAGTTGAAAGGCCAATCAGTATTACGGGTAGGAGCGCTGTGAAAATACTGACGCCCATTTTGGGCATTTCCTCATCCTTTAGAACAACCGGATTGTAAAATTCGGGTAAGGGAGTGGCAACTACTTTTTTTATGGTTCTTGCAAACAAGGGACCCGCGATAATGATGGCCGGTATTGCCACGATTATTCCGTAAAGCATTGTTTTTCCTATACTTGCGTTAAACATTCCTGATATAGCCGTTGGCGCCGGGTGAGGAGGTAAAAATCCGTGTGTAACCGAAAGAGAAGTCAGCATTGGTAAGCCAACATAGATAAGCGGCAGGTTGGTTGCTGCCGCCACTGTAAATACCAAAGGTATGAGTATGACGAACCCAACTGTGTAAAACATGGGGATACCAACAATAAACCCAGCCAGGACAACTGCCCATTGAATATATTTAATTCCGAAACTGTCAACTAACTTGGTCGTGATTCGCTGAGCGGCACCGCTCACTGCCACCAGTTTGCCCAGCATGGCTCCCAATCCAAGAATCAGCACAAGAAACCCTAGTGTATTTCCAATTCCTGATTGAATTGAAACAATCACGCTTTCCAGTTCCATTCCCTGAAGTATTCCAACCAATAGACAAACAATGATAAAAGAAAGAAAAGCATTCAGTTTAAATACCGCTATAAGTAAAAATAAAAGGATGATTCCGGTAATGGCAATTAGTAGAGGCATAGCTTGATTTTAAGGATTGAAAAATGATTACGCTAAAATAAAAATTAAAACGGTCAGAATACATATCTATAGACAGAAGGATTAAAGTTGTCGACTAATGGTTGTAAATCGACGGAAGGGTTGAAAATTTTTATGCAATACCTGTAGTCTGAATTGAGAAAATCAAGGCGGGTTTGAATGATGAAATTGGGCTGAAATTTAAGATGAGTGTAAATAATTTGGACCTTGACACGAGGAAGAGGAGTTCTTTTTTAGTAATTTAAGTTAAGAATTAAGTAAAATCAACAAATATTTGAAAAACATGAAATTAAGTGTTTATTATAAAAAATATCTATGATTGATTTTATGGGTAAATTGGTCTGTGAATTGGAAAATTAATCGAGTTTTCTAAGGAAATTTTCCAATTCCGAAATGAGAAATTTTCGGGGTAAATATTCAGGATCGGATGCGTGCCGTATCGCAATAAACAGATAGATGATTTCGACGAAATTAAATGGATCGGTTGATATTCAAACTAAGGAAAAGGATTACAATAGGCCCAGAATTGTAATTTCTTTTTTGAGTTGGGAAGGGTTTTTAAAATGTATAGTATTAAAATTCAGATCATTAGCTTTGTTTATATTATCAAAGCTGTCATCGATAAACAAGCAGTTTTCAGCTTGAAGATTGAATCTTTCCAGCGTAATATTATAGATTTTATCAAAGGGTTTTCGGGTCTTTTCCTTTCCTGAAACAACGATATCTTCAAACAGACCCAGGCAGGCATATTTCCGTTTTGCTATGGGAAATGTTTCAGCACTCCAGTTTGTAAGAGCATAAAGCTTTACTTTATTTAATCTTTTTAACTCATTTAAAATAAGAACAGTATCTTCTATTTCTCCGATAATCATTTCTTCCCATCGATCAATAAAAGCTCTGATTTCCATTTTGTATTCCGGATACTTTTGAATCAACAGATCGCAGGCAACATCAAAACTTCTTCCAGCATCCTGTTCCATGTTCCATTCCGGGGTACAGACATTTTGAAGAAACCATTTCATTTTTTTTTCATCACTTGGAAAAATTTTCCGATAAAGGTATTCAGGGTTCCAGTCTATCAGGACCCCACCAAGATCAAAAATAACGGTTGTGATTCCTACGGACATTTTAGAGTTCGTTTTTTGGATTTGTTCTGTCGGAATTTTCCATCAAAAATGCCTTGATGAAATTATCAATTTCACCGTTCATCACGGCATCAACATTTCCGGTTTCTTCTCCGGTTCTTACATCTTTGACCAATTTGTAGGGATGCATGACATAGTTGCGTATCTGAGAGCCAAAGTCAATTTTCATTTTTCCCGCTTCGATACTGTCCCGTTTTTCTCTTTGTTTTTGCAATTCGATCTCATACAACTGGGACTTTAACATCTGCATCGCTTTTTCCCGATTTTCCAGCTGTGATCTCGTTTCAGAGTTTACAACCATGATACCTGACGGTTTATGCCTTAAAATGGCCTTGGTTTCCACTTTATTCACATTTTGTCCACCGGCACCTCCGGATCTGGCAAAGTCCCAGGTGATATCTGCCGGATTAATATCGATCTCAATGGTTTCATCTGCCATTGGGTAAACATAAACTGAAGCAAAAGAGGTATGTCTCTTGGCATTACTGTCAAAAGGAGAAATCCTTACCAGTCGGTGGACACCGTTCTCTCCTTTTAGATAACCAAAGGCATATTCTCCGTCTATCTCGAGGGTCACGGTTTTGATTCCTGCAACGTCTCCCTCCTGATAATTCAGTTCTTTGATTTTAAAACCTTGTTTTTCACTCCACATCATATACATACGCATCAGCATCTGCGCCCAGTCGCAACTTTCCGTTCCTCCGGCACCTGCTGTGATCTGAAGGATCGCACTCAGGCTATCGCCTTCTTCTGACAGCATATTTTTGAATTCCAGAGATTCTAAAAGCTCCAAAGTTTTATCAAACTGAGAGATGACATCCTCCTCTGAAGCCTCATCCTCCTTAAAAAACTCGAAAAGTACGCTAAGATCTTCACCATCTGAATTTATTCGATTGTAATCCTCAACCCATTTCTTTTTTCCTCTCAAAACCTTCATTACTTTTTCGGCTTCTTTTGGGTTGTTCCAGAATTCAGGGTCAGATGCTTTTTCTTCTTCATTCGAGATTTCAATCAGTTTCTTGTCAATCTCAAGATAATCCTTGAGGTTTTCAATGCGCTGTATAACGTCTTTTATTTGATCCGATGTTACCATGAGGCAAAAATAAACTAAAAATTGACATTGAGATTTTTAGGAAATTCAAATTGTTGACTTATTTTTATTCCCTGTCATTAGAATCAAAGGCATTTAAAAATTATTGGCAAAAAAGTCTGAAAAATGGACATTAATTGTGATTTAGGGGAAGGGACGGGCAATGATGCCGAACTTATGCCCTGGATCGATCTGTGCAATATAGCATGCGGTGGCCATGCAGGTGATGATAATTCTATGATTGCGACCCTGAAACTGACAAAACAGCATGGTGTTAAACCAGGGGCTCACCCCTCATTTGTCGACCGTGCGAATTTTGGAAGAAAAGAGTTAAAAGTTTCTCCGGAACTTCTGAAAAATCAGCTGATCGTGCAGATTGGAAGCCTGATTGACTTGGCAGACAGGTTGAATGTGGAGATTTTTCACGTAAAACCACATGGGGCTTTATACAACCTTTGTGCCAGGTCCGAGGAGATGGCAAGCGTATTGATCGAGGCGGTGAAACACTTCAAAAAGGATCTTTGTATCTTAGTCCCTTACGGATCTGTATTTGAACGGCTCGCAAAGGAAAACGGGATTTCTCATATGACAGAAGCTTTTGCCGATCGAAATTATGACCGTGAATTGAATCTTTTGCCAAGGTCCGATCCAAGGGCTGTGCTTAATGATCCTGTTAAAATCAGGAAGCGTGCTTTAAGGATGTTAAAAGAAAATGTAATAGAGACGGTTGGAGGTAAAAACTTATATATTAATTTTGATACCTTGTGCGTTCACGGAGATCATCCAAAGGCATTGCAGATATTGATGGAACTAAACAAATTAAAGAAAAGAACTTGAATTTATATAAGTTAAAATATAAGCCTTTAGGAAGTATCGCCGTACTTGTGGAGTGGCCAAAACTAATAGACCCGGAGATACTTAAGAACATCAGTATTTTCAGGCACAAGATTCAGGTCGATATGGGTGAATATGTTTTGGAAACCGTCCCGGCCTATAATTCTTTAACGGTCTTTTTTGATACCTCAAAAACCAAATATTCTTCGGTCGTAACTGATTTGAAGGAAATTTATGATTCCAAGGACCAGAAATTAATCACGGCAAATAAGATTTGGAAGATTCCCGTTTGCTATGATGAAAAATTCGGGTTGGACCTGGATCTGATCTCTAAGGAGAAGAAGTTAAAGAAAGAGAAAATAATTGCCTTGCACAGTAAGGTCATCTATGATGTTTATTTTATTGGTTTTCTGCCTGGATTCTTATACTTGGGAGGAATGTCATCTGAGCTTGAATTTCCAAGAAAGAAAAGACCGAGATTGAGAATAAATGAAGGCGACGTGGCAATTGCCGGGTCTCAGACAGGAGTTTATCCCAGAAGTAGCCCCGGAGGCTGGAACATCCTGGGAAATTCGCCGATCCGTTTTTTTGATCCCGATAGTTTTCCTCCTTGTTTTGCTGTTCCCGGGGATAAGGTGAAATTTGTTCCCATCGATTTGGAAACACATGCTAGAATAAAAAAAGAAATAGATTCCGGTGCATACAGACTGGAGAGTGAAATTCATGGATAATAATATATTGATATTATCGGAAGGCATGCAGACTTCCATTCAGGATCTTGGTAGAAAAGGTTACCGTGCCTATGGCGTGCCCATTGCCGGGGCAATGGATAAATACAGTGCTATTCTTGCTAATAAGCTTCTGAATAATGACGAAAAGCTTCCTGTCATGGAAATGACGTATACAGGGCCAAAAATATTATTTGAAGATGCTACATTGCTCGTCATTACCGGAGCAGATATGTCTCCCAAAATCAACGATAAGCCAATCAAAATGAATGTACTTTACGAGGTGAAAACAAGCGATGTACTTAGTTTTGGTAAACTTAAAAGTGGAGCAAGAACTTATCTCGGGGTAAAAGGAGGGTTCCTTACGGAAAAAAAATTGGACAGTTATTCCTTTTATGAAGGAATTACCTCACAAAGCAGAGTGAATAAGGGAGATCGTCTGAGAATTGAAAATTATGAGGCGGGTATGGAATTATACTCTTCAAAGATTAAAGTGAAACGTTCTCATTTTGAAGCGAAAAAATTAGAAGTAACCAAGGGACCTGAGTTCCACAGGCTGACCAAAAAGCATAGAGAATACCTTTTTTCAAAACAGTTTAAAATTGGAAGCCTGAATGACCGTATGGGTTGCCAGTTAAAAAATAAGTTCCCACCAATAAAGGATCAGGAAATCATTACTTCATCCACGATTCCGGGCACTGTTCAATTGACTCCTTCGGGAAAACTGATTATTATGATGCGAGACTGTCCTACAACCGGAGGGTACCCAAGAATTCTTCAGCTCACGGATATGGCCATCAATCAACTTGCTCAAAAGAAAGAAAATGATATGTTTAAGTTTGACCTGGAAAGCAGTTTTGATTTTCTGGGCAGGCTCGTATTTCGTTTTAAGGATTGATATGAATTATTGAAAATTATGAAAAAGACAGAAATTAATCTAATCAGCGATACCATTACACGGCCAACGAAAGAGATGCTCTCCTTTATGATGGAAGCGGAAGTAGGTGACGATGTGTTTCATTCTGACCCAACCGTGATCGAACTTCAAAAAAAAGTTTCATCAATTTTTGGGGTCGAATCCGCCTTGTTTTTTCCTTCGGGTACCATGGCTAACCAAACTGCAATAAAATTGCATACACAGCCCTCGGATCAGCTTATCTGTGACAAATATTCTCATGTTTATAATTATGAAAGTGGCGGGGCGTCTTTTCATTCCGGAGTGTCCTGCAAATTGATCGATGGGAACAGGGGAATGTTCAAGGCTCAGCAACTGGAGGGAATGATTCATGATCCGGATAAGTATTATCTTCCTATGACGCGTTTGGTTGTTGTAGAGAATACTACCAATAAAGGCGGAGGTGCCTGCTGGGATTATGACGAACTGGTGAGGATCAAAAAGGTTTGCAAAGATAATAATTTGCGTTATCATCTTGATGGAGCGCGAATTTTTAATGCATTGGTAGCCAAAAAAGAGGATCCGAAATTATATGGTAAATTGTTTGATACCATTTCAGTATGTCTGTCAAAAGGCCTTGGAGCGCCTATTGGTTCCCTACTTTTATCCAGTGAAGAGAATATTCAGCGCGCCATAAGGATCCGAAAACTTTTTGGAGGAGGTATGAGGCAGGTAGGGTACCTGGCCGCGGCAGGTATTTATGCGCTGGACCATCATATAGACCGCTTAAAAGAAGATCATCGCCGGGCTGCCATTATCGGAAAAGCACTCAAGGAATCCAACTGGGTGGATGCTGTTGAACCCATTGAGACCAATATCGTTATTTTTCAATTGAAAGAAGGACTTGATGAAAATAAATTCATGGAACTTCTCGAAGCACATGAGATCAAATTGATTTCCATGGGGGAGGGAAAACTTAGAGTGGTGACTCATCTGGAATTTGATGATGAGATGCTCGATCGTGTTTTGGAGGTCCTTAAAAAAATAGATTTTTGATTTTTTAGGGAAAATAGGTGTGAAGTTGAATTTTTGAATAATGCATGTAATGGACAGGTAATTGTAACGACACAATTGAAAAAATTTGAATAATGAGGAGAGCTGGATTTATTTTACCTTTGGTGTTCGTGTTAAGTTTTACTTTGAATGCTCAAAATAATAGAAAAATGAACGAAAAATTAGCAATAGCTACATTTGGAAATGGATGTTTTTGGTGTACAGAGGCCATCTTTCAACAGCTGAAAGGTGTAGAATCTGTTCTTCCAGGTTATACAGGGGGGACTGTTAAGAATCCGAGTTACAAGGAAGTTTGTACGGGTACCACAGGTCATGCCGAGGCCATTCAAATAAAATATGACCCTTCTGTCATCAGTTACAGAGAATTACTGGATATCTTTTTTTATACTCATGATCCTACAACTTTGAATCGTCAGGGGGCGGATGTGGGAACGCAGTACCGGTCTGCCATATTCTATCATAACGAGAAGCAAAAAGAAGATGCTGATACAATCATAGCCCAGTTGACCTCAGAAGGGGTCTATGACGATCCCATTGTGACGGAGGTAACAGCGGCTCAAATTTTTTATGAAGCTGAAGACTATCATAAGAACTACTATAATAACAATAAAAATCAGGGCTATTGCAGAGCGGTCATAAATCCAAAGCTAGATAAATTTATGAAGAAGTACGGAGCAAAGACCAAATAACGGGTCTTCCATCCTCGGTGAAGTTTTTGATATACAACGCTTTTAAATGGTCATGGAAAAGATGCGTGTATCAGGTTTGTTGTTGATCAGACGAAGGTCAAAGGCCATACAAATATTTCTCACGAACATACGACCTTTTTCCTCTACGATCAGTTTGTTCCCTTCTGATCTGATAAGCCCGTCCTCAAATATTTCTGACAGCCGTTCCATTATCTGATCTTTTATTTCGGGATCGAGACCCACATTCCATTCTGTTTCCAGATTGCACATCAGGTTAAGGATGTGTTTTCTGATGATAAGGTCCTCAGCAGTAAGCAAATGACCTCTGAAAACAGGTAATAACCCTTGATTTACCCTTTCCGTATAGGCCTCCACTGACTTCTCATTTTGCGCAAAGGCATACCAGGAATCGCTGATAGAAGACATTCCCAGTCCGATCATGAGCTCTGTTTTTCCCGCGGTATAACCCATAAAATTCCGATGCAGTTTATGGGAGGTCATTGCCTGGTGCAGTGAATCTGTGGGCAGTGCAAAATGATCCATTCCGATTTCCACATAACCCGCATCGAAGAACAGTTGTTTACCCAATTCATACAGGTGACGTTTTTCTTTGTCTTTAGGGAGGTCATTTTCATCAAAGCCACGTTGTCCGACTCCTTTGATCCATGGAACATGCGCGTAACTGTAATAGGCTATTCGGTCAGGTTTTAAGGCGATGGTATTTTTTATGGTATTTCGGATGCTGTCTTCTGTTTGAAAAGGCAGCCCAAATACAAGATCGTGACTAATTGAAGTATAGCCAACTTCCTGTGAAAGGCGATGAATTCTTTCAATCTGTTCAAAACTTTGCACTCGATTTATGGCTTTCTGAACTACAGGATCATAGTCCTGAATACCGAAACTGTTCCTTCTTGATCCAAGTTCATACAGTGTTCTTAGCTGCTCTTCAGAAGTGTGGTTGGGATGTGCCTCGTAGCTGAATTCGAATTCTTTGAATTTATCTGCTCTTTTAAAGATTCCGTCAATGAGTTTTCGAAGATTTTCGGAAGAGAAGAAAGTAGGTGTCCCGCCACCCAGATGGATCTCTCTTATCAAAGGCTTTTCCTCAAGAAGATCACAATAAAGGTCCCATTCTTTAAGTACGGTTTCTATATAAGGCTGCTCAACGCTATGTCGTTTGGTAATTCTTTTATGACAGGCACAAAACGTACATAGATTTTCACAAAAGGGCAGGTGGATATAAAGACTGATTCCTTCTTTTTCATTACTCTCCTTAAATGCTCTGACAACAGTTTCCTTCCAGTCGTCAAGTAAAATACCTTCCTTGTTCCAAAACGGAACCGTTGGATAACTTGTGTATCTCGGGCCTGGTATATTGTATTTCTGAATGAGTTCCTTATTCATTTTAAATCAGATTAACCTTTATTTTCAAATCTCCTGCCAGATCCTTTTTATGGATCTAAGCATCATACTCCTTTACGGCATCAATAAAAGCTTTCGCATTGTCCAGAGGAATATTCGGTAATATCCCGTGCCCCAAATTTACGATGTATTTGTCTTTTCCAAAGTCATCGATCATTTTTGTGACTAATTTTTTGATCTCCTTCGGAGGAGATAGCAGCCTTGAAGGATCGAGGTTTCCCTGAAGTGTCACGCTATTATTTGTGAGTTTTCTTGCCGTTTGCGGGCTGACCGTCCAGTCTACTCCTAATGCGGAAACGTTTGATTTTGACATTTCTTCCAAGGCAAACCAGCATCCTTTACCAAATGCAATAACGGGTGCGAGTTCATGAAGGGCGTCAACGATCTGCTGAATATATTTCCATGAAAATTCCTGATAGTCCTCTGGGGACAGCATTCCTCCCCAGGAATCAAAAATCTGCACCGCATCCACGCCTGCCGCAACCTTTTCTTTTAGATAAGTTATGGTCGTGTCTGTAATTTTTTGAAGAAGCTGATGCGCAGCAATTGGCTGGGTAAAACAAAATTCTTTTGCTTTGTCAAAAGATTTGGATCCCTGTCCCTGAACACAGTAGCAAAATACAGTCCAGGGAGACCCTGCAAATCCTATTAAAGGGATTTCATCATTTAACATTTGTTTTGTCATCTTAATGGCCTCCAAAACATAACCTAAAGAATCTTTGACGTCGGGCACAATGGTTTCATTTACATCTTTTGCCGTCCTTATTGGATTTGGAAGATAAGGCCCAACACCCGGTTTCATTTCAAAAGGAATGTTCATGGCCTGGGGAACTACCAAAATATCAGAAAACAAAATGGCTGCATCCATGCCATACCTGCGAATGGGCTGAACCGTTATTTCTGACGCCAGTTCCGGGGTTCTGCAGCGCGTAAAAAAATCATATTTTTCTCGAATGGCAATGAATTCAGGTAAATACCTTCCTGCCTGTCTCATCATCCATACGGGAGGCCTGCTTACAGATTCACCTCTTAATGCTCTTAAATATAAATCGTTTTTATACATTATTTTCAGTACGATTAAATCGTCTTTTTAGTGGTTCTTAATTTGTCTTTTTTTCAGCAACTTTTGCCATCGATATGTCCACGGCCTCTGCAATTTTTTTCAGGTCCTTCTTCTTTAAGGCAGATGAAAGGAACCAGGCTTCAAACTGAGATGGAGGAAGGAATACACCATGTTCCATCATTTGCCAGAAAAATACTTTAAAACTCTCGGTGTCACATGTTTGTGCAGTTTCAAAATCAATCACCTCCTTATCGGTAAAAAATGGGTTGATCATCGATCCAAAATGATTTACTTGCAGAGGTACACCATGTTTTTTGGCAGCTTTAAGGAGAATATCCTTAATTTTTGCAGCATTTTTTTTGAATTTTCTATAAGGGTTTCGTCTTTTAAGCTCTTTTAGGGTTGCAATTCCACAAGCCATTGCAATTGGATTGCCTGAAAGTGTTCCCGCCTGATACATGCCTCCTAATGGTGCAACCATGTTCATGATCTCATCTCTTGCCCCATAGGCACCTACAGGAAATCCTCCTCCAATGACCTTGCCAAGGCAAGTGATATCGGCCTCTATACCAAGTAATTCCTGGGCTCCTCCAAATTTAGATCGGAAGCCGGTCATGACTTCGTCAAGAATCAGAAGCACACCAGCCTCCTGAGTAATTTTCCTAAGTTCATGAAGAAATTTACTGCTGGGCTGAACAACTCCCATATTTCCGGCAATTGGTTCCAAAATGACCGCCGCAATATCATTATGTGAGTTCATGTGCTGTTTTACACTTTCAAGATTGTTAAACTCAGCGATCAGTGTATTTTTTACGGCCTCATCCGGTACACCCTTACTCCCCGGAAGACTTAGGGTGGCCAGCCCGGAACCTGCCGCAACAAGCAGTGCATCCGTGTGCCCGTGATAACATCCTGAAAATTTGATAATCTTATTATGGCCTGTGTAAGCCCGTGCCAAACGTATAGCACTGAGAACGGCCTCGGTACCAGAATTGACAAACCGAACTTTATCCATACCCGGGAAGGCATCACAAACTATTTTGGCCAGTTTTATTTCTTTGTTCGTCGAGGCACCAAAAGTATATCCTTTTTTCAACGCTTTTCTAATCGACTTTTCAACTTTGTCATGTCTGTGACCAAGTATCATTGGGCCGTATGACAAAACGAGGTCTATGTATTCATTCCCATCAACATCATATATCTTGCTGCCTTTTGCATGATCAATAAAAACAGGTATTCCACCAACGGATTTAAACGCCCGCACGGGTGAATTAACAGCACCTACAAGATTTTTTTGTCCCTTGTTAAATAATTCTATCGATTTATCCAGTTTCATATTTTACTCTTTTAATTTTCTAAAGCTGCTCTTTCAACACTTTTGCAACATCTTTGGCAAAGTAGGTTATTATGATGTCAGCTCCGGCTCTTTTCATGGAAAGTAAACTTTCCATCATCACTTTTTTCTCATCGATCCATCCTTTTTCCGCAGCAGCCTTTATCATTGCGTATTCACCACTCACATTATAGCAGGCAACCGGACGGTCAAAATTGTTTTTTAAATCTCGGATAATGTCAAGATAAGAAAGAGCAGGCTTTACCATTAAGATGTCGGCTCCTTCCTGATCGTCAAAATTTGCTTCTCTCAATCCTTCATCTCTGTTGGAAGGGTCCATCTGGTAAGTCCTTCTGTCTCCGAAACTCGGTGTGGAATCCGCTGCATCCCTGAATGGCCCGTAAAATGCGGATGCGTATTTCACTGCATAGGACATCACAGGCAGATCCGGGTAACCTTTATTATCAAGAGCCTCCCTTATCGTTGCGATCATACCGTCCATCATACCTGAGGGAGCTACCATATCAGCCCCGGCCTTTGCGTGAGATATTACCTGCTTGGCAAGATTCACCAGGGTAGCGTCATTATCAACATCATTATTATGAATTATTCCGCAATGCCCATGGCTGGTGTATTCACAAAAACACACATCGGTAATTACATATAAGTCGGGATAATGCTTCTTAATGAATCGTATGGCTTGTTGAATAATCCCCTGTTCGTTCCATGTCTCCGAGCCAATTTCATCTTTCGCAGTGGGTATTCCAAAAAGAAGAACGGCAGGAATATTTAACTGGATGACTTCGTCAAGTTCTTTGGATATCGTGTCCAGTGAATATCTTTTAATTCCGGGCATAGAAGGAATTTCATTCTCAATTCCTTTGCCTTCCTCTATGAATAATGGATATATAAGATCATCCGTGTGAAGCCTGTTTTCTCTGATGAGCCTCCTGATATTTTCCTTTTTTCGAAGTCTTCTGGTCCTGTTCATCTCAAAAAGTATTATTTAATAAAATGTGTATTTACAGATTTTAAAACACTTTCCACAGAGGGCATTTTAGCTTCTACAACCTGTTTAAAGTGATTTTGAGCAGCTTTGGCCGTAGTGCCACCGATGCAAAAAGCTGTTTCGTTTTTAGGTTCATTTTTGCTCAGATAACTTTCAATTGCCGAAGGACTGAAAAAGAGAAGGCCATCGTATTCTTTATTCATACGATTCGGGCTCAGAAGGGTCTGATAGGCAATAACCTCATTTAAAATAATTCCGTTTTCTTCAAGAATAGCGGGTAGTTCATCCCTTCTTTTATCCCCGCAGAAAAAAGTTACCTCAACGTCTTTCAAGTTTTTTGAAAGATACTTTCCCAATTGACCCGCAGAATTCTCTACATGCGAAACTTTTCCAATTTTTCTTTCGATTAATCTTTTGGTGCGTCTGCCAACACAATATATTTTTTCAAATTGAAGTTCAGACGCCATAAAATTATCAAGCAGTGCTTCAACACCATTCTGGCTTGTAAATATAACGTGTTCAATGGGCTGCTTAACAGTAACAGGTTTTATACGATTGTGCCTTATCGTTATAAAATCGCTCATGTCTACACCAATTTCAGGGTTTAAGGCACTTTTTTGCCCTATGGAAAGGTTTTTAGTCGAGAAAATATTGATTCTTTTTTCAACTTTTCCCAGCTTCCTCATTAATTTTTTTCCTCCCCGGTCTAAGATATAAGAAGCGGCAAATTCGGACAAATCATTGACGCGATGTAATGGAACTGATTTTGTAAATTCAATCTTCTTTTTTCCATCGGTGCTGAACAAAGCTCCCTTGAAATTTAGTTCCTCGTTTTTTATAGTGGCAAGGGCCCCTATGGGTGCCGTGCAGCCACCTTCCAGTTTATTAAGAAAATCCCTTTCAACTCCAACACAAATTTCAGTTTCCTTGTCATTAAGTTCATACAGGGCCTTTAAAAGCTCTTCGTCCTGGTCTAAAGCAGCTACCATGACCGCGCCTTGCGCCGGTGCCGGGATCATCCAGTCAAGTTTTATCGTATTTTCCGGTAAGATCCCAATCCTTTTTAACCCGGCCAGGGCAAATATGGCTCCGTTCCATTCATTGTCATGAAGCTTTTTAAGCCTTGTATTTACATTCCCTCGAAGGTCTGTAATTGTATGATTCGGGTATCTGTAGAGCCATTGGGCCTTACGCCTTAAACTACCGGTGGCAATAATTGCCGATTTCTGTGTAAAAAATTCGTCATTGTCCTTTAAAACGAGGATATCCTGGAAGAGGCCCCTTTTGAGAACCGCTGCCTGGACGATTCCTTTGGGAAGAACGGTAGGAACATCTTTCAGTGAATGGACGGCGATGTCTATTTTGTTATTTAGTAAGGCGATGTCCAGATTTTTGGTGAATACACCTGTGGTTCCCAGTTCGTACAAAGGTTTGTTCAAGACTTCATCACCTATAGAATCGATCTTTACAATTTTAGTTTCATGCCCCAAATGCCGGAGCTGGTTAGAGACAGTATTTGCCTGCCAAAGCGCCAATTCACTGGACCTGGTTCCAATTCTAATAACTTTTTTCATACTAATTTTCAGACGGCTCTAAGTTAAATACGTCATTCATTACCTTGATACTCCGGTTAGCCTGAGTATTTTCTGCTTTCAAATGCATGGCAAATTTCGAAACAATCTTATTGATCATTTGAGAAGTAACGTCTTCGACCAATTGGGAATTAATATCCTGATACTTTTTAGAATGTGAGGTAATAGCATCTTTCTGAATAAGCTCCAGTGATTTTTTTAGCGAATTTATCGCAGGAGTGCTTCTTCTAAAGTTGAGCCACTCGTAAAATTCAGATTTGTGTTTTTGAATAATATCTTCGACCAAAGGAATTTGTTTTTTTCTTTCTTCAATAGTTTCTTTGGTCTTTTTGGATAACACATCCACATCTATCATCGAAATATTATCACTATCATTAATGACGGGGTCAGCATTCCGGGGTATGGAAAGGTCGATGATCAATTGTTCTTTTTTCTTATGAATCATATCCGCAGTGACCGTTGGGGTAGAAGCCCCGGTTGCAACAATTACTATGTCAGATTCCTTGATCTTTGTTCCAAGATCTTTATGAGCAGCCATTTCTGCATTAATTTCATTGGCTATTTTGATTGCTTTTTCCTCAGTTCTGTTAACCAAGGTCAAACTGTGCGCATTGAGGTATTCAGCACAACTTTTGGCCGTGTTTTGCCCTATGTCACCCAGGCCGTAAACAAGAATTTTTTTTGGATCCTTCTTGCTGAAGTTATCCTTTATGTATTTAACAGCCGCATAAGAGACTGTAGTTGTACCTGAGCTTATACTAGTTTTGTTCTTAGTTTCTTTACTTGCTGCCAGGGATACATTGAACAATCTCTCTAAATAGGCATTGACGGTTCCTGCTTCTTTTGCCAGGTAAAAAGCTTCTTTTAACTGACCCACAATTTCATAATCTCCAAGAATCTGACTATCTATTCCTGTTGCAATTCTGATAATGTGTTCTGAAGCCTCACTGTTTTTATACACATAAGATACTTTGGCAAATTCTTCCATTGTGCCCTTTGAGTATTTGCAAAGCAGTGAAATAAGCTGAAATGGGTGTTTGGCAAATCCAATTATCTCTATTCGATTACAAGTAGAAAGGATTACAACACTTTTAATGTTGATCCTTTTAGCCTCTTCTAAAAGTTCTTTTTGCTTTTCCTTGCTAAGGCTAAAATTACTTCGGGTCACCACGTCCGCCTTTTTGTAATTTAAGCCAATAACATAAAATTTTTTACAATCGGAATTTTTAGTCATACCTGATTTAATAATTGATCTACTTATTTTCTGTCCGTCACTGAACTTAAAATCAAAATTACGCTACAAGATTTAAACACACTATGATATTTGTCACATTGGAAAATTTCTTATTTTCACCTTCGAATTTATCGATAAAGGCAATAAACATAAGGGTTTTGTAACGGCATTATAAATAGTCTGCGTGCAAAAATAGACAGATCACTTGTGAAATCATATCGTTTAAAATAAAAAAAATAACGATAAAAGTATGAGCTAAGGGTTGTGAAAAAAAAATGAAAGGTATTGAATAACACAGTTTCAAAACCTTTATATTTACGCTTCAAAAATTTTAATTAAAAGATAGGTAAGGTGACAAAAAAGGGTGTTTTATTAGTGAATCTGGGTTCACCTGACAGTACTGAAGTTAAGGACGTTAGAAGATATCTGGATGAATTTTTAATGGATGAGAGGGTAATTGATATTCCATACTGGAAACGTTTTTTACTAATCAAGGGGATTATTTTGAATGTCCGGCCAAAGAAATCGGCGGCTGCCTACAAAAAAATATGGTGGAAAGAAGGCTCTCCGCTGATAGTGATCTCAGAAAGGTTTACTGAAAAGGTTCGTAAAAAAGTGGATATACCTGTGGCCTTAGGAATGCGATATGGTTCGATGAGTATTAAAAAAGGCTTTCAAGAATTAAAGAGGCAAGGGGTTAAAGAGGTTTTTCTGGTTCCTTTGTACCCACATTACGCCATGTCTTCTTATGAAACGGTGGTGGAAAAGGCGAAGTCTTTAATTGAAAGTGACTTTAAGGATATGAAAATGGATGTTCTCGAACCGTTTTACAACCATCCGGAATATATAGATGTCATGTGTAAGCATTTGGAAAAGGAGTTAAAGGGATTTGAATATGACCAATTACTGTTTTCATATCACGGAATACCAGAAAGGCATATATACAAAGGTGATCCAACAGGAAAGCATTGTAAGTTAGACGGATCCTGTTGTGAGGTGGCTTCTGTTGCGCACAAAACCTGTTACAGGCACCAGTGCTTTGAAACTACAAAGGAGATGGCCAAAAAACTGGGATTGAAGAAGGATACTTACAGGAACTCTTTTCAATCAAGACTTCTGAAGGATCCTTGGTTAAGGCCTTATACCGACCAAGAATTGGAAGCCATGCCTGAGCAGGGATTTAAAAAGCTTGCCGTTATCACCCCGGCTTTTGTATCAGATTGCCTGGAAACCTTGGAAGAAATCGCTATGGAAGGTAAGGAGGAATTTTTAGAGGCCGGAGGAGAGGATTTCAGACACATAAGCTGTTTAAATGAGGATGATGCCTGGGTTGAAGTTATGGCTAAATGGATCAATGAATGGTATTCATAAATTTTTAAATAATGACCTATCTGTACGTCAAATCGCTGCATATCATTTTTGTAACGACCTGGTTTGCAGGATTGTTTTATATTATTCGTCTTTTTATTTACTACAAAGAGGCAGAAGAAAAGGAAGAGCCTGCTCAATCGATCTTGAAAAAGCAGTACGCCCTGATGTGTAAGAGATTGTGGTACATTATTACGTGGCCTTCAGCTGTATTAACCACAATATTTGCTGTCTGGCTTCTTGTACTCCAGCCTTTTTGGCTTGAAGCGAACTGGATGTGGATCAAATTATTTTTTGTACTTCTCCTTTTTGCGTATCACGGATCCTGCCAGTATATGTATAATCAAATTGAAAGAGGGTATTTGAATTATTCTTCCTACGGATTGAGAATATGGAATGAAGTGGCTACCATTATTCTGTTTGCCTGTGTTTTTCTGGTTGTTTTAAAAACAACCTTGGGCTGGATTTTTGGGGTGGTCGGAATAGTCGGTATTTCAATTTTGCTTATGATGGGTATTAAACTTTACAAACAAATACGTCAAAAAAGGAGTTGGGATGAAGATTGAATGTTAAGTTATACGGAAACCTTCATTTTCATTGATCCCTAAGCAATGAATCGATATCATAGATATTCTTAAATGGAGAATCTAAGCAAGAATCAAAAACTTTGGTTTGGACTGATTTGTGACCTGATCGGTATGGCTTCCTATGCTTTTCCTCCTGTTGATATTGTTTGGGCACCGCTATCGGCCTATTTGATGATCAAGCTCTACAAAGGTAATGTTGGTAAAGTAGCTGGCCTTGTTTCTTTTCTTGAAGAAGCGATTCCAGGCCTGGATTTTTTCCCTTCGTTTACGCTGACCTGGTGCTACGTTTATCTATTCAAAAGGTCGGAAAATAATTGAATTACTTAAAAAAACGACCGAGGCCCATTCTTTGAAGCATCTTCTTTTCAAAATTCCAAAAGAAATTAAACTGACCAAAGAACCATCCTACTACAGGCAAGGTAATCTGATATATCGGGAAGATCAATACCAGTCTTAGAATAATATAAAGGGCATAGGGTTTGGTATTTTCTGCGTTCAGTCCGATAAAATTCGTGACAGGTCCGGCAACCCAGGCAGCAAAAGATCCATTAATTGCGAATACGATGATAATGGCGATAACCTGCCAGTTTGATTTAATTCCCCATCGTTTTTTCAATTTCTCCATGAGCTTCCTAATTTTCGGCAAATGTAAGTAATATCTGTAAATCAACAAATTCTCCTTTTGAATTTTCGGTTTCTAAAAAATTGGTTTTTGTCAGTTTTGATTTTATTCCTACATGTTATTTTTTAGTATCTTCCCGCAAATTTCGAATCATGAGAAAACTCGCTTTACATTGGAAAATCTTGTTAGGTATGGTATTAGGAGTTGCTTTTGGCTTCCTGATGGTTAGTTTTTCCGGAGGTAAAGAAATTGTTCAGGATTGGATCAAACCTTTTGGAACCATTTTTATCAATGCCTTGAAGTTAATTGCCGTTCCTCTGATTCTGGGGTCTCTGATAACAGGTGTTTCGGATCTAAAAGACATATCCAAGTTGTCCAAAATGGGTGGGAAAACCGTTTTAACCTATTTGATCACAACTGTTGTGGCGGTTACGATTGGTTTGTTGCTGGTTAATGTTTTTACTCCAGGGGACTCCATATCTGAAAATACTCGAACCGAACTGGTTTCGAATTATGCCGATAACACACAGAAATATAAGGATGAAGCCGCGAATCAGAAAAAACAAGGCCCTTTACAGGCGTTGGTTGATCTGGTTCCTGACAATATCATTGGGGCCTCGGGCAAGAATAAGAACATGTTGCAGGTTATCTTTTTTGCCATCTTTTTTGGGGTGGGGTTGATTCTGCTTCCCGAAGAAAGGGCCAGGCCTGTTAAAGATTTCTTTTCGAGTTTTAATGAAGTCATCCTTAAAATGATCGATCTGATCATGCTGGCTGCACCTTACGGGGTATTTGCTTTGTTAGCTGCTCTAATCGTAGAGTCTCCCAGCGCTGACCTGTTTAAGGCCTTGGGCTGGTATGCTTTAACCGTATTATTTGGATTGTTGATCATGATTTCTTTCTATACATCGGTTGTATTCCTGTTTACAGGGAAGAGGCCGAAGGAGTTCCTTCAGGGGATATCTCCGGCTCAATTACTGGCATTTTCAACGAGTTCCAGCGCGGCTACACTTCCGGTTACCATGGAGCGTGTCAATGAGCATTTAGGGGTAGATGAGGAGGTTTCGAGTTTTGTTTTGCCCATTGGAGCAACTATAAATATGGATGGAACAAGTTTGTATCAGGCTGTGGCAGCGGTTTTTATTGCTCAGGCCTTTGGTATGGACCTTTCGCTGGGGGTACAACTGGGTATTGTTGCCACTGCAACCCTCGCAAGCATTGGGTCAGCGGCGGTTCCCGGGGCAGGAATGGTTATGCTGGTCATTGTCCTGGCTCAGGCAGGAATTCCCGAGGCCGGACTTGCTTTGATCTTTGCTGTAGACAGGCCACTCGATATGTGCAGGACAGTGGTTAATGTAACAGGTGATGCCACGGTGGCTACTATAATAGCCAGATCCGAAGGAAAACTTGGAGTTCCTAAAGTAAAAGACTGGGACGATAATTACCAGAAATCATAAAATTAAAAAAGTGGCCTTAGCCACTTTTTTTTACTTCTTATTTATGGAATCTTTTACCATCTCATCAAAAGGCTTCCCCAGGTAAACCCACTTCCAAAAGCTGCCAGAAGAACAATATCATTCTCTTTTACTTTTCCTTTTTCCCAGGCTTCTGTAAGAGCAATAACTATTGAAGCCGCCGTAGTATTTCCATAACTCATGATATTATTATAAACCTGTTCGTTTTTCAGCTTGAATTTTTGCTGAATGAACTGTGCAATTCTTAAATTGGCCTGATGCGGAATAAAAAGATCAATATCTTCAGCAGACATTTTGTTCGCTGCCAAAGCTTCCATGATCACCTCGCTAAAACGTACCACCGCATTCTTGAATACAAAAGTTCCATCCATATACGGGAAATAAGAGATGTCTTCCTCTTTAGAACTGAGAATTTCAGGAACCCAGTGCTTGATGCTAGGTGATTCTACAATTAACTTATCAGCAAATCGGCCTTCACTGTGAAGGTGAGAAGAAAGGATTCCTTTATTATTATCTTCTGTTCTCGACAGGACGCAGGCCCCGGCACCGTCTCCAAATATGACCGAAACACCTCTTCCACGAGTGGTTTTGTCGAGTCCGTTACTGTGATATTCCGAACCGATTACAAGTATATTTTTGTACATGCCCGTTTTTATGAACTGATCGGCCGTTGACATGGCATATACAAAACCAGAACATTGATTTCTTACATCGAGTGCCCCAACGGTTTTCATGCCAAGCATATCCTGAATCTGAACCCCGCAACCCGGAAAATAGTAATCTGGGCTCAGCGTAGCAAAAATGATAAAATCAATATCGTCTTTGTTAAGTCCGGCCCTTTCAATAGCCGTCTCAGCCGCTTTTGCACCCATGGTTGCTGAGGTTTCATTACTACCTTCCTTAATCCACCGACGTTCCTTTATTCCTGTTCTTTCCTGGATCCATTCATCACTGGTATCCATGATCTTGGAAAGATCGTCATTTGTTACAATATTGTCCGGCACATAGAAGCCTAATCCGGTAATCTTTGAGTTATACATAGTTGTACCATTATTTAGTTGTTGTCTTGTTTTCAGTAAGTAAAAGGCATAGTATTCTAAGCTCCAGTCCTGTTCTGGAAAGGTGAAGTTCATGCACGATTAAAGCAAAGATACATAATTCAATTTAGATTTTGCGGCTCCTTTTAGCGCTGAAACAGGGGTGGATCAACGGAATTATGTCATCTTGTCAGGATAAAGATTTTGGTATTTATTTTGATAAAGTTGCTGTGTATGTTAAAATCATAAATAAACTAAATTATGGCAAAAGGAAAAATAAATGTGGCGGTAGAAAACATTTTCCCGTTGATAAAACGATTTTTATATTCGGATCATGAGATCTTTTTAAGAGAGCTGATTTCGAATGCTACCGATGCAACTTTAAAATTGAAGCACCTCGCATCGATTGGTGAATTCAAGGGTGATGCTGACAATGTAAAACTTGAGGTTAAAATTGATAAGGAAGGTAAAAAGCTTCACATTATAGATCAGGGTATTGGAATGTCCAAAGAAGAAGTGAAGAAGTATATCAATGATATTGCTTTCTCTGGAGCAGAAGAGTTTTTGGAAAAATTCAAGGACGAAAAAAATGATGCAGGAATTATAGGGCACTTTGGTTTGGGATTTTATTCCGCTTTTATGGTGGCCGAACAGGTTGAAATCCATACTAAATCATTTGTAGAAGATGAACCTGCCGCTCACTGGATCTGTGATGGATCCCCTGAATACACACTGAAGAATTCTGAAAAGAAAGACAGAGGTACGGAAATCATCCTTCATATTGATGAAGATTCTCTTGAATTTCTTGAAGAGAACAGGATCAATGAATTGCTTAATAAATACAACAAGTTCATGCCGGTTCCGATCAAGTTTGGTACGGAGGAAGTTGCTGATCCGGAGCATGAGCCTAAAACGATCAAGGATGAGGAAGGTAAGGAAACCAAGGAGCCTCAAAAAATGATCACTGTTGACAGAATCATTAATAATCCAAACCCTGCATGGACAAAACAGCCAAGCGACTTAAAGGATGAAGAATACAAAAGCTTTTATAGAGAATTGTACCCAATGCAATTTGAAGAGCCCCTTTTTCATATTCATTTAAACGTTGACTATCCGTTCAATCTGACAGGAATTTTGTACTTCCCGAAATTGACAACCAACATGGATGTGCAGAAGGACAAAATCCAACTGTACCAGAATCAGGTGTTTGTAACGGATAATGTGGAGGGAATAGTTCCTGATTTCCTTCAAATGCTTAGAGGGGTTATCGATTCACCGGATATTCCTTTGAATGTATCGAGAAGTTATTTGCAGGCTGACGGGGCAGTAAAGAAAATTTCATCTTATATCACGAAGAAAGTAGCTGATAAATTAAGTTCTTTATTTAAGAATGACAGAGAAGGTTTTGAAAAGAAATGGGACGATATCAAGATCGTTATTGAATATGGAATGTTGTCGGAACCAAAATTCTTTGAAAAGGCACAGAAATTTGCACTTTACCCAACAACTAAGGATGAGTACCTCACTTTTGATGAGTTGAAAGATAAAATCAAAGCGGCTCAAACTGATAAGGACGGGAATCTTGTTGTTTTATATGCAAGCGACAAAGAAGCTCAACATGGTTTCATTGAAGAAGCCAATGAAAAAGGATACGAGGTTTTACTCCTTGATTCACCAATTGTTTCTCATTTGATCCAGAAGCTGGAAGGTGATGGTGATAAGGTTAAATTTGCACGTGTAGATTCAGATTCACTGGAAAAATTGATTCAAAAAGAAGAAGATCAGGTTTCAAAATTATCACAGGAGGATCAGGATAAATTAAAAGGGTATATCGAAGAAATCGTGCCGAAGGAAAAATATACCGTACAATTGGAGGCCATGGATTCAAAATCAAGTCCTTTTATCATTACACAACCTGAGTTTATGAGAAGGATGAAAGAGATGCAGCAAACCGGCGGCGGTGGTATGATGGGTATGGGAGGATTCCCTGAGATGTATAATCTTGTAGTCAATACAAACAGTGACCTGATGCAGAAGATCCTAAAAGCAAAAGGTAAGCGAACTGAGTATATCAACCAGGCTTTAGATCTGGCCCGATTGTCTCAAAATCTACTGCAGGGAAAAGAAATGACTGACTTTATCAGGAGAAGTTATGAATTGATGAACAATTAATTCGATATTTTGACAGAATAAAAAAACCACTCATTTGAGTGGTTTTTTTATGTTTTTGAATTCAATTATTCAATTGGGAAATCAAAGTAAGTATTTGGATAGGGTTCATCCTTAAGGGTGAAATGCCACCATTCTTTTGGGTAGGATTGCCATCCGTGTTTTTCCATTCGCCTTTTAAGCAAAAGTCTAAGCGAGTGCTGATTTTTGGTGATTGTCGCTGTGTGATCAGTTGCGGACACTTCGTCAAACAAATCATATGGACTGCCCATATTTAAAATCTGTTTGGTTTTAAGCGAAACGATAGTTACATCCACAGTACTTCCTCTGCTGTGTCCGGATTTAACCGAAATATATCCTTTGGCAAAGAGATCTTTCTTTTCAACATTAGGATAAAACTGCGGTTTCATGGTGGTGTCGCTGATGTCTTCTGACCATTCTACAAAATCATTCGTAGCTTGCTGTGGCCTGTAGGCATCATATACCATAAGTCCAAATCCCAGACGTTCTAATTCGTCCTGAACTTTTTTAAGCGCATAGGCAGCTTCTTTGGTTAGTAAGCATTTTGGTTCCTTGTAACCTTGTATAGGTCTTCCCACAAAATTGTTGTCACCATAATACCTTAGGTCTGATCGTAAGTTTGGCATAATTTCTTTTAAGTCAACAAAATCCTCTTTAGACGGTGGACGTTCTGTTGAAGTCTGTCCTAAAGTGGTGAAACTAAGCAGTGCAACTACTGCCAAACTTTTTAAAATGATATTCAATTTCATTATTGCAATTGTTAAGAATGCTTGTCTTAAAACGAAGATTTAACATATTTATTATTTTTTACCAGGAGTTTTTTTGATAAGGGTTCAAATATTGTTTTTCGGTGGTAGGGATATGAAGGTTTGATTATAGTTATTATATTGATAATATTTGCTAAAATATTCATTAATATGCTTTTAACTTTTGTAATTTAGATTCATAATTCATTTAAGGTATCAATGAGATGGTAAAAGGAAAATCCCGTAAGAAAATGCCAACCGAGGCCGAGAAAGAAAGAGGTCGGGAAGTGCTTTTTAGTTTGAAGGTTTTGATGAACGTGTTGTTTGCACTTCTTATTTTTCAATCTTTTCTCATTTTGCCAAGGCCAGAGGATCCTGAACTTGAATACTATACCCTGGCTCAGATATTCGAGGGTAATATTGATAAGCTTATGGTTATGCTGATCGGGCTGGTTCTTATTGTGACCTATTGGATTCAAATCAATAAGCAACTGGGTAATTTGGTGCGCAGTTCAATGTTTCATGCCGGGGTAGGGGTTGCCCAGATGATCTGTTTGATGCTATATTTGTATTTTGTTCGTTTTGATATGGAATTTGAAGGCCTCATCATAGCGCTTCAAATGCAAAGCGTTTTTTTAGCTTTAGCAGGATTTTTAGGGGTTTATAACTGGGTTTATGCCAGAAAGCATAAGTTGACTTCTGAGCAGATCAATGAAAAAGAAGAAAAGAAAATGTTTTTTCAACTATTACCTGAACCTTCTGCAGCGCTTTTTGCACTTCCTTTTGCATCGATCAGTCCAGAGGCCTGGTCTTTATCTTTTTTAATCATTTTTCCGCTCACCTTTATATGTAACAAACTGTCAAGGTAAAATCAGTCTTTATCCAAAAATTTCATTTAGGATTTTAGCAAGTCTTATCCCGGATTTCTGCAACTGAGATTGCACTGTTTCAAAATGGTCGTAAGAATAGCGATATCCCAGTTTTTCATCCATTTTGGCAGATGCATATACTTTTTTGGCAAGCGCCTGAGATTCATAGGTCCAGTCTAAAATACTTCCTTTTTGTATAATTTTTATTTGTTCCTTAGAAAGCTTTTTTGAATTAGCCGCCAGCTCGGTATAGCTCATGTTAAAAGATTCAATCATTTCTGAATCCCAGACCCTGTGAAGATTGGATTTATCATAATGCCAGAGCACTTTGATGTCGTTTCCACCTCTGTCCTCGGCTTTTCCTACGTGCAATGGCTGATGCAGGTCTCCTACAAGATGAACAAGGAACTTTAAGTAAAAGGATTTGTCCTCTTGAGAGGTGTTGGGGTCTTTAAGTGCCTCAATACATTTTTGGATTCCCATTACAATGTCTCCTCTTTTATCTTTTTTACTCGCCTCATACTTTGTGTCAAAAGGAAAATTTACGAAATGCCAGGTATAGTACTTATCGTATTTCTTATCTGATTTAATGTCATCACCATATGTTGATACCATGGCAAGGCTCTGGCCGTTCAGGATGTCGCTTATCTGTTTTTCGGCCCTTTTACTTAAGTGTTGTTGTGCTATTTCTCCCACGGTACGATGCCCTGTGGCTCCCCAGTCAACAGTATTGCCGTATGAACCGCAATAAACAATTATTGACAGTATAAAAAGGGTAAAGGATTTGTTCATGTGAATTAAATTTTGATTGGTAAAGGTATAAAAAAAGAGGGTCCGTTTTCACAGACCCTCAGAGTTACACAAATTTAATCTAATCAACGAATTAACGTCAAGAGATCGATATAATGGGACAAACTTTTAATGTTCATTCATTCTGAAGTCAGAATAGGCATCCATACCATGTTCAAATCCGTCAAGACCTTCCAGTTCTTCTTTCTCAGAAACTCGGATTCCAATGGTTTTCTTAAGGACAAACAGGATAACAAAAGAGGAAACGATACAAACAATAGCGTATGATAGAATACCTACGATCTGGCTGATCAGCTGGTCAACACCGGCAAGGCTTCCAAAAATTCCTACGGCTAGAGTTCCCCAGATTCCGCAAATAAGGTGAACTGCAATGGCACCCACGGGATCATCTAGTTTTATTCTATCTATAAAGGCAACGGCAAGAACAATGATAGCACCACCAATACTTCCGATCAGGATGGCGTCTGTTGGAGACATTTGGTCTGCACCAGCAGTGATACTAACCAATCCACCTAGTATTCCGTTTAAGTACATAGTGAGGTCAAGGTTTTTATACATTGCCGTTGAAAGTATAAATGAAGCTACACCACCTGCAGCAGCTGCCAAACAAGTTGTTACCAGTGTCAGCGAGGTCAACTCAGGGTCAGCAGATAAGACCGAACCACCGTTAAATCCAAACCAGCCTAACCAAAGGATAAGCACACCTGCAGTGGCTAAAGGAATATTGTGGCCAGGAATTGCCATAGGCTTCCCGTCTTTGAATTTTCCAATTCTTGCTCCCAATAACCAAACGGCTACCAAGGCTGCCCATCCACCAACAGAATGAACCAGGGTTGATCCGGCAAAGTCATAGAAAGGAGTTTCTCTCATATCCAGGAATCCACCTCCCCATTTCCATGAACCGGCCCAAGGATAAATGATTCCAACGTAAACCAGCACGAAAATCATAAAAGGTACAATTTTGATACGCTCAGCTACGGCTCCTGAAACGATCGTTGCGGCGGTGGCTGCAAACATTCCCTGGAACAGGAAGTCTGTCCACCAGGTGTAACCACCATCAGCGTATGCAGCGGTCATACCTCCTTCCGGCGGTGTAATTCCAAATCCTGCAAAACTGAAGAAACCTGATGATCCTTCTGCAAATCCAGGATACATTAAATTGAATCCTACAAGGCAATATAAAAGCAGGCCGACTGTTATGATAAATATATTTTTGAATAAAATGTTAATTGTGTTCTTCTGTCTGGTCAGTCCGATTTCCAAGAATGCAAAACCCAAGTGCATAAAGAAAACCAAGGCTGTACAGATCATCATCCATACATTGTTTATAGTAAGTAATTCCATATCTCTGTTAATTTTTTGGTTAGATTATTTAAGCGTATCGCCTCCTTTTTCTCCTGTTCTTATTCTGTAGCAGTCAACGATCTCAGACACGAATATCTTTCCGTCACCAACCTCACCGGTTGAGCCTGCCTCAAGGATTGCCTTAATGGTCACTTCCTCAAAATCATCATTTACTACAATTGATAAGTACCTTCTTTGTATATCGCTGGTGCTGTAAGACACACCTCTATATACATGTCCTTCTTTTTCATTTCCACGTCCGGTGGCATCCCAGTAGGAGAAGAAGTTTACCCCAACACTGTGCAAGGCTTCTTTTACATCAGAATATTTTGATTTTCTGATAATTGCTTCGATTTTTTTCATAATTAATTATTGTTTAGAATTTGTATACTGCTGCTACTAGAAACGATGCAAGTGATCCCGTTGGATCCAGATCGCTGTTTACGAAAGTGTCCTCGCTTGTTGTGTCGATTCTGAATTCAGGAATGATCATCAAATCTCCTATTGCATAGTTTCCTGTTAATGTAAATTCGAATGCATTGGCGTCTCCGTTATCATCGTATCCTCCAATGGCTCCAACACCTTCCTTGCTTTCACCGAAATATTCCGCTCTAAATCCAAGTGCAAAGGAGTCAGAAGTCTGTAGTTGTGGATAAATGGCTACCCCATAGAAAGAGGCATCTGTATCATTATCCACATAGTACGTAGAGTTCAAACCAAGATAGAATGAATCTGTGATATCAAAACCTGTGGTTAAATCAACCTGGAATTGTGGTCCATAAAGAAAATTCAAATAGGTTCCTTTGAATCCAACCTGTGCCCCTAAAGTGTAATTGTTTGTTGGGTTGAAGTTGGTATAGTCATTATCGTTCATAATGGCCGCCATGAAAGACCAGTCATCATTTATCGCCCAGTCCATTTTCAGACCTGTGTGCGAAAATGGTCCGTATGAGAACATATATGAAGTGGAGTAGTTGAAGTTACCTGTTGGAGAAATAACCTCATAACCTAAGAAAGTATTGAAATTACCAAAAGTTAAAGTAACTTTATCAGAAACATTCCAGTATACATATAACTGGTTAACTACTTGAGAACTGTTACCCAGGTCAGGAGCACCGTCTCCGTCAATATCCCACTGAAGTGATCCAAAAACAGCATCTGTACCTCTTGGACCGAATACCAAATCAGCTACGGCACCAACTTTCTTACCTTCATATGCAAATATAGCATTGGCCATACCTATGGCAAAACCATTTCCATTGGCAAATGAAGTATTTGGAGTCTGATGGTTGTCTCCTCCATTAGGTGCATTGATGTTTGTTCTATAATAAACATCCGCACTTCCACTAAAACTGAATTTTTTCTTTTTTTCTTCTTCTGCTTTTCCTGTTGTTTCTTCCTGAGCATATGAAAGGAAGCTAATAAATAGTAAAGCGATTGTAAATAGATTTTTCATAATTAATTTTTTTAGTAATTAAGAATTTGTTAGTAATACTTGAGTTTCAATTTTATGATTAATCGGGGTAAAAGTATATTTAATTAACATTACCCCCAAAAAAAATAGGGTAAAGAGTGAATTATTGTGATATTGAAAATTATACCCCCTTCAAAAAAGGGGTATATAAAATAAAAAAGAGTTTTTTTTCAATTTCATAATAGTATTGCTATTAAAAATTGAAATATTATGGCTATATGGTATAATTACAATATATTTGTGATATCAAAATAATAGTGTATAATGCGAGAAATTCTATTTTTGATGAAAATCATTTAAGGATTTAGCTGTTTTCAATTAAATAAATTCATTTTTCAGAAGGAAAAATCAAAAATTCCATAATTCATTTATGAAAGAGTATAAAATCATTAAACAAACGGGTACTGCAGTAAAATCGCAGCAGAATTTTGAGGATCTGGTTAATAGTTATGCGAAAATGGACTGGAGGGTAGTGAATATGTTCACGCATCGTGGCATATTAAAAGCGCTGATAGAACGTGACAAGAAAGAGGAAGAGTAATGATGAATGATCGGAAACAGAAGAATTTTGTTTCCTCAAATACGTAAGATATATGAAAAGTAAAAAGGCTTTTGCATTGAGAATTGATGAGGAATTGCTAAAAGCGATTGAAATTTTGGCCAAAGAGGATTTTCGTTCCACAAATGGCCAGATCGAATGGATGCTGAGCAAACATGTAAAAGAGTCGGGAAGGTTTTTGGAAAATCAGGATGAAGAAGGCCTCTAATCCTAGAGGCCCTGTTCAGTGAATTATTTTAAGTGTAATAAACCAATATGGTGTACTATATAATTTAATGGTGTACTATTTGGCTTTAGGGTGAACCAGTTTCATTTCATCCACCAGACGCTTGCTGTCGGCAAACTTGTCTATAACAAATAATATATAACGTGCATCTACCATTATATTTCTACAGATCTCAGGGTCATAATTATAATCACTCATCGTTCCCTCCCAAACTCTGTCAAAATTCAGGCCTATAAGGTTTCCGTTTGCATCGATAACAGGACTCCCGGAATTACCTCCTGTTGTGTGATTGGTACCAATAAAATTAACAGGCATTTTTCCATCTACTCCGTAATCTCCATAATCTTTGTTGTTATACAATTCAATTAATTTTTCAGGAAGGTCAAATTCATAGTCTCCAGGTTTGTATTTTTCTATGACACCACTTAAGTAGGAGACAGGTTCGTAATAAACAGCATCTTTGGGTTTATAGCCATTTACTTTACCATAAGTTACCCTGAGTGTGCCGTTGGCATCGGGAAAAAACCTTTCATCCGGAAAGGTTTCCATAAGTGCTTTCATGTAAATTTTTTGATTCGCTTTAATTTCCAAGTTAAGCGCCTGATATTTAGGATCGATGTTTTGATAGAAATTGTCAATGAGCTCATTGCCTGTTTTATACCCAACATCCTCATTTATTTTTTTGAGTACTTCGTCTTTATTACCGGAAAGCATATCAGACATTTTTTCCAGCGAGGTAAGTGATGAATTATCATAAACACTTGCAGTCAGCTTTTTGATGTCAGCATTTTTTAACCCTTCCGTTAAATATGTCTCCGGACTTTCTTTTTGGTACATCTCCATCAGTCTTTCAAAAACATCGCGATCTACACTGGCGTTGTAATTTTTGTAAAACCCTTTATAAGCATTGAGTAAACGTGTTCTTTGCATTTCAAAATCATCCGGATTTTTAAGAACTGCATTTTCAAATCTGTAAAGTCTTACTGAGGCGTTGAGTAATTCAACATTCCTGTAAACGGTTTCTACCCAAAAATCTCTGGCGACAGCAACTTCTTCGATTTCCCCATAAAGTCTTTCAAATTCAGGAAGCAACTTACTATAAGTCTCATTATCCTTATTCTTTTCAACAAAATTTGCTTCCAGATCTTGTTTCTTTTGAACAGCATGTGACTTTTTCAATCCCTGGCTCTCACCAATCCATTTCTTCCAATAATTGGCTATTCTTGCATATTTAGAGGCGTACTGGATTTTGATCTCCGTGTCCTTTCTCATGTATCCATCAACAATTTTTAAAGCTTCATCCCGAATCTTGATCTTTGGAGGATTCAATTTGTTAACGATCTGATCAATGGCTACAGAAGGCAGGTACTCACTGGTCCGACCCGGAAAGCCAAAAACGAGCGTAAAATCATTTTCAGAAATTCCATCGAGAGAGACAGGAAGGAAATGTTTTGGGTTATAAGGTATATTTTCTTCACTGTATTCGGCGGGTTGATTCTGCTTATTTGCATAAATCCTGAATAAGGAAAAATCACCTGTATGACGAGGCCACATCCAGTTATCAGTGTCCGATCCAAACTTTCCAATTGAAGCAGGGGGAGCACCTACAAGACGAATGTCCTTAAAAGTTTCTGTGATAAATAGCATATATTGATTACCGTCATACATGGATTTAACTTTTGCGTCCTGCCAACTTTCTTTTTCAGCGCCTTTGATTACGGCTTCGATATGCTGACTAATAAGATTCTGTTGCTCCTGAAGACTGGCCTCAGAGGGAATATTTGAAAGAATATCCTTTGTGACATCTTCGATCCTGACGATTAAGGTAGCGACCATTCCTTTGTTTGGTAATTCATCGGACATGGATTTTGCCCAAAAACCGTCTTCAAGATAGTCGTGTTCAACTGATGAGTGGGATTGTATAGCTCCATAACCACAATGATGATTGGTAAGCAGCAATCCGCTGGCTGAAATGATCTCAGAGGTGCATCCCCCGTTAAAATGGACAATAGCATCCTTTAAGCTCGAGTTATTCACATCATATATATCTTTTGCACTTAACTGGCTCCCCAGGCTTTTCATCTCTTTCTCGTTCATGCCTTCCAACAGCGAAGGGATCCACATACCGCCCTGTTGAGCCGATACCTGAAAAACCAGAAATAATAATAAGAACTTAATAATTTTCATGGATTTAATATTAGAATTTTAAACTTTCAAAGTTAGCATTTTACCTTGGATTTGCCTATGAAATACATATGCTTATTTCTTTTTGAACGGATTTTTGCTTTCTACCCAATCCATGGCTTTTTCAAAGGATTTTGGAGCATCGAACCTGTATCCAAAATAGATCTTAAAGTATCCTCTGACACTGTCAAACTGAATTACTGATTTTTCATCGCGATGAGTGGCACTTCCGTTGAGACTGGTTCCCCCATAGAATCGTGTTGAATTATATCCAAGACCGATCTGGCTACTCACATTGACGGCCAAGTCTGTATGATGAGTGACAACCCTTGGTTCATCCTGAGAATACCTGGTGATCAATTTGTTAAATTCAGGTCCCATCCCCAGGGCAAGCCCCAGATTTGAATACCAGTTTTTACTGAAAACAAATGTGTGGTAGTAACCTGCGTTGGCGAGTACAAAGAAACTTTTGATGTCCTGTGGGGTGGTTTCGTCCGTGATTTCGAAATAGCCATAATATAAACTCGGAACAAAGCTTCCTGTACTTTTGGTTTGAATCTCATTTTGATTGATCACTGCTTTAAAAGAATAATTCTCGTTGAACCTGTACCAGGTAGTTCCGGTGATGGACATGGTTTTGAGATCAGGAAGGATGATATATTCATTATCATTTTGAAGATTGATAAGCGTAGGAAGCTCCAGGCTGTTGACATAATATCCTTTTACTTTATTAAAATCGAAATTTTGATAAAAATCTTTGTAAAATATATTTAAGGCCAGTTTAAAAATATTTGTCTTCCCCTTTAAACTCGAATCATCAGCTTGTAAAAACTTTGGAGAAAAGCCAATTTTTAAGGAAATAAAGCGATAGTTAAAAGCAACACCCAATCTCAGGTTCGTATTCGGTTCTATGGAATAGACCTGTTCACCCAGATCATACTCAAATGACCTTACGTCGTTGTCAAGATCCAGCCTCAGATTCAGGGTATTATTCATTTTGAGAAAATAGCCTCCTTCAGAATAGTCTTCCTGCAGTTGAGCCCAGGAAATCCAAGGTGATAAAAAGAGTATGATCCAGATCTTTTTCATAATCTCATTCAGGTATTGGCCATAAATATAGGTTAATTTTATAATGAAAATAAAAACTGCTCTATTGGCTTTAGTTTTTTTATATTTAGCCTCCGTAAAGCGAATAATCTGACTGGAAAATACTTGTTTTATGAATTCCTGTTGCTTATCTCGTGATAAGTATTCGGGCAGATAATCAACGAAAGAAATAATAGAATTAATATGAACAATGTTCCTGTATTTACAAATGACACCATAGTATTTGGATTACTTACGATAACCCTGGGATTCATTTTCTATACATCCTCAAAAAAAGATGGTTTTTGGTTTAAATTTTATAAGGTGGTGCCTGCTTTATTCATGGCTTACATGTTACCCGCTGTACTGACCACCTCAGGTCTCATTGCACCGGAGTGGGAAACGGTTAATCCGGATGGAAGTATTGAAGAACACTCCTCGAACCTTTACTTTATGTCAAGCCGGTATTTACTGCCAGCTGCACTTGTCCTGATGACCTTAAGTATTGATTTGAAGGCGGTTTTTAATCTGGGATGGAAGGCACTGGCCATGTTTTTTACGGGTACTGTTGGTATTGTCATTGGTGGGCCGATAGCCATACTTTTGATCTCAATGGTTTCACCTGAAACTGTGGGAGGAGCAGGACCGGATGCTGTATGGAGAGGATTGTCAACCCTGGCGGGAAGCTGGATCGGAGGAGGCGCAAACCAAACTGCCATGCTTGAAATTTATGGATATAACCCCAAATTATACGGGGGGATGGTATTTGTGGATATTGTCGTTGCCAATATTTGGATGGCAGTTATCCTGATAGGGGTTGGCCGATCAAAAGAAATTGATAAATGGTTAAATTCAGATACTTCAGCTATTGAGGAGCTCAAGGAAAAGGTCAGTACATTTTCTAAAAAAGTTGAAAGAAACCCTAATCTTACAGATCTGATGATCATGGTAGCTTTGTCTTTCGGAACAGTAAGCCTCGCTCACCTTGGAGCGGGTTATTTAAGTGATTTTTTTGCCGATTTTGTCAATGGCATTCAAAACCAGACTACCAAAAATGTATTTACTTTTTTAAGTTCTCCGTTTTTCTGGATGATCAGCTTATCAACGGTTGCTGCAATTTTACTGTCATTTACGAAAGCGAAAAACTATGAAGGAGCAGGTGCCAGTAAAATCGGGAGCGTTTTCATTTATATCCTGGTGGCTTCTATTGGAATGAAAATGGACCTGAGACTTATTTTAGACAATATAGGGCTGGTAGCCATAGGTTTTGTGTGGATGAGTATTCATGCGATTCTTCTGATCCTTGTGGCCAAAATGATCAAAGCACCTTACTTTTTTCTGGCCGTTGGAAGCCAGGCAAATGTAGGAGGAGCGGCCTCAGCTCCTGTGGTTGCCTCAGCATTTCATCCTTCTCTTGCTACAGTCGGGGTTCTGCTGGCTGTTTTTGGTTATGCAGTGGGTACCATTGCTGCTATTGGATGTACCATTTTGATGCAATTGGTCTCCCAATAAATCAAACCGCTTTTAACACATAAATTGATTTTTTCTAATATATTTGCGCCCTTAAAACCATTACAATGAAGAAGACCGGTCTGATTATCGTAATTGCTCTGGCAATTGCAGCATGTTCGAAGGAAAGTGATAATACCATGTATGTAAAAGCCCAGATAAAGGGCTTAAAGAAAGGAACTTTTTTTCTGCAGAAACAAATGGATTCTCTGATCGTTTCAGTGGATTCTGTTTCGGTAAACGGCAAGGAGGATTTCGTGTTAACCGATCAGGTGGATAGCCCGGAAATGTATTACCTTACTCTGGGAAACAGTTCAAAACGAATCGCTTTTTTTGGAGAAAAGGATACTGTCTATATCAATTCACAACTTGATCTTTTTGCCGTAAAAGCAAAAATCAAGGGTTCCGATAACCAGGATATTTTGAATCAGTTCAATGAGTTTCAACAGAAGTTTAAAGACCAAAGGCTGGACCTTGTAAAGGAAGAATTTGAAGCAAGAAAGAAAAACAGTCAGGATTCGATAGATTTGGTGGCGAGTAAGCTGCGTAACTGGAACAAAAGAAGAATACTCTATACCGCTAATTTTGCAGTAAAACACGCTGACCGCGAGGTGGGCCCATATATTGCCCTTACGGAGCTTACAAATACAAGCATCAAATTACTGGATACCGTTAACAATTCAATGACACCTGAGATCAGGGCGTCAAAATACGGTAAGCAGCTCGAGGCCTTTGTAAAGGAAATTAAGGCAACTGAACAGTAAAAGTTATAATTAAAAGAAAAAAATCAATTCATAAGAGATTCTCAGGGCTCTTAAAAACGGTTATCTCCGTCTAACAGGTCACCCAAACCACCAAGGATACTTCCTTCGCCTTTTCTTTTACCTCCAGCCGACGGGGCACTGGCAATGATTCTATCGGCAAGTCTGCTAAAAGGCAAGGATTGAATGGCTACTGTACCAGGCCCTCTTAAGGTGGCAAAAAACATACCCTCACCTCCAAATATGGTGTTTCTTATTCCTCCTATAAATTCAATGTCATAGTGAACCGAACTACTAAAACCTACAATACAACCCGTATCGACCTTTAATACTTCGCCCGCAGCGAGCTCTTTCTTGATTACGGTTCCGCTGGAATGCAGGAAGGCCATGCCGTCGCCTTCGATCTTTTCCATAATAAAACCTTCACCTCCAAAAAATCCACGTCCAAGTTTTCTTGAAAATTCGATACTGATCGTAACCCCTTTGGCTGCACAAAGGAAGGCATCTTTCTGACAAATAAAAGTTCCCTGAAATTTAGTCAGGTCTATGGGTATTATTTTACCGGGGTAGGGGGAGGCGAAAGAAACTTTTCTCAGATTTTGTGAGGTGTTGGTAAAAACAGTCATAAATAAACTTTCTCCCGTCAATAACCTTTTACCGGCTGAAAACAAACTTCCGAGTATATCCTGCGACTGGCCCGAACCATCACCTAAAATCGTGTCCATTTTTATCTGGTCGTCCATCATCATAAAGCTACCTGCTTCAGCCACAACACCTTCGGACGGATCAAGTTCAATTTCTACGAATTGCATTTCTTCTCCATAGATTGTATAATCAATTTCGTGAGCCTTCATAGTATTTAGATTTTAATTATTCTTTTAGTTTAATACTCCAGGTAAATGAAAAGTCAGATACCATGATGTTCTCCTCATTGAACCCCGAGGCCTTTAGGATAAGACTTTGGCCTTCGCCTGTTTCAATAGCTTTCATAAGAGCCTGGTCAACTTCATCTCCCTGATCGCACGTAAAGGTGATCTTTCCCGTTGCTTTTTTATGGAAACTTCCTTCCTGATGAACTACCAGCATAGAAATCTTTCTTCCTGAATCATTTATTTTCTTCATCATTAATATGCCGGTCACCAATTCGGCCGCCATTCCCTGGGTAGCCCAATATAAAGACCTGAACGGGTTCTGATTTATCCATCTGTGCCTGACTTTTGCACCGGCTTCTTTATCTGATAAATGTGTTACGCGTATCCCCGAGATATAGGCGGAAGGGAGTTTAAAGGCTAAAAAACGATTTAGGTTACTAACTGAGAATTTTGGCATTTTTGTGCTTTAAGCCCCTAATTTACAACAAAAATCACGAATAAATGACTTGTTTCAAATGTTAAAAAAATGTTAAATTTCAGTACTTTGTATTGCATAGTAATATCTTTTATATATATATTTGCATAAGAAAGTATTATATATTTTAAATATCATGTCAAATCGAAACGATAATAACAACGCTTTTTTATTACATCTATCTGCATTTTTCGGATATATTTTTCCATTTGGTGCCGTAGTAGGCCCCCTTGTAATTTGGGAACTGAATAAAAGAAAAAGTGAGTTTATAGATCAGAATGGTAAGGAGGCTATCAATTTTAATCTGAGTTATTTACTGTATACTATGATTCTCGGATTATCGGTTGTACCCTTCATTTTAAGAATCGCATTGGAAGATTTTCAACATCTGGATATTTTTGGAATCGTAAGCGTTGGTTCCCTGATCGGAATTCTTGCTATTGTAAAGTTTGTTTTGATAATTGTTGCCGCTTTAAAGGCCAATCGCGGTGAAGTTTATAAATACCCCTTAACTATTAAGTTCATTAAATAAATAAAAATTATGATAACTATACTAATCTCAATCGTAATATATATTGCAAATTCGATACAATCGATTTTGTTTTAAGCCAATGAGTCTTAAAAATCAATAATAATGATTAAAAGAGAAAAACATGAAGATTGAAAACACAAAAGCACAAATGCGTAAAGGAGTTTTGGAATTCTGCATCCTTTCCATTCTTGAAAATGGAGATGCCTATACTTCTGAAATTCTGGTCCAATTGAAAGACGCAAAACTGCTTGTCGTTGAAGGTACTGTGTACCCCTTACTGACAAGACTTAAAAATGCGGGACTGTTGACCTATCGCTGGGAGGAATCAACCTCCGGACCGCCAAGAAAATACTATGGTTTAACCGAAACAGGAAAGATATTTTTATCAGGATTGAATACGACCTGGAGTGAATTGGTTAAAGCAGTGAGCCTGATAACAAAGAATAATAAATCAAAAAGTACAACAAAATGAACAAGACAATAAATATTAATCTAGGTGGCGTATTTTTTCACATCGATGAAATAGCTTATCAAAAACTGAAAGGTTATTTAGATGCTATTCGACGTTCTTTGAGTGATGACCCAAAAGGTAGAGACGAAATCATAACGGATATTGAATCAAGAATAGGAGAATTATTATCAGATAAAGTAAAAGATGTAAGGCAGGTTGTTAACCAGCAGGATATTGAAGAGGTTATTGACGTCATGGGTAAACCAGAAGATTATCTGGTAGACGATGAAATCTTTAGTGATGATTCATACAGTACCTACAGACGTAAAAAGCCCCGTAAATTGTATCGTGACGGTAGTGATCGCTTCCTGGGTGGTGTATCTTCGGGAATGGCTCATTATCTCAATGTAGACGTAATCTGGATCAGGTTGGGTTGGTTGGTAGCCGCTTTTGGTTTTGGATTTGGGTTTATTGTTTACCCACTATTATGGATCCTTCTTCCTGAAGCAAATACTACTGCAGAAAAGCTGGAAATGGAGGGCGCCGAGGTCAATATCAGTAACATAGAAAAAAAAATTCGTGACGAGATCACCGAGGCTTCCCATCGTGTAAAAAGCGGAATTGATGAGGTATCGGAAAAGGTTAAAAATGCCGATTATAAAAAGTATGGAGAACGAGCAAAATCAGGGTCGCAGGATCTGGTTGATACGCTGGGAAAGATCTTTGTAACACTTTTCATGATCATAGGGAAGTTCATAGGAGTTTTATTGATCATTGTTGCAGTTAGTACCATATTGGCATTACTGATAGGATTATTTACACTAGGATCACTTGATTTTATTCATGAAGACTGGGTATTTCAGAATTCTATGATCTATAATAATTCAGGATTACCTGTCTGGGTTATCAGCATACTGACCTTTGTACTTGTAGGAATTCCATTCTTTTTCCTGTTCGCTCTTGGATTGAGAATCTTATCAAATAACACCAAATCAATTGGTAAAACAGCTAAATTATCGCTTCTTGGCGTATGGATCGTAGCACTTTTAGTGGCCATTTTCTTTGGAACTCGTCAGGTAATGAATTCTGCATATGACGGAACAATTACAAATACGCAGGAACTTTATTTCGACGCTTCTGATACCCTCCAGATCAAAATGGTGGATAATCAGCTTATTTCCAACCGAAGTGAGCTGAAGCGCCATTGGAGGTCAGAAATCATTGTAGACGAGGATAATCAGGAGAAATTATATTCGAATAATATACGATTTAATATTCTTCCTTCAGATAATGAAACCATGTACGCCAAGGTTCGTAAACTCTCTCAAGGCAGAAGCCGTAAAGATGCCAGAGACAATGCTGAGCTTATTTCCCATGGTTATGAGCTTGACGGCGACGTCCTTAAGTTTGACGGCTATTTTTTGGCCGAATTAAATAACAGGTCAACTGAGCAGAAGATATATATTGACCTTTATCTTCCGGAGGGGCAAACTGTATATCTGGATAATTCTACCAGATCATTCCTTTATGACGTGGACAATATCCAGGGTGTTTATGACAATGATATGGCAAAGCATCATTTTCAAATGACCCGAGAAGGATTTAATTGCCTAGACTGCTCGAAGGATGAAATAAATACCTGGAACGATGATGATTCCTTTAATATGAAGATTAATGGAGAAGGCGTGCACATAGAAATACAGGAAGAGGGTAAGGATAAATCTGAAGTCAAAATCGATGGTTCCGGGGTCATCGTAACCAAAGCAAAAGACAGTGTCTAATCAATTCGTCAACCCTCTGAATTTTTAGTTAAATTTTGTAACAATTCAGAGGGTAGCGATGTCATATAAATTATATAGTCTATCAAAAATCTGTAATCATGAAAAAATTTATCAAACTAACTCTTATTCTATTGGTATTGGCAGGAACGAGCTCTTGTATGTTCGATGGAGTTCGAGGAGACGGGGAAGTAGTAACCAAAAAAAGAAAGATATCGGATGATTTTGTTCGTATAGAAGCCAGCAGAGGGCTGGATGTATATATCACCAAAAGCAAAAAGGTTTCTTTAGAAGTTGAAGCGGATCAGAACCTTCATGAACTGATTGAGACCGAGGTTAGAGATGGTACACTCTTTATTACGTCTTCCAGAAATATCTATTCGGCCAGTGCAAAAAAGGTGCATCTGTCTGCAAATAATATCAATGCAATCCATGTAAACAGTGGAGCGGAGATTTATTCAGAAAACACTTTGTCAGCCGATAGGCTTGAGTTGCATGTCAGCAGCGGAGCAGGTACCAGGCTTGATGTGAACGTGGAAGACCTTTCATGCAGCAGCTCCAGCGGGGCCGAGGTAAACCTGAGCGGAAAAGCCTATAATTTTAAAGCTTCCTCTTCCAGCGGGAGCAATATCAACGCCTACGACCTTAGCACAACCAATTGTAATGCCAATGCGAGCAGTGGTTCTGACATTGATATTCGTGTATCCAATGAATTTGAAGCCACAGCCACGAGCGGAGCCGGAATAAGTTATAAAGGAAATCCAGACAGAGTTTCAAAAAACAACAATTCCGGAGGAAGTATAAGGCAGGTCAGAAGCTAAAAGAATATTATAAAATTTATCCTACGGTGGTTATTAAGTAGGGGCATTCAAAATCACGTCTTTGGCGTGATTTATGTATTTACGGCCAATTGGTATTCTTTTATCGGCAACCAATACTGAATTTCCTTCCAGGGCCTGTATTTTATCAAGAGCCACTGTAAAAGACCTGTGAAGCCTTAAAAACTGGCTTTTAGGTAATTCCTCAGTGATTCCTGATAAGGATTTATGAGCCAGGTAATCTCCTGTTTTGGTGAAAACCTTGATATAGTCTTTCAGGCTTTCTATAAAGTAAATGTCTTCGAATTTAATTTTGATCAATTTTTTATCAACCTTAAGGAAAATAAAGGATTTTTCAGTACTTGAAGGTGCGGATTCAGCTGACTTCTCATCAATAAACTTTTGAGAGAGTTTGTTGATGGATTTTAAAAAACGCGTAAAGGGAATTGGTTTTACCAAATAATCAAGGACATCAAGGTCAAAACTTTCAACAGCGTATTCTCTGTAGGCTGTTGTTATAATAAAGTGAGGACGATTATCAAGGGTTCTGATGAAATCCAGCCCGTTCATTTTAGGCATATTGATATCGATAAATACGGCATCCACTTCCCCGTTTTCAATGATCTGTAAGGCATCAAGCGGATTCGTAAAACTACCCAGTAGTTCAATGTTCGAAAACTCTCTCAAATGGTTTTCTACAACCTCTGCAGCCAGAGGTTCGTCGTCAATTATAATGCACTTAATCTTCATGGAGAGGTAATTTCAAATTCACACTGTATTCATTTACCTTGGCTCTTATCTTTAAACTGTATTCAGATCCGTAAAGAAGTTGAAGCCTTCTTTTTACATTTTCAATTCCGATGCCATGTTTTGGCTTAGCTTCGACAGGTTTGACGTAATTATTCGTAACGGTAAAGTAAAGAAAATTGTCTTGAACAGCAAAGCTAATCAATACATTTATATCTTCCTGATTCCGGGCACCATGCTTAAAACAATTCTCGATAAACGGAAGAAACAAGAGTGGAGGAACTTCAACTTCATCGATATCTCCATCAATACTAATTTCAGATTTTACCCGGTCTCCGTAACGAAGTTTTTCCAGTTCCAGATAACTGTAAAGGTAATTGATGGATTTCAATAAGCTTATTTTGGGTTCCTTAACCTCGTACAAAACGTACTGCATGATCTCTGAAAGTTTCATCACCACATTGGCCGCATTAGGCGACTGCTTTATCACCAGGGCATATAAATTGTTCAGGGTATTAAAGAAAAAATGAGGCTGTATCTGTGATTTTAAAAAATTCAGTTCGGTCTGCAACTGGACTCGTTGAAGGTCTTCATTCCTTTTCTTTTCATTGGCCCAGTCATAGGTAAGTTTTATGGCCGATACAAGTGCAATAACATAAATGGCTCCTATGACCAGTTCTACAACATGAATTACAGTGAAGGGTTCTTGATTACCCTGGGCTTCAGGCCAGATGTTTTCAGAAACAAGAATATAATTCAACCCAGTTCGGATCAAATAGAACAATAACAAAGAAGGGATGAACAGCAAAAAAAACTGCAGGTACTTCTTCTTTAAGATGAACCTCGGGATCAAATAATAGATCGTAAAATACGTGATGACAATGTTCAATGGAAATTCGATCAAATTGGATTTCAATGAATACCAGTAGTCATTGTTTATGGAGGCGAACCTAAAAAAATTGAAAACAAAATAGATCAGCCAAAATAGCAGATGATAACGAAGTGGAATACGAAATTCCGAAAATAATTTCCTGAACATATGTTTATGAACCGCTCATGACCTCAATGAATTGTATATAATCATCATTCTTTGCGGCAAGGATATATTTTTTGTCCCTGATATTGATCATGGACATATCTTTGGTATCTCCCGGAATATACAAGCCACTTTCAGAGGGCTGAATCGCTGTGAATTCTCCTTTACCGTTTCCTGCAAGAAACAAGCCAACACCGGCATCATTTCTAGGGGTTTCCACTTCTGATGCATACAGGTTTCCTGCAATAACCAGATCAAGATGGTCATCCTTGTTAAAATCTGTAACCAGGATCTGGTTAATACTTGAAATCTGCGCCAAATTCGGCAAAGCATGAATGACAAATTCTCCATCTTTATTTTCCATATAAACACTTGCAAATGACCTTACCTGATAGTGCAGTGAGTTTTCCAGCGATTTTTTGGTGTAAACATCCTCAAGAGTAGCTACGGCAAAGGCATCATAATCTTTAAACTTCTTTTTTATGGCAGGTATCTGCTCTGAGGAACACTGTCTACCCCTTACCGGGAATTTTTCACCGTCATCATAGTAGCTTAAAACAATGTCATTTGACTTGTTTTTATCAAAGTCATTCAAATAGATGTCAAAAGTTTCTTCTTCATTGGCTTTGTACTTATAATTCAGTCCTAGGTTCCCTACAATAAAGTCAAGATCACCATCATTGTCAAAATCTCCTTCCGTAATGCTGAACCACCAGCCGGTTGCATCCTGCAGGTTCAATTTCTGGCTAATGTTTTCAAAGCTTCCACGGTTATTTCTAAATACCGTGATCGGCATCCATTCACCCACAACAATCAAATCCGTCCAGCCATCGTTGTCATAGTCCGTCCAGCTGGCGTCAGTTACCATTCCAATATCGATAAGGCCCGGAGCAATTTTTTCCGTGGCATTGATAAATTTTGGATGACCTTGGGTACTTACATTTTCAAGGATATAACTACTTGTTGGCATGGGATAATTTTTTGGCACAACCCTTCCCCCAACAAAGAGATCCAGATCACCATCTTTATCGTAGTCAAAGGCTTCCACCCGTGAACCGCTAATGATCATCTCGGGCAGGGCTGTGGTTGATTTGGATAGATTTCCTTTTCCGTCATTGAGGTAGAGCCTGTCCTGTAACAATTCTGAATCATAATCAAATTCGGCGCCACCGCTTACCACGTAAAGGTCATTGAAGCCGTCTCCGTCCGCGTCAAAAATCAAGCTACCCAGATCTTCACGATCACTGTCGTTATCCACATCCGGAAAATGCTGACGTTCAAACCCATTTTCAGTCTGGTAATAAACTGCGGTCTGGTTATTGTGTGCACCTCCTATAACAAAGTCGTCCAAACCATCTCCGTTGAGATCTCCCACACTCGATCCGGGACCAAAATTTGACATTTTATGAGGAAGAAGCACCTGATCCTTAAAATCATCATATACATTTTCAGAGTGCTTGTGATTTGATACGATAGAAGGATCAGTTTCGGTTTTAAAGAGAGGATCATTTGAATCGGTCACCCGTTTTGTATCGTGATTCGCATTTTCATAGCTAACGGTTAGAAATTGATTTATTTCAACATCTTTGAGAATCTGCATTTTGCCATCGGGCCAGGTGATCTGTATCTCATCAACAATTTGAGCATCTGCCAAGCCATAATGTAATTGAGGTGCCACAGAGGACTGGAACCCTCTTGTAAGAGTCATTTCCTGAAACTGGTTCACGCCATTAGAGCTCAAAAGAGCCTTTACACCGAGTCCATTGACATTTTTTTCAGGACCTTTGAAATTCAGGGTTAAAAAGTTATTTGTCTGTGAACTTGAATTTTCAAATATGGCGGCTTTGTCGTCAATGTTATTAATGACAATTTCAAGATCTCCGTCATTATCCAGGTCTGCATAGACGCATCCGTTTGACCATCCCGGGAATTCAATTCCCCAGGCCTCATTCATTTTTTCAAAAGTGAGGTCATGGTTATTTCTGAAAACAAAATTGTCGATTTTTTCAGATGGAATGGCTAAGGATTTCTCGAGATACTGATCTTTGGTGATACGTTCTTTTTTAAGTTTGTTAAAATAGTCCTTATTGTTGATCTCTCTTCGTGTTCCGTTTGAGATAAAAATGTCTTTCCAGCCGTCATTATCAAGATCTGCAAAAAGAGGCCCCCAACTCCAATCCGTAGTGGCCAAACCGGCAATTCTCGCTACGTTACTATAGGCTGGGAGGGAATCGTGGACATTCCCATTATTCATTTGTAATTGATTCTGCATATACTGGTAGTGAAATCCTGCATTCACTGTGCCCCAGAACAAATCAGGGTTCATTCCTGCCATATTTGCTTTAGACCGTCGGTTGTCACCTGGTGTCATATCCATTTGAATAATATCGACAAGCTGATCATTGTTAAAATCAGCTATATCAACGCCCATTCCGTAAAGTGCAGTTTGATTGGTCAATTCCTTGGAATGTTCGCTAAAGGTACCGTCACCATCATTGATCAGAAGAAAATCAGGCACATTAAAGTCATTTGATATATAAAGATCCGGCCAGCCGTCATTATTGATGTCGCCAACAGTTGCACTGTTTGTCAGGCCAAAAGACCGGATTTCAGCTTCTGTGGTTACATCTGTAAAAATATCACCATCGTTTCTGAATAATTTATCCGTTTCAATGTCCTTTGGATTTGCCATTTTAAAGGCATAGTAGTTATTAGGGGCATTGAAATTGGTAGGAGGGTAGTTGGCCACATAAAGATCGAGATCGCCATCAAGATCGTAATCAAAGAAAGTAGATTGAATCGTATTTCCAATATCGGCAATTCCATATGATTCGGCTTTTTCAGTAAAGGTATTATCTCCGTTGTTAATAAATAACAGGTTGGCTTTTGGATCAAATTTTCCGGCTACGGAACAATAAATATCCAGGAATCCATCGTTATTGACGTCAGCCATTGTAACACCCGTGAACCATCTGTTATCACCTGCAACTCCTGCCGATTCTGAGATATCTTCAAACTGAAGGTTACCTTTATTCAAATAGAGTTTATTCTCAACCATATTACCGGTAAAATAAAGGTCGATCAAACCATCATTATTTATATCTCCCGCAGATACACCGCCACCCATATACATATAGGCATAAGCCATATAATTCAAACTGTCATTTTCGATCAGGTCATTTGAAAAATCAATGTTGCTCACCGATGCATCGAGTTGCCTGAACATCTTATCTTTATTTGACAAATCGGATTTAGAACATGATATTAAAAGGGTAATGGTTAGAAGAAAAACAAAAATATTTTTCATAAACATGGTAGATTTCTTTTAGGGCCTAAAAATACAAAAACAGAGCATTTTTCAATGCTCTGTTTTCGAAAATTAAGATAAAATATCTTTATTAAGATCCCCAAAGAGGATTTTGTTGCAATGTACCACTACTTTGGTCAATTGCACCAACTGGTACAGGGAACAAAGTGTGTTTTGCTTCAACAGTAGAAGTCTTAGGACCAAAGTTTGGAATTGTTCTTGACTCGTTATCAATATAGTCATTCATAACCTGTGGCATAACACCCCATCTTCTTAAATCAAACAGACGGTGACCTTCCATACCAAGTTCCAATCTTCTTTCCATTCTTACTGCAGTTCTAGCCGCATCCTGAGAACCAAAATCACCTGGCTGATACAATCCAATGTCATAATTTGCAGCATCTGTTACTCCGTCAGCAGCTTTGATCGTAGTACTGTTCAAGGCTCTTTCACGAACCTGGTTTACATAACCTAGGGCTTTTGTCAAATCACTTGTTTCAACAGCAGCCTCAGCAGCCATAAGAAGCACGTCCGCGTATCTGATAAAGTGGTAGTTCACACCAGAGTGTTGCTGACCCCAGTTACCCGAACCTTGTAACGCGTCTTCACCAGCCCAGTAAACATTCTTTCTACCTAAATAAGGTCCTGAAATATCTCCAAAACCGGCTCTCACCCAAGATTTACCTGGATTGACGTCCCAGTTGTTATAGTTGATACCACGTCTACCTGCAGTATAATCTACACGAGGATCCAATGGCCCTGTATGAGGCTCAAACGGATCAGTACTTTCTAAACCAGCATCATTTTTAACATCAGTTTTGTTATAGTCTTCCATTAGTGGTAAACCACCTGAAGTCTGGAATACGTTAACAAGATCCTGAGTTGGCTGATAGAATCCACAACACCATCCGTTAGGTCCCTGGAAGTTCAATGTACCTCCCTGGTTTCCGTTAGGTGCAAAGGCACCACCAAGTGTACTGAATTCGATTGCAAAAATAGCTTCTGGTCCACCTTCACCGGCTTGTCTAAAGTTATCACCGTATTCAGGCAACAAAGAGTAAGCCCCACCGTTGATTACTGTTTCCAATAATCCAAGAGCTGCAGCGTAATCACCTTGATACAATTTTGATTTACCAAGATACGCAGTAGCCGCCCAAGATCTTGCTCTACCTACATCAGACTGGTTGTCCGGAAGATTTTTTTGAGCGAAATCAAAGTCTTCGTCTATTCTTGACCAAAGCTCAGTTCCATTAGGTTGAGCAAATTCAATAGCAGTATAATTTTCATCACTGATATAAGTGGCATATTCACCCCACATGATCTGTAACTGGAAATAGTAATGCCCTCTTAAGAAACGAGCCTCTGCCAACTGATTCGTAAACTGAGAAGGATCTTCAGCACCATTGATCAAAGCGATCACGGCATTGGCCCTGTTTGCTCCTGCATATAAAGCTCTCCACTTAGATCCCAGATAAGACATACCGGTAGTCCAGTTAAAAGTTTCCAATAAGAACAAAGTCTGCTGGTCACCATCGTTACTACCTTTATGGGCATCATCTGCAATTACATCCATCCACCAGTTATCACCGGTAGCTTCCCATCCACCTGAGGCATTCGAAACTCCGTCCAAAGAACTGTAAGCAGCTGTCAACAGAAAGTTAACACCATCCTCATTCGCCAATGCTTCAGGGTTTAGTGTTCCGATCTCAATCGTTTCACTAAATTCCTCGCTACATGCCAATACAGACATTAACAGTAGCATTATATAAAATATTCTGTTTTTCATTTTTTAAAATTTAACATTTAAACCAATAGTAAATATCTGAGACAGAGGATACGTTCTGCTGTCAATCCCCATATTCAAGTTCTCTGCCTGACCTCCAATAGATCTAGGAAGAACTTCCGGATCAATACCTTTATAGCTTGTTACAGTGAACAAGTTAGTTCCTTGCAGGTAAATTCTAAATCTTTCCATACCCATTTTATCAGTAGTCTCTGTAGGTAGAGAATATCCGATCTGAAGGTTTTTCAATCTAAAGAATGAACCGTCTTCAACAAAGAAAGAGTTTGCATTTACTTCAACTCCTTGCAAACTGTTACTCAAGGCTGGCATATATGCATTTTGGTTATTTGGAGTCCATGAATCAAGAACATTTGTAGTTCTGTTTCCATTTGGGAAGATCGGGAAATCGAAAACTTTATTGTGGTTGTAGATATCGTTTCCTTGCGATCCGTTAAAGAACATAGAAACATCGAATCCTTTATAACCAGCATTAAGGTTCAAACCATACGTAAAGTCTGGATGAGGAGAACCAATTTTAGTTCTGTCGTTATCATCAACTACGCCATCTGGCACTCCGTCTGGACCAGAAACATCTTCGTAAACCCATCTTCCGTTTTCATCGAATCCAGCAATCTGACGACCAAAGAAGTAAGAGATAGGCTCACCTTCCTCAGTTCTTGTGTAAGCACCTGCCCAGCTTGTTAACGCATTACCGTTAATCGGTGTTCCGTTAATAAGTTTGGTAACCTCGTTTCTGTAGTGAGACAAGTTGAATTGCGCTCCAAATGAGAATCCGGAATCCCAGGTATTGTTATAGCCAACTGACCAGTCAACACCCGTATTCTTCACCTCACCTAAGTTTACAAATGGTGGTGGTGATTCAGGACCGGTAGTAGGAATCAAGTTAGAGTTTCTTGCAAAAAGACCATCAGTAATGATCTGATAGAATTCGATAGAAGTCGTTAATTTACTTCCAAAGAAATCCAATTCTGCACCAATGTTACTTGTAACACTCTTTTCCCAACGAAGGTTTTCGTTACCAATTTGTGAAAGGATCGCTCCACTTGCAGCATTAGACTGTCCGCCCCATACATAAAAAGCATTTCCTTGATTGAACTCATAAAGGGTTTTTGTAGGGTTATTTACCGGTAGGTCTTGACTACCCAATTCTCCCCATGATGCTTTTAACTTGAATCTGTTTAAAACACCTGAGTTATTGAACCAGTCTTCATTACTCATTACCCAACCACCACTAAATGATGGAAAAACGTCTGATTTGTTGTCTCCAGCAAAACGAGAACTCTTATCCCAACGTACAGTTGCAGTTAAGAAGTATTTAGATTTGTAATTGTAATCAGCTGATCCAAATACAGAGAATAGGGTATTTCCATTTGCATAGGCAAAGTCAACGGCAGGATCTCCAAAGCCATTGCTCAACAAATAAAAATCCGGAGATTCATTAAAGTAATCAGTTCTGCTGATCTGTTTACCTTTGTTGAAATTCTCCACGGCTTCTGTCGCTACAAATGCACTGATATTGTGATCGTCAGCGATTGTAGTATTGTACATTAACATGTTTGTCCAGGTCCAAGAATAGAAATTCTGATCTTGTTCGAACAAGTTGTTCACAGTGATTGCTTCACCATGTTCCGGATCTAAAGGAGTAAATCCTCTTTGGTCGAAAGCCTGGATCGAACCTGCGAAAGTAGTCTTAAAGGTCAAACCTTCAATAATTTCATAAGAAAGATAAACGTCTCCAAAAACTCTAAAGTTGTTGATGTAGTTATCTTTTGCTCTGTAAGCTAACGCATAAGGCTGTCTTGTATTTGACAAGTCTGTTGAGTTAGAGTAGGTTCCAGAGAAATTACCATCAGTGTCATAAACCGCCATTAACGGAGTAGCTCTAAGCGCTGATTCCAGAGCTTCGCTGTTTCCGTATTGCTGTGTAGACCAGGATGCGTTCAAGTGCTGACCGATCTTTAATTTTTCAACCGGCTTAAATTCATTGTTCACCTGGATGTTACCTCTTGCAAAACCAGTGTGTTTTACAACACCGCCTCTGTTCAAGTAACCAACAGACATAAATGATTTGCTCGTTTCAGTACCACCTTGCATAGAAACCGTAGCCTGAACCGTTGGAGCAGCCTGAGTAATTTCACTCCACCAGTCTGTACCGCCTGGTTGAACCTCTACTGTAAGGCCTTCTCCTTTAGAACCGGTAAGGTCCAAAACATCAGGAATCACAGGTCCGTTAGGATCTCTACCATATTGTACGTGACCTCTAAAATCTCCACCTGACTGTTGTTGGTCATAAGCATAACCTGCCCAAAGCATGTCAGCATGCTGCTGGATGTTTAACATGTCAGGAATACCGATCGCGTTCGCAACACCCGTATAGATATCAACCGTGATGGTTGATTTCTCCATATTGTAGCTACCTGATTTTGTAGTTACAATGATAACCCCGTTAGATGCCCTAGATCCGTAGATCGCAGCTGCACCGTCTTTCAAAACGTTCATCTGATCAATGTCAGCAGGGTTAATAGAAGTTAATACATTCGGGTCCGTAGTCTGAACTCCGTCAATAATGTAAAGAGGCCCTGTACCATTGGTTGAACCAATACCACGGATATTTACATTAGGAGCAGTACCCGGAGAACCGTTGCTCAATACCTGAACACCAGTTACACGACCCTGAAGCGCTTCTGCGGCGTTCACGGTAGGAACTTTTAAAGCTTCTTCCATATCAACCGAAGCAACCGATCCTGTTATGTCCCCTCTTGTTTGAACAGCATAACCGGTAACAACTACTTCCTCAAGGGTGTTGTCCCCTCCGGCAAGCGTAATGTTGATTACAGAATCACTTCCTACTGTTGCAGTTGAAGTGGTCATTCCGATGAAAGAAAACTCTAATACGTCGCCTTCATTGGCTTCAATAGAGTAATTTCCGTCGAAATCAGTAGTAACACCTGTGGAGGTGCCCTGAACAACTACAGCAGCACCGGGCAGCGGCCCGTCAGCGTCTGAAACTGTCCCTGTGATCGTCTTCTGCGCCATTGCAAAGCCACAGCTGAAGAAAATCCCCAGAATGATTAAACTTTTAAATAATTGTTTTCCCATAATAAATAATTATTAATTAATAAATTGATTGTAAGCGTGCAGTTTTTTGAGAAAAACTACCAAAAAATATTTTCAATGCATAAGGATATAAGTTTAAATTTTGTTTTTAAAAATTAATATACAAATAACACAAAACGCCCTATGGATAACATTTTTTTAACAATTAAATTGAATTTGTACCCTAAGCGTTAATTTCTTCATAAATTTTAACCTGCAATATATAAAATATATCAATTCAATTCCAATAACATTATATTTTTAAATTCCACCGGATGACTCTCGCTTTGAAGCGAAATATACCCGTTTTTCAAGGGTTCCCCGGATTTTTCCTCTAATGTATTGTATTCACCTCCAATAACAGGTTTGTTATATTCCAGAACCTGAGCACCATTTATGGAATGCTTTATCACCGAATCTCCTCTTACTTCAACCTCCAAATCGACCCATTGATCACCATAAAAAGTGTCTGAACCCGAATCGATACAATGCGCAGTTACCAACTCATCATTCATATGTACGTGGGTCCCCGGAGAACATAAATTTGCCGTGGTTCTTGGTGTTCCTTTCTGCAATCCTCCAAGCAGCTGAACCTCCAGTGAAACAGGAAAAGCCTGATCGATCTTCATGGATTGCGGATCCTGGCAATGAATCATGACCCCACTGTTTCTGTGTGCCCAGTTTTCTCCACCTTTTGCCTGATTTCCCACAAACCTGTATTTCATTTTCAATTTATAGTTACTGAAAGGTTTTTCATAAAACAGATGGCCAAATGAATTATCGAAATCTTCATACTCTTTGTAATTAACACAAATAGCGCTATCCCTCACTATAAAGGTGTTTTTCCAGTTTGTTTTGAAAGGATGCCCGCTTATTTTCACGTTCCAGCCCTCCAGGTCCACCCCGTTGAACAGTTGTATCCATTTTTCATAATCTGCTGTGTTCTGATCAGCATTATCTTTTGGCGATTTGCAATTTACTAATAAAATTGAAAAAATGATAAGAATAATGTAATGTTGAATAATGCCTTTCATTACTTTTAACGTATCAATTTCATACTGCAATTTAAAACCTTCATATAGTTCTACTCAATCGATTTCGTAAAGTTTTACAATTTATATTAACAATAATCAAAGGTGATTTTCAATAAAAATTTTGTAAAACTGCGTCCAAATTAATTACTTTGCCCTTCAACCATGTTCAAAATATTTCAGTGAAAGTCAGTATACACAAAATTGAACCTTACCGAGCTGAGGGTGTCGTTTATCATGCGGACACCTGTTTACCACTTATCGATGCAGTTGCCCGCGAAAAGTTAAAGTTCAAGGCTTTGGCCCGTTATACCTATCCGGGAGATCGTTTGACGGAAGACACCAAAGGTTTAAATTCAATTGGATACTGGGATGCAGCTGAACCTCAGGACTGGGGCCTTGACTGGCACAGAAACGAGGGGATTGAAATACATTTTTTAGAGTCAGGAACCATGCCTTATTCTCAGGAAAAGAGCCAGACAGTCTTGATGCCCAACGACCTGACCATAACAAGGCCCTGGGAGGCCCATAAAGTAGGAAGTCCAAAAATTGGTATGGGTAAATTTTATTGGGTGATTATAGACCTGGGGGTAAGAAGGCCGCACCAGGAATGGGAGTGGCCGGAATGGGTTATGATGACAAAAAATGACCTCGACCGATTGACGAAGATACTCAGACAGGATGATCAATGGCTCTGGAAATCAAATCCAAAAATCAGGGAATGTTTTCATAAAATAGGGGTTGCTGTAGATGGTGATGATAGGGGAGACAGCGCCTCCAGGATCAGGTTGCTGGTCAATGAGCTTTTGTTGCTTCTTTTGGAACTGATAGATTCGAAGGAGGTAGTACTCAATGAGTCCCTGACCGATAGTTCAAGAAGTGTCAAATTGTTTTTGAGCGAGCTGGACAAAAACCTTTCCGAAAACTGGACCATAGAAAAGATGGCTGATTCCGCGGGAGTCGGGCTTACCCGTTTTACATACCATTGCAGACAATTGACAAACACGACACCTATGCGCTATCTGGCCATGAAAAGAATAGAAAAGGCCAAAGATATCATGCAGCACAGTCCCGAACTAAGTGTGGCTGAAGTGGCTTATAGTTGTGGTTTCGCCACGAGCCAGTACTTTTCAACAGTTTTTAAAAAGCAGGAAAAATGCACGCCACTGGAATTTAAAACAGGTTTGATTCAGTCTGTATAATATAGTTCACTGATAAACCTGAATTCTATTACGGTACTTTTGTAATAAATTGAATTTATCGTAACCCCCTTGTCTGGCCGAGAGTTAATTATGAATAACTCTGGGTTAAAATTGTATAATTTCTTTCACTGAATAATAATACACAGTTTTACCCTTTTTATCGCTTAATTTCACAGACCTAAATTCAGTTTAAATTTATCGAAAATGAGAAACACCAATAAAATGCTAAGACAATATGGATTCATTGTTTTATTGTCCATCGCGCTGATCAGTTGCGGGAAAAAGGAAAAAGAAGCTGTAAAGGAAGAGACAGGTACTGAAACAGTAGAAGTTCAAAAACCATTTTTTAAATTATCCCTGGCCCAGTGGTCCTTGCATAAGGCAATTTTTGCCGGAGAACTAAGCCCGCTTGACTTTGCACAGAAAGCGAGTGAATTAGGATTTGATGGTATCGAATATGTAAGTCAGTTGTATACAAAAGAGCTGGAAAAAGGAGATGACCCTCAGGCAGCCATGGATAATTTGCTTAAAACCCTTAAAGAAAACAGCGAAAAATATAATGTGGCCAATGTGCTCATCATGGTGGATGGCGAAGGTCATTTAGCTACGGTGAATGATGAAGAAAGAGCTCAAACGGTAGAGAATCATAAAAAATGGGTGGATGCCGCCAAATATTTAGGTTGTCATTCCATTCGTGTCAATGCACACGGTGAGGGTACTTACGAAGAAGTTGCTGAAGCCGCAGTAAAGGGGTTGACGGCGCTTTCAACCTATGCTGCAACCCAAGGTATCAACGTACTTGTGGAAAATCACGGAGGTTATACTTCAAACGGGCAATGGCTGGCAGAAGTCATGTCAAAAGTAAACATGCCAAATTGCGGGACCTTACCGGATTTTGGAAACTTTTGTATGACCGAAGGTTATGGTTCAATCAACAGTAAAGAATGTGAAGATCCTTATGATATATATAAAGGTGTAGAAGAACTAATGCCTTTTGCAAAAGCAGTAAGTGCAAAAAGTTATGATTTTGATGCTGACGGGAATCAACCAAAGATCGACTATGCTAAAATGCTTCAGATCGTAAAGGATGCCGGATATGAAGGTTTTGTTGGAGTTGAATATGAGGGAGGCAATTTATCTGAGATCGATGGGATCAATGCGACCAAGGCACTTCTGTTGAAATCTGCAGAACAGCTTTAATATTTTTTTGAAAAGAAGATTAAATTGAGCATCATTAATATGGATTAAACATTTTTCGTATGGGTTCAAAGATCAGATTAGGTATAATCGGAGGCGGTGGAGACTCTTTGATAGGGGTTTTGCATCGTGTGGCCTCCAGTATGTTTGATCGATATGAACTGGTAGGAGGCGTATTTAATCCTGACTGGGAGGAAAATATCGGATTTGCAGAGCGGATTGGATTAAAAACAGACAGGGTTTATAAAGATTTTGAGACCCTGATATCTGAAGAAGTAAAACTTCCTAAGGCTGAACGGATGGAGGTCATATCGGTACTTACGCCAAATTTTCTTCATTATCCAATGGCCAAAAAACTTTTGGAAAATGGTTTTCACGTGATCTGCGAGAAGCCTTTAACCACGACCTATGAAGAGGCTCTTGATCTTAAAAAGACCAAGGATTTGTCTAACAATATTTTTGCCGTGACCTATACCTACTCGGGTTATCCTATGATCAGGCAAATGAGAAAAATGATTGAAGAAGGGGTGCTCGGGGAAATTCAAAAGGTAGATGTTCAGTATTTTCAGGGATGGATCAATCCTATTATTCACGATGCTGATAAAAGAGCGGCAACATGGAGGTTGCAACCCGATAAATCAGGAATAAGTTGTTGTATTGGTGACATCGGTACGCATGCATTTGATATGATCGAGTTTGTTACTGGTTTGAAAGTGAAGAAAGTACTGTCAGATCTGAATTATGTTTATCAGGACAATCAAATGGATGTTGACGGAACCGTTTTAATCCGATTTTCTGAAAATGTGAAAGGCGTTATCCGTGCGAGCCAGATCGCTACCGGGGAAGAGAATAGCTTTATCGTAAAGATTTACGGTCAGAAAGCGGGATTGAAATGGAATCAGGAAAATCCCAATTATGTGGAGTTCCTTCAAGAGGGGAAAGCCCTTAAGGTCCTGAAACCTGGGCATGCCTACAACAGTGCATTGTCTCTGGACGGGACTAAGCTTCCGCCGGGCCATCCTGAAGGAATTTTTGATGCCATGGGAAATATATACAAAGGGGTAGCCAGAGCCATAAAAGGGGAACCTTATGATGAGGCGGAGTATCCGTCTTTGGAGGATGGTATGCGAGGTATGAATTTTATAGAGCAAACCGTAGCCTCTCATATAGATGGAAATGTCTGGAAGGAGCTTGATTGAGAATTCAAAATATATAATTATTGCATGAAGAATATTGTCATCATTCTGGGTTTAATTGTTTTGATTTTTTCCTGTAAGGACAAGAAAGAATCAGACGTTGGGACCGGAACCAATTCATCGGGTACTGAAATTGAAGAGGCCTCGGAATATGACCAAGGAGGGTGGGTTGAGCTTTTTGATGGTAAGACCTTTAATGGCTGGCATACTTATTTGTCGGACAGTATTTCAGATCAATGGAAAATTGAAGACGGCGTCATGTATTATGAACCTGATCCCGAAAAGAATCAGGGAATGAACAATCTTGTAACGGACAAAAAATTTGAAAGTTTTGAATTGTCCCTGGAATGGAAGATCTCGGTGGATGGAAACAGCGGAGTTTTTTATGGGGTGCTTGAAGATGAGAAATACGTTGTTCCCTATATGACCGCACCTGAAATACAGATTAGAGATTATACGAATATTCCTGAGTTTTCTGATCATAAACAGATGTCAGGGGCCATATTCGGTATTGTGGGGCCGGAAAATGATGTTTCCAGGAAGGCCGGGGAATGGAACCGGTTTTTGATCCGTATTGATCATAAAAAAAATGAGGGTTCAGTGGTGCTCAATGGTAAGGAAATCATCAGTTATCCGGTAAATGGAGTGGAATGGGAAAGCCTGGTTGAGAATTCTAAATTCAAAGGATGGGAAGGGTTTGGAATCAGAAGATCAGGGAGTATAGGGTTGCAGGACCACGCTTACGGAGTCTGGTTCAGGAACATTAAAATTAGAGAATTATAAGGAATTGCCGGTTGGGCCAATTCCTCAGGGACAGGAAGTTCTAAGGAATCAATAATTGAGGTTTTTTATACTTTCTATCCCAAAATAATTGAGTATTAGTTAGTATATTTACGTTTTTTGAATTATTCCCATGTCCATTATGCTGAACGGTTTATAGATGTGGCGAAAAAATGGAATGAAGAAATAATGCTCTCAAAAGCGTAGGTTAGAGTTTTTAAACAATTTAGGATTTAATAATCGAATATAGATCACCGATTTTTTCTAATTAATTAAGTATTGAAATATTATGAGTAAAAATGCAAAAAAGAATTCAATTTCCAGGAGGGATTTTGTAAACAGAACCTTGGCTGCATCGGCAGGGTTTACTATCGTCCCTTCATTCGCAGTTAGCGGATTGGGGCATGTGGCACCAAGTGATAAATTAAATATTGTTGGTGTAGGTGTTGGTGGAATGGGCCTAAGAAACCTGAGAAATTTAAGATCTCAAAACATTGTGGGTCTTTGTGATGTTGACTGGAAATACGCAAAAGGATGTTTTGATGAATTTCCTAAAGCCAAAAAATACTGGGATTTCCGTAAGATGTATGAAGAAATGGAGAATGAGTTTGACGCGGTAGTCATTGCCACTGCGGATCATACCCATGCGATTACTGCGGCACATGCTATGACCATGGGAAAACATGTTTATCTTCAGAAGCCTTTGACGCATTCCGTCTATGAATCGAGATTGTTGACAAAACTAGCAGCAAAGCATAAAGTAGCAACACAGATGGGTAACCAGGGAGCTTCCGGGGCGGGAGTTGCTGAAACCTGTGAAATTCTTTGGAGCGGAGCCATTGGAGATGTGGTAAAAGTAGAATCCTTTACGGACAGACCCATCTGGCCACAAGGATTGAATACACCTGAGAATGTAGATCCGATTCCGGATACCTTAAACTGGGATTTATTTACCGGGCCAGCAAAAATGCGTCCGTTCAACGAAGTTTATCATCCATGGAACTGGAGAGGATGGTGGGATTACGGAACCGGGGCATTAGGTGATATGGCATGCCATATCCTTCACCCTGTATTTGAAGGATTAAAACTGGGCTATCCTAGCAAAGTTCAGGCGAGCTCATCATTATTGTTGAATGATTCAGCTCCTGTTGCTCAATCAGCAAAACTGACCTTCCCTGAAAGAGGCAGTGTTGGAAAAATCAATTTACCTGAAGTGGATGTTCACTGGTATGACGGAGGAATCAAGCCTGAATTACCGGATAACTGGCCGGCGGGTAAAAACCCGAATAAAAGCGGAGGAGGAACCTTCTTCTATGGTACAAAAGACATACTTCATACGGGATGTTATGGTGTTGAGCCAGAATTGATGTCTGGTAAGAAAATTTCAATACCAAAAACTGAAAGAAGAGTTGAAGAGGAAATGGGCCTTTCATGGAACAACGGAGCACATGAAATGGACTGGGTAAGAGCCTGTAAGGAGAGCCCGGAGAACAGAACTCCATGTACTTCTGATTTTGCTGAGGCAGGGCCTTTCAATGAAATGGTTGTTATGGGCGTATTGGCTGTTAGACTTCAGGACCTTAACAAGACACTTGAATGGGATGGAGAGAATATGAAGTTCACGAATATTGGATCCAATGAAGAGATCAGAAATGTTATTAAGGACGGTTTTGAAATTCATGATGGACACCCAACTTTTAACAAGGATTATACGAAGCCCATGAATGCCCTTGCGTATTCTGAAGAGTTAGTAAAACACACGTATAGAGATGGTTGGGAATTGCCACCTATGCCATAATTCAAAGTAATTAAGAATATTTAATATTATTTTAATACAGATCATATACTGAACCTTTGATTTTGCGATGATGTAAAATTCAGGGTTCAGTATTATAAAAAACAAAACGATAATTTAATACAACCAAAATTCAAATAAGATGAAAAAAAGAATTTTTGTTCTTGCACTGGGAATTGCCACAACAGCTTTTATGGTAAGTTGTGGAGGAGGTGCCAAGAAAGAAGCAACTACTGATGAAGCAACTGAGGTTAAGGAAGTTGCCGCCACAGAGGAAGCAGCACCAAATACCTTGACCGAGGCCGAGAAAAATGATGGCTGGGTCCTGTTGTTTGACGGAACAACTTCAACAGGATGGCGAGGATATGGGAAGGAAAGTTTTCCAACAGCCTGGCAAATTGTTGACGGGACAATTCATATGATTGGTTCCGGAAGAGGTGAAGCAGGTGATAAAGAAGGAGGAGACATTATTTATGACAAGGAATTTCAGAATTTTACTTTAAGTCTTGAGTGGAAAATTTCGGAAGGTGGAAATTCAGGAATTTTCTATCTAGGTCAGGAAGAACTTGATTTTATTTGGAAAACTGCTCCTGAAATGCAGATTCTTGACAATGAAAAGCATCCGGATGCGGCTTTAGGTGTTGACGGAAATCGTCAGGCCGGATCGCTGTATGACCTTATTGCTGCAAAGCCTCAGAATGCCAAGCCGGTAGGTGAATGGAATCAGGTGGAGATCACTGTTTACAAAGGAACCGTGGTTCATAAACAAAATGGGGTGAACGTTGTTGAGTACCATTTGTGGACACCAGAATGGAACGAAATGGTTGCCGGCAGTAAATTCCCTGGTTTAAACGAAGACTGGGCTGATGTTGCTTCAAAAGGATACATCGGATTACAGGATCACGGTGATGATGTATGGTTCAGAAATATCAAGATCAAAGAATTATAATACGGGTCTTACCAATAGCTCAAAAAGACGGCTTTTTAGTCGTCTTTTTTTGTTTTTTATATCTATTATTTTTGTGACTTTAAAAGTTGATGTATTTCATCTAAATGAACCGGAGGATTCGCTCCTTTTTTGCTGGCTACCAGGGCCCCCAGGGCGCAAGCGAATCTCAGCGCTTGCATTTTTGAAGTTTTCATGTGAAGTTGATACACCAGTCCAGCTAAAAAGGAATCGCCGGCGCCAACTGTGTCTTCAACTTCAATTTTCAATCCTTCACAATTGTAAATAGTGTTGTCTGAAAACAGTACGGCTCCCTGAGCCCCGCGCGTTAGACATACAGAAGGGGTTAAAGTTGATTCAGCTAGATGTTTGAGTCCGGATTCCATAGAAATATTTTCAATTCCGAACCAATTGCTCAAAATTTCCAGTTCTTCGTCATTTATTTTTAGCAGGTCAGCCTGATGTAACAGCTTAATAATTGTTTCTTTTGAGTAGTGCGGAGGCCTTAGGTTTACATCGAAAACTTTGAAATTAGCTTTATCCAGCAGTTCTGTAAGGGTGTTTTGACTCCTGGGGTCACGACTCGACAGACTTCCATAGATAAAAACAGAAGCATCTCTTGTTGTTTGCAAAGCCATTTCCGCCTTGCTGATTCGGTCCCAGGCAACAGGATAGTTGATCTGATACGTAGCTGATCCATGGGGATCAAGATCTACCGTTACCATTCCGGTTGGAAGGTCAGGATCAATCTGGACACAGGCTCCGGAAATATCATTTTCTTTCAGAAAAGTTTTGATTTTTTTTCCGAGATGATCTTTGCCGACTCTGCTGATCAGGCTAACTTTCGCGCCCAGGCTACTCAGTCTTGAAGCCACGTTCAACGGAGCACCGCCAATATGTTTACGGTCAGGAAAAATATCCCATAAGGTTTCCCCAAAACAAACTATTTCAGAGGCCATACACTATTTATTTCTCGTTAATAACTTTTCAAGATTTTCCAGTGAAACCCCTTTGGTTTCCGGCATCAGGAAGATCACAAAGAGTAATTGCAGCACCATCATAAAGGCAAAAAAGGCAAACACTGCTCCGGGGCCAATGGTGCCAAACAAAAAAGGTACCGCCGACGGGATCATTGCTGCCAGAACCCAATGGGTACTGGTCCCGAAGGATTGTCCTGAGGCTCGCAGCTGATCAGGAAAGACTTCAGAAATGAAGACCCAGATTACTGTTCCTTGTCCTATGGCATGTGAAGCGATAAACACAAAAAGGAAAATGGGAACCATAAGGCCTTCCCATTCCAGATAAAAGGCCATCGCCACCAAAGACAATGAAAGGATATATCCGATTGAACCGACATACATCAATTTTTTCCTTCCCAGTTTATCGATCAGGGAGATGCCAATCAGGGTAAATACCATGTTGGTTATTCCTATCCCAATACTGCTCAGCAAGGCCGTGCTCTCACCAAGCCCTGCGGCCTGAAAAATTCTGGGTGCGTAGTATAAAAATGCATTGATTCCGGAAAACTGATTGAAAAAGGCGATTAAAAAGGCAAGAATCAAAGGGAACCTGTATTTTTTCATAAAGATATTCTCATTGCTGCTGTGATGATCCTTTTGTGCGTGTTCAATCTCATCCATCAGGATATCAATGTCATCATCGGGATTCAACTTTTGCAATATTGATTTAGCAGATTCTCGTTTCCCCTTTAATAAAAGCCACCGAGGACTTTGAGGCACCGTAGTTACGAGCAAGGTATAAATTAAGGCGGGTATGGCCTCAACACCCAACATCCAGCGCCAGGAATTTTCTCCAAGATTACTCAAAAGATAATTGGACAAAAAAGCAAGAAGAATACCCAAAACGATGTTGAATTGATAAAAGCCTACCAAGCGGCCTCTGTCTTTCGCAGGAGCGATCTCGGATACATATGCAGGGGCGGCAACGGTGGAAGCACCTACTCCTAAACCTCCCAGAAAACGAAACATGGCAAAGGTATAAGGGTCATTAACCAGGGCAGAGCCCAGTGCAGAAACCGTATAAAAAACACCAATCCAGATCAGTGTCTTTTTACGACCCAAACGGTTGGTAGGGATCCCTCCAAACATGGCACCCAGTACCGTTCCCCATAATGCCATCGCCATGACCACGGACCCGTGAAAAACATCTGAAGATTGCCAAAGTTGCTGTAGTTGCTGATCTGCTCCTGAGATCACTACCGTATCAAACCCAAATAAAAAACCAGCCATGGCCACGATAACCGACCAGATAACAATCTTATTCATTTATAAAGTTTCTTTAGTTCAAAGGGAATGAAGATAAGTTATTTATAAGCTTTTTAAAGTCATTTGTCGAATATTTTTTAGATAAAGACCTAAAACAAGGATTTTTGCATAAAAATATTCAGAATTGAAAATCTATGAGCGATAAATTAAAATACACGGAAGCCGGAAAATTTGAAGAAACACGATTTGAAAAGATTCACAATGTAGTTTTTGAAAATTCAGATGTGGCCTCTATTGAGGTTGCAAAGGAGATTGCAGAACTGATCAGAAGCAAACAGGCTGCAAATGAGCATTGTGTTTTAGGACTGGCAACAGGATCTTCACCGATCAAGGTTTATGAAGAACTTGTAAGAATGCATGAAGAGGAAGGATTGAGTTTTAAGAATGTAATTTCTTTTAACCTTGATGAATATTATCCCATGACGAAAGAGAATACCCAGAGTTATTGGTATTTTATGCATGAACACCTTTTTAATCATGTGGATATTTTACCTGAAAACATCAATATTCCGAGCGGTGAGGTAAAACAGGACGAAATCCACCAGTTTTGTATTGATTACGAATTGAAGATCAAGGAAGCGGGAGGCCTGGATTTTCAGTTACTGGGAATTGGTAGAACAGGACATATTGGATTTAACGAACCTGGATCTCATTACAATTCGGGAACGAGAAACATTACGCTTGACCATATAACCCGAGTCGATGCGGGGCCGGCGTTTTTGGGAATTGACCACGTACCGAGAGTAGCCATTACTATGGGAATTGGTACCATCAGAAAAGCAAAAAGAATTGTTTTGCTTGCCTGGGGTGTCAATAAGGCCTCTGTGATCAGAGAAACCATTGAAGGGGAAATAACTGCCGAGGTACCGGCAACCTATCTTCAACGTCATGATAATGTGACCTTTGTTCTTGATGAAGGCGCCTCAACAGAACTGACGCGAGAAAGAACGCCCTGGTTGGTCAAAAACTGTATCTGGACGGATGACCTTACTTTGAAGGCAGTGGTATGGTTGAGCCAGAAATTAGAGAAATCGATTCTAAAGTTAACTGACAAGGATTACAATTTCCACGGGATGTCGAATTTGCTTGTAGAACAGGGATCAGCCTATCAGTTGAATATCAACATGTTTAACAGATTACAGCATACCATTACCGGATGGCCCGGAGGTAAACCCAATGCTGATGATACCAACAGGCCCGAAAGAAATACACCTGCCAGAAAACGTGTGATCATTTTCAGCCCTCACCCTGATGACGATGTGATCTCCATGGGAGGTACTTTTGACAGGCTGGTTGAACAAGGACATGAGGTGCATGTTGCCTACCAGACTTCAGGGAATATTGCAGTTTCTGATGAGGAAGCGTTGAAATTTGCGGAAGTTGCCCTTGAATTGAATGGCAGCGATACAAATTCCAAAAAAATCGTTGCGGACCTCGATGCAAAACAAGAATATGAAATCGATACCAAGGAGGTTCGAAACCTAAAGGGCCTTATCCGAAGAAAGGAATCGGTAGCAGCCACCCGATATGTGGGAATTCCCGATAGCCAGGTGCACTTCCTTGACCTTCCGTTTTATGAAACAGGGAGGGTGAAAAAGAATAAACTGAGCGAGCAGGATGTTACTATCATGAAAGACATCATTTCTGAGATCAAGCCTCATCAGATCTATGCTGCCGGAGACCTGGCGGATCCACATGGCACTCATAAGGTATGTCTGGATTCCTTGTTCCTTGCCCTGGAAGACCTGAAAAAAGAATCGTATATGGATGATTGCTGGGTGTGGTTGTACCGAGGTGCCTGGCACGAATGGGATATTCACGACATCGAGATGGCGGTTCCAATGAGTCCGGACCAGGTATTGAAGAAGAAACAAGCCATCTTCTACCACCAGTCTCAGAAAGACGGGGTCATGTTCCAGGGAGACGATTCCAGAGAGTTCTGGGTACGTGCCGAAGACAGGAACAAAGAAACGGCAAAGAAATACAATAGTCTCGGTTTAGCGGATTACGCTGCATTCGAGGCATTTAAAAGATATCATTATTAAAATTCTATTTGAGTATTTTTTGAAACCGTCCCTCGGAGTAGCTTTTTAAGTAATCTCTGATTGACGGTTTTTTATTTAGCAAACAATTCATTAATTGATAAATATTAATCCATGTTCAAAAAACTAGTAATTACTGTTCTGTTCTTCTCTTTGATTTTAAATTCAGAAGCACAGGAAAATGGGATGCAGGAAGATAAGCAAATCAGCTTAATGCCATGGCCTGAGAAGGTTGAGGTCAAAGCCAGCGGATTCAAAATTGGCAATGATTTTAGCATCTATATTCATGGAGATGTATCGGAAACTTCAAGAATTTACAAGGCGGCAGTTCGATTTATCCGGAATGCCACTGACAAAACAGGTGTTTTTGTGGCAGAAGGCTTTCCGAATACGGATAACATCACTTCGGAATCCGCGAGCCTGAACATTCATTTTGACCAGGAAGCCAAGGTTGAGCAGGGAATCGATGAATCCTATAAACTGAGCGTGGGTTCAGATGGAATTGAGATTCACGCGGTTACGGATATTGGTGCTATGCACGGTCTTTCCTCTTTACTTCAGCTAATTGAGGTCCAGGGAGGTCATTATGAGTTCAAAGGAGTGGAAATTCAGGACAGCCCAAGGTTTGTTTGGAGAGGACTGATGATGGATGTGAGCAGGCACTTTATGCCTGTTGAGGTAGTCAAAAGGAACCTTGACGCGATGGCGCTGGTCAAATTAAATGTTTTTCACTGGCACCTTTCTGATGATCAAGGGTTTAGAATAGAGACCAAGACGCTTCCTGAATTGTATGAAAAGGCCTCAGATGGATTGTATTACACCCAAGAGGAAATAAGGGATATTGTTCGCTATGCAGATGACAGAGGAATCAGGGTGATTCCTGAACTGGACGTTCCGGGGCATGGAACCGCTTTTCTAACCGCGTTCCCTGAATTTGGGAGCAAGGAAGGAATGACCTATAGCGTAGAAAGAAATTCAGGAATCTTTGATCCAACACTTGACCCTACCAATGAAAAAGTCTATGAGTTTCTTGATATTTTATTTAAAGAAGTAACTGCCTTGTTTCCTGATGTTTATTTTCATATTGGTGGAGATGAGAATGCAGGCAGGCACTGGGATGAGAATCCAAAGATCCAGCAATTTATGAAGGAGAATAATCTAAAAGACAATCATGAGCTGCAGACCTATTTTAACATCAAACTTCAAAAGATTCTCGAGAAATACGGAAAATCATTAATGGGCTGGGAAGAGATCATGACCGAAAATATGCCAAAAACAGCTCTGATCCATTCATGGAGAGGTGTCAACGAGGGTATGCAGCCCGGGGAATCTCTGGTTAAGGCCGTAAAGAATGGATATCAAACCATTCTTTCCAATGGCTATTATATTGACCTGATGCTCTCAGTAGAAGAGCATTATGTAGTAGATCCGATGCCCGCTGTAGAGTTGACAAAGGAGCAGTCTGATCGAATCCTGGGTGGGGAGGCCACCATGTGGGCGGAACTGGTAACTCCCTTAACGGTAGATTCGAGAATCTGGCCAAGAACCGCGGCGATTGCGGAACGATTCTGGTCCCCTCAGGAAGTTCGTGACCTGGAGAGCATGCACAACAGACTTGAAGTAGTAAATCAGTACCTGGAACTCATCGGTATAAGAAATCAGCAGGTTCAGGCATACCTGCTGCGAAATATTTCGAATTATCAGGACACACATGCGCTTCGACAACTGGTCAATATCAGTGAGCCCTTTGAAATCTATTCAAGAAATGACGGGGGAACACAGTATCAGACCTATTCACCTTTTACCTTGTTTGCAGATGCCTGTACAGCGGATGCAAAAGACAAAAGAAGGTTTAATAAACTGGTAACAAAATATATAGAAATTCAGGATGCTGCTTCTAAAGAGAAACTTGTATCTATGTTGGAAAGGTATGCATCTATTGAAGGTTCCCTGGAATCAATAGCTTCGGATGCTCCATTGGTTGGAAGAGTTTTACCTTACGCAAAAAGAGTTTCGAATATTGCCACCCTTACCGGGAAAGGACTGGAAGAAGGAATGTTGTCAGCGAGTGATTTGGAAGGGTTAAAAACTTTGTTAGGTCAAAAGGAGGACCCTGCGATAAATCTTGATGTTGAACTCGCCCTTTCCGAGGATTTTCAGAGACTGGCTGAATTTTTAGCTAAATAATCATGTTTATGACTGTGTTAAATAAGAAAATCAGAGTGCTGAGGACCATTGGGTTTTTAGTTTTTTCCCTTTTGGTTTTGGCGGGATATCAGGAGAAAGATAAAAGTCGTGATTTCACGAAAGAAGGTCTTTTTACATCAGGGATCGAAGGCCCGGCAGTGAACAGGGATGGATTGTTATTCGCCGTTAACTTTGAAAGAGAGGGCACCATAGGAGAGGTCAATATGAAAGGAGAAGCCTCTCTTTTTGTTGAGCTCCCCAATGGAAGTGTGGGAAATGGAATCCGATTTGATAAAAATGATAACATGTATATTGCCGATTATGTAAATCACAATGTACTGTTTATTCCACAGGGTAGTAAAGATGTCAGTATTTACGCGCATCACAAGGGCCTGAACCAACCCAATGACCTTGCTATTGCACCCAATGGAATTTTGTATGCCAGTGATCCGAACTGGAAGGAAAGTACGGGTAAACTCTGGAAAGTTTCAAAAGAAGGGTTTGAACTTCTAGAAGAAAATATGGGTACAACCAATGGGGTAGAAGTATCACCCAATGGCAAAACGCTTTATGTCAATGAATCTGTTCAAAGAAGGATATGGAAATATGATATTGATCCTTCAGGCGGGGTGAGTCAAAAAACACTTTTCTATTCATTTGAAGATCACGGAATGGACGGTATGCGATGTGACAATCAAGGTAACCTCTATGTTTGTCGATATGATGCAGGCCAGGTGGTTGTTTTAAGCCCTGATGCAAGACATTTGCGGACAATATTTTTAACAGGGAAAAAACCTACCAATATTGCTTTTGGGGGAAAGGACGGAAGGCAGTGCTTTGTGACCATGCAGGGCAGAGGATGTATTGAAACCTTTAAAGCTGAACATCCAGGCCGAAATTTTTAATATTTTTTTAAATCTCCTTGGCTTTAAATACTTATGAAGCCTTTGTAAAATAAGGAGATTTTCACTTTCGAAATCGATTTCGTTTAAAGTTAGCCATTCATTTAATATTGCGCTTTTTTATTGTTATTTTTGTGTGTTTTTAAAAAGAATATGAAAAGATTTATCAGAAAAGTAGCAGTAATGACATCTGGGGGAGATTCTCCCGGGATGAATGCCGCGATCAGAGCGGTTGTCCGCTCATGTGCTTATTACAAGCTTGAGAGCGTTGGAATATACAGAGGATATCAGGGAATGATCGAAGGAGATATCGTACCGATGACTGCGAGAGATGTGCACCACATTATCCAAAAAGGAGGAACCGTACTAAAATCGGCCAGATCTAAAGAGTTCATGACCATTGAAGGAAGAAAAAAGGCTCATGAGAGCCTTGTTAAACACAATGTTGATGCCTTGGTGGTGATCGGTGGGGATGGATCTTTTACCGGAGGAATGATCTTTAGCCAGGAATATGATTTTCCTGTTATTGGAATTCCCGGAACCATAGACAACGATATTTTTGGAACGGATTTTACGCTTGGATATGATACGGCACTGAATACAGCCATGGAAGTTATTGACAAAATCAGGGATACGGCGAGTTCACACAATCGCTTGTTCTTTGTTGAAGTAATGGGGCGTGATTCCGGATTTATAGCTTTGAATACCGGTATTGGTGCAGGTGCGGAAGAAATATTGATCCCGGAGGAAGACATGGGGCTGGATCGTTTGTTACAATCTCTTGAAAAGAGCAGACGTTCAGGAAAATCATCAAGTCTTGTAGTGGTAGCGGAAGGCGATAAGACGGGTTCAAATGTTTTTGAACTGGCAAACTACGTAGAGAAGAACTTGCCCCAGTATGACGTCAGGGTTTCTGTTCTGGGTCATATGCAGCGTGGGGGAGCCCCAAGTTGCTTTGATCGTGTGCTGGCCAGCAGAATGGGTGTAAAAGCAGTAGAGTTATTAATTGACGACCACACCAATAAAATGGTTGGTGTCCAAAATAATCAAATGGTAGCCGTTGATCTTGAAAATGCGGTAAAGGAGCATCATAAAATACCAGCAGAAATATTGAGAATATCTGATATAATGTCAGTATAAATAAATTTAATTTTAAAATAAGTACGAAATGATAAAAATCGGAATTAATGGTTTTGGAAGAATCGGAAGACTTGCTTTCAGAATCGCCGCACAGAGAGAAAATGTTCAAGTTGTGGGTATCAATGATCTTTTAGATGTTGATTATCTGGCTTATATGTTAAAATATGATTCCGTACACGGACAGTTTGACGGAACAGTTGAAGTTAAGGATGGAAAATTAGTTGTTAACGGAAATGAGGTCAGAATTAGTGCTGAACGTAACCCAGAAGATTTAAAATGGGATGAGATCGGAGCTGAATATGTTATAGAGGCTACCGGATTGTTCACCACTAAGGAAAAAGCAGGCCTTCACTTAAAGGCAGGTGCCAAAAAAGTGATCATTTCCGCTCCTTCAGCTGACGCACCAATGTATGTAATGGGTGTGAACCATAAGGAACTTTCAGCTGATGAGGCAATCTTTTCAAATGCTTCATGTACAACAAACTGTTTGGCTCCAATAGCCAAAGTGCTTCATGATAATTTTGAGATCACTGACGGTTTGATGACTACAATTCATGCTACAACGGCAACTCAGAAAACAGTTGATGGCCCTTCATTGAAAGACTGGAGAGGTGGTAGAGCTGCTCTTCACAATATCATTCCTTCTTCAACAGGAGCTGCAAAAGCTGTTGGTAAGGTGATTCCTTCATTGAACGGAAAACTTACAGGTATGGCTTTCAGAGTGCCTACGATGGATGTTTCTGTGGTTGACCTTACTGTAAACCTTGGAAAGAGCGTTTCTTACGAAGATGTTTGTAAAGCTATGAAAGATGCTTCTGAAGGCGAATTGAAAGGCGTGCTTGGATATACTGAAGAATTGGTTGTTTCTCAGGATTTCGTGAGTGAGCCAAGAACTTCCGTTTTTGATGCCAAAGCAGGTATTGCCCTTACCGATACTTTTGTAAAAGTGGTATCATGGTATGACAATGAATACGGTTATTCAACCAAGATCGTAGATCTTCTTGAGTACTCAGCTTCTTTGTAATAGAAAGAAGCTAAAATTTGAAAAGCTGCCTCATCCGGGGCAGCTTTTTTTTGCTTAAATAGCAAGATTCCCGAATTTTTATTTTCCTAATATTTGTCAGCTTTTGTGTTAAATGTTTTCATAAATTTACCTTAGTTAAAATTTAACGAAAACTTTTTATACTAAGTTATTGAAATCCAGCATTGCAAATGGTGGATTTTAAGTGTTAATTATGTTCATTAATTTCTAAATATTGTTTTATGGCAAATACTAAAAAAATAAAAGGCGTTATCGCTATTCTGACCGGCGGGGGAGATGTACCCGGCCTGAACCCTGCAATTCGTGCAATTACTATTCGTGCCAATCGGGAAGGGTATAAGGTTCTTGGGCTGCGCCGCGGATGGGCTGGAATTACCGAACTGGTAAGAGATAAAAAGGCTGATAACAGCAAATGTTATATGGTCCTTACCAATGATATCGTCAACAAAGCGGGCCGTACCGGAGGAACTTTTTTACATTCATCACGTACGAAGCCGAGTAAAATGCCAAAAGCACATGTTCCGGAGCATTTAAAGGACTCCTATAATAAAGATTTTAATGACCTGACACCGGAGATCATCAAGAACCTGGAATGGCTGGGAGTAGATTACCTGATTCCAATTGGTGGAGATGATACCCTGAGTTATGGGGTACGTTTGTATAAAGAAGGAGTTAAGGTTGTTGCCATACCCAAAACCATGGACAACGACGTACCTGGTACGGATTACTGTATAGGATTTAGTACCTGTGTGACCCGTACCATACACATGACCAATAACCTCAGGACATCGGCAGGATCACATGAAAGAATCCTCGTTATGGAAGTGTTTGGGCGTTATGCAGGATTTACCGCCATGTTACCGGCGATGGCCGGATCGGCAAACCGCTGTGTGATACCTGAATACCAGTTTGACATCAATCATCTTACCGAACTTCTGGTGCAGGACAGAAATGACAACCCAAGTAAATATTCCGTGGTCCTTGTATCTGAAGGCGCCATGTTTAAAGGAGGAGAAATGGTGTTCCAGGATTCTGAAAAGGACATGTTCGGACATGCAAAACTGGGGGGAATAGGTGATCTTATTTCTTCTGAGATCAAGGCCCTTTCTGCCAATTACAATCATGGTAAAACCATCAATATCATTAATCAGAAACTGGGATATCTCGTGCGTGGAGGAGATCCGGATGCGGTTGACTCTATTGTGCCAATGGCCTATGGTAACCTGGCTCTGGATCTGATTCTTGGAGGATTCCATGGCCGCCTGGTGGTTTTGAAGAACGGTCGATATGACGATGTACCTTTAGATGTGGTAACCAACTCTAAAAAGATCGTGAATGTTGATAAATATTACAATATTAAACGTTTAAGGCCTCATTATAATAGATTCGAAATGAAGCCGATGTTCCTGATGGCGGCTGACAGCTGATCGAGAAATAAATATTATTTCATTACAGAAAATAGGAGGGTTCGCGGGATCAAACACCTGCGGACCTTTCTCATTTTTAATTATATTTGATTTGATGAGCGATGTAAAGATCATAGAATGTCCAAGAGATGCCATGCAGGGGATAAAAAGTCATTTTATACCTACCGCCGCCAAGGCAAGATATATCAACGCTTTATTGAAGGTGGGTTTTGACACGATCGATTTCGGAAGTTTTGTTTCTCCTAAAGCAATACCCCAGATGCGCGATACGGCAGATGTTTTATCGAGGCTCGATCTATCTGAAACCTCGTCCAAATTACTTGCCATAGTTGCCAATACACGTGGAGCTGAAGATGCAAGTAACTTTGAAGAGATCGATTACCTGGGCTTTCCTTTTTCGATTTCGGAGAATTTTCAAATGAGAAATACAGGGAAAACCATAGATCAGTCCTTAGGGACCCTGGAGTCTATAATTAACCTGGCGGATAAAAACCGGAAAGAAGTCGTGGCCTATTTATCTATGGGATTCGGAAACCCTTACGGGGATCCCTGGAATGTTGAGATCGTGGCTCAATGGACAGATACACTTGCCGGCATGGGGGTAAGAATCCTTTCTTTATCTGACACTATCGGGGTAGCAGATGGTGAGGTGATCGGGTATTTGTTTAAACACCTTATACCAAAATATCCGGAGATCGAATTCGGGGCGCATCTGCATACGAATCCGGGCCATTGGCATGATAAGGTTGATGCGGCGTTTCAGGCGGGATGCAGAAGATTCGATGGCGCCATTAAAGGTTATGGTGGTTGTCCTATGGCTAAAGATGAATTGACAGGTAATATGCCCACCGAAAAATTACTGACCTATTTTACAACACATAAAGTGTCTACAGGTATCAATCCACTTAGCTTTGAAACCGCATTCAATGAAGCTTTGAATATTTTTTATTAAAAAATCAGACTTTGGAACTATTTGACTTCGTCAAAGGCACCTACCGCTGCACCGATAATTCCGGCTTCATTTTTGTTCTCTGCGGGAATAATCCGGGTTCTGATCTTAATCTCATCTTTGAACTTATCCATTTTTTTACTGGCGCCCCCACCAATAATGAAAAGATCCGGTGAAAGGATCAACTCAATATGTTTGAAATATTTATTGAGTCGTTTCCCCCATTTTGTATAACTCAGGTCTTCTTTTTTTCGTATCGAATCGGCTGCATATTTTTCAAAAGGCTCTCCTTTATATGTAACATGGCCCAGTTCAGAATTAGGAATTAACGCTCCGTTGAAGAAAAGGCCTGAACCAATTCCCGTACCCAGGGTGATCACGGCAACCAGGCCATCCTTGCCTTTTCCCGCACCAAAATGCATTTCAGCTTCAGCAGCAGCATCAGCATCATTGATAACGGTAAATTCCAGACCCGTAACACTTCTAAACAATTCATCTGCCTGAACACCTTTCCAGTCCGGATGTAAATTTCCTCCACTTAAGCATTTACCATGGGATAAAGGTGTGGGAAAACCAGCGCCAACCTCTCCTTTCCAGTTGAAGTGATCAACGATTTGATGAACCACTTTGGCCACTTCCCCTGGCAGGGCCGGCCTGGGTGTAGGCAATCTGAATTTTTCTGTGAGCAGGTCTCCGGTTGTTGTATCAACAATTGCACCTTTGATTCCGCTTCCTCCTATGTCAATACCCAGTATTTGCATAATAGTATGTTTATTTGATTCCTGTTAAAGGGATTCAAACTTACTAATTAAATTCTAGAATTTACAGTATTTAAAAAAATGATAGATCAACAAAAAAAACCCTTTCAGAAAATTGAAAGGGTTCTAAAGATTTATAAAGACCTCTGTGTTTTCTTAAGAAGTTCTAAAAATGGATTCCAACACCAATTCCACCCGCAGCCGTGGTACCTCCTCCAATTTCAAGGATAAGTCCCCAAGTATCGTTGAACTTATACTCTGCACCTGCGTGAAGATTTAAGCTGAAATCATCTTTATTGTCATCTCCTGATACCACAAATCCGGCATCCACACCACCCCAGATGTCCCAAGGCTCAGCGAGTTTGAACAATCTGTCGAAATAATAATCACCTCGGGCTCCAATGGCGAGGTCGTTTTTACCACTAAACCAGATCCTGGCCTCAGGGGAAACAGTAATATCAGGGTGGACCTGAAATTCATAATTTGCAGAAATACTCGAGTTATCCCCAAATTTCACAAATACATTCAGTACATTTCCGTGATTTTCCTGGGCAAATGTTGTGCCTGATACTGCCAGAAACAAGCCTGCAACTAACAGTAAAGTGTAAAGATTTTTCATAATTATGTTTTTGATTAAGCAAAGTAAATATAACCAATTAATTTATTCCGAGGTGTAATTATTTAATTCATTAGTGTCTTTTTCTAATAAAGGCGAAAATATAAAACCTTAAAAATCAAATACATAAATAATGATTTTCTGAATACCGTTTAATGGATTAATTAAATAGTGAACAGTATGGGAATGAAGTAGAGGTAGGGAACCAGCCGGTAGGACTTCGTTTTATATTCTTTGTAGACCTGTCCGAAATTTTTAAGCAGAAACCGTTCTTCCAGTTTAATTTTAAGAAGGAATACAGCTACTAAAGTCAGATAGAACAATAGATTCAAAATAATAGGCTCATAAAATACGATAACGCCAAAAAATAGAATGAGTCCCAAATACATAGGGTTTCTGATAATACGATAAGGGCCATTGGAAACAAAAACGGCATTTGATTTTACTTCGGGCTGTACATTGAACCTACCCGGTTTCATTACGATCACGGCCCAAATACATAAAGATGCCGCAAATACCTGAACAAATAAACCAAAACCACTTACCAGGATTTCCGTGAAAAAGGCAAAATAAAAAAAACATAAAAACTGGAGTAAAACCAGAATTTTAGAAAGTGTTGACATTTGTTAAAAATAGGTTTTTTTTTCAATATAAATTGGATGGGAGGCCCTCAAAACATGATATTTGTCATCTTATTTAAAATTATTCTAAATAAGCCATTGTGGAACCAAAATTTCACTTTACATTTGCCTCAGATATATCTAATTTGTAATTAATCTAAATAAGAATAACAAAAGATACCATTATGAAATGGAAATTGTGGGGTGCTTTGGTCTTGTTGACCACAGTATCATTTGCCCAACAGGATACCAAACAGGATTCCTTACGAGTAATGAACAGAATTGGATATAACAATGCAAGTAAGCTTACCATTGGGGGGTACGTTCAAATTGATTATAACGAACCGGATGGAGCAGCCCCGGGGAAACTTGATGTTCACAGACTTGTGATGTTATTCGGATATAATTTTAACGAAAAAGTTAGTTTTTTAACTGAAATTGAATTTGAACATGTGAAAGAGGTTTATGTAGAGCAGGCTTTTGTGAATTATAGTTTCAATACCGCCTTCAATCTTCGAGGTGGTTTGATGCTTGTGCCTATGGGATACGTCAACGAATACCACGAACCACCTGTATTCTACGGGGTAGAACGTCCCGGACTGGACAAATATGTAGTACCAACAACCTGGCGTGAACTGGGAATTGGTGCCACGGGTAACCTTCAGGATCTTTCTCTACGTTATCAGGCCTATATATTTAATGGTTTTATCTCCTATAAGGATGGAGAAGGAACTTTAAGAGGTATTGACGGACTGAGAAAAGGAAGGCAGAAGGGTGCAGAGTCTGTGATTCACAACCCAAACCTTTCTTTTAAATTAGATTATTATGGCGTTCTGGGCCTTAAAGTTGGATTTGCGGGGTATTTTGGAGAGACGCAATCAGATGATCCATCTGTTGAAAATTCAACGGTAGGGGTTGCCATGATTGGTCTTAATGCATCTTACAGATACAGAAGTTTAGACTTTAGAGGCCAGTATATCTATTCAAGCCTTTCAGGAACCGAGGAATACAATGAATTAACAGGAAAGGACCTGGGTTCCAAAATGGACGGTTATTATATCGAGGCTGCCTATGACTTTATGCCTTTGATCAACCGTAATTCAACGAAACAATTATCACTTTTTTCAAGATATGAAGCTTATAATACCCATGCAGATACTGCAGGTGACCTTGAAAAAAATAAAGCCTTTGACAGAACAGACATTACTTTTGGATGTGACTTTAAAATCGCCCCTGGAGTAGCTGTTAAAGCTGATTATCAATGGAGAACTGACGCACAGGATGGTAGTGACAGAAGTAACCTGTTCAATGCCGGTGTCGGAGTAATGTTCTAAAAATACTATCTTTGCCCTTTCTTTTTATATGAGAAGAAGGGGCTTTAATTTATATGAGAAGTTTTGCTTACATACTAACCTTTCTTTGTTTGAGTTCATTCGCGGATATTCCAAAGAATTACCAGAAAAAGATCGACAAGGAAATATTCAGCATTTTTGAGATTGAAACCTACAAAAAGGAATTGGTTGTTATTGATGCTGCGGTACTGGAGCAAATGAATGGGGAGTTTGATTCGAATAGTTTCTTTAAAATTGTTGAACAAGAGGAACACCTGGGCTATTTTTATTTTGGAACGGCACCGAGTAAGGCTGATGTTTTTGATTACGTGGTTATCCTTGACAAGGATCTTATCATCAAAAAGATCAAAATACTTGCTTATCGGGAAGACTGGGGAGGTGAGATAACCAGTAAGCGATGGTTAAAGCAGTTTGCCGGAAGTAACCCAGAATCTTCACTCAAATACGGAACGGATGTAATGGGAATCTCGGGGGCCACCATCTCAGCACGTTCAATGACCAATGCTGTTAATTCTTTATTACTGAATCTATCAAAATTACAAGATTAACTGAAGTATGAAGATAAGAGGAGTAATGGCATCAATGCCCAGAAAGTTCAGGTTGTTTGTTATTTGTTTTGTTCTCATTCTTAACGTTGGTTTCTTTACAGGTTTCAGTTTTGTGCGGGTTACAACTTCTTTAAATTCTCAGGGTATCGAGCAAAATTATCTTGGAAATGAGGACGATGAAAATGCAGAAGTCATGCATTTTAAGAAATCGGAGCGGGAGATCCTTACCCTGATCCATAATCATGTACTTTCCCTTTCACTTATTTTTTTCATTCTTGGCATCTTGCTCTACATGTGCAAGGTTCCGGATCGGCTGGTTTCCATATTGATGTTTGAACCTTTTTTGTCTTTGTTGCTGACCTTTGGAGGCATTTATATTTTGTGGAAAGGAGTTATCTGGTTTAAATATGTGATCATGGCATCTGGATTTGCCATGGTACTGTCTTTGATCCTTATGAGCACATTGGTTATTAAATGCTGTTTACACCCTGAAAAAGAAGTTGTTTAAGGCTATTTCAAGTGTTTAACAATCATATGTTTTTTCAATCCGATTATTCGTCGTAAATTTGCACGCAATTAAATTTTAATTGCGTTCTATGACTACTCCCAAAATTTTGCTTGAAGGACTTACTTACGATGACGTATTGCTTGTTCCTGCCTATTCAGAAGTTTTACCACGTGAAGTAAATATTCAAACCAAATTCACGAGAAATATCACCATAAATTCTCCTATCATTTCAGCGGCTATGGATACGGTTACCGAGGCTGATATGGCCATTGCCATGGCAAGAGAAGGAGGTATCGGTATCCTTCATAAGAACATGACCATTAAAAAGCAGTCAGCAGAGGTCAAAAAAGTGAAGCGTTCGGAGTCCGGTATGATCATTGATCCAATTACATTGACAAAAGATAAAGATGTGGCTTATGCCAAGTCATTGATGCGTAAGTACAAGATAGGTGGGATCCCTGTTGTGAATGAATCAGAAGAATTGATTGGTATCATTACGAATAGAGACCTTAGATTTGAATTTAATAACAACCGGCTGGTGGGAGAGGTCATGACCTCTGAGAATCTGATCACGGCCAAAGAGGGTACCTCTTTGAAACAGGCCGAAATGATCTTACAGGATCATAAGATTGAAAAACTGCCTGTTGTAAATGCTGAAGGTAAACTGGTAGGACTTATTACGTATAGGGATATTATCAAGGTAAGCGAGAATCCAAATGCAAACAAAGATTCTTACGGAAGGCTTAGGGTTGCAGCGGCCATAGGAGTTACAGGAGATTCAATTGAAAGAGCGACTTCCCTGATTCAGGAGGGTGTTGATGCCCTGGTGATCGATACGGCACACGGACACAGCCAGGGAGTTGTCAAAATATTGAAAAAGATCAAATCTATTCATTCTGATACCGATATAATTGTTGGAAATATAGCCACTGCTGATGCGGCGAGATTTTTAGTCGAAGCAGGTGCTGATGCCGTTAAAGTTGGTATCGGGCCAGGATCCATATGTACTACTCGTGTTGTAGCTGGTGTTGGTTTTCCTCAATTGTCAGCTGTTATGGAAGTTGCCGATGCTATCAAAGGGACAGGGGTACCTGTAATTGCCGATGGAGGGATCCGTTATACCGGAGATATTCCCAAGGCTATTGCAGCAGGTGCCGATACGGTGATGCTGGGATCTTTACTGGCAGGAACCAAGGAATCTCCGGGAGAGACCATAATATTTGAGGGCAGAAAGTTCAAATCTTACCGGGGAATGGGATCTATTGAAGCCATGCAAAAAGGATCTAAGGACCGTTATTTTCAAGATGTTGAGGACGACGTAAAAAAGCTTGTTCCTGAAGGAATTGTGGGCCGTGTACCTTATAAAGGAGAGGTTTACGAGACCATGCATCAGTTTCTGGGTGGATTACGGGCAGGAATGGGTTATTGCGGAAGTGCCACCATTGAGGATCAGAAAAATGCCAGGTTCGTCAGAATTACTTCATCGGGTATTTCAGAGAGCCACCCACATAATGTGACCATTACCAAGGAGGCTCCTAATTATTCCAGAAGATAAGTTTTCCGGAAGATAAGTTTTCCCAGGAATCAATACTGATGGGAAAACACTGAGATACGCTAAAATATAGAATTAACGTCTTCGACGCCTGCTTCCTCCTGAGGATCTTTTCTTTCTTTTTGGTTTAAAATCGTCTCTTTTCGATTTGTAATCGTTGCTTCGCGATTTGATGGTGTTCTTTCTGCCGTAACCTTTTGAGGACCTTTTGTTTCTGCGGCCCTTTGGTTTGGAGGTCACTTCTACAATGACACTTCTGTTGTTAAATTCAGCGTCATTCATTCTTTCAAGCACATCCTGAGTGAAATCTTTGTCGATTTCAAAGAATGAGAAACTTTTAAGGATTTCAATCTGGCCTATTTCAACATCTCTTTTCCTTAGGCATTCGTTTATCAGGCCGATAAGGCGGGCGGGAGTTAGGTTGTCCATCTTGCCCTGATTGATATAAAACCTTGTCAGGGATTCGTCGCCGGGCTTTTTTCTATCAACAGGATCGTCATTATTGTTGAGATCCCTCGCACCTTCATAATAAGATAAAAACTGGTTAAACTCAATGGACACAAATCTTTTGATAAGCTCCTCTCGATCCAATTCATGCAATTTTTCATAAATATCCGGAAGATAATCCTTGATCTCTTTTTCATTCACTTCGATATCATGGACCTTGTCGATCAGTTTAAATAACTGACTTTCACAGATTTCTTTACCATTGGGCACGAGCTTTTGAACAAAATTCTTCTTGATCTTTCTTTCTATGGGTTTCAGTTTGTTTCTTTCCTTGGCAGTGATAATGGCTATAGAGATTCCTTTTCTACCTGCTCTTCCTGTCCTGCCACTGCGATGGGTGTAATTTTCGGTCTGATCCGGAAGTTTAAAATTGATCACGTGCGTCAGATTGTTCACATCAAGACCCCTTGCCGCTACATCGGTCGCCACAAGGATCTGAAGATTTTTATCCCTGAATTTCTGCATGACCATGTCGCGTTGGGCCTGGGACAAGTCACCGTGAAGGGCATCAGCATTGTAACCGTCTTTGATCAGTTTTTCGGCGATGTCCTTGGTCTCTCTTCGGGTACGACAAAAAACAATGGAATAAATATCCGGATTCAGATCAGCGATCCTTTTTAAAGCCGGGTACCGGTTTCGTTCTGTGACCTGAAAGAACTGATGCTCTACACTGTCTGCACCTACATTTTTCTGACCCGCAGACATTTCTACAGGATCCTTCATATAGTTTCTTGCTATGGCCTCAACCTCTTTGGGGAAAGTAGCCGAAAAGAGCAAGGTCTGTTTGTTTGAAGGAGTTCCTTCCAGAATTCCATCGAGTTCCTCTTTAAAACCCATGTTTAGCATTTCATCTGCTTCGTCCAGTACGAGCCATTGAATGGTTTTTAAATTAAGGACCCTTCTGTTGATCAGGTCAAGAGTCCTCCCCGGGGTTCCAACTACTATCTGTATTCCTCTTTTTATGGACCTGATCTGCTCTTCTATATTCGCTCCTCCATAAACCGCCAGTGTATTTATTCCTTTAAGATTCATTGAGAACTCATTGATGTTCTTGGCAATCTGAATGGCCAGTTCCCGGGTTGGAGACAAAATAATAGCCTGGGTTTTTTTATTTTCCGGATCGATCTGCTCAAGGATAGGTAAACTGAAGGCGGCGGTTTTACCGGTACCAGTCTGGGCAAAAGCCTTTAAGTCCTTTTTCGATCCAAGGATCTGTGGAATGGAAATTTTTTGAATTTCAGTGGGTTGCTCATAACCTAAACGGGTCAGGGAGTCAACGATGGCCTGGCTTAATCCAAGCTTGGCAAATACCGACATATACTATTTTTGCAAAACGTCATTTGATTCTAACAATTTGGTTTACAAACAAATACTACGTTTTATGTTTAAAGAATTTGCAAAAATACGGCTAATTTAACGAAGTATACTATAAATCAGTGTTTATTCATTTTTTTAAGATAGTAATTCAGATTACTATCAAGAAAGAAAACATAACCGTTTTCAACTTTCCCTTCATAGTTCACAATGATGGTACGTGCCATATCACCTTCATACCAGGAATAGGATTCGGAATGCTTTGGAAGTATGAACTGAGTTTCTGAAGGCAGTTTTTTACTTTCAATAAACTCTTTCCATTCCTGATCCGATGTATTTCTTTCAATTCCTATAAATACGATTTCAGGGTGATGCTTTTTCAGGTAATGAAGCTTCTCGGTTAATAGCTCTCTTTTCCCAAGATCTTTAGGCCAAAAATAGATCACTGCGTTCGAGTTTTCAATAAGGGAATTGATCTCAACAGGCGCATTGTTATAGTTGTAGGCCATAAGCTGAGGCATCTGATGTCCGGCAGAAACCTTTTCCTTTTGAGCAATAGATTTCTTAAGGTCTTCTTTATAGACTTCGTCTGTGCAATTCTCAAAGAAGTAGGCATAAATCTTTTCTTCCTCCTCCTCGGTTAAATATTTATTGGATAAGGACCCCCAAACTCCTTTGGCCAGCAGAGAGTTTCTGAAATCTTCAACATGGATCCGGTCATCCACGATCTTCATCAGTTCGAGTTCGAATATCTTGTTATCCGGATCTTTCATCTTTTCATCATGTGCCAGGTTGTACAGGAATGTGTTGATAAATGCCAGGTTCCAACCGTAATCAAGTAAAGATTCATCATTGAGCTCGATCTTTTTTCTGTAATCATAAAAACCTTCACTCAATTCAGGCGCCTTTTTAAGATTCAGGGCACGTTTATGGTTGTAGGCATATCTTTCTTTGTAGAAATAAAAAGGCACATATATACCTGTTTTCACCAGTTTATCAAAAAATTCAGATGGAGGTTCTTCTTCCAGAGAGAGAAAATTATTGTATTTGTCAAGCTGGTCCTTTATACCTTTTTCAATGACTTTCTCAAACTCTTCCTCGTTTAGCCTGTAATTTGATTTGAACCCTTTTTCAGTTCTTTCCTGTTCCAGATAAAGATTGATCAGGTAATTATTTTTTGAGCTTCCCTTACCACTAAAAATCAGCGATTCGTCAAAGTCCCAGGTGTTAAGATAAATAAGCAGGCTGTCCTTTGGTTCTAGATAAAGGTATTGAAATTCTGCACCATGTTTAAAGGTGTACAATCCTGTTTCGAGTGAATCCAGTTTAAAGGAGAATTTGTTGTGGCTGTCCAGTCTTGCGGAATCAAGAATTTTCTTACCCTCATGAAAGTACACGTATTTGCCTTTCGGGTTCTTGATCTTTCCTCCAAAATAGGTTGCTCCATCTTCCTTGTTGCTGTTGCAGGCAACAAGGGAAAGGATCATTCCCATCAATATGAACAGATTGAATGGCTGAGAAAAGTAATTTTTTTTCAAATAATTTATTTTAGACATGATAAACAAATGTAGTACAATCCCTTTCTGTGCCTTGTTAATGTGTTGTTAAAAGTTTTCAATAGAAAGGTTAAATAATGTTTTTGAATCTTTAATATTTGTTAGTATTTGTTAAGGCCTGTAAATGATAAAATTAACTTAGGTCAATGATAGATATATCTCTCTATTTTACTTAGTTTTGCAAAAAAATTAAAAAATCAATGTTAACAGTATCAAATTTGTCCGTGCAATTCGGAAAACGAGTTTTGTTTGATGAGGTGAATACCAAGTTTACCCAGGGAAATTGTTATGGAATCATAGGTGCAAACGGGGCGGGAAAATCTACCTTTTTGAAAATATTGTCCGGAGATATTGATCCTACTTCCGGTTCTGTGAGCCTGGAGAAAGGTAAAAGGATGTCTGTTTTGTCACAGGATCACTTTGCTTTTGATGATCATCCGGTTCTTGAAACCGTTATGATGGGAAACAGACCCCTTTATGACCTTAAGAAAAAACTGGATGAAGTATATGCCAAACCTGATTTTTCTGAAGAGGACGGAGTACTTGCCGGGGAACTGGGAGCCCAGTTTGAAGAAATGGGGGGATGGACAGCAGAAAGCGAGGCGGCTAATTTGTTGTCATCTCTTGGAATTGAAGAGGATCTGCATTATTCCGGCATGGCGGACCTGGACGGAAAATCTAAGGTAAGGGTATTGCTGGCACAGGCACTTTTCGGTTCACCTGATGTTTTGATCATGGACGAACCTACCAATGACCTTGATTTTGAAACGATAGGATGGCTTGAAAACTTTCTGGCAAACTATGACAATACTGTAATTGTGGTATCGCATGACAGACACTTTCTGGATGCTGTTTGTACCAATATCTCGGATATTGATTTTGGAAAGATCAACCAGTATTCAGGAAATTATTCTTTCTGGTATGAATCGAGTCAACTTGCGGCTAAGCAGCGTGCACAACAAAACAAAAAAGCCGAGGAAAAGAAAAAGGAATTGGAGGAATTTATCAGAAGGTTTTCTGCCAATGTTGCCAAATCAAAACAGGCAACCAGCCGAAAAAAGATGATCGACAAACTGAATATTGCCGATATCAAACCTTCAAGCAGAAGATATCCTGCAATTATATTTGAACAGGAAAGAGAAGCGGGAGATCAGATCCTTCATGTGGAGAACCTGTCAAAAAACATGGACGGAACACTTTTGTTTGACAAGATTGACCTGAACCTGACTAAGGGGGACAAGGTAGTCTTATTGTCAAAAGATTCAAGAGCTGCCACGGCCTTTTATGAGATCATCGCGGGAAATGCAGAGCCTGATACCGGTGATTACAAATGGGGGGTAACAACCACCCAGGGATACCTGCCACTTGAGAATGCTGAATTTTTTAAGAATGACCTCAGTCTCGTTGACTGGTTACGTCAATATGCCAAAACCGAAGAGGAACGAGAAGAAGTTCATATCAGGGGATTTCTTGGTAAGATGATCTTTAGCGGGGATGAAGCTTTAAAAAAGAGCAATGTCTTATCAGGAGGAGAGAAGGTAAGATGTATGCTTTCAAGGATGATGATGAAAAGAGCCAATGTGCTTCTGATCGATGAACCTACCAATCACCTTGACCTTGAATCGATTCAGGCCTTTAACAATGCCCTGAAGAATTTTAAGGGAACTGTTATATTTTCAACTCACGATCATGAATTTGCCCAGACCGTTGCCAACAGAATTGTGGAGATCACGCCAAAGGGGGTTATTGACAGGTATATGACCTTTGATGAGTACCTTGACAATGAGGGGATCAAAGAGATGCGAAAGAAGATGTATTCCTAAATCAAGATGTTATTTGAACATGCATCATTATGGATGCACCGTTACAGATGCAACAAGAATGATCAAAAGACCCGGAGGCCATCCGGGTTTTTTATTTCCTGGGATGGAATTGTTCAATGACCTTTTTGAGATGGCTCTTGTCGAGATGCATGTAGATTTCAGTAGTAGTAATACTTTCATGCCCGAGCATTTGCTGAATAGCCCGGAGGTCAGCTCCGTTTTCAAGCAGGTGGGTGGCAAATGAATGCCTCAGGGTATGAGGACTTACTGATTTACGGATACCTGCCCTTTCGGTCAGGTCCTTTAAAATCATAAACACCATATTTCGGGAAATTTGTTTTCCTCTTCGGTTCAGAAACAAGGTGTCTTCAAAGCCTTTTTGGATTGTTATTTTGGAGCGGACAAGGTTTCTGTAAGTCTCGATCAATTTGATCATATAAGGATTGATGGGGACAAAGCGTTGTTTGTTGCCTTTTCCGATCACACGTATAAATCCTTCTTCAAAAAAAAGATCTGAGATCTTGAGGCCTATCATTTCACTTACCCTGAGCCCACAACTGTATAAGGTTTCGATCATGGCCCTGTTTCGCTCTCCTTCAGGTTTGGAAAGGTCTATCTGTCCAACGATATGGTTGATCTCTTGTTCGGAAAGGGTATCGGGCAACTTTCTGCCAATTTTTGGGGCCTCGATGAGATCTGTGGGATTATCCTGGCGATATTCTTCAAACAACAGGTAGTCAAAAAAATTTCTCAGCCCCGATATAATTCTGGCCTGGGTTCGGGGAGAAACCTTTCCGGAACAATCGTAAATGAATCGTTCCACAGCCGTTCCGGAAATACTCAGTGGAGATTCTTTTATATTATGTTCAGACAGGAACCGGGTCAGTTTCTCAATATCCTGGCTGTAAGCTTTAATTGAATTTTCAGACAACCCCCTTTCGATTTTGAGGTAGTAGCGATAGTCTGTCAAGGCTTGATTCCAGGTCATGGGCTAAGTTCCGTTAATACAATAATCCGGCGTTTAAGTGATGCTTTGTGTAAAATTATGTTATTTTTGGCTACAAGAACTAAAGATTATCAATTAAGTTATTCATGAGAATCATCATCGTCAACGGTCCAAATTTGAATTTACTGGGAAAAAGAGAACCCTCGGTTTACGGAAGTCAAACCTTTGAAGACTATTTTTCTATGCTTCAGGCCAGGTTTCCGGAAGTTACGTTGACTTGTTTTCAGTCGAATATTGAGGGTGAGATCATAGATAAGATCCATGAAACGGGTTTTTCCTATGATGGCATCATTCTGAACGCGGCGGCTTATACCCATACTTCGGTAGGTATAGGCGATGCCGTAAAGGGTATAGAGACACCTGTGGTGGAAGTACATATTTCAAATGTTTATCAGCGTGAATCATTCAGGCATACTTCCTATATAGCTCCTCATGTCAAAGGCATCATTGCAGGTTTTGGGATGCAAAGCTATGAACTTGCCATTCGGTCATTTATGAAAGGTTAAAAGCGAAAACGATATCGTAATTAAATGTTAACTTTTTGGTAATTTATAATTTATATCAGTTTATATTGGCTGGCATTTTTTTATTTTTACGCAATCAAATTTTTACACAATGATATTAGTAGCAGACAGCGGTTCAACCAAGACAAACTGGATCGCGATAAACGATGAGGGAGAGACACACTTCAAAATAGATACTCAAGGACTGAATCCGGCTGTATTTGCCAAGGAAACCCTTATTGACAGGGTTGTGTCAAAACAGGAACTGTTTGACATCAAGGATGAGGTTAAGGAGATCTACTTTTATGGTGCCGGTTGCGGAACCCAAAATGCTGCTGACTTTTTAAAAGGTATTTTTGAAGGGATTTTTATTAACGCTCATATTGAGATCTATGAAGATACCATTGCTGCAGTGAAGTCGCTTCAGACGGATACTCCGGGTGTGGTTTGCATCCTTGGAACAGGATCTAATTGCAGCTACTTTGACGGAAAGGAAACGCATCAAAAGATAGTTTCTTTAGGTTATATACTGATGGATTCAGCCAGTGGAAATTACTACGGAAAACAGATCATTAAAGATTACTCTTATGGTAAAATGCCAAAAGAACTTGCTGAAAAATTTGCTTCTGAATACGATCTTTCACCGGACAATATCAAGACCCACCTTTATAAAAAAGACAACCCAAATACCTATCTGGCAAGCGTTGGAAGATTCCTTATTGAGAACAAAAACAACGATTATGCCCAAAAGATTCTGAAAGACGGATTGCGTTTCTTTATTGAAAATCAGATTTTACAGTTTGACGAGAGCAAGAATGTTCCGATTTATTTTGTGGGATCAATAGCACACTTTCTTCACGATGAAATCGTCGAGGTGCTTGATGAATATGGACTGACACTAGGGAAAATCGTAAGACATCCTATTTTGACCCTTGCTGAATCTCATGCAAGTAAACTTTCAAAATAAGCGATTTAACATAATAAAAAAGTGAGGTTATTTAACCTCACTTTTTTTATTTAAAGTTTTGCCAGTACCGAAATTTCAACGTTGACATCTTTTGGAAGCCTGGCGACTTCCACTGTCTCGCGCGCTGGTGCCGTAGCTTCATTGAAAAAGCTTCCATAAATACCATTGATCTTTTGAAAATCATCCATATTCTTGATGAAAATGGTGGTTTTGATTACGTTTTCAAAAGACATTCCCGCTTCCTTGAGTACTGCAGAAAGGTTTTTCATGACCTGCTGGGTTTCTTCTACTATATCCTTTGTTACCAGTATACCGGATTCAGGGTCTATGGCTATCTGTCCTGAAGTATACAGTGTATTATCTACCAGAACGGCCTGAGAATAAGGGCCAATGGGTGCCGGGGCATTCGAGGTTTCGATTATTTTTTTCATGTGCTTAATTATTTAATATCAATTGAAATTCATAAAAAGATGCTATTGCTTCTGAGATCCATCCTGGTCCAGCCTGAGGATGAGAACTAGAATAAGCGTCTGTCAGGTACTTTTCGCTGGTCATATTTCAGGTCGCTAAGTGGCCCTGATTTAATACCAATAAAGAAGTAATAGGTAGCTCTATCGCCAAAAGGAACCCAGTTAAAACTGAATCTCCAGCTGTCCAGGTCTCTTTCAAATCGAAGTTGCGTGTAGGTAATTCCCGCATTTCTAAAATCGTAACCCGAAGAGATACCAACCCGCCACTTTGGAGAAAATTCAATATTACCCGATACCTGTAAGGAGTTTGCCGTGATTTCGTTCTGCGCACGAGTATTGTTATAGGTGAGCGAATACCGCAATCGAACATCCCAGGGCATTACGGTTTTGAACAAGGTAGCCTTTTTTACATCTTCCTGATCCGTATTGATCTGCTGGTTTCGTGCGGTAAGACTTTCTCCAAACATGTTTGAGGCACTTTCACTATTGGGGTCAGAACCGGAGTCTCCTTTAGACTTTTTATCTTTTAACTCCTTACTGGAAATAGAATAGTTGGCTGTAAAATTGGCATTGGTCAATCGCAGTAAACTTCCTCCATTGTTGATATTGAATTCATTGATTTTTGATCCATTTGCGTTTATGGCGTACGGATCCATGGTTGCGTTGAGGTTTAATGCAAGTTTGTTTTTTAAAATGGCCGTACCTGCGGTCATTCGCAGCGGGCTCCAGTTCAGGGAATCTGCTGCGATGTTATAACTCGTTGACAGGTTCAGGTTGTTCAAAATTTTTACCTTTCGAGGTTCATCATCTTCTTCCGCGTCTTTAGCTTCTACCTTGGCCTCGAGGGTGTTGTTCAGGGACATCCCTATCGAACTGGATTCGTTTTTGGAGGGGGCACCGTATAGCCCGTTTTGAAATCGTGAATACTCCCTGATGTCTTCCGGATCGATGCTCGCCTGGTATTCATCATAGTACTGGCTAAAATCAGGACGATAGCTGTACGATATGGCGGGCCTCATCACATGGCGGATCGCCTTTAAACGCCCTTTTTTAAAATTGAACATACCGTAGATGGTGGTACCGGCAGAAATCCCGGCTGAATATTCCCTGTAGGTATCAAAGCCATTGACCGTATCGGTTACGACTTCGTTGATTTCATCATCCCAATACCTGTCAATGGTTTTAAAATACCAGACATCCTTATATACAATTGTCGGGGCCAAACTCACAAATTTTAATACTTTGGCGTTTGTACTCATGGAAATATCATGCCTGATTCCGGTCTGAGCCTCATCAAACATTTTTGCGGTACCGAATTCTTCATCGGTAGTGGATATCCTGTTCTGGGCATTCATGGCATAGGTTACCCCGATATTCTGAATCGGGTTCTTTTTTGATCCCGATTTTGGAGCGAACGGATAGATCCGGTCCATGTTCAAAACCAGTGAAGGAAGGTTCATATCGATCCGTTCTGTGTTGGTGTTCTGGGTGTGGGTGGCCGAAGCATTCAGATTAAATGGCGTTCCCACAAACTTTTTGTAATAGCTCACAGAAGAAGCAAAGGTATTGGTCAGGTAAAAAGGCGAACTGGCCTCATTGATGGATTCCTGAAAAAAACTACTGCTACCAAAGTTTACAGAGGCGGAGAACCTTGAGGTTGGGTTCGACGTGGCTGACTGACTGTGTGACCATCGAATAAAGAAATTATTGGCCTTGCTGTAATCAGGAAACCCCTTCTGGCTATTGATCAGGTTCTCATATCGAAAACTGAAATTGCCTGAAAACTTATACCTTAGGTTATAATTGGATTCCGCCCTGAGCCCCCAGCTGCCATTGGTGTAGATGTCACCCAGGATGGCGAGGTCAAAATAATCGTTTACGGCAAAATAATACCCTCCATTTTGCAGAAAGTACCCCTGATTGTTGTTCTGTCCCCAGGTAGGGATGATAAAACCGGAAGCCCTTCCGCTGGTCAGGGGAGAATAAAAGAAAGGCAATATCAAAGGGGTTGGCACATCGGAAATAACCAGATTACTCATTCCACCCACGATCTTGCTGTCAGGAACGATCTTGATATTGTTCGTTTGCACATAGTAATCAGGATTCTCTTTCTGAGAGGTTGTAAAACGGGCCCTGTTGATATAAAAGGTACTGTCATTTTCCTTTTTTGAAACGTCTCCCGTGATGATCATTCCTTGTTGCTCTGTTCTCGAATTATAGATCAGGGCCTTTTTGTTTTCAAAATTATAGATCAGGGAATCCTGTGTTGAGGCCTGCCGGCCCTGCGTAAACTGGGGGCGCTGGATATAGGCCCCTGCAGAGTCAAAGATCCCGGTAGCTATGGCGAGGCTGTTCTTGTAGTCTATGATGATCTTTCCGGCCTTGAGTTCAATATCCTGATAATAGAGTTCTGCCTCATCATACAGGGTAGCCCTTTGATTAATAAAATCATTGGAAAGATAATCTTTTGACCTGTGGATGATGTTGTCTTCAAGATATTCAGGGGTGATCTGAACGGTATCCACTTTAGTGGTATCTATAAGCGAAAGTACCGAAAATCCTGCATCAGGTACCTTTAGACTGTCTGATCTATTTATATTGTTTTCTCTACTTTCCGGATTTTGAGTCTCCTGGCTCTGAGCCGATTGACATACAAAACAAAAAATAAGGGCAAAGAAAAGTAAGTATCTTAAATTTGTATACAATGCTATAAATAGTATTTTTGTAAAAAAATGCCAATTTTTTTAAAGTTACAAACTTACATATATTTTTTCAGTGGCATAAACTTAATAGAGAAAAACTAGAGGGATAAAAAGCATGTTGGATTTAAGAAAAAAGGGAGATTTATTTTGGTTTTCAAGGGTGGTTCTGATTACAATGGGGTTGTTGTTTTTTCAGACAGGAATTTCTGCTCAGGACAATTTTACAGTGGTTCTTGATGCAGGGCACGGAGGAAAGGACCCCGGCAGGCCGGCTAAGAATTATGTGGAGAAAGATATAGCCCTTAATATCGTTTTGAAACTGGGTGAAAAACTGAATACGCTTGAAGATGTCAACGTGGTTTACACGCGTAAAAAGGATATTTTTGTTGACCTGAAGGAACGGGGCCGTATTGCGAATGACGCAGACGCAGACCTCTTTGTTTCCATACATTGCAATGCATTTACCAATAATGCCTACGGAACAGAGACCTATGTATTGGGACTCCATGCCAACAAACAGAATTTTGAAGTAGCCAAGCATGAAAATTCGGTGATCTTTTTAGAGGATAATTACGAGGAAAAGTATGAAGGATTTGATCCGAACTCTCCGGAAGCGGTAATTGGTATGACGTTGATGCAGGAGGAGTTCCTGGATCAAAGCCTTTACCTGGCCAGCAGTATTCAAACCAACTTTAGAGATGACCTTAAACGCAGGGACAGAGGGGTAAAGCAGGCGGGTTTTGTAGTACTGCATCAGACTTATATGCCAAGTGTATTGATTGAAACCGGTTTTATTACCAATTCGAATGAAGGGGCTTATTTGAATTCTAAAAAAGGACAGGACAAGGTGGCGGGAGCCATTTATGATGCCATAAAAACCTATAAAGCCAATGTGGATGCAAACATGGTTGTTGAAGAAGCACCGATTGCTGTAATAACTCCTTCAAATGTTTATCCAGGAGTAGATTTTAAGGTACAGATTGCTTCAGGTAAGAGGAAGCTTGAAACCAAGCCTTATAATTTCAAAGGCCTTAAAGGAGTAGAACGCGGAAAAATCGGAGGTGTTTATAAATATTATTACGGGAGTTCTTCTGATTATGACAAGATTGTAAAATTGCAAAAGGAAGCGAGAAAGGCCGGGTTCAAATCGGCGTTTGTTGTTGCCTTTAAAGGGGAAGAAAGAATCAATGTGTCAGAGGTGATCAACAAGTCACTTTGAAATAAACTCACTGGTTTTCGCGTTAAAGCTGAAAGGCTTGATTTTAAAGGGAGAAAAGATTTGTATTCTTTCAGTGCACAGCAGAAAAATTATTAGTAATATTGTTGAACCAATAACACTATTTTGACCGTAAACAGAGAAATTAAAACAGGTATTTTCGCCATTATAATCCTCGCCTTGTTCGTTTGGGGATATAACTTTATCAAGAATCAGGGATTTTACGACAATACAAGGACCTTTTACGCCGAGTATACCAACGTCCAGGGGCTATCACCAAAAAGCCCTATCACGATTAACGGTTTGAAAGTGGGAACCGTTTCAGAAATTACTTTTCATCCTCAAAAAAAAGGAATCCTGGTGGCACATCTTAATCTGAGCAACGATATCCAGTTTTCCAAAAACAGTGTGGCCCAGATCTACAGCCCGGATTTTATCAGTGGAAAATCCTTAAAGATCAACATATCCATTGATGAGGGCGAAATGGCCAAGGACGGTGATACCCTGATCGGGGAAGTAGATTCAGGTATCATGGGAATGATCAATGAACAGATAGCGCCTCTTCAGTCAAAAGTGGAGAGTTTTGTGGTTCATACCGATTCTGTCATGCAGAACATCAATGAGATCATGAATGAAGAGAATCAAAAAAATATCAAGGAATCTCTGGCCAATATGAATGCTGTATTGGGTCGTTTTAAAAATACCGCGAGAAACCTTGATGTGATGACCAGTGAGGGAGGTAAAATTGACAGTATTATTACGGGAGCCAACAAGGCCATGGGGAACTTTGTTGAGATTTCGGATTCAATCAAGGCCGTAAATATTGGTACCACTATTGCTGAACTTCAGCATTCTCTTGAAAGTTTTAATGTGATCCTTGACAGCGTTAAAACAGGGAACGGATCCATTGGCAAGCTTATGCAGGATGAGGAGCTCTACAACAACCTGACCAATGCCTCAAAAGAACTGGAAGAACTGCTTAGGGAAGTCAAGGAGCATCCAAAGCGCTTTGTACATTTGTCAGTTTTCGGGAGGAAAGAAAAACCTTACGAACCACCCGTGGAAGAGTAGTTAATAACTTGTAATAATTTTGTTATCCTTCCTTTTTGATTATCTTTATTTTTATTTCGAATAGGAGTTGTCTTTGAGATGGCTTCAAACATTATTTAGATACCCGTATATGTCTTATTTACCTAATGTTTTATTTGCCTTGCTTCTGATAGGAGGGGTAGGTTTTTTTGTAAGAAATGTCAAGAAACTAAGTCGAAATATTAGTTTGGGAAAAGATATTGACAGGAGTGACCGGATCGCTGACCGTTGGAAACACATGGGGGCAATCGCCCTGGGTCAGTCAAAGATGGTAAGGAGACCTGTAGCAGGTATTCTTCATGTTATTGTATACATCGGCTTTATCATCATCAACATTGAGGTGCTCGAGATCATTATTGACGGACTTTTTGGATCGCATCGGATCTTTGCATTTGCCGGCGGATTGTATGATTTTTTAATTGGGTCTTTTGAGATCCTGGCCTTTTTGGTATTGCTATCAGTCATCATTTTCTGGATCAGGAGGATGGTATTGAAGATCCCTCGTTTCTGGTCAAAGGAAATGACGAACTGGCCCAAGAATGATGCCCTGAACATTCTGTATTTTGAAGTTGTGCTTATGGGGTTGTTTTTGCTGATGAATGCAGCAGACTATGGATTGCAGCAGATGGGAGCGATACATTATGTGCAGGCCGGAAGTTTTCCTGTGAGCCAGTTCATTGCGGGATGGTTACCGGAGAATGAGCTCAGCCTTTTTTATATAGAACGGGCTGCCTGGTGGCTTCATATTATAGGAATACTGATCTTTTTAAATTACCTGTACTATTCCAAGCATTTACATATTTTACTGGCTTTCCCAAATACGTTTTATGCGAATCTTGAACCTCAGGGAAGAATTGATAATCTTGCTTCTGTGACCAAGGAGGTCAAACTGATGATGGACCCGGATGCTGATCCTTATGCCGTTCCGGAGGAAGGAGAAGAAGAGGAGGTGGGCAAGTTTGGGGCGAGCGAGGTAACCGATCTTTCATGGGTTCAGTTGATGAATGCATATACCTGCACAGAATGTGGCCGATGCAGTTCGGTGTGTCCGGCCAATCAGACAGGTAAGGAATTGTCGCCAAGGGCCATTATGATGAAGACCAGAGACAGGCTGGAAGAAGTAGGCCGTTTTATTGATAAAGAAGGAGAAGCTGCTTTTAGGGAAAAAGGGGATGGGAAGTCTTTACTCGATACCATTTCGGAAGCAGAACTTTGGGCCTGCACAAGTTGTAATGCCTGTGTAACGGAATGTCCGGTAAGTATAGATCCATTGTCGATCATTATGGATATGAGGAGGTATCTGGTCATGGAACAATCAGCGGCTCCGCAGGAGTTAAACCTGATGATGACCAACGTGGAAAATAACGGGGCACCCTGGCAATACAGCCAGATGGACCGATTGAACTGGAAGGATGAATAAGGAACTTTTAAAACTTCTATGTCTTTTTTAAAGAACCTGACTGAAGTTTACAAAGTGGAACATTGAATTTAGGAAAAATTAAATTAACTTAGTATGGTAATACCGACGATGGCTGAAAAAATGGCGGAGGGAAAATCTCCCGAAGTGTTGTTTTGGGTAGGATGTGCCGGAAGTTTTGATGACAGGGCCAAAAAGATCACCAAGGCTTTTGCCAAGATTCTGATCGAAGCAAAAGTGGATTTTGCGGTACTGGGGACCGAGGAAAGCTGTACGGGAGATCCGGCAAAGAGGGCCGGGAACGAGTTTTTGTTTCAGATGCAGGCGGTTACGAATATTGAAGTGCTGAATGCTTATGAAGTAAAGAAAATTGTGACTACCTGTCCGCATTGTTTCAATACGCTGAAAAACGAATATCCGGAGCTGGGCGGAAATTACCAGGTCATGCACCATACGGAGTTTTTAAAGTCCCTGCTGGATGAAGGACGAATCAGTATTGAGGGCGGAAAGTACGCCGGTAAAAGGATCACATTTCATGATCCCTGTTACTTGGGAAGGGCCAATGGGATCTACGAGGCTCCAAGAGACCTGATCAGGAAGTTAGAGATTGAGTTGGTTGAGATGAAGCGTTGCAAATCGAAAGGATTGTGTTGCGGAGCAGGTGGAGCTCAAATGTTCAAAGATGCTGAAAAAGGAGACAAGGAGATCTTTATTGAGAGGACAGAGGAGGCCCTGGAGACCAGTCCTGAATTTATAGCTACCGGTTGCCCGTTTTGCAATACCATGATGACCGATGGGGTAAAGAACAAAGAAAAAGAAAAGAGTATCAGAGTAATGGATATAGCCGAATTAGTGGCCGGCGCAAAAGATTTATAAAACATACAAACAAAACATGCCACATTTAAGAGATAAAAATTTAGTAAACGTTTACGAAGAGATCGATAAGGCTAATGCAACTATAAAGACCTTATCTACTGCGCTCAAGGATGAGGAAGAAAACAATTCTTTGCTGAAAAAGCACAGGATCATTTTAGGAGTGGCCAGCCTGGTGCTTTTGATCCTGTTCCTGTGGTCCTTTTTACCAAAGTCCAAGCAGTACAAAGAGGAATACCTGATCAAAAACAACCTGAGCCTTATCGATACGGACTCATTGCACAAGCTTGAACGAAAGGCAAGGCAGGTTGTTGTGATCGATTCAGCAAAAACCTCATTAATTGATATGAGTATTGTTTACAGTATTCAAATTGGTGCTTATACGAACTTTAGCTCGAACCTGATCTCGGATGATATCACCCAGCTTGAGGAATTCGAGGAAAATGGATTCAATAAGTTTGCCATAGGTAAATTTACCACCTACAAAGAGGCGGTGATGCTTAGAGACGATCTGAAGCGGGTTGGTTTTAAAGACTGCTTTATCATCGCCAAATCTTATGGCACACCGGTTGATATCAAGGAGGCTCTTCAACTGAGCGGCGAGAAATGGATAAGAGGAACAGTTAATTAATCATAGAGTTTATAGTGTCAAAATTTAAGAGCTGGATCGGGGCCGCACGCCTCAGAACCTTACCCTTGTCTTTATCAGGTATTATTGCAGGATCATTTATGGCGGCAGCCCAAGGTGTCTTTGATCCGGTTATTTGCATACTGGCCTTGTTCACCACCACAGGTTTCCAGATCATTTCGAATTTCGCCAACGATTATGGTGACGGGGTAAAAGGAACCGATAACAGAGACAGGGTTGGGCCGGAGAGAGCGCTTCAGAGCGGAGCCATTAGCCCGAGGGCCATGAAGAAGGGAATTCAACTCACAGGGGTGATCAGTTTTATCCTGGCTTTGCTCCTGATTTATGTGTCCTTTGGGACAGAATACCTTTTTTACAGCATTCTTTTTATTGTTCTTGGTATTGCCTGTGTCATTGCGGCAATTAAGTATACGGTTGGGGTAAATGCCTATGGATACAGCGGATACGGGGATCTCTTTGTATTTGTATTCTTTGGCCTGTTAAGCGTTTGCGGTACTTATTTTTTGTATACAAAAGCGTTGGATTTCAGTGTGTTTCTTCCGGCCTGCACCATAGGCCTGTTAAGTGTGGGGGTACTGAACCTGAATAATATGCGTGATCAGGAATCAGATAAAAAGTCGGGTAAAAATACCATTGTGGTGAAGATCGGGAATGAATTTGCACGTTATTATCACTTTTATTTACTGGGAGCCTCTTTTTTGTTTGCACTGTTGTATACCGCCATCAATTTTAAAAGCTCTTATCAATTCTTATTTTTAATCGCCTTTATACCTGTTTTTAAGCATTTTAAGACCGTGTATGACAACAAGGACCCAAAAACCCTTGACCCCGAATTAAAGAAACTGGCACTGAGCACCTTTTTGTTTGCCGTTTTCTTTGGAATTGGCTTACTTTTGTGAGCTGATTTTTATCATATTAATAAAAGACAAATTTGTCTACTTTTACCGAGTTAATCATCATGAAGAAACTCATCATCACACATTTGCTCCTCAACCTCTACCTTCTGGTCCTGGTTCAGCCTGCAATTCCGGTGCTTGAGTATCTAATCAATTATGATTATATCGTAAATGAGCTTTGTGAGAACAGGGAAAAGCCCATTCAAACCTGTAACGGAAAATGTTACCTAGGTGATAAGGTTGAAAAACAACTCAACCTGGATCCCGAGCCGCAGCTCCCGGTTCCTCCTCAGGTAGATCTTGAAAAATTTATTACCCTTGGAGTGGAGTTTGATCATGAAATTTCAAATCCTGAAACCATGCATCTTGAATTACCTACCTACTTCAACAGGCTGAAGCCTCAACTTCAGGGAGATTCTTTGTTGCGCCCTCCTAAGGACCCTCAAATTTAGTTCCCTAAGCTGCAGGATATTCAAGTTGTATCCTGCAATCCATCAAAGAAAATTTTACAATCATTTTAACGACTGCCGGGACGCACGAAACGCGCCTTGTGGTCAAACCTATATACCTGTTACATATGAAAACAATATATTATCTGTTTCCTGTACTATTGATCTTTTTAATCAGTTCATGCAGCGATGACAATAGCCCTGGAGAAGATCTCGATAAAGAAGTGGAAGATCTTATCCGTATAAAAACAATCTCAAACGATACCCACAGTATCGAAATTTTTTCTGCTAAGGCCAATTTTTTTCAAGGATACAATAACCTCACACTCCGGATAACCGATAAGGCAACAGATGCTTATGTTACCAATGCCAGTATCAGTTGGATGCCTGTGATGAATATGACGGATAAGACACATTCCTGTCCAAAGTCTGAAGTGAGCAAGGTGTTTGGCAAAAAGACTCTTTACAGTGGTTATGTGGTCTTTCAAATGCCGGGAAACCCGAATGAAGGCTGGGACCTTACCCTGAATTATACCATTGACGGTACTTCTTACACGGCCAAGGATGGGATTCAGGTTCTTATGTCAGACAAGCGCGTTGTATCCGTTTTTACCGGTACAGACGAAGTACGTTATATACTCGCTTTAATGGAGCCATCGATTCCGGAGGTAAAAGTGAATGATATCACAGCCGGTTTATTTAAGATGCAGGATATGATGAATTTTCCTGTTGTTGAAAATTTTAAAATAGGCCTTGATCCAAGAATGCCAAGTATGGGCAATCACAGTTCTCCGGCCAATGAGGACCTGAGTTATAATTCTGTGGATAAGATCTATGAAGGAAAGCTTTCACTGACCATGACAGGTTACTGGATGCTAAACCTTCAATTGATCAATGAAGCAGGAGAAGTGCTTAAAGGGGAAGAGGTTACTGAAGAGAATGAAAGCAGCAGCTTGTACTTTGAAATCGAATTTTAATCAACGCATCAGCTGCCCTTCGGGGCAGCTCAAACTATTTTGTCATGAAAAAACTGATCTTTTGCCTAAGTCTTTTCTGCGTCAGTACGGCAGGCCTATACGGGCAGGAAGAGGAAGGCTATCAAAGCTTATTAGATACGAGCAGGGTGGTGAACCTGGATGAGGTCATCATCATTAGCCGTGAGGAACTCAATCATCAAAAACAAGAGAAACCTCTTTCTTCGGTAGATGAGTACCTTGAAAAATCGCAAAGGATCACGATGATCAAAAGGGGGAATTACGCCTGGGAACCTGCGATGAACAATATGAATTCGGACCGTTTATCGGTAACCATAGACGGCATGCAGATCTTTGGTGCGTGTACGGATAAGATGGACCCCGTAACCTCTTATGTTGACGTTTCCAATTTGTCCGAGGTCAGGATTAAATCAGGGCAACAGGGCGCCGAACATGGAAGCGCCGTAGGAGGTGGTATTGACCTTAAACTTCAGAAAAGCGACTTTGAAAGCGATGGCTGGGACGTAGGCCTGGATACGGGATTTGAAAGCAACGGGGAGGCCAAGGTTTTTAGCGGTGAATTTAATTATTCAGAAGAGAAGTACTTTGTCAATACAGACGTGATCTACAGGAAATCAGGAAATTATTATGCGGGGGGAGATACCGAGGTGCTTTTTTCACAATATGAAAAATTTAATATATCAGCTACCGGAGGCTTCAGGACCAGTGATAAAGGAGCTGTTATTGGTTCACTGATCTATGACCGGGCGAATGATGTTGGATATCCTGCTTTACCTATGGATGTATCCCTGGCCAGGGCCGTCATCGGTTCAGTGGCTTATGATCATAAAGAGCTTACTGATGACATAAGCCGCTGGGAGAGCAAGTTGTATTTTAATTCGATCAAACATGTGATGGACGATACCAATCGTCCTGATGTTCCCATCCATATGGATATGCCCGGCTGGAGTGATACCTATGGCTTTTATTCAAAAATGAACATGCAGAAAAAGGAACATCAGCTTTTGGTGAACCTGAATGGCTACTATAACAAGTCACTGGCAGAAATGACCATGTATCCGGAAAACCCAGACGAGAACTTGATGTTTATGTTGACCTGGCCAGATGTAAGAACTTTACACACAGGCGTCTATGCTGAAGACTCTTTTTCTGTTAGCGAAAAAGGAACCCTCAGATTCAGTAGTCGCCTGGCTTATCAGCATGAAAAAATTGCCGATGAATTCGGTTTGAACAGTCTAAAGATATTTTATCCTGACATGGAGGACAATCAAAACCGATTCCTTGTTAATCTTTCGGCTGAATATCGCATTCAAAACGAACGTAGCAGCTGGATATTTTCAGGAGGATACGGACAGAGGGCACCTTCTGTTTCAGAGGCTTATGGATTCTTTCTGTACAACAGCTATGACAACTTTGATTATATCGGGAACCCTTATCTGAAGAATGAAAAATCAGCAGAGATCAATGCGAGTTTTAACTACGATCTGAATAAATTCAAGATAGGAGCAGAGGCCAGTTATTTTTATATGCCCGATTATATTATTGGAGAGATCGTCCCGGACGTGAGTCCGATGACCATAGGTGCCGATGGTGTAAAGATCTACACAGCCTTAAATTATGCGAGTATCGTTAATGCCGGGATTCGTTTTAGTTATCGTTTTTTGGAAAGTTTTACCCTTGCTGCCAATGCGGGATATAACCTGGGGCAGGATGATTCAGGCAATAATTTGCCTTTGATCAGCCCCATCCAGTACGGAAGCAGTATATCTTATAAAAAAGGGATGTTCAATGCTGCCTTTGAAATGCTTGGAGCGACCGAACAGACCAATTTTGCGGAGGAATACGGAGAATCTCCGACAGATGCTTATACCATATTCAACCTGAATGCAGGAAGCCGTTTTTATTTTGGGAGCCAGAAATTACTGGTCAAGGCCGGGGTTGAAAACCTGTTTGATGTTTTCTATTCAACCTATGCCGACTGGGCCGGAATTCCCAGAAAAGGGAGGAATATATTTTTAAACATTTCCTATGTGATCAAATAAAGCGATTGTTTATGCAATGAATATTCATTAAATTTAGGGTGCGTAAAGACTGCTCCTGGCGGTATGCAGCGAATCGTGTTTATTGAAAAACAGCAAAAACAAACTCTTATGAAAATCACTTACCTGGGGCACGCTGCCCTTGCCATTGAAGAAGGCGATGTACATATTCTGGTAGATCCTTTTATCAGTCCTAATGAACTTGCCAAAGATATTGATATCAACAGCCTGAAGGCGGATTATATCATGATCACGCATGCCCATGAGGATCATATTGCCGATGTGGAGGCCATTGTAAAAAATACGGGGGCCAAGATCATTTCGAATTATGAGATCGTATCCTATTACGGGGCCAAAGGTATTGAAGGGCACCCCATGAACCACGGAGGCAGCTGGCAGTTCGAATTTGGAAAAGTAACTTATACCAATGCGGTCCATACCAGTTCATTCCCGGACGGAAGCTATGGAGGGCAGCCCGGAGGGTTTATTTTGGAAACCAGTGATGGCAATTTGTATGTTGCAGGGGATACGGCACTTACCATGGATATGAAGCTGATTCCTTTACAGTGTAAGATCGATCTGGCGGTTTTGCCCATTGGGGATAACTTTACCATGGGAATAGACAGCGCCATCATTGCCTCTGATTTTATAGAATGCGATGAGGTACTGGGCTATCATTATGATACTTTTGGTTATATCGTTATTGACCATGAAGAAGCACAGAAATCATTTGCTGATAAAGGTAAAAACCTCATTTTACTGCCCATAGGGGACCATATGACTTTTTAATATTTTCATTTTTATGTAACTTTAGGCAAGAACCCTAAAGCAGCACGTATGAAATATTCAAATGAAGTGGTGATCAAAAAATCACTCAAGGAGGTGATCTCACTTTTTGACAGCGAGGAAAATCTCTTTAAATGGCAGCCTGAATTATTGAGTTTTGAGCATTTTTCCGGGGATAAAGGTGAAGTAGGTGCCAAATCAAGACTCAGGTACAAGATGGGAAAACGAGAAGTTGAAATGGTTGAAACCATTACGGTTAAGGACCTGCCCAAAGAATTTTCGGGGACCTATGAGGCTAAAGGGGTTTGGAACGAGGTCAAAAACTTTTTTGAACCGATCGATGAAAATACCACCCGATGGCGTTCTGAAAATCATTTTGAGTTCAGCGGATTTATGAAACTTATGGGCTGGTTGATGCCTGGCTCTTTTAAGAAGCAGTCTCAGAAGTACCTGGATCTGTTCAAGGCTTTTGCCGAAGGGGAGTGATATCCGGTTACGACAATCATTTCCAAAAGACCGCATATAGCGCAACCAGGATAAGCATTACCACAAAGGATCCGATATTAAATTCAGGACTCGTTTTAAAGAACTGTCGGCTCAGTGGAATGCCTTTTTTATCATCAGCGCCTTTGTTTTGCAGCAGGCTGAAAATAACGATGATCAGGCCGGTAAGCATTGCCGTATAACCCATCTGGTCGAGCCACGGGACATTAACAAAAAACGGGCTTGAGGACCAGCCTTTTGGGGCCACTTTAAAATACATGGCAATTGGAATAGAGGACAGGGCTCCGATGATAGCCGCTCTGTTGGTTGTCTTTTTCCAAAATAACCCGAGAAGAAAAACAGCCAGAATACCAGGGCTTACCACGCCCGTGTATTCTTGAATGAACTGGAAGGCCTGGTCGATTCCCCCGAGAAGGGGCGCCATGATACAGGCAATGATAAGCGCAATAGCAGCCGAAATCCGACCCGTATTTACTGTGGCTTTGTCACTGGCATTTTTGTTGATGTACTCTTTGTAGATATCCATGGTAAAAATGGTGGATGTTGAATTGAGCATAGAGGCCAGTGAGGAGACAATGGCCGCCGCCAGAGCTGCAAAGGCCACGCCTTTTAAACCTGAGGGAAGAAACTGCAGCAACCAGGGATAAGCCTTATCGGCCTGCTGTGCCGTGGGAAGGTTCTTTAACCCTGCCTCACCCAAACGTGCCAGGATATCGGGATCATTGACCATAACATAAGCCGCAATTCCGGGGATGACTACGATGAGCGGAATGATCAATTTCAAAAAAGCTGCCATAAGGATCCCTTTTTGAGATTCTTTTAAGGACTTTGCGGCAAGTGTCCGTTGAATGATGTATTGATTAAAACCCCAGTAATATAAGTTGGCAACCCACATTCCTCCAACAAGTACCCCGATCCCGGGAAGATTAACATATTCAGGATTTGATTTTTCAAGTATCATGGCAAACCTGTCAGGGGCAGCGTTATAGACGGTTTTCATACCCGCCATAAATCCTTCTCCTCCTGATACGGTGTTCAGTGCAAGATAGGTGGTAAACAGGCCTCCCAGAACAAGAAATATCACCTGGATCACATCGGTCCAGGCAACGGCTGAGAGCCCTCCGTAAAGCGAATAAGCCGCTGCAAAAAGTGCAAGGCCCATCACCCCGTAAACCATGGGGATACCCATGATGGTTTCCAGGGCCAGTGCCCCCAGATAAAGTACCGAGGTCAAATTAACAAACACATACAGTGCGATCCAGAACACGGCGAGTATGGTTTTTAAATTATTGGAAAACCTTTTCTCCACGAATTCAGGAATTGTATAGAGGCCTTTTTCTATAAATATGGGTAAAAAATACTTTCCTACAATCAGCAGGGTCAGGGCCGCCATCCATTCATAAGAGGCAATGGCAAGTCCGAGCGCGAATCCTGAACCCGACATCCCTATAAATTGTTCTGCAGAAATATTGGCAGCGATCAGGGAGGCACCAATGGCCCACCAGGGCAGCGATTTACCGGCCAGAAAGTAGTCTTCAGCGTTTTTTTCATGGCCCTTTTTGTCTCTGGAAACCCAGAGCCCTACGCCTAAAATCAGAAGGGCATAGCAGACAAATATGGCATAGTCAAGCAGTTCAAAATTGGAATTCATGGATGCGTTTGGTATAATTGAGTTTAAACTTAATCAAATTTATTGAATTCATATACCTAAAAGGTACTTAATGCACTGATTCAAGAATTTCAATTCCGTTTCTTTTTTCGATAGAAAATTCCGTGATAATTGTGACAAAAATTATTGCCTGAGCCACCTGAATTGCCTATTTTTAGGGAGTTTACTAAAAATTGCTATGTGATCAAAATTATTGCTTCCTCAAAATTCACTTTTGTATTTTTACTGGTATTTCTTCAAAAGGTTTCATTATTTGATTTTTACTTTTTGAGAGATGATCAGAAGGGGAAATCATTGATACAATCTGAGGTGTTATTCAGCCTTACAACTACATCCAAAAATGCCCTTTGGAGTCCTCAAAAGGTGGTTACAGAAGGGGAGGTCCTTGAGTGGCGCGCCTCGGCTCAGGGCATGCCTGACCAGGTAGTTTTAACTTCGGCTGAACCGGTATTTGATCTTTCCGTTTCGCGGGACTCGTTTGTGACCATTACGGTTTCAAGAACAGATGGAGAAGGGAAATTGAAAGAACTCATTTTGAATTCCCTGAACATTACCTCAATGAAACTTGAAAATTGCCGGTTTTTGGAAATACTGTCTTGCACGGATAATCAAATATCATCGTTGGATATGAGTTTTAATCCGGAGCTTAAAGATCTCTACTGTCATTCCAATCAGCTGCAGAGCCTGAACATAAGTAAAAACAGAAATCTTTCAATTTTAGCATGTTTCAGCAACCGGATAGCTGAACTAGACGTTTCTCAAAATGAAAAGTTAAGGACCTTATCTTGCAGCAATAATTTGTTGACCAATCTGGTTCTTACAGAAAATAAACTGCTTATCGCGCTGGAATGTGACTACAATCTTTTGGAAGACTTAAATATAAAGAATGGGGCTAATACACTTATTCAGAAATTCAGCTCAACGAATAATGTTAATCTGACATGTATTCAGGTAGATGATGAAGCATATTCCGAAGCCAACTGGACAGATATAGACCCATGGACGGCGTTTAATAAAGATTGCACCTTTACCAATGAACCCCCGATTGCGAGAGATGACTTCTACGAATTGAATGAGAATGAACCCTTGGAAATAGATGCAGAATCTGGAGTGCTTTCGAATGATCTTGATCCGGATGATGACATTTTGATAGCAATTTTAAAGGAAGACGTTTCTAATGGGATACTCGATTTAATGCCGGACGGTTCTTTTGTATACACTCCGGCAGCGGGCTTTTTTGGAGAAGATTCTTTTGTGTATTTAGCAAATGATGGTGAGTTTGATTCGAATCCGGCCACGGTCAGGTTGAATGTGAACATGGTAAATAATGCACCGATTGCCAGCGATGATTTCTATGAGGTGAACCAAAATATGATCTTACAAGTGGATATATCGAACGGAGTACTGATCAATGATTTTGATCCGGATGGAGATACTCTGGCCACGAGACTTGAAAGTGATGTTTCTCACGGAGTTCTGGACTTGAGGGCGGACGGATCATTCGATTATAATCCTGACAGCAATTTTTTTGGAACAGATTCTTTTTCCTACAGAGCCTTTGACGGATATGATTTTTCAAATGAAGCACGTGTCAAAATCGAGGTAATTCCTGTTAGCGAAATGGAAGTTCCCAATGCCTTTACACCGAATGGAGATGAGCTTAATGACACCTTTAGACCCGTTTATATTGGTTTTCAAACCGTGTATTTACAGGTTTTTGATACCTGGGGCAGATCTGTGTACTCCGAGTCGGGATCAAGTTTAACAGGATGGGATGGTTCAATCAAAGGTGTTCCGGCGGAAAACGGCAACTATCTCTACAAGATTGAAGCTGAATCGAACAAACAAGAAATCATAAAGAAAGAAGGCATCTTCACGCTCATCAGATGAAAAAGATCGTTATCATACTTTTTTTTATTTCAAGCCTTCCGGTTGTGGGACAGGACCCTGTTTTTACTCAGTTCTATGCCTCGCCAACCATTTTGAATCCCGCCTTTGCAGGTTCGCGCAACAGCACCAGGTTCTCTGCCGGATACAGAAACCAGTGGCTCAATGTAAAAAGTGATCTGAATACATTTTATGCCAGCGGAGATGGTTTTCTGGGCGCTATCAACAGCGGGCTTGGTGTTAATCTGATCAATCAGAAAGAAGAATTGACAAACTTCTCATATACCCAGATCAATCTTTTATATTCTTTTCATATTCAGTTGAGTGATAGGTGGGCACTGTTTCCCGGAATCAGCTTTGGGTATGCCGCAAAGCAACTTGATTTTAACAATCTGTTGTTTGAGGACCAAATTGACATAAATTCAGGAAATATAAATCCTTCTAACGAATCTTTTCTTGACAGAAACAGGATCGATCTGTTTGATTTTTCTGCGGGCATGGTTTTGTACCATACAGATGCCTGGATAGGATTTAGCCTAAAGCACCTGAATAAACCAAATATCTCATTTATTGAAGGGGAAGAACTTCCTCTTGAAATGTTCCTTTCCATTCATGGCGGATACAGGATCACCTTGAGGCCTGATGACAGATATTCGCAAAAAACAGATGGTACATATCTGTTCCTGACGGCAAATTACATGCACCAGGGGCCCTATGACCGAATTGATTTTGGGGCCGAATTTGAAATTTCAAGTTTTTTTATTGGGATCTTGAGTTCTGCTACATTTAATCAGGAAATTCAGGGCTCGAACAGTTTTCTTTCGATAAACCCGATTACGGGCCTGGAATTTGATAAGTTCAAGATCGGGCTTTCTTATGACTATCCTGTTTCGAGCATCGGCAATAATGCCGGAACTGCTGAGATTACCTTACAATATGATCTTGGAAATACCTACGTAAGAAAAAGGAGATGGCAGGTCAAAAACTAGAAAGGCCCGCGAAATACGGACCTTTCATAAATTGACTGAATAATTTACTTATTCCCAATCCGGCATTATTGCATTTTCAAATTTAACTTTTCTGTTATAACCGTTTCCAACTTCATCACTATCCTGTTCTACTGACTGGGTGTAGATGGATTTACCGGAAATACCGTCATTTGGGGTGTTTACAAAGATGATCTCTGCCTCACTTGGAGAAAACCTAGGGTCAATATCTATTGTTCCGTTTTCTTTATCAACTGAAACATCCTTGCTGACTCCGGTTGTAAAATTATATATGAACAAACGAGAATCAAGTTGCCTGTATGAGGCACTTTCAAATTCAGAAACGTCATAAGTATACAACAATAGCTTGTTGTCAATAGAAAGGTCCAGACCACCAGCAGCACCATTGACACCTGAAAGTATGTTGTCAACAATAGCACCGTTTGGATCAATTGTATAAATCCTCACGTTGTATCCGTTTGAATTATTCGTTTTCAAGGCAATAAGGTTTCCATCACTGCTCCAGTCACACTCTGAAATAAAACTTCCGTCCGGCGTCTGATGCACCAGCCTTAGCCCGCTTCCATCTTTATTGATTTCATAAAGCTTATCAAAATGAGGATAGATCAATTTTGAGCCATTGGATGACCATGAAAAATCCAGTTCACTTTGCTTAAATCCATCAACAGATACTGAGGTGACTTTAAAGACATTTGACCCGTCCGGATTCATGGTATACAATTGAGTTTCAAAATTCTCAGTTCTTAAAAAGGCAACTAAATTGGTAGCCAAATTCTTCCTTGGCCTCCAGCTATTGATATTGCTATTTGTTATAGCATAGTCATTACCTTGATCATCGGAAGAAAAAATCACATTGTTTCCATTGACCTCCTTAACATATAAGAAACGATTCTCTGTAGCTTCCTTTGTTCTAAATGATTGGGCCGGACTCCATACCGGTTCATTGATCTGGTCTGAGGCACTAACCTCCCAAAAATATTTGGTGTTATTCGTCAAATTTGACAAAACGTAGGTTGAATCAAGAAGATCTTCAACCATCTCAATTTCATCATTTCGGTCATTTCTGATCCTGATCGTATAATGAATGGTATCCAGATCAGGATCCGAGGCACTCCATACCAATTCGACCGCCAAATCAACATTGGTAGCATTATCTTCCGGACTTAAAAGTTTGGGGGCAGAGGGAGGCCTGTTTCCACTGGTCTCAATCTCCATTTCAAAAACTGTATTCACCTCCAGATTAAGAGAAACGGTAACAGGCTTGAAAGCCGTTAAAAACCCTTCTTTGGTTGAGCTTACCGAATAGTCTCCAACCTCAACCTGCTCATATTCAAAATATCCAAGACTGTCGGTAAAAACAGTGTTATTTGTTGGAGTTAATACAACTTTTGCATTTCCTATGGGTTTAAAATTATCTGCCTCTACAACCCTTCCGGTTATGCTTCCCACACCAGAATAAGGAACCGTATCTTCACTACATGAAAAAACCGCCGATATCAATACCGTGATGATGATGATTAAATTCGATCTCATGCTATTTTTTTTATATTTTATACTTTTCATAACTATCTTCCAAAATAAAAGTTAACTCCTAAACCAAACCTCCAAAAATAATCGTCCCTTTTTCCCTGGACCAGACCATCCAATTCATCCGTAAAGGTGATGTTCTGTTCTCCGTATAATTGAAGGCCTAAAAAGTCTGTGGGTAAAAACTCAACGCCCAGACCCCATTGAAACTTAAAATGCATATCACTAAACCCTCTGTCTGAAATTGTCCCAATACCAGCATAAATTATGGGGCTTATGTTTTCATAGGGCAGGAAGATATATTCCATATTAGCGTCAAGAGTGGTGTCGTAATTTCTTGAAACCTCATTATTTTTATCAAGTTCAAGTATGCCAGCAGACAGGTTAAGACCCCACTTTTTGTTATTTAAAAGGAATTTGTAATTCAACTGTAGATTATAGCTCACATCCTGTTGGGAGTAGTCTCCGTTCATCAAGGCTCCTCCCATTACAAGACCTGCTGAGTGTTTGCTTCTTCTGTCATCGAAGGTCCTGTTATATAATTTGGTTTTTTTAGCCTCTTCGACTTCTTTTGTGTAGGCAGCAGAAATTCTGTCGATCTCTGGTTGGCCTCCCTGGGGTGACCATAAGCCATCCATGATGCCTTCAATGATAAGGCCTTCAACCGCTTTGTCCACGGCTTCCTGAACCGCAAGTTGTTTGGGTTCATTTTGAGTGATACCTATTTCAACCTCGAGCAGCCTTTTGACATCGACATATCTGAACACACTGGCTGAAATGGCTTGTGACAAGATTGTTTTGGAAATATATACCGTTTTAAGGATCTTTCCATTGGAAGTTGAGATTGCCCTGAGATAAATGGTTATCCTGTCTTCCCTGTATTTGCTGGATCCTCCGGTTCCAAAATACCTTGCACCTACACCTCCCGTAACAATGTTGGAATCATAAGAAATAATTCCTCCTTCAAGAATCACTCCCGCAAATAGTAAAGGTGGAAGTAAATCAGAATCATCTTGTACATTCTGTCCGTTAGAGTATTGCTTACGGGTTGAGCGTATGATCTGACGTTCATTCAATAAATTACTGACGTTTTCACGTTCAATAGGAGTGAACCACTTTGAGTCTTCAAGTGATTTCAACAATATGGTCGTAGCTCCCTGAGTTACGGCGGTACTCCAGCTCGTTCCGTTTTCTACCTGTTTGTATTGACCGGTCTGGTCACGGAATTTATATACGCCCACCACAATGGGTTCCTCAGGCAATACACCTGTCAATATTGAGTTCTTGGGTTTTGTTTCCTCGCCAATTCTGGCGCTTTCAGTCTGAAAAGGTTGCTTCAATCTGGCCCCACAACCAGCAATCAATACCAACAGTATTGATGCAACGATAGTTTGTTTAAACATCTGATGTTTAATTTGGAATGATAATTTGAGTCTGATCTCCGGTCTGGGTATCCAGGATATTGATAAGCAATCCTTCCGTTGAAGGTGAGATTTCGAGTACCAGACTACCAAACATGTAAGTTCCGGGTTGGATCTCTCCTTCTCCAAATTGCTCTCTAAACAAGTCGCTCGATATCTTGTTGAGCAATTGCCTGTTCAGACTTTCACTGAAACTATCTATTTCTGATTGTTCATCAAAAGAAAAGCCATTGTCTTCTTCATGGATATTCTGCGCCTCGGCAGAGCTTAACAACCACTGGTAATTGAAAGTGTCTCCTCCAAAAGCGGGATTAACGGGTTCATAGACCAATTCCTGCCCCGCCATAAACAAGGGTGCTCCAAATAAAAAGAGCAACGAAATTAAACGTTTTAACCAATTCATAATTTGCAATTTTTATTAATAAACTTTTTCTGTCGTATTTCTGTTTTTACTATAATTTTCGATCAATTTCAAAGAATAGGCCGCAGCATTTTGTAACATCTCTTCATCCGGCCTGGCCTGAAATTCGAAAATTTTATCATCACCTATTTCAACTGAAACAAGAGCGCCTCTTCCTCCCAGAAATGGTTTTTCATTGATATTGATCACAAATGGGTATTTGGCCCCACTAGCATTGTATTTCTGGTAAAAGAAATCGTAAAAATCCTTTCCTATTTTCGTCTTGACATTTTCTACTACCAAGCCTATTATTTCAATTTCATCTTCACGAATAGAAGTGGTTTGCAAAATTTCCACCACCTCGTTTATATTGACAGAATCTTTGGCGATCAATTTATTCTTATCCCGAACAAAAAGGAACGCCTTTAATTCTTCGTTTTCTTCAATGTTAAATTTATAGCTGGCAATGGTTTTTTTTTCATTGGGTAACAATTCAAAATTACCACTGCGCTCTTCTTTTTCATAACTTTTTGTACCCACCTGTCGGTGAAGTAGCAACAATTGATAACTTAACCTTTCCTCATAAATATGGGCTCCATTTTCAATCACAGCATCAATTTGCACAAAGATGTCGCTTTGAAACAAATTGATCTTCGCCTTTACATCGCGTGCCTCTCTGCCTTCCTGGGAAAATATGCTCAGGGTGCCAAAAAGGAAAAAATATAAAACTGTATTTTTTAAAATTTGCTTCAATTATCGGGTATAATTCTTTACCACTATGGATTTAAAATCCGATTTCTGATTGATTTTCGCATCTTTCATCAGGGAGTTTTCTCCAAAAACCTGAACTGAATTCAAGGTGCCTTCCTGATTCACCTGCATACTGGAGTTTTCATTAGAGTAATAATTATAATACTCGTAATTATTTTTTTGCCCTGACTGGGTTATAACTTGCTCATCTCCTGATTGCAAAGAATTTATTCTAATATTATTTTCAGCTCCCGTCTGAACAATCTCAACATAGGCCCCTGCTTTTGGTTTTGTTTTAACGTTATCCGTTTTAGCGACCATAGTCTCATTCACACTGACCTGAAAATATTGATTGATTACTTCGGTATTGCTATCTGATAATTGGGCCATCAACACAGGATAACTCAACAAACCGAATAATAATGAAAGTACTGTCCTTTTCATTTCATGATATTTTTAAATTTGAAAATTAGCAATAGCGTTTTTAGGCGCTATTGCTAATTAAATTACTTAATAGATTTAACTATTATATGTTCTGAGCAAATCTGAAGATTAATTCGTTTGCACAACTGTATTCAGGTTTCCAGAACCTGTTTGAGTTACTTTACTCCACATGTTGTTTCCTGCTTGATTCACGTCAGAGCTATTGCCCATACCATACTGCCATTGTTGTGACCAGTTTCCGCTTCCGTTTTGCATCAAGGTTGCATCTCCTAATTCAGATGCTGCATCCTGATATTGGTAACCATTATTGTTTGAACCATTTTTTTGTTCAATTTTTTGCATTCCATTAGTGCCATATTGATCTTGAATTGCCAGGCCATTGTTCCCTTTTTGAATGATCTCTGCCACATTACGCTGATTATTACTTAAGTCATTTGACTGATCTTGAATTGCTCTGTTGCCATTTCCTGACTGATTTACATATACATAATTCGCATTAGAAGGACCTCGACCTTTTCCTTTACCCATTTGAGTTTGTTCTGAGTAGTTATTGCTACCAGACTGAACTGCCTTTGCATAATCATCAAAACCACCTTTATTTTGAGTTTGTTTAGCCCTGTTATTTGCGCCAGATTGGTTTATATATGCCTCTACTCTTCTTCCATATTGGTTTTGAATAGCGGTATGACCATTATCATATTGTTTTACATCAGCGATATTTTCAGCACCCTTTTGTAACTGGCGAGAGGTATTATTGTTTCCTCGTTGTTCTGCAAAAGCCGATTCATTATCCCAAGTTTGAGTTTGCCAAGCTCGATTTCCATTTCCAATTTGCTTAATTTTTGCAACAGCTTCTTTTCCACGATTCTCAGTTACTACGTTAGCCGGGTTACCCTGATAAATTGGATTCTGGTCTTGATTGGCATAATTTCCATTACCTTTTTGGTAAATATCTACCAAACCTTCTCTGTTTCTTTGGTATTGGATCGCTCTATTAGAGCTTCCATCCTGAACAACTTTACTTACGGCATCTATACCTTCTTGTACGACCGTAGATTTATTGTTCTGAGCAAAAGATATTGCTCCAATCATAAGCGCTAAAGCGCATAAATAAATTTTTCTCATGATGAGGGGTTTTAAATTAAACTTTATTATCAGGTTTGTATGTATGTTAAATGATTCAAAGAAGGTACCCAACTCTAATGGTTAGGTACCTTTTGTTAGTTAATTAGTTTGAACTACAGTATTCGAATTTCCAGAACCATATTGAGTTACTTTACTCCACATGCTGTTTCCGGTTTGGTTCACATCAGAGCTATTGTTCATACCATACTGCCATTGCTGTGACCAGTTTCCGCTTCCGTTTTGCAGTAAGGTTGCATCTCCTAACTCAGAAGCTGCATCCTGATATTGGTAACCGTAATTTGATCCTCCATTTCTTTGATCAATTTTTTGGTAACCGTCAGTGCCATATTGATGTTGTACCGCATTTCCACCATCTGCACTTTGATAGATCTCAGCTACGTTTGAAGGAAATAAGGCGTGAATATTTCCAGGATTTGATTGATCCTGAACCGCCCTGTTAGAATTTCCTGACTGATTCACTTTTGCGATATTTCTATCTCCACCAGATGCATATCCCTTTTGAGTTTGGTTCGAACGGTTTCCATTTCCAGATTGTACGGCTTCCACATTGTTGTATCGTCCACCAATTTGGTTTTGAATAGCAACATTTGAATTTCCAGGCTGTCTGATATAGGCATTATCTGCCGTTGAAGCTTGATTTTGGGTTGCTTTGTTCGAATTACCTGATTGATAGGTTTTCGCGTCGGTCGCAAATCCTGATTGAGTTTGACGAGACTCGTTATTATTACCTGTTTGCTCAGCCAAAGCTGTTTTCAACAGGTAGGTTTGGGTTTGCCATGCCTTGTTACCATTACCAATTTGTTTAATCGTTGCAATATTGCTTGCATGAGCCCAATTGCCGGGAGCTTGATTGTCTCTTTGATTTTGGTTGGCATAATTTCCATTTCCTTTCTGAACAATTCCAACAATATTTGTGGTACCGTCCTGATATTGAATTGCGTTATTGGAACTTCCATCCTGGCTGACCGTACTTGTACCATCGACTCCGTCCTGAACAACTGTAGATTTATTGTTCTGGGCAAAGGATATTGCTCCAATCATTAGCGCCAAAGCGCTTAAATAAATTTTTCTCATAATGAGGGGTTTTAAATTAAAATTTGATTAATAAACGGACTTTGTTTGCATGATATTTTTTCTTCGAACCTGTCAGTTCGAGGGATTTTTCGTGTTGTTATTTCCTTTATCCTGGAAACCATTTATACAGTTTTAACTCAGTAAATATTCTATCGTTTTAGATAAAAATTTCCCATAGGTATCACACGTCAAAAAGTTTTGATTTTGAGGGGAGACCGATAAGATGAAATGTGAAGACAAAAGGCTAAACAAAGAATTCGATTCTTTTTATGTCCTGATAAAATTTACTTCATTTAAATAGTAATATCTTCTTTTTCCAAATCAAATGTAAAATGATATATCGAATCATACAATACCCTCAAGAGGGTATTTTTAATGCCTTGAAATCTAGTAATATACCCTTCTGAAGGTATATCTTATACAATTATATGGTTTAAAACAAGCTGGCAGCAGGTCAGGGCAGTAATTTAGAAACGAAGAAGCGCAGCATCTTTTCTACTTCTTCATGCTGGGAGGCCTTGTTATCGATATCAGTAAGGCGGGGCAGGTGGTCCGAAAAGTAGAAATGATTATTGGTCATCTCAAAGAGATTACTGGCCAGGGCATGAGGGTAGGGGAATTCAGGATCTATCTCAAGGATCACATCGGAAACCGTAGAGACCATTTCTTTATAGTTCAGGAAAAAACCTTTGCTGTTTTCTTCATCGACGCCTTTGGTATGATAGGATTTTGTCCCCTCAGCAATCACCATCCTGTGCAGAGCGGATTCGTTTACATAATCAATGGCCGGATTTTCCTCGCTTATGGATACAAAGGTATGCAGGATGATCTCAAGCTTTTTTCTGGGATCTTCAATGTTGAAGGTTTTGATCTGGATCATGTAATTAAGCCATTCCCAGTACCAGGAAACCAGGTAAAGAAGCAGTAAATGTTTGTTCTCAAAATACCTGTAGATCGAAGCTTCAGTAGATTTCATGTTTTCTGCCAGCTTCTTGAAATTGAACTGCTCAAAACCTAATTTTTCGATCAGCAGGATACTGTGCTTTATGATTCTGCGTCCCAAATTGGATTGCTGAGGGTCTTTCAGATAAAGGCCGGGATTTAATGTAATACTAATGTTTACAGCCATTTGCCAGGTGTTTAAAAGAAGAACAGTTCAAAGTTAGGCATTTATTGTCAATACAGTTACACTATTTAATAATATTTTAACTTTTTGCCATAATAGTAAAACTATTGTGTGTGAATATTTTGTTATATTTGCCAATCGCAAATATTGAACAATATGAAAAAAACAGGACTCTTCAGTAATTTAAAAAGTGATTTTCCAGCCAGTATCGTGGTATTTTTTGTAGCGCTTCCGCTTTGTCTGGGAATTGCTCTAGCCAGTGGGGCTCCCTTGTTCTCAGGTCTTATTGCCGGGATCGTAGGAGGGGTAGTAGTAGGGGCTTTAAGTGGCTCTAATATTGGTGTAAGCGGCCCGGCTGCAGGTCTGGCAGCGATCGTACTGACCTCAATTGGAGCTCTAGGAGGATTTGAGAACTTCCTTGTAGCGGTGGTTTTAGGAGGTATCATCCAATTGATCTTTGGACTGCTTAGAGCCGGTGTCATTGGATATTATTTTCCATCTTCAGTAATTAAGGGGATGCTGACGGGAATCGGGATCATCATTATATTAAAGCAAATACCACACTTTTTTGGTTACGATGCGGATCCTGAAGGGGATTTCGCCTTTTTGCAGGTGGACGGGGAAAATACCTTTTCCGAAATCTTTCAGGCTATTAACTTTATCAAGCCAGGATCGGCCCTTATCGGGATAATCGGGCTGGCTATATTGATTTTATGGGAGAAGGTACTTTCAAAGAAAGCCAAGATATTTCAACTGATCCAGGGACCTGTAGTGGCAGTAGTTGTAGGTATTATCTTTTTTGTCATGACCAAGTCGAACGAGATTTTATCCATATCATCCTCACACCTTGTAAGTGTACCTGTTCCTGAAGATTTTTCTTCATTTATGGCACAGTTTACCATACCTAATTTTGCCGCTATAACCAACACAGAAGTATGGGTGGTTGCCTTTACGATTGCCCTGGTGGCAAGTTTGGAAACACTGCTTTGTGTTGAAGCAACAGACAAACTTGATCCTCATAAAAACGTGACACCCACTAACCGGGAGCTTTTGGCACAAGGAACCGGAAACATCATTTCCGGGTTGATTGGTGGATTACCTATTACGCAGGTGATTGTTAGAAGTTCTGCAAATATTCAGTCAGGTGGCCAAAGCAAAATGTCGGCCATCATACACGGATTGTTCTTGCTGGTATCGGTTATTCTGATCCCAAACCTGTTGAATATGATCCCGCTTTCTGTACTTGCAGCCATTTTACTGGTGGTAGGATTTAAACTTGCCAAGCCGGCGCTGTTTAAGAGCATGTACGAACTGGGATGGAAGCAGTTTGTACCGTTTGTTGTTACGGTACTGGGTATCATCTTTACGGATCTACTTGTGGGTATTGGCCTGGGGCTATTGGTTGGAATTATTGTTATCCTGTTCAAGAGCTATCAAAACTCTCACTTTTTGCACAAAGAAGGAGAGGATGTGGACGATGGCAAGATCAAGATGACTTTAGCTGAAGAAGTTACTTTTTTCAACAAGGGAGCCATTTTGAAGGAGCTGGACAGATTACCCGAAGATTCTTTCCTGGAACTTGATGTAACCAATACAAAATACCTTGATAACGACGTGATCGAGATCCTTGACGATTTTGTGGTGAAAGCGGAAGAGCGAAACATTTCCATAAAATTGTTATCGAAAAAAGGAGAGGTGGTAAACCCGAAAAGTTATCACGATTTCTTTGTTTCCAAGCGAAGAAGCAATAAGCCCTCGGGCACGGAGCGGAAAGCCAGTTGATCAAAGGAACCACCTTACAAAGAAAACGGTTACAGGCTAATGAGAATCAATGATCTTGTTGACCCAGATCATTTGGGAATTGAGAATTGATTTATAATTTCATGTGAAATTATAAATCATTCGTCATGGACACAAAGAGAAGGGAAGCCGAGGCAAGTATCAAGGATGCAAAAAAAGTATTCAGAAAGTTAGGAACCTGTTCACAAACTTATTTTTATTTATTAAACCGGGCTTTTGGCGAGAACAAGAAAGCCGAAGAACGCGCTGCTGATCCTCTGGCGGGAGGAATCATGAAGGCCGGGTATCAGTGCGGAATGTTATGGGGAGCTTCGCTGGCAGTAGGTGCTGAAGCCTATCGACGCTGTGAACACCTTTCCCAGGCCATACGGGTAGCCGTGGAAGCCACCAGGGAATTGATGGACTCTTTTGAAACCCATGAAAGTACGACCCAGTGCCGGGAAATTACCCGTTGCGATTTTAACAATAATCTCAGTTTTGCCAAATATATGCTAAGCGGAAGGTTTTTACACTGTTTCAGGCTGGCACAGGAATGGGCACCTATAGCCGTGGAAAAGGCCCAAAAATCTTTGGATGAAAAGCCTTTTGATTTTCAATTTGCACAAAGCTGTGCTACGGAGGTGGCCCGTAAGATGGGCGCCTCAAATGAAGAGATGGTCATGGTGGCCGGTTTTGCAGGAGGCTTAGGACTCAGTGGAAGTGCCTGTGGGGCACTGGCAGCAACCATATGGATGAACGCTCTGGACTGGTGTAAAAAACATGAAGCAGGTTCTCCCAGCGAGGATCCAAGAGCCCAAGAGATCATGCGAAGCTTTCATGTTTTTACCGATGATATGATGCTTTGTAAAGAAATCAGCCAGCGGGACTTTCGTTCTGTTGAGGATCATACCCAATACCTGAAAAACGGCGGGTGTTTTGAACTCATTGAAGAATTGAGCCATATCTGATACCGGATTTTATAATTTTTGATTTTGATGACATTGAAAAACAAGAGTATACTTGTTTTTCAAGAAAAAACTTATTGATTATGTTAAAATATTAGAAAAAATGAATAATTTTAAGACCAATAAGCTGCTGAATATTGTCTCCCCAATTATGTCGATAGAAATGAAACATTCGGTCACTCTTTTGTGACTGAGCGTAACGCGAGTATTGGTATCCCACTGATTTTAGATAATACACATACCAGAACAAACCTGTTAACCTTAATGGCCCCTGATGGACCAAGATATGGTAAACAGGTTTCTTTTTGGGTATTACCCGGTTGGTCAATACCATTGACGGGTGCCCGCAAGAAGCCCTCTAAATCTAAAAAGATCATGAGGAAGCCGGTTCATTTTTTCAAAAGAGTGATCAATGGGTCGCTGGAACTTATTTTTCAGTTTGATTACGATAAGGGGCTTATTGGAATTGCCCGGTCCTTGGGAGCTGTCTGGAGTCCTAAGCTCAGGTGCTGGCATATCCCTTATTCAAATAGGAACTTCCAGCAGGCGCGGTATGCCTTTGGCCGGGTAGGAAAGGTCAATCTAAATGGAATAGGACCCGAGAATCCCGTGGTAAGCATTGAACGAAGAGACAGGGAACTGATCAAGGGGATTCGAAGCAGAAGTGCCAAGGCCCTGTCCGCTCGTGATAAATCAAACCTGAGGGGTTATGTAAAATACCTTCGGGGAAAAGTGCTGAGCGAGAGCACAGTGAGAACTTATTATATCCACATACTGGATTTTACCATTTTTTTAAAAGGCAAGCCGGTGGCAGAAATCGGCAACCGGGATGTGGAACGGTTTGTGGAGGAGGTTTGCGTAAAAAGGAGGTACGCTGTGAGCACGCATCGGCAGGTGATCAGCGCCATCAAGCAATTTTCAAATTTTCATCCTGAAAGCGGCATTAAGAACCTGAGCCTGGAGCGTCCGGGTAAAAGCAGGTTCCTGCCTACAGTACTCTCTAAAGAGGAGGTTGTTGAGCTTTTACGGAATACCAGAAATACCAAACACAAAGCCGTTCTGGCACTTTTGTATTCTTCGGGTTTGAGGATCGGGGAACTGATCGGCCTGGAGCTCAATGATATTGACATGGACAGAAGGCAGATCTTTATCAGATGCGGAAAGGGGAGAAAGGACCGGTATGTACAGATGGCAGAAAGTTTCCGACAATTGCTGCAGCATTATTTAATGACCTACCGGCCGGTTCGATATTTTGTAGAAGGAAAAACAGAGGGGAGGCCCTACGCGGCAACGAGCGTAAGGAGTTTTTTGAAAAGGGCCTGTAAACTTGCCGGCATTCAAAAGAAAGTAACTCCGCATACTTTGAGGCACAGCTATGCCACACATTTGCTGGAACAAGGGGTGGACCTGAGGTATATTCAGGAACTGCTGGGCCATTCGAGACCGGAAACAACGATGATCTATACACATGTAAGCAAAAGAGATATGTTAGCGATAGAAAGCCCCTTGGACCATATTTTAAAGCAACTATCAAAATCCCAAAATAACTCAAACAATACGTCGTTATCCCAGGATAATTACTGATATTTGGTATTGTTGAATTATATAAAACCAGTTGGCAAATATATATGAGAACGATTCTGCTTTTATTTTTAATTCTTCTAAGTTGCACAAATCGTAATGGAAATAATGGTTATGAAAATATTCTTGGCCCAAAGAACATTGAAACATTAGATTTAATTGTAGCTGACTTTGAGAAAAGTATACTAAAGACTAATTATTTGAATGAGAATGTTTCGGACTCATATCTTGAATTTATTGCGGATTACTCAAAAAGTGATTCAAAAGAATGGGTTAAAATCCCTATAGAGATTAAACAAAGATTTGAGAAAAGTCAACTAGAATCAGAGTTATATTATCATCCAGATTCAGTTTGGATCTTACCGAATAGTTCTTATGACAGAGTAGAGGAAGATGGTATAATGTTTCTTCCACATCAGACGCCTTATGTGAAAGCAAGATTATTAGATCAAATCAATTCCACAGAAAAGTCTCAGGTATACAAATATGAAAGATACTATCCCAAGATTAATTCAATGACTGATCAAGATTCAATTATTAAAATGATATCGGAAGTAAGGTATTTTAACTTCAGGGGTAAATGGTATCAAGCAATTAGAGAAATGGAAAATTCTGTCGGGTTCTACAAGGATTATGCTGCTTATAAAAGAACTGGAGATAAACAAAAGTTTTACGATTTGATCTTTAAACAAGGAACACTCAATTCTTCTATGAAAAGAATTATAGTCCTTGAGTGCCTTCTATGAATTACATTTGCCAACAACGGGTAAAAGCAATAGCTTCAATCCGTCTCCGAAACGAAAATGAAAAGGAAACAACAAACCAAATAATAAAAACAAACCAACGTTCTTGAGCTACTGCTCATACCCAAACCGTTACCCAACATTATGAAAAACCTCATTTTTACATTCATATTTTTCATTCTTTCCAGTTTGACTTTTGGACAAGACTTTATTCCAATTGAACCAAATGTTATAAAATTACAAGAACAAATATCAAGTGGAGAGAATACAGAAGTTATATTCAATTATTTGATTAATAATTATAAAATGACTTCTGAAAAATCTGAATTGGAATACTACGAATGGGATAAGTCTAAAGTATGTGCATTTACACAGGAGTTTGAAAACGGAATAAAATATTCTGTTTTTGAATGTAAAGAGGCTGGCGGAATTTCCGTGGATTTGGAATTGCCGAAAATAAATCGGGCTGAATTAATGAAATGGATAGAGAAAATTTATGAGGTTGACAAAATGGACATTGACCAAAATGTATGGAAAGAAGACAACTCAAAATTTGAACCGAAAGAAGTTAATCCTGGTTGCTATTTTGAAATAAAAGAAAAGAATAATAAAACAATAGTTGAACTTTATTGCGGATGTTAAAAACGTTGGGTAACAACGTGTATAAGCAATAGCTCAGATCATCATCACAAGGAAAATTAAAGAAAGAATAAAACTATAACTATAAATCAACGCTCGTGGAGGAGCTACTGCTCATACACACACCGTTGTGTGTCATTACAAAACCTAATATTTATGAAAAAAATTATTTCATTACTACTCACTGTGCTGATCACCCTTCTTTTCTTCACGAAACTTCAAGCCCAATCTTCTCAACGAGACATCGACCAGGTAGAATTGACGAAAAAATTAATTGGAAGCTGGAGAATAGAAATGGGCAATGACTCTACAGAAATATGGAAAGTATTGCCATTTGAGAAGGGATATGAACAATTTATATTCTATCAGTCAAAAGGAAAAACATATGCAACGGACAAAGGAATCATTGGATTTAGTTCTGATTATCAAACTGTGCTATTAGACTTTTTAAGTCCAAATGGAATGATACGTAGATATTCAGGAAAATTTATTTCGGAACAAAAGGTAGTTTTTGAAAGATATGACGAAGGGCATACAACTATTTTAGCAATAGTGGAACTGTACTTTCAAACACCTGATATTATTGAGGAAGTATTCAAATTAAAAGGGGACCATGAAAGCTGGGACGAAGCGGAAGTTTGGGAACGTGTTCTAACCAGATTAAAAGAATAATTCAGAATAAAGATAAATACGAAACCTTATTATAAGATACGACACACAACACTGTATATAAGCCATTAAAAACGGCTCATATACTCACCGTTGTAAACTATTAAATGAAGATCTTCATTACGATCATATTTCTTACTACAATTCCTCTTTTCGCTCAGCAGGATGAAGAATGTGTCTTTGACCAATCCACTCAAACGGATGAGTTCATAAAAACCAAAGGTGTATTCTCAAATTATGTTTGGGACAATGATAAAAAAGAGGCTACAATCATCCTTGATAATGGTGAGGTCTTAAAGGCTCGCAGAGGTGGCTGCGTTCATTTCGGAATGTCTGGAGAATTAGAATCTTCGGACACCTCGGTTGAACTCACAGATATAAATTATTGGTTTGAAAAGGCAATGTGGATAGCCCAAAATATTCTCGATGAATCAGACGTTGAACATCTAGAGAATCAAATCTCAAAAAAACAATATACTTTAATGTCCGAGAATGATTCAATATACGTCGTGATTCCACATGACTCATATGATGAATTCTCTATTTCGGTAAGAAAGGAAAACGGCAATGTATTCGTCTATGTGGGGTATTATTTCTCCTAAAAACAGTTTACAACAACGGGTATAAGCAATACCTCAGATTGTCATCACAAGGAAAATTGAATAAGAAAGCAAACCAAACCTTTAAATCAACGCTCGTGTAAGAGCTACTGCTCATACCCAAACCGTTGGGGGCAATTAGAACAACATTGGGGAATTTGAATAAAAATATAAGGTTAGATGATAGTTTCAAGTTATATATTCCGTTAAAGGATAAAATCTTGTTCGAATCTGTGATGCAAGAAAATGGGATAGACTATTATTCGAATACAAACGAACAACCTAACATTGCAGAAGGTATCAGGTATTTTTTACTCAGTTCTGATAAGGTAGAAATAGATAGATTAATAGCAGCTAATCACATCGTGTCAAGTAACGAATCAAATACGATGCTAGACTTCAGGGATTATGGCAAACTAACAAAGGTTTTCAGTGTTGCCTTAATTGCTTTACTAGCGCTCTCAATAATAATTGTGGCTGTAACTCTGGGGAACCAATGAGATACGGCAAGATTAAACTGCCCCCAACAACGTGTATAATTAATTGCTTCAATCTTGGAAAGATCAAAATCATCAACATATCAACATAAAGAAAGTAAGGAAAATCCTTACACAGTTTACTTCGTTAAAATGCTATCGCATTTCTGATTCACTTTGTAAACTCAACCCGCAACTAATCATACACACACCGTTGTGTGTAAGTTAAAATCCGAACGCAAAAATGACCGAAACCGTTGAATTAAGGAATAAACCTGAACTGAAAATAATTCTGAATGAAAACGAATTTGAAATCGTTGATGCTTCTGAACCAAAAAACAGTGGAATCTACTCATTCAGAGAACTGAAAAATGCGAAACTCAATGCAGAACGGACGAATTGGTTAATTTCGACTCTAAGCATAATTGTGGATTTATTTGCTGGTAGTGCAGTTGGTGGAAAATTTAAGAAAAAAGCCAACTTAAATCTTGAAATGGTAAATCAGAATTTAAAAATATGGCTTACTGATGTGGACTTTGAAAAAGCGAAAAAAGTAACAGTATTTATAAACAATAAAAAAACCTACACACAACAAAGTGTATAATTAATTGCTGCCATTTTGAAAAGATCACAATTATCAATAAATCAACATAAAGAAAGTAAGGAAAATCCTTACACAGTTTACTTCGTTAAAATGCTATCGCATTTTTGATTCACTTTGTAAACTTAACCCGCAACTAATCATACACACACCGTTGGGTACAAGCTGAAAAACAGCAGTGCGAAAAAAAATGGCTAGACTTAAAAACAGTTTTGCAGAAACCGATAGAAGTGAATATTCACCTGGCAGGTCGATCATGGTCGAAGAAAGCGTAAAAGTCAATTTACAATCCTGAAATCAGGTAGTCTAAAATGGCAAGCCAGTACCCAACAACGGGTATGACCAATGCTCCGTTCATCCTTCGATAGGAAAAGTGAAAAATAAAGTAGTAACAAACCTGCCAAAAGGCAGGCCAATCAAAAAAACAATCCAACTCGTGTGAGCACTGCTCATACCCAACACGTTGTAAGCAATGTATAATCCAAAATTTATAAATATGTACAAGTACTTTATTATGATCTTGCTCGGAGTATCACTTTTATGGAGTTGTAATACTAGTTTCAAGCAAGACGATCAAGACAGCAATTTTGCTCAGTACGGGCAGGAATTCAAAGGAAAAATAGCAGAGAGCTACGAAGATTCAAAAGAGTGGTGGCCCGAAAAAAAGCGACCACCTTCAGACGCACCGAACGTGATTATATTTCTGTTAGATGATGTTGGTTTTGCTCAGGTCGAATCATTTGGTGGACTTATCGAAACACCAAATATCGATGCTTTGGCAGAAAACGGCCTTCGTTTTAACAATTTTCATACAACGGCCCTTTGTTCTCCCTCTAGGGCTAGTTTGATGGCAGGTCGCAATCCTCATAAGATTGGTTTAGGATCTCACGCCTTAACGGCTATGGGGTTCCCTGGTTATAATGCCATCGTGCCTCCATCGGCTAAATCGGTAGCCAATTATCTACAAGAAGAAGGTTATGTTAACTATGCCTTAGGGAAATGGGACCATACGCCATTGTATGAAGTATCGCAGGTTGGGCCTTTTGACAGATGGCCAAGCGATGAAGGGTTTGATCATGGATATAATTTCATGGCGGCTGATGTCCACCAATTTATTCCAGTAATGTGGGACGATCACCACCCAGAACCCTATAGAAAATCAGAACACCTTGACAAGGACTTAGCTGATCGAGCTATTGAATGGATTACAGGCCACAAGTCTTTGGACAAGGATCTACCATTTATGATGCTTTGGGCCTCAGGTTCAATGCACTCTCCACATCATGCACCAGACGAGTACATCGCCAAGTACAAAGGGAAATTTGACATGGGTTGGGACAAAGCCAGAGAGCAAATCTTGGCGAAACAGATCGAATTGGGAATTGCCCCTGAGAATACCAACTTATCCAAGCGAATTGAAGAAATTCCAGCTTGGGACTCGTTAACCGATGAGGAGCGAAAGCTCTATGCCAAACAAATGGAAGTTTTTGCTGGACAAATGGAACATGTTGACTTCCAAATAGGAAGAGTTGTAGAAACACTGAAAAGAATTGGTGAGCTAGATAATACACTCATTTTTGTTACAGCTGATAACGGTGCGTCTGGAGAAGGAGGACTTCAAGGTACATTTAACGAAACTTATGTTTTGAACGGACTTCAAACACCTTTTGAAGCCAACATGAGACATTATGATAATTGGGGCCAATGGGATTCGTATCCGCACTATCATGCGGGTTGGGCCATGGCAGGCAACACACCTTTTCCATACTTTAAACAATCTGAGCATAGAGGTGGTCAGCAAGATGCATTAGTTGTTCACTGGCCTGCAGGAATCAAAGCAAAAGGTGAAATTAGAAATCAATATCACCATATCACAGATATAGCACCTACGATCATGGAAGCAGTTGGTGCTGAACTCCCAGAGGAATACCATGGGATTCCACAACAAGATTTTACAGGCATACCTATGAACTATGCCTTTGATAATCCAAATGCATCAAATGCTAAGAAAGTCCAGTATTACGAAATGTTTGGAAACCGAGCCATCTGGGCAGATGGTTGGAAAGCTGTGACTTTACATGCCAACAGAATGCCATGGGATATCAACCGTAGAGCACCATTTGAAGAAGATGTTTGGGAACTCTATAATGTTGAAGAAGACTTCTCAGAAAGTAATGACTTGGCAGCTGAATATCCGGAAAAACTGGAAGAATTGAAGAAGCTATTTGAGGAAGAAGCTTGGGATAATAATGTATATCCAATGTATGATGATATGCTCGCAAGACTAAATGCCGTCAATTATGTTCTTTTTGGCGACAAAAAAGAGTTCACTTACTATGCGCCCGGGGCAACAAGAATTGCTGAAAAAGCTTCTGCTCCTGTTAAAGGAAGGTCTCACACGATTGAGACAACATTAGAATTAGATGGTTCCGAAGAAGGTGTAATTGTGGCCTGCGGTGGTATGACAGGCGGTTATACTATGTACATTAAAGATGGAAAGTTGAGATACAACTATAATTTTTTGGATGGCGTTCATCATCAACTCGAATCTAAGACGCTACCAAAAGGCAAGGTCACATTGAAATTTGAGTTTATCCTTGATCGTTCAAAACTTGAAGGTGGCAAAATAATTCCTTGGCCTGGAACTGGAGCTTTGTTCGTGAATGGTGAAAAACAAGACGAAGTTTATTTCGAAACCACTCATATATCGACTTATTCACTTGCCGAGACATTTGATTTAGGTATGGACACGGGTACTCAAGTGGACCCAAGGTATGAAGGTAATCCGTTCAAATTCACAGGTGAACTCGATCGTGTTGTTATAACGCTGAAGGACTAAAACTGCTTACAACATTGTATAAAGGGCATTAAAACGCCCTTTATACTTGTCGTTGCCTGCAAGCTGAACAAAACGTAATGAACAAAATAGCAATATTGTACCAAGCTCAACTTCCACCCGTAAAAGATGGAATTCAAAAACCTATGAAACCTGGAGGTTATTCTGACAGCGGAGCTGATATTGCTTTTGAGTTATTAGAAAACAATATTGATGTAATTACGCCTATTGAAAATCCAAATCAAAATAATGACAAGGATTGGGTTTTTCCTGACACGAAAAAGGGGATTGAGACAGCATTACAAAAAGGAGCAAAAATCTTTTGGCTAAATACAGTTCTATATCAACACCATACCATAGAAAGCTATCTTGATAAAGAATTGGAAATAGTTGGACAAAAACCTGAAATGGTTGATGTTTATGATGATAAAATGTTTACCAATAGTTTATTGAAATCTAATAATATTCACATTCCTAAAAACGAGCTTATCACTATTGAGAACTACAATGATTTATCATTAGAATTAGCGTTTCCGTTGGTTCTTAAACCCATTAGAGGAAGGGGAAGTCAAGGTGTTACCAAAATTGATAATCGCGATGAACTCATAGAAAATTTGACCAAGATTTTTTCAGAAAAAAGTTACGGAAACGCAGTTTATGTTGAACAATATTTAAACGGACAGGAAATTACAATTACAGTAATGCCTCAAGGAAATTATGTGATAAATAACAACGAGGAATTTTTTAATAGACCTTGGTGCTTACCTGCAGTCAAACGATTTAATCATAATGACGGAATCGCACCTTACAACGGAATAGTAGCTGTTATTGAAAATAGTGAGGTTTTGAGCGATAATGAGTTTCAGACAACAGAAATTCAAGAAGTGTATGAACATTGTGTCAAATCAGCAGAGTTAATTGGAATAAAAGCACCAATTAGAATAGATTGTAGGGCAAACGAAAAAGGTAAATATTTCCTATTCGACTTAAATATGAAACCGAATATGACTGGACCATCAAGAGCTCATAGAAATAACCAAGATAGTCTGACTTTACTTTCTGCCAGAAAAATCGGATGGAATTACTTTGATTTATTGAATAACATGTTAAATCAAAAATGGAAAGCCAGCAGGTAACATTGGCTGTAAATCATAGGGGCTGTACTCTATTTCTAAACTCTACTGACTTTAGAATCTCGTTAATCAATAAAGAACCTAAAGGCCTCTACGCTTCATAGCCTGGGCCGTTACCACACATGAAAAAATGAACGAAACAACTTTTACTAAAATATCGAGGATCGATATTGTTGATGCGCTGCGTGGATTTGCGGTAATGGTAATAGCCATAATACACAGTGTAGAGCATTTTATTTATCCTGTTTATCCTGATAAGATGCTGCAACCGGAATGGTTAACTGCTCTCGATTCTGTGGTGTTTAACGTTGTTTTTTCGCTTATTGGCGGTAAGGGATACTCCATATTTGCGCTATTGTTTGGTTTTACCTTTTTCGTTCAATTCACTAATCAGCAAAATAAGGGAGTTGATTTCAGGTGGCGTTTTATCTGGAGGCTTATGCTTCTGAGTGTATTTGCCTCAATAAACGCTGCATTCTTTCCCGGGGGTGATGTGCTGTTACTCTTTGTATTTACCGGACTATCTTTGGTTTTAGTTTCCAAAATGAGCAACAAAGCGATACTTATCATTGCTATCATTTGCTTAATTCAGCCCATTGAATTGTTTCATTTTATCAGTAGCCAGATCAATGACTCCTATACGTGGCCGGATCTTAATGTCGGAGGCTTATATGGTAAAACAATAGAGGGTGTGAAAAGCGGTAAACTGGCCACCTTCTTTTGGGTGAATATAACCACCGGACAAAAGGCCAGTTTGTTATGGGCTGTGAATGGAGGCCGTTTTGTTCAGACCATTGGACTCTTTTTGCTCGGATTTCTCTTCAGCAGAAAGAACTTATTTATCCATTCAAAAGAGAACACAAGATTTTGGATTAAGCTTTTGATTATTGCATCGCTGTTGTTTGGTGCATTGTATCCGCTAAGGGTAGAATGGTATGATCAAGCAACAAGCAGCGTAATTAAAGGAAGCATAGGGACCGCCCTGGACATGTGGCAAAAATTGGCTTTCACACTGATCATTGTATCCTCGTTTGTAATTACGTACTACAATAGTTCATTGAGTAGGAGGATGGACAAATTCAGAATTTATGGAAAGATGAGCCTTACAAACTACATTACACAATCCATTTTAGGCGCGATCATATTTTTTCCAATAGGATTGAATTTGGCTCCATACCTGGGCTATACTGCCAGTTTGATCATTGGAATTCTCATGGTAATTGTTCAATTGTATATCAGCAACATATGGTACAAACGCTTCAAACAGGGCCCTTTAGAAAAGCTATGGCATAAAGCAACCTGGATCGGAAGCAAGTAGTTTGTTTTTGTTATGATAAATTTTCTTGAGCCAATTGTTGCAATGAATTAAAAGATAATAACGTGTAGTAACGATGTGTAAAAATATTAGCCGTAAAAGTGCGTATTCGAGTTTTTTAATTCCAATTCAAAATTGAAACGGTTACCTTACCCAAAACGTTGTAACACAATTCCAGCTTAAATCATCATCTATTGAATAGATATAATTTAATGTTAAACTTTAAGTACTTCAATTTCAACATCAAGCTATTTTATACTTTCGTTTTCTATAAATCATATGTAGAGATGAAAATATTACTATTACTTATATTGAGCACATCATTGACTTTTTCACAAACCATTGAAAATAAAAACATTGACTCTGAGATTTTAAACCATAAAAAAGAAATACAAATTTTCCTTCCAAATAATTATAAGCATTCTAAAAAAAGGTATCCAACCCTTTATGTCCTAGATGGTCAAACTTATTTTTATTATGGTGTAGGTTTCCAACAAGCATTTAATTGGCGTGATAAAGCACCAGAATTTATTGTTGTGGGTATAAAGAGTAAAGACTGGAGCGAAAGAAGAATTTATTTTAAATCTCCCAAACACGAAATAGAGTTTAGAAAATTTATTAAGCAAGAATTATTCCCCTATATAAATAAAAACTACAGGGTTAATAATGATAGAATGATTTTTGGTTGGGAAGATGCCGGGGATTTTGTTCTTAATACTTTATATAAAAATCCTGAGATGTTTTCTGCCTACTTTGTAGCAAGTGCACTCAAATGGGGTAATGAATATTCAAATCAATTTACCTCAAAATCATTTAAGCATGACAAGTACTTATATGGTGGTCTCAGTCCTTCAGAAACATGGTCGATAAAAAATTATAACTCTTTTACTAATTCTTTAAAAAAGAAAACGCATCATAATTTAAAATGGGTTACAAATACACTTCCTAATGAAGATCATTGGTCAACTCCTTATCATATTATTTATAATGGAATTAAAAACTATTATAAACCATATATGCCAATCAGCTTTGCTTCTTATGATGACTATAAATCTGCAGGAGGATATCAAAATGTACTTAACTTTTATAAAAACCGGGGATTAAAATATGGGATTAGTTCTGACATTCATTTTAGAACAAAAATAAATATCCTTCGAATTACAATGGCAACAGACAACTATGAAGAGTTTGAGTTTTTAATGAAAGAATTAGATTATTTTTCAAAAGATTATATCCGCGATTTTAGATATATAAGCTATGGAGAATTTTATTTGAAACATGGAAATACTGAAGCGGCATATACGTTATTAGAAAAAGGAGTAAAAGAATATCCTTGGTCAGCTAGAGTCTTTAATTGTTTTGGAAATGTTTATAAAGCAATGGGAGATTTAAAAAACGCTCGTTTGAATTATGAGAAAGCAATAGAATTAGCCATGGAGTATTCACAGCCTGGTTTAGATGAATATAAACTAAACCTTAATTCAATTCAAAATTAATTTTGAAAAAGTATGCAATACAAATAACTTTGTACAACAACGGGTATAATTAATTGATGCCCATTTGAATAGATCAAAAATATCAACCAAACAACATAAAGAAAGAAAGGAAAGTCCTTACACGGTTTACTTCGTTAAAATGCTTTCGCATTTCTGATTCACTTTGTAAACTTCAACCCGCAACTAATCATACACAGGTCGTTGTGCGAAATAAAAATGAGATATAAAGAATACAATACAAATAGAGTTCTAGAAAAATCAATTGATTTATTTTGGCGAAAGGGATTCAATGGCTGCTCCATAAATGATATTGTTGAAGCTACAGGGGTTAATCGTTTTTCACTATATCATGAATTTAACAATAAGGAAGGTATTCTATATGCTTCATTAAAATTATACAAGGAAAGATATTGTGAAGAGAAATTAGAGTTATTAAAATTAAATGAAGATCTGACTCATACCTTAAAAAAGTTCTATGCGTCTTTCTGGGAAGACAATAAACCGATGACGGGGTGCTATATTATCCACGTTGGAACTGAACTGGCCGACAGTGATAACAGAATAAAAGAAAATCTCGACAATTATTTGTCAGAAATTAATAGTTTATTGATGGCATTATTGATACGTAATGGATATGAATCTAATCCGGATCACTATGCCAGGCACTTGGTTGGTCTGTTTTGTACGATTATGAGTTTTTGTCTTATTCATTCGCCTGAACAGCGAGAAAACTATATTTCAAATGGAATTAACGTAATATTATCAAAATATGGCGAGGGTACTAAATAGCAGTTACAGTGAGATGGTTGAAAAAGCCCAGGAAATATTCTGGTTAAAAGGATTTAAAGGGATTTCTGTGAAAGACCTGTCTGCAGAACTTGACATAAGCCATACGGTCTTATATAACAAATACTCAAAAGACATGTTATTTCTGGATTCCTTGGATTACTATACAACAAATTATTCAGATCCCTTTTTGAGAAAGTTACGAGAATCAACCGAAGGGCTGGAATCATTAAAGGACTTTTTCTATAAATTAATAGAGGCACTGCTTGACAAAACTTTTCCCAGAAGTTGCTTAATGGTAAATACGGTTGTTGAATTGCGAAATGAAAACGAGGATATAGTTAAACGTTACGATGAGTATCTAAAAGTTTTAAGAGATAGTTATCTCGTTGTCTTGGAAAAAGCATATCATATTGGGCAATTCAAAAATAAAGCACGAATTAATGAATATGCTGATTTTCTGGTAGGAATCATATTTAGCATGAGTATTTTGTATAAAATTCGTCCTGTAGAAGAATTACATAGCTATATTGATGAACAATTAGCTTTTATTGTATAATAGTATTTCTGAACGCAATTATTTTATTCCATATTGATCTATAATAGTTTTGTCGTATTAACATTTAAATCTAATTATTATGACAGAAGTTATTGTAAACAAATCGATCAACGTTTCAGCCGATAGTGCATGGGAGACTTTATCTTCCTTCAGAGGAATTGAAAATTATTCCCCTGTAGAACGTTCTGTAACTGAAGGAACTGGAGCGGGAGCCAAAAGAACCTGTTTTATGCCTGATGGGGCAGCAATCCATGAAGTACTCAATTTTGCAAACGATGGAGAAAAAGAAATGCAATATAAAATAACCGAAGGTCCATTTCCTGTTACAGGCTATGTTAGCGATATAAAAATAACCCCGACTGGCTCATCAAGTTGTGAGATTCAATGGAGTTGTGAATTTCAATCCTCAGAAGAAGTTAAAGAACAAATGAAAGATCTTTTTGGAGGATTCTACAACGTAATCATTGACAGCCTTGAAGGACATCTAAACAACTAAAATCCTTGATCAGAAAATACTTAAAGCACACAACAAAGTATTTGAACAATAGCATCTGAAGTTCTTTTGGAGAGCAATCAGAAATTCCGATATTTGGTGGCGACTTGAAAGAATAATGACTTCAAGTCGCCACTGTTCTTATACTGAGCGTTGGCTGCAATAAAAGAACCGAATAATGAAAGTTTTACCTAAAGAAATAAATAACAATTATGAAGGTAGAAAAATAGCATTATACCTTTTCTATCTTTTTACAATAATGACTTTAGTAAGAAGCTTAATCCACATTTTTGCACCTGACGGAGGCGCTCAAACGATAGCAACAATTCCCCTGGACACTTTTACGGATGAAGGAGCCAGTGCTGTAATACTTATTTTTTCACTTTGGGGATTATCACAACTGATTATGGGAATATTTTATGTAATAGTTAGTTGGAGATACAGGTCCTTAATCCCATTAATGTATCTGTTTATCTTTATAGAGTATTTAATGCGTTTCATATTAGGAACTCTAAAACCGATTGAAACTAACGGGACAGCGCCAGGAGCAATTATAAACTTCATTTTTCCTCCTTTGGTCATTATTCTGTTTCTGTTGTCTTTAGATTTGAGGAAAGCTAAAAAGCTGAATGATGTAAGCAGATAAAAGAGCAGCTAACAATGTGTATAATTTATGTTTACCTTAGTTTTAGAATTGAGAAAAGAGATAACAAATAAGTTGATTTGTTTTGGTTGAAATTCTGCCGAATTTCTTCCCGCACAAATCATAGCCAACACGTTGTTGCTAATTAAAAATTATCATATCAGATTTTTATGACTAAGAAAAAAAAGATCTTAATATTTAGAATCCTTTTGTTAGGTGGAACCGCGATCTCCATGTTTTTTGTACCATGGATTTTGGTAAAGGCTTGGATTTTGCCGCTACCCGATACAGTTCAAGAACAAGTAGATGAAGCCATTGGACATGGGTTTGATGGCATGATTGTTTATGTGAATGAAGCAGGAAAACCACCGGCATTTTATACAGGTGGTTGGAAAGATAGAGAAAAGAAAATACCAGCCGACCCAAAATCGTTGTTCAAGATTGCCAGTATTAGCAAGTTATATACCGCTGTAGCTGCTACCAAATTGGCCAAAGCAGAGTGTTTATCTTTTGACAGAACACTCGCTGATTATCTTCCGGAACTTATAGGTAGGATTGAAAATGCTGAAGGAATTACCTTGAGGATGATGATTCAACATCGTTCTGGTATTCCAAATTTTACAGATAATCCGGCTTATTGGGAAAACGAACAGGTAAATGGTAAAAATGCTTTAGATTTTGCTCTCGACCAGCCAGCCAGTTTTAAACCTGATGAAGGATATGAATATTCAAACACGAATTATTTATTGCTTCGCAGGATTATGGATGTTATTTTAGGGTATAGCCACAATCAGTATATCAAAGAGAAAATATTGATTCCACTAGAGTTAAAAAACACCTTTTTTTCGATTACTGAAGTCGATTTAGATGATGTTATGAGTGGATATTATGTGGGATATGAGGAAGATTTTAAAGCTCGTGAATATGGGATGTTGGCTTCAGCAGAAGATGTGGGTATATTCTTGCGAGCCATAAATGATGGTTCGGTGTTTGAAGAAGGAGAAAAGCAAATCTATCCTTACGAATATAATCATGGTGGCCTGGTAGTTGGCTATCAAAGTCTTGCAGAATACCACAAAGATATAGACGCGGTAGTGGTTCAATTCATCAATACCACAGACTTTAATGGTTATGAATGGAACTTATCGGAAATTACAATTAACCGAATTGTGAAAATTATAAGAAAGAAAAACTAACCACAACAATATATATAAGCCATTAAAACGGCTCATATACTAGACCGTTGCCATTAATAAAAAAATGTAACTGTTTAGTTACTTTATCGTCTTTTAGTAAAATTTCGAAAATGAATAAAATTAAAACGCTCTTTTTTATAACAGCAGTAATCTTTTTCACAAGCTGTCAAAATAAAGACAATCCCAAGGCAACGAATTTGTCTGAAACGCCAATAAAACAAATAGACTCTTTGATGAAAGTGTCATATGATCGTGGGTTATTCAACGGGAATATCCTTGTTGCAAAGAACAATAAGATTATATATCAAAATGAATTTGGGTATTCAGATGCCTCTAAATCAAAAAAACTTAGTAGAAACTCAATTTTTAACATTGGTTCTATAGCAAAAGAATTCAATGCTGTTGCGATAATGATTTTAAATGAAAAAGGGTTACTTAATCTGGATGATAAAATCTCAAATTTTGAATTACAATTACCAGAATGGTCAAATACCATCAGTATCAGGCATCTACTTCAATACACTAGTGGACTGCCAAGAATCAACTGGAACAAAATAAAAAATGACGAAGATATCTATAACGAATTAAAAAACATTAAACGTCTAAGTTTTAAACCTGGTACAGATTACTTGTACAGTAACAACAATGTTTTTCTGCAAAGAAGAATTGTTGAACAAGTATCTGAAATGAGTTTTAATGATTTTATTCAAAAAAACATACTTATACCTGGCGATATGACAAATACTATTATTGACGCGGATACTCAAAACCCTGAATTAGTAACCGCATTTAATAATGCTTTTGTAAATGATAGAGCAATGGATATCGAATTCTCTGGTTGGGTATACCCTACAGCAAATGACATGTACAAATGGATAACAAGCTTACATTCAGGACAGTTCATATCTGATGAATCGTTAGTTACTTTATTTGATTCGCATTCTAAGGAGAGTTCTTCTGCTTTAGGAATTGGGGTCATTGAAAATGACACTTTGCTATTTCATCAACATCATGGATCATCTTTTAATTATGAATCCTTTATCCATTACAATGTGCGAGAAGATTTGTCAATCATTTTAATGACAAATAATAAAAACCGTAAGCTTCGAGAAATTACTGAATCAATCGAAAATATTTTAAAAGGAGATTCCTTTTCAATTCCACAGAAGTCAATTTATCTCGCAATTAGAGAAGCGTGTTATGAAAATACTCATGAGGGAATAAAGCTTTATAAAGATTTAAAGAAAAGTCATTTTTTTGAATATAATTTTTCGGATGAAAATGAATTAAATCAACTTGGCTATGATTTAATTCAAAAAAATCAAATCGAAAATGCAATTAGCATCTTTAAATTGCTTGTCTCAGAATTCCCGAATTCATCAAATGCATTTGATAGTATGGGTGAAAGTTATTATTTAAATAACCAATTTGAACTATCAAAAAAGAACTATCAAAAATCTTTAGAACTCAATCCTGAAAACACAAATGCAGAAGAAATGATAAACAGAATTGAAAAAATAATGGTAAAAACAAACTAATGGCAACACCGCGTTTAGCTCATTGCGGTGGAATTCACCACAGGCGAATTCCTTGCAATTTACTATCTTTCGGTTATGGCGGGAAATCATAGCTGATTTCCCGCAAGGAGCAATACACAAAACCGTTGTGAGCAATTATACCCTATGAAAAAAATTCTAATAATACCCCTCATATTTACTGTACTTTCTTGTGCAGAAATATCAAAGAATAAAGAAACAGATAACTCCTTAATGGAGAAAAGCCACTTTAGACACCTGCGTTATTTGCTTAATGTTAAAAATGAAACCGCTCAAAAATATTGGCCGGATTTCGGGACAAGTGACTTTCATCAACCTATCGTTTATTATAGCAAAGAAAACACCTTCGTGGTAAATCCAACAGAACACATTCTGAACAACTTCGATTATCAAGAAGTGGACAGCTTTAACAAGATGCGCGTTATTCAACTACCTGATAGCTTTAATGACACCAGTTCTTTAAAATTTAATAACAGTGTGTCTAACGACAGTACCGAGCTTCATTACATGCAGCCAATCATGTATTTTCAAAGTTATGAGCTCACTAAAAAATTTCTTCAAGGGGACTTAAAAGATCTGGAAGATTGGTCTATCATGGTTAGTCATGAGCTTTTTCACGGTTACCAATGGTCAAAGCCAAAGATGTTTAACCAAGCAAGAACAGTTTCCATGCCTGGTGGTCCTGACAAATTTCTTGGTTCTTACCATAAGGATCTTGACTGGTACAAAGAAAGTGTGGAAAAGGAAAATGATTTATTGAAGGCTATTTGGATTGATGGTACCGATTTAAATCAAAATCTGAAGCAATTTGACTCTCTGCGTAATCTTAGGATTGAACGCATAAAACGAGAATATGATGTTGATATTCGAGCTGCTGAGGATTATGAAATCACCATTGAAGGCAATGCACGCTACTTTGAATCATTGATAAAACGATATCTAGCTGAAAACAGACCAGATGCCTCCTTTTTGACTGATGAAGATAAAAAGAGCATCGTCAATATGTTTGCCGGATATGAAGTTTCAAAAGACAAAAATCTCTTTAACATCTATAATAGCAGGTATTATTACGTTATCGGATACAATATTTCCATGATATTGGAGAAATATGAGCACGATTTTATAAGTAGAATCAATACTGATGAGGTAAGCCTTTTAGAATTATTGAAGGAATTAAAAAGCTCACAACAAGGCATATAAGGCATTAAAATGGCTCATAGCCAAGACCGTTGTAGTTAATTAGAAAAAAACAGATGAAATATTTATTAGTAACAGTACTCTTTTTATCAAGCTCTTTACTCAAAGCGCAAACTCAGAATACTTTGTCGAATACTGATAAGGTTTATGGTTTGTCAAAGTTCTGGCAAGAGGTAAATTATAACTTTGTTTATCTCGACAAAGTAGATAGAGCAAAGTGGGACGAAGATTATAAGCTTTTATTGGAGGAAGTCCAGAATACGGAAAGTGATTATGAATATTACCGTCTGTTACAAAAGTTTTGTGCAACTTTAAAAGATGGGCATACAAATGTCTATTTTCCAGAAAACATTCAAAGCACCATATTTACTTCCTATTTCGGGGAATACCGATTATTTGTTACCAACATCGCCAACAAAGCAATCATCACGCGAATAAACCTCAGTAAGAAAGATGAAATTCCTATTGGGACTGAAGTGATTAAAGTCAATGGAATGAAGACACAAGAGTACCTGGAACAGGAGGTGATACCTTATATCTCCTCATCTACAGAACATATTTTAATGGATTGGGCAGTTTCAAGAATGTTTCGGGCACCAAAGGGAACCAGCTTCGATATTACGCTTAAGTTGCCTAATGGGGAGAGAAAAGACTTAACCATCACTCACGAAGAGACCACCGAAAAAGAAGTCTATCCGGCATTTGAAGAAAGAGAATTGATGGATTTCAAATGGTACAAAGATGATGTTGCTTACATTAGCCTAAACAGTTTTAGCAACCCAAAAATTGATAGCTTATTTATGGACAAGCTACCCCAACTGAGGAAAGCTAAAAAGCTGATAGTTGATTTAAGGTTTAACGGTGGTGGTAACACAAGCATCGGGACTAATATTCTCCAATATCTAACTTATGACAGCCTACTACACGGTTCTGCCTACTCGAGCAGACTACATATACCAGCATTTAAGGCATGGGGTAAATGGTATTCACTAAAAGATACAATAGGTGCATCGGAGGAAGATAAAAAATGGCTGAAACAAGCCGTGCTATCTCACCAAGACAATTATTTCCATTACTTTCCTTATAATCCAAAATCCATTGATCTGGATAGAGAAGAAAGGATCGTAATCCCTACAGCTATCCTTATCGGTCACAATACGGCGTCCGCAGCAGAAGACTTCTTAATAGCGGCGGATAACCAAAAGCACATGGTTAAGATAGGTGAGCCAACATTTGGGAGTACCGGACAGCCTCTTTCATTCGATATGCCCGGCGGTGGTTCTGCCAGAATTTGTACAAAGAAAGATACTTATCCAGGAGGAAAAGAGTTTGTGGGATATGGGATTTTACCCGATATACAAGTTACCAAATCTTACGATGACTACATGGAAAACAAGGACCCAGTTCTTGAAAAAGCGATTCAATACTTAGACAAAAAATAAAAAATAGACTCTAAACAATCCTAAAATGAAAATCATCAAATTCATTGGCATAACATTATTGCTGCTTCTTATCATTGCATTACTCTTCTTTCTATATCAAACACGAGATCGGTATGAAGGCTATGAGGTGAATATTCATATTGAGAATAACCCAGTCGGAACCATAAAATCGGGTTTTGCTGCCGTCTCCATTACGCCCGAAATTGTGGATACATGGAATGATGTAGACAACAATGCACGCTACGAGCCTGAAAATGGAGATACGTTTAACGACAATAATAAAAATGGAAAGTTTGATGCGTTTTGGATTGCAGGTTTTGACAACCGAAGAGCCGCCAATGGAGTACATGATCAACTCTGGGCACGAACCATGATCCTTGATGATGGATCAAGCCGAATAGCCATTGTTTCTCTTGATGCTATTGGATTTTTTCACGATCAGGTCATTGAAGTGCGAAAAAGACTTAAAGATGAGTTAGGAATTGATTATTGTATGATAGCTTCAACCCATGTTCACGAAGCTCCTGATTTAATGGGAATCTGGGGAGAAAGTGAGTATAAAAGTGGAATAAATAAAGAGTACCTTGAGTTTGTAATCAATCAAACTGTTAAATCGGTTGAAGATGCAATCAAAGATTTAGAACCTGTACAGTTGCACTTTGCCAAAGGTGAGGAAGAAACAACTGTCACCGATACGCGCAAACCTTTTGTTCGTGATTCAGGGATTTATATTATCCAGGCAAAAAACGGGAAGGGAGACGTTAAAGGAACGCTTGTTTCATGGGCGAACCATCCAGAGACTTTATGGAGTAAGAACTTATTGTTAAGTTCTGATTTCCCACATTATCTAAGAAAGAATGTAGAGGAAAAATCGGGTGGTATTTGTGTATATCTAAATGGTGCTATCGGCGGACTAATGACAACACACCCAGATGTGGAGGTAACTCATCCGAAAACCGGAAATAAAATAAAAGAACCAAGTTTTGAAAAGGCTGAAGCGCAAGGGCTGATCCTTTCTGAAAATATATTAAATGCTCTAAAAAACTCAACGGACTCAATACGTGAAGGCTCAATTGCCTTGTCGGCGAAAACGTTCAACTTACCGATGGATAATGATATTTTTAAATTAGGATTAGTTGCGGGAGTTTTAGATAGAGGCATGGTTAAACGATGGGAAGTAAGGACGGAAATGGCGGCATGGGGTATTGGTCCTGCATCATTTTTAACCATACCAGGTGAAATTTACCCTGAAATTATACTTGGTGGAATTGACACGCCTAAAGGACAAGATATCCATGTTTCTGCAGTAGAAATCCCTCCTCTTCAAAGTAAAATGCCAAGAAAGTATCAATTTGTTATTGGACAAGCCAATGACGCCTTGGGATATATTATTCCAAAAAGTCAATGGGATAACAAAGAGCCATGGACATATGGAGACGAACAACTGTACGGTGAAGTTAACTCTTTGGGACCTGAAACAGCACCACTTATTCATGGGAAAGGCTTAGAGTTATTAAATGATATCAAGTAGCTAACGGATACAGTTTGGGAACAATTTGACGACTTGTGCTTTGAATGAATACTGACTCCTTAAAAGAATGGGGAGCGATGTAATTTCAAGTGTAGGATTACGAATTTTGAATTATATCCCAGCTCTCCCTCGTTTTTTTTATCAAATCATTTCATTATTTTTGACCGTCATCTGAAAAAACAGATATTATTCTTTATGAGCATTTACCTTATGCGTATTTTACCTTTCATTATATTCTTAATAGGGAATTACTGTTACGGACAATATTCTATTTCCGGATATCTGGATACACCCGAAAAAAACAAACGAGTATATCTATGCCTATTAAAGTTTAATGAACTGAATGCTATAGGTCCAAATCAAATCCTAACGTCTACCGTAACAGATAGTTTGGGATACTTTTCTTTTGAAGGAAGTTTGCTTTCAGACAAACACGCCTTATATCGTATTTATGCCAATTTGGATGAAGATGTTGAAGGCGTGCAAAAATACGATATGGAGGACCTTAAAAACTTTCACAATTTTATTTTCTCGAATAAAGACACCATCGTATTTGAAAGAAACAAAAAGTTCTGGTTTTCCAGTAACAGCAATACCAATCCGATTGATAAAGAATGGAATGCATATGGTTCCTATATTGATAAATTGCGTGCAGAGTTTTCAGACTTTAGCAATCAGGAAATGATCAAACAAACCACTGAACAATTTCTGTCGGAATTAAAGTCTTTTGTACTTGAGAAAGAAACACATCCCTTAACTACTTTAATTTTACTAGGAAGCCTGCCTGAAAGCGGTATTAAAAAAGACTTGAACGATGACCCGGAATTCTACGTTCAACTTCTTGGCCAACTTAATGTCTATTATGATAGTTCCTCTTATGCGCTGCAATATAGAAGCTTTTTGGATGATCAGTACAGGTCTGAAACCAAAGAAGATCTGGCCTTCTTCAAAAAGTTAAGTTATGCTTTGGGTTTTTTATGTCTTCTGTTTTTAGGAGGCCTGGTATTTTTAAGTATCAAACTAAAACAAGCCCGAACTATACAACAGACTCCTATAGATTTTAGTCTTACTACCCAGGAAGAAAAGGTGGCGGAATTAATGATTGACAACAAAACCAACAAAGAAATTGCTTCAGAACTCTTCATATCCTTAAACACCGTAAAAACTCATATTCGCAATCTATACGCGAAGTTAGAAGTGAGTAATCGCACGGAATTTGTGGAGAAATTTAAAAATCACCCCAGGGATTAGCCCCTAAATCACCACCACTTTCCTTTAATTTCCACGACATCACCGATACTTTTGTTCAAAAAAATAATCGACATGAGCAAAAAATCAATCACACTAAAAATCATGCTATTGTTAACACTAATGGTTTTTAGTCAGACAACACAAACAATTAAAGTTATTGTACCGAACAAAACTGACGACGTTTACATAACGGGAAATCAGGAGGCATTAGGAAACTGGAACCCCAAACAGGTAATAATGGAAAAAATCTCAGACTACGAAAGAAGTATTTCTGTAGATCTTAGCTATCCAGCCGAATTTAAATTCACAAAAGGCGATTGGAATTCTGAAGGCATCATTAAAGCGCTTAATAACAATCCTAATCAGAAAATTGAATCGACAGAGTCTAAAAACATTTTCACCATTAAAGGGTGGTCAAATGACATAGACAGTGAAGTTTTAGGTTTAGATTATCAAGTTGAATTTTTAGCTTCTCAATATGTTTTGGGTGGTGGTAGACAGATTAAAATTGCACTACCCAACAATTACGATCCAAAGAAAAAATACCCGGTTTTTTACATCACCGATGGTGAATGGAGAAACTTTGGCGTAGCTAAGAACTATGTAGAAAGCATGGCAGGTGAACCATACAATATTATTCCAGAAACCATCTTGGTAGGAATAGTTCATGGAAGTAGTAATGGAGAATCGAATAGAAACAAAGACCTGGATGTATTTTATGAGGAGACTGGACAACAGTTTAAAAATTTCTTATTTCAAGAGTTGGTGCCATACATCAACAAACAGTACAGCACCTCAGGCTTTAATGTCATGATCGGTCATTCTAATGGCGCTGAATACAATCACTACTTATTCTTAGAGGAAGACAATCCGTTTGGAGGTTTTATATCCATATCCACCAATTTCTTTGGGAAACGAAAAAACAAAGATGTCGATACCAAAATGGGAGGTGCTATGAAAAATTATAACGGAGACACCTTCTTCTATTTTGTTGCCAACGCTAAATACGATTCACCAGACAGAATACAAGCTGGCGATGATTATGAAAAAATGTACGATACCAATCCGAATCCAAAATTTCAATTTCAGAAGAAGTTTTATGAAAAGGATCACAACTCTGTTGTACCACCTGCACTGTTTGATGCCATATCTTTTGTATATAAAGACTACAAACAAATGGAAAAATACAAAACCTTCTATGAGTTAAGAGACAATTATGCAAAAGACATGAAGACTTTGTATGGTTTAGATATAGAATACACATTTAGTGATGTAGAAGGTCTTTTTGGTAAAATCTTCGAAACTAAAGATAAGAAACAACTGGATGCATTTTATGCCTTTATAGAAGAACACAAGCTATTTCGAAATGGAGTAACTCAAGAACAAGGGGGTATGGATGCCATGAACCAAGGGAACCTTTATTACCATATTGGAGCTTATAAAACTGGTACTATAAAATTCACAAAAGCCCTTGAGGAATTGAATAAAACCGTAGAGCCCATGGTCTATTTTGGAAACTTTGATTTTATAGTGGATTGCTTCAAAAAAATAGAAGACCACAAAACATTAATGGAAATCTTAATCAAAAGCCGAGACTTTGCCTCTACTAATAAGGTGTATGATGATGGTAATAAAAACATTTTGTTAAAACTTAATTATTTGATTGCCACAGTATCGGCCGAGCACAACATTGCCAAAAAAGAAGGCAAAAAAGCGAAGGAATATTGTATCGACAACTACTTCGAAAACAAGCTTTTTGATTTGGATGAAATGAATCAATTGAGCATCTAAAAAAAACTGAACCAATAAAATTTTACGATGAGAAATCTATTTATAATCGCAATATGCTTCCTGAGTATGACTATGTCTTCACAGGAAGTCGAGAAAATCAAGGTGTTTTCCAAGGAGTTATCTCAAACTCGAGAAATTAGTATCTACATACCTATGCATTATGAAAGTGAAATAAATCAATATTATGACGTATTCTATGTTTTTGATGCTCAGGCATCAGCTTTTACTAATTACGTCAGCGCTCTTTCAGAAATCTTGCAAGGAGACAATCATAAAGGTGCCATTGTAGTGGGTATAGCTTCTACTTATATTGAAAACCCAGCATATGCCAGAAATCACGATTTTCTTCCTGAAGATTTTGATGTAACCGGGAAAGGCTCCTTTGGTAATCAAAACAATTTTTTAGCCTATGTTAAAAATGAAGTGATCCCTTATGTAGAAGATAACTATCGCATTAGAAGACATAGAACGGCTATTGGACATTCTTTAGGGGGCTCTTTTGTAATACATACCTTATTGAATGACCCAACTCTTTTTGATAATTATGTAGCCGTTTCCCCAAACCTTTCTTACAAAGAAGAACGTTTGGCCAAAGGCTTAGAAAATTTTGATTTTAGCCAACTAAAGGGTTCCAAGTTTATCTATTTGAGTCATTCTGAAGAAAATGATGAACAAAAGTGGAAAGGTTGGAAATCAGCTAATGATAGGGCCTATAAAGTATTGAATGCAATTCCCAAAAATTCAAATGTTCAGGCTTTAGTAGAGCAATTTCCGAATGAAGATCATTTATCGAACTTTGCCACAAGTGTGAACTCAGCCATGAGAAAATACTTCAAAACAGTTCTTCCACAACAGCATGATGAATTAGGTGAAGAAAGTTATTCAATTACCATAAGAGCCAAAGTGCCTGATGAAAATGATGAATTATACATTACAGGAAATCAGGAAAACATAGGAAATTGGAATCCTGGGTTACTTAAAATGAAAAAGGTATCTGCTTTCGAAAGAGAACTTAAACTAAGCGTAAAAGATATCACTGAATTTAAGTTTACTCGAGGAAGTTGGGATTCCGATGCCTGGGTAAAATCGGCAAACGGGTTTTCTAATTTTAATAGTGTTATCAGGCCAAAAGAAGGACAAACCTATGCTTTTGAAATTGAAACCTATAGTGATCGAATGAATAATTAAGCAAAAAGGAAAAAATGAAATTATTTAAAAGAATACTATTAGCGCTATTATTAATTGTAATTGTAGGGGGAACTGTAAGTTTTTTCTACTTTAAAAATAAGTTTTTATCAGCTCCACAAAATGAACTGACCGTTTCCAACTTAGGACAGCCTTTCGATTTTAAGTGGGATGGTATGACCTATAACGATGAATACAACCCCAACGCAGCAATGTTAGTTCCTGTTAATATTCCAGGAATTGATCGCACATTCTACATGCAGTTTGATACAGGAGCAACAAATACAGTGTTGTATTATAAACCTATTCTGTCTATAAATGAAAAGTATGACAACCTCATAAAAATAGATACGATTGAAGGAAAGGTGAGAGCCATGGGAGCCTCAATAAAGGTGGGTACTGTTGATGTACAGGCTACTTCCTTGGGTTTTGTTGGCATGAATAATAAAATTAATTGGACCGATAGTACTGCAGTTAACATCATAGGAACAGTGGGTAACGATTTTATGGAGAAAAATCCAATAATCCTGGATTTTAAAAATAATAAAATCACTCTTTTAGATTCCTTAAAACAGAAACCTGAAAGCGATAAAGACTACCTCCCTTTTACTTTTGATGGCCGAAAAATATTTCTGTCAGCAACTCTCAATAATGAACCTGCCAGTCTATGGTATGACTCTGGTTCAAGTATGTTTGAATTAATTGTTGAAGAAAGTTCATTTTGGGATTTAGCATCTCCCGGAGCTAAGAAAGAATCATTTTTAACCTCATCATGGGGAAACAAAATTCCTACACACAGTATTCAAAGCAATGGAGAATTTCAGTTTGGCTCTGTCACCACACCCTTGAATACAGTGACTTATATGGAATGGCCAAATAAACTTCAAGCATTTATTTTGAAAGCGGCGAATATTGGAGGTGATTTGGGAGGAATGACAGGCAACAAATTATTCTTAGGAAAAACCTTGATTCTGGATGCACCAAATTTACGATACACAGTAAAAGAGTAGAAATTGGTTGTCTCACAAAATTAATTCAAAAACGTAATCATGAAAAAAATAAAACTTACTAAATACTTAAAGTACGTCCTGATAACCTGGATATCATTGACAATTATAATCTGTTTAGGAGGAATAATTAAATACAACGTGGACCTCAATAGGTATATCAAGCAGGATGAACCAAGCAAGAAGTCTAAAAAAAATAATGCTGTAACTGATAGAACAGAAGTATATGTGGTGGGTTCTATGCATTTTGAAACCAATAACTTTAAAAGAGATGATCTCTATACTTATATCAATAAAGTTTCTCCATCCATTATCTTATATGAAGGCGATGCGCAGACTGCGAATCGAATGGTTAATAGAACGGATCTTTTAAATCAATTGATGAGTTCTTTTAAAAAAGGTAATAAAGTAGAGAGTTTTGTAGCGCTTAGATATCTAAAAAATCATCCCGAATCCAAAGTTTTAGGCTATGAATGGGAAGAAAGAGATCGATTTCACTTTAAACATAATTATCGAAAGAATATGGGTAAACTTATTGGAACAGCCATCAAACTACATAAGGAAAAGGCATTATCCAATGAAGAATCAGAAATCATGAATGAATTTTTTATAGTAAACAAAAAATACTCTAACCTTGGTAATTCTAAAACAGTATACGATTTTAATAATCCAATTGCGGATAGTATCATTAGAGTTAAACAGGAATTTGTCTACAATAAAATTCCCAAGATTTTAAATACTAAAGAACTATCAGATGATTTAAAAGAGTTTGTACCTGTTCATATGGACTATTGGGATACCAGAAATATGGCCATGGTGAATAATATTGTAAATCAAATAAAAATCAACCCCAATAAAAGAATTGTTGTATTAACTGGCTACTCGCATCGGTACTATTTAATTGATGAATTAAAAAAACTGGAAGAAGAATATGATTTTTCTATTAAACCGATATAATTCATTGCTATGAATCAACTTCAATTAAAAATTGTATTTTTAAAAAGGCTGATTTAGTGCTGTTGAAAATCTCCCGATTTTATGCCCGCAACCAAATCATGACCAAGACCATTGGCAATTGAAACAATCCGAGGATATGACAAGGAAATTTATGAGAATTAGTATCATTATTCTGATTTCTGTTAATTGCTATAGTCAGAACAAAATACATTTCACACCAAATTTCAATGAATCTAAAGAGACTACTCATAAAATTCCGAAAGGTCAAGATTATACTTTTGGATATATGGAAGTTTTAGAAAATAGAGACAATCCCGATGGTAATAGAATAAAATTACCAATATATATTTTTAAAAGTCGAAGCAAAAACTCAAAACCTGACCCGATTATTTACACGGTGGGAGGACCCGGTTATACTTCTATGCGTGCTTCGAAGTATATGGAATACTATAAGTATCTTGATGATCGAGATTTTATATTATTTGAGCAAAGGGGAACTCAATATGCAAAGCCAAGTTTAGATTGCCCTGAATGGTCAAAAGCGGTTCATCAATCCAATCTTCCAAATTTTGATTCTACTAAAACTGATAGTCTTTTTCAAAAAGCAGCCAAACGGTGCAATGAAAGGTTACGAAAAAACGGAATTGACCTAAACTACTACACAACAAACCAAATTGCTGCCGATATTAACGACTTGACAAGCGTATTGGGAATTAAAGAATATAACTTGCTTACGATGTCTTACAGTACTAAAATCGGGCAGGTTTTAATGCGAGATTATCCCGATAAAGTTAGAAGCGTAGTCATGGATTCACCACTTCCTTTAGAAGTTAATTATGATGAAGAAAGCGTGAACAATCTTTTAGAGTCCTTAGACAAATTACTCTCTGATTGTGAAATAGATATGGACTGTAATGATGCCTTTCCGAATATTAAAAGCCGCTTCCTCAAGTATTTGGAAGAGAAATCAAACAATCCACTTGAAGTAGAAGTAGAAAATCCGAATAGCGGAAAATTGGAGACTTTTTATCTCAAAGGAAAAGACTTGATCATCGTATTCTCTTCGGCTTCGACGGGAAGTGTACCCAATATTCCTCTAGAAATAAATAAAATCCTCAATAATGACTTGTCTTCAGTAAAGAAACAATTACAATATTTATTCCAAGGACCTGGAGATGGAGTTGGAAAAGGAATGCGTCTATCGGTATGGTGTGCAGAAGAAAACCCATTCAATTCTCAAGAAAAAATTGTTATAGAAACAAATAAGCATAAAGCGGTCAAGGGATTATCTCCTGCGGTTTTTGATGACGAAGTTTGTAAAATTTGGGGCGTTAAAAAAGTAGCTCAAATTGAAAATCAGGCCGTAAGGAGCGATATACCGGTTCTTTTAATAAGTGGAGAGTATGATGAATTGACACCTGCCAAATGGGCTGAATCAATGTCTAACAATCTGACGAATTCCTACCATCTGATTTTTAAAGGCTGGAAACACGGCCCAACTACCAATTGGAGCAATCCGTGCGCTATGCAGGCTGCAAATGATTTTTTTAATAAACCAACAGAGATACCGAAACCAGATTGTTTTGATCAAATTAAAAGTCCTAAATTTAAAACGGAATAAATAACTGCTTACAACAAGGTTTACAGTAAATACTCTTGGGATACGCACCGTACACACAACGTTATGAATAATTAAAATCAATGAAAAAACTAACACTATTTTTTTTAGTTCTATGCGCCTTTTTTTCATGTACAAAAAAGGAGGATCAATTTAATTTGATGGAGGGGCTGCTCATCAAAAACGCCAGAATCATCTCTACAGAAGACTTATCAATCAGTGAAAAATCAACTATTGTAATTGAAAAGAACAGTATTATCTATATAGGAAATAATGCTCCTGAAATAAGCGGAACGTACCAAAATATTGATGCAGAAGGCCAATACGTGATTCCCGGGCTTATTGACAGCCATGTTCATGTAACTGGTACGGATGGTCTTTCAGAAGAAGAAGAAATAGCCAACCCTTCAATAGTTAAAAACTACCGCACACAGCTTCCCAAAAGTTACCTTTATTTTGGCTACACTACACTTATTGATCTAGGAACGACTAAACCTAAAAGGCTTTCAGATTTTAATAATGCTACTGTAAAGCCCGATTTATTTTATGTAGGAGGAGGTGCTGTTATTGGCAATGGATATGGACTATCTAATTGGAAGGACTCAATACCAAATTTCATTTATCAGGAGGATGAAAACTATCCAATACCAGAAAAGTACCTCAAAGAAAACCATACGCCCGAAGCAGTAGCTAAAAGAGTTGCAGCATCAGGAGCTATTGCTATTAAAACTTACTATGAGCCTGGCTTCGACCCTAGCCAACCACCAATGCCAACGCCTTCTAAAGAGTTAATGGAACAGATTAAGACCGAGGCTCATCGCAATGATTTAGTATTGGTGGTGCATGGAAACTCTACCAAGGCACATCGTTTTTTGGCAGATGCTCAAGTAGATATAGTTGCCCACGGACTCTGGAACTGGGGTGATGAAAGTCTAGGTGAAGACAACCAAATCCCAATGGGCGTAGCCAAAGCACTCGATATGGAAGTTGAGAACAATATCATGTACATGCCTACCTTACAGGTGATTAATGGCTTAAATAGCCTGACCACACCAGAATTTTTAAATGATGCTGAATTGAAAAATGTGCTTCCTGAAAGTTTAATTGATTATTACAAAGCACATACAGAATCAAAGTACCTGGAAGTTTTTGGAGATGCTCCTAGAGACATGATTCAAAGAAGCTTCAATAGGATATCTGCTCAAGGAAAGGCTGCATTGAATTACCTATATCAGAAAAATGCGAAAATTTTATTTGGCACAGACACCCCAGCCTCGCCTACTTTCGGGAATCCTCCAGGATATAATGGATACCTGGAAATGACTGAAATGGTAAATGCTGGTATTCCGCTTGGAACTATCTATCAATCCGCTACCATCAAAAACGCCAGAGCATTTAAGCTAGACAGTTTGTATGGAGGAATTGAAGTTGGAAAAAGAGCCAACATACTTGTGCTCAACCAAAATCCATTAGAAGATATTTCAGCCTATAATGATATTTCAATAGTGATCATTCAAGGAAAAGCTTTGGATAGGGAATCACTTTCCGCTTTAAGAAATTAAAACTATTGATAGCATGATCTAAGCGGCTATGCTCACCAGTGGCGAGAGCGCTATTTGAGTAGTAAAAGATTATTTTATCAGACAATTACTAAAACAAACATATGCAACAGATCTCTTTTTGGCAAACATGGTTAGTGGCAGGCTTACTGATGGCGATACCCGCAACAATCACAGCACAGGAAGCTGAGCTCACTCTTGATGACCTGTTCACAACGCCAAAACTGACAGGAACAACCCCGTCAAGGCCTGCATGGGCACCGAACAGCGAGCACTTCGCCTTTTCCTGGAGTGAACCAGGAAATCCTGGGCGTGGACTCTGGGTATCTACAAACGATGGGAAGGAAATGCGCCTCATTTCTAATACGGCATCCGCGTCAGTTCGCGATATTGTCTGGACCGACGCGAACACTATCATCAGCCTGCGAGGTAACCACCTATGGCAGACATCGCTGAGTCATGGAGACGACCTCCAGTTGATGCCTGTTGAGGCAGGTGCACATCACCTGTCGATATCGCCCAGCGGCAACCAAGCGGCATATATACAGAACGGTGACCTTTGGCTTGCTGACTTCCCTTCCAAACAGATTCGCCAACTCACCGAGATCGGCATCGCCAGTCTCTCGAGCTTAAGGAAGGGGCGTTACAGCAGACCGGAACGTGAAATCGGTCCAGGTATCTGGAGCGGACCAACCTACAAGTGGTCCCCGGATGGCAAGACAATCGCGTTTCACGCTGTTGACCGACGTGAAATGCGAAAGGTGCCGTTCCCGGATTACCTCGCTGCCGAAACCAATCCCAATGAGGTACGCCGAGGTTACCCGGGCGATCCAAACGAGATTCGCAGGGTTGGCCTGCTCGATGTAGAAAGCGGTAACATTATGTACCTCGATTTGCCGGACCCGCAGGCCAACCAGGTAATCGACTTCAACTGGTCACCGGGCGGTGCTCTGCTCGTTGATACAGCATCTGACACGGCGGTTGAACGTAAGTTGTTTGTCGTGGCACCTGGAGAAAGCCAACTGCGCGAGATTTGGCGAGGTGTTCGAGAGAGCCGCATGTACACATCGTTTGGATCTACCTGGCATCCGGATGGGCAGCAGGTCGTTTTCTTAAGCGATATGGGTGATCGCTACGGCCTTTATGCGATCGATGCCTCACCGTCCAGGGATCGTCCGCAACTCCTGACAGATCCGTCTTATGATGTGCTGAGCGCTCCAAGTATTGCTGGTGATGCATTGTTTTATGCAGGCAACGGAGTTAATCCCTACGAACAACACGTATATCGCCTGAATATGTCCGGAGGCCATCCCGAGCAGGTGACGCGTCTTTCTGGCCGGAACGTTGGCTACCCTTCACCGGATGGCCGGCACTTGGTGTTCATGCACAGCAACGACACATCACCGCCCGAGCTGTACGTGGTAAGCAGCGAGGGTGGTGACGCTACGCGAATAACCCACTCGCCGTTGCCCGCCTTCACGGAGCGAACCTGGGCAGCTGCGGAATACGTTAGTTTCCCCAGTCTTGTAGATGATTACACGCTGCATGCCCGGATTCTGAAACCTGCCAACATGAAGCCCGGTAAGAAGTATCCAGTGCTGTTTGGGCCCGTGTATTCGAATACAGCGAGGAACCGCTGGGCCGGTAACTACAGCCTCGTGCAGCATCTGTTGGCCAAGAAGGGATATATTATCGTACAGGTGGATTCACGTGGTAGCAACGGTTATGGCCGGGCCTTCCGGGAAGAGTTCCTCCTGGGCTTTGCCGACCAGGACATTGAGGATTATGCAAGTGCCGTTGCCTACATGGAGTCACTGGCTTATGTAGATCCCGATCGCATCGGTATCTGGGGCAGCAGTTACGGTGGGACACTCTCCGTTTATTCGCTGCTGATGAAGCCGGGCTTATTCCAGGTGGGTGTTGCTGCAGCGGCGGCTGTTGACCCGATGTTCTTTGGCACGGACGACGTTGCGATTGTTCGTCGCCCACAGACACACCCGGAGATCTTCGAAAGAAAAGCGCTCAACTATGCAGCGAATCTGGAGGATAAACTCCTGTTCATCCATGGGATCCAGGACCATGTGGTACCATTCAAGACGACGGCCGTGTTAGCTGAAGAACTGATTAAACAGGGCAAGGACTTCGACTTTGCCTTTGCACCGGGTGCGACGCATGGATGGAGCCGTGAGCGGGATTATAATCGCTACCTGTTTGGCAAGATCATCGAATACTTTGACCGACACCTAGCCGTGCCGTCTGAGTAGATGTTTGCAGGTGTCATATCTGCGCGTTGGCCTCAATTCCCCACATAGAGAATTCCAAAAATCTGGCAAAAAATGATAAATTTGAACAAAAATTTAAACAGCTGAAAATCAACGACTAACTATTGCGCTAATTAGAATAAAAGACTCAAATGAAAAAATATATCTTTTTAATTTTAACAATTGAATCAATCTTTTCTTTTTTTCAAGAAATATCGGCACAGTCGGAGTTGATTCAATCCAGTGTATTTGAAACCGAAATTATTGATACCGTATATTCAGAATTACTTGATGAAAATCGTGAATTTTGGGTAAAATTCCCTGAAAATTATAACCCGGATAGCAGTACAAAATATCCTGTTGTTTATTTGTTAGATGGGTTTTCATTGAAAAATAGTTTGGAAACCGTTTATGAAAATTATTGGGGACATTATCTACCGCATATGATTCTAGTTGGAATTTCTAATAGAACCAACAGGATACGGGACTTAACTACTTCACAGATCAAAATGCGACGTGGGAGTGTTATGAATGAAAATACTGGCGGCGCTGAAAACTTTACCCAATTTATTGAAACAGAACTAATCCCATACATTGACAAAAAGTACCCTACTACGCCTTATCGTACATTAATTGGTCATTCTTATGCAGGGCTGTTTACAATAAACATGCTGATCAATCATAAGCATGTTTTTGAAAATTATATTGCTATAGATCCGAGTATCGAATGGGACAATCAAAATTTATTGAAGGAAGCTAAACAAAAACTGACGTCAGAAAATTATAAAGGAAAATCGCTTTTTGTTTCTTTAGCAGCAGAACAGTTACATATGTGGAATGAAGATATAACCATAGATAATATTATGGACGACTCTTCAGAATTCACATTGTTTGCGCGTTCAATCATTGACTTTTCAACTTTTGCTGAATCTGAAAAACAGAGTGGATTAAATTTCTCTTGGAAGGTTTATAATGAAGATTTACATGGCACAGTTCCGCTCCCATCAATGAGAGATGGACTGGTTTTTCTTTTTAAATGGTATCAGTTTAAATCTCCACAAAAATATAATAACCCCGAAACGACAGTAGAAGAATTGATGGAACTACTGGGAATACAAGAAGAAATCTATTCAACGCATTTTGGTTATCCCTTCCCTCCAATGATTGAGGAAATGTTAAGTGGATATGGTTATATGAATTTGGAAATGGGGCAACCTGAAAAGGCATTTATGTTTTTCAAAATGAATATTAACTATTATCCCAAAAGCGCAAGCGCCCAAAATTCAATGGCTGACTATTATGAGACTAAAAATGACCATGCCAGCGCTTTAAAATATGTAACCAAGGCGTTTGAACTAAGTGGAGAAAATAAATATAAAGACAGATTAAAAGAACTTGAAGAAAAGAATTGAGGCTAATTGGACGTTGGTGTTAATTTATAAAAACTGATTTTATACAAGTAAAATTTTAAAATTTACTCAAATTTAGAACAAAAATTAAAGTGGATTTTTAGCAATTTGTTGAATTAGGAACTTAACACGAAATTACTCACTCCAGCGTGGAATGAAAATTCTGTAAAATTTATTTATTTAATTCCAAGTATTTTATTAAAGGTTTTTAGTTCACATTGATAAAATTGAATAAATTTTTGTTTGAATGATTTTAAAAAATTTTTCATGTATAAAGTATTTAAGTTTAATTATAAGTCATAAAACCATCAAATTTGTTACAAATACTATTTGAATTATAAATCAAAACCGAATTAATGCGGAATTTAGAAAGCTGCGGAATGGCTCACTCAACTGAAATTGAAAAAGTTTTTGGAATAAATCGCTGACTGAACTTTTTCAAACACTGAAAAGCGCGAAATGGAATTTAATGCAATAATTGAACTCTGAAAAGCAACGAAATGGCAACAATGATTGGCAACAATTAACAAATATTTGCGTTTGATTCATAATTGGTGTATATTTACACCAATAAAATAAATATTATGCCACGTCAAAGTATATCATTTTCTAAACCTAACGATGAATGGTTAAAGAACCAAGTTGAAAACAATGAATATTCAAGTAAAAGTGAGCTTGTAAATGATTTGATTAGGCAGGCTAGAAAACAACAGGTTCAGATTGACTGGATTCGGGCTAAGCTTGAAAAAGCTGAGAATAGTGGGTTTTCTAAAGATAGTAAAGAAGAAATTTTGGCTCAATCAAAGTCATTACTAGATGGCTAAATATAGATTGAGCAATCAGGCCAAAGAAGATTTGATTCGAATTCATCAGTACGGGGTCAAAAAATTTGGAATGATTCAAGCCGACAAATACTTCGAATCTTTTTTCGAACATTTCGAATTAATTGCTCAGCAACCTTTTTCATTTAAAGAAGTAGATCACATAAGGAAAGATTATAGACGATGCGTTTGCGGTGTGGACAGTATTTATTTCAAGGTCAATGAAAAAACCGTAGATATTATAGCCATTATAGGAAGACAAGATTTGAATGAATTATTAAAGTAAAACTGTTGCAAACAATGGTTGTAATTAATTAAACCAAAGAATAAATAGACTGCTGATTTGAATTTGTCTGATTACGTAAAAAGAAGAAATGGTGTGCCTTTAGGTGACAGCAATTCACTTCGCAATATGTTGAGTCGTTCCTTGGGAGCCGGAAAGTTTTCGATATTTTGGCAATACTGGAACCCAATCTGGGGATTCTATCTGGGGAAATATATATTCAAACCGCTTAAGCTCATCTTACCCCAGGCATTATCCGTAATAATCACTTTTGTTGTCTGTGGATTTATTCATGACCTGGCGATCATGTTATTAAAAAGGGAATTTACCTTACTACTAACTCCATGGTTTTTATTTATGGGAACCAGTCTGGTTTTAAGTGACTACGCGAGAATTGATTACTCAAAATATCCATGGATAGTGAGAGCTGGAATAAACTTAATAATCATATCAAGTTGCTTACTTTTGGCTTACCAAATAAGAATCTAAAAGTAAATTAGATAACCCTGTCTGGTATTCTTTGAACGAAGAACATAAAGAGCTTTCACTAATAAAATATGATGATATAAAATTTTATCAACCAGACAACATAAAGAAAGTAAGGAAAGTCCTTACAAAGTTTAATTCGTTAAAATGCTATTGCATTTCTGATTAACTTTGTAAACTCAACTCGCAACTAACCATATACAAGACCGTTAGCCACAAGCTGAATAAACTAAAATTACGATTTGAATTTAGATAACAACCTCTTATTCTTTTTTAGTGCTTTAGGTGCATTTAACAGTTTTGTTTTAAGTATCTATTTTTTAGTGTTCAAAAAAGCAAAGTTATCTTCAGATTACTTTTTAGGTGCTTTATTAGCAGTTTTAAGCATCAGGGTTTGGAAATCTATTTTTTTCTATTTTAATCCGAACTTATCAAAAATATATCTACAAATCGGATTGTCGGCTTGTCTTTTTATTGGACCGTTTTTGTATTTTTTCTTATGGACCAAGTTGGCAAATACCAGAAAATACAAGAACCATTTTATCCTACAGTTGGTCATTTTGTTTTTATTGGTGTTGATCATTGGAATACTATACCCCTACAAAACAAATCCAGATCTGTGGGGCACACTGTTCTATAAAGTCATTAATTACCAATGGCTTTTGTATATCCTTGTTTCTGTTACCCTTGTAAAACCTATTTTTGCGAAAAGAATTCGGCTAAATTCAAGTTTAACTTATGATGAAGTTTTTGCCCTCAGTGTATTTCTGGGCGTTTTTTTAATCTGGCTTTCTTACTTTTTTGCATCCTATACCTCATATATTATGGGAGCTCTTACTTTCTCCTTTTCGATATATCTGACCCTATTGGTCGTCTTTTTCAAAAGAAAAACGATAATAGAGTTTCCCGATAAAAAAGAGAAATATGCCGACAGCAAAATTGATCCCAAGGATGCCAGTGAACTATTATTTAAAATCGACCAAGCCATTGTAGAACAAGAACTATATAAAAACCCAAATTTAACCCTGACAATTCTGGCCAAAGAATTAAATATTCGTCCTCATTTAATTTCTCAATTATTAAATGATAACCTGAATAAAAATTTTTCTTCGTTTATAAATGAGTACCGAATTAATGAAGCAAAAAGAATTATGGCATCAGAGGGTAACTTAAAGATAGAAGTTATTGCGGAAATGTGTGGCTTTAACTCTAATAGTACTTTCTATAGCGCATTTAAAAAATTCACCAACACTACACCTTCTAAATACTTGAGTTCATCCGAATAACTGGTTTCCTGATGTATACATTAGGAGTTTTAAAGTATAAATCAGTACTATCTTAAATAGGTTTTAGCACTACTATTGCATAAATAATATTTATCAATAAAAGACATCTCTATGAAACCTATTTTAGTATTTATCATCTTAGTTTTTTGTTCAAATCTATCTTTCTGTCAATCCGAAGAAGATCAGATCAAAATGACTTTATTCAATTATCTCAATGGCACTTCTTACAATAAGTCCCAATTAATTGAAAAAGCATTTTACCCCGAAGCCAATTTATACCTTACAAAAAATGATAGTGAACTATGGACTGTTCCTATCTCAGAATATATAGGTTGGTATAAAAACGCAACTCCGGGAAAATTCAATGGAAGAACAGGAAATATTCTCAGCCTGGAATATTTTAAAAATATTGCGATGGCCAAAATAGAAGTTCTAAGCCCAGAAAAGAATGACCGATATGTAGATATGATCTTGCTGAAAAAAATTAAAAATGAATGGAAAATTATTAGCAAAAGTGCAGACAGTGAAAAAAGCAACGCGAATAGCAATAGAATTCTCTTTGTTGTTTCAAATGCGCACTATTACGGAGACTCCGAATTACCAACAGGAAATAGTTATTCAGAAATAGTCAATGCCTATGATACATTTAAAAAGGCAGGTTACACAGTTGATTTTGTTAGCCCAGAAGGTGGCAGCATTCCTTTGGCATATATTAACACGACAGATTCTTTACAAAAAGAATATCTGTACAATGTGGACTTCATGTATGCTTTAAAAACCACAAAAAATCCTAACCAAATAAACCCTGAAAATTATAAAGCTGTACATTATATAGGCGGAGGAAGCGCTATGTTTGGTGTACCTGATAATGAAGCCATTCAAAAAATGGTCATGACCATTTATGAAGAACAAAATGGAATTATTTCATCTGTTTGTCACGGAACAGCAGGTATCGTCCATTTAAAAACAAAAGATGGAAAGTTCCTGGTAGCCGATAAAACGGTAAACGGGTATCCTGATGCGTTTGAAAAAGAAGGCGCTGAATACTTTAAGCAGTTTCCTTTTCTCATCACAAAAACGATTGAAGAGCACGGAGGCATTTTTGAATATTCACCGAGAAATTCTGTACATGTTGAAGTAGATGGCAATTTGATTACAGGACAAAATTATTTATCCTCAAAGACAGTGGCTTTAAAAATTATTGAGAATTTGGAGAATCGCAAAAACTAATTAAATAGGATCATCACAAAGCTGGTGGTTAACAAAGTGTATAATCCATAGCTCCAGTTGGTTAAGCAAAAGAAAATTTCCTATCTTTAATTATAAATGAATCTTTCTTTGAAAATCCAGCCGATTTTCGGCGCAACGGAATCATACACACACCAGTGTGTTTAATTTGTGAAATGACAGATAAAAACCAAAAAATAGAAATTGATTTTTTAGATCACGTAGCAATTCGAGTTGCTGATATGGAAGCCTCTGCACAATGGTATGAAGAAGTGTTGGGGCTGAAAAGATATCAATTACCTAAATGGGGAAATGTTCCAATCTTTTTGCTTTCTGGAAAGACAGGAATCGCATTATTTCCAGCTGATTCGACTGACACCAAACTTGACCCTTTTTCAAAAAATGTAAAAATTGACCATTTTGCTTTTAATGTAACGTATGAAAATTTTGAAAAAGCTAAAAAAAGATATGAAGAGTTGAATTTGGAATTTAATATTCAAGACCATCATTACTTTGACTCAATATACACCAAAGACCTTGACGGACATACCGTTGAATTAACAACAATTAAAGTGGATGAACGAGAATTTTACAAATAAAAACTACACACAACAAAGGCTATAATTCATACCTACTCTGTTTCCCTGTATATAATTTCCTATATTAGACTTTTAGAAAATAAACGCCTTGATTTCAACCCTATCGGGCCGAAATCAAAGCTGGAAGGTTGTGCTTAATGCTCTAAAGCCTTAGAAAAAGCAAAGCAAGAACATGACACTTGAAACATTAGGATACAATTTGGAGATCGAACGTTATCGAAAGGAGAACAACCTTGATTCATTTGGCGTAGGACGAGTAATTGCTGAGCATAGAGAACGTTATATCGTTAAAATATCAGAAGGAGAATATGAAGGAGAAGTCATTGGAAATTTGAGATTCACGGCTAGCAGCAGATCTGATTTTCCTGCTGTCGGTGATTGGGTAGCAATTTCGGAATATGACGACGATAAAGTTCTTATTCATAAAATTTTTCCCCGTAAAACGGTCATCGAAAGAAAATCTGTTGGAAAACAAGGAGAGAAACAAATTATAGCAACTAATATCGATGCTGCTTTAATTGTACAATCTGTTAATAGGGACTTTAACGTTAATCGTATAGAGCGTTATTTGTCAATTGTAAATACTTCTGATATAAAGCCTATTATCTTGCTAAATAAAACCGACCTAATAAATAATGATAAGATCACAGCTTTAGTAGAAATCATTAAAAAGCGAATTCCCGATGTAACTATTTTGCCTGTAAGTAATAAATCCGGACAGGGAATTGAAGAACTTAAAGCTATTATTGAAAGCGGAAAAACTTACTGCTTATTGGGATCTTCAGGAGTTGGTAAATCAAGTTTATTGAATTCATTATTAGGAAAACCATTAATAAAAACCGGAGAGATTAGTGATAGTTCTGATAGAGGCAAGCATGTAACAACTCATCGCGAATTGCGAGTTCTTGATCATGGGGGAATAATCATCGATAATCCGGGAATGCGAGAAGTTGGAATAACCGATTCTTCAGAAGGCTTAGAATCTACATTTGAAAGAATTCTGGATCTATCCAAGCAATGTAGATTTAAAGATTGTACACATACCATAGAATCTGGTTGCGCGGTTATAGCAGCAGTTGAAAGTGGAGAAATTGATAATGCATCTTATGAAAACTACTTGAAAATGCAACGTGAAAAAGATCATTATGAATCTACAATAGCAGAAAAACGCCAAAAAGACAAATCCTTCGGAAAAATGGTAAAAAATGTAATGAAACACAAAAATAAGTACTAAGCAAAAAAAAAGGCCAAAAGTAATTGCCTGTTCTCAACTACTGTTTAGTTACGACCCAATAACATGAAACATCTTAAACTATCCATTTTACTATTAACCGCAATTTGCTTCACGGACTGTAATCAAAGACAAAGCGATTCCGTTAATACAGATAGATTAAGCTCATCTTTAAATGAATATATGACTACATGTGAGTCAAATGGGTTCAGCGGAGCTGTATTAGTTGCAAAATCAGACAGTATTATTCTTAACAAAGGTTATGGACTTGCCAATAAGGAAAAGTCTTTTGCGAATACCCCAAAAACAGTATTTGATATCTGTTCCGTAACCAAGCAGTTTACAGGAACGGCAATATTGAAGTTAGCTGAGGACGAAAAACTAAAGCTAACCGATTCTTTAAGTACATATTTTAAGGATTTGCCTTTTGATAAACAAAACATCACCATTCATCAATTACTCACGCATTCGGCTGGTTTTGGACACGGTATAGGCAAAGGTGATTTTGACCATATCCCAGAAAAGGATTATTTCCAACAATTGTTTGATTCAGACTTGCTGTTCTCACCAGGAGAAAAATATGAGTACTCTAACTCTGGCTATAGTATACTTGGACGAATAATAGAAATCGTATCAGGCAAAAGTTATGAAAGTTATTTAAGAGAAGAATTATTTAAACCGGCAGGAATGGCCCAAACCGGCTATCTCTTGCCTAAATGGGATAGCGATTTAGTGGCTAATGAATATTTGTACAATGTCATAAATAAAGGAAACCACATTTCCAAATATCGGCAGGATGGAAAAATTGCTTGGCCTTTAAAAGCAAATGGTGGTATTAACTCGACTCAGGAAGATATGTACAAATGGTATTTGGCATTAAAAAACAACACAGTATTAAATAAGCAATCTTTAGAAAAATTAACAGCACCTCATATTCTCGACTATCAAGGTGAATCAATTTATTATGGTTATGGCTGGGCAATTTTTCAGTCTGATAGAGGTACTAAAATAATTGCTCATAATGGATTTAATGGTGTTTCTTATTATGAGTTTATTTGGTTTCCTGAAGAGGATGCCGTTATTCTTTTTTCAACCAACTCATCAACTCGAGAATCTTCAAGAATTCCATTTGAATTAGAAAAGATGCTTTTTGATCAGAATTATAAACCTGAACCTATCTCAAAAAATATCGTAAGTGAGTTGCTGGAATTTTCCGAAAACTACGAGGGAGACCTGAATTTTTTTGAAAAAGAATTAAAGCAAGAATTCGGAGAAAAATTGAATAATCCAGCTTATTTAAACCGTCTAAGTGGAATTTATTTAAGAAATAACAAAATTGATTACGCTATTATCATTACAGAACTAAATACCCAATTGTTTCCAAATGATGGTAATATTTGGGATACTATGGGGGATGTATACCTTGCTGCAAAACAAAATGAAAAGGCAATATACAGTTATAAAAAAGCATTGGATTTTAAACCCGAAAATGATGATTGCTTCTGGTGTGACAATTCTACTTCTCAGCTTAAAAGTTTGGAGGCAGAAAAATAAACAATTGCCAACACTGTATATGAATTAACAGCACCCTGTGCGATGCTGCGCTTCATATAAAAACCGTTGTAACCAATTTTAAATACTTAGATATGAAATTAAAATTAAGTGGGTTATTATTCTCAATCCTATTGTCATGGGCACATGTGATCTTTGCTCAATCTGAGCTTCAATTTGTAAACATAGGTGATTTCGAAACATCTGGGGGTGATATCATCAAAGACTGCACGATTGGGTTTCGAACAGTGGGTAAATTAAATGATGAAAAAAATAATGTGGTTTTATGGCCAACCTGGTTTACCGGAACCAGTGAACAAGTAATTAATTTTGGCTTTACAAATAGCCTGATAGATACCACAGGTTTGTTTATTGTTATTGTTGATGCATTAACGAATGGTGTTTCTTCATCTCCATCAAACACACCAGATTTCCCACCTGTATCAATTAGAGATATGGTAAATTCCCAATATTCCTTGTTGGTGAATCATATTGGTATAAATCATCTATTGGCGGTGACCGGAATATCGATGGGCGGTATGCAGACTTTCGAATGGGTTGTGGCCTATCCTGATTTTATGGATAAAGCAATCCCAATCGTTGGAAGTCCAAAACAATCATCATATGATAAACTTGTTTGGCAGACTATGGCTGATTTGATCACAGAAGCTGGGCAAGATGCTCATAAAATAGATTTTGCGTACAAAAGAGCTCATAACATTTTACTTATGAACGTAAATACACCAACACAGTTTGCAAATACTCACGACGCTGATAGTCTTGATATTTACCTTGAAACAGAATATTCCCGGTTGATGAAACCTGAAGATTATCTAGGTGGATTGAATGCCATGATTTCTCATGACATCTATAAAAGTGCAGACTCTAATTTAAAGAATTTAAAAAACATTATTAAGGCGGATATGTTAATTGTTCCGGCAATCCAGGATCATCTGGTAAATCCACTTTCAGCTATTGAATTATCAAAAGAACTAGATGCTGAATTAGTCACTTTAGAAAGTGATTGCGGGCATATGGCGTTTGCATGCGAAGCTGAAAAAATTAAGAAAGAAATAACTACATTTTTAAAGAAGTAAAAATTGTACAAACAGTTTACAGTAATGTTTAAAAAGCATTAAAACGTTTTTTTTACTAGATGTTGTAGCTCATTTATATCATGTTTGGTTGTCACAGTTAATCATTACCCTCGTCTTTACTACTCAACATTAAAATATATATAAAATGCTAAAAATATCTAGCTACACTTTTTTATTTGTAATTCTTTTATCAAGCTGTCAATCAAAATTAAATACAGACATTTCAGTTGAAAAAGATTTTAAAAAGGAAGAACAACTAACCATTGGTTCTACATCTTTGTTTTCTTCCAAAATCATGGGCGAAGACCGTCCCATAATAATTTCATTACCTCAAAACTATGCAGAAAGCGAGGCCGATTATCCAGTACTTTATCTAACTGACGGTTTGCAAAACATTTGGCATTCAATAGGAACTGCAGAAGTATTAACAAGAACAGGAAGCATGCCTCCAATGATTATTGTTGGTATTGAAAGCACCAATAGAGATAGAGATTTCTCTCCAACAGCTGATGAAAATTGGCCTAGAAGTGGCGGAGGTCCAAAATTCTCAGACTTCATAGAAAAAGAATTGATCCCATATATAGATGCCAATTACAGAACACACCCATTTCGTATTTTAGAAGGTCACTCCCTCGGTGGATTATTCACAGTTTCTGTACTTCTCAATAAACCTGATTTATTTGATGCGCACATTATCATGAGCCCATCTCTTTGGTGGAAGCAACAAGAGATTATTAAGCAAGCAGAAACATTTTTCAAATCACAGCCAAATTTAGAAAAGAGATTATTTTTTGGCATTGGAACCAATGAATCTGGAACCGAATGGGGAATGCGAAAAGAACTCCAAAATTTTATTGATGTGTTAAAAGCAAACAAACCTGAGAAGGTTGAGTTTAAACATCAAGAAATGCTAAATGAAGGTCATATGTCTTCTACTTTATTATCAAATTACTATGGCTTGAAATTCATTTTTTCTGATATGGAAGTACCCGATTCACTAATTGCTAATTATAGTGATGAAAAATTCTTGAAACATGAAGAAATGATTAAGTCCAAATATGGAAAGGAAGCTAAGCAATCGGCAGAAGCTTATGTTCGAATAGCTTATAGTTTGATGGAAGACAAAAATCTATCCGGAGCTATTACAGTAATCAAAAGAAGCGTTGAAGCCTACTCTTTTGACCTTGGGTTATTGAATTTTTTAGCATCAATTTATGAAAAAAATGAAAATATTGAAATGGCAATTTCAACATATACAGAAGCAATAAAAATATCAGAAAAATATAATTATGGGCGCGAAGAAGAATTTAAAGGTAAAATTAAAAGATTGAAAGAAATCTAACTTCAACAATGTAGATGGCAATAACTAAAAATGAAAAATATGATTAGAATTTTATTGATAGGACTAATTCTCACAGGATGTAATTTTCAAAAAAAGAAAGAAGCAGCCGGAACAGTAGAAAAACCTCAGTGTATCACAAATCTGGAGGAATATGACACTACCACTTACTCCGTAGAAGATGCGATGCAAGAGCATGGTTTAAAAGGCCTCAGTATAGCGGTATTTGAAAATTATAATCTAATTTGTACCCAAACCTGGGGGGTAAAAGATGCAATTTCCAACGACACGATTGATGAAAATACTGCATTTTCAACCGCCTCAATGGCCAAACCAATTACTGCGACGCTTTTTGCGATACTTGAAGAGCAGGGAATGATTAGCTTGGATGTACCCGTATCCAATTATTTGATGAGATGGCAACTCCCAAAAAGTGAGTATTTATCAAATACTGAGGTAACCCTAAGGCAACTTTTGAGTCATACGGCAGGAACCACTCAACACGGTTTTGCTGATTTCTATAAAGGAGATACAATACCAACCCTGGTAGAATCCCTTCAAGGTCAATTGCCAAACTATGATGAAGAAATTGACTTTAAATGGATACCTGGATCGGACTGGGGATACAGTGGCGGAGGATATGTTATTGCTCAGATGGCTGTGGAAGACAAGTTGGGTGTCAAATTATCAGATTTGGCCAACAGATATTTATTCGAACCATTGGGCATGAGCCATACCACCCTAAAGCAACCTCATGAGGAAGGTTTTTCACTAACCAACCTGGCGAAGGCTCATAATGAAGAGGGAATTATTGTTGGCGATGGAATTCCAATCACTCCTCAGGTAGCAGCTTCTGGTCTTTGGTCCACTCCAAGTGATTTAGCAATATTTTTGATTGAAATGCAAAATGCCCTTCGAAATGAAAACAATGGAGTAATATCTCAAGATGTAGCTATAAAAGTAACGGATATAATTACCACAAAAGTTATCGGAGGTTGGAGCTTAGGATGGGAAAGAAGATATGGGTTCGGAAATTATGAATGGTTCTCACATGGGGGTGCTAATACAGGAGTTGGTGGTCATATGTATGCGACAATGCAAGATGGAAACGGTATAGTGATGTTAGGTAATGGCGCAAATAAAAACCGTTTACCTGTTATAAATAAAATACGAGACCGCATAATTATCAATCAAAAATGGCATATCCCACTAGATACCCAGCTTCAAAAACCATTGACGCAGGAGGTGATTGATATGGTTACCGGCAGTTATACTCAGGCCATTTTCCCAGAAAAAATGGAGATTATATATGAGAAAGGAAAACTGTTTGTTCGCCCGGCATTTTTCCCGGGAGCTACTGATAATAGCTTGATTTATATTGGAAACAACGAATTTATAATGGATGGTTATGTCTCTAAAATAATTTTCAAAATAGATGAACCAAATCATCAGGTAAATTTATATACCAATAGGAACGGTACTTCTGAAATTGTGATCCAGTATAGAAAATCGCAATAAATATTGCTACCTTTCTGCACGAATGAAATGTATGCAGGCCAGATGCCCAAACCGCGGTAGCGGTTACTAAATTGGTAAAGATTATGAAGGTTATGAATGGAATTTATCGGAAATTACAATTCTCCGAATTGTGAAAAATTTAAGAAAGAAAATACAGCCACAACATTGTATTAAAGGCATTAAAAAGAATTTTAACCAATCGTTAACTTTCTGCTTGAATTAATTCAAACCATTAGATTATTAAAAAAACTCATGAAGAAAAATTACAGACCATCGTTTATTCTTTTAATAATTGGGATGCTGATTGGTCCTTTTGGAATAATTATGGGGATTTTTGGGGTTGGAGATGGTGCTTATAGTGGCGATAGTAATATTAAAGCAATTGATAGTTATTATTTAATTGATTATCTCACTATATGTGCTTCTTATAATTTGGCAATTATTCTAGGGTTAGCCCTTTCTGGATGGTTTTTAAAATCTGGAAAAGTAAAACTTTCAAAAATCATTCATGTCATCTTAATAGGTCACCTCTTTTTTATTCCTTCGTTTTTTGTTTCTTTATTTTTATCTGTAATTCCTATGGAAGGAAATATAAAGGGGTTCTTTATTTTTCCTGCATTTGTAATAACTGCAATAGTTTGCGCAATTGGGTTTTTGATCTACTTCACCATTGGGTTGGCAAAATTAAAAAAAGAGAATACACGTGTATCAGACAAAAAATCTTTAATACCATATGGAGTTTCTATTGTCGTTTTGATTTTCTTAAATCTTATTATTAATAACCACACTACGACAGAAGTAAGTTTAATTTCATTTGAACATGACAATTTTTCATGGGGAATCAAACAGCGTAGCAAAACAAAAGCGGGTATGGTAAAAACTTCAATGAATGACCCTTATATTGTTTATATAAAGCATAAAAATGGAAATTCTGAGAATTCCAATATTAAATTACTTAAGAATTATCACTCGTTATATACGAATCTGGATTCTGTTATTCCTGTTCAAAATAAGGCTATCTGGTATAATAAATTGAATCCATCATACACAATAAATTATAACGAAAATTTTGAGGTTGTTGATTTAAACAAAAACAAATCAATTTACCGTATAAGAAAATATCGCCCCTCTTATACTTTATGTCTTTCTCAGTCTAAAGCCAATTTGGAGGCAATGGGTATAATCGCTGAAGACATTAAACAAAATAGTACTACTCATAACGATCTTACTAAATTAATAGAGGGGTTTGTTATTGAAGCTGTAGCGATCAACAAAGATCCTGTTGCAGAAGAAATATTTTTAAAAAATGATGGGAGTTTAATACAGGTCTCTATGAATGGAGAAGTTGGCTATCGTGATAAATCATCAGGAAAAGAATATTCTTTAGAAGGATTAGGTGAAATAAAAGAAGGCGTTTTCTATAGCCTTTCAGGTAATTTTGATGTCGAAGGTTCTCCAAAGATTCCTTACAAACCAATAAACTATAATGAATTTAAAAATGATCAGAATAAATCACTGGAATTTTTATACACCCACATTGATGGAAGAAAGTGTGCGACTGACATAGAATTTGCCATAAACAACTGTCCTGATGTTGAAAGTGTTTATTTGCTAGATCCAGACTCGTATAATGGCATACCTGAAAATATAAATAAGTTGAGAAAATTATGGTATTTGAACGCAAGAGGTATTGATCTAGGGAAGATTCCTGAAAGTATCTGTGATTTATACTTTTTGAATACCATCAATTTTAGTGACAGTAAGTCGTTAGTCTTTCCTGATCAAATGGATAATCTGAGTAAGTTATATTTCATTAGTGTAGTGAACTGTAATCTAAAAGAGATACCTAAACCCTTTTATACTTTAAAAGAAATACGAGATATGAATTTGAAAGGAAATAATATTTCAACACTGCCTAAAGAATTAGCTCAATTACATACGTTAACTGACATTACAATTGATTTCAATCCAGATTTGACCATTGCCTCAGAAATTATTTCAAATAAACGTTTAAGGTTGGATCTAGTTGTTTACAGTGAAAAAGATAAACTGAAAGCTGAAAAATTTATAGAGCAATATGCGGGAAAAAATGAACAATTAAGAGAACAAATTTACAACGCTTTTAAAATTTATGAAGCATATTAATATGGTTATTGGATCAAAATCATACTCATTTCATGATTAAATTAATTACGATGAACAAAGTATAAATTTAATCTCCTGTGCAAGCCTATGTCGAAAATACTGGCGGATTTTCTATTCGGTTTGTATTTTCTGACCCATAGTACTTAAACACACAGCTCTTTTATACCAAAGCGTTTGTTGAAAGGTGAAATAGGGGTATATGATTAAAAACCTTAGAATGTGTTACCTATTCCTTTTTTTGTGTTCATTTAGATTAAGGGACCAATTTACTTTTGTACCATCATCAATTAAAACAAAATAGATATGAAGAAAGTAATTGTAATAACAGGAGCATCTTCGGGTATGGGTAAGGTACATGCCTTATCTTTACTTCAGAAAGGACATATCGTTTATGGTTTGGCACGGAGAGTTGAAAAAATGAAGGAAATTGTAAAAGCTGGGGGTATAGCTATAGCGATGGACATTACCAGTGAGAAACAGATTCAAGATGGAGTGGATCAGATTTTAAATGAACAAGGCAAAATAGATGTGCTCATAAATAATGCTGGCTATGCAGTGTATGGTTCCGTAGAAGAGTCTTCAATTGATTCTGCAAGGAGACAATTCGAAGTAAACATTTTTGGTTTAGCGAGCATCACCCAGAAAGTTATCCCGGGAATGCGTAAAAATAAATCAGGCAGAATTATAAATATTTCTTCAATGGGAGGAAAAATGTACACCCCATTCGGAGCCTGGTACCATGCCACAAAGCATGCCTTGGAAGGTTGGAGCGATTGTTTAAGAGTTGAGTTAACACCTTTTAATGTGGAAGTTGTTGTTATTGAACCAGGAGGTATTGAGACAGAATTTACCAATGTATTTTTGGATAACCTTCAGGGAGACAAAGAAAATGGACCTTATGCGGATAAATTGCAAAAACTTATCAAATCAACGCAAGAAATGCATGATAGCGGTAAACTTTCGAAACCAAATGTAATAACAAAATTGATTGACAAAGCCGTTCACAGTAAGAAACCAAAAACCAGATATGTAGCAGGCGCTTATGCGAAACCTTTGATGTTTATGCGAAAATATTTGGGAGATAGAAGATTTGATAAGATTTTGATGAACCAATTTACCTAAAATGAAGGACGCAGTATTCCATATAAAATCTATTAGTCATTTACATGAACTAATTGGGTTTGACAAACCCACTCATCCGTTAATCAGCGTTGTTGATGTATCACAATTAGAAACTAAAGAGGAGCAAATTGGCTTGCGATTGACAAGTAGTTTGTATGCCATTGGGCTAAAGGACAAAAGTTGTGGTTTACAATACGGCCGTAACTCCTATGATTTTGATGAAGGTGTCATGTATTTTACAGGGCCCAATCAGTTAATGGAAGTAGGAAGTGCACAAAAGAAGAATCAAATTAAGGGATGGGTGATTAATTTTCACCCAGACTTAATTCGAAACACACCTCTTGGAAAAACGATTGATAATTACAGTTTCTTCTCCTATGATGTGCATGAAGCACTTCATCTTTCTGATGTGGAGCAGCAGACCATAACAGATTGCGTCGGAATTATTAAGAATGAAATTACTGAACGTATTGACAATCACAGCCAATTGGTTATTTCATCTTCCTTAGAATTATTATTGAATTTATCCCAAAGATTTTATGAAAGACAATTCAACACTCGAGCCGCAAAAAATTCTGATATTCTAAGTCAGTTTCAAGCACTTTTAAAAAAATATTACCAAGAAGGGAAATTTGCAGAGCAAGGTATTCCTTCAATTGAATACTTTGCGGATCAAGTTTTTCTTTCACCAAATTATTTCAGTGATTTACTCAAAAAAGAAACTGGCCAAAGTGCTAAAGACCAAATTAATATGTTTATTATTGAAAAGGCAAAAACACGGCTTTTATCTGAATCAAACTCAGTTAGTGAAATTGCTTACGATTTGGGGTTTAATTATCCACATTATTTTAGTCGACTTTTCAAGAGCAAGACCGGGCAAACACCACTTGAATTTAGAAAAATGAACTGAAAAACAAAACACTAACAGAGAACATTTCGTATGAGTAAAGGAAGGGAAGGGAAGCCATTACGGAATCTTCCACTACTCATAGAATTAATGCTGTAGTCAAGCAAGCCCTGACCGAACTTGAAAAATTATTATTTTTAACCGAAAAAATGAGAATTTCAATGATCGTCCTTTTTATCTTGGCTCCTTTTTGTTTATTCGCTCAAGATTCAGATTACAGCATTTCCTCTTATCTTACTGTGGGGAAAAAGGCACCAAACACCCATTACATTGGGGAAGCCTGGTTAAATGCCATTATTCATGATGATGCCGAATTAGGCTATAACATCACTAAAGCAACCTTTAGAGCAAACTCCACTTTGGATTGGCATAAACATGGTTCGGTGCAGGTTTTAGTTATCGTAGATGGAGAAGCCTATTACCAGGAGAGAGGTAAAGAGCCCGTAATTCTCAAAGAAGGTGATGTGATTAGATGCCCAAAAGGTATCGAGCACTGGCATTCCTCTTCTAAGGTAAAAGATGTAACTTATTTGGCTTTCTATAGCGGAAAGCAACCCACAGTTTGGACAGAGGTATTGACTCAAGAATATTACGATAGCGTAGCTGAGAGTTTAAAAAACTAGTCGCCATAAACATTGATACTCAGAAAGAACGATCGAATTAATAAATACCAGGTTACAAAAACGCGTTATACACAAGAATGTTGGTTGCAATAAAAGAACCAAGTAATGAAAACTGTACCAATAGAAATTAATGGGAATTATAATTCAAGAGAGATACTTATTTAAAAAAAAATGAAAACTACCAACAGCAATATGTAGGGTGTTCGTTGCCAGCAATAGGGGGCAAGACAGTTAACACGAAACCGTTGCCAACAAATTGAAGAGAACACTGTAACATAATTGTAAACTGACAGACTTATTCATCATCAATCAGTCAATCAATCAGTCACAAAAATGAGATTATCTATTAAATTACTATGTTTTGTTTTCATAACTTTTTCAACATTAAATACTTTTTCTCAAAACACTGATAATGAACTCTTCGATAGAATTGACTCTTATTTGGAGTCAAGCGTAACAAATGGGTTTTCCGGAGTGGTTCTCGTTTCTAAAAAGGGGGAAATTATTTTATCTAAAGGATATGGATGGGCTATAGGGAAAACAAAATACCCAACTCACCATCAACAGTTTTTAACATTGGATCTGTAACTAAGCAATTTACTGCATCTGCCATTTTAAAACTTGTAGAACAAGGAAAGATTAAAACATCCGATAAAATAAGTTTATATTATGCCCAAACTCCTATCGACAAAAGGGAGATAACTATTCATCAGTTATTGACTCATACATCAGGAATTTCTGAAAGAACGGGAGGTTTTAGATATGATGAAGCAAGTAAAGAACAATTTCTAATAGAATTTTTTGAATCAGAATTACAATCTAAACCTGGAACAAAGTACCAATATGCAAATGCTAACTACATTATGCTAACGTCTATATTAGAATTGATTTCAGGACAAACGTATAGTTCTTTTCTCAATGACTATTTATTTGAACCTTCTCAAATGAAAAGCACGGGATATAAAAGTATCACCTTTAACACAGAAAGGCTTGCTCATGGATACTACTATGATAGAAATGATGAGAAATGGACAGATTGGGGAACAACCCAGCAACATCTCCCTTACAATAATAAACACTGGTACAGTATTGGTAAGGGAGACATTCATTCCACCATAGAAGATCTGTATAAATGGCATGTTGCTTTAAAAGACGACGTCGTTTTAACATCAAAAACCAAGGAAATCCAAGAAACACCTTACGTAGCCGAAAATGATGAAATGACCTCATATTATGGGTATGGTTGGGCAATATTTCAAAGTGACAGAGACACCAAAATCGTTGCTCATAATGGTAGTAATGGATTATATTTTACAGATTTTGTTAGATTTACAGAGGGTGATGTGGTTGTTATATACATTACAAATGCGTTTTTAGGAAGTGGTTCAGAAAATGTTGCCCAAGAAATTGGTAAAATGATTTTTGATTCAAATTATAGGGCAACACCAATTTCCAAGAACGTTTATGAATTAATTCATGAATTTATGAAAATGAATCCATCTGTAAATGCGGAAAAATTACCAGATTTTTTAAAAAAAGAACTTAATTATGAATTTAACGACCATGCCGTACTAAATAGACTTGGATATAGCAAGTTGAAAAAAGAAGACAAACCTGACTGGGCGTTAGAACTATTTAAACTTAATGTGAAGTTATTCCCTGAAGATGGCAATTTATGGGATTCTCTTGGAGAAGCTTATTTAAAATATAACAAAATGGAAGAAGCTATAATGAGTTACACTAAAGCCGTGGAATTAGGTAATGAAGGCTCAAAGGAAACATTGAATGAATTGTTAAAAAAAGAATAGAGTGAAAAACTGTTGACAACAACAGCTGTAAGAATTAACCAAATTTATTCGAATGCCAAAATTAATACAGTAAACCATAATTCTCGCATTTACCAAAAAATTAGTCCATAAACGGGCTACTGCTCTTAGTTAAGACCGTTGGCAATAATATAAAAAATGAACAAACTCTTATTTATCTTAATTCTAATGATGGTTTTTTTTGGTTGTAAAAATGAAAAAGCAAAATTAGAGTTCTTAACTGAAAAGATACCTGATGAAATACCTATTGTATTTAGAAAGGAAATAATTCCTGATAAAGGGATTATTCACAAGGGAATATTTAGTCCTGACTTAAAAGAATATTACTATACAATATCCGATAAGAATTTTGAAAATTTTAATGTTTTTAAAATAGAGAAAAATAATGGTATTTGGTCTGAACCAAAAGAAGCTTTCTTCAATAGTGATTATAATGAACACGGTATGAGTTTTTCACCGAATGGAAAGACTCTTTATTTCAGCTCTACAAGACCGGTTAGTATTGATGGATTCCTTCAGACATGGCATATTTGGAAATCTGACAAGATTAACGGAAAATGGAATGAACCAGTTTTTGTCGACATTCCAAATTTGAGAAACAAATTAGTTTCTCATCCTACAGTTACCAATTCTGGAACTTTATATTTTCACTCAAGCAATTTGGACTATACTGAAATGGATATTTATTACTCAAAAAAGGTAAATGGAAAATTTGAGGACGCTAAAAGAGTTGAAGTAAAATCTAAATTGAGAAAATGTACTCCATATATTTCACCAGAAGAAGATTATTTGATTTTTGCTTCAATTGGAAACAAACTTGATTTAATGATTAGTTATAATGATGGAAAGGGCAAATGGATAGGCACTAAAAAATTGAGTGATAAAATTAATAACGAAGGACAAGGAAATCCTTATGTTACACCTGACAACAAATTTCTTTTTTTTACAACTGGAGAGTATTTGAAAAAAAAATGGAAAGTTAAGTGGGTGAATATAGAATCCGAAATTAAAATAACTAATACCAACAACAAATAAACGCCATTAAAAAAGGGCGTTTATTCAAACCATTGTGCATCATTTAAATAAGCGACAAAGCTAATAGATAAAATATTATGGCAGGACCAAATAAAGACATTAAATTTCCAATTGAGAATTATGACAGACTTTGTTTTTTGAAGAATATTGTAAAAAATCCTAACATTATTATTGGTGACTACACGTATTATGACGACTTCGATAATGTTGAAAATTTTGAAAAAAATGTAAAATACCTTTTTGATTTCATTGGTGACAAGTTAGTAATTGGAAAGTTTTGTATGATTGCTTCAGACGTTAATTTTATAATGAACGGAGCGAATCATTTGACAAATGCAATCACCTCTTATCCATTTGCGATTTTCGGAAAAGGCTGGGAAAAAGCCATGGATGGAAAATCTTATCCTAAAAAAGGAGACATAAATATTGGAAACGATGTTTGGATTGGATATAATGCAACCATTATGGCAGGAGTCACAATTGGAGATGGAGCAATAATTGCAACAAATTCGACTGTTGTTAAGGACGTTGAACCTTATTCAATAGTTGGAGGAAATCCTGCAATCGAAATAAAGAAACGATTTTCAGAAGATATAATTGAAAAACTATTGGAGCTCAAATGGTGGGACTGGGAAATAGAAAAAATCACAAAGAATGTACAGAGTTTGACAAGTAATGACATTACTAAAATAATTGAATAAAAAACGAACGCGCGACAATGTATATAGAAACTACTGGAACGGCGCCTGGAGGAGTAGCCAATTTTGTTTTTATTCCTTTATCCATTATTCTGTTCCTATTGTCTGTAAATTGGACAAAACCCTCAGCATGAATGAAAAAACCGAGGCCAAAGTAATGTTCCGCTTTGGATTTTAATCCCTTTATAAAATATATTGTCTAAAACTTAAAAAATAAAAATGACTCAAAAACCTAAAAAAGCAAAATCCTTAATTGATTATAAAATCAACTTAAAAATTAAGATAGCTTCTCTTTGGACCGCGTTGATGTTTCTTTACATATATGCCGATTACTTTAGGCTAATGACTCCAAATAAATTGGAAAAAATGATGAATCTTCAAACACCATTGGGAACCACAACTCCCGAACTGTTGGTTATTTTTTCTGTAATTTTAATAATCCCGGCTTTGATGATATTTCTTTCCATTTTTCTGAAACCTCAATTGAATAAATGGTTAAATATTCTTATTTCATTCTTATATGCTATAATTTCTCTCCTTATTATTGTAACCAGTATTGGTAATGAATGGCAAATGTTCTTCGTCATTTTCAATATTATTGAACTTATAATTTTAGTGCTAATTATATATCTTGTATGGAATTGGCCAAGGCACAATCCTTGAAAAAATTGACTTGAATAAATTGCGATGCGCCAACTGTGCTGATAATTTATAGCTTTTGATTTTTCCTTGCTGAAAATCCAGGTCCTGAATAAAAGCCAGTTTTTATTTGTTGAATTTATTACTATAACACGCAATTATTGACATACACGACGCTTGAAGTAATTTAAAACAGAACGTATGATAAATAAGACATTTATATTTTTGATCGGAATTTTAGTATTCAATTCTTGTAAACAAAATAATGAAAAAATAGACTGGATTTTTGTGGAAGGTGGAACTTTTGAACAAGGTAAAAACCAAATTATTATTAGTCCCAAAGGAGATACCATCAGGGGCTTTACAAGCCCTCATAGAATAATTGAACTCAGTGACTTCTACATTAGTAAATATGAGATAACGGTTAAACAATTCAGGGAGTTTTGTAAAAAGACAGGTAGGAAAATGCCAGAGCCACCTATCGAAAATGCTCATGGAAAAAAGGTTTATTACAAATGGATAGACGAAAATCCAATGCTCGCAACTTGGGATGAAGCAAATGAATTTGCAATTTGGGCTGGCGGAAGACTGCCAACAGAAGCAGAATGGGAATATGCAGCTAAAGGAGGAAAAAAATCAAAGGGGTACAAGTATAGTGGCAGCAACGATCCAAAAGAAGTGGGATGGGTAAAAGAAAACTCAAATGGTACCTTTCATAAAGTTGGACTTCTCAAACCAAATGAACTTGACATCTATGATATGACAGGAAATGTTGGAGAATGGGTTTTGGATTGGTACAATCCCGAAAAAGACAGTTTAGTGAGTAAAGTCAATCCACAGGGACCACCAGATGGTGAAGATAAGATTTCAAAGGGGGTAAGTTGGTTTTATGAAACCCAGGGAGCCGACGGAAAACCTTTAGCATATGGAATTCATATGCCGGAAGTGAGGTATCAATCACCGATAAATACACGAAATGACGGATTCGGATTTAGAATAGCAAAGGATGAATAAAAACTACCGCCCATGTTGGCCGTAAATGGAAAGCGAGTTCGCTGTGCTGGTGTCACAACGTAATCGTAACCAAGACATGGCTTAAGTATGAAGATTAAAGTATACAAACTGCAACAAAGCGCATAATTAGTTCCTTGGAATTAATTAACTTGTAATCTTATCGGAATATTCTATTTGAATTTCCTTTAACCAATTATGCATTAACACCTATGATATATTAAAATCAAACCGATATGAATAGAATAGTTTCAATTTTTATAATCGTGCTCATTTGTTCTCAATCGTACGGGCAAAAGCCAAGAGCAAGGGATTTGGGAGTTCCCTTTGTTGGTGTAACAGGGGAATTCAATGCAATTACAGATGTGAAAGGTGTAGAGGTTGGTTATAGTACAATTATTTCGGGCGAAGGAGAAAATGTCCTAGGTAAAGGGCCTGTTAGAACTGGAGTGACTGCCATTTTTCCAAGAGGGAAAGACAAAAAATTTAGTCCAGTTTATGCCAACTGGTACAGTTTAAATGGAAATGGGGAAATGACAGGTACAACTTGGGTAACTGAATCTGGTTTTCTTGAAACTCCAATTATGATTACCAATACCAATAGTGTTGGTGAAGTAAGACAAGCTGTACTGAAATGGTATGTTGATACTGATTGGTATAATGGAGAAAACTGGTGGTATACCTATCCGGTAGTTGCGGAAACATATGACGGATTTCTTAATGATATTTATGGGTTTCACGTAAAAGAAAAGCATGTTTTAGAGGCTATAGAAAATTCTTCAGGTGGAAAAATAGCTGAAGGAAATGTTGGCGGAGGGACTGGAATGATGAGTTTGGGCTTTAAAGGAGGAACCGGAACCTCATCAAGGATTTTTAAGATAAAGGATTCAACGTATACAGTTGGAGCAATTGTACAGTCAAATTTTGGAGCTAAAAGAAATTTATCAATTGCAGGCGTACCTGTTGGCATAGAGCTAAAAGACACTTTAAATTATGAATACAACGCACCGCCAACATCGAGAAGACAAGAAGGAGATGGCTCTATTATAGTAATTGTTGCAACTGATGTGCCTTTATTACCACACCAATTAAAAAGAATCGCCCAACGAATTCCTTTAGGGGTTGGTATTGTTGGTGGACGAGGAAGTAATGGCTCCGGAGACATATTTTTGGCATTTTCAACAGCAAATGAAAAGGCTTTTAATCGCGACGAAATGACAACTGTAGAAACCATGTCAAATGATTTGCTTATGCCGGTTTTTGAGGCAACTGTCCAAGCTGTTGAAGAAGCAATCATCAATGCTATGGTCGCTGCTGATACTATGGAAGGAATTCATGGAAATAAAGCCTACGCCATTCCACACGACTTATTGATTGAAACGCTAAAAAAATATAATCGAATAAAAAAATAACCTGGTACAACTATGGCTATAATTAAACCTATATGAGATAAGCAAAAGAATGAATCGTGAAATAATTGACATATATGATTATACGATTTTATTGGAAGAGGCTTCATCCGATAATAGTTTAGTTGATTCATGTTTTTTTGACGAGCCGGTAATCGCTATTGCCTTTTATGGTGCGGGTGATGTTGGCCTTAAGGTTAAGTTTGATGGAAAAGCCAAAGAGTTTCATCACACCAAAGGTATAGTTCTATCATTTTATGCAGATAGTAAAGTGGAATTTGAACATTATGTTTCAAGACTGAAACCGCTTAAGTGCCTGGTTATAGCAACAACCGTCAGAAATATAGACAAATTGCCAAATGGTGAAAGTCAGTTTTTAGAAAAATTTTTACATCAGTTGGTACACCCAAAAGATCACTATGTTGAAGGGCCTGTGTTCAATATGAGTCCGGAAATGTTTCAATTAGTGGACCAGTTCTTTAGCAATACTTACCATGGTGAAATTAAAATGATGTTCTACAAAAGCCATATCGCAGCTTTACTTTCTCATTATTTTGCCCAATTGGCGATTCAACACAACACAACCCTTGATACTTCGCTGCTGGAAAAAGTTAATCTGGCCCAGGAAATTTTAGTCTCTGATTTAGAAAATCCTCCTTCCTTAACCGAGCTTGCCCATAAAATTGGGATCAATACCAATAAACTGAAAATAGAATTCAAAGCACAGTTTGGTGTTCCCGTTTTCAAATACTTACAAAACGAACGTTTAAAAAAAGCCTACAACTTAATTAAGAACGAGCAGAATACAATCCAGGAAGCTGCCTGGGCAGTGGGTTATGACAGTTTAGGTTCCTTCTCAAATGCGTTCGAAAAAAAGTTTGGCTACAGACCGAGCCAGGTATAAAATTCTTTTCGAATAAATCATAATTCTTTTTGAATAAGCAGGCGGTTCACTGCTGCCATAGATTTGCATCATAATTCTAAATCAAAAAATTATGATCAGTAAAAAATTGTATAGCATTGTATGTGCCATTTTAGTCTGGATTTTGGGTGTAGGCTTTTACCTCTTATCGTTTTATGTACCCGTTTTGGAAAATCCTGAACTACAATCTAATATTGTACTGGCATTAGCCATTATTCCGAGTTCATGTTTAGGGACCTATCTGTTCTATAAAAAGGGCTATTTAAAACCAGCATCACTTGCACTTACCTTCATAACAGTGGCTATTGTATTGGATATGCTGATAACGGTCCCGGTATTTGTAATTCCAAACGGAGGAAGTTATTCTTCGTTTTTTGGAGATCCGATGTTTTACACGCTGGTCGTGGAGTTTTACTTCATTGTACTGTATTATGGGAATTATTTAACCAAAACAGTAGAGGCATGAAAACAATTGTTCTTTTTACAACGGTTTTATTAAATGCCCTTGCTACAGGCTTCTTCTTTGCCTGGTCCGTTTCGGTCATTTTAGGAACAAAAAAGGTGGGTGACTTCACTTACCTGGAAAGCATGCAGAGCATCAACAGGGAAATCTTAAACCCGGCATTTTTTATCGTATTCTTTGGAAGCATAATTTCACTTTTTGCAAGTGCCATTTTACAGTATAGTTACAAGCCCATGTTTTGGTTTCTGGCAGCATCTGCAGTAATCTATCTGATAGGAACTTTTGGTGTGACAGCCTTTGGAAATGTTCCACTCAATAATGAATTAGAAGCTTTACACTTTAAAGAACTAAGTATAAATGAATTGAGAAGCTTCAGAACCTATTATGAAAGCATATGGAATCGATATCATACTTTAAGAACACTTTCATCATTGATATCATTTGTGCTCTTAATTACAGGAATATTTTACTCAAAATAAGACTTGATTAAAACCAAGTAGAATTAAAATTTAATATATAAAAAAATATAATTATGCCATTTTTTAAACATTTAAACGAACTATCAGATATTACAGATATCACCTGGAGCGACCGAAAAAGGTTAGGTCCGTTAGATAAAGCCTCGCAACAAATCATGCGTGGAAAATCAAGTTTTACCTACGCCCAGAAAGAGCTTTTTGCCGCTTATGTTTCTGGTCTTAATGCCTGCAGTTTTTGTTATGGTTCTCATGTAGCTGTAGCAGAAAATTTCGGAGTTTCTCCAAAAATAGTGGAAGCACTAATCGATGATATTACATCAGCGCCCGTAGAAAATCGCGATAAACCATTGTTTGAATTTCTCAAGAAACTGACGCTATCTGCCAGTAAACTTACACAAGAAGATGCTGATGAGGTATTTAAGGCAGGTTGGAGCGAGGAAGATCTGCAAGAGGTAATACTTGTTGGTTGTCTTTTCAATTTTTATAATCGTTTACTTGATGGTCATGGTGTAAAAGGAAATAATGCTATTTACCATTTCGGTGCAGACCATTTACATAAAAAGGGTTATGGTGTGCCTTGGTTTATAGGACTTATTAAGGGCTTAATTAAAAAAAGCAAACTAAAAAAGCTTCGGGAATTTGAAGCATAATCAATATCAATTTAAAAACATAAAACATAAAACATGAAAACAGAAAACATTTTAGTCATTGGAGGAACCGGTAAAACCGGTCGCCGCGTAGCAGAAGATTTAAGAAATAGAGGAATTGAGCCAAGAATTGGTTCCAGGAATGCATCACCAGGCTTTGACTGGGATGATAAAGACTCCTGGATAGATGCCTTAAATGGGATTGAAAAAATTTATGTTAGCTATTATCCTGACCTGGCGGTTCCGGGAGCCAAAGAGGCTATAGAAAGTTTAACGTATTTGGCCAAAGAGTTAGGCGTTAAAAAAATGGTTTTGCTATCTGGAAAAGGAGAGACCGAAGCAGAAGCCTGTGAAAAAATTGTGATGGATTCCGGCATGGATTATAACATTGTCAGGGCATCCTGGTTTAACCAAAATTGGAGTGAAAGCTTCTTTTTAGAACCTATTCTGTCCGGAGAAGTGGCCTTACCACTGTCTGATGTTTTGATTCCATTTGTTGATGCCAATGATATTGCTGAAGTTGCTGCAACCGTTTTACTGGATGACACCTATAATGGAGAAATCATTGAGGTAACAGGTCCGGAATTAATCACTTTTAAGGATATTGTCAATATTATATCAGAGACCAGTAAAAGAGATTTGAATTTTTACGACATCACACTTGAGCAGTATGTAGAGGGGATGAAACAAATGGAAATACCTGTTGATGTTGTGTGGTTGATTGAGTATTTATTTAGTCATGTTTTAACAAATCCGAACAATCAGCTGGTGGTTAATGATATTGAACGAGTCCTGGGAAGAAAAGCCAAAACATTTTTGGAATATGCTCAAGAAACGGCTACATCCGGTATCTGGAGTCCAATAAGAGTAAAATAAGCGTAGCCAGTCATTTGTATTCGTAAAAGCGATTTGGATCAGGATTCAAATCGCTTTTCTTTTCTCATCCATTAGAATTGCGAATATTTATTATATTAGTTGATTCGGTTAAGAGTAAAGACCTTGCGATAATTTTAATTAATGGAAGCTACACCAAAAAATGGTATTCAGGGATTAATTGAAAACTGGAAAAGTGATTTAATAGCTGCGGTGAGTGTCGCACTTATTGCTCTTCCTCTTTCATTAGGTATTGCTTTGGCAGCAGGAGCACCTGCGATGGCAGGTATCTTTTCAGCAATTGTTGGTGGGTTGGTCACAACCTTTTACCGGGGTGGTCACATATCAGTCAACGGACCTGCCAAAGGAGTCATCGGGGTCATACTGATGGGGATAGCATTGATGGATGATGGCTCGGGCCAGGCTTTTAATTATGTATTGGCAGCCATTGTTGTTTCAGGTGCGATTCAAATGGTTTTGGGGGTTTTGAAACTAGGTCGATTGGCCGACATATTCCATACTTCAGTGATTCATGGTATTTTAGCAGCGATAGGAATTATCATTTTTGCCAAACAGATCCATGTTGCCATGGGGACACATTCAGATAGTCCGAACATTATACAGAACCTGATCGATGCAATAAAATACTTACCTGACGCAAATCCCTTTGTATTGATTATTTCTTTGTCAGGATTACTTTTGTTATTGTTTCATTCTAAAATTAGTTACCGGTTTTTTCATCTTTTGCCGGCACCAATATGGGTTGTAGTCCTTTCTATTCCATTTGTCTATGCCTTCAATTTCTTTGACCAACAAACGCTTTCATTCCTGGGAAAGGCATATGAAGTAGGACCTCAATTATTGTTGGATATTCCTGATACCATTAAGGATTCCATCATGTACCCCAATTTTGCTAAAATTAATACACTTGGTTTTTGGACAACCGTGTTTTCCATATTGATAATTACTAGTATTGAATCCTTAGCCATTGCGAAAGCAGTTGACAAAATTGATCCTTACAGACGTAGAACGGATTTGAATAAGGATTTAACAGGTATTGGATTGAGTACAATGGTGGCTGGTTTAATAGGAGGCTTGCCAATTATTGCAGTGATTATTCGAAGTACCGTAAATATTCATAATGGCGCGAAGACAAGGTGGTCTAATTTGTATCAAGGACTTTTATTACTTCTTTTTATAGTGGTATTGAGTCCTGTAATGAGACAGGTTCCGCTTTGTGCCTTTGCTATTTTACTGGTGTATACCGGATTTAAATTGGCTTCTCCTTCAGTTTTTAAACAGGCTTATAATCACGGGACTGAACAACTTGTATTCTTCGTTGGCACGATGGTTCTCACCCTGTATACAAATTTATTAATAGGTTTGCTCGGTGGATTATTGCTGGTGTTGATTACTCATATGTTATTGGCGAGGCTGCCAATTCCTGAATTTTTTAAAATGGTTTATAATTCGCGTACCAAATTGTTGAAACGGCCAGATGGAACTTTCGATCTGAAAATTAGAGGGATTGCGAATTTTTTAGGCATTTTAAAAGTCGAGAAACTGGCGATGCAAATTCCAGCAGGGGCGGATGTCAATATTGATTTGTCAGAAACACGTATGGTAGGCATGACCTATATGGATTTTCTGGTGGAATATTTAAAAACACAAAGAGCTACCGGAGGTGAGGTCTTTATCACAGGATTAGATTCGCATGTTTCATCATCTACTTATAACAGGGCCTTAAAAATTAGTTTGGTCGGTTCTGTGGCTAAATTATCTCAAAGGCAGAAACGATTGCGAAATTTGGCAACAGAGAAAGATTATCAATACACGAGTCAGGTTGATTGGAATACAATCTATTTAAAAAAGTTTCACTTTTTTGAAATTAGACCTATTGAGCGCAAATACAATTGTCTTAGAGGTACATTTAAAGATCTTGATATATCGTGGGAAATTGCCGATGTGACCTTCAATGAAGGCCAGGCATTTACGGCTGAGACCTTTAACACCACGTTAATGGTCCTGAAATTGAATAAAAAAATACCTGTTTTCACCATGGAAAAAGAAGGGATGTTGGAAAAATTATTTGACCGGGTGATCGCTTTTACGGGTTATAAAGACATTGATTTTAAAATGTATCCGGATTTTTCGAAAAAATTCTTGCTGATGGGGAATAATGAGTCTGAGATCCGGTCATTCTTCACGGAAGATATCATTCGCTTTTTCGAGAATCATCAGATTTATCATTTGGAAAGCAATGGCGAGGCACTTGTTATTTTTGATAAAATCAAATTAGCACGGACGGATGAAACCATTGCATTTATAGATTATGGCAGAGAATTAGCCTCGCTTATTGATACAAAATCAGGGTAAAATTGGGTCCATTATTATTTTACTGAGTTAGCAGATATTAGATGGATTTATAAAAAATAATACATACTTATTAAACCAGGAAGCAAAGCGTTAGAAGCTATGAATGAGAATTAACGATCAAACAACAATAGTATGAAAATATCAACATTCCTAACCTTTGTAGGTGATCAATGTGGCAAGGCCAAAGAAGCGTTACATCTTTACACATCCATCTTTCCGAATTCAGAAATTAAAAGTATAACGCATTATGCTGAGGGAGAAGCGGGTGGCACACCTGAACTCATTAAATATGGAGTATTTACATTAAACGGGATTGAATACATGGTTTCAGAAAGTAATTATAATCATGCCTGGTCATTTTCACCGGCAGTTTCACTATTTATAAATGACCATTCTGACGATATGATCAAATCAATTTTTGAGAAACTTTCTTCAAATGGTGGCCAAATCATGGTACCTCTTGATGATTATAAGGGTGAGGGAGATTATGGATTTGGAAAGAAATTTGGATGGTGTCAGGACAAATACGGGATTTCCTGGCAATTTGTACTTTCTGATGAATGAAAGGGAGATAGGGAGGTATAAAATGAGGAGCCTTCTATCCTTCGATATGGTAAAATAAATAAAAATAAACTGGAGAATTTGATCATCAGAAGAAAAAATAGGAATGATTTGGACTCTACCAAAGGGCTGTAATTTAAATTTTAGAAAATAGATATGGAAAAAAATAGATTATTGACTTTAGTCTTCATCCTAATTTCGATGAATTCTGTCGGACAGGAACAGATCAGTTTATCTGAAAAGTTCTATAAGCAAAAAATAAAGGCCGTGAACCGGTCAATAACAATATATGGAGACAAGGGTGATGCTATTGAACTAAATGCTGAGAACAGCAGCGGGTTAGGAATTATAGAAGATATTGAATTTAAAAAGGGTATTATTGAAATTGAATTGCTTGGAGAGAATAATCCGGGTAAAAGCTTTATTGGAATCGCTTTTAACATTGAAAACGATGAAACATATGAGGCTGTATATTTTAGACCTTTTAACTTTAAAGCAGAAGAACAAATAAGAAAAGAACATATGGTTCAATACATATACCACCCTGAATTTACCTGGAGAAAACTGAGAGAGGAAAGAACCGGAGAATTTGAGAATGAAATCAATATGCCACCAGATCCAGATGATTGGTTCAAGGCAATAATTCATATTTCTGACAAAACGGTTAACGTATATGTCAATGATTTACCCGAGCCTGTTTTAACAGTTGATAGGTTATCCTCGATAAAATCAACATCAATAGGAATTTGGACAGGATTCGGTTCTTCCGGGCGTTTCAGGAATTTGGTTATAAAAGATTAACTTCCTCTGATTAAGTGACCGGACCAAATTTTTATGTTCAGTGATAATCATCATTGAAATAGTCAAATACAGGGCATTCCGCACAGATGACGTAAAGATGTCATAAGCATGCCGCCATCAATGTCATGGCAAACAAGTTACTTTTGTCATAAATAATCAGACATTGATGGAAAAACAAATAAATACTCAAAACACTCTTTTTGAAGAAGCACTGAATCTTGTAAAAACACCAATAATAATTGCACTTGTTCTTACTCCAGTTCGATATATACTAGAATTATTTGGACTACCTGAAAAGTTCATTTTTATAATTGGATTACTATGGTTAACCATCGGTATTTCTGTTTATTGGGGCATAAGATTTCATAACAAAAAACGTTTTTTAACCTTACTTTTACTAAGCTTAGTAATTTATTCTCCAATTTCCAGATTTCCGGTTGCCTTGGCTTGGTGGATTGATACAAAGTGGCAATTAGGTACACATTACGGACTTTACTTTAACAACTTTGGGCAGGCAGTACTGAATCAAGTTGTTTATGGATCACTCATTCAAATATTACCGGGATTCTTGACAGGTTCAATTACCTTTGCTATTTTACAACACAGACAGACTCTTAAACTAAAAAGCCGTATTACAAATAATGGATAACAGTCAATTAGCCATAAGAATTAAAGAATTAAGAAGCCAAAAAGGCATGTCCCAAGAATTTCTCGCGGAGGAATCGGGTTTAAGTTTAAGAACTATACAGCGAGTTGAAAAGGGAGAATCAAATCCAACCGGGGATTCGCTCAAAAGACTGGCAAATGCCTTAAATATTACCCCCGATGACCTCTTGGATTGGGCCATTAAGGAAGACAAAAAATATTTGACATATCTCAATCTTTCTGCACTGACCTTTCTATTTTTTCCGTTATTAGGAATTTTAATTCCTTTTATGATTTGGACAGCAAAAAGAGGTAAGATTAAAAACATCGATAAATTAGGGAAGGATTTAATCAACTATCAAATTACGTGGACAATACTGCTATTTCTCATTCCTATTTTGTTGTTAGCAGCATCAAGAACAGGACTAATTGAAAGCATAACTTTAAGTACTTTTTTTATTATAGTTGCTCTTTTGTATGTTGTCAATTTGATATCAATATTGCTAAATTCATTGCGTATAAGCAACGACAAGGAGGTTGTTTATTTTCCTCAAATTAGATTGCTGAAATAAATACCGGGTTACTGTAACATTTGATTTGAATAACGATCTTTTAAAGAAACAAGAGGTCTTATGATAAAAAAAACAGTTCACTTATTTGTTGCTTTAATTATAATAAGCGTTTCATCTTGTAAAGAAGATAGCACGAACAAGTATCAGTTAGTCATAGCCAATGCTTCCCTGTTCAATACGAAAACACTCCAGGTAGAGGGAAATAAAACTGTATTTATCAAAAATGGTTTCATTGCCAAAATTGCCGATTCCAAATCATCAGATATTTCACTAACGAATACGATAAACGCCAATGAACGTCTTCTGACCCCGTCTTTTATCGATGTGCATAATCATTTGAATTTTGTTTTAGGAGATACTGTAGAAATAACAAATCCACAGGAATTTGAAACAGCCAGGAGACTATTAACAGAGCAATATATACCTTATGGGGTGACTGTTGTGCGTTCTGCAGGAGGCAGAGAAGCCCATATACCCATGCAGCAGTCGTGGATGAAAACTGATCCGGAATATGTTGACTATTACCCTACAGGAGGGGCTTTGGTTTCAATGGACACAAAGTTCTATAACCATGTTTATGTGGGTGACAGTACTGAGGTGGTCAGGAAAATAAGAGAATATTATAAGCTTGGGATCAAGCATATCAAGGTTTATAGTTTGATAGGCGAACCAGAAATGAAAGCAGCCGTTGAAGTAGCTAAAGAACTGGATATGAATATTTTTGGGCACATTGAGAATCAGATAATTTCGATTGAAGCTGCGTGTAAACTGGGCCTGATAAATTTTGAACATGCCAAAACCTTATTTTTGGAAGTCATTAAAGAGTATGAAAAAGCTTCCGTAGATTTGTCACAACTCCCCCCCGATGACCAGGAAAATTGGCGCTACAGAGAATATGAAATATTTAATTTTATAGGTGCTGACAGTCCTTCAATACTAAAATTAATAGCCTTATTCAAAGAAAATAAGGTCTCCGTTACACCTACCATTCATCTTTACGCCCATCCAATTGGAATTACGAATGAAGCCTTGCAATTATCCTTGCATAAAGAGGATCAATTAAGCTGGTCGCCAGTACAATTTGAACGGGCCAAAGAGGGCTATGAGGAACTCGCCACTTTAATATACATGCTTCACAAAAACGGGATAATACTCAATACAGGATCGGATACCTATGAGCCGGGTAAAGCAATACTTTCTGAAATGTTGTTATTTAACGAATTGGGCATCCCGATGAATGAAGTTTTGAAAATCGCTTCATTAAACAGCGCGAGGTCCATGAATATGGACAAAAGTTTTGGTTCCATTGAAGTAGGAAAAAAAGCTCAACTCATATTATTTGATAAGAACCCGTTGTTAGATCCTTTGAATTTATTGTCAAAAAAGACAGTAATTAAAGATGGTTATATCTGGAAAAAAAAATGATTTGATAATAATGACTGCAAATCTATTTACATTGATGAGTATGATATGCCTGGACAGCAATTGAGTTTGAGTCAGGTTTTTTTTGGAACTCCTGTCGATTTCTTATCTTTAGGTTACGGTGGTAAAATACGAAGCCATTTTCTCAATGCCTCATATAGAAATCGAACGCCTCATTAAATAGAATGAAAATTAAAGAACTAAAAATACGCACCCAAAACCTTGAGAGGCAAATTCTTTTTTACTCTGACAAAATAGGCCTGGAGTTGCTTTTTAGATCCGAATATGAAGCTGTATTTCTGGTTGGTGAATCTAAGCTTAAACTGGTTAAAAGTAAAGAATCATTGCCATATCATTTTGCCATTAATATTCCTTCTAATCAGGAGAATGAAGCCTTGAAGTGGTTAAAAGAAAGGGTAGAAATTCTTAGAGATGGGAAAAATGAAATTCAAGATTTTGAGTTTTGGAACGCTAAAGCCATGTACTTTTATGATTTGGATAAAAACATTGTTGAATTTATTGCGAGAAGGAATCTGAAAAATGAAAGCCAGGCAGATTTTGATGTTGCTTCACTTTTAGAAATTTCTGAAATCGGAATGCCCGTAAATGATATAAGGGTGGCATTTAATAAATTGAATGAAATATCAAATCTAGAACAATTTGATGGCGGACTTGAAAGGTTTTGCGCCATAGGTGATGAAAATGGTTTATTCATCTGTATTAATAAAAACAAAAAGGATTGGTACCCAACAGGGGATAAGGCACATTCATCTGAATTTGAAATTGAGTATGAGCATAACAACCGGGAATTTGTGGTAAAATTTATTAATGGAGATCTAAGAAAAGTCGATAAAATAGATTAAATATGCGGTAATTTGTATTTTATAAAGAACCTTGGAACTGATCAAACAAGTGAATAGAAGAAAGATATATTTTTTTTGTGCCCTGATTTTAACTTTAAGTGTAATTCTGCTACTGATTTCTGGTTCTTCTATACTTACAACAGCTTTGGATCGTAATAGAACAATTCCTTTTGGGACTTTGATAACGTGGACTGGAATGATCTCATTCCCATTAACGATATACTGGGGCATAAAAGAGATGAGAAGGCCATCGAGAAAGCTGACCAAAATGCTCTCCGTATTCCTTAAAATCATGATCTTATCAGGAATTCTTTGGGTTCCAATATCCTATTTACTAGCGGGTAATCTTTCATTCTCATTTTCTGAAAAAGAAACATTTCAGGGTGGACAAGATGCTATGAGATGGTTTTGGCGTTTGAGCTATGGAATTGGAGTTGGAACTATTCTAATCATAATTACCTATTGGATTTCATTATTATCAAAAAGAAACAGACCAGGTTCCGGCAATTTAAACACAAATTAATTTAGGAAGATTTTCAGACTAAACGTCTAATAAACATTTTGTTACCATACACGTTTATTTGTTGTCAAAAGCAAACAATAGATCTTATTTTAATAATTGATCAACATTTCGCTTGTATAGTTTCCCAATGGGAATCATGTGTCCTTCAATAAATATCCTGTTACCCTCAATACTTTTGATATATTTTGGAGCAACCACAAATGATTTATGAACTTGTAAAAAATCTTCGTTTGGCAACATTTCCAAAACAGCTGATAATTTTTCTCGAATGGTAATTGTTTCAATTTTCGTTACGACTTTGGTATAATTCCCTGATGCTTCGATACATAAAATAGTATCAATTTCTACCTGGAAATACTTTTTGTTGCTTTTTAGAAAAATACGTTTGGAAATTGTATTTGATTGTGATGAGTTCGGAAGGTGGGATTGTGCAGAACTAAATGTTTTATTGATTGCTTTTAAGAAACGCTCAAATCCAAATGGTTTTAACAAATAATCTGAAATATTAAGTTCATAACCTTCAAGGGCAAATTCTTTATAAGCAGTTGTTACGATTACTTTTGGTGGATTTTTTAATGTTTTTAAAAATTCAAAACCTTTGAGTTTTGGCATATTTAAGTCCAAAAAAATCAAATCAACTTCATTTTTATTCAAATATTCAAAAGCTTCCAACCCGTCATAGCAACTTTTCATCAACTTCATATCCGGTAATAAATCACAATAACCTTTGATTATATCATGGGCTATGTATTCATCATCAATAATTAAATAGCTAATCATAATTGATCTATAATTAATGTCGCTTTATAAACGTTATCTCCTACCGAAAATGATAATTTGTGTTTATTGGGATAAACCAATTCCAACCTCCGTTTTAGGTTTTTTAAGCCAATTCCGGAACCCTCAACACTTTCTGAATCATCAAAATTATTTTCGATGTCAAATTTTATCTTATTTTCAAAGGTAACAATGTTAATATGCACAAAAGAACGCTCCCTTAAATTTTCTACCCCGTGCTTAAAAGCATTTTCTACAAGTATAATGAACAATAGAGGCATCACTTTACAATTTTTTTCAATGTCAGTGTTGAATTCAACATCAACATCTTTATGATAACGCATTTTGTGGAGTCCGACATAATTTTTTAAATAGTCCACCTCATCATTAAGATCCACTAAATCCTTTTCCCCTTCATAAATGCTATAGCGCATCAGATCTGATAATTTAAGGATCAAGTCTTGAGCCTTTTTAGGATCTTTATCCACCAAACCATACAAATTGTTCAAGGTATTAAAAAAGAAATGAGGGTTTACCTGACTTTTCAAATGCTGTAATTCTGCTTTCGAAATTTCACTTTTTAATCTAAAGAAAGAAACGACTTGTTTTGTGAACCAGAAAATACCCAAAATCATGAGTAATGCATAGTACAAAAGAATTAAAACAACAATTGAAGTAGGGTAGCCTTCTAAAAAGACAACAGACTCCTTATCGGTTTTGATTAATTCAAAAACAGTAACAACAATTGGAAATAAAGCAATCACTGCTCCAACACCAATAATTACCGTCCATTTTCTATTGCTCATGTTCAATATCATCTGGTAAAACTAAGCCGAATAATTGTCATGACAAAAGAAGTTGACAAACGCCCTGTGTACGGTGTTGAACGTCTTCAATAAAGGGATAAACTCATTTTATAAACACAAGGGAGATTTATATCACCTCTGCATGGCTGTGTATCCCACATAATAGGCCGGCTCCCGCGATGAAAGTATTATTGCACCAAAAATCTTAAAACTCTACTTAAATGAAAAAAAGAATTGTAAGATACTTAAAGCATATTTTGGGAACAATCATAAGCTTGCTGCTTATCGGGGTGGTGATCATCATCTCTATAAATGGAAGTTTCGAATACGGAAATGACCCGCAAGCAATAAACTTAAACAGAGAAGGCCCTTATGTGTTTTATGAATCGGATAGTAGTTTACATGTCAATTACATCAGAGGAAACAAGACAGATGGTTTCTATCTTGACAAGACCGAATACCACATGAATGATGAAATTTTAGCGAACTGCCACTTCCCGCTTGATTCTTCAAGCTTTAATTTCACGATACAATCTGAAATAACTATTCCAGAGGCTATTTATGAAGATCAGCAACCCATATTAGCCATTTCGGATATTGAAAGCGGCTATAAAACATTTCGGGATTTTCTAATCGCTAATAAGGTAATCGATGAAAATCTGGAATGGATATTTGGTAAAGGCCACCTGGTTTTGGTTGGTGATTTTGTTGACCGAGGCTTTTCCACAACTCAAGTTTTATGGTTTATCTACAGACTGGAGCAGGAAGCCCGAAAAAAAGGTGGACATGTGCATTTTATCATAGGAAATCATGAATTATACAATATGCAGGGTAAATTCAAATCCGCTTCCTACAAGTATTATGGGGTTGCATCAATTCTTGGAAAACAACATCACGATTTATACAATAAAAATTCATTTATAGGGAAATGGATGGCCTCCAAAAACACACTGGAACTTATTAATGGGAATTTGTTTGCCCATGGCGGATTACACCCTGATATTGAAAATTACAACATTACAATTGATCAGGTCAACCAGATCAACAGGGAAAATTATGATCAGTCTTACTTTCCTAAACCTAAAGAATCGGTTGAACAATTAATTCTTTCCAACAAGAAGGGGATTTGCTGGTACAGAGGATATTTTAAGGATGATTTGTCTCAGGAAGAGGTCGAAAAAGGTATTAATAAGTTTAATGCCAGGGCCATTGTGGTTGGGCATACCTTACAACGGTCGGTTAAGAAATTATACGAAGGGAAGGTGTTTGCAATTGATGTGAAACATCCTAAAGATTACAATAAAAACTGGCCTGCTAAAAAGTCAGAAGGTTTACTCATACGTGAAGGCAAATATTACAGAGTATTTGCTGATGGAGAACTATTAGAATTATAAACAAATACGAAAATGAAAACTAGAATTTACAATTATTTAAACAAACGCTATGCTGTAGTGTTCATCATGCTTATTGCGCCGCTATTTGGGTTTATTGACAGAAACTTTGCCTTTTTCTTTGGCCTTGGTGTTGCATTTCTAATTTTACGGGGAAGTAAATTTGACTGGGCAAGATTCGGGATAGGACAGAAAATTACAGTAGGAGTCGTTTTAAAAAGTTTAATCATAACCCTGTTATTATTTGCTGCATTCAGCAGCTTTATAGACCCTTTGATTCAACATTGGTTTGGAGAATATGATCTATCATCTGTAGAGGATATAGAAGGGAATTTTGTGGGTTATGTTGTATTAATGCTGGTTGTCTGGATATTTGCGGCGTTTGGTGAAGAATTCCTGTTTCGTGGCTATTATATGAAGGCCTTAGCCGAGTTATTGGGTAATAACAATAAGGCCTGGATACTCTCAGCGTTTATTACCTCGCTCTACTTTGGGGTATCTCATATATATCAAGGTCTCAGTGGAGTAATATCTGTATTTTTATGGTCTATTACGATTTCATTAATATTTAACAAAAACAGGAATAATTTACTTCTGCTTGTATTGATCCATGGCTTTTATGATTCAATAGGAGTGACACTTATATATTTGAATAAGGACCCTGTATTTTCAGAATGGGTACAGCAATTGTTTTAAGTAAGAAGTATTATTTTTGTTTAAGAGCAAAGAGCCGTTGATGTCATTATTCATGAAGGAATGGCTAATTCTCAAATGATAAAAACATAAATATCCGATTCCCACGGAGTAAACAAATGCAATGGCAGAGCAATGGATTTATAAGTTATTGCCGGTTTGCTGATAGTGTGTCAGCAAATTCTTGACCCTGAACATTGGAAAACAACGAAAAAATCATGATGAAAATTCTGAAATTTCAACTTTGGCATTTTTTAATTCTAATAGCATTGCTGATTTCGTTGTTTTTGGTTATTTACTCTGACCCGACGATTTTAAAGGGTAGTTTTTTGAATATTGATACAAAGATTTGGTTGATAATTTCCATTTTTGTTCCCATTGCACATCAATTGTATGTATTGATCTGTTGGAGAACTGAATTATTTTATAAAGGGTTATCCAAAGTATTTGGAAATACGCTTAGAGCTTTTAAAATATTTAAGGCCGGATTTGCGGTTCTCTTTGTATCTCGATTAATTTCAATCATCTTTCTATCCTTGTCTAATTCTGATTCATTCAATGCAAACAACATATTGATTTACGTCATAGCGATTACAATTTCTTTACCGACTATTTATCTATTTTACTCAGTAAAAAAATATTTTGGAATTGACAGAGCCTTTGGATTAGACCATTTTGATCCTGATAAATTTATGAATGAACCGTTTGTAAATAAAGGGATCTTTAAATTTACATCAAATGGGATGTATACCTATGGATTCCTGATATTATGGATCCCCGGACTGATCATGATGTCGAAGGCGGCATTGATTGCTGCTTTATTCAACCACTTATATATCTGGGTACATTATTATTTTACGGAATTACCGGATATTAAATGGATTTACAGAAAATAATTGCTACGATTTAAATTACTAAATTTAAACCATTGAAATGAGACTTAGGAAAGTGCTGCGGATTCTCAACCGCTGACCATACATCTAACCGCTTACGATAGCACCCATTAATTCAAAATCAAATAAAAATGAAAGTTACAGCCGAAAAAAATGAAAAAGTTGCTAATATGATATTTGCATCCATTTATCCACATTACTTGAAAAGATTGGAAAAAAATGGCAGAACAAAAGAAGAACTCAACCAGGTAATTGAATGGCTTACCGGTTTTGATCAAGAGGCTTTACAAGCACTTATAGATGAAAAAGCAACTTTTGGAACATTTTTTCAAAAGGCTGCAATAAATCCAAATGCTGATTTAATTAAAGGAGTCGTTTGCGGTTATCGGATTGAAGAAATAGAGGATGAATTTGACACCTATAAACAATGCAGACGTATGGAAAAGTTGATTGATGAATTAGCGAAAGGTCGTAAAATGGAGAAAATTTTAAGAGAATAAACCAAATAAACCCTTGATAAAATGGTCAACCCGATGAAAATTCTAATAATGCTCTTTTTTCTGGCATTATCAAATTACTCATTTTCACAGCAGGTGGCTGATACAACATATCATCCAAAAATTTACGATCCTCTGTATGAAACAGGAAAAGGACCTGTAGTTTTTATTGACGAGGGGCATCATAATTTTCATACGAAGAATGGAAGGTATAAGGCGTTTGCAAACCTTTTGGAGAGGGATGGTTACAAAGTTAAAGCCTATCAAGGAAACTTTGATAAACAGTTGCTGTCGGAAGGAAATATTCTTGTTATATCCAATGCTCTAAATGAGATAAATGTTAATAATTGGGATCTTCCTAATCCATCTGCTTTCTCAGAATCTGAAATTGAGGTTGTTACAGAATGGGTTCGTTCCGGAGGAAGTTTATTTTTGATAGCTGATCATATGCCCATGGCTGGAGCCGCATCTGATTTAGCCCTGGAATTTGGTTTTGAATTTACAAATGGATTTGTTTTTGATACGATAAACAGAGGACCTGCATATTTTAATTTAAAGGAAAAAACCCTTACGAAAAGTGTTATTACTAAGGGCCGAAGTTCAGAAGAAAGCGTTGCGCAAATTGTAACATTTACCGGACAGGCTTTTAAAATTCCAGATGATGCCACGCCAGTTTTAACCTTTGACAAAAAATTTGTGAATATGCTTCCGAATAAGGCATGGGTTTTTGATGATACAACGACCAGGTTTAATGTGGAAGGATGGTCTCAAGGTGCATTCAAAAACTATGGAAAGGGTAGAGTTGTGGTCTTTGGAGAAGCAGCCATGTTTTCAGCCCAATTAGCCGGGGAAAATAAGAGAAAAATGGGTATGAATAATGAAGTTGCACCAGAGAATTATCAATTATTACTCAATATAATTCACTGGTTAGACAATGTAATGGAATGATAAACCCTTTCATGACTCGGGTATGGTTCATGTCTAGTTTCAGTAATATGACACGAAGAATTACAAGCTCTCACATTTTGTTATATTTGGGGCCTTATGAATGATTATTTAAGATCCCTGGTTCTTCAGGTTACCGGAGCTTCTTCTTTATTTGTTAAAGAGGTGATCCAGCAATTGTGGAGTGGCTATGGGAAAATCATTAGGGTTGGATTGGAGAATGCTTCCGTGGATAGCGTGGTTATCAAGCACGTTCAGATGCCCGTAAATAAGAATCATCCTAGAGGTTGGAACACGGATATTGGTCATCAACGAAAAGTGAAATCATACAAGGTAGAAACTAACTGGTATGAACGATACAGTAAAAACAGCGCTGCACGTTTACCTGAATGTCTGGCCATTGAGGCAAAAGGTGACGAGGTACTGATGGTGATGGAAGATCTGGATGCAGCCGGTTATCACTTACGCAAGAGCTTTGTAACATGGGAAGAAATAGCTCAGTGTTTGGCATGGCTGGCACAGTTTCATGCGAGTTACCTGGGTAAAAAGCCGGACGGACTCTGGGAAGTGGGAACCTATTGGCATTTAAAGACAAGGCCACAGGAGTTAGCTGTATTGAATGATCAAAAGCTGAAAGAGGCAGCCCCAATCATTGATGAAAAACTCAATTCATGTAAGTACAAAACGTTTGTCCACGGCGATGCTAAACTGGCAAACTTTTGTTTTACTGAAAGCGGACAGGTTGGTGGATTGGATTTTCAGTATGTAGGTGGGGGTTGCGGAATGAAAGATGTGGCTTATTTTATTGGAAGTTGTCTGAATGAAGATGAGTGCGAACGATTGGAAGTACAAATCCTGGATACCTATTTTGAGCATTTACAGGGTGAATTGAATGAAAGAAACAAAGGGCTGGAAACTGAATGGCGGTCTTTATACAGAGTGGCCTGGGCGGATTTTCATCGCTTTATAAAAGGGTGGAGCCCCGGTCACTGGAAGATTAACAGTTATAGTGAACGTATCACAGCAGAAGTGATCAAAAACCTTTAAAAATGGATCTCTTACAATTGAGCAAAATAGCCATCACGGCGTCCCTTTCAGCCGGGAAAGTCATTCAGAAGTATATGAATGCGCAGGTTGAAGTGAAGAAAAAGAAAGGAGGGGAGAGCTATTCCTCACAAGTCGTGACAGCAGTAGACATAGAATGCGAAAAAGTAATTCTTTCTCATCTGCTTCCTACCTGTGAAGAGTTTGGACTGGCCCTTTTATCGGAAGAGACCGAAGATGATGGAAGTCGATTCGAAGAAGATCTTTTCTGGTGCATTGACCCCATGGACGGAACGCTTGCTTTTATTAATAAACATCCTGGTTTTTCTGTATCTATTGCTTTAATCGCAAAAGACGGTACGCCGTATATTGGGGTTGTGTATGATCCCAGTACGGATACCTTGTACCATGCAGTCAAGGGAAATGGGGCCTTTAAGAATGGCAATCCTTGGAAAATTAAGCATCTTAATGACCATTTGACCTACGTGACTGATCGAAAACTGAAAGATACGCCTCGTTCCATCGAAATAGAAGGTTTGCTTGAAGAACACGTAAAAAAGTTGCGTTTGAATGGTGTAATCGAAATAGCCGGAGCGGGTTCTGTATTGAATGGCATCCTTGTGTTGGAAAATGGCCCGGCCTGTATGATCAAGCTTCCGAAAAAGGAAAACGGTGGAGGGAGCTTATGGGACTTCGCCGCAACAGCCTGTATCTATCAGGAAATGGGCTTACCCGCTACAAATTTTCAAGGAGGAAGACTGGACCTGAACAGAAAGGATGGAACTTTTATGAATAAAGAAGGCGTCTTTTATTCCAATTTAATTCAAAGATAAAGAGGGATATTCATCCTTAACGATATTCCTACCTGATGTAAAGGAATTTACAATTATACGATTCAATATTTGAACGCAGGCAAGAATAATAATAGGTAGTGGTTCATTAAGGGTGAACATTATGTATGTACTTAATTCGTATTTTTGTTTAAGAGCAAAAAGGTTTAGCGCCATTACTCGTGCAGGAACTACTTCTTTTCAAATTGATATACATAAACTGACAAGATGAAACCTAAAGAATTAATTAAAAAGTGGGTTGAAACTTTTAATGAGGGAAATGCAGATAAGATTTCTGATTTTTACCACCATGATGCCATCAATCATCAAGTCTCCAATAAGCCTGTTGTAGGGAAAAAAGCGATTCGGGAAATGTTTGAACATGAATTTAATCAAGCGGAAATGACTTGTATTATTGAAAATATATTTGAGGATAAAGATTGGGGAATATTAGAATGGAAGGACCCTTTAGGACTTCGTGGATGTGGGTTTTTTAAAATTGACAATGGCAAGATCATATTTCAAAGAGGATATTGGGACAAATTGTCTTTTTTAAGGATGCATAAACTCCCGATTCCGAGAGAATGAAAAATGTTCCAGTGCGAATATCGGCTTTCTTGAATACGGGTGGATTTTCGTATGGAAATACCCTCGTAGGATTAGAGATATAGACGCTATGGTAGTTTAGAAAATTAAAGAAACAAAATGATTAAAGATGAAAGAAAATAAAGCTGTCATTATCCCGACTTTGCGATACAAAAATCCACAAAAGGCAATTGACTGGTTGTGCAAGGCTTTCGGATTTGAAAAACACTTGATCGTTGAAGGTGAGAACAAAACTATTACCCATGCGCAACTGGTCTATGGTAATTCTATGATTATGCTAGGTGCTGACAATGGGAGCGCATATGATAATCTTGTAAAAACCCCAGAAAGCGTGAAGGGAACTAACACTCAGGCACCTTATATTCTTGTTGAGAAAATAGATGAGCATTATGAGAGGGCCGTTGCTGCCGGTGCAAAGATTTTAATAGACATTAAAGATGAAGAATACGGCGGACGAGGCTATACATGCCAGGATACTGAACAGTATATTTGGAACTTTGGATCATACGACCCCTGGACAGCGAACGAATTATGAAAATTAATTAACTTTATTTCCATAACTAAGGGTTAAATGACGATCAGACAAGAAACTCCTGCGGATTATAAAGATGTTTTTAACCTCATCGAAAAAGCGTTTCGTTCTGAACAGCACAGCGACCATAAGGAACAGTTTTTAGTGGAGCGATTAAGAAAGTCGGATGCTTTTATTCCTGAACTTTCATTGGTAGCAGAAGTTGACGGTAAAATAGTGGGACATATTTTGCTTACAAAACTGAAAATTAAAAATCCGGTGGATTCATTTGACTCACTGGCTCTTGCCCCTGTTTCTGTTTTACCTGAATTTCAGGGAATTGGGATTGGTGGGAAACTAATAGCTGAATCTCACAAAAGGGCAAAAGAGTTAGGGCATAAATCCATCGTTCTTCTGGGTCACGCAAGTTATTATCCAAAATTTGGTTACCAGCGAGCGGATAAATATGAAATAGAATTACCCTTTAAAGTGCCGAAAGAAAATTGTATGGTGATCGAACTTGTCGAAAATGGTTTGAATGGATTGAGCGGAATAGTTGAATATCCTGAGGCGTTTAATCAATGAGTTAAAATACGACAACATGCTCAAATCGTTAGGATTTCATGTAACAATAAAGTCCCTAAATCGTCCTGTATAAATCCAAACTACAATTTAAAATGCAGAACAGTATATCAGAAAAAAGAGAAACCTGGAATACGATCCTGATTTTTCTGGCTTTAGTTACAGTTTTGAGTTCGTTCTTTCATTATGCAATCGTTAATTTATATCCTTCAAGAATATACATTGGAGGCCTGATGTGGTGTCCTGCCATAGCCGCAATAATTACGTTGAAATTGAAAAAAAGACCTGTTTCTTCGCTACCTTGGAACTGGGGAAATTGGAAGTATATTCGACTTTCCTATTTTATTCCCGCTTTATACGGAATAATCACTTATATACTTATCTGGATTTTAGGATTTGGAAGTTTAGCGGATAAGGAAGTCATTACAGACTGGGGGAAAGAACTTGGTTTAACAGGGATAGGAACATTAAATCCAACCTGGATAGTTATAATAGCGATAATTTTATCAGGAACTGTTGAAGTGATGAGGTCGTCGGCAACAACTTTAGGTGAAGAAATAGGTTGGCGTGGTTTCTTTATTTTCGAATTAAGAAAGGTTCTTTCATTTACAGGGGTCTCATTTTTTAGCGGAATTATCTGGGCAACCTGGCACTGGCCGGTCATTGTATATTATGGAGAAAATGTAATCTTAGAATTAACAACTTTTTATGTTGTGATAATTGCCATGTCATTTATGATGACCTATTACACATTTAAATCTAAAAGCCTTTGGCCCGCTGTAATTTTTCATGCAGTAAGTAATGTCTATATTCAAAAAATCTTGCCAGAATTAACCGTTAATAACGAAGGAACCGAACATTGGCTTGGTGAATACGGAATTATGTTTGCAATAGTCACTAGTATCTTTGGGATTTACTTTTGGAGAAAAGCAATTAATGAGAAATTATAAACAAAAAATACAGCCCGATCAAGTATCTCATTAAATGAGCGGAATTTCGTCTAAATGAACTGCCAACATTAGACTTTAGGGCTTTTTTGTGGCAATTGCGAATAAAAATATATATTAAAAAACCAGAATTTAACAAATGAATAAAAATGAATTAATAGCCTTTTTTGAAAGTGACCTGAACAAGTTGATCACTGAAATGGAACTTTATAAGAATGAGGAAAACATTTGGCGAGTTGAAAAAAACATCTCTAATTCAGCAGGAAATTTAACGCTACATTTAATAGGGAATTTACACACATTTATTGGTAAAGAAATTGGTAAAACAAATTATGTAAGGAATAGAGAACTTGAATTTTCTCAAAAAAATGTCCCAAGAGCGGACTTGATTAGGAGTATAAACGAGACAATTCAAATGATAAATAAAGCACTCAATGCTCTTACAGAAGAAGAATTGAAAAAAGATTATCCAATTTTAAAGTTTTCTAAAATAGAGACAAATGAATACTTACTGGTTCATTTGACAAAACATTTGAATTATCATCTTGGTCAAATAAATTATCACAGACGCCTTGTAGATGAATAATGAAACGTTTAGCAAGACAAACAGGCTGTCAAAATTACAATCATCAAATTATCAGAGCCTGTATCGCTGTAACCTATAAGTACTAAAGTTCAAAATGATAGATTTCAAAAAAAATATACAATCTGAGAGGGTATTCTTAAGACCAATGCAACTGACCGATTTTGAAGGAATGGTGAATCATACGACAGATTCAGCAATGTGGTACTATTTTACTGCCGACCTGTCTGATTCAACGATTCTCAAAAAATGGATTGAAAATGCCGTGAATGAACTTCATAGAAAAGAATCACTCCCTTTTACAATCATTAGCCCCCACAATGGGGAAATCATTGGAGCCACTCGCATAGGAAATATTTCCAGGATCCATAAACGTGTTGAAATCGGATGGACCTGGATCGCTAAAAAATACCAGAGAACTGGTATAAACGGGCACGTAAAAAAGTTATTGTTTGACTACCTTTTTAAAGAAACTGATACATTAAGAATTGAATTTAAGACGGACGTATTAAATATTCCTGCGAGAAAGGCAATGGAAAAAGCTGGTCTCACAAAAGAAGGAATTCTACGAAGTCATACTTTAATGACAAACAACCGAAGACGTGATACGCTATATTACAGCATTCTAAAAGATGAATGGAATAAGAAATAATAGGACATCAGTGATAAGATGGGCTCATCAGGATTCGGATCTTTATCTAAATCCATTAAGGCTATGAAATTTCCTATCTTCGCTACGCTAAAGTTATAGCTGATTTTATGTCATTGATCCTTTCAAAAAAACGTTGCCCATCACAGAAATCAATATTTTAAAAAATAAATTATGCCACACTTTGTCATTGATTGCTCTGAAAATATCATAAAGATGAAATCTCCAAAAGAAATCATTCAAAAAGTTTACGATACAGCAGAGTCAACTGAACTTTTTGACAAAGGAGATATCAAAGTAAGAATCAATCCTTTTGAACTGTATACTATCGGAAATACCAAAGATGACTTTATCCATATATTTGCGAATATAATGGAAGGTCGGTCTGTTTCTGAAAAAAGGAATCTATCCGAAAAAATCATCGCTGAATTGAAATTAATGTTTCCTGAAGTTCCGATTATTTCAATCAATATCAGAGATTTTGAAAAAGCAACTTACTGTAACAGATCCATGGTATAGAGGACTTTTTAATGAGGAGGTACATCAATCATTGCCGCATTTAGCAATGTACAAAGGGATTAAGTATTATTATCATAATTATGATTCGCCTATTTTTGAAAATATACAGCAATACATTGATTTAGGCGGACTGGATTATTTGAACTCATATTTCGAAGAACGCTCTCAGCGATTTGGAGGGGATGGCAGCATAGATGATAAAACAAAAAACGGTTTAATTTGGTTGGCATGGAACAGGAACAATTTTGAGTATTTCAGTTTTTTTATGACTGAATTTGAAGATGTATTGTCAACAAAAAGATATGACTCAGCCTATTGGCAAAATCGATTTGGACAATTTTATTTGGCGCATAAGGACTACAATAACGCCATTAAACACTTTAACACAGGACTCTCAAAATATCCGAATAGCAGCTTTGAAGGAGAAATGAAACAGGGATTGAGTAAAGCCAAGAGTATGGCGAATTAATTGTTTAACCATGAGGAATAAGTATGGTACCTAAACCCGTTGATCAAAATCCTGTAAAAATCGCAGGCCCAAAATATTGGGTTGGGTTAACAATAACCCATCTCCTTATTCTATTGGTTGTTTTAATAAGCGGATGGGACCTGGGATGGTGGCAGGGTTGGCTTTATGCAGTGCTGTTGGCGGTAGCGAGTATATGTCCGCGTATATGGGCAGAAAAAAGGCATCCGGGATTGCTTGAGGAACGAGGTAAATTTGGTAAAGCTAAAGAGGTCAAATCATGGGATAAAATACTTTCTCCCTTAATGGCAGTGAGTATGACTTTCCCGTTATTTGTTGTGGCAGGACTGGATCACCGCTTTGGATGGTCACCTGAATTTCCAGCATGGCTTAATATCCTGGGCTTCATCTTGATTGTGCTTGGATACTCTTTTGCGGGATGGGCTTTGATAGAGAACCGTTTCTTCTCAAGCGTAGTGCGTATCCAGACGGATCGCGGACACACGGTATGTGACAGTGGTCCGTATAAGTTTGTAAGGCATCCAGGTTATACAGGAAATATTCTGGCACTACCGGGTATTGTATTGGCTTTGGGCTCTCTTTGGACAATCATTCCGGTGATAGCGGCACTGATCATTGCCGTGGTTCGGACCATCCTGGAAGATAAAACTTTGCAAGAAGAATTGCCGGGATATAGAGATTATGCTTCACAAGTTCGCTACAGGTTGATTCCAAAAATCTTTTAAATGGAGGCAGTTCAGTGATTTTATTTATATTTAGATTTCTGACCAGGTTATTAAACAGTAATAAGGATTTAACCATGGAATAGAAATAATCAACACTTATATATGAAAAAAACTAGCCTAATTGCAGTTAATATTTTAACCTTTTTAATGCTGTCATGTCAAGGTTCAGAAAACCAACTGACACAATATCAAAAGCAAGAGATCATTGCTACAGCCTCAGAGGTGGTAAAGAAGGTTTTTGACCATTCCAATAACCTGAATTTTGTGAAGGGGTTGGATCATTATTCCGGAGCACCAGATTCCTATTATATCACTGACGGAGTACTTCATTCATTAGATGACCTTAAACAGCAATATCGTGAAATTGGCCCCTCGGTTGAACGATTGCATAATACCATACAAAGCTGGAATGCACAGGTAATCTCAAAAGATGTAGTGAACTTTGTGCTTCCTGTAAACTTAAAATTGAAATTAACCGGAATACCTGAATTTGAAGGGCAACTTGTCTGGACAGCTACCGTACAAAAACAAAAAAATGAATGGACGATTGTACAAAGTCATGAATCCTGGTTGAACTGTGCAGAGGTTGCGGAAGCTTTTAGCCCTGCAAATGACAAACATGATAAATAAAACGTTAGCATGATTTTACAGATAATCAAATTGAAATCTAATCTTCCCGAAGAAGAACTCTTAGGTAAAGCAAGAGAAAGAGAACCTCAGTTTAAGGCCATTCCCGGGCTTATTCAGAAATACTATGTAAAAACCAAGGAGCCCGGATTATACGGTGGGATTTATGTATGGGATTCTCCTGAATCCCTTCAGTCATTTCGAAATTCTGATTTGGCAAAAAGTATTCCAGAGGCCTATGAAATTGTTGAAGCTCCAAATGTTGAAATTATGGACATTATGTTTCAATTGAGAAATGAATAGGAAATTGGTGGGTATAACTACTCAGGCTCATGAGGTCTGGGAAGAACATTCTGAATGGCATAGTTTCAACATAAATAGAATTATGAGAATTTCAGTTTTTTGCTCGATACTTCTTTTTTGCTTTTTGGCCAAAGGACAGACGTTTGATACGGAATTCAAGTACCCTGATTCATCAGGCAAAAATGTTATTATTCAAAATAGTCTTCCAAAAGGAGGTTTAAAATATTCTGATCCTGAGGGAAGTGAATATGCGTATGTTGTATTTTGGACTCGAATCACGAATCAAAGTGATTCATCCAAAGAAATTGAAATCAGTTTTTCTTCGGATACCTATCAGCTTATACAATCTTTTGACACACGCTTTAAATTATTTATACCTTCAAATAGAATGACACTTGACAAGGAGCACTTATTCTTATATGGTTTGTCAGATTTAAAATCAGTTTTAGACGCAGGTTTTAATCAAAAGAGCGGGATACAGCATATGATTGATCCAAATGATTCGTATTTGTTTTATGTGGTAGCCCTATTTGACAAAAGAGTTGACGGAGTGGTTCGAGCCGGATTTTCATTAAAGGGTCAGAAGATTATATACACAATTAATGGAACTGAAATTGAATGTGGAAGTATTCTAAAATAAACATAAATTGATGAATGAAACTATCAAAGAACAATTATAAAAAAGCAAGGGACTTTATTTTAACAAACGCCAGGATGATCGAGAGACGGTTGTTTCAATTTCATTTTGAGAATCATGGCCCCGATGGTGTTTTTCATGCTGTTTATGCTTACCGAAATTCTGATGGCGGTTTTGGTCACGGGATGGAACCGGATACCGCATCTCCTGAAAGTCAGCCTCTTTTTAGTATTATGGCATTGGAAACCCTTGACGAAGCGGGCCTTTTAACCAAAGACAGGATCCTGGATGATTTTATGCCCTATTTTGAAAGTATAACAACTGATAAGGGAGGTATTCCATGGATGTTTCGTCCGCTGGGGGATTATCCCTGCGAGGATCATTTTAAAACTGTAAAAGAATGGGCCGCTTTGAGCACAACGGCACCTTTGTTAGGCATTCTCGAAAAATATAATATTGAAATTCCATGGATGAAAAAAGCAGAAGAGTTTGTGTGGCAGGAGATTGAACGAATTAAGGAGAAGCATGTTTTTTGCCATTTGTGCGTGCCAAGGAGATTGCAGTTTTTGAGCCACACCAAAAGTAAAAACAAGGCCGAAAGGGCACTAAAGGATCTGAAAAAATGGATCCTGACAGAGGGTGTATTATGTAATGACAAATCAGATGTGGGATGGGGACTTTATGGAAAGCCTCATAGTTTGTGTTATGCCCCTGCACCTGAGAGTATTTTAAACCCAATATTTTCTCAGGAGATGATTGATTCAGACTTGGATGAATTAATCAAGCGTCAAAAGGAGGATGGCAGATGGGACACCTGGTATGGACTCAGTGAAGGAATGAAGCTGGAATGGGCCGGTATACAAACCTTATGGACCTTGAAAACACTCAAAAATTATAATAGAATAGAAATGTAGGAAACTTTGTGATTTTAGTTTAGATAAAACAAATTAGAAATGATAAGCAGAAATATAGTAATGAGAGTTGGGAGGCCAACAGATCATTTAGAAGAAATTACCAAAATGTATACAGAAGGATTAGGTTTTGAAATAATTGGTGGATTTGATAATCACGGCGATTTTAGCGGTAGAATGGTAGGACATCCCAAACACCACTTTCACCTTGAATTTACGACTCATTGCCAAGAAAAAGCGGGTCGCGCACCTACCCTGGAAAATTTACTCGTTTTTTATCTTCCTGATGATGATGAGTACGCAAAAGCGATCGAAAGAATTTCCAACTCCGGATTCAAGAAAGTTAAATCTTTCAACCCCTATTGGGAAGGTGGGGGTCAAACCTTTGAAGATCTAGACGGATACAGGGTTGTTCTTGCCAATGCGGAAAGTCCTTTTTAAAAAGGATATTTTGTAAAATTTCAAGAAGCTAAACTACTTTTTAGTAACTTGGTACTGAATCGAAAATCGCCTGAGCTTTAACTATCTCGCATTTAAATCTAGGGATCAATAGAAGAAACCTCCTTATCCAATATTAAAAATGAAAATTTCCAGTTATACATTGACCTTATCATTGATTCTGTCTTTTCTTATTTTTCCAGCTCTTTTTGCCCAAAAGATTGAAGTAGGAGATAATTCAGTTCTGTGTAAAGATGATCCGGATTGTATCAACCGAATTCATCCTGCCATACCCATGTTAAAACAAGCAAACCCCGGGGATACAATTGTTTTTAATTCCAGAAATGCCGACGACAGGATCCTTGACCCGAATGCTCCTGAAATCGAAAGAGAGGATGACCCTCAGATAGGTTGGGTACATCCCCTGACCGGCCCTGTTCGTATTAACGGAGCTATGCCCGGGGATGTATTAAAAGTAAATATTATTTCCGTCGACCCTGGTCCATGGGCCTGGACAATTACATCTGGAATCGTTTCTGATGAAGTTGAAGGTTTTTTGATGGTCAAATGGAAGTTGGGAAAAGAGTTTGCCACCTCAGAAGATCTTCCAGGTATTAAATTACCGAATCGGAGTTTTCCTGGAGTCGTCTCGGTTTTGCCGAGTGTGGAAAAGCATGCTGAAATGCTGAAACGGGAACAGGAATTGCATGATGCAGGAGGAGATGTACTCATACCAGGATCTAAATTCGCTCTTCCTGAATCCATCTGCGGAGAGGGAGGTAAATATGAAGATGAATGCCTAAGGACCATTCCTCCCAGGGAGCATGGAGGAAATTTGGATATCAGATACCTACAGGCCGGTTCTTCAATTTATCTGCCTTGTTTTGTTGAAGGAGCGGGATTATCGATAGGGGATCCTCATTATATTCAAGGTGACGGAGAAGTCTCTGGTACTGCTTTGGAAATGGATGCTGTCATTACAGTTACGACAGAAATTATCAATAATGGTCCTGATTTATCAAGAGGCCCTCATTATGAGGGACCTTCAAAATTGCTGGATATTCCTTCTACAAAATTTTATGCTACAACCGGATTTCCGATAAAAGACAAAGCTGCAATTCCTCCTCACCTGGAATATCTCAGTTCTGAAAAAATAAGCGGTCTTGAGAACCTTTCCAACGATATTTATCTGGCGGCTCGAAATGCACTTTTAGAGATGATTGAATATATTTCGGAGACTTATGGGTATTCCAAACTTCAGGCATATATCATTGCATCAGTGGCTGTTGATTTGAAGATAGGCCAGCTTGTGGATGTACCAAACGTAGGAGTTACTGCTGTATTACCTCTTGATATATTTGAGCAAAACGATTAGAAATTTGATATTCTCTCAGGGTATTACCGGAAAGATCAATTTTTTAAGCAAGAAAATCTAAAAAATCAATTAGGCGAAATGGAAGCTAAGATCAAATATGAGTTCTCAGCTAAGCTTTGGAGGCATAGTTCCGAAGGAGGGTGGTACTTCCTAAGCCTTCCTAAAGGGATCTCAAAGGAAATAAGAAGTAATCTGCAATGGCAGGAAGAAGGCTGGGGCAGGATGAAGGCTCAGTCCGTCATCAAGAATGTGAAATGGAAAACTTCAATTTGGTTTGATACTAAAATGGATACTTATATTCTACCGGTAAAATCGGAAATAAGAAGTAAATTATCCCTTAAAGAGGATGACCTGCTTCATGTTAGCGTCTTAATTTAATAAGTGGAAAATTATGGAAGAATCAAATAATAATATTACGTATATTGAGTTTAAGGCCGGTAATCTGGAAGAAGTAAAATCATTTTACCAAGAATGCTTTCAATGGAGATTTAAGGATTATGGGCCAGATTATACTTCTTTTTCGAACAGTGGGATTGCGGGTGGTTTTGAAAGATCTGAAAATCTAGCTGTAAATGGCGCCCTGGTGGTCCTGTACCATTCAGATCTTGAAAGTATCAAAGAAACGATCCTTAGGAATGGAGGAATAATTTCAAAAGAAATATTCTCATTTCCAGGAGGCCGCAGGTTTCATTTTATGGACCCTTCAGGTAATGAATTGGCCGTTTGGTCTGACAGGTAATTAATTTGAATCCTGATGCTTAATTCAGGGAAGAACAATTCTACGGAGAGTGGATTCCGATTGGTTTTATTTATATCAAAAAAATTCTTAACTTAAAGATCTAAAAATCAACACAATGAAAACCTTTAAAATCAAACCCTACCAAAAAATCATGGTTTCATTTGCATTTGTTTTATTCACAATAGGAATGAATGCGCAGAGTCATGGAATGTCAGAAACAGAAAATTCAATCGCTACAACCATTGATAATGAAAATTTGGAATGGTTACCTGCCCCGGATTTCTTTCCGGGATGTTCCTTCACAATTTTACATGGAGATATAGCGAAACCTAATTTGGATTTTTTCTTTAAAATAGAACCGAATACCAAAGTGGTGAGTCATACCCATAATTCACCAGAACGAATGATTTTGATATCCGGAGATCTGGAGGTTCAATACGAAGGGGAAGAACCTGTGGTTTTAAAAGCAGGATCATATGCTTACGGACCCGCAGGAAAGCCGCATAAAGCAAAATGCCTCGATAATGGCCCATGTGTATTATTTGTGGCCATGGTCGATCCTTTTGATGCTGTGCCAACCAAAAAAGAATAGGGCAATCTGAAATCAATACATTAAAAAGCTAGCACTTTCAACAATAAGACTGATAATTGCACAAGCATTCGAGCCTGGCTCGAATGCTTGAGTAATTCCTATTGAGTGTTTTTAAAGTACTTATCACATAAGAAGTCCATTTATTCAAAGATTAAGAATTTGAAAATATGTAGTATCTTGACAAGTGATACATTTGGCGTATCTAAACGCATCTTAACCAAATCGAATAGAATATATACATGAAAAGAAGAGAACTTGTAAAAATGATAACCCTGGGTACTGGCGGGGTTCTGTGTATTCCGTTATCTAACTCGCTGCTTATAGCTTGTAAAAAAGTGGATCCTGTCAAAAATTCTGTATTCACGCCTCGTTTTTTTAATGAACAGGAGTTTTTATTTGTCCAGGATCTATTGGATATTATACTACCTAAAACTGATAGTCCCTCGGCGAATAAAGTGGGTGTGGATCAGATCATCGATACCATGATAGGAACAGTTTATAGTCCGGATCAGCAGGAAGCTTTCAATACTAAATTTACTGCCCTGAAAAAATACATGAGCGACAAAAATATGTCGGTTGTCATTCAGGAATTGATAATGTCCGACGCGGAAAATGATAAAATGGCGAAAAATGCCCTTATGGATTTAAAACAACAAGCCGTTGCTTACTACCTGACAACCAAGGAAGTTGCTACTAATTACTTGAATTACTTACCTGTTCCCGGAGCGTATGAGGCTTGTATTTCTTTGGAATCAGTTGGAGGAAAAGGCTGGGCATTATGAGTATGAACGAATCAGATAAAAAAACTTTCGATGCGATAGTTATAGGATCCGGGATCAGTGGAGGCTATGCAGCTATGGAACTTTGTTTAAAAGGGTACAAAACACTGGTACTTGAAAGAGGAAGGATGGTAAAGCACGGGGAGTATCCAACAGCAGACAAGGATATTTGGGATTTGCCAAACCAAAATGTGGTTCCTCATGAAGAAAAGGAGAAACATTACTTCCAGCAAAACCGATTAAACTGGTGGGTGCATGAGGATAATAAACATTGGATCAATAAAGACAGTGAGTATTCTTATGATGAGGTAAAACGATTTGACTGGATTCGGGGCCATCATGTTGGCGGACGTTCCATTATGTGGGGAAGGCATTGTTATCGTTGGAGTGATCTGGACTTTGAGGCAAACAAAAAAGAAGGCTTAGGGATAGACTGGCCGATTCGATATAAGGATATTGAACCCTGGTACGACAGGGTTGAAACTTTTGTCGGTGTGAGTGGCCAGGCCGAAGGATTGTCACAGATTCCGGATGGTAAATTCCTAAAACCTTTCCCTCTGAATTGTGCTGAACAATATTTTAGAGAAGAGGTGGCCAAGGTCTATCCGGAAAGGGTGGTCACTCCAGGAAGGGTTGCGAATCTTTCGGAATACAATCCGGAGGTACATAAAGGACTTCGCGGACAATGTCAGAGCAGGAGCAGATGCGGTAGAGGGTGTCCTTATGGTGCCTATTTCAGCAGTGTTACCGCAACGTTGCCGGTGGCAGAAGAGACCGGTAACCTGACGCTCAGGTCCAATAGCATCGTTGCTGAAATCTTATATGATAAGAATTCGAAAAAAGCTTCTGGTGTAAAGATTATCGATGCAGAATCAAAAGAAGAAATAGAATTTTCTTCAAAGATCATTTTTTGCAATGCCAGCACGGTAGGAACAACGGCAATTTTACTGAACAGTCGTTCTGAAAGTTTTCCAGATGGTTTGGGCAACGGAAGCGGAGAGTTGGGGCACAACATCATGGACCATCATTACGGCATGGGTGTTTATGGGGAAATGCCTGGATTCGAAGATACCTACTATAAAGGAAGAAAACCTGTTGGGTTTTATATTCCAAGATTTACGAACCTCAATGAAAAAACAAAAAAAGAATCCTACTTGAGGGGCTTTGGCTACCAGGGCCAAATATCCAGGTCAAGAAACAATCCTTCTGAAGTTTATGGAAAAGAACTCAAGGATGCGATACTTAAACCAGGACCGTACCGATTGTTCATGTCGGCTTTTGGAGAGATATTACCCAATCATGACAACAGGATGTTTCTTAATTTTCAGAAAAAGGATAAATATGGTATCCCTACGATCACTTTTGATGCAGAATTAAGGGAGAATGAGATTGAAATGCGAAAAGATGCGGTAAAATGTGCGGTTGAAATGCTGGAAGCCGCCGGTTGCAAGAATATTGGCTCTTTTAACAGTGTTACGGCACCAGGTGCATGTATTCATGAAATGGGAACGGCACGCATGGGAAATGACCCAAAAACAAGTGTGCTAAACAAGTGGAATCAAATGCATGAAGTACCCAATGTTTTTGTTACGGACGGTGCCTGCATGACGAGTTCCGGAACCCAAAATCCAAGTATTACCTACATGGCATTAACTGCGCGAGCCGTGGATTATGCTGATAAGCAAATTAAAGCAGGAAAATTATGAGATTGAGAAAAGTTGGAGCAATCTGGATATTGTTAGTTTTAATTATGATATCGAGCTGTAGGGAAACATCCCGAGAGATATCCTCAGAAACCCAAAAACTCAAGGCATTGATCATGGACGGTCAGAACAATCATTACATCTGGCCAAAATCAACTCAGATCATGAAGCACTATCTTGAAGAAACAGATCTGTTTGAGGTAGAAATTTATCGGACCGATTCTATTTGGCTGGGTATAAAGTATGATCAATCAAGGCCGGGGACTCTAGATAAATACATTCAGGAGTATCCATTGGATTCAATGGATCGTTTCATTTCTGCTGAACCCTTAAAAACAGCGGATGTTCAGATTGACTTTGAGAAATACGACTTAATTGTCTCGAATTTTGGGTTTCAGGCAGGAGAGTTTCCGGAAAGCGTAAAAAGGAAATTTGAAAAATATATGTATGGAGGCGGAGGGCTTGTTGTGGTACATGCCGCCAATAACTCATGGGGTCAATGGGTTGAATTCAATAAAATGATTGGGCTGGGCGCCTGGGGTGGCAGGGACAGTTCTGCAGGACCTTATGCTTATTATAATGACCATAATGAGGTTGAAATTGATTCAACGGAAGGGTTTGCGGGTTCTCATGGAGCTCAATATGAATTTTTGATTACAACCAGAGAGCCGGAACATCCCATCATGAAAGGATTGCCAAAGAATTGGCTCCACGCTCAGGATGAGTTGTATGATCGTATGCGAGGCCCTTTTGAAAATGCAACAATTCTTGCCACGGCATATGCAGACCCTGAAAAAAATAAACAAACCTGGGAACCCGTTTTGGACGGATCCGGATGGAACGTACCCATGCTGATGGTTATAGAATATGGTAAAGGCAGAATTTTTCATACTACTTTAGGCCATTTTGATTATTCCATGGAATGCGTCGGCTTTATGTCTACCTTTCAACGAGGTGCTGAATGGTCTGCTACGGGAGGAGTGACACAAAAGGTTCCGGATGACTTTCCGTCTGATAAAAAATCAAAATCCAGAATTTGGAAAGCGAAAGAATAATGAAAGAAACCTTTAAGACAAAAAATTTTGTACCAAAGAAAAACACCTCTAAAGAATGATTGCTCCATAGAAAAAACGTTAAACGTTATTTCCGGTAAATGGAAACCAGCCATTTTAAGTGAGCTTCTGAGAAATAATCTAAGGCTTCGTGATATTGAAAGAGGCCTGCCGGAGGCTTCAAAAAGAGCCTTGACCCAACAGCTGGGAGAAATGATCGAAGACGGACTTATTAAAAAAAGGGACTATAATGAATACCCGAAAAAAACGGAATATTCAATTACTGAACTGGGAATTCAACTTTCCTCTGTTTTTGAAGAACTTTCAAAATTTGGAGACAAATTATAATGGGGCAAAATTTACCCCTTATTTGATATGCCGTAAGAACCTCATAGTTTTGTCGAATAACTAAAACATATATGATGAAAATAAAAGGAGTGATCATACAGGGCAGCTCAAGAAGTAACGGGAATACAGGTAAAATTGTTTCTTTCATTCAGGAAAGAACTGGTTTTGAGAGTATAGATTTAAAGTCAAAAAAAATAGGTGCATTTGATTATAATTTTGAGAATGAGGGGGACGATTTTCTTCCCTTGATGAAGGAAATCGTTTATAATTATGACACTCTAATTTTTGCTACTCCAGTGTACTGGTATTCAATGAGTGGGATCATGAAAAACTTTTTTGACAGAATATCGGATTGCCTGAAAACTGAAAAGGAACTTGGACGAATGCTGAGAGGAAAAAATATGGGTATGGTGAGTTGTGGATCAGATGCTGAATTAAAAAAAGGATTTGAGATGCCATTTGTAGAAAGTGCAAATTATTTGGGTATGAATTATCTGGGAAATTTTCATACATGGTTGGAGAACGATTTAATTCCTGATTCTTTAAAGACAGAATTGAGTATTTTTCTAGAGAATCAAATGATGACCTCTGAATAAAACTTACTATCTATTGTCACGAAAAAATTATGTAAACGAAATACTGATGAACAAAAACCATAATTCTCAAAATTCAAGAAGAAAATTTATAAAAAAAACAGCCCTGGGGTCGGCCATGATCGGGTCCTTAAGTTCTTTTGATTTGTTGGCGGAAACTCAAGTGAAGAAAGTGGAAAATTTGGGAGGGCTTCATCTAAAAATGACTGGCTACGACTATCAAAGGGTAAAACCCTTCTTTGACCAGAAAGTCGGGATAAAGGATTGTACATTTGAAATGGTCAAATCTGGAGGAATTGGAGATATGAACACCAATGTTTTTAATGGCCCTCAGACCTTTGATGTTACTGAAATTGGAATCCTCCCTTTCATAATAGCCTATGTAAATGATGAATTCCGGGATTATAAGTTGCTCCCGATTTTTCCATTAAGAATGTTTCGTCATAAGAGTATATTTATTCATGCGGATGGTCCCATTAAAAGGCCTGAAGATTTAAAGGGAAAAAGGATAGGAACCCCTGGATATTCTTCATCTTCACTTACATGGATAAGAGGTATGCTTCAGGACGAATACGGCATAAGCCCCAACGATGTTCAATGGGTCATTGCTAATAAAGATTCTTCTGCAGATGTTTCAGGAAAACGATCAGCACAAGAACAGGTTTTTCCCAAGGAAATTTCAATTCGAAACGGGACTCCGGGTAAAGATGAATCAGACCTTCTGTTATCCGGGGAGGTTGATGCCTTGTTTCACGCGGCCCAGCCTAAAGAATTTATAATGGGCAATCCTAAAATTGTCAGATTATTCAAGAATTCCAAAAAATCAGAACAAGAATATTTTTTGAAAACAGGAATCTTTCCTATCATGCATGCTGTGGCAGTAAAATCAGAACTCTTAAATAATAATCCTTGGTTGGCCAAATCAATTTTTGATGCTTATGCTAAGGCGAAAAAGATGGATTATCAACATATGATGAAATTGGGTTGGGCCTATGATACCTTGCCCTGGTACGGACAAGAGTTTGAAGAAACAAAGAGTGTCATGGGGAAAAATTTTTACTCTTATGGTTATGAGAATAATAGAAATGTCCTTGAGACGATATGCAGATATGCTTTTGAACAGGGTCTGATCAAGGGTCAAATTTCTTTTGAAGATTTGTTTTTCAAACCATCATCAGTTTTGTCGGAAAAGTAATTACTTTTGATTTTTACTAAATAGAAAAAATGAATACAAAAGTATTAATGAGGATTAGTGCATTGTTTTTAGGTGTCATGGGAGTGGTGTTATCTTTTTTGCCGGATGAAATTGCACAATACCTTGGTGTGGAACAAAATGTTATCACAATAACTTTCATGAAATTAATGGGTGCCTTATACCTGGGCTTTGCGATTCTTAACTGGATGGCAAATGGAACATTGATTGGAGGAATTTATAACAGGCCTATTGCAATCGGAAATCTTATGCATTTTGGGGTTGGGGCCTTAAGTCTGGTTAAAGTGCTCTCTTCCTTGCCAACACATTCCACAGTTTTTATTTTACTTACCGTTGTATATTCACTCCTGGCAATCGGTTTTGGCTATGTTTTCAGAACCAATCCTTCAAAACCAGTTCATTCTCAACAATGAAGACTGTGCAAAAAGTTGCATAAAACTGAATTCATTGCTACCTTAGGGTTAAAACAATGGAGAGATGAATAGTTATGCAAGATTTTTAGCAATTTTGATTCTTTTAGTGTCGTGTTCTCAAAAAGAGGTCAATAATACGGCGGACAAGGTATTTTTAAATGGTAAGATTTACACGCTTAACCAAGATGATCCATGGGCAGAGTCGGTCGCCATATCAGATAATAAGATTGTTTTTGTTGGGTCAACAAAAGAAGCAGAATCTTTTATAGGTGAAAAAACCGAATTGTTGGATTTAGATGGTAAAACCATTTTACCAGGTTTTGTGAGCGCACATGATCATTTAATTGCTTCAGCCTGGACATCTGCCGGAGTGCAGATATACAATGCCAAAGATAAGGAAGAAGCTTTGAAGATGATCAAAGATTATGCGGAAGCCAATCCTGATCGGAAAGTAATTCAGGGCATTGGATGGGATAAGAACATGTTAAAGGGTTTGCCTACCGCCAAAGATCTGGATGCCGTAGTTCCTGACAGACCGGCCTTTATTCTGGATAATACGATTCATGACGGATGGTTGAATACTGCAGCTTTAAAAGCGGCAAACATAACCAAGGAAACTCCTGATTTGGTACCTGGTGTAACCTATTGGGTCCGTGATGAGAAAGGTAATCCCACAGGAATCGCCATTGAGATACAATGGTTTGGGGCTTTCGGGAAAATTGCCTGGGATCCTGAATTGATGATTCGAGAAAGCGCGGAAGATCTTTACACCCTTGCAGCTTCTAACGGGACCACAACATTTCTATGCCCAGGTATAGTAACCCCAAATATCAAGGATGTTCATGATGGTATGGAAAACGATTTTATGGTAGCCATGGATATGTTGAGAGAGTGGGAAAAAAAAGGTATTTTGAAAATGCGCACTGTAGCGGCGCCTATGTTTAAAAGCGCAACAGGCGATCCGCAAAAATTTGTCGATTTTGGGGCCAAAATGAAGGACCGTTACAATTCTGACCAACTGTTAGTAAATAGTTTGAAAATCCATCCTGAAGGAAACACTGTTGCCGGGACCGCCCCGCATCTCTCTCCTTATCAAGGGACAACAGATAATTATGGCTCTTTTAACGTAGAGCCTGAAGTAACAATGGCGATTGTCACCAAAGCCGCGGATGCGGATCTGGATGTCATGATTCACACGGATGGGGATCGTTCTTCTCGCGCCGCAATCGATGCTATTTTGGCTGCAAGGCAAAATCATCCTGATAACCGAAGTGCGCTACATCATGCCATTTATGTGCATCCTGAGGATCAGATACGAGTCATTGAAAACAGGATACCGGTGAATGCCACTCCGAATTTCTACAATACCTTCGGTGGAGGGGATCAGGACAACCTCAGAATAAGAGGGGAGGAGCAGGTCAACAGCTCGCTGGGGCGTTATCCTCATTTTGCAAGAAACGGAGTTCCGGTTAGTATATCTGCTGATGTGCCCAGTACGCCGTCAGGAATGCAGGGGCCCTTGTTTGTAGTTCAATGCGCAGTAACCGGAAAGGATGCTTCTGATCCAGAGGCCAAAGCATTTCCTGAAAACAGAACTCCAATGACACTCGAGGAAGCCATTAGAGCCGTTACCATTGACGCTGCCTGGCAACTGCGTATGGAAGACAAAGTAGGTTCCATTGAAGTCGGAAAATATGCTGATCTGGTTATTTTGGAGAAAAATCCTTTTGACGTGGATCCTTTGAGAATAAAGGATATAAAAATCATTTCCACAATTATGGACGGGAATTATACGTTTAAGAACAAAAATTGATTTTAGGACGATTCATTCAAAAGAATCACTTTTATCCATGAAATTGATATGAGCAAAGGTGCCAATAAATCAAAAGTTTGGAGCATCATAGGGTTTTTTGCTATTGTTACCCTGGGATTTTTGTACCATGACCTTTTCCATTGGACAAATGAAGCAACTCTTATTGGCCTGATGGCTCCTGTTAATGAAAGCGTTTGGGAGCACCTTAAACTGGGCCTTTGGGCAGTAATATCATTTTCTGTAATTGAATATCTTGTAATTCGTGAGTCGGTAAATAATTATTTTTTTGCCAAGGCATTTGGGGTACTCGTTATCTGTTTTACGGTTCTTGCTGTTTATTACACGTACACCGCATTTCTCAAAAGAAATATAATTCTGTTGGATATTTCTTCCTACATACTTGGTGTCTTTCTATGCCAATTGGCTTGCTATAAAATTTATCAATGGGAAAATTCAAAAATTCTCAACCGAATTGGCATGATTGTATTGGCTGCATCAGTTCTTCTATTTGCTTTCTTTTCATTTTATCCACCGGAAACAGGCTTGTTTAGGGATCAGCAATTAATTCCTATGGAATAAAAAAAAGTGTCTAAAGTGTTGATTTAATGGCCTATGTTTGAGGTTTTGAATATCTTTTGTTTAAGTAGAAGGTTATCAAACCTGGTATGACCAGAGCTTGCCAAAGAAAAAACATTAGCTGCTCCCAACCGTTTAATTCTGAATCAGTTTCTTGGATTATGTAAAGCGAATTGCCAAGGGGTCCGGCAGAAAAAACAACAATGCTCACCACAATCCAGCCAAAATGTAAACCTAAAGGGGCATATAAAGATTGTGTTCTGGCAAAGGCGTAGGCAAACATCCAGCCACCGACTCCGGTTACCAAAAAAACATAAATCATGGGAACAAGACCACGACCAAACATATCATAGCTAAACCAGTGATAGATTCCAAAAACAACGGCACTAACCATACAGGCTCGTATGATGCCAAATTTTTTTATTAAAATATATAAGAGGGCTCCACGAAAAATTAATTCTTCAAATAAGGCAGCTTTTAAAGTCCACCAAATCCCATTGAGGCTTTCCAAAAATCCATATTCAGGATTTCGAATATAACTGACTTCTTTAAGATAGGATTGACCCAATAAGTTGATTGCGCAGAACACTGCCATTATAAGTAAACCAATTGAAAACTCTCTCAAGCGCCTTAAATTGGGCAGAATGCCTAAAGAAGTTATATGCTCCCTGAAAACAATCCAAAGAACCAACCAGGACAGAATAAAAACTACAAATACTCCTAACATATAGCTGGATGTTTTAAAACCCAGCCAAATATAATTGTAATAAATGAAATCATTGAATCTATTAACGGATTGAACTTTTTTGTACCTTGACGAAAACTAGTTTGACACTTTATCGAACAGCAATTGAGATCTTTATGATATTATTTTTTTTAGCTATTTGTTAAGATGATTAGTTCTCCAGGACAGTCAATAAATTTTGAATTTACACCATATGAGGAACTTGTTTATTATTTTATTTGTTTTATATCCCTTTCTAAGTGATGCTCAGGAGCAAGACAAAACGGATTCCCCTTCAGATTCACAACAAGGTCTTACTGGGCTTTCTGAATCCATAATTTTTCCTGAAAAATGCCTCGGGGTATGGGAGGGAATGATGTATATCTTCAGCCAGGGTTCCCTGCGGGACAGTGTAAAAGTAAAGTTCACGGCTGCCAAAACTGATATCAAGGGTAATTTTGTTTGGAAAACAGAATACCTGTCTCCTACAAGACCCATGGTTAAGGATTATAAACTGGTTGTGGATGACCCTGTCAAGGGCCGGTATCTTCTCGACGAGGGAGACGGAGTGAAGTTGAGGCTTTACAACATTAACAATAAATTGTACAGCCTGTTCAAAGTGAACGATATCTATCTGACGTCAAGCACTGAACTGTTTGATGACCGGCTGGTCTTTGAGGTCACATCGGGAAAAGAAGAAGGTGAAACACAAGGAGTCAAGAATTATTCTTTTTCGAATGTTCAAAGAGTGGAACTGAGAAGAATAGATTGAAAAATTCTTTTCGAAGGCAAAACAAATACGAACTACACCAAATAAATACTAAACCAAATAAATACGTATTACATGTCAAAAAACTATCTTTCACTTATTGCTTTTCTGATTTTATCCATTTCACTTCACGGACAAACATTCATTACCCATGTTACGCTGGCTGACGTAGAGAAGCAAAAATTGGTCAAGAATCAAACCGTTGTGATTGAAGATGGTCGAATTTTAGAAATCTATAAGAGCACTAAGAAAAGATTTCCTGAGAATGCAACTGTAATTGACGGGTCAGGGAAATATCTGATCCCAGGCTTGGTGGATGCGCACATTCATTTTTTTCAAAACGGAGGTATTTACACAAGACCGGATGCCATTGACTTAAGAAAGTATAAGAGCTATGAAAAGGAAATAGCCTTGACCAAATTTGATATGGAAACCAAATTGAGGCGTTATCTTAACAATGGGATTACCACGGTAATTGATGTGGGAGCAACCTATAATTTCCTTGAGCAGAGAAAGAATTTCATTGATAAAAAGTTTTCACCTACAGTTTTTATGACAGGGCCTCTTCTTACAACCTATGAACCGGAAGTTTATAAAGAACTGGGAAAGGATAAGCCTTTCACCCTTACAAAGTCGGTTGAAGAAGGGATACAAGGGGTTCAGGAACAGTTAGCCTATGATCCAGATTTTATCAAAATCTGGTATATAGCCGGAGCTGATGGTTTAAGCATTGAGGAGAGTGCTCAAAAAAATCTTCCTATCGTTAAGGCCATCATTGATGAGGCCCATAAAAACGATTTAAAGGTTGCAGTACATGCAACTCAAGAATTTACGGCAAAACTGGCTGTAGAAAATGGTGCTGATTTTTTAGTCCATAGCGTTGATGATGAAATTCTAAGTGAAGAATTTGTGGAATTAATGAAGGCCCAAAAAACGATTCTTTGCCCTACCTTGGTGGTGCATGAGGGCTACCATGATACTTTTGGCCAGAATTTGGAAATGAGCAGGCACGAACTCTACCAGGCTGATCCTTATCAGCTCGGATCTTTGTTGGATGGAAAACATTTATCTGATACCTTACTCATCAATGCTTATAAAAAAGGAGCCAACTCTAAATCAGGACAAGATCGTCTGAGCCAAAGAAGGGCTACCATGATGGCCAATCTAAAACTGTTGTCGGACGCAGGAGTAATTATTGCGACAGGAACGGATGCCGGGAACATTGGTACACTGCACGCCTCGTCTTATTTGAAAGAAGTACAGGCCATGCAGAAAAGTGGAATGAGCAACTGGCAGATTTTGACAGCATCTACACTTAACGGGGCAAAAATTCTTGATAAAGAAGTTGAATTTGGCAGTATCAGCCAGGGTAAAAAAGCGAATCTCATTTTATTGGACGACAACCCTGTTGAGGCCATTGAAAACATTACAAAAATTAACCTTGTCATAAATCGGGGAATGCTTATTGATCCAAGGGAATTACTGGAAGACCAACCTACTGATTTGGCTCAGAGACAGCTGAATGCCTATAATTTTAGAGACATAGAAGCTTTTTTAGAGCCTTATGCCGAGGATGTTGAAGTCTATTCCTATCCTGATAAACTGCTCTATAAAGGTAAAGATATAATGAGGGAACGATATGCCGGTATGTTTGCCTCTACGCCTAATCTGCATTGTGAGTTAAAGGAAAGAATTGTTCAGGGTAATATTGTTATAGATAAGGAGCGTGTCCAATTTCGGGACAGGATCCTTGAGGCTGTAGCTATTTATCATATAGAAGAAAACAAGATCAAGAAGGTTTACTTTATCCAATAAATACAGATTTCTATTGACTAACTCAATGAAAGAGGAATTGAATCTAAAACCCACATATAAGATTTTTTGGTGGCTATGCCTTATGCTGATGGCCTGCCATTCGGATAAAAACAAGCACAGTGAAGAAAGTCCTGTGTTCAATGAACCCCAACAGCCTAATATTTTATGGTTGGTCACTGAAGATATGGGGCCTTATATTGCTCCTTTTGGAGACTCTACTGCGCCAACCCCTCATTTGAGCCGTTTGGCATCGGAGGGGGTGATCTATACCAATATGTATTCTCCTTCAGGTGTCTGCGCCCCAAGCCGAGCGGCAATTGCAACGGGGATGTATCCCTCCAGTATCGGTGCAAATCATATGCGAACAGGAACGAATATGGAAAATACAGGTCTTCCTGCATATGAGGCCATACCACCACCGGAAGTCAGAATGATCAGTGAAATACTAAGAAGTAATGGCTATTACTGTACAAATAATAACAAAACTGATTACCAGTTCAAGGAACCGATGACGGCATGGGATGAAAATGGTCATTTTGCACATTGGAGAAATCGTCAGGAAGGCCAACCTTTTTTTGCGGTATTCAATTTTACACAGACCCATGAATCTGGATTGTTTGAACCCTATGGATTTAAAAAGAGAGAATTCAGGCACTACTCGGCTGGAGACTCTAATGTTTCTGATTTTGGATGGAATGAACTGACATCAGAAAAGGAAACAACGGTACATGTGCCAAAGGATACTAAGTTTCCTGTCCCTCCATATTTACCGGATAATGAAGTTGTAAGAAGGGATCTCTGGAAAATGTATAACAATATAGCTGAGATGGACAGGCAAGTTGGAGCAGTGCTGAAACAGCTGGAGGATGACGGTCTGTTGGATAATACGATCATCTTTTTTTATGGAGATCACGGAGGGCCAATGCCCAGGCAAAAGCGATTGGTCTATGATTCAGGTCTTCACACCCCATTGATTATTCGATTTCCGAATAAACAAAAATCAGGGGCCATAGAAAAACAATTGACCAGCTTTGTCGACTTTGCACCCACGTTGCTTTCCCTGGTTGGGATCAATCCTCCGGAACATCTCCATGGGCAAGCCTTTTTGGGAGCCTATCAAGCAAAGGAAAAAAGAAAATACATTCATGCAGCAGCTGATCGTTTTGACGAACTCACTGATGTGATTCGTGCTGTTCGGGACGAACGGTTCAAGTATATTCGAAATTTCAGGCCCGAGCAGGGGTACTACCTGCCGCTTCAGTACAGGGAACGAATTCCAACCATGAAGGAAATGATTCGATTAAGAGATGAAGGAAAGCTGGATAGCATCCAAAGGCTATGGTTTAGAGAAAATAAGTCTCCCGAGGAATTATATGATTGTGAATCGGATCCGCATGAGTTGAATAACCTGGTTGATGATCCGGCTTACAAAGAAAAACTCGAGGAATTACGGGCTGAGATGGACCGTTGGATCCAAGACATTGGAGATCAGCCTAATTTACCGGAAAGGGAATTGATCAGTCAACTTTGGCAAGATGAAGCCACACAACCTGTTACAAATAAGCCCTTAATTACATTATCAGAAGGAAAAATTGTGATTGGTTGTTCTACCAAAGGTGCGTCATTGGGGTATAAGATTATTAAAAAAAATGGTAAAATACCAAAGGCGTGGAAGGTCTATCAGAACCCGCTAATTCTCCCTAAAGGCAGTAAATTGGTTGTTCAGGCACACAGAATAGGGTTTAAACCCAGTGAGATCATTGAGAAAATAATTTAGTTTGTTCATGTATCCCAGCGGGCCTTATCGATCAGATAATCTTAGTTTGTTGTATATTTACGTGGCTTGATCTGACAGTTGAGAGCTAATATGTTTTATAGAACTAAATCTAAGCTGTGCCTTATGTATAATTTTTTCACCTTTAAAGCCTTATGAAAAGGAATATAATAGTTTGCGTATTACTGCTGGTGCTGCCTTTTTTACTCATTGCCCAGGAAGAAACGAATTCAAATGAATCAAAAAATGAACTCATTGGAAACTGGAAAATAGATTTAAGGCCTACTCCCGATGCAGAGGCTTATTTTCAAAATTTTGTTGTTTCAAGTATTAATGAAAGTTCGTTTACGGGGACGTTTTACGGTAGTGAAATAAAAGATTCGTTGATCAATGATTACTGGCCCAAGATTTATTTTGCCTTTTCAACTTCCGATCAGAGTAATGAATATTATCATTCAGGTTACATAGAGAATGGAAAGGTTTATGGAATTACTTATTGTCCCGATCGAGAATTTACGGCTCCCTGGACCGGAGAAAAAGAATGAGTGGAACATCCTTTATTTCATAATGCTAATTAATAATTCAAAACACCCTTACAATCAAGAATAAATCAGAAAAATGAGTAAAAAAAATGTCTTATTGTTTTTTTTTCTGATCACGATAATTCAGGTGACTGCCCAGAATTTGGAAACTATTTCAATTGGTTCGAAACACGTATTTCGTTCAGATATTTTGAATGAGGACAGGGAATATTGGATCAACCTTCCCGAATCTTATCAACAGGAAAGTTCTTCCTATAAGAATTATCCGTTACTCATCTTACTTGACGGTAACTTACATTTCAGATCCGTAACGGGTATGGTTAATTATATGAGTTCTGGATACAATGGAAACAGAAGAATTCCGGAGATGATCGTCGTTGCCATTCAAAATGTGAACCGACGCAGAGATTTCACACCCGATAAAATAATTACAAAAAGACAAAATGATTCAGGTGGTGGGAAAAGGTTTTTGAGCTTTTTGGAGGAAGAACTTATTCCTGAATTGGATAAAAAGTACAGGATGGACGGATATCGAATATTTTTTGGACATTCCCTTGGTGGTTTATTGGCGGCTCATTCTTATATGCAGGAGGAGTCACTTTTCAATGCCTACATTGCGGTTGATCCAAGTTTTGGCACATGGGATGCCCAAACCATGGATACAAAGTTAGATAGGGTCAAGGAGAACTCATTTGAAAGATACCTTTATATAGCCACTGCGAACTGGGGTAAACGAAACCTCAGAAACAGAGATAGGCATGTGAGATTTTATGAGTCCTTAAAGAGTAAGTGTCCAAGGGAATTTCCCGGACAACTGGAATACTTTGAAAATGAAAACCATGGCTCGGTCCCTCTTTTGGCATTTTACAATGGAATCAATGCCATTTTTGAAGGTTATGGAATTTCGTACCGTGAGGTTGAAAGCAAAGATCAGCTTATTGAACATTTTGCAGAAATATCCCACAGGCTATCCTGGGAGTTTGAACCACCTGAGAATCTTGTGAATAGAGTAGGTTACAGGATACTTCGAAGCAGAAACAAGAGTAACAGGCCCAAGGCCCTGGAAATGTTTATGTTAAATACTGAAAACTTCCCGGATTCATTTAATGCCTACGATAGCCTTGGGGAAGCTTATGAGGTATTAGGAAGGAAGGAGGAAGCCATAGAAAGCTATAAAAAGTCATTGCTGCTTAATCCAAATAATGAAAATGCAAGATCAAGGCTGCAAAGTTTAAACAAAAACGAATAAAAAATAAATAAACCAATATGATCAAATTGAAAGTTAAATCAAAGAGGGCGATTTTCATCTTCTTAGTTTTTTGTTCACCAAGTTTATTTTCTCAATCTGACCTAAATGGTCTTTGGAACACTGGAAAGGACAATACAGTAATAGAAATTTCAGAATCGAATGGTGAGATTAAAGGAAAAATAAAATCATCGGATAATGAAAAGGCAGAAATAGGAAAAATCACATTGAAAGAATTAATAAAGCATGGGGCTCTTTGGAGAGGTAAAATATATGCCGCTAAGAGGAAGGAATGGTATGATGTTGAAATAACTCCTAAAAACAACCTTCTTAAATTGAAAATCGATATTGGTTTTATGAGTAAATCGTTAGAATGGAAAAAACAGTAATGATATATGCGTCTGTTGATGGTCAGACTTTAAAAATTTGCAACAGACTTAAAGAAGTATTTGAGAAGGACAACCAAGATATATCCCTTTTCTCAATTGAAGATTTTAATGAAGAAATAAGCGGCTATGACCGTTTGATCCTCGGAGCTAGTATCAGATATGGGGTTCATGACAAAAAAGTGATAGACTTCATTAATTCAAATAAAGAGCAACTTGATGCTATTAAAACAGCTTTCTTCTCTGTAAATCTGGTTGCAAGAAAATCGGAGAAGAACAAAGCTGATACAAATCCGTATGTCATCAAATTTTTTAAATCTATCGATTGGACGCCCACGATGGTAGAAGTTTTTGCAGGAAGGCTTGATTACAAGAAATATCCGTTTTTTGATCGAATAATGATTCAATTTATTATGTGGATGACTAAAGGCCCAACCAACTCCGATGCCGATATTGAATATACGAATTGGGACAGGGTAACAGAGTTTGGTCATCGATTAAAGGAATTGTAGTTGAATTAGAAGGAAAGAGCTCTTTGAAAATGAAATCTTATAATTTTTTTTATTAAACAAAATCACAATTATGAAATGGAAACTCTGGTTTTATACGCTTTTGTTCGTAATGATTTTATCCTGCCAAAAAACGGAAAAAAAATATGTTTATGTCAATGGTAAAAATATTTATTCTGAACAAGGAGAATTACTGCATCTAAAGGGAGTGAATTTGGGTAATTGGCTACTGCCTGAAGGGTATATGTTTAAACTTCGTAACAGCAATTCCCCGCGAAAAATAGATCAGGCCATCCGTGAATTGATGGGTAATAGTGCCACTACAAAGTTTTGGGATTCCTTTCTTGAGAGTTACATTACCGAAGCTGACATTAAGTGGTTGTCTGAAGCCGGGGTGAATATCATAAGACTACCGTTTGACTATCGTCTGTTAACAAATGATGATTTTCTTGGCAGAGACAAACATGGATATAAGTATATCGATAATGCTGTGAACTGGTGTGAAAAATACAATATATACGTATTACTGGATATGCATGGTGCACCCGGCGGTCAAACAGGTGACAATATTGACAATAGTGACGGCTATCCGTGGTTAATGGTTGATGAAGGAATGAAGGAAAAAACAACTGAAATCTGGCGAGAGATAGCTCAGAGATATGCAGACAACACGACTGTAATAGGCTACAATCTGTTGAATGAACCTATTGCTCATTATTTTGAAAAGGACAGTTTAAAACCTTATTTGGAGCCCTTATATAAAAGGATAACCCGGTCCATTCGAGAAGTGGATAAAAATCATATTGTATTTATTGGCGGGGCCGTCTGGGAAACTGATTTTACCGTATTCTCAGCCCCATTTGATGATAAGTTAGCCTATACTTTTCATAAATACTGGATGCCACCTGAACAAAAAGAAATACAACAATTCATTGACTTTAGGGAAAAACACAAGGTGCCCATCTTAATGGGTGAGAGCGGTGAAAATGAAGATGAGTGGGTTAAAGATTTTAGAGAATTATTAGATGAGAATCGGATTCACTGGACCTTTTGGCCTTATAAAAAAATGGACAATACACGAGGCCCAATGAACTTTGATAAACCTGAAGGCTATGATCAATTTATAGAATATGCCGATGCTGACAGGAGTACCTTTGCCAAGATAAGGGAATTGAAAGATAGTATTCAGGGAATTAGAAAGGATGAGGTAGAGGCCATATTGAATCAATATGTAGAAAACAGTAAGTTTGAGAATTGCTATCCGAACGATGGTTATCTGGAGGCATTGGGGTTCGAATTCTGATATCAAAAAAATAATTTAATTTCATATCAAATTAAAAGAAAGTACCACAAATAAAAAGAAGGATTATAGGCATCTCTTTTATCTTTATTATGAAAAGAATTCATTACTGTTATTTTCTCCTTGGTTTCATGATTTTTAGCTGTACTTCTGCTAAAAAGAATGCAAACCCGATGCTCCTTCAGGGGGAAGGGTTTGTTGAGGTTAAGGGAGGAAAAATCTGGTATGGAATCATGGGAGAAGGAGATAATGTCCCCTTATTGTGTTTACATGGCGGGCCGGGCGGAACGAGCAAGATCTACTATAAATTGTCTGAAATTGCAAAAGAACGACCCGTAATCATGTTTGACCAATTGGGAACAGGGCGTTCGGGCTATCATCAGGATACAACCTTGCTAAAACCTGAACTTTTTGTGGAACAGGTCAAGGCGATCAAAGATGAACTTAATTTGAATGAATTCTTCCTGGTGGGCAGTTCATGGGGAGCTGCTTTAGCTCTTGAATATTACACGACCTATCCGGAGGGTATAAAAGGAATTGTGTTTAACAGCCCTTATTTTAGTACATCGATCTGGACCGATGATGCTGCCAAGCTTGTGGCGCAACTTCCTGATTCGATCCAATCCGCAATTCATTTGGCAGAAAGAGATAGTGTTTTTGATACGGAATCCTATATTGCTGCCAATTCTTATTTTGCAAGTAAACATGGAAAAAGAAAAGTACCTGTAAAGCATCCTTATGACACAGTACCTTCAAACAGGAATAATTTTATTTACAACTATATGTGGGGGCCCAGTGAATTCACGGCAACAGGCACACTCAGAAATTTTGATAATCACCAAAGCCTCAAAAAGATCACAGTACCTACATTGATGACAACCGGGGAATATGATGAAGCCCGGCCTGAAACGGTAATGAATTTTGCTGAAATGGTTCCCAACGCCAAATTTGTTTTAATACCCGAGTCAGGCCATTCGACGCTTAATGATAATGGCCCTGCAGTTCTTGCAGCAATTCAGCAATTCATAAAGACTATAGAAAAAAAATGAATCCAAGAATAGAAAAACTAGAGACGAAAAGGTTAATTGGTGCAAATTTGAAGATGAGTCTCATTGCCAATAAGACCGGACAGCTTTGGGGCCAGTTTGGGCCAAGGATTAAGGAAATTCAAAATAGAGTTTCTGAAGATAAGCTCTCTATGCAGATCTATCCTCCTTTCTATTATGACCAATTCAATCCAGCCCGGGAGTTTGAAAAATGGGCAGCAGTGGAGGTAAAGGATCTTGAAGTTGTTCCCACAGGATTGAAATCATTTATTCTTGAGGAAGGACTTTACGCTGTTTTTGATTATAAGGGTTCAAGTTCTGATCATTCCGTTTTTGAATATATTTTCTCAAAATGGATTCCCAGCTCAGGTTATGTGGTTGATGACAGGCCTCATTTTGAAGTATTGGGGTTGAACTATAAAAATAACGATCCGGAATCGGAGGAAGAAATCTGGATACCAATAAAAGAAAAAAAACCGAAATAGGCCAAAACTATAATCCCCGCTATCAGCCTTAAAAGTTTTTTTAATCAACTTAAACGTAATAAAATTCAATTACGAAAGATCTTCACTGTTATATTTTTCCTTTCAATTTAATGCCATTGCAACATAGCATAACTATTCTCGTCTTCTAGGGGCATTATTTTAATCACTAAATTTTTAACCTTATTATTCCAAATTTTATGACAACAATATTTTCGATATCAAAAATCGTGATTTATCTGACTTTTGTTCTAATGTCTTTTACAATGCCTCAAAAGGCTTATGATTTTGAATGGCCGCAACATAGGTCGGTGAAGGTATTTAAAGAACTCATTAAAGTTTATGACGAGTACGATTTAGAAAAACTTGAAGGATTTGTACGTAAATACTATCCAGAAGAAAGTGTTCAGAAAAAGATAAAACACTGGGCCAAGGTTTACTCTGAGTTCGGTGCGCTGGAACCTTTTAAAGTAGCCGATAAAAATTTGATTGAAGATTCTCCGGGAATATGGTTTCGGGGAAAAGATTCAAAGAACTGGGTTCAACTTATCATTGTAATGAATGATTCCATAGATCAGATCACTCTGAATCCGGTAGTAAGAGGAATTCGTCCGGTGGGCCCTCTTCCTCCATATTCCCCAATGCCGGTAGAAAAATTGAACCAATATTTAAAGGAATATATGGATGCTATTGTTCAAAAAGATCTGTTCTCCGGCAATGTATTGGTGGCACAAGGAAATGAGATACTGTTTCAGGGGGCTTATGGATTGAGAGATAAAACCCTGAACCAAAGAAATGATCTTGAAACTTCTTTTGGGATTGCGTCAACCACCAAAACCTTTACGGCAATCGCCATTGCGCAACTGGCTGAAACTGGAAAGCTAAAATTTTCGGACCCCATAAGTAAATTTATTCCTTCATATCCTAAGGATATTGCAGATCAGGTAACGATTCATCATTTACTTACCCATACTTCAGGTATCGAATTTGATGATTATGAACCTTTTAATGAGGCTACAAAAAAAGCAAAAAGTTTTAACGAACTTATCAATGTCCAATTGGAATTTATGGATCATATGAACGAAGGGAGACGGTCTAATTTTAAGGTATTAAATGAGTATGACTACACTAATGACGGATTCGATCTGTTAGGTGCGGTGATCGAAAAGGTTTCCGGACTTTCATATGCCCGATATATTGAAAAATACATCTTTGAACCGGCAGGCATGGTTAACTCATTTGCCGATATAGATCTCATCAATAAAAGTGCTAACAAGGCAAAAGGATATAGCTATTATGATGAGGATCACAACTTTCGGTTAGGGAAAAGATTTGAGGCTGACCCTGCGAGATATTCAATGGTAGGAGGTGCAGGAGGTATTCATTCCAGTGTTTCGGATCTTTACAGGTACTTTAAATCTATAAACGAGGAAGTACTCATTAACGGCAAAACCAAAGAATTAATGTTTTCAGTTCACGCAACGCCATATTCAAGTGAGGACCTCGATACGGATTCTCAATATGGCTATGGTTTTGCCATAAACCGCAGTGGAAAGGCGAATACAATTGGACATGATGGTGTTGACCTGGGTATAGGAAGTCGATTTGCCTATTATCCTGAACAGGACATTTATGTCATTGTATTGAGTAACTACGGGTCAATGGCCGGAAGCAATGTGGCAAATCACATTAAAGACTTGATCGAGCCTAATTTTATACCCGTTGAGACCAATTGAGAACGTATCATTTATCAAGATGTGGATGGGTATTTAACGCTTTTGGCATCAAAAGGTATGGATCATTATAGTTTGGGTGGAGCAAAGAAAAATTTCATTCAGAAAAGACCCGATGGGGTAAGACAGACTTTTATTCAGGACCCTTATGGTTACAGGATTGAAATTAATGATGCAAATTAGCTAACTTTAAACATTCAATTTTTAAACCATAAACTATATACCTCATGCCATTTATTAAATCAATAGGGGATCAGGACAAAGTAATTCATGCCTTTGCAAAATTCAACACCGGAATCGAAAGACCTTTAATTGACCTGCACCTGGAGTTTTATGAATCGCTTTGTAGAAGGAATTGGCTTAACTGTGGTACCGGAGCAATTTGCTAAGGAAGGTGAATTGTTAAAAGGCGGATACGATGGAATATTCAAAATGTTTGATTTAAAATAATGATTAAAAAAATATCTATGCAGAAACAGATTGACAAACTCAAAAGGAAACAGAAGATTCAGAACATTTTTATTCTGGCGTTACTTATTGCAGTGGTTGTAATGTACACAAATCAGAATAAAAATGCAGATGAAATGCAAGATATCATTCATGCCAGAGGTATCGTTATTCATGATAATGAAGGTAATTCAAGAATGGCCATAGGATTTCCTGTTGATAACAGTGGCAGAAAAAGGAATGATACTTTATCAGGTTTGGTTTTTATGGATGAAAATGGAATGGATCGAATACATTTGGGCCGCCACGGAAAGCTCTTTTTGGGAGGGAAATATTATGGAAGAAGTAATAATGAAGGATGGTCCTTATTCTTTAATGACAGTAAGGGGGAAGAAAGGTCAGGATATGGATTTAGCGATAGTGATAACAGTATTGGACTTGGAATGGACTATGGAGGAGAGCATGGTGGAGAGGCCATTTATCTTTATGCGGCTCCAAACATTGCCTTTATGACGATCAATGCCGATCTGCAGGAGAAAAATGGGATACGAGATAGAATCGTTCTATGGCACGAAACAGATAAGGATCTGAGTATTGCAAAAATTAGCGATTCTCATAAAGACGGGAAAATCATTTTAAAGGCAGAAAAAGGAATGGAAGGGGTCATTGAAAAATCGAATAGCGAATCCAAGTAAAATTATACTCAGTTTAGTACCCGATATTAAACATCTTTAACCAAATTCCATGAAAATCAGAAAATTCAAAGTTCCACAAAATCTTATCTATTTTTTATTCATTATTTATTCTATTCACGATTTCCAGGCCCAGACTCTCGATTTGAAATGGAAGGTGGAGACTTCAGGAAAAATACTTGCAGGCCCTGTTGCAAACGATGAATTAACCTTTGTTGGGAATGAAAAAGGTACATTTATGGCAATCCAACTTGATAACGGAGCTATCGCCTGGAAATTTGAAACAAAGGGGAATATCCAAGCGGCAGCGTTACTTTATGATAATTTGGTTTTTTTTGAGTCAGCCAATGTCTTTTATGCTCTCAAACAGAAAACCGGCAAAGAAGTTTGGCGTTATCGATTGGATTTTCCTGCTGAGAAATTTAAAGATGCTTCGGGAAATGAGCATTTATACAAACTGGACCCTTTTGACGATAAACGATCTTCAGGCTTTTTGTATCACGGCATAATCTATATTGGGTGCTCTAATGGAAAGGTAATTGGTTTGAATTCCAAAACCGGGAATTTAGAATTCTCAATTTCAGCCAAGGATGACTCACCAATTCGATCAAGCCCGTTGGTATTGGATGATCAAATTTATTTTGGAGACTGGAACGGAGTAGTTTACTGTTATGATCTAAAGGGGAAAAAGTTCGTTTGGACAAAGAATACATATCGCGAAAAACCCTATGCTACCTTTGGTGGTATTGCGACGGAATTTAAACCCTACAAGGGAAAACTTTTTTTTGGAGCCAGAAACCCCGCCCTTAATGTGTTGAGCGTATCCGACGGTCAAAAAGTATGGACCTATAATGATCCGACCGGAGGCTGGATCATTGGGGATCCTGTACTATTTAACGACACCCTATATATGGGTGGTTCTGACAATTTCTCCATGCTTGCATTCAATCCTGATGATGGAAAAATCATTTGGAAAACCAAGAGAGCAAAAAATATTTATGGAAAGGCTGTAGTAACTGAAGATTTTGTGATCTATGGAGGTGGGAATTCTTATGATCCAAAGGATACAGGTGAACTCGTCATACTAAAGCGCTCCAACGGGGAACTTGTTACTCATTTTGAAACTTCATCCAGTGTTTTTTCTTCACCTGTTTTAACCAAGACTGAAATGGTTATTTTTGGAAGTAATGATGGAGCTATTTACGGCTTGGAGTTGCAGCCCTAATTTATCGATAAGACTTTCGATTGAAAAATTAACTATGCTAAGATTTAAACTATTTATAACCCTGATCATTTCATCTGGCTTTTTATTTGCCCAAGGTGACATAGAAATTGACCAGTTCCATTCTTCTTTAAATCAGTTTTTAAGTGTACGTGATTTTTGTCTTTCGAAAGATGGGAATGAGGCATTTTTCACGATTCAAAGTCCTTTTCAGGAGATTTCTCAGATAGTTTCCGTGAAAAAAGTCAATGGTGAATGGACGGAACCAGAGTTGCTTCCTTTTTCGGATTCTTATGTGTATATGGAACCATTCTTATCAAAGGACGATAAACGCCTGTATTTTGCCTCTGACAGACCCTTGAATGATTCGATTCAGGAAAAGAAAGACTTTGATATCTGGTATGTTGAAAGAAAGAGTCTATTTGACCATTGGTCTGAGCCCATAAATTTGGGAAAGCCGGTAAATTCAGAATTAAATGAATTTTATCCAACTCTGAGTGATAACAATAACCTATATTTTACATTGGAATCACCTGCCGGACTTGGTAAAGACGATATCTATTTTTGTCGCTGGGACAATGGAAACTATGCAAGTCCGGTACTCCTGGATGAAAATATCAATAGTGATGGTTATGAATTTAATGCTTATATCTCCAGAAACGAAGATTATCTCATTTTTTCAAAATACAATGCAAAAGGGGGGCACGGCAGTGGTGATCTTTATATATCGAAAAAGGATGGTAATGGAAAGTGGGAAAAGGCTGAGAATATAGGATTACCTATCAATACGAAATATATGGAATACTGCCCCTTTTATGATGATAAGCGTGGGATATTGTATTTTACCAGCAAAAGAAATGATATAATCCCGCAAGAATTTCAAAGCGTTTCGGAGTTTCAAAAATATGTAATTGAAACCAACAATGGCCTAAGCAAAATTTATATGACGAAATTAAAAATTGATTAGAAGGATTGGATTTCAATTATATTTTAATTGTTGAATATGGAATTATAATTAAAAATAAACCCGATGAAATTAAAGTTTAAAAAACAAATTGTTTCAATGCTGGCTATTATCACGCTAATAATAGCAGCTGGATGGCTGGGTTTTACTTTTTTCCCGGAGAAAATGGTTCCGTATATAATCAATTGGCAAATAGATCGATTGGGGCAGACTCCTGAATTTTTGGAAGACAATGAAAGCATTACCGTTTTTACCGTTGGTACCGGTTCCCCAATGCCAGGAGAGCGAGTTCAAACCGGAATAGCTGTGCTGCTTAACGGACATTTTTTTATGTTTGATGTTGGAGCAGGAGTGGTGCAAAAGGCCGAAAATATTGGACTACCGCTTAATCAACTCGATGGTGTTTTTATTACACACTGGCATTCCGATCATTTTATGGACCTACCTAATTTGATCAACAGGTCCTGGGTATTGGGCCGGGAAATTGATCTCAATGTCTACGGTCCTCAGGGGCTTGATACCATTATGAATGCTATAGATCAGTTCTTGCATATTGAAAATCAATATAGAGTTGATCATCATGGAGAAGAGATCATGGATATTTCAAAGGCAAAAGCCAATACCAATGAATTTAATATTTCACAAGGGGAGAAGGCAATAGTTTATAATAAGGATGGAATTACCATAACAGCGTTTGACGTTGATCATGATCCGATTGAGCCCGCCGTAGGTTATGTGATAGAATATCGGGATAAAAAAATTGTCATAAGTGGTGACACCAAAAAAAATGATTTGCTTTTAGAAATGGCTAAGGATGCCGATTTATTGCTCCATGATGTAATGCTGATGTCACTATTGGGAAAACAGGCAACAATACTTAAAGAAAGGGGGATGATTCGAAATTCGATCATTGTAAATGATATTCAAAACTACCATACCAGCCCTTCTGAGGTAGCAGAACTGGCTAACAGGGCGAATGTTAAAAAACTCGTTCTTTATCACTTTGTACCTGCTCCGGATTTCAGGATCATCAAAAATCTTTACAAAAGGGAATTAAAAGGGTATGATGGCCCAATACACTTTGCCAATGACGGTGACATGTTTGTTATAAAATAGTATTTAAAATTAATATTTGACTGCTCTGATTTCAAGTATAAGGATTAGGTTGATAACTGCTAATCTGAAAATTTACTATATTTAGTTGTTCAGGATTTCACATACAGCAGTGAGATACCAGTTATCGTTATATGAAAAATCAGGATCAGTGGTCAAGAAGAAGATTCAGCAAGGCAATAGTCTCTGCTCAGATTTTTATGGCCTCGGGAGCTTTTTCAATTCCAATATCCTGTGATAAAGCCAAAAATTTGGAGATGATTGCAGGACTTGATGTTTCGGATCAGGAAACTTTAAAGTATGCCATGGATGAAATTATTCCGGCAAGTGAATCCATGCCCTCGGCTTCAGAGGTTAAAGGGATTCATTATATTTTAAATATTCTTGAAGAACTTCCTGAATTGAAACCTTTATTTGTGGCCTTGATTCATGAAATAGATCTTTTAAGCCATCATAATTTTCCTTCGTCTGCCAAAGAAGACCGCGTTCGAGTTTTAACCTCTATCGAGGAGAATAAGCCTGAATTATTCGGTGTATTAAAGGACTTTACATATGAAAGTTATTACACAAATGAAAAGGTTTATAATTTGATTGGATATGAGCCCTATCCAACAGGATCATCCGGTCCTAAAATGGATGCATTTGATGAGAATTTACTCAAAAAGGTAAAAGGAATGCCACCAAGGTATACTAATATTTAATTCTATGAGTAGTGAGGATATAGACGTTTTGGTTATTGGAGCAGGAGCTGCCGGGGCGGCTTTAACATGGCGTTTATCTTCAAAAGGTGTTAAAGTTGTTTGCCTGGAACAAGGTGGTTGGATAGACCCATCTACCTTTCCTTCCATGAAGAACAATTATGAGACGCACCTCACTCGTGAGGGGGATTTTAATTTAAGCCCAAATCTTAGAAATCGACCAGAGGATTATCCGGTAACAACCGCAGGTGAAGACCCTCCCTTTATAATGATGTTCAATGCAGTGGGTGGATCAACGATTCACTGGCAAGGTATATTCCCAAGGTTTCATCCTTCAGATTTTAAGGTGAAAACGCTCGATGGTGTAGCTGATGACTGGCCCATTGATTATTGGGAACTTGAACCTTATTATAACCTGAACGATAGTATGATTGGAGTTTCCGGACTGGCAGGTGATCCGGCTAACCCTCCTCGATCAGCCAGGCAAATGCCTCCGCTTCCCATAGGTGTAATGGGTAAAACTCTTGCCAATGGGTTTGATAAATTGAACTGGCACTGGTGGGTGTCGGACCAGGCCATCAATTCAAAACCATTTAATGACAGGTCGCAATGCATGCTGCATGGCAAATGTATGTTTGGATGCCCCATGGGAGCCAAGGTTTCCACCGACAGGACGTATTGGCCACTGGCCATCGCCAAAGGAGCAGAAGTTAGAACCTGGTCCAGGGTGAAAGAAATTACTGTGGATAAATTTGGAAGGGCCAAAGGAGCCATTTATTTTGATAGAGAAAACAAAATACATGAGGTCAAGGCAAAAGTAGTAGTAGTGTGCTGTAATGGGGTAGGGACCCCTCGATTATTACTGAATTCCAAATCAAAACTTTTTCCAGATGGATTAGGCAATTCAAATGGCGTGGTCGGTAAATACTTTATGGTACATCCCACACATTTTATCAATGGTGTTTTTGACGATGTTTTGGACAGCCATATTGGCCCAATGGGAAGTCCATTGTTTAGCCAGGAATTTTATGAAACCAATGATAAAAGAGGATTTAAAAGGGGCTATATGCTGATTGGAGAACGGACCTTTGGACCGCTGTTCCAATCACAATCAATCCCATGGGGAGAAAAGCATCATGAAGAATTCTCTAAAATATTTCCCCATCAGGCCGGATTGACAGTTGTGGTCGATGATCTCCCTGAGGAATCGAACAGGGTAACTTTAGATGACAGCAAGACGGATTCGAATGGGATTTCTGCGGCAAAAGTAACCTATTCCCTTTCAGAAAATTCGAAGAAGATGCTCGCTCATGCTGCTGAAAAGGCAACTGAAGCACTTGAATCTGCCGGAGCAAAAAAAGTTATTGTTCCACCTCCGAGTAATTTGGCGCATTTAATGGGGACGGCACGTATGGGAACACATGAAAAGAATTCCGTGGTTAACGCCAATAACCAGGTACATGGTGTTGATAATTTATTTATAGTGGATGGCAGTTCTTTCACTACGGGAGCGGGTGTAAACCCAACATCAACGATCATGGCACTGGCTTTGAGAGCTGCAGATAAAATCTGGGAAAGCAGGCAAAAATGGGGTTGAAAAGTTACTTTAAATTGATTTTTTAAAATAATTCAAGTAAATAAGAGGCCATAAAAATGAAAATAAATTCACATAGATTGATCTATTTATTTGGGATAATTGCATCCTTTATTTCCGGATCTGTTTTGGCCCGGACAACGGATTCAGTCAACATTGACAGTTTGGTCTCTCAAGCAGTGTCAAATTCAGAAACCTCGATTTACGCCGGAAAATTTAAGGAAGCTGAGAGGTTTGTCGATGCTTCTAATTTTGAGAATATGGAAGGGTATGGGCCTCTGCATAAAATGCAGCTCACCATTCAGGAAATAAGAGTGAACGAATTTATGAACAGGTTGAATGCAAGATCAACAAACTATTTGGAGAACCTGAAAAGATTAAAAGAATTGTCTCCCTATTCAAACGAGGTTCTACATCAGAACACTAAGGGTAAGTATTTTCTCAGTCTTTCACAAAATTACAACGCTATAGGATTATTGGATTCCGCTTCGGTATATGAAGAAAAGGCGATCTTAATTTTTAATGGGATCAATGACTTTGAGAAGATTGCAAGAATAAGGGCGGGTATTATTTCGAGACTGCATAGTAAGTTGCTTGAAGCGGGAAAAAAGCAGGAGATAATTGAATTAATACCACGTTATGAGGAGGAGATTGAGTACAGTAGACGTTACAGTAAGTATGCATTGGCCTATAATACAAGGCATTTAGCACAAATTCACAGAAGACAGACACTTGATTTTTCAGAGGCTTTACGTTTGTTTAGAATCTCACTCGACCTACGGCTGGAGATCGGTTTTAAGCCCTTTCTTCCTCCTTCGTACTCATCACTGGGAGACGTTTATATGAAAATGGGTAAAAATGATGAAGCCCTGGATATGTATACCAGGTCAGCAGAATTGGCAGAAGAAATAGGGTTTGTTCGTTATCAGGTATATCCGAATATTCAAATGGGCGATCTTTATCAAGATAAGGGCAATCCAGACAAGGCTATGAATTATTATACCAAAGCTCAAAACTTAAGCAAGAATAATGATTATTCCATTGGGGTTGTTGAGTCAACAGAAAGGATCCGAATGATTTCAGGTAAAGATCTCAATGAGAACGAAAATTTGAGGCTGCTCTACGTAGGGAATATGGGGGTTTTAATAGAGCATGACAACAAAACGGTTTTAATTGACGGACTTCACAAGAGGTACAAACCTGCTTATGCCTTTCCCACAAATGGTATGATTGATTCCTTGCTTCATGCAAAATATCCGGGATTTACCTCGATTGAACTTAATTTGGTTTCTCACTATCACCAGGACCATTTTGACCCTGATCTAACCTTGCGTTTCATGAGTGAGAATAATTCCTCCCTAACCATAGGGCCTGAGCAAGCAAAGAAGGAAATCGCTGTTTTGAAGGGAAGTAACAAAGAAACTCTGGCCCGGGTCAAAGTAACACCTTCCGATCATCGAGTAAGGACATACGAGTTTCTGGGGATCGTCGTAAATTCAATCGATTGTAATCATACGTATCAGGCAAAGCATAAGGGAGTTCAAAATATCGCCCATCTGGTCGATATAAACGGATACAAAATTTTGCACGTTGGAGATGCTGATTGGGAGATGGCTGCAGACGCATTGGATCAACTGAATTTGAAGGAATTGAATATTGATGTAGCCCTACTTCCGATCTGGATGTTGAACAATGAATCCTCGAAAAAAAATGTGAAGGAAATAATCAATCCTAAAAATGTGATTGCAAGTCATATTGATCCCAGGTCTGGACGCGAATCGGTGAATAGGTTAAAGGTTAGATTTCCGGGTGCAACTGGGCTGGTAGAATTAAATGAGATCATAGAAATAGAGAAAAAATAGATAAATGAAAATCAAAATAACAGCTTTGTTGATACTCTTGTTCGGTTCGGTATGTTTTGGACAAATAGAAATAATGAATGATTTTCAGCTGGGTGAATTCGGAGTAGGATTTAAAAACGAAAGAATTACGGATTTTTCAAGATCATTCGAACAGGATTACAGATCTGTACAACTATTTCTATGGTACCCGACACAAGATCGATCTCAAAAAGCAATTCAATATGAACAATATTTTGGTTTCAATGATCCAGCAGGTAAATGGTCAGAGTCGGGTTCGATGAGTAAGAGAATAGATAGTCTGGTGCCAATGGAAGTAAAGAAACTTAACGAAGTAAATAATCTTCCCGTGGAGCTATCTAAATATAAAATGCTAAAGACAATAGCTCAGATTGAGGCCCCGGTTGTGGCAGGACAGTTTCCTTTACTGCTATTCGCTCCCGGGGGTAATACTTCGAGTCAATTGCATTCCGTTATCTGCGAGTATCTTGCCAGTCACGGGTATATTGTGGCCAGTTTCCCATCGCTCGGAAATACAAGTTCTCAAAAATGGCCATTTAATCAGGTTGGATTGAACCTGCAGATCGATGATATGTCTCTGGTTATCAATCATCTTAAACAGAATATGAGCCAGGTCAATATTGATAAAACAGGTTTGATAGCCTGGAGCGTCGGAGGGGTGTCACAGGGAATATATAGCATGAAAAATTCGAATATTGATATGTTTATCAGTCTTGATTCCGGCCTCGGCAGGGTTTACGGTGTAAATATGCTTAAGGAATCACCTTATTTTAATTACGCTAATTTTCAAATTCCTTATTTACATCTGACGGGTGATCAACCCGAAACGTACAAGGTGGAAAGAAGTTCTGAATTTTATGATTCCATACCCTCCGTCAACAAACATTCATTGGTTATCAAAGAGTTTGCTCATCAGCATTTTCCATCACAGCTCGGTATTATTCCGGCACTGGCTTCGGATCCAATGGATAAGAAGATCGTAGATGCCTATAAAAGAATGTGTCGTCTGGTACTTGTTTTTTCTAATAGGCATCTTAAAAACAGTGGAGCGGCCGATAAGGAATGGATGAAATTGATAAAAAATTAAAGAAGAAACGCTATGGATTTACAAGAAGATTTTAAAATGGTCGTTACTTGTGAATCCTATATTCAATGAATATCAACTAAACCTTACTATTATGAAAAAATTTAAATTCTTAATGCAAACTAAACATTTTAACAAATTGATTATCCTATTTTTACCAGGAATTTTGATAATTCAATCATGTAAAAAGGATCAGAAAACTACTGAACCTGAGATGGTTGAATCAGAAAAGGAGTCGGTAGTAGAAATTATTACCGAGAACATGGATTTTCAAATGTCAGATACCATTTCTTCGGGCTGGAATACGTTTCGCTACAAGAACCTATCTCCGCAAACACACTTTTTTCTTATCGACAAGTATCCTGAGGGCAAAACATCGGAAGATGCTGAAAAAGTGGTGGGCCCCGTGTTTGACAGTGCCATGAAATTAATTATGGAGGGAAAAACGGAAGAAGGTTATGCTGAATTTGAGAAGCTCCCGGAATGGTTTGGTGAAGTTGTTTTTATGGGAGGTTCGGGTTTACTCTCTCCAAATCAGGTAGGTGAAACCACGCTTCATTTAAAACCCGGGAAATATATTGTTGAGTGCTATGTCAAAATGAGCAATGGGGTTTTCCATACCTCTATGGGCATGACAAAGGATATTGAGGTAACCAAGAATGATTCGGGTCATAAGGAGTTAAGTGCTGATATTGATATCACTGTTTCCAGTACTGAGGGAATCGTCTTTAATGACTCAATTAGCCCGGGAGAGCATACTTTTTCTGTTTTCTTTAAAGATCAGATTGTCCATGAAAATTTTGTCGGGCATGATATAAATCTTGTTCGGATCGATGGCAATTCTGACCTGAAGGTATTGGAAAATTGGATGAACTGGGCGGATCCTAAGGGATTAATTGAACCTGCTCCTCAAGGATTTACGTTCATGGGAGGTGTCAATGATATGCCACAGGGAAATAAGGGCTATTTTACGGCAAGCCTGGAACCAGGGACTTATGCTTTAATTTCAGAGGTTCCCAATGCTTCAACCAAAAACATGTTGAAAACATTTATTGTGTTAAATGACTAATTGAAGAACATATGTTACAAATGGTTTTGATGTCTGATTGATCAAAATTTTGTAACAAAATAAGATGAGGTGAGTCAAATTGAAAAATTCAATTAGAAAATGAAGCAATTGACTCTACTTTTACTTACTATCCTTGTTTATTCTTGTCAAAATCCCTCATCTAATAAAAAGGATGAAGCACTTAATCGAGACCTGATCAGTGTTACGGACAGCATATCACAATTAATGTCCATGTTCCATTACAATCCAGAGGAGTTGAAGACAGAACAATATTTTGAACTGGAAGAAAAAGTTCTGGCTCTGGCTAAATCTGCTAAGACTAATCAAGAGTTTGTAAACGGGTTCAACGCAGTTTGGAGCGAGGGGCCGTTTTCTCATGTTAGGTTGAGTATGGCAGAGAGGAGTGCCGAGGAGATGGCTGATTTTATCGACAGCATCAGAGTAGGGGAACAGAGTGTTTCGCTGGATTGGATCGACAAAAATGCTATTCTTACGGTCTCAACCATGACCGGTGTGGATACAAAAGAACGTGTTTTTCAGGCTTACAGGGATATTGATAAGAACAATGCCCAATCTCTAATCATAGATCTTAGAAAGAACAAAGGAGGGACCTTTGCAGGAGTTCCCCTTATCGGGCATATTCTGAGCGATTCCGTTGATGCCGGTGTATTCGTATCCCGGAAGTGGTGGGAGAATAACTCACGGGCACCACAGTTATCTGATGGTGAGGGATTAAGTTCCTGGCATGGCTGGTCCATTAAAACATTTTGGAAGGACGTTCAGCAGGAGCCTTTAACTCGCGTGAAGTTTGGACCGATGAATCCTCACTTTGAAGGCCCCGTTTATGTATTAATTAGCACGGAAACAGCCAGTGCTGCTGAGTTTGCCGTTGATGCATTGGCAAGGGAGAAGAAAGTGACCATCATCGGTGAAACATCGGCTGGGGAAATGTTGTCACAAAAAATGTATGATTTGCCCAATGGTTTTCAATTATCAGTTCCTATTGCCGAATATTATTCGAGCCGAATCGGTCGAATTGAAGGGAAGGGTGTTAAGCCCGATATTCAAATCGATCAACGCGTCGCTTTGGATCTTGCCCTATCTATCATTAATGAAGAAAAACTGGAAGATGTTATTCCTAAATTAGAAGCGAAGCTGGACGAGATGGACGTAGAACCGTTTTCAGGGGAGAAACTGTATTTGTTTGGAAGTATGAACGACTGGGGTAAAAAATGGAATGACACCCCGGAATTTACCTATAAAGGGAACGGAGTTTTTGAAACGGTAACTACTTTTCAGAAGGGTAACTATGAGTTTAAAATTGCTCCCATGAGCTGGGATTTTGATTTTGGGGCAAATTCCTCAAAGCAAAACGTTTCAGTCGGAAAGAAGACTTCTTTGGTCAGAGTACCTGGCAGCAGTAACCTAATGATAAATGTTGAGGATGAAGTAAAATTGAAATTTACGCTGGATGTTCGTAATGAAAAGGCTGAGACCTTAATTGTTTCAAAGATTTAAATGTGATCGTTATTGTTAAATCTTTCAAGAATAATGTTAGGATACGCTGTTTAAATTAGAGTATAAATAAAATTTCGAATACAAAGAGTAACTGTCAATTATTGATTTGTTTCTTTTTAAATAATAGGGTTAGGACAGGTTTAAGAGGAACTTTTTAGAACAATTCATAAAATATGAAATCAGAAGTATTTCTGGCGGATTTGGTTGAGATGACCCAGGACATTTTAACGCGTACCGAAAAGTTTTTGGATCTTTCGGAAGAAGCGTTGAATTTTAAACAGGATAAAGATAAATGGAGTGCTTTGGAGTGCCTGAAACATTTGAATATTTGTGGCGCATTCTATATCGCAGAGATCAGGAACTCCATACAGAAATCCAAAAGATCCGGGGAGACTCAATTCAGAAGTGGATGGTTTGGAAACTTTTTTGCCAAAAGCATGCTTCCTGATGAAAAAATGAAAAAAGTCAAAACCTTTAAATCGATGAACCCGGTCAAAAGCAAACTGGATAAATCCGTACTTGAAGAGTTTCGAAATCAACAAAATTCTTTACTTGAGTTGTTGGAACAAGCTAATGGAGTAAGCCTGACAGCTAATAAGACAGGTATTTATGTTTCTAAATGGATTAGAATCAGATTGGGCGATTCTTTTAGGGTTGTAATCTACCATAATTTGAGACATATCATTCAGGCTGAGAGAGCAATCCGTAAAACAAACTAAAAATCTGGTAAATTTATTAAGAAGGATCTTCAGAATTAACATTGGTTTGCAGATGATACAATTTTTCAGGGGTATTTTACAGGTTTTGATAGGGATATGACCTTGTGCAATTGTTTTGTTGTATTGAAATTTGTTATCAACAACTTAAAAATCAAAACACATGCAATATCTGGAAATACTAATGCTTCTAGCATCCGTTTTTTACATCGTTTTCAATCGTCCTGTCAACAAAAGGCTGAGCAAACCCTATGTGGTCGGTTTGCTGATCATCATACTACTGGTACATGTTTTACTTGAGGGATCACGCTGGCAAATGATACCTGCCTATTTCATTTGGCTGATTGCTCTAATCACAGCCTTAAGAAGGGCGGATGCAACACCTTCAACCCTGGTGTTTGTTCTTAAAACCGTTGGTCTATTTATTCTTTTGGCCTTGTCTGTAATGCTTCCCTCTGTGTTGCCCGTTTTTAAGTTACCGGAACCAACAGGGACCTATATCGTAGGAACAAAGGACATCCATCTTGAACTGGATCGCGATGAGGTAATTACAGTTGACCCATCGGATAAGAGAAACCTAATGATAAAAGCCTGGTATCCATCAACTGAAGATGGAGCTGAAAAGGATCCATATGTGGACAAAGCGGGAAGAAATGGCTTTGCGCAAAAATATGGCCTGCCGGTTTCATTTCTAAATTATCTGGATAAGGTCGATACCCATGTTTTTAGAAATGTTCCTATTGCGGACGGATCCTTTCCTGTTTTGATATTTTCTCATGGATACAATTCAAAAGCCAATGGGTACTATGCCTTGCTATCTGAAATTGCCAGTCAGGGATATGTTGTATTTGCACTTAATCATACCTATGAAAGTACCGGTACTTCTTTCCCTGATGGAGCTGAAGCATATTTTGATTATGCTTATGCTGATTTGATTCAGAAAGATACCTGGCACATTATGGAGCCCGTTATAGAATCCTTTAAAAGTGATCTTTCATTTGAAGATCGTCATACCATTGTACAGAAAGGTTTAAGGAACTATTTTGTCAAAGGCATGGTGGAGCGATGGGCCAGGGATATAATTGATGTGGACAAAAAACTGGATAACTGGAACAACTCCGGATTTTTTAAAGGAAGCCTCGATGTTTCAAAAGTTGGTGTTTTTGGTCATTCCAGAGGAGGTGGAGCGGCTGGTCATTCCCTGCTCATGGAAAGCAGAATAAAGGCAGGCATTAATCTGGATGGGGTTCAGTGGGGTAAGATTGTTGATACAACCTTTCAGAAACCATTTCTGTTCTTATCCGCAGACTGGCCTGTGGAACACGAGAATTTAAATCAACATGCCTATATTAATAAGAGTTCTTCTGTTTTTTATGAAGGTATAATCTCGCAAACGGGCCATAGTAATTTTATGGATATTCCATTGATGATTCCGTTAAATTCCATGAGTCAGGCTGGTAATATTGACCCTCTCTATGGTCTTGAGATATCGAATATGGTTGTTACTTATTTTTTTGATAAACACTTAAAGAATAGAGAGTTGGATATGGGAGAATTAAGTTCGAAATATGAAGAGCTGGATATCACGGTATATATGGGAGATTCCTTATCTTCAGTTTCGAATTTGAAACAAACTTCTGAGGAAAAATAATCAGACTTAGTTACTCGAAAAATGAACGATTCAAATATATTGAACAGACCCGAAATCCATGCAGAAATAGAGGCGAAATGCTCTGAAATTGGCTTTACCATGCCTTCAGACCTTTATACAGGATCTCTTTTGAAGACATTAGTAAGTTCAAAACCCGGGTGCAATCTTCTTGAATTGGGGACCGGAATAGGTTTATCCTTATCCTGGATGGTTGACGGGATGGATGACATGTCCAGAATTATCTCGGTTGATAATGATTCGAAATTAACCGAAATAGTTAAGAAATTCTTCGCAAACGACCAAAGGGTTGATATAGTTTGCGAGGATGGCTCAGAATGGATAAAAAATTATAATGGCGAAAAATTCGATCTGATATTTGCAGATGCCTGGCCGGGCAAATACAGTGAGATAGAAGAAGTTCTTGAGTTGGTTAAAATTGGTGGGCTTTACATTATTGACGACATGATAACGCAGCCTAACTGGCCCGAAGGTCATCAGGAGCATGTAAAGCACCTTATTGAATATCTTGAAAAACGAGAGGATTTTAACCTGACAAAAATGAATTGGTCAACGGGTATAATTATTGCATCTAAAAAGTTTTAAGTATAAACTTCCGGATTATGAGGAATTTCATTCTATTTTAAAAAGTTGTTAAATGTCGTTAAAATTCATTTAAGCATTTCAGAAATGTTGCAAATTTGGATTTAGTCAAATAATGGATTTCATAGTGTTCAAGAATACCTAAAGGAATCTAACTAAATTTTAAGCAATATATATGAAATTTAAAATCATCTCACTATTAATCCTAATACTGAGCACAGCCTGTTTAAATAACAAAAGAGCAAATAAAACGGAACCATCTGTGCGCATTACGCATCCTTATAGAATTGATTCAATTATTGAAAAACCTGTAAAGTTTTACCCCGAGATGATCTCTACGAATATTGATAAATTTAATACCAGTATGAGTCCGGACGGTAGAACGATTTATTATACCGCCACGTCTCAAAAACTGGGAATTACAGGAATTGCATACCAAAAATTTGAAGAAGGGAATTTTGGGAGCCCCGAATTTGTGCCTTTTGTGTGGGCTGATACACCGATGTCTGATGTTCAGATCTCACCGGATGGTAATCTGATGCTTTTTTCTACTTTTAAAGACTTCGAAGGTAAGCCGGACGGATTTAATTTCAATATCTGGGTTTCAGAGTTTAAGAATGGATCATGGCAGGATCCAACTCCATTCGGATCACCAATAACATCTTCAGGCAATGAGTTTTACCCGGTCATGACCAAGAATAGAAGCATTTACTTTTCTTCAGATAAATCAGGAAATTCAGATATATATTTTTCAAGGTTTGAAAACGGTGAATACCAGAAACCTGTTCGTTTACCTGACAATATAAATACAGATAAGATGGAAGCAGATGCCTTTATATCAGTGGATGAATCTTTTATTATTTTTGTTCGTGTCGATGAACCTGATGGTTACGGTAAGAGTGATTTATACATTAGTTTCAGAGAAGATAATATGAAATGGTCAGATCCTGTTAATATGGGTGAGGGTGTAAATAGCAATGAAATTGATGGAAGCCCATATGTAACACCTGATGGTATGTATTTGATATTTACATCAGGAAGAAAACAAGGCGGTATAAAGGAAAAAGCTGCTGAAAGCTATGAGAATTTCAAATCGATTATATCTTCCAGTGAAAACGGATCGCTAAATTTTTATATCATGAGCCTCAAACTAGATCAATACAAAACAAGAGAATGATTAAAATCTTGTTCAATCAGGATACTCAAATTGCGAAAAGTATTTATGCTGTTTTTCAGGCTTCATATGCCGTTGAGGCTAATCTTTTAAATGCAATAGATTTCCCTCCCTTAAAAAGACCTCTAGAGGATTATATAAATTGTCAAACATCTTTTTTTGGTTATTATAAAAGGGAAGAATTAGCCGGGGTTGTTGAAATCAATGATACTCCTCATTTTACACATATTAATAGTTTGGTCGTGCATCCGGATTACTTTCGTCAAGGAATAGCCAGAGAACTCCTGCAATTTGTTTTGAATATGTATGATTCAAATTTGTTTGTTGTGGAAACAGGCCTGGGGAATGGCCCGGCAACTAATTTATATCAGAGTTTTGATTTTGAGGAAGTTTATCAATGGGACACCGATCACGGGGTGAGAAAGATTAAATTTGAGTTGAAAATGGGATAAATAAGGATGGAATATCTCAGGGTACTTGTTTCAGTGCATCACGATGAATATCTTTGATAGCAATTTTTACAACTTGATATGCTCTTATGAAAATAGATTCTCATTTAACTGCATCCGTCATTTCATATAAGGGAAACGTAAATGTCTCTTCAGAGGAGCTATGGGAAGTCATTTCGTCCTCGGGGAATCTTAATAATTGCCATCCTTTTTGTAAGAAAAATACGGTGATCACCTGGGCTCAGGTTGGAGCAGAGGATACAATTGAATATTATAATGGGCTGGTTTTAAATAGGTTATTTACTTCATGGAATGAGGGCGTAGGATATGAATTACTTATCGGAAAGAAGACTTATCCTTATGCAGTAGCTAAGGTTCTCTGGAAAATCACTGTAGTTAATCATCAAATATCGGAGCTATCTATAACAATCAATTCTTATCCGGACATTGCCTTAAAGAAATATACGAAGCTTATCAGGGGTCTTATCAGGGATCTCTATTTTTTGCCCACGATGTCAAAATATGTGAAGTCGGTTGTCAAGGGCTTCAAATTTTACGCTGAAACTGGAAGGCCTGTTGAGAAAAACCAGTTTGGATACAACAGAATGTTTTCAACAAGGAATTGAACTTCCAATTTGTCATGAATCAACTCAGAAAGATTAATAGAAACCAATGAAAAAACAGTACCATATTCTGAATGGTGATGCGTTAAAGGATCGCTTTCCCAAAAGCATTCATGGAGAACTTATTGTTGCCAGAGAATGTTTGGTCGACGGTAATGTGGATGGCAGCGACTTGGATGATCTCTATAGTACAAGGGCAAATTTTCTCAGTAACCATTATCAGGTCACTCCACAAGATTATTACAATGATACAGTAACTGAATTCAACCGAATTGTTGCAATTGAAGACAATTCCGAGATCAATCTTTGGTTTGAAGATGATTTGTTTTGTCAGGTTAATTTCTGGTTCATTTCGTATCTATTGGCGAAAAAAAAAGAGAAGATTAAAGCTTATCTAATCAGGCCGGAAACACATGACCAATATGGATTCGGAGGATTGTCCGAGCCTGAACTGGTTTCGATTTACAATAACAGATCAGTAATTACGGATCTTGATATATTGGCAGACCTTTGGATACATTATCAAAACAATGATCTAAAGAACTTAGCCTTAAATGCGAAAAAGTTGGGTCATTTGTATCCATTTATCGACAAGGCAGTAGAGGCGCATTTGGATCGACTGCCTGATCATAATAATGAGGGAAGGCCTATCAGATCTCTTAAAACCATAATGAGTGAATTAAAGACAGATGATTTTGGGATTGTATTCAGAGAATTTTGTAAACGTAAAAGCATTTATGGATTTGGCGATTTACATGTGAAAAGACTGTTTGACAAAATAAAAAATAACTCAAATCCACAATGAAAGCAGCACTTCGAAAATCTTATGGACCCCCCGAAATTATTCAGGTTACTGATGTTGAAAGTCCGAGTCACGGTTCTAATGAAGTATTGGTTAAGGTTTTTGCCACAACGGTTAATAGAACCGACTGTGCTAATCTTACCGCAAAACCCTTATTAATGAGATTTATACTGGGCTTTCTAAGACCTAAAAAAGTAATTTTGGGAACTGATTTTGCCGGGGAAGTAGTAGGAGTTGGAAAGGAGGTAAAAACATTTAAATTGAAGGATAGGTTATTTGGATTTAACGATTTGGGCTATGACTCTCAAGCTGAATATTTGACCATTCCTGAAGATGGAAATATCTTGAAAATTCCACCGAATATAGATTATGCAACAGCAGTTGCGAGTGTTGAAGGAGCGCATTACGCATATACTTTCATTCACAAAACAAAGATTAAGGCCGGAAACAAAATTCTTATCAACGGAGCTACCGGAGCCATAGGTTCAGCTCTTTTACAATTTGTTAAACAGTTTGATGTTTTTATCACAGCAACCTGTAACACGAAGAATGTTGAACTCGTCAGATCTTTAGGAGCAGACAGAATAATTGATTATTCAAAAGAAGATTTCACAAAAGATTTGGAAAAGTATGACTTTGTATTTGATGCGGTTGGGAAAAGTACATTTGGTAAGTGTAAATCAATTTTGAATAAAGGAGGTGTTTATATTTCTTCAGAATTAGGACCGTTTGCACAGAACCTTGTTTTTGCCTTAATGACACCAATTTTGGGAGGGAAGCAGGTCATTTTTCCAATTCCATTTCCCGTCAAGAGAACCATGCCCTACATCCTGAATCTCATGAAGAAGGAAATATTCAATCCGGTAATTGATCGCGTTTACAAACTGAATGAGATAGACCAGGCTTACGAATATGCCCTGTCAGGAGAAAAAACCGGGAATATCATTATTAAAATTGCTGACGAGGAATAAGTTGATGAAGATATGAGGTGCGGGAGTTAAATTAATTTCGCATAAATTTGACGGCATAAAATAAGACGAGATGAAAGAAAAAGAGGTTATTCGCAGAGGAAAAGGGGAGAACTACAACTATTCTCAAGACCATTGTTTTGTAAAGTTGTCTTCGAGAAATACGAACGGAGAATTATGTTTTGTTGAAGATACATTGAAACCTGGTTTTTATTTAGGGAGACATCACCATAAAAAAATGACCGAGGTATTTTATATTCTCGAGGGAGAATTAGATTTAATATTTGATGATGGTACTGTTACAGCTACCGCAGGAGATACCATAACTGTGCCACCTAATGTTTGGCATGCAGCAAGCTGTGAAAAAGGAGGAAAGATGCTGACGATTTTTAAAAACGGACAGTTTGATCTCTACCTTGAGAAATTGTCTGGAATGACAGATGAGGAATTTGCGGATCAAGAATTGATGAGATCAGTTTCAGCGGATTTTGACATCTACACAGAATAATACACTCAATCTTAATTATAGACTGATACGATAAAGATGAAAATAATAAAACGAATTTTTAAATTCTTCTTGATACTCGTTGGAGCGATACTGTTGTTATTGTTGGTAGCCATTGGAATTGATACTTACAGGACAGGCTATTTGAAGGTAAAGAACATTGAATTTTCTGACAATGATTCCTACCTTATCACAAATGTAAATATCATTCCGATGAATCAGGATACGGTACTGACCGATAAAATGGTACATGTAAAAGATGGTGTGATTCAAAAGATTGGAGATCAAATCGAACTAGAAGGGGTTGAAATTATTGATGCCGGTAACAGGTTTCTGACTCCTGGTCTTATTGACATGCATGTGCATATATGGGATCGATATGAACTTGGCTTGTATTTATCCAATGGGGTTACGGCGGTTCGGAATTTATGGGGAATGCCAATGCATTTGAGGATTAAGCAAGATGTAGCCAATGATGAAATTGTTTCTCCTCTGTTTTATACTACCGGGCCAAAACTTACCGGACCTGAATTTATTGGGGATGACAATTTAAATTTAACGAGCCCGGATGAGGCCAGAGATAAAGTGTTATCCTATAAAGATAGAGGATATGATTTTATTAAAACCTATTATGGTCTGACACCAGATATCTTTGATGCAGTTGTTGAGCAATCAATGAAATCAGATATAGATGTTATTGCGCATCCCTCACAAAAAGTTCCTTATGTATATCACTTTAACCCACAAATAAAATCTATTGAGCACACTGAAGATATTATTCAGCAACCCTTAAATTACAAGCTGGATACCCTAAAATTAGAAGAGGTAATTCATAACTTCGAGAGTTTGAATAAAGGCTCTTTTAGCCCGACACTAACGGGCTATTATAATATCTATAACATGCTCACCAATGATGCTGTTTTAGAGTCAGAACAGCTTGATTATATGAACCCTTTAATAAGGAAAGTGGATAGTAAGGCTCAGTTTGACAGATGGTATAATACAAAATTGAGTGACCCCAATATTGTTAAATCGATAAAGGATCAGCACGATTTTCATTTATATATTTTGAAAAGGCTGCATGAGGCTGGAGTACGCATTGTTTGCAGCACGGATGCCGGAATAGGTATTACTACCCCGGGTTTTTCCATCCATCAGGAGCTGGCATTTTACAAAGAAGCCGGACTTTCTAATTACGAAGTTCTTAAAACCGCCACCATAAATGCCTCGGAAACCCATACAATTATGAATAATATGGGTTCTGTTGAGGAGGGAAAAGCTGCTAATTTACTTCTGTTAGACCGCAATCCTCTGGAAGATCTAACGGCCCTGAAAAATCCTTCAACAGTTTTTATAAAAGGGAGGAAATTGAATCGCGAAACGCTGGACTCATTTGAAGAAAAAGCGGCAAACAGAAAGAATATACTGGTTAGCGCTGTGCGTTATGCCGAAAATCTAATGATTGAAAAATGATTTAAAATAAAATGGCTTTAAAAATTCTTGCCATACTTAATTTAATAATAACCGTTCAGGCCTTGTTTCTTTGCTTGCATTTTATTTTCAAATCAAAGGGCCTAATGATTCTGAACAGATTGCTTGCATTTTTGTGCTTTACATTTGCTGTAATTTCGTTAAACACCTATTTCAGTGTGGCAGGTATATTTTTGCAAGACACGCTGTTACAGGACATTTCAAACAATTTAATGTGGTTTATAGGTCCGGCCTTATATATGTATGTGATTTATAATGATAAAAAACCCGAAAGACGTTTTATTTATTTCAATACTTTTCCTTTTTTATTTTTAGCCCTTATTAATATACTTTTTGACTGGAAATGGTTTTCAATTGCGGTCCCCTTTATAGGCTTTACACAAATGAGTATTTATTTGTTTTTGTCATTGAAATATTGTTATGAAAATTATTCGAATGCAAAAAGGTATTACAACTGGATTTTACCTTCGATTATTGTGTTTGCCGTTTTGATAGTTGTAAATTTTAGCTTGCATGTACTGGAATCTATGGGAATTAAGATTTTATCGGACGCTGTACTACAGAGTTTCACTTCCTTATTAGTAATACCTATTTTTTATCTGGCCTATAAAGAAATGAATAGTGCAGGGGAATTGGGAATCACCCCCAAAAAGTATCATGGTTCACAAATTTCGGAGGAAAAAACGAATCAATATTTAGCTAAAATTGAAGCGGCCATGGAAGAGGATAAATTGTATCTTCAGGAAGACCTGACCCTGCAAAAATTGTCTCGTTCACTTGATATAAGCCCTAAATTCGTATCCCAGGTGATTAATCAAAAGCTGGAAATGAGCTTTTCAGAATATATTTTTAGATTTCGTTTGGAAGAAGTGAAGAAAAGATTAACTGATTCCGGAAACAAGAACAAGACCATATTTGGAATTGCTCAGGAATCAGGTTTTAAATCGAACAGCAGATTTAATTATCTATTTAAAAAACATACCGGGCAGACTCCAAAAGAGTTTCAAAAACTTCATATTCAATAGAATTTTATGCTATTTCATGATATAGCAAAAGGAAGATTCAAATTTTTGGCTGATCTAGTCTATGTTTGTTGGAAACCTATCATTCATGAATTCAACACAGAAAAACACAAAGAAGCAGTTATTTATCTTTTTTATCCTGACCTATGCATGGTCATGGACTCTTTTTTTTATCGGTCGTCAGACAGATGTTGTAATACTCATTTTACTGGGTGTTTGGACACCGTCATTAACATCGTTATTTCTAACAGGATATTATTACAAGAAAAAAGGACTTCTTCAGTTGCTGGGGCGTTTTAAGCGTTTTAAGATCAAATGGTATTGGTGGGTTCTTTTATTATTGCTTCCGGCTTCTATTCATTTCGCCGGGCGATCCTTATGGCAATACCTTTATATTGGCGAAATATCTCCTTCAATTTTGAATGTATCCTATTGGCTGGGAGCAATAATTCCATCATTTTTAATTGCAGGTTTTGGCGAGGAATTAGGATGGAGAGGATTTGCCTTACCAAGATTACAAAAGCATTACTCTCCGATAAAAGCCTCCGTGATTCTGGCATTGGTTCATTTGTGCTGGCATTTGCCAACCTATTGGCTTGATCAGGGAATTCATAATGTACCTTTTGTCTATGTCCTTGCCTTTATTTTTTCCTGGACTTTCATTTTTAACTGGCTTTATAACCGATCCGGAGGAAGTTTGATTTTTGCTGTTGGTTTTCATGCGGTATCAAACGCATCCCTCAGTATTGTTAGTTTTTTCCCTCCCGAAAGTGAAGTTCCAATATCACCGGAACTATTGACAAACTGGTCTTTTCCAATCCAATATGGAGGACCTTATCTTATGGTATGCCTGGTTTACTTTATTGTTGCGGTTCTTGTTGTGACCAAAGGAAAATTCAATGAGGTAAATACAGATATCCCATAGTTTTCTCAATCCTAACTATTTTGATTTAAAAATCGTAAATTATACTCCATTGGATCTACACTTAATCTTTGGACTTTGGGTGTGGAAATGTATCAGTTAGCTGATTACATAGAAATGTGAGAATTTATAATTTTTATATCGAAAGATGAGCATTAGTAAAAAAGGATTGAATCGTCGTAAGTTTTTAAAGGAAACGACAAAGGCGGCCACAGCTACAGCATTATTTGGCTTAACTAGCCCGGAATTATTCGGAGCTCTGCCTAATAAAAAGGAAAATAATCTAATTCCGAATGTAACTCTAAATAATGGGGTTAAAATGCCCATTTTGGGATTTGGTACAAATGTCCTAAACGGGTCTTTAGGAATTCGATGCGTATCCGAAGCTATTTCAGTAGGTTATCGGCTATTAGACACTGCACATATTTACGGTAATGAGGAAGCTGTCGGAAAAGGTATCAAGCAAAGCGGCATAGACAGGAAAGAGTTGTTTGTGACCTCCAAACTTTGGGTGTATGATTCAGGTTATGAAAGCACAAAGAAAGCCTTTGAAACTTCATTAAAAAAGTTGGATCTTGATTATTTGGACCTTTATCTGATCCATCGACCGAGAGGAGATGTAAAAGGCTCCTGGAAAGCTATGGAAGAACTGTGCCAGGAGGGTAAGATCCGAAGCATAGGAGTGAGCAATTTTTTGCCGGAGCAGCTCAATGAATTGAATAGTTATGCAAAAACTGAACCTGTGATCAATCAGATTGAAACCCATGTGTTTTTTCAGGAAAAAATATTATACCCTTTTCTCAAGAATTCATCAACACAGATCGAGGCCTGGTCTCCATTTGCTGCCGGAAGGAATAACATTTTTATTAACCCGGTCTTGGCATCCATAGGAAAAAAGTACCAAAAGACGAATGCTCAGGTTTGTCTGAGATGGCACTTTCAAAGAGGAGTGGTAGCTATCCCCAGATCCTCCCAAAAGGCTCATATGATGGAAAATATTGATATTTTTAATTTTCAACTTAGTGATGAGGATATGAAAACTATCGAAACCCTGGACCTGAATAGATCTCAATTTCCCGAATGGAGGTGAAAAATTATAAATAATAAACCATTTTAAATCAGACCAATATCATGAAAATCTTAGTATCCCTCATCTTGATTTGTGCCCTACTGGCTTGTTCATCAAACAAAGACGGACGTTTAAATCCCGTTGAACTTGAAGCAAAGATCGATTCGCTGGTTCCCACCCAAGTAAATGATACTACCCCGGGACTCATAGTGGGAATTGTTAGAGGTGGAGAAATCATTTTTAGTAAAGGATATGGTCTGGCAAATTTGTCATACGGGATTGCAAATGATCCGAGTATGGTTTTCAATACGGGATCGGTTACCAAACAATTTCTTGGATATGCTTTTGCTATATTGCATGTGGAAGGAAAATTAAGTCTTGACGATCCGGTATCTAAACATCTTGAGAATTGGCCGGAGTTTGATCATACCGTTACCCTAAGACATCTTTTGACCCATACCAGTGGATATCGGGAGGCATATACGATGTCAAATTTATCAGGTAGAATCATCGGAGTTGACCGGCTTTCCAGAGAGGAATGCCTAAATGTCGTCAGAAAGCAACCTCAATTGGAGTTTGTCCCTGGTTCCCGCTGGACGTACAACAGTACGGCCTGGGTTATTTTAGCCGAAGTTTTAGAGAAAGTTACGGGTCAGACGGCAGATGAGTGGGTAGCGATCAATATCTTTAATCCATTAGGGATGAAAGATACCCAAATTGAAAGTTATGTGGGGGAGGTAATATTTAATTCAGCTGAATCTTATGTATTCAATAAGGAAGAGGGGTATGCCAATCAAGAAAGTAACAGAGCCATTTTTGGTGCGGCTGAAATCTATTCCAATGTTCCGGATTTAGCGAAATGGACTTCAAATTTCCGAACCGCCCAGGTGGGGGGAAGTGAGGTTCATGATTTGTTTTTGACACCCTTTATATTGAACGATGGTACGGATTCTGAATATGCACTTGGAATAGGTGTCGGTACGTATCGTGGGCTAAAAAGATATAGGCATACAGGCGGGCATGAGGCCTTTTCGACCCAGCTCAGCTATTATCCTGATCACGATCTTGGTATAATAACGATCTCAAACTTTGGTGGAAAAGGGTGGATTTCCACAGAAAAAATAGCTGATTTATTCCTGGAAGATTACATGACCACTGAGACGGCAAGAGAATATGCCGAAATTAATTTGGATATGGAAACATTGGAACAATTTCAAGGGCTTTATCTTTCTTCAGATTTAAACGATTCGTTCACATTGAAAATGGTCGAGGATTCCCTTACCTACGAAGAGGAAGAGAATTTAATTCCGAGGTCACCAAACTCATTTGGTATTGAAGGCTGGAACGGCCTGATGAAAATTGAAAATTTAGAAGATGGAACTACCCGGCTAACGATAGAGAATGGTACAATTGAAACGTATAAAAGAGTTGAAAGATGGTCACCGGAAGTAGCGGAATTAAAAAAATTTGAAGATGATTACTGGAGTGAGGAACTGGAAACACTTTACCATGTGGTTGTAAAAGATGATCAGCTTCAAATAAATCATCGTTGGCTTGGAGATATAATGTTGAAACCCATATCCCCTGATTTATTTGAAACAGATTGGGGTTATACCATTAAGTTCCTTCGAAATCCCTCAAATGAAATAGATGGATTAAGTGTGAACAGTGGCCGAACCTTAAACGTTTTGTTTGAACGAATAAATAACTAAATTATGACTGATCTTAAACTCCCTCAATTGCCTTATGGTTCCTGGACCGAAACTCGTGTAACAATTCATTTGATCCTGCAGATCATGGGGAAAACACGACTGGGACTTACGCATCGAAAGAATCACTGGTGGTTCATTACCATTTACGTATCCGCCAGGGGTTTTAGCACCTTTACCATTCCTTTAGACAAAGGTTTATCAAGTCTTGAGATCGAATTGGATGTCCTGCAGAAGGCCGTAACAATATCACATAGTGAAAAGGGGACTACACAGATTAAGTTGGAATCGGGCTTGACGGTCGCTCATTTTTACAAGCGTTATATGGGGGAGATTTCAAAATTGGGTTTAACTCCAAAATTTATCCCTAAACCTTTTGACATGGGAATTGACAAACCTTTTGAAGAACTAGAGGATTATAGTTCCTTTGATTGGAATGCCATTCGCAGATTCTGGCAATTGATGCAGTGGAATAACTCTATATTTAAGGAATTCAGCGGACGTTTTTATGGAAAAACATGTCCTGTTCAAATTTATTGGCACCATATGGACCTTGCCGTCACTCGATTTTCGGGAAAAAAACTGCCACCTATGGATAAATCGGTACGAATTTCAGATCGTGACACCTATTCCCATGAACAGATCAGTTGTGGTTTTTGGGTTGGTGACGATACAATTCCGGAACCTATGTATTATTCTTACACCTATCCGTCCCCGGAAGGTTTAGACAAGGAAACTTTAAAGCCCGAATCAGCAAAGTGGGCGGATAGTAATGGAAGTCCAATGGCCCTTTTAAGTTATGATGATGTAAGGTCACTGCCAGACCCAAGGCAGGCTGTGCTTGATTTCTTGGAGAGTTCCTATCTGGCTGGAGCTAAACTTTCAGGATGGAAAGTAAAAGAGCTTACCACCCCTTCTTTAAAGGATGTCTAAAAGTTTGATCGAAGAATAATCTTTATTTTAATTCAGTATTTTATGAAATCAGTATTGCATTTATCCCATAGCCGCGGACATGCCAACCATGGTTGGCTGGAATCTTATCATACCTTTAGTTTTGCCAATTATCATGACGCCAACAGGATACATTTTGGGGCCCTGCGTGTGTTGAATGACGATACGGTTCACGGAGGTAAAGGATTTGGAACACATCCTCATAAGGATATGGAAATCATTTCAATACCTCTGGAAGGTGATCTTGAACATAAAGACAGTATGGGAAACATAACAGTTATTCGTGAAGGGGACGTTCAGGTAATGAGTGCGGGTACAGGCGTGATGCATAGTGAGTACAATAAAAATCAGGACCAGCCGGTGAAATTTCTGCAAATCTGGGTATTTCCCAATAAAAAAGGGGTCCAACCACGCTATGATCAAATTTCAATTCGGGATGTTGAGAAGTCGAATCAGTTTTATCAGATCCTTTCCCCAAATCCTGAAGATCAGGGGGTATGGATCAATCAAGATGCATGGTTCAGTTTGGGTAAATTTGATTCTGGAGTTAAAGAGAAATACGTTGTGAAGGGTCAGGATAGTGGAGTTTATTTTTTCGTCCTGGAAGGGGAGGTTGAGATTAACGGTCAAAAACTAGGCAGAAGAGACGGCTTGGGGATCTGGGAAGCAAATGAAATAGAATTAACCTCTTTATCTTTTAGTCAGGTTCTTTTGATGGAAGTTCCCATGGCGTTCAATTAGCTTCGAGAACATCTGAACTGAAATTATTATATTTATCAAATGCAGAAAACCATCGGTAATGGTATTTTGAATCAATCCATTCCAGAACGAATTGAATCTTCCAGATAATCAGGCAGAAAACAATTAATGTAAATTAAATGATGAATCAAATGCAAGGACAGTTTCGTTTTGCTTATTTCACTGATAAGTACCAGGAAACCTACGAATTTTACCTGAAATGGCTGGGCCTTGACCTGGCCCATGACTGGGATAGAAATGAACATGATAAAGGAGCGGTTTTTAAAGCAGGTGGAGGATTGATAGAAATTATGCTTCGTCCTGAGGGAGATGAATACAGGTACCAGGGCCTGGACTACAGGATTTCTCAAGGTGCCTTTATGGTTATTCAGGTTTCTGATGTTGATGAACTTTTTAATAAATATCAGTCAAAGGGAATTCCATTTAAACAAGAAATAGTAAGTCAGCCATGGGGACACAGAAGCTTTTCCGTTCTGGAACCAAACGGACTGATATTATTTTTCTTTGAAGAGCAATTTAAGACCTGAATATGTCAATTTCATCTTTATGAAACAAAGCAAACCCTCGGATAACATAGAGTTTAAATGCGGGATTTCCATGAATAACAGATTTATGCTGGCACCACTGACCAACCAGCAAAGTCATGAAGACGGAAGTCTTTCCGAAGACGAATTGAACTGGCTTTCGATGAGGGCAAAGGGTGGGTTTGGACTGGTAATGACATGTGCCTCTCACATCCAGCAAAATGGAAAAGGTTTTGAAGGGCAACTCGGTATTTTTTCAGATGCACAGATTTCAGGACATAAACGTTTAACGGATGCTTTGCGCCAACAGGGTAGTGTTTCAGTAATCCAACTCTTTCATGCCGGGTTAAGGTCTCCAAAAGAATTGATTGGACAATCACCTGTATGTCCTTCTAACAATGAAAAGTATGGGGCCAGAGGTCTTACGAAAGAGGAGGTTTCTGAATTGAAAAACAACTTTATTCAGGCTGCTGTCCGAGCAAAGAAAAGTGGTTATGACGGTGTTGAAATTCATGGGGCTCACGGTTATATCATTTGTCAATTTTTGAGTGCAAAGATCAACCAAAGGACAGATGAATACGGAGGAAATCTTGAAAACAGATCACGATTATTGTTTGAAATCGTAAAAGGAATCAGAGAATTATGTGGGCCTTCCTTTTTACTCGGTGTCAGATTATCCCCGGAGCGATTTGGTATGGATATCGGAGAGATTAAATGGATATGTAAGCAACTTATACGGGGAGGAAAAATTGATTTTTTAGATATCTCTTTATGGGATTACAATAAATTTCCGGAAGATGAAAAGTACCGAGATAAAAATCTGTTAAATCATTTTACCGAAATTGAATATGGAGAGGTTCGGTGGACCATTGCGGGTAAAATAAGAGACGGTTCGGATGTATCAAAAGTTCTGGAATCCGGAGTTGATTTTGTGACCATTGGTCGATCCGCCATACTCCATCATGATTTCCCAAGAAAAGTGATGTCAGATGAAGGTTTTAAATCGACAGAAACCCCGGTATCAGAAAGTTATCTTCTAGGCGAAGGATTAAGTAGTAGATTCGTGAACTATATGAATAGATGGCCGGGTTTTGTGAATACAGGAAAGTAAAAACTAAAAATGATGAGAAAAATATTTTTGTTAATTGGAGGAGTTTTGATGTCTGCGGTACTCTCAGCCCAGTCTTTAATAGGAGCCTGGGAAGCCTATCATACCTCTGAAAAAGGGGATCCACTTAGAAGTGTTGTAATTTTTTCGCATGGATACCAGGTACTGTCAACCTTTAACGCGGAATCTGGAAAATTTATTCATTCAAATGGCGGGTCCTGGAATTTAGTTGGTAATTCAATGACAGAAAAAGTTGAGTTTCATACTGATGATGCCGACAAGGTTGGGATGGAATCCACTTTTCAGGTGATGATTACGGATTCGGTTATGGGAATAGTTGGCGATGATTTGAAGTTTAAAAGAATCGATGACGGAGCTCCGGGCGAACTTCAGGGTGCCTGGTTGATGTCAGGCAGAAAAAGAGATGGAGAAATACGCAGCCGTGATACGAATCGGCCCAGAAAAACGATGAAAATTTTGTCTGGAACCAGGTTCCAATGGATTGCTTATAATACGGAAACAAGAGCGTTTATGGGTACAGGAGGAGGTACGTATACTACGGTTGATGGCAAGTATACTGAGAATATAGAGTTTTTTTCCAGAGATGATACTCGAGTAGGAGCTAGTTTGGAATTTGATTATAGTCTGGAAGATGGAAACTGGCATCACTCCGGTTTGTCGAGTAAAGGAAATCCCATATACGAAATTTGGAGTCCCAGAGAATAGGGCTGGATACATTTAATCAGGTATAAAGTTGATGAAATATGAATTTTGAACAATTCCAGGAATTAAAAACCGAAAGGCTATTGTTACGCAAAATTGAGTTATCGGATTCAGCGGAGATTCTATTTTTACGTTCGAACGAAATAGTCAATCAATTTATTGAAAGGCCCGAAAGCAGAAAGACGAAGACGCATTCCGATGCCGTCAGGTTCATCAATGAAATCAACGAAGCTTTTGAAAATGGAGAATCCATTACATGGGGAATAGCTTTGAATAAAAACCCGAAAATTATTGGTACCATATGTTTATGGAATTTTTCTGTGGACCAAAATATTGCAGAGGTAGGTTATGATTTAAATCCTGAGTTCCATGGAATGGGAGTGATGAGCGAGGCTCTAAAAAATGTAATTATTTTCGGTTTTAATAAATTGAATTTAAGCAGTTTAGAAGCATTTACCGATAGAAGAAATAGAGGTTCGAAGAGGCTGTTGGAGAAAATAGGGTTTCAGCCTAATGATGATCGAATGGATAAGAACAATTCATTCAATGAGATATTCGAAATCAAAAATCTCTTGTCTGGGACTTAATACATGAGGAGGAAACAAAATCTCTAAGTTTCCCAAGAAATATAACATATTAAAATTGTGCGAAATCATAATTACATGAAGTTTTCTTTATTTTTCATTTATTTCGTTTTATTCACGGCTTTTACCGGAGATCGTAGTCTGGGAAAGCTGAATTATATGGAGTATCATAATGCCATAAATCATGCGGAACAATTTGTGAGTGATGAGCGGTATGAAGAGGCCCTGATCAAATATGTTGAGGTTTTTAATACCTATGATTTTGTGTTTTTGAGGGACTTTAAGGTTGCCGCTCAGCTGGCATTTTATCTCGACAAAAAATCGATGGTGGTTGACATCATTCAGGAGGGATTCAAATCAGGATGGAAGTTGAAAAGTTTGAAAAAGAATACGTTTCTAAGTGAGTTGAAAAAGGAACCTGAATGGAAAGAACTCGAAGAGTCATATGATGAATTGCATGAAATCTATCTTTCTAAAATAGATCCAACACTTAGGATGAAGGTGCACAAGATGTTTAAGCAAGATCAAAAGAAGGCTTTAGGGGCGCTTTTAAGAATTGGGGACAAGTCACAGGTAAAATATGCCGAAAAGAAATTTGCTCCTCATAGTGAAAGGCAGATGCTGACACTCTTGGATGTTTTAAATAGCTATGGTTATCCAGGCGAAAAGATTATCGGAAATGATTTTTGGGTATCTACAATAATTAGCCATCATAATTCAATCTCTGAAGATTATGCCAGAAAAGATACCCTGTACCCTCATGTTAGACCACTATTGAAGAAATCCCTTAAAAAAGGAGAAATATCTCCCTATGAATTGGCTTTAATAGATGACTGGTACATGGCAACTATGAATGATCATTCAGAAGCCGGTTATGGATTTATTGAGGGGGCAGATCAATCATCACTGAGAAAAACAGATCAATTGCGTGAGAAAATAGGCTTGCGTTCTGTGGAACTTAGGAACAGGCTTGTTGAAGTTGAAATAAAATCAGGAATGAATTTTTACCTGCCTGACTGGACGGATGGCAAGATTGAAATTGAATAAATTATTGTTTTGTTAACATGGTATATTCGTGAAAAATCTCTTTTTCAGGTATTTTAGCCTTAACAATTGTGAATTCTTAAATTGAAAATTCTATTAATTAGTATATTTTTGCCATTTTGATGGAAAGGTGTAGCAAGTTGCTAACACAACTGTTAAATTATGGTATTTTATATTAAAAGGGAATCTGAAACTAAAGAAAATTAAAACATACATTTAAGAATAAATAAATGACTGAAGAATTATTAGAATACGAAGGACTTGAAAAAATCAAGATTGATTTTCAATATTTGGTAACATTGTTTAAAGAGATGCTGATCTCAATTGGTGAGGAGGATTTGGCAGCTGGTCTGTCTTTTGACGGCGGAGGGGTGCCAGAGAAAATTGATGTGTCCAACGAAAAACTTACCCAGGCGCTAGGTATCTGTTTTGAGCTTTTGAATCTGGCTGAGGAGAATGCGGCTACACAATACAGAAGAAAATCCGAAACAAAGTTTGGTGTTGAATCCATAAGAGGATCCTGGGGAGAAACCTTGCATAAATGGAAAAATGACGGGGTCGATCAAAATGAAATTGCAGAGAAATTAAGAGAGGTGAAGGTCGTGCCTGTATTAACGGCACATCCAACAGAAGCAAAACGTCTTACCGTATTGGATATACACCGGGAGTTATATCTTTTACTTGTAAAAAAGGAAAATCCAAATTGGTCAACATCAGAGAAATACGGACTCAAACAGGAAATCACAAGTCTCATGGAACGCTGGTGGCGAACGGGAGAGATCTATCTCCAAAAACCACGCCTTGAAGACGAAAGAAACAACCTTATGCATTATTTTGAGAACGTGTTCCCTGAGGCTGTAAGATTAACCGATAAGAGGTTGAGCGACGCCTGGGCTCGATTGGAATTTTCTCCGGAACTCTTGCAATGGCCGGAACATTTTCCGCTAATTCAATTTGGCAGCTGGGTAGGTGGTGATAGAGACGGACATCCTTATGTGACTGCAGAGTTCACTGCCTCAACGCTAAGATTGCATAGAAATGCGGCGCTTAAAATGCTTCGCAAGCAATTATTTGAACTTGCCGGACGATTGAGTTTTTCAAGTTATCTGGTTTCTATTCCAGATGAATTTCTAAATGAAATAGAGAGGAGCGCAAAATTATTTGGATCTGAAGGTCAGAAAGCACTTGATAGAAATCCTTCGGAGCCTTTGCGTCAGTTTTTGAACTTGTTGTTGCTTAGATTGGATCATACTATAGAGGGCAATTATTCCCTTGGTGAAGAAAGTTATTTCCGATCGGCTCATGTGTTATTATCTGAATTAAGGAAATTGCGAAAACTTCTCATTGGGCTGAATGCCATTCGAATCGCTAAACAGTGGCTTTTCCCCTTAGAGCGAATGGTAATGAGTTTCGGTTTTCATTTGTCAAAGCTGGATATAAGGCAAAATAGTGCCTATCATGAGAAGGCCATCAGTCAGATCCTGGCGGCTTCCGGGGCTGAAGATTCAGATTATGCCGGTTGGAGTGAAGAAAAACGATTAGATTTTATTAACAGAGAATTAAAAAGTAACAGGCCTTTTTTAGTGGTAGGAACATCTTGTGGTACAGAAGCTGATAATGTTCTGGGATATCTTATGGAGGTCAAGGCTTATGTTGATGAATTCGGTTCTGAAGGTATAGGATCTGTAATCGTTAGTATGACAAGGTCTCTGAGCGACTTATTATTGGTTTTTCTTCTTTTGAGAGAGGTTGGTCTCCAGGATGCACACCTTCCTGTTGTTCCTCTATTAGAAACAATAGATGACCTGGTAGCCGGTCCGGAGATCCTTTCTGCTTATTTGCAGCATCCGGTTATTGTCAGGCAGCGTGAGGCCCGTGAAAATTTCACACAGGAGGTGATGCTTGGATACAGTGATAGCAACAAAGACGGCGGTATCATGACAAGTCGCTGGAACATATATAAAGCAGAAGAAAATCTTTCAAAAGTAGGGGATGAGTTAGGTGTTAAATTATGTTTTTTCCATGGAAGAGGAGGAACAATAAGCAGGGGTGGAGGAAAAATACACCGATTTTTAGACAGTATGCCTGCTGGTTCCATGAGCGGACATATTAAGATGACGGTTCAGGGTGAAACCATAGCCAACCAGTTTGCCAATCGTCTTACGGCTACATATAATCTGGAGATGTTTGTTGCGGGTACAGCCCGTCAAGCCATGACCACTTCAAACGAGACCAAAGATGAAAGGTTATATGAAACTATGGACCTACTGGTAAATCTAGCCCGACATACCTATCGTAAATTACTGGATCATCCTAATTTTATCGACTTCTATACAGGTGCGACACCAATTGATGTTTTGGAACAGAGTAAGATAGGTTCGAGACCGGTACACAGAACAGGACAACGTTCTTTGGATGATCTTCGATCAATTCCCTGGGTGTTTAGCTGGAACCAGTCTCGATTTAATTTAACCGGTTGGTTTGGAATGGGAACGGCATTAGGTGAATTTAAAAGCCAGCATCCCGATGATTTTAAACGCCTGGCGATCTTATCTAAGGACTGGCCATTTCTCAAGTACAGTCTTATTCAGATTGAATCCAATTTGTTAAATTCGGATCGAAAAATTATGAACGAATTTGCTGATCTAGTTGAGGATCAGCGAACACGGGATGAACTTATGGACCTTATCCTAAAGGATTATGACTCATGCCTGACCAAGGTTGAGGAGTTAATGGGTGATTCTGTAGCGTCAAGAAGAATTTCAAAACTCGAAAACAACAAACTAAGAAACGATGCATTACAAGTTCTTCACGAGATTCAAATAGAGTATTTGAAAAAATGGCGAGAGCTGCGTGAAAAGGATCAGGAACAAAGTGATCAGTACTTAATGGAGTTGCTGTTACTTGTTAATGTTCTTTCAGGTGGATTAAAAAGTACGGGCTAACATTGCATACAGTATTGCTTATTTATACTAAAACCTAAATATATTTCTATTTTAAATATTTATTTTATGATGCGTAAAATTATAGTAATGTCTCTTTTTTTTGTTACGTTTTTATCTCAATGTGAAAAGAAAGAGAGTATTGAAGGACTATGGATCGTAAAGAATGTTTCGATGGGCGATCAGGAAGTGACACCAAATGGCCGCTGGACTCGATTTAATTCAGATCAGACACAGGAATCCGGTAATGGCTGGTACAGACATTCTTACGGGAGCTGGGAACTGAACCCGGAAAACAGCGAGCTTTCCATTGTAAATACAAATGGGTTGAAGGATTCCAATGCTCCATTTAAGGTTAGCATAAATGGGAATGAAATGATGTGGGAAAGAACGGAAGAAGGACAGCCGCTAAGGGTTAAATTAGAACGTTCTAAGGAACTGCCGAGTATATTGGCTGATGAAGGAATGGGATTATGGAAACTGGAATCTGCCCAGGGAGATGGTAGTTTTTTTGAGAAATCTGCAGGGGAAGACGCAATTGGCATACTTTTTTTGAAATGGGACAGGAGGTTTATGATTGGAACCCAAAAAGGAAGAGTAGATGGTGTATATAATGTTCACGGTCACAAACCTGAAATTGAATTGATCCCTTATGGTGAACAATACAAGAGAAGTTTCTGGAATATGGAAATCCGGGAAAATGTGTTAACTTTAAAATTATTAAATAGTGATAGCACGGTAACAAGGACCTTCAAGCGGATTTATGAATTTCCACAGTAATAAAATGAAATATATTCGTGGTTCATATTTTTAGTTGATTAATTACGGATTACTCGAGGGCTTTTAAAATGAGTTTTGCCGGCTTTTACCCTTATAATGTTCTTAGTTCCTGAAATATAAAACACTCTTTAGCGAAGTCAGGGATTGTATGGGACCTTGAAAAATTAAAAGAATAGAAGAATTCAATTGATCTAAACTTTAAAACAACCAACCATGAAAAAACTGACCAAAGAAAATCTGAATCCTGAAATATTTGACCTCTATGATAAATATGCCCATAATAAACTGGAAAGAAGACAATTTATTGAGAAACTATCCCTTTACGCTGTTGGGGGCCTAACAGTTTCGTCCTTGCTGAGTTTTGTTATGCCTGATTATGAAAATTCTGTTACGATCAGGCAGGATGATTCAAGACTTACTTCAGATTATGTCCTGTATAATTCTCCAAAGGGAGGAGGAGAAATCCGGGGTCTTTTATCGAAGCCCAAGAAAATAAAGAAAAAGTTGCCCGGTATCGTTGTTGTTCATGAAAATCGTGGTCTTAACCCTTACATCGAAGACGTTGGCAGAAGAGCTGCACTGGAAGGTTTTATTACGATTGCACCGGATGCGCTTTGGCCTTTGGGAGGATATCCTGGAAACGACGACGACGGAAGGGCCTTGCAACGTAAAAGAGACCGAAATGAGATGCTGGAGGATTTTATAGCAGCTTTCAATTACCTTTCAACTCATGAAGATTGTAACGGAAAGATTGGAGTAGTTGGTTTTTGTTTTGGTGGATGGATTTCAAACATGATGGCCACAAAATTACCGGATTTATCAGCAGCTGTTCCTTTTTATGGGGGGCAGCCAACCGCTGAGGAAACGGCTACAATCAAGGCTCCTCTTATGCTCCAGTATGCAGCCCTGGATGAACGTGTAAATGCGGGTTGGCCGGCCTATGAAGAGGCTCTAAAAGCCAACGATATTGATTACCAGGTGTACATTTATCCTGATGTCAAGCATGGATTCCATAACAATTCAACACCCAGATATGATGAGGATGCGGCAAGTCTGGCCTGGAAGCGCACCATGGATTTCTTTAAGGAAAGGCTGCGTTGAATTTACTAGCTTTAAGTTAAAAATTACTGCCTTTGAATTGATTACGAATTTTCCCTCATAGTTGTTATCGATAAAGCGATAAAAAAAAGATATGAGATGTTCGTCAAATTATTAAAATAATATTTGAATTATTCGTATTTTTAAGGAGCTAAGCCAACTTCAAATATTACAATTGCAAGAGTTTATTTTCTACCCGGAAAATTCTTCAGGACTTCCTTCAATTAGATTCAGATTTAAAAGTGGGCTACAAGTTAAAATCGATTTGTTGAAATAATCTAAAACTAAAAAAAATGAACGATTCAAAGAGTGGTAAATGTCCGGTAAATCACGGAGCAAATACCGAAAAGCACAACGATGTAATGGATTGGTGGCCCAAGGCGTTAAACCTGGATATTCTTCATCAACATGATTCGAAGACAAATCCTATGGGTGAAAACTTTAATTATGCCGAAGAATTCAAGAGTCTTGACCTTGAGGCCTTGAAAGACGATTTAAAGTCTTTGTTGACGGACAGCCAGGATTGGTGGCCTGCAGATTGGGGACATTATGGAGGGTTGATGATAAGAATGGCCTGGCATGCAGCGGGGACTTACAGAGTGGATGACGGTAGAGGAGGAAGTAATACCGGAAATCAGCGATTTGCTCCTTTGAGCAGCTGGCCGGATAATGCCAACTTGGATAAAGCGAGAAGATTGTTATGGCCCATAAAGAAAAAGTACGGAAATAAAATTTCATGGGCGGACCTGATCATACTGGCAGGTAATATGGCTTACGAATCTATGGGCTTTAAAACTTTTGGTTTTGCTGGTGGTCGGGAAGACATCTGGCATCCTGAAAAAGATATTTACTGGGGAGAAGAAAAGGAATGGCTCGCACCTACAGAAAATCGTTATACGGATAGCGAAAATCGACAATCGCTTGAAAATCCGTTGGCAGCTGTGCAAATGGGGTTGATCTATGTAAACCCAGAAGGTGTTGACGGTCAGCCTGATCCACTTAGGACGGCTCATGATGTTCGTTTGACCTTCAAGCGGATGGCAATGAATGATTTGGAAACTGTTGCTCTGACAGCAGGGGGTCATACGGTAGGTAAGGCTCATGGTAACGGAGATGCATCTGCATTGGGCCCAAGCCCTGAAGGAGCCCCAATTGAAGAACAAGGACTTGGCTGGAAAAATCCAAAAGGTAATGGCAATGCGGCGGATACTGTAACAAGTGGTCTGGAAGGTGCCTGGACAACCACACCTGATAGATGGAACCACACTTACTTTCATTTGCTGTTAAATCATGACTGGGAACTTAAGAAGAGTCCTGCAGGAGCCTGGCAGTGGGAGCCTGTCAACATGAAGGAAGAGGATAAACCGGTTGATGCTCATGACCCTAATGTGAGACGTAACCCGATCATGACGGATGCTGATATGGCCATGAAAATGGATCCTGCTTACAGAGAAATATCAGAACGTTTTTATAAGGATCCTGAATTCTTCGCAGACACTTTTGCCCGTGCATGGTTCAAGCTGACGCATAGAGATTTAGGTCCGAGAAGTAGGTACCTGGGAGCGGATGCTCCTACGGAGGATTTGATCTGGCAAGATCCTATTCCCGAATCTTCCGGCAGTCTTAGTGAAGCCGAAATCAAAGATTTAAAATCTAAACTTTTGGGCAGTGGTTTGAGTAGAGCTGAACTGATCAGTACGGCATGGGATAGTGCAAGAACCTACAGGGGTTCAGATTTCCGTGGAGGAGCCAATGGAGCAAGAATTCGATTGGAACCCCAGGTGAGCTGGGAAGGTAATGAGCCCGAAAGATTGAATAAGGTGTTGGATAAGCTATCTGAAATTCAAGGAGAATCAAATGTTAATGTAAGTATGGCCGATCTTATCGTTTTGGGTGGATGTGCTGCCATTGAAGCTGCAGCCAAGGATGGCGGTGTGAATATTGAAGTTCCTTTTACAAGTGGAAGATCAGATGCATCAGATGCTATGACTGATGTCGATTCATTTGAAGTGCTAGAGCCAATACATGATGGTTTTAGAAACTGGTTAAAGGATGATTACGTTGTCACACCCGAAGAACTTTTACTTGACAGAACTCAACTTATGGGATTAACTGCTCCTGAAATGACTGTGCTGATTGGTGGAATGCGTGTGTTGGGAACCAATTACGGCGACACAAAACATGGAGTTTTCACTGACAATGAAGGTGTTCTTAGTAATGACTTTTTTGTCAATCTCACAGATATGAGCTATTCCTGGAAACCTGTTGGTGACAATCTTTATCTGATTGTAGATCGAAAATCGGGAGACACTGTATGGACAGCCACGAGGGTAGATCTTGTTTTGGGATCAAATTCTATTCTAAGATCCTATGCTGAGGTATATGCACAAGATGACAACAATGAGAAATTTATCAAAGATTTTGTCGGTGCCTGGGCTAAAGTGATGAATGCGGATCGCTATGACCTGAATTAGAGATGATCTCTTTTGAAATGAAAATTCTAAAAACTATATTTTTATTTTTAGTAGTTGGAAGTACTTTTGCTCAAACAAATTGCTTATGCTGCGAAACCCAGCATAAGCAATTTGATTTTTGGGTGGGAGAATGGGTCGTTAAAGATTCATTAGGCAATAAGGTTGGTGAAAATACGATTTCAAAGATCCAGGAAAATTGTGTCCTTCTTGAAAACTGGAAAGGAGCCCAGGGCGGTACCGGTACGAGTATGAATTATTTTGACAGTTCGGATTCAACCTGGAACCAGTTGTGGGTAGATAATAAAGGAAATGTCTTGAAACTGAAGGGTAAATATACCTCAGGAAGAATGGTTCTGAAAAGTGATTTGATAAAGGGTAAAAAAGTCGATTTTTATTATAATCAGATAAGCTGGTATCAAAATAAAGATGGTACAGTTACCCAGCTTTGGGAAATTTACGATTCCAATGGAAAACTATTAAATACGGTATTCAAAGGAATTTATTATCGTAAATTAACAGCCAAATAGAAATTAGAATTGAATTTTCGCAATTTGATTTTATAAGTTTTGGATAAATGCTTTTATGAAGAAAATTTTCATTTTGATCCTTACTGTGAGTTTTTTGATATGCTGTGAGAAAAATAAACCGGAAAGGTTTGTTGAGATTAACGGGGCTCAATTACATATCAAAGAATTTGGAGAGGGTAAACCCACTGTATTGTTCGAAAATGGAATGGGGTCATCCATGGATACATGGAAGTCCATACCAGATTCAATATCGAAAGATACGCGTGTTTTTTCTTATGACAGGTCAGGTACGGGAAAATCTGAGTTAACTCCTTCGGAAAAAAAAATACCTTTCATGGTAGATGAACTGAGGGCCTTATTGTCAAAGGAAAATATCAATCCACCCTATATTTATGTGGCTCATTCCATGGGTAGTTATCTGGCGAGATATTTTGCAATTCATTACCCAGATGAACTTCAGGCCCTGGTATTGGTTGATCCCTCACCGGATAAGCTCTACGACGGTTACAGTCAAGAAGAATATAATGAGTTTAAAGAAATTGGTAACCAGTCATTTGCAAATTCATCTGTTGGAGAACGCAAAGAGTGGGAAAACTATCTTGATAACAGGAAGTACGTTCAAAACGCTCCTGTTTCTGATGATATCACCATGGTAATCGTCTCAGCAACGCAATGGGATTTTTATGATTTTCACAGTCAGATCATGAATAACAATAAGAACTCAAGACATTTAAAAATTGATGGAGGGCATGATATTCATCAGGAGAGGCCGGAAAGGATCATTGAAATAATCAGGGACTTACTGGATCAAAGCAGAAACTAACAGCATCGATAAAATGAAAAAAACTATCAAAATTGCCGCGGCTCAGCTTTCATCTGTCTTTCTCAACAAAAAGAAAACGGTAGATAAAGCTTGTGAGGCAATTCATAATGCCGGAGCTAATGGAATTGACCTCATCGTATTCCCAGAAGCTTTTATCTCTGGATATCCGGACTGGGTTTGGCTGATCCCGAACAGCAAAGGTGCCGCATTGAACGAACTTTATTTGAAACTGGTTGAAAATGCTGTCTCAATTCCCGACGAATCCACAAAAAAGTTATGCAATGCGGCGAGGAAAGCTAAAATAAACGTAGTTATCGGATTACATGAACGGAATTCCGAAACCAGCAATTCCAGTTTATTTAACGGTTTACTCTTTATTAGCGATAAAGGAACGATTTTAGGTAAACATCGGAAGTTAATTCCTACAGGAGGAGAACGTCTTATCTGGTCGCAGGGGGATGGAAGCAGCTTAAAATCTTATGAGACATCTGTCGGTAAAATAGCAGGTTTAATTTGTTGGGAAAACTTTATGCCACTGGCCAGAAATGCGATCTACGGATATGGCACTCAAATATTGGCAGCTCCTACCTGGGATAAAAGCCCAAACTGGCTTCAAACCATGCAACATGTAGCGAGAGAAGGAGGATTGTTTGTAATCAGTACTTGTATGGCCATCAAGATGGAAGATATTCCAGATAAATACGAATTTAAAGAACTTTACCCTGAGGGAAGAGAATGGATCAATACCGGAAATAGTGCTATTATAGCACCTAATGGAAAGATACTGGCAGGACCACTGGAAGCGGAAGAAGGAATATTAACAGCAGAAATTAATCTTCAGGATATCATCAAGGCCAAACGAATGTTTGATGTTGTAGGGCATTATTCAAGACCGGACGTTTTTAAGTTTGAGTTAAAGAAATCAAAGAATAAGGATTAAAACCTTTTGATTTGAACCAAATCACTTTATTATGAAAAACCGAATTTTAATGTTCCTGATTCTTACAACAAACGTCCAATTATTTTCACAGACCGTTGTTACAGAACTGAATTCATGGCGCTTTTACAAAGGGGAAAACCCTGTTGCCTTTGAGAGAGAATTTGATGATCAGGAATGGGAAACTGTAGAAATTCCTCATGACTGGGCCATTTTCGGCCCTTTTGACAAGGAGATAGACAGGCAGATTGTTAAGATAGAGCAGAATAACGAGGATAAGGCAACGGAAAAGACCGGTAGAACAGGTGCCTTGCCTTTCATTGGGGTGGGTTGGTACCGGACCGTATTAAACCTTCCTAAAGATTCTGATCAAAAAAAGGTGTTAATTTCCTTTGATGGAGCCATGAGTAATGCGGAGGTTTATATCAATGGTAAAAAAGTGGGAGAAAGGCCCTACGGTTATTCTTATTTTTACTTTGATATTTCCGATTTAATTGAAAAGGATAAAAGGAACATCGTAGCGGTACGTTTGGAAAATAAAGCCTTTTCATCGCGATGGTATCCTGGTGCAGGTCTGTATAGGAAAGTCAAACTTATTGTAAAGAATAAAACAAGTTTCAAACATTGGGCTCATTATGTTACAACCCCCATCGTTGATGAGGAATTGGCAAAGGTGACTATCAAGTCCAGGGTACATGGAGATTCTGTACGAATTGAAACAAGTATACGGAATACAGAAGGGAATACCGTTTCAGAAGGTAGTTTTCATCAAAAATTTGTGGATGAAATTGAACAAAACCTGGCGGTTAGAAACCCGATACTATGGAGTCCGGAAAACCCTTATTTGTACACTGCTGTTATAAAACTTTATCAGAAAGAGGTACTCAAAGACTCAGCTGAGGTCCGATTTGGAATAAGGGAAATTAATTATTCCTCTTCTAAAGGATTTGAGCTTAATGGGAAGGTCACTAAATTTAAGGGAGTATGTCTGCATCATGACCTTGGACCATTAGGAGCTGCCGTAAATAAGTCGGCTCTAAAACGTCAATTGACGATTCTTAAAGATTTGGGATGCAATGCGGTACGATCTTCTCATAACATGCCCTCTTTGGAACAGCTGGAGTTGTGCGATGAAATGGGCTTTCTTTTTCTGGCCGAAAGTTTTGACGAATGGAAAAAGCCTAAAGTTGAAAATGGTTATAATCTGTATTTTGATGATTGGGTCGAGAAGGATATTGTAAACCTGGTGCGGGCCACGCGTAATCATCCAAGTATAGTGATGTGGAGCGCGGGCAACGAAGTTCCGGATCAATGGGGAAATGAAGGGGTGAAACGTTTAAAAAGGATTCAGGATATTTTTCACAGAGAAGATCCCACAAGACCCGTTACAGTCGGAATGGATCAGGTAAAATCTGTTATGCAAAATGGATTTGGAGCTATTCTGGATATTCCCGGATTGAATTATCGTGTTCATCTTTACGAAGAAGCCTATGACCAATTCCCCCAAGGCCTTCTGCTTGGCTCTGAAACGGCTTCAACAGTAAGTTCCAGGGGAGTCTATAAGTTCCCGGTTGAAGTTGGAATTCAAAAACAGTACGATGACCTGCAATGTTCTTCTTATGATCTCGAATATTGCAGCTGGTCAAATCTGCCTGAAGATGATTTTGTCATGCAGGACGATAAACCTTGGGTTATTGGTGAGTTTGTTTGGACAGGTTTTGATTATTTGGGAGAGCCGACACCCTATGATGAATTCTGGCCCTCAAGAAGTTCCTATTTTGGAATATGTGATTTGGCCGGTATACCTAAAGACAGGTATTATTTGTACAGAAGTCGCTGGAATAAAAAAGAAAATACACTTCATGTTCTACCGCATTGGAACTGGGAAGGCCGTGAGGGCGAGATTACCCCGGTATTTGTTTATACCAATTTTAGCAGTGCTGAATTATTCATTAACGGAAAAAGTCAGGGGGTCAGGAAAAAAAGTAAGGAATCGGGTTTGGAAAGGTATCGCCTGATGTGGATGGAAACAAAATATGAACCCGGTACCTTGAGGGTTGTTGCATATGATGATGACGGAAAAATTGCTGCCGAAAAGTCTATGGTAACAGCAGGTAAACCTTATACAATTAAACTTGAACCGGATAGAAAAACGATAAAGGCTAATGGAGACGATTTATGCTATGTAACGGCCAGTATTGTGGATAGAGACGGGAATCTATGTCCAACAGCCTCAAACCGGCTAAAGTTTAACGTTGAGGGAAAAGGTAAGTTCCGGGCCGTATGCAACGGTGATCCTACTTCCTTAGAGGTTTTTCATGAACCGACGATGAAAGTTTTTAATGGTAAATTAGTGGTTCTGGTGAAATCACTTGAGACATCTGGAAAAATTAGCTTAACCGTTTCAGGTGAGGGACTCAAAAAATCGAAACTTAACATTTATACTTCGCTGCCCTGATAAAAATCACTACTTTGGTTGCAGGAATCTGTTCCTGAACATAATTTAATAAATACAATATGAAATCAATTTTTAGTTATACTCTTTTGGGCCTGATGTCCCTCCTTTTGTTGAATTCCTGTGTCAATAAAGAAAAGAATAATTCTTCTGAACTGCAGGAAGATGAATTTCATAGCCGGGATGGCGGGGAAAAGACAGAAAATGAATCTGATTCAGACTGGAAGTTGGTTTGGTCGGATGAATTTGATGGAATTCGTATTGATACGAATAACTGGAATTACCAGGTTGTCGAAGCGGGGCGATTCAATGACGAATGGCAACGTTATACCGATAGTGACGAAAATGCTTTTATCGAAGACGGAAATCTGATCATAAAGGCAATTCACGAGAGTGGGGTCCACGGCATGGATCAATATACGTCTGCAAGGTTACATACAGCAAATAAACAGGCCTGGAAATATGGAAAGATCGTGGCAAGAATAAAACTTCCGAAAGGAAAGGGCATGTGGCCTGCTTTTTGGATGTTGGGTGCAAATATCAATGAAAATGGAGGCGATACTCCATGGCCACAATCGGGAGAAATAGATATCTTAGAGTTTTATGGTTCAAAAGATAATACCGTTGTCGAGGCCAATATTCATTATGCTGATCAAACCGATTCCCATAAAATGATGGGTGCCGTTCCATATACATTAAAAAAGGGGGAATTTCCTGATGATTTTCATGTGTTTGAATTGGAATGGGACGATAGTAAAATCTCATGGTCCGTTGATGGGGAGCAGTATGCGAATGTGGATATTACTTCAGAAGAACTTACAGAGTTTCATAAAGAATTTTTTATTCTTCTCAATGTTGCCGTTGGAGGAAGGCATGCCGGCAGACCCGATGAATCAACTCGATTTCCACAGCATATGTATGTTGATTGGGTAAGAGTTTATCAGAAAAATTAATGTTAAAGACTAAGAATATAATTTGGATTCTTGCGGGAATACTTTTATGGTCAGGCTGCTCTAAGAAGTTAAACCACGAAGAGGCTTCTTCTAAGGTTAAAACTGAAATTGATTATATTACTTTACTTGACTCGGTCTGGAGAACTGAACAAGGCCCGATTTCTAAAAGAGATTCTCTGATGCGTATCTATGGGGCAGAATCAGAAAAAGTCCTTGAACAACAAGAGATTTACGAAGCGAATCATCGTGTCAACGAAAAGATTATTTGTGATTTGCTGGATGAAAATGGCTGGCCCAACCCTGAGCTGACAGGGGCCAGAGGCAACTGGACCATTTGCAATGTGATTCAGCATGCAGATAATGAAGTACGGCTTAAATACCTGCCGATGATGAGAAAAGCTGTAAATGAGCAAAAGCTCGAACCCCGATTTTTAGCACGAGCAGAGGACCGAATTGCAACCGAAAGAGGAGATCTCCAGTTGTATGGAGGACAGATGAAGTATTATCCGGAAACAAAAAGTTTTAATCTCTGGCCGGTTTATGATCCTGAAAATATTGATAAAAGAAGGGCTGCGATAGGGCTGGAGCCCATCGACGTGTTTCTAAAGAACAGGTTTGATTTTGAATGGGATCTGGAAGAACAAATACAAAGATCAAAAGAGTTTGAAAGAGTAAGACAAAGCAAAATAAAAAATTGAGACGATCGCTGCATATACTTCCAATTATCATAGTAAGTCAATTTTGCTGTACTTCACTTTGGTTCGCAGGAAATGCCGTTTTAAACGATCTAGTAATTCACCTTGGACTTGATCCTGCATCCCTGGGACATTTGACATCTGCTGTTCAATTAGGATTTATTATTGGAACCCTTGTTTTTGCTGTTCTAACAATAGCAGATCGGTTTTCACCTTCAAAGGTGTTTTTTATAAGTGCCGTCTTGGGTGGTATTTTTAATGTTGGTTTAATTTGGGGTATAAATTCCCTTTCCGGTATTTTAGTCCTGCGTTTTCTTACAGGCTTCTTTTTGGCAGGAATATATCCAATTGGGATGAAAATAGCAGCTGATTATTACGAAAAAGGCCTTGGTAAGTCTCTTGGATTCCTTGTTGGAGCGCTTGTCCTTGGAACTGCTCTTCCTCATCTCTTAAAAGATTTAAGTGCGGGCTATAGCTGGAAATCAGTAATGATAGCAACTACAAGTATTTCTTTTTTCGGAGGATTGCTCATGGTTTTATTTGTCCCTGATGGACCTTTCAGAAAAAGAAGTCAACAACTTGATTTTTCCGCATTTTTTGAAGTTTTTAAGAATGGTCAGTTTCGATCTGCTGCATTTGGATATTTTGGGCATATGTGGGAGTTGTACGCTTTTTATGTATTTGTACCTCTGATGTTAAAAGGGTTCAGTACGGTACATCCTGACGCTTTGTTTAATGTACCGTTAATTTCTTTTTTTGTCATTTCTTCAGGAGGTATTTCTTGCGTTATTGGCGGTTATCTTTCTCAAATTTATGGGGCTAAAAAAGTTGGATTTCTGGCTTTACTCTTGTCCTGTGCATGTTGTTTGATTTCACCAGCCATCTTTGCCTTTGGATCGGAGCATATATTTATTGGATTTCTTATTTTCTGGGGTATGGTGGTCATCATGGATTCTCCGATGTTTTCCACTTTGGTAGCTCAAAATGCTTCTGCCGAAAAAAAAGGAACCGCTTTGACCATTGTAAACTGCATCGGTTTTGCCATCACCATATTGAGCATTCAATTGATGAACGCACTGAGTCAGATGACAGATTCCAATTATATTTACGTAATTTTAGCAATCGGACCATTTTTAGGGCTTATTTCGTTAAGGACAAATTACAAATCGACGGATGAAGGCAAAGTTGCCTGAAATGCCTTTTTTAACCTTCATCTCAGAAATCGTGATGACAGAATTTTTATAAAATTCAATGGACAAAACTAAAACCCCCGGCATTTTCTGCTTTTACTAATACTGACTTAATTATTGAGATTTATGTCCTGTTTTGGTATCTTTACTAAAGTACTTCAGGTACTTTCTATCACCTGAATACAGATGGAAAAACTGATATTATAATTAATCAAAAAATTTACAGTCTTGAAATACAATACATATATAAAAGGCGATACCACAATTTCTGAAATAGGTCTGGGGGCATGGCAATTGGGGACCAGTTCGGACTGGAAAAGTATGACTGAAAAGGAGGCCATCAGCATGGTGCATCAGGCGCTGGATTATGGAATCAATTTTTTTGATACGGCCCCAAATTACGGATTTGGAACAAGTGAGATCAGATTGGGAAAGGCTTTTAAAGGAGGGGATAGGGATAAGATCGTGATCAATACAAAATTTGGCCATACAGTAGATGGAACGACAAATTTCAGATCAGATTCAATTCAGGAGTCTTTAGAAGGCAGCTTAAAAAGATTAAATACAGATTATGTTGATTCCCTGATTATTCATAATCCGCCTTTTGAAGTCCTTGACGGGAATAAGAATGATCATTATGAGATACTTGAGAAGTTGAAGGGTGAGGGAAAAATTAGAGCATATGGCGCATCCCTGGACAACAGTAAAGAAATGGATCTTTTTATGAGAACCACCAACTGTGGAGTGATAGAAGCTTTCTTTAATATCCTGCATCAGGATACGGCAAATGCATTTGAAATGGCAGAAAAAAAGGAAGTTGCGATTATTGCCAAGATACCTCTGGATTCGGGATGGCTTTCAGGGAAATACAATGAAAAAAGTCGTTTTGAAGATATTCGAATGAGATGGTCAAGAGAGGAGGTTCGTACCAGGTCCAAACTGATTCAAGGAGTCAAACAGATAATTGGAAATGATCGTGATATGGCTAAGGTGGCTATTGCTTTTTGTTTGTCTCATTCAGCGATTTCAACGGTGATACCGGGTAATTCAACCCTGGAACAGTTAAAAAGTAATGTAGAGAGTACGAAAGAACCACTTTCCAGGGAGCTCGTACTTAAGTTGCAGAATTACTACAGGAAGGAAATTGAGCATTTGAATCTTCCTTGGTAAAAAGGCTTTTGCATTTTATTTTTTTGTATTTTCAATCACTCAACCCCCAAAGATCTAAATATGTTTATAGGCCATTATGGAGTTGGTCTTTTGGCCAAACGGAAAGAAAATTTGCCATCCCTGGCCCTGATGTTCATAGCCGTTCAGCTGCTGGATCTAATCTGGCCAATACTTGTGTTATTTGGAGTTGAAACCTTATCTGTTGATCCTGGAAATACCAAGCTAACCCATCTTGATTTTCAATATTATCCCTATTCCCATAGTCTTTTAATGGCCATGGTCTGGAGTGTTTTGTTCAGTTTTGGGTATTATTTTTTTACGAAGAAAAAAAAGGGGGCATTCATACTGGGGGCACTGGTCATGAGTCATTGGATTTTGGATTTTATCTCTCATCGACCTGATCTTCCACTGAGTCCCTTTTCAGATGTCAAAGTTGGGTTGGGACTTTGGAACCATCCTGTCATTGAGGTCATTCTTGAGTTAGGCTTATTTTTTACTGGGGCAATACTATATTTTAAATCCTCAGTTTATAAAAGAAAGAAGTCTTACGTGTTCCTGATCCTGTTCTTATTTGTCATCCATTTAATGAATATATTTGGCCCACCACCACCAAGTGAAATGGCTGTTGCCTGGTCAGCTAACCTTATGTGGCTTATTGTAATCTGGGCCTGGTGGATCGAAAAAAAAACAGGTAAAAAACTGAATTAATATGAACTAAACTAACCTAATTAAAACTAAACCTAAATGAATGAAAATAAATACCCCAGATCATTTTCACATATTGGTATCACGGTTCCTGATATTGATAAAGCTGTAAAATTCTATGAGGAAGTCATGGGCTGGTATGTCATCATGCCTCCCTCAAAAGTAAAGAAGGAGAATGATACAGCTATCGGACAAATGTGTATTGATGTATTTGGAGAGGACTGGGAGGAATTTGATATTTCGCATATGGCGACTTCTGATGGAATTGGAATCGAGTTATTCTCCTTCCCGCACGGAAAAAAGGAAGCTCCAGAATTTAATCCATTTAACACAGGGTTGTTTCATTTTTGTGTCCAGGATCCCGATATAGAGGGCCTGACCAAAAAGATCGTTCAGCACGGGGGAAAACAAAGAATGCCCATTCGTGAGTATTACCCTAATGAAAAGCCCTACAAAATGGTATATGTGGAGGATCCCTTTGGAATTGTTTTCGAAATTTACACCCATAGTTATGAGCTGACGTACTCATCCGGAGCTTACCAGGAATAAATATTATAATATGCCTTACCTATTCAAAAATTTAATCAATTTCTGGATCGTGATCATTTTGGTTACATATCAGATTGGGTATGGCCAACGTGCAACAAAACCTAAACTGATTTTGCAAATCACTGTGGATCAGCTCAGGGCAGATTTACCTCGGAAAGTGATGGACCGGCTTCCGGAAGGAGGTTTTAATTATCTGTATAGTCAAGGTATTGTTTATGAAAATGCGCATCACGGCCATGCTAATACAGAAACTGTGGTTGGCCACGCCACGCTTGCCACAGGAGCAGATCCTGCTAAGCATGGTATGGTCGGTAATATCTGGTTTGATAAAAAATTGAACCGTGTTGTTTATAACGTTGAAGACAATCAGTATCCTTTACTTGATGCAAATGCAGGTGTGAATAAGAATACTGAAATTGACCCAACCCAGGCCGCTGCCGGCACTGATGGAAGATCCCCTTTGGCCATAACTGCTTCGACATTTTCAGACGAACTCGCTTTGAGTTCAAATGGAAAATCCAAAATTTTTGGAGTTTCCGTAAAAGATCGGGGTGCAATAACAATGGCGGGGCATGCAGGCAAAGCCTTTTGGTTCAGCAAAGCCACCGGACGTTTTGTGACAAGTTCTTATTATTATGATCAATACCCGCAGTGGGTCAATGATTGGAATGACAAAGAAGAGTATAAAAAGTATGACAATCAGAGCTGGGAATTATCCAACAATGTATCTTCCTATATTCACGGAAAAGAGGATGACAGGCCTTATGAAACAGAATTTCCAGGATATGGGATCGTTTTTCCTCATCCATACGGAAGTGCCGATGGCAAGTATTTTACCACTTTTCTTACGCTAAGCCCGGCTGGTGATGAGTTGACTCTGGATTTTGCAAAAGAACTTATAGTAGCGGAGAAACTGGGAGAAGATTTAATTACGGATTATTTATCGGTGAGCTTTTCTTCAACAGATTATGTGGGCCATGTTTTCGGACCTTCAAGCCTCGAGGCTGAGGACAACTTAATAAGATTGGACCGAACGTTGGCAGATCTCATAAAATTTGTAGATGACAGGATCGGTTTAAACAATGTACTAATTATTCTTTCGGCTGACCACGGAGGCCCTGATGCTCCGGAGCGATCAAAGGAATACGGCATTGATGCCGGTTACTTTGATATGGATAGCGTGGATACCCTGTCGATAAACAATATGTTGCGCAAAAAGTTTGATACCCGTGATAAATTGATTTCTGGTTACTTTCATCCTTATGTCTATCTGTACAACGACGCCATGGAGAAAAACAGTTTAGATGTTGACGAGGTTTCTCGTACCCTGGCTCATGAGCTACAGAAAATGGATGGAATTGCATTTGCCGTAACCACGGCGGATATTATTGAGGGAAAGGTAGCCAACAATGATCTAAATAGTTCGGTATTAAGAAATTATAATCCGAAGCGCTCAGGTGAGATTTATATTGTTATGGAACCGAATTGGTTTGTGAATGATTTTGATGGATTGGAGGTGGCCTGTACTCATGGTTCTCCTTGGACCTATGATACATCCGTTCCGATCATTTTTGCCGGTAACGGGATCCGGCCTAAAAATGTCTACAGGAAGGTTGAAACCATAGATGTTTCTCTGACATTGTCCAACTACATTCACATAAAAATTCCGAACGCGGCTTCGGGAAAAACTTTGGTTGAAGTCCTGGAAAAATAATAGACCCGGAAGTGTCTGGCTGATAGAGAGCCCGGCTTAATCTTAATTGGGTTGGTTATTCAAAGGCGGCTAATAGAGTAAAATATAATACTATGATGCATTTTGAAAAAATTATTCTGTTTTTCTTTTGTTTATGTCAGGTTACTTTAATGTATCCAAATGAGCTGCTCCAGAACAGTTATTTGAGAAAAGGTATCTCACTCAATGGAAGGTGGCACTATATTGTAGATGTTTATGAAAACGGATATTACAATTATCGCTGGGAACCTCATGACGGATCAGAGAACCCGGGTTCAGGTGCATTTTTTTTAAATTCCAAGCCCAAGGATAAGATGGACCTTGTTGAATATGACTTTGATGCGGCGCCAACCATCAACGTACCCGGTGACTGGAATTCTCAAAAGGAAAAACTGTTTTATTATGAAGGTACTGTGTGGTATAAAAAGTCTTTTAATATACCAAATTATGACCCATCGAAACGTTATTATCTCCATTTTGGAGCGGTGAATTACCGGGCGGACGTATACGTAAACGGAAAAAAACTAGGTACACACAAGGGAGGTTTTACTCCGTTTAATTTTGAAATGACCGGGCTTTTAACGGCGGAAGACAATTTTGTTGTGGTCAAGGTTGATAACAAAAGAAGTAAAGAGGAAGTGCCTACTTTAAATACAGACTGGTGGAATTATGGCGGTATTACCAGGGATGTTACCATTTACGAGTTAAGCCCCACATTTATTGAAAATTATCGGCTACAGCTAAATAAAAACAATCCTGAGATCATTAGTGGCTTCATTCAATTGAACGGGGCCCAAAAAGCAAATACCGATGTAAGTATATCAATTCCAGAGCTGAATTTAGAGGAGAAGTATACCACGGATAAGAATGGATACACTAAGATTAGTATTGCTTCTAAAAACCTTAGATACTGGAGTACAAAAAACCCAAAACTTTATAAAGTAAAATTGTCCGGTGGTTCGGATCAGGTTGAAGATCGAATTGGTTTTAGAAGAATCGAAACAAATGGATCGTCCATTCTGTTAAACGGCCAGAAGGTGTTTTTAAAGGGAATAAGTCTGCATGAAGAGAATGTAATGCGCGGGGGAAGGGCGTATTCAATGGAAGATGCCAAAATCCTACTGGGCTGGGCCAGGGAACTGGGATGTAATTTTGTAAGGCTTGCCCACTATCCGCATAATGAGAACATGTCCCGGTTGGCTGATGAAATGGGAATCCTATTATGGGAAGAGATTCCGGTTTACTGGACCATAGAATGGGGCAATCAAAATACTTATGCGAATGCCGAAAATCAGCTCAAAGAGCTTATCGAAAGAGATAAAAACAGGGCTTCAGTTATCATCTGGTCGGTTTCAAATGAAACGCCTCTTTCAGAAGAACGCACCACCTTTCTCACGCGCCTTGTGCATAAAGCGAGAGCCATGGATGACTCCAGATTGATCAGTGCAGCCTTGGAGGACCATGGAAAAGAAGATGATCCAAACATCATGGTGGTAGCGGATCCTTTTGCCGAAGAACTCGATATACTCAGCTTCAATCAATATTATGGCTGGTACGGAGGAGATATAAATAATATTAAAAACATTCGATGGGAAATTGATATCGATAAGCCCATTATAATTTCAGAATTCGGTGCGGGAGCCCTGCAGGGCTATCATGCAGATAATCTGACCCGCTGGAGCGAAGAATTTCAGGAACTTTTGTACCAGGAGACCTTGCCTACATTGGCAAGAATTCCTCAATTGAGCGGTATCACACCTTGGATCCTTGTTGATTTCAGGTCTCCAAGACGTATGTTGATCCCTATTCAAAACGGATGGAACAGGAAGGGGCTTATTTCAGAAACGGGTAATAAAAAGAAAGCTTTCTTTACTCTGAAAAATTTTTATTCCGAAATGGATCTAATAGAATGATTGACCCGCAATAAATTTGAATTAAGTATGGTAGAACAGAGAAAGATTAAAATTGGAGAATTGACTTTTAATATCAGGATTTCAGGTAATGAGAACCAGGATTTAGTGCTTTTTTTACATGGTTTTCCTGAGTCCTCGGTGATGTGGACAGCTTTGATGAAAAGCGTTTCCGAGTCTGGATTTTATTGTGTGGCCCCCGATATGAGAGGGTATAGTGATGGAGCCTGCCCAAAAGGAATCAAGAATTATGATTTAAAAAATCTGATAAAGGATATTCTGGATATCGTAGAATTTCTGGGAAAAGATAAGTTTCATCTTGTTGGACACGATTGGGGTGCGGCTATAGGATGGAATGTGGTCTATCAGAACAGGGACAGAATTTTAAGTTGGACCGCTTTGTCTGTTCCTCATAGCAGGGCTTTTGGTAAAGCTATCAAAATGGATAAGGTTCAGCAAAAAAAGAGTGCATATATCAAATGGTTTCTTTTGCCCTGGCTGCCTGAAATTTATATTCGAAGGAATGATTTTAAAATGTTCAGGAGGCTTTGGAAACACAGTGATTCAGAGGAAGTTGATGATTACTTGAGGATTTTTAAGCAAAATAAATGTTTGACCGCGGCCTTAAATTATTACAGGGCTAACCTGGGTAGAGGTAAACGGGTTCCTATTGGCGAGGTATATTCCCCAACCCTTTTTATATGGGGGAATAAAGATCTTGCCGTGGGTTCTTTTGCGGCCTATGAAAATGAAAAATATGTAAAAGGAGATTACCTTTTTGTTGAAGTGGACGGAGGCCACTGGTTGGTTCAGACGAATTTCGAAGAGGTGAAAGATGCCGTTACAGGCCATCTCAAAAATTATAAGGACATACATTAAGAGTGGTCTTGCGATCATAGGTGTTAAAATTAACAAGGTTGATTTATGAAAATATCAGGCAGACATCTTTTTATTCCGTTTTTTTCAATATTCATGTGTTTAAGCACTTTGAATCTGTTTGCCCAGACGGATGCCGAAATGATTCAGACTGTGACTGGCTCAGTGCGTCTTTCAGATCTCGGTTTTTCGCTTTCTCATGAACATATTATGTCCAATTTCGGGAAACCAATTGATGAAACTTCTGAGTACGATGAAGATCAATTGTTCAAGCAAGTTGTGCCCTATTTAGAGTATTTAAAATCTTTGGGAGTTGAAACTATTTTTGATTGTACAACGGAATATTTTGGACGTCGAGTAGATTTGCTTTCCAGAATCTCAGAAACTTCCAACATTCAAATCATTACCAATACTGGTTTTTATGGTGCTGCAGGTGATAAATATATTCCTTCCTTTGCATATTCCACATCTGTCACAGAAGTAGCAAGTATATGGATTGATGAATTTGAACATGGGATCGAGGGAACTGCTATAAAACCGGGTTTTATAAAGCTTGGCTTTGATGGAGGTAGTCCGAGTAAAATTGACAAGAAATTATTTGAGGCCGGTATTTATACACATCTTAGTACCGGACTCGTATTGGCAGTTCATACAGGAGATAATATTGAAGCTGTTAATTACCAAATCAACCTTCTTAATCATCATGGAGTAGATTTGTCTTCGTGGATCTGGATCCATGCCAATAAATATGAAGATGATAGAATTTTGCTGGAAATTGCTTCTCGCGGAGCCTGGATTTCACTTGACGGACTCAGCTCTATTAATGTTGATAAGTATTTAGAGCGAATAAAGAAATTCAAAGAAAGAGGACTGTTGGACCATTTACTAGTATCACATGACGGAAATGGATTTCCGGCAGGAGGAGATATCAGACCATTTGAGGATATTATGAAATCACTTGTTCCTGCCATGTATGAAGAAGGGTTTTCAAAGCAAGAGGTAGATCTGATTCTCATTGAAAATCCAAAGAACGCATTTCGTCTAAAGTTAAATTGAATTCAAAAGACTATTTATTCATGGAGAAAAGAAACAAGGTATTTATAGCAAGCAGTATTGATGGATACATTGCTGATAAGAACGGAGGGATTGACTGGCTGCAGTCTGTACCTAATCCGGATCACGATGATATGGGCTATAATTCATTTATAAACGAGGTGGACGCCCTTGTTATGGGAAGAAATACATTTGAAACGGTATGTGGTTTTGATATTGACTGGCCTTACTCCAAGCCTGTTTATGTTTTGAGCAGATCCTTGAGCTCCATCCCGGATAAATTTCAGGATAAAGCAGAATTGCTTCATGGTGAATTAAGGGAAGTTTTAAGTTATATTCATGCAAAGGGGCAAAATCGCCTATACATTGACGGAGGTGGTACCATACAAAGTTTTTTAAGGGAAGGTCTCATTGATGATCTTATTTTAACCACAATTCCGATAATCTTAGGGGATGGTATTCCTTTATTTTCTAAAATAGAAACTCAGCTGGAATTTGAATTGGTTGAAACAAAACTGTTCTTGAATCAGATAGTTCAGCGGCATTATCGAAGAAAAATTCACTTTTAGAGAAAAAATAGTAACTTTATCATTGAAATTCAGAATTTTAACTTTAAACCATCAAGATGAGCAAGAAACAAAAGGTCATTGTAATTTCAATGATGTCTCTTTTATTGATTCCATTTATTGCCATGCAGTTTACAGAAGAGGTGAACTGGAGCCTGTTTGATTTTATTATTGCTGGTTTGTTATTGGTGGGTACAGGGCTGCTCATAGAATTTGTATCCAGAAAGGTAAGTGGAGCAATCACACGAAAATTGGTTATCGCGGGAATCGTCGTGCTCTTTGTGCTGGTCTGGGTGGAAATGGCTGTAGGCATTTTCGGTAGTCCAATTGCAGGGAATTGACCTTCATTTATTTCACGGGGAAATTTTCATTATTTTTGAGCCATGCATACGAAAAAAAATTACACGGCTTTGGAAATGATGAAGTGGACTCGTTTTGAGACACTTCTTTTTATTATTATTATTGGTTTATGGGTGACGGCTTACCATTTTCTGGATCTGGAATGGTTAAGAATTCCATGGACACCTATTGCGTTAATAGGTACAGCAGTGGCCTTTGTAATCGGTTTTCAGAATAATGCGGCCTATGACAGGATCTGGGAGGCCCGAAAAATTTGGGGGGGAATTGTCAATACTTCCAGGACATTTGCGGTATTTGTTAAGGATATGATTGATAATGAGCACAAAAAAGAACCTACAGACTCTGCTGAATTAGAAGATGAAATTAAAACACTTACTTATCGACATATTGCCTGGATGACAGCTTTAAGGTATTCCATGAGGGCCCCAAAGCAATGGGAGACCTCGCATGCACACAGGACAAACAGAGAGTGGGGCTTTATTCCTCCTGAACGAATCTCAAGTCTGGAGGATGAGTTAAGGCTCTATATTTCAGAAAAAGACCTGGCTTATCTCGAAGACAAAAATAATAAGCAAACAGCCTTATTATACCTGCAATCTCACCATTTAAAGGCATTGAAGGTCAAAGGGAATATCTGGGAGTTTTCATTTTTGGAACTGGAAAATGTGATCAAGGAACTCTTTACGTTGCAGGGTAAAAGTGAACGAATTAAGAACTTCCCTTATCCAAGACAATTTGCCACCTTGAATCATTTTTTTATGTGGGTCTTTGTTTTACTTCTTCCCATGGCACTTGTACCTCAATTTGCGGATATTGGGATAAAAATTTCGGATCATCATCCTTTAATTGGAAAATTATTTATTTGGTTTTCTGTTCCCATTTTTACCATAGTTTCCTGGATATTTCATACCATGGAAAGAATTGGCCGGACAGGAGACAACCCTTTTGAGGGAACAGCCAATGACGTGCCGATATCTACAATTGCCAGGGGCATAGAAATTGATCTGAGACAGAATCTGGGAGAATCTTTGGAGGAAATTCCGGATCAGTTCCCGGCGAAATATGATACCCAGTTTTAGGCTGAAATGATTCGTTTGGCTTCAAGCAAGATCTTTAGCATTATTTTTTAAAAATGACAGATAAATTAATTTTAATAACGGGAGGTTCAAGCGGTATAGGTAAGGCAGCTGCTGTCGAATTATACAAGCTTGGAGCAAGAATTATCCTGCAGGCTCGTGATGTTCAGAAACTAGAGCAGGCAGCTAAAGAAATTGGCCCAACCGGAGAACGAATTGCCTGTTATTCTGCAGATTTATCTGATAAAAATTCTGTTGAGGAATCAGCGAATCTTATTGTTAACAAAGAGGGCCTGCCTGATGTGGTGATCAATAGTGCAGGGGCAGGCGAGTGGCTGTCTTTTAATGAGTCGTCTCCCGGACATTACGAAGATACCATGGGATCGCCATATTTGGCAACAGCTTTTACCTGTAAAGTGTTTTATGATCTGATGCGGGATCGGGGTAAAGGACATTTTATCCTCATCAATTCTGCTGCCTGTTATTTTGCTTTTCCAGGAGCAACGGGCTATATTCCTGCAAGATGGGCCATGCTCGGATTTTCAAGGTCATTACAGGCTGACCTGTACAATACAGATTTTAAGGTGTCTATGATTGCTTTGGGAAAAGTAAAATCTCCATATTTTGAAAATAATCCAATCAGTGAAGACCGTATTCCCAAGGTTGTCGACTGGTTAATACCTACCCTTTCCGTTGAAGCTTCTGGAAAGATTATCTCAGCTGTCGTGAAAAATAAAAAATCCATTGTTAACAGGCCACGAATGATCTCGGTTATGGTTTTATTAAATCGGTTGGTTCCGGGCTTATTCAGATGGGTCATGCGAATAACAGGACATAAATAGATAACTTGGCGCCCTTGATTCTGTGAATTAAAAATGATTCTGTATTTAAACAAAAAAATAATATGAACTATATTCAAGTTAATCGGAAACTCTGGGATCAAAAGACTGAGTTTCATTACGAATCCGAATTTTATGATGTTGAGGATTTTATAAAAACTGAAAATTCATTGAACCCAATAGAAATTGATTTACTCGGTAACCTGAATGGGAAAAAACTCTTACACCTCCAATGTCATTTTGGTCAGGACAGTATTTCTTTAAGTAAGTTGGGAGCCGATGTTACCGCCGTAGATTTTTCTTCAAAGGCCATTGAAAAGGCAAGAATTTTAAATGGTAAAATGAATGCAAATGTCCGATTTATCGAAAGCGATGTTTATAAATTGCCTGAGGTTCTTGATCAAAAATTTGATGTCGTTTACACTTCATATGGCGTACTGGGCTGGCTCCCTGATATGAATAAATGGGCGGAAATCGTGAGTTCTTTTTTAAAACCTGGAGGGATGTTAGTCTTAGTAGAGTTTCATCCTGTGGTCTGGATGTTCAGTGATGATTTTAAAAAAATTGAATTCAAATATTCAGACCAGGACCCTATTATTGAAGAGTATCAGGGGACCTATGCCGATCGAGATGCTGCTATGACAGGTAAATCTGTTTGCTGGAATCATGGTTTGAGTACGGTACTGGATGGACTGATCCGGCACAAATTAGAGATCAGGGGTTTTGAAGAACATAGTTATTCTCCCTATGATTGTTTTGAGAATACCGTTGAGGTAGAAAAAGGAAAATATATGATTAAGGGTTTGGAGCAAAAAATACCAATGATCTACTCCGTTAAGGCGGTAAAAAAATAGCTTTAACATAAAAATGAAGAATAGATTGTTACTAATAATATGTCTTCTAATGTTATCAAAAGTTGTGTCATCCCAGGAATACACGATGGCAGGAAAAATCCTTGATATAGAAACCGGGAAGCCCGTTGTTTTTGCAAACATTGGTTTTTTTAAAAAAAATATCGGAACAGTTTCAGAATTTTCAGGAGCTTTCAAATTAAATATTGGAGAAGATTTTCTTAGAGATTCCTTAACTATAAGTCATATCAGTTACGAATCAGTTAGCATTCCTTTTAAGGAAGGAAAGGGTCAAACCATATTTTTAAAGCCTTTAAAAAACGAATTGGAAGAGGTGTTACTTAAATCCCGGAAAATAAGAACTAAGAAACTGGGCGTTAAAACATATAATCGATTATTATGGCTGGATGGTGTGTCTAAAGAAGACGACATTCTTGAAAATGCCCAATGGATCAATATTCCTGACGGAAGAGTCAGGATAAAGGCGGTCAATGTTTTTTTAAGAAACGGATTTGAAGCAGACAGTGCCTATATCAGACTTAATTTTTACAATAGAAATGAGCTGGGTGAACCCGATGAAAAAATAGTTTACAAGCATGTGCTGAAAAAGAAAAAAATAGAACAGGGATGGTTAAAACTGGATCTCACAAAGGATGACCTTTATCTGGAGGAGGACTTTTTTATTGGCGTGGAATTCATTCCTAATTTTAAGAGCCCACAGGAAGTCTTTATAGGGGCTATCCTTACGAAAGGTAAAGGGTATCATAAAACGTCGAGTCAGGGTACCTGGAAAAAAATTGAAGGAGCCTCAGCGATCAATGTCGATATAGAATATTGATAAATAGGGTCTGGATCTTAAATGATGACGCATAAAAAAACAGAGGTTTTACCTCTGTTTTTTTATTTATAGATCGGGTCTTATTAGTTTCCTTCTAACTCATCCCACAAAGCTAGAATATCTCCTGGTGTTAATGGTAGCAATACATCTTCGATCGCATGTACCATTCCGTTGGATGCAGATTGATTTGCAAGGAAAATTTTAGAAGAATTCCCTACGGCAAAAATATTTCCGGTCTTGTCCACTTGAAAAGAAGCGCCATCAAGCATTGTCTGAATGGTTCTGTTATTTCGTCCTCTTGCCAGAACACTGTTTGATCCTCTTCTTCCTGGTGTCAAATGATACTCTAATACGGCTAATACGATCGGAGCAGGGATATCGGTAATGTCATCGATTGTCTCATCTCTGACTCCGTCCAAAAATTCTAACAAAGCGACAAATGCATCATCATCTGGGGCGAAAACAGTTGTTTGTCCTTGATTCGTACTAAGCGCTTCTCCCAGTCCGGCATTTAATTCGGAGTCTACGTAGGCAACTGCTCCTAATAATTGATTAAAAATTCCGAAGCTTTGAGCGGCTTGTACGATGGTCACATCTCCAGGTTTATTAAATTTCTTGTAAGAATTCTGATTATCTTCTACGGAATTATCATCATTACACGATGTAAATACCACGAAAAGACAAAAGGCGATAAAAGTTGTAAATTTTTTCATGACATATATAATTTTAGTTAATGTTCAACAAATATATACATAAAGTTGAACAAAAACAAAAGAAATACTATATTTGTTTAATAAAAAATCATAATAAGTTGAACATTATAAGTAATGAGACCCTTTTGCATCTCACAATTGGTAAGTATTCGTGTAAGTATTGTATAAAGTAAGTAACTTTAAATGTATCAATCCAGACATTTCGAAAGCATGAGACAAATCGTTTATTACGTTGCTATTTCAATTGATGGTTTTATTTCGGGACCTCAAGGAGATATTTCAGGATTTAATCAAACTGCTGACAGTGACGGTATCAGGAAATATTTTGAAGATTTAAAAGGCTTTGATACAGTAATCATGGGAAGAAATACGTATGAATTTGGCTATCAATTCGGTCTTAAACCCGGTGAACCCGCTTACCCGCACATGGAACATCTTATTTTTTCAAACAACCTTAAATTCAAATCTTCTCATAAGTTAGTGACTGTTGTGAAGCCCGATATAGCTTTGGTCAAGGATTTAAAATCTGAAGTTGGGTCGGACATCTATTTATGTGGTGGTGGACAATTTGCGGGTTGGCTCTTGGATCATGAAATGATAGATCAACTCATTATTAAACTTAATCCGATTGTTCTATATGATGGAATTCCACTTTTTGGGCCCTCTATACGACAGGTGTCATTGGAGTTGATCGAATCGAGAGCGTATACCCACGGACTTCAGCTGCTACATTATAATATCAATTACGAATAAGCAGACACTATGTTAAGCACAAGCAGCAATATCTTTCCAACGTCTCTGGACAAAATAAATGATCGGGTTTCAAATATCGATCCTGTTGCTTATGCCTCTACACGAAACTATAAGAATGGAAAGGTTACCAAATTGAGCCCCTATATTTCAAGAGGAGTAATTTCTACGAAATTTGTTTTTAAACATATTCTGAATCTGGATTTACCCTGGAACAAAATTGAAAAACTGGTTCAGGAATTGGCGTGGCGAGACTATTGGCAACAAATCTGGAAGGCTAAGGGTAATGATATCAGTAAGGAACTAAAGAGAAAGCAGGAAAAAGTAGATCATTTTCAGATACCTCGATCAATAATGAATGGGACTACGGGTATTGAAGCAATAGATAAGGCTATACGTGAATTTTACGATACAGGCTATATGCATAATCATATGCGGATGTATGTGGCGTCATTAGCTTGTAATGTAGGGAGGTCGCATTGGTTAAATCCCGCGCGCTGGATGTACTACAATTTGCTGGATGGGGACTGGGCAAGCAACGCTTTAAGCTGGCAGTGGGTAGCAGGGTCAAATTCCAATAAAAAATACTATGCCAATCAGGATAATATCAACCGTTATTTTTCAAGCCATCAAAAAGGGACCTTTTTAGATGTATCCTATGATAAATTTGACCTTCTGGATGTTCCCTCAGAATTATTCAAAACTAAAAAATTTGAAGGGGTTACGGATGTATCTGAAGTGTCTGTAACAGAAACGTCATTGCTTGATAAAAATCGAAAAACCTTGATTTACAACTACTACAACCTTGATCCAAACTGGCATCAAGATGAAGACTGCCAAAGAATCTTATTAATGGAGCCTTCATTTTTCAGGCTGTACCCGGTAAGTAAAAAATGTATTGATTTTTCGCTTCAGTTGTCGAAAAATATAGATAATATCAAGGTGTTTGTAGGTGAATTTGATGAGCTTACCCGTTTCATCAGCAAGGAGCATATTGTATTTAAAGAACACCCAACCAATCGTCATTATAAAGGAAAGGAGGAGCCGAGAGAATGGATGTTTGAGGTAGAGGGGTATTTTCCATCATTTTTTGGTTTTTGGAAGAAGTGTAAGAAAGAGATGAGAAAATGAAAAAAAAGAAAAGCATGCTTCCAAGTAAAATATGTCCTGTTTGCGGATTGCCTTTTTCCTGGAGAAAGAAATGGGAAAAAAACTGGGAAGAAGTGAGGTATTGCAGTGAAAGGTGCCGAAGAAAGAAATCACTTAAAAAATCTGAGGTATGAAAAAGATAGGCCTGATATTTCCGCATCAATTATTTAAGGAACATTTGATTTACAAAAAATGTGATCGGTTATTCCTTGTGGAAGAGTTTCTTTTTTTTAGACAGTTCAGTTTTCACAAACAAAAACTGGCATTTCATCGGGCAAGTATGAAGTCTTATCAGAAAATGCAGGAAGCGGCAGGCCTAAAGCTAACCTATATTGAAAGTTCAAAGGAGTATTCTGATATAAGAAGTTTCATTCGAAATCTGTCATCTCACCCAGAAGAGAAAATGGGGATTAAGGAAGATAAGGAATTTGAGATCCATTTTATTGACCCTACAGATGACTGGTTATCAAAACATATTAAAGATTCATGTGAAAGCCTGGAAATAGATTGTATACAATATGATTCACCATTATTTATAAATAATAAGAATGAATTGCAATCCTTTTTTAGAAAGGACAAAAAATCTTTTTTTCAAACTACTTTTTACAAACAGCAAAGGAAGCGTCTTGGTCTACTTATGACCGAGGAAGGAAAGCCCGAGGGAGGAAAATGGACCTTTGATGCAGAAAACAGGAAAAAATTTCCTAACAACCGTCAGGCCCCTGTTGTAAAATACCCTCAAACCAATAGTATATGGGAGGAAGCCGTAAAATATGTAGAGGACCAGTTTTCAAACAATCCAGGGGAAATTACAAATTCTCCTATATATCCTTTTGATCATGAGGAGGCTCAGTCCTGGTTATCTCAATTTCTGGATTTCCGTTTTCATTACTTTGGTGATTATGAAGATGCTATCTTGGTCAACGAATCCATACTACATCACAGTCTCTTATCTCCGCTGATAAATGTTGGCCTATTGACTCCGGAGCAAGTAGTTGAGCAAAGTGTTCATTTTGCTGAAACCCATAATGTTCCTTTGAATTCAACTGAGGGCTTCATACGTCAGATTATTGGATGGCGTGAATTTATAAGAGGGATATATGAGTGTAAAGGAACTTTTTCCCGTACAAGAAACTTTTGGGGTTTTAAACGTAAAATACCTGATAGTTTTTACAAGGGAACTACAGGCATTGATCCTATTGACCAAACCATTAATAAAGTCTTAAAGACAGGGTATTGCCATCATATTGAAAGGTTAATGGTGCTTGGGAATTTTATGCTGCTCTGTGAGTTTGATCCTGATGAGGTGTATCGCTGGTTTATGGAACTATTTATTGATGCCTATGACTGGGTCATGGTTCCTAATGTATATGGCATGAGTCAGTTTTCGGATGGAGGAGTTTTTGCGACCAAGCCCTATATAAGTGGATCAAACTACCTGAAAAAGATGAGCGACTACAAGCCTGGAGAATGGACAGCCATATGGGACGGCCTTTTCTGGCGATTTATTGATCAACATCAGGATTTCTTTAAGGGAAACCCCAGGACTTCCATGTTATATTATTCTTATCAGCGAATGGCTGATGAAAAAAGAGAAAATCATTTATTGCATGCTGAAACATTTTTAAAGTCTCTTGACAAGGCATAGATTTTAAGTGATTTGCAATATGTTGTGCAATTTTATTTAAAAAAATTAGACATAACAGGCCATTCTTGATTTATTTTTTATTTTTAGTCCTTATCCAAAGAAATCGATTTGTATGGAAAGTTATGTCATTGCCAGAGTCATTCATGTCATTGCTGTGATTTTATGGATTGGTGGGGTAGCCATGGTCACTACCGTGATTATTCCTTCGGTAAAGAGAATGTCTTCCAAGAAGGATCAGATCAAAACTTTTGAGCAAATTGAGGGAAGGTTTTCTCTACAGGCCAAAGTAACTACCTTGATTACCGGCCTTTCAGGATTTTATATGATCTATGTTCTGGATTCATGGGAGAGGTATCTTCAATTAAAGTTTTGGTATATCCATGCCATGACTCTGGTTTGGATTATTTTTACTTTAGTCTTGTACGTTTTGGAGCCTTTGCTGTTGCATAAGCTATTTAAAAGTTACGCTGAAAAGCATCCCGAAAAAACCTTTTCAATTATGCACCGAGCACATTGGATCTTGTTGGTGCTAAGTTTGATTACCACAGCAGGTGCCGTAGCTGGAAGTCACGGACTTTTTATTATGAACAATTGATGAACTAATTCCCTTAACCAAACCTATGAAGAACTCTAATTTTTTAATTTGCACTTGTTTGCTCCTGACCCTTTCCATGTTATGTTCATCGGAAAAATTAATGAGTCAAAATACTGATAAAGATGACATTGAATATAATAATCTAATTTCTTTATTTAAAGAATGGAGGTCTTTTGAAAAGCCTCCTTTACGTGAGGGTGCCCCTGATTATACCGCTGCAACTTTTGAAAAAAGAGACGCGAAGTTTGAAGACTTGAGAAAGAGACTATTAGCCATTGATACTGTTGGGTGGGATGCGGAAAATCAGATTGACTGGATGATCGTCTGGGCTGAAATGAATGGCTATGAATTTAACAGGAAGATTCTAAAACCCTGGGAGCGGGATCCCGCTTTTTATAAGTCGGTCTGGAGTTACAGAAGTGATGTTCCGGCTCATGAAGGCCCAACGCATCATATGACAACAGAACTCTGGCAGTATGAATTTCCTCTTGACAAGAAAAGCAGAGCTCGTTTACTAGGAGATATTAAAGTTATCAAACCATTAAATGAGCAGGCCAAAATAAATTTAACCGGAAATGCCAGGGATCTCTGGATAACAGGTATCCGTGATATTGAATGGCAGAGTTACAGCCTGGGGAAGATTCTGGAAAAGCAAGATGTTATTGAAGACAAAGAATTATCAGCTGAAATTATGGAGGCGAAAACAAGTACGGACGATTTTGTAAAATGGCTGAAGGAGAAATCAGTGCTAAAAACAGGACCTTCAGGTATTGGTAAAGAAAATTACAGCTGGTATTTGCAATATGTACATTTGGTTCCATTGAGCTGGGAAGACGAAGTGATGATCCTTAAAAGAGAGCTTGCAAGAGCCTGGAGCTCCTTAAAACTAGAGGAACATCGTAACAGGGAGCTTCCAGAGTTGATTCCAGCAAATAATAAGGCCGATTTTGATCAACTTGCTGAAGAATCAGTACAAAATATCATGTCTTTTTTAGAAAATCAGGATATTGTCACGGTCAAGGAATACTTTGAGCCAGCCCTTAGGGAGCATATGGGGACTTATCAGGACCCTGAGAAAAGAAATTTCTTTACCATAGGAATGCATTATGATCCACGTCCGCTATACTCCCATTTCTACCATTGGTTTGAATTGGCACGAATGGATACAGAACCTCATCAAAGTGAGATCAGAAAAGGGCCCCTGCTCTACAATATATTTGACTCAAGAAATGAGGGAACCGCAACGGCGGTAGAGGAAATGTTTATGCAGGCGGGCCTTTATGATGAGAAGCCAAGAGTTCGGGAGATCGTCTACATCATGATTGCTCAGCGCGCTGCTAGAGGATTGGGTTCACTTTATGCCCACGCCAATGATATGACCATGGAGGAGGCAGGAGGGATCCATTCAGAGTATACCCCAAGAGGGTGGATGAAAACCGAAAAGGAATTGCTGATCTTTGAACAGCATCTATACCTGAGGCAACCCGGCTATGGAACCTCTTATATTACAGGGAAATACCTATTGGAGAATGCAATGGCCGATTATGCTAAAATGAAAGAAGATAACAAGGAGGATTTCAGAGTGAAAGATTTTTTTGATGAATTGAACGGAATAGGAAATGTTCCAATTTCACTGGGACACTGGCAAATGACCGGACAGTCTTCTCATTTGGATAAGATCATTCGCTAATTAGAACAAGAATAGGGCTCATTACAGAAAATTATGGATTCATATTTCAGTAGAAAAAATCTGCATTTGATCATTTGTGTGATCATCGTTATCCCGGCTGGATTTTTGTATGGTACTCCTCATGCTTTTATCTTGCCGGAATTGATGAATGTCCAGACGACATCGGTGGATCTGAAAAACATATTAAAGGCTCTGATGGCACTCTATTTTGGGATCGCCGCGATCTGGATCACCGGTATCATTCGGCCTGATTTTTGGAAATTTGCAACAATTCTTGTTATTGTATTTATGGCATGTCTGGTGCTCGGAAGAACCATAAGTATGGTCACAGACGGAAAACCATCTTTATTTTTGATTTTGGGGTTGTTTGGGGAACTTGTACTGTGTTTGTTCGGTTGCTGGCAGTTTTATCAATATGGAAGGAGTAGTGGTAATGGATGAAATCTTTTCATTTAAATTTTTAGCATTTAGTTTCAGAAAGCATGCCTGAGAGCAAGAATAGATTATTAGAGGTTTTTGGATTGTTTTTAAAACTAGGCTGCATCGCTTTTGGGGGTCCTGCGGCTCATATTTCGATGATGGAGGAGGAAGTTGTTACCAAAAGAAAATGGATGAGTCGCCAGTACTTTTTGGATATGGTCGGGGCCACTAATCTTGTTCCCGGGCCTAATTCCACGCAAATGACCATGCACTGCGGCCACGTCAGAGCCGGATGGAAAGGGCTTTGGGTAGCTGGGATTGCGTTTATAGGCCCCGCGGTGTTTTTCACGTTGATTCTAGCCATAATATACGGTACATATGGGGAAGTCCCTGAAATTGCACCTTTCTTTTTTGGGATCAAACCTGCCGTGATCGGACTTATTGTAAATGCAACTTTCAAATTGGGTAAAAAAGCATTTAAGAATTTGGAATTGATCATTTTGGGTGTCGCAATAACGGTGATGTCACTTTATGGACTGGATGAATTCCTGCTGATTATAGGTAGCGGGGTTATTGGGATGCTATTGATGGGTTTTCGAGAACCCGTACGGTTCAGGTCGGTATCATTTCCATTACTGATCGCAATGAAACCCCTGGTAGCTGTAATTACGAATAAATCGATCTTTTTGACCTTTTTAAAAATCGCTATGGTACTGTTTGGTAGTGGGTATGTGCTCATAGCTTATCTGGATGCTGAACTAGTAGAAAAGCTGGGATGGCTGACCAAGGACCAGCTTCTTGATGCTATAGCCATGGGGCAATTTACTCCAGGCCCGGTTTTGACCACTGCAACTTTTGTGGGTTACCAGATGAACGGCTTGTCAGGGGCCTTATGGGCTTCACTGGGGATGTTTCTTCCTTCCTTTTTTCTGGTGGGTCTCCTGGTGAAATTGATTCCATATTTGAGGAAATCGGTTTTGCTTTCAAAGTTTCTGGATGCCGTAAATGCCGGGGCGGTGGGTATCATGATCGCAGTGACACTCAAACTTGGATATGAACTTGCTTTTGACTGGCGAGCTGCAGTTCTGATGGCTCTAAGTATATTGATCACCTTTTTTATGAAAAAAATCAGCCCCTTATGGATTATTCTCGGAGGAGGAATACTGGGTTATTTGATAAACTTATTTTAGCTTTTTCAGAAGCTGTCAGGAAATAATTATCTTTAGCTCGTCATCTAAAACCTTTGCCATGAAACTATGCTTTTTAAGATTTGTAACTGTTTTTTTTATTATCGGATCCTTTTTAGAAATAAACGGACAAACTGTTTATAAGGACCAATTCGCACATACTTTTTCAATTGTTGCCAGAGATGCCAGGACCGGGGAAATGGCTGTAGGTGTCCAGAGCCATTGGTTTTCTGTAGGGACCATAGTTTCGTGGGGTAAATCGGGCGTAGGCGTGGTAGCTACTCAGTCTTTTGTGAATCCTGCCTACGGACCAGAAGGGATAGCCATGATGGAGAATGGGAAAAGTGCCAAAGAAGCCCTAGACTTTCTGGTAGCTAAGGATGAAGGAAGAGAAGTAAGGCAAGTAGCCATGCTGGATGCAAAAGGAAATGTTTCAGCACACACCGGTAAGAAATGTATCGTTTCAGCAGGTCAGATCATTGGTGAGAATTATTCCGTTCAGGCAAATATGATGCTTAATGATAAGGTGGTTCCTGCTATGGCTAAAGCTTTCGAGGAGCATGCCCACCTTCCTCTTGCCGATCGAGTTCTGGCTGTTTTAATTGCAGCACAGGAGGCAGGAGGTGACATAAGAGGGCAGCAATCCGCCGCAATAATCGTTGTGCATGGCGATAAAGTTGATCAGCCATGGCTCGACAAAAAAGTTGACCTTCGTGTTGATGATCATCAGGAGCCGCTAAAAGAAATGAAAAGGCTTTTAAAGGTTCATAAGGCTTATGATCATTTGAACAAGGGAGACGTTGCCATGGAAAAATCAGATATGGCTCTCGCCCTTAAAGAATATGCAGCAGCAGAAGCAATGTTTCCAAACAATCTGGAAATGAAATACTGGAAAGCTGTGACACTGGCAAATAATGGCAAACTGGATGAGGCCAGACCCATTTTTAAAGAGGTTTTTGAAAAGGATGAAAACTGGAGGACTTTGACCAGGAGGCTGCCGGCTTCGGGACTTTTGACAGTATCCGAAGAGGAAATTCAAAAAATACTTGACCTGTAACTGCTTTAGATACTGTGATGAGATTTATGTATAAATGCCTGTTTCCAGTTCTGTGCCTGTTTTTTTATCCAATGTACTCGCAGGAGTCAGGTGATGTGCTCTTGCTTGTATTGGGTACGGTTCAGGATGCCGGATCGCCCCATGCTGCCTGTAAGAAAGCCTGTTGTGCGGACCTGTTCGGAAATCCGAACCCAAAAAGAAAGGTTGTTTCGTTAGGATTGATTGATAAGATCAATAAAAAGAAATATTTGTTTGAAGCTACACCAGACATGACGAGCCAAATGAAAAGCCTTTCCCGATCAGGAGGGTTTCATGATCGCGAAACTCCAGATGGTATATTTTTAAGCCACGCCCATATTGGTCACTATACCGGATTGATGTATCTGGGTAAAGAAGCAATGAATGCGGATCGTGTGGTTGTTCATGCGATGCCAAAAATGAAAGAATATCTGGAGAATAATGGCCCATGGAGTCAATTGGTTGGCAATAATAATATTAATATCAACAAGCTATTTAATCAAAGGCTAATGGCATTGTCAGAAGAAATTAGCGTGGAGCCTGTACAGGTTCCTCACCGCGATGAATATTCAGAAACGGTTGGGTTCAGAATTAATGGCCCGAATAAAAGCGCTTTATTTATACCTGATATTGATAAATGGGAAAAATGGAACCTAAACATTGCTGATGAGGTCAAAAAGGTGGATTATGCCTTTCTGGATGCGACATTTTTTGATGCAAAAGAGATCAATAACAGGGATATTTCAGAAATCCCACACCCTTTTGTCATTGAAAGCATGAAAAAATTTCAGTCTCTGAATGATAAAGAAAGATATAAAGTGATCTTTATTCATATGAACCATACAAATCCACTTCTGGACCCTGCTAGCGAAGCCACCAAAGAGGTTTTGAAGAAAGGTTTTAGAATAGCAAGGTATAATGATGTATTTTCGCTTTAGGACCATGATGAATACAATTGAACCAATTAGGGGATGAAAGAACAGTATTACAAAGAACAGCACTTTGATAATGAGGATTTTACCGCGAAAGGAATGATCGAAGCTGATTTTGAGGCCTGTTGCTTTAAGGGCTGTAATTTTTCAGGAGAAGACCTTTCAATGATCGATTTCATAGACTGTGAGTTTATTGAATGTAACTTGAGCCTTTGTACACTTAATGGTACCTTATTTCAGGAATGTATATTTAACCGATGCAAATTGTTGGGTCTCAGGTTTGAAAATTGTAACGATTTTGGCCTTTCTGTTCAGTTTTCTTTTAGTATCCTTGATAACAGCTCATTTTTCAAGGCAAAAATACCATCAACAAAATTTTTTAATTGTCAGCTTAGAAATGTTGATTTTTCCAACGCCATGATGGAATCTTCTGAATTTATTGAAAGCGATCTCGAGGGTGCTGTTTTCGATCAAACCACGCTTGACAAAGTTGATTTCAGTACCGCTGATAATTTTTCAATAGATCCTGAAGCCAACAAGCTTAAAGGAGCAAAGTTTTCGAGATCAAACCTCAAAGGCCTTTTGCTTAAATATAATTTGAATATCGAAGGTTGAATTTGATTTTGGGCTTCATTGTAACTTACTTATTTCAATACTATTCATCAGGGAAATGGTCAAAAAAACCCTATCTTTATCATGATCACAGAAGTGATTTTCAAAATAAATAAGAGGATAAATTAAACCTATTTAATTATCAGTAAAACAATACAATAGATATGTGTAAGTATTTTAATCTTGCCTTATTCCTGGCTTTGATTCCTTTCAGTTTAATTGTGGCCCAGGAGAATATGAATTCTCAATTGTTAAACCTTGATCGAATTTATTCCGGTGAGTTCAGTCAAAGCTATGAGCGCACCATACAATGGATCGAAAACGGAAACGCTTATGTGATCATTGAAAAATCCAAACAGAACCCGGAGGCAGATAGATTGGTACGCTATGACAGTCAAACCCAGAGTCAAAGCGAATTCGTGTCTGCGTCAAATTTAGTGACCGGGAAGGGCCCCTTAAAGATTGAGAGTTTTAGCCTGTCGGCAGATGGTTCAAAAGTACTGATTTTTACAAATTCAAGCAGAGTCTGGCGCTCCAATACCAAAGGAGATTATTGGGTTTTTGATCAAGATTCAGGAGAACTGAAACAATTGGGTATGTCTATGGAACCTTCCTCCTTAATGTTTGCTAAGTTTTCATCAGATAATAAATATGTCTTTTATGTACATAAGTTCAATATTTACAAAGAAAATTTTCAAACAGGTGAGATAGAACAGTTAACTGCCGATGGGGATGGGGATATCATTAATGGTACGTTTGACTGGGTCTATGAAGAGGAATTTGGTAAGCGAGATGGTTTTAGCGTCAGCCCTGAGGATAGTTATCTTGCTTTCTGGAATTTGGATGCCTCAGATACAGGTGTGTTCTATATGATCAACAACACGGATTCTATCTATTCACGGCCAATACCTGTTCAGTATCCCAAAGTGGGTCAGGAACCCTCTGCAGCAAAGATTGGAGTGATCGACCTCAAAAAAGGAACAACCGTTTGGGTTCCTTTGTACGGCGGGGAACGAGAGAATTATGTTCCCGGAATGCAGTGGGTGAATGATGATCTACTGCTGATCCAGCAAATGAACAGGCATCAGAATACGCTTATTGTATGGTCCTACGAACCATCTACAAAGGCTTTGCGAAAAGTGTATACGGAAAAAGAAGACACCTATATTGAGCTCTTGTACCCGGATATTTCATCTAATAGCTGGGGAAGCAATGATCTGGAACTGGCTGATGGCGGGAAAGCTTTTTTAAGAATGACTGAAAACGATGGCTGGAGGCATATTTATAAAGTTCATATCAGTACAGGTGAAAAGGTGCTTGTGACGCCGTTTGACTATGATGTGGCCTCGATGCGCGTTCCAACAGAAAAAGGTATCTATTATATGGCTTCCCCGGAAAATAGCATGCAACGATACTTATACAGTACCGATATAAAAGGTAAAGGCAAGCAAAAAAGACTGACGCCGGCGAGTTTTAGCGGGGTTAACAATTACAATATCGCCCCCAACGGAAAGTATGGCATCCATACCCATCAAAGTGCAAAAACGCCAAGAACCGTGCGGTTTGTGAGCTTGCCGGATCATAAGATCATTAAGACAATAGTTGATAATAAGGCTTATGCCGAAAAAAGGTCAACGCTGTCACTTCCGGAGGTGAAATTTACAAAAGTAACCACGGAAGAAGGTATTGAGATCGATGTAAAAATGGTACTTCCTTTAAATTTCGATCCAAATCAAAAATACCCTGTTATTTTTAATGTTTATGGTGAACCCTGGGGACAGGTGGCTACAGATACACAGGTCGGTTTATGGGATGTAATGATGGCTCAAAAGGGATATGTCATCGTGAATATGGATAACAGAGGAACTCCTTGTTTAAAAGGAAGTGAATGGAGAAAAAGTATTTATCGTCAGGTGGGCCGAATTAATGTCAGAGATCAGGGCCTGGCCGCGAAGGAACTGTTAAAGCTTGAATATCTTGATAAGGAAAGAATCAGTGTCTGGGGATGGAGTGGCGGAGGAACCATGACCTTGAATCTGTTGTTTAAGTTCCCTGAAATCTATAAAACCGGAGTAGCCGTAGCCGCTGTATCCAATCAGCTGGTTTATGATAATATTTATCAGGAACGCTATATGGGCCTTCCGCAGGAGAATATGCAGGATTTTATAGATGGTTCTCCTGTTACCTATGCCAAAAATCTTGAAGGAAACCTCCTTTTGATTCACGGGACTGCCGATGACAACGTTCACTATCAGAGTGCTGAAATCCTGATCAATGAATTGATAAAGCAAAATAAACAGTTTCAAATGATGGCCTATCCCAACAGGTCTCACGGAATTTATGAAGGTGAAAACACAAGGAAACATTTGTATACCACCATTACTGAATATATCATGGAACACAATCCGCCAAATGCATCCAATTAATTCTTAATTGATTCGTTGACATGGAATTTATTGATTATTACAAAATACTTGGGGTAGATAAAAAAGCTACAGAAGCTGATATCAAGAAAGCTTACAGAAAGCTGGCGAGAAAGTACCATCCGGATCTGAACCCGAATGATAAGAAGGCTGAGCAAAAATTCAAAGAGATAAACGAAGCCAATGAGGTTTTGAGCCATGCGGAGAACAGGAAAAAGTATGACACTTACGGTAAAGACTGGAAGCATGCAGAAGAATTTGAAAAAGCCAAACAACAGGGATATTACAGGGACAGGAGTTCCAGGGGCCAGTCAGGAGGCCAGTCTCAAAGACAAACGTATTCCGGACATTTTTCTGAAGAAGATTTTTCTGATTTTTTCAGTTCCATGTTTGGCGGCGGCAGGTCATTCAGAGGCAGGTCAGCAACCTTCAGGGGGCAGGATTTTCAAGCAGATCTTCATTTGAGCCTAAACGATGTATACCATACGCACAAGAGAACTTTGACCGTTGATGGCAAGAATATACGACTTACTATTCCTGCAGGGGTAAGGGATGGACAGACAATCAAAATAAAGGGCTATGGTGGAGAAGGCGTAAATGGCGGACCGAAAGGAGATCTGCACATACGATTTCAAATCGATAATTCCACTGAGTTCAAAAGAGATGGAAACAACCTCTTTAAGACAGTTGATCTGGATATGTATAAGGCTGTTTTAGGAGGAGAGCTGGTCATTAATACCTTTGAGGGAAAGGCTAAACTAAAAGTTAAGGAAGGTACTCAAAACGGAACCCAGGTGAAATTGAAGGGGAAGGGCTTTCCGGTCTATAAAAAAGAAGGTCAGTTTGGTGATCTGATCATCACTTATCGAATTAAAATTCCTGAGAACCTGAGTTCAAAGGAAAAGGAGTTGTTTAACGAACTGTCTAAATTGAGATAATTATGAAAATAGAGAATTACATTTCTGTTCATCATCTTTGTGAATTGTATCAGGCGAAGATTTCTTTTTTCAGAGAACTGGATGATCAGGGATTACTTGAGATCGTTGCTCTTGAAGATACCTTGTATCTGCATAAGGACAGGTTACATGAAGTTGACCGTATTATAAGGATTCATCGTGAACTCAATGTAAATATTGAGGGAGTAGATGTCGTGCTGAATCTGCTTCAAAGAATGGAAAAGCTACAGGCTGAGTTAAGCAGGGTTCAGAGCAGGTTAAGACTGTATGAAGAAGATTTTTAAAAAACCATGAAAAACGTAAAATCAATTAAAAATGATGAAACCTTTGAGAGCGGCGATTTTCCTAATTCTGATTAGTGTGCTTGGTTCCTGCTCAAATAAAAATGAAAAAGGCCATTCCCACAGGTCCGGTGAAAGCCCTGGTGAGGAAGGGCTATGGCTTTCTTACCGTGAAGAGGCTACCGTATTTAAATTATGGTCTCAGAATGCCGATAAGGTTCGGTTAAATTTGTACAGACAGGGCAAAGGAGGAGAACCTTTTGAACAATTTGAAATGGAGCAGGGCCCTGGTGGCATGGCATGGGTCAAAGAACTTGATGGTGACTGGAACGGAACTTATTATACGTATCAGGTAAAATATGACGGTGAATGGCTTGATGAGACCCCTGGGGTTTATGCCAAGGCTGTTGGGGTGAATGGAAAAAGGGCCATGGTTCTTGATATGAAACTCACAAATCCTGAAAACTGGGATCAGGACAAAGGCCCTCAATTAAACTATCCGAATGAAGCCATAATCTACGAAATGCATATCAGGGATATGACGATTCATCCGGAGTCAGGGTCTTCGGGTCCGGGAACCTATTTGGGGTTGGTGGAATCAGGAACCAGAGGGCCTGGTGGAGTTGCCACGGGTATAGATCATTTAAATGAGCTTGGGGTTAATTATGTACATTTATTGCCCACTTTTGACCACTATGCCATCAATGAAAGCAGGCTGGACAGTGCACAATTCAACTGGGGCTACGATCCCCAAAATTACAATGTTCCTGAGGGATCTTTTTCTTCTGATCCTTTTCACGCTGAGGTGCGTATTAAGGAGTTTAAACAAATGGTCAAAACATTTCATGACCATGGGATAGGGGTTATTCTTGATGTGGTTTATAACCATACAGGGAGGACTGAGAATTCTAATTTTAATCTGGAAAGTCCGGAATATTATTACAGATTTAGAGACGATGGAAGCTATTCTGATGCTGCAGCCTGTGGAAACGAAACGGCTTCTGAAAAGATCATGATGCGGAAATTCATTCTGGAATCTGTCAAATACTGGGCAGAAGAGTATCATCTGGATGGATTTCGATTTGATCTTATGGGTATTCATGATATTGAAACGATGAATGAAGTTGCTCAAACCCTTAAAGATGTTAACCCTAATATTTTTGTCTATGGAGAGGGATGGACCGCAGGAGACAGCCCGTTGCCTGAAGAAAAAAGAGCCTTAAAAAAACACATCATAAAAATGCCCCTAATCACTGCGTTTAGTGATGATATCAGAGACGGTCTAAAAGGTTCGGTTTTTGTAGATGAAAGCACTGGATTTGTCAGTGGGGCAGAAGGGGCCGAGGAGTCGGTAAAGTTTGGCATTGTGGGTTCTATTGAACATCCTGAAGTGGACTATGGTAAAGTTAATTATTCAGATTCTGCTTGGGCCAATGACCCCTGGCAGGCTATTTCCTATGTTTCATGTCATGATAATCATACCTTGTATGATAAATTGAAAGTGTCACGACCCGACACCGGTAAAAAAACCTTAATCGCCATGGATAAGCTTGCCAATGCGGTGGTTATGACCTCGCAGGGGGTAGCATTCATTCATGCCGGATCTGAAATGCTCAGGACGAAGGCTGAAGAACATAATTCGTATAATTTACCGGATTCCATCAATCAGATTGACTGGAACTGGAAGGCTGATCATTTGAAAGTCTTTGAGTATTACAGGAATCTAATCCGACTAAGAAAGGATCATCCGGCATTTAGGATGACCTCTGGAGATGAGGTGAGAAAACATCTGTCATTTGAAAGGACGGAACCCGGTCTTATTGCCTATCAAATAAAGGATCATGCCAATGGAGATTCCTGGAAGAATATCCTTGTGGTCTACAATGCAAATGAGGCTCCTGTTGAAATGGAAATTGAAGGTAGCTGGACTTTAGCCGTAAGAGGGGATGAATTCAATCTCAAAAGTGGTGAAATACTCTCCGGTGTAGTCAGAGTGCCTTCAATTTCCATGTTTGTCGCTTATCAGAAATAGGCCCCAAGAGGAACCTGCTTCGTAACAAAGATCTTTTAATTACCAATAACAATCTTTTCTTTGTAAATATAGGTTCCATTTTTAATCACGGCAAAATACATTCCTTTTGGCAGTTTTGAGGCATCATATTCAATCTCAGTCTCTTGACCCTTTTTAGTTCTTGCATTGAAGAAGGTTCCAACTTTTTGACCATGAATATTGAACATTTCGATTGAGGAAATACCATTCTCTTTCGATTTAAACGCAATTTTGCCTGCTTCTGTAGCCGGATTTGGGTAAATAAGAGGTTTGTTTCTAATTTCTTTAATCCAAACCGTCTGAATTTCTTCTTCGTTTTCAGTATCATCCTTATCATCACAATGACCAGGTCCAATTCTTCCGTTATTAAAATCATCAAGAATTCCACCCAGTTTAACTGCCTTATCTTCCAATGTTCTATTGCCTTTCACTTCCTGAGGCGTATGTTCTTCCAAGAAATCTGTAGCCTCCTTATATGCATCGGCAATGTCACTTGGATCTGAATTATTGAGCAAATTCAATTGGGCAGCAATGTATTGGTAAGCCAGAATATAATATTTCCCTCCCTTACCAGGTTTTGTGTCAAACACTTCGCAATAATTCTGTTTCGAAAGAAAAAAACTGGTATTTTCAGCGTAACCACCAGGAATTAAATCCCATGTAGAGTCCCTTCTGGGACCATTTCCGTTACCGGATTTACAAAGTGAATGGGTCTTCCAGTATCCTTGCGTTAGCGTGCATCCATCGTAGACTTTCTCAACATCAACAACCACTCCACCAACAATAAAGGAGTCTCCATTGTAATTGTCTGAAGCCGGATCGGGTGAATAAATTGAAATATCCAACCGATCTATATCCCCTGGAATATTTTCGAATTTATATTCGAATAAAAGAAACGAGTTTCCCTGATCATAGGTATTTTCAGAGAAAGTTGCATTTAAATATCCATCATCGGATTTTATATTTATAATCATGTTTCGAATTGTTGCGTCCAATTCCGAAACGGGGATTCGGACAACAATATCCCTGGATTCATTTGCAGGTTCGAAATCGATTGAATAAGTGTATGGATTTGCGGACCCATTGTGATACATGAAGACAGGTGTTATATCGGAATAGCTTGTGTAGGTTAATTCCAAACGATTTCGATGAATAAGTGCGTAGAATGAATGAATGTTGTCTTCCATTCCACTTTTAATTACCGCATTAATAACAGAGTTTGTAAGTGATGAGAACTTCCTTGAATAGACTCCTATAGAAGGATCTGAACCTGAGGAAAGATTTTGATCTCCTGATATTTGAGACCATTCTGAATCAGAATCAGATCCATTGTCAAACAAGACCCCGTCCGATGGAGGGATTGCATTAAATCCTTTTGAAGTGGCATAAGCCTTTACCTCATTGACAGAATTCCAATCAGAAATTGATAAAGACTCTGAAGTTTTTCCATTCACTCCTAATCCGAGGAGTTCGATTTGTTGAGCCTGACCAACGTTTAAGGAGGTGCACAAAAAAAATAAAAATAAAAGTAACTTTTTAACCATAGCAATTTGATTTTTGGACTTATTTGGTAAATGTACAAAAAAATATCAATTTTTGCAATTTGGCTAAATGGTAACCTGTTTAAAGTCAGTTTATTGAAGAGAATATTTTCACAGTTTTACACTATGAGATCAGATAGGTTAATTTAACAGTTGAGCAAATAATAATTGAGAAGAAAATTTATGGGGGTAACCTTACACTCCCTTTAGGAAAAAGTACCTCCGCTAGGAATCGAACCTAGATCTAAAGTTTAGGAAACTTTTGTTCTATCCGTTGAACTACGGAGGCATATATCGAATTTAATCTTCCTTTTGGACCAACAAATATATATTTAAAATGTAGAATTGGAAAGCTATTTGAAGGGGTTTTTTTATATTTATGATCCTATCCAAATCATTGAAATATGCTGTCCAATTATAATATTAGATTTTACTTGTGTTTTCTACTGCTGGTTGCTGTTACCTCCCATATTTTTGGGCAGACCGAATCGATTTCTTCCCCCGATGGCAGGCTGTTATTAACGGTTAAAACAGAGGGTGACATTAATTGGAACATTAGTTTAAATGGAAAGATTGTTATCGAAGAAGCAACTATTGCCATGCTCATGGGAGGGAAAAGAACCCTTGGGCAAAAGGCGAAATTGAAAAATTCTACCCTGGACAAGAAAACTGAATCTATCAGGCCTGATATTCCTCATAAAGACGCTAAAATCAAAAGTGAATATCTGGAACTAAACCTGAATTACAAGGATGGCTACAGGATCGTGTTTCGGTTGTTCAATGATGGTGTGGCCTATAAATTCATCGATTCAAGATCCACTTCTGGAATTGTTGAAAATGAAATTTTGAATCTTCGGTTTCCTGAAGGAGCCAAGTCTTACTTCCCAAAGGAAGAATCGATGTACTCCCATAATGAAAGGTTTTATTTGCACAAGGAAGTTTCGGATTTAAAAATGGGTGATTTCTGCAGTTTACCGGTTATGTTTGAGCATGCTGAATCAAAGGTTTTGTTTACGGAAGCTGCCTTGCACAATTATCCGGGAATGTTCCTTAGAAAGGAAGGTGAGGGTTTACAGTCTGTATTTCCTAAATTTGTTTTGAAGGCCACTGCCAATGAATTGAATTCTCCTGATCGAAACCAGATTATTGAAAAGGAAGCAGATTATATCGCTAAAGTAGACGGGCCGCGAGAGTATCCCTGGCGCGTTTTTATTATAGGCGATAAGGATGAGGTTTTTCTTGAGTCTAATTTAGTTACCCAGCTCTCGAACAGCTCGAAGATTGAGGATACATCCTGGATCAAGCCCGGGAAGGTGGCTTGGGACTGGTACAATGACAACAATATATACGGGGTTGATTTTGAAGCCGGAATAAATGATAAGACTTATAAATATTATATCGATTTTGCATCTGAGAACAACATTGAATATGTGATACTGGATGAAGGATGGACAAAGTCTACCACAGAGATCAAGGAGGCCAATCCTGAAATCGATATCAAGGGATTGATTCAATATGCAAAAGATAGAAATGTTGGTATCATCCTGTGGGTCCTTTGGAAGCCTCTTGATGAGGATACGGAGGAAATACTTTCTCTTTATGCCTCCTGGGGAGCTCAGGGAGTCAAAGTGGATTTTATGCAAAGAAGTGACCAGTATATGGTAAATTCTTATGAACGGATTGCTGAAATTGCGGCGAAACACAAGCTTCTTGTAAATTATCATGGGGCCTTTAAGCCGGCTGGCATAGAAAAGGCCTGGCCCAATTTGATCAATTACGAAGGTGTCAAAGGGAATGAAAATAATAAATGGAGTCATGACATTACACCTGAACACAATGTAACCATTCCTTTTATCAGAATGGCAGCGGGACCGATGGATTTTACGCCCGGGGCAATGGCCAATGCACATGAAAGGAATTATGCGGTTAGTTTTACAAGGCCAATGGCCATGGGAACCCGGTGTCATCAGTTGGCTATGTATGTGATCTATGAGGCACCTTTACAGATGTTATGCGAATCCCCGAGCAGATACCGAGAAGAACAGGAATCCGTTGATCTGATAAGTGGAATTCCCACAACTTGGGACGAGACTCTTGTTTTTGATGCCCAAGTGGCTGATTATGTTTTAATGGGAAGGAGAAAGGATGAGGATTGGTTTTTAGCCGGCATGACAGATAATACGGCCAGGTCTTTTACACTGAGCCTGGATTTTTTACCAGTCGATAAAACCTATAAAATGGAAATCTTTAAAGATGGAGTAAATGCTTCAAGGCATGCGGAAGATTATAAAAAGGAAATCCTCGAGGTAGACCGGAACAGTATCATACCGGTAAATATGGTTTCCGGTGGGGGATGGATTGCCAGAATCTATTAGAAAAATAGTTCTGGAAAGAACCCCGTATTAAAATTTTAGAATTAGTATATATTTGTTTTAAATCTTCAAAAACTTGGTTATTAAAGCATCATTTCACAGATATTTTTTAAACTTTAAAATTCCCGGGGGTACATCAAGAGGTGTCCTAAAACAAAAGGAAACGTTTTTTCTGATGCTGGAGTCCGATGGGAAAAGCGGCATTGGAGAGTGCGGATTATTTCGTGGCCTGAGTTACGATGATCGGGAGGGTTATGAAGCAAAACTGAAATGGCTGTGTAACAATATCTCGCTGGAAAAGGATTTATTGTTGCAGGAATTGAGAGAATTCCCTTCGATTCAGTTTGGCCTGGAGCAGGCTTTGCTGTCTTTATATAGCCGGTCCGGGTATGACCTTTTTCCTTCCGGTTTTACCCAAGGCAAGGATTCAATACCCATTAATGGATTGATCTGGATGGGAAGTGAGGAGTTTATGAAGGATCAAATAGAGAAAAAGCTTCAGGAAGGTTTTACAACCATTAAAATGAAGATTGGTGCTATTGATTTTGATACTGAACTGAGTCTTTTAAAAAATATTAGAAGTCGGTTTAACGCATCTGAACTGGAATTGCGCGTTGACGCTAATGGAGCATTTAATCCGAATGAGGCCATGAGAAAACTTGAAGCTCTGTCCCAATTGGATATTCACTCTATTGAGCAGCCAATAAAAGCGGGCCAAACAGAAACCATGTACAATTTATGCCGATCAACACCGCTGCCAATTGCTCTTGATGAAGAATTGATCGGGATTGTCAATATTGAGGATAAAAAGAAGCTATTAGATGAAATAAGCCCACAATTCATCATTTTAAAACCTAGTCTGGTAGGAGGTTTTCAGGGAAGTAGAGATTGGATCCGGCTAGCCAAAAAAAAAGGGATTGGCTGGTGGATCACTTCGGCTCTTGAAAGCAATATTGGTTTGAATGCCATTGCTCAGTTTACCTATACGCTGGATAATAACCTTCCTCAAGGATTAGGAACGGGCGGCCTTTTTACAAACAATATCAGTTGTCCGCTTTTTGTGGATAAGGGAGCCTTGCATTATTCTAAAGATAGAAAATGGCAGGAAGTAGAACAGTTTTTAAATTGAATAATAGTATTTTTAGAAAAAATTTTACCACATGAACTTTATTGAACAGGCCTACACCGGGAAAAATGACTGGTGGCGTTATATCCTTACGATTATTATTGTTTTTCTTGGCTGGCAATTGATAGGGGTGGTACCTCTATTTGTTGTTGCCTTGAATAAAGCCGAAGGTGTAAATGATTTGATCGTTAGCTCTCAGAATGCTTTTGCTGATCTGGGAATAGATTCTAATCTTTACTTATTTGTTGTTCTACTCACCTTTGTATTTGGTTTGCTTGCCTTGTTGTTTTCTGTTAAGAAAGTTCATGTTCGAAGTATCCGCAGTTTAATTACTTCGCGCTCTTCAGTGGATTGGAACAGGGTCATCTACGGGTTTGTATTTTGGTTTTTGATTTCTGTTTTATTCATCGCTATTGATTATGTGATTCATCCGGATCATTTCGTATTGAATTTCAAACCTGTACCATTTTTGATTCTTTTGGTTGTTGCGTTTCTGTTCATTCCATTACAAACTAGTTTCGAAGAATTGTTGTTTAGAGGCTACCTGATGCAGGGGCTCGGGATTGGATTTAAAAGTGCCGCCGTTCCCTTTTTGATTACATCGATTGGTTTTGGATTGATGCATGCTTTTAATCCGGAAATCGAGAAATTAGGGTCTTTGATCCTCCTCTATTATATTGGAACCGGATTCTTATTTGGGATCATAACCCTAATGGATGAAGGAACCGAACTGGCTTTGGGTATGCATGCCGCAAATAATATTGTGGCTGCGGTAATTGTAACAGTAAATTGGGCAGCTTTTCAAACCGAGGCACTCTTTAAGGATATTTCCGAACCGTCTTTAGACATGTATATGTTTTTGCCCGTATTTGTGGTCTATCCCTTGGTCATTTATTTCTTGGCTAAAAAATATAACTGGTCCAACTGGAAAAATAAACTTTTGGGACCTGTTGGTGAGGCTCCTTTGAATGATGAAAACTAGTCTTTTACATCCAAAATTTAAATGGAATGACAGGTCATTCTTACATGAGGATGACCTGATTCAATTTGTTGATGCCTGTTATCCTGAACTTTCTGATTTTGTGACAGAGTGGTTTTCTGAATCTGGATTAATTCGTATAAAGACATCAGGCTCTACGGGTGTACCAAAGGAAATTTCCTTGAAAAGGGAACACATGATAAATTCAGCAAAGGCAACGGCATCTTTTTTTGCTTTAAATGAGGGGGCCAAAGTGTTACATTGCCTTCCTTTAGGTTATATCGCCGGCAGGATGATGTTGGTACGAGCCATGATCAAGGGCTGGGAAATGGATATGGTTGAAGCTTCAGGTACTCCTGAAATTAGGGATATAAGGTATGATTTTTCAGCTATGGTCCCGTTACAGGTCCAGAATAGTCTTGAGAAGCTTGGGAACATAGGTGCTCTGATCGTTGGAGGAGGAGCAGTTTCTGATGAACTAAAAGAAAGAATTACTGATCTGAAAACAAAAATATATGCCACCTATGGCATGACGGAAACCGTAACCCATGTTGCCCTTGCACCACTCAATAAAGCCTCAGGCCTTGAAGGGGGGAAAACTGTTTATAAGGCATTACCCAACATTAATTTTTCAAGAGATTCAAGAAGCTGCCTGGTCATTGATGCACCAGATATATGTGCGGATCAGGTGGTTAGCAATGATATTGTGAAACTAATTTCACCCAGCTCTTTTCAATGGATCGCAAGGCATGATCATGTTATCAACTCAGGCGGAATTAAATTAATGCCGGAGCTGATCGAAAAAAAATTGAGCAAACTTATTCATGTTCCTTTTTTTCTTGGCCCGGAAAAGGATGAAAGATTGGGAGAACAAATGGTCCTATTTGTAGAAAGTGATCAGGAATATGATCTTTTGTCAGTATTAAAATCGTATCATGAAGAGCGCCCGAGAATTTTGTTAAAATTCGAAATTCCGAGAAAAGTATATTTTGTGAACTCGTTTATCTACACAGAAACAGGAAAAATTCAGCGGGAGCAAACAATGAAAAAGGTTTTAAATTAGAAATGGGATGAATTTAAACTGATAAATTCACCCCATCTTTATTTTTAATATTCAAGAATTGTTTAATCCTCTGAGATAAGCACCCATTGCCCTTTTTCGATCAACGGAATCGCTTGTTTGTACTTAACGGTTTTGGATTCACCCGTTGCAATATTCTTGATGTTAACCCTTTCGTTACGTCCAATTTTTCTTTCCGTTCTGACTATGGTCTCAGTTACCTGCTGTGGTTGAGTCTGATTGGTCTGAACATCCTGGGTCGGACTATTGAATTCAGCTTTGCTCAACTGGACTTTTTCCTTTTTTTGTTCTCTTGCCTGAGAAACCTGTTGCGGGCTTTGACTAGGAAGCTCTCCTTTGAACAGGAAGGAAAGTACTTCTTTATTTACCTTGTCCAGCATTTGTTTAAATAATTCAAAGGCTTCAAATTTATAGATCAATAAAGGATCCTTTTGTTCGTAAGTAGCATTTTGAACCGATTGTTTAAGATCATCCATTTTTCTCAAATGATCTTTCCAGGTGTCATCAATAATGGCTAAGGTGATATTTTTTTCAAAATCTTCAACCAGCTGCTGCCCCTCAGTTTCATAAGCATCTTTTAAATTCGTAATTACCTGCAAGGTTTTTATGCCATCGGTAAACGGAACAACAATGCGCTCATATCGATCTCCCTGTTTTTCATAAACATCCTTGATCACCGGATATGCTGCTACAGCACTTCGTTCAATTTTACTCTGATAGTGCTCATAGACTACTTTAAACAACTCTTCAACCAATACCTGTTCATCTTTAGCCTCAAATTCTTCCTTGCTAAAAGGTGAAGTAGTGGAGGAGAAACGAATCAGTTCAAATTCAAAATTAGAGTAGTCGTTAGTTGCCTTATTGTTCAGTACTATGGAATCACAAGTGTCATAGATCATATTCACTATGTCTACCTGCAAACGTTCTCCGTACAACGCATGCCTTCTTCTTTTGTAGATCACCTCTCTTTGCGCGTTCATGATATCATCATACTCCAATAATCGCTTACGAATTCCAAAGTTATTCTCCTCGACTTTCTTTTGGGCTCTTTCAATTGATTTGGAAATCATGGAATGCTGAATGACCTCACCTTCTTTAAGACCCATTTTATCCATCATCTTGGCAATTCTGTCCGAGCCGAATAAACGCATCAGATTATCTTCCAGCGAAACGTAGAATTGGGAAGATCCCGGGTCACCCTGACGTCCTGCACGACCTCTTAACTGGCGGTCAACACGTCTTGAGTCATGTCTTTCAGTACCAATAATTGCCAAACCTCCGGCTTTTTTCACCTCATCAGATAATTTGATATCCGTTCCCCTACCGGCCATGTTGGTAGCAATAGTTACCACCCCCGGGTTACCTGCCGATTCAACAATGTCAGCCTCTTTTTTGTGCAATTTAGCATTCAGTACATTGTGTTTTATCTTTCTTATAGATAGCATTTTAGAGAGTAACTCTGATATTTCAACAGAAGTAGTACCTACAAGAACCGGCCTTTGCTGGTTGACCAGATTGTTGATCTCATCAATCACAGCGTTGTATTTCTCTCTTTTTGTCTTATAGATCAAATCCTCACGATCATCCCTGATAAGAGGCATATTGGTGGGGATCTCAACCACATCAAGTTTGTAAATTTCCCAGAATTCTCCCGCTTCCGTGATGGCCGTACCGGTCATACCTGAAAGCTTGCGATACATCCTAAAGTAATTTTGCAGGGTGATGGTGGCAAAAGTCTGAGTTGCCGCTTCGATCTTTACATTTTCCTTCGCTTCAAGTGCCTGATGCAGCCCGTCTGAATAACGTCTTCCGTCCATAACACGGCCAGTCTGTTCATCCACGATCTTGATCTGATCCTCAATGATCACATATTCTACATCCTTTTCAAAAAGAGTATACGCCTTAAGCAACTGATTCATGGTGTGAATCCTTTCACTCTTTATACTGAAATCCCGATATAATTCTTCTTTCTCCCTGGCTTTATCTTCTGCTGATATGTCCTTGGCTTCGATCTTTCCAACTTCGATTCCCATATCAGGTAAGACAAAGAAATGATCTTCATTGTCTCCAGAAAGATGTGCAATCCCTTTATCGGTAAGGTCTATGGAATTGTTCTTTTCCTCAATGACAAACAGAAGCTCCTCATCAATTTTTGGCATTTCACGGTTGTTGTCCTGCATGTAGAAGTTTTCCGTCTTTTGAAGCAATTGTTTGATTCCCTCCTGACTCAAAAACTTGATCAGGGCCTTGTTTTTAGGAAGCCCTCTGAACACCCGGTACAAAAGGAAGCCACCGTCCTTCGTATTCCCTTCCGCGATCAGTTTTTTGGCTTCTGCCAACACCCCTATAAGGTATTTGCTTTGTAATCTGACCAACTCATCTACCTTCGGTTTTAATTCATTGAATTCATGACGATCTCCCTGTGGGATCGCACCTGAAATGATCAGCGGTGTTCGTGCATCATCTACCAATACAGAGTCCACCTCATCCACAATCGTGTAGTTATGTGGTCTTTGAACCAGGTCCTTAGGAGAGTGGGCCATATTATCTCTCAGGTAGTCAAAGCCGAATTCATTATTGGTTCCGTAAGTAATATCAGCGAGATAAGCCTTTCTTCTTTCATCTGAATTGGGTTTGTGATTGTCGATACAATCGATGCTCAAACCGTGAAACTCAAAAATAGGCCCCATCCAGGCCGCGTCACGCTTCGCCAGATAATCGTTAACGGTTACTACGTGCACTCCATTACCGGTAAGGGCGTTCAAATAGATGGGCAAGGTGGCCACAAGTGTTTTTCCTTCCCCGGTCATCATCTCAGCAATGTTTCCCTGGTGCAGTACCGACCCGCCAATCAACTGAACGTCATAATGAACCATATCCCAGGTAATGGGTTTGCCCGCCGCGTTCCATGAATTGGACCAGATGGCGTCGTCACCCTCAAGGGACACGTAATCATGAACCGATAATTCTCTGTCAAAGGCTGTCGCTTTTACTTTGATAGTTTCATTATTGGCAAATCTTTTTGCAGTTTCACGCATAACGGCAAAAGCTTCGGGCTGAATCTCATTCAGCACCTTTTCAGAAGCGTCATAGGCCTGATCATTCAACTGATCAATTTCCTTGTAAATTGCTTCTTTTCTGTCTATACCAGCAGTCTCGATTTCCTTCTCAAGGTTTTGGATCTCCTCCTCAAAAGGTTTTCTTGATTCGGCAATCAATTGTTTAAAACGGGTTGTTTTATTTCTAAGATCCTCAATGGTCAGGGAAGACATTTCCTGGTCGAATGATCTTACTTTTTCCACTAAAGGCTGCAGCTGCTTTAGATCTTTCTTTCTCTTATCTCCTACAAATGCCTTTAATACTGAATTTAAAAAACTCATAATCTAACGTTTATTAAAACCGATCCCGGATCGGTAATTATTTCTTCCTTCTATTGGAAGTGACCTAACTGTTTTGTTCACTTCAGGCCCAATTGCTCAGAAGCAATTGCCTTTTCTCAATAGCTAAAGGATATTTTGTAAAAAAAAAAGCCTCCTTGGAGACTTTTGTTTTCTAGTATTCATCTTCGTTCCAAAGGAAATCTTCATCCGTTGGATAGTCAGGCCAAATCTCCTGAATGACCTCGTAACTTTCCCCTTCATCTTCCAAGGCTTGCAGATTCTCCACAACCTCCAGTGGGGCTCCGGTTCGTATTGCATAATCGATCAGCTCATCTTTTGTTGCCGGCCAAGGTGCATCACTCAAATACGATGCTAATTCTAATGTCCAATACATAATTGAAAATTAATTAAATTGAAATGCAAAAGTAATTTTTTTACTGAAAAATGCAAGTTTTTTAGATACTATTTTTCAGCTGTTAAAAGAACGTTTTATTACCGGTGTTAAAGAACCTTAAAACACCCTTTCTTACTGGCCTTTCCAAGGAATTTCCTTCACCTGGTAGTCCTTGGTCAATTTCCGTGCCAACACAAATAAATAGTCGGATAATCGATTCAGATAGACAAGAATGTAGTCATTAATGATTTCATTGTCAGCTAATTCAACAGTTTTTCTTTCGGCTCTTCGGCAAACACACCGAGCTATATGACAGAATGACACTACGGTATGGCCTCCAGGGAGTATGAAATGTGTCATGGGATCCAAAACTTCATTCATCTCATCAATTCGTTTTTCTAAAAAGTCAATTTGAGCCTCTTCGATCTTTTTTATTTTTAATCGATCGGTGCCATCTTTTTTCTTTTCCTTTTCTTTCGGGGTGGCGAGCATGGCGCCCATGGTGAATAATCTACTTTGAATTCTGATCAGGTCATTGATCAGCCCTTCCTCATCTATCTGATCCCTTATCAAACCCAGGTATGAATTCAATTCATCTACGGTACCATAGGCATCAATTCTCAGATCGTTTTTTTTTACCCGTGTTCCGCCATAGAGGGAAGTTTTTCCATCATCTCCAGTCTTCGTATATATTTTCATATCATTTTTTTGATGGCATAAAAATAGGCATATTCATTTAATATTTTACCGCGGCTTCCTACAGAATCCTAAAGGCGGAGTGTGAAATGCTGTTTTTCTCTGCCCGTATGAAAGAAAACAAGCCCCCATTTAAAGGTGTCAACACTCAGTTTTACGGAGCCGTGATTCTTAATATACTCCCAGGCCTCTTCCATTTCAACCGACCAGTGAATGTCATCAAAGATAAAGATGCTATCCTCGTGAGCAGCTTTCAGGCACTTTTCAAAATATTCAATGGTGGGCCTTTTTTGGTGATTACCGTCGAAAAAGATCAGATCGTATTGCTGGTTTTTCAGCACTAAATCCAGGGTTTTATCAAACTTACCTTCAACAACCTTGATATTGTTCATTTTGAATTTCTCGAATTGTTTTTTAGCAACTCCGGCAGTAGACGAGCACCCTTCGAGCGTTGTGATCTTGGCCTCTGGGGCTCCAATACTCATATAAGCAGTTGAAATACCCAGTGAGGTCCCTATTTCCAGAACATTCTCCGGCCTAAAATAATGAAGGGTTTTGGCCAGAAGTTTGGCCCTCTTTTTTGAAATCCCGGCATTTTTTGCAATTTTGGAAACAGATCTTTTGTTTCCTTTAAAAACCTTTGATCCTGCCCCAAAATCCTGTACAATAACGGATTCCCTGGATTGATCGAGTTCTTTTCGAAATTGCCTTGCCTTACTGAAATCCAGAATGGATTTTCCGGATAATCCTTTTGTCAGATAATCAAAAAGAAAAGGGGAGTGAACTCCGTATTGATTTTTAGAGGTTAGCAGGTAGTTAAAATAAGCTTTGACTGCATGCATCACAGTACAATTTTTATTTGCTAAATTAGAAAGAAAAATTATTCTAATATTAATTTAAAAATTATATTTGCCATTGACTCAAAAATGATAATATGAGGAAGATTATAGCAGTTTTATTGCTATTTGCCATGTTTACCTCCTGTATTCCATTGAAGAAACAGGTTTACTTTCAAGGGGAATTGGAACAAGCCGATTCCATAGCCAGGATTCAGGACCAGCCCTACAGAATGCAGGTGGATGATTTGATTGATATACAGATCAAATCTTCGGATGAGGATGTAAGTAAGGTTTTTAATCCTTCTATATCGGAAAATGCTCCTAATGCTGTCAATAGAAATGAGATTGGTGTATATTTTACATCCTATTCCGTGGATAAACATGGGAATATCAGATTACCTTATTTAGGGGATATCAATGTTTTGGGTTACACCACGAATGAAGTCCGTGAAAAGATCGACAAAGAGTTCGAAAAATATTTTAAGGACCCCAATGATGTCTTTGTTGAAGTGAGGTTGGCGGGGATACGCTACACGACCATTGGAGAAGTTGGAAAAACGGGTATCAATGTGTTATATTTGAACCAGGTAAACCTGGTCCAGGCCATTGCGGCTTCAGGAGATATCAAAGTTACGGGTAACAGGGAAAATGTGCATGTGTACAGAAAGGGAATCGATGGTACCAAGAAGTATACGGTAAATATGCTGGATATCAATAGTTTTGATTCCAATAATTTCTTTATCCAACCCAATGATATTATCTATGTAGAGCCTCTCAAACAAAAATCCTGGGGTACGGGAACTTCAGGTATGCAGACCATTACCTCGTTAATTGCCGTTTTGTCTTTGATCACAACAACCATATTATTAGTTAACGCATTATAGAAATAAATGAAGGAAGTCAACAAGTTCGATCTGGAAATTCAGTCTTTCGATATCAAGGAATATCTCTATAAAATATTGGGTTACTGGAAGTTGTTCGCTGTGGTTATTGTTCTGGCCCTGATCATTGCCAAAATTGTAAATACTACCTCACAAAAAGTCTATAGCTTGAAGAGTTTGATTACGGTCAAGGATGAACAGAACCCTTTATTCTCCTCGAGTACCAATATTGCTTTTAACTGGGGAGGCCCAAGTGATAAGGTAGAAACCATTATTACCATTTTGCAGTCCAGAACTCATAATGAGAAAGTGGTTGATCAGCTGGATCTCACGCTGGATTATTATTCGGAAGGAACTTTCCGTAAAGTGGATATTTATGGTAGATCTCCATTTAAGGTGACAATAGATACCATGAAGTATCAGTTACAGAATACGGATATGAAACTGGAGTTTCTGAGCAATTCAGAAGTTAGAATATCCTTTGAGATGGATGATGAGAACAACACCTTGATCAATTACGAGCTCAATGATACAAGGAAAATAATTCCTGAAGAGATAGAATTCTCAGAGGTATTCCCCTTAAACAGTATGCTTGATTCCCCGTTTTTCTCCTTTGAAGTGGAACGAACTTATGAGGATGTTGATCTTACGGGCAGAGTCTATTACATCAGGTTCAATAATTTTGACGGTATTGTAAAGAGATACCAGAAAGTGGACGTAGCCACCCTAAAGAAAGGAACCTCCATCATTGAACTGAGTTTTGAAGGAGAGAACAAAAAGAAAATTGAAGATTTCTTAAATACAACGGTAAATGTTCTTGACAAGGATCAGCGTGAACAGAAAATTAAATACGCACTGCGAACCCAGGAATATATTGATACCTTGTTTCAGATAGAGGCCAATAGCCTTAAGACGATCGAAACCGATCTTGGCGATTATAAACAAAAGAACAAGATCTATAATCTGTCGGTTGAGGGAACTACGCTTCTCAATGAGGTTACATTACTTGATCACGAATCCCAACAGATTTTAAACCGAATCGATTATTTGAATAATCTGGAGCGTTACCTCACAACCAACAGCGTAATCAACAGCGAATACATTCCGGCACCCGCTTTGGTAGAGATGGAAGATCCGGGAATTGTGACTAGTGTGAATAATTTAATTATGCTGGCAAAGACCCGGGAAGGTTTGGAAAAAAAGGTGAAACCTTCTTACCCGCCATTGATCAGGGTTAATGACCAAATTGAACTTGAGAGCCAGATTCTTCTGGAGCAAATTAGTTCTTTAAAAAAAATCACCCAGGACAAACTGAACAGTGTAAATCGTAGAATGGCGAATACAAATGCCAAACTGGGGAGCCTGAATCCCAAGGAGCAGCAGCTGCTTAATTTTCAAAGGAAATACAATATTACGGAATCAAACTACAACTATTTAAAGCAAAAAAGTTATGAGGCCGGTACCGCAATTGCTGCCAACGTATCGGATATAAAGATTCTGGATAAGGCTAAAGACACGGGCCAGTTACCCATTAAGCCCAAGAATTCATTTAATTATTTAATCGCTTTGATGCTTGGCCTGATGTTACCGATGCTTTATGTTTTGACTAAGGAAACCCTGAATAATAAATTTCAATCTGTTGAGGAGATCGAGAAGGAATATAAAATTCCTGTTTTAGGGGTCATAGGTAAGAATAAATATGATAAAGATCGATTGATTGTTCACAGAAAACCAAATTCAACGGTTGCGGAATCCTTCAGGGCGCTGCGTTCCAATATTCAATTCCTGTTTCAAACCAGGAATCAATCCCGAACCATTGTGATCACTTCCTCTGTGAGCGGGGAAGGTAAAACCCTGTGTGCTGAAAATATGGCTACGGTTTTTGCTTTGAGTGGTAAGAAAACCATACTGGTCGGACTGGACCTTCGTAAACCTAAGATGCATACCGATTTTGGAGCCGACAACAAAATAGGAGTGGTAAATTACCTTATTGGTGAGAATACACTTGAAGAGATTACGATTCCTTCAGGCATTGAAAATCTTGAGCTGATCACTTCAGGGCCCGTACCACCAAATCCCTCGGAACTTCTTATAAGTGATCAGACCTCGACACTTTTTGAGAATCTCAAGGAAAAGTATGAATATATCATTATAGATACGCCTCCTGTGGGGCTGGTTGCCGACGCCCTGGAATTGTTCAAGTATTCTGATGCCATTATCTATATGATCCGACAAAATTATACACAACGGGGCATGCCGAAAATGATTGACGGGAAATATGAGAATGGTGAGGTAAAACATATAAGCTATGTCTTGAATGATTTTCAAGTACAGAACCGGTACGGGGGCACTTATGGATATGGATATGGATACGGATATGGTTATGGGAAATACGGTAACGGATATCATAAAGATGAACGCTTAGGTTGGTTTAAGAAATTAAGAAAGAGGTTTACCTGATTATTGGGTGATTTACGAATATGAACCAGGGTTTAACATCATGGCAAAAGTTTATAAAGAGATTATTTGATCTCTTTTTTTCTTTTATTGGAATGATATTATTTTTCATTCCTGTTCTTGGTTTAATTTTAATGGCCACAATATCTACGCATAAAATCGGTTTATATTGGCAGGAACGTGTCGGTTATGACGGAAAAGTTTTTACCATTTTTAAGATCAGAACCATGAAAGCTGACAGCAATGAGAGCCGAATTACTATGATGAATGATCCGAGAATAACCGGTACAGGAAGATTTTTAAGAAAATACAAGCTGGATGAAATTCCTCAGTTGTGGAACGTTTTTTTGGGAAGCATGAGCCTTGTTGGCCCCAGACCGGATGTCCCGGGATATGCGGACAAGCTCAAAGGAGAAGATAGGTTGATTCTCTCCGTGAAACCCGGAATTACCGGGCCGGCAACCTTAAAATATAAAAATGAAGATGAGCTTTTGTCTCGAACTTCAGAACCTGAAAAATACAATGATGAGGTTATCTGGAAAGACAAGGTTAGAATAAATAAGGAATATATCAGGAATTGGTCTTTGAAAGGTGATCTCATATACCTTAAAAGAACAATTTTTAATTAGATTTGTAAATCGAAAAATTGAAATAATGAAGGATTTAAAAATTGCTATCATTGGCCTGGGCTATGTGGGCCTTCCATTAGCAGTGGAATTTGCCAAGAAATATCAGGTTGTTGGCTTTGATATTAATCAGCAACGCGTCAGGGAATTAAGAAAAAATATTGACCTTACACTTGAAACGACTTCAGAGGAACTGGCCGGAGTTAATGTAAATTCAGTTGAGGTATTGAGAAAGGATTCGAAGGGTTTATGGATTTCCAATGAATTAAAGGATATTCAGGATTCCAACTTTTATGTGGTCACTGTCCCTACACCTGTAGATAAGAACAATCGACCTGATCTTACACCACTATATAAAGCCAGCGAGACTGTTGGCAGGGTACTTTCAAAAGACGATATTGTGGTTTATGAATCTACGGTTTTTCCGGGAGCTACTGAAGATGAATGCAGGCCAATTCTGGAAAAGTTCTCAGGATTGACTTTTAATAAAGATTTTTATCTGGGTTATTCTCCGGAAAGAATAAATCCGGGTGATAAGGAACATACGGTAACCAAGATCTTAAAAGTGACTTCGGGATCAACCCCGGAAATAGGAAAGTTCGTTGATGATGTATATAAATCTGTAATTGTTGCAGGAACCCATCTTGCCCCTTGTATCAAAGTTGCTGAAGCGGCAAAGGTTATTGAAAATTCGCAGCGTGATGTGAATATTGCTTTTGTAAATGAGTTATCCAAGATATTCAGGTTAATGAACATCGATACCAATGATGTATTAGAGGCTGCGGGAACCAAATGGAATTTCCTGCCATTCAGGCCAGGCCTTGTTGGAGGGCATTGTATAGGCGTGGATCCTTATTATCTTGCGCACAAGGCCATGGAGCTGGGTTACAACCCCGAAATCATCTTGTCGGGGCGAAGATTAAATGACAGCATGGGGCCTTATGTGGCTCAGGAAACCATCAAATTGATGATCAAAAAAGGAATAAAAATTTACGGGTCCCATGTTTTGGTTCTTGGAATAACCTTTAAGGAAGATTGTCCTGACATAAGAAATTCCAGGGCCATTGATATCATTGATGAACTGAAGTCTTATTCGGTGAATGTTGATGTTTACGACCCCTGGGCCTCAAAAGATGAGGTTCATGACGAGTACGGAATAGATCTCCTGGATAAGGAAGAAGCCATAGACAAGAAATATGATGGTGTTGTGCTGGCGGTATCACATAAGGAATTTTTGTCTTTTGATTTTAAAAAGTACTGTAACGAGGATTTTGTCATGTTTGACGTAAAATCCATTTTGGAAAAAGGAATAGCTGATAGCAGATTGTAGAACATTTTAATGTCGAATATGAAAGTTTTAGTTACCGGAGCAGCCGGTTTTATTGGCCACCACTTGAGTAAACTACTTGTAAAGGAAGGTTACGAGGTTATAGGTATCGACAACATCAATGATTATTATGATCCTAAGCTTAAGCTGGCCAGGCTGGAGGATATGAATTTGGATACGGATAATATTCAATATAATGTCCCCATTACTGGAGATATCGAATTTATAAAACTTGATTTAACGGATAAGGATGAGATTCGGAATCTTTTTGAAGTTCATCGGTTTGATTATGTGGTAAACCTCGCGGCGCAAGCTGGTGTGAGATATTCTCTGATCAATCCACATTCTTATGTGGACAGCAACATCACAGGTTTTCTGAATATTTTGGAGGCCTGCAGAGCCTTCCCGGTTAAACATCTGGTATATGCCTCCTCGAGTTCGGTCTATGGATTGAATGAAGATGTCCCTTTTAAGACAAGCCATCACACGGATCATCCTTTGGCCATGTATGCGGCGAGTAAAAAGGCCAATGAAATGATGGCGCATTCCTATTCTCAGTTGTATGGTATCCCGACAACTGGATTACGGTTTTTTACGGTTTACGGACCATGGGGGCGACCGGACATGGCGCTGCATATTTTTACAAAAGCCATTGCGGAAGACAAGGAGTTTGAGGTGTTTAACTATGGGAAAATGAGTCGGGACTTTACTTATGTTGCTGACATCGTGGAAAGTGTAAAAAGATTGATTCCGCTGCCACCCAAGCCCAATAACCCCGATTTTGACCCCAAAGATCCGGATCCTTCGATAAGTTCGGCACCCTATCAGATTTTCAATATTGGAAACAACAGCCCCGTGGCCTTAATGGACTATGTTCATGCGGTTGAGGAAGCCCTTGGTAAAAAAGGAAAAATTATTTACAAAGAATTACAACCAGGAGATGTTCCGTCTACCTACGCTGATGTTCAAGGTTTATACGATTATATAGATTTTAAGCCATCTACTACCATAAAGGAGGGTATTAAGGCTTTTGTTGATAGATATCTCATACTAAATAAAATGAATAAGGATGAATAAATCCCTTAAAATAGCTGTTGAAGCAGCGGTCAAAGGAGGTGAAGCTATTATGACGGTTTACGCTCAGGATGATCTTGGTGTCGAATTCAAGGATGACCAGTCCCCGTTGACCCTGGCGGATAAAAAATGCAATGATATTATAAATTCTTATCTGGAAAAGACGGAATTTCCTGTTATCAGTGAGGAGAATAAATTACTTTCCTTTGAAGAAAGAAAGGGATGGGATACCTGCTGGATCGTTGACCCCCTAGACGGTACGAAGGAATTCGTCAAAAGGAATGGCGAGTTTACGGTCAATATTGCCCTGATTCAAAAGGGTAAACCACTTTTAGGGGTTATCTATGTTCCGGATACCAAGGAGCTTTATGTTGCAGATGTAAGAAATTCCATGGCTTCAAAATTTAAACTTAATGAGCATTCTGTCAGAGCTGAAGATCTTGACTTTGATAAAAACCGGATAGAACCTAACAGGGAGTTATCAGTAGCCGTTAATGTGGTGGGAAGCCGTTCTCATATGAATGATGCGACCTCAGAATTTGTTCAGTCCTTATCCAATCAGTTCGAGGAGGTAAATATCGTGTCTAAGGGAAGTTCCCTAAAATTTTGCCTGGTTGCGGAAGGAAAGGCCGATGTTTATCCTAGATTTGCACCTACCATGGAATGGGATACGGCTGCTGGGCAGGCCATTTGTGAAGCTGTTGGACTCGAAGTTATATCCAAGGAAACGGATGAACCTTTGTTATACAACAAAGAGAATCTTTTGAACCCCTGGTTTATCGTGAAACAAGCATGAAGGATCAGTCTCGTAAAAGACATATTGCGAAAACATTAACCTGGAGAGTGGTTGGAACCATGGATACCATACTGATTTCCTGGTTTATCTCGGGAAATCCGTTTACGGGATTAAAAATTGGATTCTCTGAGCTGGTCACTAAAATGATTCTTTATTATGCCCATGAGAGAGTCTGGTTTAAGTTAAATTTGACCCGTGACGGAAAATTACTTGAGAGCCGTAAACGTCATTTTGGAAAAACAATTACCTGGAGAATTGTTGGAACACTGGATACCATAGTTCTGGCTTGGATCATTTCCGGAAATCCTTTGACCGGATTTAAGATTGGAATTACAGAGGTGATTACAAAAATGATTTTATATTACCTTCACGAACGAGTATGGCATAAAAGCAAGTTGGGACTGGTATCAGAAAATGTGGAAACAGCATGAAAGAAAATATAATCAGACATAAATACACGATTTCCAAAGAAGAGCGTAAAAAACTCCTGAATCAAAATTCCTTCTTACTTTGGTTCACCGGACTTTCGGGTTCGGGAAAATCTACGATCGCCAATGGCCTGGAAAGAAAATTGTATGAAGAGGGTTTTAAGACTTATACCCTGGACGGGGATAATGTTAGAAAAGGAATAAACAGTGACCTTGATTTCAGCCCTGAAGGACGTAAGGAAAATATACGCCGAATTGCCGAAGTAGCTGGTTTAATGGTGGATTCAGGCATCATAGTGCTGGCAGCATTCGTATCACCCTATAAAAAAGATAGGGAATTCATTGCCAATGTAGTTGGAAATGATAACTTTGTCGAGATTTTTGTAAACACTTCCTTAGAAGAATGCGAAAAAAGGGATGTAAAGGGCCTTTACAAAAAGGCAAGGGCCGGGGAGATCAAAGATTTTACCGGAGTTAACGCACCTTATGAGGCTCCGGAGAATCCGGAAGTAGAGATTGTTACAGACAATTTATCCATTGAAGAAAGCGTTATGAAAATTTATAACAGTATAAGAACAAAATTAGCGTTATGACGAAATATTTTTTGAACTATTTAGATGAGTTGGAATCGGAAGCCGTTTTTGTTTTAAGAGAGGTATTTGCCCAGTTTCAAAATCCTGTAATTCTGTTTTCAGGAGGAAAGGACTCTATTGTATTGGCTCATTTGGCCAAGAAGGCCTTTTACCCGGCCAAGGTACCCTTTCCGCTTTTGCATATTGATACCGGCCATAATTTTCCTGAAACCATACAATTCAGAGATGATTTGATCAGCAAATTAGGAGCCACGCTTTTAGTAGGATCAGTACAGGAGTCTATTGACAACAATAGGGTAGTTGAAGAAAGTGGTAAGAACGCAACACGTAATGAATTGCAGATCACTACCTTACTGGACGCGATTGAAGATAATCAGATTGATTGTGCCATAGGAGGCGGTAGGAGAGATGAGGAAAAAGCAAGGGCAAAGGAACGTTTCTTTTCTCACAGAGATGATTTTGGACAATGGACCCCAAAAAATCAGCGCCCCGAACTTTGGAACCTTTTTAATGGTAAAATGAGGCAGGGAGAGCATTTCAGAGCCTTTCCGATTAGTAACTGGACAGAAATGGATGTATGGAACTACATTGCCCGGGAAAATATTGAAATTCCTTCCTTGTATTTTGCCCATGAGAGAAAGGTAGTTTGGAGAAACGGAAGCTGGATACCTGTTTCTGATTACCTGATCATGCAGGATGATGAGGAGGTTCACACCAAAAAGGTAAGATTTAGGACACTAGGAGACATCACCATTACTGGTGGAATAGAAAGCGATGCGGATACCCTTGAAAAGATCGTAGAAGAGGTTTCAGCCATGCGTGAAACTGAACGGGGTAACCGGGCAGATGACAAACGTTCGGAAACTTCGATGGAAGACCGGAAAAAACAAGGTTATTTTTAATCTAATTGAAAAAGAAACAGATCATGAGTATAGATAACAATCAACTCTTAAGATTTACGACTGCAGGAAGCGTAGATGATGGTAAAAGCACGCTGATAGGTAGATTATTATATGATTCAAAATCGATTTTCGAGGATCAGATCGCCTCGGTTGAAAAAACAAGTAAGCGGAAAGGAATGGAAACCGTTGACCTTGCCCTTTTTACAGATGGATTAAGAGATGAAAGAGAACAGGGAATAACCATAGACGTTGCTTACAGGTATTTTACAACCCCTAGAAGAAAGTTTATCATTGCCGATACGCCTGGCCACGTACAATACACCAGAAATATGGTGACCGGAGCCTCTACGGCAAATGTGGCCATCGTTTTGATCGATGCCCGTAAAGGGGTTATAGAACAGACCAAAAGACATTCATTTATTGCTTCTTTGTTGCAGATTTCTCATGTAATAGTATGTATCAACAAGATGGATCTGGTTGATTATAAAGAAGAGGTTTTTAACGATATCGTGAACCAGTATGAAGAAATTTCTGCAAAAATGATGATCAAGGATGTTCGCTACATACCGATATCTGCCCTGAATGGAGATAACGTGGTAAACCGCTCAGAAAATATGCCCTGGTATCAGAATGCTCCTTTATTACATACCTTGGAGACGATTCATATTACCAGTGACAATAATATGGTCGACGCCAGGTTTCCTATACAGACCGTGATCCGTCCTCAGGATGAAGAGAATCATGATTACAGAGGATACGCCGGTTCCGTTGCGGGTGGGATCTTTCGTGTGGGAGATGAGGTGAGGTTACTGCCTTCCGGGTTCCATTCTCATATAAAATCCATCAACCGCTATGATAAGGAGGTTGATGAGGCTTTTGAAGGCATGAGTGTTGCCATCACCCTTGAAGACGATATTGATCTGAGTCGAGGCGATATGATCGTAAAACCAAATAATTTGCCTGTAAAGGACCAGAGGTTGACAGCTATGATCTGCTGGTTCAACGAGCAACCTGCCAGGCCACGCGCAAAATATATATTGAAACATACCTCTAATGAGCCTATGGCAATGATCAATGAGGTGGTTTATAAGGTCAATGTAAATACCCTGGAACGTATTAAGGATGACAATGAAATCAGGATGAACGATATCTGTAAGGTAAAGATTCGTACGACTGGCCCGATCATGATGGATGAATATTCCCGAAACAGAAAGACCGGAAGTTTTATATTGATCGATTCGGCTACCAATGAAACTGTTGCGGCAGGAATGCTTCAATAGTGAATTAAATAATATCTGACATATAGAAATAAGACCTCTGTTTTTGGAGGTCTTTTTTTATGTGTTATCGGGTGGATCCATAAAAATCATTTAATAGCGAAAATCGCATCTTAAAAAACAATAATATTCACCTATATTTGCAGTCCAAAAAAATAATACAATGAAAGCAGGAATCGTTGGACTTCCAAATGTAGGTAAGTCAACCTTATTTAATTGTCTGTCAAATGCCAAGGCACAATCTGCAAATTTTCCGTTTTGTACCATTGAACCTAATATAGGAGTGGTCAATGTGCCGGACAGCAGGCTTGAAACCTTGGAAAAACTGGTCAATCCACAAAGAGTTGTGCCTGCCACAGTTGAAATCGTGGATATCGCCGGGCTGGTCAAAGGAGCCAGTAAAGGAGAGGGTTTGGGAAATAAATTCCTTGCCAACATCAGAGAAACGGATGCTGTCATTCACGTTTTACGTTGTTTTGATAATGATAACATTGTCCATGTGGATGCGAGTATTGATCCGGTTAGGGATAAGGAGACCATAGACATGGAACTGCAGCTAAAGGATCTGGAAACGGTTGAGAAAAGACTGGACCGAGTTAAAAAGGCTTCAAGAACCGGAGATAAAGCCGCCTTAAAGGAGTTAGAAGTGCTTTCTAAGGTTCAGGAACAGTTGCTGGCCTCTGTTTCAGTGCGTGCCATTGAGCTTACAGAAAAAGAAAGAGAAGAATTTATTGCGCCTATCCAGTTACTTACAGACAAACCCGTTCTTTACGTATGTAACGTGGATGAAGCCTCTGCGGTTAAGGGAAACTCTTACGTTGACCAGGTTATGGAAGCCGTTAAGGGTGAGAATGCCGAGGTACTTGTTTTGGCCGTTGCAACAGAGGCAGACATCATGGAACTTGATTCTTATGAAGAACGTCAGATGTTCCTGGAGGATATTGGGTTGGAGGAGCCGGGAGTTTCAAAGCTTATAAGATCCGCTTATAAATTACTTAATCTTCAGACGTATTTTACTGCCGGAGAAAAGGAGGTAAGGGCGTGGACAATTCATATTGGGGATTCAGCGCCAAAGGCTGCAGGAGTTATTCATACTGATTTTGAAAAAGGATTTATCAGGGCTGAAGTGATAAAGTATGATGATTTTGTTCATTTTGGAAGTGAATTAAAAGTAAAAGAAGCCGGTAAACTATCGGTTGAAGGAAAAGAATATATTGTTGAAGACGGGGATATGATGAATTTCCGATTCAACGTTTAGGCATTCATAAACCTCTATTATCCCATGAAGTTTAACATTCATCATGAAGATCCACAAAGTGCCGCCAGGGCAGGAACCATTGAAACAGATCATGGCAGGATAGAAACACCTATTTTTATGCCCGTTGGAACTGTGGCCTCCGTTAAAGGGGTTCATCAGAAAGAACTGCAAGAGGATATCAATGCTGATATAATTCTGGGTAATACATATCATTTGTACCTCAGACCCAAAACCCCAATTCTTGAGGGAGCAGGTGGTTTGCATAAATTCATGAACTGGAATCGGCCCATTCTTACAGACTCGGGTGGTTATCAGGTTTATTCTTTGTCGGACAACAGGAAGATCAATGAAGAAGGTGTAAAATTCAAATCACATATTGACGGCTCATCCCATTTCTTTTCTCCGGAGTTTTCTATGGAGATACAGAGAAAGATCGGTGCAGATATCATTATGGCCTTTGATGAATGCACCCCTTATCCCTGTGAATACAATTATGCGCGGAATTCCATGCATATGACGCACAGGTGGCTTGAGAGATGCATGAAATACCTTGATAAGCATCCCGAGAATTATGGATATAAACAAAGTTTTTTTCCGATTGTTCAGGGAAGTACATACAAAGACTTACGAAAACAATCGGCAGAATATATAGCTGGAGTGGGAGCAGAAGGTAATGCCATTGGGGGATTATCTGTGGGAGAACCTGCTGAAGAGATGTATGAGATGACCGAGGTTGTCACTTCGATTTTACCAAAAGACAAACCTCGTTATTTGATGGGAGTAGGAACCCCAATCAATATTCTTGAAAACATAGCATTGGGGGTAGACATGTTTGACTGTGTAATGCCAACGAGAAATGCTCGAAACGGAATGCTGTTTACGGCCCATGGTACGATCAATATCAAGAATAAGAAATGGGAGGATGATTATTCACCTTTGGATGAAATGGGTATTACCACGGTTGATACCATCTACTCCAAAGCCTATGTAAGGCACCTCTTTGCAGCTAATGAATATCTGGGAAAACAGATTGCTTCCATTCATAACCTTGGCTTTTATCTATGGTTGGTTCGTGAGGCAAGAAAGCATATCTTAGCAGGAGATTTTATGACTTGGAAGCAAATGATGGTAAAGCAAATGGACAAGCGTTTATAAGCAAACTAAGTTGAAGATCCGGAAAAAAAAATCCTGAATTTGAAGATTCTTGACAGATACATACTCAGAAAATATTTTACTTCTTTTATTTTCACCTTATTGATCTTAATACCAATTGCCATGGCAATTGATGTGGCCGAGAAGGTTGGGAAATTTTTAAAAGCTGAGGACCTGACCGTCCAGGAGATTATCAATGACTATTATGTCAATTTTATCATAAACTACGGAAATACATTTATGCCTTTGGCCTTGTTTATTTCCGTGATCATGTTTACTTCTAAATTATCCAATAACTCGGAGATTATCGCTATCCACAGTTCCGGAGTATCTTTTAAACGGTTTTTGCAGCCCTATTTAATAGGGGCAACAATCATCACGGTTATTTCCTTATATACGAATCATTTTATCGTTCCTGACTCAAATAAAACCCTGGAAAAGTTTGAGGAGGATTACCTGCGCTCCATATATAAGAAAAAAACCAAAAGTTCGGTGAGTAAGGTCAGTCTTCAGTTGAGCCAGGATGATTATGTCTATTTTGGATATTTTAATTTTAAATCAAAAAACGGATATAATTTTTCATATGAGCATTTTGACGGAAACAAACTTGTTTATAAAATCATTTCCCAGAATATCAGGTGGAACGATCAGGACAGCACTTACCGATTAAGTACCTACCGGAAGCGTTTTGTAGGGGAACATAAAGATAGTCTTGATAACGGAAGTTTTATGGACACGGTGTTTAATTTTACACCAAAGGATCTTTTGTATGTAGATTATCTTGCCCGTGAAATGCCATCTCAAAGCCTGAGCAGGCATATCAAGCAATCCGAGAACAGAGGTGTGAAAAATTTGAATAACTACAAGGTAGAGCTTTACAAAAGGACAAGTTTGCCAATATCGTCTTTTGTACTTACCTTAATTGCAGTAACGCTTGCTTCGAAAAAGAGAAGAGGAGGAATCGGTTTTAACTTAGCAGCCGGAATTAGTTTGATGTTCCTTTATGTGTTTTTTATGAAGGTTTCGGAGGTTTTGGGGTCTACGGCTGAATCTATTCCGTTATTAATGGTATGGATACCCAATATAATATTCGGTATAATTGCTGCAATTCTTTATTTCAATGCCAACAAATAAACTTAAGAATCAACTCCATCTGCACTTTATAGTCTTTATCTGGGGTTTTACAGCCATATTGGGAGCACTGATCTCAATTGATGCGATCCCATTGGTTTGGTTCAGGGTTTTTTTGGCTTCGGCTGCTTTATTTATTTTTCACAAAATAAGGGGAATTCCATTTCAGGAAAAATGGGCAGATTTATTTAAATTTCTTATTGGTGGGATCCTGGTGGCACTTCATTGGGTTACCTTCTTCCACGCCATTAAAATTTCTACCATTTCCACAACACTTATCACCTTGTCGTCAAGTGCATTTTTTGTAGTTATCATTAAACCTTTTTTTGAACGAAATAAAATTGAAGTTTATGAGTTGATACTTGCGGTAATTACCATAATGGGATTTGTCATTATATTCAGAAGCGAACAACTTTATACGGAAGGAATTTTGGTGGCACTGGCTTCTGCCGTATTAGTTGCCTTGTTTTCGGTTTATAACAGCAGACTTATCACATCCTATTCAGGAAGTAAAATTGCATTTTATGAACTGTTTTTTGCCGGTGTTTTTCTGACCTTTGTGCTTCTTTTTAAGAATGACTTTTCTCCGGAATTTTTTATGCTGTCAGGTAACGACTGGATGTATCTGATGATTTTAGCTGTTTTATGCACCGCTTATCCCTTTGTTGTGGCTACCAATTTGTTGAAAAAGATGAGTCCTTTTACCATAGTTTTGACAAACAATCTTGAGCCCGTATATGGAATTTTACTGGCTCTGGTGCTCTTTGGCGATAAGGAACGGCTTAGTACAGCATTTTATCTTGGAGGCCTTATCATATTTAGCTCGGTTCTGATCAACGGAATTGTAAAAAGTACAAAATTTAAGGGAAGACTGAAATCTGACGACAGATAGTAACGCAAAGTTTATATATTTGTAGCCTGAGTTTAACTTGAATCAACACATCAAAAATGGAATATCTGGATTTTGAATTACCAATTAAGGAATTAGAAGATCAGCTTGATAAATGCAGGTTAATAGGAGAAGAAAGTGATGTAGACGTAACGGAAACCTGTCAGCAAATAGAGTCAAAATTAGAAGCTACACGAAAAGAAATATTTAAGAATTTAACTGCCTGGCAAAGAGTCCAGTTGTCAAGGCATCCCAACCGCCCATATACGCTGGATTTCATTAAGGCCCTGACAAAGGGTACTTTTATGGAGCTTCACGGAGACAGAACGGTTAAGGATGATAAAGCCATGGTAGGCGGATTAGGAAAAATTGGGGATCAGTCCTATATGTTCATAGGCCAGCAAAAGGGTTATAATACGAAAACTAGGCAGTACCGGAATTTTGGAATGTCTAACCCAGAGGGGTACAGAAAAGCCTTGAGGCTGATGAAAATGGCTGAAAAATTTGAGATTCCTGTTGTCACGCTTATTGATACACCAGGTGCATATCCCGGACTGGAAGCAGAGGAACGGGGCCAGGGTGAGGCTATTGCAAGAAACATATTTGAAATGACACGCCTTAAAACGCCAATAATATCAATTATTATCGGTGAGGGAGCTTCAGGTGGTGCTGTTGGAATTGGTGTAGGGGATAAAGTTTTAATGCTGGAGAACACATGGTATACCGTAATATCTCCGGAGTCATGTTCTTCAATTTTATGGCGTAGCTGGGAATATAAGGAGGTAGCAGCAGAATCCCTGAAGCTTACGGCCAAAGATATGAGTCGTCAAAAACTAATTGACGGGATCATAAGAGAGCCTCTGGGAGGAGCGCATACGGACCGTGAAAAGACCTACAAATCAGTCGAAATGGCTATTAAAAAGGCTTATAAGGAATTGGAAAACTTAAGCCCTGAAAAGCTTGTTAAACAGCGTATGGAAAAATACGCTAACATGGGTGTTTTCAAAGGGTAGGGTCCTTGGAAATAATTTAGTTTACACAATCAGAATCCCGGATGTTTTCCGGGATTTTTTGTTTCCGAAAACCTCATGGTTCATTCAATTTAAGTTTCTGCTCAAAAATCTAATGATTTTGGTTAAATTTATATAAAGAATCAAGGCATGAAAATTCTTTCGGCAGAACAGCTTTACCTGACTGATCAGGCCACAATTAAAAACCTGCCCATATCATCTTTGGATTTGATGGAAAAGGCTGCATCCAAGTGTTTTAAATGGATTGTTGAAAAGTATCCAGACAAGGACATTACTTTTTATATTTGTTGTGGGGTTGGTAACAACGGAGGCGACGGACTGGTCCTTTCAAGGCTGCTTAATCAGGAGGGATACAAGCCGTCTACCTACATCATAAATTTTTCAGAAAATAGAAGCCAGGATTTTAGGACAAACTTAAAACGGATTGAGAATCTGAATCTGTCTGTTAACGAAATCAGACCGGGAGATTCATACCCTGAATTTAACGAAAACGGGGTGATTATTGACGCCATATTTGGGATTGGATTGAAAAGACCGGCTGAAGGCTTTGTCGCGGATTTTATAAGTCATATCAACGATTCCCGTGCTTCAGTCATTTCAATTGATCTTCCTTCGGGCCTTTTTGTCGACATGCCCAACGGTTCATTGGATCATATCATTAGGGCATCATATACCCTTAGTTTTCAGACACCAAAGCTGGCATTCCTGCTACCAGATAATCATCAGTTTGCCGGGGAATGGATCATCCTCGATATTGGACTGGATAAGGGGTTTATTGACGGTTTGGAATGTCAAAAGTATTTTGTTGACCTTGATCGGGTTCAAACAATAATAAGAAAGAGAAGTACTTTTTCCCATAAAGGAACTTTTGGCCACAGTTTGATCATAGGAGGTAGTTTTGGAAAAATTGGAGCCATGGTTCTGGCTTCAAAGGCGGCTCTTAGATCGGGTTCTGGCCTTGTTACTGCCTATATTCCCAAGTGTGGATATTCTTCACTCCAAACGGCTGTTCCAGAAACCATGGTAGAGGTTGATGATGAGAAGCTCATACAGTTTTTCAATGTGAAAACTGAGGCTTCGGCAATTGGAATAGGACCGGGACTGGGAAGAAATCCAAAAACAAGAAAAGGGTTCGTAGACTTTCTTTTAAAATGTGATGTTCCGTTAGTTATTGATGCCGACGGGCTAAATATGATCTCGGAATACGACGATTTGTTGAGTATTATTCCTAAAGGTAGTGTTCTAACCCCACATCCTAAAGAATTTGAACGGCTCGTGGGAACATGGACCAATGATTATGAGAAACTTGACAAACAACTGAGTTTATCAAAAACCCTGGATTCGGTTGTAGTATTAAAGGGAGCGTATACCTCGATTGCTTATCGAGGAAGGCTGTTTTTTAACAGTACCGGTAATCCGGGTCTGGCAACTGCAGGAAGCGGGGACGTACTTACAGGAATGATCACTGCATTCAGGGCACAAGGCTACGATCCACTTGAATCCTCACTACTTGGTGTCTATCTTCATGGGCTGTCTGCTGATATTGCTGTCAATGGAAAGGAATCCCCGGAGTCAATGACCGCTTTGGACTGTATTAGCCATCTGGGAGCTGCCTTTAAGCAGGTGGGCTCCAAATAGATGGCATTAAATTTGTAGCTGTTTTATAAATAGAATTCAAATGAAGATAGATAAAAGCATCATAGTAACGTTGTTTATAGGTATTATATTTGCGATATCATGCAAGTCCAAGGACGTGCAGAGTGGAAGTGTGCTTGCTGTTAATGAATCGGAACGGGATACAATCGTTATCGAGAATGAGGAACTGGAATATCAGATCATCATCATCGAGATCGGTTTTGATGCGTGGCTGGCCACGCAGAGACCCATGGAATATTATACTCAGCCAACCCTGGAAAGCAAAAACCTGTTTTGGGTAACTACCTATAATCAAAGAGTGCTTCGTCCCGATGTCTATAATCCGAACATTTACATGCAGACCATTGAGTACGACCCAAAAATTGATTACGGGATGGAAGTCAATTACCTTTTATATAAGTATCTTGAATATTTCCAGAAAAAATACAGACAAAAACTATAGGTTGACTATGTCTTGCGCTTCAAATCGTTAAAACGAGTTACTGACTATGTTTTTTTCAAATCAATAAGAATAGAAAAAGTTTTATTGATGTCCTCTTCTTTTACCACCAGAGTTATTTCATGTGTTGTTGATATTACCTCCTGAACCGGAATATTTGCCCAGGCCAACTGTTTGAGAATGAAATAGTAAATGCCCGATTGTTCAAGATTTTTTTTTGGAAGTTTAATGGTCATCGAGGCCAATTTTGACATTGAATTGATCAATTCTTCTTCCTTGAAGATTTCATCGATATCATCCTTTAGATTAGCACTGATCACAATATTAGTTTCGAAAATTCCCTGGGACACAGTAAAAAAAGATTCTCTGTTCTCTCCAATTTTTGCAAAGATTTTAGAGATGTGACGGTAAAGGGACGGTGAATTTTTATAGGTATAATCAAACAGATCTGAACGAACTATGAAATCACCTAGTTTGAGAGAAAGAGATTTGATATTTTTCCTGATCTTAAGAATTTCAAGGGGTGACATTCTGTTGATAGACATCATAATGGCCCCTGATTTAACCTCCTTGCCAAGAGAACGTTCAACCTCAGGTTGTATAAGTCTTGCCAAAGAAGAGACATTGATCAATTTGTCCTGCATAGCCTCTTCGATAAAAGGAGTTCTGTGAATGATAGTCTCTACGGTCTCTTGAATCGTTTTCATTGTTAAATTTTGAACAATATGTTATAATATGTAAATATATTATAAAAATTTTATCGCGAAGTTCTTTTTATAAATATTTGCGGAAAAATTAAAGAGTCATGCTTGTATTAAAATTTGGAGGAACATCAGTAGGATCGGTAGAAAATTTCAGAAAGGTTGCCGATATAGTCCGGGATACCGAAGGGGAGAAAATTGTAGTATTATCGGCCATGTCGGGGGTAACAAATACCCTGGTACAAATCGCAAGTTTATTGGAAGCCAATAGACCGGAAAATGCCTTGACACTGATCGACGAATTGAATCAGAAGTACCTTGATGTTGCCAGGGAGTTATTGGAATCGGATGAGGCTTATTACAAGGCTCAAATTGTTTTGAAGAAACATCACCAAACCTTGATATCGGTCAGTTCAGAAGAATTCAATTCAGATCAGGAGAAAATTGTCCTGGCACAGGGTGAATTGGTTTCCACCAACCTTTTTCAGTTATATCTTGAGGACATTAAAGAAGATTCTGTTTTATTGTCAGCTCTTGATTTTATGTCAATAGACAAACACGGTGAACCAAAAACCGAGGTGATCAGGGAAAGGCTGGGGAAAATACTATCGAATTACCAGTCTTCAATATATATTACTCAAGGATTTATTTGCAGAAATGCCAATTTACATATCGATAACTTAAAAAGGGGAGGAAGCGATTACAGTGCCTCACTCATTGGAGCTGCTGTTAGAGCAGAACAAATTCAGATTTGGACGGATATTGACGGAATGCATAATAATGACCCAAGGTTTGTTGATTCTACTTTTTCGGTTAGTGAAATGTCTTTTGCGGAAGCTGCGGAGCTTGCCTATTTTGGAGCAAAGATTTTACATCCCCAAAGCATCATTCCCGCTCAGGAAAACAATATTCCCGTGTTGCTTCTAAATACATTTAAACCTGAGTCTAAGGGTACTTTAATACACAATAAGGCTTCGGTAAGGAAAATTAGGGCCATAGCGGCCAAAGACAATATTACCGCCATCAAGATCAAATCATACCGAATGTTAATGGCCTATGGATTTCTGAAAAAAGTTTTCGAAGTTTTTGAAGCTCATAAAACTTCAATAGATATGATTACTACTTCTGAAGTTGCTGTTTCACTTACCATTGATAATACTGAAAAACTGGAGGCTATAACCAATGATTTACAGGGATTTGGAAATATAGAAGTCGATACTGATTTAAGTATCATTTGTATAGCAGGAGACATTGCTCAGAATAAAAAAGGAATCACATCAGCCATCTTTGAGGGCCTTAAAGATGTTCCGATCAGAATGATTTCGTATGGAGGAAGTAATTACAACCTGTCATTTTTGGTAAAAACCTCAGATAAAATAGCAGTTTTGAATCTCCTTAATGAAAGCCTGTTCCCTGAACTGTCAACTGCACCTGTCTAGAGAATAAAAAAAAAGCCATCAGTCAACTGATGGCTTTTTTTTTATTAAATATCTTCAAAGTTTAAGTCGGTAAAACTATCTGTTGAAGAATTCTTAACTTCTGTCCCGTTAATATCTTCACCGTTTAGTTTATGGTAATCCTTCTGGTGACGTTCACTAATCACTTCTTTACCTTTTTCTTCAACGATAAATGAAGTTGCTTTATTTAGAATTTCGGAGAATTCACTAAAGTCTTCTTTATACAAATAAATTTTATGCTTTTTGTAATGGAATGATCCGTCTTCATGTGTAAATTTCTTACTCTCAGTGATCGTCAGATAGTAATCCCCTGCTTTTGTTTCTCTCACATCAAAAAAATAGGTTCTTCTACCTGCTCTTAACACCTGAGAGAAAATCTCTTCCTGTTCCATAAACCCTTTATCGTCCATATTAACTTTCTATTAAATTAAAATTCATACAATTGTTGAGACAAATCTATAAAAATATATAACGTATGCAACAATTATTTTAGTCCATTTATCAGCAGAAAACTCACTAATCTGTTAACTTTTCTTCAAGTTGTTGATTATAAATGTCTTGATAATAACCTTCTTGTACCAGTAATTCATCATGAGTTCCGGATTGAACGATCCTGCCTTCTTCCAGTACAATAATCTGATCCGCATTTTTAACGGAAGAGGCTCTGTGACTGATAATAAAAGTAGTTTTGCCTTTTGTTGCTTCATCCAGATTCTGAAGAATTATCTCTTCAGTTTCCGTATCAACTGCAGAGAGGCAATCATCAAAGATCAAAATCTCCGGATCAGAAATCAAAGCCCTTGCTATAGAAACCCTCTGTTTTTGTCCGCCGGAAAGCGTTACGCCACGCTCTCCAACCAGAGTTTCAAATTTCTGGCTAAAATTCATTATGTTATCGTAGATATAAGCTGATTTAGCAGCTTTCTCGATTTGATCAGTTGAGGCATTTTCATTACCAATTCTAATGTTGTCTGCAATGGTGTCTGAAAACAAAAAGGCATCCTGAGGAACAAAACCAATACTACCCCTAAGGGATTCCAGGTTCAGATCCCTGACTGGGGTTCCGTCAACAAGGATTTCTCCGGAACTTGAGTCATAGAGTCTGGCAACCAATGCCGCAATTGTTGATTTTCCCGACCCGGTTCGTCCCATTATGGCAATGGTTTTACCCTGATCAACTTTGAAACTTATATTTTTCAAGGCTGTAATATTGGTGTCTTCATATTCAAAGGACACATTCTTGAACTCAATATTTCCCTTGATTACAGAAGGTTCTTCAACAAGGTTTTTAATACTTGGCTTCTGTTTTAAAAATTCGTTGATCCTTTTTTGAGAAACCTCGGCCTGCTGAATAATTGAAGTTACCCAGCCAACAACGGCCACCGGCCAGGTAAGCATATTAACGTAAATGATAAATTCAGCGATGATACCAATGTTTTGTATTTCACCATTGATGTATTGCATCCCACCTATATATATGACAAGAATATTGCTGATCCCTATCAGGAGTATCATTAAAGGGAAAAACAATGCCTGAGCTTTATAAAGTGAGATATTTTTATCCTTGCTTGTGTTGGCAAGCACAGAGAAGGTATTCGAAGTGAATCCCTCAATACTATAGGCTTTTACTACGTTGATACCCGAAAATGTTTCCTGTGCGTTGGTGGTCAGTTTGGAAAGGTACTGCTGTACGATATTACTTCTTTTATTTATAATCCTGCTCAGAATATAGATCGACACGGATAGGACAGGTAATGGCATCAGGGTGTACATGGTCAAAGTCTGATCAATGTTCCACATTTTTGTGATAGCAATGATAAACAGTACCAGCATATTCATGGTATACATGATAGCAGGACCAAAATACATTCTCACTTTACCAACATCTTCACTGATTCGGTTCATCAGGTCGCCCGTCCTGTTTCGTTTGTAAAAATTAAGGGAAAGCATTTCGTATTGATGGAATATCTCATTTTTAAGATCAAATTCGATCAGTCTTGACATCACGATAAGCGTCTGTCTCATTAAGAACGTAAAGAATCCCGAGAGCAATGCTGCTCCTATGATATAAAGTATATTAAGTATCAGTTGTGATTTGACAATCTCAAGATCAGTAATTCTGTTACTTGTGTAGTCCTCCACAACATTTAAGGATTCTTTGATCAACTGTGGAATCTGAAGAGCAAATACTTTAGCTACTATTGTGATCAGGATCCCAAGAATAAGCCTTGCTCTGTATTTATAGAAGAATTTATTTAAATATCTGAGTGCTTTCATGAATATAATCCGGCATTACGCGTAGGCGAAGATACATAAATAATAAACGCCTTTATTTTGCAGTTTTCATACAAAGCAAATTTTAACCTTTTCTTTAGATTTATCAAATATGGTTAGAAAAAAAAATGGTATTTTTGCCAGCAATTAATTGCTCAAATAATTTATTTGAATTACGATCTTTTTTATCATGGTGAATAGAAGACATATTCGTATTAAGGTAATGCAGTCAGTTTATGCCATACTTCAATCGAAAAGCGACGATCTAACCAAGGAAGAGAAATTTCTCCTTTTCAATATTAAAAAAACTACCGAACTTTATGTGCTTCAATTGCTTCTTATGGTAGAGGTCAGGAACCTGGCTCTGGAACATATAGAGATCAAAAAGAAAAAGTATCTTGCCACACATGAAGATATTAATCCAAATTTAAAGTTTATTAATAATCGTTTGATTCGGTCCATAGTGGATAGTCCTGAAATCAAGGCTTATGTGGAGGGATCTAAATTGACTGATTGGAAAGATAATCGAGAATATGTGAGGATACTTTTGGATGAACTCATTGAAAGTGAACTATACAAAGACTATCTCAATGATACGGAGGATACATACTACAATGACAGGGCTTTTATACTGGATTTCTTTAAATCCATAGTTGCTCCCAATGAAAAGCTTTTCGATTTTTATGAAAGCCTCAACCTGAGCTGGGTGGACGATTATCCGCTTGTCAACACAAATGTGATGAAAGTGATCAAGCAGATGGATAAGGATGACTACTTTACTTTAAGCCAGCTTAAAGTTAAGGAAGATGATGAGGAGTTTCTGGTGGATCTTTTCAGAAAGACTATTCTGCATCAACAGGAATTTACAGGAGAGATCGATGCTAAAACACCAAACTGGGACACGGAAAGGATTGCGGATATGGATATGATACTTATTAAGATGGCCTTGACAGAGTTTCTTTATTTCCCTTCTATACCTACAAAAGTGACCATCAATGAGTACATCGAGATTGCCAAGGATTATTCCACAAGAAAAAGCAGTTATTTTATTAATGGGGTCCTGGATAAACTTTTGAAAGAATACAATAAATCAGGTAGATTGAAGAAAATTGGAAGGGGATTATTATAAAAAATTATACTTTTACAAAAACAAATTTTAACAGAATGAAAAAAATTATTGCTTTATCCGTTTTGAGTTTGACTTTAGTGTTTGTGTCATGTAATGAGAATGCTGCAAAGAAGATTAAGAGTGAGAATCTTGAGTTGGCTAAAGAGAGAGACAAAGAAATCAAAATTGGCGGACCTAAATTGAAATTTGACAAAACAGAACACGATTTTGGAGTGATCAATGAAGGAGATGTTGTGGAAACCGTGTTTTCTTTTACAAATTCAGGGAAATCAGAGTTAATTATCACTTCAGCAAAAGGAAGTTGCGGCTGTACTGTTCCTGAATGGCCAAAGGAACCTATCATGCCTGGAGAGAAAGGGTCGATTAAGGTTAAGTTTAACTCAGACAGAAAGCCAAACTTGCAACAGAAGAATATAACTCTGGTTACAAATACGGATCAGGGAAAAGAAATTTTAAAAATAAAGGCTCAGGTTACTCCTAAGTCCAAAGTTCAACAGAATAGCTAATTGAAATGATATATCAAACTATTTTTTTACAAGCCGGAGGCGGCGGGATAGGGAATTATATTTTAATTCCACTTATGTTTTTGGTGCTGTATCTTTTTATGATCAGGCCACAGATGAAAAGACAAAAAAACGAGAAAAAATTTCAGTCTTCCATTAAGAAAGGGGCTAAGGTAGTTACTACGAGTGGAATTCACGGTAAGATCGTGGATTTGATCGACAGTGACAACACTTGCGTAATCGAAACGGGAGCCGGAAAGATTAAATTTGAACGATCTGCCATTTCAATGGAGTTAAGCAAAAAATATGCTCCAAAAGAGGTGAAGAAAAAATAAATTTCTCACATAGAATTGTTAAGAGGTTATTGTGAAATATGTTTTTCTGATAACCTCTTTTTTTTTACATTTAGACAAGTAAAACAGAGCCCTGATGCTGGAATCAAATGGTCCGAATAATACGGAAGTACGTCAAAATCAAAAAAAATTAAAAGTTTTTTTGATTTTTCTTTTGCTGGCAACACTCTTCTGGTCCCTTATAAAACTTTCCAAGGAATATATTTCTGAAGTTGAATTTCAGCTCTCTTATTCTGATATTCCCAAAAATAAACTTATTCAGAATGAGCCTGAAAAGAAAGTAAAACTTACTTTAAAAACGGTTGGATTCAAATTGCTGAATTATAGTTTTAAAAAAAGGGTTCTTGATTATAGTTTGACTGAGGTAGAACGGAAATCAGGTTCCATGTATTTTAGTGAAACCAGCAAAAACACCAACTTTCTTCAGGCACAGCTTTCCGCAGAAACGATTGTTTTGAATATTGAACCTGACACGTTGTTTTTCGACCTGGGAGTAAAGAAATCGAAAAAGGTTCCAATCGTTTCAAGAGTGGACTTTGGCTTTAAGACCGGATTTAATTTTGTAGGAAGTTATAAGGTTGATCCTGAGGAAATTACTATCTCGGGACCTGGAAAGGTTATTGATACCATCAATGAAGTACTGACATCCCCTACGGAATTTAAGGATATTTCTGAGTCATTTGAGTATCAGGTTCAACTAGAGGCTCCAAATCAGGTTACCGTTCTTGAAAAGGATTTTGTAGTTGTAAGGGGAGAAGTAGATAAGATTACTGATGGTTCCTATAATTTACCATTTAAAATCATCAATCTGCCCAGAAATGTTATCATAAGCACCTATCCAAAGGAGGTTAAGGTAATTTATCAGGTGGCGTTGAAAGACTACAACAAGATTCCGGAAAATGCCTTCAGTGTGCAGGTTGATTACAAGCAGACCATGGATAACAATTTGGATTATCTCATACCGGAACTGATTGAAAAACCAGAGATCGTGACCAGTGTAAAAATCGTTCCCAACAAAATTGAATTTCTTATAAAGAAATAACTAATGGCCGGAGGCCCAAAAGAAAAAAACTTGAAAAAAGTTGGCTTAACAGGAGGAATAGGAAGCGGAAAGAGTACCGTGGCCAAAATGTTTGAGGATCTTGACATTCCGGTATATTATGCTGATGACAGGGCAAAATGGCTCATGGTCAATTCTACTGAGTTGAGGCAGGCCATCAAAAATACGTTTGGAAATGAATCCTATACTGATCAGAAATTGAACAGAGCCTACCTTGCGACAAAGGTTTTTAAGAATAGAAAAGAACTTGATAAGTTAAATGCCATCGTTCATCCTGCCGTAAGAAGAGATTTTAAAGAATGGATTGAGAAGCAAAACGGACCTTACGTTATACAGGAGAACCCCTTAATTTTTGAAAGTCAGAATGAAAATCAATTTGATGCCGTTATCTCGGTTGTTGCTGATAAGGAAATAAGGATAAAACGAGTGATGTCCAGGGACGGCCATACAAGAAGCGATGTGATCAATCGAATGAAGAACCAGACTTCAGATGAGGTAAGAAGATCCAAATCTGATTTCGTCATAAATAACACAGATATTTCGGACACCCGATCGCAGGTTTTTCGAATTCACCAAAGGCTCCTTATCCTTAATCCTTAAAAAAATCTATATCGTTTTAATTTTTTGTTAAATTAATTGTAATTTTCGTTAACAATTGTTAAAAGATTATTTATAAGCTAAAGAAAACATACATTTGTTTCAATGAGTAAACGAATTTTTGTACTTTTAGTGGTATTGATGGTGATTTCATTGCTTGGAATCATTACGGTTCAGATATTCTGGATCCGGTCTTCTATTGAAATGAGGGAAGAGCAGTTTTCAACAAGTGTGAAGTTTGCTTTGGCGAGGGTTTCGGAAAATATTCAGAAAAGAGAATTCAAAGACAATATTTCCCGGTATGCACCTATGATCGACAGTATGCAGAAATCCAAACAAAGTAATGTCAGGGATTTTGTGTTTCAACAGATTGATACAAGCAGAAATGAAATTTTTACATACAGGCAGAGTATTCTTGAAAATAATTACAAGTCTCAAATATCTCCTTTTGAAACGGATACTGTCAATTTTAAAACGTTTCTGAGCAGAGAAGAAACTCAGGTTGAAAAAATAGAATTCAATTCAAAGGATTTTTCTGAGTTATCACCAAAAGACAGGATGATCAAGGTGGAAAGGCTTGATAAATACGATAAGCTCGAATTAGAAGGTATTTTTAAGAATATTGTGGCGAGAACACCCATTCATGATCGGGTGAGTGCAAATGAGATTCGAATGAACCTTGACAATGAATTGAGAGCCAGAAATATTCAGACCAAGTTTGAATTTGGGGTGTTTAATGAGGACCTGATCACGAAAGTAAAATCGGATAGGTTTGTTGAAAAAAGAGGTTATACATATAATGTACCTTTATTTGTTACTGATGATATAGAGGATTATACTCTGTTTGTAAGTTTTCCTGAAAAGAAGGAATACATTTTATCGACGATTTCATGGATTTTGATTCTCTCGGCCCTGTTTATTTTTATTATCATTCTGTCTTTTGCAAGCGCTTTGTATCAATTGATAAAGCAGAAACAGATTTCAGAAATAAAGACTGATTTTATCAATAACATGACTCATGAGTTCAAAACGCCAATAGCAACGATTAACCTGGCCATAGACTCGATAAGGAATCCTAAAATTATTGGAGACAAGGAAAAGGTGATCAGGTATTCTCAGATGATTAGAGAGGAAAATAAAAGGATGCATGCTCAGGTAGAAAATGTACTAAGAATTTCAAAACTGGAGAAGAATCAGTTGGATCTTAGTAAGGACGTGGTGGATTTACACGACATAATTGAGGATGCAGTGTCTCATGTAAGTTTGATTATTAAGGACCGCGAGGGTGAAATTACTCTTTCGATGGAGGCGAAGCAAAGTGAGATTTCGGCAAGTAGATTCCATATGACAAATGTGGTGACCAATATGCTAGACAATGCGATCAAATATTCGGAAGGTTCACCAATCATTAAAATGGAAACTGTTAATGCCGGAAATTCGATTGTTTTGAAAATTACTGATAAAGGAATTGGCATGTCAAAAAATGTTCAAAGAAAAGTGTTTAATAAATTTTACAGAGAGCAGACCGGTAATGTCCATAATGTCAAAGGACATGGGCTTGGATTGTCCTATGTAAAGAGTATTGTTGAAAAACACCATGGGCAGGTTTATGTTGAAAGTGAAAAAGGAAAGGGAAGTACGTTTACAATGAAACTACCAATAATTTAAAATATTTTAAAAATGGCAAATAAAAAAATATTGCTCGTTGAGGATGATCCGAATTTTGGAACCGTTTTAAAAGATTATTTGGCACTAAATGATTATGATGTTCATCATGCCAAAGATGGTTTAGATGGCTTGATTGCCTTTAAAAATGATGATTTTGATATTTGTATTCTGGATGTTATGATGCCGAAAAAAGATGGATTTTCTCTTGCTAAGGACATCCGGTCAGTGAATGCTGATATCCCTATCATTTTTTTAACTGCCAAATCCATGAAAGAAGATGTATTAAAAGGATATCAGGTTGGGGCAGATGATTATCTGAACAAACCTTTTGATTCAGAGATCCTCTTACATAAGATAAAAGCGATCCTTCAACGAAAGGAATCCGATGCTGCTAACGATGATAACCAGTTTGAATTTGAAATTGGAAAATTTCATTTGAATTCAAAACTTCGACAATTAAGTTTTGATGGAGAAGAGCCGCGTAAACTTTCACCAAAGGAGAACAAATTGCTCAAATTGTTGGCCATGTACAAAAATGACTTGTTGCCAAGAGATCTGGCGTTGACAAAAATTTGGAGAGATGATAACTACTTTACCTCAAGAAGTATGGATGTTTACATTGCCAAGTTGAGAAAATATCTGAAACTGGATGAGAATGTCGAAATCATTAACATCCATGGTGAAGGATTTCGATTGGTGGTGAATTAGAAAGATTTCATTTGAAAAATGAATTAGGCCGAATCTTTTTGATACGGCCTTTTTTATTGTTGTATTTTTACACGGGTAAACCGGTCCTATGTCTAAACTTTTGAAATTATATGAAAAAAATCCTGATCAGAGAATTGTTGATCAGGCCGTTGAAGTATTAAGAAAGGGTGGGCTTATCATTTATCCAACAGATACGGTATATGGCTTAGGTTGCGATATTACCAAAACAAGGGCTCTGGAACGTGTGGCGAATATGAAACAGACCAAACTGGAAAAAGCCAATTTTTCTTTTATTTGCTATGATCTAAGCAATTTATCGGAATATGTACGTCAGATTGATACACCCTCCTATAAAATTCTTAAACGGGCCCTACCGGGACCTTACACTTTTATTTTAAAGGGAAATAACAACCTTCCAAAGGCCTTCAAAAAGAAAAAGACTGTCGGAATTCGAGTTCCTGATAACAATATCATTAGAACCATAGTTAAAGAACTGGGCAATCCGATTGTTTCTACTTCGATTTACGATGAGGATGACGTAATTGAATACACAACAGATCCCGAACTAATCCATGAAAAATGGAAGGACAGGGTAGATTTAGTTATCGACGGGGGCTATGGCGGTAATATTGCCTCGACCATTATCGATCTCACTGGAGATGAGATCAATGTTGTTAGAGAAGGAAAAGGGTCGTTAGATATTCTATAAATTATTTTTACTGGATAAAGCCTTATAATTACTTTTCAATTTTTTGAGGAAGATTCCATATATAATTCTGTAAAATAACCAAAAAATTGATAGTGCAAGCAGAAGTAGGATGATCGATACGATCCACATGGTGGTCATATTGGCACCTTCATTGAGTCCGTTAATAAAATCTTCTGAACTATAGACTGCATAGAACATGTTCAGCCCTATGATTGCCATTATGGTAAGATTATAGTAAATATAGTTTTTTACGGTTCTTCGTGTTTTTAAAATATTTCCTAACAGTACTTTAACCGTACTTTCTGCCGAGATGTTCCTGTAATTCTTATAAAAAACATAGATAAACCCTAAAATGATGACAACGTGAATAATGGAATAAAACATCATAACATTACTCAGGCCGTATTGCTGATAAAAGGCTCTGGTACTTTCAAAATCAGTGAATAGATAGACTAAATTGGGCAAGATGAACTCAAGTAAACTAATGATCAAAATCCATTTTACTATAGAAGATGATTTTTTTTGAACCATTTTATTGATGTCAGATTCTGAAAATCTGATTTTTGATTCCTCCTGATTTTTCCATATGTCTTTTAGGCTATCTAAATTCTCCATACTTACGGATTTAAAATGTTCTTAAGTTTGGTCTTGGTTCTATTCATTTTCACTCTTGCATTTACCTCGCTAATCCCCAGAGTCGTAGCAATTTCTCTGTAGCTTTTATCTTCCAAATACATGAGGGCCAACGCTTTTTCGATGTCGTTAAGACTGTAAATAGCCTTGTAGAGCAGGTCAAGCTGTTTATCTTTTTCATTATCATACCCCTGATATTCCAATTCTTTCAAATTGTCATATATCTGGGTTGTCTCAACACTTCTTTTGGATTTTCGATAAAGTGATATTGCCGTATTAAAAGCAACCCTGTACATCCAAGTGCTGAACTTAGATTCACCTCTGAATTTGGGATAGGCTTTCCATAACTGAATTGTAATTTCCTGAAAGAGATCTTTGTGCGCCGCTTCATTATTTGTATACGACCTGCATACTTTATGAATGATGCTCTGATGCAATTCTAATTCTTTAGCAAATTTCTGTTCAAGTTCCTTGGTCACCAAAAGCTGATTTACGTATTAGTAGGTTTTTCTTTAAAAATGTTACGAACTTTTTGAGATTCAAAAATAATTTAGATGATAAAAACTACAGTTCATCCCAAAAAAATGACAGTTGGGTCAGTTAAAATTTATTTTTCTCCCCCTGGATCGCACATTTGTACCATAATTAATCAATAATACTAAATTTTAAATAATGATACGAATTTTTATTACAGCAGTCATTTATCTAATCAGTTTATTCAGCCAGGCCCAGGAGAAAAGTGGCCCAATGGAGGTGATTGAAGGTTCAAAATTATACTGTGTGGAGTTAACAATTAACAGGGTTCCTTCTGATAAAGGGTATATTTATTTTGCCATGTATGCTTCTGAGGAAGATTTTTTAAACCGAAACATCTATAAGAAAACCAGAGTAAAGGCAAGTAAAGATGGAGTAAAGATCAGCTTCAACGATGTGCCATCCGGAACCTATGCAGTTACCTGCTACCATGATGCCAATGATAATGGTCGTATGGATTTTTCAAGTGGAGGCATGCCTGAAGAAGATTATGGCATGACGAATAATGTCATGAGTTTTGGGCCTCCGAGGTTTAGCGATGCAAAATTTGAAGTAAAAAATAAAGACCTTACATTTGAGATAGTATTTTAATCTGATCAGAGACCATGAATAAAACAAGCAAAAATATAATCATCCTTTTCTCAATTGGTACCATCATTTTTATAATCGGCAGCTGGTATTTCAACCAGTTCCAATATGAAGGGCTCAATGATGCAGTACAGCAATTTCTGATTTTCCAGCTTTATGCGTTTGTATTGGGAGGGGCTAATATTTTTTTCTTTAATTATCTGGAGTCTCGTAAATGGGCAGAAGGAACAACATTGCTAAGGATTCTGGCGGGATTACTAGGTTCTTTACTTATTACCATAGTAGGGCTTTTTATTGTGCGTATGTCAATTGCGCTGATCTTCCAGGATCTGAGTTTTGCAGAGTATATTGCAGACGAACAATTTGGAAATTTTAAGTTTGGTATTTGGTCCACTTTAACGGTTGTCATCTTTTTTCATGTCATTTATTTTTATAATAAGTATCAGAAAAAGAAAGTCAAGGAATCTCAAATTGTGGCAAAAAACCAAACTGCCAGATTTGAATCCTTGAAGAATCAGCTGGATCCTCATTTTTTATTCAACAGTTTAAATGTACTTACATCCCTGATAGGCGAGAATCCGGAACAGGCAGAAAAGTTTACGACTAAACTTTCCAAGGTTTACCGATATGTTCTGGAGCAAAAGGATAAGGACCTCACTTCGCTTTCAGACGAACTTAAGTTTGCAAAATCCTATATGGAACTTTTGAGAATGCGATTTGAAGATGCCGTTGATTTTGAAATTCTTCAGGCCCCCAGTGATTCGGAGCTTAAAATTATTCCTCTGTCGTTACAGTTATTGCTCGAAAATGCCGTGAAGCACAATGTAATCACAACCGAGCAGCCATTAAAAATAAAAATTTATGAGGACAGGGGTTTTCTAATCGTTGAGAATACTTTAAATCCAAAGGCATCACTTGAGAAAAGTACCAAGGTAGGATTGAACAATATCAAGCAACGCTATGAACTTGTTTCTTCAAATAAAGTAAGTATAGAGAATAATAACAAAAAATTCAGGGTAAAATTACCCCTGCTAAATCAGAAAATAAAAGTAATGAGAACCGAATATTTAGACGAAAGTGCAAAGTACCTGCGTGCGAAAAAGAAAGTGGAGGACTTAAAGGGTTTCTATGGGAGCCTTACGGCATACTTTATTGTGATTCCCTTTTTAATCTTCATTAATTATCAAACTTATTGGCAATTCAAATGGTTTTGGTTTCCGATGCTTGGCTGGGGACTGGGATTGATTTTACAGGCGCTAAATGTGTTTGGTTTGAGAGGAGACTGGGAAGAAAGAAAAATAAGAGAAATCATGGAAAAAAACAGAAAATATTAAATCGTATAAAATGGAAGAAGATAAAAACAAACTGAACGAGGAGTACTTAAGAGCCTCGGCAAGATTAGATGAATTAAAAGGTTTTTACTCTAATTTGGCGGCATACGTGTTAATAATACCTTTTTTGATTCTGGTGAACTATATGACCTATTGGGATTATAAATGGTTTTGGTTCCCTATGATTGGATGGGGGATTGGAGTAGCCATTCATGCCCTGGTAACTTTTGTGCTGGGTAATGATTGGGAAAGAAGGAAGATTAAGGAATTAATGGAGAATGATAAATTTAAATAATCATGGAAAATAATTTTACAGAGGAGGAAAGATACAGAAGGGCTGAAAAAAGGGTCAAAGAGATAAAGGGTTTTTACTGGCATTTGTTCTGGTACCTTGCCGTGAATATATTTTTGACATTTGGCGGTACGATAAGGGCTTTATTTACTGAAGGAACATTTGAATTTACTAATTTCAATTTTGGAAACCTTTCGGTTTGGTTCTTTTGGGGCATCGGTATCGTAGGGCATTGGTTACACGTATTTGGAATGAACATATTTTTTTCCAAAAACTGGGAAGAACGAAAGATTAAGGAATATATGGACAAGGACAAATTTGACTAAAAACAATTAATTCTATGATAAAGGTAATTATAATTGAAGATGAAAAACCATCCGCAAGAAGGCTGGGAAGAATGCTGTCGGGACTTAATATCCAAGCACAGGCCATGTTGCATTCGGTCAGGGAATCGGTGGAATGGTTTAAAACAAATGAGCACCCTGACCTTATCTTACTCGATATTCAGCTATCGGATGGGTTATCATTTGAAATATTTGAAGAGGTCGAGGTGAACAGTGCCATAATCTTTACAACCGCCTATGACGAGTATGCCCTAAAAGCCTTTAAGCTGAATAGTATCGATTATTTATTAAAGCCTATTGATGATGAGGAGCTGGAAGTTGCCATCGAAAAATTTAAAAGCAATCAACCTGAAAAACACGATTTAATGGTTGATATAAATCAAATTAAAAAACTCCTTGTGAACCCTTTGGAAAGAGAGTATAAAAGCAGGTTTACCATCAAGGTAGGGCAGCATTTAAGGGTTGTGGATACAAGTGATATTGAATGTTTCTACAGTGATCAAAAAGCTACTTACTGCCATACGAATCAAGGCAAAAATTATTTGATGGATTTTAGTCTTGAACAAATTGATGATAAATTGGACCCCTCGAAGTTTTATCGCGTAAACAGAAAGTTCCTGATTCATATGGAAGCTATCTCAGATATCATCTCATACACAAACAGCCGGCTTCAGATAAAACTAAACCATTTTAATGAACAGGAAATCGTCGTGAGCAGGGAAAGGGTGAAAGATTTTAAAAACTGGCTCGAGTGATTTGAATTTTAACTATTCCTGTTTTTCAAAAAAGCTGAATATATTGCTGCCATACTTTCTTTGTTGTGTAAGTCTTTTATCTTTTGACAGATCTGTGTTTTTGCTGTGTTCAATAATTAAGGACCCATTCTCATTCAAAAGATCCCTGTCAAAAACAAGATCTACAAGTTTTTGAAACTTGTTTTGTTCCAGGTCATATGGCGGATCAGCAAAAATCAGATCAAATTTCTGGTTGTTTCGTTCAAGAAATTTGAAGGCATCACTTTTTATGGTTGTTAGATTAGTGTCAAGTTCATGGTTGGTACTTTCTAAAAACCTGACACAGGCATGATGTCCGTCAACAGCAGTAATGTCATCACAACCTCTTGAGGCGAATTCGAAACTAATACTCCCGATACCGGCAAAAAGGTCAAGAACCTTTAAATCTTCTATAAAATATTTATTATTCAGAATATTGAATAATGCTTCTTTGGCCATGTCAGTCGTTGGTCGGACCGGCAAATGCTTCGGGGCGATAATTCTTCTTCCTTTAAGCCTTCCTGAAACAATTCTCATTAATACTGATTTAGCAAAGTAAAATGCCTTCTTTTAGACGCGTCATCTATTTGTGAAGGAAATCGAAATTCAGACCTGTTTTCGATAAGGCTGACTTTTCTGATGTAGTTATAAGCAATTTTGTACAAATCACTATTGGTATTAATATTTCCTACCAAAATAAACTCAAACTCTTCAGGATTTAACTTCAACTGCTCAGCCGTAAACAAAACGTAGTAAATAAAATCTTCCTTATTCTTGAATTTAAAACTATTCTGGAACAAAAGTTTATTACCGGCAACAACTACCAATTCAAATTGATCCTCTCGAATATGAGCAAACATATGCGGGTGTTCGCTATACCTGTAAGTATTTAGTATATTGTTGACAAGAATAGTGGTAAAATGTTTATATTCAAAACTTCCAAAGCGCTCCAAAAGAAAATTATTAACGTTAACAAAAGGGATATAAACATTGATCATGTCATGGTTATCCAGTTCGTCATATACTATGTAATCGTTGGTAAACGTCTTGGAAGAAAATTTGAGATAATCCCTGATCCGTTCTTTGTCAAACAGGGATCTGGGTACCAGTTCTGACAATTGATTGACGTGGGTAACATTAACAGAACCATACCTTTTTTGAAGATGTCTTTCTGTCTTAAAGATCGATTCTACTTTTTGAAGTAATTTTTCAGGGGTCGATACTGCATCCTGAAAGGGAATATACTTCAGTTTTTCAATCTGTTTTTCAATTCTATGTATTATACAAAATGAAAATCCATCCAAACTAATTTGGATGGATAAATGTTTTTCATGAAGATTGTTAAAATCTAATGAGGTATTAGTCTTCTGTTTCTTCTTTAACTCCATCGTAGAAAGGCGGCCAGTTACCATTTGAATTTACATCTTCCAGTGAGCCTACAGCAATGTATTCACCAGGAACATTGATACCACCTAAAGCTTCTTTTTCCTGACGGATAAGGTCTTTGTCCATTCCATCCAATACGACTGCTTTATCCACTTTAGCTTCAAACACAGAGGCTTTCACGCCCTGAACCTTCTCAACTGATCCTGTTTTCAGTTCGAATTTAGCGTCTGTACCAGGAACATTCATCATTTCTTTATAATTTCTACCCTCGAAGGAATTTCTCACCATCTCAAACCCTACAGTATCCACAACTCTCTTTTCCACATCGATAGTAATTCTACCTCGCTGTTCGGTAACAACAATATTTTTCACTTCAGTAATCGCAAATGAGTCATTTTCAATAAAATTGACCAGGTCCTGATACTTATCTGTGAATTTTCTATTCACTGAAGCATAAGCCAGTTCAGCATCTCTAATCGTTTTAAGATTTTCAATGACAAGGGCGTAACGTTTCTTTTTTTCTTTGTTGAAATTGATAGGCGTCATAATACTTTGGTAAATCTGATAACCAAAATAGACGATAACCACCCACAAAGCAACTGAAACTAAGGGCTTCAACTTGGCTGGTAACTTATTTACAATTAAGTATGCTAATCCTCCAACGACAAGAATAGATACTATAATTATTAAAATTGACATCATTTTGTTGTTTATTTTAAATTACGATTATGGCAAATCTACAAAAATTTTTCAATCAGGAAAGTAATATTTTTAGATATTCTGCTAATTTTTTGAAGGTTTTCGGGGCTCTTAAAGTGTTGTCAGATTTAGCTTTAAGAACTTAATATGAACTTATGTTTTTATGTATAAAATGAAACCACTTAACTGATGATCTCTAGTATATTCTATTTATGTTTGTAGTGGCTGAAGTAAAGTCGTCTAGGAGAAATGAAGAAAACAAATATTAATCTTTACAAAGATCTTCTTCAAGGATTTGGATTTGATCCAACTATGAAGCAGAACCTTTTACTAAAGGATCTTTCAGACTTTGTCCTGAGTGGAAAGCGTTTCAGTTTATTTCTGATCAAGGGATACGCCGGCACAGGAAAAACAACGGTTATAAGCGCCCTGGTTAATCACCTTAACTCTTCTGGTTTTAAGTCAGTGCTGCTTGCTCCAACAGGAAGGGCAGCAAAAGTCATGAGTTCTTATTCAAATAAAACTTCCTTAACCATTCATAAAAAGATCTATTATCCTAAAAATGAACTCGGGGCCGGCCTGAATTTTACACTTCAGCAAAACAAACACAGAAATACAATTTTTGTTGTAGATGAGTCATCAATGATACCGGATGGAAGCTTGGATGGAACTATGTTTGGCACCCGATCATTGTTACATGATTTAATGACTTATGTTTATTCGGGCAGAAACTGTAAACTCATTTTAGTGGGCGATACGGCTCAGCTTCCTCCTGTAAATATGGATTTAAGCCCGGCACTTGATAAAGATCATCTGGAATCTGCATTCAGTATGGAGGTACATACCGTTGAGCTTGATGAGGTAATGAGACAACACAAAGACTCAGGTATATTATTTAATGCTTCAAGAATTCGGGATTTTTCCTCTCAGTATAAGCTTAATGAATTTAAATTCAATCTTAATTTTAATGACGTCGAGCGGTTGACGGATCGATACGATATACAGGATGCGATTTTTTCAGCCTACAGTGAGGGGTTAGATAAAACGGTATTTATCGTGAGATCCAACAAGAGAGCTAATCTGTACAATCAGGAGATCAGAAAGAACGTACTGGGTTATGACGGAGAACTTGCTTCCGGAGATTTTGTTATGGTGGTCAGGAATAATTATTTCTGGTTGAAAGATGCACCAAAGGTAGGCTTTATAGCAAATGGAGATATTTGTGAAGTTCTCGAGATCTTTCGATTCAAAGATCTTTATGGTTTCCGTTTTGCAGAAGTAAAGGTCCGTCTTGTAGATTATGAAGATGAACCTCCCTTTGAGGCCGTTTTATTGCTGGATACTTTGCATAGTAACAGCCCCTCTCTTACCATGAAAGAAGGAAATAAACTGTTCCAGGCCGTTGCTGAGGACTATGCCCAGGAAAGATCAAAATATAAAAGGTTACAAATGATTAAGTCAAACAAATATTTTAACGCTCTTCAGGTTAAATTTTCCTATGCCCTCACTTGTCACAAAACACAGGGAGGACAGTGGGAGAATGTATTTGTTGAGCAGCCCTATTTACCTGAAGGAGAAGATAATTCGTACCTTAGATGGCTGTATACTGCCGTGACCCGTGCACAGAAAAAATTATTTTTAATTGGTTTTAAGGATTCATACTTTGAAAATTGTTAAATATCTTACGGCGCTTACGCTTTTGGTTTTTGTCAGCTGTTCGGTTACCAGAGAACTTGATAAACAACTTGATTCGGTTGATGAGGGCAATTCTTTTTTTCAGGGTGTTGTCGTTGCCGAAGCAGAAAGTGGTAAAATAATTATTAACCATAACGGTAAAAAGTATTTTACACCAGCATCTAATGTTAAAATTTTTACTTTATACGCGGCCTTAAGCTCGATCAAGGATACGATTCCTACTTTTGATTATTCTATTACCAATGATTCCCTTGTTCTAAGAGGCACCGGTCATCCTTTGTTTCTGGTAGATTCATTAAATGAAAAGGCTTTATCCTTTTTGAATAGCAGTGAGGAAAGGCTTTACCTATCGGATATTTCAATCGAGGATCGCATTTTTGGGCCCGGATGGTCATGGGAAGATTATTCTTATTCCTACATGCCCGAAAGGAGTATTTTTCCAATGTATTCAAACTTGTTATCGGTAGAAAGGAAAGGTGCCGAGATAAAAGTTGTACCTGAATTATTGAATGAAAAATTAAATTTCTCCGGTCAGCAGAGAATTTCACGTGATTCTGAAAGCAATGATTTTTATTTTCCGGATCATGGAGATTTCAAGAGTTTGATTCCGTTTAAGACTTCACTGCAGCTTTCAGCTGACATGCTGGGAGAGATATTGAATAAGAAAGTTATACTTATTCCAGAGGATAAGGGACGCGAATACAATTCGTTGAAGGAAATTCCGAATGACACCTTATACAGCCGAATGATGTATGAATCAGATAATTTTATTGCCGAACAATTGCTGTTGCGTATTGGATATGAAACTTCTTTAAAATACAATTCCAGGGCAGCCATTGAATACGTCTTGAAAAACTACCTGAATGAAATTCCTCAACAGCCACGATGGGTGGATGGCTCGGGATTATCCAGGTATAATTTGTTTAGCCCGGAGAGCATTGTATATGTTTTGCACAAACTGTATCGTGAAACCTCTGAAGATAAACTTTCATTGTACTTCCCGGAGGGTGGAAGATCGGGAACCATAAAAAATGATTTTCCGGGTCAAAGTTATATCAGGGCTAAATCCGGTACTCTGTCAAACAATTACTCTTTATCCGGTTATTTAACTACCAGAAAAGGTAAGGTTTTGGTATTCAGTTTTATGAATAATCATTATAAGGGAAGTTCTGCAAACCGGAAAAAAGAGATGTCTGCATTTTTTAAGCACCTCTATGAGAAATATTGATAAAAGTTAATAGATCATGAGTTCGCGCAAAATGCAAGACCATTTTGGTATCATTCATAAATGATTCTTTCCTCTGCATCGAACCAGGATCTGTACATGGGTAAATGAATTTTTTCAACCTGAGTCCTTTTAATCTTCAGCGTTGGTGTTAAAAGCCCATTTTCAACAGACCAGTCTTCTTTCATGATGACTGCCTTTTCAATTTTCTCATGCTTTTCAAGCTGTGGGTTGATTTCAAGTATTGATTGAAGTAAGCTTTCATTAAGCTCTGATTTACTTTTTATTTTTCCTAGCTCAGAAGGTATTACCAGCATAATAGGCTGTGGGATTCCCATGCCTACAATACAAACCTGGCCAATATCTGTATTCTTTGATAGTTCCAGTTCAATTGGAGCCGGGGAAATGTATTTTCCTTTATCCGTTTTAAATTGATCTTTCGCTCTGCCGGTAATTGTCAGGAATCCGTCATGGTCATATTCACCAATGTCACCTGTTCTTAAATAACCATCCTTATCAAATGACTTGGCAGTTTCTTCAGGGTTTTTGAAATATCCGAGCATCAGAGAGTTGTTTTTTACACAAATTTCTCCTATTTCAGATAATTTGGCCTGGGCACCATGGGTAAATTTTCCTACGGTTCCAATTTTGTTTCTTCCGGGAAGGTTGCAATGGGAAATTATACAATCCTCAGTCATGCCATAGGCCTGAATAATTTCAATCCCCAGTTTTTTATACCATTTCATGATATTTACCGACAATGGGGCGGCTCCTGAGGCTATATATTTTGCTTTGGAAAGCCCGAGTTTTGATTTAATCTTCTTCTTAAGTACATTGTTCAGAATTGGAATATTTAATACGACATTCAACCTTTTCTGAGGAAGCCCTTCCAGTATTTTTTCCCTGAATTTCGCATAGATCCTGGGGACAGCAAAAAACAAATCAGGTTGTGTCGCTTCAAGGTCCTGGGGAAAAGTTTCTAAAGAATCCGGAAAGGACAGATTACCTCCCATATAAATGGCGGAAGTTTCTAACCCTACTCTTTCTGCTATGTGTGAAAGAGGTAAGTACGAGAAATAACTTGGATGCTCAACTACCGATAGGGTTCTGAATAAATTATAGGCCGCATTTGCAAAATTTTCATGACTGTGCATCACTCCTTTTGGATTTCCTGTGGTCCCCGAAGTATAAATGATCGTAATCAAGTCTTTTGGGTTTGGCAGTTGAACATCTTTGAGGGGTTCGTTGAGGCCTGTAAGGGATTCCCAGGTTTCCTCTTCAATGATACCATATTTCTCGACACTGATTTTAGGAATATTCTTAAAGGCGCCTTTTTGAGAATCCCAATCATCTAACTTACATATAATAACCATTTTAGATTCACTATGCTCAACAACTGGTTGAAGTGACTCTTCGTTCAGTGTAGGGTAAAGTGGTACCGAAACATGTCCACTCATCATGATGGCGAGATCAGCTAAAACCCAATAATCGCAGTTACGTGATAACAATGCAATATTACTTTGTGGGGGGAAATTCTTTTTAGCTATGGCGGCGGCCATCTTCCTGATTTCCTGTCCACTTTGTTTAAAACTCCAGGTATCTTTTTTCCCTTTGTGAAATTGTTTTAAGAATATTTGATCCGGGCACGCTTCTTCCCAATAAAGAAAAGCTTCAAGAGGTGTTTTAAATTGTTTCATTGTTGATCGATACGGGTTTTGTGATTACAAGATAGAAAAAATCCATAAGATTTCTTGGGAACAGGACTAATCAGGAATTAATTGTATTTGATATAAAATCTATGATCTGACTCACATCTGAATTATAGTCAAACCAGGTGATTTCTTTATCTCTTCTAAACCAGGTGCCTTGTCTTTTAGCAAACCTTCTTGTGTTTTTTTTAATTTCTTCTATAGCCAAATCCAAACTGATTTTACCATCAAAGTGATCAAACAATTCCCTGTAGCCCACGGTCTGCAGGGCATTTAGATGTTTGTGTTTGAAAAGATCTCGCGCTTCATCCACCAATCCCGACTGGATCATCATATCAACTCTTTGATTTATTCTGTCATACACTAATTCCCGGTCTGCAGAAAGACCAATTTTAATGTTTGTGAAAGGCCTTTGTTTTTTGGTGATACCGAGATAATGTGAATAGGGCTTTCCCGAACCAATGCTCACTTCCAGGGCGCGGATCAATCTTTGCTTGTTCTCAAGATCGATTCGTTCGTAAGATTTTTGGTCCAGTTTTTTAAGGTCTTTCTGAAGCGATTCGATGCCTTCTTTTTCTAATCTTTTTTTTAAGTCTGATCTTATTCGGGGATCAGTATCTGGAAAGTCATCCAGTCCCTTGGTAACGGCGTCAACATAAAGTCCGCTACCTCCCACCATGATAACCACATCATACTTGTCAAATAGTTGAGACAGCTTTTGTAATGCATCTCTCTCAAAGGCACCAACACTGTAGTCTTCAAAAATGGATCTGTTTTGAATGAAGTGATGTTTCACCGTTTGTAGCTCTTCCAATGTGGGGACGGCGGTTCCGATTGTCATCTCTTTGTAAAATTGTCTCGAATCACAAGAAATTATTTCTGTTTGAAAAGTTTGGGCCAAAAGAATGCTCAACCTGGTTTTTCCAATTCCTGTAGGGCCTACAATTGAGATGAGATATTTACCTTTCATGTTGGGATCAAAAATAGAGAAAATAATCCCATTTAGGCATGAATTTAAGGAATTCGGAACTATTTGGAAATTGCAATAATTGAATTAATCAAACGTTTCATAATCACTAAGATCAAGTGTATTATTGTTTTAGATTATGTTAAAAAAATTCTATTTATTGTTTTTTTTAATCTTTGTTACTCCATTTGTTTGGTCTCAAAAGATTGAATTAACAGGAAATGGTATTGAAATTGCCACTGACGGATCCAATTTTCCTTCCACCACTGATCTAACCAAATATATAAACGTACCTCCGGGGAACTTCGAGGATCACGTATTTACAATAAAAAATGAGGAGAAGAAAGAAAAAATAGAAATTGTTAGTATTACTTCGAGTGCATCTGAATTTGTTGTTGTTAATAATCTCTTCGAACTGGAAAAAAAAGAAGAAGGAAGTTTCCTTGTAAAATTTCAACCCTTTAACACGGGTTTGGTGAGCTCTCAAATAACAATTACTGTTAAAAAGAAAAATAAAGAAAAGACATATACCTTCAATATTAGTGGAAGTGATACTGATCAGCCTGACCCTGCTGATCTCATGATTACTCAATATTATGAAAATAACAATCAGGATTTCATCGAAATAAAAAATTTGTCAGAAAAGAATATTAAGGGTAAAACTTATTATCTGGTCCATTACGGATCAAAGGATAAACTAACTGATGCTCCGAAGAGAGGGAGGCACGTTGAAATCAAATTGCTTCCTAATGAGGTAAAGGTTTACAAAAGCTTCGATTTAAAGGGAAATGATATCGTCCTGATATCAACCCGTAAGGATAAAGACTGTTTTGAAAACAGAATAGACCTAATAGGAAAGCAAAATGAATTCTGGGGACAGTCATTATCCCTTAGCAAAGGAGCATGTGCCAGTGAATCTCCTCACAAGGATTTTGACCCGGTCAACTGGGTTGAGCTAAGTATTCAAGAGGTAGATGATTCTTCTTCAAATCAGAATATTCATATTGGGGTCTATCAGGAAGGTCCAGTTATCTGGGATGGATCAAAATGGCTTGAAAATGATATTCCGGACAGAACCAGAACTGCCATCATTAATGGAAGATATATTACAGATAATGGTGACATTGAGGCCTGTAATTTAGTTGTGAATGCTGAATTGAATTTGAGGAGTGCAGTGCAAGGAAGTTCTGAGACACGTTCGGTGATTTTGTATGGTGATCTAAGGATCGATGAGGCCTTAGGTACTTTCAAACTAGGAGACAAGATGTCTCTTGTGATGTATGATGATGAGGCTGAAATTACAGGAGAAATAATAAAATATGAGAGATCTACAAGTTTGAACAGTCAATTTGATTTTACGTATTGGAGCTCCTCAGTAGCAGCTGCCAGAGTTGAAGATGTTTTTTCAGGAGTTCGACCAGGAAGAATTTATTATTTTGATCAATCCAGGTCAACTTCTTCAGATCCGGATAATGATCCCGACGGAACATTTTGGAATGTTTGGGTTCCTGCTGCTGGTGAAATGAAACCTGGAAGAGGATATGCTTCTGAAGCAAGCGATACATCCGATAACAGGCATTTGGTAAGTTTTAGGGGACAACCCAATAACGGGGTAATCATAGAACAAATACACTTTAATGATGATGATGATTTGGACAATGATTTTAATATGATTGGAAATCCCTACCCCTCAGCTATAGACATTGATCTGTTTTTTGATCAAAATAGTACGATCATTGACCCGGTTATTTATTTATGGACACATTCTACACCAGTTTCTGAACAGACCGGTGATTACTCATTTGATGATTACGCTACCTACAATAGGACGGGAGGAACGGGTGTAGGTAATGGGCCAGTTCCTTCAAACAACATTGGTTCCGGTCAAGGTTTTTTGGTGAGGGCAATGAAGTCCGGGGAAGTAAAATTTAACAATGCGATGAGATTGAAAAACAAAAATGATCAGTTTTTCAAAATGCGAAATGTTAAACATAGAAATAAAATAATAGAAAAAGACCGGATATGGCTCAACCTAACCACTGACCAAGGGGGCTTTAACCAATTGCTCATCGGTTTTGTAGAAGGGGCAACTTCTGAATTTGACAGGGGTTTTGATGCTATAAAGAATCAAAAGGCCAATAAAATTGGATTTTATTCCACTCTTGATGATCATAAACTTGCTATACAGGGGTTTGAAACTTTTAGTTCGGGCAAAGTGGTACAATTAGGCTTTGACACCAGGGTTGAAAACAGAAATTACACCATAAGTATTGGTAATACAGAGGGAAAGCTCAAAAGAGCAGAAATAATCCTTACGGATCATTACTTAGGTTTAAGTCATAATTTGAAGGAAGGAGATTACGTTTTTAGTCAGAAGGAATCAGGTTCTTTTCCCGGGAGATTTAGTATAAGTCTGAAATCGCAACCAATCGTTGTCCCTATAGAAACAATGGAAGAAAACGAAATCTATATTTACAATGAAGGGGATATATTTAGCATAGAATCACCCATTCAAGTTCAAACTTTCTTGATGTATGATATTCAGGGCAGAGAACTATTAAAACATCATCCGAATAAAAGATCATTTGAAGTAGCAAATTCCAAATCAAAAAAAGGGGAAGTTTTATATCTTCAGATCATTGGCCAGGATCAAACTGTTAGAAGAAAAAAAATATATAAACACTAGGTTTATAATTCCTCTCCGCATTTGTAACAATATTTGGCGTCATCTTTATGATTATCGGCAGAGCAGGAAGTGCAGGAATTCGTGTTCATATCAATAGTTTCACCTTTTCCTCTAACCATTTCAACACTAACGATACCTGTCGGAATTGCTATGATTCCGTAACCTAAAATCATGACAAGGCTGGCCATTAATTGTCCGAAAGCTGTCTGAGGTGCAATATCACCATATCCAACTGTGGTTAGCGTAACAATTGCCCAATAAATACTTCTGGGAATACTGGTAAATCCACTCGTATCACCTTCAATCAGATACATTAAAGTACCGATGATAACACAGATGATCAGTACCGCTGAAATAAATACGAATATTTTGTAACGAGAGGCTATAAGGGCCTTTCCAAGATTTTGAGTAGCTCCCACAAATCGGACGAGTTTCAGGATCCTGAAAATACGCAACAGCCTCAACGCTCTTAATGCAACAAGGGCATGGGCTCCTCCTAAAAACAGGGATATATATTTTGGAATGGTCGACAATAAATCAATGATCCCGTAAAAGCTTAAAATGTAAGACCTTGGTTTTTTTACCGTAATGATTCTCAAAATGTATTCAATGGTGAACAAAATGGTAATCACCCATTCTGAAATGTCAAAGAATTGATGATACTTAGCATCCAATTCCTTGACACTTTCAAGCATCACAAGAATGATACTGAAAATAATGGCAACAATGAGGATAAGGTCAAAATATTTACCAGCACGGGAATCCGCCTCATAGATTATTTCATGCCACTTGTCTCTCCAATTATTTGTTGTCTGGTTTTTTTTCAAGAACCGGAAGTTTTGGTTAAAGATATTAAACTATTATTAGTTTTAATTATTTCCTTAAACATTTCCTTTAGATACTTGTATTTTTCAGCATTATATACGGGATAATTAAGCTGAAGATTTGAATAAATTAGAATTTCATTTTCCTTCTGGGAAAAAACCGCTTTATAGAATCCACCATTGTTCGGCAGCCTCTTTATAACTTCCTTAGGCATGGATTTTACAACGTATCCTTCTGGTAATCGAATGGATGTTTTGGTAACATCATTTAATTTATAGCCAAAATTTACAGGATAGTTCCTATTTTCCAGTTGGAAGGGATTATTTTCATATCTGTATAAAAAGGGGTTCAGGAAGGTTTCCTCGCCAATATTTTGATTCATCTCTGCCTCAATTTCAAATTTCTCAACAAAGATGGAATCAAGATTTGAAAGGTTTTGATTTCGGTATTTGTCAATAAATATATCCGAATCCTCATACCCAAGGAATTCGAGCAGATCATCTTGTGGAACTTCTGCGGCCCTTTGTCTTCTGTAGGAAGCATCGTATCCTTTACTTTTAATGGTTACCTCGCCGGAGAGTAACCCTTCTTCATCCATTTTCAGTTTAATTTCACGAAGTTCCATTGATTCCACCTTAGGGTTGGTCGTCAGCCAGTAACTTCCATTTTCAAAATCGAGAACACGCCCAACGCCGTTTAATGTTTTAAACGGTGTCTGCCCAAAGGTGACATATTTATCAGAGGCATCAAGTAAAATCTTATTTTCATTGATTTCAACCACTGCCAAGGCATAATTAAAGTCATTCAAAACAGGATGTTGCTTGGTTGGAACTCCATTATCTCTTGTTGAAATAAGCATAGGGTGGGACTTCAGCCCGGCTGCCTTTAAGGCATTGACCAAAGCCAGGTTGATTTCGGCTACCGAACCTGCCTTTTCCTCATAGGCTTTTTTTACCCTCACATCAGAATAAGGGTTCCTGGAATCACTATTTAAGCTAAAATGGTCCTGGATGTGGTAAAATACCACCATGGCCCGGTCATTATCGTCTTTAATTTTCAGAATTTCTTTAGGGATTAGCTTTTTAAAGCTACTCTGCAGTTTTAATTGTTTTCCAACACTTTGTTCCTCCTTAAGAACTTTGTCTGCTTCCGACCAGGTGGTGGTGTATTCCTTTATACTTCCGTCTGGGCGATTCACACGAGATAGCTCAAATTCGATCTTGGCAATGTGGTTCTTTTTTGCCGTACTGTACTTTTCTTCCAGTTTAAATGCCGGTATATTGGTCATTGTATAGGTTAAATTCTCGCAACTTGCTTTTGCTCCTCTTATTTCATAACAATGGTTTATTACTTCCGATTTATTTTCAGTAAGCCTTAAGGATCCGTTCAGATGTCGGTTATAATTCCAGAATCCCGGAATTATCGCATGAAATTGACTATAAACCTTGGGGATATCAGATTGAAAATTCCAGCCTACCAAATTGTAATAGAATTCAGATTTTATGTCATATTGGTATTCAATCACACTTCCTGGCTTAAGATTTGGGAAGGTGAAAGTTACCTCATCATATAGGTCATTATAACTTTTTTCAAAGATTTGCTCAGGCTCTAAAACTGTTTTTTCGTAAGGAGCATTGTAAGTAATCGCCTTTAGATTTTTTAATCGTTCTTTGTCACCTGAACTACTTTTATACAAATAGATCTTTACAGTGCCATGATCATAACCTTTCTCATTAAAAATTTTAATTCTTTTGTAAATGGTATTGACAAAATAATGGTTGTAAGAACCATCTCCATGAAAACTTACATTGCTGTGTTCATAGAGAACCAAGGCATTTGCAGAAGGATCCCGTAGGTATTCCTTCATAGATATTTCTTCTGGTTTGGCTTTTCCGAATTCATAGGGTAGGTTAGTTTGTTTTTGTGCTTGGGCATTTTGTAAAATTACCAACAAGACAAGGATTGATAGCTTTTTCAACAATTTTGGATTTTAAAGTTTGATTAAAAAATGGAACGATTAAAAGTCGTTAAAAGTATCTTAAAAGCCAAGAGAATTGTTCAGAAACGAATGATTTGTTCCACCCGATTCGAAGCGAGGTATTTTTTTACAATTGCATTGTGAACCGCAGATTTTTTACTGCTGATTATCAGTTGTTTCAAGACGGTCAAATTATTAAACTGGTGCCTGAGTTCGGCATAGGCATATCCTTGATATTGATTGTTTTCAATTAAAACAATTGATTTTTCTCCTTCATTTCGGCCCTTATCAATCAATATCATGTTTTCATGATTGAAAGAAACCCATTTATAATCAATTTTTTTAGTTCGGTTAAATCTTGGCCTATGCTGTGATAAGGCCTCTTCGAATTTGAGCCGGGTCAAAAGATCGCTTCCTGTAAGTTCAAAAGTTACCGAGCTCAATTCCCTGACCATGGACCTGGATCGATTCGAAGTTTTTAAAAATAAATGATTAACCGAACTTTGGATATTTTTTCCTTTTCCCACGTAAAAAACTTCTCCATTGTATTTGTGAAAAAAGAATAATCCAGAGGAAGAAGGTATCCCCTCCAGCAATTTCAATTGCTTTTCAGAGAGATCTCTTTGATTTCCCTCTTTTATTGTTTTTTTAACAATGAGCTTTTCTCTGTCTTTCTGAAGCAGAATTTCAAAAAGTTTCAAGGTCGCCAGGGCGTCTCCATTGGCCCGATGCCTGTCACTTACGGGTATTCCTATCGTTCTGCATAATTTGCCAAGGCTATAAGATTCCAGGTCCGGAATTAGTTTTTTACTGAGTTCAACGGTACAAAGCGTTGGCATCTCAAAATCATATCCGAGTCTGGAAAATTCATTTCGAATCACCCTGTAATCAAAACTGCTATTGTGGGCCACAAGTATACAGCCTTCCAGAATTTCAATCAACCTCTTGGCTATTTCGTAAAATTTTGGGGCATTTCGGAGCATTTTATTGTTTATACCTGTAAGATTTGCCACAAAAGGCTGAATTTCTCTTTCAGGGTTGATCAAACTGATAAAAGTATCTGTAATATCAATGCCATCAAATCGATGAATTGCGATCTCTGTAATTCCTTCTTCATTGAATTTTCCTCCCGTCGTCTCTACATCTATAATTGCAAAATCCATCTTCAAAAACTGTTCTATTTCTTGTCGGCTTCAATCCTTTTATCCCTGTTGGCAATTTCCCATGCCGTATAAAAGATATATTTGGTTCTGAGGGCCAACAGCTCAAAGTCGATCTTATCCGCAGTATCCGTTATCCTGTGATAATCCGAATGGCTACCGTTGAAGAAGAAAATAACAGGGATATTCATCTGGGCAAAATTGAAATGATCTGATCTTTCGTAATAGTTGTTGGGGTCATCAAACTCATTATAGGTATAGTCCAGTTTGAGTTTGGTGTATTTCTTATTGGTATCCTGTGCCAGTTTGTGAAGGTCTTTACTAAGCCTGTCAGAACCAATTAGATAAATATATTCCCTTTGATTTATGTGCTTATCGTCAACACGGCCAATCATATCAATATTGAGGTTTACCACGGTACTGTCCAAAGAAAAAACAGGGTTTTCAATATAATATTGAGATCCGAAAAGGCCAATTTCCTCACCGGTAAGATGTAAAAACAAGATAGAGCGTCTCGGTCCTTTACCTTGTTTTTTTGCCAGTTGAAAGGACTGGGCGAGTTCCATGACCGCAGAGGTCCCCGAGGCATTATCATCGGCTCCGTTATACACTTCGTCATTGCGCATTCCAAGATGATCATAATGAGCCGTAATCACAATGACTTCATTCGGAAATTCGCTTCCTTCTATATAAGCGAGTACATTTGAAGAAGGCCCTTCAGATTTACCGTCAAAAAAATCCTTTTCTATTTCCTGGGTGTATTCCGGGTAGCTATTTGGAGCGAGAAGGCCATTGTGATCATAAAAAGCCGTTAAGTAATTTACGGCCATTTTCTGCCTTTTCTCTCCTGTTTTTCTACCTTCAAGAATATCTGAGGATAAGAGATACAAATGCTCTTTTAAATCTTCAGTCTTGATTTCACTTGCATACTTTTCTTTTATAGATTCCCTTTTTTCAGCCTCTGTTTTACCGGCTCCACAGGAAACCAGAACAAATAAAAGTAAGCAGATTACGATCTTTTGCATAATTCATGTTTATTTCGCAAAAATAGAAATATATTTTCCCTAATTCATGATAAACTGATTAGTTTCTTTGTCAAAATGGATTTTTTTACTATCAAAAAGAAGATTAATATCCTCATTTTCAATTAATTTAGAAGGTTTTCCTTGAATGATTCCATCTTCAGTCATGAGCCAGAGTTTATCCGAAATCTGAGTGGCCAGTTGAATTTCGTGGGTGGATATAAGTATGGCCCGATCCAGTTTGTGGGCAATATTCTTCAGAAGCCTGAAGGTCTCTATTTTATGTTGTACGTCAAGATGGGCGGTAGGTTCATCCAGAATAATGATTTCGGTATTCTGTGCGAGAGCCCTGCAAATCATGGCTCTCTGTAATTGGCCATCACTTAATTTGTCACACCTTTCGTGAGCAAGACCTGCAAGATCAGAATTTTCCAAAGCCTTGTTGATCTGGCTGATATCCTCATCGGTCAGTTTTCCGATCCAATTGGTATAAGGCTGTCTGCCTAAAGCGATAAGTTCGTAAACAGTAAGATTACTGGCAGGGATTTTTTCAGTTAATACCAATCCGATATTTTTTGCGAGTTCAATTCTTGAATACGTGTCAATATTTATATTATTAAGCAGAATTTCACCTGACAAACGAGGCTGCATTTTGCTCAAAGTCCTTATCAGCGTGGATTTTCCAATACCATTTTTCCCAATAAGACAAATGAGTTCTCCTTTATTAAGTGTCAGGTCCAGGTTTGTCGAAATTAGCTTTTCGTTCTTTCTACTGTTGTAGCCAATGCTTAATTCGATCGTTTTTAAAACACTATATGATTCTTTTACTGCCATCTTACAAAACCATTTTCTTTTTCCTGAGTAATAGCCAAATCACAATCGGGGCTCCAAACAAGGTCGTTATCGCATTGATAGGAAGGGTATATTCACTTGTTGGCAACTGAGCCACCGTGTCACTGATCAGCATAATATTTGCTCCCAGAAGAGCAGCCGCAGGAAGAATTATTCTATGCTCAGAGGTATTTAAGATAAGTTTGGTCATATGCGGAGCCGCAAGGCCTATAAAAGCGATTGGTCCGGCAAAGGCTGTTATGACCCCCGCGAGAAGGCTTGTAGCCATAAGAATCAAATTTTTTGTCATTTTTATATTGATTCCGATACTTTTGGCATAATTCTCACCCAGTAGCAGGCTGTTCAAGGATTTAATAACAGGTAGCAGCATGAATCCGGCAAGCAGATAAATACCGGTAAAGATCAAAACCTCGTTCCAGGTCAGGTTACCCAGACTTCCAAAACCCCAGAACATATATTGCTGAAGGTTTTCAGCACTGCTAAAATAGGATAATACGCTTATTATGGCAGAGGTAAGACTACTAAACATTAATCCGATAATAAGAATACTCATGGTGTTTTTGACTTGCCTTGACACAATCATAACAGCAAATAAAACTAAAAAAGCTCCAATGCTTGCCGCAAGCGATATAAAAAGCTGTGACTGACCCAAAATTCTCATGCTCCCGCCAACTATGGAAGACCCCATAATCAGCAGTGCCACACCCAGGCTTGCCCCAGAGCTGATTCCCAAGACATAAGGTCCTGCCAGAGGATTTCTGAACAAGGTCTGCATCAATAATCCGCAAATGGACAAACCTGAGCCTACCAATACCGCAGTTATCGCTTTAGGCAACCGGTAATCCAGGATAATATAATTCCAGGTTTCACTTGTATCCGAAGATCCGGTCAAACTTTTAAGAACCTGTGAAAGTGGAATATCCACGGAACCCAGACTTATATTGAGCAAAAAAAGCGACAGCATCAATAAGAAGAATATCAGAAATCTAATTTTATATGTTGAATTGTTCTTCAAGTTTACTGTCGATTTGCTATAAATATAATTTTTTTAATACGATTCAATTCCTTAATCCAGTTTTTGAAGAAAGTAAGGGGTGTGATCCGGTAGCAATTCGGGATGAACCACTTTAATTAAATCCTTTAAAACAATGTGAGGTCTTAACGGCCCAAATTCAAAATATTCCACCCCTCCGCCGGGTCCCCTGCGTTTTGAAAAGGAATAAATGTTCCCCGTTTCAAAGGCGTTAAACTTCCGGTAATGCGAATTGGCAGATACCAATTCTTCCATGTTCGTATAATAACCTGACCCGATCCAGTAATCTGCATCACGTCCCTTGTTAAAAACACTTTCAAAACTGAGTACCAGGCTTCCCTGGCCTTCTGACTCTTTCCAGAGATAATCAGTATTTGCGTCTTGGAACAATTTAGCCGTAAAGCTTTCACCTGCAGGTAAATTCCATTTGTCCTTGAACAGGACCCCGGAAATGACAGTTGGAGACTTCTGAGCTCCTTTGGCAATCTCTATTGCCTGCAGATAATCCTTTTCAATGGTATTAAAAATGCTGTCCGCTTCCTTTTCCTTATCATAGAGGGCGCCAAAAAACTTGATCCATTCGGCCCGGCCAAGTGGCGAGTCCTCAAGCCAGTCTCCATTAAAAATTACCGGGATACCATTTTTTTCAATATTGCGATATAATTTATTCGATTTACCCATGGAAAACGCTATTAATACATCAGGCTGTAAACTGAGAAGCACCTCGGTATTAAAATCCTGCTCATTTCCCAGTTCTTTGACAAGTCCCTTTTCTAATCTTGATACTGTTTTTTCAGAAGAAATATATGATGTGCCGGGAAATCCCATCAGGCTCTCAGCCTCACCAAGAATTTCAATCATAGGGATATGAGTCGTGGAAGTTGCTATAATTTTCTCTACTGGAACATTGATTTTGAAACCTCCGTCAAAATCCATTTTTTTATCAGCAATCAAAATAAATTCCTGGTACTGCTCTGCGTCGGGATAGGGAGATTTTATAATCAGTTTTTTATAGCCATTAAGATCTTGAATATCAAAGCCTCTGGCGTATTTAACAATCTTTTTATTTACTGGGGGAGAGGCTGAAGTTTTTTCTTTTGGCCCCGTTTGATCACATGAATGTATGAAAAAGCAGAGAAAAAAGATGAGCAGTAAATTGAGATTATTAGATGTATTTTTCATGAACTTCAGACTTCAGGAAGTGTTTTTGAATTGGAAAAGCAAGTTTACAACAAATTCCAATAAAACCATTCAAAATATTTTTTTAACAGTTCGAAAGCAACTACATTTGTCTCGCAATTTGGTCCCAGAGAATGGGAAGAAAAACGGGAATCTCGTTAAAATCGAGAGCTGTCTCCGCAACTGTAAGCTTAGCCGATTTGTTCGGTGCTTGTTGTTAGAAAAAAGCCACTTTCAGTTATGAAGGGAAGGCCAACAACAAGACGCAAGCCAGGAAACCTGCCAATTGTGTAGAAGCAAAGTTTTCGGAAGAAAGACTATTGGCATGAAAAAATTTATTCTTCTTTTATTTATCTGTTTTGGGACGATTCAGGCCCAGACTGACAGTATCAATCAACTTGATGAAATTGTACTGCGAGGAAATTTTTCGCCAGTGGTCAACAGTGGCTATGAGGTAAAGGTTATTTCCGATTCAATTTTAAAAAATTCATATTCAAGCCTCGGAGAACTTTTACAGGAGCAGGCTAATTTCTATTTTAAGCAAAATGGTTACGGAATGGTTTCCTCAATTTCGCTTCGAGGAACCAGTGCATCTCAAACCGGTGTTTTTTGGAACGGTATCGGAATAAATTCTGCTTTAAACGGTCAAACTGATTTTAACACGATTCAAGCCAACGGTTTTGACGAATTAGAGGTGAGAAAAGGCGGAGGAAGTGTTCTTTTGGGAAATGGGGCCATTGGAGGAGCCGTAAACCTCAAGGATCAGGTTAGCTTTTACGATAAAAAAGATTTAAAGGTTCTGCTGGGTGCGGGGAGTTTTGATACTTATTTCGGACAAGCCACTGGTACGTTTTCAACCGACCGTTTTTATGCAAAAGTATCAGGAGGACTGCAATATTCCCAAAATGACTATCCTTATCCTGAATCAGATCTCAGAAATGAAAACGGGGCCTTTGAGAATTACAACCTGAATGCCACATTTGGGTTTAAGTTAAATGAAATGCATTCCATTAAATTGCATTCAGCTTTTTTTGAAAATGACAGGGAGTTATCCAGAACTCTTACCACTGAGAGTAATAGCAAACTGAAAAACACGGATCAGAGATTTTTGCTTGACTGGATATATGTCGGAAATCGATTTACTTCTTCATTTAAGACGGCTTTACTTCATGAAGAATTTACATATTTATTCGATAAAAATAGACCCTCCAACGAATCTGTTGGTTCAAGTAACAGGTTTATTGCAAAGTATGACCTCAGTTACTTCTTTACAAACAGCCTTTTTTTAAAAGGAGGGGTTGAATTTGAAAATGCAAAAGGCGACGGAAGTAATATTGATGATGCGAGCCGAGATGATTTTACGGCCTATGTTCTTATGCATCATGAGCCCTGGGAACGATTCCAGTACAATGTAAGTTTGCGCGCCGGGGCCTCTTCTGCTTATTCTATTCCGGTTATCTATTCATTAGATGCCCGTTATGGATTATCTGAAAAATTTTCTGTAAGAGCTGCTCTTTCAACAAATTATCGACTTCCAACTTTTAATGATCTTTATTGGGAACCAGGAGGAAATCCGGATCTAAAACCAGAATTCAGCTCATCTGCCGAAGCTGGTTTAGATTTCTCAAGTAAAGGGTTTACTCTAAGCGGTACTTTCTATGTTATTAACAGTGAAGACCTTATACAATGGAGGCCAGTTACTCAGGATTTTTGGCGTCCAGAGAATGTCAGTAAGGCTTCAAACAGGGGTTTTGAAACGACTATGGGGTATAGTAAATCATTTAAGGATCACAGCCTGAATTTTAAGCTTACTTATGATTATACCCTTGCTAAGGATAAGGAACTGGATAAGAACCTTATTTATGTTCCTGAACATAAAGCTGCCGGCCTGATCGATTACAGCTGGAAAAAGTGGCGATTCAATTATCATTTGCAATATGTTGGGGAAGTCTTTATTACAACAAACAACAGTCAGAGCCTGGATGATTATTTTTTATCCAATGTCTCGTTTAACAGGTTATTCTTAAAGGATATGCTTGCTGTACAATTCAAAATAAACAACCTGTTTGATACAAATTATCAATCTGTCGCTTACAGGCCCATGCCTGGTAGAAATTATGTAATTCAAATTAATTTTAAACTATAAATCAAAATGAAAAAAATTAACTATTTATTCGCCTTATTGTCACTGACAATTGTGTTCAGCTCATGTTCTGACGATAATGATACTCCGGATGAACCTAAGGGAGATTATGAAAACGGTTACTTTGTAAGCAATGAAGGGCCGTTTCAAAATGGTAGCGGAACCCTGACATTTGTAGGGAATGATGGAGCCGTAAGCCAGAATGTATATAAAAATGTTAACGGCGAAGATCTTGGAAACATTGTAAATTCGATGTACATAGAAGGGGATAAGGCGTATATTGTGGTCAATAATTCCAGTAGGGTAGTTGTTGTTAACCGTTATACGATGGAGAAAGAAGCTGTAATTGACGGTGAGGATATAAATAATCCAAGGCATTTTGCAGCAGGGAACGGGAAAGGATTTATTTCCAACTGGGGCGACCCTTTTGATTCGACTGATGATTTTATCACAGTGGTAAGTCTTGAATCTAATTCAGTTCTGGATAAAATTTCAGTTGGAGAGGGACCTGAGCATATGATTGTCTCAGGAAACAAATTGTTTGTTTGCCTTCAGGGAGGCTACGGAACCAACAACAAGGTGGTGGCAATCGACACATCAGACAACAGTGTTTTAGAAAATATCGAAGTAGGTGACGTTCCGGAGTCTATTGTTACGGATAGCAAAGGATATCTATGGGTGTTATGCTCCGGTAACCCGGAGTATACAGGAAATGAAACGGCCGGATCTTTGAATAAAATTGATCCATCGGATTACACCCTAACTTCAATGGAGTTTGAAACTGTACAGCATCCGTCACTTTTGAATTCAGAACTGGGTGAACTGTTTTATTCCCTGGATGGGCAAGTTTATCTTATGGATGAAGATGCTGCTGAATTGCCTGCTGAGGCCGTTGATGGTCTCGATGGCTTTTTCTATTCAATGCTGGTTGAGGGAGGCCTTTTATATGCCACGGATGCTAAGAATTACGCAAGCGAAGGCGATTTAAAAGTTTTTGATATAAAATCAGGGACCAGTTTGGAAACAATTGTGACAGGTATCGTACCGGGTCAGGTTGTAATTCCTTAATTTAGCTTATTTATACTAAGTACCTGAATATGCAAAGATCATTATATCTGATAATCTTCCTGGTTTTTACCAGCCCTTTTTTGTCTGCACAGGAAATTGGAGTCAGATTTGGAGATATGTACGGAAATAATATCGCCCTGGATGCGACAATTCCGATAAAAGATAAAAGAATTCACACGACAGTATCCTTCGGAGATAACATAGGAGTTGATGCCCTTTATGATTTTGCTGTTGAATCCATATTTAGAAGTCCGGACCTGCATTATTACGCAGGTGTCGGGCTTTCAACTTTGTTTGCCTCAGAATTCAAACTTGGAGTTATGGGAGAAGTTGGTATAGAGTATAGTTTTCCGAGAACACCTGTATCACTGAGTCTCGATTACAGGCCCGCCATTATTGTATTGGAGAAAATGGATTTTGTTTATGGGAATTTTGGGATGAATGTTAGATACATCTTCAGGTAGACCCTGATTGTCGTTTATTTGGTGATTATTCGTTATCATTCTCTTTAACACGTGTCCAGTAAAGATTTTTACCAAATATTCGATACCCTACAAACCCTCTTACTTTTAGAAGATCTGGCCCATAAAGGCTTATTTCACACCCGTATTCTTTACCATTTTTAGCATTTAGAATTTTCGCCCCCTGCCATACGCCATCTTTCAACTTTGCCCCCTCCAGTATGACCATTCCCTTGATAGGTTTATTTTTTCTATCATCTGTACATTTTGTGCAGAGATCGTTTCTGTGGTCCTCGGGTATGATTTCATCGATGATAACGTAGAGAGAATTGTTGACGACACTTATAAAAACGATTGACTCAGCTCTATTCTTATCAAATATATCATAGGTCTTCCATTTGCCGGTCACATCCTGGGCAAAGGTAAACTGGCAACAAAATAGAATCACTAAGAGACCTAAATATTTATTCATCAGATTTAACCCGATACCAATATTCTGTTCTGCCAATTAATGAAAATCCAATATAACCTCTTAGTTTTAACTTATCCTCAGATTCGAGGGAAATATAACATTTGTAGAGCTTCCCATTTTTTGGGTCCAACACTTTTCCACCGGTCCACTCGTCACCTTCTTCACTAAGTCCTCTGACAATCACCAGACCTTGAATCGGAACATTTTTATCCTTACCCGTGCATTCTGTACAGGTTTTATCTTTGTCCTCTTCATTTAAAATTTCAATGATCTTGCCATAGAGTTTATTTCCTTCCTTATAAACTTGAATTACAGACTCTTTGGCCCCCGTATCGGGATCGATACTATGCCATTTCCCCAATACGCCCTGTGCCCTTGAAGAAAATGAAATCAGGGCAAAAATCATACATACATAAATTACTTTTCTCATTGCTTTACTTCTAAATTTTTATGATGCAGTTTTAACAAACTTGCATTCAGTTCGAATCCGAGCAGCAATATAATAGAATTTAGCCAAATAAAAAGCATGATGACCAGAACGGTACCTATAGAGCCATAAATCTGATTGTACTGACCAAACTTTTCAATATAAACCTGAAAGATCTTAAAATTAATCAGAAATAATACGATGGTGAGAATGGTTCCAGGAGAAAAAAAAGGACTGTGTCTTCCTTCCCTGGTTCCAAAATAGTAGAGGAGGGAAATACCCACAAAGAGCATACCCACAAGGATGATGAACTGCAATGAGCTCAACCAGAAATTGGTATCACTGACCACACCTTGTTCATTGAGAGACTTGATAAAGAATTCTATTAAAATGATCACTCCAACAGTAACTAAAAGCAGAAATGAAAGTACCAATGAAATTCCCAGGGAAACCATGTATTGACGAATAACGGTACGCGTCTGAATTTGATGATAGGTATATTCAAAGCCACTCAATACTGCGTTAACGCCGTTGGTCATTAAAAAAATAGATAAAATAAAACCAAAGGAGAGTAGTTCCCCATATTTATTGGTTGCGATGTCATTTAGAACATGAGCCACGGCATCACTTGCATCTTTTGATGGCATCACCGCAAAGACCAGGGACATGAAATCATCTTGGAACCCTTCAATGGGAACAAAGGGGATCAGGGTCAATACAAAAAGTGCAAATGGAAATAAAGCGATAAAAAAGCTGAAGGCAATACTTCCTGCTCTTGAAGTCAGGGCCCCTTTAACGATTCCCGCAACATACATCTCAAGAAGGTCGTAAAGATCCATTCCTTCCATTCCCGGAATCTTAATCTTTTTCAAGGTCTTGACGATCCAGTCGAGTATGGGAAGATCACGCCGTTTTCTAAATCCGCTCATCATTTTTTAGTCAAGTTTTGCATCAAAATGATTGTGCCATTTATCCTGGACTTTTAATACTTGTTCAATGACATCACGAACACAACCTTTTCCACCTCTTTTTTGTGAAATATAACCGGAGATTCTTTGTACCTCAGGAACAGCATCTTTAGGACAGGCAGGTAATCCGCAAAGTTTCATGACCGGAATATCGGGTATATCATCTCCCATGTAAAGTACATTTTCCGGATTAATATCATATATATCAAGGTATTCATCCAGCTGTTCCGTTTTATTATGGGCTCCAAGATAGATGTCTGTAATACCGAGACCCCTTAATCTCGATTTAACTGCCTCATTTGTTCCACCAGAGATGATACAAACATTAAAGCCCTCCTGAACCGCTGTTTTAAGGGCGTAACCGTCTTTGATATTCATCGACCTTATTAATTCTCCGTTTGGAAAAACGGTTACCGTACCATCTGTCAGAACTCCGTCAACATCAAATATAAATGTTGTTATTGAAGGCATTAGCTCTTTATAATTTTTTCCCATTTTCTTCTTTTATTTTAAAGGATTTGATAATTGAATCAGTAATGTTTTTATAGATCAATTTCTTATCACCTTCTAATTGTTCAATATGTCTTTTTATGGTTTGCTGATCGTTTCTTTTTGCCGGTCCCGTTTGTGACTCAATCGGAGATAAACCCTGAACCTTAATAGCGGTCTCAAGTATCATTGGTTTTAGGATATCAAATGAGATTCCAGCTTCTTTGCATAATTCCTCTGCACAGGAAAACATGTAATTACTAAAGTTATTCGCAAAAACAGCCGCAACGTGTAGTTTTTGCCTTCCTTCAGAGTCCAGTTTATATATTATGTCACTCAATTCAGATGCCAGGTCAGATAATAATTTATAATCATTCTCATTTTCTGTTTCCAAGACAAGAGGGACTTTTTTAAAATCAATTTTCTTTTCAAGACTAAAAGATTGTGCCGGATACAGAACTCCTCTGCGTAAACTCGGATCAAGAGCGCTCATTGCCACAGTTCCTGAAGTATGAACCACTAAGCCCCTCAGATGTTTAAGGTTTTTTGAAAGCTTTGCTATGGAATCATCGTTCACGGCCAATACATAGATATCAGCATCGACAAGGTCTGATAATTCACTTATTACCGGTATGGAAGGGTCAAAATAACTTTTGTTGGTATGGTTTCTGCTAATACGTTGAACGCAGTCCGCTTTAGGAGACTCAATCAAAGCCCGAGATAGGTGAGAAGCCAAATTTCCTGAACCGATTAAAACTACCTTGATCATATAGCGAATATACAGAGCAATGGTTTAAATAAAAAGAATTTTTATCCTCGTTTTTAGCGAGATCCTTTTAAAGTAGCATCTGTTTAGATTTTTACTTCTGTATAAAAGTAAAAAGGGACAAAATTTGCCCCTTTTCACAATTAACTCTAACAAAAATAATATCAAGAAGCCTTGATCTGGGCCTGAGCCGCAGATAAACGCGCAATTGGTACTCTAAATGGAGAACAACTTACATAATCCAGATCAGTGTTGTAGCAGAATTCAACAGAGTTTGGTTCACCACCGTGCTCACCACAAATACCAACTTTTAAATTTGGTTTTGTTTTTCTTCCTCTTTCTGTTCCTATTTCTACCAGTTGTCCAACACCTTCCTGATCCAATATTTCAAAAGGATCTGATGTGAGGATTCCTTTATCGAGATATATCGGCAAGAATTTTCCGGCATCATCTCTTGAATAACCATAGGTCATTTGTGTCAGGTCATTGGTTCCGAATGAGAAGAAATCTGCCCGTTCGGCAATCTTATCAGCAATGAGTGTTGCTCTTGGGATCTCCATCATGGTTCCTACCATGAATTCAATTGAATCGTTACGCTCATCGAATACTTGTTGAGCCGTACCTCTGATGATCCTCTCCTGCTCTAAAAATTCGGCATAGGTTCCAACTAAAGGAATCATGATCTCAGGTTTTGCTTCGATACCTTTTTCTTTTAGGTTTAAAGCGGCCTCGATAATGGCTCTGGTCTGCATTTCAGTTATTTCAGGATAGGTATTACCCAATCTACAACCTCTGTGACCAAGCATTGGATTGAACTCACTTAAATCAGCAACTTTATTTTTAACCGCCTGCAATGAGATATGCATATCTTCAGCTAATTCTTTTTGAGTTGCCAGTTGATGAGGAACGAATTCATGAAGTGGTGGATCCAGTAGTCTGATTGTTACCGGTAATCCCTCCATAGCTTCAAAAATACCCTCAAAATCTTTTCTTTGCATTGGAAGAAGTTCTTCAAGGGCGTGCTTTCTACCTTTTACAGTTTCAGCCAGGATCATTTCTCTCATGGCTCTAATTCTGTCTACTTCAAAGAACATGTGCTCTGTTCTGGTAAGACCAATTCCCTGAGCTCCAAAGTTTTTGGCCACGATAGCATCTTTTGGTGTATCCGCATTGGTTCTGACTTTCAATTTGGAGTATTTATTTGTCAAGTCCATGATTTCAGCGAATTCTCCGCTTAGTTCAGGTTCAACCGTAGCAACTTTCCCCTCTATAATGTTACCGGTAGATCCGTTCAATGAGATCCAGTCACCTTCATGATATACTTTATCCCCAACACGCAAAGACCTTCCTTTGTAGTTTATTTTAAGGGCACCGGCACCTGAAACACAACATTTACCCATACCTCTTGCAACAACAGCAGCGTGTGATGTCATACCGCCTCTTGCCGTTAAGATACCTTTGGCAATGTTCATTCCTTCGAGATCTTCAGGAGAAGTCTCAATTCTACAAAGGATACTGTTTTTGTATTTTCCGGCTTCGTCAGCGAAGAATACAAGTTGTCCCGTTGCCGCACCTGGTGAGGCTGGTAAGCCCTGAGCAATAACATGAGCTCTTTTCAAGGCCTTAGGATCAAACACAGGATGAAGTAATTCATCGAGTTTGTTAGGTTCTAATAGTAATAAAGCTTCTTTTTCATCGATCATTTTACTTTTAAGCAGGTCAATGGCGATCTTTACCATCGCGGCACCTGTACGCTTACCGTTTCGAGTCTGCAGAATCCATAATTTTCCTTCCTGAATGGTAAACTCCATATCCTGCATGTCACGGTAATGCTTTTCAAGTTTGTCCTGATAAGCGTCAAGTTCTTTAAAGATCTCAGGCATTTTCTCCTCAAGAGAAGGATAACTGGCAATTCTTTCTTCTTCATCCACCTTAGCCAGTTCCGCCCATCTTTCAGATCCAAGTTTTGTAATTTGCAAAGGAGTTCTTACACCTGCAACCACGTCTTCACCCTGGGCGTCAATAAGATACTCACCATTGAACACGTTTTCACCCGTACCGGCGTCTCTTGTAAAACATACTCCCGTACCTGAATTCTCACCCATATTACCATAAACCATGGCCTGTACATTTACAGCAGTACCCCAGTCTGCAGGATAATTATGCATTTTTCTGTAATAAACGGCTCTGTCTCCGTTCCAGCTATTGAATACAGCAATCACGGCGCCCCAAAGCTGATCCCATGGGTCCGTAGGGAAGTCATGTCCTGTTCTTTTTTTGACAGCATCCTTAAAATCGTATACCAGGTCCTGAAGATCCTGAACCGTGAATTCTGTGTCAAGTTCAATATGTCTTTTTTCTTTTAGATGTTCCATGATCTCCTCGAAAGGATCAATATCATCTTTAGATTCTGGTTTCATACCTAAAACCACACCACCGTACATCTGTATAAATCTTCTGTATGAATCCCATGCGAATCGCTCATTGTTTGTTTTGGCAGCAAGTCCCAGGACAACTTCATCATTCAACCCCAGGTTAAGCACCGTGTCCATCATCCCGGGCATAGATACACGGGCACCTGAACGCACTGAGATCAACAACGGGTTTTCCTTGTCTCCGAAGGTAGATCCCATGATCTCTTCAATGTTTTTAATGGCTTCTTCAACCTCTGGCTTGATCATGGCTATTGTTTCTTCCTCGCCATATTCGTTGTACTTGGTACATACTTCAGTAGTTATCGTAAAACCTGCCGGAACAGGAATTCCCAGCCAACTCATTTCGGCAAGGTTCGCTCCTTTTCCTCCTAAAAGATTTCTTAGTTTACTGTTACCGTCAGCAGTTTTGTTTCCGAACTTATACACGTTCATTTTCAGATCTTGTGCTGTCTCCATTATATTTTTGTTTTTGATTACTTATTAATTGAGTTACAAAATTAGCAATGAAATACGGTGCGAAGCATGACATAAGTCATACAGTGTAAGCTCTGTAAGAAATGTTACATAATATTTAAAAGGATATTTAAAAAAATAAGGTTGTATCTTGTAGTGATCAATTGAAAGCCCTGTTCTTTAAAATGTTTGTCAAAAAACAAATTAAAGTATTCTTGATTATTCTCGGCATTCTGGCAATGGGTATAAGCCTGCAATAATCAGGTTTTCATCTTAATAAAAAATCGAAAGTTCCTGATTATTCAGACGACAAAAAGAAAATATTAACTAAATAAATGATATCATGAAAATTTTGAGATTTTTTTCACTTCCGCTACTTATGATTTTTCTCTATTCCTGTTCTTCAGACAGTGATGATGACCCGGGATCTGATCCTCCTGTAAATGATATTACCTATACAAAAAATGTAAAACCCATCATCGATGCGCGCTGTATAAGCTGTCATTCAAATCCTCCTACCAATAACGCTCCCATGTCTTTGGTTACCTATAATAATGTGAGAAGTGCCGTAACAGGAAGGGATTTGATCGGTTCTGTGGAAAGTGGTGCCATGCCCCCTTCAGGCGCGGATCTTACAAATGCCCAGATCCAAATCCTTAAGGATTGGCAAGATGGTGGATTCAAAGAGTAATCATGGATTCACATTGTATGTGAAAGGAATGTAAAAAAAGAGGTTGCCACAAAACAACCTCTTTTTTAATATGGTATTATTTTTAGAATCAATAGTCCGCTCCGATCAATTTACCTCCTAACTGCAACAATCTTAGTTCTGCTACTTTTGCTGTGTATTTGGCCTGATTATAACTATTTATGGCACTTAAAAAGTTGACCTGCGCCAGTCTGAATTCAACCGTTATGATCTGCCCGAGTTTAAATTGTTCTTCACTACGCAGAAAATTCTGCCTGTTCGTTTCAACGTTCTTTTCTTCTGCGCTCAAAACGAATAATGAATTTTGATAGGTTTCCCATGCATTCGCCACATTTCGCTCCAGATCTTTTTCAATAAGTTCTTTTTCAATGTTACTGTTGTCGATAGCAATTTTGGCATTTTGAACCCTGGTTTTAGTTTGTCCACCATCAAAGATGTTCCAGGAAACGGTCAATCCTCCTACGATTCCCCTCGAGGTCTGAGATGCAAGTAAAAACGGGTTGCTGATATTCGAATCGGTATTGGAATCTCTCCAGTTATAAGCACCGTTGATTCCTACATTAGGAACCCAGGAAGACTTATTGATCTTAAGGTCATAATCACTTAAAGTAACATTCTTCTCCGCCTGCAATAGAAGGGTGTTATTCAGTTTTGCTGACTGGAGCATATTTTCATAGGTGAGGTCAAGAGCATAAGTTACCGTTGTATCTACCTGAAAATCAATATTTACGTTTCTTCCAAGAATGACATTTAAATCTCTTTTAGCATTGGCGAGTTCTCTCTGGATATTTAATAAATTAATACTATCCTGGTTTACGTTTACTTCTGTATTCAATACATCAAGCTGCGTCTTTTGGCCATACTGATAACCATATTGTTCTCTCAATAACTGGCTTTTTGAAATGGCCAGTGATTGTTCAAGATTCGATTTATTTTCAGTGAGCCTCGCCACATCGTAATAGGCAATAAGAAGGTCGAGCAGGGTATTTTCAATGACTTGTCTTACTCTGATTTCCGAGATGTTATAGAGTTCCTGTAATTTTTTATAATTATACTTTCTTCCAAAACCATCAAAGAGAAGGTAATCAATACCCACACTTGCATTAACCGAATTTGTGGTATTTTCAATATCATCCTGAACCGTTCCGTTCTGAAATTCAATTTCACTTTCATTACTCTGATAATCAGCTCCTCCATTGGCAAAAACCGATGGCAAATATCCGCTATTATAGATGCTGGAGCTATTTTTTGCAGCCTCCAAATCATTATTGGAGACTTTTATATCATAGTTGTTTTCAAGCGCAATGTCTACGGCCCCCTGTTTTTCAAGCAATTCTTGCGCATTCATTGAGAATCCGAGAAGCAATACCAGTAAACTTAAAACCTTACTTATTTTCATTTTCTTCTAATTTTAATTCTTTAACCGCTCTTGTAACTTCTTCTTTGGAAGCCATTCTTCCGGTGATTAACCATTTAATTCTAACCGTTAAACTATTATTGATCGACAATAGCAGGGGTAACATTAATAAGGTCAGAAATGTGGCAATCATGATCCCATAGGAAATTGAGATAGCCATTGGCTTTAAAAACTGGGCCTGCCTGCTCTTTTCCAATAAAAGCGGCATCAAACCGGCAACCGTAGTGAGGGATGTTAAAAATATGGCCCGGAACCTGGATTTTCCGGCCTCATACATGGCGTCATTAAATTTCATTCCCTCCTTGAGATATGAATTGAATTTACCTACGAGTACCAAACCATCATTTACCATAATTCCCACCAAGGCAATTATTCCTAACCAAGATAATATGTTGATGGAAAATCCATGGATATAGTGGCCCCAAACGATACCGATCAAACTAAATGGTACCATGATCAACAGTAATAAGGGTTGGCTGTAGGATCTAAAGGTAAATGCAATGACACAATAGATTAAAACCAATACGATTCCTCCTACACGAGTTGCTGAATTAATGGTTTTAGCTGCTTCCCTGTTTTGTCCTTCAAAACTAGGCTGAACGCTTGGATACTTAGCCAGTATCGCAGGAAGCACATTGTCTTTTATATCCGTCATCACATCCGTGGCACTCTCCTTGGGATTCGCCATATCCGCTGTAATCTGAATTTCTCTTCTTCCTTCAAGGTGATTAATAGCTACATCTCCACGAGCAATGTCATAGGTAGCAATTTCTGAAAAAGGGACCTTATTTCCGGTAGGCGTAGAGATCCACATGTCGTCCAGGTTCCGAATGGATGACCTGTCTTCTTTTTCATATCGAACCCAAACCTTAATCTCATCCTGACCGCGCTGAAATCTCTGGGCCTGAAAGCCAAAGAAACCGGAACGCACCTGATTCATCACCGACTGCAGGGTAAGTCCAAGTATATATGCGTCGTTTTTCAATTTGATACGAACTTCTTTTATCCCAGCCGGATCGGTATCCGCAACATCTTTAAGAATCGGGTTGGCCATCAAGGCACTTTTGAGTTCAATCTTTGCTGCTTTGAGTTCATCGATATTATTCCCCAACAGGGAGACAGCCACAGGGCTACCGCCAAAATTCATTCCCGATCCAAATGTCAGGCTCTCAGCACCATAAATCACACCGGCTTTTTCTCGAATAGCATTAGTGATCTCTCCGGAAGGAAAATCTCTGTATTCACCGGGAAGCAGATTTATAGTGAGGCTGGCATTGCTCGATCCGGGGCCGATCCTTTTTATAATGTTTTCAATTACGGGGGTGTTTCCTGTTTGTTTCTCAGTATATTCATTTCCTACAATCCAGGCCGCTTCCTCGATACTTGAAATAATCGAATCCGTAATTCTTTCATTTGTCCCCTGGGGCATCGCCAGGTTGATATCTACCCGATCACTGGCCATATTTGGAAAAAAGGAAGTCCTGACAACACGACTTGAAATCCCTCCAATAGAGAAAATCAGCATGGCAAAAGGGATGGCAAGACCCAGGAACCTGTTCTTTAGAAAGAACTTTAAGTAAGGACCATAAATCCTGTCTCTACAGAATACCAAAAACTGATCCGCTTTTACGTTGATTTGATTGAATATATAAAAAAGTCCTGAAGTTGGTTTTTTACGGTTTCTTACCAAAGCCTTGGAATGAGCTATATGCGCCGGAAGAATGATCAAGGCTTCTACCAGCGAAACAGCTAGGGTCAGAATTACAACAGTCGATACTTCCTTAAAGAAATCCCCTATACCTCCATCCAAAAAGAAGAATATGGAAAAAGCGAGCATCGTTGTCAAAATAGCTGACATAATGGGAGGGATCACTTCTAAAGTCCCGTCTATTGCTGCTCTAACTGGAGATTTCCCTTTTTCATAATGATGATAAATATTTTCGCCAATTACAATTCCGTCATCAACGAGAATTCCAATAACAATAATCATCCCAAATAATGACAATACATTTATGGTAACACCCAGGTTTGCCGCAAATATGAACATTCCCAAAAAGGCTATGGGTAATCCGGCAGCTACCCAAAATGCCAAACGTACATTTAAAAACAAGGATAAAAACAAAAGGACCAGCAGAATACCTACAAAGGCATTTTCTGTCAATAAATCTGTTCTTTGTTTTAAAACAATTGATCGGTCACTCGCTACATTGAGCTGAACATTATCGTGGGTTTTGTTAAATTTCTCTATGTAAATATTAATCGCATCTGCCGAGGCGATCATGTCTTCGCTGTTGGTGTTGTTTACCTGTATACTAATGGCAACCTCATCATTGAAAAATAGTCGGTCCGGGTTTTCGTTCCATCGATCTCTCACCGTTGCCACGTCCTTCAGATAGATCACGTTTCCAGATTGGTCCGCTTTGACGATCAGGTTATGCAAATCTTCACCGTAATATTGTCTGTTGCGGGCACGAATCAGATAGTCTTCATAATCTGTTTTAATGTTTCCTCCAGATATCAAAAGGTTGGATCCTTGAACGGCCTGAGCCACATCAGCAAAAGTCAGATCGAAAGCACGAAGATCAATTTCTCTTACGGCTATTTCAATTTCCTCATCCGGAAATCCCGTTAAAGCAATCTGAGAAATGCCCGGGATGGCCCGTAAATCATTTTCTACGTCTCTGGCATATTTTTTCAAGGTTGTCAAGGGAAGGTCGGTCCCACTAACTGTAAAATTGATCGTCGGGGCAATGGCTTCGACTTTCGCAATCACGGGAGGTTCCATTCCAGTAGGAAAGGAAGGCACTCTGTCAACCGCGTTTTTTACTTCGGCCAAAACCACGTCTATATCTGAATCTACCACGGTTTCCACACTGATGCTGGCCGAATTCTCCCGAGATACTGAGGTCACTCGATCAATACCTACAATGCCTTTTAAATTGTCTTCAATTTTGAGCACAACCCCTTCTTCCATTTCCTGTGGAGAGGCACCGGGATATACAACAGAGATATTGATAAATCTTGAATCGGTCAAAGGGAAAAATGATGATTTCATCGAGAATATCCCAAGGATACCATAGAAAATTACAGCAAGGATTATCACATTTACTGCAACGTGGTACTTAATAAAATAGGAAATAACTTTTTTCATGATCTGCTATGGAGCTTATTATTGTTTAGGATCAGAACCATAAATTGAAACTTTCATACCGGGATAAGCACCAGGAACTGATCTGCTCAATACATTGGTCCCATCTGCCAATCCTTTAATGACTACTGTTTTATCCGTAAAATAGACTGGGTTTACGTTTACGAGGTCAATAATACTGTCTTTGAACACATAAACACTTTCGTTGTTTACCAGAAGCTTTCGCTCCATTTCAAAAGCATTTTCTTCTGCTTTGGCCACTAAGTGGGCTTCCAGATAAATGCCTTCTTTAAGATCCTTTCCTTCGAGCTGAATATAAGCCTTTACAGTTTGTGATGTTTGATCCACACGTCCGTTCACACGTGAAATCTTTCCTTTCCAGGTTTGATCGGTGTCCCTGCTTGTAACATCAACTGAATTTCCTTTCTGTAATAAGTCGATATACTTGGCATTTACCGCAACTTCCATTTCATATATCTTGGGATTGATGAATTCACCTAATTTTTGGCCTGAACGGATCAAGGAACCCGGATTGACCATTGCATCTGTTAAAATTCCGTCATATGGTGCCCTGATGGTATATTTTGTCAACCTCACTTCCATATTTTTAACATTATAATACGTGGTGTAAATGTTTCTCCCGGAAATAAAGAACTTCTCCTTTTCTGAACTTATTTCGGGAAGCGTCGGAGTAGGCTTGTCAAAATCAAAATCTCTTAAATACTGTTCCCATTTTTCATATTCTTCCGGAAAATCAAGTCGTATATCGGGCATGATTGACGTTATTGAATTGTAAAGGTTACTTTTTTGTGCCTGTAGATTTGCGTAGTGCTCCTCACTGTTAATTTTTAAAATCACTTCTCCTTTTCTGTATGAATTCCCGGGTCTGAATTCTTTTGCCGTCGGCTGAAGAACCCCCTGAACTTCGGAATAGATCTCGATCTTATTTTTGGCTACCAAATTTCCATTTGCTGTAATTGTAATGGGAATTGTACTGTTTTTCACCTCTTCGACAAAAACTGTTTTAACGATTTTAACCGGTGCCTTATCGGGTTTCTTATTTAAAATGCCCATAACATTTACCAGCCAAAATGCCAAGGCAATCAATAAAATTCCAAGTACTATATTTATATATTTTCTCATTGTGTGATTACTTTATTGAGGTTTTTTTATTAATGTTTTCTTGAATTTTTTTTAGCACATTTTGTGCGACCTGAAGATCTTCTTCAGAAATATTTTTTTGAAGTTCTTGAATGATGTTCATGAAATAAGGTAGGGACGTGTCCCATACGATTCTCCCTTTATCGGTAAGAAACACATTGTTTATTCGCATATCTTCAGAGGAAACACTTCGCGATACAAGTCCTTTCTTTTCCATCGTCTGAATTAGTCTTGTCAAAGCTGTTTTGGACCTGTTCGTGATAAAAGCTAAATCGTTCTGTTTCCTTCCATCCTGCTCATGCAGATGTTTTAAAACAATAAACTGTTCTTTGCTGATGTTCACCCCATGGCTTTTCATCACATCAGAAATGTAATAGTCCATGAACTTGGCTGTCTTGCCAATCCACGGGATGAGGGTAACTGTATCGGTATCTTGAAAAAGTTTTGACAAATCCTAAAATTTTGCCAAAAATACAAAAAGAAGAAAATTAGTTGCACATGCAACTATGTTAATGTTTTCATAAAAAAGTTGAACAATATGAATATCAGTAAGTTAAATCTTAAAGCCTATAAAAGACAAAAAAAACCATTGAAATTTATTCAATGGTCTTTTCATAGTAACAGATTCAATATTTATTCCGCCAGTGTTCTCATGTAATTGACAATCAGCCACCTGTCTTCATCGTCAGGCATTTTCTTTGTGTATTCCGGCATGTCATCACGACCAAAAGAAGTTTTGTAAAATAACTCACCGTCCGTCTGGGCCTGAAACTCTTCCGAAGAGAAGTCTCCCAGATCTCCTTCAACTTCATTGGCTTTTTTTCCATCACCATATCCTTCCTTGCCATGGCAGGACTGGCAATGTTTTGCATAAAGTGATTTACCAATTTTAAGATCTACTTCCGGATCAGTCGGGTTTTTCATGTTGACATATTTTTCAGGCACAACCCATTCATCCTGAATTATTCCAGTGAATGAAATAAATGCGAAGGATAAAATGCTTAAAACTATCAACTGTTTAAATTTTTTCATGTCTGATTAAATTAAGATTTAAAGATTCTGACTAAGTTAATAAATAAATAAATAAAAAGGCCCCAAACAACAATAATAAATGAGTAGGTTACCCCCAAAAGGAAATAAGGTGTTTTACCCCGCGGTGACCACATGGTTCTGCTGTCATAGGTCGATTCGTCAACAATAACAGTGCCTACTGGGGCGGTAATTTTCGAAATCACTGTTCCGTAATCATCGCTTTCCGATAGCACCACTTCAATATTCAAGTTGCCATCCACACCCGGAATGCCATCTTCGATTTCAACCTCAATTTGCCCCATTTCATCTGTTTCATAGTAATCCTCTCCAATAGTCAAAGGCCTGAATATTCTTTCAACTCTTACTTTTAATGGCATTTCCATTAAGGCACTGTCTGATATTTTTTCTACCAACGTGGCCCTTATGTAATTCAAACTGTCTTTTTGTATCCATTCTGCGGTTAAATCAACATCCTTGAAGTCGACTTCTCTCGATGCTTTTCTAAAACTTTCATTTCCATCAAAACCAACCAATATGTGGTACATACCTAAGCTGTCGGGTTTAAGATCGTTGAAGTTTTTAAAGATATATTTGCTCAACCCTGCAGAATTGGTTCTTGTAACGCCAAGTTCAACCTCTTCTTCATCAACTAATTGGTAAATGGTCAGGTCAAGATCGGCAAGCTCAACCGTTTTTCTGTCTATACGTGCCGAAGCCTTGATATTAAGGTAGTGTTCTCCGCCAACAACTTTTACATAATCTGCATTAATTCTGGCTCTGTCCTTTTTTTTAGTTTGAGCACTGAGTTCATTAAGATTGAAGCAGAATCCTGATAAAAGGATCAGTATTGACAAGCCCGTTGTTGTAATTTTAAAATTTCTCATGACTTACTCTTTTTATCATTATCCTCAATCCCACTTTCATCAATGGATCTTTGAATACCTACAACAGGAAGGTATCTGACCAGTAAAGTTAGTATCAACAATGCAGTCGCCAGGTTACTACCGGTTATGATCCATTCATGAAGACTAGGAAAATAGTCTCTCCACGATTCCGGGACACCCTGAATTGGCAGATAGGGATGAAGCAGTGTCGGAGTAACAATGATGTAACGTTTCCACCAGGAAGCCAGAACAACAAGCATGGCAACCCAAAACATGACAACGGGTGACCTTCCTTTTTTAAACATCAAAATAATAACCGGAACAATTAACCCTCCAATGGTTACAAACCAAAACAGGGTAGAATAGTGGCCGGTGAACAACGTTTCGAGATGAATCTGTTCATTCACTGTTGAAGCATAAGCCGGCATCAGGTATTCATTGATATTGAAATAGAGATATACCAGACAGGCCAGGGCCAGGAACTTACCCATTTTGTCAAAATGAAAATCTGTGATATAATCTTCTAAGCCTTTTACTTTTCTGATCACATAAATGGTAACAACGAGGGTCCCAACTCCTGCTACAAAAGCACCCGAGGTAAAATAGGGTCCAAAATTAGTACTGTTCCATCCAATTCTGTAGGTTGAAGAAAACAACCAGGCATCTATGGTTTGGAGGATCAGTCCTAAAGGAAGTACTAAAACCGCAATGATCCTGATCGATTTTTGCTGGATTAGTTTTTGGGCTTTGGTCCCTTTCCAGTTAAGCGAAAGTTTTCCATATAATTTGCTTAGCCCTGGTTTACTTTTGCTATAGTACTTTTTGAGTATGGCCAGGTCCGGTAGCAGAGGAAAATATAACAGGAAGAATATCGCAATCAAATAACTTGGTATGATAATCACATCCCAGGTAATCGGTGACTGAAATCTGGCGTAGATAATAGTATACAAAGCTCTGTCTGGCCGGCCTAAGTCAATAATAATGGTTATACCAGCCATAATAATTGCAGCGAGCGATATGATTTCAGCAATTCGGACCAAAGGGGTTCTCCAGGTATTCCCGGTCAACCTTAAGATAGCAACTGTTGCGGCCCCTACAAAACTCGTAGCGATAAAGAAAACAAAGTTTGAAATGTAGATTCCCCAAAGGGCATAGTCATTCAAATTTGTAACCTGTAAGCCTGATCTCACCTGATCAACATAGGCAATAAATCCGGCAATAACCATAAATACGAGCAATCCAACCCAGATTTTTTCAGCCTTTGTAAACTTCTTTGGGGCAAGATCCTTAATAAACTGTTCACGTGATTTCATAATTATTCAGGTTTAGCAACAGATTCATACTCCATATAGTTTTCAAGTCCGTCCTCAAAGTCAACCAGTCGGTCAGTTGGCGGCAGGTAATACACGCTTGGCTCGGTACCAAGAGATTCCATAAATCGGTAACCTGCTTTATCTTCAAGTAATTGACTTAATCGAAGCGATTCTTCTCCATTCGTCACCGTATCCTCATACTTGTCTCCAAAATAGAATACCCCGTTAGGGCATGCGGTAACACAATGAGGTAATTCATTATTTTTAATGGCATGCGGGCAAAAATCACATTTATCTACAGTTCCCATTTTACTTGGCATTCCGGCGTGTTCCGGTGTTGGGTTATGGTGAGACATATCCATGTCAACATAGATTTCTCCCTGATCGGGTTCTTTCCAGTTAAATACTCTAATAGAATAAGGACAGGCCGCCATACAAAAACGGCAACCTATGCAACGTTCATTGTCAATAAGTACCAGTCCGTCTCTTCTTTTAAACGTGGCATCTACAGGGCAAACCGTAACGCAGGCAGGTTGATCACAATGCTGACAAGTAACAGGCATCCAGTAGGGTGCCGTATCTTTTGACTCCTGCATATTGTATATCTTGATCCAGGCGTTGTCTCCTGTTACATAATGATGTTTGTTACATGCACTTTGACAGGCCAGCGCATTTTTACATTTGGCCAGATCGACAACCATTACGAATTTACGATTAGGCATCCCTTCCCTGACATTGTATTTTTCGTCATGATCCGAAGAATGCTCCATCGGAGCAACATCTGATGTGTCCACTTGTATAATATCGCCGTTGGTATTCATCAGTTCCATAGTGGAACCTGAATGATGGTTTGTATTTGCATTAAGTTTGGAAGCAACCTTTGATATGCCAAAACCACTTAAAGCCGTTATAAATCCCAGCTTTAATCCTTTATCCAGAAATTTTCTGCGTGTATTTTTATTCGATTTCCCCATGATTTAGAACTTTTGAATTAAAGCTTTTTACCCAGCCAGTTCATAAAACCCTTATTTGATATTTTTTTCTTTAAGACCCTGGCATTTTTAAGACTGCTCTTTTTGACTTTAACCGGAGTTCCGTCTGGTTTAATCAATATTTCATAAGTTTCATCTTCAACCGTTTCAGATTCTAACACCGCTGCCTTTCCTAGAAAGGGCAGTAGAAAACTACTGCCCAATATTGGTATGACACTTCTTCTTGTAAATTTATTTTTCTGTCCCATGATCAATAGTTTCTGTGGTTCTAGAAATTATAGATCCTTGTGATGTTGAATCCTAGGAGTATGTCTCCACTAAAGAAATCATTTTTGTTCCACATATAATTCTCCTGAGGAACGATACCTGAATAGTTCGAGATGAATAATTGAAAGGCATGTCCTGAGGTACCAAATTCAAATCCCAAGCTTAAACCTGGATGATTTGTGTATCGCGTTTCTTTAATCAATTCACCCTCTGAATTTGGTTTTGAACTCGTATCAAATTGCGTGAGAGGTTGACTATAATCAACGAGAATTGCTGTATTCGGGGTTATTTTGTACCTGCCTCCCAACGAAAAAGCCCATCGATCATTTTGCATTCCATCATAAACAGCGTTATAATGCGAGACACTGGTGGTAAATTGCATTGAAAATTCTGGTGTAAATCTTTTCGCCAGAATCAATTGATGGAAAAATGAATAACGATCCTGATGGTAATTAACCGGAGGTACCATGGTTTCGGTTTGCTCCCTTGCATCATAAGCGAAGTCGCCAAAATAACTTAAGTTCACCGGCATACTATTGGAACGAGTTTGTCTGAGAATAGCTACTTTGGCATTAACATCGAGGAGCATCTTATTTTTTGTTGCTCCAAATCCTAGAGTTACTCTTTCATGGACACCATAGGCCCCTGCTAATCTTATGTTGGCATTGGGTCCATAAATTCCTTGAAGGTCCGACCAGTCACCCATCTTAGCGAATCTGTGTTGCATCTGAACCTCTAAAGCTCTTGGACTTAGTACAATATTAGTTGGATTATCTACAATGTAGGAGCTCTCAAAAGCTGCTCTTTCGAGTTTTTCTTTTTTCTTTGGAATTGTATCCTGTTCTACTTCTTCACTTTCCTGTGCCAATGCTACAAAAGGCATTACCAAAAGAACAAGTAGTATGTATATATATTTTTTCATTTTTTTGCTCTTAAAGGTTAATTATCTAAGGCTCCTTGATCGATCCAAGCCTTTACTAACTCAGTCTTGGATGCCGGCCATCGTTCTGTAGGTGTTGGCATTGGAGAAACACCGTCGGCATGGATTAGTGACAAGTATAAGATGCTGTTTTCAGAATCAAACTCTTCAACAAAACCGTTTAAAAGACTTTCATAGGAATTCTCAGGTGTAAGATCAGGAGGTATTGCTCCGTTGTGGCAACTGACACATTGACCTTCCCAGAGCGGCATAATATCATTTGAATATGAAACTACATCGGGGATATCCACTACATCAGGAGGAAATTCGTCATAATAACATGATCCCACAAATAACCCCATAGTTATCAATGCCATTATTATTTTTAAATTTTTCATGTTTGAAATTTTAAATGAAACTTTTAAACATTTAGAAAAAATGCAGATAATGGTATCTGCATTTTTTCTTTCCATTTAATTACCTTGTAAAGCTTCTATAGAGTTTCTTACTAAAGCCTTTGCGTATTTAGGGTTGTGAAGACCTTTACTGTGGTCATAATAGATCATACGGTAGTTCCAAAGGGCCTGGGCTGGAATTAAATCGTATGTTCCGCCAACCGGGCTCACACTTCCGTCATCATTTAATTTGAGTAAGCCTTCGGCAAGGAGAAGATCCTCTAATGTTTTTATATCCTCAACGAGGAAATCTCCGCTTGGAATACCACTTGTATGACATTGGACACATGAAGTTTCTGTTGGTATGGTACTGTGCAGGCCATCAATATTACCTGTGCTCTCTCCCATATGGCAGGAAGTACAACTTGAACCTCTTCTATGGGCCGCAGATGCTGGCTCTTCATAAGGCAAGGAACCTGCCACTTCTGCTCCTTGAATTCCTTCAAGAAGACTTGACTGTGCTCCGTAATGTGGTCCAAAGCGACTGTTTACTGCGATCTTACCATCTTCATTAGGAAGCGGGAATACGGATCTTGGCTGGTGGCAAGTCGCACATGTGTGACTGGTCATTCCGTCTTTACCATAGTCTATTGTAACCGAAGCATCTGCCAATAGGGTTACAGGAGCAACTACTCTAAGAGCATAATCGTAACCATCATTTTCAAAGTCGAAACTCGTATGATTTCCATGACAGGTGTTACAAGTGATTGTTTGGGTACCCGGATAAATCGGACCAACACCGTCTCCAGTTAGGGCAGTTCCTTTTTCCGTCCAGTCTATATAGCCGTCACTGGTATGGCAAGCTGTACATGTGCTGGTACCGAAATTGGGACCAAAACCTCGGTTACCGTATCGTGAAAGTGGTACGAAAGGAGCATCCGGCCCCCCTCCAGGTTCTTGATGATCCATGTTTTCATTGTAATGAGCGGAGAACAGATAAGAAGCGTGGACTTCTTCTGCAGTCGACACATTGTGACATGCTGCGCATTCAGCTGTTCCGCTGGCTCCGTCTGCTCCGTCCATACCGTCCATTCCGTCTTTACCGTCTTCCCCGGGAATAGGGTCTGTTGTACACTGGACAAGTAACATACTTGTCGATACAATTAATAAGAGATTTATAAGCTTGATAATTTTCATGGTATTTGAAATTTACGTGTTAAAAAAGTGTTAAGTAAATTTAAAATCAAACCAACTTATAAATCATGATAATTGTCAGTTTTAAAAATATTTAAAACACTGAAAATCAGTGGATAAAATTCAAAATATGATAAATGTCATTTTAACTATGTGACTTTAGTAACTAAAAATGGAAAAATTTTTGACCAAAATGAGTGCAAAATTTGAATCATTAATGATTCCAAAAAATAAGTGGTTGATTCTCAAATTTTTTAAAATTTCATGAATGATTTTTTATTAAATTTGCATTCGATATCACACAATTTGCTTTGAATGAAAAAAGTTATAAGTTATTTGTCTTCAATGCGGTTTACCGCGGTTTTGTTTTTCCTTTTTGCGGCCGCTATGGCCATTTCAACTTTTATTGAGAATGACTACGGCACTCAAACGGCCAAGGCGCTTGTTTACAATGCCTGGTGGTTCGAACTGATCATGTTGCTTTTTATGGTCAATTTTATTGGAAACATCAAAAAATATGAACTTCTTCAAAAAAAGAAACTTCCTGTTTTAATGTTTCACCTTTCCTTTGTTTTAATTATTCTTGGTGCGGGCATTACCAGGTACGTCAGTTATGAGGGTATTATGCCCATCTTTGAAGGTGAGACTACCAATAAAATTTTGTCGGATAAAGCCTATATCGATATACACATTGATGATGATAAGGAGCAGAAAGCACCCATGTATGAGCATTATTTATTTGCCTCAACTTACGGTAACAGCAGTAATTTCATTTATAACACCTCGAGATTTCTGAACTGGATACGTGGTGGTAATGATTTTTCAATAAAGACCGATTTCAAAGGTGAGCCGGTAGAGATCAATTATGTGGATTATATCCCGAACGCCTATGAGGAGTTTCAACGGGATGAAAATGGCCAGGATTACCTTAAAATTGTTGAATCCGGTGGTGACGGAAGGCACGAACACTACATCAGGTCAGGACAAACTCTGAATTTGCATAACTCTCTTTTCTCTTTTGAGAACCAAACCAAAGGAGCAATAAATATTTTTACGGTTAACGATACCTTAAGAATTCAGGCCCCTGCGAACGGTGAGTTTATGATCATGGCGAGTCAGACACAAGGCGCCGTTGTTCAAGATTCCATCCAGACATTTAACCTTAGGTCCTTATATCGAATAGGAGGGAATCAATTTGTTGTTCCCGAACCAGCCATCAAGGGAAAAATGGCCCTGGTTTCAGGGAACAAGGATGAGCATCCAAATGATATGGTAGAAGTTGAGGTGATTACAAAAGAAACCAGCCAAAAAATTAAATTGTTTGGAAATTCTTTGCAGGTCTCTCGTCCTATCGTTTTTTCTCAGGACGGGTTGAATTTTAGATTGCGTTATGGATCAAAACAATTTCAGATACCTTTTTCAGTAAAATTGCGAGATTTTCAGTTGGAGCGCTATCCGGGTTCCATGAGTCCAAAATCCTATGCAAGCGAGATCACGGTTGTTGATGGTGAGGATGTTTTTGACTTTAGAATATTTATGAATCATGTGCTGGATCATAAAGGATACAGATTCTTTCAGTCCAGTTATAATGATCAGGGAGAAGTGGAGCAGACCTTCTTATCTGTTAATTACGATACCGCAGGAACATGGACCTCTTATGTAGGGTATTTCTTCTTATTTCTTGGCCTGATTCTTTCACTTATGACAAAAGACACGCGATTTGGTTCCTTAAGAAAGAATCTGAAAAAATTAAAGAAAAAGAAGGCAAAGCTGGTTATGATCTTTCTTTTAGTCTCGGGAGTTGCCTTTTCACAAAACGGGCAAAGTTCTTCTCAGGCAGAATTACAGGAGCAAGAACAAGAACATAACCATGATCATGAGCACGTGCAGGAACCGGTCAATTCTGATGAATCGCAGGACGCTCACGCTGCACATTCAGCAGCCGACCATCAATCGCATGAACAACAATACAGGATCATTGATTCTATCATTGAAGTTCAGACCAGTACCAAGGAGCATTCCAGAGAATTTGGTAAACTGGTTATTCAGGATGAAGGAGGCAGAATGAAGCCGTTAAACACCTTTGCATCGGAATTATTGAGAAAGGTTAGTAAAAAGGACACCTACAAAAATATGGATGCCAATCAGGTGGTTGTTTCCATGTTGACCAACCCCAGAGCCTGGTATTTTGTACCCTTTATTTATATAAAAAGAGAGAACACTAAGGTCAGAGACCTGATAGGTATTCCTCATGAACAGAAGTACGCTCGGTTTTCAGATCTTTTTACAGAAAGGGGAGAGTATAAGTTAACAGAAGAAGTTGGGAAGGCTCATAAGAAAAAGATCAAGGATAAATATGAGGAGAGTATCTTAAATATTGATGGAAGAGCCAACCTGTTGTTTGGCGCCCTTGGAGGATCCATATTTAAATTTTTCCCTTTACCAAATGACGAGAATAACAAATGGTTTTCATTCATTGAAGTCAGGCATTCCGGCTTCAAGGGAGAGGATTCTCTTTACGTGAGCAATATTATACCGTTATATGCCGGCGAAGTGGTAGAGGCTGCCAAGACCAAAGATTATTCAACTGCAGAAGAGTATCTTGAAAGTATTCATAAATATCAGCAGCGATACGGTTCAGAGGTTATGCCTTCAGAACGAAAAGTTGAGCTTGAACTTTTTTATAATGAGTACGATATTTTTAAGTCGCTGTTTGCTTATTATATGTATGCCAGTTTACTTATGTTCATCGTGGTGATTGTTAACATTTTTAATGATAAAAAACTCATCCGTATTCTGATAAAGGTATGTACAGGAATCATTCTGTTGTTGTTTGTCTATCATACCGTAGGATTAGGCATCCGATGGTATATTTCTGGCCATGCTCCCTGGAGTAACGGTTATGAATCAATGATCTATGTGTCCTGGGCAACAATGTTCTTTGGAGTTATCTTTGGTAAAAGGTCACCACTGACCCTTGCAGCAACAACATTTGTAACCTCGATGTTGCTAATGGTAGCGCACTGGAACTGGATGGACCCGTCCATTGGAAATCTTGTGCCCGTGCTGGATTCGTATTGGTTGATGGTACACGTAGCTATTATTGTTGCAAGTTATGGGCCATTTACCATTGGCATGGTGCTGGGAATGCTGGCATTGATCCTCTACATATTCACCACAAAGAAGAACAAGAAAAAGATGAACCTCGCCATTAATGAAATCACAACCATTAATGAAATGTCGTTAACCATTGGTTTGGTTTTACTGACCATAGGAAATTTCCTTGGAGGAATCTGGGCCAATGAAAGCTGGGGTCGATATTGGGGATGGGACCCAAAGGAAACCTGGGCCCTGATCAGTATCATGGTCTACTCATTTGTTCTGCATATGAGGCTGATCCCGGGATTGAAAAGTAAATACACCTTTAATATGGTTGCTGTATTCGCGTTTGCCTCGATTTTGATGACCTATTTAGGTGTGAATCATTTACTATCCGGTTTGCATTCTTATGCTGCTGGTGAGTCGGCTGCGGTTCCAAACCAGATCTGGGGATGGTTACTTATATCTTTGATTTTAAGTATCTTAGCATACTTTAAATTCAACAGGTTTTACAAAAAAAAGGCAAAGAAAAAAACTAAGAAAAAATGAAAAAATCAATTTTAGTGCTTTCACTTATCCTTGTGGTATTGGGCGCTTGCAAGAAAGAAACCAAGGAGGATCAAAAAGCAGAGGTGATGAAAGAAGAAACTGCAAACCAGGACACTGAAAACATTTATCAGTTTCAGGTGGAGGACCTTTACGGGGAGGCATTTGACTTTTCTAATTTAAAAGGAAAGAAAATTATGGTGGTTAATACAGCATCAGAATGTGGTTTGACCCCTCAGTATGCCGAGCTTCAAAAATTATATGATACCTATAAGGATCAAAACTTTGTGATAGTAGGGTTTCCGGCAAATAATTTTGGAGGCCAGGAACCAGGAACCAATATGGAAATAGCATCGTTTTGTAAAGAGAATTATGGAGTGACCTTCCCGATGATGTCGAAGATTTCAGTGAAAGGAGCTGACATGCATGAGGTTTATCATTTTTTAACCGAAAAAAGTAAAAACGGATTACAGGATTCTGAGGTTTCCTGGAACTTTCAAAAATATTTATTAAATGAAAAAGGTGAGCTGGCGATGGTTTTAGAGCCACGGACCCTACCAACCGATTCTAAAGTTATAGATTGGATCGAGACCAAATAAAAGACGGTACATACAGGATTCAGATTGCTTTTAAAAAATCAAGACACCTTCAAAATTCGGAGGTGTTTTTTTGTCATTAATGTTTGTAGAAAAGCCATAAACCCATTAGCTTCGTAATTCATCCTAATCCTGAATAAATAAATTTTATAAACGTCATATTGCCCATTCCCCTGCAAAAGTTGTTTACCTATAAAATAACTGAGGCAGAGGCTGATTTTATAGAAATCGGAACCAGGGTGGCTGTTCCGTTTGGAAAGTCAAAGATCTACACAGCGATTGTTTTTGAAAAGCACCAGGAAGAGCCTACAGCGTACGAGGCCAAAGACATCTATCAGATACTGGACGAATTCCCATTAGTGACCCAATCACAGTTACAACAGTGGGAATGGATCGCTTCCTATTATATGTGCTCTCTTGGCGATGTATTGCGTGCAAGCCTTCCTAAAGCTTTTTTGCTTGAAAGCGAAACGCTGGTGCTGAAAAGAGTAGATTTTGATCAGGAAGAAACTCTTAATGATGAAGAATACATGATATGGGAGGCTTTGGAGCAAGAGGCCAGGTTAAAGATTCATGACATCAGTAAAATTCTGGATAAGAAAGGTGTTTTATCCGTTATCAATGGCCTTTTAGCCAAAGATGCCATTGAAGTCAAAGAAGAGATCTTTGAACAATATAAACCGAAGTATGTTAAATATGTGGATCTTACTTCGAGGTATCAGTTGGAAGAAGAATTACACCAATTACTAGATGGCTTGGGTAGGGCCCCTAAACAAAGAGAGATAATGCTAAATTTTTTTCAGCTCAAACAGGGGACAAAGGAACCGGTTTTATTGAAAGAGTTAAAGGAAAAAAGCCAGGCTTCTTCAGGTGTAATAAAAAGTCTTGTGGACAAGGGGATTTTTGAAATCATTGAGGTCAGGGAAGACAGGGTTTCGTTTCAAACCGAATCTCGTCCCATCCATGAGCTGAATGACTGGCAGTCAGACGCATTAGGAAAAATAAGGGAAGTTTTTAAAGAAAAGGAAGTCTGTTTGTTACACGGTGTGACTTCAAGCGGTAAGACGGAAATCTACACCCATCTGATCGCTGATGCCCTTAAGAAGGGTAAACAGGTGCTTTACCTGCTACCTGAAATCGCTTTAACAACCCATATCATAAGCAGATTGCAGCTTTTTTTTGGGGAGAGCATCTCTGTGTTTCACTCCAGGTATTCTGTTGACGAAAGGGTAGAGGTCTGGAATAATTTATTGAACAATTCTGAAAAAGCGCAAATAGTACTTGGAGCTCGCTCCTCAGTATTGCTTCCATTTAGCAATTTAGGTTTGATCATTGTTGATGAAGAGCATGAATCCTCGTTTAAGCAGTTTGAGCCTGCTCCCCGATATCATGCCCGTGATACAGCCATTTTACTCGGTAAAATTCACGGTGCAAATGTAGTTTTGGGAAGTGCCACACCTTCTATCGAAACTTTTTATAATGCTCAACAGGGTAAATACGGTTATGTAAGGCTGGACAGGCGTTATGGAGATGTTTTGCTTCCGGAGATTGAGTTGGTGGATATCAAGGAAAAGCACAGAAAGAAGCGAATGAAGGGGCATTTTTCTGATCGATTACTAGCCCTGATGGAGGAAGCGCTTTCTGAAAAGGAGCAGATTATACTTTTTCAAAACAGGCGGGGTTATTCCCCGGTTGTGGAATGCAGTACCTGTGGCGTTGCCCCCCAGTGCCCCAACTGCGATGTAAGTTTGACCTATCACAAATTCAATAATGAATTAAAATGTCACTATTGTGGCTATCAGCAAGGGCTTCCACGAACCTGTCCTGCCTGTGAAAACCCTACGCTTGATACCAAAGGTTTTGGAACCGAGCAGATAGAGCTTGAATTGCAGGAACTGTTTCCTGATTCAAATATTGCGAGAATGGACCTTGATACCACCAGAGGTAAATACAGTTATCAAAAACTTTTAAGATCCTTTCATGAACGGGATATTGATATACTGGTGGGAACCCAAATGCTTACCAAGGGCCTAGACTTTAAGAATGTGACCCTTGTTGGCGTGCTGAATGCTGACAACCTATTGAATTTTCCTGATTTCAGGGCCCATGAAAGGACCTATCAACTTATGGTTCAGGTTTCAGGAAGGGCCGGCAGAGATCAGAAAAGGGGTAAAGTAGCCATTCAAAGTTTTAACCCCTATCATCAGATTCTTCAACAAGTCACAACACATGATTATAAGGGAATGTATGAGGATCAGATGAATGAACGCCATCAGTTTTCTTACCCGCCATTGGTTCGACTGATTCGTATTACCTTAAAACATAAAGACTTGATCAAGGTTGATGCTGCCGCTAACTGGATGGGAAAATCACTCAGTAATAGCTTTGGAGATCAGATTCTGGGGCCAACCAGCCCTTCGATAGGAAGAATCAGAAATAAGTATTTAAAAACCATTTTGATCAAGCTCCCTGCCAACAAGTCTTTAAATGCGCCAAAACAACTTATCTCAACAATAAAGGACTCATTTATGGCGATATCAGAATTCAGGTCGGTTCAGGTTATTATCGATGTAGACTGTTATTGATCAGGAAGCATGCTTAGGGATCAGTCATCACTTTTAAAGATCCGTCAGCACTTACTGACCTGCAGATGCTTTTTTATTTTTGATCCATTCTTTTCTGAGATCGGAAGACACCATCCCGGTTCCGTCGTGCTTCCACCCGGGAGGTTTAATCAGGTAGAGCAGTTTGTTGCCAAACGAAGTTTTGGAACTTACCACATCTTTAAACATCAGATACCATTCCAAAAAGGCTATTTTAACGGGGTTGTAGGTGTCAATGTTCTTGACCAGCCCATAAACCGGTTTTTCTACTTCGGGCTCAAAAGTTCCAAACATTTTGTCCCAGATAATCAGAATTCCTGCATGGTTTCGATCTAAATACTGTGGATTGGTGGCATGGTGAACACGATGGTGCGAAGGTGTATTGAAAACAGCTTCAAACCACGAGGGTAATTTTTTGATAAGCTCAGTATGAATCCAGTATTGATAGAGCAAACTGATGGACATTTGTGCCAAAATCATTATCGGATGGAAACCAAGGACAGCCATGGGCAGCCAAAATACGAAGGACATAAAACTCCCGGACCAGGTTTGCCGAAGTGCTGTACTTAAGTTGTATCGGCGCGAAGAATGATGCACCACATGGGAAGCCCAGAAAAATCGGTTTTCATGGCTTATCCTGTGAAACCAGTAATAACAGAGGTCATCAGCAAATAGCACCAGGATCCAGCCCCACCACACGAAAGGAATCGTAAATATTCTGAAATTCAGGTAGACAAAAGTAAGTATCCCAAAAACCATGGCTTTTGCCAGCAGGCCAATAAATACATTGCCCAGGCCCATGGTAATAGATGCCGCTGCATCTTTAAAAGTATAGGCTTTCATTTGATTTTTACTTGTCACAATGATCTCAATGATCAGCGTCAGAATAAAAAACGGGATCGCATAATGTATCAGGTTTGGAATTTCAGGGATGTTTATTGTTTCTGTCATATCTCATTCGTCATTCAATTTTACAATAATTAATGCGAATATAAAAAGAACCAAATAAATTTCTGCATCCACAAAAAAAGCCGGATTAGTTACTAATCCGGCCTTTATATTAAAAAGGTTTTCGAACCTTTAATCTTTAGTTGTTATTTTTCAGCAACAACTTCAAACGGTAGATCAACAATGACATCTCTGTGCAATCTGACAGATGCATTGTATTTTCCAAGTCTTTTAACCAATCCACCGGCGATTGAGATGAATTTCTTCTCAATTTCCTGACCTTCAGTCGCCAATGCTTCAGCAACATTCGCATTACTTACAGATCCGAAAAGTTTATCACCTTCACCAGTTTTGGCAGTAATCTTTAATTCAAGTGCTTTTAAAGCTTCTGCAGCCTTATTCGCCTCTTTAACAATATTCTGCTCTTTGTAGGCTCTTTGCTTCAACGTTTCAGCCAAAACTTTTTTAGCTGAACTGGTAGCTAATACTGCATATCCCTGAGGGATCAAATAGTTACGTCCGTAACCACTCTTTACAGTTACCACATCATCTTTAAATCCTAAATTAGCTACGTCTTGTTTTAATATTAGTTCCATAATCGATCCGGTTTATTATTTTAACATATCACCTACATATGGCATTAAAGCCAAATGACGCGCTCTTTTAATTGCCTGAGAAACTTTACGCTGGTATTTCAACGAAGTCCCGGTAAGTCTACGAGGAAGAATTTTACCTTGCTCATTTACCAAATACATCAAGAAATCAGCATCCTTGTAATCAATATACTTGATACCATTCTTCTTGAAACGACAGTACTTTACTTTTACCTTAGTATCGATTTCCAAAGGAGTAAGATATCTTATCTCTCCTTTGCTTCCTCCTTTAGCTTGTTGTTCTAATGTAGCCATTATTTTTTCGGATTACCAGATTTAACTCTTTCTTTTCTCTTCTCAGCCCAGGCAGCAGCATGCTTGTCTAACTTTACAGTCAGGTATCTCATGATACTGTCATCTCTTCTAAATTCAAGTTCAAAAGGTGCGATTGCATCTCCAGGACATTTGAATTCGAACAAATGATAAAATCCGGTCTTTTTCTTTTGGATTGGATAGGCCAGTTTTTTTAAGCCCCAATCTTCTTTCCAAATCATTTCGGCACCTTTAGAAACCAAGTAGTCCTCAAACTTCTTTACTGTTTCCTTTACCTGAGTATCAGATAAAACGGGATTCAAAATGAAAACAGTTTCGTAATGATTCATAATACTAGTATTAATTGTTAAATTTTAAGCGTGCAAATATACAATATTATTTTTGTTTTTATTTACTTTTGCAACTTTAAAATTGAATAATCGGTTCTTTTCGGCAAAGGATTGATTTAAAGAAGATAAGAAGGATGAAATATACCAAGCTCAGCAAAGAACAGTTTGAGGAATTGAATGAAGAATTTGCAGTATTTCTTGCCGCTCAGAGTATTGATGTCAAGGAATGGACAAAGATCAAGGCAGAGAAGCCGGAACTCGCAGATAAGGAGATGGAGGTTTTTAGTGATTTTGTATGGGAAAAAGTCTTGAGCAAGGCTGGTTATCTTGAACATTTTTCAGCAGATTCACTGAATCTTTTTAAATGTGGGGAAGAAGCGATTCACAGAATCGTGGTCAAGGTGAATAAAGAAGGAGTTAATTTATTGGAGTCAAAGGACTTTGAATGGCTGCTTGATAACTCAAAGGATCCTCGTATTGAATATTTAAAAGGTAAAAAGGGATATTCACAAGAGCGTAATATGGAAATTTTTGATTTGATCCAAAAGGGGAGTGTCGTTTCCGATGGAAAATTATTTGAAGCGATCCATTCTATGATCTCTGCTCAAAGCAACTAAGCCCCTAACATTTTATTTAGGAAAGAATAATCATTCAGACTATTTTGATCATTTGGTCATCTTTTTGATCATTTAGTCATCTTTTTGATCATTTGGTAATCATTTTGATCATTTGGTAATCATTTCGACCATTTTTAAGACGCCTGTTCCTGCCTTTTCAGGGATAACCGTTAGATTATCAAATTGATGATGTGAAACCGCAGGCTTAGGGTCAATAAAGTAGATGGGCGTATTTTCCTGTACATAATTGATCAGGCTTGCTGCAGGATAAACCTGCATTGACGTCCCGATAATTACTAAAATATCGGCTTTAGAAGTTGATTCTGCCGCTATATCCAGAAGAGGAACAGATTCTCCAAACCATACGATATGGGGCCTTAACTGACTTCCTAATTCACAAAGATCCCCCGTGATCAAATCTTTTTCCCAGTCGTAAACCAGTGATTCGTCCATGGTACTTCTGACTTTCAGAAGTTCCCCGTGCAGATGAACAACCTTGGAACTCCCCGCTCTTTCATGCAGATTATCAACGTTTTGGGTAATGATTTCCACCTCGAATTCCGTCTCAAGATCCGCCAGTAAAAGATGCCCCTTATTAGGTTCAACTTCGAATAACTGCTTTCTTCGCTGGTTGTAAAAATCAAGTACCAATTCCTGATTTTCATACCAGCCTTGCGGAGAAGCCACCTGCATTACGTCATGGCCTTCCCAGAGTCCATTGGCATCCCTAAACGTGTTGATACCACTTTCTGCGCTCATTCCGGCTCCTGTCAAGACAACTACTTTCTTCATACTCTTTGGGTTCCAGCCAATTTTTATTTTGCTCTGTACTTTGATGTTATTTCAAATACATGTGCCATGATATCCTTATCAAGATCTGAAAAGTCTTCATTCTTTCGTTTCATAACCAGGTCAGCCGTTTCGAAGGCCTTTGCCTTGGAATAAGTGGTAAAACCTGCTGCACCACCCCAGGAAAAAGAAGGAATGAAATTCCTTGGAAAATTACTTCCGTATATATTTGCGCTGATTCCTATTACGGTCCCTGTATTAAACATGGTATTTATGCCGCATTTGGAATGATCACCCATGATCAGGCCACAAAATTGAAGCCCCGTATCGACAAACCTTTCTTTACCATATTCCCAGACTTTTACATTGGCATAATTATTTTTCAAATTTGAGTTGTTGGTATCTGCTCCAAGGTTGCACCATTCCCCAATCACTGAATTTCCCAGGTATCCGTCATGACCCTTACTGCAGTAGCCGGACATAATGGTATTGTTCACCTCTCCTCCAATTTTACTTTTAGGACCCAGGGTGGTTGGCCCGAAAACTTTGGCACCCATTTTAACCACGGAATGCTCACCCATGGCAAAGGGTCCTCTGATCATGGCTCCTTCCTGTACCTCTGCGTTTTTCCCAATATAAATGGCACCCTTTCTCGCATTTAAAACGCCTATTTCAATATCAACTCCTTCTTCCAGAAAGATTCTTTCGGGGTTCATACAATGAACCGAATCAGGTATTGGTGCTGATATCCTGTCTTTGGTGATCAGATCAAAGTCAGCCTCAAGTGCTTCTCCATTGAAAGAAAAAAGATCCCAGGAATTTTTAATCTGGATGAGGTTATCTGAATATTCAATGGCTGTGAAAGCTTCTAAATCAACTTCCTGGCCCTCCTTGCAGAAAAAGGCCAAAAGTTCATTTTCTTTATACAGTGCCTGGTTTTCCTTTAGATTTTTAACGGCTTCCACCAGGTTTTCATTGGGAAGAACAGAGCCTTTGATCATGACATTTTCCTCCAGTTCCACCATGGGAAATTTCTCGGAAAGATAATCTTCGGTAATCGTTGTGGTGGTTGATTGTAAATATTTCTCCCATTTTTCTCTGATGGTCAAAATTCCGATCCGAAGGTCGGCTACCGGCTTGGTATACGTAAGGGGAAGCAGGTTTACGCGGTATTCTCCATCAAATAAAATATAGTTCATGAGTCAATTTTTAAACGACAAATATAAGTTATTATTTAAAAAAAGAGATACGGAGACGAATCCGGAAAAAAGTTGTCAGGTCTTTCCTGAATTAGGAATAAGAATTAAAAAAATCCTTATTTTTATGAAAAATTAGGAAAATCAATTTATGGAAACATTTACAAAAGAATTACAGTCAAGTTTAAGTCCTCAAGATGCCATTGACAGACTTAAGGAAGGAAATAAGCGATTTGTTGATAATAAAGGTTTGGAAAGAGATTTGTTGACGCAGGTCAATATTACAAGCGGTGGTCAGTTTCCATTCGCGGCTCTCTTAAGCTGCATTGACTCCAGAGTACCGGGCGAAATGGTATTTGATGAAGGAATAGGTAGCGTGTTTAATGTGAGGGTAGCAGGGAACGTGGTCAACGAAGATGTTCTGGGATCATTGGAATATTCTTGTAAAGTTGCCGGGTCAAAGGTTATTGTTGTCCTGGGGCATACAAAATGCGGAGCGGTAACAGCGGCCTGCAAGCATGTTGAACTGGGTAATATCACCCACCTGCTTAGCAAGATCAAACCTGCTGTTGACCAGGTAATGGAAGGTGAAGCCGATCCAGAAACGATTGAAAAAGTTGCTTTGAGAAATATTGAAGTATCCATTGAAAGAATCAGAGCTGAAAGCCCTATTCTGGCTGAAATGGAATCAAACGGAGAGATTGCAATTGTTGGTGCCGTGTACGATGTGGCCAGTGGTGCGGTATGCTTTATGTAAGATGTATAATTATTTATATATAAGACATTTAGATCACTTTATTTAAATATATAATAGAAATAAAAAACCCCGAAAACGTGTTCGGGGTTTTTTTAATTTTGAATCAAAATCTATTTGGTCAAATACATTTTTCTTCTCGAATATAATTCGTAAAACTCATCATCTTTTAAACTGTCGATAAACAAAATGCTCTCTCCTGTTGATTTCATTTCAGGGCCTAAACGCTTGTCAACATTTGGGAACTTGTTGAAGGAAAATACAGGCTGTTTGATGGCGTATCCGCTTAGCTGAGGATTGTACTCAAAATCAGTAACCTTGTTGGCACCCAGCATTACCTTTGTGGCAAAGTTTACATAGGGTTCTCCATAAGCCTTTGCAATAAAAGGAACCGTTCTTGAAGCTCTTGGGTTGGCTTCGATGATATAAACGACATCGTCTTTAATGGCAAACTGTATATTGATCAGTCCAACCGTTTTAAGTGCTTTTGCAATTTTATGAGTATGATCTTTGATCTGCTGCATTACAAACTCACCCAGGTTGAAAGGAGGCAGGGTGGCATTGGAATCCCCTGAATGTACCCCGCATGGTTCAATGTGTTCCATGATCCCTATGATCTGAACATTTTCACCGTCGCATATTGCATCTGCTTCAGCCTCAATGGCTCCATCGAGATAGTGATCCAGTAACAGGACGTTGTTCGGAATTTTCCTCAGTAAGTCAACAACATGCTCTTCCAGTTCCCGCTTGTTGATAACAATTTTCATCCCCTGTCCGCCCAGCACGTATGAAGGCCTTACAAGGATCGGGAAATCAAGGTCATCAGCAATCGCCGCAGCTTCATCTGCCGTTGTTGCTGTTCCAAATTTCGGGTAAGGAATTTCCAGATCTTTTAAAAGTGTTGAGAAACGTCCCCTGTCTTCTGCAAGGTCCAATGCCTCAAATGAGGTTCCAATGATCTTAATTCCGTATTTGTCGAGTTTTTCTGCAAGTTTTAGAGCGGTCTGCCCACCGAGTTGAACAATGACCCCCTCCGGTTTTTCATGTTGAATAATGTCATAGATATGTTCCCAGAAAACAGGCTCAAAATATAACTTATCTGCAGTGTCAAAGTCTGTTGATACGGTTTCCGGATTACAATTGATCATAATGGTTTCGTATCCTGCTTCTTTTGCTGCCAAAACCCCATGAACACAGCAATAATCAAACTCAATTCCCTGCCCGATTCTATTGGGCCCTGATCCAAGTACTACTACTTTTTTCTTGTCTGTGACCACAGATTCATTTTCAGGATAAGACTTTCCGTTAACGATCATATTACTTTCAAAGGTCGAATAGTAATAAGGTGTTTGTGCTTTAAATTCCGCGGCACAGGTATCAACCAGCTTATATACTCTTTTGATATCCAGTTCCTGACGTTTTTTATGCACCTCACTTTCATAACAATCGAGCATATGCGCAATTTGTCGGTCACCATATCCTTTTTGTTTTGCCTCGAGAAGCAATTCAGGACTCAGGCTTTCCAGAGTGAATTTTGAAATTTCCTTTTCCAGGAAATACAATTCCTCATATTGCCTTAGGAACCACATGTCAATTTTGGTGATTTCGTGGATCCTGCTTAAAGGAATACCCATCTGGATCGCATCATAAAGGGCAAAAACCCTGTCCCAGGAAGGGTATTTTAATTTGTTGATAACCTCCTCATAGTTATTATAACTTTTTCCATCGGCACCAATTCCATTTCTTTTGATTTCGAGAGACTGAGTAGCTTTGTGAAGCGCCTCCTGAAAAGAACGCCCGATACCCATTACTTCTCCTACTGATTTCATCTGCAGGCCGACAGTTCTTTCAGATCCCTCGAATTTATCAAAGTTCCATCTTGGGATCTTGACGATAACATAGTCAAGGGTAGGTTCAAATAAAGCCGAAGTGGTTTTTGTAATTTGATTTTCCAGTTCATCAAGATGGTATCCAATGGCAAGCTTTGTAGCTACTTTGGCAATGGGATATCCCGTGGCTTTTGAAGCTAAGGCCGAAGACCTGGATACACGCGGATTGATCTCGATAGCAATAATATCTTCTTTTTCGTCCGGGCTAACTGCGAACTGAACGTTACATCCACCCGCAAAATCGCCAATGGAACGCATCATCTTGATGGCCATGTCACGCATGCGCTGATAGGTCGTATCGCTTAAGGTCATTGCAGGTGCCACGGTAATGGAATCTCCCGTGTGAATACCCATTGGATCCATGTTTTCAATGGTACAAATAATAACGACATTGTCGTTCTTATCTCTTAGTAATTCCAGTTCATATTCCTTCCAGCCTAACAAGGCCTTGTCAATGATTACCTCATGAATTGGAGATGCTTCAAGCCCTCTTCTTAGCAGATCATCAAAATCCTCTTTCTCATAAACAATAGAAGCTCCGTATCCACCCAGCGTAAATGAAGGCCTGATCACTAAAGGGAATCCATATTCCTGAGCAATTTCTTTACCCTTAAGAAAGGAGGTTGCCGTAGTTGACGGCGCCTGTCCAATTCCGATCTCAATCATTAATTGTCGAAATTGTTCCCTGTCTTCTGTTATTTTGATGGCGTCAATGTCAACTCCAATCAGGTCTATGTCAAAATCTTCCCAAATACCCTTGTCCTGAGCCTCTATACAAAGGTTCAATGCAGTCTGGCCACCCATGGTAGGAAGAACGGCATCGATATTGGGATGCTTTTTGAGAATTTCAATAATCGACTTGGTGGTCAGAGGTTTTAAATATACGTTGTCAGCCAGAGAAGGATCCGTCATGATCGTCGCCGGATTTGAATTGATCAGGGTAACTTCTATTCCTTCTTCTTTCATAGAACGTATAGACTGGCTACCTGAATAATCAAACTCACATGCTTGTCCGATAATGATTGGACCTGAACCTATTATTAAGACTGATTTGATTTTTTTATTTTTCGGCATTAGTAGTTATTTTTGGGAAGCAAATTTAAGAATTTGCGATATATAAAAATTAGCGAGTTATTCACAATTGGGTATAAAAAAAGGTGTTACTAATAAAAGCAACACCTTTATATTTATATGATCTGGCATATTTATTTTTTATGACCTGGTTCAGATGAAACTGATAGTTTAGCTCTTCCCTTAGCCCTTCTTCTGGCTAGGATCTTTCTTCCATTGACACTAGACATTCTTTCGCGAAAACCGTGCTTGTTTTTTTTCTTTCTATTCGATGGCTGGAATGTTCTTTTCATTTCTAAATATCTTAATAATTAGGTGTTCTCCTGATTTTTCTATAAAAGTCCGGCAAATATACAAAGGTTTTTAGTTCTGACAAGGAGTAAAGCAAAAAAAAATCTGAATCGCAATTCGAGTTTTTAACAATTTAAAAATGTATTTTTACTAAAAAATCAAGATCTATGGAATATAATAAACCCATGCTGAGGGACAATGCTTTAAAAGGTGAAGTCATTATTGTTACTGGTGGTGGAAGTGGATTGGGAAAAGCCATGACCACTTATTTTTTAGAGTTAGGGGCGAAGGTGGTCATCAGTTCAAGAAATTTGGAAAAATTGTTAACAACTGCCAAGGAGCTGGAAGAGAAGACAGGAGGTAAAGTCCTGCCTGTGGCCTGCGACGTAAGAAATTATGATGAGGTGGAGGCTATGTTACAGGAAACACTGAAGGCTTTTGGTAAGGTTGATGCCCTGGTCAATAATGCAGCCGGAAATTTTATCAGCCCAACAGAAAGGTTATCGGCAAACGCCTTTGACACCATTATAGATATCGTTTTAAAAGGCTCGAAGAATTGTACCCTGGCTTTGGGCAAGCACTGGATTGATATAAAACAAAAAAAATCCACAGTTTTAAATATTGTCACAACATATGCCTGGACCGGATCCGCTTATGTGGTGCCATCTGCAACGGCCAAGGCAGGCGTCCTTGCAATGACAAGGTCTTTAGCAGTTGAGTGGGCCAAATACGGAATAAGAACCAATGCGATTGCTCCGGGGCCCTTCCCAACAAAGGGAGCCTGGGACCGTTTATTGCCTGGTGACCTCAAGGATGAATTTGATATGAAGAAGAAAATTCCCTTGGGAAGGGTAGGAGAGCATCAGGAACTAGCTAATCTGGCCGCATATCTGATTTCTGAATTTTCGGCTTTTGTCAATGGAGAAGTAATTACCATTGATGGAGGAGAATGGTTAAAGGGAGCTGGGGAATTCAATATGCTTGAAAAAATCCCGGAGCAGATGTGGGACATGCTTGAAATGATGATCCGCAGTAAAAAGAAATCCTAAATCCCGATTACAGGGTTATTTGCATTGGGATATTCGATTTGAATTCAGACTCTTGAAGTAAATTGCACAGGAACTTGTCAAATCATGTGGATAAGCAGGGCTGTTATGTTAAAAACTTCGTTTTATAAGCTCATAAATAATTGTATTTTTACAGCGGTTTAAATTCAATTTTTGAATGGGAAAAATAATAGCGATTGCTAATCAAAAAGGTGGGGTAGGAAAGACTACGACTACCGTTAATCTGGCAGCGGCTTTGGGAGTTTTGGAACAAAAGGTTTTGCTTGTTGATGCGGATCCTCAGGCCAACGCCACCTCGGGATTAGGAATTGAAGTTGAAAGTGTTGAAAACGGAACCTATCAGGTTTTGGAACATGCAGTATCAGCAAAAGAGGCAATTATAAAAACCAATTCTCCAAATGTTGATATTATACCTGCTCATATTGACCTTGTTGCCATCGAAATAGAACTGGTAGACAGGGAAGAGCGGGAGTCGATGCTCAAAGAGGCACTTACTGAGGTAAAGGAAGATTATGACTATATTATCATAGATTGTGCTCCCTCCCTTGGATTAATAACGGTAAATGCACTGACAACTTCTGATTCCGTGATCATTCCTATTCAATGTGAGTACTATGCACTTGAGGGTCTGGGAAAATTGTTGAATACCATTAAAAGTATACAGAAGATTCACAATCCTGAACTGGAAATTGAAGGATTGTTGCTAACGATGTATGATTCCAGGCTCAGGCTTTCCAATCAGGTTGTTGCTGAGGTGAAAAAACATTTTCACAATATGGTATTTAAAACCATCATTCAAAGGAATATCCGCTTAGGTGAAGCTCCAAGTTTTGGAGAGAGCATAATTTCATATGATGCAACGAGCAGGGGAGCAGTCAACTATATCAACCTGGCTCATGAAATAATTAAAAAGAATAACAATGGCGAAGGCAACTAAAAAACAGGTATTGGGAAGAGGATTATCGGCGCTGCTCAGCGATTCGAGTGAAGATATCAACTCGATCAAAGATAAGAATGCCGATAAGCTTGTGGGTAATATTGTAGAGATCGAACTTGACGCCATTGAAGTGAATCCGTTTCAGCCAAGAACCAATTTCAATGAGGAAGCTTTGAAGGAACTGGCGGGTTCCATAAGGGAGCTCGGTGTGATTCAGCCCATTACAGTTCGCAAACTGGAAGGGAAAAAATTTCAACTCGTTTCAGGCGAGAGAAGATTTCGTGCATCACGCTTGATCGGGGCTAAAAGCATTCCTGCTTATGTACGTATTGCCAATGATCAGGAAATGCTGGAGATGGCTTTAGTTGAAAATATTCAAAGAAAAGATCTTGACCCGATAGAGGTGGCTCTTTCGTACAGACAGCTGATCGAAGAGGTAAAACTTACTCAGGAGCAATTGAGTATTCGTGTGGGTAAGAATCGTTCGACGGTTACTAACTTTTTGCGTTTGCTTAAACTGGATCCCATTATTCAAACAGGGATTCGAGACGGATTTCTGAGTATGGGACACGGTCGGGCACTGATCAATATCATGCAACCCGAATTACAACTTGAAGTCTATCAAAAAATTATTAAAGATAAGTTATCAGTTCGTCAAACGGAACAATTGGTAAAAAATGTCAAAGAAGGCAAGCCGGTTGAGGTAAAACCTGCTGTTAAAAAGGAAATTCCTGACTATTTTAAGAAAAGTATAAAAGAAATCAGTACTTATCTTGGTCATAGAGTTGATGTAAAACTATCCGGAAATGATAAAGGAAAGATCATCATCCCGTTTCATTCAGAAGAGGATTTTGCCCGCATCAAAAAATTACTGGAATAAATGCTGCAAAAAATTATATTTAGTTTAATTATTTGCATTTTTTGTTGGAACACTGGATTTTCTCAGGAAGAGGAAAAAGAAAAAAAGAAAAAGAAAGATAAAACTGAAGAAGGTGTTCTAACCCTTGAATCGCAAACGATCGATCCGCTTTCACCTGCAAGGGCGGCATTCTATTCTGCCGTACTGCCCGGACTGGGACAAGCTTACAATAAGAAATACTGGAAAATTCCGATAGTTTATGCGGCCCTGGGAACAGGAGTTTATTTTGTGGTTGATAATCAGCAAAAATATGACAGGTATCGCGATGCGTACAAACTGAGGATTTCGGGCCGTCCGGATGAATTTGATGGTACGGGTGATAATCCAAACATTAGTGATGACGGTTTGATAAGGGCACAGGATATATACAAAAAGAACCGGGATCTGGCGTTGTTTATCACCATTGGCCTTTATGCATTGAACATTATAGAGGCGAACGTGGATGCGCATCTCGATGACAAAGCCTTCAACCGAAACTTGTCATGGAAGCCTTCACTATATGTGAATCCTGTTAACAATCAAACCGTAGCTGGTTTGAATTTTAAATTTGATTTTTAAATAAGATAGTAAAATGAAGATAGCATTATTGGGTTATGGCCGTATGGGACAGGCGATTGAAAAAATTGCGATAGAGAGAGGCCATGACATTGTGATTAAAAAGGATATCGAACCTCTAGAGGTTGACTTGAGCCTTGCTGATGTTGCCATAGATTTTAGCCATCCCCTTGCTGCTTTTGAGAATATTAAAAGTTGTATTGATAAGGGCGTTCCTGTCGTTTCGGGAACTACCGGCTGGTTAGAGCGGTATGATGAGGTCAGTGACTACTGTAAAGAGCACGAAGGAGGATTTATTTATGCTTCAAATTTTAGTATCGGGGTGAACTTGTTCTTTAACCTGAATGCTTATCTGGCAAAAATGATGCGCCCTATCACAGAGTACGATGTTGAAATGGAAGAAATTCATCACATCCACAAACTTGATGCCCCAAGCGGGACCGCAATAAGCCTGGCTGATGATATACTTTCTGAATCGGATAAGAAGAATTGGTCCATTGAAACCAGGGCTAAAGAGGATCTATATATAAATGTAAAAAGGGAGGGGGAAGTACCTGGTACTCATTCTGTGACCTATTCTTCAGAGATTGACAGTATCGAAATCAAGCATACAGCATTTAACAGAACCGGATTTGCGCTGGGAGCAGTTGTGGCTGCAGAATGGCTCAGGGAGAAAAAAGGAATATATTCCATGAAGGATGTATTGGGATTGTAATTTTCCTGATAGAAAAATTAGTAACAAATCCTTATTTTCAGAGACAAATAACAAAGAATAACAAACTAATAGAAAACAATTATGACCTTATTTCAATGGTTACTTTTTATACTTGGTTTACAGGTAATTCACTTTCTGGGAACCTGGAAGCTTTATGTTAAGGCGGGCAGAAAAGCTTGGGAAGCACTGGTTCCCGTATATAATGCAGTGGTATTGATGCAAATTATCAATCGCCCCAAATGGTGGGTGGTCTTACTCTTCATACCCATCATAAATTTATTGATGTTCCCGATCGTATGGATCGAAACGATTAGAAGTTTTGGTAAGAATTCCACCCAGGATTCTTTTTTAGTGGTTTTGACACTTGGATTCTACATCTTCTATGTCAGTTATATGGAAGATGTCAAGTATATCGAAAACCGAAGCCTGAAGCCCAGGACGGCGGCCGGGGAATGGGTCAGTTCCATCGCCTTTGCCGTAATTGCGGCCACACTGGTTCATACGTATTTTATGCAACCTTACACCATTCCTACTTCCTCACTGGAAAAATCGCTTTTGATTGGTGATTTTCTGTTTGTAAGCAAATTTCACTATGGAGCAAGGGTGCCCATGACTACTGTTGCAGCACCTATGGTCCATGATACTTTACCCCTGGTCAAGACCAAGAGCTATCTGGATTTTCCTCAATTGCCTTATATGCGTTTACCCGCAGTTCAAAAAATCAAACAAAACGATATCGTTGTATTCAGCTGGCCGGTGGATACTGTGGAACAGTTTTTTAAAAAAACAAACCGTCGTATTCGAAAACCTATCGATAAAAAATCGAATTATGTAAAACGCTGCGTGGGTATTCCCGGGGATTCTCTTGAAATTAGAGATGGATTTGTTTATATCAATGGAAAGAAGAATGAATTGCCTGACAGGGCTCGTTTACAGTTTTACTACGAGACTGATACCGACGGCAAAGCCCTGAGTGTGAAAAGCCTTAGAAACCGTTACCATGTAAGGGAAGGTGGAAGGTTACAGGATGGAAATTACATACTTAATTTATCCGATGAAGATGCTGAGCTGATTCGAAAAAACCCCACGGTAAAGAGTTTGAACAAGAGGATCAGTCCAAAAGGAGAACGGGAGGAAGTTTTTCCGAACCTGGAATCTCTAAAATGGAACAAAGACAATTACGGGCCCATATATATTCCTGAAAAGGGAGCGACAGTTGCATTGAACATGCAAAGCTTACCCTATTATAAAAGAATCATCGTAGAATATGAGAAAAACACCTTACGTGTTGATGATGGAAAGATCTATTTAAATGGAAATTCAGAGCCTGTAAATTCCTATACTTTTAAACAGGACTATTACTGGATGATGGGAGACAACCGTCATAATTCTGAAGATTCCCGCTATTGGGGTTATGTTCCTTTTGACCATGTGGTTGGAAAACCTGTGTTTATATGGTTTAGCTGGAATTCCGATGGCCAGGGAATCAGCAAGATACGGTGGGAAAGACTGTTTACCACCGTTGGTGGAAGCGGAGAACCTGTTTCTTATTTTTATCCTTTTCTTGGTGTCCTGGCAGTTATTTATGGATTCAGCTGGTATAGAAAAAGAAAGAAAGCCGCCTGAATCAAACCATAGTACCCATGAGTATTTTATTGCAACCTGGTTTTTTTGGACCCATTATTCAGTATGTGGCAATGGCCGCTCATTCTGAACTTGTTTTTGAAAAGGAAGATAATTTTCAGAAACAAACCTACAGAAATCGCTGCTATATCTATGGAGCTAATGGAAGGCAATTATTATCGGTTCCTATAAGGCATTCCAAAAGCGATGGAAGGCAAAAAACAAAAGACGTTAAAATAGACAATAGTTTTCCCTGGCAGAGGAATTTTATACGATCCCTGGAAGCTTCCTATCGATCTTCACCTTATTTTGAGTTCTACGAGGATGAACTGATGGTTGTATTGAACAAGCGTCATAAGTATCTTTTAGATCTTAATTTAGAAGCGCATCATGTTATTGGCGAATGCCTCCAGTTAGACAATAAGGTTCAGTTTACCAATGAATATGATCTCAATCCTGAAGGAATTAATGATCTGCGTTTTTTGGTTGAGGCCAAGAAAGAAAGGACCTATAATTTTGACCCGTATATCCAGGTATTTTCTTCTAAATATGGTTTTTTGCCAAATTTGAGCATCCTTGATCTTTTGTTCAATGAAGGTACAAATGCATTAGGATATCTTGAACAACATAAAAACCTACTCGATCTTTAGGACCCGATCTACTGTTCATTATAGAATCGAGTCGAAAATTCCCATTCTAAAACAATAAAAAAAGCCGAATACTTTACTATTCGGCTTTTGAATTTTTTCTCTACTTGGAAAGGGCCTTATTTTTTACCTTTTTTCTCAGCGTATTTCTGTTTGTTGAGTTCATCCTGTAGCTCCCTTCTCACCTTTTGTTCTCTTTCCAGGGCTTTCTGCTTGTAAGCTTCAAATTCTTTTTCCGTATCGCTTAACAGGTCTCTTGCCTGAATGGTAATGGCGTTACTTGATCTAAATCTGAAAATGAAGAAGAGCAGCAAGGCAATCAAACTAAAGATGATGGTCCATAAAAGACTGTTGTACGATGATTTGGTCATCGGAAAACCAAGAAACTTGATATTGTCTTTTTCTTTGGTCACTGAGGTCAGATTGTCATTAGTGGTCTGCAGATCTGCTTTCAGGCTGTTTATTTCATTAGACTGGACATCAACCAGTTTTTTGGTGTCACTCAAATCTTTCTTTAAGGCCTGTAAGGAATCAAGTACATTTCCTTTGATTTTTTGATAAAAGGTCTTTTTAACCACTTTATACTCTTGATAAGAACTCGATTTTCTATACAAATAGTCGAACTGGCTTTCAAGTGTACCACTATTCAAGGAGGGTTTTGGTCCTGATTGATCCTGAGCCTGTGCAAAGGCAATTGATCCAAATCCTAAAAACAAGGTTAGTGATAAAACAGTGATGAATTTTTTCATTTCAATGTTATTTGATTAATTATGTTACAAAAATCTGTCCTTCAGGTGCCTGACAAAGAAATATAAAATAAAAGTGTAGCTACCATATTGAGACAAGGCATTGTAACCGTTCTCTTTTCATATTAAGAGGGGTCTAAAATTAAATAAATTTACCATGTCTGCAAAAATTATTTTAAAGCATCTCTCAAGACTGTTACAGGATGTTTTGCCCTTCTTCCGGTTCCATCCTTAATCTGATGCCTGCAGCTTGTTCCCGAGGCCACAATCTCAACACTTTTGGCCGTATTTCTGATCTTTGGAAAAAGAGTATCTTCACCAACACGCATACTTAAATCATAATGCTCTTTTTCATAGCCAAATGATCCTGCCATTCCGCAGCATCCGGTGTTCATGATCGAACTATTGTAGTTTACGGGTAAATTCAGCATTGCCTGTGTGGATTTCATATTCGATAAAGATTTTTGCTGGCAATGACCGTGAATCTTAAGTTCTTTCTTTTGATGGGTGAATTGATCCTTGCGAATACGCCCCATCATTATTTCTCTCTCTAAAAATTCTTCAATCGTAAAAGTGTATTTACTCAATTTAAGTGCTTTTTCCTTATCCTCAGCCAATCTTAAATATTCATCCCTAAAACTTAGGATAGCAGATGGTTCAATTCCTACCAGGGGTACATGCTCAGTGATCAAACCTTCAAAATAGGAAATGTTGAAATTGGCAACTTCTTTTGCCTCATCGAGTAATCCTTTTGATATAAAACTTCTTCCACTTTCTTTATGATCGGTGATGATGACCTTGTATTGAAGTTTTGTAAGAAGTTCAATGCAGTCCCTCGCAATTTCAACATCATAAAAATTGGAGAATTCATCCAAAAACAAATAGACCAGTCCATTGCGAAATTCTGGTCTTAAAAATGAATTCTTATTTATGTGGTACCATTTTCTTGCAGTTTTCTGCGCAAGGGGAGGAACGGTTCTTTCTTTGGCGATACCCAGTGCATTTTTTGCGAGCCTGGTGTTTAAAACAAAATTGGCCAGACCCGGAACAAGGGATCCCATCTTGTTGTATTTTACATTATCGGCAAACAATTTCGTCCGAAAGGAGACTCCGTTTTCTTTTTGGTATTGGTACAAGAACTCCGATTTTAATGCAGCAACATCCACATTGCTAGGACATTCACTCGCGCAGGCTTTACAACTTAAACAAAGGTCAAATACCTCTTTGAGCTCTTCATGATCAAAACGATTGGCTTTCTTGCTATGGGTTAAAAATTCTCGAAGCGTATTGGCTCTTGCCCTGGTGCTATCTTTTTCGTCTTTTGTTGCCCTGTAACTGGGACACATGGTTCCTCCGGCAAATACCGGTTTTCTGCAATCACCCGATCCATTACATTTCTCTGTGGCTCTTAATATACCCATTGAATCAGAGAAATCCTGTAGGGTTTGAATCTCAGGTTCTTTCCTGTCGACTTCATATCGAAGGGAGGCATCCATTGGCCAGGGATCTATAATCTTACCCGGATTCAGCAGTTGTTGAGGGTCAAAGGTCCTTTTGATCCTTTTCATCAAATCATAATTCTTTTTACCCAACATGAATTCAAGAAATTCAGATCTTACGATCCCGTCTCCGTGTTCCCCGCTCATGGATCCACCGTATTTTTTTACAAGATGGGCCACCTGGGTGGTAATTTCCCTGAATAAGCCCACATCTTCCTTTTGCTTTAGATTTAAGATTGGACGTAAATGCAGTTCTCCTGCCCCGGCATGGGCATAATACACTGCTTCTTGTCCGTACTTTTTCATCATTGCGGTGAACTCCCTGATAAAAGCGGGTAGTACATGTACTTCAACTGCTGTATCTTCAATGCAGGCAACTGCTTTTCTGTCACCAACAATATTGCCAAGCAATCCTAAACCGGCCTTACGCAGGTTATTCGCGCTTGCAATCTGATCACCTTCCAAAATCGGATAGGCATAACCATAACCATTTGATTTCAGATCTGAGACCAAATTCTCAGCGAGCTCCCTGGTATGATTCGGATCATTACTTGAGACTTCCAGCATCAGAATTGCAGCTGGGTCTTTTTCTACAAAAAACCTGTTTTTGATCTGTTCCCTGTTGTTTTTTGTACAGTCCAGTATGGTTTTGTCCATGAGCTCACATGTGTACAAATTGTGCTTCATGGCCACTACAACGGCCTCAAGGCTTTCCTGTATACTTTCAAAATGGGCAGCTACCATCATGTTGTATTGAGGAGGAAGGGTGTCGAGAGAAAGAGTAATATCTGTGGTAAAGGCCAGGGTGCCCTCACTTCCACACATCAGTTTAGACAGATTGAAGAAGGAACTGTTTTCAGAAAATACTTCATTCTCCAGTAAAGCATCTATGGCATAGCCGTTATTCCTTCTGTGAATTCCGGGTTTGGGAAATTCTTTTTTGATCTCTTGCTGAATATCTTCCTTGGACAGCTCTTGATACAACAGATTGTAAACCTTGCTCTCAAGGCTGTTTCCTTTGAGTTTTTCCAGAAAACTCTTTTTTGAGAGGGGGCCAAAATTACAGTCACTTCCATCACTGAGTATTGTATTCATTTCAAGGACCTTATCACGTGTTACCCCATATTGTATGGAGGTGGTTCCCGAAGAATTGTTTCCTACCATGCCTCCGATCATGCATCGGTTGGAAGTAGAAGTATTCGGGCCAAAGAATAACCCAAAAGGTTTTAAAAATTCATTGAGCTCATCTCGAATGACCCCAGGCTGAACACGGATGGTTTTGTTTTTCTCATCAAATGCCAGAATTTTAGTAAAGTACTTAGAAGTATCCACAATAATTCCGTCTCCAACACACTGCCCCGCCAAAGAGGTCCCTGCTGTCCTGGGAGTCAGTGAAATCCGGTTCTTTGAGGCAAATTCAAGTAGTTTTTTCAGGTCAGAGCCATTCTTAGGAAAGGCCACCGCCAGAGGAAGCTTACGATATACTGAGGCATCTGTGGCATATATCCTTTTGTGCAACTCATCGTACTGAACCTCTCCCTCAAGAGATTGATTTAATTCTTGCAATGCCTGTTTAACTGACATAAAAAAATAAGTGATTTTGAAATTTACAAAACTTGTGTACCGTTTCCGACCCTGTCAGATGGATGTAAAAGTACAACTTCCTTACCATTTTGAACGCCCAGAACCAGGCATTCACTCATGAAATTTGCTATTTGTTTGGGAGCGAAATTTATTACGGCCAGAACTTTTTTTCCAATAAGTTCTTCTTTGGTATAAAGTGATGTGATCTGGGCACTGGATTTTCTGGTTCCAAGAGGCCCAAAATCCACGAGAAGCTGATAAGCAGGTACTTTGGCCTTTTCAAAATCAATGGCTTCAAGAATAGTACCAACGCGTATATCGACTTTCTGAAAATCTTCAAATGAGATGATGCTTTTCTCCATTACCGAGAGAGTTTTTCAAATACCCAGGCCGGTCCTATCAACAGAAATTGTAAATCCTTAAAAAATGAAGGTTTTTTTCCTTCCACTTTGTGTCCGTAAAACTGACCGATCCAGGCTACGACAAAAATAATCAGTGAGGTAATAAACAATGGGGCTATCTGGCCCAAATAGAAGTTTCCGTAAAGGCAAAGGACGCAAAATCCCAGCATTCTCAGGAATACAGCAAAGGATAACCGAAGATAAAAGATCAGCAGGAGTAACATTAAAAACGAAGCCCAGTTGATCCAGAGAGGGGCCTCCAAACCTGAAATTTGATTCAGGAAACCAGTAGGTATACTCATCAACATACCAACAATACTGAAGAAAATGGCCGGAACGCAGATATAATGAATTTTTTGATTGGTTTCATTTTGATGACTTACCGCATAATCATCATACCATTGCTGCATTGTTTTCATAAAGTGTTATTTTTGTTCATGTATAAGTAAATATAGAAATAAAATGTGATTTATGGCAAATACTCCTTCTAATATGATCCCGCTGGGAACTCGGGCAGAAAATTTTGACTTATTTGATACCGTATCCGGAAACTCACTGTCTTTAAAGGATTTGAAAGGGGAGAAGGGTACCGTTATTTTTTTTATTTGTAATCATTGCCCGTTTGTTATTCATGTCAATAAAGAATTGGTTCGTATGGCGAATGATTATTTTAAAAATGGGATCTCATTTGTTGCCATCTCCTCAAATGATATCGAAAAATATCCCCAGGACGGACCCGAATTGATGAAGGAAAATGCAAAAAATTTCAACTATCCTTTTCCTTACTTGTTTGATACTACACAGGAAGTAGCCAGGGCCTATGATGCGGCATGTACCCCCGATACGTATTTGTTTGATAAAGATTTAAAATTGGTTTACAGGGGTCAGATTGATGATTCCAGGCCGGGAAACGATAAACCTGTCAATGGAAAGGATCTCAGGAAGGCCATGGACTTTTTATTGGAAGGGAAAGGCCTGGTTGAGCCCCAAATGCCAAGTATGGGTTGCGGGATCAAATGGAAATGAGGCGTGAAAAACCATTGTACTAAAACCTGCTTTTCTTCTTAGTTACAGCCAGTTTTTTCTTCTTAATAAATTTTCGATATGGGCATAATGGTGCTGGCTATGCCAGGTATAAATACCAATATTCTTTTCAAGAGTGATCTCCTCATCGGTTTCCGGATGGATAAAAACCCTTTTAAGATCATCATCAGTCAATCCTTTAAGAAAATAAACCCATTTGGCATGCAGACTATCCAAAGCATTCAAGGAGAGTTCAATGGGAGCTTTATAGTCATGTAATTCTGCCCATCTGTCTTCATAATATGCCTTAATTACAGGCTTTTCCTCGGTCAAAGACCATTTGAACCGGATATAACTATGATAATGGCTATCGGCCACATGATGAACTACTTGTCGTATCGTCCATCCTTCTTCCCGGTAAGGAGTATTGAGTTGTTCCTCGGATAAGTTCTCAGTAATTAAACGAATTTTTTTAGGAAAAGCTTCCAGTGCTGAAATCCATTTTTGAATATCCTGTTTTGTTATTATCCCAGGAATACTGGCTTTCCCAATAGGATATTTTAAGTGTTCTAAATGATCTATCTGCATGTAATATGTTAGAAATTTCCGTGAACCGTAATCGTAGGGCCAGAAAAGCCCATGTCAAATTTACCTTTCCAGTTGTCTGCATCCACCTTGGCATTCAATAATAATCCTCTATAATCAAATCCCAGTCCTAGATTTTTAATAATTTGATATCTAACACCAGGGGCAAAATTCCAGAGACCTCCTGAATACTGATCGATGCTTATACCAAACCAATCCACACGAGCAATAAAAGCCCATTTTTGAGTAGGTGCCCAATGATACCAGGCTCCTATATTGGGCAATGGAATCAGAGCACTTACCCTTCTTTTCTGGAATTTTCCATCCAGATCCGGATTATCAGATTTTACCTCTCCTTCAATAAAGGCTCCTATGTTTATGGCATGAACTCCCAAACCTCCTCCCAATGAATGTTTTTGACCGGAAGAAATTAATCTGCCAACAAAAATCCTGTATAATGCAAAGTCAATACCTCCTCTTACAAAGGTCCCTTTTTCAAACGTCGTTTCATCGAATACAATTGTTGTGTCTAATGTGGCCCTTGCTGCATTATTTACGGCAAAAGTTTCAGCGGTTAACCTCCACTTTTTATTCCATCGCCATTCAAAATTTGCAAATCCGGTAATCTGGTTGTCGTTTAAATCAAATGTGCCATCAAAATCGATTTCATCATCGGGAGAGGAGGCATCGGCGCCGAGTTTAATATTCTTCGAAGGGAAGAAAGCCCCGGCTTCGATGTAGAATTTATCCGTTAATATTGGGTTTTTCTCTTCTTCCTGAGAATAGATTTCAGCATAAAGTCCAAAAAGAAAAAATATAAAAGCAATATATTTCATGAGGGGGATTCTTTAATTATAATTAAAGTTACAACAATTAACTTTATAAAAAAAAGCTTCTCTTAGAGAAGCTTTTTTTTTCAAGTTTTACGAACAATTTAACTTTATGCAAATTATTTAACGTCCATCAATTCTACGTCAAAAATCAGAGTAGCATCCGGCGGAATAACTCCTCCCGCACCTTGCGAACCGTAACCCAAATGAGATGGTATAACGAGTCTTGCTTTATCCCCAACCTGCAACAACTGCAGACCTTCGTCCCATCCTTTAATTACCTGGCCAACACCTACCGTGAAATCTATGGGTTGTTTACGCTGGTACGATGAATCAAAAACTCTTCCATCGGCAAGTTGTCCCTTATAGTGAACAGAAATTTGCTTTCCCTGAGTAGCTTTTGCCCCGTTTCCTTTTTGAATGATCTGATATCGCAATCCACTTTCCGTTTTGTCAAATCCGGCTGCAATTTTATCCAATTCAGCTTCCATTTTTGCTTTAGCCTCGGCAAGTCTTTTTTCCCTTTCTCCTTCAAACGTTCTAAAAGCTTCTATGGCATTGAATCCCTCAGCCTTGTCTCCAATTCTAAGAATCTCCACGGCATCCATGATATCATCCTGTGCAATACGATCAACAACCGACTGTCCTTCAATCACATGGCCAAAAACCGTATGCTTGTTGTCTAACCAGGGGGTGGGGACATGCGTTATAAAAAACTGGCTTCCATTGGTTCCCGGGCCGGCATTCGCCATGGATAGGATCCCAGGTTTGTCATGTTTCAGATCGGCATGAAACTCATCTTCAAAATTATATCCGGGGTTACCCGTACCAGTACCCAGAGGACAACCTCCCTGAATCATAAAATCCGGGATCACCCTATGGAACTTTAAGCCGTCATAATATTTCTGACCCTGTGGTTTTGCGGAGTTCTCCAGATTGCCTTCTGCCAATGCAACAAAATTTCCTACTGTACCCGGTGTTTTTTCGTATTCCAGCTCTAAAAGAATATCTCCTTTTGAACTTTTTATTTTTGCGTATAAACCGTCATTCATGTCTTACTATTTTTAAATTCCTGCAAAGATACTTTAATTATGAGGAAACGCAGGGGCAAATTTCATATGATTTCTCAATTTTTAAGGAAAAATTAGCATTTAAAGTGCTCATTTGGATAAAATAATACTTGTTTTCGTTCGTTATTATGTAGTAAACAAAATGCATTACAATGAAAAAGATCGGATTTATTATTGTCGCTCTATTTATGAGTTCATTTACTTTTGCACAGTTGCAAGAAGAAAATTTTGATGGGTCTGAAATTCCTGAAGGATGGTATTATGAAATCAATTCAGATGCTTCAGGTTGGCAGTTCGGATATACCGGAGTCATGCCACATAGTGGTCCAACCATAGAATCTGAATTTGTAAGCGGAGCAGCTCTTTTCAACGACACTAATTTTGGGAAACGAAATGATGATAAGACCAGTTTAACGACACCTCCTGTTGATTTGTCAGGTGTGAGTGAGGCTCAGATCGAAGTTACCTATAATTTACAGGTCGAAGATGAAAAGGGGGAATTTTCAATAGAAGTCTTTGATGGCAGAAAATGGAAAGAGGTATTTTTTCAGGATACTTCTTCACCTAAAAATACGGGAATGAATGAAGTGGTTCTGGTTGAGGTGAGTGAATTTATCAATGAAGATTTTCAGGTTAGATTCGTATATGATGATGAAGGTCATGAAAGTACCCAGGGTTTGGGAATCGATCATTATGAATTGATAGATTCAACTGCAGAGAATCTTGTTATGGAGGATGACATAAGCGTAATAAACGTTTTAAATTTACCCGAAAATGTGCTTGTTTTAGAAAGTAATGAACAACTGGACAGGGAGAATATGCTTAAAGATTTGTCTCAGCACCTGGAAGAGACTGAGCTTACTACGGACTCCATTATGTATAGTTTAAGTGAATTCCCGGGAGTAAAAGGAATATTCAGGGTACAGGAAGAAACCAACGTTGGATCCTATAAGGCCCTTAAAAAATAATTATAGAGTATTTTAGATTTAATTGTAAAAGAGCTGCTTGTTTTCAGGCAGCTTTTTTTTTGCTCCAGGTTCGGTTAACCTTTTTTTGGTGAAGCCGTTTATTCGATTTTTCATTGTGGCCAGCTTCCTAAAATTGGATATTCTGATTTAGATAGTTCCTGAAAATAAAAGACCGCTACGAAAATGTATTTTCCAATAGCGGTCCAAAAAAAAGGGATCTTTAGGGTCCCGTAGTTCAACAACGGGCCATATAAGTTGCTTTTCCGCTTTCGATTTTATCAAAAGCAGTATTATAAACTATTAAAGAAATTGAATGATTTAGGGGAAAAAGGGATGTTCGTTTCCAAACGGCCAAAAAATTTTGAATCATTACTTTCATAGACAATTTTTAATAGTCATTCTAAACCACTTCTTAATGAAGAAGCCAGAATCATACGATTATCGTATGGTATTTTGTTTGGAAAAATTGTTAATTGAGGGAAGTTAGCCGTCTCATTTCATGATCTGACTTATGCTTAAACGTTCGAATTAATAATTTATTTTAAGTGGTGTAGAATTATTACTTTTGGGAACAGAAAAATGTTTCGATTATATTCTAATTTGAGATATAGTTAGCTGTTACATGTAATGATGAATATCCAAACCTCCTCCTCAATTGATCAAGACAAAGTACTTGAGATAGTAGCTTCTTTTTCTCATTCCGGAAAAACCTATTGGGAAAAAAGAAATACCATTAAGGTATTTGATACTGAGTTTGGGAAGTGGAATGTAAAATCTTTTCAGGTTCCTCACCTGATTAATAGATTTGCATATAAATATGTGAGAAAGTCGAAAGCGAGGCGCTCGTTTGAACATGCTGAAATTTTACTGAGTAAGGGGATTTTGACCCCAAGACCAATTGCCTATGTTGAGTTTTCAAACCCTGTTGGCCTGACAAACAGTTTTTATGTATCTGAGAACCTGGAATATGACTTCAATTTTGAAAAGGTCATAGATCCCCATTTTCCTGATCGTGACAACATTCTCAGGCAATTTACCCGATTCACATTTCAACTTCATGAAAACAAAATCCATCACTTTGACCATTCTAAAGGAAATACCCTGATGTGTGTAAAAGAGTATGGCTTGTATGATTTTTATCTTATCGATCTGAACAGGATGCGATTTGAGGAGATGAGCTATGAGATGCGAATCGATAATTTTAACCGATTGTCCTTAACAGAGGATATGATTCCTATTATCGGGAAGGAGTACGCCTCGTTAATTGGTAAGGATGCTGATAAAGTCACGGAGGATATCAGAAAGTCATGTCAAAAGTTTCACGATTTTACCCTTCGTAAATCACGCTGGAAAAAAAGAATTGGCAAAAGTTAACTTCTGGCCCTGCCCATTAAATAAAAGTCTGCCAGTACCATGGCGCTTAACGCCTCTACTATGGGTACCGCTCGAGGCACAACACAGGGGTCATGTCTTCCTCTTCCCTGCATTTCAACCTTATTTCCTTTTGAATCTATGGTATGCTGTTTTTGGATCAAAGTGGCAACAGGTTTAAAAGCTACTCTAAAGTAAATATCCATACCGTTGGAAATACCACCCTGAATTCCGCCTGATAAATTGGTTTTTGTACTGCCATCCTGGTTGAACAGATCATTGTGATCGCTACCTTTCATTTTTGCTCCGCAAAATCCGCTGCCATACTCAAAGCCCTTTACCGCATTGATCGATAACATGGCCTGTCCGAGAGCTGCATGAAGCTTGTCAAAAATAGGTTCTCCCAGTCCGACAGGCACATTCTGAATAACACAGGTAATGGTTCCACCTACGGTATCCCCTTGCTTTTTGACCTGGCTGATATGTTCGATCATTTTATCTGCTGTAACAGGGTCTGCACATCGAACTATGTTTTTTTCGATATCCTCGAAATTAAGTTCCTGATAGGGTTTATCAATAAAAATTTCACCAACCGAAGAAGTGAATGCCGTTATTTTAATGTCTTTGATAATTTCTTTGGCAACCGCTCCTCCAACGATCCAGTTTGCGGTTTCACGCGCTGAACTTCTTCCACCACCCCTGTGATCCCTTATCCCGTATTTCTGATCATATGTGTAATCAGCATGCGAGGGCCTGTAGACATCTACATTATGCGAGTAATCTTTGCTTTTTTGATTGGTGTTTTGAATCTGGAATCCTATCGAGGTACCCGTTGTTTTACCCTCAAATACACCAGATAGAAATTCAACCTGATCAGGCTCCTTTCTTTGTGTGGTAATTTTTGACTGCCCGGGTTTTCTTCTGTCCAGTTGATGCTGAATTGCTTCAAGGTCCAGAGGTATTCCCGCGGGACAGCCGTCTATGACACCGCCTATTGCCGGTCCGTGTGATTCACCAAAAGTGGTTAGTTTGAATAGTTTTCCAAAAGAATTACCCATAGGGAGCGATTAAAAAATTCGAAAAGCAAAGGTAGTATAATAAGTGATAATTGAAAAGGAACAAAGGATAAATGAAAAGTATTTAGCTTTTACAATTAAATCTTAATTTTATGCCATTGAAAAAATACTTTTTAATGACTAAAAATTACAGGATCAGGGTGATTGGAGTAGTGCAGGGTGTATGGTTCAGAAAATATACAAAAGAGGCGGCTGATAAAAGGTCTATTATCGGGTTCGTCAGAAATGAACCGAATGGAAGTGTTTTTATAGAGGCACAGGGAGATGCAAGAAACCTTGAATTTTTTGTCGATTGGCTTTATCAGGGGTCGCCTTTGTCAAAAGTGGAGGAAGTTCAATGGGAGGAAGGAGAGGCAGGTTCTTATGAAGGTTTTTCAATCAGTCGGTAAAGAACCAGAGCTTGACCGCCATAATAAGCACCATAATAACAAGGAATATTTTTACCACCCCGTCGCCTTTTGAAACAGACCATCTGCTTGTAAACCATCCGCCAAGGGCATTACCGAAGGCCAGAATCAATCCATATTCCCAGTTCATTTTATCGTTTATCACAAAGATGCCTACAGCGAAAATCGTATAGATCCCGGTAACCACAATTTTGATCGCATTACTCTTTACCAGGCTAAAATTGTTGACCCCTGCCAGGACGAGAAGCATCAGAAAACCAACTCCAGCCTGTATAAAGCCTCCGTATATTCCAACAAAAAAGAAGAGTATTATACTGGTCCATAATGATTTCCCTTTTACTTTTTCAAAAGCGAAATCTACCTTTGGTTTTCTGTTAAGGACAAGATAAGTAACAACAATGATCATAATTACCGCAAGAATCTTGTTGAATAATTCTCCGTCAATTTCAATGGCGAGCTGGGCACCCAATATGGCTCCAAGAGTAGCGGAAATACCGAAATAAATACTAAAGGGATAGGTCTTGATGCCTTTACTTCTGAAACCTAAATTTGTAACGATACTTTGAATCAGAATGGCGATCCTGTTTGTTCCGTTGGCAACGCTGGGAGGTAAGCCCAAAAAGATCAGCATGGGCAGGGTTAGTAAGGATCCGCCTCCTGCTAAGGTATTTATAACACCGGTTACAACTCCGATGACCCATAAAAGGATCAGTTTCAATATTAGTTCCGTTTCCATGCAGAAATTTCTGCACTAAAAATAGGATTTATTTAATTAGCTAAGCTGAAAAAAAATAATTTAAAAAAAAATCAAATTGTTTTAGAAAAACAAAAAAGGGTATTATATTTGCGCTCGCATTTGAGCAATCAGATACACTCATGGAGAAATGGCAGAGTGGTCGAATGCACTGGTCTTGAAAACCAGCGAGGGTCACACCTCCGGGGGTTCGAATCCCTCTTTCTCCGCAAAGAAAAGCTGAAACTTTAGTTTCAGCTTTTTTTATTCCTCAAATGTTGAGAATTCATTCTCATAAATGAAGAGGAATAAAAAAAGGTAAAGGCATTGCCAGATGCAGCTTTTCTGTGCTTAGGGGACCCTTATTGGGATCAACAAAGTTAATCCCTGAAGTATACATGTGTAGTTTTTGTTTTTTAAGACTATGGCATTTGCAGGATACCCTCTAAGGGATCACTGGCAGTAATCCCTTTTGAGCGTAATATTTGTGTCATCTTAAAGATCTCTTTTGAGTGAGATGGGCAGGGTAAATTTAACTGCTACATTTTTGCCATTTTTCTGACCCGGTGTAAACCTGGGTAGATCTGAAACTACTCTAATAGCTTCTTTTTCCAGCTCTTTATGTTTTGTTTTGGCTTGCATATCCCTGACATTACCTTTCTTGTCGATCGTGAATCGAACGTATATTTTTTCGATGAGATCTTCAGAAGCATCCTCGCCGGAATCTGTATGATCTATATTTTTAAGAAGGGAAGCATCAAAATTTGAGGATACATGAGCCGTTATTCCCTTTACCATACAGGCTTTTTGATCTTCTGCATCTTCACAACCCGGAAAAACAGGCACCTGATCGATTTGAGCAAAAGGAACCGTCTCGTCATCTTCCTGGGAAGAGGCATTCTTCTGTTCTTCATAATTTGCTACAGGACTGGTGGCAGTATCTTTAACAACATCTGTTTCAGCCTTATTTTTTTCACAGGAAGTATACATAAGCATTGCCGATAACAATGGGATCAGCATGACATACTTAATTTTCAATAAATTCTTTGAATGTTCTCGATTAAACATAATAATTCGTTTTTTAATTAATGATTGATTATTAAATGAATTGACAAATGTTAGTCTGTCAACTTTGAAAGTCTCGGCCAAAAGACTATTGAAAAAAGTACTTCGTTCATTTTTGGAAACCGAACCTGAATCTGCAATGAATTCATGGATCGCTGCAATATTTTTTTGGTAGATATAAGAGAAAGGATTAAACCAAAACACAATCTTTTGTATTTCAAACACTAACAGGTCTAGGCTGTGCCATTGTTTTACATGAATTAGTTCATGGCTTATAATTTTTTTATTGGATTGATTAATCTCGCTTATGAATATGAAATTAAAGAAGGAAAAGGCACTGTTTCCTTCTTTTAACAGTACGATAAAATATTCATCTTTTTTTCTTTTTTCATTGCTTTTGATCAATCGGTATATTTTTAAAACCTTGAAAAGAAAAAGTATTCCGGTAAAGATGACTCCTGTATAGATCATCCAATTCAAAGAATTCAGAAAGAGGGCAGACCAATTGAAACGTTCTTCTAAATAACCTCCCGGAGCAAGGATCATTTCTGGCAGGCTATAGGCATATTCCGAGACGAAACGATTCGTCAATCCTTCTATTCTGATCAGGGGAATTATATAGGCCAAGATGGAGGTAATGATAAGATAAAACCTGTTCCACTGGAAAAAGGTTTCTTTCTTTAGAAAGACTTCATATACCATATAAAAGGCGGCCTGAAACAGAATGACCTGGAATACATAATTTAACATGATCTATTGCTTTTTGTCCATTTCTTTTAAAATACTTTCCAATTCTTTTAGGTCAAGATCATTTTTTTTAACAAAGAATGATACCATACTTTTAAAAGATCCTCCAAAATAACCATCCACCAGCTTATGAAGGCTTTGATTGGTATAGTCCGTTTTCCTGATCAATGGAAAATAGATGTAACCACGTCCTTTTTGCTGATGGGAAACAAATTTCTTTGTTTCGAGAATTCTGATAATTGTGGAAACTGTATTATAGGCAGGTTTGGGGTCAGGAAGCTTGTCAATAATATCTTTGACAGATCCTTCTTCGATCTCCCATAGTACCTGCATAAATTGCTCCTCGGCTTTAGTGAGTTGTTTGCTCATAATCACTTTTCTGATAGAATTACAAAGCAAATATAACTAAATATTTAGTTTAAACTAAGATTTTAGTTGAAATTTTTTAAAATTTTCCCGATCTTTTTTTTAGGAAGGGCAAAAAAACTCAAATAGTGCCGTTAAATATCCTGAATAGGGTGGCCTTAACATTAACAAATTTATTCTGAACCTGAATGGCTTTAAGTTCTGCTTCAATAAGCTTGGACTCACGGGTGTTGACAAGAAAAAGTGAGCTTTCTCCCAATTCGAACTTTCGTTCTTCAGAACGCAACAGATTTGTATAATCATTTACGATGTTTTCTGTAATCTGATTTTGCGTTTCATAAGAAATCAATTCCTGATTTAGACTGATCCATTTATTTTGAAGGGATACTTTTGCCGTACTTTGTTCAAGTTCATTGTCCTGTATTTTAAGTTTGGTCAGTTTCAAATCACCTCTTTCTTTTCTCAGAAACAGGGGAAAACTTGCCCTGAGCCCCGCTTTGTAATTATTGCTGTTCCATCCCATATTGTTTTCTGCAGCTTCATTCAGGAAATTGTATTGAATATCCAGTTGGGGAAGAAGGTTATTCAATTTCAGTTTTTTCTGTATGTTGAGTTGTTCATATTTGGCCTGGAGCGAGACAAGTTTGGGATGATTGTTCATTTCCGGCAAGGTGTCAGCTACAGCAGAATCATTATCCATAAAATTACTTAGGCTTGGAATAATGGAATTAATGGACTCTATTGAAAACAGGTCCGGATGCATGTCTTCCTGAAGTTCGACGGGTGTATTGTCTTTGAGCCAAAGAAAATTGGACAGAGCCAGGCCAGATTTAAGGTATTTGATCCTCGCGTTTTCATACTCGAGTTTTCTGGTGTTTTTTGAGATATTGGCTTCAAGGGTATCAATGGCAGGTTTATCACCGGCCGCAAAATTTCTTTTTACGTTCTCGAACCGCAAAGAGGCATTAAGTAGAAATTTTTCTCGTACCTGAAACTCCCGATACTGCTTAAACCAATCAAAATAGGCAACTATGGCGTCATACAGAATTTCGTTGGTAAGCATTTTTTGCTCGGCTTCTGCCTGTCGCTGAAAGATCTTGGCCTTTTTCAAGGTGGCCATTCTTTTATTCATTAAGAGCCCTTTTGCGAGGGATACGGAAACACCTAAACTATAGAGTCCGTCATCCGGTACGGTTGCCTCCGGGTTTAAATAGACCCCGGAATTTTGCTCGTAATTTGCTTTTAGTTCTATTCCATACCAGGTAGGGATCTTGAATGACCCATTGAGTTTATTGTAGTATTCTGATCCGTTGAATTCCTTCCGGTCAAAATCTACTTCAAGTTTTGGATCAAAAGCTCCCCTTGACTTCATCAATATGGCCTGACTTTCATCAAGAACCAGATTGTTCTGTTTGATCACAGGATGAAACTCCTTGACATATCCAAGATATTCCTCGAGACTCAACACTTTATCATCCAGTGTTTGTGACCAGAGATTCGAAGTGAAGAGTATAAGAATTACAGTTAATTTAACTAGAGTTTTCATTTTGAATTCGATTTGTTATCTGTTGATGCCGGTTGATAATAATTAGGAGGGAACCCGTTTAATTTTCTCCAGATTTCATACCATACAGGTACATCGTTCAAAAGAGCCAGGGTCCTCGCACCTGAACCTATCCTGATCGCTTTGGGCCATTCCCTATCCTCCGGATCAGGTGCCAGAAGGACTCTGTATTTGCCATTGTCTCGAATGAAATTCTCAATGGCTACAACTCGAGCCCCATAAGTTCCATAAGACATTCCCGGCCATCCGCTAAAAACAATAGCAGGCCATCCGTCAAACTGAACTCTGACTTTTTCCCCAATATGAAGTAAAGGCAGGTCAATGGGTTCTACAAAGGTTTCTACGGCCAATTCATAGTTATCCGGCATTATGGTTACCAGACGATCACCTTCTTTAAAGGTTTCTCCAATACCTGAAACGATGGCCCTGTTGATGTAGCCATCCTGAGGAGCTGTAATGAACTGAAGGTTCCTCCTTTTTTCATAATTGGAATATGAATTTTCCAGTTTTGATACCTGTGCCCTTGTTTCATATTGATTGGAGCGGGCAGTGAACATATCGCTTTCCACCTTTGAAATCTTATCGATATATGAGGCATCAATGGTTGACAGATCAAGTTCCGCATTAAGAACATTATTTCTGCTGACCAGTAATTTGTTTTGCTGAGAGATAAGTTTGGCCTGTGCCTCCTGAAGCTTTAATCGTTTTAATTCAAGATCATTGATAGATTTTAGTCCTTCGCTTTGAAGTGTTTCAGTACGGTTAAATTGTTTTTCAGCAATGTCTTTTTGAGTTACTGCCGCCTGCAGATCAATACTGTCACTTTTTACTTTTAGACGAGACTGCTGCAATTTGTTCCTGGCCTGTTCAATTTTCAAAACGCGCTCTCTTTTTAAAGCATTTATTTGATTTTCAAGAGAATGAACTTTATTGTCATAAGCATCGATCGAAGAGCTTTTCGCATCGATCTGTGTTTTTGTACGGTCTAATAGGCGGTCATCAAAGTATTCACTTTTTATTTCTGATACGAATAAAATGGTGTCTCCTTTTTTAACAAAATCTCCTTCCTTAACGTACCACTGTTCCACGCGCCCCGGGAGCTGTGACTGAATACTTTGAGGTCGCTGATCGGGTTTCAGAGTGGTTACCTTTCCTATTCCCGCAATATTCTGGGTCCAGGGAAGGAACATGGCAATCAAGGTGATTATGGCCAAAGCCAATAAAAACCGGTTCAGTTTTTTATGTTCATCTGTCTCCATTACTTTCTGAGCCGAAGTAAATTTTTCGAGGGAAACAGATTTATTGAGTGGATTATTTGATATGTTAAGCATGTTTCAGATTTTTAAAATGACCATTTTGCAATGTCAAGTGCGTGTGGCAGTATTTTTTCCACAACGGATCTTTATCAGCAACGATAAGTCCCCATGGCTTTGAGGAATCGGTTAGCATGGAAACAATGTATTGCTTATCAGCCGGATTAAAAGGTTCAATCAGATTTTCAAGGATGAGCAGTTTCGGTTTTTTGAGGATTGCTCTGGCCAGTAAGATCTTTTTTGAAATGCTCGACGGAATTTGCTTTCCTTCCGGATGGATTATGGTGTTAAGGCCATTGTTCTGTTCTTTCAGGAACTCTACAAGATTGACTTCTTTGATCACCTTAAGGATCTCTTTATCATCTATTTCATTACTTCCAAAGGTCAGGTTTTCCCTCAATGTACCTTCAAAAGGAGTCTCTTCGGTCAATACGATGCCCAGATTGGATCGGTAGTGATTCAGGTTCATACCATGAATAGAGAAACCGTTAACATTCATGTTTCCTGCTGAAGGCTCAACCAGGCCGGAAATGAGTTTTAACAGAGTGGATTTTCCGGATCCGCTTTCTCCATGAGCGAGAATTCGGCTTTTCTGATTGAGTGTTAAATTCAAATCGCTAAGTATCGGACTTTTTTTGTCTTTTACGGCGTAAGTCAAATTGGTCAACTCAATTGAAAACTCTGATGAAAAGTCAGGTTTTTCACCTTTTTGTGTTTCGAGTTCCTTATCTACGACCTGGCCTAGTTTTTCTGTTGAAGTAATAAGATCATACAAAGGCTCCAGTCCGAGAATCAGTTTTTCCACCGAGGAGATTACGATCAGAATGATGATTTCAGCGGCAACAAACTGTCCGATATTCATTTCCTGCTGAAGTACCAGAATCCCTCCAATGATGAGCAGCACAGCAGTAACGATTACCTTAAATCCAATCATCTGAATAAATTGCAGAACAAGGACCTTAAAGTGCCTGTCTCTTGCATCCAGATATTCGGTGACCAGAAGGTCATTCTTTTGTAATGCCAGACTTGTTCTTCCCGATACTTTGAAACTGATAAGCGTTCGCGCCGTTTCCTGGATCCAGTGAGCCACCTTGTATTTGATCTTGGATTCTTCAAGGCTGGTAACCAACCCTTTTTTTGCCGTAAACTTGAATAGCGTATAGACCAATAAGAGCAATAGTATGCCAAAAATGATAAAGAAGGGATGATAGAAGGAAAGAAGGATCAGGGCAAACAGGATCTGCAGTAATGCGGTAGGCACATCCACCAGTATTTTAGCCAGCCCTTTTTGTATTGACAGGGTATCAAAAAAGCGATTTGCAAGCTCCGGAGGATAGGAATTCCTCAATTCATCCAGCTTGATTTTTGGGAACCGATAACTCAACTCAAAGGATGCACGAGTAAAAATTCGTCGCTGTAAAGATTCAATAATTCTCATTTGCATAAGCTGCAAAGCACCTGTAAATAATACACCTATGGTGACCAAAGATACAAGAACGATCCATGAAGAAGAAATCTGGGCTCCCTGGATCAGGTTGATGATGGCTTGTATACCTAATGGCAAAGAAAGTCCGACGAGTCCGGAGAAGATCGCATAATAGAATATTTGTGAAATACTCTTTCTCTCTAATTCAAGCAATCGAATAAGTCTTTGCCAGGGGGACAATATTTTTTCCATTTCTAAATTTTTGACGCACAAATATAATAGTAATACTATTAATAATAATAGCAAAAGTATTAATTTATTGTTAACGTGTTTAAAAAATGTTGTAAAAATCTGATAATCAAGAATGTAAAATTTATGATTTTTTGGGATTCTTATTCAAAAATTTGTGGTATGAATAAAAAAAGTGTCAATTTTACATGTTATCATGTATAAATATATTGTAAATTGTCATGGAATACATAGGATATTTCTACTTAAATTTAGAAAGCACCATGAAGTATATCAGTGAATTTAGAAATCCTGAACTGACCAAGAAATATCTGCAGGACATAAGAGATACAGTGACACAACCCTGGTCTATTATGGAAGTTTGCGGAGGACAGACACACAGTCTGGTGAAAAATGGTATCCTCGAGCTGCTTCCGGATGAAATTAATATGATCCACGGGCCGGGATGCCCTGTTTGTGTTACTCCTTTAAACCTGATTGACAAGGCAGTTCATCTTGCTTTGGATAAGGATGTTGTCCTTTGTTCTTTCGGTGATATGTTGAGGGTTCCGGGGTCTGAGAAAAGTTTATTGGAGGCAAAAGCAGAAGGCGGTGATGTTAGGATCTTATACTCTCCGCTTGAAGCCGTGAAAATAGCTGAACAAAATCCTGAAAAGGAAGTCGTGTTTTTTGCAGTAGGGTTTGAAACTACGGCTCCGGCCAATGCCTTGTCCGTGGCACATGCGCATAAAAAAGGCATAAAAAATTATTCTATTCTTGCATCTCATGTTCTGGTACCACCTGCTATTCAGGCTGTCATTGATGATGAGGAGAGTAAAATTGACGGTTTTCTGGCAGCGGGCCATGTTTGTACGATCATGGGAACTTCAGAGTATCATCCTTTATCTGAAAAATATAAGGTTCCTATAGTGGTCACGGGATTTGAGCCTGTTGATCTGGTTCAGGGGATCCTGATGGTTGTACAGCAGCTTGAGAACAGCAAAGCAAAAGTTGAGAATCAGTATGCGAGAATTGTTAAGGATGAGGGCAACACTGAGGCGCAGAAAATGATTTCCGAAATCTTTGAGGTGGACCATCAATTCTGGCGGGGCATTGGTGAAATCCCTGATAGTGGTTACGTCGTGAAAGAGAAATACGCCCAATACGATGCGATACGCAAATTTGAAATTTCCATTGAGAAGGTTGCGGAAAATCCGGATTGTATTTCCGGTCTGATCATGAAGGGAATCAAAAAGCCTTATGAATGTGAGCAATTTGGTAAGAAGTGCAATCCTTCCAATCCATTGGGAGCACCTATGGTGAGCAGTGAAGGGGCCTGTGCGGCATATTATCATTTTTCAGATAAAGTTGAAGTTTAGCATTTAAATACAAGTAGTATTTTGGCAATTAAAACAGAATCAATGTCGAAAAAACAAAACAGGAAAATAGAGCTGCAATGTCCAATGCCAAAACTGGATTTTGACGTGATAACCTTAGGCCATGGAAGTGGCGGAATTCTGACCAATAAGCTGCTCGATAGCGGGGTTTTTGATTTGTTGAGCAATGAAATCCTGGACGAACGTCATGACGGGGCATTTTTAAAGCTTGAAGGTGAAGTCGCATTCTCAACAGATAGCTTTATCGTATCTCCTATTTTCTTTCCGGGTGGCAATATCGGCGAACTGGCTGTGAATGGAACGGTAAACGACCTGGCAGTTTGCGGAGCGGTCCCAAAGTATCTTTCACTGGGTTTTATTATTGAGGAAGGCTTGAAAGTCTCCGAATTCTGGGAGATTTTGGTTTCCATTAAATCGGCCTGTGAACAGGCAGGTGTCCAGGTGGTTACAGGAGATACAAAAGTGGTGGAAAAAGGAAAAGGGGATAAGATTTTTATAAATACAACAGGCATTGGATACATACATCCAAAAGCTTCCATTCATACAAGAAATGTAAAAGTTGGGGATAAGATCATTCTCAGCGGCCAGCTTGCAGCTCATGGAATGGCGATTATGTCCGTAAGAGAAGGGCTCGAGTTCGAATCGGAAATTCAAAGTGATACAGCCAATCTCAATCATGTGATCATGAATATGCTTGATATTTATGGTCAGGACCTGCATCTTTTGACTGATCCTACTCGAGGTGGAGTGGCCACTGTGTTGAAGGAAATCGCAGATTCCATTTCTTTGGGCATCGATATCTATCAAAAAGATTTACCCGTGGATAAACAGGTTGAAAGTGCTTGTGAGTTACTTGGCCTTGATCCGCTGTATGTGGCCAATGAGGGCCTTTTTATAAGCTTTGTTGACAACAGAATAGCAGATCAGTATCTGGCCTCGCTTCGGCAAGATGAACTTGGTAAACATGCTCGTATCATCGGAGAAGTGGTGAGCGATCATCCCGGCCAGGTGATCATGGAGAGTGCCATCGGTGGCAAAAGAGTCATCAGCATGCTTCCCGGGGAACAGTTACCACGTATTTGTTAAAGTGTGTTTGGCGATTATCCTGAGATTTTCCTGTCTTACCAGTTTGTTTTTCCTTAAATCCAGATTTGATCCGAAGTATTCTTGTTAAATTTCCTAAGTTAAAATGAATTTTTGTTCAACTATATTTTATTATAGTTAAACAAAATACTATATTTACCCTTTCATAACCTTAATCAAGAAAAATGGAGAAGAAAAAAATTCCGGATAATGTGGTTTTCAATTTTGAAAAGCAACAGTATGATGCGGCTTTAAAGGCTTATTCTACATCTGTTGGTGCGCCAAAGATCACGATTAGTGATACGGCTGACTGGAAAAACAGAGGTGTCAATAATTTGAATAACAGGGTTCAGGCCAAGTATTCAGAACTGAAGAATGAATATGAGAAGATGATGACTCAATTTGAATACAACCGTCTGATCTACGAATCCAGGTTTTCTTTTGAGCCCATCATTGGTAAGACATACCATCTTTACAAAAGGGAAAACGGAGAAACTTTTTTATCCATAATTGCCCCGGAGGAATGCAACTTTAGTCCAATGGGTAGTTTTTATCTGAATGCGGAACAAATCTGGGAAAAAATAGATTAAAATGGATTCATTGACATTAAGACAATTAGATCGAATCATTGAAATGGCCTGGGAAGACAGAACTCCTTTTGAAGCTATCTTATTTCAGTTTGGATTATCTGAAAAGGAAGTGATCAAATTAATGAGATCAAACCTTAGGGAATCCACTTTTAAACGTTGGAGGAAACGGGTAAACAGTGGGGTGAGTCAAAAGCATTTGAAAAAAAGAAATCCGGGAATCGATCGATTTAAATCTTCGAGGCAGCGGATAATCTCTCAAAACAGGATAAGCAAAAGATAATCACTTTTTGTAAACGAATGGATAAGAAGGATGTCAAAATACATATTATTGGTGCAGGAATCAGCGGATTGATTGCTGCAAAGGTACTCGAGGATCACGGTTACGGTTCGATAATTCTTGAGGCCTCCGATCGAGTGGGCGGAAGAGTAAAATCTGATCTTGTTGAAGGGTTTGTTTTGGATCAAGGGTTTCAGGTTCTTCTTACTGCTTATCCGGCTGCTCAAAAATACCTTGACATGGAATCTCTTGAACTTCAAAAGTTTATTCCGGGTGCCGTGATTTTTAAAAAGGGTAAACAAGCCGTGATTGGTGACCCCTTACGCGATTTTTCCCTGCTTTTTTCTTCATTGAAATCAGATATAGGTTCTTTTGGTGACAAGATCAAATCCCTAAAACTTAACAATTACCTAAAGTCGAAAACCTTAGAGGAAATTTTCAGTTCTCCTGAAAAGACAACGCTTACTTATTTAAGGGAATACGGCTTTTCAGAGCAAATGATCGAATTATTTTTCAGGCCTTTTTTTTCAGGAATCTACCTGGAGCCTCACCTTCAGACCTCGAGCAGAATGTTTGAATTTGTTTATAAAATGTTTGGAACGGGATATGCCGCTGTGCCAAAAGGAGGGATGGAAGAAATTCCAAAGCAATTGAAACGAAACCTGAAAAACACGGAGATGCGATTTCATTGTCCCGTTGCCAAGGTGAAGGACGGTAAGATCTTATTGCAGGATGGACAGTCAATTGATAGTCAGTTTACCATTGTTGCTTCGGAGGCGAGTGGTTTGATCCAAAATTTGAAAAATCAGGAAATTCCATGGCGATCCTGCGATGCGCTTTATTTTGAGACCAAAGAGAGCGTGATCGAAAAACCTTTAATCGGTTTGATCCCTGATAAAGATGCTTTGATAAACAATATTTTTTATCCAACTTGCTTTTCCGCAAAGGATCCGAACTTTTCCGCAAAGGATCGCAAAAAGTCACAGTTATTATCGGTTACAATTGTCAAAGATCATAATTATACCACTGAAGAACTGGTTGATAAAATCAAGGCCGAGCTCAAGGAGAAATGCGGAATTGAGATGGCCAGGTTTTTGAAGCATTACCCAATTCAAAAAGCACTGCCACAACTGAAAGGTATCCGTTATGAAATGTTACCCTCAGAAACCCGATTGACTTCAACTGTTTTTCTGGCCGGGGATACTCAGTTGAACCCTTCTTTGAATGCGGCAATGATTTCAGGAGAACGAGCGGCCCTGGCCCTGATAGAGTCTATCGAAGGAGTCAGGCAATAGTTTCCTTTTTTTAGGATTGAAGTTCAGGCGTTGAAAGATTTGATCTTTTCCAGGCACATGGCAAAAGGAACCTGATTATGGTCAAAGGTATATTCGATGGACCTGTCAAACTCAACCTTTTGCAAAAGATTCAAATCCTTTGTCTTTATTTTAGTTTCCAAATCGTTTTTGAGCCTTTTATCCAGAATGAGCTGAATACTTCCATAATACAATTCAGTAATCATATAAACCCTCCTGATTTTACCGTCATAAGCTTTCCAATTGTCTTCTTTTAAGATTTCGAGATAGTTATCAATTCTGATGCGGTTGATGTTTGACATTGTTCTTACCTGAAGATTTCCAAAGTGAAACTTACTGACCCTTTCTATTTCAAAACCATTTTCAAGTTCACCAATTAATGGGTGTTCCAGGGTGCTTATCACGTTGGTTTCAAGCTTGATGACCCTATCGGCAAGATGAGCCGTTCTAATTTCTTCCTTATGTAGTTCCTCAATTCCCTGCAACCAGTTCCGCCTGCTAATAATTCCTGAATCCAGAAATGCATTGTATATGTTTTCGGACATTCCCGGATGCTCAAATTTGGGTTTTCCTATTATCGGGTCCCAAACCAGATTGCCCAGAATTATGTTTTCATGAGAAGCTGGTATAAGTTCTAAATTGTATTTATTCCTGAATCTTTTGATCTCCATGATTAACAAATGAATGTATGAAGATACTTGACAAGAGCGAAACAAGGGTAAGGTAAAAGCTTACTATTAGTAAGGATAATTTTAAATGCTTTCCAAAAAGAACAAATACCTTGCTAAGAGTTGATTTTCCTTACTCCAAGTAGGGTTTTTTATGCAGAATTGCTGAAAATACAGAATTTAATGAAATAGAATATTGCTAAAAATTTTTGTAGTGGGTTATGGTTTTGTTACCTTTTATTTCTAAAAAATTCAAGAAATGAATAAAATCTACTTATTTACTGCAATTATCTCGTTCATTTTTTTCGGTATTTCCTGTACTGAAGATGAATCATTCGAAGAAGCTCTAAAAGCCCAAAAAGTTTTGGTCAATGAAAATACGGGGGAGGAAATAGATGATGTCGATAACGAAAAAGACGGCTAAACCATTGTATTTATAATCTTAAGAATTTTTATAATTGAAATTAAAAATTTCCTTGATAACTGTAGCGATTGGATTGCTGTTACAATTAGGTTGCTTAGAAAAAGAAAAGGAGTCAGATCTTACATGTTTTGAATGCATTGTCGTTGATAGTTTAATAGCTAGATCCAAAATAGTTGATTATTCATATTTGGAGAGGGTAGATATCATCAAAGAAGCATTTCAAAAGATATATGAGGTTGAAAGTGATTCTTTAAAAGTTGTGTACCTATTCAAAGTATCAGATCTATTTTTAAGAAACAAATCGATTGAAAATTTTAGAAATTCAAGTATTGAAATGCTCAAAATAGCGATCAAAATTGAAGATTCTTTAAAAATCGCAGATTATTATTGGAACATGGGAACTTATTTTTCTTTGAAAGAAGAACTTGATAGTTCATATATTTCTTTTAATCAGGCAAGATTAATTTTTAAACAAAATAATCATAGTTTTTATAAAGCCAAAATGGAGTATAACATTGCTTATGTTCTGCGGCGAACTAAAAATTATATTGAAAGTGAAAAATTTGCTTTTCAAGCAATTAATTCGCTAAAGGGTTTAGATAAGAAATTATTACTATACCGATGTTACAATCATCTGGGGCTATTATATAATGATTTAAATAATTATGAGGCCTCATTGAAATATCACTATAAAGCGGTTAGACTTATCCCGACAATTTCTAGACCTGGCATCTTAAAGGAACGTAGCCTAAATAATATTAGTTTAGTTTTTAGAAATCAGGGAAAATTTGATGAGGCTGTAGACGTAATTGATAAGGCATTAAGGAATAAAAATTTGAAAAGATTAAGCACTAATTTATTTATTAAATTAATTGATAATAGGGCTTATTGTCAGTTTTTAAATGGAATTGAAGACAATGTCTTAACAGATTTTAATGCGGCACTTTTTTTAAGAGATTCATTGAACAACAAAGTAGGAGTGCATTTAAGCAAAACCCACCTCACCGAATATTACCTTAAATATAATGATACAATCGCGGCTCATCAAAATGCGATGGATTCTTATAAACTCGCCGTTGAACTTGATCTTCCGGGAGCGTTGTTAGGGAGTTTAAATTTACTGTCAAGAACTGATCCTGCAAATGCCTCGGAATACATGCATAAATACATCAAGCTCAATGACAGTCTGATGCTTGCGGAAAGGCGGGTAAGAGATAAATTTTCAAGAATCAGATTTGAAACAGAAGAGTATATTGAGCAAAACATAGAATTAAAGGAAAAGAATGTTTGGATTTCAATTTCCAGCGCCCTTTCTCTGGTAAGCATTGGGTTGTTGTTTTTTGTTTACAGGCAGAAATCTAAAAATCGTCAGTTGGTTTTGGAAAAGAACCAAAAGGAACAAAATGAAGAGATCTATGATTTAATGCTCAAGCAGCAAAACAGGGAGGAACATGGCCGAATCGAGGAGCGAATGAGAATATCTGAGGAACTTCATGACGGTGTTCTGGCGAGACTCTTTTCAATACGAATAGGTTTGGGATTCTTTAATATTCAGGGAAAGTTGAAAGAGGGAGAAAAATTTGATAAGCTTACCCAGGAACTTCAAATTGTTGAAAAGGAAATCAGAAACTTATCACATGCCTTGAAAAACGAGGAGCTTACTGCCAAAAAGGATTTTCCAAATTTGCTTGAGAGTCTCACAAAGAGCCAGGGAGTTATCGGTAATTTTTCATGTCGGTTAATAATTGATAACGGCCTGGCCTGGAACCTGGTTTCGGACCAGATTAAAATCAACTTGTACAGAATGATCCAGGAATCAATTTTTAACATCATTAAGCATGCTCAGTGCAGTAATGTGGATATCAGCATAAGGCGTAAAGATAGAATGATAGAACTGAAAATTGTTGACAACGGGAGAGGTTTTGATACCAATAAAAAGAAAAGGGGGATTGGCTTGAATAATATCCGGTCCAGAGCCAAGTATATTGGGGGTCGAATCAGCATAGAATCTGAAAAGCAAAAAGGGACAACATTAAAATTAACCATACCAACAAAAACATTTTACAATGAAGCAGTATCAAAAAGTTCTGATCGTTGATGATCATCCTTTAATATGTGATTCATACGTTGATGCCTTGAATATTGTTATGGAGGAGCAAAGTGAATATTCTATAAAGATCGAATCTGCCGCCGATTGCGATAGTGCAAAAGAGAAAATTCAAAACACCTGGACTGACAAAGGTTATGATCTGGTATTTCTTGATATCAGATTGCCCCCGTCTGAGGATCACCGCATGCTTTCAGGAGAAGATCTGGGCGAATTGATCAGAAAAGAACATCCTAAAGCCAAGATCATTGTGGCCACTACCTTTAACGATAATTACAGGATCCAGAATATTTTTAAGAATCTTAACCCGGAAGGATTTCTTATCAAAAATGATATTAATACAAAAGAACTGGTTGAGGCCATCAACAAGATTATGGGAGGAGGAGTTTACTACAGTGATACAGTTTCTTCACTCATGCGAAAAAGAATGTTTACTAAAATTAATGTTGATAAAACAGATCGTCAGATTCTTTATGAATTATCCCTTGGAACCAAAACAAAAGATTTGCCAAAATACGTACCTTTGTCTATAGCTGGTATTGAAAAAAGAAAAAGGATATTAAAGCAGGTTTTTGATGTGGAGGATCAGGGCGATAAAGCTTTGATCATGAAGGCTAGAGAATTAGGTTTTATTTGATTTTTTTATGAAAATAGTAATAGCACCAGACAAATTCAGAGGTTCACTGACCGGAATCGAATTTTGTTGGATCGTCAAAGAGGCGATTTGGGAAATCTTACCTGATGTTGAAATTGTAGAAGCACCGGTGGCTGATGGTGGTGACGGAACACTTGCTGCCGTTGAGGCCCAGGTTCCCCATGGGAAGAAGACCATGGAGGTCAACGATCCGTTATTTCGAAAAATTGAGGCTTCTTTTCTTTACAATGAAGAGTTTAAGATTGCATTTGTTGAAATGGCCGAAGCGTCAGGGCTTCGATTGTTAAAGGATGAGGAGCGTAACTGCTTTCATACCTCGACCTATGGAACTGGTGAGTTGATCAAAGGTGCCATGGATGCCGGGGCTGAAACCATAATCCTGGGAATAGGAGGAAGTGCCACCAATGATTGTGGCATGGGAATGGCCGCTGCTTTGGGCTTTGAATTTTTGGATGAAAACGGAAAGAAAGTAGAGCCTGTTGGTAAGAATTTATCGAAAGTAAAGAAGATCGATACCTCTAAAGTTGACCCTCGAGTTGAGGTTGTGAATTTTCATGCAGCCAGTGATGTGATCAGTACCTTGTACGGCGAAGATGGGGCTGCTTATGTTTACGGTCCTCAGAAAGGGGCTTCCAAGGAAGAGATCGAATTACTGGATCAGGGGCTTCGGGATTTTAATGAGGTTCTTATCGACACTTTTAATATGGATATTCACGATGTTTACGGGGCGGGTGCAGCCGGAGGTATGGGAGCCGCGGTCCTGACATTTTTTACTGGAGAGGTAAGGCCGGGAATTGAATTGGTCAAAGAGATGATAGGGTTTGACAAACGTATTGAAGGGGCGGACTGGCTTATTACCGGAGAAGGAAAACTCGATTTTCAAACTTTATTAGGCAAGGCGATCAAAGGTGTAGTGGAATCCGCTCAAAATCAGAATATTCCGGTTGCGGCATTTTGCGGTAAGATTACCCTGCCCCAGGATGCCCTTGCAACCATGGGTATACATTATTCTTCCTCGGTAGTTCTTGAAGCAAAGGATTATGAGGATGCCATGGAAAACGGGAAAGAATACTTGAGGGAAATAGCCAAAAAATTTGCCATTAAACTTTCTCGAATGGATTGAGAGTTCTGTGATTCGAACGATACCCTCTATACTCTTTATTAAAATTAACATGATGCCTGCTTATTGTTGGGTTCATAGAATTCTTGAAGAATGATCGTACTATTTTCCCTTGTTATTGTTGTTGCCCTGATGATCGTTGCATCTTCAAAATTTCATGTTCATCCGTTTCTGAGCTTACTTTTTGCCGGTATTGTCATGGGTTTTATTGGAGGACTAAGCGAAGCGGAGGTGACCAAAACTTTAATGGATGGCTTTGGAAGTACCCTGGGAAGCATAGGGATCATTATTGCATTTGGAGCTATTATTGGAGTTTATCTGGAAAAGAGTGGAGGAGCCATGACCCTTGCCAACTGGGTGATCAAAAAAGTTGGGGAAAAGAACGCTCCTTTGGCCATGAACTTAACCGGGTTTGTGGTTTCTATTCCGGTTTACTGTGACTCGGGTTTTATAATACTCTCTTCATTGATCAAAGCCATAAGCCGAAAAACAGGAATTTCCTTGATTGTTCTTGGGGTTTCGCTGGCAGCAGGTTTGTATGCTACCCATGTGTTTATACCACCAACGCCGGGGCCCCTGGCCGCTGCTGCCGCACTGGATGCTGATATCGGACTGGTGATTCTGTTTGGGTTTGTAGTGGCTGTTCCCGTGGCTCTTACAGGTATGTTGTGGGCAAAATATATCGGTTCAAGGGCTGATGCTAAAGACGTGCCAGAGTCGGGCAAAACTGTTCCAAAAGAGGAAGATTCAGGGGCAATTGAGGAATCCGATTCTGGAAAAGTAAGAACGGAGCTTCCCAAAACTTACAGGTCATTTGCGCCGATCCTGGTTCCTATCATGTTGATAGCACTGAATTCGATCGCTTCATATCCTGCTTCTCCCTTTGGAGAGGGATATTTGACGGATTTTTTGAAGTTTGTCGGAAATCCGGTGATCGCCTTATTGACAGGGGTAATTCTGGCATTTCGCTTAAAAGGACATCAGGTCACTCAAAGCCATTCCCATTGGGTTGGAGAAGGTTTAAAACAGGCTGGGGTTATTATTTTGATTACCGGAGCCGGGGGTGCTTTTGGAGCAATTCTTCGTGCAACCGGAATAGGGGACTTTATCGGTGACAGGTTTAGCGGTTTGGAACTGGGACTTTTATTGCCCTTTATAATTTCCGCTGTTCTTAAAACCGCTCAAGGCTCTTCAACCGTAGCAATAATTACTACGGCCGCTATTGTAGCTCCCATCCTGGAAAGTTTTGGATTAGACTCGGCAACCGGGCGCGCATTGACAGTACTTTCAGTAGGTGCCGGGGCAATGACCGTTTCTCATATAAACGACAGCTTTTTCTGGGTGGTGTCGCAATTTTCCGGGATGGACACCAACACGGCACTAAAAAGCCAGACCGTTGCCACTTTGATTCAGGGTCTTGTTGGTGTATTGATCGTTTTGGCCTTGGGATGGGCTTTGGTTTAGATTCCTGGCCATTCAATTTTATTCATTTATTCCGGATTTGTTAATAAATTAGGGTATAACATCTCCTATTTATTTCTATTTCACTTTCCTTTTGATATATTTGTCCTGCTGGAAAATTATTTTTCAAACATTTAAGATACACATGAAAAAAGTTGCATTAATAACAGGTGTCACAGGACAGGACGGAGCTTATTTAAGCGAATTCCTGTTGAAGAAAGGATACATCGTTCACGGGATAAAGAGAAGATCCTCTTTATTTAATACAGACAGGATAGATCACCTATATCAGGATCCGCATGTAGATAATCAAAATTTTATTCTGCATTATGGAGACATGACCGATAGTACGAACCTCATCAGAATCATACAGGAGGTTCAGCCTGATGAAATATATAATCTGGCTGCCATGAGTCATGTGCATGTATCTTTTGAAATGCCTGAGTACACCGGGAATGCCGATGGTTTGGGAACGTTGAGACTTTTAGAAGCGATCCGAATGTTAAATATGGAGAAAAAGGTTAGAATTTATCAGGCTTCAACTTCAGAACTCTATGGAAAAGTGCAGGAGGTTCCTCAAACCGAAACCACTCCGTTTTACCCAAGAAGCCCATATGCGGTTGCAAAGATGTATGCCTACTGGATCACCGTAAATTACCGAGAGGCCTATGGGATCTATGCCTGTAACGGGATCTTGTTTAACCATGAATCACCGATCAGGGGAGAAACATTTGTGACTAGAAAGATTACCAGGGCGGCTGCTAAAATTGCACTTGGGCTCCAGAATAAATTGTACTTGGGAAATCTGGATGCCAAAAGAGACTGGGGGCATGCCAAGGATTATGTACGAATGATGTGGATGCTGTTGCAGCACGAAGAAGCTCAGGACTGGGTTATAGCAACCGGAAAGACCACAAGTGTAAGGGACATGGTGAGAATGGCTTTTGGATATGTTGGAATTGAACTGGAATTTAAAGGTGAAGGGGCCGATGAAAAAGGATATATCAAGGCCTGTACAAATGAAAAGTATCAATTAGAGATAGGAAAAGAAGTTGTATCTATTGACCCAAGATATTTTAGGCCAACTGAGGTGGACCTTCTTATTGGTGATGCAACAAAAGCGAAAGAAAAACTGGGCTGGGTTCCAGAATACGACCTTAAAGGTCTAGTCGATGACATGATGCAAAGTGATTTAAAATTAATGCAAAAAGACCAATACCTTCATGACGGAGGGTATGATGTGTTGAACTACTATGAATAAAGATGCCAAAATATACATAGCGGGGCATCGGGGACTGGTTGGTTCAGCGATTCTAAAAAATTTAAAGGAAAAGGGTTATTCTAATTTTGTTTTAAGAACACATAAAGAACTTGACCTGAAAAATTCTCTTGAGGTAGCTGATTTTTTTGAGAAAGAAAAACCGGAATACGTTTTTTTGGCAGCGGCAAAAGTTGGAGGAATTGTTGCCAATAATACCTACAGAGCAGAGTTTATTTATGACAATTTGATGATACAAAATAATGTGATCCATCAAAGCTATGTGCATAGGGTGAAGAAACTTTTGTTTTTGGGAAGTACCTGTATCTATCCAAAGAATTGCCCGCAACCCATGAAAGAAGAGTATTTGCTGACAGATACCTTGGAGTATACCAATGAGCCTTATGCCATTGCAAAGATTGCAGGCATTAAGATGTGTGAGAGTTATAATTTGCAGTATGGAACCAATTTTATAGCTGTCCAACCTACTAATTTGTACGGCCCCAATGATAACTTTGATTTGGAGAAATCACATGTTTTACCAGCCCTGATCCGTAAGATGCACTTGGGAAAGGCTCTTGAGAATGATGACTGGGAAACGCTTAAGGCTGATCTGAACAAGTTGCCTATTGAAGGGATTAATGGGGAGAGCTCTAAATCAGAAATTTTAACCATGCTGACGAAATATGGTATTCAAAAATCTTCAATCTCCAATCTTGAATCTCCAATCTCTGTCGAGATCTGGGGATCGGGAAAACCCATGAGAGAATTTCTTTGGAGTGAAGATATGGCCGATGCCTGCGTTCATCTAATGGAGAATGTAAATTTTAAAGAAACTTACCAAGATTCTGAATCCGAAATTAGAAATACGCATATCAATATAGGAACCGGAAAGGAAGTTTCAATTGCTGAGCTTGCTAAAACCGTCAAGGAAGCAGTTGGATTTAAGGGAGACTTGTTTTTTAATGAAAATAAACCAGATGGTACCATGCGAAAGTTGACGGACTCTTCTAAGTTGGCAAGATTAGGGTGGAAGTATAAGGTTGAGTTAGGAGAAGGGATTGAAAGGATGTATGGGTGGTATTGTGAATAAATTTTTTAATCGGAATAAAAGATTTATTCTTTGAGAATCAATTTCTTGTAGAATTTGCTATTCTTTTTTTTGAGAAATCACCAATCTTTTTCAGAATAAAATTCCCTCCAAAGAGGATCAGTCCCTGTTTTTATGAGCTCAATTTCAGATTTACCTAGCCTCTTTTTCCATATTTTAATATTGTCCAAAGCATTTCGATGAGTATCATTGGTACTCTTCGAAGTCGTAGTTTCAATTATTTTATTTCGTACATGTTCGTCAAATTGCAAATTTAGAAAATCAAAAATCTTTCTAAATTCTTCAACAGGGTCTCTACTTAAATCTTCATGTCTTACAAAATACCAATCATCAATATACTGTTCTCTATATTTTAAAACAATTTGGTATAAACAATTCCAAATCAATATGCCTTGATGTATTAAATTAGGTCTATTAATGGCAAACATTTCAATTTGTTCCTGAAATGGAAATAGATACTTTTTCATCAAATCTTTTTGTATCAAAAAATTGTTGAAATCGAAATGCCAATCCTTCGCTCTAAGACTTGCAAAAAAAGCTGCCGGATGTCTGATAGTTATGATAACGTCGGATTTTAAATTAAAATAAAACCATTCTGCCGAGGATAAGGCAATTGGATCTTTGTATAATGTTCGTTGATGGAATCTATTGATATAGTCTTTGTTAAAAGAGATAAATGAGTCTAATGATCTTGTTTTACTTAGTGTTTTTAAATAATTAGAGAGTCCTTTTGTTTTGAAAGAATTAATGTATTGGATTAATTCGATTTGGGTTGGATTGTCCAACCCAGAACTTACATGTTGAAACCAATGACTCAATGGAGCGTTATACTTTTTAATACTAATATTAAAAGGTTCATGAACGTATCGAACGTTTTTCGATTCACAAATTATTTTTCCTGTCCATGTGCTTCCAGATCGATGGGCACCAGTAACTAAAATTGGCTTTTGATTCAATAATTTCACCTTTTTTGAATTTATTTTATATAAGATGAATGAGATGCTTTTATATCTTTTCCGTAAAGATTTCTTAAAAATTGGTTGAATATAAGAATAATAATGTTGAATAATGACATTTTTTTTTCATAACTAGTTGTTAATTCAAGAGTTAATATCCTCATGACCCTTAGATAAAAAACCAATATTTTAGACTGAAAATGTCATGAAAAAATTATATTTGGGGAATTAAAAAAAGAGCCTGATTTGTTCCTGTTTTTTCAAAAGAATGGGAGTGATAAGGGCGGAGCATTATAAAAAAAAGCTAGTACTTGTCTAATTTAAAAAAGAAATCTGTAGATGCCGTAATTTGGAATCTATTAGGTAAATATGGAATCCAGCTAATAAGTTTAATCATTGGAGTTATTCTTGCTAGAATATTAAGTCCGGAAGACTACGGAAAATTTGGACTAATCGCGGTTTTTCCTGCCTTTGCACTGGTTTTTATTAATTCAGGTTTTGGTTCAGCATATATTCAAAAACGAAATGCAACGAATTTAGACGCAAGTTCCATTTTTTACTTTAATATTACTCTCTCCATATTCTTTTATTTGCTACTTTTTTTATTCGCACCAGTTGTTGCGAATTTCTATCAAATAGATGAGTTGAAAATATTAATTAGGGTAGTATCTCTTGGTCTAATAGTTAACTCAATTGGTATGGTTCAAACAGCCATTCTGACTAAGAATATTAACTTTAAGAGACAAATATTAATAAATTTGACCAGCGTAGTGGTATCTGGTATAATTGGAATTTTTGCTGCATTAAATAATTATGGTGTATGGAGTTTGGTAGTTCAACAATTATGTAATTCGATGCTTAGGAATTTAGGTTTGTGGTTGTTTCAATCTTTCAGGCCAGTCTTTGGATTCAGTTATAAATCGATGAGAGAGCTTTTCTCTTATGGATCTTTTGTATTAGGTTCAAGTTTATTATTGGCCTTGTTTAAAAATATAAATACGCTGGTAATAGGAAAGTATTTTGCAATAAATGAATTAGGTTTTTTCAATAAAGCAAAAGGTTTTAATATTAACATTATGCAACAACCTGTTCAAGCTGTTTCTGCCGTTTCATTTCCTGTATTATCATCGCTAAATCATGATAACGTAGCAACAAAAAGATCATTAAAAAAATTTTTAATCAATCTAAATTTCTTGATACTTTTTGTCGGATCATTAGTATTTGTAATATCTGATCCATTAATTTTATTGGTATTAACCAATAAGTGGCAGCCAATGATCATCTATTTTCAATTGATGCTGATAAGCGGTTTTTTACTACCAATAAATACTCTAAATCAACAAGTTATTCTTGCCTTGGGTTATTCGCGATTAAATTTTAAAATTTCAGTTTTAAAAATTGTATTGAGAATATTGGCATTGGTGATATCCATTCAATTTGGAATTATTTATATAATTATCGGAGGTCTAATAGTAACTTTAATTGCTGTCTTTATTAATGGTTATTTTTCAAAAGAATTTATTGATTACAGTTTGTGGGATCAACTAAATGATAATAAGTATCTTTATTTAGGAGCTGTTCTTGTAATCATCATTGGTTTTCCGATCGTAGTAAGTATTCAAAATATTTACTTGAAAATAATGATTGGATCTCTGATTTCTTCGGTTATTTTTATTACCGTGCAGTATTTGTTTAATAGAAATACATTAATTGAAACAATTTCTTTAGTAAAAGGTAGAATAAAATAAAATTTATTACTATGAATATTGAATCCGTTGGATTAAAGGACTGTTACTTAATTAAACCAAATATTTTTAATGATGAGCGAGGATATTTTTTTGAAAGTTTTAATAACAAGACCCTTAATGAGGAATTAGGAATGGATTTGAATTTTGTTCAAGACAACAGATCATATTCAAAATATGGTGTTTTGAGAGGTTTGCATTTTCAGAAGGGTAACCATTCTCAGGCCAAATTAGTTAATGTATTGTCAGGACGAGTCCAGGATGTGGTTGTAGATATTAGGCCTGATTCGGAAACCTTTGGAAAACATATTTCTGTTGAACTTAATTCTGACAATAAAACCCAACTTTTTATTCCAAGGGGATGTGCACACGGATTTTTAGTGTTAAGCGAATTTGCCGAGTTTTATTATAAAGTTGATAATTATTATAACCCAATGTCTGAATCTGGAATTATTTATAATGACCCTGATTTAGATATTAATTGGCAGATTGAAAAAAAGGATTTAGTTATTAATAATAAGGATTTGGATTTACCACTTTTTAAAAATGTGATTAAATAGATGAATATACTGGTTACCGGTTCAAACGGCCAATTGGGTTCAGAGTTAAGGAGAATGGTATCTCATTACACAGATTTTTCGTTTTCTTTTGTAGATATAGACGAGCTAGATATCACTGACCCTAATGATGTAGATCATTTTTTCGATGATAATGATTTTGACTACTGTATAAATTGTGCAGCGTTTACCGCAGTTGATAAAAGTGAAAAAGAAGAAGAGACAGCTTTAAATGTAAATACCAATGGCGTCATTAACATAGCTAAGGCTTGTAAAAGGCATTCGATAGTATTGATACATATTTCAACTGATTTTGTATTTGACGGTAAAATACATTCTCCCTACTTGGAAAATGATAGACCGAATCCATTGAACGTATATGGGGATACAAAATTGAAGGGGGAACAGGGTATAAAGGAAATTTTGCAAGAATATTTTATAATAAGAACATCCTGGCTTTATTCAAGTTTTGGGAACAATTTTGTTAAAACCATGTTACGATTAGGCTCAGAACGAGAATCGATTAGTGTAGTTGATGATCAGATCGGAACTCCAACATATGCCAAGGATTTAGCTGAAATTATTATGATTATCTTGAATAAAGGGTTTGATAAATACGGGATTTACCATTTTAGTAATGAAGGAATAGGAAGTTGGTACGATTTTGCTCAATCAGTTTTCGAATATTCGAATACGAAAATTGAATTGAATCCTATATCAACTGAAGAGTATCCCTTACCTGCTGTAAGACCTAAATATTCTGTTTTAGCTAAAGGAAATATAAAATCAGCATTAGGAATAAAAATTCCTAATTGGAGAGAGAGTTTGAAAAAGTGTATTTTACTATTGAATGAGAGGGATAAAAATTAGATTTTGAGGATGATTTTGTTTAACAGAGATAAAGGTAGAAATAAAGTGTTTTGTATTGGAAGAAATAAGACAGGAACAACCTCATTGCAAAAACTGTTTAAACAGCTAAATTATAAAGTAGGTAATCAGGAAAAAGCAGAGCAATTGGTTGAACACTACAATAAGTATAAATGGGCTCCTATTATCAAGTATTGTAAAACGGCGAATTTTTTCCAGGATGCACCATTTAGTTGGCCGTATACATGGATTGTACTACATCAATATTATCCAAAAGCTAAGTTTATTTTAACTACTCGTGATTCTGAAGAATGGTATAAATCTCTTTTAAATCATCATTCTAGTGTAATGTCAAAGAAAGGTGCAACCCCCAATAAAAGTGATTTGAAAGAGTTTAATTATCGCGGAAAATATAAAGGATTTATTTGGTTATCTAATCGAGCAGTATGGAAAACTCCCGAAGATGATCTTTATAATAAAAAAGAATTAATATCGAACTTTGAAAGGCATAATGAAGATGTGAAGCATTATTTTAAAGGAAATCCAAACTTTATTGAATTGGATTTATCAAATGAGAACTCTTTCAACAAACTAATTTGCTTTTTGAATATTGAAACAAAATTAACAGATTTCCCACATGAAAATAAACGAAGATTTTGATACCAGTAACTAGACCTTTTACACCACCAATTGAGGAATATCAGAGACTATTAGAAGGAATTTGGAATCGAAATTGGTTCACTAACAACGGACCTTTGGTTAATGAATTTGAATTGAATTTAAAAAAAGAATTAGGACTACGGAATCTACTATATGTGAGTAATGGAACAATTGCTATTCAGATTGCTATTAAAGCACTTAGTATTACTAAAAAAGTAATTACTACTCCTTTTAGTTATGTGGCAACAACAAGTAGTTTAGTTTGGGAGGGATGCACACCTGTTTTTGTTGATATTGATCCAGATACATTCAATATTGATCCTGGTAAAATTGAAGAATGTATTGATGAGGATACAGAGGCTATTTTGGCAACCCATTGCTTCGGTAATCCATGTGATATAGATACAATTGAAAAAATTGCTGAAAAATATGGTTTAAAAGTGATTTATGATGCTGCACATTGCTTTGGAACCAAATATAAAGGTAAGAGCATCTTTAACTATGGAGATATAAGTACCACCAGTTTTCACGCTACTAAATTATTCCACACGATTGAGGGAGGTGGTATTTTTACTCCACACTTAGATTTGGTCAAAAGAATGTCATATATGAGAAATTTCGGTCATGACGGTTTTCATAAATTCAATGGTGTTGGAATTAATGGAAAAAATTCGGAAATGCATGCTGCCATGGGATTAGTCAATTTGAAGTATATTGATAGAATTTTAAAAAGAAGGAGAGAGAAATCCATTTTTTATAGAGATCGGATCGACGACTCACAATTTTCTTTTCAAAAAATAGAAAATGAAACAGAGTATAATTTCTCATATTTTCCAATTGTATGTAAAAATGAATCAGAAGCGTTGAAAGTTAAAAATAAATTAGAAAGAAACAATATATTTCCAAGAAGGTATTTTTATCCATCTTTGAATTCACTTGATTACGTTCATAATACAGGAAATCTTATAAATGCAGAACAGATATCAAGATCAATTTTATGCCTACCACTGTTTTATGAATTATCAAAAAAGGATCAAATTTTAATTTGCAATATTATCAATGAATAAGAATGTTAAATATGATAGTGTACTAGTTATTAGTGACAATCTTTACTTATCAAGAGAGTTAGATAAAATATGTACACAAAAAGGAATTGAAAAGTATTTTAGTTTTGGTGTAAGCCCTTTTTCAAATATAAATAGTTTTATCGAGAGTGACTTGATTGTAGATCAATATGATCTCAGGAAAGAACAGATTATTGAAAAAATACTCGATGAATTTAATTTAATAATTTCACTTCATTGTAAACAGATTTTTCCAAAAAAATTAGTAGAAAATGTCAGATGCATAAATATTCACCCCGGGTATAATCCATATAATAGAGGTTGGTATCCACAGGTATTCTCTATTTTAAATGATTGGTTGATAGGAGCTACAATTCATGAAATAGATTTCGAATTGGATAATGGCCCAATAATTGACAGAGCCATCGTAAATAAGTCCTCTTGGGATACTTCAGGGTCTCTATATGATAGAATTTTGAATAAAGAATTAGAATTAATCGAAAAGAATATTGTTGACATTATTAATTGTAATTACAATACGATTAATCCCGAGATTAAAGGAAAAGTTTTTTATAAGAGAGACTTTAATAAGTTACTAGAGCTTGATTTAAAAGAACAATTAACTATGGGAGATGCAATTAAAAGATTAAGAGCTCTTACTCATTATAATTATGAGAATGCATTTTATATAGATGAAAAAACTCAAAAGAAAGTATTCATAAAATTAGACTTAAGAGTTGAAGGATAATGGAATTGCAGTAAGTTGTTGTTTAATCACTTACAACCATGAAGATTATATCGAGGATTGTTTGAAAGGGATGATTGATCAAATATTTGAGCATCCTTTTGAAATTATTATTGGGGACGATTGTTCATCTGATAAAACTTCTGATATATGCCGTAAATATATGAATCTCTATCCCAAAATTATCAAATATAAAAGAAGAGAGAGAAATATTGGAATGAACATGAATTGGATAAAATCCATTCAGGAATGTTCTGGAAAATATATTGCATTATGTGAAGGGGATGATTATTGGGTTGACAATAAGAAAATTCATAAACAGTTCAAGATTTTAGAGAATAATCCAAATTACATAATTTGCCATCATTGGCATAAATTTTCAGCATTAAAAAATGGTGCATGGATGGAATTTGAAGCGCCAATATCGAATGATGGATATCTTAGACGTGAAACAGGAACATTAAAAAATATATTTGAAAATAAATTGCGAATTAAAACAAGAACCATGTTTTTTAGAAATATTTTTGTGCCGAATTTTTTTCCTGAATGGTTTAAAAATGTGTCTTTTGTAGACGTTCCAATTACTTTTCTTTTAGGAAATTATGGAAATTTTTATTTTATTGATGAATCAATGTCAGTTTATCGTCAAACTGAAACCGGCGTATCTAAATCTGGACTTTCTATATTAGGAAGACCAAAGTTCAATGTTCAACATTATAAAAACTGGATCGAAATTTGGGATTATGCGGATTGTCATTACGACTATAAATATCATGATAAAGCGTCAAAAACAATAGATTATTTTTATATAAGAATAATTAATAATTTGCCCATTAGGTTTGGGTCAATTATTCAAATATTAAAGTATAATTTTTTTATTAGAAAGACATCAAAGTTGAGGGCTACTCGAAATGGAATTTTTATTATTCAATATTTTTTCAAATCTTTTCTGAAGAGACTTTACTCAAGAATAAATTGATTATGAATGAAGAAAAACTAATTTTCATAGTATCTCAACCTAGGGCGGGTTCAACATATGTTCAAAACTTATTGAGTAATAATGACAAAGTAAACACAGTTAGTGAACCTTGGGTGATGCTTGCGCTTGCTCCATTTATTAAAACCGAACTAATAAAAAGTACTTATGATTATAACTTGGCGATGGATGCTTTCCTGGATTACCTCAATAAATGCAATTTTGAAATCAACGATGAGATAAAATCCTTCGCTTTAAAATTTTATGATCCATTAGTCCAAGGATATGAATATGTTATTGATAAAACACCTCGATATTGGGAGATATTGGACGAACTAATCGAGTTATTTCCTGAAAGTAAATTCGTTATAGTAAAACGCAATCCTTTAAATGTTGCTAAATCCATAATCAAAACCTGGGAAATTAAATCACTTGATAAGTTGAATCATTATAGAAGAGATTTGTTAATGGCACCGTATAAGTTAAATGAATTTTGCTTGAAACATGAAACTAACAACAATGTTTATATTGTTCAATATGAAGAGTTATTAAAGAACCCCTCAATTCAAGTCAAATCAATTTATGATTGGTTGGGAGTGAGATTTAAAGAAAGTATCTTAGAAACATCTGAAAACAATAAATTCAAGGGGAAGTATGGAGATCCTTATCAAAATGATAGGGATAAAATAGATAGAAAATTATCCAAGCCTTTCAAAGATTTTTTATCAGGATATTGTGATTTTTTGGGAGAGAGTTTTTTAAATTCATACGGTTCGTATTCACCAGACAATTTAAAGAGTACAAATGCTTTTAATTATTTTCTAGAATTAGGAGATCAATTTCATAAAAATCATTCGATAAAGAAAAGTTTGAACCTCAGGCTTAGAAGACTTTTTATTAATTATTAGAGACTAATTTAAATCGAAGGGCAATTCAAAAAATGAAGTTTATAGAATGATTTCGGTAATAATTCCAACATTTAATTCTGAAAAAACAATTGATAGATGTTTAGAAAGTTTGACAAATCAAAATTATAAAAATTTTGAAATCATTCTTGTGGATGGGAAATCTAATGATGATACTTTAAAGATAGTAAAATCATATTTAGACAAGGGTTTGATACTTAATATTAAAACGGAAAAGGACGAGGGTCCTTACGATGCTATGAATAAGGGAATATCTATGGCCAAAGGAAAATGGATTTATTTTCTTGGGAGTGATGACTATTTGTATCATGACTCCGTTTTAAAACAGTTCGCCTCATATGCAGAAGAAACAAGATCTGATTTGATATACGGTAATGTGTTTTTTGAACCTTATGGCAGAATTTATGATGGCGAATTTAATCGCTCAAAACTTATAAAAAGGAATATATGCCATCAAGGGATTTTTTATAAAAAAACTCTTTTTGATAGATTGGGGATGTATAATTTAAAGTACCCAGTTCATGCGGACTGGGAGTTTAATATAAAATGTTTTTTTTCTTCGAATGTAAAAGTTGAGTATCATGATTTTACAGTAGCTCACTTTTCAGACGGAGGACTTAGTTCCTTTGAAGATAATTACAGAGAAGAAATGCTTGACTTTTTGATACTCAAAGGTATTGGTCGACTATCCTTAAGAGAATTGTCATCCGTTTATAGGCGATTTTTTATTTTAAAAACTAAATCTTTATTAAATCTATGAGTCTCGATAAAGTCTATGCCATTATACTTAATTATAATTCATCTAAGGACACTTGTGAGCTCTATAATGATCTGACGTCCTATTATCCTGACATGGGTATCGTTGTTGTCGATAATAAAGCCGATGCCCAAGATAGATCAGTTTTAATAAACAATATTCCAGAGCATAATCTGATTTTGAATGATGATAATTTTGGCTATGCGGGAGGGAACAATATCGGGATCAAATTTGCTATGAATAAGGATGCTGAATATATTTGGATACTGAATCCGGATATTAGGATTAAAGATGATACACTTCCTTTATTAATAGAAACGATTCAAACTGATTATAAAATAGCAGCTGTTGGTCCAAGAATTTGTTATAGAAATGATCATAACAGAATTTACTCCGATGGTGGTCTACTAAATTTAAAGACTCTTGCTACAAATCATCGACATTCAAATAGAAAAGTTTCTGGTCTGAAAGAATCAAAAGATATATATGATGCTGACTATATTGATGGAAGTTCGATGCTTATGAGTGCAAAGGCGCTTAAAGAAATTAAATTAATGCATGAGTTTTTCTTTTTATATTATGAAGAAACTGAATGGTGTTATCGTGCAATTCAGCAAGGATGGAAATTGAAAGTAAATACAGTTTCAAGAGCATTTCAAAATGATAGTCCGAAAAGTTCAAATTATCATTATTATATATCACGTAATAGGATATTATTTTCTCGTATCATAGGAGGCGATTATTTTTATCTCTCTCTAGTTTATTACTACAGTTATTTAAAGAGCTTTGTTAAAGCTATTTTATCTGGCAAGAATTTAAGAAACTACTATTTTCGGTCTAAATTTAAAGGGGTAACAGATGCCTTGTTTATAAAGAAACTTTAGATTTTGTTTTTTATGAAAATTGTATTCATCCCTTTTAGACTTGAATCAAATAAATATGTAAGCATAATTCAGACTTATCTCAAGCGTAATGAAGTAGAAATTTTATCTCTTAGAGATTTGTTTTCAAGTGTTGCAATTTTTCGTGAGGTAAAAGTTATCCATTTGAATTGGTTTGAAGAGGTTAGATCGTTTAAAGAATTTTTTGAAAAATTCACAAAGTTAATTGTGCTCAAATCTTTTGGAAAAAAAATAATTTGGACGGTTCATAATAAGGTCCCGCATAACGGAAAATATATTTATTTACAACAGTTTATAATAAAACTTCTAATTTTATTTTGTGATAGAATTATAGTACATTGTAAATCGTCTTTTGAAATAATTGACCGTGTTAACAGAAAATGCAGATCTAAGGTTGTTATAATACCGCATCCGAACTATATTGACATTTACGGTCCAAGATATCATATCGAATCTGTTTCAAGTCATCCTAAGAATGAAAAATTGAGGCTTCTCTTTCTCGGATCAGTAAAACCCTATAAAAATTTGGAACTTTTGATTGAAGTTATTAATAATTTGAAATCTAATGACTTGATCCTCACAATTGCAGGACCTGCAATGAATAATGTTTATGGTGAACAGATTCAGAGTTTGTCAAAAAACAGCAGAATAAAGACTAGGATTAAATTCTTGGAGAATAGAGAGATAACTGAATTAATTTATGACTCAGATTTGTTAGTATTACCATATGATACAAGAAGCAGTTTAAATTCAGGAGTGATTTTATTGGCCTGTTCTTATGGACGTTCATTTATATCCCCAAAAATTGGTACTGTGGAGGAATTTGTAAATAATGATAAAATGATAACATATGAGTATTCGGATAAAACAAGTCATAAACATGAACTACGTAAATCCATAATAAGGGCATTAGAATTGAAGATGCTAAATGGTAATATTTTTACTAATTGGGGTGAAATACTTTTTAAAGAAGTTGAGATAAATAATGACAAAAGAATGGTTGGAAGGAGCATTCTCAGGGTTTATCAATCTTTAGTTAAGAAACAATAGTAAAGTATAGTGATATGAAATTTGTATTTAGTCGAAACAGTAACGTCGATAGTGAAGTAGTTACGAATACACATAATTATGCATTTATTTCAGGAAAAAAAGGAATCAATACAAAATGGATTCCAGGATTAACTATGCCTTGGTCAAAGGCCGCTAAATCTAGAATGACCTATAGAAAAGTGGATCAAGTTCCTCTTAAGTTCTTATTTAATTATGGAAATAAGTCATTAAATAGGTATAAGATTAATTGGAATATTTTTCCTTACACAAATTACTTATTTGATAATTTGAATAGAATTGAGTTATATGAACCAGATGTTTTTTTTGGCGGAACTTATAGTTTTTTTAGTATCTATAAAATATTAAACCCGAAACGCATTGTATATAATGCACATGATTTATTCACAAACTATCCATATGCTCCAAAATCGTTAACAGGAATTGAAAAGAAAATTATTGAAAAATCTGACTTGATAGTTACTACTTCAGAAATGACAAAAATTAAATTAAGGGAGTACTATGGGAATAGTGATAAATTATTGAATTTGAATCAAGGGATTCACCTATCCGAATTTGAGGGAATTAAAAAAGAAAGGAATGAAAAGCCCAAGATAGTCTTCGCTGGAACTCTAAGTGAGATGAATCATGAGTTCACTGTCCATTCTATTGAAACTTTAAAATCATATGATTTCCATTTTATTGGTCCATATTCGATGAATGAAAAAGGAATTTATGAAAAATATGAAAATGTAAAAATGCACGGTCCAATGAAAAGGGATAGACTTGCATATCACCTCATTAATTCTGATGTGGGATTAATTTCATATGATTTAGATGCGATTGATAAAAGAAGAATAGGGACAAACCCCATGAAAAGATATGATTACTCTGCAGCAAAACTTCAAATAGTGTCAACACCTTTGAGAGAATATGAAGTGAACCCCTCTGAATTATATATTGCTCAAAATAAATTTGAATTTTCTCAATGTATTAAAGAAGCTGTTGAGAATCCTAGGTATTCAGAAGAAACTATGTTCCATCTGGCTCGGAATAATAGCTGGGAGAGTAAATTCGAGTCTATTATTAAAGCAATGAATTTGCATATATGATATTGAGTAAATATGAACTCACATATTTATCAAAGGTACTATTGACATTAATAGCTATGTTTTTAGTTTTTATGCCTTATATGAGGATAATGGTCAGTGGAGCACCTATTTATGTATATATAATATTTTTGTTGTTGTTGGTTAGTATTATATTCATAGTTGGTCGAGCTAAAGTTTTACAACTACCAACGATACAACTTACATTGGTTTTTCTAAACATTTCTTTCTTGGTAACTTTTATAAATTTTGTTCTAGATCCCCGAGGAGTTGAATTTAGGATATTTATTTTTATCCAGAAATCTGTTGCCTTATCAAGCATTGTCCTGCTACCTTTGTTGTATTTTCTGACACCAAATAATGGAATAAATTCATACGCAAAAAAAGTTTTTTTGTTATTTGGGACGCTATCTGTGCTATGGGGAATTTTTCAAGTTATGGATTTTACTTTCATCAGGAATATAACAAATTATTATTATTTTGATTTGAATGAAGTTAATGCGAAATATTACCAAGGTCAGGGATATTATGGAGTAAAAAGAGCAATTGCTGGAATGTGGAATTCAAATGTTTATGGACCGGTACTTGTTATGATTTTTCCTTTATTGGTTTATACAAATAAATTCTATTTTAAGAATTTGATTATTGCATTATGGTTAATAGGGACCATTTTTAGCGGTTCTAGACAAGTGTTTCTGGTTCTCATCATTTATGGCATCATATTTTCTATATATGAGTTTAAAATTAAATACAAGAATTACTTATTCGGATCAATTTTATTAGGTGTAATAACAATCATATTTTTGAACATGGAATTTGAAGGAAAGAGTACTTTACTGAGAGGAATAGGATATACAGAGCAGGGGATCAATTATTCTTCGGGAGTTCAAGAAAGGGCAGGTGGTTATTTTAATTTTGGTACAAAATTCGTTGATGAACCCTTTCGTTTTTTTTTAGGCGATGGCTTAGGAAATCGTGAAGCAAAAACGAGGACAGGATCAGATGATTTTGTTTTTGTATCTAATTCATTTTTATTGTCGTTAATAGACAATGGAGTACTCGGTATTTTAATTTACATTGGAATAATAACTTCTACGATACTGTTGTGTATTAAACATAGTATAAAATGGGGAGTTATGACTTTATCCGGTATATTTATTTTTCATTTAACGGATAATGCAATGTATGCTAGCCCTATTGTTTTTACTTTATGGTGTTTGTTGATTTCTATGATGTTAAATGATTGTATTTACAAAATTAATGGAAGTTTGGATTGATGCTACTTATCTGGAAAAAAATGTTTCCGGTATGTCAAGAGTTAATTATGAAATATTGAAACAATTCAATAATGATAAATCATTGGATATCAAATTAATTTCATTTAAGGGTAAACTTTTGGATAAATATTCTGAATTTAAAGGAATCGAAATAGTAAAGCTTAGAATCTCAAAGAGTCATTTCATTTGGCTCAATTGTTTCTTTCCTAGAATTACGTCAAGAGTTTTCAAAAGACTATTTAGTATTCCAGATTATATATTATGGATGACATTTGATCATAATCTGATTCAATTATCTGGAACAAAGCAGATATCCTATGTTCATGATTTAGCAGCATTGAAGGTGCCTCATGTATATCCAAAACGAAGAAATTATCAAATGAGTAAATCATTGAAATTATTGGCTAAAAGCAATTCTCAAGTAGTTGCGATATCAGATCACACCAAGAGTGATTTAGTGAATTTGTTTCAAATATCTAAAAATAGGGTATCGGTGGCTTATAACGGAGTTTCAGCTTCTTTTTTCGATACAAATTATGATAAAACTCGTGTTCAGAATCTGCTACGACATAACAATTTGAAAAAAGAGCAGTATTTTATATTTGCGGGTATTGTTGGTCCGAGGAAGAATATTGAAGTAATTATTAAGGCCGTTAATAACTACAATGAATCCAGAGAAAATAAGGTTCCATTGGTTATAGTTGGATCTTCAAAACAAAGAGTTTTAAATAATATCGTTGACAAGGAGAATTTATCTAATCTTGTATTTCCGGGATGGGTCCAAGATGATGAATTGAAAATATTGCTGGGTAATGCTCGAGCATTTCTTTTCCCAAGTCTTTATGAAGGGTTTGGATTACCTATTTTAGAGGCGATGGCATGTATGACAGCTGTTATAGTTTCGAATAATTCTTGTTTGCCAGAAATCGCTGGAGGCAGAGCGATTCTGTGTGATCCAAATATTCCAGAAGATTGGACAAATGCAATGTATCAGTTAGATAATTTGACTAATGATGAAATTCAAGTTATAAAGGAAAAAGGTAAATTATGGGCGGAAAAATTCCAATGGAAAAATTCATATAGTGTAATAAGACAAATCATTAAAAATTGATGTGAAATCACTCTTGATACATGCTTGGACTATCGAGCAAAAGGAATCGATGAACTATATACCATATACTCATTGGGTTTACCTTAAAGAAATTGCCTTATATTTTGATAAGGTATTTTTGCTAAGTCCCGTTAAGAAGCTTGGAAAGAATGAATTCAGTAATTTCAAATCCTTGAGCACATTTTCTAAGATAGAGGTAATAGAATTGCCTTATAGTGAAGGATACACTAGTGCTGTTAAGTTTTTTTATCAGTATATTTTGGCATACAGAAAACTTAAGGATATAGACGTAGCTTATGCAAGATATCCGGTGCCTTTTGGTTGGATGCAGTTATTGTTTCTTAAGAGATGTAAAAGAATTATTCATTTTGTGGGAGACCCCTATAATGCGATTCATAATAATCCCAATTTCAGTTTTATTAAAAAGAGTTTTCTAAAAATATTTTTTACTCCTGAGCATTTGTTATATGTAATTGCAGGTAAAAGAGCACGGGTTTTTACCAACGGTCACCATCTGAGTCAAAAACTCTCCAAATATGGTATTAGAGCAATTCCTCTTGTATCCTCTACATTAGTAGATGAAGATTTCATTAATGAAGTCAAGGATGACCTTAATACTGAAAATCCAATTATAACATATGCCGGATACCTGAGAAGGGCAAAAGGTATACATACGGTAATAGGGGCTTTTCGTATTTTGAAAATTGAGTATCCAAAAGCTGAATTACAAATAATTGGAGATGGTGATTTTCGAAAAGATCTTGAAAATGTAATTAGCGAAAGCGAATTGACTAATGTAAAGTTTTTTGGTCATATTGATGATCGTAATGTTTTTAATGAATTACTAAGGAAATCTGATATTTTTTCTTTTGGGAGTTTATCAGAAGGCTCCCCAAGGATCATTTTAGAAGCTATGGCAAATGGAGTGAATGTCTTGTCAACACCCGTTGGTTCGTTACCGAAAGTATTTAATGATAAAATAGATATAGTTTATACACCATTTAATGATGAATCAATTATGGCTTCCAAAATGTCTTGGTTATTAGCGAACAACAGTATTTCATATATGATAAGAAAGAATGCGCATGAAAAGGTTCGAAATTTTACCATTCATAAGTTTATAAAAAATATTTTTCATGATGAGACATAAAGTCAGTATTTTCTTTTCTTGGTTAATCAGAACTTTACTGTATTTTTTTCCTGACATCCCAATTTTCATGCGATTTAGAGGGTTCTGTTATAGTTTTTTTATGAGGAAATGTGGTCGAAATTTTCAAATAACGCATAATGCAAAAATAACAGCTTTAACTGGTCTGGAAATCGGGGATGACGTTTTCATTGGCAATAATACGATGATTATGGGATTAGAAATAAAAATTGGAAACAAAGTTCTTATAGGGCCAAATACGGTTCTTGTTACGACACATCATAAATTTGATGGTGATTCTTTTAGAAGTTTTTCAATAGATTCAGACCCTATTCTTGTTGATGATGGATCATGGATTGGAGCAAATTGTACTGTACTCAGAGGTAGTATTATTCCTGAAAGGTCCATTTTAGCTGCCGGCAGTGTTCTTAGTAAAAAGATGACAAAGTCATTTTCCATATATGGAGGTGTGCCGGCGAAACATTTAAATTATCTTAATCACTGAAATAAAATCTATTAGATTTTGAGAATTATATTATTCTATCAATATTTCGGGACCCCCAAAGGTAGTTGGAGTACCAGAATCTATGAGCTTTCAAGACGTTGGGTTGAATCTGGTCATAAAGTTACTGTTGTAACTGCACCATATGAAAAATCAGATATTAAGGCGAATTCTTTTATATCGAAACAATATATTGAAAATATAGAATTGATAATAATAAATTCAGGGGATTCAAATCGATTAAAAAAACTTAACCGAGTTTTTAGAGCAATTACTTTTTCAATAATTTCAGTTTATTATGCTCTTTTCAGAAAATTTGATATTGCGATTTCATCATCCGGCCCTATTACAATAGGATTACCAATATTGTTCTGTAAAAAATTTCGAAACAAGAAAGTCATTTTTGAAGTAAGGGATCTTTGGCCTGCAGGTGGTATAGAAATGGGACTGATTAAGAAAAGATATCAGAAAAATCTGGCCCTATGGTTTGAGAAACTAATTTATAAAAATTCAGATCATATAATAACCGCATCTGTTGGTCAAAAGAATCATATTCAAAAAAGATTTCCAAAATTACCAATTACAGTAATTCCGAATGCCAGCGACAATGATTTATTTGGAGTTTTATCCAAAGATGAACTTCCATACTGGGCCAAAAATAAAAAGTTATTTACCCACATCGGTTCTCTTGGATACATACATAATATTAAATTTTGGTTAGAGGTGGCACAGGAAATCAAAACAAGTTCCAGGGGCAAGGAAATTTTGTTAATTTTTATTGGAGAAGGGGTTGAGCGAAAACAATTGGAAAATGAAAAAAGAAATTTATCATTGTTTAATGTCCACTTTCTTGGTCTTAAACCCAAAGTGGAATTGCCAATTTGGGTTCAAAAAAGTGTAGCCACACTATTTGCTACATTAGACAATCCAATTCAAAACACATGTAGTCCAAATAAAATATTTGATTCCTTCGCTGCTGGTATTCCCATTGTTCAGACGAGTACCGGATGGATAGGAGATTTAGTGGAAAATTCTAAATGTGGTATTAATGTTCCTTTGTCTAATCCCAAATTAGCGGCAGATTTAATGATGGATTTTGCTGAAGATGATCAAAAGATTAAAGCGTATGGTCGAAACGCTAAAAGTTTAGCAGTTAATAAGTTCAATAGGGATTTACTGGCGAAGGAGTATTTGAGTATAGTTGAAGGACTGACTTGCTAAATATTTGTATTGTAGTATATGATAGATATTCTTGTTTCAGGTGCCTTCGGATTCTTGGGTAAAGTTATTGTCGAAAATCTTTCTAAAGGGAATTATAAAATTGATTCTCTTGATCTTGATCCACGTGCAACATTTAAATATAATATCACACAACCCTTAAATAAATTTGCAATCAAATACCATCAAGTAATACACGTGGCAGGCCTTGCACATATGGTTCCCAAAACAAAAGTAGAAGAAAAACGTTTTTTTGACGTGAATTTTCACGGAACGGAAAATCTATGCAGAGCCTTGGAATCGAATCCTCCGGATTCATTTGTTTTCATTAGCACAATCGCAGTATATGGTAGGGATTTTGGAAAGTTGATTGAGGAAACCGAACCATTAATTGGGACATCACCTTATGCAAAAAGTAAGATTTTGGCCGAGAAGTTTTTAGAAGATTGGAGTGAAAAAAATAACGTTAATCTTGTTATACTGAGGCTACCTTTACTAGCCGGTTCCAATGCAAAAGGAAATTTGGGAGCCATGATAAATGGTATTAAAAAGGGATATTATTTTAATATTAAAGGTTCAAATGCAAAAAAATCGATTGTTTTGGCTGAAGATGTTGCTGAATTGATACCAGAATTGATCGATAAGAGGGGCACTTATAACTTGTCTGGCGATAAGGATTACACTTTTGAGGAAATTTCGTCGGTAATAGCCCGCCAACTTGGTAAGAAAAATATTAGGTCGATTCCAAATGGATTGGTTAAGCTGATTTCAAAAGTTGGGGACCATATCCCTTTTTCTCCAATAAACACTGACAAGTATATGAAAATGAGCAAAGATCTAACTGTTTCGGCCGACAAAGCCATCAAAGAGTTGGGATGGAAACCCAGATCTCTAGATAATTATAAAATATAGTTTGAATGTTTGATAGATTGGTAGCGTTGATAATGTTGATTATTTTAAGCCCGGTTTTTGTATTGGTAGCATTATTGATTTTATTTGATGATGGATTTCCAATATTATTTACCCAAAAAAGAGTTGGGGTTAACTATACCTTCTTTAAGATGTATAAATTCAGAACCATGAAAAAGAACACGCCGAATGTGGCAACTCATTTGTTGGAAAACCCCGATCAGCATATATTGAAAGTAGGGAAATTATTACGGAAATTAAGTTTAGACGAACTCCCTAATTTAATCAACATCCTGAAGGGTGACATGGTTTTTGTGGGCCCTCGGCCGGCACTCTATAATCAGGATGATCTTATGAAGTTGAGAATCGAAGCAAAAGTGGATGTTCTAAAACCTGGACTGACAGGATGGGCACAGATCAATGGAAGAGATGAAATATCTATTGAAGAGAAGGTAAGTCTGGAGGAAGAATATTTGAAAAGAAAATCCTTTCTTTTTGATACGGAAATATTTTTTAAGACCTTTTTTTCAGCCTTCTTAAGTAAAGGTGTAAAACATTAATATTTGAAAAGAGATTTTGACATATATCTATCTCCTTCTCATCTTACCGGCGAGGAACAAAAGTTTATTGAAAACGCTTTTGACAAAAATCATATAAGTGCTTCAGGAGAGAATCTGGCTGGTTTCGAGTCTGATCTGTGTCAATATCTGGATATTTCTTCATGTTCTTTATTGAATTCAGGTACATCAGCAATTCATTTGGCACTGATCTTATTGGGAGTTAAAGCGGGTGATGAAGTGCTTTGTTCAACTTTTACCTATTCAGCAACAATTAATCCTGTAAGATACCAAAATGCTATTCCGGTTCTTGTTGATTCTGAAAGAGAAACCTGGAATATGAGCCCAGAGTTGTTGGAAAAAGCGATCAAGGATAGAATTACCAAAGGGAAAAAGCCAAAAGCGATTATCCTTGTGCATCTATATGGGATGCCTTCCAAAATGAACGAGTTGATCGCTATTGCAAGGAAATATGAGATACCCATCATAGAAGATGCAGCCGAAGCATTGGGATCAAAATATGAAGATAAGTACTTAGGCACCTTTGGCGAATTAGGGATTTTTTCGTTCAATGGAAACAAGATAATAACAACTTCTGGAGGTGGGGCCCTGGTGTCTGATAATCCGGAATATTGCAAAAAAGCAAATTTCCTCGCTACTCAGGCTCGTGATGATGCTCCTCATTATCAACATTCTGAAATTGGATATAACTATAGAATGACCAATCTTGCCGCCGGAATTGGAAGAGGGCAAATGGAGGTGTTGGATAAGAGGGTGAAAGCAAAACGAGAAACATATAATTTTTACAAAAGTGAACTTGCAGAATTTAAGGATATTTCTTTTTTAGAAGAGCCAGAAGGATTTTATTCTAACAGATGGCTTACAACAATTTTGACCGATAGTTATGAAACACGCGAGGCGTTAAGATTGGCCCTTGAAAACGAAAATATAGAATCTCGTCCTTTATGGAAACCCATGCATGTACAACCTGTGTTTAAGAATTTTCCAGCTTCTACTGATGGAAGCTCTGAGGTTTTGTTCAATAGGGGACTGTGCTTACCCAGTGGATCAGATCTAACTACAAAAGATTTGATGCGAGTGGTTTCTGTTATAAAGAAAGTACTTAAATTGAGAAGATGATCTACTCAAACTTTAGACTAATCCATTGAAAATTAAAAGCCACTTCACGGGAAGTGGTTTTTTTATACCTGCAAACTACCTGAAAACCCCGAATTTGCAATCTAACCCCATTCAATGAATGAAAATAGTTGCGTATATTTGCAGGGTACAAACTAAATAGCTTATCCCCCCATGACCAAATCTATTTTTAACAACGCTGTATATACTTCTCGCTGGATCGTCCTGATGATCGATCTGTCTCTGAGTCTGCAGGCTTTCTTTTTTGCCTACCTGATTCGATTTAATTTTTCACTGCAATTCGGCTCCTATGATTTTATCCAGCAATTGCCATTAATCGCAATTGCCTCTTTGATTGGTTTTCTGTCTGTGGGTTCTTTTAAAGGAATCGTTAGGCATACAGGAACAAAGGATGCCATAAATGTGTTCTGGGCCTCAACAATTATTGCAGCTATTTTATTTTCATCGGCCCTGGTGATCAGAAACTTTAATATTTATGACGTTTATTCAATTCCTTTATCCATAATTTCAATTCACTATTTGCTGAATATTGTAGTTTTGATTTCCAGCCGGTTTATCTTTAAATATTTGTTTGACAGAATTGCTTCCAATTATCAAAAACCGAAGAATGTATTGATCTATGGTGCCGGTGAATCGGGTTTGATCACCTATAATACCCTAAGCACCAGTGTAAGCAGTAAATACAGGATCGTCGGTTTCCTTGATGATTCCCAATTGAAGATAGGCAAGCAATTTAACCGGATCAAAATCTATGATCCTAAAATTATTGACAAGAATTTTATTGAAAAGTATGATATTAAAGAAATAATCGTATCCATCCAGAAGATCAAGCCGTTTGAACTTTTTGAAAAGGTGGACAGGCTAACCGATCTCCCTGTGACCATTAAAATAGTACCTCCTGTTCAGCAATGGATCGATGGTGAGTTGAATGTGGGCCAGATCCAGGAAGTAAAGATCGAGGACCTTTTGGAAAGAACACCGATCAAGATTAATAATCCTGTCTTGCAGAAGGAACTGGAAAACAGAGTTATTCTGGTAACCGGAGCCGCCGGTTCCATTGGTAGTGAGATCGCTCAGCAGATCAGTAAATACAAGTATAAACAGCTCATACTTCTGGATCAGGCTGAGTCAGCTCTTTATGATCTTCAGCAAAAGTTTTTGAGGGAAAAAGTTGAAAATTTTTCTGTTGAATTGGCGGATATTCGTAATGAAGACAGGATCAGATCATTATTTGAAAATAACAATATTGACCTGATTTTTCATGCAGCAGCATACAAACACGTTCCTTTGATGGAAAACAATCCTTATGAAGCGGTGCGTGTTAATGTATACGGTTCCAGTTTGTTGATGAAGTATGCCATCCAGCATCATGTACAAAAATTTATCATGGTATCCACGGATAAAGCAGTCAACCCAACAAATGTCATGGGTGCTACCAAACGTGTGGCTGAACTCTATGCCAATTGTCTGAATACCCAGGGGAAAACCAAATTTGTTACAACCCGATTCGGTAATGTACTGGGCTCCAATGGTTCTGTAATTCCTTTGTTTAAAAGACAGATTGAAAATGGTGGTCCATTGACGGTAACCCACGAGGACATTACTCGTTTCTTTATGACGATTCCTGAGGCTTGTCAACTGGTATTGGAAGCAGGAGTTATGGGTAATGGTGGAGAGATCTATGTGTTTGATATGGGAGAATCTGTCAAGATCTTTGAGCTGGCCAAAAAAATGATTCATCTAAGTGGTCGTCGTTACCCGGAAGATATCGATATCAAAATAACAGGCCTTCGCCCCGGTGAAAAGTTATACGAGGAATTGTTATCCAACGAAGAGAATACCATCCCTACGTATAACGAAAAGATCATGATCGCCAAAACAGATAATATTCATGTGGATCAGGTCAAAGCCAGGATCGATTCCCTGATTTCTGAGCTGAGCATAGATCACTTGGAATTGGTTAAAAAGATCAAAGCCATTGTTCCGGAATATATCTCGAATAACTCAGAATTTGAGAAATTGGATGACACTCAGGTGAAGGTAAAAAAATTGAAGATCAGTTAGATTCCTTCCGAAACCTTACCCACAAGAAGATATATCGAATATAGAGTCCCAGCATCAATGGGATCAGGGCATAGTGAAATACTTGTACCCTAAAGATCCATAGTAGTACCATGATATCCAGCAGTAGCAAGAGGGTCAGTAAATAGTGCTGATTCATTTTCGCATTTTTATTTGTTAAAAAAAGAAAAATCAAATTCGGGGCAAAGGCCCAAAGCACATTAAAATTATTGGCTGTGGCTGAATGATCCGTAGCAAACCACAACAGAAGCAAGATAAGCCCCACACTTCCTGTAACCGCAAATATCAATACATCCAAAATTTTGGACCTTTTTTCCTTTTTATAATCCCGGTAAGTAACGGCAACAATAATGAGAGCCACCAGTGAAAACACTAAAAATGGCGTTATTCCTCTTTCCATAGACTTCCCTTTATAACTCAACAAGATCTCTTCGGTCCTTTTTACAATAGGTTGAATTGATCCCTCATCTTCCTTTTTAATTTCAACTTCCTCAAAGGCCTCAAACACATAGTCAGGCAAAAACATATATTCACGTGAACTGGCTTTGCGGTCTATATCCGCTCCAAGGGCCAGGTCAATGCCAAAGTCGGCCCAGGGCTGATGATCCATATAGAGCTCGATCAGATCCCGGTGCGTTAAATCTTCCTGATCAAAATTCGCTTTAAAAACCAGTTTGTCACCCAGGACTTCTTCGAGAACATCGTATAACTTGGTAGAGCAGTTGTCGTAGAAAAAATCATACTTGTACGAGCGGTTTTCGGGCAAGGCATTTTCTTCCAGAAAATCATAAACCTTTTGTACCTGCTCCTGGTTTAAATCGAGTACCTGCCCTTTGACCCAGCGGTTTTCGCGATGGTAACTTCTCAAAAAATTACCAAAATTATAGGCCCGCAGCTGATACAGCAGTTTGCCACGTGAAAACTTCAAATAGAAATTTGGGGTATCAAAATCAAAGGTACCGTAGTTATAGACTCTGTCAATTTTATTTTCAAGATCAAGCACCCGAAAGGCACTGTGGCCAAAACTTGCATACAACTCATTTGTGCCCGGCCCACAGGTGATTACACTTATTTCTGCCTTTGGGGATAACTGGATCTGCTGTGCAAAGCCCAAAAACGAAAGGGAAAAAAATAAAAGGAAAATTAGTTTTTTCAAAATATCACAGATATTTAACAGATTATAAATTTTGAAATTGATCGAGACTTTTTTTAAGCATGAAAAATTATTAATCGGGGTCTGAATTTGAATTGAGTCAAATATTCAAATATTTCAAATCTTTATCCCTACCCACCTTAAGATCAATTAACACATAAAACTTGGCATAAATATAAATCATAATTTGACTCAAAAGCCTGGTTATCTAAAATAAGATATATCGATCTTGATCGAGAATATATTTGAGTATAAGGTACCACTCGCAGCACCTATATTGGCAAGAGCATAATCCAGCTGGATTCCTTTATATCTGAAACCTACTCCAAAATTGGGTTCAACTGAGGTAGTTCGATCTCCGTCAAAATCCGTAAAATACTGAAAGTTGTTTACCCCAACTCTTAAATAAGCCATTTTTAGATAGTCAAACTGTAAACCTGCTCCAGGATCAATGCTCAGGGCAGAGGAGGAGATGATATCATTGGTCTCTGAAAAACGCATGTTCAGATCAATTTCAGCCAGGATATTGAAATCCCTGGAAGCCGCAAAAGACTTTGCCACGCCAAACTGAACTTTGGGTTTGGTCAGTTCCAGGGTCTCTGGTGCCTCCTGATTTTCTCCCGGGATGGCGTTTTGTATTTTATCGAATTCTTCCTGGTCGATGGTCCAGGCATTAAAGGTGGTTGTAATGTCACGTACCATGACTCCAAACTGCCATTCTGTTTCGGTCTGAAACTGTAAGGAGGCGTCAATGCCAAAACCCCAGGAAGAAGCAAAATCACCAATCTTACGGTGAACAATCTTTGTGTTGACACCCAGATCCAGTCCCTGTACCGGTAACCTGCGGGCATATGCCACATTAAAGGCATAATCGGCTGCAGAAAACAGGCTGATATTATCATAATTGATATTTCCCTGGCTGTCGATTAGTTCAGTTGTGTTCAAAATATCGTCAACGCCAAAACGAATAAAGGCAACGGCAAATGTACTGACATCATTAATGGGTTTGGCAAAGGCAGCGTAGTCGTACTTACCAATTCCCTGAAAATATTCGGCGTGCATTAATGCGCCCTGAATGTCATCAACTTTTGTGAGCCCTGCCGGGTTCCAGTAAATCGAATTAACATCGCCACTTGAGGCGATAACCGCTTTTCCCATACCAAAAGCAGCAGCATCAACCCCCAGATTCAGGAACTCATTGGAAAAGCTTCTAAAGGCCTGTCCATGGCTCAATGTGGAAAGTAAAACGATAAAAAATAAACCTTTTTTCAATTTCAATTGCTACAGGATCAAAACGTTGATATCACTATGCAATGATACAATGAAATAAGGAGTAAATGAAATTAGTTGAGGCTATACCTCAGCAAAAAATTTCATGATGCGCTTTTCAAGCCAAAAGCCACTTCCGTTTTCAAAGGTTGAGTTATAGCCCACGTGGCCACCGTATCGGGTTACTTCCAGTTTAAAGTTTCGGTTGTTTTTAGCTTCCTGCACAGGAATGCAGGTTTCCGACAAAAAAGGATCATCAGCAGCCGTGATCAGAAGGCTTGGAATTTTAATACCTCCCAGGAACTGTTTGGAACTGTTTTGTTTCCAATAATCATTGGCGTCCATAAAACCGTTCACAGGTGCCGTAAAATAATTATCAAAATCGAGAAAATTGGCTGAATTCAGAATGGCTTTTGTGTTCAGGCCATTTTCAGGAAACTGCTCCATCTTAATGCGGGTTTTCTTTTTTAGAGAGATCAGGAAACGCTGCATGTACACCATGTTCCAGAATTTAGCAATGGCCTCAGAGGAGCCTTTGAGATCGCATGGGACCGATACGCCGACCCCTGCCTGAAGTTTACCTGAATAGTCATCACGTTGCTCGCCCAGGTATTTGAGTAAAAGATTACCTCCCAAACTATAACCGACAGCAAAATATGATTTGTAGGTTTTACGTGAATCCAAATAGCGAAGTATCTCAGCAAAATCATTGGTTTTACCACTGTGATAGGAGTAAAGCAGGCGATTCGTCTCCCCGCTGCAACCCCTCAAATTAACCGCTAACACATCATAGCCGGAAAGGTTGGCCACCTGGGTCATGGCGGTAACATACTTTGAACCTGAACTTCCCTCAAGCCCATGGATGATGATCACAAGCCTATCAGAGTCGACATGGGAAAAATCCAGATCCATAAAATCACCGTCGGAGGTCTCCATTCTTTCCCGCTGAAAGACAACTTCTATTTTGTGGAACAAGGTCCTGTAAATGGTATTTAGATGCTTACTCTTGAACAGAAGATGAGGATTATATGTTGACTGAGAAACTAAAGCCATCTTTGCAACTAATTTTCTTCAGCCCTTTCAAGAAGGCTGGGAGGAAGGGCCTTTTTAGTCTTGGCACCCAGTTTTTTAAGGTTTTCTACGCGAGTGATCAGATTTCCCTTTCCTTCACTTAATTTGTTCATGGCAGCCTTGTAACCTTCCTGTGAGGCATTGATCTGCTTGCCAACTTTGATCAGATCCTGTACCAGCCCTTCAAACTTATCGTATAAGGCTCCGGCCTGCCTGGCGATTTCCATGACATTTCTCTTTTGATCTTCCTGCTTCCAGATGGAAGCCACAGTAGTCAACGTTGCCAAAAGGGTAGAAGTGGATACCATGACCACATTTTTGTCCAGTGCCTGAATATAAAGTTCCTGATCCTCCTGCAGCGCAATCATCAAGGCTGGCTCTATGGGTATGTACATGATCACATAATCCGGGCTGTTGATGCCGTACAGGTCGGTGTAATTCTTGCTTCCCAGTTCCTTGATATGCTTTTGAATGCTCTGGACATGACTCTTGAGGCTTGTCTTTTCAGCAATCTCATTCTCTGCGTTAAAAAATCGCTCATAACCTGTTAGTGAAACCTTGGAATCGATGATTAAATGTTTGTTGTCAGGCAGGTTTATGATAAGGTCAGGTTTTTTCAGGCGTGAGTCCTCGTCCCGATAGCCTTCCTGGGTTGAAAAATGTACATCTTTTTGAAGGCCGGCTTTTTCCAATATGGTTTCCAGCTGAAATTCTCCCCAGTCACCCTGTTTCTTGGAATCTCCTTTAAGTGCCCTGGTAAGGTTTACCGCATCTTTACTCATCTGCACGTTCAATTCCTTTAAACCTAGTATTTGCTGGCGCAAAGCGGACTGTTTTTCAATACTTTCTTTATGGGTATCCTCTACTTTTTTCTCAAAGGTTTTGATCTTTTCCTGAAGCGGGTTCAGGATCTGCTCCATATTTTCTTTGTTGCGCTGCGTGAATTTGTTTGATTTCTCTTCCAGGATCTTATTGGCCAGTATTTCAAAGTCTTTTGAAAATTTCTCCTGGAGTTTTGCAATATCTTCCTGTTGTGCTTCCATTTTTTCTCCTGCATTTTCAAGGGCGGCATTTTTTTTAACCAGCTCCATCTGGACCTGTTGGTTCTCCCTTCTTGAAATTTCAAGCTGTTGTTGAAGATCAGTGAGTTCGGTTTCCTTTTCCTCTTTTTCATTCTCCATCAGGGTCATCCTGCTTTCAAGAGCCGCCGTTGTTTTTTCAAACTTTAGTTTGCTTATGATATAGGTAATAACAACCGCCAGGACAAGGACGATTGCCAAAATGATATATAGCATGAAATCTGACATCAATAATTCTATTTTAAAAAATCAGTATATTGGAATTAATTACGATATTACGAAAAATTTCAACCCAATAGAGCTGATATGAAAAGTATTTCAAGGTTTATTCTATTTAAAATTTTTGGATGGAAAATCCTCAATGGTTTTCCCAGGGAACTTGATAAATATATTATCATAGCGGCACCACATACTTCCAACTGGGATTTCCCCATAGGCGTTCTGGTCAAGTTTGCCGAAGGTCTTCCTATTAAATTCATTGGAAAACACACCTTGTTTAAACCCCCGTTTGGTTTTTTTTTCAGGGCACTGGGCGGAACCCCGGTGGACAGGACCAAGAGCAAGAACATGGTCCAGAGCCTTATCGATATCTTTAATTCAGAGGATCATTTCATTTTTGCCCTTTCTCCTGAGGGAACACGGAAAAAGGTTTCAACCTGGAAGACCGGTTTTTATCACGTAGCCCAAGGGGCCAATATTCCTGTCGTTATGGCAACTTTGGATTTTGGAAAAAAACAGGTGCTTATTAATGAGCCTTATACCCTGACCAATGACATGGAAAAGGATTTCTTATATTTTCATGAGTTTTTTAAAGATGTTCAAGGAAAAATCCCTGAAAACTTCGATCCGGATTTTCACCTCAACCTTAAACGTTAGGCTTTTTCTTCTGCATAAATTTTGCAATATTAATGGCAATGATGACGCTTAAAAAAAGCTGTCCCGAGATGACCATCATCAGGGCAAGCGCCTGGGCTTTTTGAGTAATAGGGATCATGTCTCCATAACCAAGGGTGGTCATGGTGACAAAGCTGTAATAAATAAAGGTGTAAAGGTCAAAAACGATATCGGCAGAATGAGAATAGGAATTTGGATATATATATTCCAGTCCCGCAGACAAGAAACCTCCAATGAGCCCTATGATCAAATAACCAGTAATTGAAACCAGGATCAGATTTTTTGTATCTCCTTGTAAAGACATCGCCTCTTTAAGGACAAGGGTAAACGCATGAATGACCATATAAGAAATCCCAAGCTGCCCTATATAGTTTAAAATATCACTTTCTAAAAACGCATCAATTATGATCAGAATAAAGGTTATATAACCAATAAATCGGGAACTCTTTACTTTTCTTATGATCAGATAACAAGCTATAAGGATCATTAAAAAATCAAGCTTGATAAAACTGTCAGTAAAATTGGGTAATTCTGTAAGAAAAGGAGGTAAAAACACCAATATTATAATGGAAACCAAGAGGATGTGAATCTTATGGGTATCCGCAAAATGGGTTATATTACTTCTTAACTTATCTATCATAATCTTGACCACTTCACATAATTACTGCTTATAAAAAGGCAATTTTACCACGGTTGCGGGAAGGGACTTTTTCCTGACCTCGATATAAATTTTACTGCCAAATTTGGTGTGTCCCGTGTTGACATACCCCAATCCAATTCCTTTTTTGAGACTTGGACTCATTGTGCCTGAGGTAACGGTTCCAATTTTGTTCCCGTCTTCATCCAGAATAGTATAACCTTGTCTGGGTATCCCCCTTGCATCCAGTTCGAAGGCCCTCAGACGTCGGGTAACCCCATCCTCCTTCTGTTTCAAAAGCCCATCCTTGTTGACAAAATCTTTTGTGAATTTAGTGATCCATCCTAAACCGGCTTCAATAGGAGAAGTCGTGTCATCAATATCATTTCCATAAAGGCAATATCCCATTTCGAGCCTTAGCGTATCCCTTGCAGCCAGTCCGATTGGCTTGATACCAAATTCTTTTCCGGCTTCAAATACCTTGTTCCAAACCTTTTCCACTTCTTCATTCTTGCAGTAGATCTCAAATCCTCCACTACCCGTATAACCTGTGGCAGAAATAATCACATGTTCAATACCGGCAAACTCTGCCACCTTAAATTTATAAAAAGGTATTTCAGCCAGGTCCACAGATGTAAGTGACTGCATGGCTTCAACGGCTTTGGGCCCCTGAATGGCGAGTAAAGAGTAGTTGTCAGAAACATTTCTCATTTCCGCGTTATTACCGTTATGAGAGGCGATCCAGTTCCAGTCCTTTTCTATATTGGAGGCATTCACCACAAGCAGGTAGGTATGCTCTTTAACCCTGTAGATGATCAGGTCATCAACAATTCCACCTTTATCATTTGGCATACAGCTGTATTGGGCATCGCCAATTTCCAGTTTTGAAGCATCATTGGAGCTGATTCTCTGTATCAGTTCCAGTGCATTTTCTCCTTCGATCAAAAATTCTCCCATATGAGATACATCGAATACTCCGACAGAATTTCTTACAGTTTCATGTTCAACGTTAATTCCTTCATATTGAACGGGCATGTTATAACCAGCAAAAGGAACCATTTTCGCTCCAAGTGATTCGTGAACATGTGTGAGTGCAGTATTTTTCATGATGGATTATTTTATGCTAAAGTATAAAATCTGTATGGATTGGATAAAACTTTTTCACCGTAAATACACTACGGTGACTTGAGCAAATTTTTATATCTTTCGACTTCTAAATCTGATCCCCATGAAAACAAAGGTAATTTTAAGTTTTTTTCTTTTCATAATTTTTCAAAGTTCGCATAGTCAGGAAAATACGCCCACTGATTACATGTCTTCGGATTTTCATAAATCAAGAAGAGAAGCTTTAAGGGCCAGTATGCCCCCTAACAGCGTGGCGGTGTTTTTTGCAAACCCCATACGAAACCGTTCGAATGATGTGGACTTTATTTATCATCAGGACCCGAATTTTTATTATTTATCAGGTTTAAAAGAACCTCATTCGGTATTGGTCATCTATTCCGAGGACCAGGTAGAAGACGGAAAAACATTTAATGAGGCCCTTTATGTATATGAGAGAGGTGCACGATATAAAATTTATAACGGGCCGGGCGTAGGGGTAAAAGGAGCCATTGAAGATCTTGGATTTACCAATGTTTATCCGGGCAAAGCCTTTATTGAAGACCCCATTGACTTTTCGAAGTTCGACAAGGTGATGTTCAGAAAGTTTGAAAATGACGTTCGGCAAAAAGGATGGGAGCAACCTAATCTGTACGCTTTGATCGAGCAGTTCAAAACAAGTATCAACAGTATTCCTATGCCTGAAGGAAAAGAACTTGATTCGGATAAGGAATCTGCCCAATCAGTAGTGGATAACAAGACCTTAAGGACCTTAATGGCAAATTTGAGAGAAGTAAAAACCGATGAAGAATTGAAGCTGATCAAAAAGGCAGTTGAAATTTCCTGTGTGGGCCAGATTGAAGTAATGAAAGCCATGCATCCCGGGATGTCTGAAACCGAAACACAGGGTATCCATGAGATGGTGTTTAAAAAATACGGTTCTGAATATGAAGGATATCCATCCATTGTAGGGGCAGGAAATAACAGTTGTGTGCTGCATTATATAGACAACAATAAATTAGAGGCCGGCAATGATCTGATATTAATGGACCTGGGCGCCGAATACAGAGGATATACTGCTGACGTCACCAGAACGATTCCTGCGAGCGGAAAATTTACTGAAGAGCAAAAGCTTATTTACGATCTTGTGTACGAGGCGCAGGAAGCAGGTATGGCAGCTATGGTCATTGGAAGTGATGCCAGGAAAGTAGATGCGGCTGCAAGGGAAGTCGTTTACAAAGGGCTTCTGGAGTTGGGAATTACTGATTCTTTGGCACAGGGAAGACTGTATTTCCCTCACGGCACTTCGCATCATATTGGACTTGATGTTCATGATCTGAATAATCGTGGAGCATTTAAGGAAAACATGATTCTCACGGTGGAACCAGGAATCTATATTCCGGATGGAAGTCCCTGTGACGAAAAATGGTGGAAAATAGGTGTGAGAATTGAAGACGATGTTTTAATTACGAAAAACGGACCTGTCAATTATTCGGCTCTTGCCCCGAGAAAATCTGAAGAGATCGAAAAAATGATGGAACAGGAAAGTGTTTTCAATCATTTTCACCTGCCTGATCTGGACAGCGAAGAGGGTAAATAGGATTATTTAATGTTTTTTTCAAAATCGATATAGAAATTCGGATCCATGCTTACTTTTGAATCTGGATTTGGTAAAACCTGTTTTTGCCATTCCTTTCCGGGCCTGATCCAGATCTCTTTCTTGTCAATTATCATTTTTACGGGAATGTTGAAATTATCGACCGTATTTTTGAACCTGTAACTCATTTCTCCATTCTTAATTTTGCACTGTAACAACGGGACCTTGACTGTATTCAGGTATTGATCAAAGAAACCTTCAAGCTCAAGAGAAGTTTTATCCATGATGTAGTTTTCGAGCTGCTTACTGCTCAGGGTTTGATGGTAAAAGTCCTTATTGATATCTCTCAACAAGGATCTGAATTTTTCGTCATCACCAATGACCTGGCGCAAGGTATGTATCATGGCAGCTCCTTTCGGGTACATATCACCTGACCCTCTTTGATTAACTTTATAGATTCCTGTTACGGGGCGGTTGTTCGTTATGCGATCCCGAAAGCCGATCAAATATTCATTGCCTGCCTCGGTACCGAAATGGTAATCCAGATACAACACCTCGCTATAGGTGGTAAACCCTTCATGAATCCACATGTCAGCAACGTCATAATTTGTTAAACTATTGGCAAACCATTCATGGCCCGACTCGTGAATAATAATAAAGTCAAACTTTAGCCCCTGACCCGTAAGACTCAGATCTCCACCTAAATAACCATTTTCATAATTGTTACCATACGTTACTGAACTTTGATGTTCCATCCCCAGATATGGCGTTTCCACCAATTTAAATCCGTCTTCATAAAAGGGGTAAGGGCCAAACCAGTGTTCAAAAGCCTGAAGCATCATTGGAACCTGCTTAAATTGTTTTTTCGCTTTTTTCAGGTTGTAGGAAAGTACGTAGTAATCAAGATCAAGTTCTCCCTTTTCTCCTGGGTAAGTTTCAGAAAAATGGACATAATCTGCGATATTCATGTTGATTCCATATCCATTGATGGGGTTTACAACCTCCCAGGTAAAACTTTTTGATTTACCTGAACCTTTCTCCTCTATGAGCCTTCCATTTGCTACGGCGGTCAGGGAGGGAGGAACCTCTATTTTAAAACGAACCCCTTTATCAGGCTCGTCATAAGGAATGTCTTTGGATGGAAACCAGGAACTTGAACCAATGAGCTGGTTTGCATTCGCTATAAACGGATTCTTGTTCTTATCTGTTTTCCAAACAAAACCTCCGTCCCAGGGAGGATTTGATGATTCTGGAGGAATCCCTTCAAAAACAACTTCTATTTTCTCTATACTGCCTTTTTTTTGGGGTTTTACAAGGTTTATAAAATAGGCTGAGAATTCTTTTTTGTAGGTCAGAAATTCTCCATCCTGAGTAATGCTTTTAATTTTCATCGGGTCCTGCAGGTCAAGATGAAGGACAGGCATTTCATTAAGTACCTCGTAGCTAATGGTATTTTTTCCCGAAATAGATTTTTTCTCGATATCTACCGCAACGTCAAGATCATAATGAAGCAGATTCCACCAGGCACGTTCATCAGTAATGCTGCCACGAAGGCTGTCTTTTCGGCTATACTCCTGAGATGCCAGGCTAAACGAAATAAGTGCTAATAGCAGGAAAAAAATCTTTTTCATCATATGATTTTTAGGATGTATAAATATAGGAAAATATATGTCCATGTGGTTGTGAGACTTTTTCCTTTTGAATAAATTTGAGATATGAAAAAATTGCTGACCTTCACCTTACTTCTTTTTTGTATTGCCCTGCCAACCAAGGCTCAGACCAATGTTTCTGATCCGAATGAGGAAACTATTAAAGACTCTATTGGGACTTCAGTAAGCAAAGACGAGAGCAAAAAAAAGTTTAAGAAGGTCATCATCCCTACAGTAACGTATAATAATAGTTTTGGAGCGATTTTTGGATTTATGGCTTCGGGCTTTTATAAGCTCAATGGGAACGATTCTATTTCTCCCGAGTCGAGTTCCGCTTTGATCGGAGCATATTCCACCAATGATACCTGGTATTTGGTGCAAGCCAATAAGTTCTATTTTAAAGAGGATAAGTTCAGATCAAAACTTGTAGGAGGTCTGGGTTCTGTAAATTTTCAAACCTATTTGGATTGGGGGGATATCATAGGGTCACTACCACCCAATATTATTCCGATTCCTCCACCGGGAGATGGTTTTTTTATCGATTATAATACCCGGTTTCAATTTATATATCTTGATTTTTTGGTCCGTACCTACAAGCGGTTGTATTTAGGAGGAAATCTGGTTTATTCCCATTCACTTACTGAATTTGACTTGCCAGGTAACCCCAAAGAGGATCTGGATTTATTTGGTTTTGGATTCTCTTCTGAGTATGATACAAGAGATAATCAGTTTATGCCATTAAATGGATTCAACGGTAAATTTAACACGATGACCTTTCTTGAAAGTTTGGGAAGCAGTTCAAATTATACCAATATCAATCTTGAGTATAACAAGTATTTCCCACAGGGAGAGCGAAACACAATACTACTTCGCTTATACGGTCAGGCGGCAGTTGGGGATGTTCCTTTTGCCGGTCAGAACGTAGTGGGCCGCGATGACCTGCGAGGATATTCAAACGGTAAGTACAGGGCCAATCAAGTGTATGATATTCAGTCTGAATATCGTCATTGGTTTGCTAAAAGATGGGGTTATGTCGCTTTTGGCGGGGTCGCAACAGCGATAAATGACGCCAGTGACTTGTCTTTTGACAATCTTTTACCTGCTGTGGGTGGAGGAATACGATTCCTGGCTATTCCAAGCTCTAAAATAAGCGTTGGAATGGATGTAGCCGTGGGAAAAGATGACTGGGGTTTATATTTCAGAATAGGAGAGGCCTTTACACGATAAAACCCCGTTATATCAACTTATTCATCTTACAACTTATCAGTCTGACGTCAACAAAAAATTCTTCAATTCTGAATAGTCCGTCATGAATTGAGCAACCTTTGGCTTATCCATAACGCTCTTAATCTGCTCCGGAAAGGCTATTTTTTTATTGATAACAGGTTCCACAACATCAAGGAACTTAACAGGATGTGCCGTTTCAAGAAAAATTCCGGTTGAATCAGGGTTCGATTTCAGGTATTTCTTGAGGCCTAGATAACCCACTGCTCCGTGAGGATCCATGATATATCCTGTTTCCTCGTATACCTTGAGCATGGCAGCACGGGTTTGATCATCAGTAAACGAATAGGAGGAAAGGTTTTCTTTGATTAGCGCAAAGTCATTTTTATAGATTTCTCTTATTCGAATAAAATTGCTTGGATCCCCTACATCCATGGCATTGGAAATGGTTGCTACCGAACGAAGCGGGATATATTCTCCTTTTTCCATAAAATTAGGAACCACTTTATTGGCATTGGTCGATGCAACGAATTGCTGTACGGGCAGGCCAAGTTGCTGAGCCATGATTCCTGCACAGATATTTCCAAAATTTCCGCTGGGTGTGGAAAACACCAATGGTTTTGATCGGTCCTTAAGTTGTTTATACGCAAATGCAAAATAAAACATCTGGGGCAGCCACCTGGCCACATTGATCGAGTTGGCTGAGGTTAATTGAATTTTATCTGTTATCTCCGCATCCAGGAAGGCCTCTTTAACCATGGCCTGACAATCGTCAAAGGTGCCGTCTACCTCAAGGGCCTTAATGTTCTGACCCAGGGTCGTGAGCTGCTTTTCCTGAACCTCACTTACTTTTCCACTCGGGTATAGGATAACCACATTGACTCCTTTTACACCAAGAAACCCACTGGCAACAGCACCTCCCGTATCTCCGGAAGTGGCCACAAGAACGGTTACCTCATTGGATTGCTCTCGGTTGAAATAAGAAAGGCATCTTGCCATAAATCTACCTCCCACGTCCTTAAAGGCCATGGTTGGGCCATGGAATAGTTCAAGACTATAGACATCTTCTTCTACCTTTTCCAAAGGGAAATTGAAGCAAAGGGTGTCCTCAATGATATTTTTCAGCTCGGCCTCCGGAATTTCACCATCGATAAAGGGATTGATCATTTCAAAAGCCAATTCATTGGGTTCGTACTGATCTATGTTTTCAAATACCTCTATAAGTTTGGCAGGTATGGTTTCAGGAAAATACAGGCCCTTGTCGGGGGCGATTCCTTTTATTACAGCTTCTTTAAAACCTACTTTTGGTGCCTTGCCATGTAAACTGAAATATTGCATTATTGTTTCTTTACTATTTTAACTCCCTCCACGTTTATTTTTGATGTGTAAATCTGAAAGGGAATTTTGGTTTTTTTATAAACTTCATCAATAGCAAGACTCACTTTATGAGCAACTTGCTTATTTTTACTAAAAGTAAATATTGAAGGGCCTGATCCGGAAATTCCTCCACCAAGCGCGCCTGCTTTAACGGCATGTTTAATTACATTATCAAATTCCGGGATCAATTTTGATCGATGCGGTTCTACAATATAGTCGTTTAAAGATTCAGCAAACAAATGCGGGTCATTCGTATGAAGAGAATGAATCAAAGCTCCAACATTCGCCCATTGCTTTATGGCACTTTTTAGTTTTACGGTCTGAGGCAAAATATCTCTTGAAACCGAAGTTTTGATTTCTATTTGCGGATGAATAATGGTAGCGTATAAGCCTTCAATGGAAGGAAGCTCTAAAACTTTTATAGGATCATCAGACTTCACCAGGGTAAATCCCCCAAGAAGGGCAGGAGCAACATTATCAGCTATAGGAGCACCACAGGCCGCTCTTTCACCTTCAGCAGCATAAGGAATAAGTTGATGGCTCGAAAAAGGATTTCCAAGTAATTCATTTGCCGCAAACACTGCACCGGCCGCACTCGCAGCGCTGCTACCAACGCCGCTTCCCGGTTTAATATTTTTATAAATATCGATTTCAATACCAAAATCAGGTGCAACTTCCAGATCCTTCATCATCTGAATTACGGCAACACTGGCTACATTCTTTTCGGCTTCCAAGGGTAACTGCTCACCAATGATTTTCCCAATTCTGACTCCTGGCTCTTGCGTTTTACGGAGTACCATTTTGTCTCCAATGGAATCGAGACAGCATCCAAGTACATCAAATCCACAGGAAACATTGGCAATGGTGGCCGGAGAAAATATTTCGATTTGTTTCATGCTCAATTTTATTTGTTCCCCGTTCTGATAATATCTCCAAAAATTCCTGAAGCGGTAACATCTGCGCCTGCTCCAGCACCTTTGATGATCAGTGGCTGATCCTTGTACCGGTTTGTGTAGAACAGGACGATATTATCCTTTCCATCCAAATTGTAAAAGGGATGTTCCTTCGGGATATGCTGAAGCCCTACTGAGGCTTTACCGTCTTTATAGCTGGCTACATACTTTAATCGGCATTTTTCACTTTCGGCTGCTTCACGGAGCTTATTGAAATGGTCCGATTCCGTGATCAGGGTTTCCAGAAAATCCGGAACCGTATCGGCGTCAAGGGAAGATTGAGGAAGAAAAGATTCATTCTTAATGTCGTTCAGCTCGCTCTGTAAACCACTCTCTCTCATTAAAATAAGAATCTTTCTCATAACATCCACGCCACTGAGGTCAATTCGGGGGTCCGGCTCGGTGTACCCTTCTTCTCCGGCTCGTTTTACTACTTCAGAAAACGGGGTTTCACCATTGAAATGATTAAATACAAAATTCAGGCTTCCCGATAATACGGCCTGGATCTCAGTGATCTCATCCCCAGAAGCGATAAGGTTATTCAAAGTATCAATAATAGGCAGTCCTGCGCCCACATTGGTTTCGAACAAGAAGGGGGCATTATATTTTCTGGACAGGTATTTTAAGTGCTGGTAGTTGTCAAAGGCCGAAGAGCAGGCAATTTTATTGCAGGCCACAACGGCGATGCTATCTGAAAGGCAGTCCGCATATAAGTCGGGTACCCTGTCATTGGCTGTATTGTCAACAAATACACTGTTGCGTAAATTCAGGCCTTTCATTTTATCGATAAATCCTTCAAGATCCGCTTTTTCACCCTGTTGTTCCAGCTGATCTGCCCAATCCGACAACTCGATACCATCACTCCTGAAGAACATTTTTCTCGAATTACTTATGGCAACAACACGTAATTGCAAATGTTGTTTTTCTAAAAGGTAATCAGCCTGAAGCTTTATTTGCTCCAATAGCTTTCCACCTACATTGCCCACCCCGACAATAAAAAGATTGATCTGTTTGATCTGATCTTCAAAAAAAGCAGCATGTAAGGTGTTCAAAGCTTTTTTGACATCATTCTTGCTGATGACCGCCGAAATATTTTTTTCCGTTGACCCCTGGGCGATGGCTCGTATATTCACATTGTTTGCACCCAGTTCAGAGAACATTCTGCCGCTTATTCCCTGATGTGATTTCATATGATCCCCAACCAGGGCAATAATGGCCAGTTCTGTTTCGATAATCAGTGGATTAACCTTGTGCTGAATAATTTCAAACTCAAATTCCTGGTCCACTGATTTTTTGGCCAGATCACTTTCATCAGAATCAATGGCAATACAAATTGAATGTTCACTGGAGGCCTGCGTGATAAATTTTACGTTAATTCCTTTTTTTGCCAGAGCTCCGAACAAGCGTTCTGAAATTCCGGGAACTCCGACCATTCCATTTCCTTCAAGCGTGAGTAACGCGATATCTTCAATATGGCTGATTCCTTTTACGGTTGATCCGGATACCAAAGACTTTTCTGCAATCAACGTGCCCTTATCCTTGGCGGACAACGTGTTCTTTATCAAAATTGGGATCCTTTTATCCAGAACGGGTTGAATAGTAGGGGGGTAGAGTACTTTGGCACCAAAATGAGAAAGTTCCATGGCTTCCTGATAGGATATTTCCTCAATCGGGTACGCTTGTCTTACCAACTTTGGATTAGCCGTATACATACCACTCACATCCGTCCAGATTTCCAAAATATTCGCTCCCGCGGCATTGGCGATAATGGCTGCCGTATAATCTGATCCACCCCTTCCAAGGGTAGTTGTTTCATTTGACTGATTTGAAGATATGAACCCGGGAAATAAAAAAACTTCTGCCGAATTACTGCCCAATGCATCTTTCAGGTTTTTACGAGTAAGTTCAAAATCAACTTCAGCATTCAAATAATTATCATCGGTTTTTATTACCTCACGGCTGTCAATTAATGTGGCATTTAATGCATTCTGCAACATAGCCTGATGGATAATGAAAGAAGACATAATTTCTCCAAGGCTTACAATTCTGGCCGAGGTTTTGTCGGAAAGGTCATTAAGCAGGGAAATACTATGCAGGATTTCCTTTAATTGATTCAGCTTTTTGGCAACTTCTGCTTTACAGTTTGTTTGGTTGTCATGCGGGAGAAGGTTTTCTATGGCCTCAAAATGCCTTTTCTCAATCTGATCTACGATTTTTTCAAACCTCAAATCATTTTTAAGGGCCAGATCAGAAGCCTCGATCAAAAGGTTTGTTACCCCCCCAAGTGCTGAAACCACTATGGCAGTCTGTTCTTTCTTTTCCTTAACTATCTGGATTACTCTTTTTATGTTCTCAGCGGATCCTACTGAAGTTCCACCGAATTTCGAAACTATCATCGTTTTGAATTTTTATTCTTGAAATGTACTTTTTTATTGTAAAGATTCTCGACTTACTTCTTGTAAACAGATTCTTTTTGGGACGTAGTAATATATGCAAAACAACCCCTAAAGGGTGTTCATAGTGAACGTAGCTGTTGTTGTAAGACAGCGAAGTGAAGACGTTAAGTTGACTATTTTTTGCATGATGAGGCAAATATATATTTCTTTTTTTAATTGATAAAGAATATTGCATTTTTTTTGATAATAGAAAATGTTCAAAAAAAATGTTTGAATTATTCTCATTGATTACCCCATTGGTTTATTTATTCAATTTCGTAAATACGTATAGAACCAGCCTGATAATAAATAAAAATTCATATGAATCAGAATTATTCATTTTAAAAAATGGGCTCTAAGAAGCTAATATTGAAACTATTGGGTTATCTTTAGGCAAACCTTAAAAATATTTACTATGTCAAACCTTATCTCGAAAGTATCCGGAACGGTGAAAAACTGGTGGGTCTTTCTTATTATCGGAATTTTATTGATTCTAAGTGCCTACTGGATGTTTTCTACTCCCGTTGAAAGTTTTGTTGGACTCGCAAGCTTCTTTAGTGCCCTTATATTTGTAAGCGGATTATTTAGTGTGTTTTTTGCACTGACCAATAAAGATGATATTGATAACTTTGGACTCTACCTGGCCAGTGGTATCCTGGATGTAATTGTCGGTTTCATTTTACTCAAATACCCTGGTCTTACAGTGGTCCTCTTTTCCATGTTCATTGGATTCTGGCTCTTGTTCAGGGGTTTCTATATGATTTCAGCTTCCTTTAAAATAAAAAAAGTAGGAGTTGGAAATTGGGGCTGGGTTTTGTTATTTGGTATTCTTGTTGTGATTTTTGCGATGATGTCTATCATTAACCCATTGATAGGTGCAGCTTACCTGGTGTATACATTGGCATTTACATTAGTTTTACTCGGAATCGCGAATATCATGCTTTCTTTGAGGTTACATAAAGTTAAATCCGGTGTTAAGGATATCAAGGAGAAATTGCAGGGATAAACGATGTATGTAATCAGATATAAAAAAGCGAGGCAAAGCCTCGCTTTTTAATTTTTAAACCATGATCCCTAAACGGATCATCAAAAATTTCATGATAAGAACCAGATTATTTCGATTCCTTTTCCTTTTCAATTTTGATCTGAAGTTCATCTTTACTCTTGTCCAGATCCATAAAGATAGTGTCATTCTCACCTAAATTGGCATTGACGATCTCTTCAGCAAGCGCGTCTTCAATATACTTCTGAATGGCCCTTTTAAGAGGCCTTGCTCCATACTGTTTGTCAAAACCTTTTTCAACGATAAAATCTTTCGCTGCTTCGGTTAATTTAAGCTTGTAGCCGAGGTCAGAAATTCTTGATAATAATTTGGCCAGTTCAATATCAATTATGGCATGGATGTCTTTCCTTTCAAGGGCATTAAACACGATCACATCGTCAATTCTATTTAGGAATTCGGGTGCAAAACTCTTTTTAAGGGCGTTTTGGATAATGCTTTTTGCATTGGCATCAGCCTGCTCTTTTTTGGACGCTGTACCAAATCCAACTCCCTGTCCAAAGTCTTTTAATTGTCTCGAGCCAATGTTAGAGGTCATGATAATTATTGTATGCCTGAAATCAATTTTTCGCCCAAGACTATCGGTGATGTAACCATCATCCAGAATCTGCAGCAACATATTAAATACGTCGGGATGTGCTTTTTCAATTTCATCCAGCAGAACAACAGCATAAGGTTTGCGTCTAACTTTTTCCGTCAACTGCCCACCTTCTTCATAGCCCACATATCCCGGAGGAGCACCAATTAGCCTAGAAATGGCAAATTTTTCCATATACTCACTCATGTCAATGCGGACAAGTGCATCGGGTGAATCAAATAACTGAGTAGCCAAAACTTTGGCCAACTGGGTTTTACCCACACCCGTCTGTCCAAGGAAGATAAAGGATCCGATAGGTTTGTTCGGATCTTTAAGGCCCACACGGTTTCTTTGGATAGCCTTAACCACTTTCATAACAGCTTCGTCCTGTCCAATGACTTTACCTTTGATAAGATCTGGCAGGTCCTTGAGTCGCTTACTTTCCGCTTCGGCAATTCTGTTCACGGGTATTCCCGTCATCATGCTTACAACTTCGGCAACATTGTCTTCGGTTACTGTTTCTTTATGCAGTTTGGACTGTTCTTCCCAGTCTAACTGAGCCGTTTCCAGTTCCTTTTCTGTTCTTTTCTCATCATCACGCAGTTTTGCCGCTTCTTCATACTTCTGGCTCTTTACCACGTCATTTTTATGTTCTCTGATCTCCTCGAGTTTCTTTTCCAGTTCCAGTACGGTTTTAGGAACCACAATGTTGGTGATATGAATTCTTGAACCGGCTTCATCCAAAGCATCAATAGCCTTGTCAGGTAAATATCTGTCGGTCATATAGCGATTCGTCAATGTGACACATGCCTTTATGGCTTCCGGGGTAAAGACCACATTGTGATGATCTTCATATTTATTTTTGATGTTCTCAAGAATCTGAATGGTTTCTTCAACGCTTGTAGGTTCAACCATTACTTTTTGGAATCTTCTTTCCAGAGCACCGTCTTTTTCGATGTTCTGTCTGAATTCGTCCAGGGTGGTAGCTCCGATACATTGGATTTCCCCCCTGGCCAGGGCAGGTTTGAACATATTTGAAGCATCAAGCGAGCCCGTTGCTCCACCCGCGCCAACGATCGTGTGGATTTCATCAATGAAAAGTATAATATCATCATTCTTTTCCAGTTCATTCATCAGCGCCTTCATTCTTTCTTCAAACTGACCACGATATTTTGTTCCCGCAACCAAGCTTGCAAGATCAAGGGACACAATTCGTTTATTAAAGAGAATCCTCGATACTTTTTTCTGGATAATCCGTAAGGCAAGCCCTTCTGCAATTGCAGATTTACCTACTCCTGGTTCTCCAATAAGAATGGGATTGTTTTTCTTTCTTCTGCTTAAAATCTGGGAGATACGTTCTATTTCACGCTTTCTTCCTACTACGGGGTCAAGCTTGCCTCCTTCAGCCAGAAGCGTTAAATCTCTTCCGAAATTATCTAGAACTGGGGTTTTGGATTTTTTTGCCACGTTACTTTTTGATCCCTGATAAGGATTCTTTTTTGGTTCGTTAAAATCTTCCGGAGGCGTCTCTGCTACCGGGCTTTCTGTAATATCCTCTTCTTTATTTCCTGCAAACAATTCCTGAAACACTTCTTTGACATCTTCGTAAAACACATCAAAATTGTGCAAGACCTTCGTTGTAGGATCGTTTTCATTTCTTAAAATACAGAGCAAAAGATGCGCTGTACTTATGGCATCACTTTTAAAAAGCTTTGCTTCCAGAAAAGTTGTCTTCAAGGCTTTTTCAGCCTGTTTTGTAAGGTGAAGACTTTTTTTATCGTTAACTCCGGATGAGGCTGAACCGACTTCATGAAGTAATTCTATTTTTTTTCTCAGTGCCGAAAAATTCAGCTCGAATGTATTCAATATGTCATAGGCTTCGCCTTTTCCTTTGCGTAAAATGCCAAGCATCAAGTGTTCAGTACCTATAAAATCATGTCCCAGTCTCAACGCTTCTTCCTTGCTATAGGCAATTACATCCTTTACTTTTGGTGAAAAATTATCGTCCATTTGCTTGTTGTTTATGATGTAAATTTAGTAGATTTTTTAACTAATTCATTACAAAAGTTATCAGCAACTATTAAGTTCATACTAAGTTACTAAAATTCAAGGAAATAATTCGGAGGAATTGTTAATAACTAATCTCAATAAAAATGCCTCCGGGTCTCCCTAAAAATAAGAATAATTGTATATTGCTCCAGCTAAAAAAATACGATTAAAAACGGTAATTAAATATGGCGGAACAGGATAAAATTATTCCAATTAATATTGAGGAGGAAATGAAATCGGCCTACATCGATTATTCGATGTCCGTAATTGTTTCAAGAGCGCTTCCGGATGTAAGGGACGGATTAAAACCGGTTCATAGAAGGGTTTTGTTCGGGATGCATGAATTGGGTATCAAAGCCACAGGAGCTCATAAGAAATCGGCCAGGGTTGTCGGGGAGGTTTTAGGTAAGTATCACCCCCATGGAGATACATCGGTTTACGATGCCATGGTGCGGATGGCCCAGGACTGGAGCATGCGTTATGAACTGGTTGATGGGCAGGGGAACTTTGGCTCACCCGACGGAGACAGCCCGGCGGCAATGCGTTATACTGAGGTCAGAATGAGAAAGATCTCAGAAGAGATGCTGGCCGATATAGAAAAGGACACGGTTGATCATCGACTCAACTTTGATGATACGCTTCAGGAGCCTACGGTGCTGCCAACAAGGATTCCAAGTTTACTTGTCAATGGGGCCTCGGGAATTGCCGTGGGTATGGCTACCAATATGGCTCCTCATAATTTGAACGAAGTAGTTGACGGAACGGTAGCTTATATCGATAATCGTGACATTGAAGTTGAAGAACTGATTCAATATATTAAGGCACCTGATTTTCCAACAGGAGGGACCATTTATGGCTACGAGGGAGTTAAACAGGCCTTTTTGACGGGTCGCGGGCGAGTTGTCATGCGCGCCAAGGCTAATTTCGAAGAAGTGAACGGAAGAGAGTGCATCGTCGTAACCGAATTGCCCTACCAGGTAAACGGCTCAGAGCTGTTGAAGAAAACGGTTGATTTGATCAATGATCATAAAATTGACGGAATCGCTTCCATAAGAGACGAGACCAGCAGAAAAGGAAGAAGGCTCGTTTATGTTTTAAAGAGAGATGCTATTCCAAACATTGTACTCAATAAACTTTATAAGTATACTGCCCTTCAAACTTCATTCAGCGTAAATAACATTGCTTTGGTCAATGGAAAACCTGAAGTTCTTAATTTAAAGGACCTTATCGTGCACTTTGTTGATCACAGGCATGAAGTTGTGGTGAGGAGAACCAAGTTTGAACTTGAAAAGGCAGAAGCAAGAGCTCATATACTTGAAGGTCTGATCATCGCAAGTGATAATATCGATGAGGTGATCAAACTGATCAGGGCTTCAGGGAATGCGGACGAGGCAAGAGAAAAGCTGATGGAGCGTTTTGAACTGAGTGAGGTTCAGGCAAAGGCGATTGTTGAGATGAGGCTAAGGCAGTTAACAGGCCTCGAGCAGGATAAGTTGAGAGCTGAATACGAAGAGATCATGAAATTGATCGAGGATCTTAAAGATATCCTGGACAGTGAACCAAGAAGAATGGAGATCATCAAGAATGAATTGCTGGAAATCAAAGAAAAATACGGTGATGAAAGAAGATCTGTAATTGAATATGCCGGCGGGGAACTCAATATTGAAGATATGATCCCGAATTCGCAGGTGGTTGTTACCATTTCTCATGCCGGATATGTAAAGCGAACTGATCTTTCTGAGTATAAAATTCAGAATAGAGGGGGAAGAGGCCAAAAAGGTGTTGCTACGAGAAATGAAGACTTCCTTGAGCACCTGTTTGTTGCCACGAACCATCAGTATATGCTTTTCTTCACTCAAAAAGGGAAAGTGTTCTGGATGCGTGTTTATGAAATTCCGGAAGGTAATAAGACCTCAAAAGGAAGAGCTATTCAGAACTTGATCAATATTGAAAATGACGATAAGGTAAAAGCGTTTTTAGTTACCCAGGACCTTAAGGACGAGGAGTATGTGAACAACAATTATGTAGTGATGGTGACTAAGAAAGGTCAAACCAAAAAGACTTCTCTTGAGCAATATTCCAGGCCAAGGACCAATGGTATAAATGCTATTACCATTAAAGAGGGCGATGAGCTTCTTGAGGCTAAGTTGACCAACGGTGCCAGTCAGATCATGATTGCTGCCAAATCCGGGAAATCCATACGGTTTGAGGAAAGTAAGACGCGGCCGATGGGTAGAAATGCATCCGGGGTGAGAGGAATTACCTTGAGAGATGAAAATGATGAGGTTGTAGGAATGGTATCGATTCAGGACGATGCAAGTGATATTCTGGTAGTTTCTGAAAAAGGTTATGGGAAACGATCGAAACTTGATGACTACAGAATCACGAATCGTGGCGGTAAAGGAGTTAAAACCATAAATATTACCGAGAAGACAGGTGAACTGGTAGCCATTAAAAATGTAGTTGATGAGGATGACCTGATGATCATCAACAAATCGGGTATCACGATTCGATTGAGCGTTGCCAATCTCAGAGTTATGGGGCGTGCCACCCAGGGAGTAAAACTCATTAATATAAAAGACAATGATTCAATAGCAGCAGTTGCAAAGGTAAAGCGCGAAGAGTCAGATGTGGATGAAATTGATGAGGAAGAAATAAAAACTGATGAAAATCATAATAATAATGAGCAAAATGATTAATTTTGCACGCTAAATAATTAAATAACAAAATATTAAATATTAATATGAAAAATCAAATCTTGTTACTGGTGGCTCTTTTCATGTGTACGGTAACATTCGCTCAAAAGGATGAAATTAAGGCTGCCGAAAAAGCCATCAAAAAAGATGATTATGCTGCGGCACAAGCTCAGATTCAAAGTGCTGAATCATTGATTGCAAATGCAGATGACAAAACCAAAGCAAAATTTTACTACCTGAAAGGTGAAACTTATGCCGGATTGGCAAAAACGGACCCTTCTGCAGAGAACTATGACCAGGCTGCATCATCGTTTAATGCATTATTTGATGTTGAGGAGAAATTAGGATCGAGCAAATATACAACCATGGCAGAACCTACGTTGAATACGATGATTTCTGAGGTTTCAGCAAAAGGAATCAAATCTTACCAGGACAAAAATTACGAAGCTGCCAAAACAGAATTGCATCAGGTTTACAGTTTGAGCCCAAGAGATACTGTTTATTTGGAATATGCTGCAAATGCTGCCTACATGGCAAAAGATTTTGATCTTGCTTTAGATTACTTTACCACCCTGAAAGATTTGGGTTATACTGGAATTGCAACAGAATACACAGCCGTTAATGTTGAAACAGGAGAAAGAGAAAATATGGGTTCCAAGGCTCAAATGGACCTTATGGTAAAAGCTGGTTCTTACTCAGACCCAAAAGAGATAACCTCTGAATCCAAGCAACCAACCATCATCAAGAACATAGCTTTTGTTCACGTGGAAAAAGGCGATACTGAAAAAGCCATTGCGGCTGTTAAGGACGCAAGAAAAGTTGCGCCGGAAGATGTTGCGCTTATTTTAACTGAGGCGAATCTTCAGATCAAATTGGGTAACAGAGACGAGTTTGCGAGTTTGATGAGCCAGGCAATTGAATTGGACCCTACAAACCCAACCTTGTATTTCAATTTGGGTGTGATTGCTGGAGAGCAGGGAGAATCTGAAAAATCAAAGGAGTATTATAAAAAGGCCATTGAATTAGATCCTGATTATGTTGACGCTTATATCAATCTGGGATCTGCTATTTTAGAGGATGACAAGGTATTGGTTGAAGAAATGAATAAAAGCCTGAATGATTTTGACAAATACGATGAGATAAAAGCAAAACAGATTGCCTTGTACAAAGAAGTTATTCCTGTTTATGAGAAAGCGTATAGCTTAAGACCAAACGATCTTGATACGATCAGAACCTTAATGAGCCTGTATGAAAATACTGAAATGAACGATAAGTTCCAGGCCATGAAGGAAAAGTATGATTCGATGAAATAAGAAATAAATACTGATGAGGAAAAGCTATTGCAATTATGTGATAGCTTTTTTTTTGCCTTTTAGTCGTTTAGATCGTAGGTGTAGATATTACCCCCAAAAAGGCCTTTAAAATTTTCATCGGCAATGACCAGGGTAGAGTCGTTATAAAATGTAATTGCCTCTTTTTGAGTTATTAAACCGAGATCTATTTCTTTTAAATCACCGGAGAAAAAATCATCTTTTTCCCAATTCTCGAAGAGCCAGATTTTGTTTGAACCCAAAAGGGCAAGCTTTTTACGATTTGGGCTCAGGGCTGCCCCGGTAATCCAGCATTGGTATTTTCCTGCCTTACAGGTTTGAAAGCTACTTACTTTTTGTGCCTTTTGATTGGATGCATAATCTTCCATACGGTAGAGATTCGTCAATCCATCGAAGGGTTTTGTACGATTCTTGGTAAACAGATACAATCTCCCCTTATAAAAGACAAAAGCTTCAAGGTCGAAATTTTTTAGGCTGTCCTTAGGGTTGCCAAGATTCTGGTCGATAAATTTGAATCTGATTATTTCCGCTTCCGTTTGAGCCGTCTTAAGATCTATTGGGTTCTCTATCTTGTAAATGGTCAGGTCCCTGCGATCATTTTTATTGTTGCCGAAATCGCCTATAAAAAAATGTCCAAAGTCATCCTGGGTCAGATCCTCCCAGTCAATGTTTTTTGCGTTGATTATGTCTACGGACCTCACGAGCTTGCCCAACGTGTCAAGCTGGTGTATCTCCGTACTGTTTCCACTGTCATTGATGGCCCAAAGGTTCCCGTGTTTGTCGAATTCAATTCCTGAAATCTCCCCAAGTCGCTCATCTACAGATAAGAGCTTATGGCTATAATTCAAATATACCTTCCAGATAATGATACCGAGGACTATAATGCTCGCAATTAAAAACCGATGCCGTTTTTTTATTTTCATAATTTAAGCCAAGGGTTGATGAACTCAAGAAAAAGTATTTTGTTAAAAGATTTGCTTCATTACCCTTAATTTATGGGTATGTCTTTTTGTGTCAACATTATATATTCCGCTGGAATCTATTCTGTCAATTCTTACCTTTCCATGGCAATGGATGATGTAATTATTGGCCAGAAGAATTCCGCAATGTATGATCTCACCTTCTTCATTGTCAAAAAATGCCAGATCTCCGGGTTCGCATTCTTCAATAAAACTCAGTACTTCTCCCTGGCTAGCCTGTTGATGGGCATCCCGGAACAACTGGTATCCGTTGATTCTGTATACCATTTGAGTAAATCCCGAACAATCCACACCTAAAGGAGTTCTGCCACCCCATAAAAATGGCGAATTCAAAAATTTATAGGCCGTGAGGACCAAACTGGATTTTGGTTTTCTTCCATGAATTACTTCCCCTTCAAACTCAAGTTTTTGCTCGTTCATCACAAACTGGCCTGATTCAAATTCGGGAAGTACCGCTCCAAGGGTCAGAATCTGAAGCTGATCTTTTTGATCATTGATATAAGTGGCCATTTCATTGGAAAAATGTTTTTCGCTCTCAGAAATCCTTTTAAATCGATCCTTATCAAGTGGGTAAACCTGTTTCTTAAGCACCCAGCCTTCATAAAAATCGTAGTCCATATGTATTTTAAGCCAATCTGAATTCTCAAATATTACCTGAAAAACCTCGCCAAATAACAACTGTGAAACCATTTCACTTTGATCTGAGGGTTCTTTTCTGATTGCGATACAATTAAGATGACAAATTCCGAATTCCATGCAGGCGGTTTAAATAAAACTTTGTGCTATAGATTAAGGCAAGCTTATTACCATGGCGCTTGCACCACCGCCTCCGTTGCAAATCCCCGCAGCTCCCGTCTTACCATTATTTTGTTTTAAGACGTTTATCAGCGTCACGATGATCCTTGCCCCGGAACATCCCAGTGGATGGCCCAGTGAAACCGCTCCTCCATGAACATTTACCTTTGATGGATCCAGATTCAGTAATTTGATATTAGCGAGCCCCACAACCGAGAAGGCTTCATTCAACTCGTAAAAATCAACCTGATCCTCACTTATACCTGCTTTACTCAAGGCTTTGGGCAGGGCCTTGGCCGGGGCCGTTGTAAACCATTCAGGTTCCTGAGAAGCATCCGCATATCCGTTAATGACCGCCATGGGTTCCAATCCGAGCTCAACTGCTTTTTCCCTGCTCATGATAACCAAGGCTGCTGCTCCGTCATTCAGGGTAGAAGCGTTGGCCGCCGTAACGGTTCCTTCTTTACCAAACGCCGGCCTCAAATTGGGAACTTTATCTATTTTAATATTCTTGTATTCTTCATCTTCCGAGAGTACAACGGGCTCTCCTCTTCGTTGTGGTATTTCAACCGGGATTACTTCTTCCTTGAATTTACCTGAAGCCCAGGCATCGGCCGATCTTTTATAGGATTCTATGGCGAAGGCATCCTGATCTTCACGGCTGAATTCGTATTTTTCGGCACAGGCATCCCCGCAGGTTCCCATATGTTTGCCGTCATACACATTGACAAGTCCATCCTTTAAAAGTCCGTCTTCTATATGAATATTTCCAAATTTCTGACCTTTTCTGCCATTCATATAATGCGGAATACTACTCATATTTTCCATTCCGCCTGCCACTACAATTTCCGAATCGCCGCATTTTACAGCCTGAGCCGCAAAGGCAATTGATTTCATTCCGGAGGCACAGACCTTGTTAACCGTGGTACAAGGAACCGTGTCAGGAATCCCGGCATAGAGAGCTGCCTGTTTTGCAGGTGCCTGTCCTAATCCGGCCTGAACCACATTGCCCATAAACACTTCATCCACCAAATTTGGATCCAGATCGATCTTTTTTAAGGCCCCTTTTATGGCGGCGGCTCCCAGTTTTGTAGCAGAAACTTCGGAAAGACTTCCTAAAAAACTTCCAATTGGAGTGCGTACAGCTGATACAATGACAACTTCTTTCATTTTATATAAACTTTTTTACGTGCTTTAAAGTGAATTACCCTGGGGTATCGTGTATATGCGAAAGTAATTAATTTTAATGAGATTATCAGATATTACCTAAAATATAAGACCTTGGAAAAATGAGGTTTTTCATGAAAAGAAATTTTGTCCGCCAGGTGTTTCAACGGGATCCGGAAGAAAATTATTAATAGGTTTATAAGTTGTTGAAATAATGCAGTTTTGAAGTATTATTTTTTACATTTGGGTACGAAATCGATTTGTATGAAGGATGTTTTAAATAAATATTACCAGAATCACTCGTTGGTATATAAAATTATGCTGTTTATCGTAATGACCGTTACGGTGGTTTACCTTTTTCCTAAAGGGGGACAGTTTAAATACGATATACAAAAGGGAAAACCCTGGCAATATGAGAATTTATATGCTCCGTTTGACTTTGCCATTCTTAAAACTGATGAAGATGTTCAGAAGGAGATTGAAGAAATTGAGGGAAATAAAAAACTGTTTTTTACCATACGTGAAGGAATCTACGAAAAAGTAGAAGAGAAATACTTGTCCAAAATCCTTTTGATTCAGGAAGACTCTGCAGCGGCCGGATTAGGCAAAAACAGAATCAAAAATTTTGGGCTTGGATTCTTAAAGAAAGTTTACAAGACCGGATTCCTTAATAAATCGGACAATGAAAAAGTAATTAAAAACACGATCATAACGCTGAGAAAAGGTAATGAGGCAGAGGATATTCTATCTGACAAATTGTTCACTACCGAAATGCTCGTCCCTGAGCTTCAGAAGTATTTTGACAAAACACGTTATCAGAGGCTGGAACAAAACTTCACGACCTTATTTTTTGAAATCCTGGAGCCCAATATCTTTTACGATGAAGAGTTTACACAAAAAGTGATAGACGAAGAGGTAAGGGGAATAACCATAAATAAAGGACTTGTTACCGATGGAGAAAGAATTATTGCAAAAGGAGATGTGGTTGAAGGGGAAAAATACGAAATACTGATCTCTTTGAAGAGTGAGTATGATTCACAACTCTGGAGCAAGTCAAATTACAACTGGATCGTATTTGGTTATACCGTGCTCGTTGCATTGGTTCTCTTGATGCTCATGCTGTTTCTGCAGCGCTACCGGAAACATATATGGGAAAACAACACCAAGCTGACCTTTATCTTTTTTAATGTAATCCTTATCGTTTTCCTGGTAACAATTGTCCAGAAATACTGGGTGGATTATATTTATGTTGTGCCTGTTATTATACTCCCTATTATATTTAAGGCGTTTTTTGATGCGAGACTAGGTCTGTTTGCTCATGTTATTACAGTTTTAATACTCGGGTTTATCGTTCCCAACAGTTTTGAGTTTATTTTTCTTCAGATCATTGCCGGAATTGTAACTATATTAACCGTTTCTGAACTACACAGGAGAGCGAATCTGTTTTTTTCAATTATTAAGATTACCGGCGTTTATATTTTGGCCTACCTGGCCTTTTCGATCATTCAGGAGGGAAATGCAGAGCAGTTGAAACTTTCTTATTTTGTGATGTTTGCGCTGAACGGGGTACTTTCTTTTCTTTCCCTGTTTCTTATTTTGATCTATGAAAGGACCTTTAACCTGGTCTCTGATGTCTCCTTGCTGGAGTTGTCCAATACCAATTCAAAGCTACTAAGAGAGCTTAATGAAAAAGCACCCGGAACCTTTCAGCATTCCATGCAGGTGGCTAACCTGGCGGAGGCATCAGCCAATGAGATTGGAGCAAATGCCATGCTGGTCCGGACAGGGGCCCTGTATCATGATATTGGAAAAATGGTTAACCCAATGTACTTTATCGAAAATCAAAGTACCAATGTCAATCCACATAATGAACTGCCTCCCCGTGATTCAGCGGATATTATTATCGGACATGTCTTAAAGGGAATTGAAATCGCAAAAAAGAACAGGCTGCCTGATCGTATCATTGATTTTATTCGAACGCATCACGGGACGACTATTGTTTACTATTTTTATCGGAAACAAAATGATATAACTCCGGATCAGGTTGATGAAAAAGATTTTACCTATCCTGGGCCCATACCATTCTCAAAAGAAACGGCTATCCTTATGATGTGCGATGCCTGCGAGGCGGCTTCGAAGAGTATAAAGGAACCAACCGCCATGTTGATCGACGAACTGGTTGAGAAGGTAATCAATGGTCAGATGAACCAGGGACAGTATATGAATTCAAATATTACTTTTAAGGAGATTCAGACCATAAAAAAGGTAATCAAAAAGAAACTTCATAATATCTATCACTTAAGGATAGAGTACCCTGAATAGTCACTAAAATAAATTTTTTATGAAATTGAAAGGATCGATACTAATATTCCTAATAGGAACTATTACGATGTGGAGCCAGGAACTCATGATCCCGGTTGACACCCTGGATTAAGACCACACATAGCTCAACCATCAGGGGGCAAAAAATAAATTATACCGCACAAACAGGAACACAGCCCGTTTGGGACGAGGAAGGAAAGGTTATAGCAACCTTGCATTATACCTATTACAAAAGAAATATTCAGGGGTCCATGGCTGGTAGGCCTCTGGTTATTTCTTTTAACGGAGGGCCGGGATCGGCCTCACTGTGGATGCATATGGCCTATACGGGCCCTAAACTATTGCGACTGGATGATGAAGGATATCCTGTTCAACCCTATGGAATTGAGGATAATGAGTACTCAATATTAGATGTTGCCGATATCGTGTATGTCAATCCGGTAAATACAGGATATTCAAGAACAGTTCCGTTAAAAGGTGAGGAAGTTAAGCGGGAGAAGTTTTTTGGGATCAATGCTGATATAAAATATCTTGCAGGTTGGCTAACAACTTTTGTCAACAGAAATAATCGATGGCTGTCCCCTAAATTTTTGATTGGGGAAAGTTATGGTGGAACGCGTGTTTCAGGGCTGGCACATGAACTTCAGCAGAGTCAGTGGATGTATCTCAATGGAGTTATTCTGGTGTCTCCCGCTGATTATAAATTCTTCAATTCGGATCCTGCCATCTCTTCCGCCTTGAATTTACCCTATTTTACGGCGGCTTCATGGTATCATAAAATTTTGCCGCCTTCTTTACAAGAAAAAGATCTTTTAGAGATTTTGCCTGACTCAGAACGCTTTGCACTGGATCATTTGATGCCGGCCCTGGCAAAAGGGGGTAGCCTCTCAACTGAGGACAAAACCGAAATCGCAAAGGAAATTTCAAAGTATTCCGGATTGGAAGTAAAGACCATCCTTGATCATAATTTACACGTCCCAAAAGACTTTTACTGGAAGGAATTATTGAGAGAAAGAGAGGGGCATACCATTGGAAGACTGGATTCGAGATATAAGGGAATCGATAAAATGCTTGCCGGAACCAAACCAGACTATAACGCCGCTATTGTTGCCTGGAATCACGCTTTTACTCCAGCGATCAATCACTATATGCGGAATTTTTTAAAGTTTGAAACGGATTTAAAATACAATGTATTTGGGCCTGTCCATCCCTGGGATCGACGAGACAATAATACCCGGGAAAATTTGCGTAAAGCCATGGCGAACAATCCCTATTTGAACCTTCTTTTTCAATCCGGATATTATGACGGGGCAACAACATATTTCAGCGCCAAATACACCATGTGGCAGTTAGACCGTGCCGGTAAATTACAGGACCGCATGGATTTCAAAGGGTACAGGAGCGGCCATATGATGTATTTACGAAGTGAAGATCTCGAAACAGCCAACAAGGACCTGAGAACCTTTATAAAAAAATCCACGGCAAAGAATAAACCTGCCAAATACGATTAGAGACAAAAATCCGGATCAGAATGAAACCGAATCGTTTAAAAGGGGACCAAGTTATGGTCTCTTTTTTTTATATTTAGGCTTCAAAAATAACATTCATGTCTCAAAAAGTACTGATTTTGTTGATTTTCACGGTCCTGATGGTTGGCTGTAAGAAGGAATCGAATCAAAACCAAATAAAGAATCCCGGACTTGTCAAGGCGGAACTTAAAGTTTTGTTGGAGGATTATTTTTCAGAAAGCATGAAGTTGGATCCTTTGGCGGCAACCAGTAACGGAATTCATACCTATAATGACCAGTTTCCGGATTACTTATCCAAAAGCTATAAGGATAGTGTGATTTCCTTTAACAAAAGATATCTGAAACGAGCTGAATTAATTGAAAGCAGATACCTGTCTCAAACCGATTCTGTTAGTAAAGCGGTACTGATCTGGAAGTTGAAAATGGAGCTGAAGCGATTAGAGTTTAGAACAGAGCTGTTTCCTCTGGATCAACTCTCGGGCAAGAACCTTCTTATGGGGAAATTCGCAAGTGGCACAAGCGCCCAGCCTTTTAAAACGGTTGAGGATTATGAGAATTGGCTGAAGCGTCTGGATGGGTTTGTTCTTTGGCTTAGTGCAGCAGAGCAAAGAATGAAAGAGGGGGCAAGTATAAGATATATTCTACCGAGTTCTTTGATCATTAAAGTTGTTCCTCAATTACAGGCCATGACCGAAGAGAATGTTGAGGATCATCTCTTTTATGCGCCGGTAAAGAATTTTCCTTCATCTTTTTCAAAGGAGGATAAAGAGCATTTAAAGGAGTCCTATACTACCATGCTTAAGGATAAATTGATCCCGGCTTTCAAGACATTACACGATTATGTGAGTAAAGTATACCTCGAGGCTGGAAGAAATTCAAGTGGAATTGACGCCATTCCAAATGGTAAGGAATTTTATGATTTTGCGATCCTGAATTATACCACGACGGACCTGTCAGCAGAAGAAATTCATCAAATGGGACTTGATGAAGTAGCCAGGATACTTGCCGAAATGGAAAAGGTAAAAGATGAAGTTGGATTTGAAGGGAGTATGACCGCGTTCTTTGATCATATCAGAACAAATGAGAAGTTAATGCCTTTTACATCAGCAGATCAGGTGATTCAAAATTTTGGCCGGATTCATGAAAATATGAAACCGAATTTGAAGAAATTGTTTTATGAGGCCCCAAAAACCAGGTTTGAAGTAAGAAGAACGGAAGCCTTCAGGGAGGCCTCAGCAAGCGCTCAATACAACCAGGGATCTTTAGAAGAAGACAGACCGGGTATATTTTATGTACCTATTCCGGATGCGTCAAAATACAATACGTTTTATGATGAATCTCTTTTTCTTCACGAGGCAATTCCCGGCCATCACTACCAGATTGCTTTGACCCAGGAAAATGATTCTCTTCCGGATTTTAGAAAAAACCTTTGGTTCAGTGCTTATGGTGAAGGTTGGGCCCTGTATGCCGAATCATTAGGCAAAGAACTGGGTTTGTACAAAGATCCTTACCAGTATTTTGGCATGCTCAACGCAGAGATGCACAGGGCCATCAGGCTTGTTGTGGATACCGGATTGCATTCAAAAGGCTGGACAAGAGAACAGGCCATTCAGTATTCCATGGATCACGAAGCGCTGACCGAACCCAGAATAACGAGTGAAGTGGAGCGATATATGGCACGACCGGGCCAGGCCCTTTCCTATAAAATCGGCCAGCTCAAGATCATCGAATTGAGGAAAAGGGCAGAGGAGGAATTAGAAGATCAATTTGATTTGCGGTCCTTTCATCATGAGATATTGAAAACCGGATGTATTACCCTTTCAATTCTGGAGGAACAGATCGAATTCTGGATTAAATCGCAGCAACTTATTCTCGAAAATAATAAAATGCTAAAACAGGCTAACTAGCTCAGATTTAAGACAATAAATTCTCATAAATTCATTAATAGTCCAATAATTTTCAATTTTTGGCGTTAAGTTATTGACGTCAGACACAAGAAACCACTGATGTTTTGATAATTAATGGTTTTTTTATAATTTTCGGCGTCTTTAAAACAATAACAAAATTTTTATGAAAAGGAGTGTTAATATTAAGTATTTCCTGCTTATTATTTTCTTTGTGTTTAACAGTTTTAGTGTTTCCACGTCCATACGTGATTTAAATCACGGAGATATTGACACGGAAGAAAGGCTGAATAAAGACGTGCCTCTGGTATTTTATCCGGAAGCTGCTACGCTTCGGGTAAACGAAAAACTGGATTCGCTTTTTGCACGATACAATAAAAGATATGATTTTCACGGTTCGGTTATTGTTGCTAAAAAAGGCAAAGTAATCTTTAAAGATCATTATGGATACGCTGATTTTAAAAAGAGATCCAAGATAGATGACACTTCAATTTTCCAACTGGCTTCGGTTAGCAAGCAGTTTACCGCTGCGGCAGTTTTGATTCTTTATGAGGATGGTAAAATTGAACTTGACGATAAAGTAACCCGGTTTTTCCCTGAGTTTCCTTATCAGGAAGTTACCATTAGACAGCTTTTGAACCACACTTCGGGTTTGCCAAAGTATTTCTGGCTTGCTGAACACAAATGGGATAAAGAACACGTTCCTTCCAACGGAGAAATGATGAAAATGATGAGCGAACATGATGTCCAGCGTTTTTTTAGCCCGGGAGCTAATTTTGATTATTCAAATACAGGGTATTTTGTACTGGCTTCAGTAGTGGAAAAGGTTACGGGTAAGGCATTTGGAGATTTTGTAAAAGATAAAATTTTTGATCCGCTATACATGAAGGATACCTTTGTATATCGTTTTGAGAAGGATGAAATAAAAGATGGCCAGCTCAGTGGCTACAGGGTGTATCGAAGAAGGTGGCATGCGAGAATAGGAGGTACGGTGAATGATGGAATTGTTGGAGATAAAAATGTTTATTCTACCACTGAAGATATGATGAAATGGATCAATGGCCTAAATTCAGGCGAGATCATCTCCAGGAAAACCTTAGATGAAATGTACACAAGGGGCGAAACCAAATATAAAAGAAAAGTTCCTTACGGATTTGGATTTAGGATCAAAGAAGACGACAATGGTAAAGTGGTCTATCACAATGGAAAATGGAATGGTTTTAGTACTTCACTGATGCAATATACTGATGAGGACCTTGTTGTCATCACCCTGGAACATTCCAACTATAATTCCATGAAGACACTAAATCAGAAGATCAAGAGTATCGTTGATCAGAATTTTGACTTACCTGTCGAATAAATTGCTGTTTTTACTTATTTAGAGCGAAAGGGTAACGTCTACCTGCTTGTTCAGAATATCCTCAATGGTCTCACGTTCTCTGATGAGATAGTCTTTTCCCTTATAAACCATTACTTCGGCCGGCCTGTATCTCGAGTTGTAATTTGAGGCCATGGAATAGCAATAGGCACCCGCATTTTTAAAACTCAGAATATCACCCTCCTTGATCTCACTTATCTGTCGGTTGGTCCCAAAAGTATCAGTCTCACAAATATATCCTACCACGGTATAAAACCTTTTTTTTCCTTTGGAATTTGAAAGATTTTCTATGTGATGATAAGAGTCATAGAACATGGGCCTGATCAAATGATTTAATCCCGAATCAATTCCTGCAAAAACGGTAGAGGTTGTTTGTTTAACTACGTTCACATTGACAAGAAACTGCCCGGCCTCACTTACCAGAAATTTTCCAGGTTCGAACATCAAGGTTAAATCCTTACCTGTTTCCTTACAAAAATCATTGAACCTTTTCGATAATTTGTCTCCAAGTTCTTCAATATCCGTTTGAATATCACCTTCTTTATAAGGCACTTTAAAACCAGAACCAAAATCAATATATTCAAGGTCCTTGAAAGACGAAGCTACGTTAAACAATATTTCTGTAGCCCTTAAAAACGCATCAATATCATAAATATCTGATCCTGTGTGCATGTGGACCCCGTTGATCAGCATTCCTGTGTTTTCAACCACCCTGTGTATATGTGGCAGTTGATGGATAGAAATACCGAACTTCGAATCAATATGACCCACTGAAATCTTTTTATTCCCGCCTGCCATTACATGAGGATTCATTCTTATACAGACTGGTACTTCAGGATGTTTTTGACCAAATTGTTCTAAAATAGAAATATTATCAATATTGATCTGCACCCCGAGTTCCATAGCCTGTTCAATCTCATCTAAGGAAACTCCGTTAGGTGTAAAAATTATATTTTGAGGATCAAACCCGGCTTTCAATCCCAACTGAACTTCCTGTACAGAAACGGTATCGAGTCCTGAGTTCAAGGACCGGAACAATTTTAAAATGCTGATATTCGAAAGGGCTTTTGCGGCATAATTAATTTTTAAATTCTTAACCGTGGAAAATGCTTTGGAAAGCCTGTTGTACTGTGATATTATTTTTTCAGCATCATATACATACAAAGGGCTTTCGTATTTTTTTGTTAAAGAGATCAAAAATTTATTGGTCATGACTTAAGTTTTATCAGGGCAAAAGTAGCATACTGATACTATTTTCAAAATTTTTAAAAAATAATAACAGAAAGAACTAATTCGTGAAATTTTAATCGATCAGTACTTTTTGGCCGTAAGTTCAGCAATTTTCACAATGACCTTTGTTGCTTTGATCATCGATTCTACGGGAACATATTCATATCGTCCATGAAAATTATGTCCGCCTGCAAAAATATTTGGACAGGGTAGACCCATATAGGAAAGCTGGGACCCATCAGTTCCTCCACGAATTGCTTTGATCAAGGGATCAATATCAAGGGCCTTCATCGCTTCTTCAGCAATATCAACGATGTGCATGACCGGTTCCACTTTTTCACGCATATTAAAATACTGATCTTTGATCTCGATTTCTATCGCCTGGGATCCATGTTTTTGGTTAATTTCTTTGGCTGTCTCCAGCATTACGATTTTTCGCTTTTCGAATAAGGTTTTATCATGGTCCCGGATGATATATTCCAGCGTTGTTTTCTCAACTTCGCCCTGCATGTCTGCCAGGTGGAAAAATCCCTCATATCCCTCTGTCTCCTGTGGAATCTCATTTTTCGGCAGTGCATTTATAAAGTCAGAAGCGATTAACATTGAATTGATCATTTTACCTTTTGCATATCCGGGATGAACAATTTTTCCGTGAACAGTGACAACTGCTCCGGCAGCATTGAAATTTTCATATTCCAGTTCTCCTACCTGGCTGCCATCCATGGTATAGGCCCATTCCGCACCAAATTTTTTAACGTCAAATTTATGAGCCCCTTTACCGATTTCTTCATCAGGTGTAAAACCAATTCGAATGGGGCCATGCTTAATTTCGGGATGAGCCATCAAATATTCCATCGCTGATACGATCTCAGTTATTCCAGCCTTGTCATCGGCACCTAAAAGCGTAGTACCATCCGTAGTGATGAGCGTCTGACCTTTATACAATAGCAAATCCTCAAAATAGGAAGGAGACAGAACGATATCGTGTTCTTTGTTCAAAACGATATCCTCACCCTGATAATTTTTGTGGATCTGTGGTTTAACGTTGGTAGCAGTATAATCGGGGCTGGTATCAAAATGCGCAATAAAGCCTATGGTTGGAACTTTATGATCCACATTCGAAGGAAGTGTGGCCATGATATAGGCATTCTCATCGATACTTACATCTTTAAGCCCCAAATCTTTCAATTCACCTACAAGATAATTGGCAAGTTCCCACTGTTTTTCCGTACTGGGCGTTGTATTGCTTTTTGGATCTGACTGGGTGTCATAACTGACATATTTTAAAAATCGCTCTGTGATATTCTCCATGGTTAAATGTTTCATCAAATGTAATTAATCTTAACAAGAACCATAAAAAAAAGATTGCCCTCAGGGCAATCTTTTTTTGCGTCATATGATTCTATTACCTTAGGGCAATGATGCCTCAGGACATACTTTAACATGTGCAATGAAATAGGATTCTGGATCCCATTCGATCCAGGTTGCAGAAAAACTTTTCTCGTTCAAGCCTGTCAAATTGATATCAAATGCATCTGAAGATATAGTAGGCTGCCCTCTTTCGTCCAGCGGATATTTGCTACTTCCAAAATATAGGTTGACATCGGTGATTGAAAGGTCTTGATTATTCAAAACGATATCGACTTTTGCATAGAGTTTGCCGTCTCCACCCTGAACATTGAGCCTCATTTCTCCAATTAGTATGCTATTGGAAGTGTCGCATTGATAGGCACTTGCATATAGGGGATAGCTGTAGTTCACTCCTCCAGGGACATAATGTTGTGAATTTTCATTGACCAGATTCGTCCAGCCCCATTGCCCGAATTCGTCTAAAAGACAGGTTGATTGTATGTCATTTGAATAAGCATATGCATCCATGCAACCGTTATCAGAACTCGAGTCAGAACCCGTGTTTCCGTCTGTCCCACCAATTCCTCCAATGGTTGTGTCACCATCGGTTCCATTGCTGGTTCCATCATCGGACCCGTTGTCGGTGCCATCGTCATTACCGTCATCATCATTGCTCCCATCATCGCCGGTACCATCGTTATTACCGTCATCATCACATTCAACGGGTTGATAGTTTATGATCCAACCCCATCGATTCCCATCAAATTCAGTTTGTCCTTTTCCAAAAGCTGTTTCATTAGAAGTTGCTGTGTCTCCGTCCCTTTGAACGACTACCCCATGAGCAATGATCGATATTTCTTCATAATTGCCATCAATGGGATGTGTGTAAATAAATTCATGGACAAATTCATGGTCGGACTGATAGGTAAACCTTCCTATCTGAGGATTGCCGCTGTTGGTGAATGGGGCACTACCTATATCTCCAATAAATAAATGGGTTTCTGTTAGCCACCACTCACTCTCAGTGATCTCATACCTTACGTATACATTATTTTCGTCGTTGGAAACTTGAATAACACCAACCTCAATATGCTGCCCGGCCATCAGTGGAAAATTAATGGGGTCATCACAGCTTTCGGCCTCTATGTCTTCTTTGGTAATTAATGATGTTTGTGATTCTTGGTTAACACTCTTGCCCAGAGATGATGAACCGTTGATTGAGTTTAAGGAATCAATTTGATCTTCCGAATCGCAGGAGAGAAATGAAACGAACAAAAGAGCCAAACCAATTACAATACTTTTTTTCTTTTTCATAGCGTTGTATTATAATAATTAGTCGAGCAGAACAGGGGAAGATTCTTATCAACTTAGATAACGCTATTTTGGGGAGAATATTTTATTCGAGAAAGGAAATCTCATTAAAAGTACTAAAGGAGGCACAGATTCTTTCTGAAACAAATTCATCCCCATAAATTTTTGAGGTAAAAGTATAATATTCGTCGACCTTATGCTGCACATAAATTTCAAGATAATGCCAGCTTAAATCTTCACTTTTTCCCGTTGAAATATGATAATATGCGGGTTGTCCCAGATATTCCCCAAATCCGGATTTTACAGGAATCAATTTGAGATTCTGAGTTGCATTTTTTGCCACTCTTACTTCGAATTCCTTATTCATAACGAGTTCACCTTGATGCCAGGCAACATCGAGAATGAAAGTTTCTCTCAGTTGTTTGGTCGTATCAGCAGTATAAAGTGCTGATTGATATTCATCGTAGTAAAGTTCAGTTTTCCAGCTACTTGGAATGTCTATTTCAAAATGGTTCAATACATCTTTATACGTCTTGGTTTGTGTATAACTTCTTGGCGTATCGCATTCAAATTCTCTTTCAAATTTGCTTTGACCGCAGGATGCGGTGATAAGAATCAAGGTGAAGCAAATGATATTAAAAAAATATTTCATGTATTACTGTAATTTAATCTTGACAATTTCTTCATGTCCGGAGAGCCAGATTTCATCCGGCCCTGCAAAACGAAGACTGTAATATCCGGTATCGTGAATTTTCTTCCAATTTTTACCTTTATTTTCACTGAAATAGAGTCCTTCGGTAGAAACTGCAACAAGTTTTCTTCCTTTACTTCCCGGAACATACTGAACACAACTGATATAACCGGGAATATCAGAATCAATTGAGGTCCAGTTTTTACCTCCGTCCGAAGTAAGGGCCTTTGAATGTAAACCATTCTTTTTTTCCTCCCAGTTGCCCCCCATTATGATGCCGTTATTCTCATCATAAAAATCCGTTGTGAATATGCCGGTCATTTTCCCTCCCTGCATTACAGGTGTATCCCGGACACTCCAGGATTCCCCTTTATTATCCGAAATAAAAACCCGTGCCTTAGTCCCTCCGGTCACGATCCAGACCTTGTCGTTGACTGCGGCAAGGTTCGTGTTACTTGCAGCAAAGGCAGCTTCTCCTTCAGAAACCGTCGGCAGATCTGCGCATTCTGTTTTTTGCCAGGTATTTCCCCCATCGGAAGTCCTTATCACCGAAAGACAGTTTTCTACCGGATCTCCCATGGCAATCCCGAAATTTTCGTCTATAAACAGCATGGAATCATAAAATACTTTTTCGTGAATTTCCTTGTAGACCAGTTCGCGATGCCCCAAAGGTTTATTCGGATCGATTCTGTATAATAAGGCTGGGTTCTCTATACTCAGTATAAAAATATGTTTACCGTTATAAGCAATGGAGCGAAATTGGGGAAATCTTCCCTCAAAACTAATAGAATCCATTTCAATTTTATCATGGCTTATTTTGCCGTATTTTCCGCCAGATCCGGCAAACCAGATCGTATTTTCACCGGTCACTTCTATTGCTCTTATGCTTGTCCCGGGCAGTTTAAAACTGTTGATAAGTGATACCTGCAGGGATCCTTGGGCATTTAAATAAGATATAGAGAAAAGAAACGAAATAACCAATACCTTTATCGTACGCATCATTTGGGGATTAGATTTTCCCAAAAGTAATTTTTTTATATTTATCTGACTAAATTAAATCGAATAAATGAGGGCATTGGTAATTTCTGGAGGAGGGAGCAAAGGCGCTTTCGCAGGAGGTGTGGCTCAGTATTTGATCGATGAAAGGAAAAAGGAGTACGATTTGTTTCTGGGAACATCAACAGGAAGTTTGATGCTTACACATCTCGCTCTTGGAAAGACCCTGGAACTTCAGCATATTTATTCTAATGTTGATCAGGATTCCATCTTCAGCATTTGTCCTTTCAACATTAAGAAGTACAAGGGGCATACCCTGGTCGGAATAAATCATTTCAATACGATCAGGAGCTTTATTAAAGGGAGTAAGACCTTTGGTGAAAGCAAGCACCTTAAAAACCTGATTGATAAGCATATTAAAGATGAATATTTGAGCGCTGTGAAGGAATCCGGAAAAAAGCTTTTGATCACGGTGTCTAACCTAACCTTGAATCAAGTGGAATTTAAAGATCTGGCAAATCATACTTTCGATGATTTCCGGGATTTTATGTGGGCCTCAAGCAATTTTGTTCCCTTCATGAGCCTGCTGGTCAAAGATAATTACGAATATGCTGACGGGGGTTTTGCAAATATGGTTCCCATTAGAGAAGCCATAAGGCAGGGGGCAACCGAGATTGATGCCATTATATTGGAAACTGAAGTAACCCAGCTCAACCGAATGCCTTCAAAAAACCCGTTTTCTTTGATCAACAACCTGTTTAATTACATGCAGATCCATATTGAAAAACACAATATTTCTATCGGTAAATTGGCTGCTGAGAACAGGAATGTTCAATTGAATCTTTATTACACGCCCATAGTCCTGACAACGAACAGCCTGGTTTTTCAGAAGGAGAACATGAGAAAGTGGTGGAAATCAGGTTTTGATTATGCGCATAACAGGCTGAAATAAATTATTTTAATCTTAGTCATGGAATTTTTAAAATATATGTTTACATTTGTGGCATATTTTAAAAAAATGAAAAGAATAGCTTTACATCACCATCATATTCATACTTGCACTCAGGCGAGATGATAATGTTGTGATATAAAGTCAAAATATTAGAACCCGTTTGAGCATTCAGGCGGGTTTTTTTATGACCTCAAGTGATGCTTGAACATAAATTTTAAACATGGAAAGATTAAAAATAGCAATACAGAAATCGGGAAGGCTCAATGAAGATTCCCTTAAAATTTTAAAAGAGAGCGGGATCTCTGTCAGTAACGGACTGGACCAGTTACGGGCTACTGTTTCAAATTTTCCGATGGAAATTCTGTATTTGAGAAACAGTGACATTCCACAGTATTTGATTGACGGGGTAGTCGATATTGCCATCATTGGAGAAAATTTGCTGGTAGAAAAGGATCAGGGGTCGATTAAAGTTCTGGAGAAACTTTCATTTTCTAAATGCAGGGTTTCACTGGCGGTTCCTAAGACCTTTGAGTACAGCAGTATTAAGGATCTTGACGGTAAAAAAATAGCTACTTCTTATCCAAATACCCTTAATAAATTTTTAGATTCTAAAGGAATTAATGCGGAACTGCACCAGATTTCCGGTTCGGTTGAAATAGCCCCCAATATTGGCCTTGCAGATGCTATTTGCGATATTGTCAGTAGTGGAAGCACCTTGTTTAAGAACAATTTAAAAGAGGTTGAGGTAATTGGAAGGTCTGAAGCCGTCTTGGCGGTATCTCCTGAAATATCGGATGAGAAAAAAGAAATTCTTGGTAAACTGAGATTTAGGTTACAGTCGGTTTTGAAAGCAAGAAACTTCAGATATATTTTAATGAACGTGCCTGATCAACAGATTGAAAAAGTAATTTCAATTTTACCTGGTATGAGGAGTCCGACGGTGCTGCCTTTGGCGGAAAAAGGCTGGAGTTCAATTCATACGGTTATTGAGAAGAATAAATTCTGGGAAGTTATTGATGAACTTCAGGACCTTGGAGCAGAAGGGATCCTGGTGGCACCAATAGAAAAAATGGTAATCTAAAATATTGATGATGAAGATATTGGAAAACCCAAAAAGGAAAGACTGGGAACAGATTTTAAAGAGGCCGACTCAGACCTATTCTGACTTAGAACCCCTGGTGAATGAGATTTTTGACGAGGTTAGGGCTGACGGAGACGAAGCTGTCAAGAAATATACTGAAAAATTTGACCAGGCTCGCCTTGAACAGCTCCAGGTAAGCTCCGCTGAAATAGAGGAAGCAAAAAGTTCGCTTGATGCGTCCCTCAAAGATGCCATCAAACTGGCCAAAAAAAATATTGTGGCATTCCACGCCTCGCAGCAGTCCTCGGTTAAAAAAATTGAATCTACCCCTGGGGTTATTTGCTGGCAGGAAAAAAGGGCCATTGAAAAAGTAGGTTTGTATATTCCTGGTGGTACAGCGCCATTATTTTCAACGATCCTGATGCTGGCCGTTCCAGCCGCAATTGCAGGCTGCGAAGAAGTTGTTATGTGCACTCCCTGCAACGAAGAAGGCAGGGTTCATCCTGCTGTTTTATATACGGCTGATCTTTGCGGAGTCAGGAAAATTTTTAAGGTTGGAGGAATCCAGGCAATTGCCGGAATGACCATGGGAACCGAAAGTATTCCAAAAGTGTATAAAATATTTGGCCCAGGCAATCAGTTTGTGACTGTTGCCAAGCAAATGGCCATGAAATACGGTGTTGGCATAGATCTGCCAGCGGGCCCCAGTGAATTACTTGTGTATGCTGATAAAACGGCAACATCAAGTTTTATGGCTGCTGATTTGCTTTCTCAGGCTGAACATGGAGTCGATAGCCAGGTAATTCTGGTTAGCAATTCTCTTGAAAAACTGACAGAAATTAAAAAGGAAATTTATGAACAACTGGAGAAGCTTCCCAGAAAGGATATAGCTGCAAAAGCTATTGAAAATTCGAAAATGATCTGCTGCTATGATGATAAAACAGCGCTAGACCTGATCAACTTTTATGCTCCGGAACATTTGATCTTGAGCCTTGAGGATACTTCCGGGATATTGCCATTAATAAAAAACGCGGGATCGGTTTTTGTTGGGGATTACAGTCCGGAGAGTGCGGGAGATTATGCGTCTGGTACAAATCATACCCTTCCTACCAATGGTTTTGCAAAGAACTATAGCGGGGTTAATCTGGATGCGTTTCAGAAAGCCGTCAGTTTTCAGCAAATTACCAAAGAAGGAATTAAAAATATCGGTTCGGCAATTGAGAAAATGGCTGAGGCCGAAGGCTTATTCGCACATCAGAATGCAGTTACCTTAAGACTGGATGCTTTAAAATAAAAGAATTGATTTGGATAATGAAAAGAAATGAAATCGATATAATGAATCTGGCTCGTCCATCCGTAAAGGGGCTTAAACCTTATGCTTCAGCCAAGGATGAGTTTCAGGATTTTGATCAGGAACTCATCTATCTGGACGCTAATGAAAATCCTTATGAGAATGGATTGAATCGCTACCCTGATCCTCATCAGATGATTTTAAAAAAGCGTATTTCAACATTAAAGGGAGTTCCTGCAGATCGAATATTGCTCGGAAATGGAAGCGATGAAATTCTGGATATGATCTTCAGGGTGTTCTTTGAGCCCGGAGAGGATAATATCATTATCAATACGCCAACATTTGGGATGTTCAAAGTGCTTTGTGGGGTGAACAACGTGGAGTATAAGGAGGTCTCCCTGACGAAGGATTTTCAATTGGACCCGGATAAGATTTCAGAGGCCATAGATGCGAACACCAAGGCAATTTTTATATGTTCTCCAAATAATCCAACAGGAAATTTAATGAAAAAGGAGGCGATAAAGGAGCTTCTTTCCAAGGATTTACTTGTAATAATTGACGAGGCGTATATTGATTTTTCGGGAAAATCCAGCTGGAACCAGGAATTGGAAAATTATAAAAACCTGATTGTTACCCAGACTTTTTCAAAAGCCTATGGACTGGCAGGAATCAGGCTGGGGGTTTGTTACGCCGACCCGGAGGTGATTACCTTACTGAAAAAGGTAAAAATGCCCTACAATATTAATATTTTGACTCAAAAAACAGCATTGAAACAACTGGAAGATGAGGCTATAACCAAAAAGGAGGTTGCGGAAATTGTTGAAAACAGAAAGAAACTGGCAATTGAGTTGTCCAAAATAAACCTGGTAAAAAAGATATATCCTTCGGACAGTAATTTTCTTTTGGTAAAAGTGGATGATGCGGACCGAAGATACAAGGAACTGATCGGGAAAGATCTCGTGATTCGAAACAGAAGCAAAGAACCTTTATGCGAAAATTGTTTGAGAATAACGGTTGGGACTCCTGAGGAAAATAAGTCATTGATTAAAAGTTTAATTTATTTAGATACGAAATAACAGAGAACTCATGAAGAGAGTATTATTTATAGACAGAGACGGAACGATGATCCGGGAACCTGAGGACGAGCAAATCGATAGTTTTGAGAAACTGGTTTTCTACCCTAAGGCCTTGTATTATCTGTCGAGAATCGCTGAAGAGCTGGACTTTGAATTGGTGATGGTAACCAATCAGGATGGTCTCGGAACGGAAGTATATCCTGAAAATTCCTTTTATCCGGTTCATGATTTCATTATGAAGACCTTTGCCAATGAAGGTGTGGTTTTTTCCGAGGTATTTATAGATCGAAGTTTTCCGAAAGATAATTCCCCAAACAGAAAGCCAAAGACTGGATTGTTGGGCAAATATCTCACCGGGAACTATGATCTAAAAAATTCCTTTGTTATTGGTGACCGGATGACCGATATGGAACTGGCAAAAAATTTAAATGCTAAAGGGATCTTTATCAATAACCAAAGAAATTTGGGAGCTGATGAAACGGATGCTTCAAATACCGAGATACAGGAATGCATAGGACTGGAAACTGAAAACTGGAAAGATATCTATGAGTTTTTAAAACTAAAAAACCGAAGTGCGGAGATTGAAAGAAAGACCAAAGAAACCGATATTTATGTAAAACTAAATCTCGACGGTAACGGAAAAAGCAGGATCAATACCGGAATTGGATTTTTTGATCATATGCTGGATCAGATAGCCAGACACGGGAACATGGACCTTGAAATTGAGGTAAAAGGTGACCTTGAAGTTGATGAACATCACACCATGGAGGATACAGCTATCGTTTTGGGTGAAGCATTTGCACAGGCTTTGAGTGACAAACGAGGTATGGAACGATATGGCTTTACCTTACCCATGGATGACTGCCTTGCCCAGGTAGCCATTGATTTTGGTGGAAGGAACTGGCTGGTTTGGGAAGCTGAATTTAACAGGGAGATGATCGGGGATATGCCTACAGAAATGTTTTATCACTTTTTTAAATCCTTTACGGACGGGGCCAAAGCCAATTTGAACATAAAAGCAGAAGGAAAAAACGAGCATCATAAGATAGAGGCTATTTTCAAGGCCTTTGCCAAGGCTATTAAAGTTGCCGTTAAAAGAGATGCTGATAAAATGATTTTACCAAGTACTAAAGGACTTTTATAAGATGAATATAGTTATCATTGATTATGGAGCAGGAAATGTAAAGTCCGTTCAGTTTGCCCTCGAAAGACTGGGCTATGAGGCTGAATGTACCAATGAAGCGAGTAAAATTATTAGTGCTGACAAAGTTATTTTTCCTGGGGTTGGAGAGGCTAAAAGTGCCATGCAGGAGTTGAATAGATTTGGACTGGACAAGATCATACCGGAGCTTAAACAACCTGTTCTCGGAATTTGTCTGGGGATGCAACTCATGTGTGAACACTCCGAAGAGAATGATACGGATTGTTTGGGGATATTTCCTGTTGACGTAAAAAAATTCGACGAAAAACTCAAGGTTCCGCATATTGGATGGAACCAGATACAGAACTTGAAAGGACATCTGTTTGAAGAGGTGGACGAGGGGGAATACGTCTATTACGTACACAGTTTTTATATTCCGGAAAATCCATTCTCAATTGCCGATACTGAATATGGTATCAATTATTCAGGTGCCATTCGAAAGGATAATTTTTATGCCTGTCAGTTTCATCCGGAGAAAAGTGGTGATACAGGAGAACAAATTTTAAAGAACTTTATAAAAGCGGTATGACAATGAGAATTATTCCTGCCATAGATATTATCGAAGGAAAATGCGTAAGGCTTTCCAAAGGAGATTACAGCACGAAGAAGATTTACAATGAAGACCCCTTAGAGGTGGCCAAGACCTTTCAGGACGTGGGGATAAAACATCTTCACCTTGTGGATCTTGATGGAGCCAAAAGTAAGCATATTGTGAACTATAAAATCCTTGAATCCATTGCTTCAAAAACAGATTTAAAAATTGATTTTGGAGGAGGGTTAAAATCGGATGATGATCTTCGCATTGCTTTTGAATGTGGTGCCTCGCAAATTACAGGAGGAAGTATTGCGGTCAGATCACCTGAAATTTTCGAATCATGGATCAAACGTTATGGCAATGAAAGAATCATTCTCGGGGCTGATGCACAGGATGAAAAAGTAGCTATTTCGGGATGGATGGAAGCTTCAAAAGAAGAATTAATTCCATTTATTACATCCTATTACAATAAAGGAATTTCCTATGTGATCTGCACAGATATCTCCAAAGATGGAATGCTGGAAGGCCCGTCATTTGAATTGTATCAAAGAATTCTTCAAGAGGTTCCTGGTATCAAATTGATCGCTTCCGGAGGGATATCGCAATTCGACGAACTGGCACGGTTAGCCGAGGCTGGATGTGAGGGAACCATTATTGGGAAAGCCATTTACGAAAAGAGGATCAGTCTTAAGCAACTGGAAGGGTTTATACTTAATCAATCATCAAATTAATGTTCGAATATGGTAAGTAAAAGAATTATACCTTGTCTGGATATTAAGGACGGGAGAACGGTAAAGGGTGTAAATTTTGTTGGCCTGCAGGATGCCGGTGATCCGGTGGAGTTAGCCGATCGTTATTCAAGGGAAGGGGCTGATGAGCTGGTATTTCTGGATATTACGGCCACCAAGGAAAAAAGAAAAACCCTGTTGGAACTTGTTGAAAAGGTAGCGAAAAAAGTGAATATTCCGTTTACCGTTGGAGGTGGTATCTCAAGTGTTGAAGATGTAAACCTCCTGCTAAGAGCCGGTGCGGATAAGATTTCAATCAATTCGTCAGCTGTAAAAAACCCTGAATTGATCAAACAACTGGCTGATAAGTTTGGTAGTCAGTGTATTGTCCTGGCCGTAGATGCCAAATTCATCAAAGGGAAGTGGAAGGTCTTTTTGGTAGGCGGACGGGTTGAGACAGAAATAGATCTGTTTGACTGGGTTAGGCAAGGTGTTGAACTGGGGGCAGGTGAAATTTTATTTACATCAATGGATCATGACGGGACAAAGAATGGATTTGCCAATGACACCTTAAAAAAACTGTCTGAAATTGTCAATGTTCCTATTATTGCCAGTGGCGGGGCAGGAAATGTTCAGCATTTTTGTGATACCTTTAAGGAAGGAAAGGCGGATGCCGCTCTGGCAGCCAGTGTATTTCATTACAAAGAAATTGAAATTAAAGAATTAAAATCAACTCTTGATAAGCAAGGCATTAACGTGAGGTTATGAAAATAAATTTTGATAAGGATACAAAGTTGGTACCGGCAATTATACAGGATGCAAAAACAAAGAATGTGTTGATGCTGGGTTATATGAATCAGGAAGCTTTTGACAGAACGATGGCCACAAAGAAAGTTACCTTTTTTAGCAGAAGTAAGCAGCGACTTTGGACCAAAGGTGAGGAAAGCGGAAATTTTTTGCATTTGGAAGGAATCAAGAATGACTGTGACGGAGATAGTCTGCTTGTGAGTGTAAATCCCCAGGGGCCGACCTGTCACAAGGGTACGGACACATGCTGGGCCGAAACCAATAGCTCACAATTTGGATTTCTTAGTTCCCTGGAGGATGTTATTAAAAGCAGAAGAGAAAACCCTTCTGAAAAATCCTATGTAGCATCACTTTTCAAAAAAGGAATTAACAAGATTGCCCAGAAGGTGGGAGAGGAGGCTGTGGAAGTAGTCATTGAATCAAAGGATAATGATGAGAAATTATTTCTGGACGAAGCAGCAGATTTACTTTTTCATTATTTGATCCTGTTGCAGGCCAAAGGCTATACATTAAAGGATATTGAAGAGGTACTTATTCAAAGACATAAATAAAATTTTGCTTATGATTCCAGAAGATTCAATTTCTTATTCCTATATCCAAAAAGTAGATGAATCTCATTTGGATAATCTGATGCATGTAAATAATGTGGTCTATTTGCAATGGGTCAATGATATTTCTGAAAAGCACTGGAATATACTTGCCGGGGAGGAGTTGAAAACCAGGTATTTTTGGGTAGTTTTGAGGCATGAACTGGATTATTTTAAGGAAGCAAAATTAGACGACGAACTGACCATTTCTACATGGGTGGGTCAATCAAAAGGTGTAAAATCGGTAAGGCATGTGGAAATACACAAAAAAGATACACTTTTGTTAAAAGCGGCTTCGACCTGGTGCCTTATTGATTCAACGACCCAAAGGCCAACTAGGATTAAAAATGATATTTTAAGAATATTGGAGCCCAGAAAATAGGAAAATTTATATACTACTTCTTTCTTTGGCTTGAATCAATTCTTTAAGTATCAATTCCACCCCGGAATCATTGTTGCTTTTGGTGCTGAAATTTGCCGCTTTCTTCACATTGTCGTGAGCGTTTTCCATGGCATAACTGAAAAAGGCCTGGTCGATCATTTCAAGGTCATTGTTGAAATCTCCGAAAACCATGGTTTCTTCTTTGGTAATTCCTAAGGTTTCCTGAAGTAATTTTACGGCCCTTCCTTTATTGGCTCCCGGATCCGAGATGTCTACCCAGTTACTGCCTGAAATTTTGATCTGATAGGAATCCTCCAGGTGTTTTACCACAGGATAGATATATCTTTCCGAACTCTCAAAATGGTAAACTGCAACCTTAAAAACCTGATCATCAGGAAGATTCATAAGATCTTCCAGAATCGTATATCGGGTATAGTACTCTTTTAAGATACTTGTAAAACGAACTTCGTTTTGATCTATATAAGCAGAATTTTTCCCGCATACTACATAATATAAGTCATCTGTGGCTTTCAATACGGGTAACAATTCTTTGACTCGATCAGCCGAAAGGTGAATGGATCCAAGTTCTTTATCGCCCTGTCTTATGTATCCTCCATTCTCGGCAACTATGGTGATCTGCTCTGAAATCAGCTTCAATTTTTCATGAATGCTTGTGTATTGTCGTCCGCTCGCAGCAACAAAATGTACCTTGTGGGACTGAAGCATATCAAAAAGCCGGAAAAACTCACTGCTTACCTCACTTTTTGAATTCAGTAAGGTGCCATCCATATCTGATACCACCAATTTTACCCGAGAAAGATCCATAGAGACAGATAATAAATTAAAAAGTGTAAAAATAATCTTATTGGTTGATTTACACTTTGCAATCCATGTTTTTTTTGGGTTAACTTTTCAAAATAAAAAGGTCTTAACTCAAATAAATTATTATTTAACCAAATACCCTGACAATCAAAATAAAGAATTACTTTTGCACTTTCTAAAAAATGTATATGCAATCAATCAGAAACATAGCAATTATTGCTCACGTTGACCATGGTAAAACAACTTTGGTAGATAAAATCATTGATCAGGCCAAGATCCTGGACCAGAGGAAGGAAAGAACGGATCTTCTTTTGGATAATAATGATCTGGAAAGAGAAAGAGGAATTACCATTTTGTCGAAAAATGTTTCGGTCAATTATAAAGGGATAAAGATCAATGTGATCGATACTCCGGGACACGCAGACTTTGGTGGTGAAGTGGAGCGGGTATTAAAAATGGCAGACGGGGTATTGTTGCTGGTTGATGCTTTTGAAGGGCCCATGCCACAAACAAGATTTGTATTGAGCAAGGCGCTTGAAATTGGTTTGATGCCAATTGTTGTAGTCAACAAGGTTGATAAAGATAACTGTACTCCTGAACTGGTCCACGAGAAAGTATTTGACCTGATGTTTGCTTTGGATGCAACAGAGGAGCAGTTAGAGTTTAATACGATTTACGGTTCTGCTAAAAACGGCTGGATGAATACCGACTGGAAGGAAGAAACAGACAATATCATTCCTTTGCTTGATGCCATAATCGAGAATATTCCCGAGGCTCCTTACAGGGAGGGTTCACCCCAAATGCAGATCACTTCACTTGATTATTCATCATTCACCGGTAGAATAGCTATTGGAAGAGTTTTTAGAGGTGATTTGGAAGAAGGTAAAGATTATTCTTTGTGTAAGGCTGACGGGTCCGTAAAAAAAGTCAGAATTAAAGAACTTCATACTTTTGAAGGTTTGGGCAAAGCCAAAACGGCCAAAGTGAGAAGTGGGGATATTTGTGCCATTACCGGTATTGAAGGATTTGAGATCGGAGACACAATAGCTGATCTTGAGTCTCCTGAGGCGTTGCCCAGAATTGAGGTGGACAAACCTACCATGAGCATGTTATTTACCATTAATAACTCTCCCTTTTTCGGAAAGGAAGGGAAGTTTGTAACCTCTCGTCACTTGAGGGACAGGCTCTTTAAGGAAACTGAAAAGAATCTGGCATTACGTGTTGAGGAGACGGATACAGAAGATAAGTTTATCGTTTACGGAAGAGGGATCCTGCATTTATCGGTACTAATTGAAACCATGAGGAGAGAAGGTTACGAGTTGCAGGTGGGCCGGCCAAAAGTGATACTAAAAGATATTGATGGAGTTAAAAGTGAACCTTTTGAAACTCTGGTGATCGATGTTCCCGAGGAGCTGGCCAGTAAGGCCATAAACCTTGTTACCCTGAGAAAAGGGGACCTCCATGTAATGGAGCCAAAAGGTGATCTTCAGCATCTGGAATTTGATATCCCGTCCAGGGGTTTGATCGGATTGAGGAACAAGATTCTTACGGCAACTCAGGGGGAGTCTATCATCAATCACAGGTTGAGAGGTTATGATGCTTACAAGGGTGATTTTAGTGAAGTGTCAAATGGAGCTATCGTTTCTTCTGAAGCCGGGAAGGCAACGGCTTATGCTATCGACAGATTACAGGACCGCGGGAAGTTTTTTATTGATCCTAACGAAGAAATCTATAAAGGACAGGTAGTTGGAGAGAACAGCAGACAGGAGGATATGGGTGTAAATCTGATCAAAGGTAAAAAGCTTACCAATGTAAGGTCATCCGGAGCGGATGACGCAGCAAAGATCTTCCCGAAAATTGATTTTTCGCTGGAAGAATGCATGGAATATATACGTGACGATGAATACCTTGAAATTACTCCGCTCAGCTTAAGAATGAGAAAAATAGAATTCAGATAATTAAACTTTCTTATGATTTGGATGGCATGGGTTTTGCTAGACTAATATTTTGTTAAATATCACGACCCTGTTATTTGAAATTTTTTAAAATTGTAAATTGCGCGACAAAATGATGAAAATGAAATTGAACTATTTATTTGTGGTATTGCTTGGAATAGCAATTTATGCCTGTAGTGATGATGATGAACCAAAAATACCGGATCATGATCCAGTGGCTCAGGCCCTGATAGATGATGCAGTTTTGGTAGAGTTTCTTCAAACACATTATCTAACCGAGGATATGGAAATCGATACGATTACAAACGGGGAAACACCTCTTTATGAAATTGTTAGTGTTGATGAAATTGAGTACAATGATATTGATTACAAAATGTACTATTACGTAAACAGTGAAGGAACCGGAATACAGGCAAGCAGAAATGATTCTGTTCAGGTTTTGTACAGAGGTTTTATGCTGGATAGTACCAAGTTTGATGAAAATACAAATTACACAACAAATAAATCCTGGTTTCATCTACCACAGACCATTCCCGGTTTCAGATATGGGGTTAGTTATTATAAAGCTGGTGAAAAGGTAATTTATCCTGACGAATCCTTTGGTTATGAAAATACCGGTAACGGAGTGTTTTTTATGCCTTCCGGACTTGGATATGCCAATATCGGATCAATTTCAATTCCTCCAAACACACCAATCTATTATTTTATCGATCTGGGCAAAGTGATTTTTGCTGATGCAGATGGAGATTTTGTTATTAATAATGATGAAGATATAGATGGAGACGGGGATGTTGTTAACGATGATACTGACGGTGATGGTATCCCTGATTATCGCGATATTGACGATGACAACGATGGTACCCCTACATTTTTGGAGGATACGAATGAAGACGGAGATCCTAGAAACGATGATACTGACGGAGACGGAATCCCCAACTATCTCGATGCTGATAGTTGATCGATATAAAAAAAGGTTGTGAGATTCACAACCTTTTTTATTTTCCAATGATTTCTTCTTATTTTCCTGTCAGTGAAACCAGTACTTCTATAACCTGATCCACTTCTTTTCTGGTATTGAATTTACTGAATGAGAAACGAACAGAAGTAAGTTTTGCGTCCTCTTCACTAAGTATGGCTCCGAGAACATGCGATCCCTTACTGCTACCACTTTGACAGGCACTGCCTCCTGATGCCGCGACTCCTTTAAGGTCAAGGTTAAACAATAACATAGGAATTTCTCTCGGGAACCTTACATTTAAAATATGAAAGGCAGATCTATCCGGGTTTTCAGACAGGCCGTTGAATTCAATTCCAGGAATCTTTGCCTTGAGATTTTGAATAAAATATTGCTTTAGATCTGAGATAAACTTCTTATCCTCATTAAAATGATCCATGGCCAAGGAAAGCGCCTTGGAAAGGCCAACAATACTATGGGTGTTCTCTGTACCTGCCCTGAGTCCCATTTCCTGCTCTCCTCCGTGTAACATGGGTTCAAACTTATATGCCTTATTAATGATGGCAAATCCCACGCCCTTCGGGCCATGAAACTTATGGGCACTTGCGGCAATAAAATCAATGGGAATTCCTTTAAGGTCAATAGGAACATGTCCGATTCCCTGAACCGTGTCCGAATGAAAAAGAGTATTGGTTTTCTTACATATCTCGGAAACCCGTGATGCATCCAGAATATTTCCCAGTTCATTGTTCACCAGCATCAGGCTAACAAGTGTTTTTGTATCTCCCGAATTTAACAAACTCTCCAATTCTTCATAATCAATCTCTCCCTGCCCGTCTACAGAGACATAAACAATCTCGATGTTGAACTCTTTACCGAGGGCTTCAATGGTGTGCAATACGGCATGATGCTCCAAGGGAGAACTTATTATTCTCTTTACCCCAAGCTCCTTTACCGCATTGTATAATACCATATTATCGGCTTCACTTCCGCCTGCAGTAAATACTACTTCTGAAGCTGAACAATTGAAATAGGCAGCGATTTTTTTTCTTGCTGTTTCTAGCTCGGCCTTTGCTTTTCTTCCAAATCCATGCGAAGAAGAAGGATTGCCAAAATTGTCCGTCATATGCTCAGCCATTGCCCTGATCACATCTGGGTCAAGGGGAGTGGTGGCTGCATTGTCAAAATAAATTTTTTGCATGTGACAAAAGTAATTATTTTATTAGCAATACTATTTTAAAATCCGCATAAAACCTTACTTTTGTGCATCTTTTAGATGGTAATTGTTTGTTGAAATTTGACTTTTCTAAGTATGAAGAAGTTGTTTTTGTTGGTTGTACTTACCTTCGTTTATTCGTGTAATGACGGCGATTTGGATATTTCAAGTTTTGAATTTGAAGATGAGGTAAATATTTGTGGTACTAATAAATATACCCTTTACAGGCTAAGTACGAATGAACAGAGAGAAGCTTTGATTGTCACTTTAACAGATCTTCAGATCAGGAAGGATGAAGATCCGGTTCTACCTGTTAATGTTAGCGAAAATGGTGATTATACTGTTACTTACAGGCTTTTTGACGATCAGTTAACCGATAGTTATTTCTGCGCTTCGGTACCGCCGGTTGAACCCGGAGTTTTGAAGGACTGGAGAGGAGTTTCAGGAACTATTTTTGTGGTCAATGAACCGATTTACGATACGGACGGAGAAACCATAACGGGCTGGAAGCATTATGTGGTGCTTAATGATGTAGTATTGAGGGTAGATGACCAGGAACTTAAACTTGACGAAACTTTTGTTTACGGAACCGTTGAAACCGGACCTGCTTCTTAATTTTTATTTCTGTTTTGAAAGAGAATGACTTCAGTAGCGCCTTGTCCATATTCGGAGTAGGAGGCATCATGATAAATCACAGGATATTTACTCAGTAAATTGATCAGCTCTTTTTTGAGTACCCCTGCACCCCTTCCATGAATAAAAATTATTTTTTGATGTTTTTTCGCAAGGCTTGATTCCAGGGTTTTTCTTGCAGTCTCCAGTTGAAGTGACAATTTTTCAAAGTTGCTCATCCCTTTTTCGGAATCGATAAGTTCATGTATATGCAGGTCCACTTCTGTGATCAGTTCCCCTTTTTTTGATTTGCTTTTTGGCTTTTTCCTGGCAGCCTCATCAGGGCTTTCAGGTTCAAAAGTCTCAATCATATTTTTCCACTCTTTCCTGGCGACGAGCTCATGATACAGAAATTTGTAGTGAAAACCATCTGCGCTGCAAATCGTAACAGTTTCCGCATCGATTTGGACAATTTCGCCTTCCAGCGTATCATTAACTACGCTAACCTTGTCGCCAATTTTAAATGGAACCTTCGAATTCATAGTGGCAAATATATACTTAAAAAATTGTATTTTTATTTGCTTTTCAAACACTAGCTACATGGGATTTATTACTTTCCTCGAGGAAAACATGCTTTCTTGTCAATGGAAGGAATTTGGAGTGGAATGCGCAGGATGCGGATTTCAGCGTGCATTCATTTTTTTGCTAAAGGGAGAGTTTTTGAAGGCTTTCCTGATGTATCCCGCTATTTATACCTTATTGATCATGTTCATCTATCTGGGCCTGCATCTTAAGTTAAATTTTCAAAAGGGACACTTGATTCTGAAATGGCTTTTTGTTTTAAATACAGCAATCATACTTTTAAATTACGTTCTTAAATTTTGATATTATGTACAAAGAAAAACTACCTTATTCAAGAAGTGCTTTGATTCTCGGAATCAGCTCGATTGTTACCGCATGCTGTTGCTGGGGTTTAATTGGGGTCATTCTTGGTATTATAGGCCTTAGCAACGCCAATAAAGCAATAAAAATCCATGAGGAAGATCCAAATGCATTTGACGGAATAAATAATGCGCAGACAGGAAAAACTACATCCATAATAGGTATTATTATTGGAATCCTTTTGATGATATGGCACATTTATACCTTTAGCTCAGGGGATTACGAGATTCTCTTTGAAGAGTATAATAACATGATTGACGAGTATTGATTTTAAAGTATAAAATCAAGAATTATTTGTCTAATTTTACGGCATGATAATAAATGATTCTAACAGACATAAAGGTCTGAGAAATCAGTTGGTTTCAACCATTAAGCGGAAAGGAATAAAAGATAAACTGGTACTGGATGCTATTGCAAAAGTACCGAGGCACCTGTTTATGGATTCCGGGTTTGTGGATTTTGCTTATCAGGATAAACCCTTTCCCATTGGAGCAGACCAAACGATTTCACAACCCTATACAGTGGCGTTCCAAACTGAATTACTGGAAGTCAAACCAGGTCAAAAAATACTTGAAATTGGAACCGGCTCAGGTTATCAGACTGCCGTACTGATAGAATTGAAAGCCCAGGTTTACAGTATAGAAAGACAAAAGGAACTTTATACCAAGGTAAAAAAGTTTCTCCCTAAAGTGGGTTATGTACCTAAGAAGATTGTTTTTGGTGACGGTTATAAAGGACTTCCGGAAGATGCACCATTTGACGGCATAATTGTAACGGCAGGGGCACCCTATGTACCAAAAGAATTGCTGGGACAATTAAAAATAGGAGGAAAGCTGGTTATTCCTGTAGGAGATGATATTCAGGTAATGACTGTTTTTACACGGACCGGTGAAAAGAAATTTGAAAAACTGGAGTACGGTGATTTTAGGTTCGTGCCTATGTTGAAAGAAAAAAATTAAAAAACCCTTTGGATCATGCCTGAATTTCATATCAAAACTCCAGTCGTCGAAGCTGATTGGTTACTCCGGAATCTTGGGGCATCAAATCTTGTTGTTCTGGATGCTACCTTACCTAAGGCCGTAAAAGGGAAAGCTGTTGAATCTCCAAAAGAACAGATTAAGGGAGCACTGTTTTTTGACATTAAAAAAGAGTTTAGTGATGTAAATGCCATCTATCCAAATACCTGGCCAGGTGAAAATGAGTTCATTGCAGCGGCTAGAAGGCTGGGAATAAATAAGGATTCCGCTATCGTTGTTTACGATGATCACGGTATCTATTCCAGTGCAAGGGCATGGTGGATGTTCAGGGCCATGGGACACCATAATGTTGCCGTTTTAAATGGAGGCCTTCCTGCCTGGATATCTATAGGAGGAGTTACGGAACTTAAGGGAAAGAATAGATCAAAAGCAGGAGATTTTGACGGAAAGTTTGATAAAGATTATATTATTGATCACCCGGAAGTACTTAAAAATTTAAAGGATGATCAAAAGTTGATACTGGATGCCAGGGCGAAGGAACGATTTCTGGGTTTGGCAGAAGAACCAAGAGAAGGATTGAAAAGTGGCCATATCCCGGGTTCTAAGAGCCTGCCTTATACACAGCTTTTAAAAGAGGGTAAAATGCGTGATGAAAAGGAGTTAAACAGGATATTTTCAGCGTATCCCTTGACAGAAAATGGCCTTATTTTTTCATGTGGCTCGGGAATAACTGCCTGTGTATTGGCCCTGGGTGCCGAATTAAGCGGATTAAAGAATCTGTCGGTTTATGATGGTTCATGGACGGAGTGGGGCAGTATGAATCATTTACCTGTTGAAAAGGGATAATGAGTTTACAAGGTAAAACTTTTAGATGGCCTTTAAACTAAGGTCCATATTGCTTACCGAATGCGTCAGTGCCCCTGAAGAAATATAATCTACCCCACATTCTGCATATTTTCTTGCCGTTTGCAGTGTTATTCCACCCGAAGATTCCGTTTCACATTGCCCGGCAATGAGTTTGACCGCCTTTTCTGTGTCCTCGTAATTAAAATTATCAATGAGGATCCGATGAATGCCATCATGATCAAGTATGGATTCGATTTCCTCTAAACTCCTGGCTTCCACTATAATCTTAAGATCCAGATTATTCTCCTTAAGGTAATTTTTAGTCTTTTTAATGGCCCTGTCTACTCCGCCGGCAAAATCAATGTGATTGTCTTTTAGCATGATCATGTCATACAATGCGAATCGATGATTCACACCCCCACCAATTTTAACTGCCCATTTTTCAATGGCTCTGATGCCAGGAGTTGTTTTTCTTGTATCCAGTATTTTGGTTCGGGTACCTTTTAGGAGATCAACAAATTTCTTGGTTTTGGTGGCAATCGCACTCATTCGCTGCATGGCATTTAACACCAGTCTTTCAGCCTTTAAAATCGATTGAGAACTTCCCGTCACAAAAAACACAATATCTCCCTCATTGACCCTAGTTCCATCATCGATAAAGGTTTCAACAATTAAATCAGGATCAACTTCCTTAAAAATCATCTTGGCAAATTCCACCCCGGCAATGATTCCTTTTTCCTTTACCAGTAATTTCGCTTTGCCCTTGGCGTCTTTTGGAATACAGGCAAGTGAACTGTGATCTCCTTCACCGATATCCTCGCGAATTCCGTTTTTGATAATCCCCTGAAGTTCAATAGACATCTGTTCTTTACTGATCATAGTTTTCAATTTATCCATGCAAAAATAAGTCTTTATATTTACCAAAACAATCGGTTGAATGAAAATCAAATTACTGGTTATAGGGAAAACAGATGACAAAAACCTTCAGGTTTTAATTCAGAAGTATGAAAAGAGATTGAGACATTATATCAATTTTGATCTGGAAATAATACCCGATGTAAAGAACATTAAAAATATGTCCGAAAAGGACCAGAAGGATAAAGAAGGCCAGTTCATACTCAAGAAGGTTGTTCCAGGAGATCAGTTATGGCTTCTGGACGAAAAAGGAGAGATGTTCAGATCGGTGGAATTTTCACGATTCCTTCAAAAGAAAATGAATTCAGGAGTAAAAAGATTTGTTCTTGTCATAGGAGGCCCTTATGGGTTCTCAGAAGCAGTTTACAATAAATCGACGGGCAAGATATCCTTGTCAAAAATGACCTTTTCGCATCAAATGATTCGATTATTTGCTGTTGAACAATTGTACAGAGCTTTTAGTATTTTAAAAAATGAGCCGTATCATCACGAATGACAGAACCCATGAAATAATTAATGATTAAAGTCTTAGCCTTGTGACAGGATTTTTTGCAATTTTAGATGATATAGCTACATTGATGGACGATGTAGCTCTGATGGCAAAATTTGCCACAAAGAAAACTGCAGGTGTTTTGGGAGATGATTTGGCCGTTGGGGCTGAAAAAGCATCCAGCTTCAGGGCTTCAAGGGAGTTACCGGTACTTTGGAAGATTACCAAAGGTTCCTTTCTCAATAAATTGATAATATTACCCTTTGCGTTCTTATTAAGTGCTTATGCCCCTCAATTTATAGTTCCCATCCTCCTAATCGGCGGGGTCTATTTAAGTTTTGAGGGTGTAGAAAAGATCGTACATACGTTCTTTGATAAAAAGCACAACAAAAAAGAAAAGGTTCAGTTTCAGACAGAAGAGGAATTGCTTGAAGTTGAAAAAGCAAAGATTAAGAATACCATTATAACAGACTTTATTTTATCCTTGGAGATCATCATGATCGCCCTGGGAACGGTAACGGAACAGCCACTACTCGAGCAGATCCTTGTCGTTTCCATAGTTGCGATTATAGCCACAATCGGGGTCTACGGTATTGTAGCTTTAATGGTGCGTATGGATGATACGGGAATGAAGTTGATCCATATGGCCAGGGGGAAAAGCCAATTCGTTAAATCCGTCTTCGTGATCATCGGAAAAGGATTGGTGTATTCACTTCCTAAACTAATCAAGTTACTGGCGGTCATTGGCACTATAGCCATGCTATTGGTAGGAGGAGGAATGTTTGTGCACAACATCAAGGAGGTTCATGATTTTCTTCACGCCTTACCTATGATTGTTTCCGAACTTTTGGTGGGATTAGTAGTAGGTTTTATTGCCTATTTTCTTGTTGAGGGTTTTAAGAAATTAATAAAGCGGTGGTAATGATATTTGCGGCCGGATTTATTGACTATCATGAACTTAATCCTGGTTTCTTTTCTGAAAATGGAGTTGTTCAGAGTTTAATAGGATTTCTTTAGTGTTTTAAAAATCCTCTTTTGGAACCTCTTTTGGCACTTGAGCCATGAACGCTGCCACCAGTCCAGGTTAAGCCACTTTTTTGTTTCCTAAAGGAAGGGTATTCAGAATTCTGTAGAGGTTTTTTCTTATTGTTTTTATCAATTTTTCCTCCTTTGTTAAAAGTTTTGAATATGATTTGTTTCTTTTTGTCATATCTTCTTCTTTCAGTTAAATAGAGGGGCAATGTCACTAAAAGTAAAATGCCTAACCCTATAATCAAAAAGAGATCTTTATGGGTCAAATCAATAAAGAGGCCAACGAAACGTATCGAAAGAAATGCCATGCTAAGTGTTGCTGAATAATAGATGGAACTCTTCATGTCAAACGAATAAGAAGTTTCATTAATTCCATTAAAGTTAGTAAACAATAATTTATTGAACAAGAAGAAAAGAGGTTTAATCCCAGAAAGCAACGACGCGTTGTATCATCCAAAAAGCAGCCAGGGAACCTATGGCATAGGCAGGAATTTTTCTGCTGTATACCGGCCAGTTTTTGTAAAGAGATAATAGTTTAATCAACCCCAGGATAATTACTACAAAGATAAGCTGACCCAGTTCCACCCCAATGTTGAAAAAAGCAAGTGCAAGTGGAATCTCATGTTGAGGAAGACCTATATCCGCCAACGCTCCGGCAAAGCCAAAACCATGGAGCAAACCAAAACTAAACGCAACGATCCAGGGTTTCCTGCTTGTAAGGGTTTGTTCTCCTTTAATGTTCTTTAATATTTCAAGAGCTAAAAAAACAATACTCAGTGCAATAACGGCTTCAACCGGAGCACCCGGAAAATTTACATAGCCCAGTGCCGCAAGTGACAGGGTAATACTGTGAGCAATTGTGAAAGCCGTAATGGTCTTTAGAATCTTCCATTTTCCTTTTGTGATCATGATCAAAGCAAGAACAAACAGCAAATGATCAATGCCAAGTAATATATGTTCCACCCCCAGAATCGTATACGTTTTAATGACATCATAAGCACTGGTTTGCCCCGGGATCAAACTACTGTTCTTATCAGCCTGGAGCAGCAGGGTTGCCTTTTCTCCATTGAGATAGGTAACCGTTACCAAAACATCAATCAGGGTTTTATCAAGACCTTTAATGTATAATTCTTTGCCTTGTAATGATTCATCAGAACGAATTAAATAATAATAAATAACGGAACCAGGAATTTGATTTGGAGCTTTTAAGTTTTCAATGGAAAAAGAACTAGGGAAAACGGGCTGAATCTTGGGCACCGCATCACCCATGCTGGGAACTTTCCAAAATACTTCATAAGAATCTTCAGCAACCTGAATAATCTGTAAATAAGCGGGCCTGATCTCATGGCAATATACTGAGGACATACTCAATGAAACTATGGAAACTGTAAGTATTAGAATGATCTTTTTCATACCTTTTAAAATTTATTATTCTTTTAAATACTCAACAAAAGACTCATCAAATTTTTCCGGATCGAGTTCATATTCTATATTATATTTTTTCTTTAATTCTTCAAAAATAAGCTGATCAAGTTTCTGTTGATTGCGGTATTCGAGATCTCTTACCAATTCATTTCTAATTGATTCAAATTCCGGTTTTTGCGGATCTGTTCTTTCAAGGATATAAACCAAATGATAACCAAATCCGGATTTTATCGGGCCCAGCCATTGTTCAACAGGTAATTCTTCAAGCTCTTCAGAGAATTCATTTCCAAGACGTCGCTGAACCTCAATTGCATCAGTCTCTTTAAAAAAGTAGGGGAAAGGCATGGAGTCCCCTTCATTAGAAATAGCGGTTGGATCAGTATTATGAATCGCGCCCATTAACTTTTGTGCGTCTTTCTTCGGATCGCTTCGATGATCAGGACTAAAAATGATCTGATAAAAAGAATAAGAATAAGGGCTTAAATAATTATTGACATTTTCATTATAGAAATTCATTAATTCTTCTTCAGAAGGCTCAGATATGGTTGCCAGATCATTCGATAAAAACTGCATTTTTTGGGCTAACCTTCGTTTAATAATTTCATCATTATGGTCCAGATTCATTTTAAGCGCCTCCTGATAGAAAATTTCCTGTTTGATGTTCTGTTGAATCAAGCTTTTAAGTTCCTCATCCGAGGGTAGTCTCTTCCATTGCATTTCCCAGCTTGCAATGATATTATTCATATCAAAATCATCAATCACTATTGTGTCAGCGCTGTCATCTTCTTTGTTTACCAGTCCGTAAAGAGCGAATAAGGCTAGTCCAAATAACAGAAAATGGGCCAGGGGTTCTTTTAATATTTTTTTCATCTAGGCAATTTTATCAGCTTTAAAAATACTATTTAAATGACATTTCATAAAATCTAATCGCAAATGTTTTGAAAGGTATTGATTTTGCTATTTTTTACAGATAACAATAGTATGTTAGTAAAAAATATTCTGCCCTACATGTTTAAACTTTATGGTTGATACCAAATAGGACTTGACCATGCTCTTTCTACAATAGATTTCGGGATTGATTCCGGATACGAGACACCTTCCCTTAATTCGTCATAAAGGGTCCATCTGGCGGCAGGTAGCTGTAATACTCTCACATAGTAAAAAGCTCTTTCAGAGGCTTTAAATTGCGGATCCGTCCAAACTGTCATCAATTGTGAGCTTCCTTTTTCAGTATTAAATTCTCCTGTTTCCAGATTAACAGGGGCATCCACAGGGTCAACTGAGCCATCGGGTTTTATTTCTCTGTTGTCTGAAACGGCGACATTGAAAACCTTTTCCCTCATCTCACCATTATCCAACCATCCTTTGATGATTTGTATCCGATCAAGACCAGGACCCAATGGATCCTTCATGGCCCATACGATAAATTGTGGACTGTCTTCTTTTGAGGGTGACAAATTACTCCCCATAGGTACTCCTTTTGCATATCCATCCTCAACATAGCTATCATCGTTATAGGATGATTTGAAGTTGTAACCTCCAAAAAAACGTACTTTTATTCTCGGCCCACTGGTAGCAAATGTTTCTTTACTGTACAGGCCATCCCAAATAGATCCACGCGTGTTGGAATCAGCCCAAACTCCCGTGAGGGCACCAGGACTAATGTCATAAGCTGTTGCCCAGCCATCGATAACCTGTCTGGTTCTGTTCTCTGCGGTTTGATCAGCATAGCCATGGCTTCCCACACCATAATTATCTTCCTCCACATTACCGGGGGTGCCGTTATGATTATCCGTACCTCCAACGAATCCATATTTAAATGGATTTACGCCAAGATCCTCTTCATATTTAAGGCCTCTTTCCAGTCCATAACGTACATAATTTTTCTTTTCAAATTTTCTGCCGCTATAGTCTTGTATGGAATAGGCCATTTCAAAATCAGCAAATTCATCATTGGGCCAAAATTGGGGATGAACTTCAGAGTTTCCCTTGATCTGCATCATTTCGATCAGGGGTTCCATTTTTTGTCTTGTTTGGGCGTAAGAGAGGTCAATGGGATTTCCCTCAATATCAACTTCTGGAAACATCATCCCCTTGCTTCCATTAGAGTTGTGTGGTATGGCAAGCAATGAGGCTCCCGAATCCATTTGCAACTGCATCCATACCCAGAGTTTTTGAGGATCTCTGCTGTCATTTGCACTGAATGGAACCTTGGGGACTATAGTGTCTCTAAATATGATGTTTCGATGCAAGTTACCTGCATTTGGGGCCGAGGTCCATTCAAAAGCATGAAGTGTTGTAAAAACTCCAGGTTCGTTGTATTTTTCAGTGGCGTTAAAATTTTTACGCCAGCCCGAGATCGTTGAAGCTTCTCCCTGATAGAAGTCAGGATGAGAGGAGCCGCCTGTTCTTGCCGGAGTAATCACATATTTCACAAAAAGCGCCATCGCATCTTCATAATTATCTGCATTACGCATTTGCTGAGCAACTGGGTCATCATAACCAGGAGTGCCTTCATTCATTAACGTATAGGTTTCTCCGAGATATTCAGCATGATCTGAAATTGCACAGAAATCCAAAGGCCGTTTAAGTCGGTGTGGACTACCATTCGCCATAACCTCTTCGCCTCTTGCAAATCGGTATGCATCCTCAGGAGTTAGTCTGTTTCCTCCAATAAAAGCATCCATTGAGGAACTGGTGTGTACATGCGTTTCGCCAAAATAAGCATCTTTTAATGGATTGATTTTAATTTGATCCTCGGTTTTGGACGTTTCAGAAATCTCGTTCATTTGTTTTTCCTGATTTCTTTTTTCACAACTGTAGAATACAAAAAAGATGAAAATCAAGGGGAAGATAATTTTCATGACTGTTATTTTAAGATTTGTTAAGTAACGTGAGATGTTTAAAGATAAAAAAAAGATCCTAATCAAATCAGGACCTTTTTATCATAAATAATAAAATATTCATTTAAGGAGTGTACCAAATGGGTGAGGTATAAGCTCTTTCCGTTGTTGTCATCGGGGATTCCTTTGGCATTTCAACCCCGAATCTCTTCGCGTCGTAAGCGGTCCATCTCGGGGTCGGGATTTCAATGACTCGTGCATAATAGAACGCTCTTTGCTTGGGGTCAAAGTCAGGATCCTTCCAAACTGAAATGAGTTCTGCTCTTCCGATGGTATTTGACCAGGTTGCATTAGCCACGTCAACTGTATTGCCCACATCCGGGATTTTACCGTTCTTATCCGCTTTTCTCATATCCATGTCGCTCCAAACCACATTGTAAACTTTTTCATGTGTTTTACCGGATTTATCCAGCCAGCCTTTGATGATTTGAATTCTGTCCAGATTTCCTCCATAGGGGTCCTTTAAGGCCCCCACGAGGAAGGTTGGTACTTTTCCTTTAGGCGCTTTATATAAATCTCCTCCCATGGGAACTCCTTTGGAGTAACCTGTTTCCGCTGGAAGTCTGTTCTTGGCGTCACTGCTGTCAAAGTCCCAGCCACCAAAAAACCTGACAAGTATTCTTGGCCCTGTTGTTGCGTATACCTCTTTTCTTGCCATGGCATCAAAAATAGCCTCCCTTGTGTTCTCAGTGGCCCATACCCCGGCATACCCTGAGGCAACCAGCTCCCAGTCGAAGATTTTATTTCCCTCGAATTCACCTACAATTCCAGTAGCACGATGTGCACTGGGTTCATTACCGGAATGTTTACCGAAAAAATTATCTTCTTCAGCTGTAGCGAGACTGGTATGGGAATCTGTTGATCCCACAACTCCAAACTTATAAGGATTCGTGCCAAATTTGGCTTCCATTTTTAATCCGTTCTTAAGGGCTTCCCTTGCATATTCGTACTGAAGCATATCATCCGTTTTTGCTACACTCAAATTGAGATTTCCCTTTTCCCAATTCTCGTAATCGGCAAATTCGTCATTAGGCGAAAGCAGCGGATGAGCCTCTCCATCTCCTTTGATCTGGGTAATTTCATAAAGTGGTTCCCATTTAATACGATCTTTCATGTAGTCTGCATCCAGTGGTTTTCCGGTGGCCGGATTGACCTCAACCGGAAACATGATTCCATTGCTCAAATTCCCGTTGTGAGCAAGGGCAAGTACATTTCCCTTGGTTTTTAATTCATACTGTTCCATCCATTTCCAGAGGTCTTCCGGGTTAAAGCTCTCAGTTGTTGTATAAGGAAGCATTTGCCTTGCCAGATCTCCATTGTCACGATAAAGTACATTTCGATGCAAGTTATTGCCATTTTCGGTAGAAGTCCACTCATAACCGATGATCGTTGTAAATCTTCCCGGATCATTGTATTTTTCTGCAGTTTTAATATATCGGTCCCAAACTGTTTGAGCGAAATCTTCATCGATCAGTACCTTGGGAATATTTCCAAGAGCAAAGCTGTTAATTACGTCCATCGTTGCCATTAAAGCTTCCTTACCTCCTTGATTGATTCTTTCGTGCCAGTCTTTTACTGTGGCATCTGACATTAAATTCGGATCTCCTTTGATAATTTCATTCATGGCTCCCATTCCGTCTGAATGGTCGGCTACGACCAGCCAGTCAAGTGGCCGCGAGAGTTTTATTTTCTCGCCATGAGTTGCTGTTATTTCTTCTCCCCGGGCAAGACGATAGGCTTCTTCTGGGCCCAATACGGTTCCAAAAGCTCTGGCATCTAACGAATTACTTGTGTGAAGGTGCGTGTCACCCCAAAAAACCTGTGTGGGAAAATAGCGTCCTGCATAGGGTGAGTAACCTCTCTTTTGATGAATCTTTTCACCTTCTTTCATATCCATTGTCATTTCACCCACTTGCTGACCCATGACTAGAAATGGTATAAATAACAGAGTTGTTGTTAAAAATTGATACTTATTCATAATTCAGATTTAGTAGGTTGGAGAATACCAAATTGGGGAAGTATAGGCGCGCTCAGTAGAAGTAAGAGGTACTTCGTCTGAAAGCTCTGCACCATACCTGACTTTATCATAGAGTGTCCATCTTGGAGTTGGTATTTCAAGGACTCTAACATAATAAAAGGCTTCAGCCGCCGGATCAAAATCAGGGTCAGTCCATACTTTTTTCAGTTCAGTGGCCCCAATTGAATTGTCCCAGGTTGCATCTTCCGTATTGACTGTATTTCCTACTGAAGGCACCTTGCCATCTGTTCCCGGTTTTCTGTCACCGCTCCATACCACATCAAAAACTTTTTCACTTAGACTGCCATCTTCATTTAACCAACCCTTGACAATTTGAATTCTGTCCAGGCTGCCGCGATCGGGATCCATTAAGGCATAAACCATAAAAGTAGGGGATTTTCCTTCACCTTTTGCCAGGTCACCACCCATAGGTACACCTTTTTTATATCCCATTTGTACCATAGCATCGCCCAGATCATTCTCGGTAAAATCCCATCCTCCAAAAAAGCGAACCGTCATACGGGACCCGGTGGTAGCATAGGTTTCTTTTCGCATCATGGCATCCCATAAAGACGCTCTGGTATTTTCATGTGCCCAGACAGCTGCATAACCTGAAGCAATTGTTTCCCAGGTATTGACTACACCTTTGTCAGAATCGATGAAAGGATGATTCCAGCGATCCTTTCCCGGTTCTACATTTGAGGCCTTTCCAAAGAAGTTGTCCTCATCACCGGTTGCCAGTGAGGTGTGAGAATCCGTACTTCCGATTAGCCCAAATTTGTAAGGGTTTGTCCCCAATTCATGTTTGAATTTTAGGCCTAATTTTAAGGCAGAGCGCGTATATTCATACTGAAGCATGTCATTGGTTTTCGCCTCACTCATATCCAGGTTGCCTTTGTCCCAGTTTTCGTAATCTGCAAATTCATCATTAGGCGAAAGGAAGGGATGAGCTTCTCCGTCACCTTTGATCTGAGTAGCTTCATAAAGAGGCTCCCACCGGGCTCTTCTATCCACATAATTTTTATCATACGCTTTTCCGGAAACTGTAGTCTCGGCAAACATCATTCCATTGCTCAGGTTGCCATTATGCGGAATGGCAAGCACTTTTCCTCCGGTATTCTTTTCGTAATTTTCAAGGTTATCCCATAGCCTTTCCGGATCCGAACTGTCTTCATTGGTAAAAGGCAACTGCTTAATGGCCACATCTCCGTCATCACGATAAATGACTACTCTATGCAGATTATTTCCTTTGATCAGGGAGGTCCACTCATAACCGATAAAGGCCGTAAATCTACCGGGATCATTATATTTTTCAGCAGCATCAACCACATTTTTCCACACGGGGGTCATCATACTCACTTCATTGGTTTTAAATGGAAAATTTCCTTGAGAAAAGGTTTTGATAATATCAATGGCTGCCTCTCCACCTTTTCCTTCATCGATCAGTTTTTTCCATTTAACCGATTCTTCATATTGCATCACATGTTCCTTTCCGGCCATCAGGTCCGGGAAAAACCCCATTCCGTCAGAGTGATCTGCAACAACCAGAAAGTCCAGAGGCTTGTTCAACTTGGTTTTGATTCCCGTTGAGGAAGTTACTTCGTCTCCACGGGCGAACTGATATGCCTCATCCATACCAATTCGGTTCCCGAAAGCTCCGGCATCCATCGATAGATCCGTATGAAGATGAGTGTCGCCAAAATACACTTGAGTAGGATAGGATTCAGAACCTGATGAAGTAATTTCTTTTTGCAAATTTTCATCAGTGGGTATGTCTTTCTTTTTTTCTGTCTCACAGGAATAAATAACAAGAAGCAACAATAAAAAGAGGGATAAAGAGCGCATAATAAAGTCTTTGGGTTAAGTACCTTAAATTTAATAAAAAAATCAATATTCATTCACATTCAAATGGTATTCCTTATTTTTAAACCAAACAATAGAGATGAAAATAGTTTTTGCAACCAATAACAAACACAAGGTAAAAGAGATCAAAGACTTGTTGCCATCAGGTATTGAGGTGATGACCTTGAATGAAATTGGCTGTATTGAAGAAATTGAGGAAACGGCCACAACCCTGGAAGGAAATGCAAAAATAAAATCTGACCATGTAAAAGATGGATACGGATATGACTGTTTTGCGGACGATACAGGGCTGGAGGTGGAGGCACTAGGAGGGGAGCCAGGAGTTTATTCTGCACGATATGCTGGAGAAAATGCCACATTTAAAGACAATGTAAATAAATTATTGAATGCTTTGGACGGTGAATCCAACAGAAAAGCCAGATTTAGAACCGTGATTTCCCTGAATATTGATGGGAACCAGGAATATTTTGAAGGTGTTTGTGAAGGTGCAATAGAACTTTCGCCAAAGGGAACTCAAGGTTTTGGTTATGACCCCATTTTTAGGCCGATTGGATATGACCTGACTTTTGCAGAAATGGATTTGTCAACTAAAGGAAGAATTTCCCACAGAGGAAAAGCTGTTCAAAAACTGGTGGAATTTTTAAGAAACAAGGCTTAAAAAAGAGTTATCTGATTTGAGTCATCCTCTTCGTTATTCTCATCTTTCTTGGAGGCTTCCTCCTCATTTTCAGGATGCTTATCCGTATTATTATTACCTTCTATGACCTGTTCATCAATCACTTCAACTTCTTCGAGTACAGGTTCTTCATAAGGTAATGGTTCCAATAAATTAATATCTTTTATTTTTTCAGCAGTAAGTTGATTTCCAAGAGCTTTAATCCCTTTTACTGCAATGAATGCTTCAAAATTTAAAGTTTCGTTTTCGAGGCTTCTTTTGGAGTAGACAACCTCAGCCACAGGCCTAAAGTCCATGGCAACGATCATTAACTTAGAGTCTTCATGATCGGAAATGAATTTTTCGTCTTTATCCGGATGCTCAATCATGAAACGCTTGACATAATACCGTCGTCTTTCCCCGTCAAAATATACTACTGAAATTGGCTTGTTGGGATTCCATTTTTCAAGGACGATCATGTCGCTTTCAAAATGGGTATTCAAATTAGGAATAATTGTTTTTGCCTCTCCTTTTTGATTGATGATCAGTAAACGGTCATCTGCTGTAAATTCTCCAATAAGGTCACCGCGTTCGTCAACATTAAGTCTCTGTACCGTTTCATCGAACCAGATTTTTCTTGGTTTTAAGGTAGAAACACCTTTTTCTTTGAGTTCTATTTTTCGTACAGAATATTTGGTTACTAAGTTTCCCTTACTTCCCCTTCCTTTAATCGACAATTCGGCAAGGTCCTGATCCCATTTTAACTTTTTGATCAATCCCACGGCTCTTAAATTCACAGTCACGATTTCCGCCTCCCCATTGGGATTAGCCGTAAAGTACAATACTTTTGAACCTTTTGCCCCTGTAGTAAGGTCGTATTCCTTATCACGAGTGATCGATGTGACGGCAAACCGTTTCATATAAGTATATCCAGATTTGCCATCTTTATAGATCATGTTATAGATCGTTCTTTTGTCGTTCTTCTTAAAGACGGCAACATGTATAATATCTTTGCCCACAAAGGTTTTGCTATCGACTTTAGTGATCATCATTTTCCCGTCTTTTCTGAAAACAATGATATCGTCGATATCGGCACAATCCGCCACAAACTCATCCTTTCTTAGAGCGGTGCCGATAAATCCTTCTGAGCGGTTTACATAAAGCTTGGAATTTCTTAAAACCACCTTGGTTGCAACAATATTTTCAAAAATTCGAATATCTGTTTTTCGCTCTCGGCCTTTGCCAAATTTCTCCTTGAGATTCTTAAAATAGGCAATGGCATAGTCAATAATATTCTCCAGGTCATTTTTAACCGCCGCAATCTTTTCTTCAAGGCTCTCGATGAATTGTTTTGCCTTGTCGATATCAAATTTTGAAATCTTTTTGATCTTTATTTCGGTTAACCTGACGATATCCTCCTCGGTCACGGCCCTCTTAAGGTGCTTAATATGAGGTTTGAGTCCTTTGTCAATGGCTGAAATGACTCCTTCCCAGGTTTCTTCATCTTCAATGTCCCTGTAAATCCTGTTTTCGATGAAAATCCTTTCAAGTGACGAAAAATGCCATTGCTCTTCCAGTTCTGCCAACAGAATTTCCAGCTCTTGGGTTAACAGATCAACCGTGTGGTTGGTCGATCTTTTCAAAACTTCTTTGACACTTACAAAGATCGGTTTGTTATCATCAATGATGCAGCAAAGGGGAGAAATGGAAACCTCACAGTTTGTAAAGGCATACAAGGCATCAATGGTCTTGTCCGGAGAGACCCCGCCTGGAAGATAAATTAATATTTCAACATCCTTGGCTGTGTTGTCCTCGATTCTTTTGATCTTGATCTTGCCTTTGTCATTAGCCTTTAAAATTGAATCGATCAGTGAAGATGTCGTGGTGCCATAAGGAATTTCGGTTATGACTAACGAACTTTTATCCTTTTGAGAAATTTTGGCTCTAACCCTTACTTTGCCACCTCTTTTACCTTCGTTATAATTGGTAACATCAGCCACACCACCCGTCAGAAAGTCAGGGTAAATTGAAAAACTCTGTCCCTTGAGGATTTTAATCGAAGCCTGTATCAACTCATTAAAATTGTGTGGCAGAATTTTTGTGGACAGCCCAACAGCGATCCCTTCGGCCCCTTGTGCAAGTAATAGGGGAAACTTGACGGGTAAATCAATTGGTTCTTTTTTTCTCCCGTCATAAGAGGCCTGCCATTTTGTGGTTTTTGGATTGAAGACTACCGCCAGCGCAAATTTTGAAAGCCTGGCCTCAATATATCTTGATGCAGCCGCACGGTCCCCGGTAAGAATATTTCCCCAGTTTCCCTGCATGTCAATCAAAAGCTCCTTTTGACCCAGTTGCACCATGGCATCTGCAATACTGGCGTCCCCGTGAGGGTGGTATTGCATCGTGTGACCCACCAGATTAGCCACTTTATTATAACGTCCGTCATCCAGGTCTTTCATTGACTGCATGATACGCCTTTGTACCGGTTTAAAGCCATCATTTATCCCGGGTACCGCTCTTTCTAAAATGACATAAGAGGCATAGTCCAAGAACCAGTCCTCATACATTCCTCCAATCTTAGTGATTGTATCCTGATTCTGGTCCTTATTTTCTTCAAATTCTTCTTGGGTATCCATTTAATCTTTCTGTCTTTCTTTAGTTTCCTTCTTCGATCAGGTCCAATTCCACTTTGAGGTTGTTTATGATGAATTTCTGACGTTCGGGAGTGTTTTTGCCCATATAAAATTCAAGTAGTTTTTCAACTGAAGTCTCCTTATTGAGCATCACCGGATCCAGCCGTATGTCCTTTCCTATAAAATGAACAAATTCATTGGGAGAAATTTCTCCCAGCCCTTTAAATCGGGTTACCTCAGGCTTGCCTCGAAGTTTTTTGCTGGCTTCCTGCTTCTCCTTTTCCGAATAACAGTAAAAGGTTTCCTTTTTATCCCTTACCCTGAACAACGGTGTTTCCAGAATATACAAATGCCCCTCCTTGATTACCTCAGGGAAAAACTGAAGAAAGAAAGTGATCAGTAGCAAACGAATATGCATACCATCAACATCGGCATCAGTGGCGATGACGATATTGTTGTATCTAAGGTTTTCAATGCCATCTTCAATGTTCAACGCAGCCTGAAGCAGGTTGAATTCTTCGTTTTCATAAACTATTTTTTTGCTGAGGCCATAGGAGTTAAGGGGCTTTCCTTTAAGGCTGAATACAGCCTGGGTATTCACATCTCTTGACTTGGTTATGGATCCGCTGGCCGAATCACCCTCTGTTATGAACAGGGTGCTGTCCAGCCTGTCATTTTTCTTCATGTCGCTCAGGTGAATCCTGCAATCGCGTAACTTTTTGTTATGCAGGCTGGCCTTTTTGGCTCTTTCCCTGGCAATCTTTCGAATACCCGACAATTCTTTTCTTTCCTTTTCTGCCTGGATTATTTTTTTATGGATCTTTTCAGCCGTTTCCGGATTTCTATGCAGATAATTATCAAGCCTTCTTTTTACAAAATCATTGATAAAGGTCCTTACCGTGGGCAGGTCAGCACCCATTTCGGTAGAACCCAGTTTGGTCTTGGTCTGACTTTCAAATACAGGTTCCATAACCTTAATGCTGATGGCACAAACAATAGATTTCCGAATATCAGAGGCATCAAAATTCTTTCCGAAGAACTCACGAATTGTCTTTACAATTGCCTCTCTGAATGCATTTTGATGGGTTCCTCCCTGTGTGGTATGCTGTCCATTCACAAAAGAATGGTATTCTTCACTATACTGAGATTTGCTGTAGGTAAGTGCCACTTCAATGTCATCTTCCATCAGATGAACAATGGGGAAAAGCTTGGACTCTTCGGCAATATTTTCATTCAACAGGTCTTTTAACCCGTTTTCAGAACGGTATTTCTCCCCGTTGAAAATTATGGTAAGGCCCGTATTCAGGTAAACATAATTTTTGATCATCTTTACCACGTACTCATTTCTGAACTTGTAATGAGGGAATATTTTTAAATCGGGGATAAAAGAAACTTTGGTTCCTTTTCTTAGTGAAGAAGTCTCTTCAGGGAGGTTGTTTACGAGAATGCCTTTTTCAAATTCAGCTATTTTGGTTTGATTGTCACGTACCGATTGCACCCTGAAATGAGAAGAAAGAGCGTTGACTGCTTTTGTACCAACCCCATTGAGCCCTACAGATTTCTTAAACGCCTTGGAGTCATACTTTCCTCCCGTATTCATTTTGGAAACCACATCAACCACTTTCCCCAAAGGGATGCCCCTGCCATAATCTCTGATCGTAACCTGATTGTTTTTTACCGAGATTTCTATGGTTTTTCCGGCTCCCATGACATATTCATCAATGGAGTTGTCCAGTACCTCTTTGATCAGTATGTAAATTCCGTCATCAGGTGCAGAACCATCTCCCAATTTTCCAATATACATTCCCGGGCGCATTCTGATATGCTCCTTCCAGTCTAACGAGCGAATATTCTCTTCTGTATATGAAGTATGGCTTGACATTAAGTTCTTGGATTAAGTAGCTGTGCTAATGTAGTAATTAGGCTCCTAAAATGAAATAGTAGCTCAAATATTTATTAACAGAGTAATTAAAAGTTGGTTTGTCCATTTAATTGTTATTTTTACTCCTGTTAATCTGATAAGCTAAAATGAAAAAGCACATACCTAACCTTTTCACTTTATTGAATTTACTTTCAGGAATGATCGCTGTTCTGATGGCTGCCACAGATGAACTTGTCTTTGCTGCCTATTTTGTATTTCTGGGAATATTCTTTGATTTTTTTGATGGATTTTTTGCCAGGAAATTCAAAGTGGAAGGAGAATTGGGTAAACAACTGGATTCTTTAGCCGATGTGGTGACCTCCGGCGTGGTCCCAGGGATTGTAATGTTTCAAATGATGCTTTATGCCTCGAAGCAGCGTTGGTTTATGGAATTGAGTTGCGAGGTAGGAAACTGGACAGCATATCAGGAAACCTATTATTATTTCCTCCCTTTTACCGGGTTATTCATAACGCTTGCAGCTGCTTACAGACTGGCAAATTTCAATATTGATGAAAGGCAGACCTCATCATTTATAGGGCTTCCAACACCAGCTTTTTCAATTTTTGTCATGTCTCTTCCATTGATCTTATTTTACGGGGAAAGCCAGTTTTTTATTGATCTGGTTCAAAATATTTATGTCTTAATTGGGTTGACAATAGCCGGTTGCTATTTTATGAATGCAGAAATTCCTCTGTTTTCTCTGAAATTCAAAGATTATGCCTGGAAAGGAAATGAGATCAAATTCCTGTTTCTGGCGGCTACATTTGTTTTGCTTTTCACTTTGAAAACTGTGGCCATTCCGTTGGTGATCATCTTTTACATTATTTTATCTGTAATAGATAACCTTATAAAAAAACAAGGGGAAAAATAAATTAACCCCTTGTTATTCTGAATATTAACAAATATTAATTACTCCTTTGGTTTAAAAGAAAAATGTTGTCCTCCAATTGATGCTTCAAACATTAATCCACCACTGGTTTGGGTAAAAATGGCCATTCCATCTTTCCAGTTTACGTCTACAGAAGCTCCTTCTGTAATGGCCACTGCCGAGGCCTGGCCGTCAAATTTGACTTTTTCGTTGGTAAACCTGTCATAGGCTTTTTTGTTTTCGAAAAAGATAACTTCCTTGTATTGCTGGCCACCTAATTGAAACCCTATGGTAGCCTGACTTAGAGAGGATTGTCCCATTGGAGTACCTCCTTTAAAAACAACTCCTTTGCCACCGGCACCCCCTATACCAATGGCTCCCTTGGTAACTTTAGGAAAAACCGCATAGCCATAGGCTTTGTCTTTATAGGATTGGAGTTTCGGTTGTTTTTCAATCATTTCATCCAGTGCTTTGTTAGAATCTTCTACCAGATCGGGTTTCCAGCCTCCAACTTGTGAAACGGCTGTAAATGAGGTCAAAATAGCACAAAATACTAGTAGTATTGTTAGTTTTTTAAGCGTGGTTGTTTTCATACAATTCCAGAATTTAATATTAAAACTCAAAAATAATCAATTTGAGATCACGGTCCTTCATCTACAGAAAAGAAATGGAAAATTTTGATCTAAATACAATTTATTGCTGTTTTTTCAGTTATTCTCATAGTTATCATATAATGATTTAATCTTCTCCCTGTTTTGTCATTATTTATTAAGACGTTATCGTTTAAATTAAATAAATGCTATGCAAACAGTATATCAAACCAAAAATTTAAGGCTTTTATTTTTTGCTTTTATCATGACGGGCTTTTTTGTTCAGGCCCAGACCACAGTTCCATTTACCAAAAGGTATGAAACGGCTGGTATCAATGGAGATTTAACCATTATCGGGAATATGATCTTGGGTGAATCCGTTGATACTCCTTACAATGGTGATGGTCAAAATAACACTATTGATATGGTTTTTATCGATATTGATGGTGATGATTCTACTTTTAATTCAAGCAGTGCCAGATTTACAACAAGTAACTGTAACAGAATAGTTTATGCAGGCCTTTACTGGGGAGCAGTTTTATCCCCTGAGGAATTAGAACCTACTAAAGTTAAATTTAAAACTCCAGGAAATCCCTACATTGACATTGAAGCCGACGAACAGCTTGACTGGATTTATTATAAAGATGTTACGGACATTGTTACTTCAAGTGGAAACATTATTGGAGATTACTATGTAGCCAATGTAAGTACCTCTCAAGGATTTAACTCTTCAGCAGGATGGTCAATGGTTATTGTTTATGAGGATCCTACCGAATCCCGAAAGTACATTTCAACATTTGACGGATTTTCAGCGGTTTCTCGGTCTCCTAACGATGTAGTAGATTTTAATTATTCTGGTTTTACCACACCTCCTTCAGGACCTGTGGAAGGTAGAGTGGGTATTGTAGCATTGGAAGGTGACCAAACGAGAGTTGGGGATCAACTCTTATTTAAATCAGATTCAAATCCGGATTTTACGGCTTTATACGATAATGAAAACGAGGTAGATAATTTTTTTAACGGAAAAATTACAAAAGATGGGGTTCAGGTATTGGATCGGAACCTGAACAGCACAAATACATTGGGTTGGGATCAAAAGCTTTTAAATTTAGCTGATATCAATCAGAACAATAGTTTGATCGGAAATAATGAAACCGGAGCCACAGTCAGAGTATCAAGTAATAATGGAACTGACTGGATTTATTCTTTCCTAAACACCTTTGCGATAAATATTATCGAGCCTAACCTTCAGGTCGTAACAAGTGTTGAGGACACTTCTAACAATCAAATTACTCATCAGTCTCCCGTACCACTTGGATCAACCGTATGGTACAATATTGATTTTAGAAATATCGGAACCGATAACGCTCAGAATACATATATCCTTAATTCATTGCCTATCAATGTGACTCTTGATGAGAATTCTATGGAGTTACCGGATGGTGTGAGTTACACATTTAACGAGGCTACGCGCGAACTGAGGTTTGAAATTGATGATTCTCTGGTTGAGAGAAAATCATTATCCACAAATCACAGTATTCGTTATCAGGTTACAGCATCGAATGAATGTTTTGATTATTCAGATGCCTGTACAAACCTTTTGGAAAACAGCATCATTTCATATTATGACGGAGAAACCTCGGGTCAGAATGTTTCAGGACAACCCGGATTGAACGGAATCAATGGTTGCGGGCTCGGAAGTGTGGGTTCCATGGATCTGTTTGTTGATACCAGTTCATGTTCTTTTGATAGTGAGCTGTTCTTTTGTAACAATACTTTGACCTTTTCAGGTGATGACGGATATGATACCTACATCTGGACAGACGAGAACGGAAATACGATTGGTAACACAAAAGAAATCACCGTAACAGGTGCCGGAGTTTATACAGCTACTCAAAGAAGAACAGGATGTACGGAGACTATACGAGTAGTAACAGTTTTGGGGCTAGATGTAGAATTAACTCCTTCAGATGCTTTATGTAAAGACAGCAGTAACGGTACTGTAGAAATAAAAATCAATGATGTTTCTGATTCATATAACTTTGAATTACTTCAGAACGGATCCGTTATCAATTCAATTGTTAAAACCAATGACAGCCATACGTTTAATAATCTGGATATTGGGAATTATCAGGTTCGATCCACAAATGCCGACGGATGCTTTGACATAAGTGAGTTTTCGATTAGCGAACCTACCTTACTCACCTCGACATCGGCCAAATTGTATAATATAACCATTTGTAACGGCGAAATAATGAACGGAAGTCTGGAAACTTCGGCTTCTGGAGGTACTCCTCCGTATCAGTACAGTATTGATGGCGGGGCAAACTATCAGGATGAGACTCAGTTTTTTGTAAGTAATGAGCAGTCCTATCAAATAACTACCCGAGATGCAAACGGATGTACTTCGGTGAGTACGGTGGAAGTTGGATTTGACCAGGAGATCGAATATACGATTTCTCAGGAAGATGTGATCTGTGTTGGTGAAAAAGACGGAAGGATTAGTATTGATCTTGGCAATGATCAGGGTTATGAGGTAACCTACAGTATGGACGGAACCAATTTTAGAGCAAACCCTGATTTCACGGGCCTTGAAAAAGGAATCTATGATATCTGGATCAAAAAAGAGAATGGTGTTCATTCATGTGTATCCCAGAAATCCATCGAACTGGAGCAACTGGTATATCTTGAGTTAAAAGCTGAAACTGATTTCTCATGCCAGGGGGCAAGTAATATCATTATTGCTTCGGTGGATCCTATTTATGAGGGTGAAGTGAGTTATACCCTTGATGGTTCTCTTACCCAGGATTCAGGAATCTTTGAAAATGTATCAAAAGGCAAGCATACGGTAACCGTTGCCCATAAGGAGTATGGATGTACAGACGCTCCAATTGAAGTGGTTATAGAGGAGTATGTTCCTATCACCTTTAATGTGGTTCCCACGGATATCAATGTCTATGAGATCGTTGCAAACGGAGGTATACCTGATTATGAATACAGTATTGATTCCGATGATGATTTCGGTTCGACCAATGTGCTGAACCTAAACGAAACAAGAGAATCACGTGATTACAAATTCTATGTAAAAGATCAAAGAGGCTGTATCATAGAAAAAACGGTATTTCTGGAGTTTCTTGATATAGAAATCCCTGACTTTTTTACACCTCAGGGGGATGGGATCAATGATACCTGGTATCCAATTAATATCGAAATATATCCAAAAATCACTGTCAAGATCTTTGACAGGTATCAGCGGCTTATTGCGAGCTATGAAGGGAATACCAGCAGCTGGGATGGAAACTATAAAAGTAAGCCGCTACCAAGTGGTGATTACTGGTACGTGGTTCGACTCAACGAATCTTCAGACAATAGAGAATTTAAAGGGAATTTCAGCTTAGTTAGATAGAAAATCATGAAAAAAGTAATAATCGTCATACTATTTTTTGTAACGGCATATTCAAGTGCCCAGGAGTTCAAACTCACTCCGTTTACGCAATATTTGGTTGAAAATCCTTTCCTGATCAATCCGGCTTATGCAGGTGACAGCGAAATGAATCGATTAAGATTAACCAGTGCCTTTCAGTGGGTAGGCCTGAGTGGTGCTCCAAATACGCAGACTTTATCCTATGATGCCCACCTTTGGGAGCGCTCAGGAGTTGGAGGGGTTATTTATCTTGATAAAAATGGTAACACCTCTCAGATAGGAGGGCAATTGTCATTTGCGCACCATTTGACGATTAATTCTTCAAATGAACAGTATATTTCATTTGGGCTTTCCTATAAGTTTACACAGTTTAAGATAGATGTTTCGGATTTTGACAACCCAAATGATGACCCGAATATAGGGGCCGATATTTCATCGCATAATTCAAATTTTGATGCTGGGTTCTTATATAAGGTTGAACGTTTCTTTTTCAGTTTTAACGCGGCGAATATATTGAATAAGAATGTAAAGGTCTTTGACGAATCGGAACCTAAAAAGCTGAGAAACTATTATATCTATACCGGATATACATTTGAGTTTGATGAAGGAATCTGGGAACTTGAGCCATCCTTGTACTTTAAATATTTTGAAAGTGATGCCAGATCGATCACTGACATTAACATAAAAGGTAAAAGAATTACGGATGATGGTTATTACTGGGCAGGTTTTAGTACGAGGTTCCTTAATGATCAAAGCTTTGAGCCTCTGGCAATTGTACCCCTTTTAGGACTAAAAAAGAAAGATTTTTACGTAGGATATGCATTTCAATACAATATTAATGAAGCAAATGAGTTAAATCATGGAGGGACTCATATGTTGACGCTGGGATATGATTTTGAATCGAGAAGAGGGAGTCCACGCTGGTAATGCTTGAAGAAAGAAATTAAATAGGAATAATAAATTGCTGAATTATGAAAAAGGTACAAATAATCCTGTTATTGATGTTGTTCGTAATTTTAAGTTTTTCAACTTTTGGTTGATCAGCTTTTTTAAACAGATCATAAACTCCCCACTGTAACCAAAGTTTAACAATTAAAGAAAAAACATCTTATGAAAGGTTTTAAAATTATTATTATGCTTTTTGTTTTTGCACTTTTCAGTGCACAGGGAAGTTATGCGCAGGAGAAAAAGGAGTTAAAAAAAGAAGTTTACAAAACCACCAAAGAAAAAACACCGGTAAAAGTAAAGGAATCTTTAAAGGACTATTCAAACTACAAGATTGCAAATGAAGTGACCTATGTGCATAAAAAAGATCTTAAGGTTTACAAATTCAAAGTAGAAAAAGGATCCTGGTCTCATTATCTGTTGATCAATGAGAAAGGAAAAATCATAGGAATAGAAACAGGTGAACATTAAAGCTTAAAGTCATCTGGAAAAATTTTTTATAAATTTTTCAGATTTGTTTGTATGTATGCCCTGCTACTTAACGTAGCAGGGTTTTTTTTTACAAACAATCAAGAGTAGCTCTGATTTGAGAATTACTTTAATTTGAGTTTCTTCTTTCTCTCTTTAAGTTCAAAAGTCTCTCCCAGGTATACTTTCCTGACCAATTCATCATCGGCAAGTTCTTTAGGGGTACCTTCCTTTAGAATTCCTCCTTCGAACATCAGATAAGTTTTATCCGTAATGGCAAGCGTAGCCTGTACATCATGATCCGTGATCAGAATTCCAATATTTCGATCTTTTAAATGGGCCACAATACTTTGAATGTCCTCTACGGCAATCGGATCCACTCCGGCAAAGGGTTCGTCTAAAAGTATGAATTTGGGGTCTGAAGCCAGTGCCCTGGCTATCTCAGTCCTTCTTCTTTCTCCACCTGAAAGAAGGTCCCCTCTGTTCTTGCGAACATGCCCCAGGCTAAACTCGTCGATAAGAAGTTCAAGTTTCTTTTTTTGTTCTGATTTGCTAAGATCAGTAAACTGAAGTACCGACATGATATTATCTTCCACTGAAAGTTTTCTGAATACTGAAGCTTCCTGGGCGAGATAACCTATGCCTTTTTGTGCTCTTTTATACATAGAATCATGAGTGATTTCTATATCATCCAGGTAAATACGTCCCTCGTTCGGTTTGATCATTCCCACGATCATGTAAAAGGAGGTGGTTTTACCCGCCCCGTTAGGTCCAAGTAATCCAATGATCTCACCCTGCTCAACCTGAAGTGAAATATTTTTGACAACCTTGCGGTTGCCATACATTTTCATAATATTATCTGCTCTTAGGATCATATTGATTCAATTCTATTTATACTTGTCATAAAGCCCTTTACCTTCTTTGATCATCGGGGTAATTTTAAGAAGCCTGTCAGATTTGGTTTTCTCTCTTTTTGCTTCAGAAATATAATTAGCATATTCCTTTCGACGTCCAGGAGTAAGGGATTGAAAACAATTATTTAATTCATTGTCATTTTTGAGCCATTCTTTTAGCTCACCCGGAAGATTTATCTCTTTGACCGCCTTTCTGATTTTTACTGACCTTCCGGCCTTTTGATTTTCGATAGTTTCTTCAAGATACTGATCAAGAATGTCCTCATCTATTTCTTCAAGGGATTTAAAATGAATCTGCCTCATCCCTTTTGTTTTGCCTTCCTGGGCATTATGCAGTACCTGCTCTTTATCCTTTAGCAAAGCGCCTTGAAAAAACCATAAACCCACATGATTTTTGAAACCACCAATTCCAACCAGGTTCTTTTTTCCGTATACATAAGTAGGAATTCCCCATTTCAGTGTTTCTTCAAACGGATGCTTAGAGATAATTCGTCGCAATTCGTTTAGGATCTCTTCAAACTTTTGATGTTCGGAAATATACTTTTGTATTTTATCCTCAAGGCTCATTTTATTTTTTCACCAGGTTTTTCTCGGCTTCCTTCTCTTGTTTTTTAATGATAAATTTAGAGATTTTTATGCTGACCTCATAAAGAATGATCATGGGTATGGCCACAATGATCTGGCTAATGATATCCGGAGGGGTAATTACTGCGGCAAGAATTAAAACGAGAACCAGCGCATATTTTCTGTAGGTTCTCAGAAATTCAGGGGTAACAAGTCCCATTTTTGTCAAAAAATAGATGATGACCGGAAGTTCAAAGATAAATCCGGCAGAAAGGCAGGAAGCCTTAAGCAAGCCCGTGTAAGAACTCAGGTCAAAATTATTTCGCACTTCCTCGGCAACACTGTAACTACCCAGAAAATTGATGGATAAAGGAGTAATTACATAATATCCAAATAATATCCCTAAGAAGAAAAGAAAGGAAGTGATAATGATAAAGCTTTTCGCATTCTTCTTTTCGTTTTCATATAAGGCTGGCTTGATAAATTTCCAAACCTCCCAAATGATGTATGGGAAGGCCATGACAAATCCAAAGGCTATAGAAGTCCAGATATGTGCCGAAAACTGACCGGCCATTGTTCTACTTTGGACAATAAATGGAATCTCGTCGATACACAATCCTTCCGTCCCAAAACTTTTCGAGACTGAACATAAAAACCTGTATGTAAAAAACTGAGGATCCTTAGGGTAGAGTAGAATTGAATTAAAAATAAAATCCTTCATCATAAAGGCAATCATTCCAAAAGCCAGAATGGCCAAAGAAGATCTTACAAGCGTCCATCTTAATACTTCAAGATGGCCCAGAAAAGACATTTCTTCAGATTGTTCGCTCATAGTTCATAGGTTCCGCACCAACAATTAGTGCCTGGATTTTGTTATTAGATAATTCCTTCTTTTAGCAGATCATGAAAATGCACCACCCCGGCATATTTTCCATCTCGGGTCACCAGTACCTGTGTGATATTATTTTTTTGCATGATGTCAAGCGCATTAACAGCCATTGTGTCGGAGCTTACACTGATCGGGTCAATACTCATGATATCCTGTGCCCTTAAAGAACTTATATCAGTTGATTTCTCAAGCATTCTACGAATATCTCCATCGGTAATAATACCCGCAATTTCATTATTGTCAGTTACCGCAGTTGTTCCCAGTCGTTTTTTTGAAATCTCCACGATTACGTCCTTAATGGGAGTGATTTTATCAACTTCAGGAGCTTCATTCTTTTCGGCAATCTCGCTAACCCTCAGGTATAGTTTTTTTCCCAGGGTACCCCCGGGATGATACCGGGCAAAATCTTTGCTCGAAAAGTCCTTCAGATTTAAGAGGCATATGGCCAGGGCATCCCCAATTACAAGTTGGGCCGTTGTACTTGTTGTCGGTGCAAGATTATTGGGACAAGCCTCCTTTTCTACATACGAGCTTATGGTATAATCAGCATGTTCTCCCAGGAAGGAGGTTTCATTGCCCGTAATGGCTATGATCTTGTTGCCATAATTTTTTATCAGAGGCAGCAGAACTTTAATTTCAGGTGTGTTGCCGCTCTTTGAAATACAGATGACCACATCGTTTTTCTGAATATTTCCCAGGTCCCCATGAATGGCATCCGCAGCATGCATAAAGACAGCAGGAGTTCCCGTAGAATTCATTGTGGCCACAATTTTTGATGCTATGTTGGCACTTTTTCCAATACCTGTAACAATTACCCTGCCTTTCGAATTGTAAATACACATAACGGCATTTTCAAAATCCTCTGAAACCAGATCAGCAAGCTGTTTGATCGCATCAGCCTCTATCAGAATTGTCTCTTTGGCGGTCTGCAAAATGTTTTTATTCTTAATCAATATTTTGTATTTATTTTTTAAAAATAATATGTTATATTTATGGTATGATGAATTTAATTCATGAAAATAAGAATTAAATTCAATCAATTCCCCCTCGCAATTATTGCTGCTAAAGATGCAAAAATATTCAAAAATAGATTAATAAGAGGATGAAAGTGACAAAAATTAACTTACAGGAATATTTGAAAAAATATTTTGGATTCAGTAAGTTTAAAGGTTTACAGGAGGATGCTATAGAATGTTTGATTGAAGGTCACAATACTTTTGTGGTCATGCCTACCGGAGGCGGAAAATCTTTGATTTATCAGTTACCAGCACTTATATTGGACGGAACGGCAGTTGTTGTGTCTCCCTTAATTGCCTTGATGAAGAATCAGGTGGATGCAATACGCGGTATTTCTGCGGAACAGGGGATAGCCCATGTTTTGAATTCTTCTTTGAACAAGGGTGAGGTGGCAAGAGTAAAAAGTGATATCGAAAACGGGATTACCAAACTTTTATATGTTGCCCCTGAATCACTTACCAAAGAAGAAAACATAGAATTTCTCAAAAAGCAGAAAATTACTTTTTTTGCCATTGATGAGGCACATTGTATATCCGAGTGGGGCCATGATTTCAGGCCCGAATACAGGAACCTTAAAAACATTATTTATAAAATTGGTAATTTCCCTATTGTTGGATTGACCGCAACGGCCACGCAAAAGGTCCAGGATGATATTTTAAAGAATCTCGGTATTCCTGATGCCAAAACTTTTAAGGCATCGTTTAACAGGTCCAATCTCTTTTACGATGTAAGGCCCAAAACAGCTGAAGTTGAAAAAGATATTATCAGATTTATACGTAATTATAGCGGTAAATCAGGAATCATCTATTGCCTTAGCCGAAAGAAAGTGGAGGAAATTGCGCAGGTACTTCAGGTAAATGGAGTAAAAGCCGTGCCATATCATGCAGGGCTGGATGCAAAGACCAGAGCCAGGCACCAGGATATGTTCCTGATGGAGGAGGTTGACGTGGTTGTGGCAACCATAGCCTTTGGTATGGGAATTGACAAACCGGATGTAAGGTTCGTTATACATCACGATATTCCCAAAAGCCTGGAAAGTTATTATCAGGAAACCGGACGAGCAGGCAGGGATGGAGGAGAAGGATACTGTCTTGCATATTATTCCTACAAGGATATTGAAAAACTTGAAAAGTTTTTATCCGGTAAGCCCGTTGCTGAACAGGAAATTGGCAATGCATTGCTTCAGGAAGTGGTAGCTTATTGCGAAACTTCCATGTCGAGAAGAAAATTCCTGTTACATTATTTTGGTGAGGAATTTGATGAAGTGAATGGCGAAGGTGCCGATATGGATGATAACGTCAGAAACCCGAAAAAGAGGGTTGAAGCCCGGGATGAAGTTAAAATTCTTCTTGAGGTTGTAGAAAAAACAAAGGAAGAATACCGATCCAAAGAAATTATTAACACCCTGATTGGCAAGGAGAATGCCTTGCTGATCTCTCATAAAACCCATCAGCAGTCAATTTTTGGGATTGGCAAGGATAAAAATGACAAACACTGGATGGCATTGATCAGGCAATCTATAGTTGCCGGCTTACTGAAGAAAGAGATTGAACAATACGGAGTTTTAAAACTGACGGCCAAAGGAAAAGAATTTGCTAAAAATCCTACCTCATTTATGATGACAGAGGACCATGTCTATGACAAGGAAAGTGATGCCGGTATAGTTACCAATTCAAAAGGGTCAGGAGCTGTAGTTGATGATCAATTGATGGGGATGTTAAAGGACCTTAGAAAGAAGGTTGCAAAGAAATTGGGAGTTCCGCCTTTTGTAGTGTTCCAGGACCCGTCATTAGAGGATATGACCTTGAAATATCCGACAAGCCTGAAAGAACTGGAGAATGTTCATGGCGTTGGAGAAGGGAAGGCCAGAAAATATGGAAAAAGCTTTGTTGAATTAATTGATAAATATGTTGAAGAAAATGATATTGTTCGTCCCGATGATCTCATCGTGAAGGGAACCGGGGTTAATTCCGGATTGAAGCTTTATATCATACAGAATACGGATAAGAAATTGCCCTTGGAAGATATTGCTAAATCGAAAGGCCTTGAGATGCCGGAGCTGGTCAAAGTTATGGAACAGATAATATATTCCGGGACAAAGATAAACATTGACTACTGCCTCGATGATCTTCTTGATGAAGACCAGCAGGAAGAGATTATGGATTATTTCATGGAGGCTGAAAGCGACAGGATCCAGCTGGCCTTAGATGAGTTTGATGGAGATTATGACGACGAAGAATTGAGGTTAATGCGAATCAAATTTATAAGTGAAGTAGCCAATTAAAATTTAAAAACTGCCCAAGAAAAAGTTTATGTCCCATACCCAAGAAAACCCAGGAAAAAAGAATACAAAAAAGAAAAAGATCACCACCAGATTTTATGAAGAAGAGCTCGAGAGACTCCAGATTGAACTTGTAAAACTTCAGGACTGGATTCAGCATAAAGGGCTCAAAGTTGTCGTCATTTTTGAAGGAAGAGATGCCGCAGGTAAAGGAGGTGTGATAAAAAGAATATCACAGAGCCTGAATCCAAGGGTGTGTAAGATTGTAGCCTTAGGGACTCCGTCCAGCCGGGAAAAAAGTCAGTGGTATTTTCAACGCTATGTTCCCCATTTACCAAGTGCAGGCGAGATGATCTTATTTGATCGAAGCTGGTACAACAGAGCGGGTGTCGAACATGTCATGGGTTTTTGCACACCTCAGGAATACGATGAATTTATGAGAACCTGCCCTGAATTTGAAAGAATGCTGATAAGGTCAGGTATCATCTTATTAAAATATTGGTTTTCTGTTTCTGATGAGGAGCAGGAGAGAAGGTTTAAATCGCGTATCAATGACCCCATGAAAGGCTGGAAATTGAGCCCGATGGATTTGAAATCCAGAGAGCACTGGATCGAGTACAGTATGGCAAAAGATGCTATGTTTAAATTTACGGACACCAAACAGTCACCGTGGTATGTAGTTCCGGCAGATAATAAAAAAAGTGCCAGATTGAATTGTATCAGCCATATTCTAAGCAGCATTGAATACCATAAAGTTGAACGTGAAAAAATCGTGTTGCCTCCCAGAAAAGATGATAAAGGCTATATCAGATCTCCATTTTCAAATCAGACTATAGTACCTCAAATTTACTGATCAGACTCCAAGAAATGCCACGGTAAATCCAATCAGGATTACTATGAATTTTTTCAAATTGAATTTGTGATTTTCAGAACTTTCAAACAAAATTGCTGTTGAGATGTGCAGAAATACCCCAATGATAATGGCGTTGATCTGATCCGCAAACTGGTGAACATAGGGGAAAGAATTCGATATCCAGCTGCCTAAAGGGCTCATGATGGCAAAAAGGAAAAGAATAAGAAATACCTGCATGGCAGATAGAGATGATTTTTTTAAGAAAAATGCCAGTATGATTGCCACGGGTAATTTGTGAATCATAATGGCGTACAACAGATTGAGGTTTTCATCAATTCCTAGAGGCATCCCTTCCAGAAATGCGTGAAGACTCAAGCTAATCACCAGAAGCCATGGAATATTTGATTCAAAATCATTTCCGTGAACATGACCGTGTTCTGCACCTTTGGACAGGTATTCCAGGCCCGTCTGTATAACAATTCCCAATAAAATGAATAAACCCATGTATTCTTCACCCTTTGAAAATACTTCGGGCAAAAGGTGCAAGACAGTTACTGACAGCAGGTAGGCCCCGCTAAATGACAATAACAACTGAAGGTGCTTTGAATTGGGTTTGATGAACTGGATCAACAAAAATCCAATAAGCACAGGTAAGATGAGTGAGATATATATCATTTCATCACAAGTATTAATCTGTCTGAAAGTTTTTCATCAAATGAATTCAATTCATAATCTCCAAAAACTTTTTCTATTTCAAGTCCTGCGGTTTTCGCAAAAATTTTCATTTTATCCAGGTCCAATGCCTGTACTTTTTCCATAAAATAGTGGGTCCTACCCTCAAAGTTAACTTCAATTTTCTTGATTATGAAATTCTCAGAAATGTTTTTACTGATTTTAAACCGGACATTTTGTTTTACGATTTCTTGCTCAGGAACCAATTCATTTTTGGCCTTTGTTAGGTTTAGAAAATCGACGATGATGTGACCATTAGGCCTCAAAGCTTTTTTAAAGTTCTCCAATACCTTTATGTTCGTGGTTTCATTATTGAAATATCCAAAGCTTGTGAACAGATTAAATATGGCATGATACTTCCCGGAAAGAGGATTTCTCATGTCATGTATACTAAACCTTAAGCCTTGTTTTTCAAATTGTTTCGCATGCGCAATACTGTTTTCCGAAATATCTGCACCTGTTGTGTCAAACCCTATTTTATTCAAATACAGCGAATGCCTGCCTTTTCCACAAGGCAAATCAAGTACGGTGTCTCCACTTTTTAATTCGAGATAGTTGGTCAGATTACTCATAAAAACTCTGGCCTCATCATCATTACGATAATCGTATAAAATATGATAGAAGGAAGTGTCGAACCAATTTTCAAACCATTCTTTTTCTTTTTCCATGACTTTAAAAACACACAAAAATAGAAAATATTCGCATTCTGTATCCATACATTTAGTTTTTGTAAGAAATGTTTAAGGACTCCTATCTTTAATGTATTTTTGTCTTATGAATGAAAACTATGACATGCTGGCCAAATGTTTGTACGGATTTGAAGCCGTACTGGCCAGAGAATTACGACATCTTGGTGCTCAAAATGTAAAAGAAGGTGTTAGAAATGTTAAGTTCAAAGGGGACAAGGGCTTTATGTATAAGGCTAACCTGGCCCTTCGAACAGCAATTAGAATTCTTATTCCTATTGAAACCTTTACATTAAGAAATGAGGATGATCTCTACAATTATTTGTCCAAAGTTTCCTGGGAGAAATACCTGAATGAAACAGGTACGCTCGCCATACATTCATCAGTTAATTCTCAGATTTTTTCAAATTCACATTATGTTTCATTAAGGAGCAAAGATGCGATCGTTGATTATTTTAGGAGGAAATATCATAAAAGGCCAAGTATTGATATCAGGCACCCTGATGTTCAATTTGATATTCACATACAAAATAACACTTGTACGGTTTCACTGGACAGTTCAGGTGAGTCGCTTCACAAAAGAGGCTATCGAAGTGACACCAATATAGCCCCAATTAACGAAGTCCTGGCGGCAGGACTGATTTTGATGACGGGTTATGACGGTAGCCAGCATTTTATTGACCCCATGTGTGGCAGCGGGACCCTGCTGATTGAGGCAGCCATGATTGCCAATAATATTCCGGCCAATATTAACAGGCAGGAATTTGCTTTTGAGAAATGGCAGGATTTTGATGAAGACCTGTTTTCACTGATCCACGATGCTTTATTGAAGCGTATCAGAAACAATGAAAAAAAGATCATGGGATTTGACAAGGCTCCTTCGGCCGTTCGCAAGGCTCAGAACAATGTAAGCAATGCCTCTTTGGAGGAATTTATTACGATTGACAGAAAGAATTTTTTTGTTGAAGATTGCCCTGTTGAAGGAAATACCATTGTGTTGTTCAATCCACCATACGGAGAAAGGCTTACTGTAAATGTTCCGGTTTTTTACCGGGAAATAGGAGATACGCTGAAACAACATTACCCGGATACGAATGTTTGGCTGATCACCTCAGATTTTAATTCGGGCCTTAAAAATGTGGGTTTGAGAACTTCAAGAAAGATAAAAGTGTTCAATGGAAAACTTGAATGCAGGTTTGTGAAGTACGAAATGTATGCCGGTAGCAGAAAAGCAAAAAAACAACATGATCAGAATAGAGCGAATTGAGGTGGAGCAAACTTATCCGCTCAGAAAGGAGATTCTCAGAAAAGGAATGACCCTGAGTCATAAAATGCCCGGTGATGAAGATAAGTCGTCTCTGCATCTAGGACTGTTCTCAGATATGGAACTTGTCTGCGTTTGTAGTTTTATGAAAAACAGCAACAAAGAATTTTCCGGCTTCCAGTATCAGTTACGCGGAATGGCAACTTCTGAAAAGGCACAAGGACAGGGCCATGGTAAACTCATAATGAATGAAGCCGAAGAGATTCTTGAAAAGCAAGGAGTTGATTTAATTTGGTGCAATGCCAGAACCCGAGCTACAGGTTTTTATGAGAAATTAGGATATCAAAAGGCTGGAAACGAATTTCATGTCCCTCAGGTAGGCCCTCATTATGTCATGTTTAAAAAAATTCGTTAATCAACTATAAAAGAATATTTTGAGACCAAGATTGATCCATCTGGTATTTAGTGTTTTGCTTGCATGCAACGGATATGCATCAAATCTGAAAGTATCAGACACCCTACCAAAACCAGGAAAGATTTTGGATTCCATAGTATTGAGTGACAAACTAGACTGGTCCGTGAGGGCCGTGACAAATTTTAAGCAGCAACAGTTCAGACTTGGAAACGGAGAAAGCAAGCTAATTTACAGGCCGAACAATCCCTTTGGTATTGGTTTTGGTATCGCAAATCAAAAAATCGTTATCGATATCATATTTAATATCAAGGGAGGTGAAGAGGATCAGACCAACAAATTTGCGGCCGAAGGTTCGATATTGTTCAATAAGAATATGTTCAGTTTTATGCTTGAAAATGTTCATGGATATCAAGTTGAAAGCCTGCAGCATGATGAAGATATTTTTAGAGATGACATTTCAGCCTATTCATTAGGACTGGAATATTTAAGGATCCTTAGTAAGGAGAGTTTTACGGTGAGAGATATGAAATCCGGATCAACATCCAATCGAAGATCATTTCTCGCCTACGGCCTTGGTGGATTTATGATTTTGAGGGGCCTGCATGCGGATGGTTCAATTATTCCAGAAAAGGATCGGCCTTATTTTAACGATCAGGCTCAAATCTATGATCTGTCTACTTTTGGCGGAGGGATATTGGCCGGGGTTTCTTCTTATTTCAAGTTACCTGCCAATTTTTTCTTTACCATGTATGTGGCTCCAGGAATAGGATTGGAATACAAATATGTTAAAACGGAAACCGAAAATTACGTACCATCGGACCCTTTAATCTACAAGGCTACTATTTTTGGGGCTTTAGGATACAACAGGAAGAAATTTTACATACACGCTACATTTGGTTCTAATTGGTACTTAACCAGCATGGATCATGGAAACGACATCTTTTTAAGTGTTACCAAAGCAAAATTTATTGTAGGATACAGAATTGGCAACCTTTTTAAGAAAAAGTAAAGCTGTCAAGGAGCCCTTGATGGGGGTAACCCCTGTGGAAGACCGATTATTTTCAAGCATAAAAAAAGACTGTTGCGCAACAGTCTTTTTTTGTAGCGAGGAGCAGAATCGAACTGCCGACCTCCGGGTTATGAATCCGACGCTCTAACCATCTGAGCTACCTCGCCATAATCATTAAATAAGGCCCTAAAAGGCTATCTAAATTTAGAGTTTGCAAATATAGAAACAAATTTATTTACGACAAGTAAACCATCTAAAAATATTTAAATAAAATATTTTTTTTAGAAATAGATAATCTATATATTGCCTTCAAAAATAAATCAGGAATGTCAAATAAAGTAAGAATAGACTTGGAATTTCCGATACATGCATCGCCGAGTTTTTTATTCCAATACATCTCTACTCCTGACAGTATGGGAGAGTGGTTCGCGGACAATGTGAATTCACGTGGAAAGAAATATATTTTTATGTGGAACGATGTTGAGGAGGTTGCTGAAAGGATTGGTCAGAAAACAGATTCTTTTATAAGATTCAAGTGGGAGGAAGATGAGGATGACGATACTTTTTTTGAATTTAGGATTGAAGTAGATGACCTTACAAAAGATGTATCGCTTCTCGTGGTTGATTTTGCTGAAGAAGATGAAGTTGAAGAATCAAAAATGTTCTGGGAGAACCAAATTGCAGAATTAAAACACGTCATAGGAGGGTAGCTCCAATTATAAAGATTAAAAAAGCCTTGAGGAATCAAGGCTTTTTTTATTTTTGCCAAAAAATAATATGATCAACTGGGTTAATGTAAATACTGAACTTGTTGCTTCAGATTCGCTTTCACTGAGTTCCGGGAACAGGGCCTTTAAATATGGCGACGGGGTTTTTGATACGATAAAATTCAAGAACAATACACTTTTATTTTTGGAGGATCATTACTTTCGCCTGATGTCATCCATGAGGATGATGAGAATGCGTATTCCAATGAATTTTACTCTTGAATTTTACGAAAGTCAAATCCTTAAAACCCTGGAAGCAAATCATCTAAGCGCAGAAGCAAGAATACGGGTTACTGTTTATCGGAAAAATGGAGGGCTGTATACTCCTGAAACCAATGAGATAGATTTTCTGATTGAGGTAAAAGAACTAATAAGCCATGTTTTAGACTTTGTAGAGGTGGAGTTGTTTAAAGATTACCCGGTAACTTCAGGCCTTTTTTCTACCATTAAGACCAACAACCGAATGCTTAATGTTTTGGCAAGTATTTTTTCCAAAGAGAATGGTTATCAAAATTGTTTTCTCATCAATGAGAAAAAGGAGCTGGTTGAAGGGGTTAATTCAAATGTTTTTTTGATCAAGGGCCAGGAAGTTTTAACGCCCTCACTGGAGTCAGGATGTATAAATGGCATTGTTAGAAAAAAAATAATATCATTGCTGGAAACCCATGAGGAGTTTCAGATCAGGCAAACTTCAATTTCTCCATTTGAATTGCTCAAGGCAGATGAGGTATTTCTTACTAATTCGATTCAGGATATTATATCGGTCGATAAATACAGGAAAAAATCTTTTAAAAAACAAAAAACCCTTGAAATTCAAGAGTTGTTTTTAAAATTAAATACAAAATAAATCTAGTTCATTCCAGGGTCCTTGGGAGCATTTGCCCAAAGCGTGTAAACCCCTCCATATTTAAGAAGTTCATTTTTCCAGAAATTATTTGGATTTATAGTGAACAGGTTCTTAAACTTGTTTTCTACAATTAACCATGAGGTAGTTTCAAGTTCTTCTTCCAGTTGCAAATGGCTCCAGCCGGAATATCCCAAAAAGAACCGGATATCGTGTTTTGACAAGATATCATCTTTGAGCAAAGACTGGATGGTCTCAAAATCACCTCCCCAAAATATTCCATCCGCAATTTCTATACTGTCAGGAATCAGCTCGGGTACCTTATGAACAAAATAAAGATTATCTTCAGAAACGGGCCCTCCGAAATATACTTTTAGCGATGAGTCAATTTCTGGAATCAGATCACTTATGATATAAGGAGAAGGCTTATTAAAAATAAAACCAACAGATCCGCTTTCGTTGTGTTCAGTCAGTAAGACCACAGAACGATTAAAGGAACTGTCGCTGAGAATAGAGGGTTCTGCCACGAGCAATTTCCCTTTTGTTGGTTTTAACGTTGTCATAATAAAATAGTTGTGATTACAATGTACGAAAAATAAACAAATAAAAAAACCCTCTAAAAAAGAGGGCTTTCTATATTGTGCGTTTGAACTTGATTAGTTCACTGATTCTTTTAATTCAGAACCTGCTTTAAATTTGACAACTTTTCTTGCAGGAATTTTGATAGTTGCTCCAGTTTGTGGGTTTCTTCCGTCTCTGGCAGCTCTTGTAGAAACTGAAAAAGATCCAAAACCTACTAATGATACTCTTCCACCAGTCATCAATTCGCCTGTGATGCTCTTCATCATTGCGTCTAATGCTTTCCCGGCAGCAGCTTTTGAAATCCCAGCGTTAGAAGCCATTGATTCGATTAAATCTGATTTGTTCATAATTAAAAATTTAAAATTGGTTAAATATTCATTTTTTGCCTTTCAATAGCACAACAAATATAGATTTTATAAGGGTTTACACAAGTTTTGGCTCATGAAACCACTATTTTGTTAATAATTAAACTCAATTTGTTAATAAACCCAGTAAAATAAGCGCATTAAAGAGCCTAATTACCTATAAGTATTGTGTTTAGATCATCTTACTGCCTTCTGAAAATATATAACCATTAAGTAAACTTCGGGCATCCATTCTTTTTTTGCCTGCCAGCTTCAAATCAAGTATTTCAATGAAACCATTTTCAACAGCTACTTTAAGATTTTTTTTCGAGGCGACGATCACTCCTTTTTCCAGGTCATGCTGCTCAGTGATTATTTTGGTTTTATAGATTTTTAATTCAATTTTCTTCTGATTATTTTCGAGAGTGCTCCAGGCTCCAGGATACGGGCTTAAGCCCCTGATATGATTGTATATGTCATTCCCCGATTTGGTCCAGTTTATTCTGGAATTGTCCTTGTTCAGTTTAGGAGCGGATTTGTAGTCTCCCTCTCCCTGAGGAATTACTTCTAGGGAACCCTTTTTAATGAGCTCCACGGTTTCAATAACAGCGTTGCTTCCCAAATCCATAAGAATGTCATGTAAATCACCGGCAGACATTTCCCGGGAGATGTCAGTTTCTTTCTGCAGTATTACTGATCCGGTATCAATTTCTTCATTGATAAAAAATGTGGTCACGCCGGTTTTATGTTCCCCATTAATTATGGCCCAGTTAATTGGGGCCGCTCCTCTGTATTGGGGGAGAAGGGAAGCATGAAGATTAAAAGTTCCATATTTTGGCATGGCCCAAACCTGTTTAGGAAGCATTCTGAACGCCACTACAACCTGTAGGTCAGCATTGAGATCCTTGAGCTTACTTAAAAAAGCAGGATCCTTAAGATTTGTTGGCTGAAGAATATTGAGTCCCTCAGAGATTGCATATTTTTTTACTGCAGATTCATTGAGTTTTCTTCCCCTGCCTGCTGGCCTGTCCGGTGCCGTTATTACCCCAACAACATGGTAACTTCCCTCCACCAATGCCTTTAAGGAGTTCACTGCAAAATCCGGAGTTCCCATGAATACGATGCGCAATTCTCTCATTTTTCTATGTAAAATTTATTCTGCAAATTTAAGGCAATGAGCCCTTTTTCTCTCAATAGATGAAGCGGTTTTACAAGAGTTTTTTTGTCCATTTTCAAGAAACCTTCTAATTCGTTAAGGCTCAGTGATGGATTCTTGTTTAGAAGTGTTATTATTTTGTTTGATACTTCAAAATAATTTGTTACACCTCTTTTCTTTTTATTCAGGCAAACATCGCATCTTCCACATGGTTTTTCGAGTACTTCATCAAAGTATTTCAATAACTGAATCTGCCTGCAAACAAAATCATTATGAATAAAACGAAGAACAGACTTCAATTTTTGCTCTTTGGCCTTGTTTCTCGAATTGATATGACCGCGAATTGATTGATAGACAAAATTATCTTCTCTGGGCCATAAGAACCTCAGATTATAGTTGATTTTGGATTTTTCATAAATCAGTACCTTGTCATGGTCCATTTGATTTAAAGTTTTAATAACCATAGCCTTATCCACATTCAACCTTGCGGCAAGAAAAGTTTCATTAATGTTAATGAACTGATCAAAGATGCCTCCATAGCTTCTGAGAAGCAATTCAAGCAAACGAGATTTTGGATGATTTTCTTTTTGTATTTCGAGTAGCTTTTTTGATGATTCAATGATTTTTACCCTTGAAAATCGCTGTCCCTTATGATCGTAAATAATGATATCTTCTTGCTCCAAATACATCAAAGCATAATACACTTTCATATAAGGAATCCGATAAGCCTGAGCAAAATCCTGAATGTCAAAATCAAACACTTCATCGGGTTGTTCCCCGGTGACAATCTGATAATAATCGTTAAGTTTTTGGTAAATGGTTTTGGTTAATTCCGGTGTCAATGTTGAAGCTTCTTTCATTTCCTTGCTCCTGAGAATGCTGTTTTCATTATAGAGCATCACGGTATGGGAAGGCTTGTCATCTCTGCCGGCTCTACCGATTTCCTGAATAAAATTCTCCAGGCTGTTAGGGATGAACAAATGAATGACCATCCTGACATTAGCCTTGTCGATTCCCATTCCAAAGGCATTGGTAGCCACCATAATTTTTATCTGCTCTTCTTTCCACAAGGCAAGGGCACTTTCTTTTTCATCTGTTTTCATACCTCCATGATAAGAACAGGTTTTAAGATGATTCGCATTCAATAATCTGGCAATGTCTATAGTTTGCTTGCGGGTCCCAACATAAACTATGGCAGGTTCATTATTGTTTTGAAGAAGCTGAATAAGATTGTTCCTTATATCCTCTGTTTTTTTTATTTGAATTATAAGGTTTTCCCTTAGATAAGATCCTTTAAATGATTTACACTGATCTAATTTTAGGTTTTTAATTATGTCCTGTTGAACAGATCTTGTTGCTGTTGCTGTCAGGGCAATTTTAGTAGTATTCGGAAGGAGCTTATCAAGGACCGGTATTTTCAAATACGCGGGTCTGAAATCATGGCCCCATTGAGAAATGCAGTGAGCCTCATCTATGGCTATCAAATTGACAGGTAACTGAGCTATTTTTTCCTGTATCAGTTCAGATTGAAGTTTTTCCGGTGACAGATAGAGGAATTTGTAGCCACCATGCATAACATTGTCAAAAGCTATGATTGTGTCATGCCTGTTTAACTTTGAGGTTAGGGCTATGGCTTTAATTCCCTTTTCCTGGAGGGCAGAAACCTGATCCTGCATCAGAGCAATCAAAGGTGAGATAACAATACAAACTCCTTCATTCATTAAGGCAGGAAGCTGATAACAGATCGATTTGCCTCCCCCGGTTGGGAGCAGGACGAAACAGTCAAAACCTTGAGCCACAGAATTCACAACAGCTTCCTGCTGGCCTTTAAAGCTGTTAAAACCCCATATTTGTTTTAAAAGGTCAAGTGCGTTGCTCATTGAATATTTAAAGCTCGTTTAATATGAAATCCACTCTTTGATCAATATTGCCTTCCGGTACAACGATCACCTTGTAGTCCATGTCCGAATAACAGGCCCTTAAGTGATCATAAATCAATAAGGATTGTTCAAAGGTTTCATATCGTTCATTATCCGTTTGGTAAATTTCTCTCCAGGGAGGCATCATAAAAACAAAATTATACCTGAATTCCCTGCTTCTGGACTTGAAAACGCCAGGATAAGCAGTACCTGAATAATCCATATAGCCATGGATGTCCGGAATGCCGCGATCAAAAAATACCTTTTCACTACCTGATTGTTCAGCCTCTCTGTATTGACGTATTCTTCCTTCGAGCAGTTTTTGACTAAAAAGCAACGGCTCATTCAAAAATAACTGCTCAATACCTTCCTTTTGAGCTGCCCTGGTTACTGTTCGTGATATTTCCGGCATACAGGTAAACTTCAAAGTGGCAAGCCGATCGATGACCGATGATTTTCCTGTACCGGGTCCACCTGTTATTACAATTTTCAGCTGTTTCAAAAAATGAGCATTTTTCTTTTAGTGAATTCCAAAATTAAGAAAATAATAGTTGTAAATTTGGACACTTAAAATTCAATATTGTCAAAGATGAGCAAAGAGTCTGATTTTTATGAAAAGCTGAGAAAAAGCCTGACGGAGACAACTGAGTTCCCAACCAAATACATGTATAAATTTATTATTCCCAGCGAGGATAAAAAGTTTAAACAAATTGAAGGAATTTTTGATAATTTAGGGGCCGTTATCAATTCAAAACCTTCAAAGACAGGGAAATATACCAGCTTAACTATCTTGGTAAAAATGGAAAGCGCAGAAGATGTAATTATTAAATATCAGGAAGTTTCAAAGGTTGAGGGCGTAATATCTTTGTGATATTTTTAACAATCCATTTAAAAAATATAAAATATTTTTGACCGTTTTATTCTACTCAAAAAGTAAGAGGAATCCATTAAAAATGAGATTTAACAAGTTAGTGATCATCATTCTTTTATTTGCGTTGAACCCGGTTATGGCGCAGGATGAGAAAAAAATACTTTTTTCTGTTGATGGAGAGGATGTTTATAATGCTGAGTTCATTCGAGTCTATGAGAAAAATAAAGACATTGTTGTTGATGATGATCAAAAGGACTTCGAGGATTATTTCAATCTTTTTGTAGATTTTAAGCTAAAATTAAAGCAGGCAAGAGAACTTTCTCTGGATACCATATCTTCATACAGAGAAGAATTGGCCAAATACAGAGAGCAGCTTGTTCAGCCTTATTTACAAAACCCTGAGGCCACTGAAGAACTCATCCGGGAGGCTTATGAAAGGACTCTTCAGGAAGTAAATGCGAGCCATATATTGGTCCGTTTAGAACCGGATGCAATTCCTGCCGACACTTTAAAAGCCTTTTTAAAAATTACGGAAGCAAGAGCAAAAATACTGAATGGTGCCTCTTTTGACAGTATAGCACGCATTTATTCAGAAGATCCATCCGTCAAAACAAATAATGGAAATTTGGGTTATTTCAGTGCATTTTCAATGGTATACTCCTTTGAAAATGCAGCTTATACAACCGAAAAAGGAGATGTTTCTGAGCCTTTTAGAACACGATTTGGATACCATATTTTAAAGATCAATGATAAAAGAGAATCACCGGGAGAGGTGCAGGTAGCGCATATCATGATCAAAAAAGACAGTACCGTTTTAAGGGACCCAAAAGATCAGATAGATCAAATCTATATGAAATTGGAAAGAGGTGATGATTTTGCCTCAATGGCCAGGGAACAGTCCGATGATTTAGGATCTGCAAGAAAAGGTGGGGTTTTGCCAAAATTTGGAACAGGTAGAATGATAAAGTCGTTTGAAGAAGTTGCTTTTAGCTTGCAGGCCGAAGGTGATTTTTCAGAACCTTTTGAAACCCAATATGGCTGGCATATTTTGAAGCTGTTGAAAAAGTATCCGATTCCCGATTATGAAGAGCTTTATCCGAAACTTGAGTCTAAAGTCAAGAATGGAAGCAGATCTTCTTATGTAGAACGGTCCCTTGCTGAACGAATTGTGAAGGATTACAATTATGTCACCTTTAAGAGTAAACTTCAAAAACACAATTCTATTGAAGGATTTGAACAAAGCGAGGACACGTTACTTCGTATTGAAGAAAAGTATTTTACCGGCAGATCTTTTTACCTTTATGGAAAAGATATTAAACAAAAAGGCATGGAGGAAATCTATGATGATTTTTGTAATAAAATGGTGATCAATTACTATAAGGAAAACCTGAATGTTACCAACAAAGAATTTGCCTTGACCTATCAGGAATACAAGGACGGTTTGCTGCTTTTTGAATTGCTGCAAAGAGAAATCTGGAAGAAATCCGAAACGGATTCAGCAGGGCTTCAAACGTTTTTTGAGTCGAACAGGTCAAAATATACCTGGAAGAAAAGAGGTAGTCTGGTGATGGCGAGTTGCACGCGTTTAGAAAAGGCAGAACTTGTCAGGAGTCTTTTGATGCAGGGAGAGTCAACGGCTTCCATCAAGGATAAAGTAAATGAAGGAGCTACCATCCATGTTTTATTTAGTGAAGGTAAACTGGAAGAGGGGAGTTCTAAATTGCCCAAGGGATATGTTCTCAAGGAAGGAGTTTCAAAGGTGTATGAAGAGAATAAGGATAATTTTACAATTATCAGGGTAGATCATCTGTTTGGGCCACAATGGAAGACACTAAGTGAAACCCGGGGAGAGGTGATGAATGATTATCAAAAGTATCTGGAGGATAATTGGGTTAAGGCTTTACATCAAAAATATCAGGTTAAGGTCAACCACAAAAATTATAAGGAACTTAAAAATAGATTTTCCAAATCATGAAAAACGGTAAAATTCTATATCTGATGTTGCTTGTTTTATTATCGGCTTGCGGAAAAGCAGATCCGGAAGTGGATGCAGTTGCCCGAGTGGGAGAAAAATTCCTGTCAAAGCAGGAATTGGCCGAAGCTATGCCCCAGGGACTTTCAGAAGAAGACAGTTTGCTGTTTAGAAATAATTACATTAAAATGTGGGCCACTAAAGAATTGCTTTTGGATAAGGCTCGTATCAATGTAGCAGATGACAACGGGGAGATAGAAAATCTGGTAAAAAATTATGAAAAAGAACTTCTAATCGATAAATACAAAAAAGCACTTTTACAACAGGAACTCGATACGGTCATCACTGAAGAGGATATGGATGAATACTACGAATCCAATAAAAATGTTTACCGATTAAACGAAGAACTAATCCAATTAAAATATATTTACTTTAGTAATGATCTCAATGACAAGAAGGAAGTAATAAGACTTTTTAAGTCAGAAGATAGCGAAGATCTGCAAACCCTGATCGACAGAGAGCTGGAATTCAATTCATTTTCTTTTAATGATAGTATTTGGGTAAGCTTTAAAGATGTGGAAAATAAATTATATTTTCTTCGGGACGAAAAAAAAATAAAAAAGGATCAATTTATTCAAAAAGAAGATTCATTAGGAGTATATTTGCTGGCTGTTAGGGACATACGAAAGCGCAACGATATTGCTCCCAAGAATTATGTCCTTCCAACGATCCGGCAAATGATACTGCATAAAAGGAAGTTGGAGCTGATGAATGAGATTGAAAAAACATTAATGGTTGACGCGATCAACAAAAAACAATTTGAAGCGTATTAAGATGAAAAGATTTATAATGATTGCCTTATTGATTTCCTGTTTTCAGGTCTTGGCTCAGGAAAAGGTAAAGATTGACGGTGTAGCAACGGTTGTTGGTGATAATATTGTGCTGGATTCAGAGATTGATGCTTTTAAACAGGAGTTGATTCAGCAAAGCGGGGGACAGATCGAGATTTCTGATTGTGAAATGCTGGAGCAGATCATGAACAGAAAATTGCTGGCCCATCATGCGGTAATCGATAGTATCGTTGTCAATGAAGGTGAAATCCAGCAGCAGGTGCAGCGTAAAACAGATTATTTTAGCCAGCAGCTGGGTTCTCAGGAAAAAATGCTTGAGCTTTATGGTTTTGATAATCTTAAAGATTTAAAGGATGAACTTTACCGAGTGGAAAAAGAAGGCCTTTTGATTCAGAAAATGCAACAACAGTTAACGGCTGATATCGACATCACTCCAGAGGAAGTAAAACGATATTACAACAGTTTGGAGGAAGAAGGAAACCTTCCGGAAATTGGAGCCGAAATAGAACTTTCTCAGATTGTTTTGAATGTGGAACCCACAGAAGAAGAAGTAGAGAAAACCATTGCCAGGTTAAAAGAGATAAAGAAAGAAGTTGAAGACGGAGGTAATTTTAAAATGAAAGCGATCCTGTATTCAGATGATCCGGGAGTAACTCAAAACAGCGGTTTTTATACCATTGAAAGAAACAGCCCTTTTGTTAAGGAATTTAAAGAAACCGCGTTCAGCCTGGAAGAGGGTGAGATTTCACAGCCTTTTAAATCTGATTTTGGGTACCATATCATGTTGTGTGAAAAAATTAAAGGAAAGCAAAGAGATGTATATCATATTTTAATGCAGCCTAAAGCGGATGAAGCTGCTGCGGAAAGTGTAAGAGATTCTTTGATCAAGTACAGACAACAGATTTTAAAACTGGAGATTCCGTTTGAAGAAGCTGTTTTAAAGTATTCTCAGGATAAAGATACCCGGTTGAGCGGAGGGGTTTTGATGAACCCCGAATCTGGTGATACCCATTTTGACCTCACCAGAATGGATCCGGATCTTTATGCTAAAGTAAGCGGATTAAAAGAAGGAGAAATCAGTGATGTTTTTTTGGATGAAACTCGTCAGGGGTTAAAAATGTACAAAATACTTTTATTGAAGAGCAGAACAGAAAGCCATACGGCGGATCTTGTTCAGGATTATGTGAAGATCATGGATTTGGCGCTTCAAAAAAAGAAAACGGAATCTATTGAGAAGTGGTCCGAAGAAAAAATCCAGGATACGTATGTGAACATCAATGATTTTTATTCAAAGTGCGAATTCAAAAGTAACTGGAGTAAAAGTCAATAAGCATGTCTGACGTTGCCAAAATAGATAAGCTTGTTCAGAGCTACTCGCTTTTAAAGCAGGAAATAGGAAAGGTGATTGTGGGGCAACATGATGCTGTTAATCATGTATTACTTTCGGTTTTATGTGGAGGGCACTCCTTACTGATTGGTGTTCCGGGTTTGGCAAAAACCCTTTTGGTCAATACGGTAGCACAGGCACTGGGACTGGATTTTAAAAGAATACAGTTTACACCCGACCTGATGCCTTCGGATATATTAGGAAGTGAAATTCTTGATGAAAGCAGGCATTTTAAATTTGTAAAAGGACCGGTATTTGCCAATATCATTCTGGCAGATGAAATCAACAGGACGCCACCTAAAACCCAGGCAGCTCTTCTAGAGGCCATGCAGGAAAAATCTGTAACCGTGGCGGGCCAGCGTTTTGATCTGGATTTGCCGTTTTTTGTTTTGGCCACCCAAAACCCAATTGAACAGGAAGGTACCTACCCGCTTCCCGAGGCGCAGCTGGACAGATTTATGTTCTCTATTTATCTGGACTATCCTTCTTTTGAAGAAGAGGTGTTTGTCGCGAAAAATACGACGAACGATGAAAATGCTATAGTCAACCCCGTTTTTTCTAAAAGTGACATTATAGATTATCAGCATCTGGTCAGAAGAATTCCTATTGCAGATAATGTGGTAGAATACGCCGTAAGGGTCGCATCCCGGACCAGGCCTAACAAAGATGAGGCTCCGGATATTGTTAAAACATATATTGATTGGGGTGCAGGCCCCAGAGCTTCCCAAAACCTTGTACTGGGCGCTAAGGCCTATGCCGCGATACACGGTAAATACTCCCCGGACATTGCAGATGTCCAGGCTGTGGCACATGGAATTCTGCACCACAGGATCGTGAAAAATTACAAAGCAGAGGCTGAAGGGATTTCCGAGACCCAGATCATTAATGCGATACTTTAGGTTAAGTGCTGGAAAACAGTCCTTTACAATACGATTTTCTTATTCATTAAATAATGTGTAATTGTACTTTGTATAAACAATTATTTGTTTGTATATTTGCACGCCTTTTGAACGAAAATCAGATTATCAAAAGGTGAAGCAAAATAAGTATTCATTTCTCTTTGCGTTCTAATCGTTTAAAAATCTGAAGAACAATAAGATACAAGGTATAAGACATTATGTCGAAACTACAGGAAAAAATTGAACTATACACTGGCGCTGCCGAAAAGCTGGGTATAAAATTAGATGCGGATCTTTTTAAATTAGTAACCAAAGGACTTGGTCCTTCAATCTACAAAGAGGACGCAGAACTGGTTTCATCGTCAAATAAAGATGAACTTGAAACCATAAAAAAGAACTTCCTTATTAAGAAACTGGGACTTGAAGCAAACGATGAGGTGCTTGACGGTGCAATTGCAAAGGCAATTGAAACACTTGGATCAGGCAATAAGAAAAAATATCGTGCGCTTTTTTACTATTTGTTAGTGAAAGAAACAGGTTCAGAATCTTTTTACGAAGCTGCTAAAGAGGCTCCGGCAAAAGAAGAGAAGGAGGTAAAATCGGAAAAAGCAGAAAAAGAAGTTGCAAAACCAAAAAAAGAAGAAGTGTTGGAAGAAAAAGTAGCAGAAAAAGCTGTTGAAAAAGTTGAGGAAACAGCGAAACCAGTTGCAGAAAAAGCGGAAGCAGTTGCTGAGCAAACTGAACCAAAAGTAGACGCTGGAAAATTCCTTGAGGAATTTGACTGGCAGAAGTACGAAGAAGGAATTGAAGCTGTTGATCAGAAAAAATTGGATGCATTTGACAGTGCCCTTGAAAATACAGTAGGGTTTGTTGAAGAGCGTCAGGTGATTGACGGAGTTGTTGTAAGACTTACAGACCGTGAGGCTATCATCGATATCAATTCAAAGTCTGAAGGAGTTATTTCTTTAAATGAATTCAGATACAATCCTCACCTGAAGGTGGGTGATACCGTTGAGGTAAAAGTTGACAAGTTAGAAGATAACACAGGTCAGCTAGTACTTTCTCACAGAAAAGCAAGAGTAATCAAGGCATGGGAAAGAGTAAACAAAGCTCACGAAACTCAGGAAATAGTTACCGGTTATGTTAAGTGTAGAACAAAAGGTGGTATGATCGTCGATGTTTTCGGAATTGAGGCTTTCTTGCCAGGTTCTCAGATTGATGTAAAACCAATTAGAGATTACGACCAGTTTGTAGACAAAAATATGGAGTTCAAGGTTGTAAAGATCAACCACGAGTTCAAAAATATCGTTGTTTCGCACAAAGCTCTTATTGAAGCGGATCTTGCAGAGCAGAAAAAAGAGATCATCGGTCAGTTAGAAAAAGGTCAGGTACTGGAAGGTGTTGTGAAAAACATCACTTCTTATGGAGTATTTGTTGACCTTGGAGGTGTTGACGGATTGGTACATATCACAGATCTTTCATGGAGCAGAATCAATCACCCAAGTGAAATTGTTGAATTGGATCAAAAACTGAATGTTGTGATTCTTGACTTTGATGATGAGAAGACCAGAATTCAACTTGGATTGAAACAATTGAGCAAGCACCCATGGGAGGCATTGGATGAAAACCTTAATGTAGGTGACAAGGTAAAAGGTAAAGTTGCCATCATCGCGGATTATGGTGCATTTATCGAGGTAAGTGAAGGTGTTGAAGGATTGATTCACGTTTCTGAAATGTCTTGGTCAACTCACTTGAGATCGGCTCAGGATTTTGTAAAGGTAGGAGACGTTGTTGAGGCTGTTATTCTTACCCTTGACAGAGATGAAAGAAAGATGTCTTTAGGTATCAAGCAATTGCAACCGGACCCATGGACGGACATTACAACAAAATACCCGGTTGGTTCTAAACACACCGGAACCGTAAGAAATTACACGAATTTTGGAGTGTTCGTTGAATTGGAAGAAGGAATTGATGGATTGGTTTATATTTCTGACCTTTCATGGACCAAAAAGATCAAGCACCCATCTGACTTTGTGAAAGTTGGCGACAAGCTTGATGTTGAAGTTCTTGAACTGGATGTTGAAGGACGTAAACTAAACCTTGGTCATAAACAAACTACCGAGAATCCATGGGATAAACACGAAGAGACTTATACAGTTGATTCTGTTCATACCGGAACCATCAAGGAAGTTAATGACAAAGGAGCCATTGTTACTTTTGAAGATGGAGTTGAGGCTTTTGTTCCTGGACGTCATATGGAAAAAGAAGACAGATCTAAACTGGTAAAAGGAGATACTGCTGAATTCAAAGTGTTGGAATTCAATAAAGAGTACAGAAGATTAGTGGTTTCTCACTCTGCCATATTCAGAGCGCAGGAAGAAAGAAATATCAAGGCGGCTAACAAGCAGTCTGAACAAGCTGAAAAAACAACTTTAGGAGATATTTCAGGACTTGCTGATCTTAAGAAAAAAATGGAATCTGGTAAATAATCAGAATCTCATTAAATTTATAAACCGTTCTTGTTTTGCCAGGCAAAATTTGAACGGTTTTTTTATTGCCGGATTTTAGGTAAAAAGTATATTTGTATCATTCAAAAAATACCAGATGACTTTAATAAAATCTATTTCCGGAATTCGGGGAACTATCGGCGGAAAGGTTGATGATAATTTAACCCCGTTAGATGCCGTAAAATTTGCTTCTGCATATGGAGTATGGCTCCTTAGAAGAAATCCTTCCGATAAAAAATGCAAAATTGTGATAGGAAGGGATGCCAGGATTTCGGGCAAAATGATCAGTAGCCTGGTCTCTAATACCCTGGTTGGTCTCGGAATCGATGTTATTGATCTCGGATTGTCCACAACCCCAACCGTAGAGGTAGCTGTCCCACTGGAAAAAGCGGATGGTGGAATCATAGTAACAGCCTCGCACAATCCTAAGCAATGGAACGCCCTTAAACTGCTCAATGAAAAAGGTGAATTTCTGGATGCTGAAGAAGGAGGGATTATTTTAGAACTTGCTTCTTCACAGGATTTTGACTATGCTGAAGTTGATGAGCTGGGTACATATACCAAACTAAAAAATTATTTTAAAAAGCATATTGATGAAGTGTTGAAATTGCCTCTTGTTGATGTTGAGGCAATTAGAAAGGCAGGGTTTAAAGTTGTTGTAGATGCGGTAAATTCGACAGGAGGATTGGCAATTCCTCAATTGTTAGAAGCCTTAGGGGTAGAATGCATCAAACTCTATTGCGAACCCACCGGACATTTTCCTCATAATCCGGAACCACTTCCGGAGCATCTTACCGAAATTTCAAAACGGGTCGTTGAGGAAAAAGCGGATCTGGGAATTGTGGTTGACCCCGACGTCGACAGATTGGCGATTGTCAATGAAGACGGAAGTATGTTTGGAGAAGAATATACCCTGGTTGCTTGTGCAGATTATGTGTTGTCAAAACAGCGGGGAAATACGGTTTCAAACCTTTCCTCTTCGCGTGCTTTACGGGATGTTACTGAGAAACATGGCGGAAACTATGAGGCTTCTGCTGTAGGCGAGGTGAATGTGGTGAAACTCATGAAAAAAAATAAAGTTGTCATTGGCGGAGAAGGTAATGGAGGAATTATTTACCCGGAGTCCCATTATGGCAGAGATTCACTTGTAGGAGTTGCCTTGTTTTTAAGCCATCTTGCACAATCGAAAGTATCGTGTAAAGAATTGCGGGATTCTTATCCTGCATATTTTATGAGCAAAAACAAAATTGAATTAACGCCTCAGATTGACGTGGATGCCATATTGTCTGAAATGAGTAAAAAATATTCTAAGGAGGATATCAGCACCATTGACGGGGTAAAGATCGATTTTGAAAAAGAATGGGTACATTTGAGGAAGTCGAATACTGAGCCCATAATTCGTATTTACACAGAGAGCGGTTCTCAAAAGGAAGCTGACGCGCTGGCATTGCGATTTATTGATGAAATCAAAGTGATAGCCGGGCTTTAATCAAAATTTTAGACGGTGATGAGTTTAGAGAAGTATTTTGATAAGTTTCGCCAACAGATCATTGGACTGGATGAAACTTTCGTAACTCCTTATGGGGAGCAGAAGATGATCTATGCAGACTGGACGGCCAGTGGAAGGCTTTATCGGCCCATAGAAGAGAAGATGCTGAATGAATTTGGCCCGTTTGTGGCTAACACACATACGGAAACTACTTTTTCGGGATCGGCAATGACTCTGGCCTATCACGAAGCAAGACAAATCATTAAAAGACATGTAAATGCAGGGGAAGATTGTGCCCTTATAGCAGAAGGGACGGGAATGACAGGTGTCATCAATAAATTTCAGCGTATTTTGGGATTAAAGGTATCCGAAAATTTAAGGGAGCTTTCCGATGCGATACCTGAAGAAAAAAAGCCTGTGGTATTCATAACGCATATGGAACATCATTCCAACCAGACTTCCTGGCTGGAAACCATTGCCGATGTTGAGATCATTAATTGCGATGAAAAGGGACTGGTGGACTATGACGATTTGATCCGCCTCCTGGATCAGTATAAAGACAAAGAAATGAAGATCGCCTCGGTAACGGCTTGTTCAAACGTTACCGGGATTCAACCCGATTACCATCGTATCGCCAAGATCATGCACAGGCATGGAGGAGTTTGTTTCGTGGATTTTGCCTGCTCAGCCCCATATGTGAATATCAACATGAGACCGGAGGACAAAGAAGCCTCTTTGGATGCCATATTTTTTTCACCTCATAAGTTCTTGGGAGGGCCGGGAACTTCAGGCGTGCTGATCTTTAACAAATCACTTTATAAGAACATGATACCCGACAATCCGGGAGGAGGAACCGTGAACTGGACCAATCCGTGGGGAGAGCACAGGTATCTTGATGATATTGAGACAAGAGAAGACGGAGGTACTCCGGGATTTTTGCAGACCATAAAGATCGCTCTTGCCGTTCAGCTTAAGGAAGAAATGGGTACTCAAAATATTCATGACAGGGAAAAAGAGATCATCGATATAGTTTTCGACAAGTTGTTGCCCATAGAAAACCTGAACCTTTTGGCAGAGCAGCACAGGGACAGGCTTGGTGTATTTTCATTCTTTATTGATGACCTTCATTATAATTTGGGTGTCAAGCTCCTGAATGACCGTTTTGGAGTTCAGACCAGGGGAGGATGTTCATGTGCAGGAACCTACGGACATTTTCTTCTTCATGTAGACCAGAATCAGTCTCATGAGCTCATGGAGAAAATGGAGCAGGGATGCCTGATCGAACGTCCGGGATGGATAAGAATGTCCATACATCCCACAACTACGGATGAGGAAGTAAGATTTATTTGTATGGCCATCAAAGAAGTTGCCGAGAACTTTAAGGAATGGTCCAGAGACTACATCTATGATGCCCAGAGCAATGAATTTATTCACAAATCTTTTACTCCCAGCGAAAAGGAGCTGGTAAAACAATGGTTTGATTTATAGAAAATTCTCATGAATATTTACATTGCATTACTCAGAGGGATCAACGTGTCGGGAAAGAATGTAATGAAAATGGCCGATTTGAAATATTCCCTTTCTAATCTGAACCTGGAACATCTTCAGACTTATGTACAAAGCGGTAACCTGGTTTTTAGGTCTCCCGAGGAGGATGTCCGGATCCTTTCAAAGGCTATTTCACAGGAGATTTATCATGAATTTAATTATCAGGTGGCCGTAAAGGTTATACCACAGGAAGAATTTCATCAAGGTGTTTTAGAAAACCCGTTTTTAAAAAGGCCGTTGATAGATACCAAGAAATTATACTATATACATTTGTTCGAAAAGATTCCTGTCGAAGATTTTGACCATTTGATTTCAAATTATGAATTTGATGAAGAAATGGTTTTGAACAGTTCAGGACAGATCATTTATGTTCACTATAAAAATGGCTATGGCAGGTCGAAACTGACCCATGGTTTTTTTGAAAATAAATTGAAACTGAAGGTCACGGCAAGGAATCATAATACAATGATAAAACTTGATCTAATGGCGGGTAATCTGCTCAATTAAAGGACAAATGATTATTCTTTCTCTTCATTGGCAAGCCTCATATGCTTAAATCTTTTATGGCTCCAGAAATAATAGGCGGGTTCTCTTTTTATATGAGCCTCGAGCTTTTTCATAAAATGGTCCGTAATGCCAAAGTCAGGGACTTCCCTTGGATTTTCGCTTAAAATTTCCATTTTGGCCTCATAATAGCCCCTTTTAATTTTTGTGGTCTCAATATACATTACCGCGTAATCATACTTCTTGGCAAGCATTTCGGTACCCGTAATAACGGGTACCTCGACTCCAAAGAAATTCGACCAATGATATGTTTTATGAAGTTTAGGAGATTGATCCACAAGCATCCCATACACGTATCTTTCACCTGTAGCGTCGTTTTTAGCTAGCTGTTCCATCATTTCCTTCGTGGGAACCAGGGTGGTATTGAATTTACTTCTTGAGCGCACAATATAATCATTGAAATATCTGTTCCTGACTTTTTTATAGGCCGCAAAGCCATGGTGATCTACGCTGAGATTCAAACTGAACAACCATTCAAAATTGCCATAATGAGAACTCATTAGTAAAATGTTCTCATGCTTATCCATAAAGGCTTTCAGATCCTCAGGATTGGTAAGTTTAAATCTTTTCAGGATTTCCTCATTTGATATACTGAAAGTCTTTATCATTTCCATAAAAATGTCCAGGAAATGATGGTAAAACTCTTTTCTGATTCTCTTTAGCTCAGACTCAGGTTTTTTAGGAAAAGCAATTTTTAAATTATGAAGTACCACCTTTTTTCTGTATCCTATCAAGTGGTAGAGTATCAAAAAAAGGCAGTCAGAAATAAGATACAATACCTTGAAAGGAAGTATCGAGATCAAAACGATAAACGGATAGGCGATAAGATAAGTAATGAGTTGCAACATTAGTGGGCAAATATCAGGTAAAAAAGTGATTCCGGCGTCTAAATTTTCAAAAACTATTTGAAAAAAAGGGATGTCATCTGCCAGAAATAAATATGTGAAAGAGGTTGGCCTTATTTCGGTTTTTTCCCCATGTGCTTGAATCTTTTATGGGTCCAGAAATAGAACTCGGGAGCTTTTCGGATCTGTTTTTCCATCTCAGCAACATATTTATTGGTTAACTGATATAGCGGTGCTGATTTTGGCCTGTCTTCAAGGAGTATAAACGTTGATCTGTAAACCCCCCTTTTGACTCTTTCAGTTTGAAAATAGAATACAGGGAGATCGAGTTTTCTGGCTATGGTTTCGGGTCCAATCACAATCGGCACTTCAATATCCATAAAAGTACCCCAGTATTTGATCTTCTCCCATTTTGGGCTTTGATCCGCCAAAAATCCATAGGCCTGAATTTTTTCATTCTTTAGATTGGTCAATATCTGTGGATAAAAATCCTTGGTAGGGACAAAATTTACCCCAAATTTATTTCTAGTGCGTTTAATGAGTTTGTCAAAATATTTGTTTTTCAGTTTTTTATAGACCACGCTCATATTGTAGTTCAGGCTTTTTTCCACAATAAAAGAGACCCATTCCCAATTGGCATAATGCCCGGAAAGAAAAATCACGCTTTTACCTTCCCGATAATATTCGTCGAGTAGTTCAGGATTTGATATAGAAAGCCTTTTTGAAATTTCGTTTTCTGTTATTGTAAAGGATTTAATGAGTTCCATAAAAACATCAACAAAATGTTTGAATGATTCCTTTTCCAGGGCAAGGCGCTGTTCATCAGTTTTTTCAGGAAAACAAAGCTTTAAATTGTTCCGTACTACTTTTTTTCTGTAGCCCACCAGGTAATAAAGAACCAGATACAGCAAGTCAGAGATCCCAAACAATACTCGCATGGGAAGCATTGAAATCAGCCATAATGGTGGATAGAGCAGGATATACGCCAGTAATTGCATCGTTTCAATTTGAGTTCAAATATCGCTATATTTTTTTATTTCTTTTCCATAAAAAATGCCTCTCGCTCCTGCTAATTACTTTTTAATTGATAAATTCGTAATCGTAAATTTTTCTAAATTTTCAGTTTAGAATTCGAAATTGTTATTCATGAATACTGCCGTGATCGTAATCATTGTTGCTAATGTTGTCGTTTCTCTGAAAGGGTTTAGTGACAGAATGTTTTTTGAGCGCTATAAGTTTCAGATAGGGCCTATCATAAAAGGTGAAAAAATAAGGCTTCTCGCCTCAGGTTTTTTGCACGTAGATCAATCACATTTGTTCTTTAACATGCTGACCTTGTATTTCTTTGCTGACCCCGTGATCAAGTATATTGGTGTTCCCAAGTTTTTGGCCGTATATTTTGGTTCCTTACTCGCCGGAAGTCTCTTTGCCTTAAGTTTTCATAAAAAGGAACCCTATTACAGTGCAGTGGGTGCCTCGGGGGCCGTTATGGGTATTGTATATGCCTCCATCATGCTGAACCCCGGGATGAACCTGTATTTGTTCTTTATCCCTATTCCTATCCCGGCTTACGTTTTTGGGGTCGGATACCTTTTATATTCGATTTTCGGAATGAAAAAGCAATGGGGAAACATTGGCCACAGCGCACATATAGGTGGTGCCATAGGAGGATATCTGCTTGCGATTATTTTCTATCCGAGCATATTATCGAATAATCTGTTGATTGTTATTTTGTTGGCTGTTCCAATTATTCTGATGTTTGTTTTCAAGGATAAACTTGAAAGGAGTTAGAAGGTTTGTAATTTCTCTGTTTTTATAAATTTTAATTTCCTTGTTTTTACTACATTTGCCGAACATTTCCAAAAATAGAAGTGACGGGATGTTTTAATGAATACAAGTGATGGATAATCATCCCAAGCGTAGAAAAACAAAACAATGGAAGAAAAAAAATTTGATCTAAATTCTTTGATAGGTTTCGTGCTTTTAGGTGCGATCATGATATATTATTTTTATACCAATCAGCCCACTCCAGAGCAAATAGAACAACGGAGAGCAGAGCAGGTTCAGGATTCAATAAATCAATCAGTTAAAGAATCACAGACCGTTGAAAGTCAAGGAACTGCTGATTTTAAACAATCGCCGGTTAGTCCTTCTGATACGCTTGCATTTGAACAGGCTAAAAACAGGCTTGGTGTATTTGCCTACAGTGCAGGATTGCCATCAGCAACAGATTCAGAAACGATTATTGAAAACGAACTGGTACAGATAAAGGTAGCCAACAAAGGTGGGCAGATCACAGAGGTTTTATTGAAAAACTATAAAACCTTCAACAAACTTCCGCTGTACATTATAAAAGACCAGAATGCTTCTTTTAACATGTCTTTCGCTACCCAGGACAACAGGAATCTTCAGACCAAAGATCTTTACTTTGAACCAACGCTGACATCAAATGGCAACAATCAAGTTTTGTCAATGAAATTGAAAGTTTCATCTAATCAGTATCTCGAATACCGTTACGAGTTAAAACCTGATGATTATATGCTTGATTTTGCCGTACGTACCCAGGGTATGGAATCGGCCATTAATACCAGCCAGGCGATCAATCTGGATTGGCAGTTAAAAAGCTTAAGAACAGAGAAAAGCGTTAAATACGAAAATCAGTATACGGATCTGCGCTATCTTGAAAATGGCACCTTTGAGTATATGAATGCCATGAGCGACGAGGATGAAGAGGATGTCAATGATGTGAACTGGATTGCTTTTAAACAGCAGTTTTTTGCTTCTGTTCTTCTGGCAGAGGACAAGTTCGAATCGGCAAAACTGATTTCCAAAAACCTTGTTAAAAACGAGGATACGGATACGGTTTTTACCAAGCAATACCAGGCGTTGATCCCTTTGCAAGCCAAAAACGGAGAACTTGCCTACAATATGAACATGTATTACGGGCCTGTTGATTACGCCGTGCTTAGCCAGTACAAAGGAAAACAAATGGATAGGATTGTAAGTTTGGGATGGGGAATATTCCGATGGATCAATAAGTATGTGTTTATTCCTGTTTTCAGTGTTTTAAGTTCGTTTATTGGGAGCTTTGGAATTGTGATCATCTTGATGACCATCGTAGTTCGAATCATCATGTCACCTGTGGTATACAAGTCTTATCTTTCAAGTGCCAAAATGAAGGTCCTAAGACCTGAGATGCAGGAGATCAATGACAAATGGAAAGGTAAGGAGAATGCCATGAAACGTCAGCAGGAAACCATGGCGCTTCAGCGAAAGGCTGGGGTAAACCCTTTAAGCGGCTGTATACCGGCACTTATTCAGATGCCTGTCTTCTTTGCCCTTTTCAGATTTTTCCCTGCCAATATAGATATCAGGCAGCATGGATTTTTATGGGCAGATGACCTTTCAGCTTATGATGAAGTATTGAAACTTCCGTTTAAAATACCATTTTACGGGGACCATGTTAGTTTGTTCCCGATTCTGGCTTCGGTTGCTATTTTCTTTTACATGCAGATGACCCAGAGCCAGCAGATGAATATGCAGCAGCCACAGCAGGAAGGAATGCCCGATATGCAGAAAATGATGAAGATGATGATGTGGTTCTCGCCCATCATGATGATGTTCTTTTTCAACAGCTATGCAAGTAGTTTGAGTTTGTATTACTTTGTTTCCAACTTGTTGACGATTGCCATTATGCTGGTGATCAAGCACTTTATTCTTGACGAAGACAAGATCCATGCTCAAATACAGGAAAACAAGAAACGTCCTGAAAAGAAGAAAAGCGCATTCCGTCAACGTCTTGATGAGGCCATGAAACAGGCCCAGGAACAACAGGAAAGGCAAAGGAGAGGGAGATAATCAAGCTAATATCAGAAAAAGAGGATAATTATCAAGGTTATATTTCTTCGCGGGACATCTTCTTGATAAAATTTTCAAAAACATCAGCCCCGTCATAAAGGGAATGGATATGCAGATGCTCATCTTTTCCGTGAACGCTTCGTACTTCTTCCGTATCAAAAATAATGGGTAAGGTGCCGTAAGAGGGAATTTTTTTAGCTCTGAAGGAACCCAGGTCGTTCACATTAGGCATCATCATACTCATGGTCCTGGCCTGGGGATATTTTCGTTGAATAGCCGCAGAAAGGTTTTTGTAGAATACCGTATTTGTACTGCTTATTACGTCGGAAGGCATTTTTTTAATGACACGAATTTTAATGTTGTCATTCTTCAGTCGTTTTCTGATCATGCCTATAAATTCGTATTCATTTGTCTCGGGAAGAAGCCTGCAATCCAGCTGGGCACCAGCCATTGATGCGATTTTGTTTACGGACTTACTGTTGCTGTAAATATTGGTTAGGGTAATCGTATTGGTGAAAAGAGAAAATAATTCCGGATGCTTTCTTAATTGAGGGGTCAGCGCCGGCCGAAAGAGCCTGGGATGTCTTAAAACAATTTTTTTTCCTCCCTTATGATGTTCCGCCATATCTTTTAAGAATTGTGTATTTATGTCGTTATACACTGCTTTTGGCTTTTTACGGGTCAAGCGCTGCAGGGCTTCCACTAGTTCCTTATTGGCATAAGTCAGGGGAGTTATGGATCCATGACCATTCGTTCCATGTTCCAGGGTCAGTTCCAGCCATAGCGGTTTTTTGTGTACCACAGATATTCCGAAAACCTGCTGTTTGAAATCCCCTTCCATCAAACTGGTAAGCTCCGAGGGGCCTTCACCCAAAACCGCTACCGGATTCAAATCCGAAAAATAATTTTGATGCACCCAGGAGACACCGCCTTCACACTGAGTTTCTTCGCAGGAAACGGCTAAAAAGGTGAAATTGTAAGGACTATTGTAAACCTTCTCATCCTTCATGGCTTTTATGATACCATAGAGTTGCATCATGGCGGCCCCTTTGTTGTCAATGGTTCCCCTTCCGTAAATAATACCGTCTTCTATATCACCGCTAAAGGGCTCTCTAAGTTCACTTTTACTTTCCGGAACTACATCAATATGATTTAAAAATATAATATTGGGTTTGCGAGTGCTTAAAGGAAAAACGGATGCCGCAAAATTATACTGCCCGTCTTCCGAGCCAAAATCAGCAATGTGCAGATCATTGTTTCGACAAATTTCTTTTAAAAAATCACCGGCTTTTTTTTCATTTCCACTTACAGAAGGGATCTGGATATAATCCTGTAAAATATATTCAATCGCAACACTCGAACCATCCAGATTCTTAATTCCAGTTTCCTGCGAAAACAGGCAGCATGGAATCATAAGAAAAAAGGCAATCAATAGGGGCTTCATAGGTGATGCAAGATAAAAAAACTTCTTTTGAATACTGCTAATTCAAAAATGATATTTAAAAGAAATAATTTCGGATATTTGCACCCATTCGGGCCTTAGAAACGCTGAATAAAACAAGAATTAAACTCGAGAGATAATGAAACCTAGTATTCCAAAAGGAACCAGAGATTTTTCTTCTGCTGAATTGGCAAAACGCAATTATATTTTTGATACGATCAAGAGGTCCTTTCAATTATTTGGTTTTGAACCCATAGAGACTCCCTCTTTTGAAAATTCAAGTACCTTGATGGGAAAATACGGGGAAGAAGGGGACCGATTGATATTTAAGATCTTGAATTCGGGCGATTTTTTAAGAAAGGTCGATGATGAACTCTACCAGCAGAAGGATGCAACGAAGCTAACCGCCAGGATATCTGAAAAAGCTTTGCGTTATGATTTAACCGTACCTTTTGCAAGGTATGTGGTTCAACGCCAGAATGAAATAAGTTTTCCATTTAAACGCTACCAGATTCAGCCTGTATGGAGGGCAGACAGGCCGCAGAAAGGAAGGTTCAGGGAATTCTATCAGTGTGATGCGGATGTCGTTGGAAGTGATAGCTTATGGCAGGAGGTTGAGTTTGTACAATTATATGATGCTGTTTTTAGTGATCTCGGGCTAAAAGGAACCGTGATCAAAATGAATAACAGGAAGATCCTTTCGGGTATTGCTGAGATCATTGGAGCAAAAGACAAGTTGATAGATTTTACCGTTGCCCTGGATAAACTGGATAAAATTGGAGTTGAAGGGGTGCTAAAAGAAATGCGAGCTAAAGAAATTTCCGAGGAGGCCCTGGACAGACTGATGCCTTTGTTTGATCTGAAAGGGAGTAACAAAGAACAACTGGATGCATTAAAAGATCTTCTGGCTGAAAGTGAAGAAGGTTTAAAAGGAATTGAAGAACTGTCTTTTGTGATTGAACAGGTAGAGCAGCTTGGCCTTAAAAGTTCAGTATTAGATCTTGATCTGACTTTGGCAAGGGGTCTGAATTATTATACCGGTGCCATTTTTGAAGTTAAAGCTACAGAAGTTCAAATGGGTTCCATTGGCGGAGGTGGCCGATACGATGACCTGACAGGGATTTTTGGCCTGAAGGGAATAAGCGGGGTCGGAATTTCATTTGGCCTCGATAGAATTTATCTGGTTATGGAGGAACTTGGCCTTTTTTCAAATACTCCCGGTTCAGGACCAGAGGTACTCTTTATAAACTTCGGGACTGAAGAAGCTGCCTATTCGATGAAAGCCTTGAAAGAGCTTCGCAATGCAGGTATTCGAGCTGAAATGTATCCTTCATCGGCAAAGCTAAAGAAACAGATGAATTATGCGAATAACAGGTCCATACCTTATGTGATCCTGGTTGGGCAGGAGGAGATGGCTGAGGGTGTATATAAATTAAAAAATATGGCGACCGGAGAGCAAAACAGTTGTAATCTCAATGATTTAATCCGACTAATAGGCTCCTAAACTCATTTAATTGATCACAATATTGTATTTTTGCACTTCTAAAAGAAAAAGAACATGTTTGAAGGAAAAATTGATAAAATGAACGAAATCATTGACGAGATGGGAAATGATCATATTTCAAGTTCTGCCAACAACCCAATTCGGGAGGATGCTTTTGAATTGACTGAAAAGGAAAAAATAGACCTTATTGAGAAGGATTTTTCAAATATCCTTCACACGCTGGGTATGGACCTGAATGATGATAGTCTTAAGGGAACGCCACTTCGTGTTGCAAAAATGTTTGTAAAGGAGATTTTCGGGGGGCTAAGTCCTGAACGAAAACCAAAATTATCAACCTTTGACAATAATTACAAATACGGAGAGATGCTCGTTGAAAAAAATATCACTCTGTATTCCACCTGTGAGCACCACCTCTTGCCCATTGTTGGAAAGGCCCATGTAGCTTATATTTCAAAAGGAAAGGTTATCGGCCTGTCTAAAATGAACAGGATCGTTGAATATTACGCCAAAAGGCCCCAGGTGCAGGAAAGGCTCAATATGCAGATTGTGCAGGCTTTACAGGAAGCACTGGGTACCGAGGATGTTGCCTGCATTATTGATGCTAAACATCTTTGTGTTAATTCAAGGGGAGTCAGTGATACGGCGAGCAGTACCGTTACTTCTGAGTTTGGCGGAAAATTCAAGGAAGAATCTGTAAAGAGGGAATTGCTTGATTATATTCAGCTCGACACCAAATTTGAATAATAAGCGGATCTAGAGCCCTTCCAGGAAGGAAAGCGTGTCAATTCCATCAGCGTAATCTGAGAGTCCGGGTTTTTGAGTCTGGCCAAAAGAGACCATTCCGGATTTTTCGGAGCTACCTACAAGACACTGAATCAATTCTTTGTCATCGCTAAGTTTCTGTTCCAGCTCGGAGTCATTACTGTAGTATTCGTAAAATACGGTGGCAATAGGAGAGGAGTAGCTCTTATCCTCTTTCAGCATTAAAAAACCATTTTCAAGTAATTTGAAATTGCTCATCAGGTAAACGGCCTTGTTATAGTCGTAATTATTGACGTATTTGTCATAATTGAGTACATCTTTATACCTGTACAAGGCACTGAACAAGGGGTCAAAATCATAACCTTCAGGAACAAATAACTTGGATACGCTTCTGCAGCCTAGTCCAAAATATCTGAAAATATCTTCACCAAGGTTGATGAGTTCGTCCTCGGATTCCTTTCCGGTAAGTATAGCGGCAGAATTTCTGTTGCGTCTTATAATATTTGGGAATTTTCCAAAATAATAGTCAAAATACCTTGCCGTATTGTTACTTCCTGTGGCGATAACAGCATCAATATTTTCAAGTTTTTCATCAGTAAAGTGGATTTTACCTTTAAAATCCGGAGCCACATATTCAAGATATTTTGCAATCAATGGCAGAAACTTATTATCGGCACTGGATTGTTTAACTTTGATACTGTGCCCTGAAATCAGTACGGTCAAAAAGTCGTGAAATCCAACCAATGGAATGTTACCGGCCATAACGACGCCAATCATTTTAGGCTCAATAGTATCTAAATTATAAGAAGAGGTCCAGTTGGTTAGATTGCTTTTATTCAGTATTTTACCCCACCTTGAAAAAGCTGTTAATACATTGTCCTTTGTAAACCAACCATTATACTCGGCAGCACGGCTGATCTGTAAATTGAATGGTTCAAAAAATGTATCGTTCAGTGCTACCTGCTGATTGTTTACAATTCCATCAGGTTGAAACTGAGATAAAAATTCTCCCAGTTTTGCAAAAGCTTCAATTCTTTCTTCAACAGTCATTCGGATAGGATAATACTAGTGGATACATTATATTTGTGCGCAAATTTAGTTAAAAAAACAATGGCAATTATTATAACAGATGAATGTATAAATTGCGGGGCATGTGAACCGGAATGCCCTAATACGGCAATTTATGAAGCAGCAGAAGAATGGAAATATTCGGATGGAACTGAAATAACCGGAGATGTTATTTTACCTAATGGAAAGGAAGTGAACGCTGATGAGGATCAGGAACCCGTGAGTGATGAAGTTTATTATATAATTCCTGATAAATGTACAGAATGCAAGGGATTTCATGACGAACCCCAGTGTGCTGCGGTTTGCCCTGTTGACTGTTGTGTGCCGGATGATGATCATGTTGAATCAGACGAAGAGTTACTGGCTAAAAAACGATTTCTGCACCAGGAGGACTAATGATAAAGGTTTAAAATTAAAATGAAAAAAATCGCTTTTATACTGCTGTTTTTCAGTTTACAGGCTTTTTCACAGTTCCATAAAATGGATTCCTTAGGCAGCTTCTATGTTATTGATTATAAGCTGGTTTGGCAAAAATGGTATCCCTTGGAAGATAAGGCAACGCTGGACCGAATGTTAAAAAGCAATGATTTCACCTCGGATCTTGACATCTCGAAATTTACCAAATCCACCAAAACCAAACCCTACAGACTGATAGGTGATAATCTTCCGGAATACGCACAACACGATTATGAGGCTTTTCTTTATCTGGATATAATCGGTGGGCGATACCGAGTTACCATCAAACAGATCGTATTCCCTGATTTTATTGAAAAAGAATATTACAACGGAAGGCGCATGCATAATCCCCGAGGTACCCTTGAACAATACATTTTACGACAGGATGGATTGATTAAACGGAACAATGTCACGATCAATGTGCTCAATACCTTCGATACGGCGTTTTCACAGATCTTTGACCCCATGGCAGGTCTGGGTTACGAGTAAATTACCCCCTTGCCGTTTCTCTGGCCTTTAATTCCATGGGCCTTAGGGAATAATAGATAAAATCATTTACCGGAGTTTCAATTTCCAGTTCATCTCCCTTTCTAACGATAAAACCATTGAAATTTTCCAGTTCACTGGGTCTTCCCTCCATCATATCTCGTTGCAGGGACATCGTTGTGTTATAATCTATTTTATCGATGATCTCAAAACACTTCTCAAGGTCTTGTTCAACAAGTTCAACCTCAAGTGCCTGACCTATCGTGATAATTTCATTTGCGGTCTGAACCAGGACATTTCTCAAATAATTATCCTCCCTCATCACACCAAGAACACTTCGGGTCAGGGCCCCGGCAGCACTGATAGAAGCTATAAATAAGAATTTGATCCAGACATCACGTTGAATATTCCCTGAAATTCTGTTTTTAAAACCAGCCTGGTCAAAAGCACTTTTGATCTTTTTGACCCGTTCACTTAGCGAATGATCTATTTCACCAAATACAATTTCCGGTTCGTAGCTAAAATGATCAATGACCCCAGGGCTCTCAATTTTACTTACGATCCTGCAAAGGCCCGCAATCAGATTGCGTTTGTTTAAAATCTTTAGAAGCCTCTCTGCATTGTCAGCTCCATTTTGCAGCGGTAGGACCGTAGCATGTGCTGGGAGCAAGGGTTTGATCTGCCTGGCGATAGATTCAATTTGCCAGGATTTGACACACAGCAACACAAGCTCGCAATTTCTGATACTGTCAAAATTGTCCTCCACCTTGGGGTTGATATGAAAGTCCCCTTTGATACTTTTGACTTCTAGCCCCTTTTGTTTAAGAGCCTGAAAAGTAGCTCCTCTTGCTATAAATGTTGTTGAATGACCGGCCAGGGCTAGTTTGCCTCCAAAATACCCTCCAACGCCACCCACACCTATAATAACGATATGCATGTCATAATTTTCCTTAAAAGTAGTGATTCTTATCATAAGAAAAAGTGTACCGGATAAACTTCGATACACTTCTTTACTTACGACATTGTTTATTATTTGTTAATGGGAAAAATAAAAAACGAATATTCATAGAATCTGCCGTCAAGGGTATATTCAGGATGGGTTCTGGCTCCCCAGCTATTATCTCCGCCTACACCCATTTGTTTGTAGTCAATATTGAGCGTAGTCAAATCTCTTTCCCGCACGTCTATGGTGTGGCGATTCTTGACAAGGTCACCATCGCGATGTCTTCCATCGGTTCGTTCCAAAGATTCAAAATCTTCCATTATTTGGTGGTGAACGCTAAAATCTACCAAAGGATAACCAACAATTTTAAGGCCTTTATCTTTGTTGGGAGTAGTCAAGGTCAACCATCGGGTATCGCTCTTATTACCATTTTCCTGTGGTCTGATATAAGGCCAGTATTGTTCGGAAACAGTTCCCGAATACAGACCCAAAGGGGCTCCCGTTTTTCTGTCCCAATAACTTTCATATGGCCCTCTTCCATACCAGGATACCTGATTGAGTTCCTTTTTTAGCACCAGCTGCAGTCCAATCCTTGGAGTTTCAGGCAGCTTGATCTCTTCTTTTGATAATTTGTAAATAACCTGAATGATTCCATCGCCATTTATCTTGTATTGCAGTCCTACTTCTGCCATTTTTTGCTGAGCCTCATTAAAGAATTCATAATCCACAAGTACTGTTACGAGCCCCTTTTCAATATCAGATTCTATTCGTTTCAGGATCCTGTTTTTACTTGCATAACGCCAGTCTTTGCATCTTTTATGGAGATCGTTCCCAAAATCGTTGTCAATAGGTGCCCTCCAGAAATTCGGAACAAATCCCTGGCCATCGTAAATCAGATTATCTTTGTCAACGGTTAGTTCTTTCATCATGCCATCCGCCTTGCTGAAGACTACTCTGAGGGCTTTATTGCTCACGGTGATCGAGTTGTCATCTTCAGATACAATCACCTTATTTTTGGCAACAGGCAGTGTTATTGGCTCAGAATCCTCAATTATGAATTGTTCCCAGGCGGTTAAATGATCTTTTGGAACAAGCCCGCTGGATGAATTTGTAAGGATCCTGACAGTTAGTACAACCTCAGCCCCGGTTTTAGCATCGTATTCAAAAGGCAGATCTGTAAGAAAACTAGAGCCTGGTTGCGCACTGAGTTCATCAATCTTTCCGGATTTAACAGCTTTTCCATTTTCCAGGATTTCCCAAACCAAATAAAATTCAGACAGATCCAAAAAATGATAGTTATTGATCAGCTCGAGCCTGTTTCCATTCTTTAAACTGAAATCAATAAACTGATGAACTTTTTTCACTTCCATCAAAGATGGTTTTGGAGTTCTGTCGGGATCTACCAAGCCATTCAGGCAAAAATTTCCATCTGATGGTACATCTTTCGGACCAAAGTCCCCTCCATATGCCCAGTATTCGGTTCCCTGGTCATTTTCCTTGATTAGTCCCTGATCCACCCAGTCCCAGATAAAGCCCCCCTGTAAAACATCATATTGCTTCATCATGTCCCAGTATTCTTTAAAGTTTCCCACACTGTTTCCCATGGCATGAGCATATTCACAAAGGATAAAAGGACGGTCCTTGTGAACCTTGGCATATTGTTCCAGCTGATCGATCGTGGCATACATTGGGCCCACGATATCCGTATTACTGTTCAGTCCGGCTTGTTCAAACATGACAAATCTGTTCGGATCACGCTTCTTGATCCAATCATATCCTTCATAAAAAACCGGACCATTGCCACATTCATTCCCCATGGACCAGATAATCACTGAAGGATGGTTTTTATCTCTTTCGACCATGTTTTTGATTCTGTCCAGATGGGCAGCTTTCCATTCAGGTCTGTAGGCCACATGCTGAATAGTATCAAAAGGGCCTTGATGTTCGGCTCCCATACCGTGAGATTCAATATTGGCCTCGTCAATGACATATAATCCATAGGTGTTGCACAATTCATAGAATCTCTCCGGTTGCGGGTAATGAGAGGTTCGTACTGCATTAATATTATGTAATTTCATGGTTTTTATATCCTTAATCATGGTAGCTTCGTCAACAAGGTGCCCTGTTCTATCATGATGTTCATGCAGGTTAACACCTTTTAGATAAACCTTCTTTCCATTGATTTTCAGCAAACCATTTTCAATCTGAACGGTTCTGAATCCTACCTGTGTACTTACATATTCCAGAATCTGACCCTCATCATCCTCAAGGGATAGGAGCAATCTGTAAAGATTTGGCTTTTCTGCGCTCCATGGTCTGATGTCATGAATCAGTTCTTCCAGGTGCAAAAAGCCCTGTTGTCCCTCAGGTACAACCTTTTCCCTGCGGCTTAACAGTTTCTGGCCCTGGTCATCCATCAGATCAGCCTGAACAAAAAGTTGCCTATCAGTGCTTCTTTTGATCAGAACATCCAGCGATAGCTCCCCGGATGAGAAGTTATTCGAGAGATCAGCCCCAATTTCAAGATCCAGGATATGATCCTTGTTTCTGGATAACAGATAAACATCTCTGGTAATACCCCCCAGTCTCCAAAAGTCCTGATCTTCAAGATAACTTGCATCGGACCATTTGAACACCTCAACGGCAAGTAAGTTATCTCCTTCTGCAACATAATCGTTAATAAGAAACTCGGCAGGGGTTTTACTGTCCTCACTATATCCAACTTTATGTCCATTGATCCATACATTCATGGCTGAACTTACGGCTCCAAAATGAAGGTATAGATCTCTGCTAAGTGATTCCTTATTGACCTGAAATGTGGTACGGTATGAGCCGACCGGGTTGTAATGCTTTTGAATGAAAGGCGGTGTTTTTTCGTGAGGGTATTTCACATTAGTATAAATAGGATAACCAAAGCCCTGAAGTTCCCAATTTGAAGGAACATCTATTTCTTTCCAGTCACCGTCGTCATAATCTGTTTTGTAAAAATAGAATGGCCTTTCGTCGGGTTTATCAACGATATGGAATTTCCATTTACCGTTCAGGGAAGTGTAAAATGCAGAACTTTCATAATTGTTTGCCAGAACGTTTTCTCTGGAAGCAAATGGAACAAACGATGCACGTGGTTTTTCTTTGTTTCTCGAAACTACTTCAGGATTTTCCCAGTCTTTAACGGCATCAGTGAGCACTTCTTTATCCGTGTATTTGTGCTTTTTGGAGCAAGTTGAAAGACTCAGTAATATTAGAACAATAGATATTATTTTCATGTTTTTATTCAATTTATTTGATGGATCAACTCGTATACTAAATGTTGATATTTACCATGTATATCGACCTGATTATTCGGATACATCTGTAAAAGAAGAATGGCATTCATGTTATTATTGGGGTCTGCCCATCCATAGGTGTCAAAAAATCCTCCAAAACCAAACGAGCCTTCAGACATGAAGCCATTTTCAGCACCTGTTGAATTTGTGACCCAGGTTGAGAAACCCTGATCAGCATCACCGTCATCAAACGGCGTTTGTTTGGCGAGCATCATCCTTACGGAATCCTCTGACAGAACCCTGTTTCCTTGATAAGTTCCACCATTCATGATCATTTGAATAAAGTGGGTGTAATTTTCCGCCGTACCACAAAGATCAGCGCCTCCTGAATAGAATTCTCTGTTTTCCATCAGAGGATATTCAATATCTGTATAGGATGCCGGAAGCAGGCTTTTCCCATCTGGAGAAGGCTCGTAAACACTCACCAGTTGGCTTCTTTTATCTTTAGGAATAATAAAATAGGAATCATTCATTTGGAGGGGGGAAAGAAGATTTTTAATGATATACTCATCATAACGGAGTCCGGAAACAACTTCAATGAGAGTTCCAAGCACATCGTAGCTTAAGCTGTATATAAAACCCGTTCCAGGTTCCTGCAGCAGTGGGAGAGAGGCAATCTTTAAGGTGTTCTCACGTGATGTTCTGTTGTCCTGACAAAATCCTTCATTCACTCCATGATGTAAAACCAGTTTGTTGTATTCTTCATTTTGAAAACCGTAACCTATTCCTGAGGAATGGGTCAGTAATTGCCTTATTGTGATTCGAGAATCTGTCCTGTGTCCTGAAAAGGAAGAATCCTGATATACGGAATCCAGTATCATTAGATCGTCGAATTCGGGCAGGTACCTGGCGATATCATCGTCCAGCCCTAAGAGCCCTTGTTCATTTAACTGAAGGATCGCAACAGCGGTAAGCCCTTTGGTCATTGAAGCCAGACGGAAGATATCCATTGTATCCTGTTGATGTCCAAGTTCTCTGTTTTTGTAGCCATAGGCACGATGAAAGATTATTTTTCCATCATGCTTAACAAGTGCCACGGCGCCCGGAATTTCCTGGTCGTTAACAGCTTTTTCAAACAAAGAATCAATCCTGTTCTCAATAGCGGAGATATTATTGTCTTCCCCTTGTGTTTCAGCATTGCTGTTCTTGCAGGAAATAGCATTGATCCCAATAACCAATATCAATAAACCACCGATAATAAAAAATCTGTTCATTTTGAAATTTGATTTATTGGATTTCGAACGTGACAAGGCTTCTGGCCGGTACCTTCCATAGATTCTCTTCTGATAATGATCCCTTAAATTTAAGATTTTCACTTTTTAAAGCCGTGGTTTGATACACCTTTGCCGAGTATGATGATTTTCCTTCAATTTTAACCTTGACAGGAATTTCTATACTTCTCTGATTAACCATGACTACAATGACTTTTGAACTGTCAGGTGCCTTGTAGGCTGAGATCAATAATCCATTGATGGATTGTTCCAGGGATTGATTATCCGATCGTTTAAGATCAACGCGTTGATAACCTTCCTCTATAAACCTTGAATAATGCCCCAATGCCCACAGAATTTTGGAATCATAAATTTCTCCATCATTTTTATCCGCATCAATATATACCAGCCCATCCTTGTAATCATAAGGGCTCACGGCTAACCACCAGCTCCAGTGTGATGCATTGGCCACAGCCAGATCCCCGTATATGACCCGTCCAAGATACAAAGCAGGATCAATGCCCAGGTCCCTGCCGTTTCCATTTATTTCAGTATTATTTTCCAAAAGACAGTATTCGGTCATCCAAAACTCTAAAGTTGGATCCAGGCTGTTTATTTCATTAAATAGGTTTTTTCTAATGTTTAACAGGTTACTCGTTCCGTAGGTGGTGTAATAACTATGTCCTGCAATTTTGGGAGCAAGCTGTTGAAGGTCACCAAGGTAGTTATCTGAGTCAGGATCAAAGAAAGTCCTGACCTGATCTCCTCGTCCTGTTTTATCAGCATTCTCATAGAGATAGTTCAGTTTCCCGGCTTCGGCAATCTCAATTTTAGTATTGAGGGAGGACTCTTTTAATTTTTCATCTAACAATCTGGTGACAACAGCAATTTCATCATTGAGCCAGGGACTTCCTTCCTGGCCACCGGTCCAGTCCCATTGAGGTTCGTTGAACGGGGAGATATAGTCAAACAGGATCCCGTCATTGCTTTGAACATTTTCAACAACGTCTTTTAAAAATTGGGCAAAAGACGTGTAATTTTCCGCAGCAAGATTAGAAGATGCCCCGCCAGAGGAATGTGCCTTGCCATTCTTGGTCAAATAGATAGGTGGGCTGTTAGAGAAGGCTGTAAAATATTCAACTCCTCTTAATTTGGCCGCCTGAAGGAACCATCGCTGGCCTTCATGAGCATTCCAGTCATAGCCCGTCTGAGTCATAAAAGATTCCGCCCTGCGCCATTCGTCATCAATGCCGCTTGGAGCCCCCTGTGAGGCACTTCCGGCACCAATGTTAAAACGCCAGCTGTTCAGGCCGATTCCTTTAGGGCTGCCATCTGATTTAAGCTCCTTGCTAAAAAGGAGGTCGGCTATTCTGTTTCTTTTTTCCAGGGGCCAATTTTTACCCACAAATTGAATAGACCAGGCATCTGAGGCACCAAAACTGTGAATATTTTGATATCCGGCCGTTGGAAGAATCTCTACTTCCAGATAACTACCAGGAGGCTGTCCACCTCCTCCTTCTTCTTCCTCTGAAGAATTACCCCCGCATGAGATCAATAAGATCCCTAAAAGGAAGGAGGTGAGCCGCGCTCTTAAAAAACTTGTTTTTGTCATAGATTACAAACTTATTCCCACGAATTAATAACCAGGATTTTGCTGAATATCTCCATTCGAAAGATCGATCTCCGTTTGAGGAATTGGAAATAAAGTATGAATACTTGCATTAAAATATTTACCTTCATCGTTTCCGGCATCATAAAGATCTGTACTTTCATTCAGGTTATAATTTAAGAAGTTCTCCATGGCAGCCTGTAACCTGCCTGTTCTTTTTAAATCATAATACCTGTGGCCCTCCATGGCAAGTTCTAGTCTTCTTTCATCGAATATAGCCTGAAGTAGGGCCGGCCCCGAAACATTTATTTCCGAGACGCCTGCACGTTGTCTTACCTTATTTACCGCAATCAGAGCTTCACCTTCTTTACCGGTATGATAACCGGCTTCGGCCTTCATTAACAATAAATCTGCAAAACGAAACAGGATGTGATTCAATCCGGATCGGACATGCTCATCTTTGGGAGGACGCTCATCAAACGAAAGGTAATACTTTCTGTTAATTCTTCCCGTCATGTTCTGAGAAGGATCGGTGTCATAAGAAGGATGATCTTCATCAACATATTCTCCGTGACGAATAATCGTATGTACACGCCTGGGATCTTCGCCCATAAAATTATCTAAATGACTGCTTGGCGTGCAGAATCCCCAGCCGCCGTCGGCACGACTTCGTGACAATACCGGAAGTGCACTTCCGGAATAATAGATATCATCATAGGAATGCTGGATCTCAAAGATTGATCCATTACCATTGGGATTGCTGATACTCCATACATTTTCAAAGGAATCATTGAGATTGTGTTCTCCAAGATTTTCAACTTGTTCGGCATAATCATAAGCATCCGTGAATTTTTCCTGATAAAGACTTGCCTTTGCCAGATAAGCAATTGCCGCACCTTTTGTTGCCCGACCCAGTTTTTCAGGAGATATCTGACTTTTAGTAGGCAAAAAATCAGACGCATCTTTTAGATCAGTTTCTATTTGTGCCCAGATTTCTTCGGCAGAAGATCTGGTGAGATTCGCTTCCTGTATTGAAATAGGCTCAGTTAATAGAGGAACTCCCCCAAAGTTCTTTACGAGTTCAAAGTAAAAAATTGCTCTTAAAAACTTAGCCTCTGCTACTAATTCATCAATTTCTTCTTGCAAAATGGGCGCTTCAGGAATTCGCTCTATAGCCAGATTGCAGCGATAAATTCCCTGATATGAAAACCTCCATTTATATTCAACCCACTCATTGGACGAGGTTATATTGAAGTCTGCAAGATTTCCAAAATCTCTTTGATCTCCTTCATTGTTATTTCCTTTAAAGGCATCATCTGAGCTCGCATCACCAACCAGCCAGAAGAAGTCTACTTCCCACCAGTCTTGAGGGCTAAGGGTTGAATAACAACCTATAATGGCACCATCACATTCCGAATAGTTAGAATAAAAACTATCAAGATTTTGTTTTCCTGTCACTTCGTTGTCTATATAATCTGAACATCCGCTCAGCAATAGAATCAAGGCTAATAAACTATATGATATCTGTTTCATCTTCTTAGATTTTAATTCATTAAAAGGCAATATTTACACCTATGTTAAATATTCGTGGAAGGGGATAGTGCCCCCAGTCTACACCTTGGAGGGTTGCTGTACCTCCAATATCAGGGTCCAAACCACTAAAGGAAGTTGCCGTAAAGATATTTTCTCCTGTCAGGAAGATCCTTAGGTTGGTGAGGTTCATTTTATCAAGTGTATTTTGTGACAACCTGTATCCAAACTGCAGGTTACGCAGACGGATAAATGAGCCGTCTTCGATATAATAACTCGAGTATCTGAAGTTTTGATTCGGGTCATCATTTGAGAGCCTGGGTTGTACATTTGTGCTTCCCTCACCGTTCCAGGCTGCATCATACAGACCGGCATATGAATTGTAGTTCCCCGCTCCTGAATTCAGGTAAGGTTTGGCCGCATTCAACATATCACCGCCATAGGATCCGGTAAACAAAGTGCTTAGATCAAATCCTTTATATTCAAATTTCATGGTAAAACCAAAGGTAAAATCGGGAATTGGGTTACCAATTTCAGTTCGGTCGTCGTCGGTTAACTGTCCATCCCCGTTAAGGTCCTTAAACCGCATATCACCTGGTTGTGCGAAGGGTTGGATAATATTTCCAAATTCATCTGAATGGCTATTGATCTCCGTTCTGTTTTGGAATATTCCGTCAGCTACATAACCATAGAATTGACCGGGTGCCATTCCTTCAGCCGTACGAGAAAGGCTGTTTAAACGCTGGTGATTCCCGTCCCAGATAGCTTCTCCGTCAGCCAGATTGGTCACTTTGGCCTTATAGTGCGTCAGGTTCAGTATAAAATTGGTTTTAAATTCATTAAAATCGTGACGATAGTTGATTCCAAGATCGACCCCATTGGTTTTAAAGCTGCCCACATTGGCCCATTGATAGATAAAGCCAGCTCCCAGATAAAGAGGAATGCTCTTTTCCATGATCATATCTGTTGTTGTACGTGAATAAACGTCAAGGTTAACTCCCAGCTCCGAATTGAAAAATGACAAGTCAAGCCCAAAGTTTATATCTTCAACGGTTTCCCACAAAAGGTCAGGATTTCCAACATTATCCGGTGCCTGTCCGATCAAGGTGTTCTGACCTGCGCCGGAGGTGTAAAATTCATTTCCTATTGTAGTAAGTTTTGCTGAATTCGGGAGTGAATTTCTATTGTCATTTCCTATCTGACCATAACCGGCTCTTAACTTTAAGAGGTTGATCCAGTTGGTGTCGTCCATAAAGCTTTCATTCGAAATTACCCATCCTGCGGAAATTGAAGGAAAAACCGCCCATTGGTTTTCTTCCGGGAACAAAGAGGATCCGTCGGCACGAACCGTTGCCGTTACAAGATATTTATTGTCAAAATCATAAGAGGCCCTGCCCAGATAAGAAATCAGATTGTATTTATCGTTGTTTCCAGACGAGAAAAATGCTTCTGTTGCTGCGTCAAGATAACGCAGGGAAGGGGTATTATTGGGTACATTTTCTCCTTCACCATAGAGTGTTCTGTGCTCTCTGGACTCTACAATTATACCACCCATAACATTAAGATGGTGCTTGTCAAAATCTTTTTGATAGGTAACTAAATTGTTCCAGGTAGTATTGGTCCTGTTATTATGCGTTCTGCTTACCTTATTTACGTCTCTTTTATCGGTTTCTTCGATATAATAATCCGGCTCAAACCAGTTGTTTTCGAAAGAACTGAAATAGATGTTGTACTGTGATTTAAAGGAAAGTCCTTCAATAATTTCCCAGTTGATAAAGAAGTTTCCAACCACACGGGTATAGTTATCATCATTAAAAGATCTTGCCAACTGACCCAAGGCATTGGGAACATCGGTAATAGTAGGGGAGAAGATGCTGAATTCATTCAGCCCGACCTGCTCATAATCCGGCAGGAATGGATCCGTTACCGGTTCCAGCCGGTGTACATCCCACACAAGGTTAGGACCGTTTGTTGTTTGAGAATTAGCCAATGTAAAGTTTTCTCCAATGGTGACTTTTTCTCCCAGCTTAAATTCGGTATTCAATCGAACGTTCCATTTTTGAAAATCACTTCCTTTTATGATTCCATCCTGATATTGGTGAGAAGCTCCGGTAGAAATCTTCATCGTTTCTGAACCGGAAGTAATGTTCACATTAAAATTACTCATTGGTGCCGATTGCGTAACTTCATCCCACCAATCCGTTCCAATACCCAATTCTTCCGGGTTCGGATAGAGTGGAAGGTTACCGTCATTCTCCAGGGAAGCATTGATAATACGGCCGTATTCGCTTGCATTTGCCAAAGAAGGTTTTTTAGCCACATTCTGAATTCCTCCGTTCGCGTTTATATTTACGGTAAATCGATCTGTTCTGGCTTGTTTTGTTCTGATGATAATAACACCATTTGAGGCCCTGGATCCAAAAATTGCGGATGCAGATGCATCTTTAAGTACCTGAACACTTTCTATATCATCAGGTAACAGGAAGTTTATATCATCCAGTGGAACATCGTCAACAACATAAAGCGGGGTGTTGTCATTTAGGGTTGATAATCCACGAATGGTTACTGTGCCCTCTGACCCGGGCTGGCCTCCACTTGATTGCACCTGAACTCCTGGTAACTGTCCTGCAAGTGCATCCTGAATATTGGTAACGGTCCTTTTGGAAAGCTCCTCCCCCTTGACGGTGGAGATCGCACTACTGAGGTCCTTCTTTTTTACTGCTCCATATCCGATCAGGACCACTTCTTCAAGTTCCTGGGAATCTTCAACGAGTCCAACGTCGATTCTGGAATCAGTTCCAACCGGAATTTCCTGGGAGGCGAATCCCACATAAGAAAAGACGAGGATATCTCCTTCACTGGCAGTGATCGTATAGTTTCCATCGAAATCGGAGGCTGTTCCAACTGAGGTGTTCTTAATAAGTACTGATACCCCGGGTATGGGTTCTCCGTTGAAGGTGACCGTTCCGGATATCTGTTTTTCCTGAGCCAAGGCCAGGCTTGTGAATAGCATCAGGGATGCCATTACAATATGTTTAATTGCTTTCATTAATGAAAAATTTTAATTCAAATAGGTTAGATTCTGAAACTGTATCCATTAGTCTGAAAGGCTTTGAACACTCAAAGCACTCTCAGACCGTTGAATTTTACAGCAGCTCGTATTATTCATAATAATGAATAGTGGTGCGCAATAGGAAATAATCGAAGTTGATATAGTACCAGCCAGCTTGTCCCTTGAACTTAAGGTCAGCACTTCCGTCCCCAACTTTATTTTTAGCGTAATTGATCGGGAACTGCATTTCACCGCCTTCTTCAAATCCACAGTCATAAGGAGACCATCCGTCGTTTTGACCTATAAATTTCATGCTCGTATCATCAGATATTTGAATCCATGCAGTGAAAACATAAGGATTACCCCAAGGATCGGCGTCCATTTTAATTGCTCCATCCGGATTCCAGTCAAGATTTGGATAATCAGGATATCCGTTGCCAACAATATACATTTCACTTTTGACGTCCACATCTACTGTCATCTTTTCATAGGTGTATTCCAATGTATATGGGTTGAATTTAACCCTGTAATATCCATCACCGTCTGGGAAATTAATTTCCTTACTGTCTTCAGAATTGATCATCTTGGTTTCATCGTTTGGATCAAGTCCCCAGTTATTTGGTGCCCAGTCTAGCTGGCCCACGAACTTGATTCCATATCCGGTCCAGTAATAAAATTCTAAAACGAACCAGTCTTCATTTTCAGGATCTTTCCACATTTTGGTGCTCTTGCTTACGTCCCATTCCCACCACATGGATCCTCCTACGGCAAACATTTGATTGATTTCATCTTTCTCACCCACAATCACAGCCGAACTTCCTGAAGTTTGGTTTCCTTCTTTGTCGACAGCCCTAACAGAAACAATTTGCGTTCCTTCCACGGCATCAGCAGGTACATCAAAGGATTCATCTATTTGATAGTTAGTGGTTCCGGACTCCATCTTAAGCTTCATGTCAATGCCGAATGCCTCATTAAATACGATGATAGAATCAAGGGACTTGTCATCAGTGACATTAATTTGAAGTGCTACATTATCACCTTTAGCCACGGAGGTTCCAGGAACAGGTGACAGGATTTCAATTTCCGGAGCCGTTACATCCAGATCCAGGGTAACCACCACATCATGTGTAATTTTATTTCCGGCCAAATTGGTTACTGAGACTTTAATGGTATGGGAAGTTTCAGGAGTTTCTTCTTCTGGTACCAGAAATTTATATTTTAACAGGTATTCTTTTGGAGCTTCTTCAAAATCAATTGTCTTATCCAGATACCATGCCGGATACTGCATTTCTACGGTTTCAATTCCAATTCCGTCGGTGATGAGACCCTCAAAAATGAATTCATATCCCGGAGCGCTGGATATACTTGTGGGAAAATCCGGAAATTCCGGAATTACACTGTTGTCAAAATCATCATCGTCATTACATGAAACGAGGACGAAAGAGAATATAGCTAGGCTAAGTAATCCCCCTGTTAATAATTTTCTAATCATGATATTTGCTTATTTTGAAATTAATTTAGGATAAAAGTAGAACCAATAATGTGGATACATACTGTATAAATTGATCAAATAGAAGGGGTATTTTGACCAAATCAGATTATCGTGTAAATTCAGGTTTGTTTTGACCGGAAAATTGATAAATTTGATCACCAGGGAAAACCAACCAGAACATTTAGTTTAATTTCTATGCGTATTTTAATACTGTTTATTTTTGCCATTATCTGCACACCAGGTACCACTAAGGGACAGTCAAAATTACCGGCAAAACTGAAGTTTCACTCCCTAAGGGTAGAAGATGGATTACCCAATAATACTGTGAACGCCATAGTCCAGGACTCATTGGGGTTTGTATGGATTGGAACCAATGACGGTCTGTGCCGTTATGATGGTAACAGTTTTAAGTACTTCCGGGAATCTTCAAAGAATCACAATAGTATATCGAATAATTTTATACAATCCTTATTTCTTGACGCATCAGGCAACCTTTGGATCATGACAGATCAGGGATTGAACAGATATGACCCCACTTTTGAACGATTTGACACCTTTTCCACAGATGACGGATTAAGCTATAACAGTGTCACAAAAATGATACAGGGAGATGATGGAACTTATTTTATTGGCACATACGGAGGTGGAGTAGACGTATTTGACGGTAAAAACTTTATTAAGAACTTCAGTCCCAACAGTGACCGCCCATTAGCATCATTTCTTATATCTGATCTTGAACTTCAGAATGATAATACGGTTTGGGTAGCTACCTGGAACAGCGGAATAAGTAGGATAAATCTCGATGATGGCTCGATTCAGAATTTTGGGGTAGGAACTTCTTCCATAACTCCTTCCGGGAGGGTTAATGACATCTATCTTGACCCTTCAGGGTTTTTGTGGATCGGAACGGATCAAGGACTAAGTGTATACAATACCATTGAAGATAGCTTTACTTGGATTTCCAAAGAAAATAGCAAGTATCTGACTGACAATGATATTCTGAGTATCTACGAAGATACCCATGGAGAATTATGGATGGGTACAAGAAATGCCGGAATCGTAAAGGCATCCCGACGTGACCTTTTGTCAAATAAGGAAAATACCAGATGGAATCAATATGCACCCAACGGAACAGATGAAAGTGTTCATCATCGAACGGTAAGTTACCTGTACGAAGATTTGCAGGGTAATATCTGGATTGGCACCCATCAGGGTGGGGTTGATATTGTGCGACCTGCCGGGGAAACAATCCGATACTATCCTCAGTTAACTCATCAAAGCAAGGCAGAAACTCAAAGTATATGGGGTATTTGTCAGGCTCAGGGGGGTAAGATATGGGCAGGTACTGACGGAGACGGTTTGGTACTGTTTGACCCGGCAACAAATGAAATAGAACATTTTGAACATGATCCTGATGATACACAATCGCTGAGCGATAATGCAATATTGACCGCACTGGAAGACAGTAAACAAAATATATGGTTAGGCACTTATGCCGGAGGGATAAGTAAATATGATTCCAGGACCAAAAGATTCCGGAATTATCAAACGGGTTATTTACCGGAAAGTATCAATAGTAACGATGTTCGGGTCATATATGAAGATAGCAGTGCAAGGATCTGGATCGGAACAAATGGTGGAGGATTGCAACTTTATAATCAAGAATCCGATAATTTTGAATTTATGCAAGAGGTGGGATGGATCGATATCCGGGCCATCACTGAGGATCGAAAAGGAGTTTTGTGGTTAGCCACATTTGGAAATGGCCTGTTGTCTTTTGACCCAACTTCAAATACACTTACGGAATATCCTGAAATACAGGCTTTTAATAGTCATATTATATTTAGTCTATATATGGATCCTGATGACATACTGTGGATAGGAACACGTTATAAGGGATTGTTAAAATTCGATCCGAAGCATGGAACGGTAAAGCAGTATACAGAGAATGACGGTTTATCTAACAACACAATTCAGGCCATAGTACCCGACCCATATGGAAATGTTTGGGTAAGTACAAACGATGGTATAAATATGCTCGATGAATCCAGTAATCATATTGTTCAATATAAAAATGGCAGTGGAGTTCAGGCCGGCCAGTTCAACAATAGTTCAGGTTTCTATTCAAATGAGGGGTATCTTGTTTTTGGAGGCATCAACGGGATGAATATATTTTACCCTGAACTCGCCATGAAGAAGCCTTTACCAAAAACAATGGTGATCACTGACTTCAAGTTATTCAATGAATCTGTTCCCGTAGAGACCAGTTCCGTTAAAAGCCCTTTAAAGGTAAACATTTCAGAAACGAATAGTTTGGATTTGTCTTATGATCAAAATGATATAACCCTTTCTTATATTGGTTTGCAATATCCAGTTGTTCAGGAACTTAACTATGCGTACAAACTAAATAATTTTGATGCTGACTGGAACTTTGTTGGAAAGTCAACCTCGGCTGTTTACAGAAATATTCCCCCCGGAGATTATAAATTTCAAGTTGGAATTGTTGAAGATTCCGGTGAATTAGGCTTAATCCGGGAAATCGATATACGGGTCAGACCTCCTTTCTGGTTAACGTGGCCGGCAATACTATTATATGTTTTTGCATTTATTCTTATTCTCGTGCTTATTGCAAAGTATTATGCCAGCCAGATTAAGTTGAGGAATTCTCTGTTTTATGAGAAAAAGCTGCGTCAAAAGGAATCTGATCTGAATCAGGAAAGGTTTCGGTTTTTTACAAGTTTTTCGCATGAATTAAGAACGCCCTTAACCTTAATTCTGGGCCCCGTAAAAGATATGATTCAATCAGAAAAGAGCGAGGCGAAACTTGAAAAACTGAAGATGATTAAAAGGAATTCAAATGTTTTGCTTGAATTGATCAATAAGATGCTTGAATTCAGAAAAACAGAGACAGAACACAATCACCTGGAAATCGGGCATTATTCTTTTCATGATTTTGTTTCTGAAATTCACTCAAATTTTAAATTTTATGCGGAACAAAAGGATATTAAATTTGAGTTTAAAGGTTGGAAGGAATCAAAAATATGGTTTGATTACAAGAAACTACAGTTGGTGATCAACAACTTGTTATCTAATGCCTTTAAATATACCCCACAGGGAGGAACAATCAAAATGAGGATAAAAGATCATGGAGATTGGTTCGTGCTGCAGGTTAAGGATACAGGGCCCGGAATAAGTGAGAAAGTTAAATCTTCCATATTTGATCTTTACTTTCATAATGATCTTGATGAAGTTATTGATGGCACAGGTATCGGATTAGCTTTATGCAAAAAACTGATGGATCTTCATGGAGGCAGGATTGAAGTAAAAAGTAAATTGAAAAAAGGAGCCGAGTTCAACATTTATCTTCACAAAAACAAAACTCACTATAAGGAATTGGACAATGTGGAATTTTTAACAGATACTCGTTTTGTCATCAGGAAGCCATTCTTGAAAAGTTCATCTCTTCCTTACCGTACCAATGCTGAGGATATCGCGAATGACGACAGGGTGATACTGGTAATTGATGACAATCAGGATGTAGTTCAGTACGTTTCGGATATCCTGTCAGATCAATATAAGATTATTACGGCAAAAGATGGCCAGGAAGGGATCACCATGGCACTTAAATATATTCCTGATCTCATCATTTCGGATATCATGATGCCGAATAAATCAGGGACGGAATTATGTGAGGAGTTAAAGAATAAAAGTCAAACCAGCCATATTCCCATTATTTTTCTGACTGCAAAACTGGAAAGTGAGAATCAATTGAAAAGCATGAATTTAGGGGCTGATGCTTATATTACAAAGCCATTTGATTCTGCTTTTTTAAAGGCCAGAGTGCAAAACCTGTTTTCGAATAGAGTAAAACTGATCCAACATTATCAGGGATCCGTTGATTCGAATTTTGATGCGAGTTTTGAAACGGGTTCTGAGCCTTTGGAGAATAAGTTCCTCATAAAATTAGAGAAAATGATTTTGGAGCAATTTGATGACAAGGATCAGTCGATACCGGACCTGGCTCAGGAACTTGGTTTCAGCAGATCTTCGCTTTATCGAAAAGTAAAGGCAATTACCGGTATGTCCATAAATCAGTTTGTAAGAAAAGTAAGGCTGGACAAGGCAGCCCGTTTAATTGATCTTGGCGAGATGAATGTGTCTCAGGTGGCCTTTGAAGTAGGTTTCAATGATTTAAAATATTTTAGAAAATGTTTTAAACAACAATTTGGGGTTGTGCCTTCGGTATATCGAAAACGGAAACTTGTTAAAGCAGACTCCTAATCCAATATTGACCTAAACTTAATCAGAAGGATACCTTTAGTTAACAATAAAAAATGACATTTGGGCATCTTTCAAATATTTTGAATTAGTATAAGTTTTGTTTCCGGAAGTCGATGTGTTCGCATCGGCTTCGTTTTTTAAAACCGTTATGATTTGAATTGGGCGAAGTAATTGTCAAAGTTACCTGTGTAGAATCTGGGATGATATTCAAGCCCCAACCCATCTTTTTGGACAGGATCCTCCCATACCAGTTCCAGTCCCAATTGCCTGTTTATTTCATAAGAATCGTATCGCATTGTAAAAGAACAAAACTCATAATTTTGCTTAAGATTCTTAAAAAAATCGAGATAACTATGTGCCAGGTAGTAAATATTGTCATTGCAATCAGCCGTAATATCATAGTTAAAAAAAATCGGATGTTCCATGGTTTTATAATTGCCAAGGTCCGTGGCCTGAATTTCGGCCTCAACCATCTCCCGGTCTCTTAACTTGTTGTATACATCTTTCTTGAGCGGCAAGACGATGCAATGTCCTGAATAATTACTATGGTCATCCATAATGATCAGATTCATCATGGGCAATAATTCAACGGCCCTGGATAAGACTGATCTGGAGATCGGTTCTCTGTTATTCTTTTGAAGCATCAGATCCTTTCTCAAAATATCCATATCCGTTGCTACATCAATGGTTCTGATACGTTTTGCCATTTCTTTCACCCTGTCTTTTAACCACTTTGCATCCGGCAGTTCGTTATTGAGCCTGGTAAGTGAATATTTTCTGATCCTGAAATCATAGAAGGTCGGAATAGGGATTGATGCATTCAAATTTCGGATAAGCTGGTAGGGTAGAAGGGTGGCCTCGGCCAGCTCCTTTTCCTTATCCGGTTTGATCAGGGTTATATCCTTTTCCCAACGTTGAACAGTTCGAACATCCACATTGATCAATGAAGATAAATCGAGCTGAGAAATTTCTCTGTCTTGTCGGTAATCGATAAGTAATTCACCTATGGAAAAATATTGTTTCATGTATTTGTAAAAGATATAAAAATAATGAAAAATCCAGTAGTCAGGATTTGTTTAACCAGATCTCCTTGATGGGTTGAACAAACTCTGGATCAAAATTTCGTGGGCCGGTCAAGATGCAATCTTATTTTTTGAGGATGAATTAGCGACCGTAAAAAAATGTAATTCTTTAGACTTTATTTTAAGCCCTAAAAGATGCAGTAATGCAGGAAAATTAAGTTATGAAGTTTTTAGAAATTACAATTTTAAAAAAGAAAGAGTAAACTTAAAAATCTTATAGACAGTACGTTATAAGTCGCTTAACGATTTGTTAATAATTTGGTAACATTTTTATTGTGTAAGTGTTACATAATAGATAATTATTATTACTTTTGATATGCGTTTCAAAATACTCGGGGGAAAAGTTTTGAAACTGACCTAACCTGACGGTACTTTCTGTCAGGTTTTTTTGTTTTATATTTTCATCTGTCGAGCTGAACAAAAGCTGTTTCCTTAATTTTTTTAGCAAAAAAAAAGTTGGACACCAAACTTGATGTCCAACTTTTTTAATGGATTAAAGTGCTGTTACTTAAACAGTTTCTTGTAATACTGATCCGCCATTCTGTGGCTCGTGAACTCGGGGATGACCCCGTCAATACCTTTGAACACGATTTCCTGCCATTTTTCAGGCTGATCATAATACGTGGGAATTACTTTCTTTTCTAAAATGTCATATAGATTGTCCGCATCCATTTTATCCTGATCCCAGTGAGGCAGATTATGATCCAGTTCAGGAAGGACGAAACAGTTCTTGCCATTTTTCTGGAATTCAGGAATCCATCCGTCATTGGTAGAAACATTCACCGAACCGTTCATTGCGGCAGTCATACCACTTGTTCCTGAAGCTTCTCTTGTAATTCTTGGGGTATTCAACCAAATATCAGAACCTAATTTCAACTTCTTAGAAAGCTCTATTTCATAACCTACCAAGACCGCAAGATTTGATTTTTGTTTTGAATAGTTTACCAGATGATTGAAGATGTCAATAGCATAAAAATCATAAGGATAAGGCTTTCCTGCCCAAATGATCTGAACCGGATATTTTTCATTTGAAATCAAACGCTCAAACCTTTCAAGATCATGAAGCAACAAGTCAGCTCTTTTATAACCGGCAAATCTTCTTGCCCAAACAAAGGTGAGGACATTAGGATCAAACATTTTATTAGTTTGATGCGCTACTTCTGTGAAAAGCTCCTGCTTCAATTCAGTTTTACGCTTCTGATAGGCTTTGACCTGCTTTCTTTCCCAGGTTCTTTTTATGGTCTTGTCCTGCCAGAAAGTCTGGCTCTGAGCATTGGTAATCGGAATGATATTGCAGGTGTTGTCAAAATCCTTCCACATATCCTTGGCCACCTTGGCGTGAAGTTTTGAAACCGCATTGGCTTTTTTAGCCATTCTCAAAGCAGATACCGTATAGTTGATCATACCACCGTTTACCGATTCTTTTTGCAATTCCTCCTCAGAAAGATGTCTGCCAAAGAATCCACAACGGTTCAAGTGACGCGCGTCTCTTTCTTCATTACCTGCTTTTTCTGGAGTATGGGTAGTAAAGACAAGCTGGTTCTTTTTAACGCCCTGATCTCTTAAATAGTAGAAGGCAGGCAAGGCATGACCTTCGTTCAGGTGATAAATGTCTGATCCGCCAAGAGCTTCAACCACTTTTGCCCCTCCTATTCCAAGTACAATACTTTGCGATACACGCGTAACTTCATTGGCATCGTATAAGTGGTTTGTAATCGTTCTTGACAAATGATCATTTCCTTCAACATCCGTACTTAACAGATAAATTGGAACCGTACCGAATATTTCCGGTTTTAACACATAGGCTCTAACCTTTACACAAGGATTATCATGCAGTTGAACCTCAACCTCAATTCCGGTATCTTCCAGGTAATTATAGGTTTTTTCAATAAAATCAGTTCGTAAGGTCTGGTCCTCATTTCTTCCCTGGTCGTAATATCCGTATTTCCAAAGCATACCGATTCCGATCATGTTCTGCTTTAATTCAAATCCTGACTTCATATGAGATCCTGCCAGGAATCCCAGTCCTCCTGAATATATTTTTAGCGCCTGATCAATACCAAATTCCATACTGAAATAGGCTGCTTTTTTCCGATACTCCTTTGCCGGTTTATACGGGTGGTACCAGGTACTGTATTTGCTTTTTGTTAGTGTTTCCATGTCCTAAAAAATTAAGCAGCAAATGTAAGAAAATAAGATGTAAATAAATACGACAAATATTGTCATATCATGATATAATTGTAAACGTAAAACAGAAATCATAAGAGAGTCACATCTCATTTTCATTTCTCAATGACTTGCTTTACCAAACCACAGGCAAGCATGGCATTTCCAAAGTAGGGGTTGAGCACATTTTCACTGTCACTTAACCAATAAGCTCCTTTATCATTGTCAGCCATCGGACAATACTGATGATAAACTTCCTGACCCACACCAAAGATCTGAACTGCATTGGTAGTGTAATTGGACAGGTCTTTAAAATGACTTCTTTGTTGTTCCAAGCTGTTGGTAGCACTTATTTTCCCGGCTTCAATTTCCATATTGTTCTTAATTTTCTCCCATGATTCAATGGAGATACTATCCTCTAAGTCATCTGAACTAACTTTGGAAAGTTCAGTCAACATTGACTTACTTTGAACTACAACGGTTTCCTGATCGTCTTTGACGAGGGCATCTTTCATAAGCAGATAGGTTTCAAAGACATTTTTTAATGAGCTTTTAAAGGATTCAGGAACATTATCTCTTCGCTGTAGGGTAGAAGAAGCTTCCTGCTTCTTTGATTCCGGTTGGTTCATCATAGATCTTTTTCCTTGCAACTGGGCCGCAGCATCAATGGTAAACGTTCCATGACTTACTATTTCATCACCAGCTTTTAGTCCGCTCAAAACTTCATATTTATTTGCAAACTTAGTTCCCAGTTTTACTTCCTTCATTTCAAAAATTGGCTGATTTGCATCTGACTTCAGATAAACAATAGAACGTTTTCCCGTCCATAATACTGCCCCTTCCGGAATCATTATCTTTTGATCAGTAGATGAAGTGACTCTATTCAACGATCCTTCCACAAACATACCCGGTTTGAACATTCGGGCAGAATTATTCAGAATTGCTCTTAATTTGACAGTTCTTGAATTCGAATTTAAAACAGGCTCAATAAATGAAACTGTTGTCTTTACAGGATCATTGGGAAATGAGTTGCTTATCACTTCGATGTCCTGGCCCTCTTTGACCTGATCAATCTGATCCTCATAAATGTCAAAAACCGCCCAGACCGAATTGAGATCAGCAATTTTGAACATTGTCATTCCATTATGTACCGCATCTCCCTGCGAAACCAGCTTTTCAACAACAGTTCCTGCAACGGTAGCATAGATTGAAAAATATTCCCGAACTTCTTTTGTCGATTCTATTTCTTCAATTTGTGTTTCGGTCAATTTCCAGAGTTTTAACTTGTTTCTTACTGCCCTGTAAAGATCAGGCTGAGATTCTTTGAGAGAAGCTGCGGTTATAAGTTCCTGCTGGGCAGATATGAGTTCTGGTGAATACAAGGTCGCAAGCAATTGACCTTTTTTTACTGTGATACCTGTACTGTTGATATATAATTTTTCTATTCTTCCTGAAAAATAGCTTACCTGAACCTGGATATTTTCTTCATTTTCAGTGATTTTCCCCGAAACTTTTAACCTTCCTGAGCCAGATTCATCCGTTCCGATGACGGTAGTTTCTATATTGGCCAGTGCCATGGCATTTTGAGTCAGTTTAAACTGATTTTCCGAAACCCCTTCCTGACCACTAATTACAGGAACCAGATCCATACCACAAATGGGGCAGGTACCTGCTTCCGGTTGCATGATCTGAGGGTGCATTGAGCAGGTCCACATCTGCTTCTCAGTACTGCCGTCCGTATGGACATGAGCTGCACTATCATCGGTTCGATTTGCAAAATAAAGTCCGCCGATAACAAATCCGGCAAACAAAACTGCGATGTATATAATATATTTTTTCATGGTTTATTTTTTAAATTTTACTATTCTTTAATCTTAAGGAGTTGGTTATTACTGAGACAGAACTAAAACTCATGGCAAGGGCAGCAATCATTGGAGATAAGAGCAGCCCAAACAACGGATAGAGTACACCTGCCGCCACCGGAACACCAATGGTGTTGTAAATCAGGGCAAAAAACAGATTTTCCTTAATGTTTCTCATCACCTTTTGACTGAGGTTCTTGGCCATTACTATACCCCTTAGGTCTCCTTTTACTAATGTTATTCCTGCGCTTTCAATGGCTACATCGGTTCCGGTTCCCATGGCAATACCAACATCGCTTATTGCGAGGGCGGGTGCGTCATTGATCCCGTCTCCGGCCATGGCAACGATAGAGCCGTTTTCCTGAAGGCGTTCGATTTCCTTCATTTTATCGGCAGGTAAGCACGAAGCTTTGTAATCATCCAGTTTCAATTCAGAAGCAATATAGCTGGCTGTTTTATCATGATCTCCGGTCAGCATCATAACTTTTACGCCTTGCTTTTTCAATAAAGAAAGAGCTTCTTTACTGCCTGATTTTATAGGATCCGAGATCACAATATAGGCTACACACTTCCCGTCAATACTCATGTAGGATACTGTTTTGCCCTGTTCCTGATAAACAGCCGAAGCGTCTAACTCATGCTTCTCTGGCAAACATTTCTCTTGCTCCATCAATTTTTCATTTCCCAGGGCTATTTTCATACCATTTACTTTTCCTTTGACACCTTTGCCCGAAACCGCAAAAAACAATTGAGGCATTTCGAGCTTCAATTCTTTTTCCTTGGCCTCAGCAACAATGGCATCTGCTAATGGATGTTCACTCATTTGATTTAAGGAGGCCATTAACCCAAGCACAGAATTTTTATCCTTATAATTTAAGTTGCTGTGATCATATAGACCAATTTCCTCAACCTTTGGTTTTCCTTCGGTCAAGGTCCCGGTTTTGTCTACGATCAGTGTATTGACCTGATCCATTTTCTCAAGGGATTCTGCATTTTTGATCAAAATCCCATTCAGGGCTCCTCTTCCTATGCCTACCATTACAGACATTGGAGTTGCAAGGCCCAGGGCACAAGGACAGGCTATGATCAAAACAGCTATCGCATTAACAAGTCCATAAACATAAGAAGGTTCGGGCCCCCATTTTGCCCAGACAGCAAAAGTCACTAAGGAAATTCCAACCACTATCGGAACAAAATAACTTGAAATCCTGTCGGCGACATTTTGAATAGGAGCTTTGCTTCGGCTCGCTGAGTTGACCATTTCAATGATTTGAGCCAACAAGGTATCCGCACCAATTTTTTCAGCTTTCATTAAAAAGGATTGTTTGCCATTGATGGTTCCGCTAACCACAAAATCACCCTCTTTTTTTGAAACCGGGATTGGTTCTCCGGTGACCATGGATTCATCTATACTACTGTTCCCATCAGTAATACTTCCGTCTACCGGTATCTTGTTACCAGGTTTTACACGAAGAATATCACCTATTTGAATTGCATCAATAGCTACAACTTCTTCATTGGTACCGCGTACTCTTATGGCCTCATTTGGGGCAAGTTTGAGCAAGGCCTTAATGGCTCCACTGGTCTTGCTGTGTGCCCTGGCCTCAAGCACCTGGCCCAATAAAACCAGAGTAAGAATTACGGTTGCAGCTTCAAAGTAAACATGAACATTGCCGGTTTCATCTTTAAACTGTTGTGGAAAAAAATCGGGAAACAATAAGCCAAAAACACTGAAAAACCAAGCTACTCCGGCACCAATTCCAATTAGCGTAAACATGTTCAGGTTCCAAAATTTAATTGACCTGTAGGCTCTTTGGAAAAACATCCAGCCGGTATAAAAAACTACAGGAACCGATAAAACAAGTTGTACCCAGTTCCACTGTTTTTGCCCCATTATTTTAAAAAGAGGATTGTCCGGGATCATCTCAGACATCGCAATCACAAAGACAGGCAAGGTAAAAAGTACAGAGATCCAGAACTTCCTTGACAGTGCCTTAAAGTTTTCATCCTCTTCAGACAGGTCTGTTACAACCGGAACCAGATCCATGCCACAAACAGGGCAATCACCAAACTGGTCGTAGGTCTTGTCTCCTTCACACATCATAGGGCAGTAATAAACTCCTGTAGAGACTCCCTTTGAAGCTCCCGGAGAATGAGACTTCTTTAGAGAAGGATCAACTTCTGTGCCCAGGGGATGAATACTATATCTCCCACCATCATCTTTTAATGCTTTACCTAATTCTTCAATTGATAGTTCAAGAGGCATTTCTATAAGAACCTCTGCCTTATTTAAGTCTACAAAGGCCTCATCAACCCCCTTAACGCTTCGTAAGGTTTTTTCAACGTGTTTCCTGCACCCGTCGCAGGTCATTCCTTGTATTTGATAACTTTGCCTCATCATTAACTGCTTAAATAATTGATTACCGATGTTTGTAAGTAATAGTCTTTAATCGCCTCTATCTGACCAAGTTGAAACTTCAGCTGTAATTCCTGTACATCAAGGATTTCAATAAAATCAAGATTCCCAGATTCGTATCCTTTCATTAATATTTCTTCAGCGTTCTTGGCATGTTCCAAGTTGCTTACCTGGGTATTATAGGTCGCCCTTGCAGCCCGTCTTCCATGAATTGCATGATCCATCATCTGCTGTAATTTATTGAATTGATTCTGTTTGCTCGCATTGATTTCTATTTGCATCAGTTCATGTTGTTTTGAACTGGACTTGTACTTTTTATTAAAGATCGGAATAGAAAGAGATATCATGGGCATAAATATATCTTTACCATTGTCCGCAAAATCCATATCCGGCCTTTTTTCAACAGGAATATAATCAAATCCCAGACCAATCATTGGGCTTTTGTCTTTCTGATTCAATAATTCCTCCTGCTCAACGGATGCATAAAGTTTTTCATACTTCAGTAGTTCAGGATGCATTTGCAATTTATCTGATTCAAACTCAAAATCAGATTCCGGAAGGGGCAATTCATCTCTCAGGTAAATTTCTTCTGAAGGCCCCCTGTTTAAAAGACCATTTAAAAAAGCCTGTTCAGCCTTATATTTATGGTTAACAAGTTCTTTCAACTCCAATAATTCATTAATTCTTATTTGCAATCGCAATACACTTACAGCCGAAGCTTTTCCCGTTTCCACTGAACTCAAGGCAAGGGTTTCATAAACTTTGAGCAAATCAATGTTCTTATTTATAAACTTATCTTTGGCCCGGAGTGCATAAAGTTTGTAGTAACTATCAGATATTTGCATGCTAAGTTTTCTTTTAGCAATGACTATTTCCTGATATTGAGCATCACTTAAACTTGAAGCATAGTTTTCCCTGGCCGTAATTGATCCAAACCAAGGCAGCATTTGCTTTAATGAAAATTTCATTTTCTGAGCTCCTGTTCTGGTTTCGGGTTCACTGACAAAATATCCGTAGCTAAATTCCGTGTTAGGAATTGAATTCACTTCATTTACCTTTTCTGCAGTGATCTCGTACCGAGCCTCAAACTTTTTAATTTCGGGATTATTTTCCAATCCTATGCCAATCAATGACTCCAGATCCTGTCCAGAAAGCTGCATAGAAATGGTTAAACAATATACTATTGTGATTATTCTTTTCATGATCTTACTATTTTTTTAATTTCATTTCGGCTCGAATACTATACAAGACAGGAACTACAAAAAGTGTTATCAAAGCGATAAGCATTCCACCAAAGGCCGGTATAGCCATAGGAATCATAATATCACTTCCTCTACCTGTAGAGGTCAATATGGGCAACAATGCCAAAAGGGTAGTGGCCGTTGTCATCAAACAGGGCCTGATTCTTTTTTGCCCCGCTTCAATTACAGATTTCCTCAAAGAAACATGATCCTGCGGATTATTTTTTGAAAAAGTCTGATTTAAATAGGTAGCCATCACAACACCGTCATCTGTGGCAATCCCAAAGAGCGCAATAAATCCTACCCATACAGCAACACTTAAATTAACCGGGTGCATCTGGAACAAGGCCCTTATGTTTTCTCCAAAAAATGAGAAGTTCATGAACCATTCCTGTCCATAGAGCCAGAGCATGATAAATCCACCTGAAAATGCAACCGCTATTCCTGAAAATACCATAAGTGAAGTACCCACCGATCTAAATTGCAGATAGAGAATGATAAAAATGATGACAAGTGCCAGGGGAACAACAAAACTCAATGTCTTTTCCGCCCTGACCTGATTTTCATAGGATCCTGTAAACTGAAAGTTTATGCCTTTTGGGACTTTCAAGGAACCCTCATCAATTTTTTGATTGATCAGGTCCTGAGCGTTTTCAACAACAGACACTTCAGCATATTCATTCTGTTTGTCAAACAGAACGTAACCCACTAAAAATGTATCTTCACTTTTTATAACCTGCGGTCCTTTTTCATATCTGATTTCAGCCATTTCACTCAAAGGAACCTGGGTTCCTTTAGCCACAGTAATGTAAATGTTTTCGAGGTCTGTGGGGCTGGATCTAAGTTCACGCGGATATCTTACACGAACGGCGTACCTTTCTCTACCCTCTATGGTTTGGGTTAAAACCTTCCCACCAACGGCAATTTCCAGCACTTCCTGCACCTGGTCAATTCGGACACCATAGCGAGCAAGTTTTTCCCGGTCTATATCGATGATCAGATAGGGTTTTCCAACGATCCTGTCTGCAAAAACAGATTCTTTTTTAACGCCCTCGGCTTCTTTGAGAATTTCTTCCAGTTCCATTCCAAATTTCTCGATCTGCTCCAGATTCTGACCTTTTACCTTGATTCCCATTGGGGCCCTCATTCCAGTTTGCAGCATGATCAGCCTGGTTTCTATGGGTTGTAACTTAGGAGCTGAAGTCACACCTGGCAAATCAGTCACTCTTATGATCTCATTCCAAATATCATCGGCCGAATTGATCTCAGGTCTCCAGTTCCGAAAATAAACACCATTGGGGTCAGGGATCAAATCTGAAGCAGATATATCCGACTCAAGCACTACAGATTTCTCAGTATTATTCGGGTTTGCCAGTCGCCCCCCATCTTTCAAAACAAAAGAACCATCACTGTTGACTTTAAATCGTTGTCTCTGTCCGTTTTTGTTCAACAGGTATTCAGGTTTATACTGAATTATGTTTTCATACATAGAAAGTGGAGCAGGATCCAGAGAAGATTCTGTTCTGCCTGCCTTGCCCACTACGGTCTCTATCTCGGGAATTCCAGCCACTGCCATATCCAATTGCTGAAGTACTCTTTTGTTTTCAGTAATTCCGGAATGGGGCATAGAAGTTGGCATCAACAAGAAAGTACCCTCATTCAGGGCCGGCATAAATTCTTTCCCGGTATTTTTCATGATCAGGAATCCAATAATTAAAAGCCCAAGAGGCAGGCTAAGAAATAGAAGCTTGTTATCAAGTGCCCAATTCAAGATTCGTGTATAGTAATGTTGAAACACACGAAAAACAATCAATAATCCAAAACAGATCAGCGCTACAAATATCAAATTCATCAGCAGGCTCTGTTGCACTCCCAAAGGCCTCCAGTACGCTGCCAATGCTACAACAATGGTAACAGAGGTTAAGCCAATTTTTAAGTGACGCTCCCTTTCTTTTAAAAGGTATCCATAAATTCTAAGGAGATTGATCAGGGCGAATCCAAGAAGTACCAAGCCCAGAATTTCCCCGTAATATAAGGCTGTAGAACCCAGGACAATTAGCAAGGCATTACCACCAAGGTTGAAAATTTTAGACTGATCTTTCCTTCTGAATATAAGGGCAGCAAATGGAGGAATCAAGAATAGTGCTACAAGTAAAGAGGCAATTAAGGCAAAAGTTTTGGTGAAAGCCAATGGTCTGAAAAGTTTGCCTTCTGCACCGATCATTGTAAATACGGGAATAAAACTTATGATCGTGGTCAGTACTGCGGTCACAATGGCCCCTGATACTTCCTTCGTGGCCTTAAAAACGATCTTTTCAACAGAAAGTCCTTTGGTATTTGATTCTAAATGACGAATCATATTTTCTGACAGTATCACCCCGATATCCACCATGGTACCAATGGCAATGGCTATTCCTGAAAGAGCCACTATATTGGCATCTACTTCAAACATTTTCATCGCTATAAAAACCATGAGTACCGCAATAGGCAAAAGAGCTGAAATAAGAATGGAAGCCCTCAAATTATAAACCATGATTACAATAACCAAAATGGTAATAAGGATCTCAAGGGTGAGTGCCTCGTTCAGTGTCCCAAGAGTTTCCTGGATCAGCTGACTTCGATCGTAAAAAGGAACTATGGTTAATTGAGAGGTGCGACCATCTTTTAAAATTTTAGAGGGTAGCCCCAGGCTCATTTCCTGTATTTTTTCCTTGACCGATTCAATCACCTTCATCGGATTGGCACCGTATCTTCCGGTTACCACACCACCAACAACTTCAGCTCCTTCCTTATCAAGGATTCCTCTTCTTGAGGCAGGGCCAATAAAGACTCTCGCAACATCTTTTATCCTGATCGAGGTAAAATCTTTGGAATCCACAACAGCATTTTCAATATCACTGATACTTTTAATATAACCCAGGCCTCTTATCAGATATTCTGCCTGATTAATTTCAAGGGTTTGTGCGCCAATATCCTTGTTGGATTCCTTCACCGCCTTTACGATCTGGGAAAGACTGATTCTGTATTGACGCATTTTTTCAGGATTAACATCTACCTGGTATTCCTGAACAAACCCTCCAATGGAGGCCACTTCGGAAACTCCCTTTGCCGTGGATAATCCAAATTTTACATAGTAGTCCTGTATGCTTCTCAATTCCTGCAAGTTCCATCCTCCTGTAACGTTTCCATTTTCATCCCTGCCTTCGAGGGTGTACCAAAAAATCTGGCCCAGCCCCGTTGCATCAGGCCCCAGGGAAGGGCTCACATCATCCGGTAAGAGTCCGGCGGGAAGCGAATTCAGTTTTTCAAGTATTCTTGTCCGACTCCAATAAAACTCTATATCATCCTCAAAAATGACATAAATTGAAGAAAATCCGAACATCGAAGAACTTCTGATCGTTTTTACCCCGGGAATTCCAAGCAGGGAAGTTGTTAGTGGATAAGAAATCTGATCCTCAATATCCTGAGGTGACTTGCCCGGCCATTTAGTAAAAACGATTTGTTGATTTTCACCAAGATCCGGAATGGCATCAACTGCAACAGGATTATCAGGAAGAAATGGCAGGTTCCAGTTGAAAGGTGCTGTACTCAATCCCCACCCAAAAAACAGAAGGAGAAGTAAAACAGCTATTAATTTGTTTTCTATAAAGAATTGAATGCTTTTGTTTAGCATAATTTTGATAATTAAACAGTGAGACTTAGATGTACAATAACATCAATAATCATTCATTCCACGGAAGTGTTCCCGTAAAATAAAAAAGCCGGTTGTTTAAAAATCAAATGAGATAGACTTCATCAAGCTTGTATATTGACTTGATCAGAGGAGGAGGTAAATAATGTTTGCCAAAATCTGGGCTTTTTTCAGCACTTTCAAAAAGGTAAAGATGTGTTTGTACAAACGTTGCCACAAACACCTGCTGTTTCAGTGAAAGTTCGTGGGACCGTTTTAGTTCGTCCTGACCTTCAACGGTGAGCTGGTCTTCAGAACAGCAATCTTTCTTTACAGTTTCGCAATCCGAAGACTCCTCAGGCTGGGGTGTTTCCATTCCACAGGATTCTGCTTTGACAAAATAACTTTTGTCTACAAGAGTGTCCCCGCAATAATGCATATGCATGGTAAAGGAAGTTGTAGAAAACAAAACTACAACAGCCATACAAACTGACATTATTTTATGGAATACCTCTTTCATTCTGATTGCAAAATTACAACAAAAATAATTACCAATCACCTATTTTAATCTCTTTTGGGAAACTTATTTTTATTGATTTTAATTCTTAAACTGTTTGTTTATAACGTTTTATTGACAATAATATTGAAAGGCTAATGGAAAGATTTCCTTCCGAATCAGATCAATCCCATGTCTTTAGTCTTTGCGATCAAATGAATGGCATTATTGGCCTTGAATTCAACTTTAAGCTTATTGAGTCTTTTTTCTATAGAGCTTAAACTTGCCGGTTTGATTTTGTTCTTTTTTAAATAGTCACTTATCTGATCCTGAGAAAGACCTTTTGATAATTGATCAAGGAGGATAATATCAAAATCATCGATCTCAAAATGATGATTTGATTTCAAAGCATGTCTGACCTGGTCCGATAAAAAAACATCTCCGGTGAAAACCCTGGACAAAGCCTTGGAAAGATCCTTTAAACCATTTCTGCCTTTGCATACGTAGGCTTGTACCAATTTATTTTTAAACAGTCTTCTGACTACCTGAATTCTATCCTCTACTGAATAAATAATAACTTTTAAATCCGGAAAATTCGATTTAGCAGCCCTAGCAAGATCTTCCCCCGATTTAAGCTTTTGATTTCTGTAATCATTGTCAAAAGATAAATCCGAAATGAGCAGGTCATAAGGTTCGTTATCCAGAGCTGCTCGTTTCAATTTTAAAAGGGCATCATCGCAATACTGAACCTGCTGAATTTCCTCGATTCCGAGTTCAGCCAAAAAGGCAACGACACCTTTGTTGATATCATCCATGTCTTCGGCGACTAGTACTTTTCTAAACATAGCTATATAATTATTGAGGCTTTAAACCCCTTTCCGGTTGATGAGACCAAGGTAATCTTACCATTTAAACTATGAATACGGTTTTCCACATTTAACAAACCATTATTTTTTGCCAGCTCACAGCCAACCCCGTTGTCTTTGTAGATCACTTCTATTTTCCAATTGGTTTTCTTGAAGGATAGCACAACAAGATCAGCCTTGCTGTGTTTGGCCATGTTGGTCATTAGCTCCTGTAAAACACGATATAACCCCCTTTTCTTCAGGATATCAACTTCTGACCAATTGATTTGGTTAATACCTTTGGTAATCACATTTAGATTTTCATTTTTATAGGCCGTAAAAAGGTCAGCAAGAGACTCCTCAAAGTCTTTTTCTACATTAAGTTCATTGTTCTCCCTCGAGATATCCCTGGTCTTTTGGTAAATCTGTTCCAGGTTATCAATGATATGAACCTGTTTTGATTCCGCCTTGTCCATCTGATTCATGACCTGATACAGGTCATTGGCCACCTCATCGTGTAATTTTTTCGAAATTCTGGTTTCGGTTCTGTAGACCTCTTCAACCTTTTCCCGCTTATAATTGTTTCTAATCGTTACGGTAACAACAATAAACCCCAGTATTGATATAACTCCCAAACCAATATAGATGATATTCTGTTGTTTTGATTTTCGAAGTTCAAGTTCATTTTCAAGTTCCTTCATTTTCAAGCTGGCAAGTTCCTCCCTGTTTTGTTGGGTGTCAAATTTGTATTTACCAAAAATATGGGTTAGGCCTTTTTTTGATGTTTCAAGGCTGTCTTTTAAATATATATACCTTGTAGCATACCTTTTATACTCCCCGGAATCCTCCCTGGCCTGCTTCATAAGTATTTTCAATCCTTCGATTTGCTCATCTAATTTATTCGCCTCCCTGGCCAGGCTGTAAAATTTATTTGAGTGATACTTTCCCTTTTCCGGATTCAATTCAGCGTAGAGCCAGGCAAGCTTTCTATGGATCTCGATCTGTTCTCTCAAATACCCTTCTTTTTTGCTTACATCTAACAGATCGAGCAATTCCTTTTCATACTGAACATCTTTGGTTCTCAGCCATTTTGAGTAGGCCAGGTTCGCACGGACCCGAATTCTTTCACTACCATCCTTATGGATCAGGTCATGATCAAGTACTTGTCGACATAATTCTTCGGACCGGTCGTAGTCTCCTAAATACCTGTAAACGTTCGCCACGTTACTTAAATAGAGAAGCCGGTTTTTTTCTACTGGTGTTGTTTGAATCGCCTTATCATACCAGTAGAGTGCCTCAGGATAGTCTGATTCACTTTTGGAAATGATGGCCAGGTTATTATACAGACTTGCTTTGGTTATTGAATCGGCAAAATTCTTCAATAACTCCAAGGCCTCTAAGGACAGTTCCATACTTTCAGCATCGTTCCCGCTTTCTTCCAGAATGATTGCCATATTGAGAAGATTCTGAGCAATTTGGACACTATCCATATTCGCTTTGTTCGATTTCAACAACCCAATAACATCGGAATGATAGATAAAGCTCGAATCATTTTGATGCTGCTTTGAATGAATACGTGCCAGTCTTTTATAACTATTTGAAATAAATGCCGTGTCCTTCAGTTTCTGCGCCAGTTGCTTATACTTGTATGAAACAACTTTTGCACTGTCCATCATTTTTAATTTATACAAGAAATATGACTTTCTTTTAAAGATCAAAAGCTGTAAACTATCATTGTTTTCTTCTATGGCCTGAGCCAGGGCTTCATTCATGATTTCAAGACCAGCATGAAAATCCGCATTGCTTTTAGAAGGAAGCCTTTCGATCTGGGAGTACCTTGATCCGCTTTTTGAAAGATCTTCTGAAGGAAAGGATTCAGTTTTAGGTTTGCAACTGATCATAACAAGTATGATACAGAAAATCGATAGACGCAATGGCAAAATAATTTATTGGTTTTCAAGCGAGGCTAAGATAATTTTTATTACTAACTAAAAAAATGATTATTATTAGTTCCTTGAGCCTTACCGTATCGTAAACTAATGCAATATTTGTGTATTTTGCAAATCAAGAATGAATCAATTTTTATCAAATACTATCATGATCAAAGTAGTTGCCGGAGTTATTAAGAAAGATGCACAGTATTTTATAGCAAGGCGAGCCAGTCATAAAGACCAACCCGGAAAATGGGAATTTCCCGGAGGTAAAATTGAAACAGCCGAAAGTCCGGAAATGGCTCTGGAAAGAGAATTGTATGAGGAATTTAAGATAAGGACCCAAACAGGAAAGTACCTGATTCAAAGTATTTGTGATTATAGTGACTTCCAGATTCAGCTTTTGGCCTATGAATCAAAATATCTGAGTGGTGAGTTCGAGCTATCTGATCATGACAAGATCGCCTGGGTGGAATTGCAGGAAATGGATCGGTTTGACATGAATAAAGCTGATTATCCCATCATTGAGTTTTTAAAGAACAGAAGCCAAAAATAAATTCGAAATTCAGCAAAGAAATTGCCTGAAATTCAAGTTGATAACTTTGTTTAAAAAATATATTTTTGAATTGAGATTTTGGTGTACCTTTGCAAAAAATTTCAGGGGCCCTGAATAATGATTCCCTCCTGAAGAAATTATATTGAATGCAAACCCAATTAATCTGTTCTGACATTGACGGAACACTTTTGAACAAAGAAAGAGAATTGTCAGAAAGGACCAAAAGCGTTATCAAAGAGCTTTCCCATATTCCATTTATTTTGATCTCCTCCCGTATGCCTCAGGCCATGGAGCATCTGCAGGATGAACTTGACATCAGTCATTTGCCGTTGATCTGTTATAACGGAGGATATATGGTTCAAGGTGAACAGGTTCTTCAAAGTACGGAGATCAACATCGAAACGAGTAAATCCGTTGCAGAATTTTGTCTTCATTCCAGGGTTCATTGCAGCTTGTACCACGGACGAGAATGGTATGTGGAGGAAATGGATTACTGGGCAAAGCGCGAGAGTCATAATACCAAGGTAGACCCCGAATTGCAATCTGTTAGAAAAACCCTGGAAACCTGGGAGGATCAGGGTAAAGGGGCGCACAAGATCATGTGCATGGGAGAACCCAATGTGTTAGATCAGCTGGTAGACTTTATCAACAACTACTATAAAGATGAAATTATCGGATACCGTTCTAAACCAACCTATCTTGAAATTTCACCAAGACAAATTTCCAAAAAAACCGCTTTGGAAACCCTGATGAGCCTTGAATATCCGGAAATTGACCTGGAGCAGGTGATGGCCTTTGGTGATAATCATAATGATATTGACATGTTACGCTCGGTAGGAATTGGCGTTGCCGTGGAAAACGGGATAGCAGAAGCCAGGGAGGCCGCCTCATTTCAAACCACTTGCAACATCGATGACGGAGTAGCTGATTTTATGGAAAAGAACCTTGTTCTTTCCGAAGCGATCTAAGGGCCCTGCCAAAAAATTTTGTTGCCGAGATTCCATTTGGCCGAAAAAACAGATGTCATATTTTTTTGGATTCTAGAAGGATCAAATTCAATATTTCTTTGAATTTTTTTCTGCTTTTATAATACCTGTGAAAGCAGTATCTTCACGGATGAATTAACTTAATATTTTTATAATGACAAGAACAAAGTTTTTTATTGCATTTTTGTTGATGGCCGCTACCCTCGGCTGGTCACAAACCAAGCTCATTGAAAAAGTGAGTAAAACAGGGGACGAAGTAGTTATTCCCTATGAAAAATATGTACTTGATAATGGATTGACACTAGTGATCCATGAAGATCACTCGGATCCTCTTGTTCATGTTGATGTTACCTATCACGTGGGCTCTGCAAGAGAGGAATTGAAAAAATCTGGATTTGCACATTTCTTTGAACATATGATGTTTCAGGGATCGGAAAATGTGGCTGATGAAGAACATTTTAAACTGATCTCAAATGCGGGAGGAACCCTAAACGGAACCACGAACCGAGACAGGACCAATTATTTTGAAACCGCCCCCAGTAATCAGCTGGACGTCATGTTATGGCTCGAAGCCGACCGGATGGGATTCTTTTTAGATGCCGTTACGCAACAGAAGTTTGAAATACAGCGATCCACAGTCAAAAATGAAAAGGGTCAAAACTATGATAACCGACCTTACGGACAACGATCGGAATTACTGGCTGCCGCACTTTATCCCTACGGGCATCCGTATTCCTGGTTAACAATCGGTAAGCTGGAAGACCTGGATCGTGTGGATGTGGATGACCTGAAAAAATTCTTCCTTCGCTGGTATGGCCCAAACAACGCAACCTTAACCGTAGGAGGCGATGTGGATCCTCAGGAAGTAATCAAAAAAGTGGAGAAGTATTTTGGAGTGATCCCTGCCGGGCCTGAAGTAGAACCTATGAAGCTTGATCCGGTAGTGCTCAATGAATCGAGGTACATCTCTTACACGGATAAAAATATCAGATTCCCTGCCTTGTTTTTATCTTTCCCTACCATAGGAAGATTTCATCCGGACGAGGCCCCGCTGGACTGTCTGGCCGATATATTAGGAACGGGACAAAACTCATTCCTGTTCAAAAAATTTGTATTGAATCAAAAGGCCGTTCAGGCAGCGAGCTCTCATCCATGTTCTGAACTTGCCGGTGAGTTTTCTGTATATGTTTTACCTTATCCTGGAGGTTCACTCGCGGATATTGAAAAAGAGATTTACCAGGTCTTTGAGGAATTTGAAGCCTCAGGGGTTACGGATGATGATGTGGAAAAATTCAAGGTAACCATGGAGTCGAATTTTATCAATGGTTTGGCCAGTGTGAGTGGTAAGGTATCCCAACTGGCAAGTTATGAGACTTTTCAGGGGAGCCCCAATGGCATTGGAAACGACCTGGAACGCTATCAGAACATCACTAAAGAAGATGTATTGCGTGTGTATAACAAATATATCAAAGGAAAGCCGTCCGTGGTATTAAGTGTGCTTCCTGAAGACGGAACAGCTGCAGCCAGACCCGATAATTTTAGCCCTCAGACGGAAGGTGAAAACCCTTTTCCAACAACGGATTATTCAGGCTTGACCTATAACCGGCCTGAAGGTGATTCGTTTGACAGAAGCATTAAACCCACTCCGGGAGCTTCTCCTTTGGTTCAGGTTCCTGAATTCTGGACCGAAAATTTGGATAATGGCATGAAGATCATCGGAACCCAGACAACAGAAATACCTGTTGTTGCCATGAGAATGAGAATCAATGGTGGTCACAGGCTGGATATGTATACACCAGATAAATCCGGATTGGCAGTCATTACTGCGGGTATGTTGAACGAATCCACAGAAAATTACAGTACGGAGGCCTTGCAGGAAGAACTCAGAAAGATTGGAAGTACCATCAGTGTATCTGCCAGCGATGCCCAAACGACCATTGTTGTAAATTCCCTAAAGAAAAACGTAGACAGGACCCTTGAAATCCTCGAGGAAATGTTGTACCGTCCAAAGTTTGCGGCTGAAGATTTTGACCGAATCAAAAAACAACAGCTTGAAAGTTTAAAATCAAATGAAAAGGATCCTGCACTGATCGCATCAAATGTTTACAGGAGATTGCTATATGGAGAGGATCATATTTATTCGGTTCCAAGTGCGGGGATTCCAACTTCAGTTGAAAATATAAGCGTGGAAGATGCCAAAAACTTCTATTCTAAATATTATGCTCCTGAAGTTTCGGAACTGGTCGTTGTTGGGGATATCTCCAAAGATGAGGTCATGAAATCACTTGATTTTTTGAAAGAGTGGAAACCCAAAGGACTGACCTTGCCTGAAATGGCTCCTGTAAGCGATCAGGATAAGACAAAGATCTATCTTGTCGATAAAAAGCAGGCGCCACAATCAGAGATTAGAATAGGTTATGTAACAGACATGCCTTATGATGCTACAGGAACTTATTTCAAATCTTATTTGATGAATTATGCTCTTGGTGGTGGTTTTAACAGTCGGATCAATTTGAATTTAAGAGAGGACAAAGGATGGACCTATGGTGCCTGGTCTTATTTTAATTCAGATGATGACCCGGGCCCTTTTACGGCTACTGCCGGAGTTAAAGCTGATGCTACAGCAGGTGCGGTATCAGAATTCATGAAGGAGATGACCGATTACAGGAAAGACGGCATCACTGATGAAGAGTTGACCTTTATGCGTAATTCCATCGGACAACGCGATGCCAGAAATTATGAAACTCCGGGCCAGAAGGCAAATTTCCTAGGACGCATAGTTCACTATGATCTTGATAAATCTTTTGTCGATGATCAAACCAAGATCATCAATGGTATTTCAAAAGAAGAGATCAACAAACTCGCACAGGAAAAGCTACAGCTTGAGAATATGAATATTGTAGTGGTAGGTGATAAAGACAGCAATATAGACGCCTTGAATGAACTGGGTTATGAAATTGTTGAATTGAATGAAAAGGGAGAAGTGATTGAAAGTACCAATGAAAAAATAAAAGAATAATTCAACAGCTGATGAGAAAGCAAAAAGCATCCCAAAGGGGATGCTTTTTTTATTAGGCATGAATATCGATCAAAAGCTGGCTGTTACTCCTAAAGACGGGCCATTAAAAAGGAGTTCAAAGGAGCCATTCCAGTTTAAGGTGTCTACATTTCCGATCAGATTGAGATATTTATAACTCAAACGGGCGCCTATATATCTGGAAAATTGAAATTGCAATCCGGGAGAAAGGCTCCATAAAGAGCCTTCAATTCCATCAACTTTAATTCCAAACCATTCCGCTTTGGCAAAAAAGGATAGCGTACGTGTTGGGGCATACAAATATTTTAGTCCAATACTGGGGAGTGGCAGGGTGACGGAAATCTCGGAGCGATCCAGGAAAACCTCTTCTTCGTTTACATAGGCGAGTCCTGAAACAAAACCGTTTGGACTGAGAATATAGATCCCGATTAATCCTTCTAGTTCATGTTTTAAACCCCGACTGATGGCCCTTCCAAATCCGATTTTAAGAACAGACACCCCATAACCACCTTCGATGGTGGATCCCTTTTTTAAGGTGTATTTATCCCATACGATGTCTCTGGGAAGAACCACAGTGTTTCTGGTTCTCAAACTGAAATAATCTGCATTCATGCTCCAGTTTTTTGAAAATCTCCAATCAATATTTGCGTTAAAAGTAGGTTGAATCCCTTCTAAATCAAAGGTTTTATCAACATCTATCAGATCCTGGTAAGGCACCGGAGCAGTACCCGCAAAGCCGAATCTTACCTTCTTCAGAGGTGCAAAAGCCCCGGCATAGATGTAAATCTTTTTTGTAAGGACAGGGTTTTTTTCAAAGTTAATCGTGTCCTGGGCATTCATAAACCCGGAGCTAACCAAAGTGACACATAAAACGATAAGCAGCTTTTTCATAGATAAGGAGTTCTCCTTGAAATTTCGGTCAAATATAGGACAAAATCATTTTTTGCGGCTTAGCAATATTGATTATATTTAAATTGAATTAACACAATAAAAAATAGCTAGCCTGACCTCATGAAAATACATCCCAAATTGGTTTTCTTCTTACTATTGATTATTCTTGGATCTGAAGTGGGTTATGCGCAGCTGGATACTATTTCAGCGATAGACCAATTGGGTGGAGACGGTTACAGAGAGGGACAGTACCCCGGCCTTGGACGTGCTGCTTCTGAAATTTTCTACTCTGACAAACCTGTGACTTTTTCAGGTTATGCTGAACTTGCCAATGTGTTTAACGGAGGTGAGCCCAGAGATACAAGTTCAGAAGATCTGGAATTATTCTTTAATCAACTTTATAGATTCACCCCTTTTGTAGGTGTAAGAATCAATAAAAGTATTTTTTTAACTGCTGAATTCGGTATTGAGTACCTTGAGGGGAATGGAGAAAGTGAATTACACTTTTTCCCTGAACTCTACATGGATTTTATTGTAAAGAAATGGATGAGTTTCAGGGCAGGTTTACAACCTTTAAATATCGGATATATCAATAATAATGAGGAACCCTTACTTTTTCAAAGTGTTAATCGACCGGAGACGGAGAGGCTCATTTTGCCAACAGAATGGATCGAGGCGGGAGTTACAGCATACGGAGATCTCTATAATAAGTTCAATTATGCTTTGGGTTTTACCAATGGTGTCCTGGCTAAAGATTTTAAATCAGCAAGCTGGATCAGAGGAGGAGCAGATGGGCAGATGGAATCGTTTAATAAAATAGCCATAAATGCACAGGTTAATTATTTGCCTGTCAATAATGTTACATTAAGTGCCAGTACCTATTATAATGAATCGGGTCGTGATGAAAAGATCACTACAGACCAAGACAGTAAAGAAGTAAAGGCCCCGGTATTTGTGGTTTCTGGTTATGCACGATGGGATTATAAGGCCTTTAGTCTGATAGGCATGGGAACCTATGGAACCTTGGGTGAAACCCCTGAAGTATATCGCTTAACGGAAAAAAACCAGGGTGTAGGCCAGGTCATAGGAGAAGAGGCCTATGGTTTTTATATTGAACCCAGCCTTGATTTGTTAAAAGTATTAGGTCATTCATCAAAAGATGAAGTTAAAAGCGGAAACATATTTACCATTTCCAATCCGGAGCTTCCGTTATTTATTCGTTATGAAAGAATGGATACCCACAGCAGTGTTGCCCCTGAACTTGAAGATCTGGACTATGTGCGCAATAACCTGAACATTTGGATGGTTGGATTCAACTACAAGCCCAATCATCATTTTGTTGTAAAATTTGATGTCAGATTTAGGGACAACCTTGATCCGCAGGAGGATGTTCCGGCATCAGAAACCCTTTATGAACTCGGTATTGGTATTGAATTCTAATTCTTGAAACCTTCCTTGCATCGGCTGCTTTTCATTTTCTTGATGCAGTGATTTGATGAACTGACAAATCTCATAAAAATTGTCAGCCATACATTTTAATTTTATAAGGATAATGGCAAAATTCAATTCTTATGAAACGAATACCATTTTTCCTTTTATTGTTTTGTACGAGTTTCATGTTACCTGGCCAGGAAATTGAAGGCGTCCCATCGGATACTTCAGAAAGTGCGCAAAGCCGTGAATCTATGGCTGTAGATGCAACAGCTACCCAATGGAGTTTCCAACTGGCCTATCAGATGATGCCCGATTATTATGATGACCTGGTCAACGGCGAGCCACGTCCCGCAGGTATGGACGATTATATTCAGCTTAGAATCGTAGCGCCCCTACCCATGAAAAACCTGACCATCCTTCCAAGATTGACCTTCAGGCATTATGAAAATCCTCAAGGGCAATCGGGTATGGGAAATACAGAGTTGTTTGCACTAATCATTCCGAAATTTTCAGATTGGGGATCAGGCCGGGCCGGTATAGGGCCGCTTGTGACCCTACCAGGAAATGAAAATGTAGCAAGGGATGAATGGGGATACGGATTTGCAGGTGCCATTGTAAACAATACAGGGAAATTCTTCTACGGACTTTTATTGACCCAGTCCTGGCGCGCCATAGACCCCAACGCCTTACCGGAAAACAATACGGATACCAATCCACTTGGTATAGCACCCTTTGTGAATTACCGTATTGGTTCAAAAGGATGGTACGTTCAAACAGCTGATATCGTTGCCCAATACGATTGGAATACCGGGCATTTTTATTTGCCTCTTGGCCTGAGGGCCGGTAAGGTATGGGTACTGGAAAAAGCCTCCTGGAACCTTTATGCTGAGTACCGGACCAGTGCCATTTATGAAGACTGGGAAGGAGCCGCGGTCAAGAATTCCTATCGTCTTAACATCTCATATACCATTCCCGTTGGCAAGAAGAAATAAGGATTACCTTGTTCGAAACCGATATTCGATTCTTATTGCTTAAAGAATTCCTTCTTATACACCTGTCCAAGTTCTTTTTCCAGGAGAAGCACTTCCGGCTTATCCTTGCGAAGCCCCACCTGCCAGTCATTGTAAATTTCCCAGGTTTCGTCTTCAAAAACCGGCTTGCCGAATTGGTTGATCAAAGCTTTTCGTATCCTGTCTTCTTCGCCCTTAGCCGTAAGGATCCAAACTACATTGAGCGTGTCATCACCAAAACGTGCTTCAATTTTTCTTGGGAATCCCAAATAGTTTACGCCAAAACAGTTGATCTGGTATTGGGCATTGGGGTCGCCGTCAGGCAAATCCCGTCTGCTGGTAAAGGCACTGTGACTTTCAAGATCCTTTTGAAGTTCATCATATGAGGCTCCCATTTTTAAAAAAGAAGGTATCAGTCCGGTATTTTCAAGAGGTTCAGGCTTCCCTTTCCCATTCAGATAGGGATTCTCCCAAACAAACAAATTCGGATGAATGGCTTCATCCGTCATAATCCGCGCTACATCAGTTTCTTTATGTACAAATAGTTTCTGTTTTTGATAGACGTCATATCCAAGATAATGCCATGATATAGTGTCCTTTACCTGGCTTACAAGAGCTTTTTCCACGTTTCCTTTTGCCTCGATGAAAGTAAGGCTGTCATCCGAAAAAGTAAATACCGCCTTGTTGATGGTGCCTTTCTCAAGGTTGATTCCCGTACAGACCAAATGTTTTTCATCATATTGAGCCAGAGGATAAAGAGGCTTCTTTACTTTAATTACTTTGGAATGTTCCGAAACTTTATCAAGTTTCGCCTTTACCGATTGAAGGGATTCTTTTAAGCGGATTCCGTTAAACTGATTTTCAATCTGGGAAAACCCTGTTCGTGGCAAGGTAAATACAAAGACAAAAACGAAAACTGCACGGCTAAGATTCTTAAGAGGCATATAAATTTATTATAGATTAGACTATTATAAGACTCAAACGGACTACTGAATGTTACATTCAAAAATCAAAATTCTTATTGGTTTTTCTATTTTTGACAAAAATTCGTTGAATTGAACCCTATCGATCAATTTATAAATGCTTTGAGAAAGCAGAAAGTTGCTGCTCAAACCACCAATTTATACCGAGGTGAGTCAAAATCGGCACAGCTCAGAAGGTCAAATTTAGCCATGTATCTCCATAAAATGGAAAGGTTGAAGCCAACTGTCCTTCTGCTTGGAGAGGCCCCGGGATATAAAGGATGCGGGATCACAGGAGTTCCTTTTACCAGTGAGCGGGTTTTGGCCGAACATTCTTTTTTTAGAGATCGGGGGTTTAAAATTAGAAGCAATATCTTAAAACCTGAAAGTGAAATTTCGGCCACCATTGTCTGGGATGAACTTGAGCGTCTTGACAACATTCCTCTCATCTGGAATATTTTCCCTTTTCATCCCCATACCACTGAAAATAAACGTGCCAACAGGACCCCGAATAAGGCGGAACTCCAGACAGGTAAAAAATATCTTTTGCACTTGCTGGAGCTGTTTAGCATTGAAAAAATAATCACTTTAGGCAGGAAACCCGAATCCATGGTGAAAGAATTGGGACTAAAACACAATTACGTCAGGCATCCGGCCAATGGAGGCAAAAATAAATTTGTCAGTGGCCTGTGCGAATCAATGAGTAAGAATTGACCCTTTTAAACCATGAAATTTATTGTGACTGTAACATATTTAGCTTCGTTCAGTCTCATAATAAACTTTATCCAATGCAAAGACGATTTCAATTAACCGTACTACTTTTTCTTATTCTAAATCTTGCAGGCGCTCAGGAAAAGCCAAACGTGGGCAAGATCAACGCCTATGCTGACAGTTACTACAGAGAAAAGAATTATGATAAAGCAGCCCAGAATTATATCAAGGTAGTCGAACTTGCAGAATTCAGAAGTAAAAAGAAGAATGCCGCATATAATGCCGCATGTTGTTTGGCTTTACTCAATAAAAAGGACAGCGCTTTTATTTTGTTAAGCCAGGCGATTGAAAATGGATATAATAATAAGGCTCACCTTATTAAGGATTCTGATTTGAATGTTCTTCACAGCAGTGAGAAATGGAAAGAATTACTAAATCATATGCCTGAGTCCAGTGGGCTGAACAGTGATCCGAAAATGGCAGTGATCCACACCTCAGACATTCACCATTTTTGGGAGGCATACGATCTGGCCATCAAAGATTCTGCCGTGGCAAGGGAGATCTATAAAACGCATTATTTTGACAAAGGAACAGATGGGATGCACGATTATATGGGCTTAAAGGTCAGTTCTATTGATCATTTTGTAAAACATATTCAATCCTATCCCAAGCTCTATGAAACGATAAGGGAGAATACCTTGAAAGTAGATGAATATAAGATCGAAATTCAAAAGAGTTTTGAAAATTTCAAAGCCATTTATCCCCAGGCTAAATTTCCTGACGTATACTTTGTGATAGGGGCCTTTACCAGCGGCGGCACGATATCGTCTTCTGGTCTTTTCATAGGTACCAATCAGATGAGTGACGGAGCAGAGGTAAATACAGAGGAGTTGAGTTTTGGGATGAAATTATTAATGAATGAGTCAGCTTATATTCCCAATATTGTGGCCCATGAATTGATTCATTTTCAACAGGACGGAATGAAAAAGGAATCGATTACCTTAAGAGATGTCATAAAAGAAGGGATGGCTGACTTTATCGGAGAATTGATCAGTGGGGGAACGGCCAATGAAAAAATATTTGAATGGGCCAGAGGTAAGGAAAAACAAATCTGGACCGAATTTCAAAAAGACATGTATTTAAACCGCTACAGCAATTGGATCGCAAACTATAACACCGCGTCAAAAGACAGCTATCCCGACTTAGGCTACTGGATAGGATATGAAATCTGTAAATCCTATTATGAGAATGCTGAGGATAAAAACCAGGCTATTTACGACATGCTCCATATTCAGGATTATAAAAAATTCCTTGCAGACAGCCGTTGGGAGTCAAAGTTGGAACAGATGCCTTAAATAACCTGATTTCCGATGATCAGTGCTCTATGATGTCATGTTCTTTAACATCCTTCTTACCGGAAACGCTTAAGAAATGCTCATTGAAGCTCAATAGAGGTATCCAGGTGCGGAACTCCATTTTACTTACGAGCCCTTGATGGAACAATTTGTCAATAATTCCGCTGCGCTCCTTTTCAAGCATGACAAGCATATCATAATCATCTTCACTCATATACTTGTTAAGCGTATCAAAAATATTGCCTGATAACATCAGTTCAAAGGTTATATTCTCATAACCAATTTTTTCTCGAATCATCTCTTTAAACCATTCCATTTTTTCAACGCTCTTATAGTCATTGTCCGTACTGATGTGAAGTACTCGAATGTCGGGTTGATTGGGTTTAAGCAGATCGATCATTTGTTTCATCGCTTCAAGGTCAACCTCCCTAAAATCAGAGGCGTATAACACCTTGTCATAATCCTTCAGTTCAGCATACTGGGGTACCGCCAAAACAGGAACAGGAGATCTTTTGACCAGGGCTTTTGTTGTGCCACCAAGTAATACTTCTTTTAAGACACTTTTGCCCTTGGTTCCTACCACCACCAATTGGGGTTTATGTCTCTCAATAGCCGTAAGTATTCCCTTAACTACAGATGGGTCCTCAACAGCCATATACCTGGCTTTTACCTCAGTATCATAATGTTCAAAAAATTCCTGAAGACTTCTTTCCCAGCTACTCATGGCCTGGGTTTTCATTTCAAACGGGTCATTGGTGTACGGATAGGTCCATACCGTTTTTATATCAAAAACATGAACCATGACCAGGTCAGCTTTACGCTTTTCAGCTATGTGCAGAGCAAATTTGAACGCCTTGTCAGCATTGCTCGAAAAATCGGTTGCAAATAATATTTTTTCCATTTTTATGCCTTTTAAGATTATTGTCAGAATATAACAATTAGCCTTTTTATTTGCATTGACCAAAATCAATGAAATCATTGATCCAGGACATTGTTTTGTAAACCCCGGGATTTTTAAAAATCAAAAAAATGCGGTATATTAGGGTGCATTTATTTGTCAATCAACACGTTAAGATTGATATATAAAAGTCTGTTCAAAATCAATATTAACCTACAACCTAAAACAATGAAATTTTCATCTAACCTACCCAAAATTGCCTTGATCATCTTAATTATTCCTTTGCTCTTGTCATCCTGTAAAAAAGAACCGGCCCCTGCCACAGAAGAAGTGGTTGAAGTAAAAGAGCCTACTCAGGAAGAATTGATCGCCCAGGGAGAATATCTCGTGGGTATTATGGGGTGCCATGACTGCCATTCACCAAAGAGAATGGGAGAGAAGGGACCCGAGATCATCCCAGAATTAATGTTGTCAGGCTATCCGGCTGAAAGGCCGCTGGTACCGCTAAAGCATGAACTGATCAAAGAAGGGTTCGCCATGTTTTACCCGGATCTTACCGCATCCGTTGGTCCATGGGGGGGATCCTTTGCAGCCAATCTTACCCCGCATGAATCCGGAATCGGGAACTGGACCGAAGAACAGTTTAAAAGAGCCCTTACCCAGGGGAAAGCCAAAGGAATGGAAAACGGACGTATGCTCTTGCCGCCCATGCCTTGGATGAATTATGCGAATATGAAAGACGAAGATGTTAGAGCCGTGTATACCTATTTAAAAAGTATCAATCCAGTTGAAAATGTTGTACCCGCACCGGTAGCTCCGGACGGAATGTAGCCATAAATAAGGATCCGATTCAGACTGATGTATATCGGATCCTATTTTTGTGCTTTTTATACCCGGTTTATCTTTCGAAACCAAATACGGCAGGAGCGAAGGTGGCATTGAGGCCCATGCCCACAGCTGCCTGTTTCATTTCTTCAGGTACCTCTCCGCAGAACAAAAATTCTCCGGGAACAGCAATTTGGAGTAAGTTATTAAAATGGCCCGCAGCAGTAGTCCCAAGGTGAAACCCTACTGCACCCGCGTCGGAAAACAGATCCATTACCACCAGGGTAGAAGAGGTCTCATCAAAATAGCACTGCACCTTTAAGGCCCCGGGTTCGTTTGATTTCATCTGGCTTTCCACCTCTTTATAAATTGATTTTAACGCTTCTGAGTTTCCTTCTTTAGCCGTCCATTTATAGACTACCATTACTTCTTGATTTTCCATGATTATTGTTTTAAATATTTGATTACATTACAAAGATATGTCGGTATCAGGTATAATAAATGTGTCTTTTACGACATTTAAAAGGGTTGTTTACGACATATTAATATAGTATCTTTGTACATATTTTAAAGATCATGAAACATATCAGCGTCATTGTTCCCTCAGGGAGCAGCATTGTAGATACCATAATTGCCCCATTCAACCTGCTTCGAATGGCGAATCGTCACTTTAAAAGAATCAACGGGCTTTCCGAGGAACCATTTAAAATAGATCTGGTAGGGCAAACCAAAGAGCCTGTTTTGTATCAGGGCCTTTTCAGCATTCAGCCCACAGCAACCCTGAAAGAGGTTAGCAAGACCAATTTGATCATCATTTCCCCAATCAGCGGTGATCCGCAAAAAGCCATAGAGAACAACAGGGATTTTGTAGCATGGATCAAGACACAACGGATCAAAAATGACGCGGACCTTGCCAGTTTGTGCCAGGGGGCTTTTTTACTGGCCGAGACCGGACTTGTAAACGGAAAATCCTGCGCCACACACTGGACGGTCCACAATGCATTTCAACGCCGATATCCAAAGGTAAAACTGGTTCCTGACAAGATCATCTGCGAGGACAACGGGATCTATTCAAGCGGAGGAGCCTATTCCATTTTAAATTTTACGCTCTATCTGATAGAACGCTATTTTGGCAGAGAAACAGCCATCTGGCTCTCGAAAGTTTCTGAGATTGAATTTGACAGGCTCAGTCAGCAGGAATTCATCATTTTCAGTGGCCAAAAGGACCATATGGATGAACCCATTAAAGAAGCACAACAATTTATTGAAAAGAACTACAAGGATTCTTTACGCATCAATGATATCGCTCAGATGGTTCATTTGAACGGGCGGAGTTTTTTAAGAAGATTTAAAAAAGCCACGGCAAATACACCACTTGAATATATACAGCGTGTTAAGGTGGAAGCTGCAAAAAAGCAATTGGAATCCACTGCCAGAACCATCCTGGAAGTGATGTACGACATTGGTTACAATGACGAAAAGGCTTTTCGGTCCACATTCAGAAAATATTCAGGTTTATCCCCAAAAGAATACCAAAGAAAGTACAACCGCGAAATGGCATCAGTTTAAGTTCAAACCGTGACAAATGTCATGTAAATTCTCTTTGATTCTTGCTAATATTGTTAGTAATTCGGAGGTCCGTCCCCCTTAAACCTGCATATACCTCAAGATGAAAAATCAGAAAATCAATGCTGTTTTTCTTGTTCTTGGCCTGGTCTGGGTCATCGTTGGATTGCTTATTTATCAAAACTCAAATATCTGGCCACTAGGCTTCCTTTTTCTTCTTGTGGGTTTAATCGGCAGATTTAAACCGCATAAAAAACCTAACTAAATTTTGATTTTATGAGTACCAAAATGGAGCGACATAAGCGATATATTTTCGTGGCTATAATCATTACTACCCTTGGAGTGAGCTTTACTACCACCTTAAAAGATTCCCTTGGCACCCTAGGTGTTGTTTTTATTGCCATCGGAGGGCTCTTTTTTATTGTCGGAATGAGTTTGAAAAGAAAGGACGAATCAAAAAAATAGACACATGACAACCGATTTTCCCTCCTTTCATAAGAATTTAATCAGCGCATTAATTCTAGTGATCCTCATACCTTTCTGTATTGGGGCTCAGCATAAATTGCCCATTTCTCGTATTGATTCTGTTTTCAATGATGTAAACCAAACTGGCTCACCTGGATGTGCATTGTTAATCATTCAAAATGATGAAGTTGTATACAGCCGTGGCTACGGATACGCAAATTTAGATTATGAAATTCCAATTGATTCTGGAACCGTAATGTATTTAGGCTCTGTAACCAAACAGTTTGTTGCTGCTGCAATCCTGAAAGCCTCACTCCAAGGTTATCTAACCCTTGATGATGATATTCGTAAGTGGATTCCTGAATTTCCTGAATATTCAAATGTGATTTCCGTAAGTCATCTGATATATCACACTAGCGGAATTCGAGATGAGCTCCAACTTCGTGCAGTGGCCAACCTTCCCGAGGACATTACCCGAAAAGAGATTATTGAACTGCTCGTACGCCAAAAGAAATTGAACTTTGAACCAGGAGAACAAGAGCTGTACAGTAATGGAGGCTACTTACTCTTGATTGAAATCTTAGAACGGGCTACGGGTATGACAATGCAAGCCTATTTGCGTCAAGAGTTTTTTAAGCCATTGGGTATGAACTCTGCTGGTTTTGGTCCCTATCAGGGTGCTATACCCCAGTCTTCTTACGGTTTTGTTTCGGTAAAGGATAATTTTATAAGAAAGGCGCATGTAGGTAATGCACCTGGTGTTCGTATGAATATTAGTGATCTCGGGCGATGGATGGTTGCCCTTGAAGGTGACAACCTTAGTTCCAAAGGATTTAAAGATCTTCAGTTACAAAGAGGAATTCTAAATAATGGCGATACAACCGACTATGCTTTTGGTCTTAATGTTATGAAGCAAGGAGGACTTCCTTTGATTTCCCATGGAGGGGCAGGAATGGGATACAGGACAGCCATGGGGATTTATCCTGAAAATAATCTTGCCATTTGCACCATTTGTAATCTCTCAAATCTTGATGCTGTTCAACTTAACCGAAGGGTATCCGAGATTCTTTTAGAAGACGAGCTGGGCCCGGATGAGGACGCTGCTTCTTATGAAAAATACCGTAAACCCTGGCCGGCTCCAGACGGAGAGCCCCTCAAACTGAGCAAGGAAGAATTGACCGAATTTTCGGGTAATTATTACGCACCCGAATTGAATGTCATTTTTAAAGTGGAGACAGAAGCTGATTTTCTAAAGGTTGGGCCTGAAGGCTGGATGAGACCTATGTTAGCAACATCAAAAAGTGACCAGTTTAATTCAAGCAGAGCCTGGGCGCAGATCAATTTCATCAGGAATGAGAAAGGAGTTATTACCGGTTTTACCATGAATATAGGAAGAGTGAATGGATTAATTATGGAAAGGATTTCACACAGCGATTATTCAAATATTGCTAAATACAAATAACTAAAAGTTGAACTTAACCCCAAATTATACCATTATGCAACCCAGATTCTACAAATTCGCATCCCTGCTTTTGATTGGCGGGCTCTTTGCCTGTACTAGGCCTGATCAAAAAGAAACGACAGCTGAAACTTCAGAAGTTGAACCCATCAAAAAGCACATTGTTACCCCTTCAGTGGTAGAAACGGAAAGGCTTGGAACCCTTAATTATTTTGACGGATACCCTTCTGAAGAAACCGTGGAAAAAGTATATGATAACCTGGATTTTACCCGGGGTATGGAAACGTTTTTAAATGGTATTCCTGCAGCTTCCATGCATGCCCTGATTGAAGGATTTAGAAGTGAGGGTGTCAACGATCTTGGCGAAATCGCCATTTTTGAAAATCTGATGGATTCCCGATCCATATTCCTGACCCCCAATACCGAATCGGTGTATACCATCAGTCACTTTGACCTAAAAGACGGACCCATTGTTGTGGAAAGCCCGCCGAATACGCTGGGTATGATCAACGATATGTTTTTCCGATACGTGACCGATCTTGGGAATGCCGGACCCGACCTTGGGCAGGGTGGAAAATATCTGATACTTCCTCCCGATTTTGAAGGAGAGACCCCGGATGGTTATTATATCGTCAAATCCCCAACCTACCAGAACATCATCTTCTGGAGAGGCTTCCTGCAAAAAGGAGACCCAAAACCTGCGGTTGAAAGTATCAAGGCCAATACCAATATTTATTTATGGAGACAGGTTAATAATCCGCCCGAACCTGTATTTATTGACTGGTCAGGCAAACGCTTTAATACGGTACATGCCAATGATTTTAAGTTTTATGAAGAATTGAATGAGGTGATTCAATACGAGCCTTCAGAAGCCTTTGAACCTCAGATTTTAGGCATTTTTAAATCCATAGGAATTGAAAAGGGTAAAGAATTTAATCCGGACGAAAGAATGAGAGCCATCCTGGAGGATGCCGTTAAAGTAGGTAATGCCACGGCAAGATCGATATCGTTTAGCCCACGTAACAAGGACATCTATATCTATCCCGACAGCTACTGGACCATTGCTTTTTTGGGTGGCTATCAGTTTATGACCAATCATGCACGTGAACTGGACGGGCGAACCCTGTTCCATTATATAGCCACAGCAGTAACCCCGGCTATGGAAATTAAAATGGTAGGGGTGGGGTCGCAATATGCAGCTACCTATAAAGATGATGACGGAAATTATCTGGACGGTTCCAAAAATTACAAACTCACTATTCCGGCCAATCCTCCCGTAAAAGATTTTTGGTCGATTGTTATTTATGACCCGCAAACCAGAAGCATGCTGGAAACGGATAATCCATTTCCAAGTGTAAACAGTGAGCTCAGCGATCTTGAAAAAAACAGTGATGGTTCGGTTGATCTGTATTTTGGGCCGAAACCTCCTGAAGGTAAAGAAAAGAACTGGATCCAGACCATAGAAAACAAAGGTTGGTTCGTACTGCTCAGGATCTATGGCCCGCTGGAGCCCTGGTTTGACAAAACCTGGCAACCCGGAGAGATCCAGTTGATCACAGAGTAGAACAGCCCAAAAGCGCGCTTAGAAAAGCAAACATTCTAAAACCCAGAATATGTCTAATAAAAAGTATGAATCCATAACCTGTTTTATGCTGGGCTTTGGCCTTTTTATGTTTACCCGGTTGAGCAATCTGGTTCCTTTTATAAGTTTTGCCATCGTAATTGCTCCCATTTTTATTCTGCGTTTTATTCGAACTCAGCCTAGAAAAAGAGGTGTATGGCTCACGCTTTTAGGTTTTGTATTAAGCATGAACATTGCCCTTTGGGGGCTGTTTCAGATGGATGATCCTTGGCTGACCTATGGATTTGGAGCTATCAGGAGCACAATTCTGGCCCTGATCTGGTTTTTGCCATTTATGGTGGACCGTTTTATTTATCCAAAATTCAAAGATAAGGGAGCCTGGTCAACACTGACTTTCCCAATTGTGGCCACCGGAATGTTTTATCTCACATCTTTGGAGGGGCCATTTGATGATGGTGCAGGAACCTTAAGCTCATTTAGTTACAACTATGGTTCACATGCCTTTACACAAATACGTTCTGTTTTTGGGGTCTGGGCACTTGTTTTCATCCATTCCTGGCTTTACTCCACTATAAATTATCTGTGGGAGCAAAACTTTAGATGGAGCAAGGTCAAAAATGCGATGATCAGCTATACGGCTGTATTTGTTTTGGTATTTGTTTTCGGATTTGTAAAAATGAGTTTACAAAAAGAAGTGGAAACAGTAAAGATCGCTTCTGTTGTGTTGATGCCGGAAGATGGAAATGCAGTTTCCATGACCAAGTATTTTGATGAAGGAGCCACCTCGCCTTTTGACGAGACCCTTGCTAAAATTGAGGCCCAGACCCGAAAAGCAGCCGGTCAGGGAGCTAAGATCGTCAGCTTTCAGGAGTATTCGATCCTTGTCAACCAGGAAGATCAAAACAGGCTGAGATCCGAATTTCAAAGGATGGCCAGGGAACATAAGGTTTATCTCAGTGTTACCTATGCTTATTATGGCAAAGAAGAAAAAGGAGAGAACATCCATCTTTTTATTGATGAATCAGGGACCATCCAACTGGATTATGCCAAACGATTCTTATTAGGTATAGGCCCCTATGGGGAAACCGCTGTATTTAAAAAAGGGGCAGAAATTATTCAGTCGGTTAAGACTCCTTACGGTAGGATAGGAATTTCTATTTGCCGGGATATGAGTTTCCCATCCTATATAAGACAGGCAGCCCAAAGCGATGTGGATATCATGCTATCACCCTCTTATGACTTCCCCAGGAGTTATGGGCCCTGGTATATTACAAATACCATAGAAAATGGATTTTCCATGGTCAGGCCCACCTATAACGGATATTCCTATGCGGCTGATTACAATGGAGCCGTGATCACATATATGCAATTTGGCAGCTCAAAAGACGGGATCATGTATGCCGATGTGCCCACCAAAGGTATCAAAGTGATCTACCCCGTCATTGGTGACGTATTAGGATGGCTCAATCTGCTGATCATGCTTGTACTTTTGGGCTGGGTCATTTATAGTAAGCGAAAGATTCAGTTGGAGGCGCAGTAGTTGTACAGAACCGAATCCTTTTTGTTTATCTTTAGTACAGTAAATCAATCAATCAACTATCATGAAAAATTTTATCATCTTATTATTGGTTCTTGTAAGCTTGAACACATTTAGTCAGATTAATGCGAAACTGATGCGCCATGTTGATGTTTCAGAAAATCAAATTTGTTTTGTTTATGGCGGTGACATATGGTTAGTAGACAAAAAAGGAGGAATGGCAATTCAATTGACAAATTCACCTGGTGAAGAGTCATATCCCAAGTTCTCTCCAAACGGTCAGGAAATTGCCTTTACGGCAAGTTACAGAGGTAATCCGGATATATATGTCATGTCTGTTTTGGGCGGTCTTCCTCAGAGAATCACTTATGGCTCTCATTATGATCGTATGGTGGAATGGCATCCTTCAGGGGAGAAAATCCTTTTTGCGTCTCGTCGTGAAACCGGTATTCCATCAGGCTGGATAAATCAGTTTTTCTTAGTTCCTAAAATCGGCGGAATTCCTGAGAAATTACCGATCCCTTATGGTCAAACAGGAACCTTTTCACCCGATGGTAAACAACTGGCATATATAACTAAAATTACGGAAAATTATCCTTTCAAGAGATATCGTGGAGGCCTCACTTCTGATGTTATATTATTTGATTTGGAAAATAAAACAGCCAAAAACATTACGGATAATGTAGCAAATGATGGCAAACCAGCATGGGCAAATGATAAAATTTATTTTACATCCGATCGTGCCGATAACATGCGTTTGAATGTTTGGAGTTATGATATCAATACTGAATCACTAAAACAGGTTACAGAATATGATGACTTTGATATCTCCTTTTTATCAGCAGGGCCAAAAGACCTGGTCTATGAAGTAGGCGGAGTATTATATACCATGGATCTTGGATCAGAACAATCAAAAGAAGTACAGGTAACAGTGGTAGATGATTTGACTTTAGAAATGAATCGAAGAGTTAAAGTGGATAAGAAAATCAAGAACATGACTGTTTCACCGAGTGCAAAACGCATTGTATTGGAAGCCAGAGGTGAGTTATTCAATTTACCGGTTAAAGAGGGCTATGTAAAAAACATCACCTCAAGTTCCGGAGCATTTGATCAGAACCCATCTTGGTCTCCAAGCGGTGATTTTGTTGCTTATTGGAGTGATAAATCAGGAGAGTACGAGATTTATTTACAGCCAATGCGTAAAGATGCAAAAGCAAAAAAACTAACATCAAGAAATAAAGGTTTTGGATATAAACTTCATTGGTCGCCCAACAGTAAAAAGATAGCCTTTATCGATGAAAAAAATAATATCAATATTGTTGATGTGTCTACTGGAACAATTGAGATTGCCGATAACTTCAAATGGAATTACGGACATGGTGGGCGTTACCGAGATTTTTTCTATGATGAAAATATGCAGCAGGTAGATTGGCAGGATTTGAGAACCCGATATGGTTCTTTGATTAAAGATGCAAGATCACGCTGGGATGTGTCTTTTTTACAATCAAATCTATTGAGTGAATTAAGTGCCGGGCATACATACACTTTTGGTGGCGATAACCAAAATGTTGAATCCGTAAATACAGGATTTCTGGGTATTGACTGGTCTTTAGACACAAAGGGATATAGAATCAAAAGAATCGTAAAACCTGCCTCCTGGGATGCTGAAAACAGATCTCCCTTTGATCGGCCTGGTGTTAAAGTTTCTGAAGGAGATTACATCCATTCTGTGAATGGGATGTCTCTTCCGTTAAATAAAGATCCCTATGCAGCATTCGAAGGGCTTGACGGTAAAACGGTAACATTAAAAATCAGCAAAACAGGAAATTTAAGTGAGACAAAAGAAATTATTGTTACTTGTTTAACTCCTGAAGAGGAAGGAAATATTAGATATTTGGACTGGATTGAACAAAACAGACTAAGGGTGGAAGAGCTTTCAGATGGAAAACTGGGCTATGTATACATGACCAATACCGGTGGTCGGGGGCAACTTGATCTCGTAAAAATGTACTACGGACAACTCGACAAAGAAGGGTTTATTATTGACGAGCGATTTAACGGTGGGGGTCAGCTGGCCGATCGTTTTTTGGAATTAATGTTAAGACCTGTTATCTACAATTTATATTGGCGGCATGGTAAGTCTCATACTTTTCCTGTGAAAGCCAATACAGGACCCATGGGAATGTTAATTAATGGCTGGGCCGGTTCAGGCGGAGATGGTCTTCCCTGGGCGTTTAGAGAACTAGATGCAGGCCCAATTGTAGGAGAGAGAACAGTAGGAATTCTGGTGGGTCCCGCAACAGGACACGAGCTTATTGACGGAGGAGGTATTACGGTTCCAGGAGCGAGACTCTATTATAATAACGGTAAATGGTTCGATGAAGGAGTAGGGGTGAAACCTGATTTTGCGGTCTGGGACGATCCCAATTTATTAATGAAGGACCGTGATCCTCAAATGGAAAAAGTTGTAAATGAGGTAATGAAATTATTAGAATCAAATCCAGGAATGGCAACTCCACCACCAGCTATGCAGGACCGTACCGCTAATGGATTAAATAAGAATTAATATTGAAAACATATGATCTAATAACGAAATAATTAACCCCTAATTCGTTCATCACCAAAATCTGACGCTCCTGTACTTTCCTTTTTTATATTAGGAAGTATAGCTTTACTTTGCAGTATCAATGTAAATATCAATGAGCAGCATAATGAGCGGATCAAAGAAAATAGCAACACATAAATACATTTCTCTTTACTGGAGATGTCAGCTTTTGGGATGGGGAACGGTTTCCCTTTACTGGGCTTATGTTGTATTTTCAAGAGATGATTACGGGTATTTTTACACCTTTCTCAATTATGTCCTAGACATAGGTATTGGTATTTTCCTTACGCATCTCTACAGATCCGTTGCCCTAAAATTAAACTGGAAAGCCTTAAGCCTGGGAGAATTGTTTGTACGGGTGGTACCGTCCATTATCATCATGTCCGTACTGTATGCATTTTTAGTAAATCTGAAATGGTATACGTACTGGAACTGGATCGGGGAATGGTCATTTGCCGGTGGAGAGGCATCTTCTGTATCCGAATCCCTGCTGTATTGGGACCCGGTTTTGATCACAGGCCTCCGACTGATGTCTATCTGGGTACTGGCCTATCATTTATACCATTACTATCAAAGAGAGATCAAAACGGCCCAGCAGAATGCGGAATTATCGGTCATTGCCAAACAGGCCCAGCTGGATAACCTGGCCGTGCAGTTAAATCCTCATTTCCTGTTCAATTCCCTGAACTCCATCAAGTCTTTGGTGATCGAGGATCCAAAAACGGCAAGAAGGGCCATTGATCTGTTATCGGATATTCTGCGCAGTTCGCTTTATGAAAAAGACGCCCCGTTTATCAGTATCAAAGATGAATTAGGACTGGTAAAAGACTATATAGAACTCGAAAAGGTACGTTTTGAGGAGCGCCTGAATATGACCATAAACATGGATGATTCTTTGGAGAACTTTATGATCCCGCCACTGAGCATCCAGCTCCTGGTAGAGAATGCCATCAAACACGGTATCGATAAACGTATCAACGGAGGAACCATTGAATTATCGATTCGAGAAAGAGAAGAAAAGCTTGAGATTAAGGTTCAGAACCCGGGAAGGATGACTGACAAAGGTTCAGAAAATGGCATCGGCCTAAAGAACCTGTCCAAGAGATTGGCGCTACAGTATAACGGGGAGGCCAGCCTTAGCCTGAAGAATGAATCCGAGGACCAGGTAACGGCTATTATACAAATTCCTAATCAGAAAAAATGAAAACTTATAAAACCATAATAATAGATGATGAGCGCCTGGCACGTGAAGAAGTGAAAAGGGCCCTTTCAAATTATCCGGAATTTGAGGTGCTGGGAGAGGCGGCCAACGCGGACGAGGCTATAGTTTTGATTGAAAAGCTGCAACCGGACCTGCTGTTTTTAGATATCCATATGCCCGAAAAATCAGGTTTTGACCTGCTGGAAGAATTGACCATGGTACCTGAGGTCGTTTTTACAACCGCCTATGATCAATATGCCGTTCAGGCTTTCGAGGTCAATGCGCTGGATTATCTGGTCAAGCCCTTAAGAGAGGAACGCTTTGCAATGACCATAGAAAAGATCAAGGCCGGGTTTTCAAAACCCGAGGTAAAGAAAGATCCTTTGCCCATGCACTACAAGATCTTTATCAAAGACGGGGAACAGTGCCATTTTATTCCTTTATCAGATGTCAGGCTGATTCAGTCCATGGACAATTATGCGCGACTGTTCTTTAATGAGGAAAAGGCCATGATCAAGCGTTCACTGAACCTGTTACAGGAAAAGCTGGACCCAAATGTATTCTTTAGGATCAACAGGAGCCAGATCATCAACACGCATTATATCAAAGAAATTCATCCCTATTTTAACAACAAACTGCAGATTACCCTGACAAGTGGCGAAAAACTTGAAGTTTCGAGCCGTCAGTCTGCCAAGTTTAAAAACTGGAACAGTTTATAAATAGCAAGAGAAATGCCTCGAAAATTAGAGAAGGAATAATTAAAAAAAATTTAAAAGAAAATCCCCTTGATTCAGGCTTTAATCGGCTTGAAAATGGATAAATACGATCAAAAAACAAACAATAAACGATCAAGAAACAATCAAGTAACAATCAGAAAAGAACAAAATAAAAATTAATTTAACATGAAAAATTACACGATCTTAGTAGTATTAGTCATCATGGCGTTTAACGCCTGCAAGAAGGAATCCCATCATGCCACCTCGGATAGCACGGCAGCCGAGGCCATAGCATCGGGGCCAGTAACTTCAGAACCCACATTAGAATCCTTTAAAAAAGGCGAGAGATGGATATGGATGGAGAAAAGCGTAGCGGAAGGAAGAACACGACATGAAGGAAAAGAACATTTGGAAGTAGTTGAATTTGAGGGTTCTCTCGGATTATGGAACGGCAGGGATACCACGCTGATCTCAAATATTTTAAACCAGGAACAAAGCGATACCCCATACCGCAGCTGGCCGCTTAAAGTAGGTAAGAAGTGGACATACGAGACTGACTGGGAAAACGCAGAAGGCTCGCCTATGACAACGAGTATGGAGGTTGAAGTGGTATCTTATGGAGAAGAGGCCGTGCTGGCGGGAAGATTTCAGGCCTATAAAATTGAATATAAGGGTACCATTACCAATCATACATTTGGAAAAGGGTCAGAGGTACATAATATACACTGGTACGCGCCGGCTTTAAAAATGAATATCAAACAAGTACAGGATGACGGTTACGGTTCCTATGTACTGGAGCTGTTGGACTATAAAAGCGGAGAATAGAATAAGAGAATAAGCAGAGAATAATAGCTGAGATTTAGAACTGATGAAAAAACTGTTTGAATTGCTTTTTGTGGCCCTGATCAACTTGACGGTGACAGGACAGGAACTGCACATTGATAAACCGGCCTTGTCTGACACTGCTGCCGTGGCCCTGGAAATGCAAGATCTGGCAAAAGAATATATAAAGCAAAGCCAGGCACAAGATCTCGATATTGTGCCCTACCACCGGTATCAGTTTGAAATACTGGCCGGACAGTACGAGGCTTCGATCAAAACGATTCAATCGCTGAGAGTGGATGCCGACCTGAATTATGGGCATCCGCAGTATATGCCCTTTGAACTGTTTTCAAGAGCCAAAATTGAGGAATCAGTATCGGGCAAAGGCTTTAATGCGTCTTATGGACAGGTTTTTCAAAATTACCTGGAGGCCTGTAATGATGAACTGGCACATTCGGCCCATATTGTTTTTACCACCTATGATGAAGTGGCGCAGTTTACCCGGAGTTTTGAATCAAATTACAATGAATTGGCGGGTAAACCCATGGACCTTGAGCAGGCCAGGACGCTGTTAAGATCCTATTTTTTATACCATGTGTATTCCCTGACTGAACCCATCGCCAAGGAAGCATTGAAACAGGAAGAAAACAAAAGGTATGTTATTAAAGAAGAATTGATCATCTCGCCAAGAGACGGGGCGGAACTATCTGTGATCACGGCCAGGAAAAGGGGTTCCACCCCCATGCCGGCGGTATTGGATTTTACCATTTATGCGGATGAAGGAAATACAAATCACGCCTTACTGGCTGCCTCAAAAGGCTATGCGGGGGTTGTGGCCACTTCAAGGGGAAAGCGCCTGAGCAAGGACCCTATAGAACCCTATAAGCACGAATATAAAGACGTTTACGCGGTGATCGACTGGATCAGCCAGCAGCCATGGAACAATGGCAAAGTGGGGATGTACGGTGGTAGTTTTGATGGCTTTACCCAGTGGGCCTCCATGAAAGAAAAGGTACACCCTGCCTTAAAGACCATCATTCCGTCTGTATCGGTGGCCCCGGGAATTGATGCGCCCATGGAGAACAACGTATTTTATAATTTTCCCTATAAATGGATCCCTTATGTAACCAATAACAAGTTCCTGGATAAGGCAGCAAATTTTGATTTTGAGCGATGGAACAGGCTTCAAAATACCTGGTTCGAATCAGGCCGGGCCTTTCGTGATATGGATCAAATAGACGGAACCCCCAGCCCGGTTTTTCAGGAATGGATCAGTCATCCTTCTTATGATGCCTACTGGCAGGGAATGATCCCCTATAAAGAGGAATTTGCCCATATCGATATCCCGATTTTAACCACAACAGGCTATTATGACGACGGCCAGCGGGGTGCGATGTATTATTACCTGGAACACCTGAAGTACAATCCTGATGCCGAGCATTACCTGCTTATCGGGCCCTATGACCACTGGGGTGCGCAACTCAGCTCAAGCGCCAATTTACGAGGTTATCAGATCGATGAAGTGGCACACCTGAATATAAGACAGGATCTGGCTTATCAGTGGTTTGATCATATCCTGAAGGGAAAGGAAAAACCCGAACTGCTGAAAGACAAGGTCAACTTCCAGGTGATGGGAACCAATACCTGGATGCATAAACCCTCACTTGCTGCCATGAACAATGATCCGCAGACTTTCTATCTGAGTACGGCAAAATCTGAGGGGCATTACAGCCTGGTGCAGAAAAAGCCAGACAGCAAGGATGACTTCCAGCTGCAGGTGGATTTTGCCGACAGGACAACTAAGAACAATATTCAGTATTTTCCCTGGCCCATTATCAGGGACAGTCTGGACCTAAGCGATGGCCTTGTTTTTATGACCGAACCCCTCAAAGAAGATATGATACTTAATGGTTCTTTTAGCGGAGAATTCAAAGTAGAGATCAATAAAAAGGATTTTGACCTGAGTGTTAATCTGTATGAACTGACCCCTGAAGGTAAATACTTTCATCTGAGCTGGTATATCGGGCGAGCAAGTTATGCCAAAGGAAGGGAGAAGCGCGTACTGTTAAACCCCAATGAGGTAACGACCATCAGGTTTGACAATACCCGAATCACCTCCAAGAAGATCTCAGCAGGCTCAAAAATCGTCATTGTGGTCAACGGGAACAAGAACCCACACGGACAGATCAACTATGGCACAGGAGGAGATGTAAGCCTGGAATCCATCAAAGATGCGACGGCACCACTGCGAATAAAAGTTCATGCTTCCAGTACGATTGAGTTACCGGTTTATAGCGCTCCGAAATAAAATCTTATTGATCACCACCCTTTAAAAAAGGCCAGTCAAAGGCAACCTGTGTTGTTTTTTCAGGACAAATATCAAGATCATCTACCTTTTCATCGGATTTAGAAAAGTAGATGGTCTTTTTGATCTTGTCTGAGGATTCAAACTCCAGTTTCAGACTTTTTCCATCCTTGCTAAAGGTATAGTTTTCATCGAGATAGCGAAATGAAAGTGTGCTCCCGGAATGTTCCAGGACCTCTACCTCTTTGGTATAGAGGATCTCCTGAAGATGATAATAACATTCTTTGCGGTTCATGAGCTGCCCGAAAGCCATCTCAGATATCCATAGTTCAATTTCCTTTTCCACATCATCATTAAGTCGGGCATAAACGCGCATATCCGCTTCAATGACCGTCCATGTGCTTCCATCATTTTTTTCAAGGAAACTTTGAACACCCAGAATTTCCTTGTCCTTTTGATCAGGTTCACAACGGCTGTATATAATCAGTAATCCCAGCGATATACACAGGATAAAAAACCGAGCTACTTTGTTGTTAGGTGAGTTCATGACTTTCATGACTATGGATTTAAAAGTTCTATAGCCATAAAGTTAAATCTTCAACCTGATCCAGGCATTGATCTGGATCATTGATCCTGTTGATTTCAATTCTTTTAAAATAAATTTGGTAAATAGTACGAATCGTATTATATTTGTAGTACGAATCGTACTATTATGAAAAAAGAGATTAAACCTACATTACTGGATTTTGCCATTCTTGGCTTGATTCAGGACCAGCCCTTATCCGGATATGGTATAAGAAAAGTATTCGAGGAAACCGCCATGGGTAATTACAGCAACAGCCCCGGAACCATTTATCCTGCGATCAAACGATTGGAGAAATTCGAACTGGTGGAAAAGGCGGCCCAAAAAGATACCGGAAAAACAGCGTTTCAAATTACGAGTAAAGGACTTCAGGAACTTAAAAAATGGCTGACACGACCCATTGAAAAAAAGGAAGTTGAAAAGAAATTAGATGAGCTTTTGTTGCGCTTTGCATTTATGGAAAACCTGGTCAGTAAGCAGCAAAAAATACAGTTTCTTCATGCTTTACAGGACTTGTTAAAAAACTATGTTCAGGAGCTTCAGGGGTATTACAGCAAAGAATCCGATCAAATGCCTTTGCACGCCAGGCTCGCATTTCAGCATGGTATAGAGACCAATAAAACAACCTTAAAATGGTGTAAAAACACAATCCAAGTAGTAACCTAAAAAAATAAGATCATGAAACTCAATTATTATATAAAACTGTTACTGGCCTCTTTGATTATAACTGCCTTATATTTTGTTTCCAACGCTCTTTTCTTTTCAGATACCAGCCTGGATACCATGAGTATATGGGGTGTCGTTTCGAATATTCTTATCGTTGTCCTTTTAGGCATTTACGTGTCGAATTCAAATTTAAGCGGCTTAAAACTGGTACTTTCTGTATTTTTCATTTATTATGTTATCGGCCACTTTAATCTCCTGATCGAAGCCTATATTTTTAATGTAACTGACCGGGCAGAAACCACCAAAGAAATGTTTCAGGGCCTTTTTACGGTTACTGTTTTTGCGCCCTTGTTTGTGCTGCTCCTCAATACATGGGAGGGAAGCCCGGAAACTTTACAGTTTAAAAAGCGATCCGTTTTCAGCTGGATCTGGAGAATTGCCCTGGGTATGTTTATCTATTTGGTATTTTATCTGGCTGCCGGTATGATCTTACAGGCCAACTATCCCGATTTGATGTCCTATTATGCAGAGAAACTGCCACCTGTGGAGGTGATGATCCTGACCCAGTTTCCCAGAGGACTTCTATTCGTCTTAATTGCGATTTTAATGCTTCGAACCTTGAAACTGAAACGAATCCAAAAGGGCCTCCTCATTGGACTCGTATTTTCGGTCATCGGAGGTATTGCCCCACTGATCCCGCCCAGCGAGTTTATGCCCGCCAATATCAGAATGGTTCATGGTATAGAAGTAGGAATCTCCAATTTTCTCTACGGAATGGCCTTAGCCTATTTGTTGGGCCAGGAATGGCTGAATAAAAATTCAAAAGAATTCTAACCGGTCCCTATCCCTGTAAAGCCTCTTGCACGGATTTGGCCGTGTCCAATACGGTTTTTTCGATCGGAAGGGGTTTCCAGTCAAAAGTATCCATGGTAGCGCTTATATCCCCGTTAAAGGTATTGCCGATATAAGGCAGCATGCCTTTGAGATCTGCATTAAAATTGGCCAGGAACCTTAATAAGAAATTAGGGGCCACCTTGGTACTTACCTTATCATATCCGTTCGATTTCAGGATCTGGGCCATCTGTTGAAAAGAATAGGCTTTTTCGGTACTGACAATAAAACGCTGCCCGTTAGCTGCTTTATTTTCAAGCGCTGCCACATGGATCTTGGCCACGTCCCTTACGTCGGACATATTGATGGCTGCCTGCGGTAATCGGGGCATACCCCCGGTGATCAGTTCCTTATAGGTATTCATGGATTCCCCGGTCAGGTTTCCTGAAAGGGTAGGGCCATATACCGGCCCCGGATGTACGGTAACGAGTTCCAATAGATTTTCCCTGGTTTGGTTTTTGATAAAGTCCCAGGCACTTTTCTCGGCCAGGGTCTTGCTTTTTAAATAAGCAGATACCCCTTTGGCATTCACATCGGTCCAGCTATTCGGGTTGATATCAACCACACCCTTGGAACCACCGATCATGGCCACCATGGAAGAAGTGAGCACCATACGTTTGATCCCCGCGTTTTTGGCTGCTTTTAAGGCGCGCTGGGTTCCTTCCACCGCCGGCCTTATCAGGTCATTCTCATCCTTAGGCTGGCTAGTCACAAAAGGAGACGCCACATGTAAGACATAATCACAACCCTGCATGGCCTCTTCCCATCCCTCATCTTCTAACAGGTTTAGTTCACAATAGCCCAGCTTTCCCTTCGGATCAATGACCTTGGCAATGTCATCGGTGATCTTATCGGTTTTGGATAAACTTCTTACAGAACCCCTAACGGCATAGCCCTGGTTTAATAGTTCCACGGCACAATGCTGGCCCACATAACCCGAAACCCCGGTGATCAGTACTTCTTTCATGTTTTTGATGTGTTTTAGTTTTTAGTTGTGTAAAAATACGGAAATCCTAGGTTCATGCTGCAGAATGGAATAGAACTGCGGAAAACCGTAAGAATTATGTTTTTGCAAGACTTACTTTTAATGAAAAATAAAATGCAAATACCTTGGACAGGGTATTTGATAATTGTTTAATCTATAGTACATTCATACCTTCAAAAATTGAACATAAGAATCTGTTCTATAGCTATGATAAAGTGCATTCTATGGTAAAAAACTACATTAGCTTTATTTTTCTGCTTTGTTTCCTGTGTGCCGGTCAAATGGTTGCGCAACAGCGGAATCTTTGGAGGAAAACAGAACTTCATCATATAAATCAGAAACAATAGGAAAAAACAAATTACTATGAAAAAAAATGCAATTCTTTTAATTCTGCTATGTCTGAGCATTAGCTCTTATAGTCAAAGGAAAATTAAAAAAGTTGAAGTAAGAGAAAAGGGTTTTAACATCAAAATGAATTTTGAGGTAATAAATGACAAATTATCATATAACGGTCTAGATATACAAGTAATACCCATATCAGCCAATGAAATGAATGATATTTTTATGAATGAAAATTTTCTAAACGGAAAATTTGAATACTCACATTATGATAAATCAAGGGAATCCTATTTTTTAAAAAAAAGAAGGGGTAAAAGGAAAAAAACTGATCTAGAATTCTATATAGAGGGAATATCGTGGTTGTTTGATAATGATCATATAGATCAGTCAGAATATGACGAGTTAGAAAAGAGTATTATTTATTACTTTGATGAAGAGTACGCTAAGAACTATTATGAAAGTAATACATTAACGGCGGCAAATCCATATTATGTTAATGGTAAATACCTGAACTTATTCAAGGTCATTATATCTAACCCCTCTTCCTCACAGGTTAAACTGAATAAAAGACTCTTAGTAGAAAATGGCAATATCTTGTTAGATCATTTGTCGACACAGAAATTGTTAAATCAATTAGATTCCTTGGATATGGCAAACAGATTTAAGCTGATGACCTTGGAACGGCATCATTACAAATCAGATATGGTGATTCCAGGTAATTCAACCGTTGAAAAATTATTAGCAGTCCTTCCAGTTAATTTCAATCAAAAGGATATTAAGATCTCTTTGGAAGATTCCAACCAAAAATTTTCATGGAAAATAAATAAAGTTCAAAATAGTTTCGATGATCTATATACATTTTATGAACTACGAATTCATTGGAAGACTGACTTTGATACGAAATTTAGCGTCATTAGAGGAAATACCAGTTCCGTTTTTATGGACTTCAATAAATTATTTGTTGGAGAAGAGAGTTTAAATAACTCATTTGATATTTTCACCATTTCGCTTGACCGAAACACATTATCCTATGGGCGACGATCGGATATTAAAGGATCTGATTTTCTGGATATGTCAAAATTGAAGAGGAAAATAATCGATCTAGAAATGGAAAAAATAGAAGAACTTAAGAAGAAAGTTAGAGAGTAAATTATGACAAAATATATTAATTGAATAACATAAAAAATCAAAATTTGTACAATGGTAAAATGTAATTATTTTAAATCAGTATTGTTATTGATATGTTTCCTAGCTGTTGCAAGCAATAGTATAACAGCTCAAGAAGCTCCAGTCGGAAAAAAAACATTAAAGGTTGAGGAAAAGTTTCCAGGAGAGTATTTGCAAGAGGTGTCTAAAGATGGATTATCAAGTAACGTTATAGATGCCATGAAGAGCAGGTTGCCTAAAAAATTGGAGAAATTTGGATTTACTGATATAACTATTACAGAGGTTGGACAGGTACCAGTCCCTAAGAGTATCGCCACTAAAATGGGAAATACAGCGGGTAATACTGGAAGAGCAGAACTAGAAGTTGCTCAAACATATGGGGAAATCGAGAGAGCTGTTGATAAGATGTATCAAGAACCTGTCGATATCGATTGGAAATTTCAGGTAAATTTTATTGATAATAATTCCGGAAATACTTTTAAAGTAAGGTTGAATTTATCATATAATCCTCAATACATAATAAGTGAATAGGAAAAACCGAAGTAATAAAACGAAAGATAAAATTTAAGGCAAAGGTAAGTGCTATTTAGAAAAATTAGTGAGTAGAAATTCAATCCTAATAATGCACAAGAACTTTGAAATCAATTAAAACAAATCCATGGGACTATTTAATAATATACTTGGGAATGCCAGTGAGGTAGATTCAGAAAAACTAACAGAAAAATACAGTCGATTACTAATTGAAAATGAAGAAGTAGAACTAGGCTTTAAACTATTTCGGGATGTTTTTATGTTTACCAACAAAAGATTGATCCTTATTGATGTTCAAGGCGTTACAGGGAGTAAGGCGGAATATAAATCCTTGCCGTATAAGCATATCTCAAGATTCTCTTTGGAAACAGCCGGCACCTTTGATCTGGACGCTGAATTGAAAATCTGGATTTCAAGTGAAGATACACCAACCGTTTCTAAAAAGTTTAATAAGAGTATTGATGTTTATGCTGTACAGCAACTGTTGGCTGAGAAAACACTTTAAAGCAAAAGCTTTTCAATTCATTGTATCATGAGCAACATAAGATTCGGAGAAATTCCAGGAATACATGAAGGTCAAAAATTTGTTAGCAGAAGAGCATTAGTTGATGCAGGGCTGCATAGATCTATTCAACATGGCATAGATGGAAATGGATCGGAAGGAGTTGCCGCCATAGTAGTTTCTGGAGGATATGAAGATGATCTAGATCTAGGCGATGAAATTATCTATACAGGTCACGGAGGGAATGATCCGGTAACTAAGAAACAGATTGCAGATCAATCTTGGTCTTCACATGGTAATAAAGGACTTGTAGTGAGTCAAATGAGGCAATTGCCGGTTAGGGTTATCAGAGGACCACATAAAAACTCTCAATTCGCTCCTCTAAGTGGATATAAATATAGTGGCTTGTATAGAGTTATTGATAGTTGGGATAAAATTGGTAAAAGCGGTTTTTCTGTTTGTGTTTTCAAATTAAGAAAAGAGGATGCTTTAGAAAAAGATGAAGCCACTAAAATAAAAGTAGGGACCTTAGTCTTACTCGAACCCAAAGGCTTAAAACCAAAATGGTTTAGTATTGGAGTTGATGGACCAAAAAATGCTCAAAGACTAAGTAGAGAAGGAGCTTTTGCTAAAAAACTAGTGGACAGGAATGTTGGAGATGAAATTGATTTTGGAAATGGGTTTAAGGTGTTAGAGATAAAAAGGTATTTGGCTAAATAAAATCAAGTATGACTCAATTCAAGAAAATATATCTCGAAAGAACCAGCGGTTATTTTGGAAATGGAGGGATATATAAACTATTTATAACCTCAAAGGGCAATGTTCATTTAACCCAAGAATTTCATTTTGGATACGAAAAGAAAATGAGAAAATGGAAGATTCACAAAGAGGCTTTAAATAAGTTAGACGAGATCATTCATAAATATGGATATTTTAATTTAAAGGAAAAAGAGCCAACTGAGGGAGCCACTGATATGGCTTTTTGTACTAGTGAAATTGAATTGGAGGATGGTACTAAAAGAAAAGTTGAGCACTACCTAGGAGATAATGCCTGGCCTAAAAGATTAACAACCATTGAGAATTGGATAGATCGAATAACAGGAGTTGATCAATATCTTGAGGAAAGTGATTTCTTCTAAATAAAAGAGTGCTTTTCATTCAACATATCAAATGACATAAATTACGATTAATAAAAGAAAAATAAGTTAGCTTTTAGAACAAAGTCTTTATATTTAGAGACTTTTTAATTTTATTATTAAGGAAAGTAAATGAATAAGAAAACATTATCGGAAAGAGATATTTGCACGAAGTTCATTACACCTGCAATCGAAAAAGCAGGATGGGATAGGAATACACAACTGTTGGAAGAAGTTTCTTTTACAGATGGAAAAATATATGTTCGTGGTAAACTGACCGCCAGAGGAACAAGAAAAAGAGCCGACTATATTCTTTATTACAAGCCTAACATTCCCATTGCAATTGTAGAAGCTAAAGACAAGAAGCATTCAGTAAGAGCAGGCATGCAACAGGCATTGGGCTATGCTCAGATTTTAGACATTCCTTGTGTTTTCAGCAGTAATGGAGACGGATTTGTTTTTCATGACAGAACCGCAACGGACGGGAATATTGAAACTGAATTTGACAATGACAACTTCCCCACTCCTGAAGAACTTTGGCAGAAGTACAAGAAATACAAAGGCATTAAAACACCTGAAACTGAAAAGGTAGTTGCCCAGGATTACTACTTTGACGGCAGTGGCCGCTCACCAAGATACTACCAACAAATTGCTGTTAACCGAACTGTTGAAGCCATTGCGAAAGGACAAGACAGAATCCTGCTGGTGATGGCAACCGGAACGGGAAAAACATACACTGCTTTTCAGATCATTCACAGACTATGGAAGAGCGGAGCAAAGAAACGAATCCTGTTTTTAGCTGACCGAAATGCCTTGATTGACCAAACCCGAAGAGGCGACTTCAAACACTTCAAAGACAAAATGACGGTGGTTAAACACCGTATGATTGACAAAAGCTATGAAGTGTATTTGGCCTTGTATCAGGGTTTGTCAGGTGCAGATGAAGAAGCAAATGCCTACAAACAGTTTTCACCTGAATTTTTCGACCTCATTGTCATTGACGAGTGCCACAGAGGAAGTGCAAAGGAAGACAGTGCATGGCGAGAGATACTCCGCTACTTCAACAAAGCAACGCATATCGGCTTGACCGCAACGCCAAAGGAAACCAAAGAAGTATCGAACATTGAATATTTCGGAGATCCGATTTACACCTATTCATTAAAGCAGGGAATTGACGATGGTTTCTTGGCTCCTTATCGAGTAGTACGGGTAAACCTGAATGTGGATGCCGAAGGATGGCGACCTGAACAAGGGAAAACCGACAAAGAAGGGAATGAAGTTGAAGACCGCATCTACAACCGAAAAGACTTTGATCGAAACCTGGTTATTGAAGAGCGAACGCAAACTGTCGCCCGAAAACTAACAGAGTTTTTGAAAGGCTATGACTGCTTTGCCAAAACCATTGTATTCTGCACCGATATTGATCATGCTGAACGTATAGGTTCTGCTTTATCAAACATGAATGCCGACTTGGTGGCGAAAAACCACAAGTACATTATGCAGATCACGGGCGATAATGATGAAGGTAAACGAGAGTTGGACAACTTCATCAATCCAGAAGAATCCTATCCCGTAATAGCCACCACCTCTGAATTGATGACTACAGGCGTTGATGCTCAGACCTGCAAAGTGATTGTCTTGGATGCTGAAATTAAGTCCATGACCAAGTTCAAGCAGATTGTGGGGAGAGGAACCCGAATCAATGAAGAGTTTGGGAAAATGTATTTCACCATTCTCGACTTTAGGAATGTAACCGACCTGTTTGCAGACAAAGACTTTGATGGCGATCCGATTCGGGTAAAACCAGTATCAGAAGACACGGATTTGAGCGGCATTGTTGATGAAGAAGAAAACATAGACACCTCAATTATTGACGAAGAATCTGGTGAGGAAATTGAAATTGAACCTAAAATCAGATACCCTGAACCGCAAACTCCCACAGATAAAGTTCATGAACCAAGAGAAAAGGTTTATGTAAACGGTGTAGATGTTTCGGTTTTGATAAGCCGTGAAATGTATTTCGACAATCATGGCAAACCCATAACCACCAGCTTAAAAGATCATACCAAAGAACTAATCAAAGGGCAATACGCTTCTTTGGATGATTTCTTAACCCGTTGGAATTGCACAGACAAAAAGGAAGTCATCATCAAAGAATTGGAAGATCAGGGAGTTTTGGTGGAAGCGTTGAGAGATGCAGTAAACCGTGAAGTGGATTTGTTCGACCTGATTTGCCATGTGGCATTTGAGCAGCCACCTCTTACCCGAAAAGAACGGGCAAACAATGTGAAGAAACGAGACTACTTCACCAAATACGGAGACCAAGCCCGAAAAGTACTAGAAACACTTTTGGACAAGTACGCTGATGAAGGCGTAACCAACATAGAAAGCATGGACATTCTTAAAGTGAAACCATTAACAGATTACGGCTCACCATTAGAAATCATCAAGCAGTTTGGAAGCAAAGCCAAGTATTTGGAAGCAGTAAAAGAATTAGAACAAGAACTTTATAAAACAGGAGCTTAATGGCAAACCTAAAAGGCATATTAGACAGCATCCGCAAAATCATGTGGCAAGACACCGGACTAAACGGTGATGCTCAACGCATTGAGCAGTTGGGGTGGATGCTATTTTTGAAAATCTTTTCCGATAAAGACAAAGAACTGGAAATCATCAAAGACGATTACGAAAGTCCTATTCCAGCCGAATTTCATTGGGACGAATGGGCAGGTGATGATGAAGGCATCACAGGTGACGAGTTGCAACAGTTCGTTGACCAAAAACTCTTTCCTACCCTTAAAAACCTGAAAGTGGGTATGAGTGATGACCTGGCAAACAAACGTGCCTTGCTGGTTCGGGAAGTATTTGAGGGCAACAACAACTACATGAAAAGCGGCATCAACATCCGTAAGGTGTTGAACAAGCTCAATGAGATTGATTTCAACATTGCCAAAGACCGTCATGCTTTTGGCGAACTCTACGAAACCATTTTGAAGGAACTGCAGAGTGCAGGTAAAAGTGGCGAGTTCTACACCCCAAGAGCCATTACGGAGTTTATCTGCGAAATCATGAACCCCCAATTGGGTGAAAAGATACTCGACCCCAGCTGCGGAACAGGTGGTTACCTCACGGCTGTCATTGAGCATTTGAAAAAGCAGGCCAACAACGTTGAAGAACGCGAAACCATTGCCAAAAACATTGCGGGCTGGGAATACAAACCGCTTCCGTATTTGCTGGCAACCACCAACCTGATTTTGCACGATATGGAAGTGCCCAACATCCAGTTCCGTGACAGTTTAGACCAACCGCTGAGCAACTACACCGAAAAGAACCGAGTAAACCTGATTTTGGCGAATCCACCTTTTGGGGGCATAGTAGCTAACAACAACGAAAACAACTTTCCGCAGAATTACCGCACCAAAGAAAGTGCTGACCTCTTTTTGGTACTTATGGTGCATTTACTGAAAAATGGCGGACGTGCTGGTATTGTTTTACCTGACGGTTCATTAACTGGAGATGGTGTAAAAGAAAGAGTGAGAAAAAAGTTGCTAGAAGATTGTAACCTGCACACCATTATTCGTTTACCAAATTCTGTTTTCAAACCTTATGCAACGGTGGCAACCAATCTCCTATTCTTTACCAAAGGTGAGCCCACTAAAGAAGTTTGGTATTATGAACACCGTTTACCAGAAGGCCAAAAAAGTTACAGTAAAACCAAACCGCTACAATTATCAGAATTTGAACCAATAAAAGATTGGTGGAATAATAGAGTGGAAAACGACTTAGCTTGGAAGGTTGATATTCAAACTATAACCGATAGGAAATATGATTTAGATATCAATAACCCTAACAAAAAAGAAGAGGCTATAGAACATTCGAGTTCAGAGTTAATGACCATGCTGGATGATTCCTTTGAAAGAAGCCATGAATTACTTAATCATATTAGAGAAGCAGTTCAATGAGTTGGGTGAAAAAAACATTAGGTGAACTCTGCACCATCCAAAAAGGTAAGATAGGTATTAAGAAAGCTACTCCGGGTGAATTTCCATTAGTAGTTACGGCCGAAGAAAGACTTTCGCACAACGAATATCATTTTGAAGGCAATGCTGTCATAATTCCTTTGGTTTCCTCTACAGGTCATGGTCACAAAAGTTTAAAACGCATTCATTTTCAATCAGGCAAGTTCGCAGTTGGCAATATTCTCTGTGCTGTTATCCCAATTGATGAAAACGTTTTAAGAGCCGATTATCTATACCGCTTTTTGGACTTGAACAGAGAAAAAGAATTAGTAAGTAGGATGAAAGGCATGGCGAATGTAACCTTACCAATAAAGGAAATTGCGAAAATTAAAATTCCTGTTCCACCAATTGAAGCTCAAATAGTTTTTGTTCAACAATACTCAATACTTGAAGAAAAAAGCAATGATTTAGGTGAAGAGATTACCCACCAACTCAATTTAGTAAAGCAACTTCGCAAAGCCTTTTTACGGGAGGCCATGCAGGGTAAGTTAGTTCCACAAGACCCAAATGATGAACAGGCCTCTTTAATTCTAGAAAAAATCAAGTTAGAGAAAAAACGCTTGATGAAGGAAAAGAAAATCAAGAAGCAAAAAACACTTCCGCAAATCCCCGAAGAGGAAATTCCTTTTGAAATACCGGCTAATTGGGTGTGGTGCAGATTTGAAGATATATTAGAATTAACGAACACAAGCCTTAGAAGAGGTCCATTTGGTAGCTCTATAAAGAAAAATATGTTTGTCAAACAATCAGCTTATACAACAAAAGTATATGAACAAAAGAATGCTATTTATAAGAATTTTGAATTAGGCGATTATCATATTGAACTTGAAGAATTTCCAAATTTAAAATCATTTATTGCAAAACCAGGTGACATAATAATAAGTTGTGCTGGAACCATAGGAGAAACATACGTCCTGCCAAGTGATGCTCCGAAAGGAATTATAAATCAGGCTTTACTTAAAGTAGTAGTCAATGAAAAAATAATTACAAGCGTTTACTTTACTAAAGTATTCCAATCATTACTTAAAGACAGAGTCAATAATGATGCAAAAGGGAGTGCCATGAAGAATTTAGGGTCAATAAATTATTTAAAACAAAACCTTAATATTCCTCTTCCACCTTTGAAAGAACAAAAACGCATCTTAACCAAACTAGATGGGTTGATGCAGTATTGTGATGAATTGGAGAAAAGCATCGAAGACAGTCAGCAACAAAATGAGTTGCTTTTGCAGCAGGTGTTGCGAGAGGCGTTGGAGCCGAAAGAAAAGGAGGTTGTAGAATGAGTCTTGAAGCAAAATCACAAGAGTTAAAAGACTTGGTATCTACATACGATACTCAATGGTTTCTTGGTGATCTCTCTGGCCTTATGAAGAATATCGCTTCAGGAAGAGCACAAGACCAACTTGGCAAGCTTTCTTCTCCTATGCGACAAATGTATTTTCTCGCTGGTTTGCTGGTATCATCTGATGATACTAATGGAATAGATATGCGATACACTCCTGACAAATGGAATCAAATTGTAGAACTACTAAATGAAATTGAACGGGAATACGACAAACTCTTCTTCCCCAAACCAGATGAAGAAATTGATGAGGAATGGAAAAAAATAAGACAAGTTGCCATTCCATCCTTCCTTTCCTATTTCAACCAAGGTCCTTTGAACTATGAAGAACAGACCATCAATTGGGTAAATGATCTTTACTCTCAACTTGACGTAACGATTGAAGCAGAAACAGGTGTAAAAACGAGTGATTTCATTCAGTTCTACAACAACTTAGATGATCTAGTACAGCGGAAGTTTCAAGGTTTCAGTACAAGAAAAGACCTATTTCAAGATGAATGGTTGACCTACACCAAAATCCAAATGGGTGTTATTGATGAAGCTCCAGAGGTAATTAAAAAACTCGGTGAAGAAAGAAGACCTCTTTATACTTTCATGGCTGACCATGGAATCATTAATCGGTTCAAACCAGAAGATTTGGTAACCGCTGAATTGCCACTTGAAAAGGTCAATGCTATACTTCCTATTCTCACCTGTTCCAGAAACCAAAGCGATTTTCTTTATTATACTTCTACGAGACCCAGCAATCCGCTATATGAATTCCCAATTATTGATATTGGAAATGACCTATTTCAGGTTTTTGAAGTTAAGCAGGTCATTCATGCTATTGACGATTTGCTAGAAAGAGTATGCTCTAAAAACGCAAAAGCAAAGGATAAACTGATTGATAGAAAAGGAAAGCTGCTTGAAAAGCGAATTGTAGAGATTTTTAAGAAGTTTTTCAAAAAAAATTTTAAAGTATTCGAAGGATACTATGTTGATGGTTGTGAGCAGGATATTCTATTTCTTTGGAAAGATTATGCTTTTATCATTGAAGCGAAAGGATACAATCTTCGCGAACCATTACGTGATCCAAACAAAGCCTTCGTTAGGATAAAGGACGACTTTAAAGCCAGCATCGGTTATGGTTATGTACAAACCAAGCGAGTTGAACAAAAATTCGTTGACCAAGTACCACTTCGCATTGAAGACAAAGATGGCAACCTGATTGAGGAAATTGACACGACCAAATACGAAGAGAATGACTTTTCGATAATTGTGAACATCAATTCCTTTGGTCAAATCCAGAATGATCTATCAACTTTATTAGAAGTTGGTGAGGATGATGTCTATCCATGGGTCGTAAAACTTGACGATTTGGAAACCTTTTTACTGACAATGATTTCGAAGAAAAAGAGACCTCAGGATTTCATCGACTATCTTTTACTAAGAGAAGAATTGCACGGCAAACTCATCTGTTCAGATGAACTTGAGGTATCTGGAGGATTCTTGACGGGTGCTATTTCGGAAAGCAAAATCGAAAAAGCTGACACGATAGTTACCACACCGGATTTGCCAGCAATTTTTGATGAACAATACAACAAGGGAATGGGCTTTGAAAACGAGAAATTATTGGCTGAAAAGAAAAGTGGGAAGTACATATTTTGGTAAAGCCATCGCACACTTGTAAGCACATTTACAGGTCACACCAGGCCAACGCTTGACCAAAACCTGCAAAAGAGCTTCCAAGTCCCTGCCCTAGAAAAGAGAAATTTTAAAAAATACCCCACCGCACAGGACGACATTGAAAATGAAGACTAAAACGAAAAGAAAAATAAAGTACCAAACCACAACAGGTCAAACTTTCTTTAGTTCCATTTTGAAAAAGAAAGAAGTAAGTATAGAACCTGTTTTATTGACTTAAAAAAAATAGATACGTTTATATATAAATGATCAATTCAAATATGAATAAACGACCACAAACCATACAAATATTTCTCCCGGATGGGTCACCCACGAGTATTCGGGAGGCTGAGATAACCAACAGACTTGTGAAGGCAATACTCTTTCCCAGAAATAAGATGCAAGAAGCCTCAAAACGAGAAATTGTGCACCATACTGGAGTGTATTTTTTATTTGGGACCAATGAAGACAGTTCAAAATCTGTAGTTTACATCGGTGAGGGAGAAAATTGTTTTAATCGAATTCGATCCCATAATAGAAAAAAAGATTTTTGGACGCATTGTGTAATCGTAACCACCAAAACAGATGAATACACTAAAACAGATGGAAAATATCTTGAATATTTTTGTTTAGAAAGGGCCAAGGAGATAGATCGTTACAAAATTGATAACGATACTGGTTCGAAAAAGCCCTCATTATCAGAAAGTCGAGAATATGATTTACTTGACAATTTTGAAACTGCCAAGATGCTTTTAGCAACATTAGGATATCCCATTTTTGAGGATAAAAGAAAATCTAAAAGAAATCGTGAAGTGTTTACCTGTAAGGGGAAAAAAGCGATTGCTAGTGGCGAATTAATTGACGATGGTATTGTGGTTCTTAAAGGAGGGAAGTGCAATTTAGTGGAAACTCCTACCGCTGGAAACTGGATAAGAAACATGCGTCAGCGATTAATAGATGATGATGTATTAATTGAAGACAATGGAGTACTGGTGTTTCAAAAGGATCATATTTTTAATTCACCAAGTGCAGCTGCAGGAACCATTCTTGCCAGAAGGGCTAATGGTTGGAAAGAATGGAAGAATAAAGAAGGTATGACTTTGGATGAGTTGAAGAGAAAGTAATCTTAATTGAAAAAATGGCCACTTACGTTATTGATAAAAATGAAGCCAGAGTTCCTTTTTTAGGAGATCGAATGTCTTTTATTACGGGTTTAGATCCCTTAGGACTTCAGAATACATCAAATAAGGTTTATACTTATTTGATGGCTGGATTGAACAATGTAACCTCTCATATTAGAAACTATAGTTTTTATTGTTGGTTACTAGATGAATATGCCAAAATAATTACGTCAACAAATCCTTATGAGCAACAAAGGTTTATTAGAAGAGCGGAATATATGATTGCATTATTATCGTATCATTCGGAAATATTAGGAATTAATGGTAGACAATATGCTCAAAAAAGGTTTGAAGAGAATCTTCAAGAATTTGATTTAGAAAAGGGAACTTTCAATACTGATGGATCTACTCCGAATACTTATTGGCAATATTATTTAGGGATCTTTGGCCAGTATTATGTCGGATCACTTAGGCAAATTGGATTGATTGATGAACCAATAAATGCTGAGGGCAAACCATTGGGGATATACAGAACAACCTCATCACAAGAAGATATTAATATTTGCGGTAAAGATTTAGCAAAGGCATTTGATGAGAATATTTCTGATGATGGAAAGATCAAGTTTTTGGATTGTATCGCTAAAGGAAAAGTGAGTATAGAGGAACTTGAAGAATTGGCATTAGATTTCAACTTAAAGGCGATTAAGAAGAAAAGTAAGGAGTGTGATTTACTGATCGAATTACTCTTAGACGTAAATGAACCTACCTTACTTAAAGAAGAACCTAGCTTCTCACGAAAAGAAACCTTAATTCATATTCTAAAATTTTTATCCAACTATAGTTTTGAGAAGTTTGAGCAGCATGATTTCACCATGTTTGCCTATGATGTAAAAGGTAAAGTAAATGGAATTATTGACGAGACCTTGACGGGTTGGTATTTATATCAATTTAGTGAGTATTGGCAGGTTGCTTTAACAGGTCTATTTAATGGTTGTTTAAATTGGCTTGAAAGAGAAAAAGGACCTGGTTGGATGCCCATCAATGAATTTGTTCAGGGGTGTACAAATGATATTATCAAATATATTAATAATGAGAACCTTCTTGATACTGACAAGGGTATTAGCGATTTAGTTTCGGATGTGGAAATATATACTGAAAAAGAGTTGTACGTAAAACTCGTGAGAAGCAAATCGGAAGAAAGAATGTCATATGGTCTCCTGCTCGTTTTAAGATTATTCAAGGTGAACGAATCATATTTACCTTTTCTAAGATCTTATTCTAACAATAACGAAATCAGTAATAACCAGGATAATCAGGAGGTACTTAATTATTACCTCGGATTCAAAAGTTCACTGAATCTTAATCTAGTTACATTTATATCTGATTTCCTTTTAAATAAAATTATCCATAGACATCAATATGTTGCCTATCGTAAAATGGGTGGTGGATCGCAGTCTACTCAGAAGTTTATTATTGAAGACGGCTATTTAAGAATAATTGGCAACTTCGATCCAGGCTTTACAAGTCCGAGGATTGTTAGTTTATTAGAATTTCTACAAGATTTAAATCTTCTTGATAAAGATTTTAGACTAACTGATAAGGGTAATGAACTTTTAAATGTCTATAAGGATGATTGAAAGACAGAATATCCTTGACTTAATAGGTAGAAATAAAAGTAAATATTCATCCTGTATTATAACAAGTTTTTCTTTTGATTTTAATTATTTCGAAGGAAGGGTTATGTCCGTTCTAAGACACGCCAATATAAAAAATGTCAACGTATTTGTCGATGGAAAATTTCTGGAAAAACACCTAGAAGAAACTACAGGAAATGAGTTTAAACATCATAAATCTTATAGTCTCATCCCAGTTTATGAAATTGGTGTCTTTCATCCTAAAATCATGCTGCTTACAGGACCTAAACATGGTTTGTTAGTTATCGGTTCAGGAAATCTTACATCTTCCGGCTTAAGTACCAATGATGAAGTATGGGGAGCGTTTCATTTAAACTCAATTGACAGCCCAAATACACCTCTTTTTGCTGAAGTATGGAAATATTTACAGCAATATATTAATAGAGTTAAAGGATTTAATACACAGAAGTTAAGTTGGATAAATCAATATTCGCCCTGGCTTAAAGAAATTGAGGAGTTTGATTCTGATAATTTTATAGAGATCAACAAAGATTTGTCATTAAGGTTTTTGGGCAACTATCCTAAAAGTTCAATATATCAGCAGTTGGAAGGTATTCTTCCAAAGGAAAGGATAGAAAAATTAACAATTATATCACCCTACTTTGATATAAATGGAAAGGTGTTGGAGAACTTCCAGAACGATTTTGATATTGATAAAATGATTTGCATTACTGATTCAGATTTTGGCTTATTACCTACAAAATTAAATGATCATTTGTGTCAAGTAATTCCGTTTTATGATTGGAAGAATTGTATCAAAGAATTTGATGCTAAGTTTAATCGTCTCCATGCGAAAATATTTCAGTTTGAATATGAAAATGGTTGGGAGTATTTTGTTTTAGGAAGCGCAAATTCTACTATCCATGGATTAGGTTCAAATATTGAGAAGGCCAAAAATGGTGAAGCAAGTATTGTTTTAAAAAGGAAAGGCACCAATGGATTCCTTGCAGATCTTGGGATAAGTATTAAAGCTGCAGCAGCTATTGATTTACGCTCATTTATTAAACCGTCTTCTCGACCATCTGATGAGATTGTTGCAATTCATGTAATTACGAGAATTGAACATGCTGAAATAAATGGAAATAAGCTCAATGTATATTTCAAAACTAAACCGGAAGTAGAAAGTGAACTTTTTATCTTTAGTTCTGACAATTCGATTATTGAAACGAAGAAATTATTAGAGTCAGAGAAAGAGCAAACATTTGATCTGGAAATTTTTGAGGGTTGTTTCAAATTAGCCTTATTTAAGCAAAGTGAACGTATATCAAATTTTTTCTTTATCGATGATGTTTCCTATTTGTCTAAAACAAATCCGGATCCTAAATATGCGAGTCTAAGCCAAGTTCTGGAAACCTTGATTTCTGATCCTGAGAATGCAGACTATTTGGGTTTATTTGAGCATTTAGACTATGCTTGGGTAGAAGATGAATTGGATACTAAAAATGCAAATTCCAGGGGTGTATATCCAACGCGAAAGACTGGGAATAGGTCTGGAAAGAGTTATAAAGAACTGTCACCAGAAGAGTTCGATAGTCTGAGTTCAGTTCAATCCAAGGAAATGGAAGTTTTAAATGATCCAAGTGTTCAAATTGCAGATTTATTAAGTCTAACTTCAAAAGGTCTACTAGTTGCTAAGAATGATTTTGAGGAGAGTGTTGAGGAGAAATTAACTAATTTATCTGAAGATGAAGACGGAACAAAGGATGATTTGATTACTGAAATTTCTGTAGTTAAAGACTCTGGGGAATTGGTTAGAAAGGCAATAATAGGATATCTTAATAAGGCTAGAAAATTCTATTTATATAATTTACAAGAATTCATAAATTCTAAATCCTTATTCAATGTGCCAAATAGACCAATGGTATACAAAGATCTGTCTTACATGTCAATAGCATTAAATTTGATTCATATTTTTTACGAAAAAGGATTTTCAAAATATAGAAAAATATTTGCTGTAAATTATGATCATAAATATGAATTAAAAATCAGACAGATTGAAAAACTTTACAGTCTTGAACGAATTGATAACAACGACCCTAACAGAATAAACCTAGTATATTATGGTGTTGAGTTAAAAATGTTCGAGAAAGTTCAAAATCAATTTGACAAATTAGATTTGAAACTTTGGGTTCATCAAGATGAATACCAAGTAAAATCGCTTCCCGTAAGGTATATTTTACATGGTAATTATAAAGGTGAAGGAGGTTCTAATGTCAAATCATATTTAATTGAAATGTTAGGTAGTTATCTAATAAACGCTAATTCTACAAGTGGTTTTAAAAAATATGAATACGAATCATTAAATGATAAAACAAAATCACTTCGAAATTCTATTTTTGAAAGAGCAACATTTTTATGTTTAAATCTTCATTGGAAAGATTCTGAATTGGATTTACGAAATATACTTTTGTTAGATTTATTACATTTTGTCTTACCTGTTTACATTACAAGAGAAAGTATTAAAAGCATAGAAGACAATTTGATATCTACCTATGAAACATATAAGAAGAAAGATACTTTTTTTGATTCTAACCTAAGTCACTTTATCAAGTCACTTTTACCAAATTATATGATTTGGAAAAGAAATTTCGATCATGACAGACAAGCCATTTTAGGATTGGTTTCAGACTTGTCTATCGGAGATTATGTATTCAGCAGTAAAATAGGTTTTGCAAAAATTCATCACAAAGAAAAGGGACTTCTTCGGTTAGAAAAGGCGGGATTGCCTTGGGATGAATTGATCAAAAAAAACACCTTAAAGATAACCTATCCTGGAGCTAAGATTTTGAGATTTGCCTAAAAGGAGTAGACCAATTTGAAGAAGAACATATCCATTTTGGTAAAGATGGGAATTTTAAGAACTGGGAAGAAGTAGTTCAGTATTTAGTGGAAAAAGAAAACATTCAACTCAAGCATTGATTTAATAATCAATAAATACAGATAAAAAGAAGAAACCTTTTTCAGTTCTCGTCTTTGCTTCTGACTTGTTTGAGTAGGGGCGTAGGAGCAGTCTTCGAGCAAAGCGGCTTAGACTGTGAAGGAGCAAACAAGGAAGCCAAGCAACAGAGAAATGAAAGTAGTTTTGAACTTTTAACTGGATGCTTTGAAAACTCTGATAACTATGAAATCAACCCTATTCCTCCAATTCCTTTAAAAAATCCCCAATAACCATATTGTTCTGAACAGGATTATCATGCATCGTAACATGAGCCGCATCCTCAATAACAGCCATTTTAGAACCCGGAGTCAGACTTTGAAAATATTGGACTGTTTCAGGACGAGCCTCGTCATACTCTCCGCAAACATACAGGGTTGGGACCTTGATTTCAGGGAGTTTGTCAGCACGCTCGTAATTCATTAATGTTCCTGTGGCGGTAAATTCACTCGGCCCCCACATATAATTATAGACATTCAAATTGGCCCCTGCAAACGTACTGTCCATATTGGCATCCCAGGGTAATTTTCGCGCTACATAACGTTGGTAAAAAACAGTAATGGCATGTTCATAGGATGGGGTATCGAAGGTGTTATTTTCAACACTGGTTTTTATATCGGTTTGGATCGAGTCAGGAAGCGTTGAAATTAATGCATCAGCGTCTTTGGACCATTTGGAAACACTTAAGGCAGGACTCGCAAAGATCATGGCTTTTACATGATCCGGGTAGCTAAGATAATAGTCTATACCAAGCATGGTACCCCATGAATGGCCATAAAGATAAAACTCCTTTAAGCCCAGCGTTTTCCTGAGTTGCTCAACTTGCTCCACATAGGCCTCAACAGTCATCAACGTGGTATCAATGTCCCGATCGGACCTTCCGCAACCTAACTGATCAAAAAATATAACAGGACGGTCCTTACCCAGGTCAGCCATCGGATTGAGATAGTAACTTGTAAAACCCGGCCCTCCGTGCAAGAGTAAAAGAGGTGTATTGTCTCCCTCTCCAACAACTTTATACCATACTTTTCCGCCAGTAACATCGATAAATCCTTCTCCCTGAGTTAATTTGTTGTTTGGCTGGGGCTGGCATCCCAGTATAAAAAATAAAATTAGTGTAAGAGCAGTATAGATAAAATATCTCGAATTTTTCATCACATTTTGGTTTTACTAGTTGATACTTTGATTAAAAAATTTGGTCTATCTCAAAGATACGAAGAATTGAATTTTCGGCTCAGCAAGACGATTGTATTCCATTTGCTTCATGATATTTAGAAGCTTTAGAAGTAATTGCTCAATTCAATACATGCAGATAAAAAGAAGAAACCTTTTTCAGTTCTCGTCTTTGCTTCTGACTTGTTTGAGTAGGGCGGAGGAGCAGTCTTCGAGCAAAGCGGCTTAGACTGCGAAGGAGCAAACAAGGAAGTCAAGCAACAGAGAAATGAAAGCCGTTTTGAACTTTTATCTGTATGCTTTGAAAATACCCGGATTGCAAGCAAAAATATCTCAGCAGGCTAAAAGGTTCGATGCTATGATACGCCTAAAACTCTCTTATAGCTCTTGTATGAACATTAGCTGCATCGCTGGTGTTGTCCAGGTGTTGTTCTCCAGTTGTGAAATCCTGAACCCAGGCACTTCCTATCTCATACTCTGTTGAAGACCAGTAAAGCTCCTCTGCGAAACCTTCCATTAAATGTTTGTTTTGATAAAGAATATTTAGCTGGTCCTTTGAGGGTAAAAACCAGTCTTTATAGCCTGCACTCTCATAATCACTACATAATTTTGCAGCGTAGAGGCCTGTATTTCCCTGAGCCTGGATAATGAGATTAGTGTTGCCTTTACCATCACTTAGACTCACAGCTCCAGTAGTTAGAAATTCATTATTCCACCAAGGATCCGTTATACTTTGATCCTCTTTAGCAGCGATCAGACCGTGTTGACCTGTCTCGTCGATGAAGAAAATGATTCCTCCCTGATAGTTGCTACCTATCTCGATTATCTCATTCTTAATTATTTCATTTCCAATTGGTATTTCAGTGATTGGCCCATCGTCCGAACACGAAAGTAAAAACAAGATTGAAATAAGGAAAAAAAATACTTCACTTTTAAATGATACGTATGATTTAGATGTTTTCATTTTTAAATATTTTTAAAATAACCTGAAACAAATGTATTTAAGAACCAAAATTTAAATGTCTCAATTCATAAGATTTGAATTAATTAGGACAAAAAAGTTGAGAACATTATTTAGGTTTGACTATCAATTTGATATTCGATCTTGATAAGTAAAACAACAACTGTTCATCAGTTATACATGATACGAATTTAAAACCCATCCAAATGAAAAGACAAATCAATTTAGTTGTATTAATAATGCTGATATTGCTGTCATCTACTAGTTTGAAAGCACAGACGACCACAGATGAAATTATTGATGAATATTTTAAATTATATGAAAAATCACCTGAGGAAGCTTTTGACTTTTTATCGAAAGATATAAAGGTGATAAGAGGTCAAGAGACTACTGAAAATTTAAAAAAACAGATTTTATTTGCCGCGAACCAATCTGGTGTTTATTATGGGTATGAAAAAATAATAGAAAAAAGCCTTGGCAATAGTTTGAAACTTCTAAGCTTTTTAATTAAATAGGAAAAGGAAGTTGTTCGATTGACTACCATATTGTATAAACCTGCAGACAAATGGAAGGTTATTGAGTATCACTTTGATGTTAGTCTTTTAAAGGAATTAAAAGAATCAGCTAATCTTAATTCTTTGCAATAAATAAGACTGCTACATACTGACTTGTTTGACTAGGGTGAAGGAGCAAACAAGGAAGCCAAGCAACAGAGAAATGAAAGCCGTTTTGAACTTTTATCTGTATGGTATGAACTTCATACACAACTCTAATGCTATTATCGAAAAATCAAATTTTGAATCTTATTTCCCCTTCAATTCCGCATCGATAAAATCGATCAAATCCTGGATGTTCCCCGCCGTTCTATAAGCACGATCTTTCACACCTTCATTCTCATTCAATGCCAAATTGAGGACGTTGATAAACGTAATGTCATTTTTCATGGCAAAAAATCCTTTCTCAGAAATTTCAGAGGTACCGCTATAAAAAGTTTCACTACCATTCCAAATGAAAGAAAAGTACTCAGTATATTTTGGCAGAATGATATTATTTATTTTAAAAATACGCTCAGTTTCATACTTGGCATAATACGGATAACTCAATTCATAAAGTTTAGAAATAGCACCCCTTAAACTGTCATTGGAAATGATATCCAGACCTTTGGACTGCAGGAGTGAATAACTACCCTGAACCGCATCAAAATGAGGATTAAGCCTTGAAACATGAATATTGTATTTAAAAGTTTCAGAAGGCTTGTCATTGTTATTTAAATAGTTAAGGACGGCCGTTCCTGAATGAGTAATGGAATCCATCACAGCAATATCCTGATTGATTTCAATCAAATCCAGAGGCAGATTGGCACGAATTTCTTTTAAAGTCTTGATTTCAATAACACGGGTTTTTTGTTCCTCGTTCCAGTTATTGATCTGAAGCGCAATTAAGATCCCGATCACGACAAGGATGATTTCACCAATCGCATAACGGGCATACTTCAGAGGACGGTTGTCATCAGCCATTTTTTTACGGATTTTACGGAAGAAGGGTATCATTTTGATAAGTTCTGATCGATTAAAATTCTTAATGAATCCAAAATAGATTTCTCTGCTGTGTATATTTGGTTCATATGCTGATGTGTCCCGTAAATACGACCTAAATGGTTTCTTAGTAATGGGTCCTTTAACAATTCTTTCCTTTTCTCGGGAATCACGGCACTTAATCTAAGTTCATATCTTGAAATGTCAATAAAATTAATAATATACTCATTATATCGTCGCGAAAGATATTCTGATTCGCCTTCAAATTTTCTTATTTGATGTATCCTTTCTGTCCAAGAAGATAATATTTTTCTAATTCTTTCATCTTGAAAGATATCTAATGATCCTGTATTATATATTTCTTGAATGCTTGCGTCATTCATAGATATTATGCTATAGTCTCCAGCGTTGAACAATAATGAATCTAAAACCATTCCTTCTAAAAGGTCGAATTCATCATAAGCCAAAAGCATAATAAGTGTATCAGCTGATTTAGAGATTTCTTTTGAATCATCAATAACCCGCATAAGCTCCTTTTGAGATAAATTGATGCCAGATTTGATACTCATAAGGTATTGCTTTTCTATTTCTTTTAATTTTCTTTCCTCGTTCCAGTTATTGATCTGAAGCGCAATTAAGATCCCGATCACGACAAGGATGATTTCACCAATGGCATAGCGAGCATATTTTAAAGGACGGTTGTCATCAGCCATTTTTTTACGGATTTTACGGAAGAAGGGTATCATTTGGTTCTAAGTTGAAATCTAAATATAGGAAAATGATTTTATAACAGAGAAATGATTGCACCCCAGCCCCTTACAAAAACACCCCAAAAATAAACAAGAAATAAGGCTAAAAACATGTAACACAAGAGTCATTGAGCAGTCTAATCACATTGTAAAAAGTCTAATCTATATCAAATGAAAAAAATTATTTTCCCCCTGTTCATATTAACAGTATCCTTAATTTCCTGTACGTCAAATGATGAACCCGATAAAGACCTGAATTGCCAGGAAGACAGGAATCAGGTAAGCATGACCCGATTTGTAAAATCCGACAGCAGATCAAATGAGGTGATCAACAGTTATACCTATAATGAAAAGAACCTGCTGGCTTCTAGAACACGTACTTCGCCAACACGGAATTTTGAATATACCTATGTATATGATTGCAGCAATAATTTGGTGGAAAGACTGGTAGATGAAACCAAAGACCCGCAATATGACGCTTCCGATTATTTCTATACCTATGACGAGCAAAACAGGCTGGTAGGATTTAGCAATACCTATCAGGGAGAATCCAATTATGAGCTCAGTTATAATGGAAATGTCGTGACAGCTTCAGGGATCATCGGGATGGATGAAAATGCTTCAATAAGCATGCAACTCAATAGCCTGGGGCAGGTGATCCGCCTGGATAGAAACGCGGATCTCGGTTTTGTGGACCAGGTGATCACGACCACCTTTGCATATGACACCAACGGCAACCTGGTCAAAGTGGAAGATTTTGACCATGAAGGCAACCTGAAATACAGCATCAGTATATTCTATGACGACAATACCAATCCGTATTATGATCAGTTTAAGTCTATTTATCTGCAAAGATTTATCAGTCTGTTTTACGATGCCGGTTACTGGGCCTCAGATACGATCTCAACAGACGCTTTCAAATTCCCTTATCTAAAGAACAACATGACCAGCGTAGTAGACAACTTATGCAACCCCTGTTATGAAGAAGTTGTCAAAAGGGTTTACCATTACGATGACCAGGTCTATCCGCAAAAGTTCAGCCTTTCCTACTGGGGCGCACCCGGTACAGAAACTGAAATTGAATACTACGAGTAAAACTTGTTCAATAAATCATCAGATCTTACGTTTTATAAGGAACAGATTGTATTCTAAATTGCTATGGATACCCTTTATATTTTCTTACATTTTAAACCTTAAAAGATCATGAAATTCAAAAAGATCATTTTTGCTTCTTCCCTTTTAATCGTAGTTCTGCTCTCTAATTCGGTATATGCTCAAAGCAAAAGCAAAGAAGCTTTGGGAAAGGCCATGGTATCGAGTATTCTAAATGATGATCTTGACAGTTTTAAATCGCTGTTATTACCAAAGGAAGTAGTCCTAAAATATCAGTATAATCATGATCTGGAAAACACAGATCAGGAAACTCGGGATTCTTTAATGGCCGAACATGAGGCGGCCTATGATCTTAAGGTCATACCGCGCTATGAAGAAAAGTTTAAGCAAATGGTAAAGCTCAATCAAGCCAGCAATGTGAACTGGAGTCATTTGAAATTTCTAATTTTATACAAGGCTGAGTCAAAAGGAGAGGAGTATATTCCGTTTTTTATTGATACAAAATTGAACAATTCAGACTACCGTCACTTTTATTTTGATGCGGTCAGATACAAGGGTGAATGGTATTTTTCAGGTAATATGGAACTCACAAAAGGTGAGAAATACGCCCTGAAGTAAAGATAAAGCACAACCCATTCATTTAAATAAACCGTATCTTGTAGGACAGGACACACAAAACAGTGTTCCGGCAACCGAAACAAGAAAAATGACAAAGCAAAGGTTATTTAAAGTAAGTATGATATTCATACTCATGGGTTGTGCATCATTTGTGCCTATAAAAGGGCAAAATTTGGAAAAACATACCTGGAAAAACCGAATTCTGGTAATTAAAACCACAAACAAGACATCAGAAATTTATCAGCAGCAAGTCAAAGAATTTGAAAATTCCGAGGCCGAGCTCAAGGACCGTAAATTTGTACTGTACAAGGTAACAGGAGATGATTTTGAAAGCATCGATTATACCCAAGAGGCATCGACCAATTCTGGTAACATTTCAGGAACATCCCTGGAGAAGATCTTCCATGCCCAAGAACATTTTGAAGTTGTTCTTATTGGACTTGATGGAGGGGTAAAACTGAGACAAACGGAAGTCCTAAGCAAAGAAGATCTTTATGGTATTGTAGATGCCATGCCCATGAGACGATCTGAATTAAACAGGAAAAATAAATAACTGTAAATTTCCAGTTTCCTGTATCTACTGGGCTTTGATCCTGTCAAAAACTGATTTTTAGGCCCACAGAAGCATAGCTTGTGTCTTGAAACGGGAGTCCCACAGCGCCAATCTTTCCGGCATTTAAAATTACCTGGGCCTCTCTTTTGTTCGAATTAGCCACAATAAACACAGGAATACTGGCCAGGGAGGATGCAGCTCCAACAGTCATAATCAGTGCACCTGAACCTGCTCCGCTCCAGGTATCCGAATTTACACCAATGAGCCATCCCGTAAGCATGGCGCCTGCGCCTGCACCCAGCAGTATGTATCCTGTTTTCCTTAGTTTTTTATGTTTTTGCATATAAAAGTCATACATATCTTGGTGCCCGTATTCCGTTGAGTTTTCTATGACCTGGCTTTGAGCCGTTTGAACGTTGAAAAAGAAGATGAACAATAATAAAAGATAGGATTTCATGATCTTGGATTTTAGGAACAATTGATAAATAGATTCATACATTTTATATACTCGAGGAATTTTTATTGGGCCTATTTCACCTTATGCATTATTATTGATTCCTCATCTTCGGGATAATCCTTATTGAATAAATAATGGTAAATCAGTGTAGTATCATTAACTTTTTCAAAGCGATGACTGGTATGAATGCCGGCAAATACCAGGATCGCCTCGTATTCATTATTCCTTATGTTATCAAGTCCCTTAAGTCCCCATTCAGAGGTGTTTATGGTTTGGTTAAAATTCATGCTGGAAACATTTGGCTCTAAGGAAGATTTGCCGATAACATTGTCACTGGTAAACTCAAAAACTCGATATAAATAATACAAATTCCATTCCTCATCGGGTATATCGCTTTCCCATGTCCCAATGATCCAGGAAGGAGGAGAGAAATAAGTACTGTCCATATCATCCGAATCATCACAACTGGTCATCAAGGCAATAAATGTTAAACAGATTGCTGTTTGCTTTAAAAATGAAAGTTTTGTTTTTTTTAGTTTCATGATCTTGGATTTTAAAATTTGATCAAATCTAAATACAGGAGTTCAGTTGAATGTCCCATAATCCCCGAATCGGATAAATTGAGACCTATTTGAAGATTATCTTAGCTTATAAAGTATGTTCAATAAAATCATGTCTTCAACATAATTTTTACCGATAAAATTCGTTATCAATTGTAGAAAAAGAATATACTAAACTCGAAAAGGGTTATAAATTGACTATTAAAAGAAACCTCATTTTTAAGGATATGATTGAGTATGAGTCAGCTACGTAGCTGATTGATACCCTGTCTTGCTATAAAAATGGTTTTGCATTGTAATTAAATCGCTATGAAAAAGAAAACTATTAAAATTAAATTGAGCTCGTTTAAATTTCTTTTATTCCTGCCCATACTATTACTCTCATATTGTGACAGTAATTTAGAAGAACCCGTTCTTAATTCAGAAAAGGGACTATCTAAAGACGCTAAGGTATTTTCATTAATGAAAGCTGCCGTTCAAAGCGATTCGGATAAATACTCGACCAGTAACAAAACTGACTTGGCTAAAGGAACTGAAACGGAAACGGATGATCAATGTACTTACTTTTTATATCCAATGTACATTGACGTTTATGTAGGCGACAATCCTGTTCCGGAGGAGAAAGAAATTAATTCAGATGAGGAATTAATTGCATTTATAGATGGATTTACTTTTGAAGAGGAACTCTCTATTGCAACCACGCCTAATTATGAAATGTACATTCGATTCCCAATTATATTACTGGACTCTGATGGCGTTGAAACGGAATTGAATAATTTAATTGAACTGGAAGGAACTTTGGAAATGGCTGTTGAAGTCTGTGCCAGTCTGGAAAACGATGGTTCCGGTAGTGGTTCTGATGACGGTTCTGGCAGTGGTTCTGATGACGGTTCCGGTAGTGGTACTGAAGATGGTTCTGGCGGTGGTACTGATGATGGATCAGGAAGCGGTACTGATGATGGTTCCGGTAGTGGTACTGATGATGGTTCCGGTAGTGGTACTGACGACGGTTCCGGAAGTGGTTCTGACGACGGTTCCGATAGTGGTACTGACGGTGGTTCCGGTAGTGGTTCTGACGATGGTTCAGGCAGTGGTACTGACGACGGTTCCGGTAGTGGTTCTGATGACGGTACCGGTAGTGGTTCTGATGATGGTTCCGGTAGTGGTTCTGACGATGGTTCAGGTAGTGGATCTGATGATGGTTCAGGCAGTGGTTCTGATAATGGTTCCGGAGAAAGTTCTGACGATAGTTCCGGAGAAAGTTCTGATGATGATTCCGGTAGCGGTTCTGACGATGGTTCCGGTAGTGGTTCTGATGACGGTTCAGGAGAAAGTTCTGATAATGGTTCAGAAGAGGAATCACTGAGTACGGATGAAAACGATTCAGATTCCGAATATGAGTATTGTGATAAAAACAAGAAAAAAGTAATTATATGTCATAAGGGTAAAACCATATGTGTAAGTATCAATGCTCTTTGGGGGCATTTGTATCACCATTCAGAGGATACCCTCGGAAGCTGTGAAGATTAATATTACGGCCCTGGCTTAAAAATGAATGAAAAACCTCAGTTAGACTGGGGTTTTTTGTTTGACTTAAGCTTTACTCAAAAAGACGAGTGTGCTTATAAATTCATATTAAATCATTGGGAAATGTGAGGATGTTTCCGGATTTGTATTGGATAATCTCAAAGAATTATTTGATCTTTGCGCCTGAAATCAAAAAGGGTAGATAATTCCGATAGATTCATGAAATTAAGCACGACATTGGGCCAATTACGAATCCTGGCGATTCTGGAAGGAATCTCCTATCTCCTGTTATTTCCAACAGTGATACTGAAGTATGGTTATGAGATGGGAATGCCCAATAAGATTGTTGGAAGTATCCATGGCCTTTTATTTATCTTATACAGCGTCTGGGTAGGGTATTATGCCTTGATAAAGAAATGGGACCTCACGAAAACCCTGATCTGTTTAGCCGCTTCCTTATTTCCTTTTGCTACGTTTATCGTGGACCAGAAAATTCTTAAAAAAGAGCAGGTAGAGAATTAACTGAGCCCAAAACATCACTTGATACCCAAATTAAATTTTGATCGGTCAGGCCATGAACCAATTTGAAAAATTTGTGCCAGTTTATTTTTTTGAAAGGAATTGAATTTTTAGAGACTAATTGCCTGTTGAATTGATAACACAGGTTAGTATGGTTTCAAAATTTCCCCCTTTTTTGATCTTATTCATAGGATTTACTTTTTTATTTTCAACAGCTATTCAGGCCCAGGGTTGCAGCGATGCAGGTGTATGTACCGTGCATAGTTTTAAACCCAATGGCCTGGACAGTATTTCAGAACTTACCAATCAGTTTAAGGTTGGTATTTCTTACGGAGCCGCAGATAACAATATCTCGGTTTTTGGAAGCTATCTGGAATATGGCAGGCAATTCAGCGATAAGTTTGGGATCGATGCCAGATTGACTTCCCTGGCACAATCAGGGAATGACATCTCAACCTTTGGCTTATCGGATATTTTTCTGAATTCCAATTACAGGATCAGTAAAAAAGCGACCCTTACCTTAGGGTTTAAAATTCCTTTATCCGATGCCAATAAAATGGAAGACCGCAGGGCCCTTCCCATGGATTATCAATCGAGTTTAGGAACCTTTGACCTGCTGCTGGGCTTTGGGTATTTTATCAACAAGTTGCATCTGGTGGCTGCTTATCAACAGCCCCTTACTCAAAACAACAACAGCTTTTTTGCAGAAGATTATCCTTTGGGTTCTCCGTTACGGAATTTTCAGTCTACCAATCAATACAAAAGAAGCGGAGATATCCTGCTTCGTGCCTCATACCCCATAGATTTGGGTCAAAAATTCAGGCTGACGCCAAGTTTATTGCCCATTTATCACCTGGCCAACGACAAGTATACCGATAAAGACGGAACGGAACTTGAAATTGACGGATCTCAGGGGCTTACTTTAAACGGGAATCTGTACCTGGATTATTACCTGGATGAAAAACAGGCACTCCAGTTCAACGTGGGATCTCCTTTTATTGTAAGAGAAGTAAGGCCTGATGGTCTGACGCGAAGTTTTGTGGCCAGCCTGGAATACAGGATAAGGTTTTAAGCCTTCAAATTGCTGAGCCATGTACCTGTTTTAAAAGGTCGGATATCATCAGCCATTTTATTTTCTGAGTTTTCTAAAGAAAGGAATCATGTGTTACATTTTTGAAGCTCCTTGTTAATTTCAGACTCCAAAGAATCAATCAGAATCATCTCTTTGATATAGAGATCATTTAGAATTCTTTGCATCCTCATTTTTGGAAAATTTAAATTCAATACCCTATGATCATTGAAGAATTCTTCACGTTTGGCCTCGATAATTACAGGCTTATTCCGCTCAATATTTGATTGATCAATGTAGTTCAGCATCAAATCTGTATAATCTAAAAAAGCGAGTCTTCCATCAGATTCAAATTTTGCAATATTGTTGAGTCTTGAATCCCATGAGGCAACCGTCTTTCGAATAAAATTATTTTTAAATAATTCAAGTTCACCTGAATTCATAATCTCATTGATTACTCCGCTGTGAGGACTATAAATGGTATAACCATAAGTTCCTTGAATAATTGTATCCAGAGTAAAATCAGGAACTTCATATTTGTGAAACAAGATTCTGTCCAAAGTGTCAGAGGCCATATAGCTCAATCGACTTTTATCTATAACTCGTTTCAATTCAACCTTTGTGTTTAGTAAACTCTCTTTTAAATCAATCAGGTAAAAGCATGCTTTTTTTTGAGCTTTTCGCTCCTCGTTCCAGGTATTGATCTGTAAGGCGATCAATATCCCTATCACTACTAAAATGATCTCACCAATCGCATATCGGGCATATTTTAAAGGTCGGTTGTCGTCAGCCATTTTTTTTCTGAGTTTTCTAAAGTAAGGAATCATTCGTTGTAAGTTGAATTCTAAATATAGGAAAATGATTTCGGAAACAAGAATTTGGAAAAAGGCTAAAAAAGCTAAAAATAAAAATACATTTAAAAAGGAGGAACCTTTTTTAGTTCTCGTCTTTGCTTCTGACTTGATTGGAAAAGTACAAGAAGCAGTCTTCGAGCAAAGCGGCTTAGACTGCGTAGGAGCAAGCAAGTAAGAAAAGCAACAGAGAACTGAAAGTAGTTTCGATTTTTAAATTGTATGGTTTTAAACTATCAGAACTTATAGCTATCTCTTTAAAATTTAATCATGATCCAGGAATATTTTTCGCTTAAAATCAACATCCTTTTTGTAAATTAGACAGACCATTAACCAGAGTTTATCTTACCTAATTCCATCAAAATGAAAAGAACATTCTTTCCCCTGTTAGCATTAAGTTTTATTTTCCTTTTTTCAAACCAAACGATCCATTCTCAGAACAAAGCCGCGGAAGGTGACTCAAGCTATTGGAAATCACCTGATGAAGATGTCATGAAGATCTTGTATGCACCCCAGTTGCCAAGGACATCCACTTCTCCGGCAAAGACCCACATGATCCTGACCGATCCGATCATCTATCCCGAGTTGTCAGAACTGGCTGGGCCTATGCTTAAGCTGGCAGGAACAAGGGTAAATCCAAAGAACAATTATTACCATGGCAGGCACGGCGGTACTTCGCCAAGGATTCTTACCATCAAGAACGGAAATACCGTACCCTTGAATATTCCGGATGGGGCAGAAGTTCTTTCCACCTCCTGGACCTCAGACGGAGAACGATTTGCCATGTCCGTTGGATTTGAAGATCGCGTAGAACTATGGATGGGCGATCTAAGCGGACATACAGAAAAAGTAAGCAATATGATCCTGAACCCACTGATGGATGACGCGGTAAAATGGTTTCCGGATCAGGAAAAATTACTGGTCAGAAGAATTAGTGACCGGGGAGATGTTCCTCAAGAACCATCCATACCTTATGGCCCAAAGATTCTTGAGGACTCAGGAGCTTCGGCAAGGTCAACCTATGAGGCAAGAAACCTGCTTCAAACAGCCTATGATGATGAATTGTTTAGTTACTATACGCAATCCGAACTGGTTATCTACGATACCAAAACAAAGCAGGAACAAGTTGTAGGCCCGGCGGCGTCATACAGCTCGGCAGAAATTTCGCCTGACGGGGAATACCTGTTGGTGGAAAGGCTGAAAGGCCCCTGGTCGCATGAGGTAGCCTGGTGGCGATTTGCACATGACATAGAGGTATGGAATTTAAAAGGAGAACTGGTTAAAACCGTTGCCGAGCAGCCTTTGGCGAACGAAGTGCCGGTTCGTGGTGTGATCACGGGTCCAAGGAGCGTTTCATGGCAGCCCACAGCGCAGCATACCCTATTCTGGAGAGAAGCATTAGACGGTGGTGATCCGATGGCTAAAGCGGATCATAGGGACCGGTTGATGAGCTGGGAAGCACCTTTTGGCAAGGGCCCTGAAGAAGTTTTTAAAGCCGAGCATCGTATTCAGGCAACCCTATGGGGGCAGGAAGAAGGTATGCTTTTGGTGTATCAGCGGGAACGCATGAAAAGATGGCGTTATATTTGGCTCCTTGACGTGGATAAAGGAACTTCAAGGTTATGGTTCGATCACAGTGAAAATGATCGTTACAGTGACCCCGGCTTCCCAATATTCGGCCAGATGGAAAATGGAAAATACGCCTTTATCGTGAAGGAAGGCAACGTCTATTTCAGGGGACAAGGTGGCACCAAAGATGGGGATCGGCCCTTTGTTGATCGTCGCAACCTCGAATCAGGTGACGCAGAAAGAATATTCAGATGTGCCCCGGATAAATATGAATATTTTGTTGATTTTGGTAAAAAGAAGAACACCTTTATCATGAGCTCGGAATCACCTGAGGAGGTGCCTAATTTTTATCTGGCAGAACTGGGTAAATCCATTTCTGCTGAGAAAGGCGAAAGTGCCCGGGTATATACGAAACGTCCGATTACAGCCTTCAAGGACCCTAGTCCGGAATTGCGTCAAATTGAGAATAAACTGGTACGATACCAGAGGGAAGACGGTGTGGAACTGAGCTTTCAGTTATTGTTGCCACCCGGATACAAGGAAGGGACAAAAGTTCCTACGGTAGTCTATGCCTATCCATTGGAATACTCCGGAGCCCAAACGGCGGGGCAGGTAAGGGGTTCTTCCAATCGATTTATGCGTATCTATGGACCTTCACACAAATATTTCCTGATGCGGGGATACGCTGTTTTGGATAATACCGCCATGCCGATGATCGGTGATCCGGAAACGGTTTATGACACCTTTGTTCCTCAACTGGTGGCCGATGCAGAAGCTGCGGTAGCTAAAGCAGTTGACATGGGTATTGCTGATCCGGACAGAATTGGAATCATTGGCCATAGTCACGGAGGTTTAATGGTGGCCAATTTATTGGCACATACTGATTTATTCTGCGCCGGTATAGCCCGCAGCGGATCTTACAACAAGACAAACCAGCCCTATGGTTTTCAGGGTGAACGACGTTCCTTATTTGAGGCAACCCAGTCCTATATTGACTGCTCACCTACATTTTTTGCAGACAAGGTCAATGAACCTGTACTGATCATACACGGTGATGATGATTCTAACCCGGGAACGCTTACCTTTCAGTCAGAGGTGTTTTATGAAGCGGTAAGAGGGTCCGGAGGAACCGCAAGGTTGATTCTGTTGCCTTTTGAAGACCACGGATACCGGGCCAAAGAGTCCATTGAACACGTTTTATGGGAACAAATGAACTGGTTTGACAAATATGTAAAGAACCGTAAGGATCCTGACGAAGAAAGTAAAAAGAAGCAACTCTAAGGGTTGCTTCTGTGAGCTGAAATTTTAGAACTGCAAGACTTTAATTCTCGAGAAAGATCACATACGGAATCGTGATCTGCGTAGTCATGTCATAGTAGTTGGCAGAAACCGTATTTCTTACATTTTCACCCGTGACTATGGTTCCATGTACTCTCAGGTTTTCATCAGTCTTACTGAGCAAACGCAAGGTTCTGATTTCGCGGTCATCGAATTTCTTGGTCTGGTCTTCGATGATCTTGAATTCCCTTACGGCAGATTTATAGATATGGGCATTAATTTTGAGTTCTAAAACAGAGTCTTTGATCTTGATATAAGATCCTTCTTTAAAGGTTACAGGAACTCTTCCCACCATACCGTCATCCAGCTTATACATCTGGGCCGAAAGGGTAAGGGGTAAAAAAAAGGCAAGTAAGATGGTTAGGGGAAAGTAGTTTTTTTTCATAGAGGGGATTTTATACGAATATAAAAATAAAACCAATAAAAATTACAAAAATTGACTTGCGTCAAAGATAGGGTTGATCCTCGTCATAAAAATCAATCATAATGACCAAAATGTGTACTATATTAACCCTGAAATGAGTTATAATGTCAATTTTGAATTTTTTGACATCTTTGATATTGAACCAGAATTAGATGCTTCTCCCTAAAAGATCATCACGCATGGATCATAGTTTCTATTTTTTTTGGGTAAAATAACTATATTTAAACATGAATTTTAAAAAGTTCTTTGCCGAACTCAAGCGACGTAAGGTCTACAATGTAGCAGTTACCTATGCAGTTGTTTCCTGGATCATTTCTCAAATTGTTACCCAGCTTACGTCAACTTTTGAAGCCCCGTTGTGGGTAGCAAAAATGATGACCGTGATTTTGATTGCAGGTTTTCCTATTGCCATCATCCTGGCCTGGGCCTTTGAAATGTCTCCGGAGGGAATGGTAAGGACCACCTCAGAGGCAGCAAAGACCAATCCATATCCACCCGGTAAGAAAAAACCTTTGACGGGAAAATTGTTTATCGGGGTCCTGGTCCTGATCATCATTGGCCAGTTTGCTTTTTATAAATTCAATCAGAATGAAAGTTATGCTGATAAAAATGAAGAAGTTTCAATTGCGGTTTTACCTCTAGAATTTCAAAGTCAGGATTCGGAAAAAGAATATCTTGCCAATGGTGTTGGGGATGCAATACGTGCCCATTTATCAAAAATAAAAGGGCTGAGGGTAACTCCTAGAATTTCCGTAGAACAATATCGAGGTACGACAAAAACAGCAACGGAAATTGGTGATGAACTAAACGTTACCTACCTTCTTGAAGGAAGTTTTTTTATGGTTGATAACAAAGTTGTCTTAAGTGTTAATTTGGTATCAACAGAAGAAGAAGACCAGATTGTTTCAAAGGAATACAATAGAGATTACAGCGAAATAATTCAGGTACAGAGTGAGGTTGCCAAAACAGTTGCAAAAGAAATCAGTGTAAAAATTGGCCCGGAGGCAATGGAAAAAATTGAAACAATTCCTACAGAAAACACGTTGGCTTACGATCACTTTTTAAAAGGAAATGAATTTTATTTCAAGGCTAATAGTTTGGAACAAAAAAATAGGGAGTGGATGGAATTGCTTGAGGAAGCCACCTTATCGTACAACCAGGCAATTATGAGTGATTCATCTTTTGCTCAGACCTATGTAGGGTTGGCCAGGGTGGATTACAAGAGAAATTTGGATGCGGCTATTCTTGAAGATTCTTATCTTGAAAATGTATTCCTAATGGCGAATAAGGCTTTAGAACTTGATCCCAGCCTTGCTGACGCTTACAGCGTAAGAGGGTTGTATCATACAAGAGTTTTTAAACCGCAAATGGCCGTTTCAGACAGTAAAAAAGCCTTGGAAATAGATCCCAATAATATTGAGTCACTGTACAATTTGTCCCTTGTATACCGCTTTTTTGACCTGAATTTTAGTAAATCCCTGGAGATGCTCGAAAAAATAGAGAGTCTGGTTCATTCCCAGGAGGAACTTTGGAGACTTTATGGAGAGTATGCAGAATTTTACGTTCAATTAGACGATCTTGAAAAGGAGGAGTATTATTTGAAAAAGCAGCAGGATATAAAACCTGGTGAAATTGTCAATTTTTGGTTTACCTATGCTCGTACAAAAAGAATGCAAAAATGTTTAGACTATGTTGATACACATCAAAAAGAGATCAACCAATACAGGGTGTCTTCTTTGGCGGGATGTTATTATTTTGGCGGAGATTATCAGAATGCCATCCGGTATTATGATGCAATGGAGCAGTTGGTGCAGGAAGAAAATTATAATTATGCAGTTGTGATCAGAGATTCTCACAGATACGGGCACACTTTAATTGAAACTGGTAATAAAGTGAAGGGAATGGAAATGATGCAAAGACAGATACAAATCAATAAGAGGCTTATAGAACTGAATCGTCCTGATTATGGACTTATATATGATTTGGCAGGTATTTATTCCTTTTTGGGACAAAAAGAAGAGGCATTCAGATGGATAGATCTATTTAATGAAGGAGAAGGCTGGTTAAAATATGGTTCCGTCTATTCTTTGGTGCAAATTGATCCCTTATTTGATAGTATTCGAGAGGATCCTGCCTTTATCAACTGGGTGGAAACCGGAGGTAAAAAGTTGGAGAAAGCAAGGCGAGAAATAAATACTTATCTGGAAAAAGAAAATAACTAAATGGCTACAAAGAAAGAATCAAAACCAAGATTTATCAAAGGACATCAACTCGAGTGTCAGGTTTGCAAAAACGACACCTTCTGGGAACGGGAAACCCTTATGAACACACCTGGCATGACCCTGTTCGGTATAGAGTGGGCCAATAAAAGAGCCCAGAATTACATTTGTGATAACTGTGGTTATGTACATTGGTTTTTGGAATGAAAGCAGCTTCTGCAGAACATATATTTAGATGATATAAGTCATGAATATTGATCAGGATCTGTTCTATTTTTAATGGGTAGTACCCATCATGAAACTATCTTTTCCCCAATTGAAGAATATTACCGTGCTGATCTGTTTCAGCTTGTTGTATCAATGTGACTCTGACAACAATAAAAGTTCCCCGGATCCTGTTGAAGGCAAAACGATCATTCCCGATTTTTTTTTCGAAAGAGAGCTTATTCGACTTGGCTATGATGATGCATATGACCAATACGTTCTTACGTCAAACATTGTTGGTGTAAAGAACCTGAATTTGAATCGATTAGGGATCAGGGATCTCACAGGAATACAGGATTTTAAAAGTCTGGAATCCCTTGAATGCGCTGATAATATGCTCACAACTCTAGACCTGAGTCAAAATACCTCCCTTGAGTATTTACGTTGTAATAATAATGAATTAAAAACCATAGAATTTGGGGATCAAGTAAACCTGTATGTGTTGCACTGTGGAGAAAATAAATTGAATTCACTGGATATAGAGAATATGAACAATCTTATAGCGATTGATTGCCCAGACAATTCTATAAGCATTCTTAACTTGTATAATTTCAAAAATTTGATATCTCTGGACTGTAGCTCAAACAGAATTAAATCGTTGAGTTTAAATACAAATAAATTCCTAGAAGGATTTTCCTGCAATGGAAATCAGCTGTCTTCTATTGACCTAAATGGCTTGGATAGTCTTGAAATACTTGATGTAGGTTCTAATGAGATTGAAATTCTGGAAATTAATAATTTAAGCAAGCTACGCAACTTAAACTGTTCGTCAAATGATTTAAAATCTCTGGATATTGGATCTAATCCTGAGTTAAGATTTTTAAATTGTGAGTTCAACAATATAGGTAACATAGATGTCTCAAATAACAGTAAATTGGAAAGTTTGGATTGTGAATTTAATGCGTTGCAGGAATTAAATGTTTCTAACTTGAATCAGGTTATCTCTTTATGGGTTGGAGGTAATCAACTCAGAAACCTTGATATTAGTAACAATTTAAATCTTGAAGATCTAAGATGTTTTAAGAATGAACTCCGTGATTTAGATTTAAGTTCAAATACAGAATTAAGAAGTATATTTTGTTCAAACAATCCTCTGGGAGAAATTGATCTGAGTAATAATGTGAACCTCATTTATGCATTCTGCCAATTCAATGATCTGAATCAAATTGATATTACAAATAATCCTGACTTGACTTACATCAGTTTTAGCGACAATAACCTGTCGAAGCTGGATATAAGTAAACATACCAGATTGTATAATGTAGATGTTACGAATAACAAATTGACCTGTATTAAAGTCAATGAGGACCAATTGAATGCCACCTGGATCAAGAAAGATAGCACCGCTGTTTTGGCATTAGAATGTGACTGATTTTAAGACATCCTTAAAAGATTCCCTGGGCTCCACTTTTCAGGGTTTTTAAAAAGGTGTGGGCTTCCTGAAGGTCTAAAGATGATTCAAATCCTTCGGTAAATCCATCATAACATTCCTGTAAAAGTTGTTGGGCTTGTTCGGTCTTTCCTTGTTCTTGCCAGAGACCGGCCAGATCCATGACTGCGCGAATCTCAAAGGTGCCGGCGCCTTGATTTTCGGCTAGTTCCAAAGATTTTTCAAACTCTCGCTCAACCAATTCCAGGGGTTTTTCCAATATCTTTAAAGCACGTCCTCGGATTCTGAACAATTCGGCCGTCTGGATATGGGTGCCCGTCTGGTTTACATGGTTCAGGATCTTTGTGATCCAATCCAGGCAACGAGATGGGTCTCCATGGATCAGGTGGCATTCAGCCACTAATGCCGACATGGTTACCGCAAAGGCTTTGAATCCAATGTCAAAGCATACCTGTATCAATTGTACAACTTGCTGATATGAGGATTGATTCCCCTGACATGCAAGGGCCAGATGATAATAGACTTCTGCAGTCAGATTAAATACAGGATCGCCAAATTCTCTTGCTATTGGGAGATATCGTTCAATGATACTTTGACATTCACTCCATTTTTTGGCCAGCAGGCAATACAAGGCAGGAAAGGTGTATACATGATACAGGCTCGTGGAATCCTGATATTCTTTGTCCACATAAGTAAACAGCTCTTTCGCCAGGTCTTCAGCCTGATCGAACAGCCCTGCAATCTGAAGGTTCAGGGCATACCAGCCCTTCGTGGCATAGGGCATATAGCCGGCAGGTGCTAATTCCCAGGGAAAGGGGAGTGACGGATCAAAAATCTCAAGGGCTCGTTTAAAATAGGGATGAGAGTTTTTGATTTCGCCTCGAACAACTTTACCTCCTTTAAAATGAGTGACGAACAATTTAAACCAGTAACCGTTTTCTGGATCCTCAGCCAGTTTAGTCATATGCGCTGATAACTTATCAAAGGAATCGTAATCCTCAGTATTAAAGAAATAATTGAGCAGGTTTAATTGAATAAGGGCCAGTTTAGGGCTCAATTCCAGTCTTTTTGCTATTTCTTCGGCCTTGTTAAAGGTTTCTTTTACCAAGGGATGCGGGAAGCCATGAGATACCATATAACTTCCTCCAAGTGTCAGCCTGAAGTCGAGTTCCAGACTGTTACGTTCTGCTTGGTTTTTTACATTTGGCAGTAATTCAAGCCCTTTAGTCAAGTGCGCTACGGCCTCTTTTGCGGCGTTGGTCTTACTGGCATGCTGTCCTGCAATGAGCCATTGTGGTATGGCGTCTAAAGGCTTGCCGGCCTCGGTAAGGTGATGGGCCAGCAGTTCAGGTTGATTTTCACAGATAAGTTTAAAATTTTCCTGCAGTACTTTTGCAAAGGTCTGATGGATTTGCTGTCGACGGATCCTCAGCATGGATCCATAGGCGGTTTCCTGGATCAAAGCGTGTTTGAACTTGAATTCAGATGCCTGATCTTTTTCCGTTTTCTGAAATATATCTGCATGGAGCAGTTTACTGATGGCAGCTTCAATTTTGTCTGCTTCTTCAGGAAGCATTGCCCTGAGCATTTCCAAAGAAAACTCACGACCGATCACCGAACTGACCTGAACGATTTCCTTAACGTCTTTTAATTGGTCCAGACGTGCCAGGAGAGAGTCTTTTAAGGTCGATGGGATATCCATGGATGACAAGGATCCCATAAGTTCATAGTGGTCATGCTTTTCGATTAGCCGGTCAGACTCCATTACCATTTTGGTCAGTTCTTCAACAAAGAGCGGAACCCCTTCGGTCTTTTCAATGATTTTATCAAGAATTGCTGACGGAAGATTCTTACCCTTGGCCTGGTAAAGGCAAATTTCCTTCATATCACGGGGGGTCAACCTTGACAAATCTATATTGCTCAGGCCTTCAAAATTAGCCAGGTCATGGCGTAAAGTTGGACGGGTTGTTCCAAGAAACAACAAACTCTTTTTTTCTGTCTGTGGAATAAATGTTTTGAGCCATTCCAGGGTAGAGGCATCTGCCCAGTGCAGGTCCTCGATGATCAGGAGAACCGTTTTTCCGCCGATAAGTTCAAGCAAAACCTGGCTGATCGCTTCCATGATCTTTTGCCTTTTTGCAAAGGGGCTCATCGCAAGAGGAGGAAACTCATCAGATGAAATACCCATATACTCAGCAAGTAAAGGGATAGTGTGCACCACGGCAGGCAGCTCGTTGTTTATAAATATTTTGAGCTTTTCTGCTCTTTGATCGTTGGTATCTTCGGCTTTGATTTGTGTCAGGTCATTCTGGATCAATTCCAGGAGAGGATATAAGGCGCTATAAACCTGATAGGTGGAGCATCTTGCTTCAAGTATCAATCCTTTTTCCTCCTTCAGGACCTCTTTCTCCAGCTGATCAACCAGTCTGGATTTGCCTATACCTGCCTCACCTGTGAGCAAGGTACATGTTCCCTGGCCATTTTTTGCCTTCTCCCATTGCCGTTGGAGTTGCTTGAGTTCTTTTTCTCGGCCAACCAGAGGGGACAGCCCTTTTCCCCGGGCTATATCCAGCCTGGTTCTGGCACCGGTTTCCTTTATGACTTCAAAGACCTCCATAGGCTCGGTAATACCTTTCAGCATTTTTTTGCCTATACTTTTAACCTCAAACCAGCCTTTGATCAGGTGATAGGTCTGTGCGCTGACCACCAATCCGTTATGGGGCGCCAGGCCTTCTAAACGGGCCGCAATATTAACCGTTTCACCAAGTGCCAGGTGTTCATCAACAATGACAATCCCGGTGTGTATTCCAACGCGTAACTTGACATAAATATCGTCTCCGGTTTCCCATCGTTTGCGTACTTTCCACATGGCATCAAGGATTGCTAATCCGGTTTGAACCCCGGTTATGGCAGCATTTTCCAGACCTTCCGGATATCCGAAATAAACCAGGAGGCCATCGCCCAGATAATTGCCAACCTTGCCTCCGTAACGCTCGATCACCTCTTCGGCAACTTCGTGATAATCGAGGATCATTTGTCGGTAGTCTTCAGGGTCCATTCGCTCGGAAAGCGGGGTGGAATCAACCAGGTCACAAAACAAGATGGTCAGTTGCCGACGCTCAGCTGTGTCTTTCTTTTCTTTGGAGACAGTCTTTTGAGAAGAGGAAAGATTCGAGCCACAATTTTGACAGAAATTAGCTTGATCAGGATTTTTCTCCTGACAATGGGCACAGATTTTCATACTACAACATTTTAAGTTTATAGATGACGGCAAATCGTCAATAAGTTAGTCATAATTCAGGATAATTCAAAAACGAAACTGCACGGGTCCATGAGCTGCCATTTACACATGAGGGAAACAGGAAACATCTTGGACCCATACAACTCGTGAATATGACATACGTTTCACATCACAATTTTTCTCCTTCGGAAAGTATTTGGGGCTGTTCGTACCAGAATAGTTTTTATTGAGCGGTTTGAATATTACATTTGGTTTATGAAATATAAGAACATTACTCTAAGCCTGATTCTAATACTGTCTGTATTGTTGGTAGCTTTTACCTATACACGAAACTCACCCGTAACGGACTTTATCAAGGCTCTGGATGAAGAGCAACTTGAAAAAGCCCAATTGCCTTTTGATGATTTAAGCAGGGAGACCTGGCATTTCCTTCCGGGTAAGATGTGGCCGAGAAAAGGGATTCTTCTTAAGGATTTAAATCCCAAACAGAAAGAACTCGCCTTCTCACTCCTGCATGATCATTTAAGTGAGGCCGGATACAAAAAGATCATGAGTATCATCGACCTGGAAAATGTACTGATTGAGATGGGACAGGACAAGGATTTCAGGGACCCGAACAGGTATTTTGTTGCCATTTATGGAGACCCTTTAAAAGACGATCTATGGGCCTGGTCGTTTGAAGGACATCACTTGTCACTTAATTTCACCATCACCAATAAAAAAGTGAGTATGACGCCACGTTTTCTGGGAGCCAACCCGGCCACAATACCCATTGGAAAGAAAAAAGGTCAACGGGCTTTGAAAGCGGAAGAGGACATGGCTTTTGAACTGGTCAATTCACTGGACTCCAGCCAGAGGATCAAAGCCATTTTTAGTACAAGGTCTTATTTTGAAATCGTCACCTCCAATGCTACTGAAGTAGGCCCTCTGAGACCTGTGGGAATCAAATTTGCCGAATTGAACGAGGAGCAGCAAAAGCATTTACTGGCCCTGATCAATGAATATCTGTCTGTAATGCCCGTGGATATTGCAAAACAACGCAGGGCAGAAATTGAAAAGGAAAATCTGTCAGAGATTCGATTCGGATGGGCTGGAGCTACAGAACCAGGTGAGGGGCATTACTACCGAATTCAAGGACATTCCTTTTTGATAGAATTTGACAACACGATCAATAATGCCAACCACATCCATACTGTCTGGCGTGATTTTGACGGAGACTTTGGAAAAGATATCATCAGGGAACACTATCTGGAGTCGAGTCATTAGTGCTCTATTTTACTCAATCTTTGATCTATTTTTTCAATTAACTCAGTAGAGGCTTGAATTGTATTGATAAGAATCCTTAGGTTCATTTTTTTGACATCCATAAATATCCCCAAAGATAATTTGTATGTCATGTCTTGCTTGAGAGCTTCAAAATCACGAGGTTCAGCTTTTGAATCAATGTGTCTGTAATACTTGAAGTCTTCCCGGAGATAGGTGAGCATATAATTGTAGAAATCATCACGAATTTCTCTGATTCCGTCCTCCATATCCTGTACAGAATAATCGTAATAATTATTAATAGCAAAGCGCAGGCTGTTATCATCGATTAGTTGATTTCCCGAAATTTTAATGGATTCATAAATTCCCTTATGAAAATCCATATCATCATAGACCATAGCCATTCCAAAATGAATATTCAAAGAATCATGATAGGGCTGATCGCTTGATAGACTTTGTATGACAATCTCACAGGCTCTAATACGACTATTTAAACTAATCTTCATTAGGTCCATCGCTACAAGATCCGTTTCAATATTTTTTTTAAGTTCTGTAAGCGTTAAATACTCCAGTTTCCTTGCCTTTTTATCAGCATTCCAGGTATTGATTTGTAAAGCAATCAAGATTCCAATCACAACTAATATAATTTCACCAAAGGCATATCTTGCATACTTTAAAGGCCGGTTGTCATCAGCCATTTTTTTACGAATTTTTCTAAAAAAGGGGATCATGAGTTGGTTTCTTGAATCCTAAATATAGGAAAATGAATTCAGAACCGAGAAAAATGAAGAAGATCAGAAAGACAAAATGAAAAACACAGTTAAAAAGGTTCCTTTTTAACTGTGTTTTTGATAAAATACTTTTTAATTGATGCAGGGGTCAATTCTTAGACTCTCCCTCATGATCCTTCTTTACTTCGTCATCCCTGTATTGGCAGCATCCGTGAATCGATTGATAAGCCTCGTCTGAAGCCTTGACGGCCTGGGTGTCGTGCCCAACAGCTGCAATACTTTCCGAAATGCTTTCCACATTTGTTTTACTTGCATCGTAAATAAGGGCCAGTTCATGGGTTTGAACACTCCAAACGGCAGATTTAACTCCCTTGGTCTTAATGGCGGCCTTTTCAATTCGTGCTTTGCACATACCGCAGACGCCGTCAACTTCAATACTTGCTTTTGCATTCTTGTCCTGAGCGAAGCTGATATTGATCATCAATAGTGCTAAAATGGTGATAAACTGTTTCATAATTTTCTATTTATTAATGTTACTAATTCATTTTATTAATGTTACTAATTCATTTTAAATCGTAATCCTGCATAATACATGCTGCCGAATATTGGTCCATACACAAAATTGGTGTCAAAATTAGGACCAAAAGGATCCTCGGCGCTTATGATAGGATCAGGTTGTCTAAGGTTGGTCACGTTTTCCCCGCCTAAATAAATTTCAAATTTGGGTGAAAATACTTTGGTAACCTGCGCGTTAAGCGTTGCTACCGTTGGTGAAAATTCATCGCGCTGGTATTCCACAGGACTCAGTGACGTATCCGGAAAACGTTGCTCACTCAGCCAGTTAAAAGTGGCATCAAACTTCCATGGAGCCTGAACATTCTGACCAAAAAGTTCATAGGCCAGATTTACAAAAACACGATGTTCGGGAACCAAAGGTTTTATTCTTCTTCCATCCTGGTAATCTGTTTGGATATTGTAATATTTATAGGCCGTCCTTAAATCAAAACGTTCCGCAATATTATAATTGATTTCCAATTGAAAACTATTGGCAAAACTCTGGCCCTCGAGATTATAAAAGCTGATTTCATAAGGATTTTCCCAGTCTACAACTACTTGATTTTCAAAAGTTGTGCGATAATAATCTAAAGTAATATCTGCCTTTCTCTCAAAAAGGTTGAAACCTTGTAAAAAGCTTACTCCGTAGTTCCAGGCAATTTCAGGGTCAAGCCCGTAGATCTGCCCTCCGTCATCGAGAATATTGATCTGTCGCGAACTGGCAAACAGGTTCTGGTTCTCTGCAAAAATATTGGCACTGCGTTTTCCACGGCCAATAGAGGCCCTCAGGGCGGATTTTTCCCAGGGGGTGTATCGCAGGTGTAAGCGTGGAGTAAGAAAAAAGCCCAGTCTGTTGTGCTGATCGGCTCGGATTCCGGCTGTCATAGTAAAGTTGTCCAGATTGTCAAAGGCATATTCAAAAAATCCTCCAATGGCATTATCATTCCTTGCATAATCTGCAGACTCCACAAGTTCATTATAATGATCATAAGTAAAGCTGATACCCGTTTTGATCTTGTGCCTCGAATCTGATATAATCGAATTGTAGATCAGGTTGGAGTAGAAGCTTTTATGCCTGATATCATAGATTCTTTGCCCAAAATAGGAGTTTTGTTCATGATGGCTGTAAGCCAGTTGAAATCCTAAACTTTGATAAGGGATCTCAGGGTTGACGTAACCCAGTTTAAACGAACCTTCCATTCTTTCGGTATCAATTTCACTTCCCCATGCATTGGTTGTGAACTTATCTGTATCCGGTTTAAAATCTACCTGGCCTGCTTGTTTACCGTCATTTAAATAACGAAGGTTGATAAAAGTAACGATCCCTTTTTCGGGATTCGTATACTGCCATCTGTTCATCACATTGATCTGGCTATACAAGGGCATGTCCAGAAAACCATCATCATTTACATCATGCTTCTTTTGAAGGGTATTACCGTGTACATAGATTCCTGTGCTCCATTTTTCCGATACAGGAGTGTTGTAATGGGCATTCAATTCAATACGCTGGCTTGAAGCAGCATAGAGGTTCAGGAAAAAATTATGGTCCGTAGTGGGTTTGACCAGCTCTGCGTTAATCTGACCGGCAATACTTTCAAAGCCGTTAACTACGCTTCCTGCTCCTTTTGTGATCTGAATACTTTCTACCCAGGTACCTGGTATAAAACTGAGCCCCTGGGCCTGTGAAGCTCCCCTCACAGCTGGAATATTCTCCGTTGCGATGAGGATATAGGGAGAGGTTAGTCCCAGCATCTTGATCTGTCGTGTCCCTGTTACGGCATCGGCAAAATTAACATCAATGGATGGGTTGGTTTCAAAACTCTCTGACAGGTTACAACAGGCTGCTTTTAACAGCTCATCGTTGGTCACAGTAAAGGTATTGGCCGCTTTTAAATAAGACTTTGCCGTACTTTGTTTTTGTGATTTTAATGTAACTTCGTCCAAGTCAGAAGTTGACTGCAATACCTGCCTGATAAAGGCATTTGAATGCACTTCCAGCGTTATGGTTTTGAAACCGATAAAGGAGATCACTAATTGATGGTACTCCCCGGAATAAGGAACAGAGAATTTTCCGTCCTCATTTGTCATGGCACCAATGGAAGTATTCTGCCAATAAACATTGGCTCCTGTCAGTGGTACTTCCTTTCCGTCCACCACCTCTAAAACTTCTCCCTTCAATGTTTCCTGCGCCCGAACAAACAGGGGCAGGGTAAAGACTAAAGCTAAAATCTTTAGTTGATTTCTAAATGACATGTAATATAATTTGATTGATCATTATTTTGTTTGCCCGCTCTTTGCAGGGCACACATTGTTAATGACTTCAAATCAAATTAAGAATACCTGATTGAGGACCTGAATGTCTTTGACATAAACGGGAGGAGCGTAATGTTCAAAGGGAGGGTCCTTTTGAGGCTCCAGAAGGTTTAACGCGTAAAATACAGAGGCAAAAGAAAGTACAAATACTTTTTGATCCGTATCAAGGACCTGTATTTTTTCAATACTCAATTCATCTTGACCTTCTACGAGATCGACCACATCTTTACAACAAGGTTCTTGGGTAAGTACGGGTACCTCAGTTGAGGAATCCAGATCATTCTCAGCCTCTTCCATTCCGCAATTCTCAGCATCTGCCAAAATAGCGAAATCTACAAGGGTATCGCCGCAATAATGTTTGTCAATACTGAAAGACAGTGTTGAGATCAACACCAGCAGGGCCATAACCACAGAAATCGTTTGTTGAAAATGATTGTACTTCACGTTGCAAATTTAGCAATTATTTCAAATTCCTGAACTATTTTGAGAAATCTTTAACGTTTGTTTTTACCTGTATTCTGAGGATGACTTATTCGCTGATATCAGCTTCCATCAAGCTTATATTATACTCCAGGTACTCCTTGATCTCCAGGTATTCTCTTGTTAAATAGATAAAATTCAATGCATGGAACTCAATAAGGTTTTCCAATTCCTTGTCCGTCATGAATTCATCATAGTCTGAAGGGAAATTTGAAGAATCGGAAAGCTCCATACCCGTTTTATCAATGATACTTTGAGGCTTAGGCAAATTTTTGAGATTGGCCTTTTTGTTAAGATAGATCAGCAGCACATTAAAGGTATGATCATTGGCTATTTCTATGTCTTTATTGGCATCGGTAAGCATTCCTGACCAGCTGGAAATATTTTCCTTTAAAGTTTTGTTCTGAATTATATTGAGTTTACCGGAATTGATGATCTCGTCAATAACACCGGTAGAGGGGTCATAGGTGGTATAATTGATGATATCGCTTAGTAGGGAATCCACTTCAGAATCTGAATACCCTGAGGCATTCGGGCCGAGCATTGACAACAGCTTTTTACTTGAATCAAAAGCAACTCTTGAATCATCAATAACATAATTCAGGTTATCGAGGTTATCCTGAAAAGTCTTATGCAGGCCTTTGAGTAAGGATTGCTCCTTGCGCTTATCAATCTGTTCATTGTTCCAGGTATTGATCTGAAGGGCGATCAGTATACCAATGACCACAAGAACGATCTCTCCAATGGCATATCGGGCATATTTTAAAGGTCGGTTATCATCGGCAAGTTGTTTACGGATTTTTCTAAAAAAGGGGATCATAGGTATGTTTGTTAATGCCTAAATATAAGATTTTTGAAATTAGGATTGAATTTATTTATTGATCGGCGGGCCAAAAGACTTGAATCAAATAGATTTAATTTGAGTAATTTTAGAAAGTTAATCTGATCATCAAACCATGAAATACAAACTCATTTTTGCTTCGCTGGTTCTTTTTGGATTCATGAATTTTGATTCCAAAGATGACAAACCCTTAAATTTTATTGTCATTTTTACTGATGATATGGGCTATGGGGATCTGAGTAGTTTTGGACACCCTACCATCAATACACCAAACCTTGATCGGATGGCTTCGGAAGGGCAGAAGTGGACGCAGTTTTATGTAGCTTCTCCGGTATGTACTCCAAGCAGAGCAGCATTGCTCACGGGTCGATACCCGATACGGAACGGTATGACCTCTTCAAAAAGAGGCGTCTTGTTTCCTAATTCAGCCGGGGGGTTGCCTCAATCTGAAATTACCATCGCTGAAGTCTTAAAACAGAAGGATTATGCTACAGGAGCCATTGGGAAATGGCATCTGGGTCATCTTCCGGAATTCTTGCCCGATCAGAATGGTTTTGATTCATACTACGGCATTCCTTATTCGAATGACATGAACTATACAGGAGAGTGGTCGGAACAATTTGAAAACGCGGAAGATCCATATTATAGGTCTGATTATAAAAAGTTTAATGTTCCGTTGATGGAAAACGATCGGGTGATTGAACAGCCAGCTGATCAAAATACCATTACCTTTCGCTATACCCAAAAAGCCATAGAGTTTATAAAAGATCATAAGAATAAGCCCTTTTTTCTATATCTGGCCCATAGCTTACCCCACATTCCACTATTTGCCCATCCCGACAGGGTAGGAACGAGTAAACAGGGAATCTATGGAGACGTAATCGAAGAAATTGACTGGAGCGTTGGAAGGATCTTAAATACTTTAAAAGACCTGGGGCTGGATAAGAATACAGTGGTTGTTTTCACATCTGACAACGGACCCTGGCTAGCCTTTAAAACCCACGGGGGTTCAGCGGGGCCTTTGCGGGCGGGAAAGGGAACTACCTTTGAAGGTGGACAACGCGTACCTGCAATCTTCTGGGGGCCAGGAAACGTTAAGCCCGGGATAATCAATGAAATGGGATCTACGCTTGACCTGATCAATACGATTGCTTCTTTATCAGGAACGGAAGTTCCAAAAGATAGAAAAATGGATGGTTATGATCTCTCCAAGGTACTAAAAGGATCCGCTAAAGTTAGCCCCAGATCCAGTTTTTATTATTGGTCAACGAATGCAAAATTATTTGCGGTTCGTTCTAAAAAATGGAAACTGCACTTGCAGCAGTCTGCTCCTGTTCTTTATTGGCAGCCAACGGAGCCTTTGGAGCGGCCAGAGCTATATAATCTGGATGCCGATGTTTCGGAAAAATACGATGTTGCCGCCAAGAACCCTGCCGTTGTTGAGAAATTGTTAAAAATAGCTCAGAAACACCAGTTGGATATAACCAACCCCCTGAAAGATAATTTAGCAGCAATTCTAGAGGCCGATCAGTAATATGAATCCTAAAGGTATTCAGCTTTAAAGGAGAAGGAGATTAAAAACTCCTTGAGAAATGACGCTTTTTAACCGAGTCTTTCATTTCCTCCGGGCAGATCTCAAAACTGTCCACATTTTCGTTGGTTCTGTCCAGATAGACATATTCCACCCGGTCATTCATGGAAGTGAAAGTCATTTTTAAACGGTCACCTTCAACCTTCATTTCCCAGGTTTCTTCTCCAAAATAGGTGAATTCTAATTTGTTGGCTGAATTTTCAATTATTTCTATGCCTTCTTCATCCACGTTCAGCATGTCATCGCTGTAATAGTAACAGATGGGATCATCCATTCCCTTACCCAACTCCATGTTATTCATCCAGATTTCGATAGGTTTATTCATGTCATTATTCAGGCGCATATATACCAGAATTCCATCTTCAAGGATTTTCCATTTGGTACCGTCATTTTTTTCGAGAAATGTCTGGTCTTTTATATCGTCATCATCGTCCGAATCACAGTTGATTGTAAACATGATCAATGCGATAAAGGTAAAGAACCATAATAACCTGCTTCCTAAGTATGCTGTTTTTGTTTTCATCCTATCGATTTTAGCAATTAATTTCAATAGGATTAAAGTTAGGAGAGGACTTAAGAGCAAGCAATGACCGGGGTCATCAATTCTATTGATCGTGGTTTGAATGATGAGAAAATCCCGCAAGCAAACGGAAGGAATAAAAAGATAGTATAAGCCACAATGAATGTGGCTTATACTAATCAAGGTTGGCTAGTTGTTTGGTTTATTGCATTCTTGGTCTGAAGATCTCCGTGATCAGGAGCCTTAATGTTGTGTCTCCGGTGTTTTTGGCAGAATCTGTCAATGGTCCTCCCAGCCATCCCTGACCGGCTGTAAATGATATTTCTCTTGGTTCTTTTCCATCCACCCAGACCGTTCCGGAGCCTCCTTCAAGTACATAAATAGTATGATCAAGATGGGCATGAAGTCCAATAGAATCTCCGGGCTCCAGGATGAGTTCATACATCTGTACGTTTAACGAGTCGGCATATATCTTGGTTTTATCACGGTATACGTTTAGAGGGTTCAAGGCCTCATCAACCGTGTAAACCTCGCTTATCTGAGGAGCTTCTGGGGCTTCGGGTTTTTCCGGCGCTTCCGGCGCGGCAGGCTCCTTAGGTTTTTGCTCGCAGCTGATACTTATCATTCCAAAAGTCAGGAGGATGGTAAAACATAAAAGTTTGGCTAATTTCATTTTAATTGGTTTAGGATAGGTTAATTATTTTGAGTTAAATATAATCTGAAACCGAATTTTAAAATAATGAATTGGGACGAACGGCCTCTAATCCTTTACGAAAGGAATAAAATATTTATCGAGCAAAAATTACAAATGTCTGTTAGGAATTTGTCTAAAAACCAATACTCATGAAATGATGAGGAGATTAAACCTTTTCAGGCAGGAGGAAAATTGATAAGAATCATGGTATTAGTTGATTCATATCATTGACCGATCATTACGCTGTGAATAACTTTAATTATTCAACCTGTAAAGATTGCTGATATGAAAAATAGCTATCTAATTCTCTGCGTTTTATTTTTTGTTTTGACATTAGGACTATCCGGGCAAACAACCTATATCCCGGATGATAATTTTGAAGTTGCTCTGATCAATCTGGGTTATGACGATGTTTTGGATGACTATGTCCTGACCGAAAATATTTCGGGCCTTACAGAGTTAAATCTCGATTCTCAATCGATCAGTGACCTTACGGGTATTGAAGATTTTGTGGAACTGGAGGTGCTTAATATTGGCGAAAATCGATTAAGTTCAATAGATCTTAATGGTAATTTAAAGCTCAAAGAATTGAACATAAATGGAAATCAACTGAATTCAGTAGATTTAAGTCAGAACACATTACTTGAAAAATTGCAATGTGATTATAATCCATTGAACCAGGTAATTCTCACAAACAATTCTGAGCTGAAATATCTGCAATGCACGGACACTTTTTTGACGGAAATAGACTTAAGCTCAAATAAATCTTTAGAAACGTTATGGATGAGTTTTAATAAACTTAAAACTCTCGACCTTAGCGCCAACCCCTCTTTAAAAACAGTTTTTGTTCATGATAATGAATTAACGGAATTGATCACAGAAGGAGCAGATGCTCTGGAGTTTTTGGACTGCTCTGATAATCAAATAAAAGGTCTTAATGTATCAAAAAATATAAACTTGGTAGAACTAAGTTTTGGAATGAATCCAGTTGAGCAGATCAATCTTTTAGGTTTAAAGAAACTAGAGAAACTGTACTGTGAGAATAATAATTTAAAAGGTCTCGATCTAAGTTCGAATATAAATTTAAAAGAGGTATATTGTTACGTCGGAAAACTGTCAACCATGATTACTAAAGGAGCAGTTTTACTTGAAGTCTTATACTGCAGTGAAAACCAGATTACCAATCTGGATCTTAGCGAAAATAATGCACTTAGAGAATTAATATGCTACGATAATCAAATATCGGATCTTAACATGACCTCATACCCTGATTTACGGGCTGTTTTCGCCGACAACAACGAACTGGCTTCAATTTATCTTTCGGAGTCTCCAAAATTGGAAGGCTTGGAATTGGGATATAACAAGCTCATAGATTTAGACCTCAGTCAGAATCAACAGTTACTTTGGCTGTTCGCTAACGATAATCTTTTACAATCATTGAATTTAAAAAGCGGCTCCAATGAACATATAAATGCGATTGACATTTTAAATAATGCTAATTTAACATGTGTACAAGTAGACGATGCCATTTATTCCACAACGAACTGGAAAAATCGTGATGACACCACCTCTTTTGCAGAAGATTGTTTTTACGCACTTAGTATTGCCGATCATGAACTCAATAGCGGACTGCATTTATATCCTAACCCTACAGGAGGTAGCCTGATAGTTGAGTCCAGTGTAAAACTCAATTCCATTGAACTTTATTCTTATCTTGGACAACGAATACTTGAATTCAAAAACCCTCAGGAATCCATTGATCTAAGTTCATTAAACCACGGACTATATCTCGTGCGATTCATTGGAGAGAAGGCTGTCTCCGTAAGAAGGGTAGTGAAAATTAGGGATTTACTGAAGTAAAGTATATATCAATGAAAGATGTCAACTTTATTTTTTTACTGTTGGCCATGGTAGCCGAAGTTATTGGAACGATAGGAGGCTTTGGTTCCTCTGTGTTCTTTGTTCCGTTGGGAAACTTTTATTTTGATTTTTATTCGGTATTGGGGCTGACGGCCATATTTCATTTGTCGAGTAACCTAAGCAAAATTCTGCTATTTAAGAAGGGATTAAACAAGAAGCTTTTAATGAATATTGGTATCCCCTCGGTAATTTTTGTTATTGTTGGAGGTTTATTGTCGAAATGGTTAAAAAGTGATTTTCTCGAAATTTCCCTAGGGTTATTTTTGGTTGGATTTAGCCTTTTGTTTTTGATCAAAAGCGAAATACAAATTTCACCTAACAGGAAAAATGCCTTAATAGGAGGGACGTTTTCAGGTTTTTCAGCGGGTTTATTAGGTACGGGAGGAGCCATAAGAGGGTTGACCATGGCCGCATTCAATCTGGAGAAAAGTGCCTTTTTGGCTACTTCAGCCACGATAGATTTTATGATCGATTTTTCAAGGACCTTTGTGTATTACAACAACGGATATATCCATAAACACGATTTGAAATATATTCCTTTCCTCTTTGTTATCGGCCTGGTTGGTTCATTTTTGGGCAAGAAAGTGTTGGCTTATATTCCACAATCCAAATTTAGGAAATTGTCATTGTTCCTGATTCTTGTCATTGGAATTGTTACCATAATTCAACTTTTTATCAAATAAAAAACCCTGCCGTTCCGGGCAGGGTTGATCTGTGTTGATGAGATTTAGTTCTCAATGAATTCGTTATACTCTTGTAAGAACAGTTACTTCACCTTCATCGTCGGTTATGGTCAACTTGTTTCCTACAATAAAATAAGTTGAAACTTCTGTCTCTCCTTCCATGGTCATAGTGAGTTCATCGCCATCCGTACTCCAGGTAAAAGAACTGCTATCCGAGGCAGATTCTCCTGCAAAGCTAACAGTGGCTACCATGGTTCCGTTATTGTTTTCATGAAACGTGGCTTCTAAACTTATTTCTATGCCTTCAGCTGATTCTGTTAAGGCCCATGTTCCTATGATTGGGTTTACATCATCTCCGCCATCATCAGTACATGATACGGCCGCGGTTAAAGCTACGAACATGATAAGTATAAATTTAAAATTTTTCATGATATTATATTTTTGTTGGTTTCTGTTTAATTACCCTTTGAAAACGTTTCAAATCTCGATTTAGTATCGGATGACCATTGTTAACGGTTTTGAAATGATGATTATAAGGCTATCTTTATAGAATGTAATCCAATCATAAACTTAAAATTACGATCCGGCCACTATGAAATCCTTAGGTAAAATTGTCAAGGCCCTGTTATTGATCCTGGGTGTTTTAATTCTGGTCATGAGTTTGTTTTTTGGCCAAAAGGACCTGAGCCTTGAAGAACTCAAGTCCACCTATGCCCAGCCACCTTCACAATTTGAAACCATGGACGGCATGCAGGTGCATTTTAGGGATGAAGGGAATGCCAAGGGAAAAACACCCATTGTGCTGATACATGGTACCGGAGCAAGTCTGCACACCTTTGATATTTGGACGGGGCAATTGAAAAAAGAGTATCGGGTGATCCGTATGGACCTGCCGGGATTTGGATTGACAGGCCCTTTCCCGGATCGAAATTATTCAATGGAACGTTATACCATGTTTCTAAAAGCGTTTTTGACCCGTCGGGGAGTAAGTAAATGTATTTTGGGCGGAAATTCCCTGGGAGGCGCCATTGCATGGCAGTTTGCAGCCAAAAACCCTGACAGGGTGGAAAAACTAATTTTGATTGATGCTGCGGGTTATCCCATGGAATCTGAAAGCAGGCCGATTGCGTTTACCCTGGCACGGATTCCTTTATTGAATAAAGCTTTAACGTATATAACACCGCGCAGCATGGTACGCTCGAGTGTTGAAAATGTATATGCGGATAAATCCAAAGTCTCTGATGCCCTGGTTGAGCGCTATTTCAAATTGACGCTGAGGGCAGGAAACCGTCAGGCCCTGGTAGACAGAATGGCTATGGAAAATGATATGAAAAAGGCAGATCGTATCAAAGATATCGTTCAACCCACTCTGGTGCTTTGGGGCCAGCAGGACAGGTTGATTCCCGTTGAAAATGCCCATCGTTTTCACAAGGACCTTCCAAACAGTCAGTTGGTTATTCTTAGCAATTCAGGTCATGTTCCGATGGAAGAGAGCCCTGATGAAAGTTTAAATTCCCTTTTGAATTTTTTAGGTGTTACGAATTGAATTGTGATTCGTCTTTAGAGAAAGGAATTCAATGAATACAAATAAAATACTGTGGTTGGGCTGGTTCTCTTCCGCTCTGTTTATTTTCGGATCTTTGATTTTGGGGAGTCTTGTCAGGGACTACGATCCGATAACTCAAACAGTGAGTGAAATAGGGCGGGAGGGATCCCCGATGTATCTTAACTGGCAATTGTTCAGCCTTACCGTAGGGACCTTGCTGATTATATTTGCTTTTGGCCTTAACCTTTATGCAAAACAACGAAAATGGTCCATATTACCCGGTATTTTCATGATGCTTTATGGGATCTCTCAATTCGGCATAGGATGGTTTCCCTCTCCTCATTTCATGCATAATATTTTTGGTCTGTCCATGACCATTGGATATTTTACTCCTTTGGTATTTGCCTTGAGCTGGAAGAACAGTCTGGGCAAATCCTTTAAAATGATCTCGGTCCTTGCTTTTGTTTTGATCATGTCTGGTATCTTTTTAAACCTGACGCCTGCTTTTGCACCGGATCTTTATCCAATGGAGTATTACGGTTTGGTTCAGCGATTTTTGCTGTTTACCTTTTATATCTATGTTGGATTCGTAAGCTTAAGAACGAGATCAAATAAGCCAGACAAGCGAGGATCATAACGGCATTAAATCCCGCCTCCACGGCTATAATTGTGGCCAATGAGGTGCTTATGACGGATACACAGCCGTTAATCCCCCAGGCCCAGGGCACCAGATGTTCTTGTGTTTTGCCCAATAATTTCAACCCCATCGGAAAAGGCATACCCATAAAGAAAGCCGGTATTCCAATAGCTATCAAGGTTATGACAAGCTTTGCAGCTGGAGGCCAACCCTCGGTCTGACCAAGTATAAAGCCAAACAGGAAAACATAAATCAGAATAATACTGCCGATCAAGGTTGTAGTGTTGCGCAATACTTTTTTACCGACCTTTAATCGGGATGAGTACAAGCTGCCCAGGCCAGAACACAGCAACATTACACTGATCACGGTTGCTACGGCATAGATGGGATGGCCTAAAAACCGAACAAGGTGCTTGATCAGTACGATTTCAAGGAACATGTATCCTAATCCCAGGCCTGAAAAATAAAGCAGGACCCAGGCCTTGTTCCCTCCTTTAAAGCCCAATTTAAAAAGAGGCAGTATGATCAGTACCAATGCAAGTAATAAAACCTGTACCTGGGTAACTATAACAATAAGATAACCCAGTTCTAAAAAAGCGGCTCGCTCACCAAGTTGCTTCCACTGGCTGCCAATATTTTTTAATTTGAGAAACTGAAAGAAGTAAGGACGGTTATCGGTAGGTATTTTAATATTGAAATCGTTAGCCTGAATAAGTTGATCCCTCTCCGGGCCGAACATTCCTCTGATAAGTTCAAAGACTTCTTCATCTTCAAAACTATTATTGTTCTCTTCAACCGGTTCAGATCCGGAAAGCAGCACCGGGTCAAAACCATTTGAATCGCAAAAATGGATCACATTTTTAACTTCATCCTGTTTTAGCGGACTCTTTTTTAGTACATAGGTAAGCGTGGCCCAGCTTCTGATTGCCACCACATGCCGCATAGGATCTGATATTTTCAGGTTTTCCAGTAGTCCGGCGATCAAGGCGGCATTTTTAAGAGTAATTCTTGGAGGAAGGTCGATATAGGAAGAAAAGACGATCATTCCGTCATCGGTCAATTTATGCCACATTTCCGACAGGGCCTGAGCCGTAAGCAGGTTTTCTTCATGAAGGGCATTTAGCCCAACTGAACCACCAAAGGATCCTGACAATGGTAACTGGATCAGGTCAAATGACTGATCCGTTTGTTTTAAAAAGGAACGTGGTGTGGAGTTGTAAAGCTTTATTTCTTTCTTAAAATACAAGGAGTCCGTTGTCTGGGCATAAGGGCCTTTGATTAAATGGGTAGCACCGGCATTGGGTTCAACAGCATAGATTTTTTTGGCTCCCTTTTCAAGAGCATGTACCACTTCCAGCCCGGCCCCCGCGTGAAAGATAAGTACTTGATCAGGCTTCCCTAAAGTATAAGGCAGGGCCATTGTAGTATAATCTAAAATATGGGCTTGAGCTGTTTCTGTTTTTTGAGGTATTGCCGCAAACCAGTTTCCATTGTTGAAAATCACCTTTGCCGGCTTAATGGTTCCGGAATAGTTGAGACTCAAACCTGGGGCATGGCGTTGCATGGGTGATGAAACTACTTGTACCAGCCCGTATGGACTGCTGGTTTCATGCTCCAATACGGCATCAGGGAGATTCAAAGCGTAACTTATACTTTTGAACTGTGAGGGTTTAAGGTCAAAAGAATGATAGCCCTGATAAATACAACTGGCCATAACCACCAGCCCATAAAAAAATAATGCGTAACGTTTTGAACTTTTAACGATCAGCAGCCCCCCAAAAACGGGTAACAAGGCAATGACCCAGGGCAAGTCTGCCGGCGTCAAATACCAAAGTAAAAGAACTCCCAGGGCTCCTCCCAGGCCCGATCCGAACATATCTGCAAAATAGTAAATCCCTATCTGATCTACTTTTTTAATAAAAATGAGACCCAGGGCCAGAGAACCCATAAAAAAGGGAAGAAAAAATACCAGGTAACTGCCCAGCAGCCTTCCAAATTGTGAAGGATCAACAAATAGGAGGTAGGAATCAAACAATAAAAAATCCAATCGGGACAAACGAACTCCAAGACTCATGAGTAATCCACTGCTGATCATAAAAAACGGAAGCATCCATTCAGACCGGCCCAAAAAATAGTTTCTGTAAAGTGATAGAAGTGTTCCGCCTGCTCCAAACCCCAACAGGGCAATGGATATGACCATATAGGCAAAATGGTGCCATTGCACAATGGTAAAAAAGTGCATCAGCTGTATTTCATAAGCCACTATGGCCGCCGACAAAACTCCCACAGAAAGAGCCAGCTTGAACGTATTGCTGTTGTATGTGAACCGATCACTCATAAAAGAACGAATGAAGAATTGATTATTCAGATCTTCGGGTAAAAGGAACAAAACGCACGAACATGAGGTTTCTTGATTTTGTTTTTCCTCCTTTTTTTGTTACCATAAGGAGTTGTTGTGTTGCAAAAGGTGTGCCTACAGGAATGATCATTCGTCCCCCTTCTTTTAACTGATCGATAAGTGGCGGCGGAACGAATTCAGCCGCTGCGGTTACCACAATGGCGTCAAACGGGCCTTTTTCTTCCCATCCAAAATAGCCATCAGCACTTTTGGTCATTATGTTGTTATAGCCCAGTTCCTTGAGTTGTTTTTTGGACCTGCTGTACAACTCATCAATGATCTCAATGGTATATACGCTGTCCACGATCCTGCTGAGTATGGCTGCCTGGTATCCTGAGCCGGTACCTATTTCAAGCACCTTGAAATCGCTTTCAGGTTTAATGGCTTCGGTCATAAATGCCACGATATAAGGTTGTGAAATGGTTTGTCCGTAACCAATGGGTAAAGGGCCATCACGATAGGCTTGTGACCATAGTTCTTGAGGCACAAACAGATGTCGGGGAACTTCATTCAGGGCGTTTAAAGTGGCCTTATCCTTAACCCCTCTTGGTTTGATGTCATCCGCGATCATTCTTTCTCTTGCTTCCAGATAATCATTTTGAGAAGAAAGGAAAAGAGGCGAGAATAAAAGGAATACTATGAACAACCTGGCCATCCTCATTAGTATGTTCTAAGGTTTATGACACCTTTAAAGTTACGACAATAAGCTATGATTTCAAAGTAATTTTTACAGGGATTGCCCCATTGATGGCTTATCGTGATATCTGAATGAATGCCATTTTACACTAAGATATTCCATCAGGCATGATGCGGGTTATGCGATTGCTTTTTAAAGTAATTGATCAGGGAAATCAAAATGATTAGCACAGCGATCATAATCAGACTTATACCGCTAACGGGGTCATGGTTTATGATTACCTTAAGTGTGGTTTGATACATGACAGGGAAAATGATGACCCAGAGGGATCCAAAAAGAATTCCGAGAATCAACATCAGATTTGGAAGGAGTTTTTTATTCAGTCCCAGACTGAAATTTAAGTCTTTCCATTTAAGGAATTGCAGGCCAAGTATAATGATAAGGGCCAATACTAAAAGAGGAATACTTCTTATCAGGTAAAAAAATGTTTTAGAATAGAAGTTTGGCTCTTTCCCGACTAAAATATTTGAAATGCCGGCTGCAATCTCATAAGCCGTATCAACCCCTGAGTTAATGGCCACAAAGATGGCTTTTTCCTCTTGAGGATCTATGATCATGCAGGTATTGAATCCTTCTGTGAGCCCGGTATGAAAAACAATCTTTTTATTTTCCTTGTTCCTGATGAACCACCCCTGACCATAGTGGAAAGAGTTTTGGCTCCTGGGAGTAAAGAGAGTATTAGAAAGTTTTTGATTGATAATTTGGCCGGAATCCTTTAAATAGCCTTTTAAATGTTCTCTCAAATAAATGGCCATATCTTCTGCATTACTGGCTATGTGCCCTTCCGGGATCTGGTCTTTGTAGTAGGATGAAACATAAGGAACAACAGGATAGTAAAGAAAATAATTATAACTCCCTGGAAAATTTTTATCCTCAGGTTTCAGCACAAATCCTGTGGTATGGGTTAATCCTAAGGGCTGAAGAATTTCCTTTTGCAGGACTTCACCGTACAGACTTCCTGTAACCTGTTCCACGATGTATCCAAGTAATCGGTAATTGATATTGGAATATTGATATATATTTTGTGAGGTGTCAATGGAAAGTTCAGACAACATTCTTTTCACCTCCCTTTTAGTTGATCCTAAACTGTCTTCCTTGATTGTAATTCTTCCAAGTATGGAAGGGATGCCTGAGGTATGATGCAGTAAATCCTTGATGATCACTTTATCAGATTGGTTTTTATCTGCATATTGAAACCAGTCGAGATATTGAACCACGGGATCATTTATATTCAATAACCCTTTGTCCTGAAGTTTTAAGGTCAAAAGTGCCGTAAAGGATTTGCTGCAGGAACCGATCAATAATTGTTCATTATCATTGATTTTTCCAAAATGTTCCAGGTAAAGTGTTTTATCAGTATCTGTAATTGACACGGCAATCCCGGGAAGATTATAGGATTCTTTTATTTCTTCCACATAGTTTGTCACTTTCTCTGAATCGAATCTCGTTTGGGAATTCAGGGATAAAATCGAAACAAAGAATACAAGAATAAGGATTTGGAGACGATTGGTCTGAAGAGGATGATAGTTTTGAATTTTGATTGGTGTCAATGCAAGGGCATTTTGATTTTCACCGCTAAAGATAATACAGTCCGTCCTAAAAAGATGTTTTCAGACATTTATTTAATTGCACTACATCAGATTCAAATCAATTCTGTTTTTATTTGATACTTCAACTTCAATGATGTTAAACTCTTGGTTGTGCTCAATGTCGTAGAGAACAAAGGGTAACTTTTTCTGTTTTGGGTCTAACTTTTGTAATTCCTTAATCAGGTCATTTATCGTTTTCATAGGTAAGCAATTATTGGTAAAGTATGATATTAAACGATTAAAGGAGGTGTAATATTGTCTGAAAACAAATTGGAATTCAAGTATTTAATGATAAAAAAAATGGAACATCACTAATTATCCATAAACAAGATTCATTTTTGCTTTATCCTGAGTCTGTCTGATTTTACCATCTACAAAGTACATTTTCATCTTTATATTGTACTTGCAAGGAATCTCACCACGATAGGAGCAACGGAAATGATCTTTTATGATTTGATATGTATTTTCTGAGATATTGATCTTGCCCGGTTCTGAATTTGACTCCATACGCGATGCAATATTGACGGTGTCTCCCCAGATGTCATAGGCAAATTTTTTGGTACCAACCACACCCGCCACAACAGGACCGGTATTTATTCCTATTCTGATGTCAAATCGGGTCAGATTATTTGGATCTGAAATTTTGGATTCCTCTACAAAGTCTATGATCTCAAAAGCGGCCATTATTATTCGGTTTGCATGATCATGAGATGGAAAGGGGAGGCCCCCGGCACACATATAGGCGTCTCCAATGGTTTTGATCTTTTCCAGGCTATATTTTTCCATGATCTCATCGAATCTTGAAAAATAAAAATCGATGCTTTCAACCAGTTCTTCGGGGGATAACTTCCCTGAATTCAAGGTAAAGGCCTTAAAATCAGTGAACATCACCGTTACGGCTTCAAAATGTTTGGCTTTGACTCTGCCTGCCTGTTTGAGTTCCATAGCTGTCGTTTCCGGAAGAATATTACAAAGAAGGCTTTCTGACCGATCTCTTTCTTTTTCGATGATGTTGCTCGTTTTTTTAATGAAGTGATTTCGATGTAAAAGCCCGATAAGTAACAATAAGATCAATATGAGTGCGATGAAACTGCTAATAGCCACAATTCTCTGATTATCTTGTTTTGCACTTAACAGATCGAGTTCGGTTTGTTTTAATGACAGTTCGTGATCTAATTTTAGATTGGCGGCCTTGGTTATATTCTCTAAATTAAGTGTGCTTTCCCGATAACTATAATATTTTTTCAAATACTCATTTGACTCCTTGTAATTCTCTGCAAGCTCAAACAACACCGACAATTTCAGATTGGCCTCTGCAATTTGCTCTTTTAAATCATGTTTTTCAGATAATTCCAGACTGCGTTGGGCATAGGAATATGCTTTATCCCAATTATCCTTGCGTAAATAAATGTCAGACATGTAGGTCAGATATACAGCAATTGGGTAGTAATCTTCGTATTGATCGAGAATTTTGATGGCTTCGTTGATATTGGCCTCTGCCGATTCATCGTTCCCGAGGCTTGCCTGTATCATACCTGTATTTCCCATACAATAGGCTTCTCCCAGAATAAATCCATTTCGCTTGAAAATGTTCCATCCCTCATTGGTCACTTTCGTTGCCTGGGAATACTTTTCCATAGTGATATAGAGGTCTCCTAAATTGACCAGTGCGGTCCCTAATTTTCCTTCCTCATTTAAATTTCTGAACAGTTCGATACTTTCTAAATAGTATTTTTCTGCTTCATCGTAACTCTCCATGGCCGAATATGTGCCGGCAACTGCAGTCATTGTACTTGCAACCCTTCTTTGATCCTCCATTCGCCAGGCGTATTTCTGAGCAGTCAGATATGACTGTATGGCTTCAATATTGTTTCCAAGTTTTGTGAGTGCATTTCCTTTTTGAAGGTGACCTACATAGAGATACTCGAATAAAGAATCCTCAGCAGCTTTCTGAACTATCAATTCAGTGTACTGAATAACACGCTTATAATTAGTGTCATAATCTGTGATTTTAGAAAGCATTTCAAGCTCGCTGGAACCATAGGCTCCTGAACGATACATCAGGATAAGACTATCCGCCTTTTTTTGATCCTGAGCTAATAAGAAATTCCCCAGTAAGGAAAGGATAACGAGGGTTATATTTATTTTCATTTTGACAGTAGGGATAATAACTAAGAACGTCATTGCCGAGACCCACTTCAAACCTCTTTAAATGATATTTTAGCATATAATAACTAAATCATCTTTATTTAAAGTTTGAAAATAGATAGATTTCAATTTTTTATAAAATCATTTAGGATGAATGGTATGTTTTTCTTTCCTAAAAGCATCGTTTTTCTTTCAAATGAATTTTGTAAAGTATATTTGTTTAAAATATTTTAAATGGATCAATATGTCATTACGAGTCCCGACAAGGAAAGTACGGTGGTTGTAGATAACGGTGAACTAGTGAGTTACAGTCATTATGGGGAAGAATTGATACATCAAAAAGGAGACAGGGGATGGAGGAACTCAGATACCGAAATGTTTCCTGTAATTGGGCCAACTGCCGCCAATGACTATAGGGTAATCACTTCAAGAGGGTATGCCGTGCAGGATCAGCATGGTCTGCTACGGGAAATGAATTATCAGGTGACCGGGGTAAAAGAGGATGAAATTGATCTTGAAAAATCCTATAACAAGGGTACGCATTTAAAGAATTCAAAATACCCGGATAAATCAAGTATTGAATCTGTTTTTTGGCCCTACGATTTTATCTTTAGAAAGAAATTGAAAATTACCAATGAGGAACTTCTTATTCATTTTGATGTAGAAGCTGAAGAGGGTATGCCCTATATGCTGGGATATCATCCGGCATTTAAATTGTCAGGTCAGAATAATGAATTGATTGAGTATGGAAAGGACCGGATAGGTCTTCAGGCCGTTCTGGACGTGGGTTCCATAGCGTATCAGGTCAAGGATTCAGATCAAATAAGGCTCATAAAAACTAAGGGGCCGCATATAGAGATAAAAACAAAAGGGTTCGGGAACTTTATGCTCTGGACCGAAGTACCGGGAATGCTTTGCATAGAACCCATAACATCTTATCCGTATACAGGAAAAAAAGAACTGGCAGAAGCGTTGTTTCGCAAAGCAGAAAAAGGGAAGAAAGCTTTTTTTGAGGTCGTTATTAAACCCATAAAAGTTTAACAATGATCAATCTGTATTCTTTTATTAAGCAATCCGATTCCTTCAGAAAACTTGAGGTGAATGATCTGCTTTTTGTTGAATATACATGTATGCAGGAGGAAACCAAATTCGGGATCTGGTCTGACAGTAACTATTTTGCTTTTATTACCTCGGGTAAAAAAATGTGGAAAAGTATTTACCACGATTATATTGCCGGGCAGGGGGATATTCTTTTTATAAAGAAAGGAGCCAATCTTACACATCAATTCTTTGAGGATGAATTTTGTGCCATTTTCTTTTTTCTGCCCGATGATTTTATTCGATCATTTATACAAAAGAATTCTTTTCTTTCAGAGAGTAAACAAAAGGATCTTTCATCACAGGATGCTGTTTTGAGAGTAAATCAGGATACAATCCTCCAGGGATATGAAAATTCAATCATTACTTATCTTCAGTCTTCTCAAGATATTAACGAACAATTACTTACACTTAAATTTGAAGAGTTGTTATTGCATCTTTGTACGGATAACAAGCACAGTAAACTCAAAGATTATTTTATTTCATTGTGCCAAAGCAGGATCTATCATATGACCCGGGTCATGGAAGAGAATTTTGCATATCATCTAAAGCTTGAAGATTATGCCCGACTATGCCACATGAGCCTTTCAACGTTTAAAAAGAACTTCAAGGATCATTATAAAACCACTCCTGCTGTATGGTTAAAAAACAGGAAACTGGACCTGGCAATGCATCGTTTGCTGAATTCAGATCTGCCGATCCACCAATTGTCTTTTGAATGTGGTTTTGAAGACCCTTCACATTTTTCGAGAGTTTTTAAACTCAAATATGGCAAGACCCCATTACAGTGCCGTTTAGATAGTTCGGAATAGATATTAAATGACATTTTTTGGTTTTGACTTTTTAGTCGATTTATTCGACTTTTTATCCTATCACAAAAGGTAGTACTGAACCTAATTTTGCTCTAAACAAATTAATAATCATTTAAATCTAAGAATTATGAAAAATGCAAAATCTGTCTTGTCCGTAAAATTTAAGTCAAACCATAGCCCTGAAAAGCTGATGCAGATATGCCATGAGGATCTGGATATTTTCAGAAATGTTCCAGGCCTGATAGAAAAATATTATATCGGTGAGGAGGGCACTGGAGCAATCAGCGGGATCTACTTGTTTGAAACACAAAGTGCAAGATCTGATTTCTGGACCTCTGAACTGGCTGCCACGATTCCTGAAAGATACGCGGTGATACCTGAAACATTACGTGTAGAGGAATACGAAATGGCTATCGTCTTAAATGATAAAGTTTCAGCTTAAAACCTGCTAAAGGACTCATATTGAGGCAATAAAACAATACTCATATAGTTTCATCTTTTCTCATAAAACCAAACTTCAATAGTGGAGTTTGGTTTTTACGGTTTACCGTACAATTATTTCGTTCTTTTGACTTAGATTTCGGCTGATTTATAAGAATCTAAAACAGAAGAAAAAAATCGTTATGATCAAGAATTTCCTGACCCTATTAATTCTAATATCGCTATTTGTAACAAGCATTTCATGTAGTGATGACAGTGATAAATTTAAAATAATTGCGGCCGATGCTGAATTTAGCATTGATGAGAACCCTAAACCGGGAGATGTGATAGGAAAAATCAATATAACCTCAGAAAGCGATGACCTTATCTTTAATATTTTAAAATCCTCTTATTGGAATTCCTTTTCTGTCAATTCAAATGGTGACATCATTGTGAAGCAAAATACTGCTTTTGATTATGAACATAATCAATTAATTCTTGGAGTCATTCATGTTTCCAATCAAAAGGAGTCCGATGAGTCGCATATCATGATCTTTATCAATGACGTGAACGAGATTTATGCGGAAAATTTTGTGATGACTATGGATGAGGGAGTTTCTGAAAATCAATCTTTAGGGTTCTTGCAGGCACGAGCAGATCATGGATCAATCAATTTTGAATTGCTGTCACAGACTCCGGAAAATGCCGTTAGCATTGATGCTGAAACAGGTGAAGTTTTGGTCAATGACCCCTCACTTTTTGCCTACGACCTAAACTCCTCAATCTCTGGAATGGTCAAAATTTCAAATGATGAATCGGAAAAGGAGGTTTTGTTTAGTATTAATCTGAATAAAATTGTTGTTCCGGAAGAACCCCAGGAACCTGTGGTAACTGCGCCAGGAGTATTGACAGGTGTTGTAAGAATTACAACGCAAACAGAACTTGATGAATTCGTTAAAAACAATTACCATACGATACAAGGAGACCTTATTATTGATGAAGATCCTGAAGGAGAGGGAATAGTTTCGCTTGAAGGTTTGGAAAGTTTATTGGAGATACAAGGTAGTTTAATTATCAGGAATGCAAATTCAATTACAAACCTCGAAGGTTTAGAGGGTCTTTCGATGGTTTATCAGCTCTATATTCAAAATAATAAGGAACTAAGCAATTTAGATGCTCTGTCAGGAATAGAGAATGCAGCTATAATCATCATTACTGACAATATTCTTCTGAAAGACTTTTGTCCTCTACAAGAGTTATTGAAAAATAATAGTTTTCAAGATGCTCCCGGATATTATAACAAAGGCTTTACTATTCCACCACTGCCGCCTAAATCATTTGGAGCTTCTGGAAATATGTTAAACCCAACGGTAGCAGAAGTATTGGAACTTGATTGCAATTAACACAAGATTTTAGTAATAATAAGAACTTCAACTAATTGTTTGATTAAGCTCTCAATTTTCCTAAATTGTGACATTATCTAATCAATACTCTTTTTCGATGAAAATAGTCAGAACACTTATTTTACTTTTCATTTTTGCCGGTCAATCCTTGTTTGCTCAAGAGCAATCCGATGTTGACCTGAAGGCACTTGACGCTTATTTTGCCCAAATGGTTAAAGACTGGGAACTTCCTTCGGCTTCCATTGGTATTGTCAAAGACGGGAATCTCGTATTTACAGGAAATTACGGGGTCAAAGAAATAGGTAAGAAGGAGATGCCTGATGAAAACACCCTCTATGCCGTCGCCTCAAATTCAAAAGCATTTACATCTGCCATATTAGGTATGCTTGTTCAGGAGGGTAAACTTAAATGGGATGATAAGGTAAGGGACTATCTGCCTTATTTTGCAGTCTATGACGATTGGGTAAGTGAGCATGTAACGGTACAGGACCTGCTGAGCCATCGTGTAGGACTAGGTACCTTTAGCGGTGACAATATCTGGTATAAATCCAATCGCTCCGCAGAAGAGATCATCAAAAGTATCAAATATGTGCCACAGGCATTTGATTTTAGAGCCGGATACGGATATTCCAACCTGATGTATATCACAGCGGGAGAGCTTATCAAAACGATTACCGGCAAATCCTGGGGAGAGAATGTGACAGAGCGGATACTTGAACCCTTAGGGATGGATCGTAGCATTTATAAACTTGATGATTTGGATAAAATAGGGAATTATGTAACACCTTATGTTTATCGAGACGGTGAAAATATCAAAATTGACTGGGTTGACTGGGAGACCGTTGCCGCTACCGGAGGGTTGATTTCAAGTGTTTCTGACATGTCAAAATGGATGGTTTTTAACATGAATCACGGCATACATGGTAAGGATACCTTACTGACGGCTTCTACCCGTAATATGATGTGGAAACCACACAATAGCTTTATGGTAGATCAAACCAAACCGAACAACCTGGGGCGTCGTTTTTCAAGTTACGGGCTCGGATGGGGTATAAGTGACTATAAAGGAAAGCTTCGTGTGAGTCATACAGGCGGCTATGACGGAATGATAACTGCAGTTACCATGTTGCCCGAGGAAAATCTTGGAGTAGTTGTTCTGACCAACGGAACGCAAAGCCCAATCATGGCAGCAACCTATTACGCGCTGGATCGATTTTTAGATGAAGAAGAAATGGACTGGTCCAAATTCTATTTGGAAAGAACGAAAAAGCGTGCTGCCAATGACAAAAGAGTGAGTTCCATAAAAAGTAAGCGGGTAATGAACACCCAGCCGACATTAAGTGAAAGTTCAATCGCTGGATCGTATTATTCTGATATGGTGGGTGGAATTAAAATTGTGGATAAAGGAGGACAGCTTAGGCTGGAATTCGAACATCATCCATTGCTCAGCGCCAGATTGAGCCACTGGCATTATGATACCTATCAAATTGAATGGGACGAACCACAGGCCTGGTTCAATTTTGGAACCATCAAATTTAACAGTAATAATAATCTTGAAGTTACAGGTTTTGACTTTGATGTCCCCAATGATGACATTTTTTTCGAAGAGTTAAAACCGAGACGAAACTAAGGAACTGAGATAAACTTAAAGATTCTGAAATAATTGAGATCATGGTGCTGCCAAAATTCTAATCGTATACTTTTGATTGTCATAATCCTGGGAAAAACAAAATCCATCTCCAGGTCCGTACAGATCAGCACGTAGCTCTACACGCACCTTAATTTCTTTGCTCCCTTCAAGATTTGGTGTTCCGTATATAATAAAGGTCCTTCCCTCTGATCTGTAATTAAGGCCTGAAGGAAGAAGGCCCTCCAAACTGAAACTGTATTCAAATGCATCATCATCAGCATTTTTGATATAAGCATCTATAGTCTCCGTATAAGGAACTCCTACCTGACCCGTACGTAGGGCTTTATCAGGTAGTTTTGGCCTGATCTTGTAAATACATTCTGAAATTTCTTCATTAAAAAGTTCACATGAACTCAGAGAAAGGATAAATGCAAAAGGTAAAATATATTTTGCAGATCTTGTAGGTATAAATCTAATCATACATTCATTATTGAGGGTCTAATTGATATTTCCAAAATTCGTGCCACAGAGGGAATACCTGATCTTTTCTTATCTTTAGAACTAACTAAAAAATCAAATTCCTTATGCCAAAGATTACCCCCGATGATTACATGGTAAAAAGTTCCATAACGTTAAAAGACAGAAAGACGCTTGTTCAGCTGGATGAAGATGAGAAAGTTGAAAAACAACTGAGAAAACTGAGAAAAAAGCTTGGCAAACTACAAGATACCCTTTACGCCCATGGTAAATATGCTGTTCTGATCTGTATTCAGGGCATGGATACAGCAGGTAAAGACAGCATGATCAAAGAGGTTTTTAAAGATTTTAATACCAGTGGCCTGATTGTTCACAGTTTTAAGGTTCCCACGCCTCTGGAACTCGACCACGATTATCTCTGGAGGCATTATATAGCGCTTCCGGCAAGAGGTAAGTTTGCCATCTTTAACCGGACACATTATGAAAATGTACTGGTTACCCGGGTTCACCCATCCTATATTCTAGGTGAAAATCAGCCTGGTATTCATACCGTGAAAGATGTTAATGAAGCTTTTTGGGACAGAAGGTTCGAAGAAATAAAAAACTTCGAGAAACATCTGGCCGACAATGGGACCATTATGTTCAAGTTCTTTCTTCACCTTTCAAAAGAAGAGCAGAAAAATCGTCTGTTACGCCGATTGAACATTGAAGATAAGCATTGGAAATTCTCTCCTGGAGACCTTAAAGAAAGAAAGCTCTGGAACGAGTATCAGGTTGTTTATGAGGATGCGATCAACAGGACCTCTACTTCTCATGCTCCCTGGTTTACCATTCCTGCTGACAATAAACCCTCTGCACGTTATATTGTAGCTTCAATTCTATATCAGGCCCTAAAGGGATATTCTGATATAAAAGAGCCTCCACTTGATGATGACATCAGGGCCCGATTGGAAGAATACAAGGCTGAATTAAATAATGAATAATATTTATTGTGATGAAAAAAATAATACTAGCATTGCTCATTGTAACCTTGTTTGTTGGTTGTAACAAGGTAAAATCAAATCAAGATTCTAACAAGAATGAGGCTTCAGAGAAAGAGGCTGTTCCTGAAACTGTGGCTGATGAGATTGTTGTTCCGGACGTCCCCCTGGGATTTCTTGTAACTTATGAGGGTAAATACGCAACTCAGGAAAAGCTGTTTGAAAAAGAAGAATTTGCCCAGAGACTCAAATCACTGGATCGTTTTAACTATGAAGCGCTATTAAAGAATTATAATACGGAAACGCCGGTGACCATTGTTGATCAGGTGGTGCACATGAGTGGATGCAGACAGCATGATTGTCCGGCCAGTGCCTATGATTTTTTTATAGACCTTGATAATGATAATATTAACATTTTTCATTTCAGGTCAAATATGCTCAGGGTTTATCAGGAAAAAGGCTTTATTGAATTACCTCCTGCTTTTGCGAAGGAAATGGAAATCAAAAAATCAAATGCCGGCATTGGCAATACGGAAACAACAGAATCTAAATATGAACTTTAGTTAAATCAGGTATTATCATTCTTTCCAAAAGGGAATTGTTTTGTTATGCTGCATGACTATGGTGTCCTTACCATCTTGTCGCTTTTTTTGCAAGGCATTGATTTTTATCTCATATTCACCTCGATCTAAATAATCAACATCCAAAACAGTTAATAATCCAATGTTCTTTCGTTCCGGATGCTGATAGAATCTATACTTTGGATCATTAATAAGGCTGTCATTGACGAAAATCTCAAATCGTTTTGCATGGCAGGCCAGGGCCTCATCCCCATCCATTTCTAACCGTTCCTTAAAATCCGTTCTAAAAATAAAAACCCCTTTTTTGGCAGGTGTAAGCTCCGGACATATTTTCGCAATAACTTCATCATCGGACCTCCCAAAATAAGGGAGAAACAACTCTATATATGCGTTTTTTACATATCGAGAGCCAATGCTTGCCTCACCCAAAAATTCAGAACGATCCCAGGTGTCATCATAGAAATTGTTATTAATGGATTGCATCGTTCTTCGGCCGGGAAGATAGCCATGCGGCTCTACGCGCATGCTTGTAAAAAGAGCAAAAATAAATAGATAGGGGATGAGAAAAAGAACTACTTTTTTCCCATATCGATTGTCTATAAGATTGTAGTAAATGGGCCTGTAAATAAAAGAAAGCGTTACAAAATTGTAAAATCGATAAATGGGGTAATAAATTTTACCAATGGATTTATTTCGCTTAAACCATCCCAAGGTCATAAAATCGAAAAAATAGATAACTCCGCCAATGATGTATATCAATAATATGGGAATCAGAAGTCCAAGCCAACCCGAGCTGTAATAATCCTGCACTGCATTAATGGCAAGACTTATTAAAATAATTCCCATTACATAAAAGCCAATGGAAATCAATATAAAAATGATGAGAAAGGTAAAACCAAAAACAATACTGCACAGGCTCTCAAGCCGCTCAATATAGTTGTCAAAACTGACTATTTTTCTTCTCAGGAACTGATCAAATTTAGGGCTAAAATTCAGGCTGTCAAAATCAATTTCATCAGAAACATAGCGTAAGCCAATGGTACTGATCCATAATCCTCTCAATAAAACATGTAAAATCAAGTTGATGATCAAAACATACCAGGTACCAACCGCTATTTGTAAAGGAAGAAACAAGGCTCCGTAATAACTGCCACCCATTGTTAAGAGCCTTAAATCATAATTTAATTGTACGAGTGGGTCATAAGCGCTGGCGAGTAAAAAAATAGCAAACCCCGATATAAGCAGTTCAAGTTGCCAGCTCTCCTGTTGAAGGATTTCTAGCCATTTGGCAAAGGATTTTTTGTTGTTCTGCGCCATTTTAAATTTTCATATTGTTCGGTCTAAGTTAAACAATTTGAACTTTACCTGTAATGGGCAAAAGGATATACTGTTAAAAATCTAATTCAGAAAGGTTTAATTTCCTTTTTAGCGTTTTGAAACAACGAGCCAGTAATAAATAATTATGCTATAAAATATTCCTCCAAATCCCATTAATATGGCTATTGCGGGAGAGAAAAGGAGTAATAGTGCCGCAGTAAAATAGTACAAACCTACGCCTTGCATGCATTTTTTAAGTCTTCGTCGCTCAAGGTCATCTGAGGGCCAGAGCGGAGTTCCTCTAAAAATATTTTTATATGCAGGATGCACAAATTTTTCGAATAATATGGCAATCCATAAGATCAAGGTGATAATCACCAAAATGGTACTTCCAACATCGATAACCAGGATCATGTTCATTTTAAGTCGTTTATAAAAATAGGAATTCAGTATATAAAACTCTAAATACTAAGCTTTAGTATAATCAGAATAGTTTAATGTGCCATGCTGAGTTTTGAATAACGATTTAGAGGGAAATTTTTCAGCCCGATCAAGGGACATTTTGAGTACGATGATGAGAATCATTTTTTTTGATGATCGTGATCATTTATTGAAGTGAAATTGATATTTACATTTGATCAAATTTACTTCACTTCCCCTCTAAAAAACCGGTTATAGTTTTCTGCAGCCGGTTTTTTACTGTTCCAGTAATTCAAGTACCACAGGAACGATCTCTTCTACCCAAAGGCTGTACTGATACCCACTGGGATGCAAGGCATCTGAAGCCAGCGCCCCGTCGGAATCGCCAAGGTTTCTTGAGATTTCCGTGACATCAACCAATGGAACATTATTTTCTTGACAGTGCATTTTTATAAAGCCATTGTAATTATTAATTTCTGAAGCGATTCCTCCCGGATTTGCCGATCCGTATCTTGTAACTCCATAATCAGGAATGGACACCACAAACACTCTCTTGGATTCCCCGGCGAGATTCATGGAAATATTCAGAAGTTCTTTGAACTCTTCCTGAAATTCTTCAAAAGGCCTCTGCTGATACTGATTATTCACACCTATTAAAAGAGATACCAGGTCATATTGCCCTGGCTGCTTCTCGTTTATGGCGTTCAGCAGGGCAGAAGTGGTCCATCCTGTTTGAGCTATAATATCAACTTTCTCAAGGGTAACAGATTCTTTAAGTAATCGATCCTTTAGCTGATTTGGCCATCTCATTTCATCAGAAACACCTTGACCGATCGTATAGGAATCGCCTAGTGCAAGAAAAGTGAATGAATTTTCCATTGGGGACTGATTTAGTTGGGTATTGAATGCATTCGTATTATCTGGCTGAAAATATTCCATTCGCGAAGATGAATCATCCGAGCAGGACCATAGCAAAGAAAGGGTCACTATGAATATGTTGAAATGCAGTTTCACTAGGCTATAGGACTAGAAATTAATAAAAATGCTGACCAGGAAATCTGATCACGGGTAGGGTAAAGCAAAAATACGCTTTATCTTCAACTAAATATCTATAATTATCCCTAAATTGGTGTAAAGGATGACAATAGCTCGTATTCCAGATCGGATCCGTCAATATTGATTATCGTAAATCTGAGTCCCTCACATTCGTAGATGGTGTCTTCCTGTAATCTAAAGGAATATTCTTTTTCAACTGATATTTTGTTGAGCACCCCGGACAACAACTGATATGTAAACCTTAATTCATCATCTTGCTGACCCAGAAAGGTGAGTTTCTGAATGTAGCAATCATTGCATGGCTGTAAAGACTCTATTCGCTCAATACTTTTTTGGATTTTATATTTCTTTTGTTTCGACATATCTCCTTCCGGAGTTACCAAAACTGAAATCACATCGAGTGAATCCTTTTGATTAATTCCTATTCCCCAATATTTACCATCTACCAATTTGTCATTTGCATAATAGAGATCGTATCCTTTTTTTGCTCTGCGAAGTGGATATTTAGTAGCTTTTAGATGTTTGTATTTTGTGAATCCGCTTTTTACTTCAAAAGATTCAAGGATTTGAACCTGTAATGTTCTGGACATTAGTTTTGAAGAGGCAATCAGCTCCCCGGGACCTGCCTTCATTTCTTTATTCAGTTCGGGTGAAAGCAAAACCCTTTCCTGAGACTGGACCGCAAAAGGAATAAAGCATAGTAAGACAATTACACGTGAAAAATAAAACAGTTTCATAGATTCAATTTTTAGCAAATAAACTTTTTATCATTTACTTCGATAATTTTTGAGCAATTTTTCCACCTATCCAGGCCATGGGTAGATAGGCCAGTGCAATATCGGTAATCGTGAACCAAATTGGCCCTTTGATCATATAATTGGCCCAGATTCCTCCCAATAAAAATAACATCCCAATCCCCATTGAAAACTTCATTTTTTGACTCGAGGCTATCCACCCAGCCAAAATCGCTCCGGCCAAAGTTCCAAGAGCATGTGCTAAAAAAGGAAAAATAAAATATTTAAAATCCAGGGTAGGCATTACCCTCGCGAGGGCTTCCATATCATTTGGGTCCAGATCCTTTATCGGAAAAACCAGATGTCCCGTTTTAATCAAACCCATATTTATGATACTTCCAGACAGCCATCCAAAAAGAACGGCCAATATGTTTCTGAGGATTGGTTTCATCTTATAATTGTTTCATTATTTTTTTCCGTATTTTTCAACATGAACTTAAACGGATTGTTGAAGATATAAAATTATTACCACTAACATATTCTCCGTGTTTATTGAAAATGACTTAACTCATGCTTTAATTCATTTAAAGTTCTTATCTTTAGGTTTTTAAAAATCAACTGATGAAAAATTTTTTGGAGTTAATCCTTGCCATGTTCCTTGCCTTCATTTTGATCATCTCACTCCCCTTACTAATGATCCATGAGACCAAGGTTATTATTGAATAAAAGATTTTACCCACATTGAAACTCTACTTTCTGAACTGTACTCAAAATTAGTATCTTTAACATAACTAATCGTATAAGTAGTTTGAACAATACCAAAATTGGACTTGGTTTGGCTGCCATTGGCAGGCCTCAGTATATTAACTTGAGGCAGGAATCCGACCCGGATAAATCAGAATTTTTTTACAGAAGCAGGGCCTTTGATTTGCTAAGCTTCGCCTATGATCAGGGAATTAGGCATTTTGACACTGCTCCTTCTTACGGAAAGGGAGAAGAATTCCTTCAGCAATGGTACCTGAACAATCCTTATAAGGATCTTTCCTTAAGCACGAAATGGGGATACACCTATATGGCAAACTGGGATCTGGGATATTCCAAACCTCATGAAATCAAAGAGCATTCCTTAAATAAACTCAGAGATCAATGGTCTGTTTCCAAAAGTTTATTACCTGCTTTAAAAACATATCAGATTCATTCTGCAACATTTGAAAGTGGGGTTCTTAAGAACAAAGAGGTGCTTCAGGAACTTCATGACATCAAAAAATCAACAGGATTAAAAATTGGACTTTCAGCCAGCGGAATTCAACAAAAAGATATCCTGGAATACGCATCAAAAAAACGGGTTGAAGGGGAGATTCTTTTTGAAAGTTTTCAGGTTACCTACAATATTTTAGAATCCAGTACCCACGAAATACTTAAGGAATTGATCAGCAATGGGAAGGCAATTATTATAAAGGAGGCGCTGGCTAACGGAAGAATCTTTGGAAATGCAGATTATGATCACTATTCGGAACTGGTAATTTTCATGGAAAGTTTGGCCAAGAAGTACCAGGTTTCTCTCGATGCCATTGGATTGCGGTTTGTTATAGATCATTTGCAGCCTGCCATTGTATTAAGCGGGGCATCGAATAAACGACAATTGACACAAAACTTAAAGGCTTTGAAATTCAAACTTCAACCAAAGGAACTGGATCAGTTAAAACAATACGCTGTAGACTGCGATTTCTATTGGAATGAAAGAAAAAACTTAAAGTGGTATTAATTTATAGATCACTAAAAGAGAAGCTCAAATGTTTTTAATAGAGATAGGGTATGATTTTATATTTTACTTTTTGAGTGTATTCCTGCCATAAATCACCATATTTGACCGCACATCTTTTATCATCATCAATTTGCCTGGGAAATAGCAAAGCCACATAGTATAAGGGGTACAGCCACACCCACAAAACTTCGGGATAACCAACACTTAAGGCAATAGCGGTTCCCATTAAAATTTCACCTAAATAATTGATATGCCTGCTGAGCCCCCAAAATCCATTGACCAGTAAAGTCCTGTTTCCATCCGTGATAATTTCCGGTCTAATTCCCAGAAAAGATTTGTCTGGAGCTGTTTTAAAGTAAAACTTTTGCATGTTGGCTCCACGAGCAAGGCTCCATCCCAGTAGAAAAAGCAGTGCATAAAATACAAGCCACCATAAAGGTGTGTGAGGATCAGGTAAATTTGCGGTTGCCCAGATTGCAATGGAGTAGAAGTAAGGGTAAAAAGAAAGGCAGCCCCATCCTAGTTTAAACCCAACGCGTTCTGCGAAAATATCATAGGTATACAAATGTACTTTTTCAAAACTCAAGTAATCCAAAATGAAATAAGTAAGCATACTTCCGCATAGGATCAGTCCGGGTGAAATTGTACCGAAGGTCAGATAATGGTGCGAAATAAAGCTCAATACGTTTAACTGAAGCATTACTGCTCCGATCAGGTACAGCCACATTTTTGCATCGATTCTTCCTTCTTTTAGTTGAGGATTTATCAGCCGTCCTAAATAAAAATCTGACAGCCATGATCCACCGGTAGAAGGTGCCGATAGCACGATCCAAAATGAAAACAGCATTCCAAAAACAAAAGCTCCTGCAAGGCTGTACCATCGGATCGTATACAGCCAGTCAAAAGGAACCCAGCCCAGATAACCCAAACCGAACCAAAGAAAAACGGTAGAAAACAGAACCAGCCTTCCATTGAGCCTGTATCTCAAAAGACTTCCTGAAGTTTCGTCCTTAACATAGCCCGTTTCCCATTTTCCTGGTAGGAAATAATGTAAAATTGTAATCAAGAGGTATATGATCCAGGGTGAAAAGAAACCTAGTGCTTGTGCCATTATGATAAATCTTTAGTGTTTTTGTCCATTATTGAAATTGCCCATTTTCTAGGCAGAATACGATTCATAAAAAAATGAGCCAGTTTATTCGTAAAACCAGGTATGATCGTGGGTGTTCTTCCAAGAGCATTGAGGGAAGAGCTGGCCACTTCCATTGGAGACAGTGTTCCAGGTGCATCTCCGGTATTTTGAGCGTTTTTGTATCCCGGGGTTGATATAGCTCCCGCGCATGAGGCAAGAACGTCAATTCCATGCTTCTTTAATTCATTCCATAACCCTTCCGCCAGTATAGCATTAAATGCTTTTGAAGCTGCGTAGGTAGCAATTTTGGGGCTTCCCTGTGTTCCTGCAAGTGAGGACATTAATATAATACCTCCTTGTTGTCTCTGTATCATATCCTGTGACAGGAGTTTTGAGAGAAGCAAAGGGGTTTTGATATTTACTTCCACGATCTTTTCGAGCCTGTGCTCCTCTATATTTTCAAAGTAACCAATTGGAGAATATGCCGCATTGTATACCAATAATCCTATTGAGACCTTGGAATGGGAGATAAAATTTTTGACAGATTCGAAATCTGACAAATCAGCACTGTATGTTATAATATCGACTGAATATATACTTTTCAAGTGTACGGCTAAAGATTCTAATTTACTTTGAGTCCTTGCAATTAGGATCAGGTTCAATCCCTTGCCGGCAAGAATCTCGGCAAAGGCTGCCCCCAATCCTTCAGAAGCTCCGGCCACAAGGGCCCAGGGACCGTATTTTGATTTAAAATCAATCATCACGTTTGGTTTTGTGAATATAACCAAAAATGATAATGTTTTAAAAGCGGATTGAACCAGTTTTTATATAGTACCAACATTCCGATTCTGCTTAAAGCAACTCTGAATTAAGCCTGAAAAACATCATTGGAATTCTTAAAACATTTAAATTCAACCCTGTATTCATTCGGGTCAGTTACGAAGAATGACAAATGCTCACCGGGTTTGTCTTGGAGAAAAGTGGTTTTTTCCGTTAAGTTAAAATCTTTTGTTTCTAATCTATGATAAACCTGGTTAAATGAATCAGTATCTAATATTACTCCAAAATGAAATGATGGAAGTATGTTGCCTTCAAATTTATAATTAGGGACAGAAAGATCAAAAGGACCGGCATTGGTAAAAGTAATTTGATTCCCGAATAAATTAATATCCAGCCAGTTTTGAGTATATCTTCCCATTGATCCCCCAATACTATCGACATAAAATATTTTGGTCTCAATTAATTTAAGGCTGGGGAGTGAAAGATGAAATGATGTTGCCATTGATTTTATTTATTATTGATTAATTCTAAATACTCTATTCTGTAGATAACAAAATCTACTTCATCGTCTGACATGTATTCCGAAAAATACAAATGAAACAAGTTTCCTCTTAATTTGCTGTCATTCTTTAAATCATATTTCAACAGTATTTTAGGATGTATTTCCTCGAATACCATTTCCAAACCATCTTCAAAAACAAAAGTGTAGTAACCATTCTTAAATGATTTAAAAATACATGTATAATATTTTGAGCTCATAGTTTATTTAAGTTTATGGATCAAAAATCCTTTTATTACCTTTTACATATGTAATTCAGGAACGATGGCTTTTTCATATTCAAATCAATTTATTTGGATAAACTTTTTTATTCTTCTTGTCCATTAAGGTCGTTATGAACACTTATAATTCATCTAAGTCATCATTATCCAGAGAATCAATATCGATGTTGTCTTTCTCTTCATCATTTATCGAGTCAACTTCTTCAACAAAATCCTCCATTGCCCTAATTAGTTTTACACCAACTTTTACGAGATAAATAGTGTCTTCAGTTCTAACTTCGACCGCTTCAATAACCTCACCCTTGGCATTTTGAAAAGTGATAAAATCGTCATTTCCATATCCATACGGGAACTTCTCAATTAATAAATTGAGTATATCTTCATTCAGTTTTTGATAATCTACAATTTTTCGTATCATGAATTCTTATGTTACACCGTTACATGCCTAACAAATAAGCAAAGATTAATGGCGCTACTATAGTCGCATCACTTTCTATGATGAACTTAGGTGTATCAATGCCTAGTTTTCCCCAGGTAATTTTTTCGTTGGGTACAGCGCCTGAATAGGAACCATAGCTGGTAGTTGAATCACTTATTTGGCAGAAATAGCTCCAAAATGGTGTTGTTGTTCTATTCATATCCTGATAAAGCATAGGAACTACACAAATAGGAAAATCACCGGCAATGCCACCTCCGATTTGAAAAAAACCAATTCCTCGACTTGAATTGTCAGAATACCAATCTGCTAAAAACGTCATATATTCTATTCCAGATTTTATAGTACCAGGTCTCAGATCTCCTTTCAAGACATAACTGGCGAATATGTTACCCATGGTGCTGTCTTCCCAACCAGCGCATACGATTGGTAAATTCTTTTCTGCAGCCGCATACATCCATGAATCCTTTAAATCAATTTCATAATACTCCTCAAGGACACCAGATAAAAGCAGTTTATACATATATTCATGTGGCAAGAATCTTTCTCCCTTTTCATCTGCTTCTTTCCAGATGGCGTAAATATGTTTTTGCAATCTTCTAAAGGCTTCTTCTTCTGGTATACAAGTATCCGTAACTCTATTCAATCCTTTTTCCAGTAAATCCCATTCCTGTTGTGGGGTCAAATCTCTATAGTTAGGTACACGCTTATAATGTGAGTGTGCCACCAGATTCATAAGATCCTCCTCTAGGTTGGCCCCTGTACACGATATGATATGAACTTTATCCTGTCGAATCATTTCAGAAAAAATCTTTCCGAGTTCAGCAGTGCTCATGGCACCTGCCAGTGACACCAGCATTTTTGCCCCGTTTTTTAGCTGTTCATCGTACGCTTTTGCAGCATCTACTAAGGTAGCCGCATTAAAATGCAAATAGTATTTCTCAATAAAAGCAGAAATGGCTCCTTTAGTACTCATCTTCTTCATCAAATTTTATTTTTTTAATCAAACTATTGGGTTCTTCATATGATTCGTCATAATGATCATCTGTTACTTCGTTACAGAACTTATAACTCAACATTTTATAATATAATTTAGCAGCCAGAAAATCTGATGATCTGTCGTTTTCGTTAGGACATAACTCCACAATATCAAACCCAACGACGTTTTTCTCTGCAAATACTTGTTTTAAGAAACCTAAGGTTTCGTACCAAAATAAACCTCCAGGCTCTGGCGTTCCTGTGCTTGGCACAATTGAAGGGTCAAATGCATCCAGATCAAATGTTATGAAAACATTATTTGTCATTTGTTCAAGAGCGGAATCAACCCAGGTATCATCTGCTGCCATATCATGAGCAAAATAGGTTTTATCAAAATCCATTACAGATTTCTCCTTAACATCCATAGAACGGATTCCTACCTGTATCAGGTTTGTATTTATACTGGCCTGATAAACGGCACAGGCGTGATTACAAGTGCTGCCTTCATAGGACTGTCTTAAATCAGCGTGAGCATCTAAGTGTAAAACCGTTAAATTATCATAAACTTCATTAAAAGCCTTGATTGTGCCGATTGAAATAGAATGCTCTCCCCCAAAAACAGTAACAAACTTATTTTTCTTTATGTATTTCTTTGTTTCCATGTGCACCGCATTGACCATGTCTTCTGGTGTAGCATTTGTATCTATGGGGGGTGTTAGAAAAATACCATTTTTGTATACTTCAGAATCTGTTTCTATATCATATAACTCCATATTTTCCGAAGCTTCCAGGAAGGCTTCCGGTCCTTTATCTGCTCCTTTCTGCCAGGTACTTGTCCCATCGTAGGGAACAGGAATTAATACAATCTTCGCCTGTTCTAACTTTGCATATTGTTCTGGAATTCCAGCATAAGTTTTCGTATTCATAGGTTATTTATTTACAAATTGAAAATTTCTTTCAGACTCTTCGTTTTGAAATTTATCTATTCGTTTAACTTCTTTTTTGTATCCTAAAATTTTAAGTAATTCTTCACTTTTTTGTTCTTCACGAAATAGTTGAGTATTAATATTTCCCTTCTCATCTTTACTAATTAATACATGCTTCGGGGCAGGAATCAGGCAGTGTTGTAAACCTCCATACCCACCGATTGTATCTTGATAAGCTCCAATACTAAAAAACCCTACATATAATGGTTTATCCTTGTCGTACTTAGGCAAGTATATCGCGTTGATGTGTTGCTCACTATTGTAATAATCATCACTATCGCATGTTAAACCACCGAGCAATACGCGTTCATAGTCACAATCCCATCTATTGATTGGAAGCATGATAAACCTTTTATTTATAGCCCATGTATCGGGAAGAGTAGTAATGAATGAAGAATTGATTATGTTCCATTTCTCTCTGTCATTTTGTTGTTTCTGATACAGAACCTCATAGATAGCTCCACCACTTTCTCCAACGGTAAAGCTTCCAAATTCAGTAAAAATATTCGGAACGGGAACTCCTTCTTCCTCACAGGCTAATTTGATTTGGTTTATGATTTCATCAATCATGTAGGCATAATCAAAATCAAATGCTAAAGAGGTTTTAATGGGAAAGCCACCTCCAATATTCAGGCTATCCAATGAAGGGCAGATCTTTTTTAGACTTGTATATACTTTTAAACATTTTAAAAGTTCATTCCAATAATAGGCATTGTCATTGATACCCGTGTTAATGAAGAAATGAAGCATTTTAAGCTGAATCTTGGGATTGTATTTGATCTGACTCTCGTAAAAAGGAACTATATTCTTGTAGCCAATACCTAATCTTGAGGTGTAAAATTCAAACTTTGGCTCTTCTTCTGAAGCGATTCTGATACCAATATTAAAATTCTTGTGAATTTCACTTGACAACAGATCAATTTCCTCAAAATTATCAATTATGGGTATGCAATTTAGATGCCCGTCGTTTACAAGTCTCGCAATGTTGGTAATGTATTGTTCCCTTTTGAAACCGTTACATATAATAAAGGTATCATTCTTTATTTTTCCAGAATTTTTAAGGCTTTCTACAATGTCGATATCAAATGCTGAAGATGTTTCGATATGTATGTCATTCTTCAACGCTTCATGAAGCACATGCTTAAAATGTGAGCTCTTGGTACAATAACAATATTTGTAAACACCCTGATAATCGTGCTTTCTAATTGCATCTTTAAACCATTTTTTTGCTCTGTTTATGTTTTCGGATATTCTGGGTAGATAGGTAAACTTCAAAGGTGACCCATAAACTTCAACTAGTTTATTTAAGTCAATGTCATGAAACAATAATTTATTATCAACCAGGTCAAATTCAGGTTGTGGAAAATCAAAAGTCTGATTGATAAAATCAATATATTTTGTATTCATCTTAGATTTTTAAAAGTTAATAGAATATAAGGGGAGCGATAACTGCCTCATATAGAGAAGTCTAATACTTTTATTAAATCATAATATGATACTGTATTTCTAAAATGAAACACGAAATAATTTGCGCGGAAAAATAATTTACAGCGGAAGTTAGCTTTAAATTTCGGTCGCTTACACCATAAGCTGCTTTTGAATTTGACTTCCTAATTTTCAAAAGCCCGAACGTAAAAACAGTTTTCACTTTGTTCAGCTAAAAGCTCCGTTTGATAAAAGCTTCAGTTTACAAATGAAACACAAAAAAATGAATAAAAAAAATAAATATTTTCCAGACCATTACTTAAGATGAAAATTCACAACTCAAGACTGGTACAACATTGCGGACATATTGACAATGAAAGGATTACTCGCGTGATCCTAAGTGCAATCCATTTTGAGAATGAAAGGCCCACATCCGTCTAACGACGGATAATTCCTTAAAGGATTACTCGTGTGATCCTAAATGCAATCCATTTTGAGAATGAAAGGCCCTCATCCGTCTAACGACGGATAATTCCTTAAAGGATTACTCGTGTGATCCTAAATGCAATCCATTTTGAGAATGAAAGGCCCACATCCGTCTAACGACGGATAATTCCTTAAAGGATTACTCGCGTGATCCTAAGTGCAATCCATTTTGAGAATAAAAGGCCCACATCCGTCTAAAGACGGATAGATCCTTTTTATTTGTCGACTCCTTATAAAACCAAGGTTTTAACGGATTCTCCAAATAAAAAGGCCTCACTTTCGTGAGGCCTTTACTATTCATCTGTGATCGCGATAGGATTCGAACCTATGACCGTCTGCTTAGAAGGCAGATGCTCTATCCAGCTGAGCTACGCGACCCATTAATTGATTGTTTTAAGCGGGTGCAAATATAGTCTGACATTACAAATAAAACAAACGATAAGAGATAATTTTTTTTAAAAACAAAATTAACGGATAGGAATTATCTCAAAATTTAGAATCCCAAATAATTCGTATCTTTTCAGTCTTAATCATAAATCCCCCTAATTATGATAAAGAATCTATTTTTGCTCATTCTGGCTTTAATGTTTCCTGCTGTAATACTCGGTCAGATAAGTGTATCGGAAGACAAAGTGGAAGAGGTTTTAATCAAGCTTGAAGACTCTGATGTTGACATTATCAAACTTAAAACAGTAAAAAAATGGAAGGCACTTGAATTAAGTCATGAAATGAAGCCTCAAATGAATTATAATGTCGTATTGGTCAAATATGAATCTAAGGGTCAGTTAAAAACAGTAATTATAGATCAGCACCTCGTACCTATCAGATTTGATTATTTGGAGAAGGAAGACTGACCAGGGATTGGTATGCGGAAATTTTCATGATAAAAATCATTGCCTGTTTTTTAGTCAGGTTTTAATTTTGAATACTTTAAGTTTTTTTGGGGGGAAAAATTTAAAGTAAATCTTAAGTAAGATTATAATTTTAGTAAAAACCCGAATGATAATTATTCATTCGGGTTTTTTTAATGCCTAAAGCAATTTCTTAATATTGTCTAAGAAAAAAATAATAATCTTAGACATTTTTATTCAAAATATTTTTTTTGTTCAGTTTTAGTTGTATATTTGTTGAACAATAATTTTGAATTATGAACGCTTTATCAAGAAAAATGAATCCAAGAAATGATCGCTTAAGCACTACGGCGACTCAAAACCATTCATTGATCAAGGCGTTTGATTTGACATCTGCAGCAGAGGCTGTCAACGGACATTTAAATCGATTCATTGTTATTCTCTTAATTCCCTGTATGGCTTTATATGAGGCTTTTTACAGAAATGGTGAGACAGGTAGGGTCCTCGCTTTTCTGTATTTAATTCTTGTTGCATTTAGGTCTTGGTTTCTGCTTGTAAAGTCTTCAGTTAATCTAGAGGAGAAGGTGAATCGATCTTTTTTAAGATAGTGTTTGGAGGTAACCCATAAGCCTCCAAGCACCGCTTAAAACGTTATTGAATAAGACAAGAATACCTAAACAAATAGAAACCATGAAACCGATTAAACTTTCCATTTTAAAAAATTTGATGCTTGCACTTCTCGTTATATCCTTCACTGGATGTAGTGATGATGATGATCCCATTATAACTCCGGATCCAGATCCTGTGGATCCACCAATCACAGTCTCCAAAAGTACTGAGTATGATCTCAATGCCGTTGCCGTAGCTGATATTTCTGGTAAAGCAACTTTTATAGAATATTCCGATAATACGGTGGCAATTGAACTAGAACTATCAAATACTCCTGCCGGTGGCCAGCATCCTGCACACATACACTACAATACGGCAGCTGAGGGAGGAGATGTAGCCTTAACTTTAGGTACTGTAGATGGAACGACAGGAAAAAGCTCAATTACTGTATCAGCATTGAATGACGGAACAGCCATTGGTTACGATGATCTGGTTGCTTTTGACGGATATATAAATGTTCATTTAAGTTCAGATGACCTTGAAACGATCGTGGCACAGGGAGATATAGGCGAAAATGCACTAACCGGAACTTCAAAATCATATGATTTGTTGGAAAAAGCGGTCCCTGGGATCTCAGGAACCGTTACCTTCTTTGAAAGAATCAATGGAGAAGCCCTGAGTGTGATCGAACTTTCTAATACACCGGAAGGTGGAATCCACCCGGCCCACATCCATGATGGTAATGCACTGGAAGGTGGCGGAATAGCTGTTTCTTTAAATCCTGTAGACGGTACTTCGGGAATGAGTAAAACAAGTGTAAGCCAATTAGATGATGGAACTGCCGTTTCATATGATGATCTATTGGATTTCAATGGCTATATCAATGTTCATCTAAGCGCTGAAGAATTAGCCACGATTGTGGCTCAGGGTGATATTGGAGGCAATGAGTTGTCAGGAAGCGAAATGATGTACATGTTAGGTGAAAAAGATGTAGCTGGAATTTCAGGAATGGTTCATTTCTATAAAAGAAATAATGGTGAAACCCTGGCAAAACTCGAATTGATGAATACTCCTGAAGGAGGAATTCACCCGGCCCACATACACAACAATTCTGCTATTGAAGGAGGCGGAATTGCTGTAAGCCTTACACCGGTAGACGGAACCACAGGTATGAGCTATACCAATATTAGGGCTTTAGACGATGGTTCGGCACTTACTTATGACCAGCTAATGGACTTTGACGGATATATAAATGTACACTTAAGTCCTGAAAACCTTGCCGTTATCGTAGCTCAGGGTGATATTGGCCAAAATGAGTTAACGGGAATGTCAATTATGTATGACCTGGGTGAAAAAGATGTACCAGGTATTTCCGGAATGGCCACATTTTATGAAAGAAAGAGTGGAGAAGCTCTGGCTATGATAAAATTAATGAATACTCCTGCTGGAGGCGTTCATCCGGCTCATATTCACAATAATTCAGCCGCAGAAGGTGGAGGAATTGCCTTTTCTTTCAATCCTGTTGACGGAGATACAGGAATGAGTTATACGCACCTGGCACAACTAGATGACGGAAGCTCTTTTGGCTTTGATGATATTGAAACTTTCGACGGATATATAAATGTGCATTTAAGTCCTGACAACCTTGCAACAATAGTGGCTCAGGGAAATATTGGTTCCAATCTGAATGATAATGGGGGAGGTGAAGGTGAAGCTGTAACTTATGCCGTTGGCAACACGGGTTCGAGTGCCTATGTTTTTACAGGCGGAGACCTGAATAACGAATCTAATCCTGATTTTACTTTTAAACGCGGACAAACTTATATTTTTAATGTAAATGCACCCGGACATCCTTTTTTGATCAAAACAACTGAAACACTTGGGACTGGTGATTCCTATGATAATGGAGTGACCAATAACGGAGCAGCTACTGATACAATTACTTTTACTGTACCGATGGATGCACCTGATACCCTTTTCTATATATGCGAGTTCCATGCTGAAATGGCTGGAACGATCAACATTGTTGATTAATCCCCCGATTTTTTGAGTAAAAGCCCCAGTTTACTGGGGTTTTTTATTTGTGTTAAACTTGGATGGTATCTACTCTAAGTTATATGAATCACAGGACCGTGACTGAGAGTTAATTGACTATACTTTAGTTATTAATAATTATTAAAATCATGATTTTTGTCAATATTATTTTCTTCATTGGATTGTAAATTTACCTAGTTGTAAATTTTAATATGTCCGCCATGAATAGATATAGCAAGATCTGGAAGAATAGAGTTGATGGAGCCATAAGCTCAGAATGGTCTCCGTTTCCAGGCCCAATGAGCATGAAAATTAAGGAAGATAAACCCAGTAAGATCTTTATATCGGCTTCGGTTGGATTTAAAGGCAAACCGTCCTCAGGCTATCAGGAAAACGCTAACAGTTCCCTTTACTACAGAATACTGGTTAATGGTGAAAAGGTCGTTGAATACCACGTTCCAAATCCAAGGAAACTTGAAAAATTGTCAGATGTAAGTATTCAGGGAGTTTCTGAAATTCCTCCTGGCGAAAATACAGTTGAAGTTTATTACAAGGGTTCTAAGAGTTGCTCTTGGAATTACAGGCAAAACCAGGCCGAAGCAGAATTAAGTGTATTGGCTGTACCGGTTCACTAGTATTTTTTTGAATAGTTTATTTGATTCGGTAAATAAAATGTAACTTTCGGAAAGTAATAAGCTTAATTCATCCTTGTGAAAATTTTTTATTGATGCTTATTTGCTAAATTCAATATTGACAATTTAAATACCTAAACATGAAAATTATTGTAAGTGAAATAAACCATTATTGGGTTCATTTTCAAGCCGGACGAACCGGAAGCAACCTTATCTATCCAAAAATTATAGTGAAATGTTATCACGATGAAGATTACGTTTTACAGGCTAGTTTCTATCCTGACGGCAAAAGCCTTCCTGAAAACTATCATGACGTAAATTCAAAATTGGTCTATTTGAGATATCCGGTTTCCATGTATCCCAATGTGATTGATCTTTTAAGAAATGAGAAACCTATCTATTTTAGTTATTCGGAAAAGTCAAAACTTGGATATATTAGAACAGGTAAGGAACCCATAGGAGAAGGGGAAAACGACGCCGATTTTTAATTTAATTATGTAAACGGGGCAGAGAAATTTAAAAGTGCACATGACTGGACTCGAACCAGCACGTTCTTGCGAACACAGCCCCCTCAAGGCTGCGTGTCTACCAATTTCACCACATGTGCAGTAGTAGATGCAAAACTAAAAAAAAATCCCGCTTTGGCGGGATATTTTTTTGAATATCTGGTGACCTGGCTGGGGCTCGAACCCAGGACCCTCTCCTTAAAAGGGAGATGCTCTACCAACTGAGCTACCAGGTCAAATAATTCGGATGCAAAGATACATTCAATTATTAATAATACAAGTGTTTTTATTAAAAAAAAATTAAAGATATTTGCTGTCAATTTACAAACCTATAAATCAGTATTTTATGAAATTTGTCTTACTGGGCTACATGGGAAGCGGTAAGTCAACAGTAGCCAAAGCACTGTCCAACAAGCTTCATTTACCTCACCTGGATCTGGATGATTATATAGAAGAGAAAGAACAAATGTCTGTAAATAAAATATTTCAGACTCAGGGAGAAATCTATTTCAGGCTTCAGGAAAGCAAATTCCTTGAGGAAATACTGAAGATGGATTCAGAACTGGTTCTTTCGGTAGGAGGGGGAACCCCATGCTATTCAAACAACATGGAATTGATCAATCGGTTTTCCAGCTCGATCTACCTGAAAGGGAGCATTCCCACAATCTGTCAAAGACTCAGAAACGAAAAGGATCAAAGGCCCCTAATCGCCGATTTGAACGACGAACAACTCACTGAGTTCGTTGCAAAACATTTGTTCGAAAGGCGAAATTTTTACGAAAAAGCCAATAAAATAATAAGTATCGACGGGAAATCCCTGGAAGATTTATTGACTGAAGTAACGCTGACCCTAAAAGAATATTTAAAATAAGGTATTAATCCAGATAGGCCTCAGCCTTGTTCCCTTTAAATTCTACGTATATATGTTCCTGCATAGAGGTTGAAAGAGAAATACCTTTAAAATCAGCCTTGATGGGGTATTTTTTGTGATTTCGATTGACCAGTACACCTGTTTTAAATCTTTTCAGGGGAACCTCTAAAAAGAGTTTTGCTGCGTAGATCAGGGTTGTGCCTGAATTTAGCACATCATCAACCAACACCAGAGCTTTGTTTTCATATTCCTCTTGCCTAATGCTTGTGATGATTTGTTCCCTGGGCTTCTTTTTATTCATTTGGACCTCACATAAAATCACTTTTATGGGTGAGATGGTTTCAAGTACTTCCTTGATCTTTTTTGCAAAAATGAACCCATTCTCCTTGATTCCTGCTAAAACGATTTCAGTCTCATTAATATTTGATTCATAGATCTGATAAGCTATTCGCTTTGTTTTATGTTGAATTTGCTCGTTATTTAAGATAATGGTCCTTTGCATGTTTGCTTATTTTATCTTTTCAAAAATAATAAAAAGTTCATTCCCAAGTCTCGGTTTTATAGAATTATAACAGGGAGACATGGTACGCAAATGAAAACGTTTTTCAAACGCCAGGCTGTAGGCGTCAGCATCACCCCCAAAAGGAGGGCCTTCATCAGTAAGGCGAAAGTCAAAAAGCAAGCCAACGAGCTTTCCATTATCTTTAAGTAACGAATTCATTTTATTGATATAATCCATTCTTAAAGAAGGATCTAGAGCACAGAAAAAAGTTTGCTCAAGAATCAGGTCATATTGCCCCTGATGTTGAAAAAAGTCTTCTTGTATCAAATGACTTTTAGGAAATTCAGGTACCCTTTTCTTAAAATTTTCAAGAGGCTCTTTAACCAGGTCGAGCACGGTTACATCTGAAAAACCTTTTTTGAAAAGATATGCTGCTTCATAAGCATTTCCTGCCCCCGGAATTAAAATCGATAAATCCTTATTTTCAAGCTGATCTATATACTTTTTAAGAGGAGGGGAGACCTGTCCCATATCCCAGCCTGTCTGGTTGGTATTGTATTTTTCGGACCAAAAGGATGCATCAAAAGTCAAAATCTTCGTCGTTATAGTTATCAATATCCCTGCGATCCTTTTTGGTGGGCCTGCCCGTACCTTTTTTTCGATAATAATCCTTGGAGTATTTCAACAACTCCTGATTCTCAAAAGCCTCCTGTGGAGTTACATCTTTTCTGTAAAGATCAACCAGTTTGGCACCCACTCGATTCTTAGGCAAATCCAAAACTATCATTTCATAATTGATCTGATTCTTTCTGATTGTCAGTTTCTCACCATTGAATACCTCTTTCGAGGGCTTTACATTGGCTCCATCCAGTTTTACATGCCCCTTTTTACAAGCCTCAGTGGCAATGCTCCTCGTTTTATAATAACGAGTACACCATAAGTACTTGTCAATACGCATAGAGTTTATGATTTTTAAAATACCTTAATTCCTTGGATAGATCAAGTGATCAAAATTTAAGACCTCTTGGTCATCTTCCGGTGACCTGACATCCAGCTTTTTCGAATTCAATTGAAACTTGGTCAATTCTCTTTTTGAGGAAATTCCTTCGATATCATCCAGTGCAGCCTTTAACAGGGTTTCATTTCTGTCACCAAATGGTAATACTTCATTCCAGTTTAAAGAATCATCAATTTCAATATCTGGCTCAAATCCATTGATATAATCACTTTGTCCATCCTTGTTAAAAACCTGTATACAAATGGGCTGCATAGCATATTTATGCGAGGGATTCGCATATTCCTCACCGAGATAATCCCTGATCTCAGGTGTATCGTATAAAGTGAGGGAGCCAACATTCTTCCCAGACGTTGTTGTCCCGATCAATTTGATTGAGTTCATATAGGGCAAAAGGCCGTTGATAACCAATTCACTTGCAGATGCCGTGCTTCCCGTTGTTAACACGTACAACCTGTTTAAGGTATTTAACCTGTTTACAGGTTCTTCACCAATCACCTCGAGTTGTGTATTCTGAATCTGCAAAACATCCTGGAATCTGTCTTCGCTATTATACTGTGAATGCTTAGAATTAAATTTGGTCTCGTACATGATTCCGGTTCCAGCCTGTGCATAGATCATGCTTCCAAGATAGGTAGTGGCCAATCCAGACCCGCCACTATTGAATCTCAGATCAAGAACCAATTCATCAATACCGGCAGCCTTAAAATCGGCAAAAACTGCATTTAACTCGTCGTTATAAGAATCGCTAAACTGATTGTACAGTAAATATCCAACCTTTTTTCCACCTATATCATTAAAAATTTTAAAGTAGTGAACCGGATTAGCAGCAACAACCGCTTTTGTCATAGTTATATCCTCAACCGGTGTCAGTACGCCATCTTCTTCTGTTACTGTTGAAAGCGTTGCTGTTTCATCCCCAAGCTGCCCATAAACGGAACTGAAATTACCCGTATTCATCACGGTACCATTAATGGCATTCACAATGTCGCCTCTTTTAAGGCCAGCCATTTCTGCCGGAGATCCTTGTTCGACCAAAAGAATCGAAACAACAACAAACCCTCCTTCTATTTCTACTGCATTCGCCGTAAATCCAAATCGGGTTCTTATCCCTTGAAAAGCATTATTTTGCTCTTCGTAATCATCAATGAACCAGGAATACCTGTCAACTGCATTTGCTGCGCCAACGACAGATATGTGCCTGTAGCACAAGTTATACATCAGATCCCGGTAATCATTATAGCCATTTAAAAAAGTATAGTAATCATTTTGATTGTCATCCTTTGAATCGGCCAGGTTTGCAGAGTCTTCCTGCCAGTTATACCAGGAGTTTAACCCTCTCCAGATAAAATCATTTACCGGATCATTAAGCGTAACGTTGTTACTTCCGTTTCCATTCCCCGGATCAATTACGGGGTCATCATCACTACATGAGAAGACTAAAAAAGTCAAACCCAAAAAAAGGAGGAAAAATTTTTTCATTGTTTTTTGTTAAGTTAAATCATGTTATTTTACTTCGTCATTTTGAATTTTTACAAAAAATTAATTTCATCAAATTTCATTACTGGAGAAGCCGTCACCATTAGGGTAACTCAAAAAAATTTGCGTGAATATACATCTCTTTTTCGAACTTTTGTTCCGGGTCATCGAAATCAAGTTTTAAAGCATCTGTACGCCTTTTGATTGATTCAGGCTTTGCGGCAAATCCTCTGATATCATCCAAAGCAGACTTTAAGACAATTTCATTCTCATCGCCAAAAGGCAGGATGTTGTCCCAGTACTGCCATTCTTTTACTTCTATATCCGGAGCAAATCCTTGTGTGTAATCACTTTCTCCAGATTTGTTAAATATTTGAAATACAATGGGCTGCATGGCATTCTTATGACTTTGATTGGTTGATTTAGCTCTAAAATCGGTACCAGGTGAATCATAAAGCGTTATGGACCCTACATTTTTACCATAGGTCCGTGTACCTATAACTTTGACAGGGATAAAAGGTTTTAAACCATTAATGATCATTTCACTCGCTGATGCTGTACCTCCGGAGGCCAGGACATACAAACGATCTATCGAACTCAATCGATTAATGGGTTCCTGTCCTTCTGAGTCCCCTTCAGCATTGTACTTGTTGAGTGTATTGGAAAAATTATAGGCCCCGTTTGATCCGCTATGCTTTGAATTAAAGATCAGTTCGGCAAAAATATCAGTACCTGCATCCGCATAAATCATACTGGCAAGAAAAGCCGTTGTTTCAACTGAACCGCCTCCATTCAATCTCAGATCCAGCACCAGCTCATTAATTCCTTCTGATTTGAAAAAGGCAAAAGCTTCGTTGAGCTCATCATTGTAAGAAAAACGAAAACCATTGTAAACCAAATAACCAACCTTTTTTCCGCCCACATCCTCAAAAACCTTATAAAAATGTACAGGGTTATCAGCAACAACCGCTCGGGTAATGGTTTTGGAATCTAATTCTTTCAAGGAATTTCCTTCTATCGCTGCAATGGAAAAAGTTACAGTATTATCTGACAAAGAACTCATTACACTACTGTAATTTGAAGTGTTAATACTTGTACCATTCAGGCCACTGATAAGATCTCCCCGTTTCATCCCAGCCTTGAAAGCTGGTGAATCAGGTGATACAAACTCAAGATATAAGATAACGTCTCCGTCATTAGTAACCTGAACAGGCTGATACCTGATTCCAAAAGACGTCGTTATACCCTGAAAAGCCTTTTCCTGAACCTCATAATCCTCGATAAACCATGAGAACCTGTCTACCGCATTTCCATCTCCAACAACACTCCAGTGTTTATAGCATAACTGATACATAAAATCCTCAGCATCGTTATAAGAATTTAAAAACGTGTAGTAATCATTTTTAATATCATCTTTTGTGTCGTCAAGATTTTGAGATTCTTTTTGCCAGTTGTACCAGGAATTCATCGCCTTCCACACAAAATCATTAATAGGTTCGTTCAGGTTAACTTCCTGCCCATCACCATTAACTCCGCCGTCAATAACGGAGTCATCATCACTACAGGAGGCTAAAAACAGAGCCATTCCAAAGAATAGGGGGAGTAATCTTTTCATTTTCAATTTTTTTATTAGCACCTCAAAAATAAGGAATTTTTCACTTTTTTTTATTTTTTATGTAACAAAAGAGATGCCAAATCGTGTTAAAGGTGTAGCAGAATTTATAAATTGCTTTTTTTACTGAAATAAATGAACCAAAAAGAATTTCTGGAAACGGTTTTACCCTTTAAAGATAAGGTGTTTCGATTGGCAAAAAGATTGCTTGTGTCTTCGGATGAAGCAGAGGACGCCACGCAGGAGCTTTACCTTAAATTATGGAGAAACAAAAATAAAATAGAGCAATATGATAATGTTGAGGCTTACGCCATGATGATGACCAAGAATTACTGCCTTGACCAGTTAAAATCAAAAAGAGCATCAAATCTGACGCTGGTTCACAGTAATTATAAGGATGAATCGAGCAGGGAAGAAGAAAATCTTGAATACAAAGACGGGGCAGATATCTTAAAAAGGATGATGAATGACCTGCCTGCAAAACAAAGAATGATCATTCAATTGAGGGATGTAGAAAATTATGAATTTCAGGAAATTGGAAAGATCATGAATATGGAACCGACAGCGATAAGGGTGGCCTTGTCGAGAGCAAGAAAAACATTAAGAGAAAAATTTATTAAAAAACAGAATTATGGAATTGGCTAAAATTGAAAACTTACTGGAAAAATATTTTGAAGCTGAAACCTCATTAAAAGAGGAGGCAATTCTAAAAGATTTCTTTGAACAGGAAGATGTGCCGGCTCATTTAGCAGAGCACAAGGAAATGTTCAACTTCTTTAGTGCTAGTTCCATGGAGTCTTCAGAAAGAAAGATTGAATTAAAGAAACCTGTGAATTTAAACCTCAGATGGCTTTCCATAGCAGCAATGCTAATCTTTTTTATAGGAGTCTATTCTGTTTACCAGGAAAACGAAAGAGAAGAGGAAGAAGCAAGATTGGCCTATATGGAAACTCAAAAGGCTCTTGAACTGATCTCTCAAAGCCTTAACAAAGGTACAGGTGCCATAGCGCAACTGGATAAATTTAACAAAGGTACTGAAGCCATGGCCCAGCTTAGAACCTTTGAGAGTGCGAAGAATAAAGTTTTTAATCAATAAATCTAATAAACAAGTAATAATAAAATTATGAAAATCAATAAAGTCATTTTAGTAGCGGTAATGGTAATGTCAGGATGGATTGCCAGTGCCCAGTCACAATTCGATAAATTTGAAGATATCGAAGGAGTAACTTCAGTAGTGGTAACTCAAAAGGCATTTTCCCTGATGAGTAAGATTGGTCAGGATTCTGATGAAGAATACATGGATCTGATAAAGAACATCAATTCACTGAAGGTTTATGCAACAGAAAGTTCGGAAGTTGCCAAGCAGATGGAAAGCGCAGCAAAGAGTTATTTAAAGTCAGCAAACCTTGAAGAACTGATGCGTGTAAAGGATGAGGGCAGCAATGTTACCATTTATGTCAAAGAAGGTAAGTCTGAAGATTTTGTAAAAGAACTGTTCATGTTCGTAAAAGACAGTGACAGTACTTCAAAAGAGTCTGTGATCATTTCTTTAACAGGTGATATCGATTTGAATCAAATTGCCAAATTGACCGATAAGATGGATCTTCCAGGGGGAGAACATTTAGAAAAGGCAAGTAAACAATAAAATTTAAAACCATGAATAACAAAATAAAAACACTTTCAATCCTCGTCTTAACGACCATGTTCTTTATATCCTGTAATAAGGAAATGACAATCCAGGAATACTATGTCAAAAAGCAGGATAACTCAAACTTTTTAGCCATTGACATCCCTGCAAGCCTTTTTAAGGTCCAGGAAAGCGCCTCTGAGGAAACAAAATCGACAATGGAAAGCATTAAAAAACTGAATGTGCTGGCATTCAAGATCAATGCTGAGAATGCCGATCAATATGCGACAGAGTACGAACAGGTTAAAAAGATCATTAAAGGGAGTAAGTACAATGAGCTAATGCGAATGAAGCACGACAATGTCAACATTGTAATCAATTACCAGGGAGAAGATGATGCCATTGACGAGTTTGTCTTGTTTGCCGCGGATAACGATAAAGGATTTGCCATTGCAAGGGTACTTGGCAATAAAATGGATCCGGCAAAGATCATGAAAATGGCCAAGGATATGGAAAATATCGATAAAGGGGGAGCAGGAGATGCTCTTGGACAATTATCTGAATTATTTGGTGATATTTAAATCTGTTTGTAATATTTAAATCTGGTTAACTTTAATAAACTGCTTCAGCCCAGCGCTGAAGCAGTTTTTTTTAACCCAACTTTAACGATTTGATTTCTAACATTTCATCTATATTTGCGGTCTCAAACCATTAACTTTATTAAAACCATGAATTTTAAAGCACTATTGCTATGCTTTTTTTTAAGTATAGGATTTACATTTGCTCAGGTAACTGAGTCGATCAATACGGAATACAGAGCTGAACGTGAAAAGGTTAGTAACCTGGTTCATACAAAATTAAAAGTAGATTTTGATTTTGATAAAAGTCAGATGAATGGAGAAGCCTGGATCACTTTAACACCTCATTTTTACAATGTAAATGAGTTGGAATTAGATGCCAAATCTATGCTGATTCATAAAATTACTTCAAATGGCAAAGACTTAAAGTATGAATATGACGGTGAAAAACTTCAGATCAAACTGGGCAACACCTATGGCAAAGGCGAAGAATACGAGGTTTACATAAAGTATACGGCCAGGCCTGAAGAAGTAACTCAGCAGGGAAGCGCAGCCATAACCGGGGCGAAAGGACTGTATTTCATTGATCCGCTTGGCGAGGACCCGGAAAAGCCAACCCAGATCTGGACCCAGGGAGAAACCGAGGCGAGTAGCTGCTGGTTTCCAACAATTGATTCGCCAAACCAGAAAACGTCTCAGGAAATCTATATGACTGTTCCTGATCAATACGTAACCCTTTCTAACGGGCTCTTAAAAAACCAAACTAAAAATTCAGACGGAACCAGAACTGATTACTGGAAATTTGATCAAAAACATGCTCCTTATTTATTCTTTATGGGGGTGGGAGAATTTAGCGTGGTCCAGGACAAATGGAAGGAGCTTGACGTGGACTATTATGTGGAGAAAGAATACGAATCGGTTGCAAGAGGAATTTTTGGTTTGACACCGGAAATGATAGGTTTCTATTCTGAATACACGGGAGTTGAATATCCATGGCCAAAATATGCTCAAATGGTTGGACGTGACTATGTAAGCGGAGCAATGGAAAACACAACGGCGGTTCTACATGGAGAGATGGCCTACCAAACGGCCGGAGAACTCATAGATGATAATACCTGGGAAGCTACCATAGCCCATGAATTGTTCCATCACTGGTTTGGAGATCTTGTCACTGCTGAAAGCTGGAGCAACCTGACGATCAATGAATCATTTGCCAATTACAGTGAGTATTTGTGGTTAGAGCATAAGTACGGAAGAGACCATGCAGATGCCCACAGATTAAAGGAGGTAAAAGGGTACCTTACACCGAGCAATGAACTAAAAGACCTGGTAAGGTTTCATTATAACAGCAGAGAAGATATGTTTGATGCCGTTTCTTACAATAAAGGAGGAACCATCCTGCATATGCTGAGAAGTTATCTTGGAAATGAAGCCTTTAAAGCTGGGATGAATCAATTTTTGAATGATAACAAATACGGAACCGGAGAAGCTCATCAGTTAAGGCTGGCTTTTGAAGAAGTAAGCGGAAAAGATCTGAACTGGTTCTTTAATCAATGGTATTTTAGCAACGGTCATCCAAAACTCGATGTTAACTATGTTTACAGTGAAGAGGCAAAAATTGTAACGGTTCAGATCGAACAGACCCAGGAGAATATATTTGAGTTTCCGCTTGCAATAGAAGTTTTTGAAGAAGAAACTCCAAAGCGATATGAAGTTTGGGTGGATCAAAAAACCAATTCTTTTTCTTTCAAATATGAAAATATGCCTAAACTGGTCAATGTTGATGCCGACAGGACGCTTTTGGCGGAATTCAACGATGAAAAGACGGCGGAAAACCTGGTTCACTTATATAAAGTGGGCAAGAAATATGAAGACAGGAAAGAGGCTCTTGATAAACTGATAAACTATCAGGAAAATGAGGAGGTATTTAAAACCTATGAAAACGCTTTAAATGACCCGTATTACGGCATAAGGATCCTGGCGATTAAAAATATTGATCTTGAAGCCAATGGTTCAAAAAAAGCCGTAAAGGCAATTGAAGCCATGGCGGTCAATGATCCAAAAACGCTTGTAAGAGCAGCAGCCATTGATAAACTATTCATTCTTGATGGAGGTGCCTATGTTGATTTGTACCGCGAAGGATTAAATAGTGAGTCCAGCGCTGTAAAGGGTAGCTCCCTTACATCACTCTACTGGGAAGATAAAGAGGCTGCCCTTGCCTATGCGACTTCCATTACAGATAAAATGGAAAAAGAAAGTTTAAAAGATGCATTGATTCCATTATTCATCATGGATGAAACAGAATCAGAAATGCCTTTTGTAGCCAATAATTTAATCGCTGGAATGTTTTTTACGCAAGACAAAGAAAAAGCGAACACCTATAAATCAGGATTTCAGTGGGTTGCCTCCAGTTCAAATGAGGAAGCTACCCAAAATCTCGTGGATTCATTTGTCCAGGTTGGAAATCAATACAAGCAATACGGTGTTGATAAAATGGCTAAACAAGTCTTACAGCAGGTTCTTGCAGTGAAAAATGAATCGGATTTTGACAATAAAGAAACATTGGTAAACATTGTTCAGGACGGACTCACCCGACTTGAATAGAACCAGACATGCATTAAACCAAACAGACCCTTGACATCAAAGTCAGGGGTTTTTTATTTGAGATACTCTTTAAAAGTTCCGTTTTTAAAAAATATCACAATTCGTTCTATTTCCTTGGAGCGCATGCCTTTGTTTGGATCGGCATTTTCTTTGGTTTCCTGTGTTTTTTCTTTAGGAGCGGGATTTACATCCGGTTCGATAGGGGATGCCTTCTTAGGAAAATTACCTTTCCCATTTAAAAGCCAGTACAATTCAACCTGGTCAAATTCTTTAATGACCTTCATAACAAAGTCGAGGCTTGGTCTGTTTCTTCCTGAAAGCAAATGAGAAATACTGGATCTTGGAACCTCAATTCTATCAGCAAAACCCGAGGCCGACAGCTGGTAATACTCCATGATCCTTTTAAGTCTTTCAGAAAATTCGGTATTGTTTATCATTGTAAACTGCTCTACTGTAACAAATGTAAATATTATTATTGATTGACATAACAATATTTATAAATTCTGAGGTATGTAAAGTGAATTAACATGAATATTAAATTGAAGTAAAGTAATTTAAAAACCTGATATAATATATTTTATATAATATTTTAAAGATCAATAAAAATATTTTATAAAACCTTGGTACCAATGCTAAGTTAGGCCTTCACATTGTTTACACTTGTAAAATTATTCTAGATTAATGCTGTTTACAATTGTAAAAATCTAATTGTTTACATTTGTAAAATGAATGAAAAAGAAGTCAGTTCCATTATCGATATATATGGAGCGATCAGAGACGAAAATCTTGATCGCCGTCACCTATCTCTTGAGGATATAAAACCATACATGTCCTCCCTGCCAAAAGATTTTAAGCTGAAGAAAATTGGCCGGTCCTTTGAGGGAAGGGATATTCACAAAATCGTCTTTGGAAGCGGTCCGGTTAATATTCTCCTATGGACCCAGATGCATGGAAATGAAAGTACCGGGACAAGAGGATTGTTCGACCTGTTTAATTTCTTTGACAATTCAAATGAATTTGACCCCTTAAAAGATCAAATTCTCGATAAATGTTCGATTCATTGTATACCTATTTTGAACCCTGACGGAGCACAGGCTTATACCCGGGTAAATGCCCAGGGTATTGACCTAAACCGGGATGTCATTGACAAAAAGGCTCCTGAAAGTGTCGTTTTGCAGGAGGTCCTGCAAAAGATAAAACCCGATTATTGCTTTAATCTTCATGACCAGAGGACAATTTTTAGTGTGGAACCGGGTACTAAAACGGCAACCATGTCTTTTTTGGCTCCTTCAGTTGATGTAAAAAGAAGCATAACCGAGGGTAGAAAAAAAACAATGAGTGTTATTTCTTCGATCAACAGATCCCTGCAACAGGTTATGCCGGGCAGAATAGGGCGTTACACCGATGAGTTTTACCCAACGGCAACAGGAGATAATTTTCAGAAAATGGGTTTCAATACTGTTCTCATTGAAGCTGGCCACAGTAAAGGAGACTACTTGCGAAAGGAATCAAGATTAGGTACATTTTTAGCACTTCTCGAGGGTATAAGGTTTATTGCCTTAGAATCTGACCTGGATCTTCATAAAGACTATTTCAACATTCCCAACAATGAGAAGAAGTACCTGGATATTATTGTGCGAAATATTAACCTGAAAGATGAACTAATGGATATTGGAGTATTATTTATTGAAAAACTTAATAAAGAAGGGAAACTGGAATTTGAACCAAGTGTAAATCAGTTAAGAAATTTAGCTGACTTTAATGCTGATAAGATTATTGAAGGTGAAGGGCTCTTATTTAATGATGAAAAAGATGTTGAGATTTGGGTTAAAAACACGTTTAATTAAAAATTAACCATAAAATACTAATCTTTTTTAGTAAAAAATGTATTTATTTTGACAAATTTTGTCATATTTGCAATATAAACAAATGCAATACTTATGTCAAAATTCAAATTGGATGAATTAGATCATCAAATTTTAGAGGCCCTTATTGAAAATGCAAGAACTCCATTTACAGATATAGCAAAAAACCTTCTCGTATCAGCCGGTACCATTCATGTAAGAGTGAAAAAGATGGAAGATGAGGGGGTTATCAAAGGTTCTACGCTAAGCGTCGATTACAATAAGATGGGATATACTTTCATTGCTTATGTCGGGTTGTTTCTGGAAAACTCCTCAACAACACAACTGGTGATTGAAGAAGTGAGAAAAATTCCCGAAGTTACGGTGGCTCATCTTACGACCGGTAAATTTTCAATTTTCTGCAAAATTCGGGCAAAAGACACCATGCATGCCAAGGAGATCATTTTCAGGCTTGATAGAATCGAAGGAATCAAACGAACTGAAACCTCTATTTCTCTTGAAGAAGTGATCAATGACAAGAAAAGGCTCATGCACCAGATATTCAAGGAAATATCCTTTTAAAGAATATAGAATATTTATGAAAATCCTCTTTGTTACGTTTTAATAAGGAGGATTTTTACTTGATATGATACCTAAAAGATGATAAAAAAATCGATATTTGAGTAGAATTTCTTTATGTCATATTATTGAATGTTTTTTCTATGAATTTTGACTACTCCAAGCCTAAACTGGATGCTTCCCAACTCATTGATCTGTACAAGGCAATGCTTAAATCAAGAATGATCGAGGAGAAAATGCTGATCCTCTTAAGACAGGGAAAAATTTCAAAATGGTTCTCAGGAATTGGCCAGGAAGCAATCTCTTCAGGAATTACACTGGCCATGAGGGAAGATGAGTACATCCTTCCCATGCACAGAAACCTAAGCGTATTCACAAACAGGAAAATCCCCTTGTATAGGCTATTTTCTCAATGGCAGGGTAAAATGAATGGTTTTACCAAAGGTCGTGATCGATCCTTTCATTTTGGGACACAGGAATTTAAAATTGTCGGTATGATCTCTCATCTTGGGCCACAGCTCGGGGTAGCTAATGGAATAGCCCTGGCTCACAAGTTGAAAAATGAAGAAAAGGTTACCGCTGTTTTTTCGGGCGAAGGTGCTACAAGTGAAGGTGATTTTCATGAAGCTTTAAATGTAGCATCCGTTTGGAGCTTACCGGTCCTGTTTTGCATCGAGAACAATGGATATGGCTTATCCACACCTGTAAGTGAACAATTCAATTGTGAACATATTGCAGATAAGGGAAAAGGATATGGCATGGAAAGCCATATTATTGAAGGCAACAATATCGTTGAAGTGTATTCCAGGGTAGCCGAAATTACCAAAAGCATCCGTAAAGATCCAAGGCCCGTTTTACTTGAATTCAAAACATTTAGAATGAGGGGACACGAAGAAGCCAGCGGAACCAAATACGTCCCCAAAGAGCTTTTAAATGAATGGTCAAGAAAGGATCCTATTTTAAACTTTCAGGAGTTTTTAAGGAATGAATCTATTCTCTCGGAAAAGGAGGAAGTTGCTATTAAAACCGAATTTGCTCACGAGATCAATGATAATCTTGACATTGCATTTCAGGAAAAAGAGGTCAACTCGAGCCTGGAAAAAGAATTAAGTGACGTATACAAAAACTTTGATAACCAGATTATTGATCCTAGCAAGAAAGTCTCAAAGATCCGATTGGTCGATGCGATTTCACAGGGTTTGTATCAAAGTATGGAAAGACATCCGGAACTGGTCATTATGGGGCAGGACATCGCTTCCTATGGCGGAGTTTTTAAAATAACGGAAGGGTTTGCAAAAAAATTCGGACCCGAAAGAGTCAGGAATACCCCCATATGTGAATCCTCGATTATTGAAGCTGCATTTGGTTTAAGTGTTTCAGGTGTAAAATCGGTCGTTGAACTGCAATTTGGAGATTTTGTGACTTCCGGGTTTAATCCAGTTGTAAACCTTCTGGCAAAATCTTTTTACCGATGGGGTCAGAATGCTGATGTTGTTTTGCGAATGCCTTGTGGAGCTGGAGTAGGAGCAGGACCGTTCCATAGTCAAACAAACGAAGCATGGTTTACAAAAACTCCGGGATTAAAGGTTGTTTACCCTGCTTTTCCTGCCGATGCAAAAGGCCTTTTAGCTTCAGCAATTGAAGACCCAAACCCGGTACTATTTTTTGAGCACAAACAATTGTACAGATCTGTTTATCAGGAAGTCTCTGACGATTTTTACACGATCCCTATCGGTAAGGCCTCACTGGTTCAGGAAGGTGAAGAAATATCGATAATAACTTATGGAGCTGGAGTTCACTGGGCAATTGACTCCTTGGAAAAACTTAAGCTGAAAGCTGACCTGATTGACCTAAGGTCTTTGCAGCCCCTTGATACCGAGGCAATCTACAACTCTGTTAAAAAAACCGGAAAAGTTATTATTCTTCAGGAAGACTCATTGTTTGGGGGTATTGCCTCTGATATTTCAGCACTTATCAGTGAACATTGTTTTGAATTTCTTGATGCTCCTGTAGTTCGAATCGGCTCTCCGGAGATGCCCATTCCATTTGCGAAGAACCTGGAAGAGATCTACCTTCCCAACAAGAGATTTGAATTGGCTTTAATGGATCTGATCAATTATTGATCCCTTAAATTTTGATTATGAGCGAAGATTTTAATTTCGTAAATTTGAGAAACTTTAACACCGCCACATTATGAAAAAACTACTACTTCTTACACTTACTATTTTATTAATCAGTTCATGTGGCTCAACGCAGTCAAGTTCAGCCTCTAAGCCAAGCAAGAAAACTTTAAAAGGGACCTGGGAAATAACCAATATTAAATTTGTTGGCGAAAAAGGGCTCTACAAGGCCAATTTGTTTGACATGGCGGATTCAGCATGTTTTAAGGGTAGTCAATGGGTATTCATTCCTAATAACGGGTCTGGTAAATACACTATCAATGATGGTTCTCAATGCGAAGGTGTTGCCACGAGAATTCACTGGTCATTTTATGAGCCAGGAGACGGAACCTACCAGTTTCAATTCAAGTATGTTGATGAAAAGAATAAGCCTATTGATTCTGCAAACAGAGGCTACAGATCGGATATAGATTCTCTTGATGAAAACACGATGTTAATGAGGGTTAGGACAAGTTACGAGGGCAACGAGTTTGACGTTGTGCTCACTTATACAAAGGTTTCTGATGATTTTGCACTATAAAAACCAAAAGAAATGCTAAAACAGATAAAAATATACGGATTGTCCCTGGCAGTAATATTGTCTTTAAACATGAGTTGTACTGCGATTCAAAATTCTAACAAGACCCAACGAGGAGCAGGGATAGGTGTTGCAGCCGGGGCATTGGTTGGAGGATTGATTGGTGGAAATATTGGTGGTGCTTTAATTGGAGCCGCAATTGGAGGAGCTGCAGGGGCAGTAATTGGAAAGCAAATGGATAAACAGGCTGATAAGATTGAAGAAGCAGTTCCTGGGGCTGAAGTAAAACGTGTGGGAGAGGGGATTCAAATTATTTTTGATGACAAAAGTGGAGTTAATTTTGCTTTTGACAGCGCTGATTTAACCCCGGAAGCCAAAAAGAATCTCGATGCTGTTGCTGAGATTTTTATAGAGTTTCCTGATACTGAATTAATGATCGAAGGGCATACAGATAGCGTTGGTGATGAAAATTATAATATGAAATTGTCCCAAAGACGTGCCAATTCTGTTGTAGCCTATTTAAAAGCCAAAGGAGTTGCCGCAAATCGGTTTAAAGTAGAAGCTTTTGGAGAAACCAGACCTCGATTTGAAAATGACACGAAGGAGAATCAGGCTAAAAACCGTCGTGTTGAGATTGGGGTTGCAGCCAATGAACAGATGATTGAAGATGCAAAAGCCCAGACGGAATAAATACATCAAAGTAGGCTTTTGATATTTTATGATTTATGACACATGAACTAAAACAAATTATTCAGGGTTATCTAAATGCGCGGCATTTAGGGCTTGATTGTGTATTGGCAACAGTAGTTGACCTTGATGGCTCGTCTTACAGAAGGCCGGGGGTCCGCATGTTGATCAACGAACATGGGCATATGACGGGAGCGGTGAGCGGTGGCTGTGTTGAAAAAGAGATTCTTAAACAATCCGGAACCGTTTTTAAAACAGGGGTATCCAAAATGATGACCTATGATGGTCGTTACAGATTAGGGTGTGAAGGAACCTTATATATTCTGATCGAAAAATTCTGTCCGAGTCAGGATATGATCACGACATTTGAAGAAATACTCGAAAGTCGGAATACTTTTATCATAAAAAGTCAATATTCAAGAGAGCAGGGTGAGAACGCCGAACTGGGCTCGTATTTTGATTTTGGCTCTCAGGGAGCATTTGCTTTTTCGGGTCGGGAATACAGAATAAAAGGGAAAGAACTTAAAGTATTTGAGCAGCAGTTAAATCCATGTTTTCATTTACTGATCATCGGTGCAGAGCATGATGCATCTCAACTATCCCTGATGGCTGCCTCACTGGGCTGGGATGTTACCGTTGTTGTCAGCCCGTCCAGCCCCCAGGTATTAACGGATTTTCCGGGCAGCCAAAAATTGGAAAAAACAAACCCGGGAGAACTTAATCTGGACCTTATTGATCATAATACGGCTGTGGTTCTGATGACACATAGCTATGTCAAGGATTTGGAATATCTGTTTCATTTGATCAAAAGTCAACCCTGCTACATTGGTCTTTTAGGTCCTTCAAACAGAAGGGAGCGGATGCTTAACGATTTGATTGAAAAATTCCCTTCGATCAATGAAGAAATATTTGACGTCATGTTTGGCCCTGCAGGCTTGAACATCGGAGCCGAAACTCCTCAGGAAATTGCTTTGTCCATTTGTTCCGAGATTCTTTCAATTACAAGGGGTCAGGAGCCGAAGTCCCTTAAAGATAAAATAGGCAGAATCCATTTAAATACCAAACTCTAAGATGAGTGGAGTTACATTCCGTCCAAAGGTTGCCGGTGTTGTCCTGGCAGCAGGTGCTTCAAACAGAATGAAAAGAATAAAACAACTTTTACCCTGGAAGAAAACTACGCTTTTAGGTCATGCCATCAATCAGTTATTGCAATCAGGAGTCGAAAAGGTCTTTGTCGTTTTAGGGGCCAATGAAAACATTATTTCGGAACAGGTAAAAACTGAAAATATTGAGCTCATTAGCAATGCAAAATGGAAAGATGGAATGAGCTCTTCGATAGTCAAAATCATAGAATACTTTGAGGAAATGAACTTTGATTTTGATGGCTTACTAATTGCAGTTTGTGATCAACCATTACTTGATAACAACCATTATAAAAAACTTGTAATGAGCTGCATAAGTCAAGATCGTATTATTGTGTCCTCCTATGGGGACCAAGTAGGTGTACCGGCGTTATTCGGCAAGAATTTCTTTTCTGAATTAAAAGAGCTAAAGCATGATTATGGAGCAAAATCAGTTATTCAAAAACACTTGAGTAAAATGATTCAGCTTGATGCTCCAAACGGACTTATCGATTTAGATACAATGGAACAATACAATCATTATTACACTGCTTTTGGATAGTATTTCACTTGGTTTTACAGATATCCTGCTGGCGTTTCTCGCTACCCTGCTTTTGGGAATGGGTAAATCGGGGCTCAAGGGCCTTGGTGTTGTCATTGTTACCTTAATGGCCATTGTGTTTGGAGGAAAAGCTTCTACCGGAGTCTTAATGCCTATGATGATCGCTGCTGACATTTTTGCAGTAATTTATTACCACAGACACACGCAATGGTTTTTTTTAAAGAAACTCTTGCCGATGATGGTTCTTGGCGTGTTACTCGGCGTTTGGTGGGGAAATGATATCTCCGAGGATCTCTTTAAACAGGTCATGGCGGCATTTATTCTTTTGACCGTGCTGATCATGATCTGGATGGACAGGAGAAGGTCATATACCATTCCAAAGCACTGGGCTTTTAGCAGTTCTTTAGGCTTATTATCCGGAATCACCTCGATGATAGGGAATCTTGCGGGATCTTTCGCAAGTATTTATTTCCTTGCGATGAGATTGCCCAAGAATGAATTCATTGGAACGGCAGCCTGGCTCTTCTTTATTATCAATGTTTTCAAATTACCCTTTCACATCCTGGTCTGGAAAACGGTTACTATTGAAACTTTAACCATGAACCTGTGGCTTTCTCCGGCCATACCTTTAGGTTTTTTTCTCGGAGTTCGATTGGTTAAACTGATCAATAATGACTTCTACAGAAAACTTGTACTTGTAGTAACTGCAGTGGGCGCCATTGTAATTTTATTCAAATAAGCCCAAATCATACAGGTATTGTCACTCATGTTCTTGACTAATTATTTATGACAATAATTCCTTACATTTGGTGGAATTTTTCCCAAAAAACAACTATTTAATCAATCAAATGTCAGATTCAAAGAATCATCAAAAAGATGCACTTTCACCCATTTCACTAAAGGAAATTCTTGGCTATGCCGTGGGTGATGCAGGTTTTAATTTTTACTGGATCATTATTGGGTCCTATCTTTCTTATTTTTATACGGATATTTTCGGAATGTCTGCCGCAGCAGCGGGAACGATGTTTTTAGTCACAAAGATCATCGATGCTTTTACGGACCCCGCCATGGGAGCAATTGCTGACCGTACGAATTCAAGATGGGGGAAATTCAGACCCTATCTTTTATTTGGAGCCATCCCAATGGCAGCTGCCGCTATATTGACTATGAGTACTCCAGACCTTGGTGATACAGGAAAAATTGTATGGGCCTATGCAACCTATACGATGATGATGTTGTGTTATACCATACTGAGCACTCCTTATTCATCTTTAGCAGGTGTAGTTACAGCCAACGCAGATGAACGAAACAAAATTTTTGGATGGAGATTCTTTTTTGCGTACACCACAGGAATCATTGTAGGTGCTTTCACTCCGGGCCTTGCAGATTATTTTGCCAATGGCAGTGAAGCTCATGGCTGGCAAATGACCATGGTGCTGTATGCGTCTGTGGCCACGGTTTTATTTTTAATCACCTTTGCCACAACAAAAGAAAGAATACAGCCTCCAAAGGGTCAGGTTACCAAGCCCTTGGATGACATAAAGGATCTTTTGAATAATAAGCCATGGATCATTCTCTTTGCCCTTGCCATGATCATTATGATGACCATTGTATTCAGAGGCAGTTCTGCTACTTATTATTTTAAATATTTTGTACAAAGACCGGATTTAATGGGAGCCTTTATCGGGGTTCAAATGGCGGCATATGCCGTTGGCTGTCTTTTATCACCCTATCTAACCAAGTTGATGGACAAAGCAAAACTTTTGATGGTCCTTATGACGCTGGTCGGTGTCTTTTCGATTGCCTTTGCCTTCATACCAAAGCCTCAGTCTACAGGCGTGGTAACCGTTGATAATTCAACTAAGATAGAATTACATGCAAAAGACCTTCTGGATGATATAGACCAAAATTCGAATCGTTTTCAATGGGTCGAGCACAAGGCCGGAATATTTTGGTTTCTCAAGGACCTGGATCCCATTGGAGACAATACAAGCTCCTTAATCTTGGAGCCAGTAACAAGCGAAGCCAAAGCGAATCGGGTCATAAGTGTTTATCAAATGGATGAAAATGGCGCTGTAATTCAAGACAGTTCAGACCTTCCCAAGGAAATAATATGGATGTTTATTTTGAACATCATCATCAGCCTTGCACTCGGACCAAAATCTCCGATAACCTGGTCCATGTACGCGGATGCAGCAGATTTTAATCAATGGAAAACAGGAAGAAGGGCTACGGCGATGACTTTTTCAGCGGCCACCTTCTCCCAGAAACTCGGAGGGGCCCTGGGATCTGCAGGTATTCTCTGGGTTCTTGCATCATTGGGTTATTCGGCTAACCAGATCCAGGAAGGCGCTTCGCTATCAGGGATCGTTTGGCTGCAAACTGTTGTTCCTGCTTTTTTTGCTTTTGTCGCCATATTTGCTTTGAAATTCTATGATTTGAGTGAGGCGAAGTTAAAGCAGATCCAACAGGATCTAAGTGAAAGAAATTCATAAATATTGAAGATCAATAAAATGCTTACAAAATCAATCAATAATGGCGAACGGGTTAATTTGTACAGTCCGGTAGCCATGCCCAAGGCATCCTCTTTTCTTTGGAACAGGAAAATGATGATCCATATGAATTGCAGGGGATTTGCCGTCGCTCAATTCATGCAGCCTGAACCTGCAAAATACGCTCATGCTCCAAACCTCGAAGCCAAGACCTTTATGCAGCCTGAGCAACCTTATTATGCACATCATCCTGGACGATTTTGTTATATCAAAGACCTGGATACCGATGAGCTGTTCTCAGTACCCCATGAACCCGTAAGGTCCGTGCCTGATGAATTTTGTTTTTCCGCAGGTCAGCATGATATAGGATGGCAGATTATAAAAAACGAGATTCAGGTCAAAATGACCCTGAATTTAACAAAGGATGACCTTGTTGAAATGTGGCAGATTGAAATTCAAAATCTGAGTAACAAATCCAAACGGCTTCAGGTCTTTCCTTATTTTCCTGTGGGATACATGTCCTGGATGAATCAATCCTCAAGCTACGATTCAAGATTAAATGCCATTATATGCAGCAGCATTTCACCTTATCAGAAATATCAGGACTATGATAAAATCAAGAGTTTCAAAGACAAAACATTTCTACTTGCTGAAGAAAAACCAGATGCCTTTGAAACAAATCAGGAAGCATTTGAGGGAGAAGGCGGGTTGCATGCTCCATCCTCAATTGCGTCGGGTGGTTTAAAGAATGGTAATGCTATTTATGAAACGCCCACTTGTGCCATGCAATATGACCTTAAACTTGACCCGGAAGAAGAAAAATGCCTGAATTTTATTTTTGGCCCTGCCAAAGATCGGGATGAAATTGTAGGGATTCGTAAAAGGTTTTTTGAAGATCCATTGGGAGTTGAAAAGGCAAAGAGAGATTATAAGGAATACATTGAAAATGGTGTTAACCTCATTTCAATTGAAACACCAAACCAAAAACTGAATGAGTTTGTCAATCATTGGCTGCCAAGACAAATTTATTATCACGGGGAAACCAATAGGTTGTCAACGGACCCTCAAACCCGTAATTATCTTCAGGATAATATGGGGATGGGGTATATCAAACCAGGTATTGCACGCAAGGCCTTTGAAAAAGCTTTGTCTCAACAACAGTCTTCAGGTGCCATGCCTGACGGTGTCATTATTGTCAAGGGAGCCGAACTGAAATACATCAATCAGGTTCCTCACACGGATCACTGTGTCTGGCTTCCTGTTTGTTTAAAAAGCTACCTGGACGAAACGAATGATCATGAATTTCTTTCTTCACTTCAGCCTTTTGCAGATCGTGAAGAAAAGGTTTCGGCTACAGAACACATAAACAGGGCCATGATCTGGTTAATGGAAAACAGAGATGAAAGAGGATTGAATTATATCAATCAGGGCGATTGGTGCGATCCGATGAATATGGTTGGTTACAAGGGTAAAGGGGTTTCTGGCTGGCTGTCAATGGCTTGCTCTTATGCCCTTAAAACATGGGTTCAAATTGTTGAAACCTATAAACTCGACGTGGACACCTCGGTTTTTAAAGAATGTATCAAGGAACTAAATGATTCCGTCAACAGGCATATATGGTCTGTTCACTGGTATGGAAGGGGTATTACTGATGATAACACACTATTTGGGATCCACTCAGATCCTGAAGGGAGGATATTTCTTAACCCGCAGGCCTGGTCTTTATTATGCGATGCAGCAGACCGCGATAAAGAAAATAAGATCATTAAGGCTGTGGAAGAGGAGTTAGAATCACCCTATGGGATAGAAATGTTAAACCCTTCTTTTACTTCAATGAGGGAAGATATAGGGCGTGTTACTCAAAAACATCCCGGGTCGGCTGAGAACGGATCTGTGTATAATCACGCCGAGGCCTTTTATATTTTTGCGCTTTATACCAAAGGGTATGCTGACAAGGCCTACCGTTTGATCGATAAAATGATTCCGGGAACGGATGAGAAGGACCTTTTACAAAGGGGACAACTACCGGTATTTATTCCAAATTACTACAGAGGAGCATTCAGACAACATCCAAGAACTGCAGGAAGGTCGAGCCAGTTATTTAATACTGGTACGGTACACTGGATCTACAGATGTCTTATTGAAGGATTATTTGGTCTAAAAGGAGAAACCGGCGGATTGAGAATTTCCCCTCAACTTCCTGATGCTTGGGATCATGTGAAAGTGACAAGGCGGTTTAGAGGTGCTAATTTTCATATTGACATGAGAGTTGATCATGAAGTTTCAACCATTCAGGTTTTTCAAAACGATGAACGGCTGGAAGGCAATCTTATAGAGAACTTTCAAATAGGTAATGAATACCAGATCAGAGTAACTCTTCCAGGATCAGTTTCCTGATCCGGAAAAGTTCCGTTTGTAAGGCATAGGCCTGCATTTATAAGGAGATTGAGGTTGTAGGGCGAATAATGTTTTTCATGATCCTCTAAATATGTAATTTTAATGCAGTGATTGATCTTCGGCTCGACACAAATATTGATTGGAATTATAAATAACATAAACACAAGAAGAGATGAGAAAAGCTGGTTTTATACTATTTCTTTTCTGCCTTAGTATATCGGCAGGATTATCGGCACAAACAAGTTTGTTTAATGGAAAAGACCTTTCGGGCTGGACAGCCTATGGTACCGAAAAATGGTATGTTGAGGATGGACTTTTGGTATGTGAAAGTGGCCCTGACGAGCAGTACGGTTATCTGGCTACGAATAAACATTATAAAAATTTTGAATTGAATCTTGAGTTTAAACAAGAAGCTGATGGAAACAGCGGGGTGTTTATTAGATCGACCATTGAAGGAACCAAAGTAAGCGGATGGCAGGTGGAAGTAGCTCCGAAAGGCAAGCATACCGGAGGGGTTTACGAATCTTATGGCCGAGGTTGGCTGATCAAGCCTGAACCAGAAAAGGAAAATGTGCTTAAAGAAGGAGAATGGAATCAAATGAAAATCATAGTTAATGGGAACATTTTGACTTCTTATTTAAATGGAGTTGAAATGATAAAGATTTCCGATGCAAAAATCGGTGCAGGTGAAGGCTCAGTTGCACTGCAAATTCACGACGGGGGCGGTATCAAAGTGAAATGGAGAAATATCGTGATCAAAGAAATGTAATTGTAATATTTTTGAATTATTTTATTTAAAGCCTGTTTGCTTAGCCAGACAGGCTTTGTTTTTAAAATAGGCTTTGTTGCTGATAAAGCCCGGGGTTGGTTGTAAAATCATAGCGAGGCTTTACATCTTTGCAATTTAACCAGGCCTGCATTTCGTCCTGATCATATAAGGCAAAGGGCATTCTTAATTTGGTATTGTGAATTTCGCGCATAACACCCTGCGCTTCCGTTGTAACCACCGCATACGTTTTTGTATCGGAGCAGTGGTCATATAGCCCGGCAAGGGCGAACAATTCATTGTTAAATCCTATATCATATTTGATTTTACTTCCATTGATATGCTGCCATTCATAAAAGCCATTTACGATGATCAAACATCTGTTATTCGTGATATTCTTAAAGGAAGGTTTTTCTTCCAGTGTCTCGATTCTTGCATTCAGGGTGTATTGCCTGTTCCAGCTTTCATCTGCCCAGTAGGGGATAAGTCCCCATTGATAAAGCTGGATCAATTTTGGATCTTCATCTGTTATTACAGGAGTCTTGGGAAAGTCAAAGGCTTTGATCACTTCACTGGGATCAAACTCATCCAATCCACTGATTCGAGCATCAAACTGTCTTTGGATTTCTTCTTTTTTCTTGGTTATCTTGGTTTGATAGCACATGATATGAATGGTTTTGAAATTTGACTAAGGGATTAAATGATAAAGCCGGATTCGGTTTCGAGAAGTACGAATTTATCTTCATTTTTATTTCTAAATCCTCTCAGAATCTTCTGAATATCTCTGTTATCCTTCTTCATAATAAGGAACTCTTTTAACTGGTCAAGGGAAGCGATCTGCTGATCCGAATCAATAAAGCCAAAACCTTGATAAATTCCGTTTTCGATCAGTACAAACGCCAGCTCTTCACGATTCCTCCCTCGCTGTTTAATAAGATAGCTCTTACTGTCATTACTCATGTATTCAATGGCTTCTTTGACCCTCTTATTGTAGCTGGCTACGGATTCTTCGCCACGACAAACTCCTTTACATTTTTTTATCTGATAATGAAAACAGGAGTTCACGTTAGACTGTAAATGGCAATATTTGGGGCAAAGCTCAAATTTTTCGCAGATTCTTTCCAAAAATAGCCTGCTCTCAGTAGAATTATAAAACTTGCAAATGGGGTTGGGAGCGCTTTTAAGATTATTCCATGCCAAATGCATCAATCCCGACCTGTCTTCATAACTGAATACCGCAAAACCTTCGTTATTTCTTCTCTGGGCCCTGTTATAAAGCGGGTAGTACTTTTTTATTTCTTCCGATTCCAAAAGGAGCGCGATCAATTCGCTTCCGGTTATTTCAAAAGTTATATTGGTGGTTTGCTGACACAAAGAAACTTCCCTGTTTTTCTTATCATAAAAGTGGCTCAAAACCCTCTTTTTGATGTTTACGGCCTTCCCCACATAAATAATCTCATCCTTTTCATTTCGAAAATAATAGACACCCGTTTTTTCTGGTAATTGATCAAAAACTTCTTTGGCTAATCCAGGAGGGAGCGTGGCATGTCTGGATCCTTGCTTTAAAAATGAATTAAAAACTTTCCGATCATTGTCTAAATTTAAAAGTTTGTCAAAAAGCATGGCTGTTGCCCTTGTGTCACCCATCGCCCTGTGCCTGTCATGAAGAGGTATTCCCACATTGGCACATAGTTTCCCTAAACTATAGGAGGGAAGCCCCGGAATTAGCTTGCGAGACAATCTTACCGTACATAGTTTTTTTCTTTTAAAGGGAAATCCCAGATCAGCAAATTCCTTGTGAATTACGTTGTAGTCAAAATTGACATTATGGGCAACAAAAATACAATCGGAAGTAAATTCAATGATCTCTTTGGCAATTTCATAGAATTTTGGAGCATCCGCAACCATATAATCATCGATTCCCGTCAATCTTGTAATGGCATAGGGGATACTGCTCTCAGGATTGACCAGGCTGTGAAATTCATCGACAACCTGTTTCCCATTATGAACCAGGATGGCAATTTCAGTGATTTTATTTCCCTGAATGCCCATCCCTGTGGTCTCAACATCAATTATTGCATATTTTACACCATCGTTCATCAAAAAAGTAACAGAATTTAGCCGCAGATTATCTCCTGTTTAAAAATAAGAAAGAAATTTATACTTATTTTTATCTGAACAACTTTATTGCAAATTTTTTATGGAAGAACAATTTTTTCAGTGTCCTTACTGCTGGGAGGAGATTTCCATTCTGACAGATCCTTCTGTTACAGAACAAATTCTTGTTGAGGATTGCGAGGTTTGTTGTAACCCGATAGAAATAACGATAGTCTTTGATCAGGGCACTTTGGTCAGTTTTGAATCCAAGGATCTTGGTCAGTAAAAATTCGAATCAACTTAATTTATCCATTACTTTTCGCCTTTGCCGCTTTGTATCGACTCGCAAATAGATAATGATCAGAATCGATAAGAAACTGCATATCAGGAATCCTATAAATAGTGGTAAGGCTCGCTGATCGATAAATCGGCCAATATAGATACTGATGGGAACCGCCATAATGGTAGAGATAAAACCGGTAATCGCGGCACCTATTCCCGCTATATGTCCTATAGGCTGCATAGCCATTGCCCTTAAATTTCCGAATAAGAATCCAATAGAAAAGAACTGCATGCCAAAAAACAACAGGAGAAGGGTAACATCCGGATTATCTGTATTATAGAATAGTATCAAATAAAGCAGGGAAATACTAAAAAAAGACAAAATAGCAGTGTTAATAATTCGTTCCATTCCAAATCGAACTACCAGGGTTCCGTTTAAAAAAGTAGCAGATCCAATGGAGATGGCCAGCCCTGCAAAAATGAAAGGAAATTCCTCTTTCAATCCATATTGCGTGTGAAATATTTGCTGGGAGGAGCTTAAATAAACCATAAAGGATCCTGTGATAAAACCAGAGATAATTGTATAACCCATCGTCTTTTTGTATTTGATCAGTTCCTTCAATCCATCAGAAAAAATATGTCCCGAAAAACTGATTCGTTGTGCATCAGGTAAGGTCTCAGGCTGCCTTTTCCAAAACCACCAAGACACTAAAATACTGAATATCAATTGAATATAGAATATTGCTTGCCAGTTATAGTGATCAAGTACAAACTTCCCCATGGCAGGAGCTATAATGGGGACCAAAATGAAAACAACCGTTATAAAAGACATGATTCTGGCCATATAATCACCTTCAAATGTATCACGCACCATAGCGATACTAATGGTTCTAGGGGCGGATAAACCAACTCCCTGTAAAATTCGGCCAATCACCATCCAAAATAAACTTTCCGAATAAATACAGATCAAACTTGCAATAATAAAAATGGTGAAACCCATGTACACAATGGGCTTTCTGCCTAAACTGTCTGAAATAGGTCCAAACAGAAGCGGCCCGATTCCCAATCCAAGAAAGATCATGGTTATCAGCAGCTGTGTATCACTTGATTTTGTCGTTCCGATTGAAAAACCGATATAATCCAGTGCGGGAAGTAAAGCATCAATAGCAAGCGCCACAATTGACATCAGGGACGCCATCAGCGCTACGAATTCAAACTGGGAAGGTATTCGATTTTGCATCCGGCAAAAATACGCCAAATTTATTTGCTGTTAACCATTTAACATACCTATAAATTTGTCCTTCCATCAGCTGTGCGGGATTCGTTTTTTAGAACTGACTGGTCCAGCCAAGAACCGTTTTGAAAAATTCTGGATGCAATGAGGACCAATAGGAGAAATCAGGGTTTTCCCTCAACATCATGGAATGATCGGCACCTTCAATTCTTAGGTATTTATTTTTCTTATTTGCCTTTTTACCAATATGGCTTTCAATCTTTTCAAGGCTTGATTCAGGAATGACCTGGTCCTGTCCACCTTCAATAATCAATAGAGGAGTAGACAGATTTTCAAAATAGGGAAGCGGGGTATAATTTAATTTTCGATCCGTAACCACCTCATCCAGATTAGGAATCCAAATTTGATGAAACCAGTTTTTTGATTCATACTGTGAGATTTTACCTTCAAGTGATTGTTTATCAATATTGGAGGCAATATACTCAAATACAGCTCCTTGCATCAATGAAGCTTCTTCGATACTTGACTCTCCAATTACAGTTTTGTTCCTGTTTTTCCAATAATTGAGATCACTTTCCAATAGTGTTGAAGCAGGGCAACTTACGATTACGCCGTAAGCTAATTTTGGTTGCTTCTTTAAGATATAGGGAATTTTAGCTCCGCCTTGACTACTTCCAATAATGCCAATGTCAGCATAATCGATCTTTTCAGATTCATGAAGGAATTCCAAGGCACTAAGATCATCACCACAAAGCTCGGGTATATCCGCCAGTTGCCAGTTACCATCTGATAATCCTGTTCCGCGTTTGTCAATATGAAAACTTATATATCCGGCTTTTGCCAATAAAAGTGCTTCGGCCCGTGAACTGCTGCGATCCTGGTTTCCTGAAGACGTAACCAGATAGATGGCTTTACCATTAGGGGTATCCGGATAGTAAATGGTTCCATATAATAGGTTTGAGCCCGATCTAAGCCGGACATCTTTGGATTTTGCGGATTCAGTGTCTGGATTTCTCTTATTCAATTCAAAATCATAGCTACGGCCATCCACGGTCAGCTGACAAGGCATTTCATTATCGTTAACACTGGAACATTCAAATTCATAGCGAAAAAAATCGCTTTGCAGAGCAAAGAAAAGTGAAGCATCCTTGACCGAAATGTCACCGGCTGGTATTCCAAAAGCATTCTGGCCAAGACTGTTGAATTTAATAACATACTGATCGTTAATCTTGGAAATATCAAATTCAAGATCTGTTTCAAAAGTTTCAAATTTAAATTGTCCTGAATAAACACCTGGTTCCGGAATTTTCTGAGCTTGAGAAAATTGAACAATTCCCAAAATACTTAGAAATAGATAATAGTAATTTTTTAGTCTCATAATATGTAAGACGTCTAACGTCATTTTTTGTAACAATTCTTTAAAAAATTTTAAATAAAAGGCAGAGAAATATTTTTATATACGGCTTTTGACCTGGTTCGGATGCATCATAATGATTATGAAAAGGAGAGGGTTTCCATATTTTCTATTTAACATAATATTAATTATAGTACAAGTATAAGGTTTTGTTCTATACAAGGTATATCAACGATCTTTAAACTTAATCCGAAAAGCATATTATACGTTTACTTCATGATAAAAATCTGTTTTGATTTCCTTTTAATTCCATAATTTAGTAATGGCAATAAACCGAAATACAAATACTTCAAAATAGAATTCTTATGAAAGTCAATCGATTGCTTACCAACCTGTTTATTTTAATTTTTTCATTGTTCCTGTTTTCTTCTTGCGCAGATAAAAAGACCGAACAAAAAACTGAATCCGTTAAGGAAACCGTTTCTGCTGAATCGTCCTATCAATGTCCAATGGATTGTGAAAATGGCAAAACTTATGACGAATCCGGATCTTGTCCAGTCTGCAAAATGGATCTCAAAGCTATGAATTCAGCAAAGGCGCATACATGTAAAAAACACAAAGACGGAAAATGCGATTGTAAAGGTGAAAAATGTGCCTGTAAGAATTGTGCAGAACACGCTCAGGCTATGACCTGTAAAAAGCACAAAGATGGTAAATGTACTTGCGAAGGGAAAAAGTGCGCCTGCGAAAACTGCGTCGAACATTCCTGAATTCTCCCTCATTCTTAAACAAAGTTCAAATGTAATAAACCGAAATTTCGATTTATTACATTTGGACTTTAGTTAATTTCTATTTGGTCAAGAACGGGCTCCTACAAACTGTAAACATTGTCGTCAAAATTTTCATCCACCCTTGTTCCAAATGGATCAATTGAAATATACATTGGCTTATCTTTTACAATGATTTTAATCACAGTATCTTCTTTTTGAATGGTATTCGATTCAAAATACAGAATAGAGCTTTCATCTTTTACATATGAGGGATGAGTCGTAAATACGCCAACCTTAATGGGCTCATTGATAGTTATTTGACTAATTTTTCCTGTAGCGTTAGTTTCAAATCGCTTTGCTTTGATATTTAGCGAAACCTCATAAGTTCCATCCTCCAATTCTATATACGACCCTTCCTGGACTGACAAGTCATAGGTTATCACCTTTTTGAACCAGTCGTCAATTAAGTGATGAAATTGATCGGGAGTTACCTGATAAATCTCCTCTAGAAATTCAATCGAATTAACTTCTAATTTATTGATGTTTCTATGTTTATCAGTCAAAGATTTCAAAACATTATTTACCAGATCCTCACCGATCAGGTCTCGCAATCCCATCAAAACCGTGTAAGCTTTTCCATACGAAATATATGCCTGACCAAACACCTTATATACCGGAGGTTCTGTTTCACTTGCCATGGACCTTCCGAAAAAGTATTTACGCCTTGCATCTTTGCTAAGCTCGTATAAAGATCTTTTCCCAAACATCTTCTCCATCACAACAGCTTCGGTATATTTTGCAAACCCTTCAATAAACAGTGAGCCTCCCGCAACTGGTTTTGCCGATAAGGTATGGCCCCACCATTGGTGAGCAACTTCATGAATCGTTCTTTTTGCAACCAGATTAAACGTCTCCGGGTTACTTACGTTGGTTAAATACAATTTATCTTCAACCATACTAATCACACCCGGATGTGCAAACCCTCCAAATCCCCAATATGAAGGTACTTCGGCTACTCTAACATGATCAAAAGCATAATCTCCAAAATTTTCCTGACAATAATCTAATGTTTGTTTCACACTTGTCTCAACATCGGCTATATTATAATCATGGTTTTCATCATAGAACTGTTCGATTGAAATTCCTTTATAATCAATTTTTCTTGTGGCGTATCTGGCTGAAAAATAAGCAACCTCGGGTAAAATCTTGACATTAGTCTTGTAATGAAAGAAGTTTCTATTATTTTCAGACCATTGTTTTACCAATTTACCTGAACTAATGGCAGTTTGATCCGAAGAGGTGGAAATAATAGTTTCAAATCTTATTTTTTCATATTTATTGTCTTCTAATACGATATGTTCGTCTGAATTATCTTCTTCCTCTCTTTCAGGCAGGTTTCTTTTTTTACGTTCTGTTCTATCTGAAATCTCCATTCCTTTGGTATAGCCTAAAATGGGCTCAAAATTCCCTAAACGGTTTATATAAGTTCCGTTATTCACTATTGAATTGTCTTCTTCATAGCCCTTTACCTGCTTTTTTAATATATAAGTCATCCTCACAGAATCATTAACTTCCAGGGGCCTGTCATATTTAAACAAATAGGTTCCATGCACCGAATCATGATCAACCAATCGGGCATTTTGTATACTTACATTTTCCATGGCAACTCTTTCCGTTATAAACAGGTTTGTCAAAGGATGATCACTTTTATTCTTTAATATATAGTCAGCTCTGACTAAATACATCCTTTGCTCCGGATATATATCCACTTCTGTCTTTTTTGAAGTGGGATACAACCTTTCGATGCTTTCATATCTCTTGAACTTAAGCTCATATTCTTCTCTAAGCTGCAATTGATCACTTACATTTTCATAGCCCGATACGATATTCAAGTTATAATAAGTCAAGCTTCCGGCTCCCAGAAATAAGGCAATTAAGGTAACCATAGTAAACTTTTGAACTTTTGTCCATTCCATTGTAAGTTGCTTTAGCTTAAGGCGAAAACCAGATTCTACTCCCCTATTCCAGATCTTAAAAGATAAAACAGTCAATATCAAACCAAAAGCCATCCAATACAAGGCCAGGTGGTCAAACAGATTCGAAATACCATCAAATCCATCCATATTAGTGTATTCAATTCTAGGTAAAAATCCGAGACTTGTCAATGGGTGTTCCAATCGCAATACGTCGGATTTTATACTGAGGATCACAATGAAACCGAAAATTCCCATTCCCATAAATTTGTTCTTCGCCAAACTATGGATGAATAAGGCAATCATACTAAATATGGCCGGCTGCAGTCCATAGTGATAATATAAAGTGGAATAAAGGTCAATTTCATAGTTTGAATAACCCAGTACAAACTGGAATCCGATGCATATTACAATACCCGTAGAAATCAAAATTGCCGGTAGCATGAGCAAGGCCGCAAATTTTGACAAAAAGAACACCCAGTTCTTTACCGGTGTTGCGTCGACAATTGAATTGAAATTAAAATTGCGTTCTCTCCAGACAATGTCGGCACTGTAAAAGACAATTAAAATCAGGCTAAAAATAGTTAAAGCGTCAACGATCAAGCCCATTAACTGATTCGTAAATGGAAGTAAACTAACACCATACTCACCTCCTTTTACCGCAGTTGCGTAAAGTTCTACGAATACAATGAACAACCACATGATCAACACCGCGATAAAAGGCAAACTTTTAAAAACACTTTTTAATTCTAATTTCAGCAAAAAGAAAAATGCTGATTTCTGGGCCATCAAACCGTGAACCGTATCCAACGGCCTGTAGGATATCAATTGTTTGTTGCCTGTTTTTACCCTTTTTTCTTTTTTTACCCTTTTGGTTATTTTTCGAAAGGAAAATACCTTGTAGGTTATTGTTAAAATTACGACGGATACTAAAATCCAGACAAGCCTGTTCCATAAAAATAATCCGGAAAAGGATAATAACTGTGTATTCTTTTGATATGGGGTCCAGTATTGAGTCTGTTCAAAAAATGCCGCAATACCGAAAGGATCGGCTACCGCTGCAATGGCCATGCTCTCCGGTGATGCCGGAACTGACTGAGCCATTAGGGGTGAATTCAAAAAAATGGAGCTCACAAAATACAGCATATAAACAAATACGGCACTCACATAGGTAGCCGTACTATTGCCGGTTAAGGTACTGACTGAGAATACAATAGATGAACATATTAGAATATTTGGAAGAACAATATACAACCAGGGTTGCAAATAGGTCAGTAGTTCAAATTTTCCGAGACGCTCAGGATCCAGATCTGAAAAATGAATCCCCAACATATAACCCAGCAAAAAAGGTGAAAAAGCAAATACACTAAAAATAAATGTTCCTAAGAATCGACTCCAGAAATAATCAGACTTTTTTATTGCAGAGCTAAAAATTAAACCTTCCATATGGAATTGCCTGTCTCTTAGCATTGCGCTTATGGCAAAAAACATGATAATAAAAACGCTTCCCAAGGTAAAAAGGCTACTGTGAAAATACACCTGATACACAGCGTTAAAATTAATGCCCTTTGGAGCAAAACCCTGTCTTCCAACAAATATCCCCAAGGCCAAAAACAAAATTGCAAATAATGGAAATGCACGTTGCTTGAACTGGTAAAATACTTCGAATTTTAGTAACTTTTTAAACATGACTTATGAAGCTTTTTTTAAGGATTGGTTCAACAAGGTTGCAAAATAATAGTCTTCCAGATTCGGTGAAATCGTTTCAAATCCGTTTTCAGGTTTGTTCTCTGACAACACTCTGATTTGTGTTTCTCCGGAAACCAGTTTCGTCGAAATTACATTAAAGGCTTTTTTATAAATATCAATATCTGTTTTCGGAATAATTTTGGTCCAGATTTTACCTTCGATCTCTGCTACCAGGATTTTTGGATTTCCCTGGGAAATAATTTCGCCTTCTGAAAGTATAGCCATCTTAGGACATAAGTTTCTAACGTCTTCAACGATATGAGTGGAGAGTATAACAATGACATTCTCCCCTATTTCACTTAACAAGTTTAAAAAACGGTTGCTTTCTTCAGGGTCCAAACCGGCTGTAGGCTCATCTACGATTATAATTTGAGGGTTTCCCAATAGCGCCTGAGCAATACCAAAACGCTGTCGCATTCCACCTGAAAAAGTAGCCACAGATTTTTTTCTGTGTTGAAACAGGTTTACTTGTTGAAGTAAGGCTTTGACCTGCTCCTTACGATCTTTCTTATTCAGAATTCCTTTAAGAACGGCCAAATGATTCAATAACTTTTCCGCAGATATTTTTGGGTACACGCCAAATTCCTGAGGTAGGTATCCCAAGGTTTTTCTTATTTCTTCAGGTTTTTGAACCACATCTGAATTATTAAAGGAAATGGTTCCGGATGTAGGTTCCTGCAAGGAAGCAATGGTTCTCATCAAAGAGGATTTGCCTGCTCCGTTAGCTCCCAACAAACCGAACATTCCGTTGGTTATTTCCAGGTTGATCCCGTTTAGGGCCCTGACCCCGTTTGGATAGGTTTTTGTAAGATTTTTTATGGCTAAAGTATTCATGTTTTTCTTTTTTGTATTTGGGTTGGTTTAACTCTTATTTAAAACGTCTTTTAGTGTTCCATCTGCTTCCATTCGTCTTAATTAGTTTATTCCTGTACTCATTGTTTAAAAGGGTTCTCATAATTTTGATTTTTTAATTTGAGACAAACATAAACTGATCTTAAAGGGCCCAATAATTAATATGATATAAGGTATTTTTCTCGGGTCAGACTAGGTAAAAATTGGCATCAATCGTATTCGTCATGAAAACTGAGGTGTTCGTGCCAATTATCATAGTGTGTGTCAACTTGCTTGTCAAGACAATCAAACTTGATTACTTTTGGCTCATGATTAAATTTCTAAACAAATACAAAGGATTCTTTATAGGGCCGATTATTGTACTTCCCCTATTCTATTTGTTAGATCGTATTGGTTTAATAATTCTCCCTGAAGACAAGACCTATGAAATTGTTATTTATACACTGATTTGGGGACTTATTATTGCTTTACCTATTCATTACTACCAGTATTTAAAAACAAAAAAGAAGACGGTGATCCGAGTTATCAGTCTGATCATTTTGTTTGTTGTGACTTTAGTCATTGATTCGACCATGAATTTCCCGGATAATCCAATTACGTTTACCCTGTTAATGGCTTTTTGGTTGGGGATTGCTTATTTATTGGTTCCCGGGTTTATTAAGAAATACTGGAAATTAATTGTATTTTTTTACATTCCTCTGTTGGCTTATTTTCTTTATCTGAGATTGTTTTCCGGAGATTTGGAAGCCTATTTGATCATCAAAGAAGACTTCCCTTTCATATTATTCTTTCTACCTATCCCGATTTTGTTTTTGGTCTGGATCTTTGAGCAATGGAAATGGGTTCAGAACCTGAAAGCTGAAAAATCAAAAACTGAATTATCCTTATTAAAAACACAGATCAATCCTCATTTCTTCTTCAACACACTAAATAATTTATACGCTTTAACCGTTAAAAACTCCGATAAGGCACCCGAGGTAATCTTAAAATTGTCTGATATGATGCGTTATACCATTTATGAAGGAGAAAAAGAAACCGTAAAGCTTCAGGATGAGATCGATTATTTGAAAAATTATATAGAATTACATAAGATTCGTTACAAGAAGACGGTAAAAATAATCTTTAGCCATGATATAGACACCAGTATTCATATTGCACCTTTATTGTATATTATTCTTTTGGAAAATGCTTTTAAACACGGAGTGGAAACCCTGGCCGAAAATGCTTTTATCCAAATTGACTTGTTTGAAAAGGATAACTATATCTATTTCCAAATAGAGAATAATTTTGATCCAAACGAAAAGGCCGAAACAAACGGAATCGGTCTGGAGAACCTGAAAAAGAGGCTTTCGTTAATTTACGGTAAAGAACATGAGCTTATAACGGAAACCAAAAATAATTGCCACAAAACCACATTAAAAATTTCTACACATGCTTAAGTATATAATAATTGATGATGAACCTTTGGCACATGAAATTATAGAAGAATTCTGTGGTATGCTGCCACACGTACAATTGGAAAAGAACTGTTACAACGCCATGGAAGCCATGCAGTATTTGAATGAAAACAAAGTGGACTTTATGTTTTTGGATATCAATATGCCCAAATTACGAGGTCTGGATTTCTTAAAAACATTAACTAATCCGCCAAAAACCATTGTTACAACGGCTTATAAAGAACATGCCCTGGAGGGTTTTGAACTCAATGTTGTGGACTATATTTTAAAGCCTTTTAGTTTTGACAGACTGGTAAAGGCTGTTAACAAAGTTTCGGAATCTCAAACTACAAAAACCATTATCAAGGAGGTGGAAAGTTCAAGGGAACCATCGAAACGAATCTTTGTCAAAGGAGATAAAAAACACCATCAGATCGACTTGAACGATTTGTTATATATAGAAGCATTCGGAAATTACACTAAAATGTTTTTAAAAGAAGAAATGATTGTAACTCATGAAAAAATTTCTCACTACGATGAAATGTTAAGCGCTTCGGGGTTTTTAAGAGTTCATAAGTCTTTTATTGTGGCCATTGACAAAATAAAATTGATTGAGGGTAACAGGATCATTATAGACAAACACAAAATCCCTGTAGGTCAAACCTACAAAAGCAAAATTAATAGGCTTTATAATTCTTAAACCCGTCAGTCGTTAATAAAGATGATTATTCAAAAGCCATAAAATATAAGCAGCCAATTACTTCTTGATAATTTTTACTGTAGTATAGCTTTTTCCATTGTAGGCCTTTAAAAAATAAATTCCTCTGATCAGGCTATCAACGTTCACCATTTTCAGATCAGACTTTTGCTCTAATACCTTTTGGCCAAGTATGGAATAGATTTCAATTCTGGTTAATTCATTTATCCCAGAGGTTTCCAGGTAAATGATATTGGTTGCCGGGTTTGGGTATATTCTAATCGAACCATCAAGAAATTCTTTAGCGCTTAAAGTTGCAACCTGATCGACATCGTCAAAATAAAAAGTTGAGCTTGAAGAGCCGTCTCCGGTATTTCCAAAATCAAACATGAATACGATTCGGTCGTATAGTGTGGCCCCCAGATTTGAAAAATCCCAGCTCAAGGTTTCCCATTCTCCGGATTCTTTGGTAAGCACATCCAATTCTGCAAAACTCCCCGGATTGGTTTGCTGTTCAAGCTTCATCCTTACCGTGGTTCCAACCGGAGCTTCTGTCCACAATTTCAACGTCAGATACTTGGCAGAGGTAAAATCCAATCCTCCCTGTAAATTTAAGAAAGCTCCGGCCCAGATATCTCCCCCGTCTCTTACGATTTTTGCAAGATTGATACTATTATTATTCAAGTCCTGAGGTGCTGTTACGGGCTCAACTGTTGCGGTACCTCCGTTAAAATTGTTGAAATCAGAGGTGACCGGTGAGGTTTCAAAATCAAAGGGTAATCCAATTTCAACCGGGACGCATATTTCAGAATTATAGGTAAAGGTCATTTTGCCTAAATTAAATTCCCCATTCGTAACTGATAATCTTAAAATATGCACTCCTTTTGTCAGCTTGATACTGCTTACTTTACTGTTCCAGTTACCCCATCCTCCTGTGGTTGCCATCACAATATCCGGGCTTACTTTTTCACCATCTACCTCAAAGTAAAATGGCCCTCCACCACCATTATTCCCTGAAGCATAACGCAAATTAAGATCGTAACATCCTGTTGTTTGCACGTCAATGGTATATTCCAGCCACTCACCTGCCGTGATCCATCCCAGCGTCGCACCTTCATTTACATCCGTTGAGGCATCCACATATTCCACCGGTCTGAAACCTCCCTGATTGTCAGCGGAGGAATCAAAATATGTTATATTTTGGCCAATTCCACCTTCAAAAGTGTCATAGTGCCCTGCCTCTATTGTTCCGGGAACAGTATTTGGAGTTCCCAGATAAGGAACCTGGCTACCAACATGAATTGTAATCACATTGGTAACGTTAAAATCAGAACCAACATATACCTTGGCAAAGACGGAATAAATTCCTAAATCCAAATTCGAGAGGCCAAGTTCGTAAGGAGCGGAAAGGTCTTCACCCAAAAGGATGTCATCGTTGTAAAACTCAACTTTGGTTATTCCACTTCCTTCTGCAGAAACTTTGAGCTCAACACTTTCATTTTCATCTATTTGATACGAATCAGCGGTAATCACGCCAGATACGTTCAAGTCTCGATTGGTAGCCATGGAATTCGCTGGGACCTGTAACTTAAACCCATCTGAAAAGCTGACGGTTAGGTCCGAATCAGAATAATTGTGAGCGGCATAAGTCATTTGTCCATTCTCTTTAAAAGCAACTGCAACAGGATAATTTGCTGTAACAGAAGGATCAACTGTTCCTAGGGCCTTCATGGCATGCAGCCAATGATACGTTTGTGCATCTGATATTCCAAATTTTAAATTCCGTTCAGGATAGGATTCATACAGATCCAGCGCTGATTGAGGATCAATTAAGGAGAGATATTTCCAGTAGGTATCGTGCCATAAATTAGGATTCTCTTCATTTTGTAAAATACCGGTGTTCGCCGTGATCTCTGTCCACAGGCTGTTTGCATAATCCTGGTTATGTCCCAAATACAAGGAACCCCCATGAATTGGATACATCTCTATTCCATATGAAGCCGCTATATCTGCTGTCCAGAAAGTACCGTTATCATAGGAATTTCCCCATACCCTGGACACTAAACTATATTGCTGTGTTGGCCCGAAATTTCGTTTATACATGTCGAACCAGTATTCCTCAATAGCTGTTTGCTCAGTCGTATAGATATAGATTCCCAAATCTCTTATAGCGTCATCTTCGGTAATGGTTCCCCAATGAATCAGAGAGGAGGCGAATTGCATGCTTTCCGAAGTAGATTCCTGATCGTTTCCCTGTGGAAAGGTTGCAAATCCATTGGCCCAGCTGTGTCCGGCGTAGGGGCTAAAATTTCTTAAAAATGGAAACATGGCGTCATTCCGATTATCTGAAGCAGCGTCCCGAATCAACAAACGAATCATATCTCCCCATTTTTCAGCCCATCCAGGTTCAAACTGTTCCATAAATGCCGCGGCATGAATAAAATAGCCCCAGTGAAAATGGTGATCATTAATGTTATTATCCTGGCCGTGTCCAGCCGGATAACCCAGCATGGAAGACCAGTTATCATTGTAGTAAAATAAAAATGCCACCTCCCCGGATTGATACGTTAACCAATCTTCCAAACGTTCTTTGATGGTAGCGATCATATTATCTCTGGCTTGCGTATTACCAATTTGATCTGCTATTCTTGCGGTCTGAATTAATCGATTCATAACCTGACCCTCATTATACGAATCCGTCCATGTTGCAAGAGCATCGTTTTCAATTTGTGAAATTTTCGAATTCAGGTCAGCAGGACTGTAATCAGAGCTGAAATGAACTAAATTAGGTAGTGTAGGCAGAATTCCCTTAAAGGTGTTTTCCACTGTAAAACTGTTTCCATTCAAGGTTTTCAATGCTCCCCTTACTGTTTCATAATTGTATTCTTCAGGGGTTGCAGAAGCTGCTGACAGATTATCCCATTGATGGGGCAACAATCCAAGCAAAACCTTTGATTCTGATCCTTCTTTGACATCAGTAGCCACATTAAAAGTTGTTATTAGTTTTGAACTCGACTCATCGTAATTCCATTCCGCAGTTGTATTTACAGGAAAAACATAGGCATACTTTTTATATTCCTGGGCAACCGTGTTTGTGTTGACAGTACTTTGTGGAAGCATGGCCATCGACCAGTAATTTTTACCATTTAAGGCTGAGGTATACGTTGAGCCCGACAAAGACCAGGAACTTCCCGAAGGGGCGTAAAACACAAAATCTGCACCATGGGAGGCATCTTTAATTATGAGCATTTCGCCTTCAACCGATGCAATTCCTGAATTCACTTTGATTTCAACTACATCATCAATTTCTTTTTCGAAATAAATAAAAGGCATTCCTATACCCGAAGTTGCCATTAATTCATGGGCATTGTCTTTCCAGTTCATGGTGACCGTCCAGTCGGAATAATCAGAAACTGTCGCTTTTGAAGCGCTTAATCCTGAAAGTCTTACTTCTATCGGTGCGGAATCCCCAATGGGTCCCCAGGGAATATAGGTTACAATGAGACCCTGATTGGTTGTTTTCAAGGTCATGGGGTAATTGAATAAATTATCGGCATGGTTTTCCTTGATCAGCGTTGACCACCAATCGTTTGTCGGAACCGGTTTTCCTGCCGCATTTCCACTTAATTGAGGAGATCCCGAGGGAAACCCATTTCTTCCTGCGGCATCGGTCCCGGGAAATGAATCTGAATAACTTCCGCCCCCTACATTGACCTGAGCAGTAAGGAATATTGTGTTGGATAAAAAAAAGAAAAGTATGACTTTTAAAAGGGTAATTTTGTGCATTCGGATTTTATTTGGATCGGGACCGAAGTTAGTCTTTAGCCTGAGGCTGAGCAAAAATAACACCTATACAAAAACTATACAGAATTGATTTACGCCAGAAAAATATACCTGGTAATCAAGCATTTGAAATTTAGCACCTAAATATTCCCATTCAGATCGATTTTTTAAAATAAGATTTGAGAATTTCAGCATAACCCTTAGTTTAGCCTTCATGAGTTCAGATCTTAAAAATGCGAATTTACTTTTTCAGGGATATGTCAATACCGGCCTGTTGTGGAATCATGATTCTGTCTTTGGACTCAGGCAATTTGGCCCCAAAACCAATCTGAATTCAATAAATTCGGAATTTCTTTCTACTAATCTGCGATTGGGAAAACTCGTAGAACGATTTGTGATCCATACGCTGCAGCAAAACGAAAACATAGAAATTTTTAAGGAAAATATTCAGGTAAAGAAGGGTAAAGTGACCATCGGTGAGCTGGACTGCCTGCTCAAACAGAATGAAACTCCCATTCATTTAGAAGTTATTTACAAATTTTATTTGTACGACCCTCATTATGGTAAATCTGAACTTGATCATTGGATTGGCCCTAACAGAAATGACTCTCTCATTCAAAAATTGAATAAACTCAGGGACAAACAACTGCCGTTACTTTTTAAACCTGATGCGCTGCCTGTTTTAAATAAACTTGGAATCGATAGAAAGAAACTTGAGCAAAGGGTCCATTTTAAGGCTCAGTTATTCCTTCCCTTAGATTTGAGTTCGGATCAAATTGAAATTTTGAATAAGTCATGTTTGTCTGGAAATTATATTCCTTTTGCCGATATTGATCATTTTAAGAACTGTGAGTTTTATATTCCTTCCAAGCTGGGCTGGCTCATGGAGATTCAAAATGACGTGGAATGGCTCTCTTTTCCAGAATTCCGGAAAGATGTAAGTCGGTTTATGGTTCAAAAACGTTCTCCACTGTGCTGGGTCAAATATCCCGATGGAAAAATGCAAAAACTCTTTGTGGTTTGGTGGAACTGAAAATTAAACCTTTAAAACAGCGCTACCCACTTTGTGGCCCCCGTCAACATGTTTGTAAGCCTCTACAATTTCTGATAATTCAAAAGTTTGTCCGATTACTGGTTTTATATGATCCTGTTCAATAAGTTCTGCCACCGCTTTTAAGTCTTCTTTTTTGAATAATACCACCCCGGCAACTACTTTTTTGGCACCTGAAAAGGACGTAGATAAGACCTGGCCATATTCCTTTATTCCGGCTGCTGCCAAAAGCAAAACCCCCTTACTATTCAAGGAATCCCTGCATTTTGAGAAATCAAGTTTACCAACTGTATCATAGATGATATCATAGGTGTCACCATTTTTGGTAAAATCGGTGGTCTTGTAATCTATAACATGGTCAGCACCAACAGATTTAACCAGACCAACATTTGATGTACTACAGACCCCGGTTACTTCCGCGCCAAAATATTTTGCCAATTGAACCGCGTATATTCCCAAGGCACCTGAAGCACCATTGATTAGAATCTTTTGACCTTTCTTTACCTTTCCAAAATCTCTCAGGTATTTTAAAGAAGTCATAGCACCAAAAGGAATCGAAGCTGCCTCATCATGTGATAGCTTTTCAGGTTTATGAAGTATTGCTGCTTTCTCTTTGATCACGAGATATTCTGCATGACATCCGAAATCTTCTTTGGATCCAAAAACTGCATCGCCTTTGCTGAACCCGCTTACTTTGTCTCCCACCTGTTCGATTATTCCCGAAAACACTACCCCTAAAACAGGTTTTTTCGGGCCCTTAAACCCAAACATAAGTTTTGTAATAAATTTAAATCCAAACGGGACGTTCAACCCTCTGATTCTGGCATCCCCGGAGGTTACAGGAGCTGCAATAACCTTGACAAGGATTTCATTTTCTTTCGGTACCGGCTTATCGATCTCCTGAATCATGGCAACTTCAGGGGGCCCATATTTTTTTGTAATAACTGCTTTCATACTCCTATGACGTCATGCCCTTGTTTTTGTTACAACCAATGGTCCCTGTATTTTCATTTAAATTAGTAAATTACTCCGCCAAACCGATAGGATCCCATTTATGAACAACGAACCTAAAACCATTAAAAAATTTGGAACCTTTGGCGGGGTTTTTACGCCTACTCTGCTCACAATTCTTGGAGTCATCATGTATCTGCGTCTCGGGTGGGTTGTAGGTAATGCGGGGCTTCTTGGGGCCTGGCTGATCATAATTATCTCATTTCTAATTACATTGTGTACGGCCTTGTCCATGTCTGCAATTACAACAAATATTCGTATCGGTGCCGGGGGCGCTTATGCCATTGTGTCCCAGGCCCTGGGCCTTGAAGTTGGGGGAAGCCTGGGAATTCCTCGATATATTTCACAGGGATTGGCCGTTACCATGTACATTTTTGGTTTTAGAGAAGGTTGGCTTGGTATATTTCCGGAGCACAATGCTTTTTTAGTAGATATTATTGTCTTTGTCATTTTGTATACCATTGCCTATATCAGTGCGAATCTGGCCATAAAGACTCAATATTTCATTATGGCTGTTATCGTTTTATCTCTTGTTTCAATAACCATAGCGGCTTATGAAGGGTCTATGACCATTCCAACCAGCGACGCTTTAAGCTGGGGATCCTTTAAGGGATCTATGGAGAATAATTTCAGCGGCAGCAATTTCTGGATTGTTTTTGCGGTTTTTTTCCCCGCGGCAACCGGTATCATGGCAGGAGCCAATATGTCCGGGGAACTGGAAAAGCCCAAACGAAGTATACCGCGAGGTACGCTGTGGGCCATAGGAGTCAGTTTTGTGATCTATATGCTTCTTGCTTTTTGGATCTCAAGAAGTGCCACTGAAGAAGAACTTTTAACCGATTATTATATTATGGTAGACAAGGCCTTTTTTGGCCCATTGGTTATCGCAGGTATCCTGGGAGCCACTTTTTCATCAGCACTGGCTTCCATAGTAGGCTCCTCGAGGATTCTTTTTGCCATGGGTGAACACAGGGTCCTTCCCTACTCCGGATTTCTGAGTGGCCAGAGTAAGAACGGACAACCCAGAAACGCCATGATCATAACCGGCCTTCTTATATTTCTAACCCTTTTATTAAGGAATATCAATGCTGTGGCACCTTTGGTGACACTTTTCTTTTTGATCACCTATGCCATGATCAATATTGTGGTAATTATTGAACAGAACCTGGGCCTGATCAGTTACCGGCCAATATTCAAAATACACAACTGGGTTCCATGGTTTGGGCTGTTTTCTTCTGTCTTTGCCATGTTTATTATTAATCCATCCATCAGTTTGATCTCGATCGTTATTGTATTGATGGTATACTGGTATTTATCCAGACAAAATTTAGAGACTCCTTTTGAGGATGTTCGTTCGGGACTTTTTGTTTCTTTTGCTGAATGGGCGGCTAAACATACCTGGGGTATGAAAAAAATGCAACAACGTGCATGGAAGGCTAATCTGATTGTACCTGTCAGGGATGTCAACGGTTTAAAGGGAAATTTTGAATTCCTGCGAAATATTGCCAAACCAAGGGGCTCGATCAAATTATTGGGAATAGAACCATTTTCAGCCTCGAGTTCCCTGGCTTCAGAACTCGAAGCAATTTCAGCAGCGTTTCGAGAAAAGGAAGTGTTTTCATCTTCATCAGTCATTCATACCGAAGAGTTTGCCAAAGGAATCAATAACAGTAATCAGGCGCTTCAAGGAGCCTTCTTCAGGCCCAACATTGTGTTTCTAAACCTGCAGGATCATGATAATTATGAAACTGAGTTAAGACCCGTTATGAAAGAATCCATACGTTTAGAAATTGGCGTACTGCTTTATTTAGCACATCCCGCTGCTTTGTTAGGACAGCGCAATATAATTAATGTATGGGTGAGTGATAGAAGAGGTCAATGGAACTTAGGATGGGATATTGGAAATCTGGATCTTTCCATACTGGTGGCATATAAACTCAAAATGAACTGGGGAGCACGTATCAGGCTCATTACTGTGGTAAATAATCCTGATGAAGAACAAAATGCCAAAGATTTCCTGAAGACGCTGACCAGTCTAGCCCGATTGCCTCAAACGTTGACTGAGGTCTTTATTGGAGATTTTTATACAGTTATCAAAAATGCTCCAAATGCCGATCTCAACATATTTGGAATGGATGAAGATCTCAAGTTTAACTTTGTCAAGGAAATGTCAAATAAAACGAAAAGCTCTTGCTTGTTTGTAAGAGATTCGGGACATGAAAGTATCCTGGCCTAATATCATTCTGCCGGTTTCGATTTATTTGTTGAACCAATAGACCAGTTTTAAGGTAAGGGAATGGGTTGATTCAGAATAGGGTGGCATCAAATCATTGTAAGTATAAACAATAAACAGATCCGATGCAGGCTGATAGCGCCATTGGAAACGAGAATTTAAATTGAAATTTTTAGATTGTTCGTTGTATTGAAAAAGTGTTGCAAAAAACAATTTATTGGTAAACGTAATATCTGCCTTTGCCCCGACGAGCCAAAAATCAGTGGTGTTCCACGGTGCCGGCATTTGAATATTGTTATAGCTGATTACGGAACTCAAACTCACATAAGGCTGAAACCTGTATCCTAACTCATTATTAAAGCTTAACCAGGAACCGTCTTCATAATAACCTCCCACCCTTCCTCCAATGGTATAAGTAAACATACTTTGAGGTTTTGAGGAATAATTTAACCTCAGTGCATTCCAATGGTGTTGTGAGCCCGCAGGAAGTTCTGGCTTTCCCGTCCCTGTTGGGTCAAAAGGTTCCAGTAGTTCTACATATTCATCAATAAAGGTAGCTCTAAATGAACTTCTGTTTCTAAAGTTGAGAAAATATTGAAGCAGGTTGAGATAGTCTGTATTATTCATATTCTCGTCAAAGTAATAAATACTCGTCCATTTTGGTCCGTGACTTAGAATTGGCGTGTTTTTTTTCGGATAAAATAAGTAACCCAAAAAAGGATTAAATTTGAAGTAGCCTTTTCGAGGCACAAATCCCACTTCGGCCCGAAAATCATCAGCTACATATTCTTGTTTAAATCCAAAATTCCAGTTTTGGCTTTTGTATTCAATATTGGCTGCCTGTGTAAAACCGTTGCCGTCATCATCCGGAGAGAAGGACTTAAAAACAAATGCCTTACCTGTCCATAAATTATTGTAGGAGGCCAGGTTATATTCAAATCCTATATTTCTATTATACTTGGGATATAATTCATAGTACTCATCAGATTCATCGGGATAATTGAAGGATTCTTTATTAACAAAAAGAAAACCTATGCTGGATTGGCTAAAAACTTTTCGTTGCAGTGAGACCGTTGCGAAATTCTGACTTGGTAAACCGATGGTCTCATCATTGGCCGTTTGCATGTCCATGGCTCCGATTCGCCAGTTTTCGTCCAAATTTCCACTTAATCTTGCTCCCGCTATTATCGGCACATCCAGACCAATTCTTCTTGAAAAAAACGGCCTTATATTAGCATATCCAAAGTTTGCGAATAAATCGGCATTCTCCAGAAAGAACTGTCTCTTCTCCGGATAAAACAACTCAAATCGATCCAGATTTACAATTTGGTTATCAACTTCTACCTGTGAAAAATCGGGGTTTAGAGTCAGGTCAAGATTCAAAGATGATGTAACGGCAAATTTAACGTCCCCTCCTACTTTGGTCTCATAGTCTATATTATTCTCGTCAAGGCTGCTTACATTGGCACTTCCCAAAACATAGGGTATCAAAGAAAAGTTGATTTTTGGTGCCGGTGGTGGTTCATCCCATACAAGAACTCCTGAATAGGCCAGAGATGCCGTGGGAAATTGTCGTGGAATTGGAGTCCAGCTCGATTTCTCACTCGATTTCAGATCTAGCCTGCTAAAATTTATGCCCCATTCCGTTACGCCTTTTTTATACCGAATTGATTTAAATGGAACGGCCATCTCAAAGACCCATTGGCGTTCATTGCGCGTTACTTTTGAAATCCATTTGCTGTCCCAGTTCAGGTCTACTCTGCCCCCATTATTCATGGTTCCGTCCCATTGTGCCCCTGCCGCATTGGCCCCAAAGGAAAATCCGGTGGTCTGATTGTTGAAGGGATCCATAAAGATCAGGAAATTATCATTTTTCCCGAATTGAAAATCACGTCTGAGCGATTCTACATAATAAGGCCCGGGAGGTGTATTATAAAAGACCGCTATTAAATAAAGATGATTTTCATCATAGGCCATTCGCACTTCAGACTGCTGGGTAGCGCGACCGGTATCTGCCGGTAAAACCATGAAAAAATCTTTGGCAACATCAGTTTCCTTCCATGCTTCTTCATCCATAACTCCGTCAATGGTTATCTCTGAAGTCGCCTTTTTTATATGTAAACGATAGTTAGCATTCTTTTTTTGTGCCTGCAATGAGATCGAAAGGAGGCACAATAACAATAAAATGCTTCTCCCGGATAAAAATATTTTAAAACACGAAGAAAAATACATGAATCATCTTATAGATTTCGCCCTAAATATAGACATGTTCACAGTAGATATTTATGACATATGTAAGTTTTTAAAAAAAGATTCTTGTATTGTATAATACTCAGTTTTCTGAGCTACCTCCTATTCCAGGTAAACCGGATCAAGGTCTTGAGTAACCTTTTTGACAAGCCTACCCACAGTAAGTCCCTGTACCAAAATCGAGAATACCACAACAATATAGGTCATAACTAAAAAAAGATCCCGGTTCATATCTTGAGTGAGTCCGAGCGCCAGAGCTATCGATATGCCTCCTCGAAGCCCTCCCCAGGTCATGATCAGATTGGTTCTTGGTACAAAGTTCAATTTCTTTTCAAAGAATTTAACCGGAAGGATAAGTGAAAGATACCTGCAGACGAGTACTACAGGAACTGCTATCAAACCGGCTACAAGGTAACTGGTTTCAAATGACAGCACCAACATCTCCATTCCGATTAAAACAAACAATATGGTATTCAATAAGATATCGATCAGCTCCCAGAATTTATCTACGTAATTTTCGGTTATTTTTGACATAGCAGAATTTCTTACGGTATCATTACCCACGATCAGACCTGCCGTAACCATCGCTAATGGTGCCGAAAAATGTAATTTATGTGCAATTAAAGTTCCAGCCATTACTGTGGCCAAGGTTATAATGACTTCAATATCGTAATCGTCTATGGATTTCATAAGTCTGAATGTGATCCACCCCAGTAAAAATCCTAACAGAACGCCACCGATTACCTCCTGGCTGAACAATTTTATCACATCCATGGCTTCAACATGATCACCTCCCAACTGAGCAATTTTAAAAATGGTCAAGAATACAACTACACCGACTCCATCATTGAACAAAGATTCCCCCACGATTTTAGTCTCCAGTTTTTTAGGTGCGCCGGCCTGTTTCAAAATACTTAAAACCGCAATTGGATCGGTTGGAGAAATCAAGGCCCCAAAAAGCAGGCAATAAACCAGTTTCACCTCCATACCCAAAACAGGCAACAGACAGTAAATGGCAAAACCAACTAAAAATGTTGAAAACAAAACTCCCAGTGTTGAAAACACAAGTACCGGCCATTTCTGAACCTTAAGCTGATTGAAATTTGTATGGAGTGCACCGGCAAAAAGAAGAAAACTCAACATAATGTCAAGCAATACCTCCTTAAAATCAATATGAGTGATTATGTATTTTTCAGCATCAAGCAAGGTAGAATTGAAATAACTGATTCCAAAAACACCAATGGTAAAAAGAATCGTTATCAGCATTAAACCAATGGCATTGGGTAATTTTAAGAATCTAACATTAATATAACCGAAAATAGCAGAAATGGTTACCAGCACCGATATGATGAAAAAATAATCCATGAAATAAATTTGATTGAATTTGCAAGATATGGAAAAGGATTCATTAAAAATGTTTCTTATTTTAGAGACCTGTTAGAAAAACATTACTATCCTTAAACTTTATAAAATGAATCAGAATCAACTTAGGTTATTTGCAGTTTTAATTTTCGCTCTCTTCACGATCAGTTCTTTTGCCCAGGATAAATATGGTGGCCTGGCTTTGTATACCGTTAGAAATGACATGGGTGCCAATGCAAAAGAAACCCTGAAAAAAGTGGCTGATATAGGATATAAGAATATCGAAGCGGCGGGATACCGCGATGGTAAATATTACAATATGTCTCCAATTGAATTTAAACAATATGTTGAAAAGCTTGGTCTTGTTCCCGTTAGCACACATCAGTCAGCTGTAACACTCGAAAATGCGGATACCATGTTTGCAGACGCCAAAGCTGCAGGATTTGAATATTTTGTTGTTCCCATTCCGCCTATGGGTTTGTTTCAGAAGGATCCTGAAACTCAATCCATGGGTATGAAAGGAGGTGCCGAAAACCTGTCAAAAATCCTGGCTGAGCTGGGTAAAAAATGCCATAAGGCAGGGCTTAAACTGTTGTACCACAATCATGATTTTGAATTTATGAAGGACAAAGACGGGGTAGTGACCATTGATTACTTACTTGAAAACAGTGACCCAAAATATGTCAATTTTCAAATGGATCTGTATTGGGTAACCAAAGCGGGTGCAGATCCATTAGCTTATTTTGAAAAATATCCTGGCAGATTCAAATTATGGCATGTAAAGGATATGGATGAACAGGGAAGATTTGCTCCGGTTGGTAAGGGCACCATTGATTTCAGCAGAATATTGAAGGAAAAAGACCTTTCAGGAATGCAATATTATTTTGTAGAACAAGACAGGACCTTTAAAATGAAACCCATTGAGGCGATACAGACAAGCCATATTGCACTAAAAGAAATTGGATTTAAGTAAATCAATTTGGGCCAATTTCCTCATCAATTGCCTATTTCCTCATCAATTAAGGTTTTTAGATTTTCAATCTGGTTTAAAATTTTTTGATAGACCTCGTCCTTCTCGATCATGATTTGGATAAGCATAGAAAACAGGTTTTGAAACTCATAGGTAAAAACGGCTTCCGGCTTCATTAATTCTCCTGTTGAAAATTTCAGAACGGGATTAATGGTTGTGACAACATGATTGATCATGGCATCATAATGAATGGATTCCATTCTGTTGACGTATATATAATATTCTTCCAATTCTCGTATACCATTTACGATACCATGGTTTCTCAGAATTTTAATCTCTCCGCTATTGACCATTGTTTCATAAATATTTCCTTGCCTGTCAAAATCTGAATACTGGGTCATATTTCGAATAATGATGCCCAGGGTATCCAATTTACTATTATCGTTGGAATCTATCATATCATAGGCATAACGAAATTCCTTCATAAAACCCTTGTTGAATCCCATCTGTGACTGAATTAATTCCTGATCATCCATAATCTGTTCCCTGATATTTTCATAGTACTGAACTTCGATTTTTCTATTAATCCTGTCTTCGTTCCAGTTATCGACTTGAAAGGCCAGACTGATCCCAATAACAACGAGCAGCACTTCGCCAACAGCGTAGGTAAAATATTTTTTGATTTCTCCCTGCCTAATTAGATTTTGTCTTAATTTCTTAAAAAAATTCATTTCATCTGATTCGATATTGAACATCTTTGAAATAACCAAATGTTTCTTTCATTATGCTGAAGGTATTAATAAAATCCAAGTTTTAAAAATATCCCCATAATAATAAGATGGGTTCCCGAATTGGAAATTCCCTTTGATTGACTTATTTTTCAAAAAAAATTAGACATGACGATTTTTGTAGATATGGATGATGTGATTGCCGACACCTATGGCAAGCATATTGAAATGTATAATGATGAGTTTAATGAATTTCTTTCACTTTCAAATATTCAGAGTGGAGAGGTATGGCAGAATGTACCTGAAATGCATCAGGATAGTATAAAAAGGCATGCCCTTACCGATGGCTTTTTCAGAAATCTTGAGCCCATCAAAGACAGTATTGAAATTCTTAAAGAACTGAGCCAGAAACACGAGGTATATATTGCTTCAGCAGCCATGCAATTTCCCAATTCACTCCGTGAAAAAAGTGACTGGCTTGATCAATATTTTCCTTTTATTACCTGGCAATACCGAATTTTATGCGGACATAAATACATGCTTCGCGGGAATCTCTTGATCGATGATCGGTCTTTGAACCTTGATAAGTTCAAAGGTGATACCCTTTTGTTTACTTCTCCTCACAATATTCTTGAGAATAGCCATGAACGGGTAGACAGTTGGAAAGAGGTTGCCGACAAACTGCTTTAAGCATACCAGATATTAAAAAAGATTGGCTATCTTGACCCACCGACAAGAATGCTTCAGTACTATTGCTTATGCCAGAGAAAAAGAAATTCGGAACGTTTGCCGGCGTCTTTACACCTTCGATTTTAACCATTCTTGGGGTGATCATGTATATGAGACTTGGATGGGTAGTTGGTAATTCAGGCCTTTTTGGAACAATTGCCATTATTTTTATCGCCCATATCATTGCTGTAACCACAGGACTGAGCGTTTCCTCGGTGGCAACTGATAAAAAGATTGGGGCCGGCGGAATTTATTATGTGCTTTCAAGAAGTATGGGAATTCCCATTGGAGGCTCTATAGGTATTGCTATTTTTGTGGGTACAGCCTTTTCTATTTCACTGTATTTAATAGGGTTTTCTGAGAGTTTTAACGAATATCTTGGGTTGGGAATGACCACCAATGATTTTCGGATAACAGCAAGTTTTGCCTTGTTATCACTTACCATTTTGGCTCTTATAAGCACAACTGTGGCATTAAGAACTCAATTTTTTATTTTATCTGCTATCATTGTTTCCATTATTTCAATTTTATTTGGAAGTACTGATTTTGCACCGGAAACAGTAAATCTTTTACCAACTGAAGATTCGGTTCCCCTGGAAGTTGTATTTGCCATATTTTTCCCTGCAGTAACCGGTTTTACGGCAGGAATTGCTATGAGTGGAGACCTCAAGGACCCCAAAACCTCGATTCCTATTGGGACCTTAATGGCCATTGGGGTAGGATTAATTGTTTACTTAATTCTGGCCCTATTTCTTGCCTTTGCCGTAAGTCCTGAAATATTAGTTAGTGACTACAATATACTTATGAAAATTGCACTCTTTGCTCCTGCTGTTGTTGCTGGTATCTGGGGAGCAACCCTTTCTTCTGCCATAGGCGGTATCCTTGGTGGCCCCAGAATATTACAGGCCATGTCTCAGGATTTGGTCACACCAAAGATCTTTGGCAAAGGGAAAGGAGCCAATGACGAACCTGTCAATGCACTTTTACTTGTTTTCGTTATTGCTGAAATTGGAATATTGATCGGGGAGCTTGATGTAATTGCCCGTCTGGTTTCCATGTTTTATTTAACAGCTTATGGCTTTATCAATATTTGCTACTTCCTGGAGAGTTGGGCCAATCCTGATTTTCAACCCACCTTCAAAATTAAAAGATGGATCGGTCTCGTTGGATTTTTAGCCTGTTTTGCCGTGATGTTCAAATTGGATATGCTGGCAATGATGGTGGCTCTTGCAGTTATCGGAGGATTATATTTTGGCTTACAGCGCAAGGAAGTAAAATTACAATCGAACGATGTCTGGAGAAGTGTATGGGAAAATATTGTGAACAAGGGCCTGAAGATGATCGATGCCCAAAATGATGAAAATTCCAACTGGAATCCGAATATCATTTTATTCAGCGGGCAGAGTGACCATCAGAAATACCTTCTGGAACTGGGAAAAACCGTTTCGGGCCGAACGGGTATTGTGACCAATTTTAAACTGATCGTGGATAACACGGATGACAAGCCCTTAAAAAGGGCTGAACAGGTGGTTACAGATGAGAATTTTCAGGAGCTCGGAATTTTTGCCCGTCAGCTGAAGGTGACGAACATATACGATGGAATTACGAATATTGCTTCGACCTTTGGTTTTTCAGGAGTCGAACCGAATACGATCATGATGGGCTGGCCAAAGGGGCTGGAAAATTCCAAGGAGTATTCAAAAATGACACAAACCCTGCTCCACCTTGACTACAACCTTCTTTATCTCGATTTTGATCAGGATACAAAATTTGGCAGTTATAATTCAGTAGACCTTTGGTGGCGGGAAACGGACAGTAAAAATGCCGAAATGATGCTTAATATTGCCCGATTTATCATTGCCTCGCCCCGTTGGAACAATCCCAAAATCAGAGTTCTTTTTGTTAATAATAATAATGTTGACAATGCCTTGGTTGAAGAAAAAATATCTGCCCTGGTCGAGGACCTGAGGGTGAAGGTTGTCATTAAGATCATTAACAATGCCGTTGAACAAAAAGCTTTTTACGACATCATTGAAGAAGAATCTTCTTCGACGGATCTTACCCTTGTGGGAATCCCAAATTTCAGAATAGAAAAACAGGCCGAGTTTGTTTTAAAGACCAACCATCTGTTTGAAACGATTGGTTCGACCCTTTTAGTGAAAGCTGCCAACAATTTTAATGTTCTGGAACTTGATTTCATTCAGGAATCGGGAGAAGACGAACCCATTTAAAATGGAAAAAAATCATTGCCATTTTAAAATATATAAACCTTATGGAATGCTGAGCCAGTTGTATTCCAATGATCCCCGGGAAGCCAGAACTAAAAATTTTTTAACAGAGCTGTATGAGTTTCCCAAAGGAATCATGCCGGTGGGCCGTCTGGATGAAAAATCTGAGGGCCTCCTGTTGCTTACTACTGATGGCAAATTATCAGATACCATCAACCGTTCGGGAATTGAAAAAGAGTATTGGGTTCAGGTTGATGGAATCATTAATGAACATGCAATAAATACCTTATCCGACGGAGTTGAAATTGGGCTTAAAGGAAATCGATACCTCACCAAAACATGCACTGTTGAAGTAATTGATCCTCCAGTTGCCATTCCGAATGCAGATCCAAAATTGAGAATTGAAAGGCACAGGCCCTCGTCTTGGATCAGGATCATCATCACTGAAGGGAAATTCAGGCAAATTAGAAAAATGACTGCTGCCGTGGGATTTCCGACTCAAAGATTGATCCGAATGAGGATTGGAAATATCAGACAGGAGCTACCGGTTAAAAATGCTGTTGAGATGATCAACCTGCCTCAATGTTTATAAGCCCCTATTTTCCACTTAACGTTTCTATTCTTTTTTTGTGATAATCGGACCCGCTTATGGCGTAGGCCTTCTTTACATTTTCAAGCGCTTTCTGTTTATCACCCTGAGCCTCATAATAATCTGCCAGTGAATCATAGCTGTTGGCACTTTCAGGATAATATTCAGTATTAAAGTTAAAGTACATGAAAGCTTTTTCGGGTTGTCCCATATCCATACTCATATATCCCAGGGTATTCAAAAGATAAGCGGGATATGGCGGTTCATCATATCCGAAATGCTCTTTTAATTTTTGTTTTCTTTTTTTTATGATAGTGGACAACTCGTCTTTTGGGGTTTCAGGATCATTGAATCGATTGATGTGCTCCATTTGGTACCAGGAAAACAAATCAATTAAACCGTCTCTTACTGACGGAAGCGGAATTGTTCCATGAAGGTCATTTGGATAAAATTTCCAATAGAGTTGTAACCCATTCTTTTTGTTATCCTTCACGGCCTCAGTAAATTCTATATTGGATCTGGCAAACAAAGTCAGTTCCGTGCTGTCTTTCATTACATTGTCAAGGGTAATGTTCGTATTTGACATATGCAATTGTCCGCCTAAAGACACAAATAGTGACTTGTTCTTATAATCACCTTTACTTAATAAATCTCTGGACTCCCTGACAAGTATTTGATTATCCCAGTCCATACTGGGATCTATGGCAAGATAATTATCAAATAATTCAGGGCGCTTAAGAAGGGTGTTCACGGTAAACAATCCGGCATATGAATGTCCAATCAAGGTTCTGTAAGTGCTTACTGGATATTTTTCCTCAACATAAGGAAGCAGCTCTTTTTCAATGAATTGCAGGAATATATCGGCCCCTCCTGTATCCTGAAGGTATGGCGGGGCCGTTTCCTTATCTAATTTCGAAGGAGTAAGGTCGCGATTTCTGTTTTTTGCATTCGACACCCCGATCAAAACCATTTCAGGCACAAAACCTCCTGAATAATAATCATGTACAATTTGAAGCGCATTAAATTGAAATTCTCCGTCGAGGATAATTGCTACTGGATATTTATAATCATTGTCAGGGTTGTAATCTTTCGGCACTTCAACATAGAATTCTCTCGATTCATTTAAAACCGATGAATAAACACTATCTATTAACCCTTTTTTAATTTTAAAATCTGATTGGGAAATGATATTTTCATGAATTCCAAAACAAAGGAAAAATAACAATATGTAAGGTAATTTTTTTAGCATGACTGTTTTTTGATTTTTATAAATATTGCAGACGTGAAAGATATAATTAACAATTAATATCAGCATTAATTGATCGTTAATTCATACCATTCGATATCTTGAAGTTGTGCACGTCTTCCCTTCTCGGAAACCGGGTAATTTTTAACAAGATAATCTACGATAAGCTCCTGATTCTCTCCAAGATCCCATAAGTTTTGGGTTTCCTGCATCCAGCGTATCGTGGCATTCCATCTTTCCCTGTTCATTCTGTTCTGAATAACCAATTGGGCCGAGTGGCATCCCGTGCAGTGAGTAACCACAGCCATCATTCCTTCATCATCCTTTAATCCAGTGGGCTGATGGATTCCATCAACAATATCAGAACTTTGAATTTTATTCTTTGGGGAAGGCTCCAAAGGTTCATCTTTGAATTTTACCACAATTAATAAAACAAATAACAGCGCAGCCACAAAGACAAGTATTGACGTAAGGAGACTTTTTTTATGTTGGCCTTTAGCAAAGTTCATTTATTTGATATTTACATTTATCCTTTCTGATCAGACCACCTTCACCGCTATGCGATGGCAGGCGTTGTTCAAATACCCTTTCGGATTCCAGCCAGGAACCAGCATAGGTTGAGCATTCCCGTCAGCATCGGTTGCCTTTGCCCAGACTTCGTAATAACCTTTCTGAGGAAATAATATATCCGCTTTAAAATGCTGCCATGCCAGTCTGTTCAAGGGCCGTTCCAGGTCACAACTTACCCAGGTAGCTCCAAAATCTATGGAATACTCCATTTTTGACACCTCCAATTCTCCCGCCCATGCATGGCCTCTGATATGAAGAATTTTTGATTTTTTGAATGTCGCACCTGTTTTGGGATAAGTGATCAATGATTTCACGGGCATGGACTCGATGATCTTCATATCTCCCTCATCCACCTTCTCCCCGGGTGAAACAGGAAATTTAGGCACACGATACGACATCCCGCCCATTTTAGATCCGTCGTGTTCCTTATTTCGTACGCTTAACTGATGAATCCATTTTCCTGAGGCTGAAGCCGGCCATCCCCCTGCTACCAGCCTAAGTGGAAAACCGTGAACCAATGGAATAGGAGCTCCGTTCATTTCATAGGCCAGTAATGTTTCATTTTGATATGCTTTCCTTATTGGAACCCCTCTGGAAATGGGTTCTTTACTGCTATCCCCGCTTAAATGCACATCCCTGGCATGATAACCAACATAAACCGCATCTTCATTGATACCAACATCTTCAAGCACATCTTTTAATCGAACGCCAGTCCATTGGGCACAATGAACAGCACCAACGGTCCATTGATTTCCTTTTGCCGGAGGATCAAATTCACTCCTGCCGTTTCCACCACATTCTAAGGTCAGCTGATAGGTGTACGATTTAAATTTGGTTTTAAGTTCATCAAGGGTATAGGATTTGATTTCTTTTACAGATTCTCCCATGATCTCAAGTTTCCATTGATCAGCATGGATTGATTTAGGAATGAGCCCATTGTTCCGAATAAACATTTTACTGTTTGGCGTAATTTTATCATCCAGAAGATGAGCCTGTGCTTCAATATTAAAGGGCTTGTTGTTTAAAACGATCATTTCACTGTCCAGATCAAACATTTTAAATGGGTCAGGCTCCTGCAAACCAAGTATTTCATAGCCTTCCGGAATATTAGCACCAAATACGATGTTTAATCCTGTGAAGGATGCGATGCCGCTAAATCCGGCGTTCCGTAAAAATTTGCGTCTTTTCATCATATATTGAAATAAATATACAAATAAATACGATTGAACAATTTCTCACCATAAGCCTTTTGATCTGCTTTTTCTTAAACGTTTTTCTTTTAAAATGAACCAAAAAAAAGCCTCAACTGATCTGTTGAGGCTTTTACGGTGGAATTCGTTTTCGTTCCATTTTAATTATTTTTAGATGATCGTACTCTTATTCTTACTAAACGCACTTCATACAATATTTATAATCCGTAGTTTCTGTAATTTGACCATCTAATTCTTTTACTGTCCTTAAACGTTGAAAAATGATTAAAACGAATTTCGTTTGTTGCGTTACTAATTATTGTAGTTTTCATAATATTGGTTTTAAATTATACATCAAATATCATCCGAAACACTCTGATTTAAAATTTACATTTACCGAGTTGTCGAAAAACAATGACGAATTGTAAAAAATTTGAAAAATCAAAGTAAAAAAGCCGTCAAAGCTCTGTTTGACGGCCTTAAGATCAAATGTCTAATCTAATTATCCAACCACGATCTTTCTGGCTGGTTTTGGTTTTGCTTCTTCTTTTTTGGGTATACTCAGGCTCAAAATACCATCCTTATATATAGCTTCAATTTTTTCTTCATCTACGGTTTCAGGCAAGCTGAAACTTCTTTTAAAAGATGCGTATCCATATTCCTTGCGGGAATAGTTTTCTTCTGTTTTCTCCTCTTCTTTTGATGCTTCCATGGAGATAGAAAGAGTTTCATCTTCTACATCAATTACAAAATCTGATTTTTTAAATCCCGGAACTGCCATATCCAGTGTATAGGCATCTTCGTTTTCCTTAATATTAACCTTAGGGGTACTTAGGCCATTATTGAAATTTGTGACTTTTGAATTTCCCAGCTCTTCTCCAAATAACTCATCGATAAAAGACGCCCAGGCAGGAAAGCCAGTCATTGTATTATGTTTTCTTAAGATATTACCGTTTTTATTTACTATAAGATTGTTCATTATTTTTTGATTTAAATAGATTAAACTTCAATTTTAATTACTATCCATCTTATAGCAAACAAGTAGCCAAACTCGATTTTTACCTGATTTAGCCTTAAACCGTAACAAAAACAAGACATAATGTCTCTTTTCAAAAAATAATTATGTCATAATGGCATTTTTGATCTTGAAATCTAGTCCAAAGTCTCCCACCAATGTTCCATAGAAGAATCATTAACCTTAACCACCGCACCGATCCTGGGGCTTGTATATTTTAGTTTATTTTGCTCAGCAGCCTTCACAAATCTTGTTATTGGATCTTTCCAGTGATGCAATGCCAAACTAAATGCTCCCCAATGTACGGGAATAGCATTTTCAACACCTGAATCTAGAGCGGCCTGAACAGCTTCTTCCGGATACATATGAATTTGATGCCACCTTTGATTGTACTGCCCACATTCCATAAATCCCCAATTAAATGGGCCCAGCTTCTCTCCTACCATTTTAAAATGGTCACCATATCCACCATCACCACTCCAGTAAACAGCATAAGAATTGCTTTTTATCACCCATCCTCCCCAAAGAGATCTCGCACGGTCCGCAAGACCCCTTCCCGAAAAATGCCTTGAGGGAGTAAATGTAAGTTTTAAGTCAAATAATTCGGTATGGTCCCACCAGTCGAACTCTTGAATTAAACTCTTAGGAATTCCCCATCGTTCAAGATGCCTGCTCACCCCTAATGGCACCAGGAACAGATCTACTTTTTGCTTCAGCTTTCGGATACTTTCAAAATCAAGGTGATCATAATGATCATGGGTCAACAAGATGGCATCCAATTCTGGCAAACGATCAATAAGGTCAAGACTTGATTCAGAAAATCTTTTTGTTCTTATAGGGCCCACCGGAGAAGCATCCGGGCCAAACATTGGATCGATAAGTAAATTCCGGTCGTTAATCTGTAAAAGCAATACCGAGTGCCCGTACCAGATAAACTTGGGTTCTCCATCCTTTTGAAAATTCTCGTTATTAAAAGCAAGTATCTGCAGGTTAGACTTCGGATTTTGAGTTTTCTTGGTTTTGTTACTTTCTCTGATCAGCCCGGGAATACCACTAAGTTTTAACTCCATAGTGGTCTTTTCCAGATTTAAGAACTTGCCTTTCTTCCAGTTCTTGGAAGCTTTTAAAAGTTTCTTTTCATTCTTTGAAACTTTGCCTCCAAACTGTGGGTTCTTAGTAAAATAAAAATATCCAAAGGGTAATCCAAACCCTAAAATAAGGATCAATACTGATGAAATCATAGGTTTGATAAATAGGCACCGTATGAGTCCTTGAACTCAAATCCTTTCTGTATTCTTTTTTTATTCAGTTTTTTATACTCAACAAGTGCCCAAAGAATAAATTCCTTGATAAACAATTTATCCTCTGATATTGAGTTCGGCATATACGTTTCAATAAGTTCTTCCAATGGTGTTATCGCATTTAAAGCTTTTTGATATTCTTCTTCTGTTCCGTCATCCATGATCTCAAATGAACTTTGTTCAAAAAACCACTGAAGAATAGCCTCATAAGGATCTTTCTCATCCTCTCGCTTTAATTTTTTTATCACAGGAAAATACGTATCAAAAATACTTTTTGCGGCACTTCCAATCAGTCTTTCCGCAACAAAGGCTGCCCCCTCCTGCTCTCCTTCATAAACCAGTTCCACTTTTCCTATGATGGAAGGAATCATACCCATGACGTCAATAAATCGAATACTTGTTTGATCTGAACCCGAGGCAATGCACCTGTGTTCAGCCGTACTTAAAAGATTCTCATATGCTGTGATACTCATTCTGGCACTAACGCCACTCTTGCTATCCACATATTCGCTCTTACGAGCTTCAAATCCAATTTGCTCTACCAAATCACGGGCAAGGTCAGGAATATGGATCTTGCACATCCTGTTGTCCTGCAAACTGGCTTCCTGTGAGGTAATTTCCCTTGCTATTTCAATTGACTCAGGATAATGCGTAAGAATCTGAGAACCTATACGGTCTTTTAAGGGAGTTACTATACTTCCTCTGTTTGTATAATCTTCCGGGTTGGCCGTAAAGACAAATTGAAGGTCCAACGGTAATCTCACTTGAAAACCTCTGATCTGTATATCCCCCTCTTCCAATATGTTAAATAAAGCTACCTGTATTCTTGATTGAAGATCTGGAAGCTCGTTGATCACAAAAATACTTCTGTTAGCGCGGGGAATCATACCAAAATGAATCACACGTTCATCCGCATAACTAAGCCTCAAATTAGCAGCTTTAATAGGATCGATGTCTCCGATCAGGTCTGAGATGGTAACATCAGGTGTAGCGAGCTTTTCATAAAACCTTTGCTCCCTGTGTATCCATTCAATGGGGGTCTCGTCTCCCATTTCCTGGATACGTTCTTTACCAAATCGACTTATCGGTTTTAGAGGATCATCATTGATCTCAGAGCCCTTAATTGCAGGTATATACTCGTCCAGTAACTGAACCATAAGCCTGGCAAGCCTTGTCTTGGCCTGTCCCCGAAGCCCAAGCAGATTTATATTGTGCTGAGAAAGAATAGCTCGTTCCAATTGAGGAATAACGGTCTCATCATAACCATGGATCCCGGTAAAAGAATCCTTTCCCTGTTTTATATTTTCAATGAGATTCTTCCGAAGTTCTTCTTTAATACTTCTCGTTTTATACCCCTGCTTTTTCAGCTCTCCAAGCGTTTTTACTGATCTGTACATTATCTGATTCTTTTTTTTCTGTTGTTCTCGTAATCGTGAAATATCATCTCACCCAGGCCGTCGAGCCCTGTATAGAAAGCCTTTCCTTTATTGGATTCGGTAAAGGCATCTACAAAAGTTTGTAAATAAGGGTCCCTGGCAATCATGAAAGTTGTTATTGGAATATGGAGCTTTCGGGCCTGTGCAGCCATCTGATAACATTTATCCACAATAAAACCATCCAGCCCGTTACTGTTTTTGTAGTACCTTCCGTCCGGAAGACGCACACAACTCGGCTTTCCATCCGTGATCATAAAGATTTGTTTATTGGTATTCCTTTTCCTTCTCAGCATATCCATGGCGAGCTGAAGGCCGGCAACGGTGTTGGTATGATAGGGACCCACTTCCAAATAAGGTAAATCCTTCAATCGAATGGGCCATGCGTCATTACCAAAGACCAGGATATCCAAAGTATCCTTTGCGTATCTCGTTGTGATCAATTCAGCAAGTGCCATGGCTACTTTTTTTGCTGGCGTGATCCTGTCCTCTCCATAGAGGATCATGCTATGGCTTATGTCTATCATCAATACGGTGCTCATCTGAGCCTTGTGATGCGTATCCTCAACGATCAAATCATTTTCGTGTAATGTAAACTCACCAAATCCATGATTGATCTGCGCATTTTTAAGGCTTTCCGTAATGTTTATGTTTTCAAGAGCATCTCCAAACCTGAATTCCCTCAGATCTCCGGTATGTTCATCACCCACTCCGCTGCTCTTTGTCTTATGATTTCCTGATCCTTTCTTTCTGATTTGGCCGAAAATCTGGTTCAAAGCATTCTTTCGAATCGCTCTTTCGGTTTTTGCCGTTATTTTTTTGTCGTAAGACCCGTCTGGTTTTAATTCTTCCCTGATATAACCTTTTTCTTTTAATTCCTCTACGAAATCATCAAGTGTATAATTCTCATCGGTAAGCTGGTATTCCTGATCAAGTTGCTCCAACCAATCCAAAGCCTCATCAAAATCGCCAGAGGTATGCGTGATAAGTTCTTTGAAAATATCAAATAATTTGTCAAAAGGACTTTTCTTTCCTTCTGAATACAATTCAAATTGATAACCTAATTGACGTTTTTCTTTTTTCATATCTTATTCATCACTTATAAAGAGCTTTTGATACCCCGTTTAGTGAAATTTTTTGTTTTCTGATCGGACGGACCAGAAAAAATTCAAGATTCGATAGATTTTGGATATCTCAAAAAAGACCATGTAACGAAAACAATCTCTTTTGATAAAAAAACTGATAGTAAAACAAAGATAAGGATTATTGCTCACTTTCTTTTAATGGAGAATTTACCCAAAATTTATCGATTCCTTCTTTGGGCGACACCTCAGATTGAAGTAATGGAGAAGTTTTCTTGACAAACTTCAGATCTTTATCCAAACTACTTTCCGTTTCAACTTCCTGTACGAACAACTCTCGATATTGCTTTACACGAATCCTGGGCCCCTCATTAATTGTGTTGCCAAAGACATCCTGGAGATTATCAAGATAATAAGCAATATCATCCGGAAACTTCTCTCTTTCTATTTCATCGTCAAAGGGGACCACCTGTACTCGCAACGTTTTCTGATTAATAATTTGGATTTTGCTTATCTCGATTCTTTTTTTCTTTTGATAAAAATTGAATTGCTTACTCGGCTGTCGAATTGATTTTACATTAAGGCCATGGTTAAAAAAAATCGTGAACGAATCACTTTCATAATGGTAGTTCACCTTTTCAACTTTAAAGATATCCCCGTGTTTGACGTTAAAATAATTATTAAACATGAGGTAGTTTAAATAATACTGATCTTCATGCTTCTTATAGGCAAGATTTACCTCATATAACGGAGCTTTTGTTCGTGATTCCCGATTTACATAGTTCAGTTTTTGAATTGCAAAACTGTACTTATGGATATAAACAGAACCTGTGGCTCTAAAATACTTATCCATTTCCGATACTGAAGATGTAAAATCAATCTTATAAATAGCTTCTTCATCCTGATACATGACTTTATCAATTTTAAAATGATGGTTCCTGACAAAATCATTTTTCAGAACATCTACAAAAGAAAAAGATTTGATATCAAAATTTCTGATGGCATCTCCAATGTGCAGTAAATACAGCTCATTCCCCCCTAAAGGTGAAACAGTCACGTTTCTCAGGTATTTTTCATTGTAATTATCATAGGGAACAGAAAGGATGGTATCCGTATAAAACTCTTTATTTAGCCCATAGGAATAAAGTACGGACTGATTCAGGTTGTCTGAATATTTGTTGGTTCCAAATCCCGCATCAAAAACCTTGACGATCCCCTCACTTAAATTAACATAGTCCTGAAAATTTAATGGATGTTCAGGTTCAAGTTCACTGGCATCGATAATTCTCTGATAGTCCCTGTAATAGGCCGTAAAAGCGAAAGGGCTATGTGGATAGTTCATCGGAATTCGATTAATGGCCTCCTTAACAATGCGTCTTGCTGAAAGTTTTTTTTGTTTCTTGCTAAAATTCAATACAACTTCATTCAGGGCCTCCGTCTGCTGTTGAATTCTTAAAGATCGAATAGAGCCATCTTCGGACGGGCTTATCGTAAAAATGGTCGTCCTGTATCCAATACTTGAGATTTTTATGGAATCTCCGGGTTGGATGAATCTGTTGGGAACCCTAAAAACCCCCGTCTCGTCTGAAATTACACCCACCCTGGTACGTTCAAGAATGACGGTTGCATAAATCAAAGGTTGATCTGTAGTTTGATCGATAACTTTGAACCATGAGAATTCAGTTTCCTGGGCCCTCAAAATTGAAGGAAGGGTAAAAAGAGCACAAGCTATCAGAAAAGAATAAAAACGCTTCATACACCTGAAGATTTACTTCAGGCTAATTTAGATTATTCAAAATAAAATCTACAGTCTTGTTTGTATTATTATTTTCGGAATAGGCTTTCGTCCGATAGACTGGTTCAACAGCCAAATCACTGTCAATCAGTAGCTTGATTTCTGGCAAATATTCCAAAGTAACCTTGCCGGTAAGCAGCAGAGACAAGTCCTGACCTGATTTATAATAATCGTAAACTTTTTTCAGCCCCGTAAGGTATAAATAGTCCTTGGTAAAACCACCACCTCGATGAACACGAAGTGTTATGTTGAAGGCACTATCCCTGTCCAGGTCAAACTGGTTGTGCAGAAGCCTGAATGTTTTGGAAAAATCATATCCTTTGGCAAGGCTATCCACTGCAATCACCCTATAGGCCAGCTCTTTCAATCTTTTGACAGTTAAATTATTACTCATATATTCAGCAAAAACTGCTAAACCTTCCTGGGTTTCCTCATATCCGGGAAACCCATGCGAAAATATCTTTAGAGGATGAAGCAGACCATTCATGGTGGTTACCATATGAACTCCAATTTCATGATTACCCAAAACCTGCAGTTCATGTTCAGAAAATTTGTGATTATCATTGATCACAAGGGTCTTTATATTGTTTAAAACCATTGCTGCCGCTGAGATCTTTCTTGAACGATCGATATGATATTCAAAATCATAGGGCCTTGAAAATTCCCTGAAAAAAGCTTCGGTCTGTTTGGCATCAAACTTTTGTTCAAATCGTTTCTCTTTTGGGTCCTCTTCCTCAAAATGAAGAATAAACTTCGCATTTTCCACATCCTTCTCAGTAGGTGTACCAAAACAGTGCAGGCAATTGTAGTAAAACTTTTTTCCAGAACCTATGGTCTCTATACATTGAATTAAACCGGAATATGTGTAAATAATTTCCTCGTAGAGCTTCCTTATATTGGCATCTTCTATTCGTTCAATAGGCTGTGTAAAAAGCTCTCTGTGGAGTTTAAATTTGTCAAAATTTATTTCAGGGTATTCAAAAACCGGATCCGTCAGGTATTTGGAGGCAAAAAACTTCTTTCTTTGTTCTTCAATATTAATTGGATTAACATAACTGAGCAATTCTATTTGCCTTACCAATTCATCAATCTTCGCATCGATGCGCATTAAATCGCTCAACTCCGTTACTGTTTTATCATCCATTATTTACTCTCTTATCTGTGTTTCTCCATAAATGAAGCAGCGTGTTCCGGAATTCGGACCTCCAGTTCCTTTGCTATGGCTCTTACGACTTCCGGGAAAAGGACCTGTTCGTATTCATCACAATAGATCTTGGCAACTTCGGTTGCCAAAACTAATGTATTTTTAAAATTTGAAGTAATGAATTTCAGAAAATATCCGTTACCATAAAAAGTATCATTAATCGCGGCGGATGAAGGCAGGTCATTGGGTAATTGTATTTCAGATAAACTTTGCCTCCATGATTCCACCGTTTCTCCAAATCTTTGATTATCTATGTTTTGAGTTCCCAGGTTCCAGGTTGGAATCTCTCTGGGCCAACGCTTCCAATTGTAACTATGCATATCATATACAATACAAATGTTATGAAGGGACTCCAACTTCTTTATCAATGCTCTCGAAACATCGTAAAAAGCCTTGTGTTTCGCCAAACTTTTTGACTTCATTTCCTCGGATAAAGGATTTTTCCATAAAGGTTTGCCCCATGCATCTTCGTAAATGGCATTTTCAGGGGCCCTGTTAAGGTCATACTCAAACCTGGAGTCCAGTCCAGCGATCACAATAGGATGATTTGCCACCATCTCTTTGGTGGCCGGATCATCTTCATACCATCTTTCATAAGGAGTATGAAGGCAATTGCCCCATAGTTCTTTCCTTAGTTTATGACCGTCATGTACAGCAGCACAGACATAAGGAGTATATTCTTCTACCTTGAGTGTAAAGGAATAATCATCGATAACAGCTTCAAACAACTGGGCCGATTCAATTTTATCTATGATTTGAGAAAGGCTTAACTTTTGCATTTATTCAATATAATTTAGTTAAGCGTCCTGGACCGTTTTTCTCAATCTTGATCGTCTGTCAAAGGCCTGTAATTTATCCATTACCTTACTTTCCAGAAAATCAATAACCTTTTCCTCAACCTTGGTCTTTGTCTTATAGACCTTGTTGATATATGTGATTCCCCCTGGTGACATCACATTGACCTCAACAAGTTTTCCACCTATCACATCGATACCGACAAAATAAAGCCCGTCTTTAACCAGTTTTGGGCCAATCTGCTTACACAGGGCCTTTTCAACCTTTGTCATACTATGCTTTTGTACCGAACCTCCCGCAGATACATTGGACCTGTGGTCACCTTGACCCGGTACTCGTTTCATGGCACCTACCGGATTACCATTGAGCATCAGAATTCTGACATCTCCCTGATCTGCACCTTCTATATAATCCTGGAGTATCACATAATTCGAAGACCCTCCACTGTTAATGTAAAAGTCCAACAGCGAATTGATATTATTCATGGCCGTCTTTTCGATCAATATAACCCCTGATCCCCCAAATCCATTCAGTGGTTTCAGAATCATTTTGTCGGATTTTGATTCTTTGATCCGCTCGATCAGATATTGTTTGTTCTTCGACACATGGGTATTAGGAATAATATTACTGTGAGCATCTCCAAATGCTGCCGTATATAATTTATTGTTCGCCTCCCTCATTCCCTCGAGCGAATTCATGATAAAGACATCGTCTTTAACCGAATCCAGAAAATTCAGCATGATGGAATCCAATGGAGGATTGGCTCTGAAGAAAATCACGTCAAAACCTGCTAAAGGAAGCATTTCAACCCGTAACTTAGCTTTAAGATAAAAAGATTTGGCACTGCTGGGAACCTTCTCCATTCTGCCGATAACCGTGCAAAAAGCATTTGTTACACTATCGCGAATTGTTAAGTTGGAAGGACTGCAAATAGCAACGCCATGGCCCCTTTTGACACATTCTTTGATCAAGGCCAGTGAAGAATCATGCTCAGGCACAATTTCTTCCCATGGATACATTAAAAAACAAACATTCATCTGACATTATTTTTGGTTATTTCAAATATAAAAAATAATTCAACGCTCAAATGAACTCCTTCAAGATTACAGTTTAAGCTTTTCTAGCAAGACGACTGTACAATTTTTCCTATTGATGAAAAATAGTATATTGCTTTAAATTTTATCCTGATGAATATTGTAAGAACGGCCCTGCTCCTGATCATAACACTGGTAATTGTACCGGTTTTTTCCTATTTTTTTGGGACTCCCTTAAATGAGATTTCTGTGGAAGCGCTTAAAATGGTGTCCAAAATCCTAATTGTGGCCATCGTATACTGTTTTGTTATAGGCGAACTAACAGGTAATAATAGCCAGGTGGATAAACTTTGGAGTTTGCTGCCTATAGTCTATGTTTGGGTTATCGCCTACTATGGTGATTTTTCTCCGAGACTGATCATCATGTCGGTTCTTGTGACCTTTTGGGGCTTACGACTTACGTATAATTTTTCACGTCATGGGGCTTTTACCATACGATTTTGGGAAGGCCATGAAGATTATCGCTGGGCCATACTAAGGAAAAAACCTGAATTTCAGCCAAAGTGGAAATGGACCTTGTTCAATTTGTTTTTTATTTGCAGCTATCAGTTGACACTTATCTTGTTATTTACGTTGCCCGCCTTAATAGCGCTTCAGTTCAATGACACCACTTTGAATTTCTGGGATATTTTTGTTGCATTGGCCATGCTGTTTTTTATCGTTTATGAAATGGTGGCTGATAATCAGCACTGGAAGTATCAGAGTGAGAAGTGGAAAAAAATTAATAATAATCAACCCCTCGAGGAGGATCAGAAAAAGGGGTTTTTGGACAAAGGACTTTGGGCCTATTCAAGACACCCTAATTATTTTGCAGAACAGGCTGTCTGGGTTAGCTTTTATCTGTTCAGCGTTATTGCATCGGGGCAATGGCTTAACTGGTCCATTGCAGGATCACTCCTTTTAATAGTACTATTCCAGGGAAGTTCCAATTTTAGCGAAGAAATTAGTGCCGAAAAGTACCCTTTGTACAAAGATTATCAACAAAGAGTCCCTAGATTCATAGGATTGGTAAAATCCAAAAAGTAACTTATTCATTCAGGATTTTCTCAATTCTTTCAAGATGTTCCTCTGAAAAGTTTAAATGATCCACAATGCCAACCGCATCGTCGATCTGAGAAACTTTGCTCGCACCAATTATAACACTTGTCACTCTTTTATCCCGCAACACCCAGGAAAGAGCCAGCTGAGACATCTTTTGGCCACGTTCCCTTGCAATTTCATTGAGTGCTTTGACTTTTCTTATTCTCTCTGAAGTAATCTGGTCGGTTTGCAAAAATCCATGAGATTTCGCAGCCCTTGAATCCTCAGGTATTCTTTCGAGGTATTTGTCAGTCAGCAAGCCCTGGAACAATGGACTGAAAACTACGGACCCAACCCCATTTTTCTCCAGTACATTAAGCAAACCATCCTCAACCCATCGGTTGAACATACTGTAAGAAGGTTGGTGAACAAGGCATGGAGTACCAAGTGACCTCAAAATATCAATGGCTTTTTGAGATTGTTCCGGATCATAATTTGAAATTCCTGCATACAGTGCTTTCCCGGACCGTACGATCTGATCCAGAGCCATCATCGTTTCTTCCAAGGGGGTTTCAGGATCTGGTCTGTGACTATAAAATATATCAACATACTCGAGCCCCATTCTCTTTAAACTTTGATCACAACTGGATATAAGGTATTTTCTGGAACCCCATTCCCCATAGGGGCCCGGCCACATCAAATAACCTGCCTTGGACGTTATGATCATTTGATCCCTGTACGACGATAACTCCTGACTTAGAATTTTTCCAAAGGTTTCTTCTGCAGATCCTGGAGGAGGACCATAATTGTTGGCCAGATCAAAATGGGTAATTCCATGATCAAAGGCGCGAAGTACCATTTTTTTTGAATTTTCATAGACGTCTACTCCGGCAAAATTATGCCATAGGCCCAGAGATACGATTGGAAGCAGCAAGCCACTTTGGCCACAACGGTTATACTTCATATTTTGATATCTCGATTCATCGTTTTCCATAGTTGTAATCAAATAATGAATTAAAATTATTCTTTAATCAGTTATAAAAATAAACATTATAAACTATTCCAAAGGGCTCAGTTAAAGATCCTCCGGAATAGTTTATTTTTATTATTAATTAGCTTTACACTAATATTTTAAGAGCTTTTTATTGAGGTAAAGCCTTAATATGGGCATAAACCTTGACCCCGCTAATTTCCATCTCAACATTCTCTTTAAGCATTTTTACTCCCTTCACATCATTTAATTCTCCTTCCGGGGAGATGGCCTTTACGCCGTATAAATCACCATTCTTTTGGGCCACTTTGATATGGATAAGATTTCCCAATCTCTCTCCGGCAACGACATCAAGTAAATTGCCGTCCAGATCCATTGCCTTTAAGGGATATAATGAACCTTCTTTGGTAATTGCAAAAATTCCCTGTTTTGAGTCAGAGCCTTTTATGATTTTTACGGGTAGTTGAAGATTATCCCCGACAAAAGCCTTAATATCAAGCAGACTTCTTTGACTGGAGTTTTTTATGGCCTTTATATCATGGGCAGTTCCTTCAGGATCTATGGCTTTGATGTCCAGCGTTTTTCCTTCCGGATGAATTCCTTTTATGTGCCAAATAAAATTATCAGAAGCACAACCCGTTTGAGAAATGGCTTTTACATGGGCATGAATCAACACTCCGTTTATACTTCCTTCAACGGGATCGGAATTCACCTTAACCCCTTTAACATCATTAAGCAAGCCTTCCGGTGAAACAGCTTTGACCCCATAGAATTCTTTGTTTTTCGTAATGGCCTTGATGTGGATTATATTTCCGGAGTGTCCAATGCCTTTGACATCCAATTTTTCACCTTTGGCATTGATGGCCTTGATATCGAGTATTACTCCTTCATTTGTTATACCTTTTACAGGCATAAACCGTCCGTCACTTTGAAGAATTTTTACGGGTAACTTTTTTCCCTTCATCAAAACTTTAACATCCATCAAGGTAGTCTGGCTGGCATCCTGTATCGCTTTTACATCGTATTTGTTCCCGTACTGATCAAAGGCCTTTATATCGAGAAAATTACCTTCCGGATGAATGGCTTTAACGTGCCAAATGACTTCCCCTCCAACCTTATCACTCTTTTCATGTTGTACCTCATCCTTGCTGTAGTTTGAATCTGAATTAAGTCCAAAACTCAAGAATACAAAGACTGCGATGACCAAGGCTCCAATAAGCCTTATGTCCATTTTTTTGAGAATAAGCATATTACGATAATTTTTAAGAATATTCGCCTTGAACTGAAAGACCGAGAAATATTGATTGGATAACGGGCCTTCCCCCTAAATTTATGACCTATACTTCAGGAAATACATGACATTTATCAGGATTTAAAATCGATCCATGAGTCAATATCAAGCCCGCTTAATAAACAGAGTTTAGATTAGGGCAGCCTGTAGCCCTCGGCTTTTTACAGAAAACATTAAAGCCCAATGTGAGTTGATGATGCCCGCTATTTTCAAGTACGATGTCTCCTATTTGGGAGGAATAGGTGTATGAAAACATAAATCGTTTATAATTAATTCCTATGATCGGGGTAATCATCTTAAAGCTTTCAATATTGGAATCGAAATTCTGACGATAGGACAATGCCGCCCACAACTGACTTTTGTCTCCAATGTTACGATACACCTTTAAATTAAGGTCGGCAAATGTTTCTCCTGTATATTCAATGAATTGGAACATGATGGATGGCTCAAGTTGAAACTTCATACCTCTTCCCAAATAGTAACCCAGCGTTAGAAGATATCTTCTCAAATTATCAGACTCAAACCTGTTGTTGGCCAGATCACGAGGAGTCAATAAAAGGTTTTTTATAGTGAAATAACCAAAGGCATCCAAAAAGTGATATCCTAAACCGAAATCTACATTATAGTATCCGGTAGACTCTACTCCAGGAGCTACAATGGGGTCTGGAATTACAAAATCATTCTGATTTACCGAATTCTGACTGAACATGAACGACAATCCAAAGGATAACTGATTCAAGGCGGCTTCATGTCCAAAATTGATATGGTAGGCATAAGTGGCCAGAAAACCCTGCTGTGAATGATAGCCGTTCTCGTCATTGAATACAATTCCTCCGAGGGCCATTTTTTCGGTTACCCGTGTATGAAAACTTAAGGTTTGCAAAGAAGGTGCATCTTCAACTCCCATCCATTGCTGCCTGTAAGTGAATCTAATTTTTCCACAGTTTCCTATTCCGGCGGCTGCGGGATGGACCAGATAAACATTATCCGACAAATAATCAGAATAGATAGGAAAGGTTTCCTGCGCACTTAAATTAAGCGCAGAGAATATTAGGATCAATGCCAAAAGGTTTTTCATAAGTGACTTTACTATCTTCTAATTAAACTAAAATGGCCCGTATGAATCCTTCCGTCTTCAAGTTGAACCCTGTACCAATAATCCGCTGATGGAAGCTGCATTCCATTGTAAATGCCATTCCATCCTTCACCTGAGGCATCTAATTCGGCCAGCAATTTACCGAATTTATTGAAAATATAAATATCTGACCCGGGTTGGAAGGAAACTCCCTGAACCTGCCAGGTATCATTGTACCCGTCTCCATTTGGAGTAAAGAACTTGGGGTACCCGATAACGGATACCTCAATTGAGGCAACACCACATCCATTTTTGTCGCGAACAAAAATGGTATGAATACCGGGCAATACCCCATCGAAAAAGGGTTCGTCCTGATAAGGGCCAAACTGGCTGTCAAGGGCGTATTCATAATCTCCTATTCCAAGATTTGAGGGATCTATACTTATGGAATTATTCTCACCTCCGTCAACCACATCAATATCTTCTTGTGTTATGGTCGCAATAGAAGATTCCTCTACAACTAAAGTTCTGACTTTAGATTCGCAACCTTCTTCAGAATAACCTAAAACTGTGTAAACTCCTCCTCTTTCAATTAAAGCTATACCCTCATTACTGATCACTTCACCAGAATCATCTTTCCATTCATAAGTATATTTTCCATCCGGATTACTGATTGAAATCTCAAAGGGGCCAACGTTTTGACAATAAACCGTATTAGGCTGCAGGTAGAACTCTGGCAAAGGAAAAACGTACAACTCCACAAATTCACCCAGGCTTATGCATTCATTATTGTTAACACTTTCCACCCTGACATAAAGTGTTTGAAAATAAGGAGTTTCATTGGTATACCCATCCTGAGGTAAGATCTCATTTTGCTCGAGCGTTGCGTCATCAAGATTTCGATAGTACTGAACCCTCAAATCCTGCGGGGGTAACTGAACCAAAATCTGATTCGTTGCTTCAGCCAGATCAAAACGAACAAGGCCATCATTAAAATCATCCGTGTCACAAGATTCCAATGTGACTATTTCAACAGGCTGTGTAGCCGAAACTTCCAAAAACACGACAGCAACATCAAAACAACCATCTTCGCTCTCAGCCCTGCCAAAAACGAATTCTGAGGTTCTATTGTTAAATGGAAAGGGGTTCAGGGCATTGACCCCATTATCTGCATCCTCTTCAGTCAGGTAATAGGAAAAAATCAAGGGTTGTTCTTCTGTGTTGTTCAAGGGAATTAGCTCATTAGCCTCCTCAAGATTAAAGTCGGTAAAACCATCAGTGGGATCCTCATCCTGATCACAATTTTTTAAGGTAACTTCGGCCTTGATTTCGGGAATATCAAAAATTGTGGCACTTACTATTTTTCTAACTCCTGAAACACAATCGTTCTGAGAGGCCAGCACATAAAAATCCTTGCTTTCCAGTAAGTCCACCTCATAGATATCACCAATAAAAACCGGAACCTCTTCCTCTTCGGAATCGAACCAATACACTTCTGTTTTCTCTGGCTGGTCCTCAACTTCATTAACTGTTGCTCTTAATTGAACCGTTCCCGGACCACAATGGCTTCCGGAAAACACACTGTCAATCGTATTGGTATAGATTCTTGTAAAGGCCGAAAAAACGGGTGCATCATCCGGGTCGTTATATCCGTATTCCACGATATATCCCTTGGGCTGATAATCTCCGGACGGGGCACCTGATACTGACAGGTCATTCCAGGAACCGGTAATTCCTACATTTGGTGCTGTTATGTGAGCATAATCTTCATCTCCGAGATTATTTGGCTCTCCGTTATTCCAAAAGGCAAATTCACCGTTTGGAGGGGATCCATTCATGTCTCCGATCCAAAAGACTGTACCAGCCTCCGGGCCCGTTACCCATTTCCAGGTCCCTTCCACCTCCTGGTCGCTTCCTCCTATCCATCCGGCACCGTCAGCCTGTTCTCCTGATAATTGCGCTTCTTCTGCTGAGGTAATGGTAGCGAGGTAACCCGGAATACCGTAATACGTTCTGGCTTCAGCAGCTGTCCTTGCAAGTGTCCATGTTATGCCAATGTCCTGAACATATTCATAATAGTGTCCCGTCGAAGGAAGGAAATTGGCGTCTCCCAGGGTAAATGAAAAAAACCGTTCTCCCTGAATGTTTTCGTTGGTACTGTAAAACACAGCACTCTTTACAGCGTCTATAACAGTTTGATGTTCCATTGGATCACCATCTGAGGAAGAAAGTGTTAATTTCGCAGTATTCTGGTTAAAACTCCAAACAATGCCATCCATTGAACCGGTTAGTTCCAGAAAATCAGAACCAAACTCATATCCAGATGAAATCTGAATAAAAAATTCATCAATTGCTCCTTCTTCAGTGGTCAGATCGAAGTCTGTAACAACCGGTATCTTTTCCCCCGGGCAGTAGAACTGATCTCCGGAAGCTGAAATTTCAGGTGGATCAATTTGAGCCTGGGCGAAACATATTCCTCCAAAAAGGAAAAAATAAAGAGAAACAAATCTTAGCATGAGGGGAAGTATTCTTCACAGCATTTCAAGTTTTAAAAGTATTAAAATGTCATCGAATACACAACTTTTAAAGCCTTTGGTTTCAAGGAGTCATTTAGAGGCAAAAAGGATTATCGTATATGGCTTCCCGCATTGATATCAATGGTGGCCCCTGTAGCATGATCCATACCTCCACTGCATATCAGGCCAATCAGAGGGCTGATATCAGAAGGAACAGTTAACTCCTTTAAGGACAATTCATTTAGAATCATGTTTTCACCATGATCTTTAATAAATTGTTCTGCCATTTTGGTTTTTACAAAACCCGGGGCAATTGTAAATGATTTAATGTTGAATTTGCCAAATGAACGTGCGATACTTCTGGAAAGGGAAGTAAGCCCTCCTTTAGAAGCGGCGTAAGCCAAATACTCCTGAGTTTCTCCCCTGAAAGCAGCCCTGCTTCCAATAAAGACCATCCTGCCGCCACCCTCCTCTTTAAAGTGATTTATGGCCAACCTTGAAATCAAAGCTGGGGTATCCAAATTAACGCGAATTGTCTTTTCCCAAACCTTAAACCATTTGGATAGTTCTTCCTCAGTATGATGCTTTAAAAAAACCGCGGCGTTAAAAATAACGACATCAATCCTTTCATAGTAATCAAGTACCTTTCTCCACATAGACTCGGCTTCTTGAGGAGATTCAAGATCAGCCTGAAAAGTTCTTGAATTTGTATGCGGGTAAAATGCTGCCAGTTCTTTTGCGGAATTCTTATTTCTAAAACAATGTAAGGCCACGTTGGCGTTCATTTCCATTAAAAAACGGGCAATTTCCTTACCAATTCCACTGGAAGCTCCGGTTACAAGTATATTTTTGTTATTAAGGTCTACTTGAATCATCAGGATCAACTTTTTACCTTAAAGATAGATAAAAAAATTACCAGACCTGAGCTGAGATTTTTATCAATGTAAAAGAACTTTTATTTTATGGCAGATATTTTCGATATTTTCAATTCGAAAGATTCCATTTTTTTGTTTCCAATTAAAAATGCAATCTCCTCAATTTGAACACCTTCAAAATTTGGCAGATTCAAAAGCCTGCCTCGAAATCTTGGCTCCATGCTGTTAAATGGTATGATAATTTCCTGCCACTCTCCATTTGTCGAAAATTCCGCTACATAAGAAAATTGCTGCCCGGAATCAGATTTAACCCTGAACTGATAATTTTTACCATCCCCTTTAAGTTTTAGACTAAATTTACTGAAACGTTCCATATTGAGGGCATTAAATCGATTGGCCACCATGGTAAAGCCCCCGTTGTTCTCCGTGGAAACATTCCCCTTAAAAAATGCCTTATTATCATCCACACTGAAACTTCCTTTTGAGAGCCCTCCCATTACTCCATCATTTATAATGAACCATCCATTGGAAGAAACTTCTTGAGAAAAGTCAAAAAGAACATCATTGTCTTGCATAGGCGTGAATAGAATTAGAATATAAAAAAATATGTGTTTCATGATTTCTCATATTTTCCAAATCGGGAAACCAGTACCCGGGTCCGGTACTCAAAAATTTCCTTTAGTTTTGGTTTTATGAGCAAAGAATGAAATCTATTGGCAACGATCGGTAGCGGCAGTCTGTAATGTACTTGATCGGTCATCTCAACACCATTGCTGATTTTCTTAAAGAAATGCTTGTGATGCCATATTTTATAGGGACCTATTCTTTGTTCGTCAACAAAAAACTTATTTTGCTCCACATGAGTGATCTCGGTCACCCAGTTCATATTGATGCCAAACAAGGGAGTCACTTTATAACTAATAATCTGACCGGGATACATGAAATGGTCCAGGCTTGAAATTATATTGAACCCCATGTAATCCGGGGTAATTTCTTTTAAATTTGAAGGGTTTGAAAAAAAATTCCAGGCTTCTTCCAGTCTAATTGGCATATTAAGCTTTGCCTTTAAACAAAAAACGGCTCCTTGTTTTTGAAATTCTACCATAAAAGAACACCTGAGAAAAAATAAGCAAGATCCTAAGCAGGAGCTTTTTCGATCTTTTTCAAAATTTTACTGCTGCCTGGCTTGGTTATGGAATAATAATAATCTATCAACTTTCCATTTTCATCGATTAAATATTTTTGGAAATTCCATTTAACAGTGGAGTTTTTGACTCCATTGTATTTTTTCTGAGTTAACCATGCATATAGTGGGTGCTGGTTTGGACCTTTAACATCAACTTTTTCAGTCAAAGGAAAGGTAACTCCAAAATTTAAAGAACAGAAACTTTGGATCTGATCCGAACTGCCGGGTTCCTGTTGACCGAATTGGTTACAGGGAACGCCTACAACAAGCAGTGAATCCGCATATTTCTCAGAAATTTTTTGAAGGTCTTTATACTGCTTTGTAAAACCACATTCAGAAGCAGTATTTACAATTAAAACTTTTTTTCCTTTGCAAATGCTCCAATCAAAAATACTGCCTTGAAGGGTATTGATTTCAATATCGTATAAATACTCGGGAATTTCTTTGTTATCTTTCAAAACCTGGAAATCAAATCGTGATATTAAATTTAAGCCTTGACTCTACTTTCCTTTTGATTACGGTAAGACGTTTCATCAAATCCATAATACTTTGGTCCTTGTTCACCTTATAAATTTCATTCAAACTCAAAATAAGTGATTTTACTTCTCTTGAAGCCAAAATTCTGTCATTCGTTGATTTCAATGATAATTTTCTGTTTTCAAATTCAATTGCTTGTGCTATAACTTCCATAATTCGGGGGATTAAAAATTATACCTTTAATTTTTTTTGTTAACTTTTTATTGAAAGGAGATTAAGAACTTATAATCTTCTTCTTTGATACTCTAAAGTTAAAGGATTGAATTAATTATTTCCCTATCAATTGCATAGGAAAATCTTATGATCAAATAGAAATTGTCTATGAATGTCCGAAATACGTTTTAGAAAACAGAAGAACCCAAAGCAAAAAGCCCCGGGTTCTTCACCATATTAACAAAAAACTCTCAATGTGATGATTCATTATTAAAGACTGGAAAAAAGTAAAATTGTTAACCTTATTTAAAAAATTAACAGAAATTTAACCTCAAAGTTCGAAGCTAGAAATGGATTTCGAACAAATAAATCGGATCTGAACATTTATTTTCTTTGTAATTTAGAATTATTTCGGGCCTTTATCAGAAATTAAAATTATTACCTACTTTTACGGGCAATAAAAAATTAAACATCGTATAGGAATGAAAAAGCTGCAAATAACAACCTTGAACAGAATCCTAATTTTTATTTTCATCTTAATAATTACCTCTGTGAAGGCTCAGTCCCTTTCAGAACTTTATGAAAAAGTGAATCCTGCCATCGTTGTTATTTTAACGGAACAAAAGGAATTGGTGAGTTCCGGAAAAATGACTCAAACTGTAACTTCAGGGGGGCTTGGGTCCGGATTCATGATTTCGGACACACAAATCGTAACTGCTGCTCATGTGGTCCAGGTTGCTGAAAAAGTAGATGTTCAGTTTCTTGATGGTGAAATTATTCCGGCGAAAGTAATTTCGGCATATGCCACGGCAGACGTTGCTCTCCTTGAATTAATCTGGCCTCGTAAAAACGCTGTAACCTTGAAGCTTGCAGATTCGGATGCTGTAAAAGTTGGGGAAAGTGTCTTTGTTGTTGGAGCCCCTTATGGTCTTGGTCATTCGCTTTCGTCAGGTTATGTCAGTGGTATTATACGAGATAAGGATGATAAAAATCCCTTTACAAATTCTGAGTACATTCAAACAGATGCGGCCATCAATACAGGAAACTCAGGAGGCCCTATGATGAACATGAAGGGAGAGGTGATTGGGGTTGTAAGTAATATTTTAACACAATCAGGCGGGTTCCAGGGAATAGGATTTGCATCTTCTTCCAATATCACAAAAGAACTTCTTTTTGAAAAGAAAATAATTTGGAACGGAACGGATCTTATACCATTAACAGGTAAGGTCGCTCAAATTTTCAATTTACCTCAGGAAAGCGGATTACTGGTTCAAAGAGTGGTCAAACTGTCTCCGTTTGGGGTATTGGGTATTGAAGATGGCGATGTTGAAATGACATTGAATGGAGAAAAACTGATCGTCGGTGGCGACATCATTCTTTCCATTAATGGAGTTAAATTTGAAAACACGGATGAATCCCTGGTTAACATTGCCAAAGTGATGGAAAGAAAATCAGAAAATGATCCGCTTGAAATTGTGGTTTTCAGGGCAGGTAAAAAAGTGACCCTGGGCAGAAAATAAAACTTTTAAGTTATTCCTTGCAACCTTCTTTTTTTCTGGTATCCATGAGGTGGACAATTTTCCATCCGGATTCTCCTCTTCTGACAAGATGAAATGCATCAACTCCGCAGTGACTGAAGTCTGTACCGACGTAAAAAGCATAATCGGTCCAGACCTGTGCTATTCCTCCATCGATCATAATTTGTGTATTCCAGATCTTCTCATCCCAGACCTTTTCGTGCGGAGTTCCGATTGCGGTCAGGAACCTGGACAGGTCCCCTTTGGAAATTATTTTCTTTCCCTCTTTATTTGTGTAGGAAGTAAGCATACTGACCTCTTTATCAAATACTGAGGCCACTTTGCTACTATCTCCTTCTCTCATACCGTCAAAAAGTTTTTCAATAACATTTAGGATTTCTTTTTTTTCATGCTCTGGAGCATTAATTGATTGAGCGATCATAGTTGACCCGGAAAAAATTAATAGTATAAGTGCTGATAAGAGTTTTATAGAATTCATTTTGAATTTTTGATTTTAAAAGTAGTTAAGGTCAAATTTAGAAAAATTAACTCAATGGGCCTCAAAGATAGGATTTGACTTATCATTTGATTTTTAGGGATTCTGAATCGATTAGCGTCGAGGTCATTTTTTCTAATTGATTAAATTGTATTTTTATGACTATCTAATACTTGTAGTTATGATGCGTTATCTATTCTTTATCACCTCTGTAGCTCTCTTCATGTTCCATGGAGAATTGTTATCACAACAGATGGAAAGCAACCATGAAGGCCCTTACAAACAGTTAATTATCAGAGGTGTGACTTTGATCAATGGAAATGGTGCTCCACCTGTTAGTCCTGTAGATATTGTGGTTGAAAATAATATCATCAAGGAAGTCAAAGTAGTAGGTTATCCCGGCGTTGAAATAAAGCCGGAAAGAAGGCCTCAATTGCAAGAAGGTGGAAAAGAGATTGACGCCGAGGGAATGTATTTACTTCCTGGTTTTATTGACATGCATGGACATATTGGAGGAAAATCACAAGGAGCGGACCCTGACTATGTATTTAAGTTATGGATGGCACATGGAATAACAACCATTCGAGAACCGAGCGGCATAGGAATTGATTTCACCCTAAACCTGAAAGAACAAAGTACGAACAATGAAATTATAGCCCCGAGAATCATTTCGTATACGGGATTTGGACATAAGAGCAAAACCTTTAATCCTTTAAACGATCAGCCCATTAATACTCCGGAATTGGCTCGTGAATGGGTACGGGCGAATGCTAAAAGAGGCGCGGATGGCATAAAGTTCTTTGGAGCCGATCCTAAAATTATGGCGGCGGCGCTCGATGAAAATAAAAAACTGGGACTTGGATCCGCTTGTCATCATGCCCAGATGAGTGTAGCAAGATGGAACGTGCTTCATTCTGCCAGGGCAGGCCTAACCACAATGGAACATTGGTACGGGCTGCCAGAAGCCTTGTTTGAAGACAGGACGGTTCAAAATTACCCCTTGGATTATAATTATAATAATGAACAGCATCGTTTTGAAGAGGCAGGGAAACTCTGGGAACAGGCTGCGGAACCTTATTCCGAACATTGGAATGCGGTGATGAACGAATTGCTTGAGCTTGATTTTACGCTGGACCCCACATTTAATATCTATGAAGCCAGCAGAGATCTGCATCGGGCAAGAAGAGCTGAATGGCATGAAACCTATACCCTGCCTAAATTATGGGAGTTTTATCAACCGAGTAAAATCTCACATGGCTCTTATTGGCATTATTGGGGAACTGAACAGGAGATTCAATGGAAAAAAAATTATCAGCTTTGGATGACCTTTGTCAATGAATATAAGAATCGTGGTGGTCGTGTTACTACCGGCTCAGATTCGGGATTTATATTCCAACTCTATGGTTTTGCCTATATCAGAGAGCTGGAACTCCTCAGAGAAGCAGGTTTTCATCCACTGGAAATAATAAGGTCTGCTACCTTAAACGGGGCTGAAGCCTTAAATCTCGATGATAAATTGGGAACAGTTGAAACTGGAAAACTTGCTGATTTTGTGATTCTTGAGGAAAATCCGCTCATGAATTTAAAGGTTCTATACGGTACCGGAGCCATTAAACTTACGGAAGAAAATAAAGTAGTCCGCGTTGGAGGTGTAAGATATACCATTAAGGATGGAATAATCTATGATGCCAAAGAATTACTTAAAGATGTAGAAGAAATGGTTCAGAAAGCAAAAAATGACACTAATTTTGAGATCATTCAACCCGGATTGACACGTTAATTTTTTATTTATATTATTTTGCACTTCCTCACTAACCATTGAATTTCAAGGACTTTGTGTTAAATATTTGTTAATATAGTACTTGGTTTTACATAGTACTGTAACAAAATGGTTAAATCATGCGTCTATATAGTAGAAACCAATTAAAAATAACACATTATGAGAAATTTAGTAAGCACTCCGACAGAATCCGAATCAAGAAAATATGTAACATTTTCTAATTTCAGAAACACAAAAAGAATTAAATGGTCAGAATACAGACATTTCGGTCATTAATTGAAAAAATTAAAGTCTAATACATCAAACAGTTTATCATGAATACAAGTATTAACCTTTCAAGCACACAGGCCAGGGAACAATTATACTTTAGTGAATATAAGTATACAAAAAGAGTCAGATGGTCAGAACACAGACGTTATGGATTATAATAAAGAAAACCCACCTTAGTTAAACCTATTCGATATCTTGAGTAGGTTTTTTTTTGGTTTCAACTTCACCTTTTTACCCCCTATTCTTCTCATTCTAAAATTATTAGCTATATTGTATATCAATTAACCTTAAATCTTAAATCATGACTGAAACAAAAAGTAAGAGTCCAAAAGGATTCTGGATTATTGGAATTGTTGCGTTATTATGGAATTTAATGGGGGTTGCAAGCTATTTGCAGCAAGCTTATATGACAGATGAGGCGCTTGCTGCCTTGCCCACAGAGCAACAGGCACTTTATGAAAATGTTCCCGCCTGGGTAACAGGAGCATTCGCGCTGGCAGTTTTTGGAGGCCTTCTTGGTTGCATTTTACTGCTCATAAAAAAGAAACTGGCAACAGTGGTCTTTATCATTTCTTTGATTAGTGTTCTGGCCCAGATGAGTTATAATTTCTTCATGACAAATGCTGTAGAAGTCATGGGACCCATGGCAATTTATATGCCCATTCTTGTAATTCTTATAAGTATATTTCTGGTATGGTACTCAAAGAAAATGGAATCACAAGGTGTACTAACCTAATAAAATTAATCTTACGTTTACATGCTCTTTCCACGGGAAAGGGCTTTTTTTTGTTTAAAAAACCAGACAATTTTTTATTAAAATATAGCCTTAAATCTTCTGGAATCTGTCACAATTTTTTATTTTGCAAATCTTAATTTTTTCGAATGAAAGTTTGCATAGCTGAAAAACCAAGTGTAGCCAGAGAAATTGCCAAAGTACTGAAGGCCAACACAAAACGTGACGGGTATTATGAAGGAAATGGTTATGCAGTGACCTACACCTTTGGCCATCTATGCACATTATTTGAACCCATTGATTACAAACCTTACTGGAAACGATGGGATCTTAATAATTTGCCCATGCTTCCGGAAAAATTTAAAATCAAAGTAAATGATGATCCTGGTATCCAAAAGCAATTTTCAGTGATTAAAAATTTATTTGAAAAAGCGGAGGTTGTAATAAATTGCGGAGATGCCGGTCAGGAAGGTGAACTGATTCAACGTTGGGTGATGATGGAATCAGAATATTCCGGAAAATCAAAAAGACTTTGGATCTCTTCGCTGACCGAGGAAGCAATAAGCGAGGGTTTTAAGAATCTTAGAGCCTCAGAAGAATATGACAATTTATTCTATGCAGGCTATTCCAGAGCCATTGGTGACTGGCTTCTCGGCATGAATGCCACGCGCCTGTTCACCCTTAAATACGGTAAAAACAGCCAGGTACTTTCTATTGGTCGAGTTCAGACGCCGACACTTGCTATGGTAGTCAATCGTTTTACCGATATCAAAAACTTTAAACCTGTCCCCTATTGGGAACTGAATACTACTTACAGAGATGTGACCTTTAGATATGAGGATGGAAAGTTCCATTCAAAAGAAGAAGGTCAAATCATTGCGGATATGATTTCCAAAGAGGAAATCGAAATAATTGATATTGAGAAGAAAAAAGGAAAAGAATATGCTCCTAAACTTTTTGACCTGACCGGTCTTCAGGTTTATTGCAACACGAAATTTGGAATGACCGCTGAACAGACATTGAACACAGCCCAAAAGTTATACGAATCTAAAGTAATCACTTATCCCAGGGTAGATACTACATTTTTATCGAATGACATCTATCCAAAAGTTCCGGGAATTCTCAAAAAATTATTCAGGTATAAGGATCTTTGTGCGCCTCTATTGCAAAATAAAATAAAAAAATCTTCAAAGGTTTTCAATGATAAGAAGGTAACCGATCACCACGCCATCATTCCAACCGGTATGGAAATTCATCTTACTGCGGATCAGCAAAAGGTTTATGATGCTATCACAAGAAGGTTTATTGCAGCATTTTACCCGGATTGTGAAGTGGCGCACACCCATGTTAGAGCTGATATAAAAGGATATGTTTTTAAAACCAGTGGAAAGATAATTATGGTTCCAGGATGGAAGGATGTCTTCAGCAAAACAGATCAAACGGGAGGTCAGCAAATAGCTTCACTTCCTCTTTTTGAAAAGAGTGAAAAAGGAAGTCATTCGCCCTCTTTTATTGAAAAAGAAACGAAACCTCCAAATCAATTTACTGAGGCTTCACTGCTAAGATCCATGGAAACTGCTGGCAAGGATATTGAGGATGATGAAATGAGGGACCTGATGAAAGAAAATGGCATTGGAAGGCCTTCAACACGGGCCAGTATCATAGAAACACTTTTTAAAAGAAAGTACATTATTAGAAATAAGAAGCAGATCCTGCCCACAAAAATGGGTATTGATCTGATAGCCACTATACAGAATGAACTTTTAAAATCGGCCGAACTGACCGGAAGCTGGGAACGAAAACTAAAAGAAATTGAGCGGGGGGAATATCGTCCGGGGTCATTTATACGACAAATGAAATCCATGGTAGATCAATTGGTATATGAAGTGAGGTCAGATAACTCGCCCCGATCCATTACTATGGATACAGATTTGCCGAAAAACAAACAAAACAAGAAGAAAAATAAGGCCTTGAATCTTGTTGGGACTCATTGCCCTAAATGCGAGAACGGAGTATTGGTGAAGGGTTCCAAAGCATACGGCTGCCGTAATTACAACAGTGGCTGTGATTTTATTCTTCCTTTTCAGTTTAAAAAGAAGAAAATTTCCGAAAAACAGTACCTGAGATTACTCGAGAAAAAAGAAACAGTTCAGCTCAAGGGTTTTCAGGAATTGGAAAAAAAAGTAGACGGAAAAATCATTTTAAATGATGAATTTCAACTTGAGCTGCTAATAAAAAGTAACAATAAGTCCCAAGAGGAAACTCCTGTCAGAACTTGTCCCAAATGTGCTAAAGGAACCATAGTCAGGGGCAAAACGGCCTATGGATGCAGCCATTATAAACAAGGTTGTGATTTTGTTTTCCCTTTTGATAAACTTAGAAATCTTGCCAGGGGTCAAAAATTAACGGAAGAAGAGGCACTTAAAATTATGTCTGCTATTTAAATGAAGGGCTCTCGACATTACCATTTAGTCGACTGTGGAAACGCCGTTCAGGTCTGTTGTCAGTACCTCACTCATATAATCAAAATAAGGTCTCAAGGCTCTAAAAGATCGAATAACTTCATCCTTAAAATCAGGAGAAAGAACTTCCTGATCCGTAAATTTTCTGGTGGCAATAAAGGCCTTTTTTCTGATCAGATCAATGGCCGGATCATCTTTTTGAAATCCTTTGGGTGCCGTTTTCAGTTCATCTCCTTCCAGTCTCCCTCCAAAATATTTTTCAAAATCAGCGGCTGACAAAATTTCTCTTATTTCAGTATCACTGATTTCAAACTCTTTTCTGATCCTGAACAGGTCCTCCTTATTAGGGCCCCAAAAACCACCTGCCAAAAATGATTCTCCCGGACTGATTCTCAAGTAATACCCTCCTCTCAGTCTTTTACCATTTCGACTGAAGGAACCAGCAAAATGAGATTTATAGGGCGTTTTATCCTTTGAAAACCGAACATCCCGATAAATGCGATAAACTTTCAATTTTTCGATTTCATCTTCCTCTGAAAGTCCTTTTTTTATTTCAAGATAGAATTCTTCCATCCCTGACTTCAACTCATCAAACTCAGGTTTGTGCTCTTTGAACCAGACTCTGTTATTGTTTTTCTTCAATTTTTTTAAGAACTCTAATACTTCCTTATTTACTTTCATAATGGATTCCAGAATTATTTCTTTTAATGTTGTCGTAATTATTGAGCAACCTTACTTCCTTTGAAGTATTTATAACTGCTGTATAAAGCAATGAGCAGCAAGAGGCCCGAAGCGATGTAAACAAAATTGGGTATCGGAACCGGATCCCCGGTTGCGTATGAATGAAGCCCCGTCAAATAATAGTTTACACCAAAAGAAGTCATGATGATCGAGAAAAATGCAAATGTACTGGCAATATTAATGGCCAAATCATTATTCAATCGAGGAATCAATCTCATATGCAATACGATGGCGTAAATAATGATACTGATCAATGCCCAGGTCTCTTTTGGGTCCCAGGCCCAGTATCGCCCCCAGGATTCGTTTGCCCAGATTCCTCCAAGAAAAGTTCCGATGCTAAGGATAAACAGCCCCAGTGTCATGGACATTTCGTTAATATAAGACAGTTCCTTAATTTTTGAACCAAGTAAATACTCATTCCTGTCTGATTTAAAAATGATCATCAGCTGGGCCATCACACCCAATAAGGCGGATAAGGCCAAAGGTGCGTAACTACTAATTATCGTAGCAACATGTATCTTAAGCCAGTAGCTTTTTAAAACAGGCATCAGGTTCGTTATCTCCGGGCTCAGCCAATCCAGATAGCTTACAAATAAAAGAGTTCCGGCGAAAATACTCGATAAGGGAAGAGAGAAATCCGATTTTCTGAAAAACAGCAACCCAAAAAGCATCAAACCCCAGGACACGAAAACAATCATTTCATATCCGTTGCTCCATGGAGGGTGACCCCCAATATACCATCTCAATACCAAATTAAAAGTCTGCAACAAAAAAGTAATTAAAGTGATAATTACAAAAAAGTTTATAGCAGTATTGACCAGACTGTTGCGATAGAATATCCGAATAAGAGCAAGGGCCAGTAATATAAAGCCCAGTGTAAAATATGCCTGAAACAACCAGAAATTCAAGTTAAGTTTATTATACCATAATTCAGCTTCGATGCGGTCCTTTGAAGGAATGATATCGGACGCAAGTACATCCTGATATTTTTTGATGTAGGCAAGTTTATCCTCTGCCTGGGTCCAGTTACCGGTTAATTTTGCCTCCTGAATATTTATAAAATAAATGGGTAGTATACCTTTTACAAAACGAGCGTCTTCTTCTTCAAAATCTTTAAAGTCATGATTCGGGTTGAACCAGGTTTTGGAAGGATCTCCCTTTTTGGGGAATATCCTTAAATAGTTTCCGGATAAAACATTAAAAACGAGATTGAATCGTTCATCAACGAGTAAGATCTCTTTATCAAATTCATTTCGTTCCCCAGGCTTTTTTTCATTTGCCTTATGAACGGCCTTTTCTAGGATGTAGTTTTCCTGTACATCCAGTAAATCCTGAAATGAAATCAAGCCATTCTGATTAGGGTTCAAGGAGCTAAAAAGTTCTCCTCCCTTTTTTTTATCGATCTTTATCAATGGCAGGCCATACCAGGTTCCGGGACTCATATGCATTGCCAGAAAAACCTGATTTGCGTCCATTTTAAACTGATCGCCTTTGTAATAAGGCTTACGGGATACTTTTCTCAAAAACTCAGATGCCAGGGTATTTAAAGGCTTTATCCTTCCATCCAGGTCCTGAACCATTAGTTTTCCAAAGAGTTTAGCATGCTTTTCCTGAACATTCTGAAGCATTAGAATACTATCAATAACAGGCTCCTTATTCCTGTTACTATTTTTTTCAAGAGTTTTGGAATTAAGCATATTCACCGAAAGAAACAGTAGAAAAAAGAGCATCTGTCTTGAGTTCAGTTTATTCAATTTCTTACGAACCAAACTAAACCTCGATCCTTTGGAAAACAAAGTGAAAAACATACCCAGACCCATAAATAAATAACCTACATAGGTAACTATGGTACCCGGCCTGTCCTTGTTCACAGCCAGGACAGTACCCTTTTCATCACTGTCATAAGAGGCCTGAAAAAATCGGTGCCCTTTATAATCAAGAACATTGTTCATATATATCCTGTAATCGATTTCCTCATTTTTGTCGATTACAGTGACCTCGCTCGCATAGGAAGAAGGACTCGTAGATCCCGGATATTTTTCCATTTGAAAGTCGCGCAGCTTCAATTTAAAATTAGTTTTAACCTCAAGAGAACCATAAGAGATTTCAAAGTTTAAACCACCTAATGAAATAAGCTTCTTTTCCGGTAAATACCCATGACGATATATTAGTGGAACCTTTTTTGTATCTCCCTCTGTTTCAAGCTCCAAAATCACCAGATCATCGATACGTTCATCGTTATCTTTCGGTTTCTTTGCTCCCGATACCCATTGTAATTTACCTTGCGGTACATATTTTACGACCACAAAAGAAAAATCATGAGACTTATAAAGTGTATTGAATCTTAAAATATGTTTCATCTCAGGTTCCAGGCTTCCTCCTTTTTGCTCTGCCATGACAAAAAAATCGAGTTTCGAAGGTGAAGAAATGAACAACGAGTCATTTTCACTGGTGAACTCTATATCGGTTTTTTGATCCGTATTAAAGCCAATCAGATGCTCATGACCCCCCACTTTCTTTAGAGAACCATCTTTTAGGTAAAGATTTTTACGTCCGTCCCCTGCTGAAACTACCAACGATAAATAGGCTTGCCCACTCTGATCCGTTTCAATAAGTTCTTCCTGTGCATCGCTTATAAAATCGATCAACTCAATTTTAAAAGACTCACCTTCCAGGGATTCCTCAATAGAAAAAGCATTATCCTTAATGGGAGAAAAATAGGCTTCTTCCTGGATCTCCATGTCCTCAGCGTCCTTATGAACCGAAACCTGAAGATAATTTTTATCGGAAATCATACTGTTCGAAGCCGTACCTTCTCTTATTCTCATAATTCCTTCGAAACCCGTATATCGCGTTATTCCCGCTCCGATCAGAATAATAATAAACGCTAAATGAAACATAAGAACCGGCCATTTCCTCTTTTTATATAATTGATATTTAAAAATATTATAAAGAAAGTTAAGCCCCAGAAGAACCATAACAAGTTCAAACCACCACGCATTGTATATCACTGTTCTGGCCGTCTGCGTTCCAAAATCATTCTCGATAAAAGTTGCCGTTGCCATGGCGAAGGCAAAAACGAAAAGAAGGCTTAGCGCCATTTTTGGAGAAAAAAAAATTGAAATCAATCGCTTCATAGAAGGATAATAAAAACCTCATAGATTAGTACCTATGAGGTTTCAAAAATAAGTTATTCTGTTGATTAATTAAGTCCGCTAGATTTTACCTCCATTTTAGCTTCTCTCTCCTTTGCCTCTTCAAGCCAGACAGGAACAAGATCTTTTTTAAAGGTTTCTTTTTCCGCCTCTAGCTTCTTCATGTCCAGGCCAATGAATTCCTGGGCTTTTTCTTTGCTCGCAATATCCGGAACATCAATAGCTTTGTTATGACCAAGGCTCGCTAAAAGACGAGCTAATTTAATTCTTGCATCCTGAACCTTACTCATACCCGTGGCGTAAACTCGTCCGATTTCAACAGGTGAATGGAAAGAACCTCCATGAGAAGCTGCTCCATAATCCCATCGCCATTGAGCGTGTCTGATATCCTGAAGGATGTCTTTCATCTGCTCCTCTGTAGCTCCAAGGTCCCATGCTTTCTTGGCTTCAAGATGTGCCATAACCAGGTCTTTTTCAAGGGCCAGTCTGGTTTCTGTTGATTTTTTTTGTCTTGAATAAACATTTTCTATCAACTTATTGGTTTCCTGGCGGTGACATACCTGACACGAATTAGCAACATTATTTAAAGGAGACTGAATATGATGATCCGTAAATTTCTGGCCACCTTCACTTTTGTAAGGCATATGGCAATCTGCACATGAAACACCTCGGTCAGCATGGACCCCTGTCAAATATACCTCATAACCCGGGTGTTGGGCCTTCAGCATAGGAGCCTTACTTAAAGAATGGGTCCAGTCACTGAATTCAATATCATCATAATATTTTTCCATATCCTCGGCAGTAAATCCATTTTTCCATGGAAAAACCAAATACGGTACGCCTTCCTTTCCAGGAATCTTTTTATTGAAATAGTATTCAACATGACACTGAGCACAAACCAGGGATCTCATTTCCTGATGCGTAGCCTTTGTGATATCCTTGCCCATAACCTCAAAAGCTTCAACCAAAGCCGGTCTTGAAATCTGCAAACTCATATCATTAGGATTGTGACAATCTGCACATCCAATATTATTTACAACTTCCGGTCCTTTTGAGGCCCATTTCCCTGAATAGAACTCGTCAATACCAGTTTCATTCATTAACCTTGGAACATCCGGACTTTTACAGGTCCAGCAAGTGCTTGGCATCGGACCATCATCCGGACCCGTTGGCCCACCTGTCCGTAATGTATTGTGTAAATCTTCTATAGCATAGTAGTGTCCTCTACCCTGATTATAATCTTTTGAAAAACCATATCCTGCCCATAAAATCACAAGATTAGGATCCTCCTCAAGTAAATCAACCATATGGCTTCCCCCTTGATAAGAGGCAAAATTTGTGTCAAGCGTTTGGAGGTATGACTGATATTCTTTCGGAAAATTCTTTCCCCAAACATCATTTCTGGGTTCATTGTCATTAATTTCAACCTTTGGGGTGTAGGCAAACTTTGCTTCATTTTTTCTGTTGATCACACTTGAAGCAAGTATCCCTAAAAGAAACACCACTACCGCAGTTACGACAAATAAGATCCAATTTTTCATATCTCGATATTTTTATTTATTCATTTCTGTTTTTAACCATTCCGGGATCACATCCTTTTCCGGATCAGTAGGAATCGGTGCGATTGTATATTGGGTACTGGCCAATCCGTGTACACGGCCATGTGGCACTTCTCTGTGACATTCCCAGCACTTCCTGTCCGTCCTGTTCGCTTTATGAGCATCGATCCAACTCGTAAGCTTTACATCCGTTACCTTTCCCAAGTGGCACCTGATACAATTATTCTGTACTACTTCGGCCGAAGCTTCCTTCATAAAGATTACCTGAGGTTCATTTCTCATGGTAAATACAGAAGCATGGTACAAGCCATCTTTTGCTTTAAAATAATATTTACTTACAATGTTATCGTTCGGAACATGGCAATCATTACATGTAGTTGCTTCCCTGTGGGAACTATGCATCCAGCTGTTGTATTCCGATGTCATCACATGACAATTCACACAGGTCTTCGGATCATCTCCCATATAGGAGATAACTTCAGATTCTTTTGCTAAAAAAATGGAGAGTCCTACGATGCTTCCAAATATAACTATCGCATAGGGCAACCAGCGCGATTGATATGGAAACAAGTTAAATGCCAATTGTTTGATTAGTTTAATTAGTTTGGTTTCACAAATATATGCAATTAAACAAAACGTCAAAACTTTCAAATATGAGAAATATCATGAATCACATATGATTGTTTTTGTTAGTTTGTGCTGTCAGAAAAATCTGACAGAAAAATCTAACATAAATTCCATTAATTCAGAGTTTTAATTTTTTCGTGACAGAAAACATTTGTTATTTTGCATGAAATAAATTGAAACTCTACTAACTATCAAAATTATGAAAAATATACTTTTTATTGCCTTGACCTTTATTGCCTGTTCTCAGGCATTCTCTCAGGAACTCAAAATGTCCGCCGAATTAAAACCTCGATTTGAGGCAAGACATGGATTTGGTACTTTGGCATCTCCTGAAGACGATCCGGCCTTGTTCATTTCTCAGCGTACTCGTTTGAGATTTGATTTTGCAACAGAAAAATACCAGTTTTTGGTGGATGTCCAGAATGTTGGGGTTTGGGGTGATGTTAGTACCTTATCCAAAGGAGATAAAAATGGTACTTCATTTCATCAAGCCTGGGGTATGTATCATTTTAGCCCAAAATTTGCCATGAAACTTGGGCGCCAGGAAATATCCTATGATGATCAAAGAATTTTTGGTGCAGTGGACTGGGCACAACAGGCCAGAAGCCATGACGCCCTGCTTTTTAAAATTAAACCCGGTGAGAAAAGTCAGCTTGATGTAGGTTTTGCGTTAAATGCAAACGGAGAAACAAATTTTGGCGAAGACTATTTGGTGAACCAGTATAAAAGTCTGCAATATGCCTGGTTTCATACAAATTTTTCGAACAACCTTGATCTAAGCCTGTTGTTTTTGAATAATGGAATGCCATATGATAAAACCGAAAACAACAATACTAAACAAAAAACAACCTACAGCCAGACTATCGGAGGTAGAGTTACCTATAAAAAAGACCGGTTAAGTTTGAACGGAGCCACTTATTATCAGGGAGGAAGTACGCCAAACGCTGCAAAAGATATGACCGTTGATCTCTCAGCATACTATTTAAGTGCAAACGCGAATTTCAAATTGACCGATATATTTAATTTAGGTGCCGGTTTTGAACTTTTTTCGGGTAATGACCAGGATGGAGATTCAAATAAGAATAATGCCTTTAATCCTTTTTACGGAACGAATCATAAATTCAATGGCTGGATGGATTATTTCTATGTTGGAAACCATGCCAATAACGTAGGGCTTTTTGACGTTTACGTTCCTTTGGGAGTGACAAAAGATAAAGTAGGATTAAAGTTGATCCCTCACTTTTTCTCAGCCAACGGGACAATTTTGAAACCAGGATTTGAAAAGGCCGATTCTTATTTAGGAACCGAAATAGATTTCGAATTCAGATATCAGTTAGTGAAAGATGTCATGATCTTTGCAGGGTACTCTCAAATGTTTGCCACTGAATCCATGGAACTTATTAAGGGAGGAAGTAAAGATGAAGTCAACAACTGGGGATGGATCATGGTTACCTTCAAACCCACTTTTTTCAAAAAGAAATTTAACGAACCTAAAGGGTGATCAAATCTCTTTTGAGTCTTATTGGGCTGTAATGAAGAATAAGAAAGTACTGATCATAGGCCTCACCTGGCCCGAACCCGATGCAACTGCAGCAGGTACAAGAATGATGCAGCTTATTCATTTTTTTACATCAAAAGGATACCAGGTGTTTTTTGCTTCTTCGGCTTCAAAATCAACGTTGTCGTATGACTTTCAAAAAACACCTGTTTCTACTTTTGAGATTGAACTCAATAACAGCGCTTTCGATAAAAAAATCATTGAATTAGATCCTACAATTGTATTATTTGACCGCTTTCTAACAGAGGAACAGTTTGGCTGGCGTGTTCAGGAAAATTGCCCTGATGCAATTAGAATACTGGACACTGAAGATCTTCATTTGTTAAGAACTTCAAGACACCTTGCACTTAAAAATAAAACAGATGACTGGAGAAGTTATATAAACAATGATACCAGTAAAAGAGAAATCGCATCTATCTATAAATGCGACCTTTCACTCATCATCTCTGAATTTGAAATGCAGTTGCTGGCGCACGAATTTAAAGTACCGGAAATTCTCCTTCAGTACACCCCTTTTTTAACAAATGAAATTGATAAGAAAACCATTGTCAAACTCCCTGGTTTCAAGGAACGAAAGCATTTCATCACTATAGGGAATTTCAAACATTTACCGAATCAGGATTCCATTTTTTATTTATATCAAGAGATATGGCCTTTGATCAGAAAGGCCTTGCCAAAGGCTGAACTGCATATTTATGGGGCGTACGTCACAGCCAAAGTCCAGCAGTTGCATGATCCTGATAACGGATTCCTTATCAAAGGCTGGGTTGAGGATAAACAAAAAGCATTTCAGCAGTCAAAACTCTGTCTGGCTCCACTTCGCTTCGGTGCGGGGCAAAAAGGAAAACTGCTCGACGCGATGATTCATGGAACCCCTGCAATTACCTCATCAATAGGAGCTGAATCCATGGGGCCCGCAGAAGATTGGGACGATAGAATTTTTGACGACCCTAAGGCCTTTGCTCAAAAATCCATTGAGCTTTATAAAAATGAAAAATCCTGGCTAAAAGCACAGACCGACGGATTTAAAATTATCAATGAAAATTTTAATCGTGAGTTTCATGAAAATTTGCTTGAGAATAAACTTTCTTCAATTTCAAAAAACCTGCAAGCACATCGTGAAAAAAACTTTATGGGAAGCCTTCTGCAGTTTCATCAATATAAAAGTACGAAGTACCTTTCCAAATGGATTGAAGCTAAAAACTTACCTGACGATAAAATAATAGAGAAGAATCCCCCATCCGGTCATTAACAATAACCCTCCTACAGGAGTGACCGGTCCCAGAAACTTCAGGTTGATCTTTTTTGCTTTTGCGTAACACAAAGCATAAATGCTGAAAGAAAACAAAAATACCCCAATGATCATTGTAGATGCAATCATTCGTTCAGTAAAGTCAATGAATTCAAAGTGAAAGCCTAAAATCAATAAGACAATGGCGTGATAGAGCTGGTATTTAACGCCAGTCTCAAAACTATGTAGTACCTCCGCAGGCAAAATACGTTTAAGCCTGTGGGCTCCAAAAGCGCCAAATATTATTCCAAAAAAGCCAAAAACCGCAGCAAAAAATTTAACCAGTAGAAGCATAAAAGAATGTTTTTCAGATCCTGACTCATTAGAACGCCAAAATGACCGCAATATTTTCAATAGCCAGAACGATTAGAATTAAATGACACAAAACCCACATGGAACGCAGACTATTATCTACCCCAAGGATTTTTAAATTAAAGAAATATTTGCCAAAATTATTATGATTTTTAAATTTTTATTAGCACTATTTTAATCATATCGTTAAAATATAGTTAATATAATTAGCAATTCGTAACGTTAGTGGATTTGATTACGTCATTATAATAGAAACCATCAAATTACACAATTATGAAAGCAGATATCAACACATTCGCAACAGAGGACAGAAGGTATGTTCAATTTTCAAATTTCAGAAATGCCAAAAGAATAAAATGGTCAGAACACAGACATTACAGATACTAAGCAGAATCAATTCACGAATCAGTTTTATTAAATATGATTTTCACAAAGGTCAATGATATCCTCATGAATTTTTCTAATTCTTGTCTTGGAAAAACCGTTTTTACGCAGTAATTCGGGAGCTTCATATATTTCTTTACACAGAACTATCCCCTGCCCCAGAAAATACTGCTTTTCTCTTTTAGTCAGAGAAGTAAGAGAAGTTATGGGGAATAACCTTGATTTATTTATCCTGAACTTAAGGCTTTTATTCTCCGGATAATCCCAGCTTACCAATTGTAACCCACTGCATTTCGCATACCGAATCGCGTCCATAGTGAATCTGGTATTCGTAAAGATCCATCCCTGAAATTTTGTAAAACCATTCGTTTTATCCTGTTGGAGCTGACTCTTTATATCATTATACCTGGATTGAATGTATAAAGGAATCTTAATATCATTGCGTTTTCCCTGAGAATTGTGATACTTGCATTCAATGATATAACACTTTTCTTCTTTGCAGGCCAAAACATCAACTTCATGACTCACACATTTCCCTTCCATAATAATTCCTACCTCGGTAGTATAACCATCATGTCTAAAGATATGCCCGATATAATTTTCAAATGGAAATCCTGAGGGGCCCAGTTCCATGATTGCCCTTTTCAACTTATATCGCGCCGCACTGGGCCTTTTTTTCTTTTTTAAGAGCCTGAAGGCTTTGTCGTAAATGGCTTTTGTTGTCATACCGTCAAAAAGGTCGTTTTCGATCTGTCTAACAATGGTTTTGGCAAGTTCATCATCTGCTCTTGCGTTTTTCAGTGATCGAATTAACTTACTCTCATCAAAATCGACAAGGTCACCCGAAAATTTTCTAACTTTTATAGGTTCCTTCATGAATCGAATATAATAAGATATTTTCTTATTCAGGCTAATCGTTGTATTTTTGCCCGTTCAGAAAAATACAAAAACAATGAAGGAATTTTCTCACTTTTTCTACGATTATTTTGTAAAACTTGGAATGACTGATTTAGGTGCAAAATATCTGAATATGGCCATTTTGGTTTTAGCGACTCTTTTAATCATATTTGTTATTGACATCATTATAAGGCGCATATTATTGAATCTTTTTACCAAGTTTTCAGAAAAGACGAAAACTCATTTTGATGATTATGTTGTGAAAAATAAAGTTCCAAGGAACGTTGCTCATATCATCCCTCTTTTGATAGCTCTGGAATTCGTGCCATTTGCCTTTGTTGATTTCCCCTATTTTGAAAATATCGTGGAGAAAGGATTGCAAGTCTTTAGTATTCTCCTCACGATCTGGGTGATTCGTAGTTTTGTAAAAGCCATTCGGGATTACCTGAATACGAAAGAAAGATTAAAGGACAAACCTATAAACAGCTATGTACAGGTAATTCTGATTATTGTATGGTCAATTGGATTATTGTCTGCCTTTGCTCTCGTTACTGGTATTCCATTTTTTAAGTTTATAACAACTTTAGGGGCGGCTTCTGCAGTTATTTTACTGATTTTCAGAGATACAATAATGGGGTTTGTAGCCAGCTTGCAGGTGTCTATCAATGATATGGTTCAAATTGGTGATTGGATCACTTTTGAAAAATTTGGTGCAGATGGTGACGTTATTGAGATCAATCTTGCCACGGTCAAGGTTCAGAATTTTGACAAGACCATAACAACAATACCAACCTATGCCCTAATATCTGATTCTTTTAAGAACTGGCGCGGAATGGAAAATTCAGGAGGTAGAAGGATCAAAAGAGCTGTTGTCATTAAGCAAAGCAGTATCAAATACCTCAATAAGGAAGAAATTAATGATTTGAAGAAAATTGAAATTATAGCAGATTATATCAAGACCAGATCAGCGGATATTGATGATTTCAATTCAAAAAACAAGGTTGATAAATCGGTTTTAATCAACGGAAGAAACCTAACAAACATAGGCCTTTTCAGAAAGTTCGTGGAGTCTTATGTAGAACGTCATTCCGCCATAAACAAGGAAATGATGATCATGACCAGACAACTGGCTCCCACAACTCAGGGCGTACCTATTGAAATATATGCTTTCAGCAAGGACAAAAGGTGGCAAAACTATGAATATATCATGGCTGATATATTTGATCACGTCATTGCTGCTGTGCCTTACTTCGACCTTGAAGTCTTCGAGCTGGCTACAGACTTTAGTTCAACAAATTCATAAGTTATGCATGAACAGGAACCTGGATGGAGTTTATAATAAAATCGGCCACTAAGGTTCCACCTTTCTTTTTGATCATTTCAAACTCATCATTGCCCGCACTTATAAAATCTTTCATCAAGGGTGAAGCCACATGAGGGAACACGCTAAGGGCAAAAATATTAATGATCAATTGCTTGGGATTTATCTCCCTAATTCTTCCTGCTTCAATTTCCTTTTCTACCTGACGATAAAATTTATTTGGATCGGGCATCCTTAAATTGACTATAAATTCCTTCGCAAAATCAGTTTTTGAGTTCAATTTTCTTATCAGTCCCAGGGGTAAAAACTTGTAATCATTAATAAAAGAAACATAGTTGTTGGTAAAATGCCTTATTTTTTCGATCACGGGCATATCTCCATCGAGAATATCTTGAAGTTGGGGCGCAATTCTTCCGTATAATTCAAGAAATACATATTTAAATACTTCATCTTTACTCGAAAAAAGCTCTTTTAATTTCTTTTTGGAGATTCCTGCCTCCTTGGCAATAGAACTCATACTGGTTCCATTGAAACCATTATTCTGAAATTCCAGAATAGCAGCTTCAATGACCTGCTTTTGTTTTGGGGGGAAACTGTTCATTTGTATGTATATATTTTAAAGATAAATGTAAAAAATAAAATTTATCATCCAAAACTGTTTTTGATCATTTAACCTACTAGTAACACACGCGTTAAATCCTTACAGAAACAATTATTTGATTAGATATTCCCTCCCGCGAAGAAACTTTTGATCTTCGTGTTGTCCTTCCGGGATCGTCACAAGCTGTACTCCGTCTTTTTCCTCCCCTAACTCGATTCTGATCAATTCGAACTCGTAGTTATCCTTCGTTTCTCGATTCAACCGAAGAATATAATATTTATTTTCCTTTTCAATGATTGCATTTTTGTCTATTGCTAAAGAGGTTTTCTCCTCCAGAATTATCTTTGCCTGTACAAACATTCCCGGAATGAATCCATCTTCATAGGGCTCTTCAATATGCACATGTACCTTTACGGTTCTGTCTTTTCCAATGGATTTACCTATCAAATGAATTTCTCCATTGTACGATTTTGAATTTGACTCGGGAATCGTGAATTTTACCGTCTGTCCAACTTTTAATTTCAGTACATCCTTTTCAAACACGCTGAGCTCTAAATGCAAATGATCTGTATTGACGATTTCCATGATAACATCAGTCGGACTGACGGGTGAACCCGATTTGACATCAATATGTGTGACGTCTCCTGAAATTGGTGCGTACAATTTTGCTTCCGAGCTCAATATTCCTTTCTCAACCAGCCCTGGATCAATATTAAGAAGCTGAAGCTTCTTTCTTAACCCCAAATGCATTGCCTCAATTGACCGGTACTCACTTTCTGATCTTAAGAAAGATTTTTCTGAAGTTATTTTTTCCTGATAAAGTTCCTTTTGACGTTCAAATTCTGACTTCAAAAATTTAAGTCTCTCCTTCGATTCAAGATATTGTTGTTGAATTTCCAGAAATTCAATATTTTCAATACTCATTAAGAATTGCCCTTTTTTCACTTTATCTCCAACCAGCAGAGGTGTATTTTTTACAAACCCGCCTATCTGTGCTGTAATAACGGCTTTCCCATTTGGGGGAACTTCGATCAATCCTGTTGAGGATACTGTTTTTCCCAATGGATGATGCACCAAATCAATTAGATCCAGGTCCTGCTTTGTAAAATCGTCTTTGGATATCTCTAAAGTTCCATTGACAATCGTTAATTCTGATGAGCTTGATAAAGGATCTGCTTTTTTAGAATCTTTTGAACAGCTGATCATAACTGAAAAAACAAAAAACAATATAATAGTTTGCTTGATTGACTTCATTTTCTCTTTTTTATAAAGTTAAATAGTTGATTTCCAAAACGAGCTGATTATAGTCATTCAAATTACCTAAATAGTCGAGTAAGATTCCCAGTGCATTCTCCATACTTTGTATGTACTGGAAAAAATTAATTTCACCGGATTGATAACTAAATTGTGCCGTTTTAAAGATTTCTCGCGATAAATGCTCTCCTTCTGACTCATAATAGGTCAATGCCTCCTGATATTTTTGTAATTCAGAGATCATTTCAGATTTTTTGGTCTCCAATCGAATTCGATAATCCTTTTCCAGGTTTTCCAATACCTGTGTTTCTATTTTTGACGCCTTTATCTTTGCTGCATTCCCACTAAACAAAATCGGAAATTTCAACCCGATCTGGTAACCGGTTAAATTTTCATCAAGCCCGGAGTTTGAACCCAGAAAATAATTTATTTTTATATCCGGCAACAGACTTTGGGACTCTACACTTTTCTTTGCCTGAACAAACTCTTTTCTCTTTGAAAAATAGATCAATCCGGGATTTTCTTCGAGTTTTGATTCCCTCAGCTCCAATTTAGCCAGTGGGATTTTTACCACTTTAAATTTTTTATCACTTTGAACAGCCTCTTTTAATAAAATTATGGCGCGATCAACATCCTGCTGAGATTGCCTGTACAAGGTTTGTAATTGCTTTTGCTTGGCCTGTGCGGTGATCCTTTCAAGATAATTGCTGTCTCCAATTTCAAATTTTCTTTTGGCCGCATGGGCAAAGGTCCTGTAAAAACTGTCAAGCTTTTTTAAAACATTCTCTTTTTCAAATTCATATTGAAGCTGATAATATCTTGAATTCACAGTAAACTCCAGTTGCCTTCTTTTCATAGAATAAGAGTTGTTCTGCATTTCCAGTTTCGCCTTATTTACTTTTTTGTCAGCAAAGTAACGTGTAGGAAAAAGAAATTCCTGCTCAATCCCAAATACTTTAACCGCCTGATTATTGTAGGCAAGGTTGTTTTCATCATAATGATAATAAAGCTCTGTTTTATCAAAACTGAAGGCATCACCGATTAAGGCATCAACCTTTTCAACTTCCAACGAAGAAGCAACTAAACCAGAATTACCTTCCAATGCAAGATTCGTAATTGACTTCAAATCGAGGGTTTCAACCTCCTGAGCATGTGCCGAAAAACTTAAAACACCTATCAAAATGATGGAAAGCGGTTTTTTTACGGATCCGATTCTTACCCCATTTGACCTGCTAAAAATCGAATACAAAACGGGTAAGACTACCATGGTCAGCAAGGTTGAAGAAACCAGGCCTCCAATTACCACCGTTGCCAGCGGACGTTGAACCTCTGCCCCGGCTCCTGTTGAAACCGCCATGGGAAGAAAACCGAGAGCAGCCGCCAGGGCCGTTAAAATTACCGGCCTAAGCCTTTCGGTAGTCCCCTTTATAATAATTTTATTAATATCATACATACCTTTGCTTTTTAATTCTTTAAAATGTTCAATCAAAACAATCCCGTTCAATACTGCAATTCCGAATAAGGCAATGAATCCGACGCCAGCTGATATGCTAAATGGCATTCCCCTTAGTTTCAGAAGAAGTACACCACCTACTGCCGCTAAAGGAATTGCAGAAAATATAAGTGCCGCTTCTCTGGCCGATCCGAAGGCGAAAAACAACATGATAAAAATTAGCACCAGGGCTACGGGAACAGCAATTTTTAATCTGGATTTTGCACGCTGGAGGTTTTCAAACTGTCCTCCATAGGTAATACGGTATCCCGTAGGAAGCTCAATCTCTTTAGCTATCAGTTCCTGAGCATCCTCTATCACAGATTGAAGATCTCTGTTCCTGACATTTACGGCAACCACAATTCTTCTTTTTGTATCATCCCTGGAGATCTTGGCTGGCCCTTTGGTATAGCTTATACTACCCAGTTCACTCAGAGGAACCTTGAAGCCAAGAGGGGTATCAATAAAAAGTTGTTCAAGGTTTGAAATATCCTGCCTGTGAGCCTTGGCAAGCCTGATGGCAAGATCAAATCTCCTTTCCCCTTCAAATACACTGCCCACTACTGTTCCGGCAAACCCCATGGAAATGACATCGTTTACTTCTTTTATGCTTAGTCCGTATCGGGCAATCTTGTGCCTGTCATAATCAATCTTCATCTGTGGTAAACCTTCAATTTTTTCAACCGTAATATCAGATGCCCCTTTAACGCCGGAAATCAATTCGCTGATATCATTGGCCTTCTGAGAAAGAATATCCAGATCATCTCCAAATATTTTTATGGCAATATCCGACCTCACTCCGGTTATAAGTTCATTAAACCTCATTTCAATGGGTTGAGTAAACTCGAGCTCAACATCTGGAAAGTAACCCTTGAGAACCTCTTTGAATCGGTCAGCCAGTTCATCCTTGGATCTGGCAGAAACCCATTGCCCCTTGGGTTTTAGTTTTATGATGATGTCACTGTCTTCCATCGACATGGGGTCTGTTGGTATTTCCGCGGCCCCGATCCTGCTCACAACCTGCACAACCTCAGGAAAATTATCCAGTAATATTTGTTCAATTTTTGTTGTGGTTTCTATTGTTTTCGAAAGAGAAGTTCCTGTTTTCAGAACGGGTTGAATTACAAAATCTCCTTCATCGAGAGTGGGTACAAATTCCCCTCCCATTCTACTGAATATCACCGCGGCAATTATCAGAAGGGTAACAGCAGATCCTATCACCATCTTCCTGGATCTCAAGGCCCAGCGTATTATGGGTTGATAAAGATTCGAGATAACGCTCATGATCCTTTGGCTTATATTGAATCCCTCTTTCTGAGCGGGTTTAATAAAAATGGCCGACATTACCGGGATGTAAGTAAGGCCAAAGATCATAGCCCCGATCAGGGCAAAACTGAAGGTCAAAGCCATCGGTTTGAACATTTTACCCTCTACTCCGCTCAAAGAAAGTATGGGAATAAAGACAATCAGGATGATCAGCTGTCCAAAAACTGCTGAATTCATCATTTTTGAGGCCGCCTCTGAAGTAATTCTTGAAATTTTCTTTTTCTGTTCGGGTATATCAAGAGTTAGAATTTCTTTACGCCTGGAAACCAGCTTATAGGAGATAAATTCAACAATGATTACCGATCCGTCGATAATGATACCAAAATCTATAGCTCCCAAACTCATTAAATTGGCATCAACCCCAAAAATATGCATCATTGAAATGGCAAAAAGAAGCGTCATTGGAATCATCGAGGCCACTACCAGGCCTGATCTTAAATTTCCCAAGAGAAGCACAACTACAAATATGACAATTAAACAACCCAAAATCAGATTTTCTGCAACGGTTAATGAAGTTCTATGGATAAGCTCGCTGCGTTCCAGAAAGGCATTGATATAAACTCCTTCCGGAAGTATTCCTGATATCTCGTCTACCCTTGATTTAACGTCGTCAATAACCTTTTTGGAGTTCCCGTCCTTTAACATCATCACCTGCCCCAAAACCTTTTCTCCTTCTCCATTGCCGGTGATGGCACCGAACCGGTTAGCATGACCAAATCCAACCTCAGCTATATCTCTGATGTATATGGAAAGACCATTAACATTTTTAACAGAGATGTTCCTTATGTCCTCAAGAGTCTTAACGAGTCCTTCTCCGCGAATAAAATAAGCCTGATCTATTTTTTCGATATAAGCACCCCCGGCAATTGAATTATTTCTGTTGACAGCCCTAAATACCTCGGATACTGAAATATTCATCGCATTGAGCTTTTCCGTATTGATGGAAACCTCATACTGTTTAAGGAATCCTCCCCATGTATTAACTTCAATGACTCCCGGAATTCCAGACAGCTGTCTTTTTACAATCCAATCCTGAATGGACCTCAGGTCAGTTACCGTGTATTTTGATTCAAATTGAGGTTCAACATCAAGAACATATTGATAAATCTCACCGAGCCCGGTGCTGATCGGTCCCATCTCAGGATGCCCATAGCCCTCGGGTATTTTTTCACTTACTGCAAGAATCTTTTCTGAAATGAGTTGTCTTGGCAAATAGGTGCCCATTTTATCCTCAAATACAATAGTTACAACTGAAAGTCCAAATTTTGATATCGATCTGATTTCAACCACCCCAGGCAAATTGGCCATTTCAAGTTCTATAGGATAGGTGATAAATTGTTCTATATCCTCTGTAGATAAATTCCGGGATGTCGTTATTACCTGTACCTGATTATTGGTCACGTCCGGCACTGCACCTATATGGATCCTGGTTATGGAATAGATTCCAAAAGCGATTACTCCAAAGGTGAAAATAAAAATGGTCAACCTGTTTCTCAGGCTGAATTCAATTATTTTCGTAAGCATACTATTTAATTTCTTTACTGTTGTGGTATGTGCTGATTCTTACTTTTATCAAGTAAAACAAAGCCAAAAAAATTCAGTGAATAAATATTAGCCTATTCTTGGAGGTTGAAAGATGTCTGAATTCTTCAGATAGGAGTAATTATTGTAGTAAAAAGTGGGTTGCTGATGCTTTATTTCTGTTGAGACAATACATTTTACAACATCCGGAGCCATCAAAAAGAATTGTCCGCCATCAGCATAAACCGCATGTTTAAAAGGTAGATTGTGATGATCTCCGTTTTGTTGCTCCTCGTGTTCCTGGTGTTCTGAAATCTTATTTCCGTAATGTTTGGAAATAAATGAAAACAAATTGTCCCCGAATTCAGCCTGATGCAGTTCAATATGCTCCATTAAAGCTCCAAAATTAGCAATGTCCCTTATATGAAGATTTATACTTTGAGTAAGCATAAATAATGAGAGTACCGTTGATATCACCTTGAGGAACATGGAGAAAAAACTTGATAATAATTACTGTTCTTATGATTTATAAAAATAAGACATAATTGAAAATCAAATGTTGACTAATGTCACATTTCGAAAAGAACCCTGAAAAATCTGATTTCCCGAGCAGACTACCTGAAAAGCATGCTGATTTTAACTCTTAACTGTCTTTTATAGTCCTCCTCGAGCCATTTGATATAATTTTTGGAGCTTTTTAAAATGCAGAATGAGTATTGTTTGATCCTGTACTCGATTTCATCATGAAGTTCCCTTGAAAGAATATGGGCATCAAAAACATCTTCACTGTTCTCAGCACATATCCTGGCGTGCTGTGCAATTGATTTTTCCAGTACTAATTTTGATTTCTTACCTGAACTTACAGCCTCCTGATACTCCTTCTTCACATCAAAGTCAAAATCATCTGATTTCGAAAATAATGCTTTAACACTTTCAGGCATCTCATATTTGAAATTACGTTCAATTTCCTCATCACTGATAAGGTTCTCAAGGAAATAAGAAGGATTTTTGAATATGAGCTGCCAGTCTACTTCATCGGTCCACAACCCAAATCTTGAAACATTATTGCCAAGGTCAACTACCGTAAAATTATTCTTGTCATCCACAACCCTTGAACCTCTGCCAATCATCTGAAAATATAGGGCCAAAGACTTGGTCGCCCTATTGATAATGATAGATTCTATACTGGGTTCATCAAAACCTGTTGTTAAAATTCCAACCGAGGTTAAAATTGCGTCCGGAGTATTTTTAAACCAGCTCAATACCTGCCGGCGCTCTTCTTTTGTGTTCGTGTTGTCAATATAGTTGACTTTGTATCCGGCTCTTTTAAAAATCTCATAAACATGTCTCGAAGTATGAATACCATTATTAAAGATCAGTGTTTTCTTTCCCTTACTCGTACTTTCATAGGCCGAGATCAGTTTAGACTGCATTTCACTTTTAGTATATAGCTCTTCAGAAGATTTTACGGTGTAATCTCCATTGGCACCTATCTTAAGGGTACTCAGATTCACATTAAAACTGTAGGTGGTGGCCTGGGCAAGAAAACCCTTTTCGATCAGGGCCGGGATCCTTTCACCAACAATAAGATCTTTATATATCTCATGCATCGGAAGATTGATGTTCGAACTTAACGGAGTAGCAGTAACCCCCAGGATAAAGCATCTTTCAAAATGCTTGAAAAGCTTTCTGAATGAGTTGTAATGTGCCTCATCAACAATAACAAGACCAATATCCTGAAGATCCGCTTTTTCTTCTTTTATCCTGTTATTAAGGGTTTCAACCATAGCAACGAAACAGGAATATTTTTCCTCGTTGGTAACCTCCTTTACGCTGCTGTCAATTACTTTATTGTTTACCCCAAATTCCGTCAGCATGCTCGAAGTTTGTTTGCTCAACTCAATTCTATGCGTCAGAATTAAAACTTTATGCTGATTCTTTTTGATGTAACGCCTTGCTATTTCCGAAAATATTACGGTTTTCCCTCCTCCTGTAGGCAATTGATACAAGAGATTATAACTTGTGGGGTTTTCATTTATTCTCTGGAAAATCTTATCGATGGCACCGTGTTGGTAATCATAAAGTTTCTTACCAATTATCTTTTCTTCCTTATCAAGTTTTGTGAGCACCATATCGTTAAAAATAAACCTTGCAAAAATACTCAATTAACTAAGTTCTTTTGCAATTCTTTAAAAGATTTTTTCCACTTATTCTTTATTCTTTTTCTATCCGACTGATTACTAAAAATTTAGAACTTCAATCATTTGAAATAAAAAAATGCCGTCTTTCAAAAAGGTCGGCATTTTTAAAATTTTGATTTGTGGTTTTTATCTAAATATTCTCAGCGAGCCAATCTCCAACCTCAGATGTACCATAGGATTTTCCTCCATCAGCAAGATCTTCGGTTACCACACCCTCTGATAAAGATTTATTGACCACCGCCCTGATTGCAGCACCTTCTTCATATAAGCCAAATCCTGTTTCAAACATCATAGCGGCGGACAGTACAGTAGCGAGCGGATTTGCAATATTTTTACCTGCAGCCTGCGGATATGAACCGTGAATTGGTTCGAAAAGAGAAACCTCTGAACCTACAGAAGCAGAAGGCATCAAGCCCATGGAACCTGAAATCACCGAGGCTTCATCGGTTAAAATATCACCAAACAGATTTTCTGTAATCAGAACATCATATGAATTGGGCCACTGTACCAGACGCATGGCAACAGCATCAACAAACTCATAAGACACTTCAACCTCGGGATAATCTTTTTCCATGTCCTGCACTGTTTCTCTCCATAATCTTGAGGTTTCCAATACGTTCGCCTTATCTACACAGCATAGTTTTTTACCGCGACTCATGGCCATTTCAAAACCTTTTTTAGCCAGGCGCTGAACCTCTTCACGTGAGTAAACACAATGATCATAAGCTACATCTCCGCCATTTTCTCTTCCTTTTTTTCCAAAATAGATACCGCCTGTCAATTCTCTTAAAAATACAAGGTCCGTACCTTCAATTCTTTCCTTCTTTAAGGGTGATTTATCGATTAATGAGGGAAAAGTAAAAGTTGGCCTCACGTTGGCAAAAAGGCCAAGTTTTTTTCTCATTTTCAATAATCCCTGCTCAGGCCTGACTTTGGCTGAAGGATCATTGTCAAATCGAGGATGACCGATGGCGCCAAAAAGGACCGCATCCGAATTCGCGCAAATCTCATGTGTCTCTTCAGGGTAAGGATCACCTACCGCATCTATGGCCGCAGCTCCGGTCAATGCAGGATGCCAGCTTATTTCATGATTGAACTTTTTTGCAATGGCATCAGAGACTTTTACAGCCTGATCGATTACTTCTGGTCCAATTCCGTCTCCTGCCAAAAGTGCAATATTTAATTTCATAAGAAGTTTTTTTAACTATATTATATTCAACATTTTTTGTGTGGCAACAATAGCTGATACCGTTTGATCAGAATCAAGGCCACGTGTTTTAAATGATTTATCATCCAATTGCCAGGTGATCACAGTCTCACAAAGTGCATCAGAATTGGATCCAGGAGGTATTCTTACGGCATAATCCGTCAATTCTGGTAAAGCCTTACCCTTATCCTTGTAAATTTTCTTTAAGGTATTCATAAAAGCATCAAACTGCCCGTCCCCCTGGGCATTTTCCTGAATGGATTCACCCTCAAACTTCAGGGAAACAGTAGTGGAAGGCCGCAGACCTTTGGAATGTGTCAGAACATAAGACTCGACAATCACCTTCTCTTCAACAGCATTACTGTCCAGCACATCGGATATAATATAAGGAAGGTCTTCTTTGGTGACCACCTCTTTTTTATCACCCAATTCAATAATTCGTTTGGTCACTTTGGCAATATCTTCATCACTGAGATGTAATCCCAGCTGCTGAAGATTCTTTTGGATATTGGCTTTACCCGAGGTTTTACCTAAAGCGTACTGTCTTTTTCTACCAAACCTTTCAGGAAGCAGATCATTAAAGTAAAGGTTATTCTTATTATCTCCATCAGCATGAATTCCAGCAGTTTGTGTAAACACATTATCTCCAAGAACTGGTTTGTTGTCTGGAATTCTGAAGCCTGAAAAAGTTTCAACAAGCTTACTGACTTTATAGAGGGATTTCTCTTTCACCCCGATTTTAACTTCCGGAACAAAATCATTTATGACTGCTACAGCACTGGCGAGCGGTGCATTACCTGCACGTTCACCCATGCCGTTCATAGTCAGATGCAATCCATCCGCTCCTGCTCTTACCGCTTCCAGAACATTTGCAACTCCCAGATCATAGTCATTGTGAGCGTGAAAATCAACATGGAGATCCGGATATCTGTCTTTTACCTGCTTTATAAAATCGAAGGATTCCTTGGGAGTCAAGACACCCAGGGTATCCGGCAATAAGAGTCTTTTGATAGGCTGCCCTGATAAAAAATCCAGAAATTGAAAGACATATTCAGGAGAATTCCTCATGCCATTGCTCCAATCTTCTAAGTATACATTGGTATCAATCCCGCTTTCTTTGGCCATTGCTATACTTTGAGCAATTTCCTTAAAATGCTGTTCAGGAGTCTTTTTTAACTGATGGGTCAAATGATTTAATGATCCCTTGGTCAAAAGATTCTGAACCCTGGCACCGGTTTCAACCATCCACTTGATTGAAAGTCCTTTATCCACAAATGACAAAACCTCTACTTGATCTATAAAACCTTCTTCCCTCGCCCAGTCAGTAATACTTTTTACGGCCTTGAATTCTCCTTCTGAGACCCGGGTTGAGGCAATTTCGATTCTATCAACGTGCAGTTCCTCGAGTAACAGCTTGGCAATGGTGAGTTTTTCAGAAGATGAAAATGACACGCCACTGGTTTGTTCACCATCTCGCAGCGTGGTGTCCATGATCTCTATTTTTCTTTTTCCTGCCATTTAAGGGTAATTAAAATGGTCTTTTACCAGCAAATTCTATGATCTCTTCCTTTATATTCTGCAGATAATCAATATCATCAAATCCGTTCAGCATGTTTTCTTTTTTGTAACCATTGATCACAAAAGATTCCTTTGTTCCTGTTGATAAAAGAGATACCTCTTGTTGATGCAGATCTACCAGAATCTCTGTTTTAGGATCCTTTTCTATTTCCGCAAAAATCTCGGCTAGAAAATCCTCACTAACCTGCACAGGAAGCACCCCCACATTTAAACAGTTGTTCTTAAAGATATCCGCAAAGAAGCTGGATATGACACATCTAAAACCAAAATCATACACAGCCCATGCAGCATGTTCACGTGATGAACCTGACCCAAAGTTCCGTCCCCCCACAAGTATCTTTCCACTATAGATGTCCTTGTTCAGGACAAAATCACTTTTTTGGGAACCATCATTGTTGTATCTCCAGTCCCTGAAAAGGTTATCACCAAATCCCTTTCTTTCCGTAGCTTTTAGAAATCGAGCCGGAATGATCTGATCCGTGTCGACATTCTCTATAGGCAAGGGATACGCACTGCTCTTTAAAATCGTAAATTTATCGTAAGCCATTTTTTCTGTTTCTTAAATTGAATACTTTTTAAATTAATTCTCTCGGATCTGTTACCTCACCCGTTACGGCAGCTGCTGCTGCCACCAAAGGACTTGCGAGTAAGGTTCTTGAACCCGGACCCTGTCTTCCTTCAAAATTCCTGTTGGAGGTACTTACGGCATATTTACCTGCCGGCACCTTATCATCGTTCATTGCCAGACAGGCCGAACAACCCGGCTGACGCAATTCAAATCCTGCTTCGGTCAATATATCAAGAATTCCTTCTTCTTTGATCTGTTCCTCAACAATATGAGATCCCGGAACCAACCATGCCGTCACATGCTCAGCCTTTTTACGTCCTTTCACAATGGATGCGAAAGCCCTGAAATCTTCAATTCGGCCGTTGGTACAACTGCCTAAAAAAACATAATCGATCTTTTTCTTTTTCATGGCCTCACCCTCACTAAAGCCCATATACTGAAGGGACTTATCATAAGTTGCTTTTCCTCCCTCTACCTTTTCTGCATTAGGAATATCCCTGGAAATACCAATACCCATTCCAGGATTTGTTCCGTAGGTGATCATGGGTTCAATTTCAGAGGCATCAAATGCAAATTCTTTATCAAAAACCGCGTCTTCATCTGTTTTAAGGGTTTTCCAATAAGCCATTGCTTTTTCCCAGTCCTCACCTTTTGGGGTAAATTCTCTACCTTTCAAATAATCATATGTGGTTTGATCCGGAGCTATCATTCCTCCCCTTGCTCCCATCTCAATGCTGAGATTACAAACTGTCATCCTTCCTTCCATACTCATTTGCTCAAAGACTTCACCGGAATACTCAACAAAATAACCCGTCGCCCCTGAAGTGGTCAACTTTGAAATGATAAAAAGAGCAACATCTTTTGGGCCAACTCCCCTTCCCAGGCTACCATTTATATTAATTCTCATCTTCTTTGGCTTGGGCTGCATAATGCATTGGGTTGAAAGTACCATTTCCACTTCCGAAGTACCAATTCCAAAGGCTATGGCACCAAAGGCACCGTGCGTTGATGTATGAGAATCACCACAAACAATTGTAGAACCGGGCAAGGTAATACCATGCTCAGGCCCAACAACATGAACAATACCGTTATTTTTATCGCCCAGACCCCAGTGGCTTATGCCGTATTTTCCGGCATTTCTTTCCAAAGTTTTCAGCTGATTCGCTGATAGCGGATCCTTGACGGGAAGGTGTTGGTTAATGGTTGGGGTATTATGGTCGGCGGTTGCAAATGTCCTGTCAGGGTACATCACACCAACTCCTCTGTTTTCAAGGCCAAGAAAGGCTACCGGGCTGGTCACTTCGTGTATAAAATGTCTGTCGATGAAGAAAACATCCGGTCCGTCTTCAATCTTGCGTACCACATGCGAATCCCAAACTTTATCAAATAAGGTATTATTACTCATAATCTTGCTTAATTATTTTTTATCGATTTTACCAAAGGCAGATGCAAATTTATCTCTTTAGATCAATCTTATTTAGGGTTTTATTATTTTTTTTACAACGTTCAAAGGTGTGAAAAATCTTCTGCCCAGATTTTTCAATTACCTGGGCTTGATATATTTGAATTTAAATTATAATTATATTAACAAACTGAGGTTTTTTTTGCGATATAATCAATACCAAGGTGAATTATTAAAAATTTACTATTACCAGGATCGATCTTGATTCTTTAGGACCGTAAAATACCAATATTAATCAATATTGAAATACGATTTTTAAGTGGAATAATATTGTATTTTTAACCCCTTTGAAATCAAAATACACATTCAATGAAACGATTTTTAACTTTCCTGACCTTATTGTTTTGCTCATCCAGTATCTTTTCTCAAACAAGACCTCCCGAAAGTGATTACAGCATTCGAAGCAAGGCCGAATCCATTCATGCGTCTGTCATCACCATTGACACACATAATGATTTCGATCTGGACAATTTCACTCCAGAAAAGAATTATACTCAGAATCTGGATACTCAGATAAACCTTCCAAAAATGATTTCCGGAGGCCTGGATGTTTCCTGGCTCGTTGTTTTTACAGGCCAGGGGGAATTGAACAAATCAGGATATAAAAAGGCATATATTCACTCTCAAATGAAGTTTGAAGCGATCCACAGATTTACACAAGAGCTGGCACCTGACAAAATTGAGCTTGCCCTTACTGCAGAAGATGTTGTTCGAATTCATGATTCAGGAAAAAAAATTGCAATGATCGGTGTGGAAAATGCCTATCCCATTGGAGAAGATTTAAACAGGATCGAGGAATTCTTCAACAAGGGTGCAAGATATATGTCTTTGGCTCATAACGGACATAATCAGTTCGCTGATTCTCATTCAGGAGAAAAAGAAGGTGAATGGCTTCATAATGGCTTATCGGACCTCGGGAAAATGGCTATTCAAGAAATGAACCGGCTTGGTATTATGATTGACCTTTCCCACCCTTCAAAGGAAGCGAATATCCAAACAATACAGCTTTCCAAGGCCCCCGTAATTGCCTCTCATTCATCCGCCAGATCACTTAGCGATGTGAGTAGAAATCTTGATGACGAAGTGCTAATGATGATCAAGGAAAACGGTGGTGTGGTGCAAACTGTTGCCGTAGGAACTTTTCTTAACGCTGAAAAATTTAATGCCTTTTTAGAGGCTTCCCGACCGGTATTGGAGGAGATTGCTTCAGAACTGAATGTTAGTTTTTTAACCATTGATGAAATAGGGCAATTAACAGGTGAAGAAGCTCATAAGGCTTACATTAATTATGAAAAGATCATGAAAATTTCCGAGGATCGTACCCGGGAAATAGCTAAAAAACACCCTAAGGTTTCCGTTTCTGACTTTATAGATCATATTGATTTTATGGTAAAATTAATAGGAATCGATCATGTAGGCATAAGTTCTGATTTTGACGGCGGAGGTGGAATCGTAGGATGGATGGATGCTTCTGAATCATTCAATGTAACTTATGAGCTCGTTAAGCGAGGTTATACGAAAGAGGAAATTGAAAAATTATGGGGAGGAAATCTGCTTCGGGTTATGAGGGAAGTGGAATTGGTTTCAAAGAAAATGCAGTAAAGTCTCTGCCTTTTCAAACAGAGTCATTGGCGAGGGGTTGACTTGATACAATATTTTTTGTATCTTGCTGATAACTAAACCCCTATGCTATGGACAAAATTACTTTTCAAAAATTTTTTTCTACAATTTACAGAAACGTTACAAATGAAGTTTTGAGAAAATCTGTATTTGGTAAGACTTTATTGGCTCTATTGGTATTTATTTTGTCAGCCAATGGAATACCTGATTGGCAAAAGAATCAGGGAAAAAACTTCAAATCCTGGACCTGGGAGGTAATCAAGGAAACTGTTCAAATACCTCTTCCACCGCCTTTCGGCCCTGACATTCCACCTCCAACTGACAACTGGTATCAAAGAGCGGGGCTTCAGGCTTTAAACCACAGAGGTGAATTCTACATTTTTGGCGGGCGTACGCCATTACCAATTCCAGTTCCGGGAGCAAGTATTATTCACGGAGATGTATGGAAGAGTTCTGACAAAGGAAAGACCTGGCAAAACCTCCTTCAATCTAACCCAACCATTCCGGGTGTGCCTCCTGACCCAAATTCGACTTCACATTGGGCAAATCGGGCCTATTTTCAGGCAGTGAAAAAAGGAAGGTATATGTACATAATAGGAGGACAAGACTTTAATATTGTTGAAAATCCTGATTACAGACCAGATTTAAATCCTGAATTTCCTTGTGGTATTTTTGTCCCTCCCGAGTTTTGTTTTCCTCAAAAACCTCTATCACAGTTTTTTAACGATGTCTGGCGGTCAATGGATGGAATTAATTGGCAAAGAATGGTACAGAATCAGGAGATTGATCCAAAAGAGGAAAATCCAGCTCACTGGGCAGGACGCGCTGGTTTAAGTGCAACGGTTTTCAAAGGCTATATTTATGTTATGGGAGGCTCTGTTAATGACGATCTCTCTATAGATCCTACGGCTCCAGCCAGAATTTATTTTAATGATGTTTGGAGATCCAGAAATGGAAGGAACTGGGAAAAGGTAAATAATGCGCCTTGGGCTCCAAGAGCAGGTGGTATAGCTGTTGTTAAAGGTGGTTATATGTATATGATTGGCGGAGAGGAAGGATTTACATGCGCACCTCAAGGAGTTCCATCTGATATTCCTTGCCCACCTTATTTTAATGATGTATGGAGAACCAAGGATGGCATAAATTGGGAAGAAATGACCCCTGAAGCGGAATGGGATAAACGTCCGGGTCATCAGGTAGTAGTGGCTCAGGACCGATTGGTATTATTTGGTGGATTTGGATTAGGAGAAGACAATGGCGCCACTCCTTCAAATCCGTCTGATGTATGGATCAGTAATAAAGGAAAGGTGTGGAAAAAAGTGAGTGATGCACCATGGAACGCTGATGGTTCTGAAGATATCAAATACGATTTTGATGCAGTCGTTGTAAAAGGTAAAAACAGAAATCAGGATGCCATTTATACTTTTGGTGGGGACCGCGAAACTTTCGACTTTAATGATGATCAAAACTATAAGAACGTGGACAATGATGTTTGGAAGTTCAGTTTACCGAAAAAATCAGAGGAAGAAACAGAGGTGGCAAAGGCCCTGACCTTATACCCTAACTATCCCAACCCTTTCAATGAGTCTACTACTTTAAAGTACTACATTCCGAGTAAATCATATGTATCCTTAATGATTTTTGATCGTTATGGCAGGTATGTTACCAAACTTGTGAATAAGAACCAGGGGCCGGGTGAATATGAAGTTCTGTGGAACGGCGAAAATTACAGAGGTAAATCTGTAAGAAATGGGCTTTATTATGCCAGAATTTGGCATAAAGGAAAGGCCAGAACCATTAAAATGATTAAAAATTAATTTTGCTTACAATAACAATTAACCAAGTCTTCCCATAGACTAACAGCCTCACTTTACCAGGAATTGTGGGGCTGTTTTATTTAATTGTTTTACAAGCTCTGAATCTGCGTAAAAATATTGAAGCAATCCAATTAAGGAAAATCCTAATATTCAGGAGTGATCATGATATGGGCATTATACTGCCCCGGAAACATCAGCCAGGGATGACCCGGCTCATTGGGTGCAAGTGAAAGGCCTGTACTTTCCTGTGTGGCATAAGGGATATAAACAACATACCTGAATTTACCATTTTCAATTTTATCTGTTTCGGTGTTGAAATAGGCATCAGGCCCATAATATATATGCAACGTTGCCGGTGCTTCCGGTAGGGGCATCTTTCCTGTTTCAGCTTCTTTTGCCCTTATCTCTTCTTTTTCCTCTCTTGATTTTCCATCAGAATCCAACTCACGACCTCTGGCCATCATGGGCTCAAGGCTTTTGTGATAAGCCACGATTTGAAAACCATCTTTTTTCGGATTATTAGCGATACAAATAAAGTCATTGGTTCCCTCTCTCAAGGTCATGAACTCTCCATTCTCACTATATCCATAAACAGTGGCTCCGTCTCTTGCAGCCTTAGGGACAACCAGCGTAGCCGAAGCAATCTGCTGAGCTGCAGTAAGTTCTTGATTCAAAGGGATTTCGTCAAAAATAGAGCTTTCAGAAGCAGCTTCCTCCTGAGTTTTTAAAATTTCATTTTTTTTATACGAAGGTTTTCCGCAACTATTGATAACCATACTTAAAACCAGAAGTAAAACTAATTTGATTTTCATGATATTGAATCTTTTGTTGATTAAAGCTAAGATAGAACAATTCACAATTACCTCAAAATAACTGAATCATGCCCTTTCAAAGCCCGAAAAGATAAAAACAGCTTAAAAACAACAAGCATACAATAATTATGAACCAATGGCGTTATTTAGATATAAGTTCTTAACCATAATTAAATTGCTAAATAATCCGGAAGAAAAAGGATATTTATCAAAAAGAGTCATAGCGAGTAAAACGGCCTTGAGGGGGGCTTATTGATCAAACTAAAAACATTTAGATATAGATGTTCAACTATTGAAACTTGCTATGGCTTTTTTATTTATACCAACCCTTCATTACTCAAAGGCAAATTTCTGTATCGCTTTCCGGTTGCATTAAAAATGGCATTGACTATTGCAGGAGCTATAACCGGAACTCCTGGTTCTCCTATTCCAGTTGGGGCCTTGGAACTTTCAACAATTTCAACATGCACATTCGGGCTTTCATGCATCCTTAACACTCTGTAATCATGAAAATTACTTTGTTCAACGCTGCCTTGATCGGTCGAGATATTTCCATAGTAAGCCAGTGACATTCCAAAAATGGCCGCTCCTTCCAGCTGAGCCTTCACCGTATTTTTATTTACCACAGTTCCGCAATCAACCACTGTAAAAACATCATGTACCTTTAAATTGCCATCGATTACAGATACCTCTACTACGGAAGCCACATAACTGTAAAAACTATAATGAACGGCCAATCCAAGCCCATGCCCAAAAGGAAGTTTTCTTCCCCAACCTGCATTTTTGGCTGCTTTCGAAAGTACATTCTTCAGCCTTTTCGTATCCAGTTTATACTCGTTGTCTGAGGGATATAAGCGATCTGAACCGATAAGGTTCAACCTGAATTCCAATGCATCTTTTTGGGCAGCTACTGCGAGTTCATCAGCAAAGACATTGACTGAGAAACCATGGATGATGTTGATAACAGAGCGCAACCAACCTATCCTCAAATGAGCATTTGCCTCTCCGTTTTCAAACTTTATATTTTCTACCTCATAAGGCATATTGGTCATCCCTTGCTGAAATTCAAATCCTGCGGCATGGTTAACACCAGGCATAAAGGTGGATGTGATCGAAGGAAAAGCATTTCTATGGAGCCATGAGGTCACTTTACCTTCTTTCATTGAAGCCTTTAGATGCTGTGCGCTGATAGCATGATAATAACTGTGCCTGATATCATCTTCCCTTGTCCATAAAACCTGGACCGGCCTCCCCATCATTTTTGACAAGGCGACAGCTTCAAGTACAAAATCCGGTTTAGACTTTCTGCCGAACCCTCCTCCTAAAAATGTAACGTTAACTTTGACTTGCTCAGTTTCTAAGCCCAAAAAGTCACTTATTTCCTGTCTCGTAAGTTGTGGGGCCTGAACAGGTGCCCACACTTCACAAAATCCTTCCTGAACATTTGCTGTTGCATTAGGAGTTTCCATGGGTGCATGGACGAGATGAGGAAGTTTGTATGTAGCTTCAACAATTTTATCTGCTTTCTGCATGGCTCCACTAACATTGCCCTCTTCACGGATCAATTTTGCCTTATTTTCTACGTTCCGGGTAAGTGTATCCATGAATTCCTTGGTTGAATAGGACTCATTTTCACCGGGGTCCCATTCAATAGTTAAGGCCTCATTTCCTTTGATCGCAGCCCAGCTATTCTCCGCTAAAACCGCTACTCCACCCAAAGCACCAAAAGGTTTTTCTATCCTTTTCATTTCCCTGACATCAATCACACCCGGAATCTTCATTGCCTCGGAACTATCATATGATACAGCCCTTCCAAAAGTAACAGGACATCTGCTGATATTTGCATAGATCATTTGATCAACTTTTATATCAAGGCCATATTTTGACCTTCCATTGACAAAATCAGCAACATCGACACTGGCCAGATCTTTACCTATATAAATAAATTCATCACGGGATTTAAGCCTTGGGGATTCAGGCAGGGGCATTTTTCCGGCCGCTTCGACCAGATCACCATAGAATAGTTTTTCATTCGAACCAGTCCGGAAAACATGATGCAGTTCCGTTTTACAAAGTTCTTCAGAAACACCCCATTTTTCAGCCGCAGCGGAAACAAGCATGGCCTTTGCCATGGCCCCCATTCTTCTCATGGGTTCATATATGGTTCTTATACTCCTCGATCCATCCGTGTTTTGATTACCATAAGCATCATCTCCAGGTGCCTGAACCACAGATACCTTTGACCAGTCAGCATCCATTTCATCAGCAATTACCGAAGTTAATGAAGTTCTGACTCCCTGTCCCATTTCACTTCTCGAAGCTGTCAATATCAAAGAACCGTCCTTTCTGAGTTCAACAAATAAATTCGGCGAAAATCGGCTGGGATCAGACGTATTCAACGAAACATCCTTTGAAGAATTCATATCACAGGCCAATAAAATACCGCCGCTCAAAAGACTCAAATTCTTAATAAAAACACGTCTGTTCGTTTTTGATAAATTCTTCATAGTCCTCCTTCATTTTCAGATTCATTCCTCATTGAAGCCGCCAAATGAATCGCTTTTCTTATTCTTACATAGGTACCGCATCGGCAAATATTACCGCTCATCCCTTTATCAATATCCTCGTCTGACGGAGAGGGTTTTTCATTGAGTAAGGCTACTGCACTGATTACCTGACCCGGCTGACAGAATCCACATTGCGGCACATTGAGTTTTTCCCAGGCCTTCTGCACGGATTTATTGATCTCTGAAATACCTTCAATACTAACAATTTCTTTATTATTCAAAATTGAAATGGGAGTCACACATGATCTAAGGGCTTTCCCCTCGACCAAAATTGAGCAGGTTCCGCACACACCCAACCCACAACTGTATTTTGTCCCAGTCAACTCAAGCACATCTCTTAGCACCCAAAGAACAGGCATTTCCGGGGAAACATCAAGGGAATGGGGTTTCCCGTTTACGGTTATATTAATCATATTTTTTCAATTGAAAAGGTAGCTTTGTAAAGTTAGTATTTTTAATTAATTTAGTTAATTCAGATCAAAAGCAAAACTTCATTTATCGAACCCCCAAAAATCCCACATCAACATGCTCAAACCACTGCTCACTATTATACTATTTATTTCTATTTGTTTTACCTCTAATTCACAATCAAATCAGGACGAATTGCAATTGATGCAATCCCTTTACGGTATGGAAAAGAGGGATATTGTAGCTGAATTCGTAGAATTAAGTGAAACTCAGGAAAATGAATTCTGGAGCCTCTATGACGAGTATGAAAACAAAAGAAAGGCACTCGGTCAGGAACGTTTTGATTTGCTTCAACGCTATGTAAATGAATACGGGGAAGTAAAACCGGAAAACGCAGAAAATTTTATGAAGCAAGCCATTCCAATTCGAATTAAGACAGATAAGCTACGGGATAACTATTACAATAAAATTAAATCCAGGACTGACCCGGTAGTTGCCATGCAGTTTTATCAGATTGAGAACTATCTTTCTGATGCAATAAGAATGGAACTTTTAGAAGAAATATACACGACTAAAAAAAAATAACACTAATTCAATAACTTAAAAACAATAACATGAAAAAATTAACTTATTTAATTGCCGCTTTCCTGGTGTTCAACATGTCTTTTGCTCAGGATTCGGCTTCTGAAGAAATTCAAATGGTTCAAGAATTATTCGGACAGGAAAAAAGAATGATTATAGAAGATAATGTTGACTTGACCGGTGTAGACGGGGTTGCCTTCTGGAAACTTTATGATGAGTATGAAGCGCAGCGTCAGGATCTTGGTAAGGCGAAACTTGAATTATTACAAAAGTATACCACAAAACAAGGCGACCTTACGAATGCCCAGGCGAAGGACCTTTTGATGGAGGCTGTTCCTTTAAGAACCTCTGAAGACAAATTGATACTTAATTACACTAAAAGAATTGAAAAAGCCACAAGTGCCCTGGTTTCAGTTCAGTTCTATCAGATAGAACATTATATTTCCGACGGAATCCGATTTGCGATTTTAAACAATATTGATTTCATTCAGGATAAAAAATAAATATCATCGATGAATAAATATCGAATCGTCTTTGTGCTTCTTACCTTTTGGGTTTTTGGTTCCATGCATGCCCAAAAAGTTGAGATAGCACCACAATTTGGATATCAGGTAGGTGCCAAATACAATTATTACGGCGGATATGTCAAACTGAAAAGTTCAGAGCAGTACGGTCTTACTTTTGGAGTCAATGCAACAGATGATATAACCGTTGAATTTATGTGGGCACAGCAGAATTCAGTGGTAAGCATCAAAGATTTTCAGTTTTATCCTCAGGAAACAGAATTAACCGATGTAGTAGTGAATCATTATCAAATTGGAGGTATTCATATGTTTGGATATAGTGACGCCAGACCATTTGCCGGCTTATCTGCAGGATGGTCAACATTTAATCCAGAAAACAATCGATATGACGGAACAACAACCTTTACCCTTGGACTTACCGGTGGTCTGAAATATTTCTTTACCGATCGAATAGGTCTAAGACTCCAGGCTCAGTTACTTATGCCCGTTAGTTGGGGAGGAGTTTATATTGGAGGTGGCGGTGGTGGTGTTACCACGGGTGGTTCGATATTACAATTAAATTTCAGCGGAGGCCTGGTCATAGGACTAGGAGATTGATCTCATGATATTGGTGCAAAAATGTAACTAAAGTTCTCTAATCTAGTCCTCAAAATACTTTGAGGAGACAATTAAATAATACTGAATAACAATTAAACCCCCTAATTATGAAAAAAAATAACCTATTAACAATTATTTTGATGAGCTTCCTTTTGACAGGAAGCGTCTATTCTCAAGAGAAACCCAATATTCTGGTCATATGGGGCGATGACATTGGACAATCCAATATCAGCGCCTATACCTTTGGATTAATGGGCTATCAGACTCCGAATATTGATCGATTGGCCAATGAAGGATTGATGTTTACGGATTATTATTCTGAACAAAGTTGCACGGCCGGAAGATCATCCTTTATAACCGGACAAAGTGTTTTCAGAACAGGCCTTAGTAAGGTGGGTCTTCCGGGTGCCAAAGAAGGAATTAGCGAAAAAGACCCGACCATAGCAGTAATGTTAAAGGAACTTGGATATGCCACAGGTCAGTTTGGTAAGAATCACTTAGGAGACCGGGATGAACATCTTCCAACGAATCATGGTTTTGATGAGTTCTTTGGAAACCTTTATCACCTGAACGCAGAAGAAGAGCCGGAATTACCGGATTATCCGGATCCTGAGGAGTATCCGAACTTCCGTAAGAATTTTGGTCCCAGAGGTGTAATCCATTCTTATGCTGATGGAAAAATTGAAGATACTGGTCCTTTGACCAAAAAAAGAATGGAAACGGTAGACGATGAAACGGTTGCAGCTGCAGAAAAATTCATTCGAAATGCAGTAAAATCCGGTAAACCTTTCTTTGTTTGGTGGAATGGAACCAGAATGCATTTCAGAACACATGTTAAAGATGAATTGAGAGGGATATCAGGGCAGAATGAATACAGCGATGGAATGGTTGAACATGACATGCATGTAGGAAAATTACTGGATTTATTGGATGAACTGGGTGTAACTGACAACACTATTGTCCAGTACGGTACGGATAACGGACCCCATAAGAATACATGGCCTGATGCTGCTTCTAACCCTTTCCGAGGTGAGAAGAACACAAACTGGGAAGGTGGATGGAGAACTCCGTCCTTGGTAAGATGGCCTGGAAAGATAAAGGCAGGCTCAATTTCTAATGAAATAATGTCCGGTATGGACTGGTTTCCTACTTTCTTAGCCGCAGCGGGAAATGAGAACGTGGTTGAAGACCTTAAAGGAGGAAAAACCGTGAACGGCAGATCTTATAAGGTACACCTTGATGGTTATAATTTTTTACCTCATTTAACAGGTAAAGAAGCCAAAGGGCCAAGAAAAGAACTTTTCTACTTCTCTGATGATGGTGACCTAACAGCTATGCGATATGATGACTGGAAGTTTATTTTTATGGAACAAAGAATGGCCGGTACTTTAGGGGTATGGGCAAATCCATTTACTCCATTGAGGTTACCACTGATCTTTAATTTAAGAAGGGACCCTTATGAAGCGGCTACCATTACTTCCAACACTTATTATGACTGGCAACTTGACCATGCCTTCCTACTAGTTCCTGCACAAACAATCGTGGGGCAGTTTTTGGGGTCATTCAAAGAATATCCACCTCGAATGAAAGCAGCCAGTTTTAGTCTCGAGAAAGTTATGGAGGAGCTCTCTACCCCCGGTAACAATTAACTTTGAAGAAGTAAAATTTAAGATAGTAGCATAAAAAAAACAGGTAGTTTAACTACCTGTTTTTTTAATGGGTTTATCCTTCAAATCCAGTTTTTTTATGTTCACCATCACAAAATGGTTTATTATTTGAAGCTCCACAACGACAAAAAGCCGTGATCTTTTCCTTGTTCACAACCGAACCGTCAGGGGATTTGATCCGTAAAGAGCCCTTGACAAGCAAAGGGCCGTTTTCCATTAATTCAACTTCAGTTTTTAATACCTGCATAGGATTGGAGGCATCCTCCAAATCATAACTCAACGCCCCCGAAGGGCATTTATCAATCTGATTTTTTAGTTCCTCAACCGAGGCATTTTCGGGTTTGATCCAAGGCCTGGACTTTGGATCATAAACACCAGGAAGCTCCTTTACACATACCGCGGAATGTATGCATTTACCCGGCTGCCAATTAATTATTAGATTATCCCTTTTATACTTTTTGATTATATCTTTTTTATCCATGATTTAAATGTTTAAATTCACAACTTCAGGTTCTACTCAAAGATAATGTTAATATCTGATTTACTTAACTTCAGTTAAAACGGAGTATTTGATTTTTATGATTAGGTTATTGGTTTCGCTTTTATTTATCCTGAACTTTCTTGTTGTTTCAGCACAGCAAGAAGATCCTGTAGATGCCAACGTTAACAGACAGTTTTGGCTGGATTTCAATACCAGGCGTAGTTTGGATTCCATACATGAATTAAGCGGTTTTGTTGGCTACAGAAGCATTTCGCCTCATCTTTTTGATAAATTTCTGGTGGTTCCTACCTATAACATTATACATACAAAAAGCCCAAAATTCATGAACCTGGAAAAACCATTGATTAGCTCATTTCATTTAGGTGCCGGTTTGTACTACACGAATAACAAGTACGAACCCGATAATTTCGAATTCCGATTGATGCAGGGATTGAAATTCTTTTTACCTTCAATTGATATGATTCCCTTAAAGAACTATGTAAGGCTCGAAGAACGATTTCAAAAGACTTTTGATGGATCCTATTGGAATGCTTCCTTCAGATTCAGATATAAAATTTCAACTGTGATTGAATGGAAAAAGCATCTTTTCTCCTTTAATAAGGGTCTATACATACCCATGAGCGTAGAATTCTTTTTCAATTTAAAAAAAGCGGACCGCTTTAACGATGTAATTCGAATAACTCCCGGACTTGGATATAAATTCAACGAGGAATGGAAGGCTGAATTCTATGTGTCCTATCATTACAGCCAGAATACTTCTGAAGATGACGATTCGACCAATGATTTTGTATTTAGACTCAGAATCTATAAAAAATCTATTCAGAAGAAGCCTCCTGTCTTTAATACCAAGGAAGAAGATCTAAAAGAGCTAATCGAATAAAATACCATTGAAACCTTGTTGAATCACTGGGATGATTGAAGTTCATTAAGGATCGTATTGGCTTCATCAATACGTCCCAATTCTTTTAAAATCAGAGCTTTTAAGTATTTTATATCCGGATTGGCCGGATCGATTCCAAGTGCGTGATTCGCTTCTTTCAGGGCTGACTCAAAATCTTTATTTTGATAATAATAGGTCGCAAGATTATACATAGAGCGTATATCCTGAGGATCAAGATCAATCGCCATTTTCAGGTCCTCCACCGCAATTTCACCATTTCCCAATTCAAAGTTTAGCAATGCCCTTAAATAATAAGGCCTTCCGGCATCTGGTTGATAATCCATCCAGGTGTTCAATGTCTCAAATGCTTTTTCTGTATTCTGATCTATACTGTAGGCAGTGGCCAGATTCGTATAAACAGGAAAAAGTAAACTATCCATCTCCAAGGCTTTGTCATAATGCTTTATGGCCGTCTTAATATCATTGTTTTGCATGAAATAATCACCCAGTTGCAGCCTTCCGGTGGAAAAATCAGCATTGGCAAATAACATTTGTTCAAACTCCTCATTCGCTTTGAACAAATTAAGTTTATCCGTTTCACTCCAGCCTTCCCCATTAAAACCGATAAGCAGTTGTGCCGACCCGATACGCACCAGTTTTGTCTTATCGGTCAAATGCTTTTGAGCAACTGTCATTCGATCCTGGGGAGCCATACCCCTGAATTGCATCAACGCGTGATATCTGACCACTGCCGAAGAGTCACTCAAAGCTTTAAGTAAAGATTTTACCTGATCTTCTCCTGAAAACGTTAAATTTCCGATCACTGTTGACCGAGCGATGTATGGATAATTCAGATCGTTAATGAATTCGTTCAGTTTCAACCGATCCTCGTAAGAAATCTCATTTTGATTACTCAACAAAAGATAATCCGAAAAATGAGGTGTCCTGTCTTTACCATACCATTTCTCCACCCAATTGGCCGCCCATTCCTCTGACTGATCCTGGTGACATTCATTACATGCATTTGGCGTGCCATAGGATACGCTCTGGTCCGGTCTAGGAACCCTGAAACTATGATCCCTTCTAAAATCATTACCCATATAATACCTGCCTGTCATGTGACAGTTTATACACTTTGCCGATTCTGAATTCATTTCATGAAAATGGTGTTCTTTGCTATCGTATTTTTCAGGTACGTGACATTGCAGACATAGTTTGTTGCCTTCGAGTTTTAACTTATTGGAATGCACATTATGACAGTCTCCACATTTAATTCCCTGGGTATGCATCTTGCTTTGAAGAAAAGATCCATAAACATAATCTTCTTCTAAAATCTGGCCGTCAAGGTGATAATACTCTGACGAGATATTCTGAACGAGATACTGGTCTTCAAAAAGGTTGCCCGGAATCAAATTTTGTGTAAGTTTCATTCTTCGTGCATGACACGGGGCGCACATATTCAGTTGAGACTTTTGATCATTTCCTAAAATTGTATGCATCTCCCCTTTCTTCTGACCTGAATATGCCCATTGAACATGCTTTTTACCAGGCCCGTGACAACTTTCGCAACTCACGTTTATCGATGAGTACGTGGTGTGAAAAGAATCTTTCTCAACAAAATAATTTTTTTTCAAATTAGTTGAATGACATTCGGCACACATGGTATTCCAGTTCTGAGCCCCTCTTGTCCAGTGCAGCCAGTCTGTTATAGTTATTTCATCACCTGCATACTGATGGAACCATTTATGCTCCAGTGTGTCCCATGTAACCCGCAGAACTTGATTCTTTCCATTTGGAAATTCCACGATATACTGTTGCAAGGGTGTCAATCCAAAAACATATGCAACCTTATACTCGGCTTCAGAACCATCAAGTTCCTTCACCTTAATCATGAAATCATTATCATTTTTAAAAAACTCATAGTCTACCCCATCAATGCGGGCATTAACATTATTAAAATCTCCAAGAACGGTTGAATCGGTAACCACCTGCATGGCTTTGTCATGATGTGAACCTTTCCAGGTATCATATTCAGTTTTATGACATGACACACAACTGGCATCACCCAAATAACCTTCGCTGTCGGCGTGTGACACCTTGCTGATTTCCTGATATGCTCCTTCATTTGATCCCTTCTCGCAGGCTATCAATAACAACGAAATCAAGATAATAATTGGAAACGAAAATCTCATTAGTGCTGATTAGAGTAGATCGCTAAAATAGAGTATTCATAAAAAAAGACCTAACATTTTTGAAGGTCTTTTTGTGAAATAGTATCAGGATATTAAAATATTTTCAGGGGTGAAATAATACCGATGGCAAATCGTCCAGTCTGATAATCGACCAGACCTACTCTGGATTCTGCATAACTTGAATAATTGTAAAATCTGCCAACATAAACCGCAAAGAATTTCAAATTTATATCTGACCAGGGGTAGAATTCAATGGAAGGAATGACTCCATACCCTGTACGCCAGTGGTCTGTTGTTTTTTCAGGATCAATGTCATCGAGCCATTTTGCCTGATCTATAAATCCGGTAAAACTGGCCCCCCATTTCTTTGCGAATCGGTAGTCGATCTTTGTCCAATGACTGTAATACAAGGTATTTTCCAAAGCCCATGGGTACAAGTCATCAGGAACGTCTTCACTGATTATACCCGTTCTGTCCAAATCTTCTTTGCTCCATTTAAAATCATATGCAATGGTCCATTTATCCAGTTTTAACTGGTTACCAAGCGCTATGTAATTCTTAAAAGTATCCTTTGCCTCGTTGAACAGCGAATAGGACCAAAGTGTTGTAAATTTCCCATCAAGGAACTTACCCCGCCAGTTGACCACAGCCGCCAGAGGGATATCAGAGCCTTCGAGTTCGGGGTGTCCTTGATAGAGTTCTTCAAAAGACTGGGTTCTGGAGTTTAAAATCTGAAAAGAAAACCCGTTTCTCTCGGTTGCCTGCCAGTAAGCCCCAACACCAGTCAGGAAATTATCGGCTTTCTCGATGATATCAGAAAATTCATAGACATAAATAGGATTCAGATCAAATTCAATCCCACCCCAGTCTGCAAACGTTTTACCAATTGTCAACTGAACTTTTTCAGACACATCAAACCTTACAAAGGCAAAATCCACACCTTTTATGATCTTATCTATGGATTGGGGTTCAAATGTACTGGTATAGCGATGTCTGAATCTAAAATATATTTTTTCATGAACATAGCCCTTAAACTCCAATCTGAATTGCTCCACCCTGAATTTTGTTTCCAGATGTTCTCCTTCATAAAAGTCACTTCTTAAGGCCATTTGTAAATTTGCAATCATGTCCACATTCTTCAAAAGCGATTGTTTTCCTGTAGGAATTAAACTTCTATACGTAGAAACGGTGTCTACCTGTCTGTTTTGAGCAAGCACCCCTGGTATGGTAAGACAAAGCAATAAAAATAAAATAGCAGACTTAAATTTCATGTGTTGATCGTTTTGTTGAAAATTAATATAAAGAATTCAATAAACCACTAATAGGTATAAAACAGTTTCTGAATATCCTCCAGGCTTCGGTCCTTCAATAAGGCCAGCATGAGTAAAACCCTGGACTTTTGAGCGTTCAGTTCATCTGAGGCAATTGTCTTATTCTCGTCATCATTGATTTCTGCATTTCTTAAAACATAACCCGTTGGAACCCTGGTGCTTCTGACAACCACAACCCCTTGTTCAGCCGCATTTTTACAGGCATTTAGCGTGGCTGCATTCATGTTCCCATTTCCCACACCCGCTATGACTATCCCTTTGGCACCTGCCTTTAAAGACATGTCAACAAGGTCTGCAGGTGAATCTACTCCGGTATAAATGATATCAACTCTTGGCAGGGAGGTAACCCCTTCAATGCTAAACTCACTTTCCAGTCCAAATATGCCATGTGGTTTACTGTAAAACTCATGTTTCCCATAAATTACAGCTCCTGTTAACCCATGCATGGGTGACATAAAGGTTTGTACTGAGGTTGTGTTTGTCTTCGTAACTCCATGAGCAGAATGGATCTGATCGTTCATTACAACCAGCACCCCATAACCACTGGCCTTCGAATCCGCTGCAATGGCTACGGCGTTATACAGATTCAATGGCCCTTCCGCACTGACAGCTGTAGAGGGCCTCATGGATCCTGTGGTTACAACAGGCTTGTTACTTTTGACGACAAGATTAAGAAAAAAAGCCGTCTCTTCCTGGGTATCTGTACCATGCGTGATGACGATTCCGTCAACATCATCCCGACTTAATAGTTCATTCACTCTATTAGCCAGCTTTAACCAGATTTCAACACTCATGTCCTGAGAACCGACATTGGATATTTGCTCGCCCGTTACGTTAGCGAGGTCTGTTATTCCGGGTACTGCTGCAATCATTGTTTCAATACCAACCTGCCCTGAGGTGTAACCTGCCTGGGTTCCGGTTGCTGCAGAACCTGCAATGGTACCGCCTGTTGCAAGAATTACAACATTGGGCAGATCTTTGTTTTGAGCTTTTGAATAACTGATCGCAGACAAAATGACAACGATCATTATAATTTTTCTGAATATTTTATTTCTTAACATAGGGCAAAAAGTTTAATAGGTTTGATCATCTTTTACAGTTTCTAATCAGGTAACAAAGGTTATCAACAGAGCAATGGCAACAGCGGAAAATGTTGTTACGAGGCCAGGCAACATAAAGCTATGGTTGAGCAGATACTTTCCAATTTTTGTTGTTCCGGTCTGATCAAAGGATATGGCGGCTAATATAGTTCCGTAGGTGGGCAGGAAAAAGAAACCGTTAACAGCTGGATAAAGAGCTATCAACAATTCAGCATCCAGTCCAAGAGCCAGGCCCAGTGGCATGAGGGTTACAACCGTTGCTGCCTGACTAAAAAGCATGATAGACATGGTAAATAAACCAAATCCAAAAACCCAGTGATAACCTTCGATCAACTGAGAAATTCCATCAACGAGAACTGTTCTGTTCCCTTCAAAAAAAGAGGAACCAAGCCATGCGATTCCAAGAATGGAAATTATGGCAACCACTCCACTTTTCATAACACTCCCAGAAACTGCTTTTTCCGGGTCAGCCTTTAAAAGGATCATAATCAAAGCACCAACAGTTAACATCAATATCATAATGGTAGGCCCCATAGCTATCTGATCCCTTACAACCGTTCCATCTTTAATGATTTCACTTACTGGCCTTAACTCCGGGAACATTCCGAAAACAACAACCAGCAATATGGCAGAAAAGAACAAGGCTATAGATCTCCTGGCATTCTTAACTGATTTTCTTTCCAAGGATTTAGAATTTGCCAACTCCCTTATCTTTCCTTCCTTTAAGCGTTGAAGATAAACAGGATCTTCAGATAGTTCCTTCCCTTTTTTATAAACGCTTATCGATCCAATAATTACGGCAAAAAATGTGGATGGAATCACGATCATGAGAATACGGGGCAAACTCACTCCACTCACGGTCAAAATACCCAGCATGGCAACGGTAGCCGCAGAGATTGGTGAGGCCACGATACCTTGCATTGCAGCGATATCTGACATTGCTATGGGTCTTTCAGGCCTTATACCTGACTTCCTGGAAATTTCGGCAATTACGGGTAAAAGGGCGTATATAACATGCTGCGTACCTGCTGATAAAACTAAAACGTAGGTAACAAGTGGTGCAACAAAGGTTATATTCTGGGGCCTCTTTCTCATTATCTTTTCTGCGACTCCGATCAAATAGTCCAGTCCACCTGCAGCTTCCATGGCAGACAATGCGGTAATTACAGCCAGGATCATTCCTAAAACAATGATTGGCGGGCTACCAACGGGTAATTTAAAAAGAAATATAAAAAGAATAAGACCAATACCTGCAAGGGTACCCATACCTATTCCTCCAATCCTGGAACCTATAATAACAATAGATAAAAATATGATCAGTTCGATCCAGAGCATTTGAGGGAATGGTTAAGTTACTGACTTATAAATATAAGCATTCCCCATAAAACAAAAAATAAACGAATGATGTGCCTACTCTATATCTCCAACCGGATAGTGGGGCAATTCTTTGCCCTTCTTCTTTCTTAAATCTGGTGAAAAATAGAAAAATAGTCTTATGGTATGATTCATATCATATCGAAATCCACTATATTTTTGCTGAAAAACCATCATATAACCCGCATCAAATGACCAACCTTTTCCCATCTTGTGATTTATTCCTACAAACAATCGGTTTTGGTCAAAGGTGTTGTAAACAATTTCTTTTCCAAAATGAAACAGGATTTCATCAGATAACACAAGCCGTGGTTTTTTTTCATCCTCAAACACTCTGATTGCGGCAGAAAATAAAAATCTTACCCTGTTTGAAAATCTAATTCGATTTACACTTCCATCCGGGTTAAGTACCTCGTGCCATCTTTGTTCATTTCTTATTCGCTGCAAAAATTTGGCTCTTCCGTTTACATTTCTCCAAAGCAGTTGTTGATAGATACGATTTTCAATGGCGTAATTCCAACCTCCATCCAGCGCAGGTTGGGCCAGCCATAAGCGCGCTCCACCACCTGCAAGAGAAATTTTATCGTTAAACCAGTAAACACCACCCAATCGAAGGAAATAAAAATTCGGATCTTTGAGGAAATCATTTCTTCTTACATGAAAATCTCCCATGGCACCCCAGTGTTCACTTAATCTCCAGGTGGAGTTGACACTCGTCCAGAACTGGACCTGTTGATTTATTTCTTTTTCAGTTTGCCCCCTTAAAGCTAAGCCAATAAGCAGGAAAACTGATAATGATATTATTCTCTTCATAAGGGGAGCAAAAATACGAAATAGGCACAGATCTGTACAGAACAATCGACAGAATCTAAGAAAACGATTTCGATGAAATAAGATCAATTTTAAGGGTTTCCAGAGGCTTAAATCTCTGGAATACGAGGTCAAAAAAAAAGGCTTGAGTATTCGAACTCAAGCCTTTGATATATTAAAAAGCTCTTTAATTTACTTTTTTAACTGTTTAGCAACAGCATCCGCGTATTTTGGAGCCACTTTTGAAGCTGATTTAGGATCAGTAATATCGATGGCTATAACACCTAACAACTGCTTCCCTGGTTCAAGGTCAAGGTTATAGATTACCGTTTCTAAGTTATACGTTTCCGAAGTGTAAGTTCTCGTTTCGGATGGAACATAGGTTCCTCCGTATCCGTAACCATAGGGTGAGTAGACACGTCCGTAGTATCCACCGAATCCTCCGTAGTATCCTCCGTAGTAAGAAGGGTAATATCCTCCAGAAACATAACCACCGGTCTCGGAGGTTACAATTTCTTTGCTCATGTCCTTAAGGACTGTTAGTACAACACCTTTATAACCTTCGTTTTTAATAATCTGTACCCTTTGTGCAATCTGCTCTTCCGTCAATTCCTGATTCTGTTTCATCGCAGGAAACTTTTTATAGCTTTCCATGGCATCCACTCCACCTGCCCTTAATCTTTCTGCTATTTCCTGTTCAAAACGTTGTCTTCCCACCATATCATCCGATCTGGCAATTACCAATATTTTTGCCCCTGCCAAAGATTCGATCTCATCTGCTTTCCAGGAATCCACCACTTTGATGGAAGAACAACTTGATGCAATCACAACGATTGACATCAACATTATTAACTGTTTGATTTTTTTCATGTTTCTTAAAATGTAGTTAGGTTTTAATCATTATAGTATTACAAATATAGAGTATTTTTTATTGAAAGGACTGCATATATTTATTTTTCAACGGATCGTTTTCCTCGGCGGAAGTTGGCTAATCGCTCTAGCCTCAAAAACTATCAAAATATAAGTGAAATGGATTTTACTTTTGAGTTCCTATTTTTCTTAAAATAATATAAAAAATGTTTGGAGGATTCTAAACCAAATAATACATTTGCAAACCAAAATTTTTGTTCTTTTAAAAAGATTATCGGAGAGGTGCCAGAGTGGTAATGGAGCAGATTGCTAATCTGTCAACGGGCAACCGTTGCCTGGGTTCGAATCCCAGTCTCTCCGCAATTATACTCAAATTTATTTTCGGGGTGTAGCGTAGCCCGGTTATCGCGCCTGCTTTGGGAGCAGGAGGTCGCAGGTTCGAATCCTGCCACCCCGACAGATCAAAATCCTTTTGAACGGAAGTTCGAGAGGATTTTTTTGTTTGGACCGCGTCGCATGCTTGCTTGCGTAAGCGGGGCAAACCAAAAAATCCGAAATGCGCCAGCATTTCAAAGGATTTTGATCTGAACGACACCCTCACTCAGGATCAACGCAGTTAATCCGCCGAAATCTCACAGTCAAGGTAAAGGAGAATAAAAAAAGATACGAGGTACTAGCCAGGGTTCAGCTTTTGAGTCACTACCTATTTCAGGATCAAGCCCTCTTCAACAATATTCCGTTTCGTAAACTGAAGCAAGTACTTTCCTTTGCCCAATATTCTTTTGTTAACAGTATCCGCATCATACTGCACCAACCGTATCCGGTGCTAATTGTCCTACCCCGGAAGGACTTTCAAGGAGCACAGCATCCAGGTCCACGCCTTCAATGGGTCTGATCACCTCTTCTTTCGGGTCCCATTCTATACGCCTTCCCAATTTCCATGAGAGCCCCGCCATATGTGCAGACATAGCTTCTTCGAAGCCCTCTTGTATGCCACAGCTTACCTTGCCGCCATTCCGGATGACACTCAGCCATTCCCGCATGTGAAGGAAGGTGGAATCTACCCGTTTGCCATCAATATAGGTCCACATTAAACCCTTATCGGCAAAGTATTGAGAGGTTGCAGAGGAGACCCCGTCAATTGCGGTTTCCGAAGGATCATACCTGTAAATTGGGGTTTGAGGTGTCATATTACGGGAACCTAACTGTTCGGCATAGCGCGTAGAACCTGAATCGGGCCAAATGGTTAAACGGTTGCCAAGCTCCATGGAGGCATCATGTCCCATGAGCATGGTCGGCCGGCTGAATCCGTTGCCCAGGGAAGCACTGTAGGTAAAGGTCATTCCCCTTTGATTATTGGGATTTTGATTGTTGCCCGTGCTAAAGTCAGGGTACTCAAAATTCACCTGCAGTACATCGGGCACGTTGCGTCCATCCCTGTGTGTATAAATACCTCCTGAGGCCATCACTGACTGAGGCATCCCCATTTTAAGGACGCAGTTCAGTCGATCGTAATCATGGGTGAGCAAGTCACCGGAAAGACCTGAACCATAAGCCCACCATTTCCTCCAGCGAAAAAAGTGGTTCTTATTAAAAGGTATTTTAGGGGCCGATCCCAGAAACTGCTCCCAATCGATAGTCTGAGGATTGGCATCCGGATGAATATCATAGTTCCACGCCCCGTTATCATCATTTCGGTTGGTGTTGGTTGTGATGAGGGACACATGTCCCAAAATCCCATTATCCACGATGTTCTGGGCCGTTTTAAAACTCAAGGTCTGGCGGTGCTGGTGCCCAACCTGGAATACGGCCTTGGAATTACGGACAGCTTCCCTTAATTCGTAGGTTTCGGCAATGGTATGGGTCATGGGTTTTTCCACGTAGACATGCACGTTGTTCCGCAGGGCTTCAATGGACATGGGAGCATGCCAATGGTCCGGAGTGGCAATAACCACGGCATCCACATCCCCGCTGAGGATCATATCCTTGTGAGTGGTGTATCGTTTCACAGTCTGCTCAGGAGTGCTGAAGGACCGGATGGCTTTTTCGGCGCGGATATCGAAGACATCACAAACCCCAACAATCCTTACGTTTAAGGGATCCTGCTTTTGAAAATCTTCAAGTGCAGTAAAAGGTCGATCTTCCTTCCTGGCACGGTCCGCGGCCGCCTCCATGTCGGCAATCCATTCGTCAGTAGCATATCCCAGGGACCTGCAGAGCTGTTCACCGCGTATTCCGAAACCGATTATTCCCACGCGGACTGGTTCTCCTGTAATGGCTGGAACCGGAGATGGAAGGGACGGCTGAATGTTCAACTGTTCGAGCAATTCGTCCCGCTGTCTTTTTTTTCCAACGGTTCCATAGGCTCCTGCCCACCATACTGCACCCAATACAGGGATGCTTCCTAATCCTAAAAGTGCTTCTCTTCTTGTCCAACTCATGTCAATTCGGTTTTAGTGTTTGCTTTGTTCTTTGAAAAAAATCGGGAAAGGCCAAAAACGGCCCCTGTAGGGCAGTAGAATAAAACCAGGCATACGACCGCCTCGATGAGGTTCTTGTTCACGATCCAGTAACTACCTTCCGTATTGATCTGGGCCATACCCGGCCAGGAAGGGTGTGCCAGGTAATACAGCAACAGCAGGCCTGCGCCTACCAGAGCACCTGCCTTTTCAAATATACCCAGGATAAGCGTAATACCCACAAAGACAAGGGCTGCCCAATTTAGGGTATCCACCCAGGGAAGTAGAGCTTCCGAGGCCATGGCCTGGAATATGGGTCGAAACGGTCCCTGGGCAGTCGCCAGGTAACCAAAACTGGTCCATTCCGGATTGTACACCTTGACAATTCCCTCGTAAAGAAAATGCCAACCCACAAGTATTCGAAGGAGGGTAATACTCTGTTTGAGTCCCCACTTTTTGGATGTTGAAGACATATCGATCATGTTTGATTTTTAAAATAATGTAGCCGTCGTTTATATATTCCCTTAAAAAAAGAGCCTGACAAAGGTAGCTCATACAGTCTAAAAATCAATGACAGAAATCAGTAAAAATGCTTTTTGATCATTGATGTTGGATCGTTAACCAAACGCCAGGGTTCACTTGATCTCAGTACACTTAAACTTTTATGACAACAAGAATTTATGGTCTATGTTCCAAAGGCATTAAAACTCAAACCTCTACCCTATTTCCCTAACCAATCATTTTCTGTAATTCACGGACCTTGGGCTTATCCATGTCAAATGTTTTAAGGCACTCAAATAATAAGAAACAAGATTCTTTAAGATCAATATATTCACTCTCAACTTGGGTTTAAAAAAGAATAATAATCCGAGAATCGAGAGAAAGATTCGCTCGAGAAGAAAACCGGTGATCATCAAGAAATGAAGTAAAAAAGCCTCTATTCCATTAAAATGACGAGAGATATAAACATGCTTTGAAATAATTACTTCGGTCTTGGTAAGTGCTTTTGTTTTTAAATTGATCCTTGAAGTCCCCCCATGCATATGCAGGATTGAAATTTTTTTAGAAATACCTACCTTACCTCCCCCTTCATTTATTCTTTTACAAAAATCCACATCTTCCAGATAAAGCCAGAAATCCTCATTCCATCCGGACACTTTCTCAAACCAGCTTCGGTCGGTGAATATCACTGAGCCGGAAATCCAGTCCGGATACACCAAATCTGAATCAGCATCATTGAACCGATCCAGGTACTTTTGTCGATTTATTATTCTGTCAAAACTTCTGAAAACTCCAAAAAACCGGGAAAACGAAGGAAACAGCCTCTCCTGTTTTTCAATTCTTCCATCCTCATCTTCCTGGACACAGGACAACAAAGCGATTTCGGGATTCGATTCATAGGTTTGTTGTAGGGACTGTAAGGTGTCCTTTTTAACGATCGTGTCAGGATTTAGGAAAAGCAAATAATTACCTTTTGAGTTTCTTGCACCCAGATTACATCCATTGGCAAACCCAAAATTACCGTCATTTAAGATAAATTGAAAGTCTGAAAATTCATTTTTAAAGGCGAGTAATTTCCCATCATTGGAATCATTATCGACCACGATAACTTCAAATTGGACCTCATCGCGATCAATTTGCACCAGGGACAAAAGACATTTCTTCAATGCTCTCCAACCTCTGTAATTAACTATAATTATTGAAATCATCCGAAAAGTTTAAAAAAGAGTCTTCACTTTCGTGAGCACAAAGAAACAAGATTCTTGGTTAAAATGATCAACAATGATAAATTAATTTATACGGGACTATCTATGTCTTAAAAGACAAACAGGTAGCAGAATACAACATCAGGAAACAGGTAAAATAAAATATTAACAAAATTTTTGTTTAACTTTTTTGCTTTATAGTTAAACAAAACATATCTTTGACTAAAATTAAGAGATATGGCACGCAAGAAAAAAATTAACAAAGAAGACATCTACACATTTTACATGAACTATTATCTTGAAAATGGTCGAGCTCCATCTTCAGCCTTTGAACTGGCAAAATTGCATAATTTTGATGAAAAGGACTTCTACACTTTTTTCGGAAATTTGAAAACTGTTGAAAAATCAATTTTCGATTCCTTTTACGATCAAACCCTCCTACTATTGCAAAATAGTGAGGATTTTGAAAGTTTTGACGTCAGAAATAAATTGCTGAGCTTTTACTACACTTATTTCGAAATACTCACAGCCAACAGGAGTTTTGTCATGGCTCTTGCATCTAAAAGTACGTTCAAATACGACCTGCTGAAGTTATTATCTTCCACAAAAAGGAAATTCTCATTTTTTGTTCAAAGACTCGAAATTGACAAATTTGATCTTAAGGACACAAAACTGGATAAGTTTATTGACAGATCCATTGAAGAAAGTCTGTGGGTTCAATTCGTAGTCTGTTTCAAATTCTGGCTTGATGATGAATCCGCCTCATTGGAAAAAACAGACATTTTTATAGAAAAATCAGTAAACACAGGCTTTGATCTTCTTAATGTAAAACCCTTGAGGAGTATCCTGGACCTTGGTAAGTTTTTATACCATGAGAAAATACACATGAATTAATGAATACTATTGACAGAATACCCGTTGGAAAAGTAGAACGCGCCACCAACCTGGTTCAGACCGGAGCAAAAGTTGGAGTGAACTATCTTAAATACTATGGAAAAAAACTAACCTCTAGTGAAAAAGAAGCAAGAGCCAGGTTAAATGAAGACAACGCTTCAGACATCTATGATGGATTAAAAAAGTTGAAAGGAAGTGCCCTTAAAGTGGCTCAAATGCTCAGCATGGAAAAAAGCATCATGCCGCAGGCCTATGTGGAAAAATTCTCGTTATCCCAGTTTTCTGTACCTCCATTATCCCCGGCTCTGGTTGTTCGAACTTTTAAAAAATACTTTGGCAGGTCACCACACGAGGTATTTGATGAATTTAATTCCAAATCCGTTAATGCAGCGAGTATTGGACAGGTTCATCAGGTCAAAAACAATGACAAAATGCTCGCTGTTAAAATTCAATATCCCGGAGTTGCCGGAAGTATAAGTTCCGACCTGGCCCTGGTCAAACCAATAGCCATTAAAATGTTCAATATTCAGGGCAAAGATTCGGACAAATATTTTAAGGAGGTTGAAGATAAACTCATTGAAGAAACAGATTACAGACTGGAACTAAAACAATCCTTAGAAATGGCGAAGGCATGCGGTCACATTCCAAACTTAAAGTTTCCTGATTACTACGAGGAATTTTCATCTGAAAAAATCCTTACTATGGATTGGATGTCAGGGGAGCATCTGTCTGAATTTGTAAAGCATGAGAATGATCAATCGGACTTAAATGTTTTGGGACAGGCCTTATGGGACTTTTATATGTTTCAAATTCACAAGTTGAAAAAAGTTCACGCAGATCCTCATCCCGGTAATTTCCTGATTTCAAGAGATAAAAAGTTAATCGCGCTTGATTTTGGTTGCATCAAACAAATTCCTGATGACTTTTACAATCCATATTTCGAGTTAGCCAATAGAGAAAATCTGTCAAACCCGGCATATTTTAGAAACAAACTATTTGAACTTGAAATTCTGCTGGAGGATGATTCAAAGGAGGAAATTGAATTTTTTACTGCGATGTTCCATGAATTGCTGACAGTTTTTACCGAACCCTTCCAATCCGAATTTTTTGATTTTTCAAGGAGTACGTTTTTTGATAAAATCAGTGATCTGAGTGAGAAATACAGCAAGAACACTGAGCTGAGAAAAATGAATGCCAACAGAGGATCCAAACACTTCATCTATATGAATAGAACCTTCTTCGGGCTATATAATCTGATGTTCGATCTAAAGGCTAAAAATGTAGAGATTAACCGCTTCAATTCATTTTCATGAGATCGTTTACTAAATATGATTTGAAAGAGATGGAAAGGTTGTATAAAATAAACCTTATAAACTCTGCTTCTGGTTTTAAATCTGCAAACCTTATCGGCAGTATAAGTAAATCAGGTAATGGTAATGTTGCCATTTTCAGCTCCGTCATCCATCTCGGTTCTGATCCTGCTTTGCTTGGGTTTGTAAGCCGACCTGTTTCCGTACGTCGGAATACTTACGACAACATTAAAGAAACAGGAGTTTATACCATTAATCATATTTATGAAGACATCATTGAAGATGCCCATCATACGTCAGCAAAATACGATGCGTCGATTTCAGAATTTACCATGACGGACCTTTCAGAAGAATTTAAATCGGGATGCCAGGCACCTTTTGTAAAAGGTGCGCCCGTTCAAATGAAAATGAAATTTCTTGAAGAAGTAAAACTAAATTTAAACGGAACCTTGATGATCATTGGGGAAATTCAGGAGTTGTTCGTTGATCAAGACATTTTAAAAGATGATGGTTTGATAAACCTAACGGAAGCTAAGGTTGTGGCCTTAAATGGTCTTGACCATTATACGATTCCGCAGTCGGAGAAACGTCTTCCCTATCAGAGACCCAAAATATCGAATCAATTAATAAAAGAAACATAAACTTTATACCTATTTATATTAATCAATGCTTTGCTAGAAAAGACAGCATTAAAAAAAGACAATTATGAAAACAAATGAGCCCCTATTTACCGACGGAACTTCTGCTTTAAAGATTTTGGACCACAATGAAATTGGCGACAATCACATGATGACCAGTTTGGATACCCCAATGAAAGATTCTGCTTTTGATATAAGCGATGAGGAAAAAAAAGAGAAAATAGCCTTTCATTTTAGTGAAATCATGGAAACTTTAGGCCTGGACCTGACGGATGACTCACTTCAGGGAACGCCTGACAGGGTGGCTAAGATGTATATAGAAGAAATTTTTTCAGGACTGGATCCAAAAAATAAACCAAAAGTTGCTTTGTTCGACAACAAATACCAATACGATCAGATGCTTGTTGAAAAAAATATCACTTTCTATTCCAATTGTGAACACCATTTTGTTCCCATTATCGGAAAAGCACATGTGGCATATATTTCTTCGGGAAAAGTAATCGGGCTTTCCAAATTAAACCGCATCGTTCAGTATTACGCAAAAAGGCCTCAGGTTCAGGAAAGGCTGACCAATCAGATAGCCAATGAACTTAAGAATATCTTAGGAACCGAGGACATTGCTGTCATTATCGATGCCAAACATCTTTGTGTTTCCTCAAGAGGCATAAAAGATGACAGTTCCACCACAGTTACTGCCTATTACGGAGGAGCCTTTGAGAAACATGAGAAAATAGTTGAGCTTCAAAATTTTATCCAATCATGAAAAAAGTACTCCTTGTCGGAGCAAGTAAGGGAATAGGCAAAGCCCTGGCGCAAATCATGAGTGAATCCTATGAATTGATCTCGATAAGCAGGTCATCTTTGGATGATCTTGATAATGTTTCGGTCCATTATTCCTGTGACATTTTGAAGGATGACCTACCGGACATTGAGAAACTGGATGGTCTGGTCTATTGTCCGGGAAGTATTAATCTAAAACCGTTTACTCGATTGTCCGAAACAGATTTTAAGGAAGACTTTGAGATCAATGTATTGGGTGCGGTAAAGGTGATTCAAAAATACCAAAAAGCTCTTAAAAATGGATCCGATTCTTCGGTGGTACTTTTCAGCACAGTTGCGGTGAAAATGGGCATGCCTTTTCATGCCAGTATAGCGGTTGCGAAAGCTGGAGTAGAAGCACTGGTTAAGTCTTTGGGGGCAGAGTTATCACCTGGTATAAGATTCAATGCTATAGCCCCCACAATCACGGATACCTCCTTAGCCGAAAAAATTTTAAGGAACGATGCCATGAAAGAAAAAATGCGAGAGAGACATCCTATGAAGTCCTATCTGGAACCTAATGATGTGGCTGAAATGGCGGAGTTTTTGATTTCAGACAAAAGTAAAAAAATATCAGGCCAGGTATTTGAATTGGATTGCGGGATAGTTACCTTTAAGATTTAGTCTGAGTACTGTATTAAATCGATAAAAATATTTTCGAGAACTCAGAATAAAGATGATCTCGTGCTGTGTTTTTCACATTATTTTATTAAATAATTAACTCAATATTTAGTATCATTGCGCATGCAAAAAATTGTGTTGACATTTTTTTTGATTTGCTTTCATCTGAATATTTTTTCTCAGCAGGTTACAGAAAAAGAAAAAGATTCTGTGCCCGCTGAATCTGTATCCAGTAAACAGGATTCGATCAATAGTGGAATATTTACGAATGTTGAAGGGATTGTAAACGATACTGTTGGAAAGGATGATCAAGGCGCATATACCCTGAAGGGGAGAATTATCAGTATCACGGACAAAAAACCTCTTCAAAGCGCGCATGTGGTAAACCTAAATTCGGTAGACGGAACCATAACTAACTCAAATGGACAGTTTGAGATCCCTGCCGTTGTCAACGATACCATATTCATCTCTTATATTGGTTTTCAATCAATTAAACTTAAGATCACCAATGATTTATTAAAGGGAAATGAACTGGAGATTGCGATTCATGAGAAAGTAGTGAACATTCAGGAAGTAACGTTAAAATCGCACAAATTGATCGGTGTGCTTGTTGTGGATGCCAAAAATGTGCCTCAGGATTCCTACAGCAGAATTCATATTAACGGATTGCCTCAGGCCTATGAAAGAGGCAATGCGTATAACAGGAATTTTAATTCGGGATTGGGAGCCATATTTAACCCTGTTGATTTCTGGTATAATAAGTTTGGTAAGAAACCAAAGGAAATGCAGCGACTCAGGAAGTTGAAGGAAGGGGATCAGATGAGAAACATGATGGAGCAAAAGTACAGCCGAGAAATCATGATGGACTATCTTGATATGAGTCGAAAAGAATTGAATGACCTTCTTTCGGAATGCAACTATTCAAATCGATTTATCAATAAGGCCAGTGACCTTCAGATCATTGAAGCAGTGCTGGAATGTTATGAGAATTACAGAGCACTTCAAAAAGGACAGGTTAAAAAAGATATTATCCATATCAAGGATAGTTACTAAAAAAGGCCGGTTTTCACCGACCTTTCCTTTTCAAATATGAGTTTCTATCAATTAATTGTTCCCTAGAATCAGAGGCAGCCCATCCTGACCTCCAACGATAACTACTTTGGTATTTGGAGATTCTGACAACTTCAATGTGGCTTCAATTCCCTTATCCCGTAATATCTTGTCAGTTAAAGAGGCGCTTAGGATTTTGTTTGCATCCGCTTTACCCTGGGCTTCAATTCTTTGCTTCTCAGCTTCTTTCTGGGCCTTCTCCAACCTGAATTCATATTCCAGAGATTCCTGCTCCTGCCCAAGCTTTCTTTCGATGGCGTCCTTGATAGCAGGTGGAAGGGTAACATCTCTTACCAATACGTCATTCAATTGTATGAACTGATCCTGAACAATCTTTTTGGTTTCATCAAAGATCTCTTCCTGGATAGCATCTCTTTTTGAAGAATAAATCTGTTCAGGCGTATATCGTCCCACAACACTCCTGGTTGCAGATCTCATGGCTGGCTTCAAAACTCTGTCAAGATAATTCGTCCCTTTTGTTTGATGAAGCATACCAAGATTATCTGATTCTGGCTGATACCAGGCCGTTGCCTCAAGCTGAATATCAAGCCCGTTGGATGAAAGTACTTTCATTTTTTCTGTAAGCTCCTGCTGTCTGATTTCATAAACAATCACAGTATTCCAGGGAGCCACAAGGTGAAATCCTTCACCCAAGGGTGGTTCATCTGTTACTACTCCACCTCCAAACCTTTTCCATAGAACCCCGGCTTCTCCCGCTTCGATAGTGATTGTAGATTTTGAAATAAATATCAGGACGAGAATCCCGACAAATATTATTGGCAATATTCCTTTTGGAAATTGCAATTGCGCTTGTTGTGCCATTTTATAAATTTTATATTAAACTCTATTTAAATGTTTTTCTTCATACCAATCCACGGTATTTTCGAAGAAACCATTCCAAACTCAAAGATAGCACAATTAGACCTAAAAGCCATCTCCAATCGATCAAAGAAACCCTTTTGATCCGTACTTTTTCCAATGGTCTGAACTTGTTGTTATTCATCAAGTCAGATTTGACATTCTCAAAATCATCTATAAAATACACTGCTCCACCACTATGATCCGCTAAAAGTTGTAAATCTTTAATATTGGGGGCCATATTTTCTTCTTCCAGTGAAAATTTATCCACAATAAAAGATCCCTTTTTATAGCCTTCAGAATCAAGATCATTAACCTGAAACCGATAAGTTCCTGGTTTCAATGAACCAATATTGACTTCATAACTCCTGTTTTTTAAGTAAAATGGAAATACTTCATCCGAATCGTCAAGTTTTAGAGCCAGACTGGAATTTAAATCCAAATTTAAATTACTGTCGTATTTCTTTGCCTGAATTAATATGGGTTGCCTGGCATGAAAAACAGGATCATATGTCAGTTCCAACTCTTTTTTTCTCTCTGATAATTGCAGATATTGAATCAAACTATTGAAAAAATTGTCAAATTCTGTAAATGATCCGTGAATTGAAAAACTTTCGGCCCTCCATTTCCAAATATCTTCACCGAAAAAAACAACATTTTTACGATCACCCTGATCAGAAGCAATAAGAAGAGGGTTCTGACTTTGGATATCATTGATACGCTGTGATAATAGAACCTGATTGTTCTTACTCAATACGATCTCCCCGATTTTGCCTTTTAAGGGTGGAAACGAACCAAAACCAATATCTTCAGTATAAAACGCGTTGAAATCTCTTTCATATACAGGAAACAGATTCTCCGTGAGATCGCTATACTCTTTCCTAAACCCATTTTGAAATTCTTCCAGGACCTTCCAGTTTGTTTGGGTACCAATAAAGAGCATATAACTTAGGTTTTCCTCTTGAATATATCCCAGCAAGTTTTTAAAGCTCTCATCCGGCTGATACAAAATAAAAAGATCAAATTCATTTTTACGGCTTTCAATTTCTTCAATGTTCAAAAGATTTGCTTTTCTTTGCCGATTGGCCTCTACGGACCTTTTTATCATGCCTGCATCAGGGTGCAAAAGCCCGTAAACTATAGCGACGTTTGTCTGCTCATCCAGGATCTCAACTCCAAAATTCTTAGTATTGTTTGCCAATACTTTCTCGTTTATTATCGGTTCTATTGATGCTGTATACAGTTGCATTCCGACGGTATCTGCAGGTAACAGCATGGTAACTACTTCATTTCTTTTGTCCTTATCAAAATCAATTGTTTTCGAAAATACTACTTCGCCATTTTTTTTCACAATTAGTTTTGATTTGAGTTCTTGAGATAAATTTGCATTGACAAAGATTTCAACCGGAAAATTATTGTCTAAAGTTGCATAAGCATTAGCATTAATCCTTTCAATACTCAAATCGATTATATGAAGTGTATCAGCTGTTATAATTGGAAATATGGGGTTCTTAGGCTTTAAGTAGGCATAATTTTGACCATAGTTCTGTCTTCCGTCACTGATCATTATTATGGAGGCACTGCCTTCCTCACTTAGTGCTTCAAGATCCGTTATCGCCCTGTGTATATTGGTTTGCTCATCCCGGAAATTCCATAAGGAATCTGAGACCAACCTTTCTCCAAAAAGAAAAGTAGAAACTTCAAATCGATTGTTAAGGTCAGCATCTTCATTCAGGTCATCGATGAAACTTTTTAGTTCTTGATCAATCTCAGGCCGATTCATTGACGCCGAATTATCAATAGCGAGAAAAAGCTTTGGTTTTACCAATGTAACGGTCTTCTTTTCAACCGTTGGATTAATAAGCAAAAGCATTACTGCCAACATGGCAACAAATCTAAAAGCTGCCAATACCCAATGTTGGCGATTTATTCTATTTCTGAAAAAATACTGATAAAAAACTATCAAGGCAGACAAAATAAGAGCCAGAACACTTAAGATGATGCTTGTAAAATTCATAGTTTTTTTATTGAAAATATAGACCCTGACTATTGATTAAGTAAAGATACTTTTATTTTGAACGATAAATAAAATAAAAAAGCAAACCGTTAAAAGGTTTGCTTTGAGCTATTAGGCGTTCATCACTTATGTAAGCATTCCACCGTCCACATTAAGGGTCTGACCCGTAACATAGGAAGACATGTCAGATGCTAAAAACACACAGGCATTTGCAACATCTTCAGGTGAACCTCCTCTTTTTAAAGGAATAGCCTTTCGCCACTCATCTACTGTGTTCTGATCCAGTTTCGCTGTCATTTCAGTTTCAATAAAACCAGGAGCAATTGAATTACATCTTATGTTTCTCGATCCTAGTTCCAAAGCTACTGACTTTGAAAAGCCTAGAATACCGGCTTTGGAAGCTGCATAATTCGTTTGGCCCGCATTTCCTTTAACACCAACAACAGAGCTCATATTGATAATAGAACCTTCTCTTTGTTTCATCATCGGACGAATGACTGCTTTGGTCAAATTAAATACTGATTTCAAATTGACTTCTATTACCTTATCGAAGTCTTCTTCCGAAATACGCATCAAAAGATTGTCCTTTGTGATACCGGCATTATTTATTAAAACCTGTAAACTACCAAAATCTTTGAGGACTTCCTTTACCAGTTCCTGTGCTGCGTCAAAATCTGCAGCGTTTGACTGATATCCCTTTGCTTTAACGCCATAAGACTCCAGTTCCTTTTCAAGTTCCTTTGCCGCTTCTACCGAAGCATTGAAAGTAAAGGCTACATTGGCCCCTTGTTTTGCAAACTCAACAGCGATCCCCTTGCCTATTCCGCGTGAGGCCCCGGTGATTAAAGCTGTTTTATCTTTTAGTAATGTCATAATTTATTTTGTGAATTTTCCAAATCAAAGATACTAATTTGTGTTAGAGAATAACAAGCAAACTAAAAAAGAAAACCCCGTGGAAAAACACGGGGTATTCAAAATAATGTATCAGAGATCTATTGTTTGACTTCTGTTTCCTGATAATTAAATAAATAATCAATATCCATTTCATGGACTTTACCTAACTTCTTTAAAGCCTGCATATCAAGATCTTTCTTGTTTCCAATAACAGAAACAGAGTAATCCTGACCTTTGATATTGGAGGCGAAAAAATTACTCAGATCAGCCATGGTCATTTCCTGTATTTCCTTATACATTTCCTCTCTGTTATCATAGTCCAGACCTCTTTTTTTAAGGTTCTCATAGCTCCAAAAAATATTCGACTTGGTGATTCGTTGAGAAGCAATTTGCTTTAAAGCAGATTCCTTTGCCGTAATAAACTGTTGCTCTGCTTCGGGCATATTGTTCAATAGATTCAGCATGGCTTCAACAGCTTCCGGAACTTTATTGGCCTGAGTTCCGATATATGCGAATGTTCTATCATAATTCTCCTTTTTTGAAGATGGCAAATAACCCGCAGCAGCGGCATAGGCCAGACCTTTTGACTCTCGGATTTCCTGAAGAACCACAGAGGAGAAACCTTGACCAAAATACGAATTAAACACAGTGGCCAGTGCCATTTTTTTTGCATCAAACTGCTCTCCTTTGGCAATAAAGAACATCTCTGCCTGTACCATATCAAAATCTGCAAAATACACGTTTTTTCCTGTCGCCAGCTGCTTATACTCCTTGGCCGGAGGGTATTCCTTTAAAGATTCCAAAACCTTATGATGCTTATTCAATGCCGTTTTTGCAGCCTGAACATCCTTTCCGTAATAAAAAATTCGATGCTTATAATTATTTAAGTCTGTAATAATATCTACTAACTCTGATACATCCATATTTTTTAACTCCTCGGCCGTATAAATGTTTCTCAATCTTGAGTCCTCTCCGTACTGGGCGAAACTATTCAGGCCATTCTGTAATATATTTCCCTTCTGGGTTTTTCCATCTTCTCTTGCCTTTAAGATTCTCTCAACATAAAGATCGTAGGCCTCCTGATCAGCAACAACGTTATCCATCAAATGTTCCAGCAATTCAAGTCCAGGGTCCAGATTTTCCTGAAGTCCTGAGATGGCTACATAAGAACGATCGTTTCCTGTACTGACGCTGTAATTGATTCCGAGTTTGTAAAACTCTTTTTTCAATTCCTCAGCACTGTATTGATCAGTCCCCAAAAATTCCAGGTATCCAACAGCAAGAGATAGTTTTTTATCATTATCCTTACCCATATCAAAAATGATATTCAGATTGAAAAGATCATTATTCAGATTTTTAATATTGGAAACTTCCAATCCGCTTTCCAGCCGATCTGCCTGAATTTCCTTTTTATAATCAACAAAAACCGGCTGTAAATCAGTCGATTCAATTTTAACAAACTCTTTCAAATAGTCTGATTCAGCTCCTCTATTGATCTGAATTGGTGTAATCCCGGGGTTTTCCACTTTGGCAATATTCTTATCTTCCCCCTGCCTTTTGTATACAACGACATAATTATTATTAAAAAAATCATTTGCAAAGGACACCAGTTCATTCTTGCTTATTTTCTTTAAATCATCAAGGAACCGGATCTTGTCACTCCATTTCTCATCATGAATAAATGCATTGTAATACATTGATGCCAGTGCTGTAGAATTTTCATATCCACGCATTTCAGTTAGTTTTAAATCATTCACAACGGCTTCGATCATCCAGTCTTCAAAATCTCCAGATTTGATTAATTCGGCCTGACTTAACATCAGATCTTTTACTTCATCCAATGTCTGACCGGCTTTAGGAGTTCCGCTAAAAGTCAAAGTTCCGTAATCATTCTGGAAAAAAGGTGATGAAGTCGCATACTGAACCAACTGTTTTTGATTCAGATTCAGGTCCATTAATCCTGCGCTGCTATTGGCCAAAATCATATCGATCAAGGTTATATATTTTTGATCTTCAGATCCAATTCCTCCGGTTCTAAATGAAACAGTCACACTTTCATTGTTAGGTCCAAAAACTTCTCTTGAAACGATTCCAGCAAGAGGTTCCTCCTTTGGAAGTTCTGGATGTTTGACTTCTTTAAATTCAAACTTTCCAAAGGTGGCATCAATTGTCTTTATGGTTTTATCAAAATCTATGTCACCTACTAAAACAACAGCCATGTTATTTGGAACATAATACGTGTCAAAATAATTCTTAATAGCCACCATTGAAGGATTTTTTAAGTGCTCACTTGTTCCAATCGTGGTTTGCTGGCCATAGGGATGTGTGGGAAACAATGCTTCCATTTTTGCATAGTGTGCCTTTCTACCATCATTGTCCTGCCCTCTGTTGAATTCTTCATAAACTGCTTCTAATTCGGTATGAAATAAACGCAAGACCAATTTACCGAACCTTTCACTTTCCAATGATGCCCATTTTTCCAGTTCATTTGCAGGAATTTTGTTTTTATACACAGTTTCCTCGTACCAGGTATGTGCATTCGTACCTGAGGCTCCCAACAAACTGACCATTTTATCATATTCGTTTGCCACGGCATATCCGGAGGCTATATAGGAAATGCTGTCTATTTCCCTGTAAATGGCCAATTTTTTGGCAAGGTCCGGTTCGGCTTTATGTTTTTCATACAAATCAGAAATCTCTGCTATCAGCTTCTTTTCTTCTTCCCAGTTTAATGTTGCAATCTTGTCAGTTCCCTTGAAGACCATATGCTCCAGATAATGTGCCAATCCAGTATTATCTTTTGGATCGTAATTGGAACCGGCTCTAACTGGAATAAAAGTCTGAATGGTAGGCTCATCCTTATTCTGACTTAAATATACCTTAAGGCCATTATCCAAGGTATATAATCTTAAACCCGTTGGATCATTTGAAACTGTTTCATAGACATAACCATTGAGGTCCTTCTCGGATTGTACTTTATAATCGGTTTTGCTGTCGGTTTTTTTACATGCGACACTTCCTACCAATAAAAAAGCATAAAATAAAAATTGTATTTTTTTCATTTCAAGTTACATTAGATTCAAATCAAAAATATCAATTGTTCAAGTATAAAATTTTCTTTACGGTTTTATTGTGAATATTTTAACATTTGATTTTACAGCATAAAAAAACCTGCCGTAAATGACAGGTTTTAACATTTTTCATTGGAATTTTTTTAACTCAAAACTTCCACTACTTTCTGACCTATTTCAGCAGGAGATTCAACTACGTGAACTCCATTCTCTGCGAGTATTTTCATCTTTGCCTGGGCAGTATCATCCTTTCCTCCTACTATGGCACCGGCATGCCCCATGGTCCTACCTGCCGGAGCGGTCTGACCCGCAATAAATCCAACTACAGGTTTTTTGTTTCCTGTTTCTTTGATCCATCTTGCAGCATCGGCCTCCAATTGGCCACCAATTTCACCAATCATAACGATTACCTCTGTATCCGGATCGTTCATTAACAACTGAACCGCTTCTTTCGTAGTGGTTCCGATAATTGGATCTCCTCCAATTCCAATAGCGGTTGTTATTCCAAGCCCCCTTCTTACAACCTGATCGGCTGCTTCATAAGTTAAGGTTCCTGACTTGGAAACGATTCCCACCTTTCCTTTTTTAAAAACAAAACCGGGCATGATACCAACCTTAGCTTCTTCCGGAGTAATTACACCCGGACAATTTGGTCCAACCAGGGTACAATCTCTGCCTTCCAGGTATGCCTTTACCTTTACCATATCCGCGGTTGGAATTCCTTCGGTAATACAAATTATTACTTTAATTCCCGCCTCAGCAGCTTCCATAATGGCGTCACTTGCAAATGCCGGTGGAACAAAAATTATTGAAGTATCTGCTCCTACCTCTTTTACGGCGTCAGCAACAGTATTAAAAACAGGTTTCTCCAGATGCGTCTGGCCTCCTTTTCCCGGGGTTACCCCTCCAACTACATTTGTCCCGTATTCGATCATCTGTCCGGCGTGAAAAGTACCTTCACTTCCTGTGAAACCCTGTACGATTACTTTAGAATCCTTATTAACTAAAACACTCATTTAATTGATTTTTTTGGGTGAATCTATATTTTATAAATATACTAGTACAAAAGTATATCAATAGGTTGACTTATTACATCTATTTCTTAATATTTTCAAGTAATTTTGGCAGTGATTTCAGAGAGGCCATTTCTTTGTATTTTTCTCTTGCTTCTCCAGCAGGCGAACCGAAATAAGCCTTTCCTGCATCCAGATCCTTGCCCACTCCGGACTGGGCATATACTACAGCTCCCTTTCCTATGGTAACATCACTGATCACTCCAACCTGACCCCATAATGTTACTTCATCTTCAATTCGCACGCACCCTGCAATACCAACCTGAGAGGCTATCAAACATTTCCTGCCAATAGTGGTGTCATGGGCAATCTGTACCTGGTTATCGATTTTGGTCCCTTCACCTACAATGGTGTCTCCGGTAACTCCCCTGTCAATGGTACATGCCGCACCTATTTCCACATGATCTTCAATGACCACTCTTCCGCAGGAATATAGCTTGTCAAATCCCTTTGGCCGTTTTTGAAAATAAAAAGCATCAGCGCCCAAAACAGTACCTGAATGGATCACTACATGATCCCCAATAACGCAGTTGTCATTAATGATAACATTGGCGTGAATCAAACAATGGTCGCCAATGGTTACATGATTACCTATAAAAACATTGGGTTGAATTATGGAATTTTCACCGATGATCGCAGATTCTGAAATGGACTGAGCTGCTCTTTGAAACGGTTTAAAATGAGTCGAGAGTTTATTGAAATCTGAGAACGGATCTTCAGAAATCAACAGAGCTTTACCTTCAGGACAATCAACCTTTTTATTAATTAATACGATTGTGGCAGCTGAATTAAGCGCTTTCTCGTAGTATTTAGGATGGTCCACAAAAACAATATCACCAGGTTCTACCACGTGAATTTCATTCATTCCCTTCACAGGAAAATCGTCATCACCAATATAATCAATGCTTAATATATCAGCAATTTCCTTTAATTCATACGTTCGTGAAAATTTCATCTCTTTATTCTTTCACTCTTTCAACGTAAGATCCTTTTTCAGTATCAATTTTTATCTTATCTCCTTCATTTATAAATAAGGGTACATTTACTTTTGCACCGGTTTCCACAACTGCCGGTTTTGTCGCATTCGTTGCTGTATTACCTTTGACTCCCGGTTCCGTATGAGTAACTTCAAGGTAAACATGGGATGGCATTTCTACGGCCAGGGGAAGTTCATCTGAAGTCCTGATGATAATTGTTACGATCTCCCCTTCCTTCAAAAGTTCAGGCGCATCTAAAGCCTGTCTTTCCAGTGAAATCTGATTGTAATCATCTGTATTCATAAAGTGATAAGTATCTCCTTCCGGATATAGGTATTGATATTTTCTTGTTTCTACCCTTACCTCTTCGATCTTGTGTCCTGCAGAAAACGTATTTTCAAGCACTTTACCCGTTGTCAAACTCTTTAGTTTTGTCCTTACAAAAGCAGGCCCCTTACCCGGTTTAACGTGCAAAAATTCAATGATTTTATAGGTATCATTGTTAAATACGATACAAAGACCCTTTTTTATGTCTGATGTGTTTGCCATTTCTGTTTTTTAATAATTACTAGTGTATCCTTTCATGATACCTCTTTGTGAATTGTTGATAAAGGTTAATACCTCATCCCTCTCCGGGCTCGCATCTAATTCTGCTTCCAAAATCCTTGCAGCCTGCGTAGTATTGTTATTTTGCTGAAACAGGATCCTGTAAATATTTTGTATTTCATTGATCTTGTCTGATGAGAAACCTCTTCTTCTGAGTCCAATAGAATTTATACCAATATACGATAAGGGTTCCTTAGCCGCCTTAACAAAAGGAGGAACGTCTTTACGAACCAGGGATCCTCCCGAAATCATGGCGTGTTTCCCGATATGAATGAATTGATGGATTCCTGCTAACCCCCCTATTATGGCGAATTCTCCAATTTCTACATGTCCCGCCAACGTCACACCATTAACAATAATTACATTGTTTTTAATGATGCAATCATGCGCCACATGCGCTGTTGCCATAATTAAACAGTTATTTCCAATCTCTGTTTTACCATAGGCTTTGGTACCTCTGTTGATCGTTGCACATTCTCTGATTGTCACATTGTCACCTATCACTGTAAGAGAGTCCTCTCCTTCAAATTTAAGATCCTGAGGAATGGCGGAAATGACGGCTCCTGGGAAAATTCGGCAATTTTTTCCAATTCTTGCACCTTCCATGATGGTTACGTTTGAACCAATCCAGGTACCCGAACCAATTTTCACATTATTATGGATCGTTGTAAAAGGTTCAATAACCACATTAGTGGCAATTTTAGCTCCAGGATGTATATATGCTAATGGTTGATTCATAAATTTTAGATTTGATTAAATATCAGGGTTTCTGACGATTTGTGCCATTAATTCTGCTTCTACAACCAGCTTGTTATTTGCGTAACCATAGGCCTGCATATGACAAATCCCCCTTCTGATTGGAGCCATAAGCTCAGCTTTGAAAATCAACGTATCTCCCGGAAGAACTTTTTGCTTAAACCTGACATTATTCATTTTCATAAAATATGTAAGATAATTCTCAGGATCAGGAACTGTGCTTAAAACCAGAATTCCTCCACATTGTGCCATGGCTTCTACCTGCAGTACACCGGGCATTACAGGTGCACCAGGGAAATGCCCAACAAAGAATGATTCGTTCATGGTGACATTTTTCATACCCACAACATGATGATCAGAAAGTTCAATGATACGGTCAATCAACAAAAAAGGAGGTCTGTGCGGCAACAATTTCATGATCTTATGAATATCCATAAGAGGTGGCTTGTTCAAATCGTACTGAGGTACTTTATTCCTCTTTTCAATTTTGATAAGCTTCATCATTTTTCGGGCAAACTGAGTATTGATCTTGTGGCCCGGTTTTGTTGCAATAACTTTTCCTTTAATTTTCGTTCCAATCAGGGCAAGGTCACCAATTACATCAAGAAGTTTGTGTCTTGCGGCTTCATTGGCCCAATGAAGGGTTAAATTGTCAAGAATCCCATTAGGCTTTACCTTTACAGAATCTTTTTTAAAAGCCTTGCTCAATTTCTTCATCGTGGCATCTGACAGTGGTTTATCCACATAAACGATGGCGTTATTAAGGTCCCCACCTTTGATGAGATCATTATCAAGAAGCATTTCTATTTCATGTAAAAAACTAAATGTTCTGGCATCCGCGATTTCCTTTTTAAAATCACTCATTCTTTCCAGGTTCGCATTTTGAGTCCCCAAAATTTTTGTTCCGAAATCAACCATAGTGGTAATTTCGTACTTGTCCGAAGGCATGATCATGATCTCGCTTCCTGTTTCTTCATCTTTAAAAGAAACAATGTCTTTTACTTCGTAAATTTCTCTTTCCGCATCCTGCTCAACGATTCCGGCTTTCTCCAGAACTTCGACAAAATATTTAGAAGACCCGTCCATGATCGGAGGCTCAGGAGCATCAATCTCAATGACAATATTATCAATGTCCATCCCTACAATGGCAGCAAGGACGTGTTCTGAGGTATTGATCACGACCCCATTCTTCTCAATATTGGTTCCTCTTTGGGTATCGGTAACATAGCAAGCCAAGGCCTCAATAGCGGGCTGGCCTTCCAGATCCGTTCTCACAAAGGTAAAGCCGGTATTTTCTTCGGCCGGTTTAAAAGTAAGAGAAACTTGATTTCCTGTATGCAGTCCAATTCCTTGCAAGGAAACCTCATTTCCTATAGTCTTTTGCTTTTCACTCATTTTTTATTCTGATTATCACCAATTTTTTTTTCCAGATCATCTAATCTCGAACATAATTTGGGTAAATTCCTAAAATGTACATATGATTTATTAAAATCGTTATAAGGCATTGCGGGGCTTCCTTGTACGATTTCACCATCAGGAATCGACTTACCTATCCCGGATTGTGCCTGAATCCTAACTTTATTGCCGATGGTTATATGCCCAACGATTCCTACCTGTCCACCAATCTTACATTCGCTTCCAATCTTCGTGGAACCCGCGATTCCAGTCTGAGCCGCTATAACCGTATGGGCACCGATTTCCACATTATGTGCCACATGAATTTGATTGTCCAGTTTTACACCGAATCTGATAATGGTTGAACCCAGAGTTGCCCTGTCTATGGTTGTACCTGATCCAATATCCACAAAATCTTCTATAATCACATTCCCGATTTGTGGGATTTTATTGTAACCTCCGTTTTTATCCGGAGCAAAACCAAAACCATCACTCCCGATAATACATCCTGAATGAATTGTACAATTATTGCCAATTTCAGTTTCAGAATATATTTTGGCACCGGCAAAAATGGTGGTATGATCACCAATAACTACATTATCTCCGATGAAAACATTGGGGTAAATTTTAACGTGATTACCTATTTTCGCATTTTCACTAATATAGCTGAACGCCCCTAAATAAATCTCTTCCCCACATGTAGCGCTTGAATGTATAAATGAAGGCTCCTCAACACCTGATTTATGTAATTGAATGTTGTTGTAAAATTCCAGAAGTTTAGTAAAGGCCATATAAGGGTCCTCTACCCTAATCATCGTACTGGAAACTTCTTTTTCGGGTTGGAATTTTTGATCTATAATAACAACAGATGCGTCAGTGGTATAAAGCCAGGAATTATACTTTGGATTCGACAAGAATGTTAGAGAGCCTTTTTCTCCTTCTTCAATTTTGGATAATTTTGATACCTCTTCATTTGGGTTTCCATAAACCTCCCCATTGAGGATTTCTGAGATTTGTTTGGCTGTAAATTTCAATCGATACGTTTTAAAATTCCTGTTGCTGATTGCAAAAATACTAAATTTTAGCTATTCAGGTTAATTATAACAAATTCTTTGGATAGCACAAAAAATACTTTCTAACGGTCATGGATAATGCGGATATGCTTTCACTGTCCGAGGCCTCGACTATATCCCTCTGATCACCATTTTTATAGAGAATTGTTATAGCCTCCTTCTCTGGGTTATAAGCCTTGTTTTCAACGCTTCCATCGTAAACAAAATAATCAAGGTCTTCCCTTTTCACTCCGAGTTTTCCCCTTACATTTGATTTAACATCCTCAATGTATTCTTTAGCAAAAGCCTCATTACTCATTTCGATTTTTGGCAATTTTCTGTTCACCACTGAATTGCACAGGTAAGAAAGAATCGAATCGTCGTGATTTGACCACAGTTTTAAGGCAGACATGACATCATAATCATCCAAACGGCTAAACATATCAAGTTTACTTTGATCAAATTTTTCCCGGTCTATGTCTTCTTTCAAAAATACTTTTAGTGTTTGGCTACACCTCAGTTCGGTACCCTGCGAGGTCAACTCTCTCGCTCTTTGCAAAATCTTTACCAGTACTTTTTCGGCCACAATACCGGTTTTGTGAAGATACACCTGCCAGTACATAAAACGTCTTGCCATAATGAACTTCTCGGCCGAATAGATCCCCTTGTATTCCAAAACAAGTTTATCATCCTTCACATTTAGCATCGTTATAAGACGCTCAACATTTATATTGCCCTCCGCCACACCACTATAAAAACTGTCTCTTTTCAGATAATCCAGCCTGTCCATATCTAACTGGCTCGAAACAAGCTGATTCATAAAGACCCTGTGATAAACACCTTTAAAAATATCAATAGACAGGTCAAGCTCTCCGTTAAATTCTGTATTCAAGGCTTCCATAAAGCGCAAGGAAACTTCTTCGTGCCTAATTTTATGAAGAAAACTATGTTCAAGAGCATGTGAAAAAGGACCATGTCCCATATCATGCAACAATATGGCCACGATTAAAGCTTCCTCCTCCTTTTCACTGATTTCGATATGTTTACTTCGAAGCGTTTCAATGGCCATCTGCATCAGGTAAGTACAACCCAGCACATGATGAAATCTTGTATGATGTGCTCCCGGGTAAACCAAATATGATAATCCCATCTGAGAAATCCTTCTCAACCTCTGAAAATAAGGATGTTCGATTAGCTTAAAAACCAGAGGGCTTCTAACGGTTATAAAACCATAGATAGGGTCATTAAAAATTTTTATTTTTTTCAATATATTAACTTTGATTTTTGTACTTTTCAGAATTAATTTTGTTCCTTGCAGTCCAAGAATATGCGCAAAAATAAAGGTTTAATTTAATTAATCATAGTTAATAGATTTAGAATGAGTTCAGGAAAAATACTTTGGGTTGACGATGAGATCCAACTTCTAAAACCCCATATGTTATTTTTAGAGAAAAAGAATTATGAAGTAACACCATGTACCAATGGTGCTGATGCCGTTGAAAGCGTTAGCGAAGAACAATTTGACATTGTTTTTCTCGATGAAAATATGCCTGGATTGTCCGGTTTGGAAACTTTGTCTCAAATTAAGGAGAAACTTCCCAATCTTCCTGTTATCATGATCACGAAGAGTGAAGAAGAATATATAATGGAAGAAGCCATTGGATCTAAAATAGCTGATTATCTGATTAAACCCGTTAATCCAAATCAAATTCTTTTGAGTTTGAAAAAAAATCTTGACACTTCGAGATTGGTATCTGAAAAGACTACCTCGAGTTATCAGCAGGAATTCAGGAAAATATCACTTGACCTCGCTATGGTCAATACTTATCAGGACTGGATAGAATTATACAAAAAACTGATCCACTGGGAAATTCAGCTGGAATCGATAGCGGATCCTGGCATGACCGAAATTCTTGAAAGCCAGAAAGAAGAGGCCAATTCTCAGTTTTACAAGTTTATCAAAAACAATTACAGGGACTGGTTTCATGGAGAAGATCGGCCGGTACTGTCACACACCTTATTTAAAGAAGTAATTGTTCCACAGCTTGAGAACGATCCGGGTACCTTGCTCGTGGTTATAGATAATCTTCGTTATGATCAGCTCCGGGTACTGGAACCGATAATTAATGAGTATTACAAGCTGAAAGAAGAAAAATCCTTCTTTAGTATTTTACCTTCAGCCACTCAATATGCCCGTAATGCGATTTTTTCCGGGTTAATGCCACTGGATATGGAAAAGAAATTTCCACAATACTGGAAGAACGATACAGACGAAGGTGGAAAAAATCTATATGAAAATGAATTCCTGACGGAACAGATCAAAAGACTGGGGCTGGATTTAAATCACGAGTATTATAAAATCACCTCTTTGAGTCAAGGTCGTGAACTCGCTTCAAATCTGGCTAAAGTTAAAAATAACGATCTTACCGTAGTTGTTTATAATTTTGTGGACATGCTGTCACATTCCAGGACCGAAATGGATATGATCAAAGAACTGGCCAGCGATGATAAGGCGTACAGATCACTGACGCTGAGCTGGTTCAAAAATTCTCCACTTTTGGAGATTATTCAAAACGCCCAGAAAATGGGATTGAAATTGATCATCACTACGGATCATGGAACAATCAATTCTGTAAGGCCTTCAAAAGTAGTCGGAGACAAGAATATTAGCTCAAATCTGCGTTATAAAACGGGTAAAAGTCTAAGTTATAATGAAAAAGAGGTTTATGAGGTGAAGGATCCAAAAGACATATTTCTTCCTGCTCTTCATATCAGTAGCTCCTTTATATTCGCGAAAGAAGATTATTTCTTTGCTTACCCAAATAATTACAACCACTACGTAAAATATTACAAGAACACCTATCAGCACGGAGGAATTTCTTTGGAAGAAATGATTATTCCCTGTATGACCTTTGAACCAAAGTAAAAGTTTCGTTTTAATCTGAACTTGATTCATCTTAATTCAAACCATAATTGAATTATGATTTGAATAATTAAGATCCTTTACATTTATAAATGCGTAATAAAGCACTGTAATTTTTAGTGATTTATTAGTCTGTTTTTGAAAGAATTTTATCAATTTTGCAAAAGCAAATTTAACTAATCATTTAAACAGGAAATTGATGAAAAAACATAATTTTAGTGCGGGACCTTGTATCCTTCCTCAGGAAGTCCTAAAAAAGGCCTCAGAAGCTGTTTTGAACTTCAACAATCTGGACCTTTCACTGATAGAAATCTCTCACAGAAGTGCTGATTTTGTTGAAGTAATGGAAACAGCCAGGAATCTCGTTCTGGAGTTATTAGACCTAAAAGATAAAGGTTACTCCGCATTGTTTCTTCAAGGTGGGGCCAGTCTTGAGTTTTTGATGGCTCCATATAACCTTCTGCCCGAAGATGGAAAAGCGGCTTATATTGATACAGGAACCTGGAGTGCGAAATCAATTAAGGAGGCAAAGCTGTTAGGTGAGATCGATGTAATTGCTTCTTCCAAGGATAAAAACTACAATTACATCCCTAAAGATATTGAAATTCCTGCTGATGCCACTTATGTTCACTGCACGAGTAACAACACGATTTTTGGAACTCAATTCAAAACTTTTCCTCAGACAGATAAGCTCCTTGTATGTGATATGAGTTCGGATATTTTTTCACGTGAACTCGACTTTAGTCAGTTTGACCTGATTTATGCGGGGGCTCAGAAAAATATGGGTCCGGCAGGTACAACCCTGGTGGTTGTAAAAAATGACATACTCGGCAAAACGGGTCGTAAAATTCCATCTATGCTGGATTATCAGGTACATATCTCTAAAGACAGTATGTTCAATACACCATCAGTATTTCCTGTATACGTTTCAATGCTTACCCTTCAATGGCTTAAAGATCTTGGAGGTATAAAAGGAATTGAAAAAATCAATGAGGAAAAAGCAGAACTTCTTTATGGAGAAATAGATTCAAATCCACTTTTCCAGGGTGTTGCAGAAAAGGAAGATCGATCAACAATGAATGTTACTTTTACATTGACAGATGAAAGTAAAAAAGATGAATTTGACAAAAAATGGAAAGCTGCCGGCATAAGTGGAATCAATGGCCACAGATCTGTTGGAGGATACAGAGCAAGTATATACAATGCGATGCCATTGGAAAGTGTACAGGCCCTGGTAGATGTAATGAAGGCACTTTAAAAATAAAAAAATAAATAAATTATGAAGGTATTAGCAAATGACGGAATAGCGACTTCAGGAATCATTGCTTTGGAAAATGCAGGATTCGAAGTCATCTTAAAAACAGTTGCGCAGGAGCAATTGGCTGATTTTATAAATGAGAATCAGATAGATGTACTTCTGGTAAGAAGTGCGACAAAAGTACGTGAAGGATTAATTGACAGTTGTCCATCGATAAAGATTATTGGTCGCGGAGGAGTTGGAATGGATAATATTGATGTTGATTATGCGCGCAACAAAGGGATCAAGGTCATTAATACCCCGGCAGCATCCTCTCATTCTGTAGCAGAGCTTGTTTTTGCTCATTTGTTTGGCATGGTTCGGTTTTTACATGATTCAAATCAAAATATGCCTCTTGAAGGAGATTCTAAGTTCAAAGAATTGAAAAAGGCTTATGCTAAAGGTGTTGAATTAAGAGGTAAAACCTTGGGAATTCTTGGATTTGGACGTATTGGACAAGCTACTGCAAAAATTGGTTTGGGAGTTGGAATGAAAGTAGTTGCATACGACCCTTATATCGATGCGGCAAATATCCAACTTGATTTCTTTGACAAACAGCACGTAAATTTCACGATTGACACCATTGATAAAGAAGCCGTTTTACAACAGGCTGATTTTATTTCTCTTCATGTTCCTGCTCAGGACGAATATGTAATTGGAGAAAAAGAATTTAAGATAATGAAAGACGGGGCGGGTATTGTAAATGCCGCTCGTGGCGGGGTTATCGATGAGAAGGCTCTTATCGAAGCCATTGAAGATGGGAAAATTTCAAACGCGGCTTTGGATGTCTTTGAAAATGAACCAACACCCGAAATCAAATTACTGATGAACAGAAGTATTTCTTTAACTCCCCATATTGGAGCTGCAACAAAAGAAGCTCAGGACAGAATTGGAGAAGAATTAGCGACTCAGATAATAGAGATTTTATCCTGATTTTGCCTAAACGAATCCGGATATAAATTACTTTAATATTAGGACAATAACTTTCCGATATAAAAATGGGTTCATTATAGCCTTTTCCAATTGGATTTAAAAACACTCCAAAATGATTTGGAGTGTTTTTCTTTGATAAAACTTTGTTTTTATTGTTCGTTAGCTAAGAAAATAAAACTTTTGAATTCAAAACTAAACTTCATTTCATCCTTATTAGAATCTGAAAAATAGTGGAAATTATTTCTTATTCTATTCCGAAGATAATTGATCAAAATTGAGATTTTTCAAAATCATCCTATTCTTATATTCAAAGTTTTTGTTAATCAAACTTTTTGTCGAATCAAATTCAATAAAAGATACATTGGCCAAATCAGCCATAGTATAAATTAGATCCTCAGAATTGTATTTTCTATCCACATCTATTTCAAAAGTCTTAAAATGTTGTGTGGTGTAATCTGACGACCAGATAATAAAAGGTATTTCATACATGGTACTTCTAAACTTTTCTTCCCAATGACCTGCGATATTCAGAGATTGATAAACTTCCTCACCGTGATCTGAAAGGTATAAAAAACTTGATCTGGTTTTTGATTCCTTAAGTAAGGAAATTATCTCACTAATAACATAATCGTTATATAAAATTGCGTTATCGTATTCATTAATGTATTTATATGCATCTTCATGTTTAAACTTCGTTCTAGGGGTAGATTTAAATTTATCGAAATCTTCAGGATATCTTTCATCATATCTAGTATGTGTTCCCAGGAGATGAAGTATAATCAACTTGTTCTCAGTATCATTTGACAATACCTCTTTTAATGGATTCAATATTTCTCCATCTAAAGGAGTGTAATCGTAACTTGATATAAAAATTTGATCGTCGCAAGCATTTGAAATACCTGTGACAAAAGATGAGTTGACACCGGTTTTATCTTGGGCCGAAATCCAGTAAGTTTTGAATCCTGCCTTGTTAAATAACTGTATTATTGATCCGTCAAACTTTCTTTCAGGATTGTTATAATCGCCTAAAGTTAGAATTTTACTCAACGAAGGAATGGTTGAAGCATGGGGTGAAATTACGTTTTGAAAAATTAGAAGCTCATTTTTTAATTCATTGAGTCGCGGTGTTGTATTACGATAATATCCATAGATACCCATGTGCCCGTTCGTTGTTGACTCCCCCAGAACCAATACAACATTTTGGTTTGATTGATTAGATTTTAATTTGACATTGCTGAAATTTCCTCCAACTTTATTGTTTCCTAACTTTTGAAAGGACAACCAATCTTGATGGTAATGATTGTATCCTTTAACAATTGTGTACGGTAAGAAATTATACTTGTTGTAATAGAGAAAAACAGCAAAAACCAAAGTCGCACTAAAAAAAATGAATAATTGTTTAATCGCTCTTGACCCTCCCTCTATAATTAAATAATCCGATTTATTTATCCTGAAATACTTTCTAATCAAATATGATGAAACAGAAATGCATAGGAGTATAAAAGACCCAAATAAGAATAGGTTTTTGTCAAAATACATGGATAAAAACGAAGAAGCTTCGGATTTGTTTGTTTCCAGAAGAACATACATCGAACTTTGAGAAAAATTGTACTCAAACAGGTAAATATGCGAGAAATCTATAAATACCATAAGATTCAATAGTATTAGACTCGTAATTTCCATAATAGCACCAACGGAATGATTAAATATAAGGGTAGCCCCAAGTACCGTTAATAAAATAATGAGAATATTAAACCCTAATACATCTGGATACAAATACTTTCCATAAATGATAAAAATCAATGCAGGAGATACCAGAATTGGTAAACTATATAAGATTCTGGCAATATTTAGCTCCTTATTTACAAACAGATCCCTGAGAATAACTTTCATATGACATAAATAACGAATTAATTTTGAATTTATTAATTATTACGATTTAAAGGACAGTTTATTTTAAATCTACGATAAATCTCTATTTTTGTTTTATGATGCATCATTTGATTTAGAAAAAAGTTAATCAATATCCAACAATGGCCAACGTCAAACCCTTCCAAGCCACGAGACCAACCAGAGACAAGGTTGCCCTGGTAACAACCCGATCTTATGATATATACAAAAAGAAGGAATTGAATGATATTCTAAGATTAAATCCATTTTCATTTCTTCACATCCTCAGGCCAGGGTTCAAATTTCACAAAACCGTTCATGGATTTAAACGATTTAAAATGGTTCATAACAGGTATTGTGAGTTTAAAGAAAATGGCATCTTTAAAAAAGATAATAAACCCTGCTTTTACCTACATCAGAAATCTCACAACGGTGATGTATTCTGGGGCATCATTGGACTTGCATCACTAATAGACTATCAAAAGGAAGTAATCAAAAAGCATGAAAATACCCTGAGTGAAAGAGAAGCTCTATTTGGGAATTACCTGGAAGTTACAGGATTTAATGCCGAACCGGTGCTTATCACCTATCCGGACGATGAATACTTAGGGTCTTTGATAAAAAAATACAGTAAACTGAGAGCTGAATACGAATTTACCACGAATAAGAATCGTACCCATCTGATGTGGCTCATTGAAGACGATATTGAAATTGAAACGATTGTAAAAGCTTTCGAAAAAATGCCGTCACTTTACATTGCAGACGGTCATCACAGAACGGCCTCATCAAATTACCTGTATCAGAAAATCTTAAAGAAAGAAGGGGCAAAAAAGGAAGAACTAAGTAAGTATTTTATGGCCTATTTTATTCCGGAATCGAACATGAGAATCACTTCCTTCTATCGTTTTGTAAAGACCCTTAATGATGTTCCCAAGAAGGAGTTTCTTATGGCACTGGATGAAAACTTCAGGATTCAAAAACTGGGGAAAAGACACTATAGTCCGTCAAGAAAACATCATTTCTCCATGTACCTGGACGGCGATTTCTATAAATTATATCTTAGAAAAAGCAGCTTTAAACCTAAAAATGAATTAGACAAGCTTGATTCTCAAATCTTATTCACAAAAATTCTGGACCCCATTCTAGGCATAAAGGATCCCTCTAAGGATCAAAATATTCATTACCTACCTGAAAAAGGCAATGAACTTCAGTTGCAGCACCTGGTCGATTCACAAGAATTTGCGGTAGGCTTCGGTATTTTTCCTGTCTCGGTTGAACAGTTAAAAACCGTAGCAGAAAACAGCCTTACCATGCCGCCTAAGAGCAGTTACATAGAACCTAAACTCAGAAGTGGATTAACCATCTATGAATTAAAGTAATAATTCCAATAAAAATACATAAATGTTTGTAAAAGAGAATTTAAACAATTTTAAAGAAACTTTACCCAGTCACGTTTCCCTCGTTGCAGTATCCAAAACCAAACCTGTGTCAGACATACGGGGTGCCTATGAAGCAGGACATCGAATTTTTGGCGAAAATAAGATACAGGAAATGGTGAACAAACACGAGGTTCTTCCTGAGGATATTGAATGGCATATGATTGGCCACCTTCAACGGAATAAGGTAAAATATATGGCACATTTTGTCAGTCTGATACATGGTGTAGACAGTCTGAAAACCTTAAAGGAAATTGATAAACAGGCCAAAAAGCACGATCGGGTAATCAATTGTTTACTTCAAGCTAAAATTGCCAGAGAAGAAACGAAGTTTGGACTGACCTTTGACGAGGTCAAAGACATTTTAAAGAGTGAAGAGTTGGCAGCTTTGACCCATGTTAAAGTGAAGGGCCTTATGGGAATGGCGAGTTTCTCAACGGATCAAAAGGTCATTTCCGATGAATTTAAAAGTTTGAAACGTTTATTTGACGAATTGAATAAAGAAGGTCAAGAGTTAGAGATATTATCCATGGGAATGAGCGGTGATTATAAACTAGCCATAGAACATGGCAGCAACATGATCAGAGTCGGAAGCGCTATTTTTGGCCCAAGAAACTATATTGCCTCTTAAATTCGGCTGCTTTATCAACCCGAATTCACTTCTCTAGTGAATGATTTTAAATAACAACTCCTTTAAAATATCTCCCTGAGGAAGCGCAGTTGCGCCCACCCCTTTACTTTTTAGATCTGCCTCTCTAAGTCTGGTAATGACCTGAGCTACTTTTCGCATGGGATAATTCTTTGCCGCTCTTTGATACTCAGGAACGAAATACGGATTAATCCTGAGACTTTTGGCCACATTTATTTTTCCCTTATCCTTTAAACCGTGATAAAGCAACAGTTGTGTAAAAAAACTGTTCAGCAATGATATCGTCATTACAAGAGGATTGCTCTTTGGGTTTTGAGCAAAATATTGAACGATCTGATTGGCTTTTACTATTTCTTTATCACCAATGGCTTTTCTTAACTCGAAATTATTAAAATCTTTGCTGATTCCTATATTCTCTTCGATGTGCAAGGGCGTAATCAGGGTCTTTTCTTCCAGAATCAGGGATAGTTTTTCAAGTTCATTATCGATCTTAGACAGGTCCGTTCCTAAAAACTCTACCAGCATGTGAGCCGCTTTTGGTTCTATTCTATGCCCCTTCTGTTTCAGGATGGATCCAATCCAGTCACTCACTTGATTTTCATAAAGTTTTTTGCTCTCAAACAGACAACCCTTCTGTGCCACGATCTTGCCAAGCCTTTTTCTCTTATCTATCGTTTTATATTTGTAGCAAATCACTAAAACAGTAGACGGTTGAGGGTTCTCAGCATAATCAGCCAGTTTTTCAATGGTTCTGGACAAGTCCTGAGCTTCTTTGACAATGACAACCTGTTTTTCAGACATCATCGGGAAACGTTTCGCGTTGGCTACAATATCCTCAATAGTGACATCTCTTCCATACAGCACCATTTGATTAAATCCCTTTTCCTCCTCGGTCAAAACGTTGTTTTCAATAAAATCGGAAATCTTATCAATGTAATAGGCTTCCTCCCCCATCAAAAAATAAATAGGCTTGGTGTTTTTTGACCTTATTTCTTCAGCGATCTGTTTGAGTCTGTTCATCCTACAAATTAATGGTACTATTTGACAAAGATTATTATTTTTACTCAATGATAAATCTCAATCTTCCCAAATATTCCTTTCGAATCAAAAGTAAAGAAAATAAGCTTTATATTTTTGATAAGGTTAGAAAAAAAGACCTCGTTCTTACCGAGGAAGAATGGGTAAGGCAGCATTTTATAACTTACCTTAATGAAGATAAAAAATATCCCTTATCACGTATGGCCGTTGAAAAAAAATGTGTTGTAAATAATATGGCGAAACGGACAGATATAGTGGTTTTTGACGGAATGGGTTCACCTTATATAATCGTGGAATGTAAAGCTCCAAAGGTACAGATCACTCAACAGAGTTTCGATCAGATAGCAAGGTATAATATGACGTTAAATGCAAAGTTTCTCATCGTCACCAACGGGCTTCAGCATTTTTACTGTCAAATGGATCATGAAGCAGAAGAATACAGATTCTTAAAGGAAATTCCGGATTATGCTTAAAAGTTGTCGGAATTATAGTTTTGATTGTTGAAAAAAGCTATGTTTGCACTCCCAAATTCAATTTATTCATTGTCTTGAAAATAGCAATTGTCATTTTAAACTGGAATGGAAGAAAACTTCTTGAAAAGTTTCTGCCATCTATGGTTAAGTTTAGTCTTGATGATGCCGAAGTATATGTGGCTGACAATGACTCGGAAGACGATTCTATAGATTTCATAAAAGCAAATTATCCGGAGGTAAAAATAATTCAAAACAAGATCAATGGAGGCTTTGCCAAAGGATACAACGATGCCTTGAAAGAGATCGACGCTGATATTTACGCCCTTGTCAACTCTGACATAGAGGTGACCAAAAATTGGTTAAAACCGGTTAGAAGTGCATTCGAAAAATTTCCGCAAACGGCAGTTATTCAGCCTAAAATTCTCGACTTCAAAGACAAAACCAAATTTGAATATGCGGGAGCCGGAGGTGGATATGTAGATTTTATGGGATATCCATTTTGCCGAGGAAGGATATTCATGGAACTGGAATCGGATCAAGGCCAGTTTAACGATGTTGCCGACATTTTTTGGGCTTCCGGAGCGTGCTTCTTTATAAAATCGAAAATTTATCATGAACTTGGTGGCTTTGACGAACAGTATTTTGCCCACCAGGAGGAGATAGATTTATGCTGGCGGGTTCAAAACGAAGGGCACAACATAAAATACGTGGGAGAATCTGAAGTTTACCATGTTGGAGGGGCAACTCTGAGGGAATCCAATCCCAGAAAAACCTTTCTCAACTTCCGGAACAGCCTGTTTACGATCACCAAAAACGTACCTAAACGTTATGTCATTCTTGTCATTTTGCTCAGGCTCATCCTTGACGGAGTGGCGGGATTAAAATTTGTCCTCGAACTGAGACCGGTTCATAGCTGGGCCATTATAAAAGCCCATTTGAGTTTTTACTGGTATTCCAGAAGAATGCTTGCAAAAAGAAGGGCGCTTTCCTTTAAACAAACCTCCTATTTTTACTGCTTTAGCATAGTGTGGGAACATTTTATATTAGGGAAGAATCGATTTGATTCCTTACGTAAATAATGCTCTTTTACCAATTGCATTTTCTTCTATTTATTGATCTTTCATTAATTTTCCTATATTTGATTCAAGAGCTGAAAGAGATGCCTATTTTGGTATAATGAATCAAAGACCTCTATCCGGATCAACAGTTCGAATTAAAAAGCAAATGAAAAATGAATAGGAATAAGAAATTCATAAATAAGGATAAAATTCTTTTTAGAATGATCTTTGTTGTTTTTCTTATTTTTTTGCTCTCATGTGAATCCGGGGAAAAAAAATTAGCTGAACAAAGCCATAATCTAAAACAGGTTGTTTCCACAGACTTACCGCAGATTATTGAATCCGGGGTTCTAAAAGTCATAACGAGCTACTCTCCAACAGGTTATTTTCTTTACAAAGGGAAAACAATGGGTTTTGAATACGAAATATTTAAGCGACTTGCTGATCATCTCGGAGTAAGGCTTGAAATGGTTATCGCAAAAAATGTTGACTCCGTGATTCCGATGCTCAATCGTGGAGATGGTGATATAATCGCACTGGGATATACGATTACATCTGCACGAAAAGAAGATGTCAGTTTTACGGACCCCTATTTGATAACGCATCAATCCCTTATCCAGAAAAAACCCGATAACTGGAGGAAAATGACTAAAGATAACATCAAAAAAAGTCTGGCAACAGATGTTATCGACCTGATCAATGATACGGTTTCCGTAAGAAAAAACTCTTCCTATTACCTGAGGATAAAAGAATTATCCAATGAACTTGGAGATTCTATTTACATTAAGGTACTTCCTGGAGAGTTATCTGATGAGCAAATCATCAAAATGGTCTCTGAAGGAACAATAAAATATTCTGTGATTGACAATCACAAAGCCTCAATTCACAAAAGTTATTTTCCAAATATCGATATCAGTACCCCAATAAGTTTATCCCAAAGAATTGCCTGGGCGGTTCGAAAAACATCGCCTGAACTTCTCGAGACCATTAATAAAGGACTTGCCACGATCAAAAGAAAACCAGATTATAATATGATCTATGACAAGTATTTTAAAAACAGGCGCCAGTTTCATAAAAGGCTCGACAGCGAATTTTATACCGGTAAAACTGGAAAATTCAGTGAATACGACGAGATTGTTAAAAAATATTCTGATGGTCTGGGGTGGGACTGGATTCTTTTAAAATCCCTGATCTATCAGGAATCAATGTTCAAATCAGATAATACGGCCTGGACTGGTGCAAGCGGCCTGATGCAATTGATGCCTACAACGGCAAAAGAAATGGGTGTAACCAACATCTATGACCCTGAACAGAATATTAAAGGAGGTACAAAATATCTGAAACGAATGTATTCATACTGGGATCAGATACCTGATTCCATACAACGAATCAAATTTGCCATTGCTTCATACAATTGTGGATACGGACATATCAAAGACGCTCAAAAGCTGGCGTCTGTAAAAGGAAAGGATTCATTGAATTGGGACAATGGGGTTGATTATTATGTTTTAAACCTTTCAAAGCCTGAATTTTACAATGACCCCGTGGTTGAATTTGGTTATGCCAGAGGATATGAACCTTATAATTATGTCAAAGATATTTTTGACCGTTATAAGAATTATAAGACCATCTCCTCCCAATAAAAATTACCTGCCCAATGACTATTTTTGATTTTCTAGACCTATTAGGAACGGCAGCATTTGCTATATCTGGAGCCTTATTTGCCATAAAAAAAAGAATGGACACCTTTGGTGTTTTGATCATTGCTTTTGTTACAGCCGTTGGTGGCGGAACTTTGAGGGATATATTGATAAATGCCGACAGAATAACCTGGATGAATGATCTAAATTATATTTATGTGATCTTATTTTCAGTGATCTTTGCAATAATATTTAGAAAAAAAATAGGCTACCTCAGTAAATCGCTGTTCCTTTTTGATACAATCGGGCTCGGAATCTTTACCATAATTGGTACAGAAATCGGGTTGCAGAATGAATTCCATGGAGTTATATGTGTTTCACTGGGAATGATTACAGCCACTTTTGGCGGAGTGATTCGAGATACCCTGAGTAATGAGATTCCACTGATTTTTCAGAAAGAAATTTATGCAACCGCCTGCATTATAGGAGCAACTACGTATTTAATACTTAATAATTACCAAATTGATCGGGACCTGATCCATATATTAACAACAATAATGGTGATCGCCGTAAGGTTAATTGCAGTTCGATTCAAATTACAACTACCTACCTTCTATAGCTCTTAAAATTCTAGTAATCCCCAAGAGTTTCAGGGTTCTGGTCCAGTCCCGTTTTTAACTGGTCATCATTTGGGGCTTTTCCGTGCCAGGCATGGGTTCCCATCATGAAATCTACTCCATTCCCCATTTCAGTATGCATTAAAATACAAACCGGTTTACCTTTACCCGTTTCCGCTTTGGCTCTCTTCAAACCTTCAAGCACACTCTCAATATCGTTCCCTTTTTCTATTTCAAGAACCGTCCATCCAAAAGCTTCAAATTTAGCTCTTAGGTCACCGAGAGGCATAACCTCATCAGTTGCCCCGTCAATTTGTTTCAGGTTGTAGTCTATCGTTGAAATCAGATTATCAACTTTCTTACCGGCAGCATACATGGCGGCTTCCCATATTTGCCCCTCCTGAAGCTCACCATCTCCGTGCAAACTGTAAACCAAATGCTCATCATTGTTAAGCTTCTTGGCCGTTGCGGCTCCAACTGCTACAGACAATCCCTGCCCCAAAGAACCAGCCGACATTCTAACGCCAGGCAATCCTTCATGCGTTGTGGGATGTCCCTGTAACCTTGTGTCAATTTTCCTGAAAGAAGCCAATTCAGATACAGGAAAAAAACCAGTCCTTGCAAGCACACTGTAAAGTACAGGTGAAATATGTCCGTTAGATAAAAAGAACAAATCCTCCCCTTTTCCATCCATATCAAAATCTTTGGAATAATCCATCACCTCCTGGTACAAGGCTGTCATAAATTCCGTACAACCCAAAGATCCTCCCGGATGTCCTGAATTAACGGCATGCACCATTCTTAGTATGTCACGTCTTACTTGTGTCGAAAAATCTTTAAGTTCACTTACAGTTGGCATATCTCTTTGTTTTAGCAGGGCAAAAATACTAAACTCAATCCAATATCTGAATCAAAAAAAAAGATAATTTAAAGGCTTATAAACAGTAATCAAGAATTTTCATTTTCATCAAATTTTAAACTATGTTTAACAAAAGAGTTATCTTATATCCATACGAAAAAGCTAAATTTGTACGGTTTAACAAAATTGACACTTAATGAAAAGATTAATAATTTTTGCAGTTGCTATAAGTTTGCTAGCCTGTGAAAAGGAACCAAAAGATTATGTAAGCCTTGAAGGAAAGGTGAGTAACGGCAAATTAGATAGCTTGACCGTGAAGGGAAGAAATTTTAGCAAGACAATGAAAATCTCTGAAGATGGATCTTTTAAAGACACGATGAGAATTACAGATGGATTTCACGCGATCAGCAACGGTTCAAGAGAGTTCTATTTATACCTTAAAAATGGCTATGAACTGGAAGTAACCATGGACATGGAACGTTTCCCTGAATCTATTTCTTTTGAAGGAAAGGGAGCTATTACAAATGAATATCTGAAAAGAAAAATTCAATTTATCAAGGATGAAGATCTGGCTAATTACAACAAATATTTTGAACTTGAAAAGGACGAGTTTGATGTAAGTATTGCCCTCCTTCAATCAAAAATGGATGCGTTGCTAAATGAGACCAAGGGTCTTGAACCTGAGGTTATTCGAATGGAAAAAGATGCCAATGACAGAATGATCATTTTCTTTCAGGATAATTATGAAATAGAGCATAAAGCACTTGCAGGACTCAAAACAGGTGATCCCTCGCCTGGATTCAGTTACCCGGATCAAAATGGCAAAAACGTTTCTCTTGAAGACTTAAAAGGAAAGTTCGTCTACATTGATGTATGGGCCACCTGGTGCGGGCCGTGTATGAAAGAAATACCTTTTCTAAAAGAAATGGATGAGGAATATAAAGGCAAGAATATTGCTTTTGTGAGCCTGTCCATAGATAAAATGGAAAATAAAGATAAATGGCTTAAAATGATCGAAGATGAAGATTTAAGAGGAATACAGTTACTTGCCGATAATGACTGGAATTCTGATTTTGTAACTTCATACAACATAAGGGGTATTCCAAGGTTTATCTTGCTGGATGACCAGGGAAATATCTTGGATTCGAATGCTCCGAGGCCATCGGATCCGAACCTGAAAGATATTTTAGATGGTCTGTCCTTGTAAGGATCAGATAAGATTTATGAAAGCTCCTGTTAACCCAGGAGCTTTTTTTATGCCGAAAAGTCAGCTAATTCCTTATAAAACAGTCATTTTGACACTTTTTAGATGTTTAGATAGGATTGGAATATGTTTTGAAACAATTTAAACGAACAAAAAGAACAGACAAATGAATTTTAATAATTTCACTATAAAATCTCAAGAGGCTGTGCAAAGAGCCCAGCAAATTGCACAAGGCCTGGAGCAACAGCAAATTGAAAATGCTCATATTTTAAAAGGTATATTGGAAGTTGATGAAAATGTAACCCCGTTTATTCTTAAGAAACTTGGTGTAAATGTTGAGCTTTTCAACAAAACACTTGAAAATATCATTCAGAGTTTTCCAAAAGTAGAAGGGGCCGAGCTGATGCTATCAAAATCGGCGAATAAGATGCTCATAGATTCTGGAAACATTGCAAAAAGCATGAAAGATGAGTATGTTTCGCTTGAGCACTTATTGCTGGCCATTTTAAAGTCCAAAGGGGATACAACCCAGCTTTTAAAAGACAACGGTATCAATGAAAAGGACCTTTTAAACACTATCGAAGAGCTCAGAAAAGGAAACAGGGTAACTTCGCAAAGTGCAGAAGAAACTTACAACTCTTTAGAGAAATACGCAAAGAACTTGAATCAACTCGCGAATGACGGAAAACTCGATCCGGTAATTGGGCGTGATGAAGAAATTCGGAGGATTTTGCAGATCCTGTCACGAAGGACAAAGAACAATCCTATCCTAATCGGAGAACCAGGAACGGGTAAAACTGCCATAGCGGAAGGCCTTGCACATAGAATTGTAAAAGGTGATGTTCCTGAAAACCTTCAAAACAAGGTTATTTATTCCCTGGACATGGGAGCATTGATTGCCGGAGCAAAGTATAAAGGTGAATTCGAGGAAAGATTAAAGTCGGTGGTCAAGGAAGTGATTTCATCGGATGGTGAAATTGTACTCTTTATTGACGAGATCCATACACTCGTTGGTGCCGGAGGCGGACAGGGAGCCATGGATGCTGCCAATATTCTTAAACCCGCTTTGGCAAGAGGAGAACTTAGAGCTATTGGTGCAACTACCCTGGATGAATACCAAAAACATTTTGAAAAGGATAAGGCCCTTGAACGCAGGTTTCAGAAAGTAACCGTTAATGAACCGGATACTGAAAGCGCTATCTCAATACTACGCGGTATCAAAGATAAATATGAGACGCATCATAAGGTTGAAATAAAAGACAGTGCTATAATTGCCGCTGTTGAGCTTTCTCAAAGGTACATCAGCGACAGGTTCCTTCCCGACAAGGCGATTGACCTAATGGATGAAGCCGCTTCAAAGTTGCGTATGGAGATCAATTCAAAACCGGAAGAACTCGATGTCCTGGATAGAAAAGTGATGCAGCTGGAAATTGAAATTGAAGCCATCAAACGGGAAAAAGACACGAAAAAGCTTAAATTCTTAAAAGAAGAACTTGCAAATATCAAGGAAAAGAGAAATGAGATCAATGCGAAATGGACAAGTGAAAAAGAGATTGTAGACAAGGTTCAGTCAACCAAAGAGAATATTGAAAAATTCAAACTGGAAGCAGAACGTGCCGAAAGAGAAGGTAATTACGGTCTGGTAGCTGAGATCAGATATGGAAAGATCAAAAGTGAAGAAGAAAAATTGCTTGAATATCAGAAAGAACTGGAAGAGAATCAGGAAAACTCTCTGATCAAGGAAGAGGTTACCAGCGAGGATATTGCGGAAGTTGTTGCCAAATGGACAGGAATTCCGGTTCAAAAAATGCTGCAGAGCGACAGAGAGAAACTCTTGCAGTTGGAGGAGGAATTGCACCAAAGGGTCATTGGCCAGAATGAGGCTATTGAAGCTGTTTCTGATGCGGTAAGAAGATCTCGGGCCGGTTTGCAGGACAGCAAAAAACCTATTGGTTCTTTCCTGTTCCTGGGTACGACAGGAGTTGGAAAAACTGAACTGGCGAAGGCCCTGGCAGATTACCTTTTTGACGATGAATCTGCCATGACCAGAATTGACATGAGCGAATATCAGGAAAGACATGCTGTAAGCCGATTAATTGGGGCCCCTCCGGGTTATGTTGGATATGATGAAGGAGGTCAACTTACAGAAGCCGTGCGAAGAAAACCCTATTCGGTAATTCTTCTCGATGAAATCGAGAAGGCTCATCCTGATACCTTCAATATTTTACTACAGGTTTTGGATGAAGGGCGTTTAACAGATAACAAAGGGCGTGTGGCTGATTTTAGAAATTCAATTATCATCATGACCTCCAATATGGGAGCTCATATCATTCAGGAAAATTTTGAAAACATGGACATGGATGCGAGAGAATCCATTATTGAAACGACAAAAATAGACGTCCTGGGATTATTAAAGAAGACGATACGACCTGAATTTTTGAATAGAATAGATGAAATCATCATGTTTACCCCTCTGAACAAAGAAGAAGTAACACAGATCGTAAAACTTCAGATCAAAGCCCTGGCTGAAATGCTGGAAGAGAAGAACATTGCATTGTCATCTACGGATGAGGCCATTGAAAGTCTGGCTGAAAAAGGATTCAACCCTCAATTTGGTGCGAGACCAATCAAACGTGTAATTCAAAGAGAGGTACTGAATTCGCTTTCCAAAGAAATTCTTGCAGGGAATATTTCTCCAAAAAGTTCGATCTTACTTGATGCTTTTGGCGAACAACTTGTTTTTAGAAACAATTAATTGAATTATAATAAAAGTTAAAACCGGCAATTAAGCCGGTTTTTTTTATTCTGACAGGTCGGATCTTGAGAATTTAGAATTTTACTACTGCTAAAATGAAAAAAAATGAATTTATCAAAATTCAAATTAGTAAGTCAGTAAATCTTATGTCAAAATAGTATTATCCTCCATTTCTTATTAAATTTGCAGGGCCTATTTAAGATTTCTATGGATATACAACCAAAAACCAAACGATTTAATGAAAATATACTGAGTAAATATCAAATTTACAACAGTATCTTTATTACACTTCCATTTGATAATATCAGTAATACAGGAGTACTGATGCCTTTGCTTAAAAGTGAATGTGAAAAAGGATTTGCCAAAGGCCTCACCCCAATAGAGATCATTGACAGGTTCTTCCTTAAATATCAGGATACAATTGATCAGAAAGAGCAAATAAATCTTCTTTTCAAATTTATTCAATACATCGAAAGACAGGTTGTGTTATTTGATGCTGTTGAAGATGCTGCCTTTCCCATCACACATAATATGGATGGTAAAGGAACCTTGCGAAATGCCAAAGAAGAGGCGTTTTCACAGAATAAAAAAGAGGCACTTCAACAATATCTGGAAGACTTTAAGGTGAGAATCGTGCTCACGGCACACCCGACACAATTTTACCCGGGATCGGTATTAGGGATCATAACCGATTTAACAACGGCGATAGAAAACAACGATCTGGTCAATATTAAAAAGTTGCTCGCTCAGCTAGGGGTTACTCCCTTTTTGAAAGCTGAAAAGCCTACTCCTCTGGATGAGGCCGTAAACTTGATATGGTATTTGGAAAATATTTTTTATCATTCAGCGGCAAGTATCTTTAATTATATCGAAAGTAATATTTACGAGGGCAAAGAAGTGAATAATGAATTTGTCAACATGGGATTCTGGCCGGGTGGCGACAGAGACGGAAATCCTTTTGTTACCACTGAGATAACGGAGCAAGTTGCGCAAAAGCTAAGACAAACGGTGATCCGCTGTTATTACAGGGATATAAGAAAGCTTCGAAGAAAACTGACTTTCAGAAAAGTATCGGATATCATTCTTGAAATTGAAAACAAACTGTATCGAAGTTTTATCAATCCGGCAGAGATAATTATTACCCATGAGGAGTTTTCATCAAAACTTCTGGAGATTAAGGAACTTATAGTGAACGATTATCAGTCCCTCTATCTTACTGAATTGAAGGATTTGATCCATAAAAGCAAGATTTTTGGATTTTATTTTGCCACTCTTGATATCAGACAGGACAGTAGAATACATCATCAGGTATTTACCCAAATAGCCGATCATTTAATAAACAGCGATGATCAGATCCTACCGAAAAACTACCATAAACTGGATGAATTGTCTCAAATGAAAATATTATCAACCGTTGAAGGAGACATCAGATCAATTGATTTTAAAGATGAATTGGTGGTAAAAACCCTGGGGTCTATAGAAGCCATTAAAAAAATTCAGCATACAAATGGGGAAAAAGGTGCCAACAGGTATATCATAAGTAACAATCAAAGCTCCCTGAATGTAATGCAGGTTTTTGCAATGCTTAAAATGACTGCATTCAAAAATGATCTTACTGTTGATGTTGTCCCATTATTTGAGACCGTTGATGACCTTATAAATTCCTCTCGGATCATGGAGGAACTATACAGTAATGAAGCTTACAGAGCTCACGTTAAGAATCGTGGAAATCAGCAGACCATCATGCTCGGTTTTTCGGACGGAACAAAGGACGGAGGATATCTTATGGCCAATTGGTCTATCTTCAAAGCAAAGGAAGAACTGACAAGAATATCCAGAAAATACAATATCAAGGCAATATTCTTTGATGGGCGCGGAGGCCCTCCTGCCCGGGGCGGAGGAAAAACCCATCAATTCTATGCATCACTTGGTCCAACCATTGAAAATGAAGAAGTACAACTTACCATTCAGGGGCAAACTATCAGCTCGAATTTTGGGACTTCCGAGTCGGCTCAGTATAACCTGGAACAACTTATAAGTTCGGGTGTCAGCAATGAGTTCTTTGACAGTGCAAAAAATATATTGAACCCGGAGCATCGAAAAATCATGAATGAACTGGCCGAGATCAGTTATAAGGCTTATACCGATTTTAAAAATCATGACAAATTTTTGTCATATTTAGAAAAAATTAGCACGTTAAAATACTATGCAAAAACCAATATTGGAAGCCGTCCATCCAAAAGAAAAACATCCGATCAACTTAATTTCAGCGATCTAAGAGCCATTCCTTTTGTAGGTTCCTGGAGCCAGCTCAAACAAAATGTACCTGGTTTCTTTGGGGTGGGAACTGCCCTGCTCAAATTTGAAGAAGAAGGGAATTTCGACAAGGTGGTAAGTTTTTACAACAATTCGAAGTTTTTCAAAAGCCTTATTGACAATAGTATGATGGCTATGAAAAAATCGTTTTTTGAGCTTACACGCTACATGGAGAAAGATCCTGAATTTGGAGAATTCTGGACGCTTATTTATGAAGAATTCCTGAGAAGCAAAAGACTCGTTCTAAAACTTGCCAATCAGTCTGAACTCATGCAGAATTATCCTATCAGCAAAGCATCCATAGAAGTTAGAGAATCTATAGTTTTACCTTTGCTGACGATTCAACAGTATGCACTGAAAAAAGTTCAGGACCTGAATGCGGTTGAAAATCCTGACAAGGATCTGTTAAACGTTTATGAAAAAATCATAACGAGATCGCTGTTTGGAAACATTAATGCAAGCCGAAATTCAGCGTAAGAAAAACATTAGCTCAATTATAATAAAACCTTATTAATTAGCGTTATAAGTTTCAATAATAACAATTGCTAAAAAAATAAGGGGCTATGAAGAAGATTTTTTTTAGTTGTGCAGCATGCGTTTTCATGTTACTGTTTTCATCATGCACAACAAATGATGTCAAGGAAATTTCAGGAACAATCATTATCAAAGATTTAGGTTCACATGTTTTTAACATTAATGCCGACAATATCCATGCAAAAATAATTATGCCTGGACCGGAAATAGAGCATCCCATCGTTTATGATCAGGTACCTTTATTCAGAACCTCTGATTACAACGCAAGGATAGAGATTGATGAATCTGGCAAGCTCAGATCAGAATTGCTCAACAATCTTGTTGTCATGTATGAGGTGGAAACAGATGAAATTGCCAATCAGGATCTGAACCAGCTACTGGAGGAAGGTTTTATTAAGATTGAATGGACAGGAATCAACTAAAAGGGTAATAAAACCTCATCCCCTTACTCTCCTTAATTTATCATTTAAGTTTCAAACCACTTAAAAAGCATATTTTTTATTTAGATTTGCTCCATGCAAAAGAATATTAATATTCAGAATAAAAAAGCACGTTTTGAATACGAGATTCTCGATACCTATATAGCGGGAATAAAACTGACGGGCACCGAAATAAAGTCGATCAGACAGGGGAAGGCGCGAATTACGGAAAGTTTTTGTGAATTCAATGAAAAAGGAGAACTCTTTGTGATCAATATGTTTATTGAACAATATAGCTTTGGAAGTTTTTACAATCACAGGTCAAAAGGAGAAAGGAAGCTTTTGCTTAACAAAAAGGAATTAAAAAAGCTTCGTAAAGAAGTTCAGAATGTGGGACTGACCATAATACCCCTCAATCTTTTCATTACAGAAAGAGGCTGGGCCAAACTTAAAATAGGACTTTGCAAAGGAAAGAAACTCTATGACAAGAGACAGGTTTTGAAGGACCGGGACCACAAAAAATCATTAGACCGTTTAAAGAAAAATTTTTCATGACATTTAAAGATTATTTAGGTTTTTTTAGATGGAAGAATGTCTTAATGATTTTATTAATCCAATATCTTTTTAAATATTTTTTGTTTGAAAAATACAATATCGAAGTTTCATTGGATGATATTCATTTCGGACTTCTGGCCTTCTCAACGGTATTTCTGGCTATTGCAGGATATATAATCAACGATGTGAATGACGTCAAAGCCGATATAATCAATAAGCCAGATAAATTGTATGTAGATAAAAAAATCACACGGATCAATGCCCAGTACCTCTTTCTCGGATTCAATTCAATTGGTCTCCTGCTTGGGATGTATTTGTCTTATTACGTGGGGCACACCTCCTACTTCATTATTTACGTGCTTACCTCCTTGCTTTTGTATCAATATGCAAAGTATCTTAAAAAGATGTTTCTTATTGGGAACATAACCGTTTCACTTATTATCTTTTTATGCATTATGATGCCTGCGGTTTTCGATATTGCTCCCGTCACAAATGCCTATAATATTGAAATTCAGATTGAAGTTTTTTACGTCCTTCTGGTTTATGGTGTTTTTGGGTTTTTTCTTACTTTGATACGAGAGATCGTTAAGGATATGGAAGATATTGAAGGAGACAAATCAATGGATGCTAGATCACTGCCCATTGTACTGGGAAATGAGAAAACAAAAACCACCGTATTAACCCTAAGTATTTTGTTAATTTCCGGAATCAGTTATTTAATGTTCAGGTTGTATGGCGGTGAGAAGGCCCTTGTTTTCTATACGGTGATCATGGTTTTATTTCCACTCATTTTTTTTGTGTTCAGATTGTATCAGTCTCGGGAAAAAAGGGACTTTCATTTCCTTAGTGCAATTGTAAAAATGATCATGTTAACCGGAATGCTTTCAATGCTAATGCTATGAACCTGCTGAACTCAATATTAAACGACAAGAAATTAATCCTTGCATCTGGATCTCCCAGAAGAAGTTTCTTTTTAAAAGAATTGGGGCTGGATTTTGAAATCCGTTTAAAGGATACTGAAGAGATATATTCGGAACATCTAAAAAAAGAGGAAATCAGTGAGTATCTTTCTGTACAAAAGGCAAAACCTTTCAAAAAGGAGTTAAAAGAAAATGAAATACTGATTACTGCTGATACCATTGTCTGGCATGATTCCATTGCGCTGGGAAAACCGAAGAATAAAGAGGAGGCTTTCCAGATGCTGAGTTCGCTCTCAAATAAATCGCATTTGGTTATCAGTTCAGTGGCCATAACAACGGTTCGGGATCAGATAATTCTGTCTGATTCGACCAAAGTCACATTTAAAAAGCTAAATGACAAAGAAATCAATTATTATATTGATAACTACCAGCCATTTGACAAGGCCGGAGCTTACGGGATACAAGAGTGGATTGGGTTTATTGGAGTAACTGAAATTCAGGGAAGCTACTTTAATGTCATGGGGTTTCCGGTTCAAAAATTCTATGAAACCCTGAGACAATTATAATCGATAATTATCTTTTTCAAAAAGGCTTTATTAAGAATATAAATTGCTATTTTTGCCGCATTACAAAAATGTCATTTGCCATAAAACTGATGAAAAAATACACCTTCACAAAAAAAGTTGATACACGTTCAGGCTTCGGTGCCGGACTTGCAGAGTTGGGAAGAACCAACGAGAATGTGGTTGCACTTTGTGCTGACCTGGTAGGATCCCTTAAGATGGATGAGTTCATTAAAGAAAACCCGGAAAGATTCTTTCAGGTAGGAATTGCAGAAGCCAATATGATGGGAATAGCAGCCGGACTTACTATCGGAGGTAAAATTCCATTCACCGGAACATTTGCAAATTTTTCAACGGCAAGGGTATATGACCAGATCCGACAGTCAATAGCCTATTCGGGAAAGAATGTAAAAATCTGTGCATCTCATGCCGGACTGACCCTTGGGGAAGATGGCGCCACACATCAAAGTCTGGAAGATATTGGGATGATGAAAATGCTTCCTGGAATGGTTGTGATTAATCCCTGTGATTATAATCAAACAAAGGCGGCAACCATTGCGGTGGCAGAACATCAAGGGCCTGTTTATTTGAGGTTCGGACGCCCTGCTGTTCCTGTTTTTATGCCTGAGAATGAAAAATTTGAAATTGGAAAGGCTGTTCATTTGACTGAAGGAAATGATGTTACTATTGTTGCCACGGGTCATTTGGTATGGGAATCTCTTCAAGCTGCTGAAGCGCTTGATTCTATGGGGATTAGTGCTGAAGTTATAAACATTCACACCATAAAACCATTGGATTCAGAAGCTATCTTAAAATCAGTTTCCAAGACTAAATGTATCGTAACTGCCGAAGAACACAATGTTTTAGGAGGACTGGGAGAAAGTGTTTCGAGAGTGCTGGCATTGAACAATCCTGTCCCGCAGGAATTTGTAGCAGTTAATGATAGTTTTGGAGAATCGGGAACACCTGCTCAATTGATGGAAAAATACCAGCTGAACGATAAAGCGGTAATTGAGGCCGTGAAAAAGGTTCTGAAAAGAAAATAATATCTATTTTTACTTATTAAAATCCCCCTCATGAAGAATTCATATTTATTTGTTTTCGCTTTTTTTATTTGCCTAAATGCCAATGCACAATTTCTAAACTTTGGGTTAAAAGGTGGAATTAATTACAATTCCAATGGAGATCTGCGTGCATTCACCATTTCCAACCCTGATGAAATAAGCAAATTTTCTTCAAATGAAGAAACCGGATACCATCTGGGAATGTTGGCAGAAATCAAATTACCCTTGTTCCTTTATATCAGACCCGAGCTTGTTTACACCCACACCGAGAGTAGTTATAACATTGAAAATGAAACTGGTAAACTTAAAATGGATAAACTGGAACTTCCTGTTCTGGTTGGGTTTCGTATACTTAAATTCGGCCGTTTGTTTTTTGGACCCAATTTCAGTTATGTTATAAATACCAAACTGTCAGTTCCGGAAACTATTGAGAGTATCTCAAATGTGGATTATGATGACTTTACAGTTTCAGGTCAAATAGGTATAGGTGTAAATTTTGGAAAGATTGGTGCTGATATCAGATGGGAAACCGGTTTTACAGATTCTGAGGCCAGTTTTATTCAAAACATAGCGAACGACACGAATATTGGGGTCGCTGACACCTCTCACTCACAATTTATCCTGAGCTTCTTTTATAAGTTCAAAAAAGCCAAATAGATCAACTGGGTCAAAACAAGATTTTTTCAATAGAGTCAAGAGTTTCTTATTGAAATTGAAATTGTTTTCTTATTTTTAGGATTCATATATAGTGAAACCATTATCACCATTAATTTATAATATCATGAAAAATTTAATACTGGTTATGATAACCGGATTTTTACTTGTGGCTTGTTCCTCCTCAGACATGAAATCGGAAGAAAATGTTAAGCTCGTCACCAATTATGTGAAGGCCGTTGAGAATCTCGATTATAATGCCATGGACGATATTCTTGACGAAAATTATATCGGCATAGGCCCTTCAAAATCAGATTCAATAAATAAAGAAAATGCGATCAAAAACTGGAAGCAGAATGTGGAGAATCTCTACGAGAAGATAACCTACTCTAAAAATAGAAACATCGCAGTCAGTACTCCCGAGGGAGAATGGGTGTCAAATTGGGCCGATCTTACAATAACCTACAAAGGATCCGGAAAACAAGTGAGCATTCTCTCAAATACGATCTATCAGATAGAGAATGGAAAAATTGTTAAAAGTATCACTTTTTATAATGAAGCAGATGCGTTGGAACAATTAGGTTATGTTTTTATTAATCCGGATGATCTGTAATTTTAAAATTTTTATAATCATGAAAAAATCGATAAAATACGTTTCAATATTTATTTTGTTATTTGGGAGTTTGTCTTCAATTCAGGCACAGGGAATTGCAAGCAGTTTAGGTTTATACGTCTTTCCAGCCAATAATCAGGATGCAGCCACTCAGGAGGCTGATGAAATGGCCTGTTTTAAATGGGCAAAGGAACAAACAGGGTATGACCCAATGAATCCAACAGTATATCAGGGTGCTCAGGTGGATCGCTCTGCTGACGGTTCGGCGGTTGGAGGAGCAGCCTTGGGAGCTGCCGGAGGTGCTGCGATAGGAGCCATTGCTGGTGATGCAGGAAAAGGTGCTGCGATAGGGGCTGTTGTTGGAGGTGTCCGAGGACGAAGGTCGAAGGTTGTTGGTGATGAAATGCAGCAACAGGCTAATGATCAGGCCGCGGCTCAGGCCTCAAAGGATGCTGCAAATGATTACAACAAAGCTTTTGCCGTGTGTATGGAAGGTAAGGGCTATACTGTCAAGTAAATATTTGACAATGAAATACAAAGTCCTTCTTGTATTTTTCCTTTTCATCAGTATTTCGATGCAATCTCAGGTACTGATCGCACTTTTGTTAGGAAAAAGCCTGAATACAGGCAAAATCGAATTCGGGCTTGATGGGGGGGTAAATTATGCTACTTTAGGCGGAATGGAATCTGACAGTTACTACCGAAAATGGAATCTTGGATTTTATTTTGACATTAAAATTAAGAACCAATGGTATTTGAATACGGGTGTTCTTGTGAAATCTGAACTGGGTCTGGATGATTTAACAGAAAGTGATCTTGAATTTTTAGGAGCCACCATCCATGATGAGGAGGGGGAATATAGTCAATCCATAAGTTATTTTTTAGTCCCTGCATTGGCAAGGTACAAATTCGACAATCATATGTATGCTGAATTGGGGCCTCAGTTTGGCCTTGCTCACAGGGCATCGATAAAGTTTTATTCCAAAATAGACGATATTGAAATTAATGCACAGGAAAATAACCTGGGCATGATCAACAGATTTGATATGGGTATTGCTGCAGGTGCCGGATACAGATTATTAAAAGGACTTGGCTGGACCATTGGTGCTCGTTATTATTACGGTTTTCTTGACGTTTACAAGGATCGATCCGGTACAAATAACAGCGCACTTTTTTTAAAAGTTAATGCCCCCATCGGACTGAGTGATGAAAAAAAAGCTCAGATTAAGGAAATGAAGAATAAAAGGGCTGAAAGAAAAAAACAAAAGAAGGAACTGAAAAAAGCTGAAAAGGAAAAGAATAAAATAGAAAATCTATGAAGAAATTTCTTGTTAGAACCACTTACTGCTTAATTTTATTTTTACTCTTCTTTGGTATAAAGAATGCCAATGCACAATACGCAAACACCCGGATAAAATCGAAACATGAGGTGTATACTGATAGTTTAAAACAGGTGGAATACAACTATATCTTTCCAATTTTTGGCCAGGGTGCTTACCGGAAAGGATTTGATATTCCATACCCTGTAGGATTGATGGCAAACTATATGTGGATGAGGCAGAATCTGCTTTTTGACAATATGCAGCTCGGTCTAAAAACGGATAATGTTGATATTCCCTTGACCCCTGTTGAATTTATTGAATTCGGAGACAATTTAAATACTTCGTATGCTTATAATGTCAGGCCCGATATCTGGATATTCCCTTTCTTGAATGTATATGGAATTTTTGGAGGTGGACAGTCAAAAACCGAAGTTAACCTTACAGCTCCCTTCCCTCTCTATTCAAAAGTTGAACAAGGGCTCAGAACAGCCGGATTTGGTGTTATGGCTGCAGGAGGAGTAGGCCCTGTTTGGTTTTCTGTTGATGCCAACTGGACCTGGAGTAAACCCGAGCTTCTTGATAAAGCGGTACGGGTAAATGTTCTTGGAATTCGTGTAGGACATACTTTTGTATTTAAAAATAAACCAGACAGAAATTTTGCCTTATGGGCAGGAGCCATGAGCATGCAAATGAATACTGAAACAAGTGGCGAAATAAAACTGATAGATGCCCTGCCACCGGAAACCTGGGAAAGAAAAGATGAGATCGTTTTAAACTATTATGACTGGTATGAAAATGTAGCCACTCCTGCTCAAAAGATTGTTGCTGATAAGGTGTTGACGCCAATTGTTGAACGAATTGATGCGGCCGATGGAGAATCCATTGTCAGGTACGGTATGGATAAACAGGTATTGGATCGATGGAACGGGACCATTGGCGGCCAATTCCAGCTGAATAAGCGCTGGATGTTCCGAAGCGAAGCGGGACTGATAGGAAACCGAAAATCTTTTTTAATTTCTGTTAATTACAGGTTCCTTTTATAATCTTGATTCATATTCCGAAACAAATCAAGTAAATAAGGGAATTCAATAGTAGAAAAATGTATTTTTGATCTTTATTTTTACCGTAAAAATAATCATCATCAGTTAATTTTATTCGATGAGAAAATACATCCTATCCCTTGTTTTGATTTTATGCGGGTTGACACTTGTCATCATTGCTTACACCCAAAAGAAAAACCCGGTTTACACTGAAAAATCCTTTGCTGAGGAAGCTCGAAAATTCGAAGATTTGTTCGACAAATTCAACAGTCAGATTAAAGAGAATATTTTTGCGGTCAAAAACGTCTATAACGACACTCTTAAAGTCAAGGACTCCGTATATACGGTTGGTTATTTTCTGGATTTCCTCGAAAGAAATAAATCGGTTAATTCGGTCGCCTTTTTCCAGGGAAACCATAAACTGGTGATCAGAAAAAAAGATAAAAGCCATATTATCACTCTCGACAGTTTAAATGATTTTGGCGTTGTTCAATGGAGTCGAGTTGAAGATGGAAAGGTGATCAGCAGCTGGCTGGAAAGTTTTGAACAAACCGTTTACAGCAGAGATTGGTTCAAGGATTTAATAAGCAGTCAGGACCAGCTCAAATGGTATCTAAGAAAAAGAAGCTATCTCGATAGCAACGATGAGGAAATGGAATTTTTCTATGCTGCTTATTCCTATAACATTAAAGGAAAGGTTAGTGCCATTGTATTTGAATTTTCCAAAAACTTTCTTTTCAAGGAATTCGATCTGAACTCAAAAAAAATTCAGCCCAGGCTTACTTTCAGGGATATTGAGGGAAAGGAATTGAAATTGAACAGCAGAGAATTGGATCCCTTGGCAGATTTAGATTCGCTGAACTCAACTGACAGCCTTCAATTAACCATCGATCGTCATTTTTCAAATTTCAAAGATATTGATCGAGGAAGCTTCAATTTTAATTTTAAAGAACGATTTTACTGGACCGCATTCAAACATCTACCCAAAGACAGTGGTATTGAATATTATTTATACACCGTAACCAACAGCGAACTTATAAGCGCTTCTTCAGGGCCTCTTCATGATTATGGTGGTAAAATAGGTCTGGCCTTACTGGTTCTTGGAGGCATCTTACTAGTGATAAGGAAAAGGTTTTTTTACAGACCAAACAAGATGAATATCCCTTCAGTAAAAGAAATATTAAAAGATGAAGAAAACAGATATCTCGAATTCAAGTCTTCATTGAGGTATGACTACAGACAGGAAAAGACCAATCCTGAACTAGAGAAAGTCATCATGAAGACTATAGCAGCCTTTGGTAATACCGACGGTGGAATTTTGATCATTGGTGTAGATGATGACAAAAATATAGTAGGACTTGAAAAAGACTTTCAAACGCTTAAGAAACCGGATGCAGATTACTATGAGGTACATTTGAGAAACATCATGCACAAACTGATGGGCGTAAAATACGTAAGCAAGTACATTCGAACTCAGTTTGAAAGGTTAGAAGACGCAAACTGGGTCTGTAAGATCAAGGTGATCCCTGCCAAGGAACCGTTATACCTGAAATACAAGAACAAAAACGGTCAACTTGATGAAAAATTCTATGTCAGAAGCGGAAACTCCTCCCACGAGATAGAATCTATTGCGGAAATAAACGATTATATCAATTCAAAATTCAAATAACCCGTGTGCCTTAAAACAAGAGAAACGATCATTATAAAGGTAAGATCCATGCTCTTCTGCATCACCTTGTTAATTTTCTCTGTTTCCGCCTATTCTCAATCCGATAGTATCCCTTCAACATCCAATCCAAATGACAGTCTTGTACTCACCAACGAATACATAGCTGATCATAAGAAGAGATTCAATGTTAAATTGGAAGTTGGTAATGACATCGCAACGTTTGAGATAAAAGAAAATGATCTTGATCTGTACTTAAAACCCAATTTGAATCTGAGATATGCATTGGTTTTTAGTTATAAATTTCTTTCAATACGAATTGGGGTCAGGCCAAAAATATCTGATGAGGACAAGGAGCTCAAAGGAGGATCGGACACCTTTAGGTTCAGAATCCAGGCACTTTTTGACTATTGGAACCATGTACTGGAATACAATATTGACAAAGGGTTTTACCTGGCTAACACCAATGAAATCATGAATTCAAATTCCGACATTCGAATTCAATTTCCTGAACTTTCATCAAATATTTTATTTGGATCGTCTTCTTACAAATTCAATGAGAATTATTCAATGAGGGCTATCCAGTCCCAAACCGAAATACAAACCAAAAGTGCAGGTTCATTTATGCCCGGAATCGGGTATGTTTTTTACAGCCTTAGTGGCACAGATGTAATCAAAGATATTGATGGCGAAATTGTTTACAGAGATTATTATTCTGAATACCAAGGCTTTAATCTTTCACTACTTCTTGGTTATTATTATACCTTCGTTTTGAAAAAGAACTGGTATATTAATGCCTATGGGGTTCCAAGTTTTGGCTTCGATTTTTACCAGACAAAAAACATGAGTCCTGAAGGGACAAATACAACTCATTTCAACGATACATTTGTTTCCTTAAATTACGGGTTCGGGGGAGGATATAATGGTGATAAATTTTTTTTTGGAATAGACTTCAAAAATCGATTTACCAACGAAAAATTCAGTTCCAACAGGGTTAAAATATCACCGTCAAAAAATCAATTTAATGTGTTTTTTGGCTATCGTTTTAAAACACCAAAAACCGTTAGTGCCCCTGTAGATTATATGGAAAACAAAATACCCATTCTGAAAGACGATTAAATCCCAAGCACATTTTTAATCTGATCAAAGCCTCCTGCTAACAATTTATTTGGCAACGTTAACCACCCTGGTCTCACGAATCACAGTAACCCGTACCTGCCCCGGATAAGTCATGTCATTTTGAATTTTCTGAGTAATGTTAAACGATAATTCCGCAGCTTTTGTATCGTCAACCTTTTCACTTTCCACAATGACCCTCAGTTCCCTACCGGCTTGAATGGCATAAGCCTTTTGAACGCCATTAAAAGCAAAAGCCACATCCTCCAGCTCTTTAAGACGCTGTATATAAGAATCAACAACCTGTCGGCGCGCACCTGGCCTGGCTCCTGAAATGGCATCACATACCTGAATTATTGGAGCATACAAGGATTTCATCTCTATCTCATCATGATGGGCACCAATCGCATTACAAACATCTGCTTTTTCATTGTATTTCTCTGCCCACTGCATTCCTAATATAGCATGTGGTAACTCCGTATCAGTATCCGGAACTTTTCCTATGTCATGCAATAGTCCGGCCCTTTTGGCAATCTTTGGGTTTAATCCAAGTTCAGATGCCATGATTGCACATAAATTGGCTACTTCCCTCGAATGCTGAAGCAGGTTCTGACCATATGAAGATCTGTACTTCATTCGGCCAACCGTTTTTATCAATTCGGGGTGTAGTCCGTGAATTCCAAGGTCTATGACAGCCCTCTTCCCCACTTCAATGATTTCCTCGTTGATCTCTTTCGTGGTCTTGGCTACAACCTCTTCGATTCGTGCAGGATGTATTCGACCATCGGTAACCAACTTGTGTAAAGACAATCTCGCAATTTCTCTCCTAACCGGGTCAAAACAGGATAAAATAATGGCCTCCGGTGTATCATCCACGATGATTTCAACTCCTGTTGTTGATTCAATGGCACGAATATTTCTTCCTTCTCTTCCGATGATCCTCCCCTTAACATCGTCATTTTCAAGATTAAAAACCGAAACACAATTATCTATGGTTTGCTCAACCCCTATTCTTTGAATTGTATTCAAAATAATTTTCTTTGCCTCCTGCTGAGCTCCCATTTTTGCCTCTTCTATGGTGCTCTGCATAAATGCCATAGCATCTACTTTTGCCTCCTCTTTTAAGGTTTCCACCAGTTCTTTTTTTGCCTCATCCGCAGACACACCTGAAATAGCTTCCAGTTGTTCCACCTGCCTCTTATGCAGCTTATCAATCTCATTGTTCTTTTTCTCGATCAACTCAAGACGATTCTGTAATTGCCGGTTCTTCTGATCCAGAGAATTATTCAATTTCTTGTTTCTGTCAAGCTCCTGAGACACTTTGGATTCTTTCTCTCTGATTCTTTTCTCCGCTTCATTGATCTTTTTGTCTCGGGAGATGATCACCTTCTCGTGTTCAGACTTCAATTCAATAAATTTTTCCTTCGCTTGCAGGATCTTATCTTTCTTTATTCCATCAGCTTCTATTTTAGCTTCCTTCAATATGGTTGAAGCCTGCTCACGAACGTTCTTGAGTGTTGATGAAGCCTTCTTCTTTTCTAAGAGTTTAGCAACAAAATACCCTAAAATAAGAGCTACAATTGCTATACTTATGGTTGTTTCTATCATGATATTTAAATAAAAAAGCCTACATCGGTTACGGTTTTGTAAACTCCTTTTAACAAGTTTAGGACTAACTTAAAGGTCAAGTATCCAATTTTAAAACGATCGAATCGTTTACTTAGGCACGCTTTTACTTTAAAAACTCATCCTTTTTAATTTGATAGTGTTGAGTTTATTAAACAAATAACTAATGTAGGCAGTAATTGTTTTCTTTAAAAGAACTTATGCAAGGTGCGAATCCAATAATTCATTCAACTCACTTAACTTGCTTTCTATTTTTTTTGAATCCTGATCTTCATGAACACTTTTAACTTCCTTCTGAGATGCAAACTGCAGGGCACACATTGCCAATACATCCTGTTTATCCCTCACCTCATAATTCTGTTCAAACTGTTTTACCATTTCATTGATATTCTTTACCGCACGCCTGATTCCTTCTTCCTCTCTTTCATCACGTATAGTCAATGGATAGACTCTGTCTGCAATGGTAACTTTAATTTTCAGAATATTATTCATTTTATATTTCAGTCACTTAATTGAACGATACACTTGTCGATTTCCCGAATCAAGGTATTAATTTTAAGCTTTGTTGCATGCTTGTCTTCTTTGCTGCCTACTATAGTGTTGGCAACCCGGAGAGACTCATATTTTTCCTCCAATGAATTAATTATCTCCTGTTGCTTTATCAACTTTTGTTGAAGATTACTGTTTTCCTGGAGCAAATTCGATTTTTCCTCCTGCAAAATAGACTTCTGACCTAAAATTCTTGTCAATTTGGTTTCAAGGTCATCCACTATTTTTAACAACTTACTCATCAACTCAAAGAATCAAACATAATGAACAAATTTAGGATACCTGACTCTATAAAACAACTATTTTGACATAAAACCCTAAAAAGAAGTTCAATTTATTGAATAATAATCACTTAAAATATTCATTTTTTAATATGATGTCTTATTGTTATTTTAGCGCAATTATGCGCAAAAAAATTGTCTTACTTCTTCTTCTGGCCTTTTGTCAAAAAATAGCTTCTCAGTCAGGGTATCCCAAGGATTACTTTATCAATCCATTAGAGATTCCCCTGGTTCTTTCCGGTACATTTGGAGAACTCAGAAGTAATCATTTTCACGCAGGTCTTGACATTAAGACTCAACAGGTTGAAGGACACAAAGTGGTAGCCTCAGCTGATGGATACGTTTCAAGGATAAATGTTTCATTATGGGGATATGGCAATGCTCTTTACATCACACATCCCAATGGTTATACCACTGTGTATGGACATCTGCAAAAGTTCTCACCCGAGATCGATGCCTATGTTAGGAAAAAACAATATGAGAACGAACGCTATTCCATAAGGCTTTATCCAAAATCAAAAGAATTAATTGTTAAAAAGGGACAGGTAATAGCACTTAGTGGGAATTCAGGTAGTTCGGGAGGCCCTCATCTTCACTACGAGATCAGAGATGTAAAATCCAGAACGATGAATCCCATGCTATTCGGTATTACGGTACCGGATCATAAGAATCCTACAATTCAAAATGCTTACGCATATGCATTGACAGATTCTTCTCATGTAAATCAATCTGCAAATGATGTCAAGATTGTATTTAACCGTCAGTATGACGGGGATCTTTTGGCAAATAAAATTTATGCATACGGCAAGATCGGTTTTGGGATCAACTCATATGACAGGCTGGATGGGGCGTTGAATAGAAATGGTTTGTATATTCTTGACATGAGCGTCAACGGGGAAAGGGTTTTTCAATTTGCGGCAGATAAGTTTTCATTTGACGAGTCGAGATTTATTAATTCTTATATCGATTATGATAAGTATATCAATCAGAAGCAACGGGTTCAAAAATGTTTTGTGGACCATGACATGAATAATCTGAGCCTTTACAAAAGAATAACCGATGGTGGGTATATCAATGTAAAAGACAGTATGGAATACACTGTATCTATCATTGCAAGAGATTTTACAGGAAATAAAACAAAACTGATCATTCCGATACAGGGAAAGAAAGACTCCGTTGCAATACCTAAAAAAGAAAAAATTACGAATCGCTATTTTAAGGCCAAGTTACCCAACACCATTAAAGACTCAATCATTACGGCCTATTTTCCTGAAAACATTTTTTACGAAGATTTTTATTTCGATTATTCCTTTGAGAATGGTGTTGCAAAATTACACAATAGTACTGTGCCGGTACATAAAAACTTTAGGTTGACTTTTGATGTTTCATCATACAAGACGGAAGATGTTAAAAAAATGTATATCGCCAAAAAGAACAAATACGGGAAATTGAATTATGTGAGCACCAAACGAAAAGACAATACCCTATACACCTTAAGTAGATATTTAGGTGATTTCACATTAGCTTCTGATAATCATAAACCTACTGTTAAAACAATAGGTTTTGCTAACGGTCAGTGGTTAACTAAATTCAAGACACTCAAAGTTAGAATACACGATAAAGGATCAGGAATTAAATCGTATAGGGGCGAAATTGACGGGCAATGGATCCGCATGGCCTATGACCCTAAGAAAGGAATCCTTACTTACGATTTCAGTGATAAAAACCTGGAAGGAACCTTGCATAATTTAAAGGTGGTTGTTACTGATAATGTAAATAATTCTACTACATTTACAACTACGTTTAATAAAAAGAATTAAATCTTGTACTCCCTTTGAAAACCAAGCTTGTCATCATTCTTTTTTTTGTTCTTTGCTCTCAATATGTCTTGGGCCAATCGGCTACCCTAAAAGGAAGGGTATTGGACAGCATTAACAGACCCATTGAAAATGCCACGGTCAGTATAGGGAATTTGGGAACTGTTACCAATGAGGAAGGTGCTTATGAGATAAAGGTTCCTGCCAACAGGAATATCACAGTTAGGTATGGGCATGTTTCCTTTAACAGTTTTTCAAAAACCTTTAGAATACAACGTGGCAAAACACTCTATTTCTCTCCCAGATTGTTTTCCAAGACCGAATCCATTGATGAAGTTATCATCATTGACGAAAGGGCCAGTACGCAGGGGCTTGTTCCTGTTGAAAGCAAAACGGCGCAAATCATTCCAAGTGCAAACCAGGGTATTGAAAGTGTTTTAAAAACCTTGCCTGGCGTTAATTTTAACAATGAATTAAGCACACAGTATAATGTTCGAGGGGGGAGTTTTGAAGAAAATCTTGTTTATGTCAATGGTATCGAAATTTACAGGCCCTTTTTGGTTCGCTCAGGTCGACAGGAAGGATTGAGTTTTGTTAATCCGGAACTCACACAAAACGTTGATTTTTCAGCCGGTGGTTTTCAGGCCAAATACGGAGATAAATTATCTTCTGTGCTGGATATTACTTATAGAAAACCATCTAGGTTTGGAGCGAGCTTTGAAGCAAGCTTTTTAGGCGCATCGGCCTCTGTTGAGGGTTTATCAAAAGATGAAAAATTCAAGGTTTTGGTTGGTGCTCGATACAGAAACAACAGTCTCTTTCTAAACAGTAATGATGTCGATGCCAACTTCAATCCCAATTTTACGGATATTCAGGCTTATCTTTCTTATGATTTTTCAGAGAAGTTCTCCCTGGATTTTTTGGGAAGCTACTCTTTGAACAATTACAATGTTACACCCAGATCAAGACAAACGAATTTTGGAACACTGACAAATCCTTTATCTTTGGTGGTTTCTTACCAGGGAAAAGAAGAAGATCAATACGAGACCCTGTTCGGTGCCTTAAAAGGTAATTATGTATTTTCCGATAATGTTTCCGCTTCCCTGACTGCTTCAACATATAGTACAAAAGAACAGGAGTATTATGACATCCTTTCGTTTTACGGATTAGGAGAAGTTGATGCAGATTTCGGGTCCGATGATTTTGGGGATTCAAATTTTGTCCAGTCCATTGGATCTCAACTCGACCATGCAAGAAACAATTTGAAAGCCCAGATCAGCAACATTAAGTTAACCGCTGATTGGAGACTAAACTCGAATTTGTTCGAATTCGGTGCGAAGTATCAACATGAGAATATAAAAGACCGCATCAATGAATGGCAGGTAGTCGATTCTGCCGGGTTCTCACTGCGTCCTCCACATCTTTTACCTAGAAATGATGAACCCTACGAACCATTTACAGGCCCTATAGTCCCGTTTATTAATATAAACGCAGAAAATGATGTCACCATTGAAAGGATATCAGGATTTGTCCAATGGAGCCGTAAATCCTATATCGGTGACCACCGGGTTTGGTATAATCTCGGGCTAAGAGCTCAGCACTGGACGATAAGTGGGAAAGGACTTTCATCCCAGGACTATACCGTGGTAAGCCCCAGGGGGCAGTTTTCCATAAAACCAGCCTGGGACCACGACATGCTATTCAGGGTATCGGGTGGTGTTTATTATCAACCTCCCTTCTACAGGGAACTCAGGGACTCAGTTGGAATGGTACATCCCGAAGTTAAGGCACAGAAATCGGTTCATATTGTCCTGGGTCATGACTACAGCTTTACTCTTTGGAACCGCCCTTTTAAATTGGTGAGTGAAGTTTATTACAAAAATTTGACCGATGTAAATCCGTTCACCATCGATAATGTTAAAATAAGATACAGAGCCAGAAACAATGCCATTGCCTATGCAGCCGGTGCCGATTTAAGGCTTAATGGTGAGTTTGTTCCAGGCACGGAATCCTGGTTTAGCATTGGATATCTTCAAACCGAAGAAAATATAGATGACAGAGGGTATATTTCCCGGCCAACCGACCAACGCTTCAAATTTGCCTTGCTCTTTCAGGATTACGTCCCCTCGGTGCCAAGTTTAAAAATGTATCTGAACCTTGTCTATAATACCGGAGTTCCAGGGGGTTCACCTTCTTATGCCGATCCATATGATTACCAAAACAGGCTAAAGGCTTATTTTCGTTCCGACCTGGGAATCTCCTATATTTTTGTGGATTTAAATAATCCTCCAAAGGCAAACTGGCAAAAATCATTCAAACACCTTTCCGCAGGTATAGAACTTTTTAATATGTTTGACAATCAAAATACAATTACAAATACCTGGGTAAGAGATATTTCAGCAGATCGTTATGTAGCCATACCCAATTATCTCAGCGGAAGGGTGCTCAATCTCAAAATCGCTATGAGATTCTAGAAATTATAACTTTTTTATCATTTTTTTTTCTGAACTTTAAACCTTTAGACCTTCAACGGGTCCTATAAATAAAAATTAGTGCAGGACGAAAAAGTGTTTATCGACAGGTTAAAAGATCCTAATACGAGGGATGTGTCCTATCGTGAACTGGTCAGTGAGCATAAAGAACGCCTGTACTGGCACATTCGAAAGATTGTTTTAAATCACGATGATGCGGATGACGTTCTCCAGAACACTTTTATTAAGGTATTTAATAATCTAAATGGATTTAAAGGAGAAAGCCGCTTATTTTCCTGGATTTATAGAATAGCGACGAACGAATCTATTACATTTTTAAACAAAAAGGCGAGATCGCTCAAAGTAAGTTCGGAAGGTTTGCAGCAAAAAATGGCAGAAAAGCTTGAGGATGATGTTTATTTTAACGGAGATGAAATTCAGATGAAGTTACAAATGGCAATAGCAACCTTGCCCCAAAAGCAGCGCCTGATTTTTAATATGAGATACTTTGATGAGATGAAATATGACGAGATCTCGGAAATTCTTGAAACTTCAGTGGGCGGATTAAAGGCATCTTATCATCATGCTAAAAAAAAAATTGAAACCTATTTATTAAATAGCTTCGATTAAAATGAGTTATGGATCAAAATAAAAAGGACATATTAAAGCACTTCAAGGATTCGGGCCATGGGTTTGAAATCCCAAAAGGATACTTCAAAAAACTGGAACATCAGTTGCAAAATCAAGTTGATGCAGAAGGGTTCATTCCCGAAAAGGAAAAGAGAAAGGAAAACAGGGCTGAAAAAGAGATTTTTTCTATGTCGGATAAGCGTAAAACAGGATTCTCGGTGCCTGAGGGCTATTTCGATGAACTGGAATCTAATTTGCGGATTGAAAATGAAAAGAAGATTTTTCTATTAACCCATCCCAAACTCAGAATCCTTTCCTTATCCATAGCGGCGTCAATTCTGTTGTTTTTTGGAATCAGAACCTTAAACTTACCGGAAAACTCAACAGATTTGAACGAATTTAATAATGAAGACATTGCCAGCTGGATAGACAGTGGCCTTGTTCACTTAGATTCGTATGAAATTGCAGAGGCGTTCAGTGACGTTGAACTGGAAGGAAGCCTGATCAATGAGGAGGATTTGTTTTACTATATTGATGAAATAGATGTTGAAAACCTAATGATTGAAAATTAAAATTATGAATAAAAAAATAATCATTTGTTTGGCATTCCTTTTGTCCGGACTGATCACATCGGCACAGGAAAGAGGAAGAGAAAGAATCAAAGCCTTTAAGACAGCCTATATTACACAGGAACTGGATCTTAGCTCAGAAGAAGCTGAAAAGTTTTGGCCCGTATACAACGAATATGAAAAAAAACTCTTTGACCTCAAGGTCAGGGAGGTCAAGAAATCAATGCAACTCATTAAAGAATCAGGAGGACCTGATTCAATGAATGATGAGGAATCGAAAAATGTTTTGAACAAAATGCTTTCCGTTGAAAAAGAAGCTTCGGTTACCAGAGAGAAAATGTATGTAAAACTCTCTAAAGTTTTGACACCTCAAAAACTATTAAAGTTGTATCACGCAGAAAATAATTTTAACAGAAAATTATTGAATGAATACAGAAAAGGTAAATCTCGAAAATAACAGGTTCTTAGTTCTTATTGGCGAATAACTCCACATTGGATGTGCTTATCACTTCATCGCCGAGAATCAGCAAGCGCTCAACAACATTGCGCAACTCTCTTATATTACCGGTCCAGTCGTAAGTTTTCAGGAGCTCCATTGCTCCGTCACTGAAAGATCTTTTGGCATTACCCTGCTGCTCTGAAATAAGTTCTGAAAAATGATCGACCAATAATGGAATATCGTCTCTTCGTTGGTTTAAAGATGGAACATTGATCAAAATTACAGCAAGCCTGTGGTATAAATCCTCTCTAAAACGTCCCTTTGAAATTTCTTCCTTCAAATTCTTGTTGGTGGCAGCAATTACACGAACATCGACTTTAATATCCTTATCACTACCTACCCTGCTTACCTTATTTTCCTGGAGCGCTCTTAACACTTTTGCCTGTGCTGAAAGACTCATATCTCCCACCTCGTCAAGGAAAATTGTGCCACCATTGGCAGCTTCGAATTTCCCTGCCCTGTCTTTATTTGCACCGGTAAAAGAACCTTTTACATGTCCAAACAACTCACTTTCAATAAGTTCAGAAGGAATTGCTGCGCAATTCACTTCAACCATGGGACTTTTCGACCTTTCACTTTTTTGATGTAGCCAGTGCGCTACTAGTTCCTTACCGGTTCCGTTTTCACCCGTAATCAAAACTCTTGCATCCGTCGGAGCCACTTTATCAATAATGGTCTTGATCTTTAAAATCTCCTGACCTTCTCCTATCATTTCATAATTCTTGTCAACCTTTTTCTTCAATCGCTTGTTTTCAACAACCAATTGTTTTCTGTCCAGCGCATTTCTTATTGCATTTAGCAATCTGTTTAAATCAGGGGGTTTAGATATATAATCAAAAGCCCCAAGCCTCATGGTTTGTACTGCAGTTTCAAGCTCGCCATGACCTGATATCATAATAAACGGAATTTCTGGCTTTATCATTTGTGTCTTTTCAAGCACTTCCACCCCATCCAGTTTAGGCATTTTTATATCGCACAGCACCAGGTCATAATCTGAACTCTCAAGTTTTTCATAACCCTCTTCTCCATCAGAAGCCTCTTCCACTTCAAAGGAGTTGTTTTCATTCTTTATTATTTTGATCAGCACTCTTCTGATCGCGTCTTCATCTTCTATAATTAATATTTTTGGCATCACTTTACAATTAGGATCAAAAGTCTAATAACGAATCCATTTGATCAACTCTTTATAATTAATTTTTTTTCCGTACATCAAAATTCCTACTCGGTAAATTTTCGCAGCCACCCAGACCACGGCCAGAAAACTCATGAACAGACATAGCAGGGATGTTAATATCTGCCATATGGGAACTCCAAAAGGTATGCGCATCAGCATCACTATCGGAGATGTAAACGGAACGATCGAAAACACTGTGGCAATGGTTCCGTGAGGATCATTAATCACTGTGGCAAAACCAATATACACCCCTAACATCAACGGAAGCATAATCGGCAGCATAAACTGCTGGGTATCCGTTTCATTATCTACTGCAGCACCTATTGCAGCATATAGTGAACTGTACAATAAGTAACCCAGCACAAAATAAAGAATAAAATACACAAAGGTACTTATTAATGGCAACTGTATTAGTTCATTAAATATGGCCTGAGTCTCGTTCTGAGCAATTTGATCCATTTGATCAACCCCCATTTCCTGAACACTCATGGGTTGAACACCCAAATCACTATTATGCAAGTCGACTCCAAAAAAGTATGAACTACCTATAAAGATGACTAACATCAAAAACCCCCAGGTTATAAACTGGGTCAATCCTGCGAGAGCCGTCCCAAAAATCTTACCGAGCATAAGCTGAAATGGTTTAACCGATGAAATAATTACTTCAATGATTCTGCTAGTCTTCTCCTCGATTACGCTTCTCATAACCATAGCCCCGTAGATAAGAATAAACATCATGATAAGATATCCTGCACCCATACCTATTCCAATCTTTAAACCATTTATAAGCTTGGAAGATTTTACCCCACTAAAATTTGACATTTTTATATTCACATCAACTCTTGAAGCATCGAGTTTGACCAGATCGATGTCCAAAAGTTTCATTTTTTCAGTCTCGAGCTTTTTATCAATTAGAGATTCTAAAGTTGAAATGGTAATCATACTTGGAGAATCCTCTGAGAAGAATTGAATATTGATGGCCAGGTCATCGATATTCTCATAGGGCGGAATATACAGAAGTCCTTCATGAGAAGATTCATCTACAATAATTTTAGCCTTTTCCAATCCGATTTCAGACAAGTTCTCAAAACTTATCGATTTGTCCTTATTAAAATCCTCACCTTTGAAAAGACCTGATTCATCTACATAAGCAACAACGCTTTTCTTTTCTATACTACTCTTTGTCAGCAATGTAACAAGAGCAATCATACCAATCATTAAAATCGGGCTCAAAAAGGTCATGATGATAAAGGTCCGATTCCTCACTTTTGCAAGAAACTCTCTTTGTATAATTAACTTTAACTTATTCATTTTTTTAAACCTTTTTTAATCAAGAGTTCATGTTAACTGTTTGAATAAAAATATCATTAGCAGTAGGAATGATTTCGTTATAATGCGTAATCGAAGCCTTACTATTTAAAAACCTTATCAAATCTGAAGAGGTGCTTCCGTTACGAAGCTTTATGTTTACTTTCAGGTCATCCTCAAGTGACTTAAAACTGGCCCGACTCAATTCAAACTTTTCCTTTAGTTCCTTTTCGAGAAGGAGTTTATTATCGGTAGAAAGGCCTACTTCATATGTATTGGTCTTATACGCTCTTTTAATATCTAACAATTTACCATCCAAAACCTTATTTGATTGGTGAATCAGTGCTATATATTCACACAGTTCTTCTACCGATTCCATTCTGTGGGTCGAAAAAATGATAGAAGCACCCTGTTTTTGTAAATTCAGAATTTCCTCCTTGATCAAATTAGCATTGATCGGATCGAAGCCACTGAAAGGTTCATCAAAAATCAAAAGTTTAGGTTCATGCAATACGGTAATAATAAACTGAAGTTTCTGTGCCATTCCCTTAGACAACTCTTCCACCTTTTTATTCCACCAGGGGCCAATGTCAAATTTCTCGAACCAGAATCTTAATTTTTGTCTTGCATCCCGTTTTGACATCCCTTTTAACTGAGCCAGGTACAATGCCTGCTCCCCTATTTTCATTCGTTTATACAGGCCTCTTTCCTCAGGAAGATATCCTATATAATGCACATCATCAGGTGCCAGAGGTTTTCCGTCAAAATAAACCACACCTTCATCCGGTAATGTGATCTGATTGATGATTCTTATAAATGTTGTTTTCCCAGCCCCATTTGGCCCAAGGAGACCAAAAATACTACCTCTGGGAACCTCAAGAGAAACTCGATTCAAGGCCTTAAAGCTGCCATAATTCTTCACGATATTTTCGGCCACTAAAATATTCTCCATATTTGATTTTTGAGAATTCAAATATAGTAAAATGAGAGTCTAATAAATCATTTAATTAATCAGGAGAGTTTATCGAGATATTTTTCACGGATCTGTCGAACCATTTCAACAGTTATGTTCGGTTTGATAACCCTCAAAATATCTGTTATCCCATCTTTTTCATAGATGATTCCTTTAGCGATATCATAATTAGTAACAGAAATATTGTTCTTGATCGCGAAGGTATGCTTCCTGAATTCCTCCCAATCCATGTATCTGGGGACCTCAAAATAGAACCTGTCTTTATTATTTGGAGACTGAAAAATCTTGTCTTCCACATCGATAAAGTTGAAGAATTTATTAACACGGATCAGGGCATCTGTCCCTTTGCTGAGCCGAACATTTTTATGGAAATCAAAGCCTTCCTCCTGATAAGCCGATTGTACCTTATCAATATTCGTATACCTGTCAATTCCCATAACTCTGATTCCACTATACTTGTTTCTACCAATCATAACCTCACATTTTGCGCTATTAACCTGCAAAGTATTTTTGGCGTTAATGATTTTGGTCGATCTCAATATCCTTTCAAATGAAACGGGGTCTTTGGTAACAAAAACTATGGAATTTGGCCTGTTCACTTCAGTAAAACGACTATAATAGGATGCCAGCGGGTTCGGAATATGGATCACAAACGTTCCGTTGACTTTATTCCTTTCAATAGGACTAACATTTTCCTGAAGTGTAATTTTTCCAATTAATTCGCGTACTTCCATAAAATTGATTTTTGATCGGTTGATATTAAAGGATGCGATCTAATTTACGAATATTTATTGAACAAAGTAATTTTTTTTAATTTACTATGCATGCATAGTATTTTTTCCTATATTTGGCATATGCAAAAAGAAAAAACCATAGACCACGCTTTGAGAGCCACTTGGCAAGCTGTGGCAAAAACCTATAACGAAAGAGCTGCAAAACATGATAGTACCATGTCAGTGGCCATGGCGCTTCTATACATAGATGCAGAAAAAGGAACTCCTTCGACGGCGCTGGGCCCATCCATGGGAATGGAAGCGACAAGTCTTTCGCGTATACTGAACAGTATGGAAGAAAGGGGCCTGATCTGCAGAGTTAAGAATCCGGAAGACGGAAGAGGGGTACTGATCAAACTGACAGCTTTAGGAATTGAGAAAAGAGAAATCTCAAAGGACTCTGTATATCAGTTCAACCAATGCATCAAAGACAGAATTGACCAGAAAAAAATTGATCATTTTTTTGAGGTAACAGATCTTATCAAGGAACTGATTAACGACAAACTAATTTTTAAGGACTAAAAAAAGCACAAATTTACAATCAATGAAAAAAAGACATATTAAAAAAGTAGCCGTTATAGGTTCCGGAATCATGGGTTCCGGTATTGCCTGTCACTTCGCTAATATTGGCGTTGAAGTGCTGCTTCTCGACATAGTTCCCAGAGAACTGAACGAGTCGGAAAAAGCGAGAAAACTTACTCTTGATGATGATCAGGTTAGGAACAGAATAGTAAATGATAGTTTGAAATCAGCTCTTAAATCCAAGCCTTCCCCTATTTATGATCAGGCTTTTTCTTCCCGAATCTCTACAGGGAACCTTGAAGATGATTTAAAAAACATCAAAGATGCGGATTGGGTAATTGAGGTCGTTGTCGAAAGATTAGATATTAAGAAACAGGTCTTTGAGCAAATTGAAAAATATAGAAGAAAGGGTACCCTTATAACGTCAAACACTTCAGGAATCCCCATTAAATTTATGAATGAGGGAAGAAGTGAAGATTTTCAAAACCATTTTGCGGTAACACATTTCTTTAATCCTCCGAGGTATTTAAAACTATTTGAGGTTGTTCCCGGCCCATCTTGTAAATCGGAAGTCACCGATTTTTTAATGATGTACGGAGAGAAGTTTTTAGGTAAAACCTCTGTTCTTGCTAAAGATACCCCGGCATTCATAGGAAACAGAATTGGGATTTTCGGTATTATGAGTCTTTTTCATATTGTAAAAGACTTGGGTCTCACCGTTGAAGAAGTTGACAAATTAACGGGGCCTCTTATTGGCCGGCCCAAATCAGCAACCTTCAGAACCATTGATGTTGTAGGGCTTGACACCTTGGTCCATACGGCAAATGGGGTGGCGAACAATGCTAAAAATGATGAAATGAAGGATTCTTTTGCGATCCCGGAATTCATCGATACCATGGTTCAAAATAATTGGCTGGGAAGCAAAACCAAACAAGGTTTCTATAAAAAGACGGTTGACAAAAACGGTAAAAAAGAAATTCTTGTTTTGGATCTTGATACCATGCAATACAGAAAATCAAATAAGGTTTCATTTGCGACTCTGGGAACAACCAAATCGATTGAGAGAGTAATTGATCGATTCAGGGTTTTGGTCAAAGGCAAGGATAAAGCTGGTGAATTTTATCGCAAAACCCTTTCAGCAATTTTTGCCTATGCCTCAAACAGAATACCTGAAATTTCGGACGAACTATACCGAATTGACGATGCAATGAAGGCAGGTTTCGGATGGGAACACGGACCGTTCGAAATATGGGACTCCATTGGTGTCGAAGAAGGTTTAAAGATCATGGAGGCTGAAGGATTTCAACCCAATGCCTGGGTTCATGAAATGTTGGCTTCGAATTGCAATTCTTTTTACGGAATTGATAATGGTACCAAGCTTTATTTTGATCTAAAAGAAGGAAAACAGATTCGTATACCGGGTCAGGACGCCTTTATCATCCTGGATAATATTAGAGAATCCAAAACGATTTGGTCTAATAATGATGCTTCAATTCAACATTTAGGTGATGGAGTCTTAAATGTTGAATTTCAGTCAAAAATGAATACAATTGGAGGTGGAGTTTTACAGGCCATTAACAAGGGTATCGATCTGGCCGAAGAGGAATACGAAGCTGTTATACTTGGCAACCAGGCTGCAAACTTTTCGGTTGGCGCCAATCTGGCCATGGCATTTATGCTGGCAATTGAGCAGGAATACGATGAGTTGTCAATGGCAACAAAAATGTTCCAGGACACGGTGATGAGATTGAAGTACAGCGCTGTCCCTACCCTGATAACACCGAGAGGAATGACTTTTGGGGGAGCCTGTGAGATGGGTCTTCATGCAGACAAGGTGGTCGCAGCCGCGGAAACATACACAGGATTGGTGGAATTTGGTGTAGGTATTATCCCTGCAGGAGCAGGAACAAAAGAAATGACAAAACGTGTTTCCGAATTATGGAAAAAGGACGATGTTAAGTTGAACAGATTACGAGATGCTTTTATCAATATTGCCATGGCAAAAGTTGCCACTTCGGCCGAGGAAGCTTTTGATATGGGTTATTTTCAAAAAGGAAAGGACATTGTGGTTGTGAATGCTGACAGACAGATTGCAACCGCTAAACAATATGCCATTCAAATGCTGGAAGACGGATATACAAAGCCCGTCGCCAAAAAAGTTAAGGTATTGGGTCAGCAGGCACTTGGAATGTTTCTGGTAGGTACTGACAGCCTTGAGCAAGGAAGATATGCTTCGGAACATGATAAAAAGATCGCCAATAAACTGGGTTATGTAATGGCCGGGGGTGATCTTTCAGAACCCTCCATGGTTTCTGAACAGTATCTTCTTGATCTTGAACGGGAAGCTATTTTATCCCTGTTAACAGAACGTAAGACTTTGGAAAGAATTGAACACACCTTAAAAACAGGTAAACCTTTAAGAAACTAAATTATGAAAACAGCATATATAATTAATGGATACCGAACAGCAGTGGGTAAAGCGCCGAGGGGCACTTTCAGGTTTAAAAGACCTGATGAACTTGCTGCAGAAACAATTGCCTATTTATTGAAAAAGGTTCCTGAGCTTGATGTCAAAAGAATCAATGATGTTATTGTAGGAAACGCAATGCCTGAAGCCGAGCAAGGATTAAACATGGGTCGATTGGTTTCTCTAATGGGAACAAAAACAAATGAAGTAGCCGGTGTAACTGTAAATCGATACTGCGCCTCAGGACTGGAAACCATTAGTATGGCAACAGCAAAAATTCAGTCAGGAATGGCAGATTGCATTATTGCCGGAGGAGTTGAAAGCATGAGTTATATTCCTATGGGAGGTTACAGGCCCGTACCAAATTATGAAACGGCAAAGCAAGGTCATGAAGATTATTACTGGGGCATGGGACTTACTGCGGAAGCTGTTGCTGAGCAATTTAATATCAGCCGTGAGGACCAGGATGAATTTGCGTTTAATTCTCATATGAAGGCTCTTAATGCTATAGATAATAACATTTTTGAAGAGGATATCGCTCCAATCGATGTCGAGCAGATATTTCTTGATAAAAACGGTAGAAAAACATCAAGAAATTACACGGTCAAGGTAGATGAAGGTCCCAGAAGAGGAACAAATAAGGAAGCTCTGTCAAAATTAAGACCGGTATTTGCCAATAAAGGAAGTGTAACCGCAGGAAATTCCAGCCAGATGAGCGATGGAGCAGCTTTTGTACTTGTTATGAGTGAGGAAATGGTAAAAGAGCTGAATTTGGAACCCGTGGCAAGAATGGTTAGTTTTTCAGCAGTTGGTGTGGAACCCAGAATAATGGGAATAGGACCTGTTGCCGCTGTTCCAAAAGCAATTGAGCAGGCAGGTTTAGCCTTAAATGATATTGAATTGTTTGAGTTGAATGAAGCTTTTGCATCTCAATCTTTAGCAGTTATCAGAGAACTTGGCCTGAATCAGGATATTGTCAATGTAAATGGTGGAGCTATTGCCCTGGGGCACCCTCTTGGCTGTACCGGTGCAAAACTATCTGTCCAGCTTTTCAATGAGATGAGAAGAAGAAAACAGAAGTACGGGATAGTTACCATGTGTGTAGGAACGGGACAAGGTGCTGCAGGGGTGTATGAGTTATTGAAATAAAATAAAACCAAAATTAAAACTGAAAAAAAATATGAAAGCTATAAAAGGAGGTGAATTTCTTGTAAGAGAAGTCAAAAAGGAAGATGTTTTTGTCACAGAGCAGTTTAGTGAGGAACAGCGAATGATGAAAGATGCCGTAATTGAATTTATTGATCGTGAAGTTTGGCCAATAAAGGAAAGGTTTGAGGAAAAAGACTATGCCTTAACCGAGGAGTTAATGAGAAAAGCTGGTGAAATGGGATTTCTTGGTGTTTCAATTCCGGAAAAATACGGCGGAATTGGAATGGGTTTTGTTTCAACAATGCTTGTAACTGATTATATTTCGGCGGCATCTGGTTCATTAGGAACCGCCTATGGAGCACACACTGGTATTGGAACAATGCCAATATTTCTGTATGGCACCGAAGAACAAAAGCAAAAATATCTTCCGGCTTTGACCTCTGGAGAGAAATTCGGGGCCTACTGTTTAACAGAACCTGGAGCAGGGAGTGATGCGAATTCAGGTAAAACAACGGCTACCTTAAGTGAAGATGGCAAGAACTACCTGATTAACGGTCAGAAAATGTGGATATCCAACGCCGGTTTTGCTGAGATATTTATTGTTTTTGCCCGTATTGAAGACGATAAAAATATAACAGGATTTTTATTGGAGTATGACAAGGAAAATCCAAACGGGGTCAGTTTCGGTGACGAAGAAAAAAAGTTGGGTATTACCTCGTCGTCAACACGCCAGGTATTTTTTAACAACACGGCTATCCCCGTTGAAAATATGCTTTCGGAAAGAGGTAAAGGATTTAAAATTGCGCTAAATTCTCTAAATGTGGGTCGAATCAAACTCGCTGCAGCCTGCCTGGATGCCAGCAGGAGAACCTTGACGGAATCAATTAAATACGCAAATGAGAGAATTCAGTTTAAAAAACCGATCTCAAGTTTTGGAGCAATTCAATCAAAATTTGCGGAAATGGCAACCAAAACATTTACCATAGATGCAGGTTCATACAGAGCGGCAAAAGATATTCAAAACTATATTGATGCGCTACTGGAATCCGGCAAGTCACATCAGGAATCCGAATTGATCGCTTTTAGTGAATATGCCATTGAAGCTGCAATCTTAAAAGTTTACGGTTCGGAAACGTCTCAGTTTGTTACCGATGAAGGTATTCAGATTTTTGGTGGTATGGGATTCTCAAAAGATACTCCCATGGAGGCTGCATGGAGAGATGCAAGGATAACCAGAATATACGAAGGAACCAATGAGATAAATCGCCTGCTTACCATAGGTATGTTGCTCAAAAAGGCATTTAAAGGTGACATTGACTTGATGACTCCTGCCATGGCTGTGGGCAGAAGTCTTATGGAAATACCCTCCTTTGATGTACCTGACTATTCAGAATTGTTTTCCGAGGAAAAAGAAATCATTGGAAAATTGAAAAAAGCATTTTTGATGATCTCAGGAAAAGCTGTGGAAACTTTTGGAATGGAACTCGAGGAACATCAGCAGTTGATTCTGGCTGCTGCTGAGGTCTTAATTGAGATCTATATGGCTGAAAGTGCCTTGCTTAAAGCAGAGAAAGTTGCAGGTTTGACTTCAGAAGAAGCTGCCAGGGGACAAATCGCAATGGCCAAAATTAATCTCTACAACGCTGTTGGAATAATTAATGAAAAAGGGAAAGAAGCTATTGCCTACTTTGCTGAAGGTGATGAGCAGCGCATGATGCTTATGGGATTAAAAAGATTTACTAAGTATACCAATCTTCCAAATATCATAGCCCTTCGAAAAGAAGTTGCCGCCATTTTAATCGAGGAAAACAGGTATTGCTTTTAATTGTTTTTGGCCAGGTGAGATAAGCGCCTGGCCAAAACAATTCTCAATTTGTATTTTGTATAAGATTAAGCCTTATATTTGAGTAATAAATAGCTTAATTTTTTTTACATGCCTGTCAGAATACTCCCCTCCATTTTGATGGTTTTTGTTTGTGCCATTATTTGGTCACAGGAAGCCACAGAGATCTATCTCCTGGATCTTGAAGAACAAGATGATCAAATTGTTCTGTCCAATGCTATCAATATTTCAAATAACGAAGGATACGACAATCAGCCTAGCTTCACAGAAGATGGTAATGCCGTACTTTTTGCTTCGTTCAGAGGTGGGCAATCGGATATCTCTAAATATTTTATTCAAGAAAAATACAGGGTATGGCTGACAGACACACCAGAAAGTGAATTCTCTCCCGTGCAAATGCCGGGAAGCAAGAAGTATTATACTTGTGTACGCTTAAATAAAGATGAAAGCCAATTCTTGTACAAATACGCGTACAAAAAAAAGCCTCCAAAAGTGCTGATACCTGATTTAAAGGTAGGCTACTATCTGTGGCTCGATGAAAAATCACTGATCAGTTTTGTTATAAGTGATATAGAAACCTTGCAGGTGAGTAATTTTAAATATAAAATAAGATATCCTATTCAATCTAATGTAGGACGATCCTTAAGCAAAATTCCGTTTAATGCGGGACTTGGAAACAACCTTGTTAGTTTTATCAGCCTTGAGCATGAAGATCCTGAAATTTATTCGATAAACCCAAAAACAAGTGAATCCAAATACATCACCGACGCTCTTTCCGGGTCCAAAGATCTGGCCTGGACTTTAAAAGGAAGTATGATCATGGGTAAGGGAAATCAATTGTATAAATACAAACCCGGTATCGACAAGGAATGGAAACCCGTAAAAATGGATATTGATTTTTCCTTAAAAAACATAAGTCGCATAACGGTTAGTCCCGATGGTTCCAAATTAGCCGTTGTCTGCCAGGAATAAGACTCAAAACCACTTCATTTTTTTTGAACTTTATTACTGCTCCTCATTTTCATTTCGAATTGTATTTTGTATTTTTGGGAAAAATTTTTTTATGTTAAAAGCAGGAGTATTAGGTGCTGGTCATCTCGGTAAAATTCATTTAAAACTTCTTCAGCAATCTTCTAAATATGAATTGGTTGGCTTTTATGACCCGATAGAAGACTATGGCAAACAGGTTGCCGAGGAATTTGGCTACACATATTTTGATAGTATTGAAAAACTGATAGACGCCTCCGATGTTGTTGATATTGTCACTCCTACCCTGAATCATTTTGACTGTGCTCAGAGGTCAATAGAAAAAGGGAAACATATTTTCATTGAAAAACCTATTACCAAAACTCTGAAAGAGGCAGAAACTCTAAGGGACCTTGTTGCAAAAAATAAGGTTCGAGGTCAGGTAGGCCATGTAGAACGATTCAATCCCGCTTTTACAGCGGTTAAGGATATGATAGAGGATCCTATGTTCATTGAAAGCCATCGACTTGCAGAATTTAATCCCAGGGGCACAGATGTCCCGGTGGTTCTGGATTTAATGATTCATGATATTGATATCATTTTAAGTGTCGTAAATTCAGAGGTGAAAGAAATTCATGCAAGTGGTGTTTCGGTAATAAGTGAAACCCCGGATATTGCAAATGCAAGAATCGAATTTATGAATGGATGTGTTGCTAACCTCACGGCCAGCAGAATCTCCATGAAAAATATGCGCAAGTCCAGATTCTTTCAAAAAGACGCTTATATTTCGGTCGATTTTTTGGAGAAAAAATCTGAAGTTGTTAAAATGAAAGATGCGCCGGAAGATACGGACGACTTTGCTATGATCCTTCAGAACGCTGAAGGAAAAAAGAAACAAATATATTTTGAAAACCCAAAAATTCATCAGAACAACGCAATTTTAGACGAGTTGGAATCATTTGCTGAAGCGATAGATCAAAACAAAACTCCAATTGTGTCTTTGAGTCAGGGAACAAAAGCCCTGGAAGTTGCCCAAAAGATTATTGACAGTTTTTAATTATGGAACCAAAAGTTACTACAGAACATCACAGAGGATCTGCCACTATTTTTAAAAATCCTTTTTTAGAAAGCCTTACCAAAACCTCTTTAAAGCAAAATATAATAGTATATGGCCTGGTTGTTTTACTACTCATCTACAATGGAATCTTCATCCAAAAGATTCCCGTGCTGACCTTTACCGGATTATTTATTTTTGCACTATTCTTCTGGACCTTTGCGGAATATATGCTTCACCGGTACCTGTTTCACTGGATCTCTGAGAACAAGTTTGTTCAGCGTTTTCATTTTATTATGCACGGATCGCACCACCTTTACCCAAGGGATACTGAAAGGTTATTAATGCCTCCCGTTCCTGGGCTTATCATGGCGTCAATATTATTTGCCATTTTTTATGGAGTTTTTAGTATTCTCGGTCAACCTGTATTAACCTGGGGATTTTTCCCGGGATTCTTTCTTGGTTATCTGTTATACTCATTTTTACACAGAGCCACGCATGTGGTAAAACCACCTAAACGATTTAAATTTTTATGGAAACATCACAGTTTGCACCACTATAAGTATCCAGATAAGGCTTTTGGTGTTTCAAATACATTATGGGATCATGTTTTTGGTACCATGCCTCCTAAAAAATCCTATAAATGAAAAATATAACGGTAATTGGAGCGGGAACCATGGGCAATGGAATTGCCCATGTTTTTGCTCAAAATGATTTTGAAGTAAAGCTTGTTGATATCTCTGAAAAAGCTTTGGAAAATGCACTAATCAGTATTGACAGAAATCTGGATCGACTGGTCTCTAAAGGAAAAATTAGTGCTGATATCAAAGAGGGAACCTTACACAGAATAAAAACCTTTACGTCTCTAAATGAAGGTGTTAAAGAAGCCGATCTGGTTGTGGAAGCGGCAACCGAAAACCTTGATTTAAAGAAACAGATTTTTCAACAGATAGATGAGTTTGCTCCATCATCAGCTGTTTTAGCCACAAACACTTCTTCCATTTCGATTACGGAAATAGCCTCGGTAACAAAAAGGGCTGATAAGATTATAGGCATGCATTTTATGAACCCCGTTCCGATCATGAAACTAGTGGAAGTCATCAGGGGTTACTCAACCTCCGACGAGGTGACCCTGTTGATCATGGAACTTTCCAAAAAACTGGGTAAGGTCCCTGTAGAAGTAAATGATTATCCCGGGTTTATTGCAAATCGAATATTGATGCCAATGATCAATGAGGCCGTTTATTCTCTATATGAAGGTGTGGCAGGAGTATATGAAATAGATACGGTCATGAAATTAGGTATGGCCCACCCCATGGGACCATTGCAGCTAGCTGATTTTATAGGACTTGATGTGTGTTTATCTATTCTTAACGTACTTTATGGCGGATTTGGCAACCCAAAATACGCTCCCTGTCCTTTACTGGTCAATATGGTTACGGCCGGAAAACTTGGAGTAAAATCCGGAGAAGGCTTTTACGATTATTCAGAATCCAGAAAAGCTGATAAAATCTCCAAACAATTTTCATAAAAAAAAAGCCCCGACATCGGGGCTTTTATTCTATTACAACCATCTTAAGAAATAATCCATGAGATCTTCTTTCAATTCATAGTGCAATTTTATATAAGTTTTCATATCATCACGCATTGACGTTTGCTGGTTTCTTAATCTTCCATCCAGTTCTTCACTTAAATCAGCGGTTTCAATAATCTTTCTTTTCATCCTAATTCGCTGAAGCATTCTTCCTATTACTTCTTTTTCCCTAATTATTTTATTCTGAAAACCTTCTAAAGGTGCCATCGCTTCTATTCCTAAATTCCGCTTGGCTATGGCTTCGAGTTTCTTCTCAAATTTCTCCATCTCTTTTCTATGAAACCTTAATTCTTCCTTCCACACCTTTAAATTAAATTTCAAATCGCTTAAGTAAACTAGTTTTGTCTCCATGGGCTTAAAATGTTTGCAATTAATAATACCCTAAATTTCCTAAAAAAAAGTGAGTATACCATTGATAAAAGTCATTTTTTTATCGGGAACATTCATTTTTATATCCATTTAAACAAAAAAAGGCTCCACATATGCGGAGCCTTTTTGTCATTCATTACTAAATTTTATCCTCTCTGGTTTTGATCATCCTTTCTTGTCTTATTCCAGATCTTGATCTCGTCTTCTTCGGTTATACCGGAAACTATTTCTACGTTAATTCCATCAGAAATTCCCAGTTCCAGATCTTTTCTTTCAAATTGCTGATCCCCTGTTTTTATTTCAACATAAGGCATCTCCGTTTTTTTATCGAATTGTAACAGAGATTCTTTAATAGATAAAACACTGTCTTTCTTTTCCAAAACGATATCGGCATTGGCACTGTATCCTGCTCTTACAAAATACTCTTCATCCAGGGTAACATCTGCTTTAATTTTAAATTGTACTGCCCCATTTTCTTCCGTTCCTTTTGGAGCGATAAAGTTTAGCTTAGCCGGGAATTTTTTCTTTTCAATGGCTCCAAGTCCAACTTCAATTTCAATACCTTCGTTCAATTTTCCAACCTCAGCTTCATCCACTTTTCCTTCAAAAATCATTTTGGTCATATCTGCAATTGACGCTATTGTCGTACCAGCGTTAAAATTATTACTTTGAATTACCTGATATCCTTCTTTAACAGGAATCTCCAAAATCATTCCAGAAGTGGTGGCCCTGATATTCGTATTGGCCGATCCTCCTTGCCCGGTATATCCTTTTTTGATTATCTGGAAATCATTTTCGGCATTTACTAGATCTTGCTTTGCTTGATCATAATTAAGCTCAAAAACTTCAAATTCACCCTGAGAAATTACCCCGTTATCGTACAATTTTTTATTTCGATCATAAATGATTTTGGTATTATTTAAGGCCAGTTCAGCTTTTCTTACACGTCCCTGTGCATTTGCAAGCGCCTGCTCATTAGGGATTACCCTTACTTTTGCAATGAGATCTCCTTTTTCGAGTTTTGCTCCCTCTTCAACATATATTTTTTCAATTATACCTGTAATCTGAGGTTTAATCTCAACTTCTTCCAATGGAATAACTTTTCCTGTCGCCACCGTTTTTCTAACGATATTGGTTTTGAAAGGTTTTTCTGTTTCATATTCAATTGGAGATTTACTGTTCTTTTTTCCAAGCCAAACAAGAACAGCGATTAAGGCTATAATAATACTTCCAAATATTAACTTTTTTTTCATCGTAAATTATTTTCTATTCAATTTGATTGTTAATTATTCATCTCTTAAGGCATCAATTGGTTTGATGCTAACGGCTACCTGCGCCGGAATCATTCCTATAAGAGTTCCCAGTATTATCAAAGTGGAAACCGCAATTAAAATAACCGGAATATCAACGGTAGGATTCGTCAGGGCAGAATCCGGGCCTTTACCCATGGTCGAATCTATGACCATCAGTATGATCCCCCCAAAAATTATTCCGAGTGCCCCCGCCAGACTAGTCAGAAAAACTGATTCCAGCATAATATGTCTTTTAATTTCCCAGGGTTTTGCTCCCAGTGCTCTTCTGATACCGATTTCTTTGGTTCTCTCTTTTACAGTGATCAGAAGAATATTTCCAATTGCAAATACACCTGCAATTAAAGTGGCAATACCTACGAACCAAGTCAGAAATTGCATCCCGGTCAGGAAACCTGTGAATTTCTTTATTTCATTTCCCAGGTTGAAACTTCCAAAAGCCCTGTTGTCATTTGGGTGAACCTTATGTAAATTCTTTAAAAGTAACTTGACATCTGCCTCGATCTGCTTGATCTCATATTCAGGTTTTCCTGTTATCATCATCCAGCCCATCGTATTTCCAGTATTGTAAACCTGCTGAAAGGTCGTAAATGGAATATGTATAGCTCCCTGTGGGCCGCCCATTCTGACCTGACCCTGTTTATACATACCGATAACTTTATAATTTACATCGTTTATCTTGATATACTGACCAATAGGATATTCATCTTTATCGAATAACTGCTTAAAGATTTCTTCTTCGATCACACATACCTTTTTCTTTTCTTCTATGTCAGAGTCATTAATAAACCTTCCGTAAACCATATCCTTTTTCTCTACACGGTCCAATTCAGGATAATCGCCATAGATTCCAAAGGAACCTGTTTTAAAGTTATTGGTAGCCTGAGATTGTCTTTGATGTCTCGGAACCACAAATTCCAGGCCTTCGATCTCACTCATGATATGATCGGCATCGGAAAGTTTTAATCTTATATTTTTCCCTTCCTGAAATCCCTTAAAAGGCATACTGGTTGACTGAGCCCAGACAAATACACTGTTTGTGGCAAAATCCCCGAACAATTTGTTGAAATTATTCTCCATACCTCTTGCGGCCCCCAATAAAACGATCAAAAGAAATATACCCCACATAACACCAATAATTGTAATTGATGCACGCATTTTATTCTTGCGAATACTGCCGTATATCTCCTGCCACGTGTCTCTGTCAAATATAAATTTCATAATGATTGGGTTTACTCGTCGTTCAAGGCCACAATTGGTTTAATTCTGGCCGCTCTTTTGGCAGGAATGTATCCTGCTATCGTTCCTGCAATTATGAGGACAATAGTAGCGCCAATCACGACATAAGTTTCGACACTCGGATCTACAATAAAATATTTCTCCAAACTATCACCTATACCTCTTAAAACCAGAACACCGATCATGAGTCCCACATAACCTGCGATTGCCGTAACAAAAATTGATTCCTGCATGATCATAGATACTATAGAACCCGGTGTTGCACCGAGCGCCTTTCTAATTCCCAGTTCCTTGGTCCTCTCCTTAACTATATACACCATAATATTACTGATACCAATTACACCGGCAATCAACGTCCCGATACCTATAAAAAGAATGATAATATTCAAAACCAGAATAAATTGTTGCACATTTTTGGATCCCTCAGCATAATTTCGAACCCTGATGGCACCCTGATCTCTAGGGTCCACACTATGCTTTTCCTTAAAGATTCTGGTTAAAACACTAGTGAACTGCAAAGCCTGATCAACATTGAGTTTTGGATTATAGGTTAGCCCAAAGTAATCAAGTTCATCATTCTCTCTATACATCCCTTGTGCCGTCGTGAACGGGGTATAAATAAATCGTTCATCACGGTCTCCTCCCGGATCACTAAATACTCCGATAACTTTGTAAGATATACCACCTATGCTGATGTCCTTACCCATCGCACTTCTGTTTCCAAAAAGATCCTGTTCAACTAGCCGGCCTATGGCTACCACTTTCGCCCTTTTTTTCAGATCCATTACACTTAAAAAACGTCCCTTTTCTATAACAGCTGATTCCAGTGGCAAATAATCAGGATAAACTCCTCTTACCGTGTAATTGTTTTGATTACCACGATAAACAGTCAAAACATTAAAGCGCTGAATATTCGGGCTGAAAAAGGCTATTTCTTCTTCAAATTTTTCATTGATGAATTTAGTGTCATCATTCCGGAATTGTATATTGCGACCACTTTGAAGCCCTTTATATGGCTTTGTGGTGGTACCAGAAAATATATAAACAGAATTAACGGCATCTCCTGCAAAGGCTTCTTCAAAAAAATGCTTCAGCCCGTTACCGATTCCAAAAAGCAGGGTGAATAAAAGGATGGCAAAAGCAATAGTAAAACCTGACAAGATAGTTCTAAGCTTGTTCTTGCCTAAAGTTTGAAATATTTCTCTCCAACGATCTAAATCAAACATAAATTATGCCTTTACTTTTCTATTCGTTACTTCATCACTGATGATTACACCGTCACGTAATCGAACAATTCTGTCAGTTTCAGCAGCAATATCCTCTTCGTGTGTAATCACAAAAACTGTCATTCCTTCGTCATTGATCTCTTTTAAAAGTTCCATCACAGAATGGGACGTTGTAGAATCAAGTGCACCTGTTGGTTCATCGGCCAAAACAACTTTTGGATTGGTAACCAGGGCCCTGGCAATTGCCACTCTCTGTTTCTGTCCACCTGAAAGTTCACTTGGTAAATGATCCGCCCATTCTCCCAGACCTACTTTTTCTAAATATTCCATAGCAACCTTCTGCCTTTCTTTCCTGCCTACTCCTTTGTAATACAGTGGTAAGGCTACATTTTCAAGGGCATTTTTATAAGTGATCAGGTTAAAAGACTGAAAAACAAAACCCAAGAACTTATTTCTCAATACGGCCGCCTTCTTTTCATCTAAATTCTGAATCAACTGTCCATTCAGGTAATACTCACCTTCGTCATGAATATCCAATAAACCTACAATGTTTAATAAGGTTGATTTACCTGATCCCGAAGAACCCATAATGGAAACAAACTCTCCTTCTTTTATATGTAAATTTAATCCTTTAAGAACATGTAATGAATCCTCCCCCATTGGGTAGGATTTATGAAGATTTTTAATTTCTATCATTAGAAGACCCTATTTTAATTTTAATTAAAAACATACTTTGTCATTTCTTTGCTAGGCGAATTTCATAATTTTGCACGATGTCTGATATTACACAAAACCCTGTAATTTTATTTGACGGTGTTTGCAATTTGTGCAACCGATCCGTAAAGTTCATTTTAAAAAATGAATCCAAGCCACAGTTCATATTCGCTTCCTTACAATCAGACGCTGCAAAAAATATTTTGTTACATTATAACATAAAAAATATTAATCCTTCTTCGATCCTTCTTCTAGCAAATAACAAAGTCTTTGACGAATCAGATGCGGTTTTGGAGATTTGCAGAAATCTGAACAGGCCATGGAACATGTTTACCGTTTTTAAATACCTTCCTCTTTCTTTTCGAGACGCCATTTATCGATTGGTTGCCAGAAACCGTTATAAATGGTTCGGAAAAAAAGATTCCTGTACAATGGAAATTAACGAATATAAAAACAGGTTCCTCCAATAATGGAGGAACCTGTTTTTAAAATAATCCCCTTTTTTTTGAATGTGACGGCTTTGGTTTTTATGGCTTTAACCCAAAACAGTCAACACAAATTAATCAATAATTAAATTTTAGAAATGAGTCTTTCTTCAGTATACAATGGAATTCTGACTCTTGTTTCAGCCCAGGCCAAAACCATTTGAGTTCCGTAACTTTTTGAATCAAATCCAATCGAAAAGTTATCCATTTTTTGCCCTTTTACAGCCGGTACTTCAATCGTGGCCACATTATATTTAGGATTGTAAAAATGCGCCCCGTATGTATCCGTTTTTCCATTCAAAATAACAATCCAGTAATCCCTGTTGGGTATAGTGTACAATGAATACGTGCCCGCTTTTACAAACTTGTTACCGAACATTACATCACAGTAAAATTTTATTTCGGTAGATTCGTTACTACCCGTTTTCCAAATTTGTCCAAATGGAATTTGAGTACCAAACACCTCATTGTCATTTGCAGCCGGTCTTCCATACACCACTTTAATTTGTGGCCTGGTTTGCTCGGCCGGCCTGTAATAGACTATGTCATGTGGGTTTTTGTCCTGATCATTAAAACTTTGAGCCTTCAATTCCTGATTGAAAAGCGTTCCTATAAAAAGGATTAGGCCGATTCCGATTGTGTTCAAATTTTTCATTTTACTTTGTTTTACTTGTTTTCTGTCAAGACTTAAAAACATCCTGTTGGCATCTCTTCATTTGTTTTGATCATTTATGCCCCATCAGTTTTGTCACTGTCTTCCCTTTTTTTCTTTAACTTTTCAGATTCAGTTCTACCAATGGCATAATTTTGTTCATACCTGCTCTTATTCTCCGTTCTGATAATCTCCCTTTTTTTTGATGAACGGTGATTGATTTCATGATTTGAAAGGTCCAGCATTTCATATGCATTAAAATCTCTGGAACTGATCAATTTTATGACATTGGTATCTGAATTTTCAATGATGGTTATGGCCTCATCCCCATTTGGGAAGGTTGTAACAGTTTTCTTCATTTTTGATGCATTCTGAGCGAATCCGTTATAGGCTATAAACAGCATTACTATCTTTAAAATATATCTCATATAATTATGTACATGTTTCTTTAAAACAGTCTACTGAATCGTAGAATCATGTTCCTCATTTTCAAATCCGTTTGATATTGTTATGTCAGAAGTAATGACAAAATCTTCCGTATAAACCTTTAAAGTATAGGTTCCGTCTTCAAACTTGTTTTTATCTATGTTACAAACCTTTCCCTGGTTATCAGATCCGTGAACAAGCTCATGATTCGACGTCTCGAGAATTTCATACTTGTAGAAATTGTCAGCTGAATTTAATGTAAGGTTGTCGGACGCTGAATGATCTGTAATGGTTATAGCCTCCTCACCGTTAGGAAAGGTTGTAACATACTTGGTCACTTTTTCAGATTGTTTGTTTGATTGTTGAGCAAATCCCGCTACGCTTATGAGAAGAATTGCAAATGTTATAATTGAATTTTTCATGATATATATTTTAATGAATTCTTGAATTTTTACTCCTGATTTAGCTTTCACTCTCTCCAATTGTTATATCAGAAGTGATGACAAAATCTTCCGTATACACTTTTAGAGTATAGGTTCCTTCTTCAAGCTTGGTTTTGTCAATGGCACATACATTCCCGCGATTGGTCTCCCCATGTACCAATTCATGGCTGGAAGTTTCCAGGATTTCATACTTATAGAAGTCGTCAGAAGATGCTAACTCCATATTGGTAGATCTCGAATTATCAGTGATCGTGATTGCCTCATCTCCGTTTGGAAAAGTTGTAACATACTTGGTAATTTTTTCCTTTGGACCTGATTTGGACTCCTGGGCGTATGTTGAAATTCCTATTAATGAAATGGCTAAAATGAATACTATCTTTTTCATGGCGTATAATTTTAATGTTTTATAGTTGTTTTATTTGATTACTCTTTATGTAATGAGGGAAGATAACTTTTGATATGCTGCTAACTATGAGCTTATGCTACCCAGTGTATCTTCAAAATTGTAGTTGTAGGCATACTCATTATAAGTAAAGGCACCGTCTATGAATTTACTTTCAATTCCAGCAGGTTCCGGAGCGTCATGCACCAACTCATGAGTGTTAAAATCAAAATGAATATCCCCTTCTAGTGCGCTGTCATTCAGTAACATATCAATGTTATCATCTACAACAACGTCATCCAGTACAATAATGTATTCCAATTCACGTTCTATTGATTCAGAATTTATTTGTTTTGATTCAGATGATTCCTGTGCGAATCCTGTAATGCCGGCTAGGGCGAAGACGAATAATAAAGTTATCTTTTTCATAATTGAAATATTTACGTTAATAATTGACGATTCAATATTGATGTTATTTCAAATTAGGAAAAACTGTAAAATAGAAGATTTAGTCCTGGATAAAAATATTTCTGATCCGTTTGAATTAAATATGAACTCGGGTTCAATCAAATAGGAGTAAAGTAATTTTATCTCTTTATAGTATTAAATCTTATTGTTTGTTAAAGAATATGATCTTACGTGAAAACCATAGTTCAAATGTAAGTCAGGATATCAGTATCAAACAATAGATAAAAATGGGAATTTAAAATATCCCTGAAAACAGGTAGTTTACCAGAATTAGCTATTTATATGTCTAATTGACTTATAAACAGCTTATTATCTATTAACACCCTCCTTTAAACAATTTTGTTTCAGTTAGAAATGATCCATTTATTGATGCATTAAGTATGCTTATTCAATTAGGCCTAGTGGAAAACGGTTAAAACAAAAACACCCAATTTGATCTCTTTTTCTAAAATCCGGCCAAATTTATGAATCATATATTCTAATCGAGAACCTTTTTTTCAAATTATTGACCGCTTGAAATTTGTCAGATGGCAATTCATGTCAAAAAAAAGACCCGATAAATCGAGTCTATTTTTTTAAAAATAAAAATTCTTATCCCAGTACCTGTTGCACTTTATTGGCTGCCTCCTTAAACTCGACAACTGATATAACGTCAAGTCCACTCTTGTCAATTAGTTCTTTTGCCTCAACAGCATTTGTTCCCTGAAGTCTTACAATAATCGGAACTTTAATGGCGTCTCCCATGTTTTTATAAGCGTCAACAATTCCCTGAGCAACTCTGTCGCATCTCACAATTCCGCCAAAAATATTAACCAAAATGGCTTTTACTTTAGGATCCTTAAGAATAATACGAAATCCTGTTTCAACTCTTTCCGCATCAGCTGTTCCTCCTACATCCAAAAAGTTTGCAGGCTCTCCACCGGATTGTTTGATCAGGTCCATTGTACTCATGGCAAGACCTGCTCCATTAACCATGCATCCCACGTTTCCATCGAGATCCACATAATTCAGTCCCACAGCATTGGCCTCAACCTCAATAGGGTTCTCTTCCCTTAAGTCTCTGAGATCAAGATAATCTTTATGTCTGTATAGGGCGTTGTTATCCAGGGTTACCTTAGCGTCAACCGCCAGAACCATATCATCAGAGGTTTTCAATACTGGGTTAATTTCAAATAATGAGGAATCAGATTCAACATAGGCAGTATAAAGTGCTGATACAAATTTTACCATCTCTTTAAACGCCTTACCTGATAATCCTAAGTTAAAAGCGATCTTACGAGCCTGGAAACCAAGTAATCCCGTTCCCGGATCAATTTCTTCCGTAAAAATTAAATGAGGGGTTTCTTCGGCAACTGTTTCAATATCCATCCCTCCTTCTGTGGAATACATAATCATATTTCTGCCCGTTGCCCTGTTGAGCAAAACAGACATATAATATTCTTCGGGTTCACTATCACCAGGATAATATACATCCTCCGCAATCAACACCTGATTCACTTTTTTTCCTTCCACCGGAGTTTGTGGTGTTTTCAACATCATTCCAATGATGTCTTTTGATATGTTTTCCACATCATCAAGACTCTTGGCCAGTTTAACCCCACCACCTTTTCCTCTTCCACCTGCGTGAATCTGAGCCTTTATAACCCACCATCCTGTACCGGTTTCAGTTGCCAATTGCTTTGCTACTTCAACAGCCTTCTTGTGATTATCGGCCACTATTCCTCGTTGTATTTTTACTCCGAAACTGTTTAATATCTCTTTTCCTTGATATTCGTGTAAGTTCATTAATTAGACGTTTTTGTTTGATAATTACAAAAGTAACTATTTAATTGAGATAGAATAAACCACCTTATTAAATTTTTTGTTATCCAGATTACATCCTCATATTCAAGATTCTCAAATTATCGTAAATAGTTTAACAATTCTTTAAGACAGAATTATCCCTCCCCTGTATACTTTCGTTGGGTCAAAATAAGCCTACTATTCCTCTTTTATGAGAACAATATTTCTCTTTTATTTTTTAATATCGGTGTTGTCAGTACAGGCACAGATCGAGAGGAAAGAACTACTTACCAATAGGGTAACTGAAGCTCCTGTTATAGACGGAAAACTTGATGAAAAAGAATGGCAGAATGCGGAAATTGCCAAAGATTTTGTCATGTTTGAACCAGGAGATGGTGATAAGGAACCCGAAAATCAAAAGACTGAAGTAAAAATTATCTATGATAACTCTGCCATTTATGTTGGTGCTTATTTATATGATTCGAATCCTGATAAGATCTTAAAACAGCTCAGTGAGCGCGATAATTTTGGAACGGCAGATTTTTTTGCGATCGGGATCAGCCCCAATAATGACGGACAGAATATGTACGCTTTTTTTGTTACTTCGGGAGCTACACAACTGGATGCTCAGTTCTCACCTGCCAACGGCGAAGATTTCAGCTGGAATGAAGTTTGGTTCAGTGAGGTGAGTTTTGACGAAAAAGGATGGTACGTAGAAATGAAAATTCCGTATTCAGCCTTGAGATTTGCTTCCGGTGAAGATATGACCTGGGGCCTTAATTTACACAGACGTATTGAGAGCAGCCGTCAACATTATGTTTGGAATTATATTGACAAATCAACAGGGAGATTCACCCAATATGACGGCATTCTAAAAGGCTTAAAAAACATTGATCCCCCTACCCGACTAAGTTTTTCACCTTTTGGATCATTCATTCTTAACAGTTATGATGGAAATACGGATACAAGCCTGAACTTCGGGATGGATCTCAAATATGGAATAACAGATAATTTTACGCTGTTCGCCACTTTGGTCCCGGATTTTTCCCAGGCGGGATTTGATAATGTTGTCCTAAACCTTGGCCCTTTTGAACAAGTCTTTTCGGAACAGCGCCAATTTTTCATTGAAGGTGCCGATTTACTGAACAAGGGTAATCTGTTCTTCTCAAGAAGAATTGGGAATAGCCCGGTGGGAAGAGGAGATGTGGAAGATGCTTATGACGAGTATGAAATTGTCGATAATCCGGATGAAGTTAAGGTTCTGAATGCTGTAAAAGTAACGGGACGATCACAAAAAGGTTTAGGAATTGGGGTATTGAATGCTGTAACCGAAAACACCTATGCTACCGTAGTAGACACCATTACAGGAGAATCCTCAAGAATAAAAACGGAGCCTCTGGCAAATTACAATGTTTTTGTGGTGGATCAGGAATTCAACAAAAACTCATCTATAGGAATTGTCAATACAAATGTTTTGAGGGAAGGAGATTTTCGCGATGCCAATGTAACCTCTTTGGTTATGAGTCTTGCTAACAGGGCCAATTCCTATAGGTTCAGTCTGGACGGGAGTACCAGTACAATTCGTGAAAACGATATGAATACTACAGGGTTTTCCTCGAGAATGGATTTTGAAAAAACAAAAGGAAGTATTCGATACAGCATAAGACATCGGTTTGCTGATGACAAGTATGACAAAAATGATCTGGGTTTTCAAAGAAATAATAATTATAACGATATCATGGGAAATGTTTCCTATCAGATCTTTAAACCCACAGAGCATTTCAATAATTTCAGAGTAAGTTTTTTTGCCGGACATTTTAGAAGGTTTGACCCAAGTGTATCCACGGGTAATTACATGGAAATAGATGCATTTGCCACCAATCTTAAACAATACTCCTATGGTTTGGAAATTGGCACAAATCTGGGGGAGCGAGTTGATTTTTTCGAACCACGTACTGAAGGAAGGTTCTGGAAACGTAACGGTATGTTTTCAACAGAAGGTTTCTTTTCATCAGATTTCAGAAAGAGGCTGGCAGCTGAAATTGGTCTTGAATACAGAAAGCGATACGGCACTAAAGAGCAGTCATTCGAATTTGGTCTTTCTCCCCGATTCAGGATGAATGATCGATTGGAATTTGGCTATGGATTTATTCTGGATCAGAGCTTTAACCAACCGGGTTATGTTGATACCCTTGAGGATGAAACAATAATTTTTGGAGTAAGACAAAACAACCAGATCGAAAATAGTTTTTCAGGTAAATACAATTTTAATGATAAATCTTCAATCAGTATTTCCTTTAGGCATTATTGGTCAACAGTGGCCTACGAAGACCAATATTATCAACTTGAAGAAGACGGTTATTTAAGCCCCCACCCCTATGAAGAAAATAATGATGTGAATTTTAACAACTGGAACCTTGATCTTAGATATGTCTGGCAATTCACCAGGGGAAGTGAACTTGTTGCCTTGTACAGAAATACAATCGAAAATCAAAATGATCGTTCATACTTGTCATTTGGGGAAAACCTTTCTGAACTCCTTGAGCAACCTTATGGACATTTGCTATCCATAAAACTGATATACTTTCTCGACTACAATAATATCAAAAGCTGGTTGAGTAAAGAAAATTCATAATTACTTCGTTGTAAGCCTTTACCGAAAAGATTAGGTGCACTTGATAACTCATCAAAATATTGTATTTTCACACGCATAAATTACTGTAATGATCAAAGCCGAAAACATCCATAAATATTATGGAGACCTGGAAGTTCTAAAAGGTGTGGACCTTCATATAAAAAAGAGTGAGATCGTTGCCATAGTCGGTCCAAGTGGAGCAGGAAAAACAACACTTTTACAAATTCTGGGAACTCTGGATAAACCTACCCAAAGTGAAGGCTTGTCCATCAATGATACGGAGATTAAAAGACTAAACGACAAAGCACTTTCGAAATTTCGAAATAAGCATATTGGATTCATTTTTCAGTTTCATCAGCTGCTTCCAGAATTTACAGCCTTGGAAAATGTTTGTATACCCGGGTTCATTGCCAACAGATCAAGGAAAGAAGTAGAGGAAGAAGCAGAAAGATTATTATCCTTTATGGGACTTTCAGATCGTAAGAATCACAAACCAAGTGAACTATCCGGAGGAGAACAGCAAAGAGTAGCAGTGGCAAGGGCCTTGATCAATAAACCTGACGTTATTTTCGCTGATGAACCCAGTGGCAATTTGGATACCACCTCATCAAGAAATTTACATGAGCTTTTCTTCACCCTTCGCGATAAGTTTAAGCAGACCTTCGTCATTGTGACCCACAATCAGGAACTGGCTCAAATGGCGGATCGAAAACTGGAAATGAAGGATGGTAAAATTATTCATTCATAAATCTTCATTTGTTGTATGAAAATAGGTATTGTCAGTGCCATGAAGGAGGAGATTCAGGCTATTCTCAATGTTCTAAAGGTTCAAAAAAAATCGACCAAAGGCATGCGTACCTATTTTGAAGGTACTCTGTTTAACAAAGAGGTGGTCATCGTTTTTTCAAGATGGGGGAAAGTGGCCTCAGCGACAACTGCAACCCAACTATTGAATGACTTTAATATTCAGGAAATAATATTCACAGGTGTTGCCGGAGGGATTCAGCCTGAAGTGTCTATTGGAGACATAATAATAGGAGAAGAACTCTATCAACATGATTTAGATGGAAGTCCTTTGGTGGCCACATATGAAGTTCCTCTTTTGGGATTGAGATCTTTCAATACAGATCATGATAAAAGGAACAAATTGAAGCTGGCCTGTGAATCTTTTTTTGATACTATTCATAATTATATTGATCGTGACAAGCTGAGCCAATTTGAAATCTCAGAACCGAACATTCATATTGGGGCCATTGCCTCGGGTGATCAGTTCATATCAGGAAAGGAACAAATATCTTCTATTCTATCGGGACTGCCTGATGTAAAATGTGTGGAAATGGAGGGAGCAGCTGTTGCTCAGGTATGTTATGAGTACGAGGTGCCCTACTCCATCATCCGAACCATATCTGATAATGCCAATCATAACGCTCACGTCGATTTTCCAAAATTTGCCAATGAAATTGCCAGTATCTATGCACTTGCTGTTTTAGAGAATTATCTGAAAGATTAGTATTCCGTTACTAAGGAAAAATTGTAACCTTTCTGTCCCGCTTGATAAAATGCAATTTATCATCTTTATAAATCTGTTGCCTGTATCCGAATAAATGAAAAATAGGAAGCGTCATGAACCGGGCTACTTTTGGGTCAACAATCAAGGTGTAATTATTCTCCGGGTCCTGGTTTACCCCGGGTATTAGCCTCAAAAAGTGATTAAATTTAAGTCTTCTCGCGATGATGGATAGCCATAACCAGAATTTCGATATTTTCTTTAAGACAAAGAAACCGTCTTCTCCCTGCTCTTGATACAAAGGCATAAAAATCCTCCCCCTTCTGGGAGAAGGAATAGGTGTACCATTGCTAAAAGCCAATAATGCATCTTTTTTGATAGGTTCAAAATTTTTGAATCCCGGCCGCATGTTAAAATCCTCATCCGGTTTGATCTCGTACCTGTATTTTATCGCGAAGAACTGATATTTGCAACAGAGGTTTTCAAATACTTTCTGGTAGGTTGAATATTCAGGAACATTTCCTTTTTCTATACACTTGGAATGAACGAGAGCCTTCCAGATGAAAGCTTCGCAATTCACTATCGAGGAAGGATCCTCATGCGCACCGCCTTCAAATCCCAGGGCAATATGCCCATATTCATTGATAAAAGTCAACAGGGGACCATCTAGAAACTCTTCAATCCCGAAAACAACAGGGACAGGAAAATTTGATGAAAATTTTCTATTATTCAGGGAATCGCTAATTGTAATAAAAGGAACAGAAGGTGCAGAAGTAGTATGTAAATCAAGAAAATAAAACGGCCCTGGTTCATTTAGCAGAATTGCCTTAACAATGGACAAAATTTCTATTTGTTCCTTTCTTTCAGCGATTAATCCTGCACTGGTTTTAATGGGATCCTCAAAGTGCTCATTTCTCCATATCCTGTTCAGATCAAACTCCTCGAAACGAACTCCTTTATTCAAGGCATTTATATTTCCCAAAATAAAATGTACATTACCTTTAAATCGGATATTTCTTTCCGCAATTTTCGAAATAACCTTTTCAGAAGCGTATACACCTGCCTTTTCATTTCCGTGTATTCCAGCAAAAATTAGTATTGTAGGACCATTATTCGTACCGTAAAAACTTCCGAGAACCCTATTTTCAGGCGAAAACCGTTTCTTATTCTTCGTAACCGCAGTCATATCAGGAACTCAGAATTTTATTCAGATCGTTTTTCGTTAGAATTCCAACCAGATCCTCTAATTCAATAATAGGCAAACATCCAATCCTGTTTTCTATCATAATTTTATTTGCCTTTTCAATGGAAGTTTCTGAATCAACGGTGATGACATCTTTTACCATTATATCTTTAGCAACAATCACATTGGTATCCTGGCCACTTATCTCCTGAATATTTTTCTTTGTAATCAATCCGGTAAGCCTGTTTTTGTCATCAACCACCGGGATATGATGAATATTTCTCCACTCCATGATTTTAGAAACCAGTTCAACCAGATCATTTTCATTAACCACAAAAACTTCAGTGGTCATGAATTTTTCCAATTTGGTCATACCAATATCCAGGTCCAAAACGTGATTGTCCTTGGCTAGTTTCCAGTCATGAACAGGATTTCCTTCTTTCTGGTTTTGATATAAATGCGCTGTCAAGGTAGCATTGGCAATGTCCTTTGTCATTTTTTTCTTCAGAATTCGATTGCTGTGTCTCATCCACTGCGAACCGGTATATCTCGTTTCCGCCCGCTTTTGAATAATATTGAGATAATAATCGATATCTTTCTGATCAATGTGAGATTTAAGAAGCCCTTCCCTGGCAATCGGAATTAGCTCCGTTAGTATCAATCTTCTTGCAGAAATCCCTTGACCAAACCAGTTAAAATATGTATTGATCCCTGTTCGTGCCGCATTTATAAAGTTACCCTTGACTTCATTAAATGGAAGGAAATCAGGTAAATTCTTGTATTTTTCCGGAATTCCCTGCATCAACCCAACCCAGAACAGCGCATTGGCAACTTCGTCTTTAACAGTGGGTCCCGCGGGAATATACCTATTTTCGATTCTCATATGTGGAATCCCATGAGTTTCACCGTAACACAATCTGTTCCATCTGTAAATGGTTCCATTATGTATATTGATAGCTTCCAGTTTAGGAATCTTCCCGTTCTCAAGTTGAGCCACGGCATCCTCTTTCATTTCTTTTGTCGTGGTAAGAAGTGGCGTGTATCTGACGATGTCATCCTGATATAACTCTATTACCGAATCCTTTATCCAGCTACTTCCAAAAGATACTCTTGGTTTTTGTTCCCTGAGAAGATAAGAACGGTTTCTCAGGTCAACACTTTGCTGAAACAGGGCAATTCTGGTTTCACTCCATAACTCACGGCCAAGCAATAAGGGTGAATTTGCTGCAATCGACAAAACAGGCCCTGCAATGGTTTGGGACCAGTTGTATTTATCAACAAGTTCATCCTGAGGAATTTGTAAATGGACCTGAAAACTTGTATTGCAAGCCTCAAATAAAATTGATTTATGATTGATGATCAGTTCATCTACACCTTTTATCCTTAAAAGAAAATCATCCCCTCTTATACTTTTCAAAATCTTATTCAAAACCTTATATCTTGGATAAGGTGTAATATTCTTGAAAATCATATCACGTTTTCTCAGTGTCGGGAGAATACCTGTCAGAATGATTTTTGTATTATCGATTTCCGAAGCAATTTTATCTGCTCTTGAAATCAATGTGTTTAACTCTTCTTCTATTTTCGAAAAGCACTTATTTGACAATTTGTGGGGATCCAGGTTGATCTCCATATTAAATAAGGCTAGCTCAGTTGTAAAGTGAGGGTCATTGATCTCTTTAAGAATCTCCAGGGAATTACATGAAGGCCGGTAGTTTTTATCTACCAGGCAAAGTTCCTGTTCGGCTCCGATACGCTGTATCCCTTTTTCAAAAACTTCACGATCAAGCATCATTTCCAGCGCCTTTACATCATTGAGCAAATGATATAAAAACTCCTTCCGCTCCCTTAAATTTTCAATTGCCTTTACAGATTGAGAACCCATGAACCATCAAATTTACCTAAGTAAAAATAGGTTAAAAATAATGGTAATTAAATGATTATTATCATATAACAAGTGAAGAGGCAAACAATGGCTTATCCTGCATCATTTTGTTAACCTTTTCTGCCACAGACTCCAGAACAGTTTCATCTTCAAAGTTAACGATGACTTCATCTATAAGATCAACTATAGCCTGCATGTCTGACTCGAGAAGACCCCTGGTTGTAATTGCTGCCGAACCAATTCTGATTCCGGAAGTGATAAAAGGAGATTTATCATCAAATGGAACCATGTTCTTATTAACCGTTATGTCCGCTTTAACCAAGGCATTTTCCGCTTCTTTACCCGTGATATTTTTATTTCTTAGATCGATAAGCATCATATGATTATCGGTTCCGCCTGAAATGATATGATATCCTTTAGCAACAAAGGCCTTAGCTAGTGCAGCAGCATTTTTTTTCACCTGAATCTGATAATTTAAAAACTCATCAGTGAGTGCCTCACCAAAAGCAATGGCTTTGGCAGCAATGATATGCTCTAACGGACCACCCTGGATTCCGGGGAAAACCGCAGAATTCAAAATAGTGCTCATCATTTTAACCTTTCCCTTAAGTGTTGTCTCTCCCATGGGGTTTTCAAAATCTTTCCCCAACATGATGATACCACCTCTTGGGCCTCTCAGCGTTTTATGCGTGGTTGTAGTTACAATATGGCAATGAGGAATAGGGTCATTTAAAATCCCTTTGGCAATAAGGCCGGCAGGATGTGAAATATCTGCAAGCAAGATGGCTCCCACACTATCCGCAATTTCTCTAAAGCGCTTAAAATCAATATCTCTTGAATAAGCAGATGCACCGGCAATAATCAATTTGGGTTTTACTTCGTCTGCTTTTTCCTGGATTTTATCGTAGTTCAACACACCTGTTTCCTTCTCAACTCCATAAAAAGCAGTCTTATAAAGTTTTCCTGAGAAATTTACAGGCGACCCATGAGTCAAATGCCCTCCGTGTGAAAGGTCAAAACCTAATATTTGATCCCCAGGCTCCAAGACGGCCTGAAAAACAGCTGTATTTGCCTGAGAACCTGAATGAGGCTGAACATTTACATATTCCGCATTGAAAAGTTCCTTTGCTCTGTCAATGGCGATCTGCTCTATCTGATCAACAACTTCACATCCTCCATAATATCTTTTACCGGGATATCCCTCAGCATATTTATTCGTTAAAATGGATCCTGCTGCTTCCATTACCTGCTCGCTCACAAAGTTTTCTGAAGCTATCAACTCCAAACCATTTGTCTGTCTTTCTCTTTCCTCAGTTATCAGGTCAAAAATTATTTCATCTCGGCTCATGAATGTCGTTTTATTTGTAAATTTATATATCTGCACAAAAATAATAAATTCATCCCTGATATATAGAGAAACTTATATATTTGGAATGAAATAATTGTTTTCCTAATTAAACGAAATTTTTTTATCAAATTCTTAAAAAACATGAAGATAACTGCTAATAATCCGAAACGAAAAAGCTGGTTGCCCGTTGAAAAGGATTCAGATTTCCCTATTCAAAACATTCCTTTTGGAGTTTTTCTGACCAAGGATGACATCACAACAATAGGAACAAGAATAGGCAATTCGGCAATAGATCTTGCCGCTTTTCAGCAATTGGGATACTTTGAAGGGATTCCCTTGACTGATGATATCTTTATGCAGGACTCTTTAAATGATTTTATCGCCGACGGCCGAACTACCTGGAGGCTTGTCCGCAACAGGATCGCTGACATATTTGATAGTAAAAACGATAAGTTAAAAAATAATAAGAAGCATTGTGAGGAAATTATTTTTAACATCGATGAAGTGGAAATGCTCTTACCCGTGGATATAGGTGATTACACGGATTTCTATTCCAGTAAGGACCACGCCACAAATGTGGGTACCATGTTCAGGGACCCGGAAAACGCGCTTCTTCCCAACTGGTTGCATATTCCCGTAGGTTACCACGGAAGGGCATCTTCAGTTGTGGTGTCCGGGACCAAGATCAGACGACCATCCGGGCAGACACTCCCACAAGGAGCCTCTGAACCTGTTTTTGGCCCTTGTAAATTACTTGATTTTGAGGTTGAAATGGGTTTTATAACCACAGCTGCTAATGATCTTGGAAAACCAGTTCCGGTATCGGAAGCGAGAAATCATATTTTTGGGATGGTTTTGCTCAATGACTGGTCTGCGAGGGATATTCAAAAATGGGAATATGTGCCTCTGGGCCCATTTCTTGCAAAGAATTTTGCTTCAACAATTTCTCCCTGGGTCGTAACTCTGGATGCGCTCGAACCTTATAAATCGAAAGGTCCGGAACAAGATCCTAAACCTTTGCCATATCTTGAAGAAGAAGGGCTCAACAGCTACGACATTAAGCTGCTGACTTCTATAAAACCCAAAAAACAAGAAGAGACTTTGGTCAGTACGACCAATTTCAATAATCTTTACTGGAGTATTGCTCAGCAATTGGCCCATCAAACGGTTAACGGATGTAATGTAAGGGCTGGTGATCTTTATGGAAGTGGTACGATATCCGGAAAAGAAAAAAGCAGTTATGGATCCATGCTGGAATTAACCTGGAAAGGAACTGAACCGCTAAAAATGTCAGATGGAACGGAAAGAAAGTTTATTCTTGACGGAGACACGGTTATCATGCGCGGACACTGCGATAATGGAGAGGTAAGAATCGGTTTTGGGGAATGCACCGGAAAAATCAAAAAGGCCTTAACCTTTGAGGACAACTAAGCAGATTTATTATTTTCGATTTGATTGTGGAATTAAAAAATTTAAATTTCATAATTACGAATTACCGGATAATTCAATAACCGTAATTTCCGGCCATATTCCGACTCTTCCGGGAAAACCCAAAAATCCAAAGCCGCGATTGACGTATAAATACTGTTTACTTTTCTCATAAAGGCCTGCCCATTGGGGATAAATATATTTGATCGGGCTCCACTTGAATCCGGGAATCTCTACACCAAACTGCATACCATGTGTATGGCCAGAGAGTGTGAGATCAAAATGCTCCGGATGTTCAATGACCTTCTTGTTCCAGTGCGTAGGATCATGACTGAGTAAAATCTTGAATTTCATATCTTGATTTCCTTCCAGGGCCTTGTCAATATCTCCTCGTTGTGGAAAAGGCTTGTTTCCCCAGTTTTCAACTCCGTAGATTCCAAACCTGTCCCCTTCTTTTTCTATGGTTGCATTCTCATTATTCAATAACTTAAACCCCATCTGCTTCTGGTATCTGTAAAGCAATTTCATATTTTCTTCCTTGTCTGCCAGGGAATCCCATTTTTTATAATCTCCATAATCGTGATTTCCCAGAACCGAATAAACTCCATGAGGGGCCTTCAGCCTTTTAAAATCCTCTATAAACGGTACAATTTCACGAGAGTCATTATTGACCAGATCCCCTGTAAACAAAATCAGATCCGGTTCTTGCTCATTTATCATTTCAACTCCTTCTGTGATAGCAGAAGCATCATCAAAACTTCCTGAATGAATGTCAGAAATCTGAACGATCCTGAATCCCTGAAAAGCCTTTGGCAAGTTATCAAATGACAACTTTAATGTGTTTACACGAAAATTATATTTTCCCTTAGTGATTCCATATAGCATGGATGTAAATGGTATGGCGGCCACAATCAATCCCGTTTTTCTAATAAAGGATCTTCTCCCCGGCCTTGATATCTCTCCCTTTTTTGATTGGAATAAATTCCGAATCACCAAAACAAAATAACTAAGATACCTGTAAACATCTTCAAACAAAAACAAAAGGACCAGAAGAATCTTTACAACCATAAAAGCAAAGAAGAATCCAATGGCCAGATTGGGGGCCCATTCTACCACTAATGGTTTTAATGTAAAATAAGTATACAGATAATAGAACCCTGTATAGCCCAAGGCCAAAAAAATAATGAACAAGAAATTATAATAATTCTTCCATCTGCTCTTACTGATACTTTTTCGCAGAGCGGTATAAACGTAAACGTCCATGATCAAAAAAACGATCAGGGTCCATACGAGATTAAATGAAATATTTCTTGTCGACATTTATAGTTTCCTTCTTTTCTTTTCTTTAGAAATAAGGTCTAGTTCTCGGTTAGTCTGACCTGCTACAGAGGTGTTTTCCTCTGCACGTCGTATCAGGTAAGGCATAACATCTTTCACGGGACCAAAAGGAAGGTATTTGGCCACATTAAAACCCTGATCAGCCAGGTTAAATGATATATTATCACTCATTCCATACAATTGACCAAACCACAATCGATCATCACTTTTGTCAATTTTGGCCTTTTCGATAAGGTCCATAAGCAAATAAGAACTTTCTTCATTGTGCGTTCCGCAAAAAATTGCCATATCTTCTATGTTATCGAACATGTATTTGAGGACATCATTGAAGTTTTTATCCGTATCTTCCTTTGTGGCGCATATGGGGTCCTGGTATTTGTTTTCTTCAGCCCGTTCTCGTTCTTTTTCCATATAGGCTCCTCTTACGAGCTTCATACCTATTTTAAAACCTTTCTTTTTTGCCCGCTGGTGAAGGCCTTTTAAATAGTCCAGTCTGTCATGACGATATAGCTGTAAGGTACTGAATATGATCACCTTTTCTTTATTATACTTTTCCATCAGATCCTCTAAGAGATCATCAGCGGCTTTCTGCATCCAGCTTTCTTCGGCATCAACAAGTAAGCATTCATTCCTTTCATAACAAGCTTTGGCAACCTTTTCAAAACGTTCCACAACCCGTTCCCATTCCTTCTCCTCTTCCTTATTCAATGCTTCGCCTTCTGTTATTTTTCTATACAATTCAAACCTTCCGAAACCTGTTGGTTTAAATACTGCAAACGGCATCGCATCCTTTTCATTGACAAAACTGATAAGAGAAAGGGTTTTATCAAGTACGGCATCAAACTGCGCTTCCTCTTCCTTTCCTTCAACCGAATAATCCAATACCGAATAAACTTTCTTTTCATGCATTCGTTCAATGATCGGCATACAGTCCGTTTCACTAACCCCTCCGCAAAAATGATCAAAAACAGTCGACCTGATTAATCCTTCCACAGGTAATGAAGATTTCAAAGCAAATTTGGTAACCGCTGTTCCAATTTTAACCAAGGGCTCACTCTTGATTAGTTTAAATAAAAAATAGGCTCTTTCCAACTCTGAATCAGATTTTAGACTAAAAGCCACCTCAGTATTATTAAAAAGTTCATTCATGCTATTTTCTTTTTAGCAAAGATACCGAGAGTGATTTATTTTTTTAAAAAATTTCACCGTTATTTGCATCATAAAAAACGATTTTTATGCAATCAATACGATCTACAAATTACTTTGTGCATTTTCAGGAAGAAGCCTACAGATCTTTGCGGGATTATTTGAATGAAAATCATCATTCAAAAGTATTTATTCTTGTAGATACGAACACTGAGAAGCACTGCCTGAAAGGATTTTTGCAGAGAGCTCAGTCTGATTTGAATTTTGAAGTGATCCGGATTGAGGCAGGTGAAGAGTTCAAGCATATAGAAACCTGTAATTATCTTTGGAATACCCTTTCTGAAAAAGGTGCCGACAGGAAATCACTGATGATCAATCTCGGTGGCGGAGTGATTACTGACATGGGAGGATTTGTGGCTTCCACGTTTAAAAGAGGGATCAAATTCATCAATATTCCAACCACCCTTCTAAGTATGGTGGATGCCTCAGTTGGTGGTAAAACAGGTGTAGATCTTGGGGTGCTAAAAAATCAAATCGGATTATTCAGCAATCCTGAAATGGTTTTGGTGGATATGGATTTTTTAAAGACCGTGTCTGACAGAGAAATGAGGTCCGGACTTGCTGAGATTATAAAATACGGCTTCACTTTTGACAAAAAGCTTTGGGGTACCATCGAGGAGTTTACAGAAGTTGATTTACAAAAAATCAACCCGCTGGTGTACAGATCTGTCGAGATAAAAAATGAAGTTGTTTTAAAGGATCTTCTCGAAAATGATCTTCGAAAGTCTTTAAACTTTGGACATACCATTGGCCATGCCATTGAGTCTTATTTCCTGGAATCTGCTGATAAAAAAAATCTGACTCATGGTGAAGCCATTGCGGCCGGTATGGTCATAGAACTATTCTATTCTTCCCGGGTTTTTGATTTTCCTTTTTCACTTACGGAATCGCTGCGCTCCTTTGTCCTGGACTTTTATGGCTCCATTCAACTGGAAAAAGAGGACTTCAATGCAATCGTAGATCTCATGAAATTCGATAAAAAGAATGTCGGTGGAAAGGTCAATTTTGTCCTGCTGAACGCCATTGAAAATTGTAAACTTGATATTCAGCTCAACCCCGAGTTAATCGAAGAGGGATTACATTACTATAAGCACGGTCTAACCTAAAAATTTAGAGAACCGGCGTCTCAATTACCATTTTTGATAACTCTCTTATACATTTTTTCATACTTGGGAAGAATGGAGTCAATGGAAAATCTGTGAGCCTCATCAAATGCCTGTTGCTTAAATTTTTCGAGCCTCTTTTCATCACTTAGCAGATAGAGCGCATTTTTAGCCATCTCATCAACATTTCCAACATCACTCAAAAATCCTGTAACTCCGTCAATGTTCACTTCAGGAAGTCCACCTGTATTACTCGAAATAACCGGAGTCTTTCCTGCCATGGCCTCCAGAGCAGCCAATCCAAAACTTTCAGTTTCTGAAGGGAGTAGGAACAGGTCGGATAAACAAAGTATTTTTCTTATTTCATCACTTTTTCCCAGGAACAGGATCTTCTCCTTGATACCTAATTCCTTGGCCAAAAGATCCGCTTTTTCTCTGTCCGGGCCATCTCCAACAAGAATGAGTTTAGCTGAAATTTGTTTCTGTACTTGGTGAAAAATATTAATTACGTCCAATACTCGTTTTACTGGTCTCAAATTACTTACATGAGCCAATATCTTTTCCTCGGGTTTTGCGAGGGTTCCTCTGATACAGTCCTCGGAACTCCATTTTTCCTGTTGTTCAAAATCAATAAAATTGTAAATAACTTCAATATTCTTTCTGATATTAAACAATCTTAGCGTATCATCTTTTAAGCTCTCTGACACCGTAGTTACGGCATCGGAATGGTTAATGCTGAATTCCACAGCTGGCTTGTAAACAGGGTGGCTTCCAACCAGGGTAATATCAGTGCCATGCAAGGTCGTCACAATTGGAATCTCAATACCAATATCCCTGAGCATTTGTTTTGCCATGTAGGCCGCATAAGCATGAGGAATGGCATAGTGTACGTGTAACACATCCAGACTGTACTTTTCAACAGATTCGACCAGTTTACTGGAAAGAGCCAGATTGTAAGGCTGATAATGAAATAGGGGGTAATTCTCTACAAAAACTTCATGAAAATGCAAGTTGTGATTAAGAAAATTCAATTTAACGGGCTGATGAGAGGTTATAAAATGTACCTGGTGCCCCTTCTGCGCGAGGGCCATTCCAAGCTCGGTTGCCACTACTCCACTACCTCCATAGGTGGGATAGCAAACAATTCCTATGTTCATGTTTTGAAATTTATTTATATAAAGACGAGATTAAACTCTTTTCTTACTTTAAAAGTTTGATCATTCCTCCTGTTTAATGTCACTTCATTTATGCGATAACTTTTTTCAAAAGAATAATTGTAAATTCGTCTGTTGTAAAAATATGCTTTTAAATGGACTTTGACTATTTTTTATCATTGAATTCGAAGATGGAAGAAATGCGGTTAGGCGGATTGGAATCGCAGTTCAAAATGGTGCCCAAGGAGCGGAAAATGATAAATGTTGAATCCATTAAAGACCCAAAGAAGGCGGCCGTTTTAGCCTTATTCTATCCGGACCAGTTCAATCTGACACATTTTCTTTTGATTTTAAGAGCCTCCTATGATGGGACCCATGCCGCTCAAATTGGTTTTCCGGGTGGAAAGTTCGAAGAAAATGACGGAAATTTAAAAATTACGGCTCTCAGGGAAACCACTGAGGAAGTTGGAATCCCAATGGAAAAAATCAAGATGATACGAAAAATAACCGACACCTATATTCCTCCTTCCAATTTTATGGTGAGTCCATATCTCGGTCTTTCCCACGACATACCCCGGTTCAAGACTAACCATGAAGTTGAAGAAATTATTGAAGTTCCTTTGCAGGACCTTTTGAACGAAAATAGTGTTTCGGTTCAAAATCTTACCACAAGTTATATGCAAAATGTTGACGTCCCTTGTTTTCATCTTAATGACAGGGTCGTATGGGGTGCAACCGCCATGATGTTGAGTGAAATTAAAGACTTAATCAAAGAAAGTCTTCGATAATTTTTTTATGTTTGTGAAGCAAATCGTTAAGAATGGGCTTATTTAAAAGAGATGTTTTTGGCAAAAACCTTTTTTTGAAAAAAACATTGATTAGAGTATTGGGATTATTTTCTCATAGAAGATACCGTGGCTTCAACAAATTACAGATTGAAGGTTCTGAGATCATCAGAGACCTGCCTCATAACAATGTGTTATTTGTTGCAAACCATCAGACATATTTTGCGGATGTTGCGGCAATGCTTCACGTATTTAACGCGTCACTTAGCGGGCGTGTTGACAGTATTAAAGATGTAGGATATCTGTGGCAACCAAAACTCAATATCTACTTTGTGGCTGCAAAAGAAACCATGAGAGCTGGAATACTTCCTAAAATCATGGAATATGCAGGCTCGATTTCGATAGAAAGAACCTGGAGAGAAAAAGGAAAGGATGTCAACAAAAAAGTAAGACTTTCTGATGTTTCAAATATTACCAAAGCCCTAAAAGATGGATGGGTCATCACTTTTCCGCAGGGGACTACGACACCTTTTAAACCGATCCGAAGAGGGACTGCTCATATTATCAGACAGAATAAACCCATTGTAATACCCATTGTTATCGATGGATTTCGAAGATCTTTTGACAAAAAGGGATTACTCATAAAAAAAAGGGGAATCTTGCAGTCTATGGTGATCAAAAAACCCATGGATATTGACTATGAAAATGATACCATTGAAGAGATTGTGGAAAAATTGCAATACGCTATTGAACAACATCCTTCTTTTCTGAAAGTCACAAAAGTCGAAGACTACCATAAAAGCGAAAGAGAACTCAATAAAAAAAGAGAATTTTGGGATATGTACTAAAAAAAACATCCGCCTTAGGCGGATGTTTTTTTATGCCAACCAGGACTTCAGCATCCAAACCGTTTTTTCCTGTTCAGAAACGAAATCGCTCATCATTGCATTAGTTCCCTCATCATCCGCGTCAGCTGACTGACTTAGAATTTTTCTTTCAATTTCGATCAAAATTATTAGTGAATTTACAATCAACTCAACCGATTCCCTATCATTTGAAACATCTTTTCCAACAGGAACAGCAGACAGATCCATATAATCCTTAAATGTGTGTAGTGGAGTTCCCTCCAGGGTAAGGATACGTTCCGCAATCATATCGATCTTTTCCTGCGAATCTGTATATAATTCCTCAAATTTCACATGCAATTCAAAAAACGATTTACCCTTTATATTCCAATGAAGACCCCTTAAGTTCTGGTAGTAAACTTGAAAATTGGCCAAAAGCTCATTCAAACTTTCCTTTAATCCTGAAACTTTTTCTCTATCTAATCCTAAAATTGTACTGTTCATAACATATTGATTTAAATTCAGTTACAAATTTCGACTAAAATTGAGTTATTTTTCTATCAATTTCATTGATAGTTTATATATATTTATCAAAAATATTTATACATGACTATTACTCAATTGAAATATGTCCTTGCCGTTGCAGAATACAAAAATTTTACCCAGGCGGCTGAACATAGTTATGTTACCCAACCAACACTTTCCATGCAGATTCAAAAATTAGAGGAAGAACTGGAGGTAACTATATTTAACAGAAAGAAAAAACCAATTCAGTTGACTCCTATTGGGGAAAAGATCATTCAACAGGCACGATTGATTGTTGATGAAAGTGAAAGGATCAATGATATTGTTGATCAGCAAAAAGGGTTCATAGGTGGTGAGTTCAAACTTGGAATTATTCCAACCGTGATGCCTACGCTTCTGCCTATCTTTTTAAAGAACTTTTTGAATAAATACCCTAAAGTCAAATTGGTCATTGAGGAATTGACGACTGAAGAAATAATCAAGAAACTTACTGACGGGCACCTTGATGTTGGCATTGCAGCCACACCGCTTGAAAATGAAGCCATTAAAGAAAGACCTATTTACTATGAGCCTTTTATTGGTTTCGTATCATCAGATCATCGCCTTTTCAGTAAACCAAATATCTCGGAAGAAGATTTGGACATCGATGATGTTCTGCTTCTGGAAGAAGGGCATTGCTTTAAGAATAGTGTGATTAATATTTGTCAAAACAAAAATACTATTGACAAAAACCATTTTCAATTGGAAAGCGGTAATATTTATACACTGGTAAAATTAAGTAAGGAAGGGTTGGGTATGACGCTCATTCCCTATCTTCACTCACTGGAACTGCCTGAACAGGACAAACAATATCTCAAAGAATTCTCAAATAGCATTCCTGCCCGGGAGGTAAGTATCATATACCATAAATCACAGCTTAAAATGCAACTTATTGAAGCATTAAAAACCACAATAGATGGTGTAATCAGAGGAGCCATATCTTTTCACGATGTGAAAATTATCAGCCCTCTTAACAAGAAATCGGTCGAAATTTAAAATCTAATTTTTGATTAAAGCAAGACTCGGATAAAGTTCCGGTCTGTCTGCAGTGAATTGCAACAACCAAAGTCGCAATTCTTCAATTTCAAATGGTAATAACCTTTTCACAGCTTTTTTTAATTCCTTGCTAAACAATTCAACATCAAAACTAACTTTTTTTAAAACGGTTTTGGTGTAGTCTAAGATTGCTCTTGCCATATATATTGTCTTATTTAAGTAAACAACGTATTCAAAGGAACACTTATCACAAATTAAGTAAAAAAAAATGAAAAAATGAAATTAAATCGTTAATAATCTAAATATCAAGATGTTAACTTAGATATTTTGAGAGAAAGTTCCTCAGACTTTTTATCTAGGGCAGCTCTGACCTCTCTCATATGTACTTTAACATTATCTACATTTTTTCCATGTAATTTTGCTATCAATTCATCAAAGGTTTCAATAGCTTCATCAATTATTTTTTCTGCCTTTGCAGATACCTTATCATCCCCATTGAGCTGGCAAACATAACAGTCTTCAATAATATCCGACAAAACGGTGTTCATGTCTTTCTTTAACTTTCTTATACTGGCCATAATTTTGTTTTTTTATAAATATATATCAATTTCGAGCAATTATCAAACCTGTTCTTATTACATCTGTTCATACATCGCCCTTAATTTTTCCCGGGTAATGGTCTTCTGCCACTCCTTGCCCAAGGCATTTTCCCAAAGCGGAACCAAACTAAGTGCCACATCTATCATTGTATCAAATTGTTCATCTGAAAGATCCTTACAAAGTCCTTTTGGAATATCAATACCATGCTTAATGACCATTTCTTTAAATTCCTTAACTCCTTCAGGATAAAACTCTTCTAACTGATCAAAAACAATACAATTTCCAACTCCGTGTTTGGTTCCCAATAAATAAGACAAACCATAACTCATTGCGTGTGCAACTCCAACCTGAGAATAAGCAATACTCATACCTCCGTGCCAGGATGCCATCATAAGTTTATCTTGCGAATCTGCATCAATCTCATCTTTTTCCAGATAAACCTCACGACAAAGATCCAAAGATTTTTCCCCGTAACTTTGACTGAAAGCATTTAAATAAGTACCTGTCAAAGACTCGATACAATGAATATAGCAATCCATACCTGTGTAAAACCATTGATTCTTAGGTACACCATCCAGTAGTTCCGGATCGAGTACTACCTGATCAAAGGGTGTGTAATCAGAATTCATTCCTAGTTTACGCTCAGGCCCTGTCAATACAGTTGTTCTCGAAACTTCAGCTCCGGTTCCCGAAATGGTTGGAATACCAACATGATAAACTCCCGGATTCTTAACAAGATCCCAGCCTTGATAATCCGCTGAGGAACCGGGATTGGTCAGCATCAAAGCAACAGCTTTTGCATAGTCAAGAAGTGTTCCCCCTCCGATCCCAATAATTCCGGAAGGAATACCGGAAAATTGTTTGGCAATATCATCCCGAATGGAATCGACATACACTGTTTTAGGTTCTTCTTCAGCGCTGATGTATATAACCTGATCCTGTTGCTTCAATGGAATTCTGGAGATAAGACTCTCCTTACCCTTAAACACATCATCAACTAAAAAAATAAAAGGAGACTTTTCATCCGTTCTCTTGGGTTCCAATATTTCCTCTAATTGGTTAAAACTACCTCTTCCAAACACTACTCTTGGAACCATAGGAAAGTTTCTAAAACTCATATTTTTTTGATTTTAAAAGGTTAATCTTTAATAAATTTTGCTGCTTTCTCAAGATCTTCAGGTGTGTCAATTTCAATGCCCATATAGCTTGTCTCCACCATCTTGATCTTTTTCCCGTACTCCAGATAGCGAATACATTCAACCTTTTCGGTAGCTTCCAGTGCCCTCATAGGCAAATGATAAAAATCCATTATTGCCTGTTTTCTAAATGCATACACACCAATGTGCTCAAAATATCGGGCTCCAGCATCTTTATCCCTCGGGTAAGGAATTGGAGATCTGGAAAAATACAAAGCAAAGTTGTCCTTATCCACTATCACTTTAACATAATTCGGATCTGTAATGTCCTTCCAGTCCGTAATTTCCTGCATCAGCGATGCAAGATCGATTTTATCCGCATCGGCACCATTAAATACGTCAATCACAGCTTGGAGCGGTTCCTTCTTAACAAAAGGTTCATCTCCCTGTACATTTACCACAACATCAATATCAAGATGCTCAACAGCCTCTGCAATCCGGTCTGAACCGCATTCATGTTCTTTCTGACTCATGATGGCCTTGCCTCCGGCTTTTTCTATTACATTCTTTATGACATCACTGTCGGTAACAACATAGACCTCATCAAAAAGGTTTGTGGCCTTGGTTGCCAAATAAGTCCTCACAATTACCGGCTTTCCTCCAAGGTCGGCCATTAATTTACCCGGAAACCTGGTGGCTCCATAACGGGCAGGAATCATTGCAATAATTTTCATTCTTTTCTTTTAAAGTACAGATTTAATGGCTTTTGCCATTTTTTCGGCTCTTTCCCTGACCTCTTCTTCAGTCCATGACAACTTGATCAGACACGAAATATTTCTCGAAATCAGGTCATCAGATTGAGGAAATTCTTTCTTCTCAAGTCCAGATAAGCCATTTTTAACATGATCCGACAGCGGGAACAAACTCTTAAGTTCTTTAAAGTGATCCCATTTTCGAATGTAATGCCAATTGTTATTGAAATAATTCCAATAGGCGTCAATCCCGTATGATGCAAAGGCTTCGACAACTTTGTTTGAAAGTTCTGCTGTTGGCATAAAAAAGTTAAGGAACCCACAACTGTCACCTTCCGGGTCAGGAATTCTTCTGAAACTCACCTCCGGAATTTCACTAAGGGACTCCTTTAATATGGCGTGATTCCTTCGCTGAATTGCTATAAACTCATCCATTCTTTTAATCTGGCCGAGTCCAACGGCAGCATGCAGTTCAGAAATCCTGAAATTATATCCCAGAATCGGATGGGTTTCCGCCCCTCTGTCACTTCCGATATGGTCGTGACCATGATCACTATACTGGTCCGCCCAGGTTGCATAATCACTATTGTTGGTTAGAAGTGCTCCTCCTTCCCCACAGGTAATGGTTTTTACAAAATCAAATGAAAAAGTTCCTGCATCCCCAATCGCTCCCAGCATTTTCCCTTTGTAGGATCCTCCAAATGCCTGACAGGCATCTTCAAGAAGCAATAAATTATGTTTATCACAAATGGCTTGTAAGGCATCCAGATCAGCCATCGAACCACACATGTGCACGGGCATGATTACTTTTGTTCTTGGAGTTATAGCAGCCTCCACTGCAGCAGGATCCAGAGTAAGGGTATCATCAATCTCAACCAGAACTGGCGTGGCTCCTGAAGCCAGTATCGATTCAAAACTGGCAACAAAGGTAAAACAAGGCATAATGACCTCATCACCTGCCCCTACTCCCATAACTGCCAAGGCAACGTTCAAAGCCGTTGTTCCGCTGCTTGTAAGTTGTGCGTGATTCACACCAAAACGGTTTTGCAACTCCTGTTCTAGTTCCTTGGCCTTCCAGTGGCCATTTCTCATACCGTCAAAACCATAACGCATAAGTACTCCATTCTCAAGAACGTCATTGAGTTCCTTTCGTTCGGCATCGCCAAATAATTCAAATCCGGGCATATTGTTTATTTTTATTAAAGATTCAAAGCAAGCAAAGATAATTATTTAAAGGCAATTTACAGGTATTGAAAATCATTCAAATAGGTATTTCCACAAAAGTAAATGGGCTTGGAACAAAATGCCACTGTCATCCAATTAAATTACTATTTTTGAATTATGAAAGCATTTATTGAAGGATTACCTAAAGCAGAATTACATTTGCATATCGAAGGCACGTTTGAACCTGAGTTAATGTTCGAAATTGCACGAAGAAATAAGATTTCAATTCCCTTTAATTCGGTAAAAGAGATCGAGGAGGCTTATCAGTTTGATTGCCTTCAGGATTTTCTGGATATTTATTACCAGGGAGCCGGTGTTTTGATCCATGAACGTGACTTTTACGACCTGACTTACGCTTATCTTGAAAAATGCGCAAGTCAAAACGTAAGACATACCGAGATCATGTTTGATCCCCAGACGCATACGGAAAGAGGCGTCCCATTTAGTACTGTAATCAATGGAATTCACAAGGCATGTGAAGATGCAAAAACGAATTTAGGGGTTTCATCAATTCTTATTATGAGTTATTTAAGGCACTTGTCAGAAGACGAAGCTTTTAAAACACTGGAGCAGTCTCTCCCCTTTAAAGACTGGATAACAGCGGTGGGATTGGATTCCTCTGAAAAAGGAAATCCTCCTTCTAAATTCAAAAATGTTTTTGAGGCCTCAGTAAAAGAAGGCTATATCCCCTTGGCACATGCCGGAGAAGAAGGAAATGCAGATTATGTCTGGGAGGCTCTTGATATTTTAAGGATCAAAAGAATCGATCATGGAAATAATTCTTTACAGGATGATTCACTGGTTGATGAAATTGTCAAAAGAGAAATAGCATTGACGGTATGCCCTCTGTCTAACAGGGCTCTGCAAGTGGTTCCGAATCTTAAGGATCACCCTTTGAAAAAAATGATGAATTATGGTATGAAAGTAACCGTAAACTCAGATGATCCGGCTTATTTTGGAGGGCAGGTCAATCAGAATTATATTGAAATTCAAGAGGCACTTGGGCTCTCGAAAAATGATCTATATCAACTTGCTAGAAACTCTTTCGAATATTCATTGCTCAGCAGAGAATCCAAAGATAAACACCTTGCTGAAGTTGAGGCATACTATCAAAAGAGTATTTCTGAATAATAGTTTTGATCTCAGAGTGATGAATTGATGGCTTTCAAAGCTTCCTCGATGTGCTTTTTAGCCTGGAACTGGCTTTGATACATAAAGATGATTTCACCTTCTTTATCGATCACATAAGTGACTCTTCCCGGAATCAGGCCAAAGGCATTTGCTTTTACTCCAAACAAGTCTCTGACTCTGTTTTCCGTATCAGCCAGCAACGTAAAAGGCAAATTGTATTTTTCAGCAAAATTCTTATGGCTTTCTACATCATCTGAACTAATTCCGATCACCTTGATATTCTTGTCCGTAAATGTTTCATAGGAATCCCTGAAGGAACAAGCTTCTTTCGTACATCCGGGCGTATCATCCTTGGGATAAAAATAAATCACCATGGCCGTGTTTCCTTTAAAAGCACTCAGGTCAAACATGTCTCCATTCTGATCCTCAAGCTTAAAAGAAGGAACCTGATCACCCACCTGAACCGGGGTTTGAGCCTTTGAACTAAAAATCGAGAAAATTCCAATTAAGGCAACTATTACAAGAATGACAAGAGAGGCTTTCTTCATCATTTTCCGCCGTCGTAGGTTACAAAATTCCTGGGGGTCTCATACAAGGTTACAGTCAATTGAAGCCGTTCTTCAATTTTTGACCTCAGCTTGTTCCAAATTACAACCGAGATGTTTTCAGCAGTAGGATTCAAAGTTTTGAATTCTTTAACTTCCTCATTCAAGTTCTTATGATCAAACTGATCTTCTACCTCCGATCGTATCAAATTCTTCAACACTTTCATATCCATGACGAATCCGGTATCAGGATGTATCTCTCCTTTGACGGAAACGATCAGCTCATAGTTGTGACCATGATAATTCGGATTTGCACATTTCCCGAAAATCTCTGAATTCCTTGAATCTGTCCATTCATTGTTATACAATCTGTGAGCTGCATTAAAATGTGCCTTTCTGCTTACCGTAACCTTCATAATTAAATCAATCGCTGATAATATTCCTTAAAAATGATCTTAAACCATTCTGTATACGCTCCAGGGTTCAAAAGCATGTCTCTCCGGACATCCTCTAAGGTCATCCACTTAAAAGAACCTACTTCCTCTGCGTTAATTACAGGATCTTCATCGTAATACCCAGCCATGACATGATCCAGTTCATGTTCAGTAAGGCCGTTATCAAAAGGAGCTTTATAGACAAATGAAAATAACTCTTTTAACTCACAGCTAAAACCCATCTCTTCCAGTAATCTTCTCTTGCCTGCCTGCAGATTCGTTTCCCCCTCTCGCTGATGGCTGCAACAGGTATTGGTCCATAAACCAGGTGAATGGTATTTATCAAGAGCTCTTTGCTGCAACAGCAACTTTCCGTCCTTATTGAATATAAATACTGAAAACGCCCTGTGAAGCAAACCTTTTTCATGGGCCTCCATTTTACCCATAAGCCCCAATTGCTCATCAGTTTCACTAACTAAAATAACTTTTTCTTCCAAAATGCTTCTTTTTTACAAAGTTACTTATTTCCTACTTTAATTAAAACCCCCTATTGAATTTGAGACAATAACATATATTTGCATGCAATAATTGATCCATAAGGCCATGAAAATTGCCACATTTCGTTTTTTTCTTTTTTTGGTGATTGTTTTTGCCTCTTGCAAAACAGATAAAAAAGAATCGCTGCAGAATAATTCAACTCCCGTTGAAAACAATGGATCTGAGGGATCTGATATTGAGATTGAGGATTTGCAAAGTGATAAGAGTGAAAAGAAGATAAAGGAAAATGCTCAAAGTAGGGCTGAATCCAGACCCCTCGATTCCATAAACAAAGACAACGCCGTTCTATTTCTTCAGAAATATGGTGAGGAAAACAGAGAAAGCATTGTCCTAGTCAAAACGAGGCTGGGAAATATGAAAATTCGTTTGTATGAAGAAACCCCTTTACACAGGGCCAGTTTTATTTTTCTGTCAAAAATGGGTTATTTCGATACTACCTGCTTCTATCGTGTTGTTCCGGATTTTATAATTCAGGGAGGTGAATCGGAACGCCTGGATACACAAAGATATAAAGCAAGATATGAACGCTATAAAATTCCCCCTGAATTCAATAAGAAATTAAAGCATAAATATGGAGCCATAGCGCTTGCAAGGGATTGGAAAGACAACCCTCGAAAGTATTCTACAGCATTTGAATTTTATATTGTTCAAAACAGAAAAGGCGCCCATCACCTGGATGGTGAGCATACAGTATTTGGAGAAGTAATCTCTGGTTTTGAAACTATCGACAGAATCGTTCAACTCGAAGCGGGAGGGGATGAATGGCCTCTCAATGATGTATTTATGAAAGTGGAGGTAGTCGATTAATTTTGGTATATTCGATTTTACAACCAATCATTTTTAGAATATAGACATGGAACTGTTTGAATTTCTCACTCAACTGGCTCCCATTTTGAGCTTTATTACGATCATCATAGCAATTATCTTTGGAGTCATCCAATTGAAACAATTCAAAACCCAACGAAAAGACATCGCGGCCGTAGAGATAATGCGAACCATGCAGGATGCTCAGTTTACAGAATCTCTTCATGTGATCAATCATTCTGAACAGCTTGACTCGCTAAAAGAAGTAAATCCCAATCTCGAAAAAGCTATTTTTGCCATCACTACGAAATTTGAAACTCTCGGTTTCCTGGTCTATAAAAGAGTTATCCCGATCGAATTTGTAGAACAGCTTGTGGGAGGGGTTTGTCTGGCCTTATGGGAAAAGTTAAATTTATATGTTCTGGAATACAGAAAGATCAATGATCAAAAGCTTTTTCTTGAGTGGTTTGAATGGCTCTCTTATATTTTGAAGAAAAGAGAACGTGACAAAGCAAAACCGGCACTGGAAAAATTCAAAAATTGGGATTCCTAATGGTAGATAATCAAAGTTGGCTTATATTTGCAAACTAATTTTTTTTAATGGATCTACTTCAGGAAATACAGAGAAGACGAACGTTTGGAATCATTTCCCATCCCGATGCTGGTAAAACGACCTTAACCGAAAAACTACTTCTTTTTGGAGGTGCTATTCAGGAAGCCGGAGCTGTAAAAAGCAACAAAATAAAGAAAGGAGCCACATCTGACTTTATGGAAATCGAAAGGCAAAGGGGAATATCTGTTGCTACCTCGGTCCTTGCCTTTGTCTACAAGGATAAGAAAATCAATATTCTGGACACACCCGGGCACAAGGACTTTGCTGAAGATACCTTTAGAACCTTAACCGCCGTTGACAGTGTTATTGTAGTTATCGACGTGGCTAAAGGTGTTGAGGAGCAGACAGAAAAACTGGTTGAGGTTTGCAGAATGCGGAATATTCCAATGATCGTATTCATAAACAAGCTTGACCGTGAAGGTAAAGATGCTTTCGACCTGCTTGATGAAGTTGAACAAAAATTAGGCCTTAAAGTAATTCCATTGAGCTTCCCTATTGGAATGGGCTATGACTTCAAAGGAATCTACAATATCTGGGATAAAAAAATTAATTTGTTTAGTGCCGGGAGCAAAACTGTTGTTTCGGATGGAATTGAATTTGACAATGTCAACGATCCCGAACTTGATGAGATGATTGGTTCAGAGGCCGCTGAGCAGCTTAGAGAAGAGCTTGAACTGGTTGAAGAGGTTTATCCAGGGTTTGACAAAGATGCCTATTTGAAAGGAGACCTTCAACCTGTTTTCTTTGGCTCGGCCCTGAATAACTTTGGTGTAAAAGAATTGCTGGATTGTTTTATCGACATTGCTCCGGCCCCATTGCCAAAAATGTCTGATACCCGACTCGTAGATTCCAAAGAGAAAAAATTTACAGGGTTTGTGTTCAAGATTCACGCAAATATGGATCCCAAGCACAGGGACAGATTAGCTTTCGTAAAAATAGTTTCGGGGATCTTTAAACGAAACACGAATTACCTTCATGTAAAACTGGGAAAGAAAATGAAATTTTCGAGCCCAAATGCATTCTTTGCAGAAAAAAAGGAAATTGTGGATGAGTCCTTTCCAGGTGATATTGTGGGTCTGCATGATACAGGGAATTTTAAAATTGGAGATACCCTGACGGAAGGTGAAATTCTTGAATTCAAAGGTATTCCAAGCTTTTCCCCCGAACACTTCAGATATGTCAATAATGCCGATCCTATGAAAGCTAAGCAATTAGCCAAAGGACTCGACCAGTTGATGGATGAAGGTGTTGCTCAATTATTTACACTTGATTTGAATGGCAGAAAAGTGATTGGAACGGTCGGAGCCCTTCAATTTGAGGTAATTCAGTACCGACTGGAGCATGAATACGGGGCAAAGTGTTCTTATGAAAATGTAAACGTTCATAAAGCATGCTGGGTGGATGCAGAAGACGAAAATAACGAAGAATACAAAGAATTCAAACGAGTGAAACAGCGCTATCTGGCCAAGGATAAAAAAGGTCAGCTTGTGTTCCTCGCTGATTCAGCCTTTACGGTACAAATGACTCAGCAGAAATACCCAACGGTAAAACTGCATTTTGTGAGTGAATTTAATTAAATAGTTCATAAATATTCGTGTTTGGCACAGGAATTGAATCTCTTGAAAAGTTAATATCTTTGAAAGAACATTTTTATAATTACAAATAATGAAAATTCAATTCTTACTAGCCTTGACAGCCTCGGTTTTAATATGTTCCTGTGGTTCTTCATCAAGTTCCAGCAGAAGTAAATATATGGACCCTCATGCTGAGGCCCATCAGCAATTGCACAACCAGCTTGTACAGGAGGAGCTTCAAAAGGCTTATCAAAACAGCATCAACTTGTTTACAGGCACCTATTCGGGCACTTTTCCTTGCAAGGATTGCGAAGGAGTGCATTATAAGCTCATCTTGAAAAATGATATGTCGTATAGAGCTGAAATCCTTTACAAAGGGAAATCGCTGAAAACTGAGATTCAAGAAAGTTATTTTAATTTTTTGGAAAACGACATTATTGCATTAAACGATGCTCCGGAGAGTACGAGTTTTTTCAAGATTGAGGGGAATCAACTCAGATTACTTGACAAGAATCGCAAACCGATTACTGCTGGACCTTCAGATTCGTATATCTTGAAAGCTGTTGCTACTGCCTCAAAAAATGAGTCTTTACCAGATACGACAAAAGTACGCAGCCTGACCAAAAAACGTAAAGATGGTATTGTGTTCATGGCATCTGATATGAATAAAAGCTGGACACTTAGATACTTTTCAGATGATTCGCTAAAATTAACAATGAAACAGGGGCGTTCATTTACGGCAAAACTTCCAAAGCCACTTCCTTCATTACAACCAGAAATCCTTGATTACAGAGTTAAAAACAAAGAAGGAGAAATGTTTGTTCACTTGGTTGAAGAAAAATGTAATTTGAACAATTCAGATCAAATTCAAAACTTTAAGGTAAACGTTAAACTGGATTTAAAAGCGGATAAAAACATCTATGAATTGGAGGGTTGTGGAAGTTTTGTTCCTGACCCTAATCTAGAAGGTTCCTGGACTATAATCTGGGCAAAGGATGCAACCATAGACAAAGCGCAATTTGAAGGCAGACAGCCTTTCATAAAAATAGACATAGATCAAGGAAAGATATTCGGGAATGAGGGGTGTAACGGCTTTCAGGGGCAGATAAAGTTCAAGGCTGAGGAAGTGGTAATTGGGCCTTTGGCAGGAACACTGATGGCCTGTCCCAATATGGATATCAGCAGTAAAATAACTGGTGCAATTGGTGGAAATACCTTGGCTTATGTCTTTGACAAGGATAGGCTCATTTTTTACGAAGGATCAAATAAAGTAATGGTACTTACACCAGCGCCTGAATAATTATTTCTTGGATCCATGCTTCTCCTATCTGAAGATTTATTATATATTTACAATATAAGTCAATGATCAGCAAGTTAGCATGAATTCAAGGATTATAGCCAATGGAATCTTAAGGGCAGTAGCCGTCTTGGTCGGCATTCTCATCTTTCTATATTTTCTCTACAAAATTCAAAGTGTCTTGGTTTACCTGGTCATAGCCACGGTATTATCACTCATTGCCACCCCGGTTCAGCGCTTTTTAAAGAACAAGTTAAAATTTCCAAATGTACTTGCAGTGGTCATCACCATGTCTATGTTTTTGCTGGTGATCATGGGCATTATATCCATGTTCATTCCTTTGATCAAAGAACAGGGCCATAATATCTCTCTTTTAAATACGGAAGAATTACGAAGACGAATTTTTAATCTCTTTCACGAAATTGATCTTTATTTTGCTGCACGTCGCATCAATTTGTTCGGCGAATTAAAAAATATTGACCTTACATCAAACATCGCCTCTATACCGAGTCTTTTGAATTCTTTTGTGGGGGTTGTTGGAACTTTTAGCGTTGGACTTTTTTCCGTCTTGTTTATCACCTTCTTCTTTTTGAAGGATACCAAAATGTTGCATAACGTATTTGTACTGGTGACCCCTGACAAAAATGAGGCTAAGATTTTGAATTCTCTCAAGACGATTAATGACCTGCTGTCACGTTATTTTATTGGTTTGATCATTCAGATTTCAATATTATTCACCATTTATTCCATCACTTTGCTCATTTTCAATATAAAAAGTGCAGTAGTGATCGCATTCTTATGTGCCCTGCTCAATTTGATTCCTTATATAGGCCCTTTGATCGGAGGTGTATTGATGATACTTCTTACGATGACGAGCAGCCTTGAGTATGATTTTCAGACACATATACTTCCGGTTACCTTATATGTATTATTCGGTTATATTATAGCGCAGCTCATTGATAATTTTTTCAGCCAGCCAATCATTTTCTCAAAAAGTGTTAAGTCACATCCACTTGAAATATTCCTTATCATCGTTATAGGAGGTCTTTTGTTTGGTATCACGGGAATGATTTTTGCGGTACCATCTTATACGGTGATCAAAGTTGTTTTAAAAGAATTTCTTTCGGACAATCCGATTGTTAAAAGCCTCACCAAAGGATTGGATTGATTTGAATAGAGATATTTTACATACTGATGTTCAGTTGTTTATAAATCAAAATCTTAATTCAGATCTTACAAAAATTGTATTAAGCGGATCTCCGTTTCCTCATATTCCAATTCAGGAGCTGGTGGAGCAGATCAAGTCCAAATCCAAGGTAAAAAGAAAACTTCCTACCTGGTACAATACAGATCAAATATTCTATCCTAATTCGATCAATCTTGAACAGAGTTCATCTGAAATTACGGCTCAATATAAAGCTGGGCTAACAAAAGGAAAAAAACTTATTGATTTAACGGGAGGTTTTGGTGTTGACAGCTTTTTTTTTGCGGCTCATTTCAAGGAGGTCTTCCATTGTGAAATTAATAGAGATTTGTCTGAAATTGCCGCTCATAACTTCCAAGTTTTAGGAGCGAAAAATATCAGCTCAGTTCCTGTAAACGGCATTGAATACCTTATGAAATCCAATGTAACTTTTGACTGGATTTACCTGGATCCTTCCAGACGTAATGACATAAAAGGAAAGGTATTCAGGCTTGAAGATTGTTTACCAAATGTGATCAATCATCTGGACGATCTGCTGAAATTTTCTGATCATATTATGATAAAGCTATCTCCCCTCCTGGATATTTCGGCTACAATAAAAAGTCTGAACTTTGTAAAAGAGGTACACACGATTGCTGTGAGAAATGAAATGAAAGAGCTTGTGGTAATCATTGAAAAAAACCACACGGATCAGATAAAACTCGTGGCCGTTGATTACAGCCATAAAAGAAAAACAATTTTTAAAGCAACCTTTCCCATAATCTCAAAAGCCTCTTATTCATTTCCGGAAACCTATCTGTATGAGCCAAATTCAGCCATTTTAAAAGCCGGTCTTTTTAATGAAGTTTCACATCAACTGAATATAGATAAACTTCATATTAACAGTCACTTATACACATCTTGTAAATTAATTAATTTTCCGGGTCGACGCTTTTTAATCAAGGATATTTTCAAGTACAATAAAAAGAAAATTAAAAAACTATTTGGCTCAAAAAAAGCAAATATAAGCATCCGAAACTTTAACGAGTCTGTGGCGGAGATCAGAAAAAAGACCGGAATTAAGGAAGGTGGAGAAGATTACCTGTTTTTTACCAGAGACCTTGACGACCAGGCAATCGTTATTTATTGCAGAAAAGTTTAACAAGCCGTTTTTCAACTTCCTGAATATATTTCTTACTTTTAATTCTTAATATTTCAAAACAAAACCATGGCCAATAAAAATATCCGATCTCTTTCATCGAGAAAGGGCCTGGACTATAACCTTTTTGAAAAAATTGCAGAATTGTCCGGGAATGAAGCTGGTGAACATGAATTTCAAAGACTGTCAAAACAGTTTTTTATTGATGATTCCGTAGTGTTTGGGACCGCTTCATTTTATGACTTTATAAAACCTGGAGAGACTTCAAAAAAGGTACGAATTTGTAATGGAACCGCTTGTATGGTCGCCGGGACTCAGGATCGGACAAAGAATATTCTTAAATCTGAGTTTGATGAAAAAGATATTGGTCACGTTGCCTGCGTGGGACACTGTCACAGTAACGGCGCCATCATGTTAAATGATCAAACGTATAGCCTTGAAAATAATGAGCATTTAAAATCTATATTATCACTTGAAAATCAACCTGGGCAGTCTCAAAACACCTATCATGTGGGTGCTAATTCAACCCCCATTCTCACAGCTCCTGTGTATGAGGTAAATTCTTTTTTTAAACTGGCAGAAAAATTCATCGGCAATAAAGAGCTTATCCTAAATGAATTGAAAGCTTCGAATTTGAGAGGAAGAGGTGGAGCCGGATTTCCTTTTTGGTTTAAACTTGACGCAGTAAAGAAAGAAGATCAAAGCCAGAAATATATTATTTGCAACGCCGATGAAGGTGACCCAGGGGCCTATAGCGACATGTATTTGATGGAACAACAACCCTTTAAGGTGTTGTTTGGCATGTATGTCTCAGGAATATGTGCAGGAGCAGATACAGGGGTTCTCTATATAAGAGGAGAATACCCTGAGTCAATACGCTCCATGGAAAATGCAATTCATTATGTAAAAGAAAACAATTTGATTGGTAATTTCCGATTTAAAATTATACGCGGACAGGGTAGTTATGTATGTGGCGAGGAAACGGCACTTATAAATTCTATTGAAGGACTCAGGCCGGAAGTAAGAGTCAGACCCCCCTATCCTGCACAATATGGATTGTTCGGAAAACCTACGGTACTGAGCAATGTTGAAACCTTTGCAAATATCCACTGGATTCTCGATCATGGAGGAAAAGCCTTTGCTGCTTTGGGTCAAGGTGCTTCAACCGGAACAAAACTGGTTTCTTTGGATAGTTACTTTAATCGGCCCGGAATGTACGAAATAGAAATGGGCACACCACTTCAAGTAATTTTTGATGAATTTGGGCAGGGTTTGAAAACCAAGGTTAAAGCATTTCAAATTGGCGGACCCTTGGGAGGGATTGTTCCCGCTAACATGATCCAAGAATTAAATCTTGATTTTGAATCACTTGACCAGGGAGGATTTTTATTGGGTCACGCTAGCGTTGTTTCAATTCCTGATGACTATCCCATGATTAAATTCATGAGTCATTTACTTGAATTTACAGCCGAGGAAAGTTGCGGTAAATGTTATCCATGCCGAATTGGATCCTACAGAGGATTTGAAATGCTCGAAAAAGCACAAAGCGAAGCGTATAAAATTGATAAGAACCTATTTGATGATCTTATCGAAACCCTTGAAATAGGATCTTTATGTGCTCTTGGGGGCGGGGTACCCTTACCCTTAAAAAACGCTATGCAATATTTTCAACCTGAATTAAAATCATATTTTGAATCGTAAAACAGAGATATGACCGTATACTTGAATGACATGGCCCATGAGGCGAAAAAGAATGAAACAATTCTGGAATTTGTAAGAAGAATTGAAAGTCTGGAAGCCATTCCTACAATGTGCCAGGATGATCGACTTGAGAATTTTGGTTCTTGCAGAGTATGCTCTGTTGAAGTGGCTCGTGAAAAAAATGGAACCACTAAAATTGTAGCTTCCTGCCATACGCCCGTTTTTGAGGGCGCTTATATCTATCACAAAACTGACAAGATAAAAAGACTGAGAAAAAATATTCTGGAATTAGTACTTACGGATTATCCTTCTGATAAGGTTTTTCCTGAAAAAGGTAAGAAACCTACGGAATTTCAGAAAACCATAGCCCAAATCGGAATTCCAAATGTTCGCTACCCAAAGGGTAAAAATAGCCTTGAAATTGAAAAAGATGACTCACACCCTTATATTAAATCAGATCTGGCTCAATGTATTAATTGCTATCGATGCGTAAGGGCCTGTGAGGAAATTCAGGGAGAAATGGTTTTAGGAATGAGCGGAAGAGGTTTTGCGACACAGATCATTAAAGGTTTTGACACGAATTTTGACCTTTCCGCATGCGTTTCCTGCGGAGCGTGTGTGCAAACTTGTCCAACAGAAGCGCTTTCGGATAAATTTACTACTAAAACTTTGGTAGCAGATGAAACGGTCAGGACTACCTGCACTTACTGCGGTGTTGGTTGTCAACTGGATGTCTCTGTTATCGATGGTGAAATAAAAGGGATTCAGGCCCCCGTGACAGCGGAAGTAAATGAAGGACATACCTGCCTCAAGGGAAGATTTGCCTTCCAGTTTTATAATCATCCGGACAGACTGAAAAATCCATTGATCAAGAAAAACGGAAAATTTGAAGTTGTTTCCTGGGAAGAAGCCTATGATTTTATGACTGAAGCACTTTTAAGGGTTAAAAAAGAATACGGAGCCGACTCCATAGGGTGTATATCATCTTCAAGAGCTTGCAATGAAGAGAATTACCTCATGCAGAAAATGACACGAGTTGCCCTGAACACTAATAACATTGACGGATGCGCACGAGTTTGTCATGCTCCTACCGCATTTGGCATGCAAAAAGCATTTGGTACGGGAGCGGCCACCAATTCCATTCAAGATATGGAGGAAACCGATTGTATTATGCTTTTCGGAGCGAATCCAACAGAGGCCCACCCTGTTACCGGTGCTAGGATCAAACAGCTCTTTATGAAAGGTATTCCTAGCATCGTCGTGGATCCGGTGAGAACAAGTCTTGCCCAACTCGCTACCTACCACCTTCAATTGAGACCCGGTACCAATGTCGCTCTTTTAAATATGATGGGGCATTACATTGTTCAAGAGGGCCTGGTTAAAAAAGATTTCATCCAGAAATATACTGAACAATACGACAGTTTTAAAGATCATGTATCCACTCTGGATATGAACGAGCTGGAATTACTTACAGGAGTGTCTAAAGAATTGGTAAAAAAAGCTGCCATTGCCTATGCCCGGGCAGAAAATGCCATGGAGTTTCACGGACTCGGAGTAACTGAACATTTTCAGGGAAGTAAAACCGTGATGTTGTTATCTAATTTGGCAATGATGACCGGTAATGTTGGACGTTCCGGGGTTGGGTTGAATCCACTGAGGGGTCAGAATAACGTTCAGGGTGCTGCAGACATGGGGGTTCAGCCTCATCAGGGAGCTGGATACCTCGATGTAAACGATCCTGAGGTCAAGGCTTATTATGCATCTAAATATGGAATATCCGGAATGCCTGAAAAGGAAGGGCTAAAGATTCCTGAGATGCTTGAAGCGGCTATAGCGGGTAAATTCAAAGCACTTTGGATCATGGGTGAGGATACACTTATGACAGATCCGAATACCTTGCACATCAGAAAGGCAATGGAACAACTGGATATTCTTATCGTTCAGGAATTATTTATGTCGGCTACCGCAGAAATGGCCGATGTTGTACTTCCGGCCAGTTCTTATTTTGAAAAGAACGGAACGTTTACCAACGGTGAGAGGCGGGTTCAAAGAGTCAATAAAGTTGTTGATCCTATAGGAAATACGAAACCGGACGGCCAGATGATCATTGATATGATGTACCGACTTGGTTATGAACAACCTACAGGACCCGTTTATGACGCAGCAAAGATTTTGGAAGAAATTGCTGAAGTGATCCCTTTTATGAAAGGTATCAGTTGGGAAAGATTAGGCAAGAACGGGTTACAATGGCCTATTTTAGAAGATGGTACAGATACAAAGATCATCCACAGGGATGGAAATTTTAAAAGAGGAAAGGGAAAGTTTCATCATTTTGATTTTGAAGAAACCCCTGAACTTGTTGAGCACAGAGAAAAATATCCGTTCATTTTAACTACAGCAAGACAACTTGAACATTATAATGCGGGGACAATGACAAGAAGAACGGATAATCAGGAATTATCCCCTATGGATTATTTAGAGGTAAATCCGCTGGATGCTGCGGATAAGGATATTTCAGCGGGAGACTCAGTCAGGATCTTCTCGGATCGAGGCAGTGTAAATATACCCGTCAAACTCACGTATCTGGTAAAACCAGGTGTTGTACGAACGACGTTTCATCAGCCTGAGGTTTTTATTAATATGATCACCGGAAATGTTGGAGACGAATATACCCTGACTCCTGAATATAAAGTCGTAGCCGTAGATTTTGAAAAAGTTTGATTTCAGAATTTTAAAATATTCAGGAACCAATTTTCATTTGTAATCCATCGTAGGCCAGAAAGACATTGGGAGGCAGCTCTTTTGAAACACTTTCATGAAAACCAAGACGATGACTAATATGGGTTAGGTATGCTTTTTTTGGTTTAATGTCTCCTATAAAACTTAGAGCCTCTTCAAGATTTAAATGAGTAGGATGAGGGTCCTTTCTGAGTGCGTTTAATATAAGCACATCCAAACCTCTCAGCTTTTCCTTTTCTACTTCTGAAACTGTTTTCGCATCCGTTATATATGCCATTTTATCAATCCTGAAGCCATAGATCTTCAACCTACCGTGCATCACCTCAACAGGGCAAATTAATTTACCCCCAAGGTTAAATTCTTTATTTTCAAAAATTTCAATGGAAACACTCGGTGCACCTGCGTACCTGTTTTCTGTAGCAAATATATATGCAAATCTCTCTTTAAGATTGCTGGCTACCTGCTCATCCATGTACATATTAACAAAACCGGAACGTAGAGAAAATGGTCTGACGTCGTCTAAACCAGCTGTATGATCTGCGTGATAATGTGTAAAAAGAATTCCGTCAAGCCTGCTTGCACCAGCAGATAGCATTTGCTGACGAAAATCAGGGCCGCAATCTATGACATACACCTGGTCATTCCATTCCAGCATTAACGAAGATCTCAGCCTTTTATCCTTTTGATCCGTTGATAGACAAACCTCGTGTGTAGATCCAATGACAGGGATTCCCTGGGAAGTTCCGGTGCCTAAAAAAGTGATTTTCATTGATAGCAGTTTGTGACAAAAATAACATTTAATGACCTAAACTTTTACAGCTCGTCAAAAAAGAATATATTTAACTGATTTACTGACACTTAAGGTCTAAAAAAAATCGAGAAAAAAATTGGATAAAGATTGAATTTTGTTGCTACAAAATGACTTTAATCAGTAATTAAACTTAAATTTAATTCTAAATTTATGATCAATTCAAATCATTCCACATGACAATAGGTATTTTAAAAGAAACGATTAAAAGCGAAAAAAGAGTTTCTATTTCCCCAAAAATAGCCAAGTTTCTGATTGATCAGGGATTCGATATTATAGTGCAGGACGGAGCGGGTAATTCTTCTAAATTCAGCAATGAGGATTATGCAGATGCGGGCGCCAAGATTGAAAAAAGAGGTGTTGTTTATAAAAACAGTGATGTACTTGTTAAAATCAACCCATTTGATGAAGATGAATTAAAACTCGTGGATGATCACCACATTCTGATCTGTCAATTGTTTCACAAATCGCACCCTGAAATTGTGAAGCTGATTGCCGAGAAAGGAGCGTCCATATTTTCGATGGATGCACTTCCAAGAATCTCAAGAGCACAGGATATGGATGTCTTAAGTTCTCAAAGTAATCTGGCAGGCTATAAGGCAGTTATTAAAGGAGCTTATGAGATGACCAAAATATTTCCTTTAATGATGACGGCAGCAGGCACAATTACTCCTTCCAGGGTTTTAATATATGGAGTTGGAGTCGCCGGACTACAGGCCATTGCCACGGCTAAAAGACTGGGTGCCATAGTAGAAGCCACAGATATCAGACTTGAAACGAAAGAACAGGCCGAATCTTTGGGTGCCAGCTTTATAACGGTAGAAGGAAACGGACAGGAGTCAGAAAAAGGTTATGCTAAAGCGGCTTCGGAAGAATATGCAAGAAAACAAAAAGAAGCTGTAAACAAATCACTTTTCAAAGCTGACCTGGTCATCACCACTGCTATGGTCCCCGGAAGAAAATCCCCGGTTCTAATCACGGAGGAGCAGGTGAAACAAATGAAGAATGGAGCGGTTATTATAGATTTGGCAGCTGCTCAGGGCGGTAACTGTGAACTGAGCAAAATGAATAAAACCGTATTGAAAAACGGAGTAAAGATTATTGGAACAACTATTGCTCCCGAAAGTGTCTCAACGAATGCCAGTGACCTTTATGCAAAAAACATGTCTAACTTTATAACTTATCTTACTGAAAACAACGAGTTTAAGTGGGATCTTGAAGATGAAATCACCGATGAAACACTGATCGTAAAAGACGGTGTTATCAGAAAAAATTAATCTAAATAATTATGCAAGAATTCATAGAATTAATCAGTAATAACCTTCAAATGATCTACATTGTCATTTTAATGATATTTGTAGGTGTTGAGGTCATAGGGCATGTCCCTGCAGTTCTGCACACCCCCTTAATGTCTGGTGCAAATGCCATACACGGGGTTGTCATCATTGGAGCCATTTTGGTGATGCTAGGCGCGGATCCGGATAATCTTTTGGCTTTATCTCTCGGATTTGTAGCCGTGTTCCTGGGAACACTTAATGTTGTAGGTGGGTTTGTTGTCACCGACCGTATGTTAGAAATGTTTAAAAAGAAAAAATGATGACCTATTTATTCAGTCTTGAGATTATTTATCTCATCGCCTCGGTGACCTATATAGTTGGCTTAAAAATGCTTGGTCACCCTGAAACCGCCCGTAAAGGGAACCTTATTGCTGCCTTTGGTATGACTCTGGCAATTTTAGGAACCATTTTTTTATTTAAAGGAGAAGTTCAACCAAAGGTCTATTACCTGATTGCTGGAGCCATATTGATCGGAACCCTATTTGGCTGGGGTATTGCCAAAAAAGTTGACATGACAAAAATGCCTGAGCTCGTATCCCTGTTCAATGGTATGGGAGGTGCCAGTGCCGCTCTAATAGGTCTTATTGAATTTAGTCATTATACAGGGGATACTATATCTGTATTCACGATTATCGCCGGAATGATCATTGGTAGTATTTCTTTTTCAGGCAGTATGATTGCCTGGGCAAAATTAAATGGTACCATGAACAAGCCTGTAAGACTCCCCTCCTATAACATACTCAATAATGTTGTGCTGGTAGGGATTCTCGGATTCGGTACCTATATTACTTTGAGTGGTGCTGAAAGCCAATTGTACCTGTATTTATTATTTTTAGCTGCATTATTGTACGGTATATTATTCGTTATCCCAATTGGAGGTGCCGACATGCCGGTAGTCATCTCCTTATTAAACTCATTTACAGGACTGGCAGCCGCGTTTGCAGGATTCCTCTACGGAAATATGGTAATGCTCACGGGTGGTATTTTGGTCGGGTCAGCCGGAACCATTCTTACATTCGCCATGTGCGATGCCATGAACAGGCCTTTATCAAGTGTTATTTTTGGCGCTTTTGGTGAAGGATCAGCAGGAGCCGGCGCGGCTAAAAAAAGTACCCAGGGCAATTTGAAGAAAACAACTCCAAGTGATGCCGCTATCCTTATGAATTATGCCAATAAGGTCATCATAGTTCCTGGATATGGTCTTGCTGTGGCTCAGGCCCAGCACATAATTCATGAATTAGAATTACTCCTTGAAGAAAAAGGAGTGGAAGTGAAATATGCTATCCACCCCGTGGCGGGCCGAATGCCTGGTCATATGAATGTTCTTCTGGCTGAGACCAATGTGGACTATGACAAACTGATAGAAATGGAAGATATCAATTCCGATTTTCAGAACACGGATGCCGTGTTGGTAGTTGGTGCAAATGATGTGGTCAATCCTGCGGCACACAACGATCCACAAAGTCCGATCTATGGAATGCCGATTCTGGATGTGGAAAATGCCAAAACCATCATAATCAACAAAAGAAGTATGAATCCCGGTTATGCAGGAATTGAGAATGAATTGTTCTTTAACCAAAAGACTTCAATGCTGTTCGGTGATGCAAAAGACGTTTTGACCAAACTGGTTCAGGAACTTAAAACCATGTAAGCTTTTATGAATAGACCTCATTGGAGTCTAACAATTTTTAATCTAAATCTTTCTACTCGTTAAATCTTGAGTATATTTGCTAAAAAGATTTACTGATGAGTTTTATTAAAGGTGATGCAGAACTGGAACATGTTCTGTCGATTAAACAAAAATCTCTAAGGGTTAATTTAAACGAACACATTTATGGTACTTTCGCCGAAATAGGTGCTGGGCAGGAAACTGTGCGTCATTTTTTCAGAGCGGGAGGCGCATCGGGAACTATAGCCAAGGCAATGTCCGCATATGATAAGGACTTTTCTGATGCTATATACGGCATGGAAGAGGATCGACGATATGTTACAGAATCTCGTCTTAGAAAAATGCTTAGGCATGAGGTAGAGCTCATTGAAGAACGATTGAGCAGAGATAAGCACCCCAATAAGATTTTCTTTTCATATGCCAATACTGTAACCACCATTGATTTTGCAAAAAATTTCAAAGGACATGGATGGGTCGGTATTCGTTTTCAGATGGATGCACTTGAAGATTACAACGAAATTGTCATCCATGTCAGGTTTAAACAAACGGATTCAAAACTTCAGCAGGAAACTCTGGGAATGCTTGGAGCTAATCTTATTTACGGAGCTTTTTACCTAAACGACAGTCCTAAAGATTTACTCAAATCTTTTTATGACAACATCGATAAAGACACCATTGAAATAGACATGGTCGATTTTTCAGGACCAAGATTTATGTATGTGGATAACAGGCTGATGAGTCTGCACTTGTTGAAAAATGGGATGACAAATGCTGTAATGTTTGGTCCTGATGGAAACAACCTCCTTCCTGCACAACAACTGTATAAGAAGAATATTCTTGCTTTAAGGGGCAGTTATCGACCAGTTACCCGGGTAAATATGGAGATGTATGAAGAAGCCAAAAAGATGTTCTTCTCTGACAAGCGGGTTACCGAAAAGAACACGCATGTCATTTTCGAAATTACTCTTGCGAATTTAAGGTCTGAGGGAAAGATCAATGAACGTGATTTTCTGGATCGGGCCGAGTTACTGTGCTCTCTGGGTCAGACGGTTATGATTACGAATTTTCAGGAGTATTACAAGCTGGTTGATTATTTCTCTGAGTTTACCAAGGCCAGGATGGGCCTTGCCATGGGTGTTTATAACCTTATTCAGATTTTTGATGAAAAATATTACAGAGATCTTAGTGGAGGGGTTCTTGAAGCATTCGGTAAATTATTTTACAAAGATCTTAAAGTATATCTGTATCCCCTTAAAGATATGGAGACCGGAGAAATCATTACAAGTGCCAATTTAAAGGTACATCCCCGTATGAAAGAACTTTATAAGTACTTCAAATTCAACGGAAGAATTGCCGACATTACCAAATTTGATCCAAATATTTTAGAGATCTTTTCAAGGAAAGCCTTCAAAATGATCGTAAACGGAGAAGACGGATGGGAGGAAATGCTCCCTGAAGGAGTTGCAAAGATCATCAAAGACAAACGACTATTTGGATACAACAGGCGAAGACATGAAGGCAAAAGAAAAAAAGTAAAATAAAAAAAGGGACCTGAGGTCCCTTTTTTTATTCATTTATATCTCGAATAAAATTCAAACTAGAGAATCTGCGCGGCGTGATCCTTGGTTTTCACTTTTGAAATTACGTCTGAAATGACTCCATTTTCATCAATCACAAACGTTGTTCGATGAATACCTTCATATTCTTTACCCATGAATTTTTTGGGTCCCCAGACTCCGTAGGCCATTATTACTTCTTTATTTTCATCTGCCAGCAAACTGTAAGGTAATTCCTGCTTGTTGCTAAAATTCAATTGACGTTTTTCAGAGTCAGCACTAACCCCTATAATTTCATATCCTTTGTCTTTGAAAGAGCTGTAATTATCCCTTAAATTACAAGCTTCTGCCGTGCATCCCGGTGTACTGGCTTTCGGATAAAAGAACAGAACAACTTTTTTACCTTTGAAATCATCCAGGCTTACTGTTTCGCCATGTTGATTGTTAACTGAAAATCCAGGGGCCTTATCCCCCACCTTTAGTGTTGTCATTATTTGTATTTTTACTCAAAAATACTGAAAAATGACTAAAAAGGAAAAGGTTCAATTCGCAATAGACACTCTTCAATCACTTTATCCGGATCCGCCAATTCCACTGGAACATAAAGATCCATATACCTTGTTGATTGCGGTTTTACTTTCGGCACAAAGCACGGATGCAAGAGTAAACCTGATCACCCCTATCCTTTTTGCCAGAGCTGATAATCCTTATGATATGGTTAAGCTGAGTGTTGATGAGATTAAGGAGATCATTAAACCAGTAGGGCTCTCCCCCATGAAATCGAAAGGAATCTATGGCTTGTCCAAAATTTTAATTGAAAAATATAAAGGTAAAGTCCCTGCTGATATCAGATTACTGGAAGAACTGCCTTCTGTGGGTCATAAAACAGCTTCTGTAGTTATGAACCAGGCATTTGGAATTCCGAGCTTCCCTGTGGATACTCACATTCACAGGCTAATGTATCGATGGAACCTAAGTACGGGTAAAAATGTGGTTCAGACCGAAAAAGATGCAAAAAGACTCTTTCCAAAGGAACTATGGAACAAATTGCATTTGCAAATAATATATTATGGAAGAGAATATTCTCCTGCAAGGGGCTGGAACAAAGAAAAAGATATTATTACGAGGACAATAGGAAGAAAACATCTAAAATAAAAAAAGCTCTTAATAATTCAATTAAGAGCTTTTTCCGATTAATTCAAATGAAACATTAAGCTTTCTTTTTCTGTCTTGACCGCTTTGATCGATTTCGAATAATTTAGTAAAAATGAAATCGTTTCCGATTTTGGATCAAGTTTTTCTTTGAAAAATCTTTCAGTGTAAAGTTTTGCCATAAATCTTATAATTTTTTAGGGATTAATAAGATAACGGACAAAAATAAATATTATTGTACGAACATTAAAAAAATTTAATTTTCTGTTAATTTGTTAGAATAATATTATTGTTGTCAATCATTTTCCTTAAGTTGATCAATGCATACCTCATTCTACCTAAAGCAGTATTAATACTCACATTGGTCTGCTCAGAAATTTCTTTAAAGCTCATATCTTTAAAAATTCTCATCATCAAAACTTCTCTTTGATCCTCTGGTAACTCATCCACCAATTTCTTCACATCTTCATGAATCTGATTCTTGATTATCTTTCCTTCAGCACTCAATGAGTCATCACTTAAAACTGAAAAAATATCAAATTCATCTGTATTCTGAAAAGTAGGCATTCTGTTCCCTTTTCTGAAGAAATCAATGATCAAATTGTGCGCAATTCGCATGGTCCAAGGTAAAAACTTACCTTCCTCATTGTATTTACCCATTTTCAAAGTATTGATCACTTTGATAAAAGTATCCTGAAAAATGTCATCAGCAACATCTCTGTCTTGTACTTTTGAATAAATAAAACTGAAAATTCTTTGTTTGTGACGCAGGATTAAGATTTCTAAACAACGTTCGTTACCTGCAATGTAGTTACTAACTAAGACACTGTCGTCTAATTTCTGTGTATGCATAATTCCCCTTTTTTTTTTGAAGCCTTAATACTATTCAGCTTCCAATTATTATTGTTATGAAAAGTAGAACTATACTATATACAAAAATTTTTAAATTAATAAATCGTTAGGGGAGACTAGTCTAATATTTCATAAAGTCTCTGGACAAATATAAATAACTTTTTTTCTTATAAACAAATTTTTTTGCGATTTATTTTACTTTTATTAACATTTTTAGGTCTTTTTTTAACAAAAAAACCTATGTATCTTTGTAAAATATTTTCCTTAATATAAATGTAACTCCTTGAATAACAGTAATTTTAAAGATTTTATATCAATTACCGGAGCCTCGCTTCACAATTTGAAGAATTTAGACGTAAAAATCCCAAGAAATAAGCTTGTGGTACTCACCGGACTGTCCGGATCGGGGAAATCAAGCCTTGCTTTTGATACGCTTTATGCCGAAGGCCAGCGACGATATGTTGAGAGCCTGTCTTCCTACGCCAGGCAATTTATGGGTAAATTGAACAAACCAAAAGTCACTTCTATAAAAGGAATTTCTCCCGCTATAGCAATCGAACAAAAGGTGAACAGTACCAACCCCAGATCAACGGTTGGAACAACTACAGAAATCTATGACTATTTAAAGCTATTATACGCCAGAATTGGACGGACTTATTCACCTGTATCAGGAAAAGAAGTCAAAAAAGATTCGGTTTCTGACGTAATTGATCATATAAGAGATATGGAGCTTGGCGAAAAAGTTCTCCTGATTGCACCTGTTCATGCTGACGAGACAAGAGAACTTCCGGTGGTAATCTCTATTTTAAAGCAACAGGGTTTTTCCAGACTACTGGTCAACGGTAGAACAATTCGAATTGAAAAATTTGATCCCAATACAAACGAGGAGGTCTGGCTGGTTGTTGATCGGATTGTTATTCAGGAAGGTGAAGATTTCTATAACAGGCTTGCCGATTCCATTCAAACCGCTTTTTATGAAGGTAAAGGAGAATGTTCGCTTCAATTGATAGATTCTGAAAAAAGAATTCACTTTAGCAATCGATTTGAGCAGGACGGGATCACTTTTATGGAACCAAACGTACATTTTTTCAGCTTTAACAATCCGTATGGGGCTTGCAAAAACTGTGAAGGCTATGGAAACATTATCGGGATTGATGATGATCTGGTAATTCCAAACACTTCCTTGTCCGTCTTTGATGATGCCATATTACCCTGGAAAAGTGACTCGTTTAGAATTTACAAGGAAGAACTGGTACTGAATGCTTATAAATTTGATTTTCCAATTCATAAACCCATTTTCGAATTAAGTGAAGAACAATACGAATTATTATGGAACGGAAACGAGTATTTTAGCGGTTTGCATCAGTTCTTTAAACACCTTGAAGAAAAGAGCTACAAAATACAGTATCGTGTTATGCTTTCCAGGTACAGAGGGAAAACCAAATGTACAACCTGTAATGGCAAGCGCTTAAGAAAAGAAGCACATTATGTTAAGGTGCACGGGAAGGATATCACTGAACTCGTGGATCTTCCCATTGATGAGGTCCTTGACTTTTTTAATAATTTGAAGTTGACAAAACATGAAGAGAAAATAGCAAAAAGGCTATTGACTGAAATAAGAAACCGATTGAGTTTTCTTAATGATGTTGGATTGAGCTATCTAAGTCTTAACAGGAATTCCAATACCCTATCAGGGGGAGAAAGCCAGCGAATTAACTTGGCAACTTCCCTGGGAAGCAGCCTTGTTGGGTCCATGTACATCCTTGACGAGCCAAGTATTGGATTGCATTCACGAGACACTGAAAGACTGATCAAGGTGCTTTTTAAACTGAGAGATCTAGGCAATACCGTAATTGTGGTTGAACACGACGAAGATATTATCAGAGTAGCGGATCATGTGATTGATATTGGTCCTGAGGCCGGAAGCTTTGGAGGAGAACTTGTTGCGGAAGGTAGTATTGAAAAGATTTTAAAAGCAGAGTCCTTAACGGCTAAATATCTTAATGGCAATCTTAAAATTGAAATACCTGGAAAAAGACGAAGTTCAAAAAGGTATATTGAGATTAAAGGTGCAAGAGCCAACAATCTAAAGAACATTGATGTAAAAATCCCGTTAAATTCACTCACAATGATAACAGGAGTTTCAGGAAGTGGCAAAAGTACGCTGATCAGAAACATCCTGTACCCTGCCCTGCAGAAGGAAATTCACAAGTACGGTGAAAAAGCGGGACAGTTTTCTGAAATTAAAGGAGCAATCTCATCCCTTCAGAATATTGAATTCATCAATCAAAATCCAATAGGAAGGTCAAGTCGATCAAATCCTGTGACTTATATCAAGGCCTATGATGATATACGCGGGCTCTTCACCGATCAAAAATTGTCAAAACTCAGGGGCTATAAGGCGAAATTCTTTTCGTTTAATGTTGACGGGGGGAGATGCGACACCTGTAAAGGAGAAGGAGAGGTTACCATAGAGATGCAGTTCATGGCGGATGTTCACCTCGAGTGTGAAACGTGCAAGGGAAAACGATTTAAAAAGGAAGTTCTGGAAATCGAATATCAGGGTAAGAACATAAACGACATTCTTGAAACCACAGTTGATGAGGCCATTGAATTCTTTGCTCAAAACGGTGAAAACAAAATTGTAAACAAGTTAAAACCTCTGCAGGATGTTGGGCTTGGTTACGTACAACTTGGGCAGGCATCTTCTACCCTATCCGGTGGTGAGGCCCAAAGGATCAAACTGGCTTCATTTCTTGTAAAGGGAAATAGTAAAGAAAAGACTTTGTTCATTTTTGACGAACCCTCCACCGGGCTTCATTTTCACGACATAAACAAATTACTTAAATCATTTAATGCATTAATTGACAAGGGCCATTCAATTATAGTAATTGAACATAATCTGGACCTGATCAAATGTGCTGATCACATAATCGACCTGGGCCCTGAAGGTGGAAAAAACGGAGGAAATATAATTGCACAGGGAGTGCCTGAAGAAATAGCCCAAATTAAGGGCTCTTACACGGCTAAATATCTAAAGCAAAAACTCGCTTAAAAAAAGGCGATTATGCCACAATGAGGTCCTGATTAATTAAGCTTGTCACGCTTTTCCTTGGCGAGAACAAAATCCGGTTGAATTTTGATTGCCTTATCATAACTTGCCTTAGCCTCAGGAATTTTTTTGAGTTCTTCCTCAATGACACCTTTTAAATAGGGTATAGCAGCCAGTAATTCAACCTGCTGCGTATGATTCTGATTTATAGTAAAAGTAACCTGAACCTTACCGGTATCGTTTAAGGTTTCCACTTTTTTTATCGTGGTATAAGCCTCTTCAAATTTATTCATAGACAATTGAAGCTTTGCAACGTTATAGCCATGATAATTGTTATTGCTTAAAGCAAATAATTCCGAATAAGTCTCCATACTCTTATCCAGAGCCCCTAAAGATTCCAATGATATAGCTTTTAATTCCAAAATGGCCTGATTCCTTGGATCTCTTTCCAATACTTCATTGGCCATCAAAAAACATGATGCATATTTTCTCGATGAAAAATATATATAAGTAAGACTGTCTTTATAGGTGCTGTTTTCCCCTTCCAGGGAAATCAGTTTGTACATGCTGTACGTAGCCACATTTTGGTCACCGAATCTTTTTGCATTCCTTATGATCTCTTTCTCAATTGCAATAGATTCTTCCTTCGATGACTGAGCAAAAATGGATACTCCAATAAGGCTCATGACAAAGGCTGTGTATAAATTTTTCATAATAATTATTTTTCGGGGCTCAAAAATATAGATTTTATTGGAATAATAAATTCTTTTTCAAAAGATTAACAAAGCTTTAAATAAAGCAAAAAAAAACGCCCAGAGACTCTGAACGTTTTTTGATTTTTGGGTGGAAGACCGGATTCGAACCGGCGACCCTCGGTACCACAAACCGATGCTCTAACCAACTGAGCTACAACCACCGTGATACATTGAATTTACTTGCCGTAAATTCGGGTGCAAATATAATCTATTTCCCAACTTCTTCAAATAAAAAGTAAATTTTTATTGAAAATATTTGTACCAGATTCAAATCGTTTTCAGAGCAGCATATCCAGGTTATCTACGGCCAAATGACGCTCGACTGTGAAACCCTCGGCATGATCTTTCCCGATGAGCCGACCCAGGTCCTTAGCCCTGTAAGTTATACTTTCCAAAAAGTTCTTGCTTGAAATAGGAGATATTGGCTCTTTAGAAGATGGATCATAAAACTGTGAACCATAGGCCATTACAGCCTCAAGTTTTTTTTCGATAAATCCAGATACATCCACGACAAAATCCGGATTTAAATTCTCCCACTGGATATAGTGATAAACCCGGTCAGGTCGCCAGGATTCCTGCAATTTACCCTCTTCATAGGTCTCTATTTTCCTGAGGCCTGACAGAAAACATGAATCGGAAACCAGCTTACTGGCTCTTCCATGATCAATATGTCTATCCCGGACAGCATTACACAAAACAACTTTTGGCTGATATTTTCTTATCATACGAATGACCTCCATTTGATGCTGTTCATCATTGACAAAGAATCCATCTTTAAATCCAAGGTTATTACGAACATGCACACCCAGAATCTCAGCTGCTTTTAAAGCCTCTTTGTCTCTAATTTCTGCTGAACCTCTTGTCCCAAGTTCTCCCCGAGTCAGATCAAGAATCCCAACTTTCTTCCCATTGAAAATCTCCTTGGCCAGGGTTGCTGCACATCCTAATTCAACATCGTCGGGATGGGCTCCTATTGCTAAAATGTCTAATTTTTCCATGTTATCGTATCAATGCCTGCATTAAATCTTCAAGTATATCTTCTTTATTCTCGAGCCCCACAGATAGTCTCAGCAAATTATCTGAAATTCCTATCTTCATTCTTTCTTCCTGAGACAAAAGGGCATGTGAGGTTAAACTCGGCTGTATTATGGTAGATTCAATTCCGGCAAGACTCATTGAGGGTTTTATCATTTTTAGATTATGCTGAAAAACTTTGGCATCAAGGTCATCTGCAAGTTCAAATGACAACATTCCGCCAAAACCGTGCATTTGCCTTTTAGCCAGCTCATGATTTTTGTGACTGGAAAGTCCGGGATAATACACTTTTCTCACCAACGAATTCTGAACCAGGTTTTCTGCAACGAACTGGGCATTTTCATTGTGTCTTTCAATTCTCAGAGCAAGCGTCTTCATGCTACGCTCCAGTAAAAAACACATAAAATCACTCAAATTACCCCCAAAGTTTCTTCCTTTATACATAACTCGCTCCACCAATTCTTTTTTACCCGCTACGGCGCCTGCACTAATATCACTGTGTCCTCCGAGGTATTTCGTCGCACTGTGAATGACCAGGTCAACGCCTAAATCCAAGGGTGTCTGGTTGATTGGCGATGCGAAAGTATTGTCAATCATGCTTACCAGCCCCATCTCTTTGGCCAGTGTTGCGACTCCTCGGACATCTGTTATATTCAAAAGTGGATTCGATGGGGTTTCAAGGTAGATCACTTTTGTATTTTTTCGAATCTCGTTTTTAAAATCAGAGATCTCCATACCCTTGGTAAAAGAGTATTCTATTCCGTATTTAGAAAATTCTTCCTGTACAAGATGATGACTACCTCCATATATCTCATTCTGAAAAACAACATGATCTCCGCGCTCAAGAAACGCAAACAAACTTGTGCTTATCGCAGCCATACCACTCGAAAATGGCAATGCTGCTTCAGCATTTTCCAGGGCTGCAAGTTTTTCCGCTATCACCTCTTGATTTGGGGTGTTAAAATACCTGGGGTACCTTTTTTCCTGAACGTCCAAAAACGGATATGATGTTGCCAGGTATATGGGAGAAACAGCTCCGCCAAATTGCTTGTCCTTGATTTGACCTTCATGAACACAAGCCGTATGGGTACCATTTTTTTTCATATATCAATTATTTTGTATCTGATTTTGTTGTCAAATATAACCATACTTGATGTATTATTTTTTTATTTCATTAAACGGAAAGGAAATGAATCTAATATCCTACAGCGGTGTCGTCTCCTCTTGGATCAGCACCAGCTTCCAGCCTTCCATCTTCCATCACCAGAATGGCGTCTACCCTTCCCAGTGATGAAATTATTGTCGGATGATAACCTTTTTGTCTCAAAGCTTGAAAATGAATGGTATCAAAGGTTTCTTCAAATCGTATTTTATCAGGTAACCATTGATGGTGAAACCTGATCGAAGAAACCGATTCCTGCATCCCCATATCGTATTCCAGAACATTGAGAATATTCTGAAAAACTGAAGTAATGATCGTGGAACCACCGGGAGATCCTACTACCATCTTCAACTTTCCTTCTTCCTCAATAATCGTGGGTGTCATGGAACTGAGCATTCTCTTCTCAGGAGCAATTGCATTGGCCTCAGCACCAACCAGCCCGTATTTATTAGGATATCCTACTTTTGAACTGAAATCATCCATTTCATTGTTTAGAAAGAAACCGGCAGATTTAACAAAAACTTTTGAACCATATCCACTATTCAGAGTAGTCGTAACAGCAACGGCATTCCCCTGGGCATCAACGATCGAATAATGTGTTGTCTGGTCACTTTCTACCACTTCAATATTTCCATGAGAAATCTCAGAAGAGGCAGTGGCCGAATCGAAGGAAAAACTTTGCATTCTTTTCCTGTTGTATTCTGAAGACAACAAGGTTTCCACAGGAATTTCAATAAAATCAGGATCTCCAAGAAAATAGGCACGATCCGCATAAACACGTCTCTCTGATTCTGTAAGCAATTGTATGTAGGGCACTCCGTTATGTTTCATCTTTTTAAAATCAAATGACTCTACACTTTTTAATAATTGTGAAAGACAGATACCTCCACTTGAAGGAGGGCCCATGGAAATTATCTTGTAAGTATGATATTGGGATTCTATCGGATCCCGCCAGATGGCCCTGTAACTTGCCAAATCCTCCATGGTAATAATACCTCCAAGGCTTTGTAAATGTTGAACCATCAATTCTCCTGTTTCGCCCTTATAGAATTCATCTCGGCCGTTGTCTCTGATCCTTTCAAGGGTTCTGGCCAAAGCAGGTAACTTCATTGTATCTCCAGGCTTCCAAACCCTGTGAATAAACGAAATTTCACCATTGACCTTCTCGATCTTTTCTTTCACTCCGTTAAAATTACCGGCTTGCATCTCAGTAACAACGACGCCTCGTTTCGCTAATTCAATCGAAGGATTGATCAAATCCTCAAAGGGTAAGCTTCCCAATTTTTTGTGTATTTCGAACAGGCCTGCAATCGTCCCTGGAACTCCTACAGACAATCCCCCGAACCTACTTTTATCAGGAATCGGAACGCCATCTTCATCAAGATACATATCTCTCGATGCCTCCACCGGGGCTTTCTCCCGGTAGTCAATACTTCCTGTTTCACCATCAGACTTTCGATAAACCATAAATCCTCCCCCACCAATATTCCCTGCCTGTGGATAACATACAGCAAGTGCAAGATCCGTTGCTATCATCGCATCAAAGGCATTCCCTCCTTTTTTTAGGATCTCAACACCAATTTTAGAAGCCTCGCCACGGGCACTGACCACCATTCCATTTTCAGCTATGACACCCTTCTCGGTGTTAGACACCAAAACTTCGCTGTTCTTCCGTTCTGAACATCCTTCAATCCAAAAAACAAGGAAAAGCAGGGCAAATAGAAATTTGAAACCTTTGACTCTATTTCTCATATAGTTGTTTTATTTCATTCATTTTTCGATCTGAAAATTCACATAAATCTTTAAAAAAGAGCCGAAAATCGTTTTCAAACTCCTCATAATGATCCTGTAGATCCATAACGGCTCGATTCATTTCGGAAATGCTACCTGTTCGTCGGTTCATTCCGTTCAGGACCTTTTCAATTCCTTCAATCTCAGCATAACTCAGCAGCCAGTTATCTCTGATCATATAGCTGGAAATCATCAACACTTTTTGAGGAAGCACCTCTTCATGCTTGCCGAGTAGCTCATAAAAGTTTTCAGAGTACACTTTTAAATCCATAGCGGAATAATCCTTCCAGTTTTTAGCAAGGAAATGATCATAGAATATATCAATTATAATCCCCCTGAAAAGACCGTATCTGTCATGTAATCTGCGCTTGCTTCTTCTTGAAATGGGATGTGCATCCGTAAACGAGTCAATCTGCCTGTGAAGTAATATCCCGATCTGTAAAGGCTCACTGTAACTTTTGTATTTACTCCCCTTAACATGGTCTGCCATGAAATTACCAATGCTAACCATTTCCTGATCCCGGGAAAGATATATATGAGCCAAATAATTCATTAGATATTTTCTGCTAAAAATAAACTTTTCGACTTAAGGAATGAAATATTCTCAATAATACTTCGATCCAGAGGTCTAAATATATCATTCTTGTAATTTTTTTTAATATTTTTGCGAATAATCAGGATGATTTCTCTCCTAAAGAAGGAATTGTACAAGTATAATTCCACTTTGTGTAAAATCATACATAAAGTGATCAATTCTTAATTCAATGTTAGTGAAAGATAATCAATCTTCCAAGGCTGCCATAGCGCTGGAAGACAAGTACGGAGCTCATAATTACCACCCACTGCCAGTTGTTCTCAAAAAAGGTGATGGTGTTTTTGTATGGGACGTTGAAGGCAACAAATACTATGATTTCTTATCTGCCTATTCAGCTGTTAACCAGGGCCATTGCCATCCCAGAATAATCAATAAACTCAAGGAACAGGCGGAAACCCTGACCCTTACTTCAAGAGCGTTTTACAACGATCAGCTTGGAGTCTACGAAGAGTTTATGAGCCATTATTTTGGTTTTGATAAAATTCTGCCTATGAATACTGGTGCGGAAGCTGTTGAAACGGCGATTAAACTTTGCAGGAAGTTTGCATATGAAAAGAAAGGGATACCTGAAAACGATGCAAAGATTATAGTTTGTGAAAATAATTTTCATGGAAGGACTACCACGGTCATTTCATTCTCAAATGATGAAACGGCAAGGAAAAATTTCGGGCCCTATACACCAGGATTTATAAAAATACCCTACGATGATGTTGAAGCGCTAAAAAAAGTCATAGAATCGACTGAAAATATTGCCGGGTTCCTTGTAGAGCCCATTCAGGGAGAAGCCGGGGTTTATGTTCCACAGGAAGGATATTTGAAAAAGGCAAGAGACCTTTGTAAAGAAAATGACATCCTTTTCATTGCCGATGAAGTTCAGACTGGAATTGCTCGAACAGGAAGATTGCTGGCAACGTGCGGAAACTGCAGTTGTCCGGAAAGAAATTGTTCCGGAATACCGGAAGTGAAACCAGATATATTAATTTTAGGAAAAGCTCTAAGCGGAGGAGCATATCCGGTTTCCGCTGTACTTGCCGATGATCAAATAATGGAAGTGATTACACCTGGGGTTCATGGATCAACTTTTGGTGGAAATCCGGTTGCAGCTGCGGTTGCCATGGAAGCTTTAAAAGTGATCAGAGATGAAGACCTGGCTTCTAATGCTTACAATCTCGGAAAGATTTTCAGAAAGGAAATGGAAGAACTTATTCAGGAAAATGATATGGTTACGATGGTAAGGGGAAAAGGCCTTTTAAATGCCATCGTCATCAACGAAAATGAGGATAGTGACCTTGCATGGAATATTTGTATGAAACTCAAAGAAAATGGGCTTCTTGCCAAACCAACTCATGGAAATATTATCCGTTTTGCCCCTCCTTTGGTTATGACCGAGGCGCAACTTATGGATTGTATACACATCATCAAAAAAACTTTAAATTCAATGATTTAATAAATTGATTTAAAGAAATTTAATTCAAAAAAAAGCCTTGACAACGAGTCAGGGCTTTTTCTTTATATTACGTTAAAAGCGTATTAATATCCCTCCGTAAGGTGTTGAAGTTTTACTTTATCTTCGATCCTTATTTTCTTTCCTTGCAAAGAAATATACCCTTCCTTCTTGAATTCGGATAACAAACGAATCGTCGATTCCGTTGCGGTTCCAATTGCATTCGCAATTTCCTCTCTGGTCAGGGTTACCGAAATATATCCTTCCTTATCTACTCCAAATATTTTGTCAAAAAATAAGAGAGATTCTGCAAGCCTCTCTCTTACGTTTTTTTGCGCCATATTGGCAATTGAAGAGTTTGCTTCATCCAGATCCTCTGCCAATGATTTAGTGATCTCCATAGAGAATTCAGAATTATTTTTAAACAATTCCAATATCTCATGCTTTGGTATAAAACAAACATCCATTTCTTCCAATGCAGTAACGGTCAAATGCGCTACTGAATTACTAATTACAGACCTGTGGCCAACCAATTCTCCCCTTCTGATAAATCTCACTATCTGCTCTTTGCCATTAGGTGCCAGTTTGGTCAATTTACACTTCCCGTTTCGCAAACAATAAACACCTCTCAAAGATGTTCCTTCACTAAAAATCACCTCCCCTTTCTGAATATGAAGCGAGGATTTTTTCTTTGCTATTTCCTGCAACTCTCTGCCTGTTACGGAATTCAAGGAATTCAAATCTCTGATGACGCATTTTTCACAATCTTCTTTCATAAATGTTAGGGTTGTTTTTTGCAAATTTATATAAATTATAATATGATTCATTTTTTTATGTAATTTTTTTATAAGAAATTTACCCAATTTTTCTAGGGATATATGTCTAAAGAAAATTGCTACCACTGCGGTCTTGATTGTAATGCTGAAAGAACTGAATTTGACGAAAAATCCTTTTGTTGCAATGGATGCAGGACTGTTTATGAAATTCTCAATCAAAACCAGCTTACAGGTTATTATGACCTGGAATCTAATCCTGGAACTGCTCCGACTGACTTCAGAGGGAAGTTTGATTACCTCGATAATGAGGACATCGCAGAGCAATTGATCGAGTTCGATGATCAGGAAACTTCCGTAGCCAATTTTTACATTCCAACCATTCATTGCAGCTCCTGTATCTGGGTTCTTGAAAATCTTCATAAGTTAAATGACGGTATTAAAATTGCCCTGGTTAATTTTCCTAAAAAAGAGGTTCGAATAACTTTTCGCAAAGGCGAAATTTCATTGAAAGAGGTAGTTGAACTTATTGCCTCTATAGGATACGAGCCCTATATAAGCCTTGATTCGACAAATGTAAAATCCAGTAAGACAGACCGTAAGCTGATCTATCAGGTAGCCATTGCGGGATTTGCTTTTGGCAACGTAATGATGCTTTCTTTTCCCGAATATTTTCAAATGGATGAATATTGGCTTAATCGATACAAGCCTTTTTTCAGAGGGCTCATGTTTTTGTTATCCTTACCAGCGCTTCTTTATTCGGGCCAGGATTATTTTAGCTCCGCATTTAAAGGGCTAAAACATGGTATCCTAAATATAGATGTGCCAATATCGCTGGGGATTTTGGTCCTTTTTTTTCGAAGTTCCTATGAAATTATCTCTCAAACAGGACAAGGATATTTCGACAGCCTTACCGGACTTATTTTCTTCTTGCTTCTTGGAAAGATTTTCCAGCAAAAGACCTATGGGTTTTTATCTTTTGAGCGAGACTACAAATCCTATTTCCCAATTGCAGTTACCCGAATTGCCGGAAACAATGAAGAACAGAATATCAGTATCCATGAAATTCAGCAAGGCGACCGACTACTGATCAGAAATGATGAGATCATTCCCGTTGATGGAATACTGATAAGTAAGGAAGGGATGATCGATTACAGTTTTGTTACGGGAGAATCAATCCCCGTTTCAAAACGGTCAGGAGATAAATTATACGCGGGTGGTAAACAAACACGTGGTGCGATAGAAATGGAGGCAATAGAGACTGTTAAACAAAGTTATCTGACACAACTCTGGAGCCATGATGTTTTTCATAAGGAGAATCCAAAAAATATCAAATCACTTACGGATTCCATCTCAAAACAATTTACAATCATCATATTATCAATTGCATTAATATCAGGTATCTATTGGTATTTTGAGGATAAAAGTGCTGCTTTTCAGGTAGTTTCTGCAATATTGATCATTGCGTGCCCCTGCGCGCTTGCATTGTCGGCTCCATTTTCTCTCGGAAATATGATCCGTTTATTTGGAAAACATAAATTTTACCTCAAAAACACAGCAGTTATAGAGTCTATGGCAAAAGTCAATGCCGTAGTTTTTGATAAAACAGGAACGATAACTTCAAACAGAAAATCAGAAATAATTTACGAGGGGCAGGTTCTTGATAATAGTGAGCTTAGTATGATAAAAACCTTATTGCGTTCATCAAATCATCCCTTAAGCCGAATTCTTTATGACCATATTGACAGCAGTGACCTCGGAGACTTAAGTGAATTTGAAGAATTCACTTCGAAAGGAATCGAAGGAAGAATAGACAATAAAAGAATTTTGCTTGGTTCGGCTTCATTTGTGGGAATGAAAGATGAAAAGGGCCTTGACACTGCAGTATACGTGAGTTTCGAAAACAAAGTGAAGGGGAAATTCATTTTTAAGAATGCCTATAGAAAAGGGCTCAGGGAAATGATAAAAGAACTTGACCTTAAATACAAAATTTCACTGCTGTCCGGGGATAATGAGGGTGAAAAAGCAAGACTGGAAGATCTCCTGCCGGAAATTGAGAAGCTTTTGTTCAATCAAAAACCTGAGGACAAACTTGAGTTTATCAAATCTATGCAGGAAAACAAAGAACACGTGATGATGCTGGGAGACGGATTAAATGATGCAGGAGCATTGGCTCAAAGCAATGTTGGGGTTGCTATTTCAGAAAACATCAATGTATTTTCTCCGGCCTGCGATGGTATCCTTGATGCCAGCAGGTTCGAACAATTGCCAGATTTTTTGCGATTAAGTAATTCAACCATTGTTGTTATTAAAGTCAGTTTTGCGATATCATTCCTCTATAACATCATTGGTCTTTTGTTTGCGGTCACTGGGAATTTATCTCCAATTGTAGCCGCCATATTAATGCCAATAAGCTCAATTTCAGTTGTTCTTTTCGCAACGGTCAGCACTAATTATTTAGCAAAAAAAATATTATCTTAGCTCAGCAATACCTGAAGTAATTTTTAAAAACATGACTTTTATCATGTTTAAGATATGTTACTTTTTGTTAATTTGTTGCAACTAAAAAAATCAGTAATGAATATAATATTCATGCTTATCATTGCAAGTCTTGTCATTGCAGTCTTATTTTTTATTTTATTTGTCAAATCGGTCAGGACCGGACAGTATGATGACGTTTATACGCCATCGGTCAGGATGCTGTTTGACGATGAATTGGTTGAGGACAAATCATCCGCAAAAAAAAACAATCAAGAATCAATCAACTAAATTATTATCAAAATTATTCAAATGGAAAAAGAACAATTTTATTACGACAACAAAATAGTAAAAATGTTTCTTGTCGCTACCATTCTATGGGGTGTGGTGGGAATGTTGGTGGGGCTAATAGTAGCCTTGCTGTTCATTTTCCCCAATTTGCTCGAAGGTATTTCATGGCTTAGTTTTGGTCGTATCAGACCACTGCATACAAATGCTGTGATTTTTGCTTTTGTTGGGAACAGCATTTTTATGGGGATCTATTATTCGATGCAGCGCCTGTTGAAGACCAGGATGTTCAGCGATACGTTAAGCAAAATTCATTTTTGGGGCTGGCAATTGATAATTGTTGCTGCTGCCATTACACTTCCGCTGGGAATTACAAGTTCTAAGGAATATGCGGAGTTGGAATGGCCCATTGATATCGCTATAACCCTGATTTGGGTGGTAATGGGTATCAATATGATCGGAACCATTTTAAAAAGGCGTCAGCGGCATATTTACGTTGCCATCTGGTTTTATCTTGCAACCCTGATTACAGTAGCTGTCCTCCACATATTCAACAACCTTGAATTACCAGTTACAGGTTTTAAAAGTTATTCTATTTACGCTGGTGTGCAGGATGCCCTGGTTCAATGGTGGTATGGGCACAATGCGGTTGCTTTCTTTTTGACAACTCCTGTTCTTGGTTTGATGTACTACTTTGTGCCAAAAGTTGCCAACAGGCCGGTTTATTCCTACAGACTATCCATCATACATTTTTGGTCACTGATCTTTATTTACATATGGGCAGGACCACACCATTTACTGTATACAGCTCTTCCTGAATGGGCGCAAAACCTTGGAACCGTGTTTTCAGTAATGCTTATTTTCCCTTCTTGGGGTGGTATGATCAATGGTTTACTTACTCTCAGAGGAGCATGGGATAAAGTTAGAGAAGATCCTGTTCTAAAGTTCTTTGTTGTTGCCATCACAGGTTACGGTATGTCTACGTTTGAGGGACCAATGCTTTCATTTAAAACACTTAACGCCATCGGCCATTACACTGACTGGATCGTAGGTCATGTTCATATTGGTGCACTGGCATGGAACGGGTTTATGGCTGCCGGTATTATTTACTGGCTGGCAACCAAGCTTTGGAAAACAGATTTGTACTCAACGAAACTGGCAAATATTCATTTCTGGCTTGGAACCCTGGGTATTCTGTTCTATGCCCTTCCACTTTATGTAGCAGGATTTACTCAGGCTGCCATGTGGAAGCAATTCAACCCTGACGGAACGCTCGTCTATGGAAACTTTTTGGAAACTGTAACCCAGATCATGCCCATGTATATGATGCGTGCATTTGGAGGAACTTTGTACCTTGCAGGATTCATCCTTCTTGCATACAATGTAATCAAAACGGCAAAGGCCGGGTCTGCTGTTGAAGATGAACTAGCAGAGGCAGCTCCGTTGAAGAAAATATCTCCGGCAAGAGTTGCAGGAGAAGGGTTCCATTCTTGGCTAGAGAGAAGAACAATATTATTTACTTTCTTAGTGGTAATAGCGGTTGCCATTGGAGGAGCAGTGGAAATTATTCCTCTGTTAACGGTTGATTCAAATATTCCGAAAATTACCTCTGTCAAACCATATACTCCGCTTGAATTGGAAGGTAGAGACATTTATATAAGAGAGGGCTGTAACAACTGTCATTCACAAATGATACGTCCTTTCCGTTCTGAAGTGGAACGCTACGGCGAATACTCAAAAGCTGGTGAATTTGTTTATGATTTTCCATTCTTGTGGGGATCAAAAAGAACGGGTCCGGATGTGCACAGAATTGGAGGAAAATACAATGACAACTGGCATTTTAACCATATGCTTGATCCGCGAACTACATCTCCAGGGTCTATCATGCCTCAATATCCCTGGTTAATTACGGATGACCTCGATGTGTCTCAAACTGTAAATAAGGTTAATGCCATGGTCACACTAGGTGTCCCTTATACGCAATTTGAGTTGGACAAGGCAGTATATTTATTGCAGAATCAGGCAAAAGAGATTGAAAAAAGTTTAAGACAGGATCCTGAATTTGTCAAGAACTATGGGAACTCTGAAATAGAAAAGAAGGAAATAGTTGCTCTTATTGCTTATTTACAACGATTAGGAACCGATATTAAGGCAGAGGCCGAAGAATAAAAAAAAGCGATTATGTTAAAATATATAAAACATCATTTAGATTCGATGACGGGGGTTGAAATATATCCTATCATTTCGCTGCTTCTCTTTTTTCTGGTCTTTACAACAATGTTGATCATTGTTCTGAAAATGCCAAAAAAGAATATTGATAAACTAAGTAATTTACCTTTAGATAACGACATAAAAAATACACATCATGAGTGATAATAAACAAAAAAGTGGTTGGAAAAAATTCCTTCAGTCTATGACCAAGGCTCATGAACTTGGGAAAGAAGAAGAAATCATGACCGATCATGACTATGACGGAATAAAAGAACTGGACAATGTACTTCCACCATGGTGGAAATATGGATTCTACATTACCATAGCCATTGGTATTTTCTATTACATCCAGGTATTCACAAATTCAGAAGAATACAGCCAGGAGAAAGAATATGCCGCTGAGGTTGAAAAAGGAAAACAAGAAGTTGAAGCCTATAAAGCAGCCAATCCTGAACTTTTTAAACTGGATGCCACCCTGTTAACCGATGATGCCAGCCTTGCAGCTGGTAAGAAAAATTTTGATGCCTATTGCGTTGCCTGCCATATGGCCGACGGAGGTGGAGGAATTGGTCCTAATCTCACCGATGATAATTGGATTCTTGGAGGGGGAATGGAAAATATATTAAAGACTCTCAATGAAGGTGGTCGAGCCGGAAAAGGTATGATCTCCTGGAAAAATACATTTAATAATGATGAACTTCAGCAACTTGCCAGCTATGTGATTTCCCTGAATGGAACCACACCAGCCAACCCTAAAGAAGCCGAAGGAGACATCATTTGGAGCAAACAGTAGTTTAATCATTAGTTCTCGCTTGTGTGAACTACTGTGTTTTTGATTTTTTTAGTTAGTAGTAGAAAAGGCTACGGTTGTCGTTAACGGCGAAGTAGCCTTTTCAAATACCCCCGCTTTATGGATAAGAATGAACAGGAAAATTTTAGAGACAGCATTGCCACTATTAACGAAGAAGGAAAAAGGAATTTTATTCATCCTAAAAAACCGAAAGGACGTTATACTTCATACCGTACCTATGTAAGCTGGTTTCTTCTCGCCATATTATTTGCTTCTCCTTTTATCAAAATCAATGGGAATCAGTTTCTGCTATTCAATATCATAGATCGAAAGTTCAATATTTTTGGGCAACCCTTCTGGCCTCAGGACTTTTATTTACTGGTTTTATCATTATTGGTTTCGGTTGTTTTTATCATTCTATTTACAGTCATTTTTGGTCGAATCTTTTGTGGCTGGATGTGTCCGCAAACCATTTTTATGGAAATGGTTTTTCGAAAAATTGAATATTGGATAGAAGGGGATCGCAACAAGCAGATTAAACTCTCGAAACAACCCTGGAATGCGGAAAAAATAAGTAAAAAATCAATAAAATGGTTTCTGTTTGCTGTGGTATCTTTTATGATCGCCAATGCTTTTCTGGCCTACTTCATTGGAGGTGATGTACTGATTCAGCACGTGAAGGACGGGCCTTTTGAACATGTTGATACCTTTCTCAAATTGTTGGTATTCACCGCTGTTTTCTATTTTGTATTCGCCTGGTTCAGGGAGCAGGTTTGTATCATCGCATGCCCATATGGAAGGCTTCAGGGAGTCCTGTTAGACAACAAATCCATTGTTGTGGCTTACGACCACAAAAGAGGTGAAAACCGTCAAAAATTAAGAAAGAAAGAAAACAGGGAAGAAAAGTCTTATGGTGATTGTATTGACTGTAAACAATGCGTCCTGGTATGCCCTACCGGTATTGATATAAGAAACGGAACCCAATTGGAATGTGTAAATTGTACAGCCTGTATTGATGCCTGTGATACTATCATGGATACCGTGGGATTTGAACGTGGACTTATCAGATATGCCTCGGAAAACAATATCGAAAAGGGCGAAAAATTCTCCTATAATGCCAGGATCAAAAGTTATATTGTGGTGCTTACCCTACTCCTGACCTTTTTAGTAACTTTGCTTTTTTTAAGAAATGATGTTCAGGCAAACTTCCTTCATTTACCGGGCCAGTTATACTCCACAGAGGGGGAAACGATAAGTAATGTTTACACATTTAAACTGATCAACAAAACCAACAACCCTTTTGAAGGAATAGACATCAGGCTTATGTCGCATGAAGGAAAAATTGAAGTGGTGGGCGGACAGATCAACATACCAAAAGGGGGACTTTTTGAAGGAACTCTTTTTGTAAAGATTGATAAAAGTGAATTATCGTCATCAAAAGAAAAAATTGAACTGGGAATATATGCGGATGGAGAATTAATAGAAGAATCTCATACAAATTTTTCTTCTCCGCTACAGGTTAAATAATATATTATATGAAGATACGATTGAATTGGGGAACAGGGATCTTTTTGGCCATGCTTGCATTTATGATCTTTATTTTGACATTTGTTTACAAATCCATTGCCTTGGATGAATACCAGCATGAACTGGTATCTGAAGATTATTACAAAGATGAGTTACACTATCAGGAAGAGATTGACAAGATTAATAATGCCAAAGAACTAAGTGAAAACATTGAACTTGAAAACACCAATGAAGGAATTTTGATAAAATTTCCTGAGGAAGTTTTAATGGCCAACATTTCAGGGACTATTTATTTTCAACGGCTTTCTAACGAAAAACTTGATTTTGTCGAAGAAATAAAGCTCGATAATCATAAACAGTTGATTAGATCAGATAGATTGGTTTCAGGAAAATGGATTGTAAAAATTGATTGGAAAAATCAAGAGAAAGAATATTTGTTTAAAGATTCTTGGTTCTATTAAAATTATAGATTATTCTTTACACTGCACTCATATTAGGCCTTTTAGGAAGTTTTCACTGCATAGGGATGTGTGGCCCTATTGCCTTTGTACTGCCTGTAAATAAGAAAAGTAAGGTTCAGACTTTTTTTGGAACTTTTTTGTATCACACCGGAAGAATACTTAGCTACGGACTTATTGGATTTCTTTTCGGATTACTTGGAAAGGGTCTTTATCTTGCCGGATTTCAACAAAGACTGTCCATATTAATCGGCCTGATCATGATCCTGGTCGTTCTGGTTCCAACAAACCTGCTGAACAGGTACCATTTTACCAAACCACTTTACAGAGCCGTGGGCGTGGTAAAATCAAAATTGGGATTGTATCTGAATAAATCTTCTTTTAAGGCTCTGTTTTCGATAGGTTTTTTTAACGGATTTCTTCCTTGCGGACTTGTTTACATGGCCCTGCTGGGAGCGATCTCATCCGGAAATGAAACTGATGGTGCGATTTATATGGCGGCATTCGGACTAGGGACCATCCCACTGATGACCGGAGCCGTTTATCTTGGTAACTTTTTAAAAATTTCGGTCAGGAATAAAATTCAGAAAGCAATTCCTATATTTGTATTTATCATAGGAGTACTTTTTATAATAAGAGGTATGGGTTTGGGAATCCCCTATATATCGCCCTCAGACACTCAACTATTAATTTCCAGTGATCCTAATTCATGTTTAACAGAATAATAAATGAGCATAACCCTTGATAATAAAATAACCGAGGCTGAATTCAACAGCATTACTTCTCATGAGGACCTCCTGGAAATCCTGAAGCATAAAAATATTGATTCCTCTTCCGTTATATCTAAATTTAATTATGAACTTGAAAAAAGGCTCCTTCAAATTGAACTTGTCAAGCTTCAGCAATGGGTCAAAAAGAATAATAAAAGAGTAGCGATCATTTTTGAAGGTAGAGACGCTGCCGGAAAGGGAGGAAACATAAGACGATTCACGGAACATCTCAATCCAAGGTCGATGCGATTGGTTGCATTGAACAAACCTACTGATGTTGAGAGAGGACAGTGGTATTTTACCCGATACATCCAACATTTACCAAACCCGGGTGAACTTGTTTTTTTTGACAGGTCCTGGTATAACAGGGCGGTCGTGGAACCTGTTATGGGATTTTGTACCCAACATCAATACGAACAGTTCATGGTTCAGCTCCCTGAGTTTGAGCACATGCTTTATGAAGACGGGGTTGTTATTATTAAATTCTGGCTTTCTATTACCAAGGAGGAACAACTCAATCGCTTTAATGCCAGAGAAGACAATCCATTGAAACGATGGAAATTTAGTCCTGTTGACAAAAAAGGCCAGGAATACTGGGATGAATATACCAAATACAAGGAGTTGATGTTTAGTAAAACGCATACTTCGTTCAGCCCGTGGATCATAGTCAAAACAAATAATAAAGAAACTGCTCGGCTTGAATGTATGAGATATGTCCTGTCACTTTTTGATTATGATAAAAAGGACGACAGTGAAGTTTCTCTCTTCCCCGATCCTAACGTGATCATGCGTTATTTTCGTTCATTACACAAATACGATTAGACAGCTATGGAAAAGTTATCAGCAAAGGATTTAAAGAAATTGAATTCCAAAAAGGGTTTATTGTCTATATTAATGAATGATACAATCAATTTACCGAAAACGATCAGGTATATTGATTATGAAAAACAGCTCAAAGTCCTTCAGACTGAACTGATTCGTCAGCAAGCCTGTATCATAGACAAAAACATGAGGGTAATTGTTTTATTTGAAGGAAGAGATGCGGCCGGAAAAGGTGGTGCTATTAGAAGAATTACAGAAAGAATCAATCCCAGGCATTACAGAATTGTGGCACTGCCAAAGCCCACGGCCGTCGAAAAATCTCAATGGTATTTTCAACGTTATATTCAACAATTTCCCAAAGCTGGTGAAATCGTGTTCTTTGATCGAAGCTGGTACAACAGAGCCGTAGTGGAACCCGTTAATGGGTTTTGCACCAACGAGGAGTACAGGATTTTTATGAATCAGGTCAATGATTTTGAGAGAATGATCACTGAATCGGGTATTCTTTTGGTGAAATTGTATATGTCGATTTCCAAAAAGGAGCAGGCCAAAAGATTTGAAGACATCAAAAACAATCCTTTGAAGCAATGGAAAATGAGCAAGGTCGATGAAAAGGCACAGGAACTTTGGGATTCCTATACATTTTATAAAAACAAAATGTTTGACAATACCAAATCCGGAGGGCTTCCTTTCAAAGTGATCAAGGCGAACAGAAAAACCGATGCCAGAATTGATGTTATAGAGCATCTCCTTAAAAGTATTCCTTACGATAAAAACAGAGAAATCTAAGCTGTTTTTGCTGATTTTCGGAACATAAAATAAAGACCGACAAGGATCATCGGAATACTTAATATTTGCCCGGTGTTCAAGTCCCAGTCCCCTCTTTGATCCACCTGGGCCTCTTTAAAGAATTCAACTATCAGCCTCACCGACCAGAGGCAAACCATGAACAATCCAAAAATGTATCCGAGCTTATCTTTCTTATCAGTCTTCCAGTAAACATACCAAAGTAAGATGAAAGTGATCAGGTAACCGAATGATTCATAAAGCTGGGTTGGATGTCTTGGGAAGTCCTCTCCCAACTGCTTAAAAACAAAACCATAGTCAGAATTAGTGGGCTTTCCGATTATTTCTGAATTCATCAAATTTCCAATTCGCACGAAAATAGCACCACTTGCAACCGGGATTACGATTCTGTCGAGAATCCAAAGCATGGGTTTCTTAACTACTCTCTTTGAGTAAAAATACATCGCTATGATGATTCCTATTGCTGCACCGTGACTTGCCAAACCCTGGTAACCCGTGAAGCGAAAAGGATTAAATTTAACAGGAAGAAGTACTTCTAAAGGGTTTGATAATAAAAACTCGGTATCATAGAATAGAAAATGCCCAAGGCGCGCCCCGAGTAATGTTGCTATTACTGTATAAATGAATAAAGAGTCGAGTTTATCCAGTGAAACTCCTTCTTTTTTAAAGATCCGTTTCATTATCTGAAGCCCAAGAACAAAGGCGATGACAAACATGAGGCTGTAATACCTTATTGCAAACGATCCTATTTTTATCAATTCAATATTTGGATCCCAGTCTATACTTAAAAACAACATGAATTCTAATTTAAGGCGTAAATATAATTGAAAGTTTTAACAAGCTTCCTACTCTTTGGCTTTATTATAAAAATCTTTTGGAGGGACAGGATCGTAACCGCTCCCACCCCATGGATGACAGCTAAAGATCCTTTTAACGGCCAACCAGCCACCTCTAAACAAACCATGAACCTGAAGGGCCTCAACGGCGTATTGAGAACAAGTAGGAGAATACCTGCAACTCGCCGGAGTATAAGGTGAAATGGCAACCTGATAAAAGCGGATCAACAAAAGAAAAGGGTAAATCAAAATCCTTTTTATCATGATCATTTTAAATTAATTTAAGGAATAAGTAGTTCCCTCTTTTCCATCCTTTAACTGAATTCCTAATTTCGTCAGTTCATCCCTTATTTTATCAGAAAGCTCCCAATTACGGTCATCTCTTGCCGTTTTCCTCATCTCGATAAGTAGATTGACAAGTCCATCCAGACGATCGGTATTTTTATCAGATTTTTTAGAGTTTTCCAGCCCAAGAATATCAAAAGTAAACACCTTCATTGTTGAACTAAAAACTTCGAGATCCGATGAGGTAAGGGTTTCTTTTCCTTCGCTGAGAAGATTTATCCATTTTACTCCTTCGAATAAGTGAGCTATCAAAACAGGTGTGTTAAAATCATCATTCATGGCCATATAACATTTTGCCTTCCAGGAAGAAACATCCAGAGAAGAATTGCCCGAAGATTGAACTTCGGCCATCAAACCAATGGACTCCATAAGCCTGTTATATCCCTTTTCCGCCGCCAAAACTGCGTCATTAGAAAAATCCAGTATGCTTCTGTAATGAGCCTGCATCATAAAGAACCGCGCAACACTTGGTTCGAATGCCTTGGAAATATTGGGGTTCTCTCCGGTGAAAATTTCCTCGGGAAGAATATTATTTCCCGTTGACTTTGCCATTTTTTTTCCATTCATCGTAAGCATGTTCCCATGCAACCAGTACTTTACGGGATTCTGATGATTACATGCCTGAGCCTGTGCGATCTCACACTCGTGATGGGGAAATTTAAGATCCATTCCTCCACCATGGATATCAAACTGCTCACCAAGGTACTTTGTACTCATTACCGTACACTCAAGGTGCCAACCCGGAAACCCAACGCCCCAGGGTGAGTTCCAACGCTGAATATGTTCGGGTTCTGCCTTCTTCCAAAGTGCAAAATCCTGCGGATTCTTTTTATCTGACTGTCCATCAAGTGCTCTTGTATTTTCAATCGCATCCTCAATATTTCTTTTTGATAAAATTCCATAGTGCTCTTTTTCATTGTACTTGAGTACGTCAAAGTATACTGAGCCGTTGACCTCATAAGCAAGTCCATTTTCCAAAATGGTTTCAATAGCTTGAATCTGTTCCAATATATGGCCTGTGGCTGTTGGTTCAATGCTGGGTGGGAGGAAATTAAATTTTTGAAGTATCAAATGAAAATCTGTTGTGTATTTTTGAACAATCTCCATGGGCTCCAACTGTTCTAACCTGGCCTTCTTTGAAATTTTATCCTCGTCAGAATCATCCGTGAGGTGTCCTGCGTCGGTAATATTTCTAACATACCTTACCTTGTACCCCAAATGAAGGAAATACCTGTAGATCATGTCAAATGACATAAAGGTTCTAACGTTTCCAAGATGAACATTGCTGTAAACGGTTGGTCCGCAAACATACATCCCCACATAACCTTCTTTTACAGGTTCGAAACGTTCTTTATTATTCGTAAGGGAGTTATAGAGGTACAGGTCCTGCTTCATTTTGATTCTTTTTAAAACTGATTTTAAGTTTCCAAAGATAAGAACAATTACGAGAAGGAAAACCATAAAAAAACATCCGATATTTCTATCGGATGTCATAGCTTTTTCGCTTTAAAAATTTAGACCTTTTGAGTAATGATTTTACAATAATCAACGTCCATTTCAAGTTTTGCATTTTTCGGAACTTTTATTCTCAGGGTTTTCTTGATCTTTACCTTTTGTCTGTCTCTAATGATACGCTGTACCTCTCTTTCTCTCTCTTTGGCTCCTTTTTCTATCATTCTTGCCCTTTCTTCAGTCATGTGCCTTCTCGCTTCTCTTTCAGCTTCTCGATGAGCCTCACGAGCCATTAGCTGTGCCTCCCTTGCCTGCTTCATCGCCTCTTTTTGAATTTCCTTCATTTCAATCTGAATTTTTCGCTGCTCCTCATGCATTTTTCTGTGCTGCTCAACTGTAATAACTTTATTCTTCTTTAACTCCTCCTGAAGCTTCTTCATTTCTTCTTTATGTTCTTCCTGCCACTTCTTAAGATCTTCTGCATCATATTCAAAATCTTGAAAATTAAACGCAATTGAATCACCGGATATTTGAAAACTTTGAATCATGTCCATATCAATTTCCGGAAAACTTTCAAAATCCGGCATAACAAACTCGACCGAATCCATAATATCTGTAATTCTTGCCGTCACCTCCGGAATATCCACGATAACATTTCCCAAATACTTATCACTGTTGATAAAGAAATACTCATTCCCAAAATTACTGGCATTAGATCTGATTGTGATTTTTTCGGCATCCGCCTGTACACTGATATCCCAGCTTTCAAAAATCTTTTTCGCCTCTTCTTCAGGCAGTCCCTGAACACTCATAAGCCCTTCTATCTCTACTTTATTCTTATTCCATTCAATAATCTCTATTTCAGCATATGAGGCCTCAACGGATACCGTGGTATTGCTACCAACCTTGAATTCTTGAACAGGTTTGGTATACTGCTGAGCAAATGTCCCGATTGACAATGCAAAGACAAGAATGAATAATTTAAATTGCATAGTTTTCATTTTCTTTCGTTTTTATTTTTTTTAATTCATTTTTTAACTCGATCATCAATTGTAGTCTCATTTGTAGGTTATCTATCAAGCCGTTTATTAATTCTTCGTCGATTTTGTCTATTTCTAATCGCTCACTTTGCAACTTGTATTCATTTGTTAGGCTGTTCATTTTTCTAAAATACTCTTCCAGGATCAGCTTATTACCTTCCGTAATTTCAAGATTAGCTAACTCGAAATTAATTGCGGTCAAATAGTAATTTTCAATTTTCTTTAATTCCGGAGAAAATTCTTCAAGGCTCACTTTGGCACTTTGTGGTGCCTGAATCTGATTAACAGAAGATTCCTGATTGATACTGGTCATTAAACCAATAGAGAATAAGATAGCCACCGAAGCTGCAATAAGAAGGAACTTGTAAGAAACTTTAGTTTCATTATGAAGCTCTCTTTTTAGTTTCGTTTCGAAAACTGAACGATGATCTTTTGATAATTCCCTTAACATCTTTTCTTCTTTTAGTTTTTGCTTTATATCAACTTTCATAATTTTCATGAATTAATAGTTCTTTCAATTTACTTTTCCCTCTTGATAATTGAGACCTGGAAGAAACCTCTGAAATATTCAGTATCTGAGCTACCTCCTGATGATCATACCCTTCCAAAAGATAAAGTTTAACAACGTTCTTGCATTTCAGGGGCAAGGCTTCTATACATTTATAGATTACAGCCATACTGATTCCGGACTCCACCTCCCATGGATCATCATTAGGAAGGTAAGTAACCTCATCATTGAGTTCCACCGTCTTGATTTTTTGTTTTTTCAGCCAATCCAGACTCTGATTAATTACAATGCGTTTCAACCATGCTCCAAATGAAGCTTCGCCTGTATAGGTATCTATTTTTTTAAAGGCTTTAATAAAGGCCTCCTGCATCACATCCTGAGCAATATCATCATCCTTGATGAAATTATAAGCTGTATTGAACATTGCCTTACAATAAAGATCATATAATTGCATCTGAGACAAACTGTCGTTTTTTCTACAGCCCTCAATTAAATCTGCCTGATTATTCTTATCCATATGGTTACAAATTCTACTCTAAATACGACGAATTAAGACTAGTGTGACAAAATCCGTGATTTTTTTTATAAATGTCTTAAAATTAATCATTTATTTAATCATCTTTGGTCTCGTAAAGAATCAAAAAAAAGGGCCAAAGGCCCTTTAGTACAGTATCTTGAACGTGTCTTACTTTTCCAAAATTTCCAACTCAAACAAAAGGTCAGTATTTGGCGGGATTACATTACCCGCACCCTGATCGCCATAAGCCAAATGCGAAGGGACCAATAATAATACCTTATCTCCATAATTCATCTGTTGAAGGCCTTCCTTAAAACCTGGAATCAATGCAGCATCAGGGCTGTAATCCATAGGCACCGACTTATACATGTTCATCTGATCCTTGCGCCTGTCATATTTACCAAAGGTCTCTGCAGTTTCTTTTACATTTGTATCAAACAAATCACCTGAAACAAAGTAACCAGCATACAAAACATTGACTTTGGACCCAATGGCCGGCTTTTCCCCATTTCCTTCTTTAATTTTAATCACTTTTAAACCGGATGACAGAACCACTGCTGAAGCCTCATTATCCTGTACAAACTGAACCAGGTTCTCTTTTGCCTCCTTTTTTCGTTCTTCGGCCAGCCTCTCCCTTTCCTCAATTTTCTCAAAATAACTGGTGAATTCGGTAGCAGCATCGAATTCCTTTGCTTTTTTACCTACACGTATGATTTCAAGTTTTTGGATAATATCACCCTTGGCAATAGAATCCACTACCTCCTGACCTTGAACAACAAATCCAAACACGGAATGCTTCCCATCCAGCCACGGAGTTTCTTTATGGGTTATGAAAAACTGAGATCCGTTTGAATCCGGACCTGAATTGGCCATTGACAAAATGCCCCCGGAATCATGAGAAAGAACCAGGTTACCGGTATCATCCATTGGAAATTCATCTTCAAACTTATATCCCGGATTTCCCGAACCATTACCTCTGGGATCACCTCCCTGAACCATAAAATCCTCCACAACTCTATGAAATATCAGTCCGTCGTAAAAAGGTTTCCCTTTATACTGATCCTCGACATAAGGATTAGTTCCTTCGGCCAATGAAACAAAGTTCGCAACGGTAATTGGAACCTTGTCATATTCAAGCTTCAACAAAATATCTCCACGATCAGTTTGCAGATCAGCATAGAGACCATCATCAAGATCCGCGTGTTTGGTACTTTTGCATGAGATAATGCTCATCAAAATGATTAAAAGAAAACTATTCATTATTTTCATTCTCACTTAATTTATTGATTTTTAATAATTCAACTGTATATATTAGGGGTTGGTTAGGTTCTATTCGATCATTTCCCAGGTATCCATAGGCCTTATAAGAAGGAAACAAAAAGGTTATTACTTCCCCCTCTTTCATTATTTTAAAACCATCCTGCAAACCCGAGATCAATTCTTCCTTGTCAATAAGGTAACTGCGAGTACCCAATTCCTCCATGGAATATAAAATACTTCCATCCAGATTTTTGATTTCATGTGTATAAAAAACTTCATCTCCTGAACTCGGGAAAATAGTTTCATCTGGATTTTGCTTCTCATAATAATACCAAAATCCATGTTCTGAATTCAAATACTGATTCAGACTGTCTGATTCCATTTTTTGAATTAAAACGGTCTGTTCAGCTTTATTGAGTAATTTGTTTCGTTCGATAGACTCAGACATAAAAGAGCTTGTTTTTCTTACTATGGGCTTTCTTGCCTTTGAATCAGAGCAAGACGTCATTACAATTCCCAGAAAAATAATTAAAAGGTAATTCTTCATTGTGACAGCGTTAATTCATCAGTTAAACCAGGTAGTATATCAACGAATTTATTTACCGTTTCTTTTAAGGATAAAGTGCTTCTTCCTCCGGCGGCATTAATGTGACCACCACCATTAAAATGTTGACGGGCAAATTCATTGACTGAAAAATCTCCCACGGACCTGAAAGAAATCTTTATGATCTTCTGTTTCTTGTCTTCAATGAAAATAGCTGCGAACATTACATTCTTCAAGGATAAAGCGTAATTCACAAAACCCTCGGTATCACCTCTTTGAAATTTGTATCTGTTTAGTTCATTTTGAGACAAGGTAATGTAAGCGGTATGAAAACGCTCCAAAACGACCATATTATTCAAGGCTTTACCCAATAACTGCATCCTATTATACGTGTTCACATCATGAATCCGATTATAAATATCAGAATTATTCGCTCCCCTTTCCAGTAAATTGGCTACCACCCGGTGTGTATCACTCGTGGTTGCCGGAAACCTAAAAGAACCGGTATCCGTTAAAATCCCCGCGTAGAGGCAAGTAGCAATATTTTTCTCAACCAGTTCCTTCTTCCCCATCCGCTGTATGAACTGATATATCATTTCACTGGTTGAACTCATGGCAGGGTCTACAAATGAGAATTGCGCAAAATCATCAGGCTCCTGATGATGATCTATCATTACGAAAACAGGAGAAATCGTCGACATTACAGGCTCCATTATTTCACCCAATCTGTGAAAAGCATTATAATCCAGTGTAAAGACCATTTCCGCTTCTCTGAGAATCTTAGTGCATTTTTCAGGGGCCGACTCAAATATCTCGATATCAGCCTGTCCCGGCATCCACTTAAGAAATCCGGGGCAGTCATTAGGAGACACAATGGTAACCTCATGCCCTAATTGATTTAAAAACCAATAAAGCCCAAGACTCGATCCATAAGCATCTCCATCCGGGTTTCTGTGGGTGGTGATGACAATTTTTTTAGGATCGGAAAGTGCTTGATTTAACTCTTGAAAAGCTACTTCATTCATAGTTGGCGAATATACAATAAAAATAATATTATCCTTAAAATTTAAAGATGTTTAGTCAAGTTTTACGTACTTTGTGAGACTTCAAATTTTCCGTTAGAAAAGTTCAGCAATAATGAGAAATATCCCCTTGATTCTAGTGATTCCGTTGATTATAACTTTTTCCTGCAATAAGGATGAAAAATTTGTCCTTTCCTTTGGTTCATGTAACAATCAGAATTTACCTAACCCTATGTGGAAACCTATACTGGAAAATGATCCTGATGTTTTCATCTGGGGTGGTGATATAATCTATTCTGACACTTATGACATGAATTTGATGAAGCATAATTACAACCGTTTTAAAAATGATTCCTCTTATGCCTATTTCAGAGAGCAAACCGAAATTATGGGAGTCTGGGATGACCATGATTACGGGCTGAATGACGGAGGGGTTCACTATTCTAAAAAGGACAGTGCTCAAAGCTTATTCCTGGATTTTTTTGATGTAGACCTAGAAAATCCTCGTAGGAACCGGCAAGGAATCTATCACTCCAGGGTTTTCAAGACAGGTGGATCTTCAATTAAGATTATTCTCCTGGATACTCGCTTTTTTAGAAGCGATCTGGAAAAGGACCCATCCGGGAAAAAGAGATACATCCCTACCTCGAATACTGAATCCACAATGTTAGGAGAAAAACAATGGGCCTGGCTTCAAAGCGAGCTGGAGAATTCAACATCGCAGTTTAATGTTATTGTGAGCAGCATTCAGTTCCTTTCAAAAGAACACGGGTTTGAGACCTGGGGCAATATGCCTCATGAAGTGAAAAGAATGATAGATCTGATCAAATCCAGTAAGGCACGAGGTGTCATTTTTTTAAGCGGTGACCGTCATATTGCCGAAATTTCAAGTACAGGTATAGAAAATTCTGAGATTGAACTGGCAGACGTTACCTCAAGTGGAATGACGCACAGTTATGAGTCATTCACATCTGAACCCAATGCCTATCGGGTGGGAAAAGTGATCTCAGAAAAGAATTTTGCGGTCTTAAGATTTGATATGAAAAAGAACCAAATTACAGCAGAAATTCGTGGTGAGGAAAATATTTTGTTTGAACAATATGTGGTGAAATATTAAAAAATAAGGGCAGATACTTGTTCAACATGGTAAATAGAGTATTTTTGCACAAAAATTGAAATTATATCAACATGGTAACAAATAGAACATTTACAATGCTGAAGCCGGATTCCTTAGAAAAAGGTAATACAGGGGCGATTTTAGAAAAAATCAACGCTTCAGGTTTTAAGATCGTTGCAATGAAGCAAACCCAAATGAGCAAAAGAGACGCTGAGACTTTTTATGCTATTCACAAAGACAGACCTTTCTTCACTGATTTGGTGGAATATATGACAAGAGGACCAATTGTTGCTGCGATTCTTGAAAAAGAAAACGCGGTTGAGGATTTTAGAACTTTGATCGGGGCAACAAATCCCGAAGATGCTGCTGAAGGAACCATTAGAAAAATGTTTGCCAATTCGATCAGTGAAAATGCTGTTCACGGATCGGACAGTGATGAAAATGCATTCATAGAGGGATCTTTTCACTTTTCCGGCAGAGAGATCTTTTAAAAAAATATTTTTAAAACAAAAAGCGCTTCATTAAAATGAAGCGCTTTTTTTGTTCTTTCCATCTGTTATGATCGACATCAAAGGAGCCTGACCTCTTTTATCTCAATCTGATTCAAGGCTTCATTCATCATAGATACAATTTTGTTCTTACCATAATTAAGTTCTTCCCTTAGAGCAGAAGATTTCAATTTGACCATAAGTAAACCATTTTTTAAGGAAACCGATTCTGTATAATTGGCAACTCCTTGCCCCATCACTTCAAACCACACTTCCTTGACCTGAATCTGATCCATTCCCTTTTTGAGCTTATTCTCCTTAAGCATCTGGGGAATCAAATCTTTAAGCTTGTTGCTTTCTCTGTCTCTTTTACTCATGTCTTTTTTTATAGGCTAAACATTTTATAGGACTGGCCGGTTTGCCGGATCAGATCTTCCGTTCTCTTATCATGGGTGTCTGTAATAAACAGCTGACCAAAACTATCATCATTGACCAAATTAAGCAATTGCCCTACCCTTTGATCGTCAAGTTTATCAAAAATATCGTCCAGCAACAAAATGGGCTTAATATTTGATTTTTTCGAAATTAGGTCGAACTGTGCCAATTTCAGGGCAATCAAAAATGATTTCTGCTGCCCTTGCGAGCCCACCTTTTTAACCGGGTAGTCGTTGATGTGAAATAGCAGGTCGTCTCTGTGAATCCCGGCAGAGGAATACTGAAGAATTCGATCACGTTCAAGTTGTCTTTGAAGCAAAGTTCTAAAATCAGAATCATTCAGTTGAGTTCTGTATGAAAAACTTACCTCCTCCTTTACTGATTCATTCATGGAGGTTGCAATGATATGCTGATATCTCCTGTTAAAAATGGGGGTGAATTCCCGGATAAAGGACTTTCTTTTCTCAAAAATTCTTTCTCCGTACAAACACAACTGCTCGTCATAGATCTCAATATTGTCTTGATCGAATGTAAAGTTGGAAGCAAAATATTTTAGCAGGGAATTTCGCTGACTCAAGGTCTTATTGTAATGAATCAGATCCTGAAAATATTCTTTGTCATTCATGGAAATTATCATATCCATAAACTTTCTTCTGAACTCACTTCCTTCACTGATAAGATTCGTATCCGAAGGTGAGATAATAACCAGGGGTATCAAACCAAAATGATCCGAAAGCTTTTCATATTCCTTTCCGTTTCTTTTGAATACTTTTTTGTTTCCCCTCTTTAAACTGCAATGAATATGTTCTTCTCTCTCCTCCTTCAGATAAACCCCATCCACCACAAAAAAATCCTTGCCGTGTTTTATGTTCTGTGAGGCAACAGCATTAAAATACCCTTTTGTATGAGACAAATAATAAATCGCATCCAGAACATTGGTCTTACCAACTCCGTTATTTCCTACCAGGCAATTAATTCGCTGATCAAATCTGAAGGATCTTTCCTCAAAATTTTTAAAATTAATCAGTGAAATACTCGATAAAAACATAGATAAAAAAATAACAAACCTCAAAACTGAACCAAAGCAGGCAACAAAGATCTGATGTGACCGTTTAAATCAGTTTAAACAACTACATATCAGTAATTTACAAATTTACTATAGTTAGATCCCCGTGCAGTACAAAAAAACAAAAATTAAGTTTAAATTAAGTCAATAATTTGAATAAAAATTTTATTTTTGCGCAATCAATAAAAATACGCATGGCGACTTACAAAAAAAGAGGTAATAAGGTAAAGAAAGGTAATCAGGCAAACATTGAAGATCAGAGCACAACAGCCGAGGTATTTAACACCTTGGATGAAACAGCGTCAAGATCAGAACAATGGGTAGAGAAGAACCAAAAGATAATTTTCACCGGACTGATTGTTGTTGCAGGTATAATTCTTGCCTTTCTGGCCTATAACAAATACATTGTTGAGCCAAAGGAAAAGGAAGCGGCCGATGAACTGGCATTTCCAAAAAAATATTTTGAACAGGCTCAGAACACAAGTGTAGAAGTTGATTCACTGTATAATTTAAGTCTCAACGGAGCAGATGGTAAATACGGCCTTATTGACATCGTTGACAACTATAGTGGTACAAAGGCCGGAAACCTGGCTAAGTACATGAGCGGAATCGCCTTCTTAAAAACGGGTGATTACGAAAGTGCCATCAAGTACCTAAGTGATTTTTCATCCGATGATGAGATGCTTGCTGCTCTTGCAAAAGGAAACATTGGGGATGCTTTTGTTGAAATTGAGCAACCTGAAGATGCATTGCAATATTATGTGGAAGCCGCAAACATTAAAGATAATAACTTCACTTCTCCATTGTATCTTTTCAGAGCAGGTAATACAGCCATGAAACTTGGAAGATTCAGTGAAGCTGAAGGATATTACTCAAGAATTGAAAAGGACTATCCTAAATCAGAAGAAGCTAGGAATATTTCGGTTTATATTCAACGTGCACAAATAGGGCAAAAATAAGACTTCATGGCGACCACGAACCTTTCCTTATATGACACTGACAGCATTCCTGATGCTTCAGGTTTTCGATTTGGTTTGGTCGTTTCAGAATGGAATCCCGAAATTACTCAAAAATTATACGAAGGAGCCGTTGAAACTCTTTTAAGACACGGAGCCAAACCCGGAAACATTATATCTGTCCAGGTTCCCGGGAGCTTTGAATTAATCTGGGGCTGTAAACAACTGCTTGAAAAAAATGATCTTGATGCGGTCATTGCTATTGGAAATGTTATAAGGGGCGAAACCGAGCATTTTACTTTTGTTTGTGAAGGAGTGACACAGGGTATTAAGGACTTGAATATCAAATATAGTGCCCCGACAATTTTCTGTGTTCTAACCGATAATAATAAACAGCAGTCCGTTGACAGATCAGGTGGGAAACACGGGAATAAAGGAGTTGAGTGTGCTGTAGCCGCAATAAAAATGGCTGAACTCAAAAGTAAACAGTAATTACTTGCCAGGATAGCATACCTTTTAACAGAACTTTATTTGACCAACTAATCTTATTTCTTTAATTTTGTTGTAACTGCAAAAGTAAGAATCATGTTTGGTAATGCTTTTAAACCCAGGTCGCACTATGTGTTTGATTACAAACCTCGTTATTATGACGAACGAAAGGAGCGTTTGGAAAAACTAAAGGCGAAATACGAAAACAAAGAGGGTGCATCGGATGATATACCAAAAATTACCCTTACCAAGGAGCAACTAAGATCAAGCTGGTCTCGTCATAAAAAAGCTTCTTCCAACAGAGCGGTAAACCTGCGCCTTGCAATAATTATTGCTATTTTAGTCGGAATCTTAGCATACATCTTTGAATTGCATAAACTTTTTTAATGTCAGATATCATACGATTACTTCCAGATAATGTGGCCAATCAAATAGCTGCAGGAGAAGTGGTGCAGCGGCCTGCATCGGTTGTTAAGGAATTAATGGAAAATGCTGTTGATGCAGGAGCCAAAAACATCAAACTTATTATTAAGGATGCCGGAAAAACACTTATTCAGGTTATTGATGACGGAGCGGGAATGAGTGCCGGGGATGCTCGAATGGCCTTTGAAAGGCATGCCACCTCAAAGATAAAGAAGGCAGAAGATCTGTTTAATCTGAGTACAAACGGTTTTAGAGGTGAGGCTCTGGCTTCAATTGCTGCCATTTCACACGTTCATTTGAAAACCAAAACTTCGGAAGATGAATTAGGGACGGAAATTAAAATAAATGGTGGAGAGATTTTGACTCAGCAACCTGCTAATTGCTCTAAAGGATCTGTTTTTGAAGTTAAGAACCTTTTTTATAATATTCCTGCCAGGAGAAGCTTTCTAAAATCAAATACAATTGAGACCCGGCATATTATTGACGCTTTCCAGAGAATCGCATTTACCTATCCGCATATCTCTTTTTCAATGGTTCACAATGAAAATGAAGTTTTTAAACTTCCTAAAGGTAAAAGTACCCAATGGATAAGTAATTCAAGACAAAGAATTGTGGCGATCATGGGAAAGGCAACCAACGAGAAACTGGTTCCGATAAAGGAAGATACTGATATTCTGAAGATCAAAGGATTTGTTACCAAGCCTTCATTTGCCAAAAAGAAAAAAGGAGAACAATTTTTTTTTGTAAATAACAGGTTCATCAAGAATCCTTATCTGAATCATGCCGTAATGAATGCCTATGATGGCCTGCTTCAGCCCGGTTACCACCCCTCCTATTTTCTTTTTTTAGAAGTTCCAGCAGAAAGTGTTGATGTGAACATACATCCCACCAAAACGGAAGTCAAGTTTGACAATGACAGAGACCTTTATGCGATTATTCGATCAACGATTAAGCACAGCCTGGGTCAATATAATGTTGCTCCGGTATTAGACTTTAACCGTGACGCAGAACTTGATACGCCTTATTCGTTTAAAGATAAAGCATATACAAGTGAACCGAGTATAGAAGTTGACCAGAACTACAATCCATTTAAATCCGAAAATCAGTATCAGGGTATAAAAAGACATGAGAAAAACAGCCATTGGGAGGCTCTATACCTGAGTGATCATCCGGAAAAAGAGTTGATTGAAAACATTACCGTTGATCTCGACAATATTTCGCAGGAATTATTTGATGAATCTGAAGAGTCAACTTCATTCAAGACCTTCCAGGTGCAGTCAAAATACATTGCAAGCTCCATCAAGTCAGGAATGGTACTCATCGATCAAAATGCGGCCCATCAAAGAATTATTTACGAAGAATATCTTGCAAAGATCACCATGGAAGGTTTAGGGCATCAGCAACTGTTGTTTCCTTTAAGTATCTCCATCAGCAAAATAGACATCCCTGTAGTAAAACAAATTCAGCAAGACTTGAAAAGTGCTGGTTTTCATATTTCCAAAATCGAAGATGAAGCTTTGATACTCGATGCAATTCCAACAACCATTTCGGAAAAAGAGGTCATCAATATTTTAGAAACCCTGATAGATAATTTTAAAAATGAAGTTCCCGAATCCAGCTTCAGTCAGATCGATATGATTACAAAAAGCCTTGCAAAAAGTTTGGCCATAAAACCTGGAACCATTCTCAACAACAAAGAGCAGGAAAATATTTTAAATAGTTTGTTTTCCTGTAAAGAACCTAATTATTCTCCTTTTGGCAAAAAAACATTTATTACCTTGTCACTGGATGACCTGGAAGAAAAATTTAATTCTTAATTGATATGGGCAGATTGACGGAAGCCATCAAACATTTAATAATTCTAAATGTTATCTTTTTTGCAGCAAGTTCTATGCTCGGTTTAAACCTGGGTAACTGGCTCGCATTGTATTTTCCAAAAAATGATCATTTTGGAGCATGGCAGATTGTAAGCCATATGTTCATGCATGGTGGTTTTATGCATATTCTATTCAATATGTATGCCTTATGGGCCTTCGGCTCTCCTTTGGAACAAATGTGGGGAAGAAATAAGTTCATATTCTTCTACTTTTCGGCCGGGATCGGTGCCGGGCTTATTTATACCGCAGTAAACTATTTCCAGTTTAACGGAATCTATGAGGATCTGATCTCGATTGGGCTGCAACCGGCAGAGATACAGTCATTATTGGAAACAGGGCGATACAATTCCGGGATTTTGAATCAGATTTCCGAATCCAGGCTTGCTGAAATTTACCAGATATACAATACACCTGCAGTGGGAGCCTCTGGAGCAATTTATGGAGTTCTTGTAGCATTTGGAATGAGCTTTCCAAATGCAAAACTTGCATTGATATTTCTTCCTGTTCCCATATCAGCAAAATATTTCATCCCTGTCCTTATTGGGCTTGATCTGTTTTCTGGGGTTACCGGATTCTCAATATTCGGTGGAGGAATAGCTCATTTTGCACATGTCGGAGGTGCCATTATTGGATTTATTATGATGAAATATTGGCAAAAGAATCAATTTCAAAGATGGAATTAAAAGGAAGAAAAAATGAATTGGTTTAATCATTTATATCACAAGTTTGTTTCCAGAAGCATTGTTGAAAGGATTATTATTCTCAATGTTGTTATTTTCATACTTACCTACCTCTTCAATACACTCTCTTTTTTGTTTCAGATTGACGGTAATTTCATTGTTCATTGGTTCTCGTTGCAACCCGAATTTGATATCTTATTGTTAAGGCCCTGGACCATACTTTCATATGGATTTCTGCACTCAGGCTTTTTTCATATTCTTTTCAACATGCTGGTCTTGTATTATTTTGGAAACCTCTTTCTGGATTTCTTTGACTCGAGACAGTTTTTACTCTATATGATCCTGGGAATTCTATCGGGTGGATTGGTTTATATGCTGTCCTATAACTATTTACCCGGACTTCAAACAAAACAGACCATCTTGCTGGGAGCCTCTGCCGGGGTAATGGCAGTCGTGGTAGGTATATCATCGCATATACCTCATTACTCTTTAAGATTCAGGTTTATCGGTAACATCAAATTGTTGTATATTGCTGTTGGATTGGTCGTATTGGACATCGTACAAATCCCTGCGGGCAACGCCGGAGGGCATTTGGCCCATCTCGGTGGATCGCTGATCGGGTTTTTACTTACAAGTTATATGAACCAGGGACGTGATCTTCTGGATTCTTTGCAGAGCCTATTTATGAAGAGAGAAAAGAAACCTTTAAAGACAGTTTATAAAAGTTCTAAAAAGAAAACCTATAAAAAACCCTTAAGCAAGTCTGAAGAGCAGAAAAAAATTGATGCTATTCTGGATAAGATTAGTAAATCCGGTTATGATACTTTGACAAAAGAAGAAAAAGACTTCTTGTTTCAGGCCGGAAAGAAGTAATTTAAAACGATCCCCTCTTGAAAAACCTGTCGTTTTTAAATAAGATCATGTTCTTTTTGAACAATATTGCGGCATTAGTCTTTTTTGCCTCAGTGCTTATTCCCTATATTCCGCCAAATTCATTTCCTTTATTATCTGTAATCAGCCTTGCCGTTCCTCTTGTACTTTTCACTCATATCCTGTTTATTCTTTATTGGATTCTGGCAGGTTTCAAAAAGCAGTTTTTATTGTCTTCGATCTGTATTCTTTTGGCTGTCGGGCTTTCATTGTTCCCATATAAATTTAAATCGAAGGAGGTCGTAAGCGGTAATAGTTTCGGAATTATGAATTACAATGTCCGATTATTCAACAAGTATAAATGGATCAAAAAAGAAAATGTTGCCGAGCAAATTTCAAAATTTATTGAAGGGCAAACGGCTGATGTCATCTGCTTCCAGGAATTTAGACAAGATAATTCCCTGAACCTGAACTATCCCTATGTCTATGAAAAGCTGAATGGTGGAAGAAAAGGCAGCGGACTCGCCATTTATTCCAAATACCGCATTGTGAATAAAGGAAGTCTGGATTTTGAAAACTCTTTTAACAATGCGATTTTTGTTGATATTCTGCGAAACAATGATACTTTAAGGATCTACAACATTCATCTTGAATCTTTTGGAATAAAACCTGATAGTGTTGATCTTAATCTGAATGAAACCAGGTCGAAAAAACTGATATACCGATTAAAAAAATCTTTTACCAAGCAACAGGAGCAGGTTGAAAAATTCATTGAGCACAGGGTAAATTGCAGCCATAAGGTCATTATCAGTGGAGATTTCAACAATACCTCCTATTCCTGGGCTTATCGTATGCTTAAATCCAATCTAAATGATACTTTTATCGAATCGGGAAAGGGGTTTGGCAGGACTTATTCTTTTAACAGATACCCCCTTCGAATAGACTTTATCCTGACTGATCCCAGTCTAAAGGTGAATCAGCATAAGAATTTTAATCTGAAACTTTCCGATCATGAACCCGTTCTTGCCAAACTGAGTTATTGAACTATTTATTAAGAAATACAGGTAAATAAAAGCAACCGGTAATTTAAGAATGTTTAAAATTTTCCTTCGACGAAAAATTGTATTTTTGTCCACGCCAAAGATTTGATCATGACGACTGATAAGAAAGTAGCTTTTTATACACTGGGATGTAAGTTGAACTTTTCTGAAACCTCAACCATCGCAAGAGATTTTCAAAATGAGGGATTTGAAAGAGTGGATTTTAATGATTACGCGGATATCTATGTGATCAATACCTGTTCAGTTACCGAAAATGCAGATAAACGATTCAAAACCATTGTAAGATCTGCCTTAAAAATGAATGAGGAGGCATTTATTATAGCCATTGGCTGTTATGCTCAGCTAAAACCTGAAGAGCTGGCCAATACAGATGGCGTTGATATGGTCCTGGGCGCAACGGAAAAGTTTAAGGTTCTGGATTATATTCAGGATTTATCCAAAAATGATATTGGTGAGATTCATTCTTGCGAAATTGATGAAGCCGATTTTTATGTAGGTTCCTATTCCATAGGAGACAGAACAAGAGCCTTTTTAAAAGTACAGGATGGTTGTGATTACAAATGCACCTACTGTACAATTCCTTTGGCAAGAGGTATTTCAAGAAGTGACACCCTCGACAATGTCTTGAATAATGCCAGAGAAATTTCAGCCAGGGGTATTAAAGAAATTGTGCTGACCGGGGTGAATATTGGTGATTATGGCAAGGGTGAATTCGGAAACAAAAAGCATGAACATACATTTTTGGAACTCATTCAGGAACTTGATACGGTAGAAGGGATACACAGGGTCAGGATATCTTCCATTGAGCCCAATTTGTTAAAAAATGAAACCATCGATTTTGTATCGAGATCCAGATCCTTTGTTCCTCATTTCCACATTCCGCTTCAAAGTGGCAGTGATGAATTGCTTAAAACCATGAAAAGGAGATACCAGACTGATCTGTACATCGATCGTGTCAAAAAAATCAAGTCAGTAATGCCTGATGCCTGTATCGGGGTTGATGTCATTGTTGGTTTTCCGGGAGAAACAGACGAGTTATTTTTAAAAACCTATAATTTATTGTCAGATTTAGATATTTCATACCTTCATGTTTTTACCTATTCTGAAAGGCCTAATACCGAAGCGGCAGATATGGAAGCAGTAGTTCCTCAGAATATCAGAAACAAAAGGAGCAAAATGTTGAGAGGATTATCTGCCAAAAAAAGAAGGGCCTTTTATGAATCTCAAATCGGAAATGAGCTCAAAGTATTGTTTGAGGATGAAAATAAAAAAGGATACATCCATGGTTTTACTCAAAACTACGTTAAGGTAAAAGCCCCTTGGGATCCGGCACTGGCAAATACCGTTCATACTGTTAAACTCACACAAATTGACGAAGACGGACTCGTAAGGTTTATTAAAAATGAGCAAGCCTTAATGGCTTAAATTGTCAATGGCAGACAAAAAACATATTTATCTTATGCCGGGTCTGGCCGCCAGCCCCAGGATCTTCGAATATATTGAAATTGATCCGCTGAAAACAGAACTTCATTATCTTGAATGGATTCCTCCGGCACATGAAAAAGAGCCTGTTGAACAATACGCTCAGAAGTATGTTGAACTGATTCAACACTCCGATCCGATATTGATTGGGGTTTCTTTTGGGGGTATTCTTGTTCAGGAAATCAGCAGGATGATAAAGGTGGAAAAAGTAATTATAATCTCAAGTATTAAAGGCAAACAGGAAATGCCTAAGCGACTTCGTTTTTTAAAGTCATTGAGGGTTTATAAACTTTTCCCAGTCAGGCGCTTGTCAAAAATTGATGATTTCACAAGGTTCAGTTATCATCCTCATCTCAAAAAAAAAGGAGAATTATATAACAAATATCTGGGGGTAAGAAACGAAAAATATTTAAATTGGTCCCTGCGGGCGGTTCTGCATTGGGAAAATAAATCCTCCGTTTCTGACCTCATACATATTCACGGTACAAGGGACGAAATCTTTCCAATTAAGTATATTGAAAATTGTATACCTGTTGAGGGTGGAACACACGCAATGATACTCATAAAGGCAAAAAAAATTAATCAAATAATAAACAGACTCCTGCAAAATGATTATTGAACAGACCAACATTCCGGATTTATTACTTATAACTCCCAATGTTTATGCCGATGAAAGAGGATATTTTATGGAATCCTACAATCAAAAAAAAACGGAAGTCCTGATCAAGGAAAAGTTTGTGCAGGACAATGAATCGGTTTCGAAAAAGAATGTTCTAAGAGGCCTGCATCTCCAGTTACCGCCATTCGCACAGGCAAAACTTGTACGGGTCATAAGAGGAAGTATTCTGGATGTTGCCGTTGATCTCAGAAAAGAGTCCAGAACCTATGGACAACATTTTAAACATGTCCTTAGCGGAGAAAACAAAAAACAACTATTTGTTCCGGCTGGATTTGCCCATGGATTTTTAAGTCTGGAAGACGATACAATTCTCAACTACAAATGCTCAGACTATTATAATGCCAAAAGTGAGGTTTCCTTATTATGGAATGACCCTGATTTTGAGATTGAATGGGGAATTACGGATCCAATTTTAACGGAAAAAGATCGTTTAGCCGAAAAATTTGCTACATTTGAAAATCCCTTCTAATTTTTTAAACACAAATTCATAGCCATGAACAGGTCATATCGATTCATCGTAATAACAAGTATTATCATATTAGCCGCTTTTTTTATAAATGCCGAAAATTCTGATGTTGAGAAATCGAAATCAGCATCTTCGGTTGGAGACACTTCTGAGAACGTAGACAGCAATTATAGAATTAAGGCCCTCAAAATTCCAGACAACTTGAGTTTTGCCGGTGAAAAAGTAGAACTGGACAAAACAGATATAAGAGAAAGAATTGACAGGGAGTTGCTTGTAAATACCTATTGGCAGTCAAATGCCTTATTGTGGTTCAAAAGAACACATAAATACTTTCCTGTTATAGAGCCAATTTTGAAAGAAAAGGGAGTTCCTGATGACTTTAAATATTTATCTGTCATAGAAAGTGACCTCCGTAATGTTACCTCACCTGCAGGGGCTAAAGGGATGTGGCAAATGCTGAAAGATGCCGGAAGGGAAAATGGTTTGGAGATCAACAGTAATGTCGATGAAAGATATCATCTCGAAAAAGCGACTAGAGCAGCTTGTGATTATCTGATTGCTGCCAAGGAAAGGCTGGGAAGCTGGACCCTTGCTGCAGCCGCATACCACGCTGGAAATTACGGCATAGAAAAAAGGCTTGAACAGCAAATGGTTGACAGTTATTACGACGTACTTGCCGGTGAAAATACTGAGCGTTATATCCCCAGAATTGTTGCTGCGAAAGAAATTTTGAGCCACCCTGAAAAATATGGGTTCGAATTCGACAAAGAAGACTTATACCAGATGGGGCCAACCTATACGGTTCAAGTTGATACAGCGATTACCAACATAGCCCATTTTGCCCAAAAATTTGGAACGAATTATAAGGAGCTTAAAATGTATAACCCTTGGTTGAGAGAGAATAAACTGAACAATAAAACACGGAGATTGTACGAGATCAAAATTCCGAAATAGGAATAGGGAATTTACAATATGCAATGGTTTTGGTCCTTTGCAGAATTTATCAGGGAAAATTTCCAATTTAAAAGATTTACTAAAAACGAATTTTTTTTAGCCCTTCCTGGGCCTCTGTAAATTCATCGAGAATTTCCTGAATGATCATAGCTGCGGGCTTAATGTCATGAATGAGTCCTGCTATCTGACCAATTTCAAGTTCCCCTTCTTCGAGATCGCCTTCGAACATTCCTTTCTTGGCTCTTCCCCGCCCCAGCAGAGCACTCAACTCATCTGCGGATGCGTTGCTCTGATATAGTTCCATTACGCGGTTATAAAACTCGTTTTTTATCAATCTTACAGGGGTCAGTTCCTTCAGGGTCAAATGCGTACCTCCGTCCTTTGTTTTTACTACTTCGTTCTTAAAATTAATATGGGCTGATGATTCGGTACTGGCAACGAAACGGCTACCAATCTGTACTCCATCGGCACCTAAAGCCATGGCCGCCAACATCCCTCGCCCGGAAGCAATTCCCCCCGCTGCAATCAAAGGGGTCTCGATGCTTTCATTAACCATAGGAATCAAAGTAAAGGTAGTGGTTTCCTCCCTCCCATTGTGACCTCCGGCCTCAAATCCTTCTGCTACCACAGCATCAACCCCGGCCTCAACCGATTTCTTTGCGAATTTGACACTACTTACCACATGAGCCACTTTAATCCCGTGATCCTGAAAATATTTGGTATACAACTTTGGATTTCCAGCAGAAGTAAACACAATCCTGACTCCTTCCTCAATGATGATCTGAATGATTTCCTCCAGATCCGGATAAAACAGGGGAATATTAACTCCGAACGGTTTATCTGTTGCCAATTTGCACCTTCTGATATGTGTTCTCAGTACATCCGGGTACATTGATCCTGCCCCTATCAGCCCGAGACCTCCTTTGTTACTCACTGCCGATGCCAGCTTATACCCGCTCACCCATACCATTCCTGCCTGAATGATGGGAAAGTCGATATCAAAAAGTGAACATATTTTATTCTCTGAAGGTTCCATAATTCCATTTTTAGAATTAAGGATAAAAATAAAACTTTAATCAGAAATGTTAACGGTAATTTATTGAAATCAGCTAATAACTCCTGAACCTAAAAGTTCGTCATCATGGTACCATGCAACAAACTGGCCTTCTGAAATCGCAGACTGAGGATTCTTAAAAGATACGTACATACCATCTTCAGCTTTGAATAAGGTGGCTTGCTCAAGGGATTGCCTGTATCGAATTCGAGCCATAACCTCCATTTCTTCACCTGCCTTCATCCTAAGATCTTTTCTGATCCAGTGAATTTCATTCTCGCTGACAAATAAGGCACTTCGATAAAGACCTTTATGGTTTTTCCCTTCTCCCGTATAGATAATATTCTCTTCAACATCAGTGTCAATTACAAACAAAGGTTCTACGGTACCTCCTACTGCCAGACCTTTTCGCTGACCTTTTGTAAAATAATGAGCGCCCTGATGCCCTCCAACCTTTTTCCCATCCTGCCGGGAATAAACATATTTGGTGCTTCTGAATTTCAAAACCTCCTCCGCTCCGAGTCCTTGAGGTTCATGTACGTTATAGATATCAGAATCATTTGGAATTTGAATAATGTCACCCTCTTTTGGTTTTAACTGCTGTTGTAAAAATTCAGGCAATCTTACTTTTCCTATAAAGCAGAGCCCTTGAGAATCCTTTTTCTCGGCTGTCACAAGGTCTAATTTTGAAGCTATTTCACGCACCTCTGACTTATTCAGTTCACCTATTGGAAACAACGCTTTTGCTAATTGATCCTGAGAGAGCTGACATAAAAAATAAGATTGGTCCTTATTATTGTCTTTACCCGCCAATAGGCTATAGATTCTTTTTCCATCAATGTCCTGTTCATCCTTTCTGCAATAATGTCCGGTTGCTACAAAATCTGCATTGAGTCCCATGGCAATATCCATGAACACATCAAATTTTATTTCTCTGTTGCAGAGCACATCAGGATTTGGTGTCCGTCCCATTTCGTATTCACGGAACATATAATCAACAATCCTTTCTTTGTACTGTTCGCTCAGATCAACTACCTGAAACGGTATACCGAGTTTTTCCGCAACGAGCATGGCATCGTTACTATCTTCAAGCCATGGACATTCCTTGGAAATGGTCACACTGTCATCATGCCAGTTTTTCATGAACAGGCCAATAACCTCATAACCCTGTTCTTTAAGAAGATAGGCAGCTACACTTGAGTCTACACCTCCGGACAATCCTACAATTACTCTTTTCATGCTTACTAAAATTGCGTCGGCAAAGATACAAAAATCCACAGCTATTTTCTTACTTTGAAAAAAGCCTTAAAAAAGTTGTCAAAATAATATTGAATCTTAGTTTTGATCCCTGTTTTGATCAGGTTTTAAAGCAGGCTGTTCCGTACTGACAAGTTCTCCATCAACATAATTCTCCCAGGTACCAACTCTCAAGTCATCTTTGAAGGGTCCTTTTTTGATCAAATCACCGGTTTTTCTGCTGTAGAAAACAGCCATCCCGTTTAATTTACCGTTGGCGTAATTAAAATCCTGGTAAAGGAAGCCCTTAATCGAGTATTTTTTATAGTTACCGTGCAGAAGCCCGTTTTTATAAGTAGTTATTTCGGTAGGTTCTCCTGACAGATAAAATGTCTTGTAGTCTCCTTCAAGCTTACCATTTACATAATTTTCTTCGCTCATGATCGATTTTCCGTCCGGATGATAAAACAGCCATTTTCCCTCTCTCAGCTTTCCTTTCATCATTCCTCTACTTTCAAGAACCCCTTGCGGAGTGTAAAAACTTACTTTGGCCAGGTCACTTGAGGCTTCAAACTCTTTAACAATAATAGGATAGTCAGAATTTGAGGCTGAATAATATTTAAATACGCCTACCTCTTTCCCATGTTCAAAGGTCCCGGTATATCTAACTCGATTATTATTATAGTATTTACGCCACAATCCATGTCTTTTGCCCTCTTCATCCATCTGATTGGTATCTCCCTGACCGTAAAAGACAACGAATTGCAAAAAGCATATTAAAAAAAGGCTAAGTTTCTTCATTGAAATCATATTAGTAATTAGATAACTTAAAATAGCGTAATTTGTTGTTTAAAATCCGTAAATCAAAGGATAAAAATAGAAATATTTTTTAATTTTATTGTTTGCGGCCATTTTTACAGAACCGGGCTTTCATCGTGATAACTTAAAGGTTTTGATACAGTTAAAAAATGAATAGAATACTATTTTAATGGGCAATCAGAGGCTTATCGGCATATTAGAGGGTATTATCAACGCCAAGAGAATCTATCGTGACAGAGCCGCTATGGCCATCTCTGAAAATCCCGACTTATTTCCGGAACTGATTGAAAAGATGTATGATGTTTCTGATCCTCTTCACGTAAAGGCCGCATGGGTACTGGAACTTGTGTGTATGAAAGATCTCAGGGTCTTGGACGACTATATCAGTAAATTTATTCAAGGGCTCCCTCGATTGAGCCATGAAAGCGCATTAAGACCTGCCTCAAAAACCTGTTTTTACTGGTGCTCCTATTATTTTTCAGAAACCTATATTGGACCTGAATTAGGTACAAATGATAAAGAAACAATTATTTCCTGCAATTTTGACTGGCTTATTCAAGATCACAAAGTCGCCACTCAGGTTTTTGCCATGGACACCCTAAATTTATGGTCAATGGAAGAAACGTGGATTGGTCATGAGCTCAGATCGATCTTGGAAATGAAGACTGAATCAGGTTCTTCCGGTTATAAGGCACATGCCAGGAAATTGTTGAAAAATCTATAAAAGAATACCGCAGAAATTACTTAAAGTCCTATTTTTGCAACTTACTAAAAATTGAAACTTTATGAATTTGACTACTTTAAATGCGATTTCTCCCATTGACGGCAGATACAGGAATAAAATAGATGAACTGGGGGCCTATTTTTCAGAAGAAGCATTGATCAAATACAGGGTCAAAATTGAAATTGAATATTTTATTGCCTTATGTCAAATTCCCTTACCTCAGCTTGAGGAATTTGATTCCGGCGTTTTTACTGAACTTCGAAAAATCTATCAGGACTTTAGTACCGAAGATGCTGTCAGGATTAAGGAGATAGAAAATGTGACTAATCACGATGTCAAGGCCGTTGAATATTTTATCAAAGAAAAATTTGACCTGCTCAAATTACAATCTTATAAAGAATTTATCCACTTTGGGCTTACTTCGCAGGATATCAATAATACGGCTATTCCTTTATCTTTAAAAGATGCCTATGAAAATGTTTATTTACCGTCAATCCTTAGCTTAATTGAGAAACTGAGCAGCCTTTCAAGAGAATGGTCAGGCGTATCGATGTTGGCTAAAACCCATGGACAGCCTGCTTCTCCTACGAGATTAGGAAAAGAAATCCTGGTCTTTGTTGAAAGAATAAAACAACAGCTCAAATTGCTGAATGAAGTTCCTTTTGCAGCTAAATTCGGGGGTGCCACCGGTAACTTCAATGCTCATAAAGTAGCCTATCCTTCAAATGACTGGAAAGCGTTTGGAAGCCATTTTGTTCAGAATATCCTTGGACTAAGCCACTCTTTTCCTACCACACAGATCGAACATTACGATCACCTTGCCGCATTTTTTGACGGATTGAAAAGGATCAACACAATAATCATAGACCTTGATCGTGACGTGTGGCAATATATCTCCATGAATTATTTCAAGCAAAAGATCAAAAAAGGTGAAGTAGGATCATCGGCAATGCCTCATAAAGTAAATCCGATTGATTTTGAAAACAGTGAGGGCAATCTTGGTTTAGCCAATGCCATATTCGAGCATTTATCGGCTAAGCTACCTGTTTCCAGGCTACAGCGAGATCTGACGGACTCTACCGTACTTAGAAATATTGGTGTTCCTTTGGGCCATACCATCATATCTATAAAATCAACAATGAAAGGCTTAAATAAGCTATTGCTGAACCAGGAGGCCTTCGACAAAGATCTTGAAGATAATTGGGCGGTTGCTGCAGAGGCCATTCAAACCATTTTAAGAAGAGAAGCCTATCCTGACCCTTATGAGGCCCTAAAGGGTCTTACCAGAACAAATTCAAAAATTGATCAAAAATCAATTGCCGAATTTATCGACACCTTAGATGTCGCGGAACATATCAAAGATGAGTTGAAAGCCATAACTCCTCATAACTATACTGGAATTTAAATCTATTCAATGATGCGCTATTCTTTGCTAATTCTGATTTTTTGTTTCTTCATTTCATGTGATCAGGGTAAGAGGCTGCGCGTTGATGATTTAAAATCGGGTCGTTATAAAACAGTTCTTGAAGATGAACAGACCGAATCTTATGCGACCAGAAATGACTCGATTCAAATTGAAGAATACCAGGGAAGTGTCGATACTTTTGATATTAAATGGATTGATCAGTTTGAATATGTATTGACAAAATCCCGTCCAAAAACTTTGCTTGACAGTACGCCCTTCCACGTAAAGATAACAAGTATCAAAAAGAACGGATACGAATTTAGCGCCTACTACAAGGGCTCAAAGTTCAAACAAAAAGGGACTGCATATAAGCTTGATATAAAATAATTTAGATCTTATAAATTATGGAAATTTTTACGCATATCGATACATGGGTCGCATTTTTCACCCTTACTTTTCTGGAAATCATTTTAGGAATAGATAATATAATCTTTATATCATTAACTGCGGGCAAATTACCGAAGCATCAAATTAGAAAGGCAACCAATATTGGTTTATTGCTGGCCATGGTTTTCAGGATTTTGCTACTCATGGGGGTATCCTATATCATTGCAATGAAAGATCCGTTGTTTTCAGTCAACCTTTCATGGTTTCAAGCCTCTGTTTCCGGACAGAGCTTAATTTTACTGGGAGGTGGTTTTTTCCTCCTTTACAAAAGTACCCGGGAAATTCATCAAAAGGTTGAAGGCATAGAGCACAGTGCCACCAGGACCGATGCTGTCAAATCTACTTTGACCTCGGTTATCATTCAGATTGTTGTTATTGACATTGTCTTCTCATTTGATTCCGTCCTGACGGCAGTTGGAATGACCAATGGCCTCGATGGTGCGCTGGTCGTTATGATCTCAGCTGTTATTGTTTCCATAATCATCATGATGATATTTGCAGTTCCGGTGGGCAAGTTTGTAAATAGACACCCTACGGTTCAGATGCTGGCTTTGTCATTTTTAATTCTTATCGGATTTATGCTGGTAACCGAAAGTGCCCACCTTTCACAGGCCGTGATATTCAAACAGCATGTGGGTGCCATCCCGAAAGGCTACCTATATTTTGCCATCGCTTTTTCTCTGGGAGTTGAAGCGCTTAACATGAAAATGCGAAAGAAACAGGTCAAGGCATAAGGACGGTATTAAACCTATTAAAGCATAGCCGGCATAAATGTCACACTTCCATTGTGCGTTAATTACACCTTCTGTACAGTGACAAATCTACAGAGCCATTACAACAAATTGTGATCAGCTACTGTACCTTATGTTACTTTTACAAGGTTCCCTCAACTCTAATTTTGCAGGAAAATAATTAAATAAGTCCATGCACAAAATAGAGTTACAAAAATCGATACTGGCAAGTGTTTTTGCATTAATAGCATTTGCTTCATTTCAAAAAGCCGGAGCACAGACTACATACCTTATAAGTCTCGAAGAGGTCAAGGCCAAGGCACTGGATAAAAATAAAAGCCTTAAAATTTCCCAACAGGATTACGCTTATGCCAAGGCTCAATATGAAAGTTCCAGTGCCATATTGTTGCCACAGATCAGATTGAGCAACACAAGCACCTTTACAAACAATCCGCTTCATGCCTTTGGTTTTAAATTACTTCAAAGAGATGTTAGTTCGGAAGATTTTGATCCTGATCTGTTAAACAATCCGGGAGATGTAGAAAACTTCAATACTCGAATTGAATTGATGCAGCCCTTGATCAATGTGGATGGATGGAAAGAAAGAAAAACTGCAAATCTCAGCCTGCAGGCATCAGAACTGCAGTCTCAAAGAACCGAAGAATATATTGAACTGGAGGCTATAAGAACCTACATGCAACTTCAGCTTGCGGTAAAATCGGTGGAAGTTATGGAACAGGCCAAATTAACTGCATTGGAAAATCGAAACTGGGCTAAAAATAATCTCGATCAGGGTTTAATTCAAAATGCTTCCTATCTGAACATGGAAGTAAGGGTGGCTGAGATTGAACACAAATTACAACTGGCAAATTCTCATATGAAAAATGTTTCTGAATACCTGTCATTTCTAATAGGTGAAGAAACTAAAGAAATATTAAAACCAACCGAAGGCCTAATCATAAATGATCTGGATGCGGCGGATGAATATTCCTTGAATATGGACAGGAAAGATCTTCTGGCCATGCAATATGCGGTTGAGGCTCAGGAACAAAAGCTTCAATCCTCAAAACTGAAATTTATTCCAAGGGCAAACGCGGTTGCCAATTACGAGTGGAATGATGCCTCATTTATGGGCTTTGGTGCAAATAATTACCTCGTGGGGCTTCAACTTTCATGGGATATTTTCAGCGGTTACAAAAATATTGGAAAAATCCATCAGGAAAAAGCTCAACTGGAAAAGGTAAATCTTGAAAAAGAAAAATACATCCAGGAAAGTGCGCTTGAGGTCAAAAAAGCAGTGAGGCAATTAAACGATGCTAAAAAACAGATTGAGCTTTCAGGCCTGGCCCTTGAGCAATCAAAAGAGGCATATAGAATAACCAATAACAGATTCAAAGAAGGTCTGGAAAAATCGAAGGATCTTCTTTTTGCAGAAACCAAGTATCAGGAAAAAGAACTTGAATACGCACAAGCCATATTCAATTTCAATTTTTCAAAAGTTTATCTAAAATTCTTAACCCAATAAATATTCGTCATGAAACCAGCAATACAAAATTTTAAAATTATTACACTTGTCGTTCTTACGGGAATAATCTCACTGAGTTGTTCAGATCAGAAAGATAGGGATCAAGAACTTCAAGCCCCTGTCACGGTTGAAATTGAAAAATCAGAATCACCTTCCGAAGGGAGCTATTTTAATGCAAGTGGTCAAATTGAAGCTGAAGAATTTGCAAGAATCAGTACAAGAGTAATGGGTTATGTGACCAAGGTTTATGTAAAAGTAGGTCAGCAGGTTCATAAAGGTGATGCTTTGATAGACATCAACAACAGTGATGTTCAGGCAAAGAAAGCCGAAGCTGAATCCGGTGTACTACAGGCACAGGCACGCTATAATTCGGCCGAGAAGGATTTAAAACGTTATCAGAATCTTTACAATCAAAACAGTGCTTCTGAAAAGGAGCTCGAAGAAATTAAGACTCATTTTGAAATTGCAAAAGCGCAGTTGGAAGGGGCAGTAAAAGTAAGGAATGAGGTTGAGGACATGTTGTCTTACTCCAATGTTAAAGCTCCATTTAGCGGTGTAATAACTTCTAAATCGGTAAAAAAAGGTGATTTGGCCAAACCGGGGTTTCCACTTTTAAATTTGGAAAGACCAGGACAATATATTGCTGCAGTAATGGTTCCGGAAAGTCAAATCTCATATATCAAAGTTGACAGCAAGGTAAATGTTCTGGTCAAGTCTTCAGGGCAAAATATTCTAGGTATTGTTGATGAAGTCAGCACCTCATCATTTAATTCAGGCGGTCAATATCTTGTAAAGATTAAGCTTGATAAACATCAGAAAACTTCATTATACAGCGGGATGTTTGTGTCGGCATCTTTTAAGGGATGCCATGAAATGTTTCAGCCTGTACTTATACCTAATTCCGCAATCGTAAGGAAAGGAGACCTCCAGGGAATTTATACAGTTTCTTCCTCGGGAACCGCCATTTTGCGCTGGTTAAAACTAGGTAAAAACCATGGTGAATTCTCTGAAGTACTGTCTGGCCTGGCCCCAGGTGAAGAATATATCGTTAAAGCAGAAGGCAAATTGTATAACGGAGCAAGGCTCAACATAAAATAGAAGATCATGGATAAAGGATTTGCAGGAAAAATAGCTTCGGTCTTTTTACAATCCAAACTGACCATTTTACTGATGATCATTTTTATGATCATAGGTGTGTACAGCTCCTACCTGATCCCCAGAGAGGAAGAACCTCAAATTGAGGTACCCATTGCCGATATATTTGTCGGGTACCCTGGGGCATCCCCCGTGGAAATAGAGTCTAAAGTGGCTAAACCACTGGAAAAAATAGTGAGTAACCTGCCAGGGGTTGAGTACGTTTACTCCACCTCTATGAATGGTAAGGCAATGCTCATTGTACAGTTCTATGTTGGAGAAGATCTCGAAAGGTCCTTTGTTCAACTCTATAATGAGATCATTAAGCACATGGACCAAATACCCCAGGGGGTTCAATTACCCCTTGTTAAAACACGGGCCATTGACGATGTACCTGTACTTGGACTTACTTTTTGGAGCAATACCTATGATGATTTTCAGCTAAAGCAGCTTGTAGAGGAGGTAAACTCTGAGATTGAGATGGTCAAGGGAGTTGCTATTACGAATATCATAGGAGGCAGAAGTCAGGAAGTAAGTGTATATCTTGATAAGGATAAACTCGCCGAAAACCATTTGGATATCCTGAGTGTCTCTCAGATGATCCAGGCAAGTAACCTTCAGTCCAAATCAGGAAACATCAATAAAAACGATGAACTACTAAGTATTCATACTGGTGATTTCCTTCATTCTCTCGAAGATGTTGAAAACCTTATTGTAGGTGTCAATGAAAACAAACCGGTTTATCTTCATCAGGTAGCTCATCTTAATTACGGAGCCGAATCCTCAAAGGAGTATGTTAATTTTGGATACGGAAAAGCCTCTGATAATCGAATTCAGCATCCTGACCTTTACAACGCGGTTACACTATCTGTTGGAAAACAAAAGGGAGGAGATGCCATGAAGGTTTCCAAAGTAATTCTGGATAAAATTGAAGAGCTCAAAAAGACCTTAATCCCTGATGAGGTTCAGGTTACTGTTTCAAGAAACTATGGTGCAACGGCCTCACAAAAAGTATCCGAATTATTGAGTCATTTGTTCATTGCGATTATTTCTGTTTCGCTTGTGGTGATGCTCGCCATGGGATGGAGAGGCGGTCTTGTGGTCTTCCTTTCCGTACCTGTAACCTTTGCATTAACCCTGTTCAGCTACTATTTTATGGATTACACCTTAAATCGAATCACTTTATTCGCGTTGGTTTTTGTAACAGGTATCGTTGTCGATGATTCCATTATCATCGCCGAAAACATGCACAGGCATTTTAAAATGAAAAGGCTTCCTTTTAAACAGGCGGCAATTTACGCTATAAACGAGGTTGGAAATCCAACAATCCTGGCAACTTTTACAGTTATAGCCGCGGTACTTCCTATGGCATTCGTATCGGGTCTTATGGGTCCTTATATGAGCCCTATGCCTATCGGGGCTTCAATTGCCATGCTGATCTCGCTTTTTGTGGCCTTAACAATCACTCCCTATCTGGGCTACATATTTCTAAGAGAAAAGGATAAGTCCTCTGACGAGAAGAAGAAAAAGCCAAAAACATTGGAATCCTCAAAAATTTATAAGGTCTACAGAAAGACACTGGATCCGCTGCTGGATAACAAAATATACCGTTTTGCATTTTTTGGCATAAATATTCTAATGCTGTTGGCTACTTCGGCCATGTTCCTGACCAAATCAGTAGCTGTTAAAATGCTTCCTTTTGACAATAAAAATGAATTTCAGGTGATCATTGATATGCCTGAAGGAACAACATTGGAGAGAACAGACATGGTAGCCAAGGAAATCATGCAATACATCAGGGAAAGTGAATATGTAGAGCACTACCAATCCTATACGGGTACCGCCTCCCCTATAACCTTTAACGGGCTGGTTCGTCATTATGACCTAAGAATAGGGAACAACATGGCAGACATTCAGGTCAACCTGATCGATAAGGGTGATCGGAAGGAACAGAGTCATTATATCTCAACAGTATTCAGGCCTGGGATACAGGCTATTGGATCAAAGTTTAATGCAAATATTAAAATTGTTGAGGTTCCGCCAGGCCCTCCTGTGCTTTCAACCTTAGTAGCCGAAGTTTACGGGCCGGATCATAAGGAACAGATAAATATAGCGCGCCAGTTAAAAGATCATTTTGGAACAACTGATGATGTCGTGGACATTGACTGGATGATCGAAGCCGATCAGACTGAGTACAAATTCATGATCGATAAAGAGAAATCAATGATCTACGGAATCAGTCCGCAGCAAATCGTGAATACCATGCAAATGTCCTTGTCCAATCAACCCATTGGCAAGTTGTACAGAGATCATTCCAACAGTGACGTGGGAATTGTGTTGAAATTTGAGGATAAGGAGATTGGTTCAGTTCAGGATCTTCTTCAGTTTAAAGTACTTTCAAATCAGGGCCAGGCCATTCCAATTGGGGATCTGGTCCAGGTAAAAGAGGACACGATTGAAAAAAGCATAATGAGAAAAAATCAGCGAAGAGTTGTTTATGTAACGGCTGACATGGCCGGAAACCTTGAAAGTCCTGTCTACGCTTTATTGAGTTTGTCTGATAGATTAAGGGATATAAAGATGCCTGAAGGATATGAACTTAAGGAGGAATGGAATCAACAGCCCGGTAATACTGATGACTATACAGTGAAATGGGACGGAGAATGGCAGATCACCTTTGAGGTGTTCCGTGATCTTGGGGCTGCCTTTGCCGTGGTGGTTATCATTATTTATATGCTTCTGGTAGGATGGTTCCAAAGCTTCAGGTCGCCGATTGTCATGCTCATAGCCATACCTCTCTCTTTGGTAGGTATTATTTTGGGGCATTGGGTTTTTGACGCCTACTTTACGGCAACTTCCATGATTGGCCTTATAGCACTTGCAGGGATCATGGTCAGAAATTCAGTCTTGCTCGTTGACTTTATCAACCTGAGAATTGAGGAAGGTATCGGTCTGAGGCAAGCTGTCATTGAGGCCGGGGCAGTGAGAACAACACCGATTTTGCTTACGGCAGGAACGGTGGTTATCGGAGCCGTGGTCATGTTATTTGACCCCATTTTTCAAGGCCTTGCCATCTCACTTCTGGGAGGAACCATTTTTTCAACCTTCCTGACCTTACTTGCGGTCCCTCTGATCTATTATTATCTGGAAAGATCAAAATTTAAATCTAAAAACTAAAGAACATGAAACTACTTCTGGTTACTGCAGTTAAATCTTATCAAAAAGAGGCTGCGAAATTGTTAAAAGAATCAGGTATAAAAGCATTTAGCCACGCCGATATCAATGGGTTTAAAAGTCTTGATGAAAGAAGTATTCAGGACAACTGGTTTTCGGGTTCTTCCGAAAATGTGAAGTCTGTGCTGTTTTTCAGTTTTGCAAATGAAACAGACGTAAATGGCTTTTTAAATAAACTCGATGAATTCAATCATAAATTAGAAAGCGACAACCCTCTAAAAGCTGCAGTTTTAAGCATAGAGACTTTTCGCTAGGCATAAGTGAGTACAATTAAAATATAAAATTATGATACATAGATATATCAACAGCATAGCCGGTACATTCATCCTCATAAGTCTCGCACTGGCTCATTTTGTAAACCCCAACTGGATTTGGTTCACAGCATTTGTAGGGGCCAATCTTCTGCAATCAGGATTCACAAACTGGTGCCTGATGTCGGTGATTCTGAAAAAGTTGGGAGTAAAATGATTCTCGCGTTTTCTAAATTCACCCCATAAGCAGTATTTCAAATCCAATACGAAGTAGGGGCTGAAATATCGTATTGGGATTAAATTTTGATTTCCAAAGGACCCTGCAATATGCTTCAAATTTAATTGAGAAAAATATTGCGATTTTCTGTGAATTTTTAACTTGTGTTGTAACCGCAATTCCTAAATTTGGCATATCAAATCAATTGACATGGAAAAAAGGTTAATAGAATGTGTTCCAAACATTAGTGAAGGACGAGATATTCATAAAATCAATGAAATAGCTGCTGTGGTAGAATCTGTAGAGGGCATTAAACTTCTGGACGTGGATCCGGGTAAAGCCACTAACAGAACGGTGATCACCTTTGTGGGAGAACCTGAACAGGTTATTGAATCAGCTTTTAGGTTAATCAAAAAAGCTGCTGAACTGATAGACATGTCAAAGCATTCTGGTGAGCATCCCAGGTTTGGCGCTACTGATGTTTGCCCTCTTGTACCCATTTCGGGCATAAGCCTGGAGGAGACAGCCAAATTTGCCCATCAACTCGGTGAACGTGTGGGAAAAGAACTTGGAATTCCGGGATATTTCTATGAAAAAGCAGCTAAAAAAGAAGATCGTGTAAACCTGGCAAACTGCCGGTCCGGAGAATATGAAGGTTTGAAGGACAAGTTCAAAGATAAAAACTGGAAACCCGATTTTGGGCCTGATGAATTTAACGATTCAGTGGCCGCTTCAGGTGCTACGGCCATTTCGGCAAGAGATTTTCTCATTGCTTACAATGTAAATTTGAACACAACTTCAACAAGAAGAGCGAATGCCATAGCTTTTGACATCAGAGAGGCAGGGAGAATCAAAAGGGAGGGAAACCCCGCTACGGGTAAAAAAGTTTTGGATGCCAAGGGAGAACCGGTAAGAATTCCCGGGAAATTGAAGGCCGTGAAAGGCATTGGCTGGTATATAGAAGAGTATGGAATTGCACAGATTTCGTACAACCTTACAAATATAAGCATCACCTCGATGCATGAAGCTTTTGACGAAACTTGTAAGGCAGCAGATAAGAGAGGGCTCCGAGTTACAGGATCCGAACTTGTTGGGTTAATACCCTTGCAGGCCATGCTTGATGCAGCTGACTTTTATCTGAAGAAACAAGAGCGTTCTCTCGGAATAGCAGAAAGCGAAAAAATAAAAATAGCTGTAAAGTCTCTTGGATTGGACGACCTGAAACCCTTTAATCCAGATGAAAAAATCATAGAATACCTTCTTGATCGGACAAATGAAAAGAAGTTGATCGACCTTAGCGCCGGAGATTTGGCGGAAGAAACGGCTAGTGAATCGATGGCTCCCGGAGGAGGTTCAATTTCTGCTTATGTTGGCGCACTGGGAGTTTCTCTCGGTACTATGGTAGCGAACCTTTCTGCCCACAAGGCAGGATGGGATGAAAAATGGTCCTTTTTTTCTAAATGGGCTGAAAAGGGTCAGCAGTATAAAGACCGGCTCCTGTATCTGGTTGATGAAGATACCAATTCTTTTAATCAAATAATTGCAGCTTTCAGGATGCCCAAGGGCACTGAAGAAGAGAAAAAGCTGCGCCTTCAGGCTGTTGAAGATGCCACAAAATACGCAACCGAAATTCCATTTCAGGTAATGCAGACTGCCTTTGACTCTATGGAAGTTATGCAGGCTATGATATCAGATGGCCTTCCGAATTCGCTTTCGGATGCAGGGGTCGGGATCTTGTGTGCAAGGACCGCTGTTTTAGGTGCCTATTTTAATGTCAGGATCAACGCAAAAGACATTAAGGATACGGATTTTGTTAAAGATATCCTTTCACGAGCCGAAGAAATCTATCACAAGACTCTCAAAGTTGAAAAGGACGTTATCTCGATTATTGATACCCGAATTTAAGAGTTATTTCAAATTTTTAATTCTCTTAAATCAACAGTGGAAGGATTTAAAAGTGGTAAAGAAAATTGATTAAATTCATTCTCTCAGTTTGCCAAGGAATACACTGGCCTTGCCGTTAAACGGATTTCCCGATGAGCGACGAAAGGAAGCAACCTGTCCGCAATGCCATATGGCATCAGCTATAGGTCCGTTGATCTGATTCCATAAAGGATACGTTTTCGATCCGGACCTGCCTTTAAAAACGATATTAAATTCGTCGAGATCCTCACTTTCCCTGAAAATATCAGCAGCCGTTTTCAAATTATTCAGTGTAAGTTTTCGCTTTTCATCAAAAGTCATGTTTGTAAAATCATTTCCTTCATTCACTTGGTTCAAAGCTGAATTTAGTATGACATAAGAGAGGTTCAAGATATGATCTATAGTTTCTTCTGTTGTTCTCGCCTCCTCAGAAGGCCTGTAAACAAGATCTTGATCCCTTAACCCTTCACTGGCCCAATAATATCGAAATCCAAGACCATCAACCATTCTGGCAAGAACTGTACCTCCCGTATAATTTTCAGAGGCCTCGGGAATTTCATAATAAGGTAAGTCCATGCTATTATTTTGTGCCTGGGTCATAAAGAAATGAAAACTTAGGATAAAACTGATTAAAAACTTATTTTTCATACAAGATATTAATTTTTTATAGGTAACTGAAGCTGATTCTTCAAACCGTATTTATCATAAAGATAAATTAATGAGGTCATGGTGGCCGCACCGAGTTCAAGTTCTCTTTTATTAACCGCATCAAAGGTATCAATACTGGTATGATGATGATCAAAATATCTTTGAGAATCAGGCCTTAAACCAGCCAAAACCATTCCTTCAGTCTTTAACGGGCCAATATCTGCTCCACTTCCTCCCTTTTCAAAATAATGGATCAGATAGGGCTTAAAAAGAGGTTCCCAGGATTTGATCTGTTCAAATTCTTCATCACTGCAATCAAACGAAAATCCTCGAGGCGTAAATCCTCCTGAATCGCTCTCCAGGGCCATAATATGATGTTCATTTTTCGATTTTGCAACTTCTGCATATTTTCTTCCACCCCTTAAACCATTCTCTTCGTTCATAAACAAAACTACCCTAATGGTTCTTTTTGGTTCAATTCCTGCCTGCTTTAACATCCTCAAAACTTCCATCGACTGGACAACCCCCGCCCCGTCGTCATGAGATCCATCACCCAAATCCCAGGAATCAAGATGGCCACCAACGATAATAATTTCATTTGGGAATTCGCTACCTGTAATCTCGCCAATTACATTAAATGATTCAACATCCTCCAACTTCTCGCAACGCTGTCTAAAGTTAATCGTTAAACCGGGATCCTTCTTCAAAGCCGCGCTCAGCGCTTCAGCATCCCTTGTGCTTATCGCAGCAGACGGAACCCTTTTTTCAACGGGTAAATCTCCATAGGTCATGGCTCCTGTATGCGGATAGTTGTCCAAGCGCAGTGTCATCGATCGCACGATCACCCCTTTCGCCCCAAGCTTTCCCGCTTCCATGGCCCCCGCATACCTTTGATCCACACATCCTCCGTAAGCCTGAAATGTGTGAATCAAAGTAGGTTCCATCGGCCGATTAAAAAATACAATCTTTCCTTTGATCATTTCTGCTCCAAGGTCTTTCATTTCATTTATCCCATGCACCTCAATTACCTGGCCCTCCGTACCTTGTTCGGGTGTGGCTACAGACCCTCCCAAGGCGCAAATATTCATTTCGTGACGATTTCCGTTTGTTAAAAAATATCCCGTCTCCTTTTCACCCCGGATCCAGTAGGGCACCATAACAGGTTGCAGCCAAACCTTGTCAAGGCCAATGCTTTCTAATTCAGCTTTTGTATATTCCACGGCATCATGAGCTCCTTTAGAACCTGAAAGCCTCCCTCCTATTTCATTGGAAAGATGATCCAGCCATTGATAACTCATTCCTTTTGTCAGGGAATTGGCATAAATATTCTTAATAATTTCTTCATCGTTTTGCGCATTCGCCGCCAAAACCAGAAGAAACGCAGAAAAAAATGATCTTAACTTCATAAATATGATTCTTTTTATTAGGTCCAATAATCGATAACCAGAACATCATCAACCTTTGGTTTTAATTGTTTGACAAACTTCAAATGCTCAGGATGCGGCAAATAAGCGTCCCTGCTTTTATCATCTTTAAATGTAAGAACAAAAGCATGAGTAAATCCCTTGTTTAATCCTTCGGGAGAACTGTTCAGTCCCCATTCAAAGTCTTTTATTGCTCCGATTCGATCTATGGCATACAAAAAAGACTGTTCAGCCTCGAAAATGGAATCTTTGGATACTTTTTCTTTAAATTTTAACAATACTACATGCCGAAGCACTTTTGCTGATGTTTCATTTGACATGAATACAATGGTCTTTAATTTTCGAAGGTTCCAATTTCCGAAAAAAGTATTGAAGAAAAAAAAGATATTGGTATTCCGGCATAAGATCAGGAAATCAAAATCGAAATGAATCCCTTTGAGATGTTCTGTTCAATTGCCTATATTTACTGCTCTGGGTCCAATTACAATTGCCGGGAACCCACCTTTATTAAAACTTATGATTATGAGTAGTTTAACCCCATTCCATCTTGCTATCCCTGTCCAGGACCTTGAATTATGCAGAAATTTTTACGGAAAGGTACTTGGGTGCAGGGAAGGGAGAAGTGATACTCACTGGGTAGATTTCGATTTTTTTGGCCACCAGCTTGTGATTCATCAAAAACCTGCTGCTGAGGAAAAACATAAGAAAAGCTCCAATCCTGTTGACGGACATGACGTTCCGGTCCCCCATTTTGGAGTTGTACTTGAATGGGAAAAGTGGCACGGGTTAAAAGATTCCCTTCGCCATAAAGGAATTGAATTTATTATTGAACCCTATATTAGATTTGAAGGAAAGCCCGGTGAGCAGGCTACCATGTTTTTTCTCGACCCTGAGGGAAACGCTTTGGAATTTAAATCCTTTAAAGATCCAACGAAGCTATTCGCAACCTGACAAAAATTACATACTGTGAAATTCTACAAGGTTTGCTTCGTAGTATTGCTCTCCCAATTTATCAAGCAAATTTCTAATAACGTTTGAATCCCCGTCAATGGCCAGTGCCGAATAACCAATCTTGTTTCTTTTTCCCAATCTCAAATCAATAATATTGATATTTTTTGAGGCCAGTGCAGATAAAAGAATCAATAGAACCCCAGGGGAATTTTCATGTTTTGTAAGAATCATCTTTGAGCTTAAGGCTATTTTTAACTCAACGCCATCCATCTCATACAAATAAACTCCCTCTCCGTAAAAATTAGGCAATTGGGTTTTCTCCTTATGAGAAAGTTCCAAAAAGGTCGACTGATCTGTACCATATACAAAATCGATCGCATTTTTTACATTTCCATTATCCTGTTCAAGTGTCAACCAGGCGACAGCAGTACCGTCATTATTGGAATGCAGCCTGGCTGTTTCAACGTTTACCCCTTCTGAAGCCAGTGAATTGAAAAGAGAAGATAAAACACCGGGTCGATCAAGATGCTTGGAAAATAAACCCTGCACGTTATTTTTACTCGCGACGGGAGTTTCATTGGATACGGTTATCGATTTATTTCCTTTTCTGATTCGGACCGCATTATAATCCCCCATTCCGGTAGCATTCTTGTAAATATCAATAAATTCCGAAAATGATCCTCCGAATGAAAAGTCTGGAATTATTCTTCTGCTTCCGTGATGAAAACGTTGATTCAAAAGTTCAATACCCTTGTTCAAAATGGTGTACTTCACCTTAAGTTCGTGATCGTCAAAAATGGTTCTTTTTTCAGGAATCAACTTCGAAAAACTCACATACTGCTCGTAACCCGCCTTATAAATGTATTCCAGGCTTTCTCTAAAATTAATACCGTAATAGCGCACATGGTGGGTATCAGTTCCCACGGATACTGGAATTTGTAATTCAAGGGCCCTCTTTAAAATATTCTGTGACGGATAAACGCCAACGCCCTTAAAATCCCCCGCCATATTCACATCAAGGGCCAGGTCCCTGTCTGCAATGATCTCCAGTAATGTTCTAAATTTATTGGCCAAAGGATGAGAACTGGTTTCAAAATTCTTCAAAACCTCGGGAACCTCAACATTTAATTTAGGAAGGTCTATGTGGCCTACCACTTGTATCATATCACCGAAACATTCAATCATTTCGATCATTTCGTTAATATATCCGTTCCAGTAGGCCTCAAGGGAACCTCGCAATTTCAATAACTCAAGAGCTTCTTCCTTTGATCCGTCATAAGGCAGACCTTCCGGAGCAAAATGCACCGATCCAATTACAAAATCAGCGTCCTCTGCCTGAAATATTTTAGATCGACTCCACAAAAGTCCAAGGTCAGGGCCCATCCATTCAAGTTCAACTCCATACTTTATATTGATCTTGTCCGCGTACTTTTTTCTAAGATTTGCAATGCGCTTTGGATAATTGATATAAGACCTGTCTCCACGTATAAACTTTATGTTCGTGTCTCTTTCCGCGAGATATCTGAAATTGGTCAGACGAGGAGAATGAATGATAAACGTAATGCTTGGATGATTTTGTTCAATAGCCTTGTCTACAATATCTTCCAGTTTATCAATTCCATGTTTCACATGATCATTCTCGGTCCCGGCATGTATCCCATGTGTTTCCCAAATAAAATCGTTGAGTTTCTTCATTTCGACTTTTCCGATAATTACTTTTGCTTATCGGTGCAAACATAAGAATTGCAATGCAAAATAAATATTGAATTGAACATAAATTTGAACTATTTAAAGTGTTAAAATCTTCTTGTTACGAATAATTTTATAATCCAACGTATAATTTGGTAAATCAATAGCTCATGAAGATAGGAATTCCATCAAATAGTTTTAACTTCTAACCTCTTATTTTATCCAGTAACTCATTTAGTTTAGCAGCCTCAGTTTCCGATAACCTACTAATATATTTATCAAATTCGGACATATCGATAGTATCGAGAAGTTTTAACCCTTTGTCCGATATTTTAACATAAACGACCCTCCTGTCATTTTCACATCTTGTTCTTACTATCAATTTCTTCTCGCAGAGTTTATCCATTAATCTCGTCGAGTTAGGCGATTTCTGAATCATTCTTTGCTTCACCTGATTTACTGAAATCTCCTTTTGCGATCCTCTGAGAATTCTCAAAATATTGTATTGTTGCTCTGAAATATTAAATGGTTTCAATATTTCGGTTCCTATTTGATCGAGCCAGTTTGAGGTATATTTGATATTCAGCAAGGCTTTTAAACGATCGCTGGAGAATGAGGAATTTATTTCTTTGGCAAAATCTCCCATATCAAAGACTTTCTGAGAAATCCGAAACCAGTCCTTTAATTTTTTCCTTGAGCACGGGGTTTACTATTTCTCCATCCACAAAATTTTCATTGAATGACGGAAAAGTAGAATAACCAATAATGTTTCCTCCGTTACGTGGAAATCTGCTGAGTGCTATTTCCATAACTGACTGCCCTCCCCTTGCTCCGGGAGATGTACTAAGCAAGAGCATTGGCTTATTTCTCCAGACTTTAGATTCCATTCTTGATAACCAATCAAAAGCATTTTTAAAGGCGGCGCTGTAAGCACCATTATGCTCTGCAAGTGAAACTACGAATCCGTCAGACGATTCCACTTGATTATTCAATCTTACCAGGTCATCCGGAAAACCCGACTCCTTTTCTATATCTATTGAAAACAAAGGAAGCTCATAATCATTTAGATCAATGTGATTTAATTCAACATCCTTGATCATTTGCCCCGTGTATTCTGCAAGTTTCTTGTTTATGGAAGCCTTACTGCTGCTCCCACCAATAGTCAATACTTTTTTCATTTTTTTCTGTTTCAATTTTGTTAATGATGCAAAGATAAACAATTATTTTAAATATTTACCATGGTATATATTTACATGGTATATTTTTAATTATTATTGATGCGTATTTTGTATTTTAGCCCTCTAATCAGATTGAAAAAGATGGATCTCAACTTCAATATTAATGAAGATCACAACAAATTGCTAACCTCTCAATTACGAAAAAAACTTTCGAGAGTGCATAAAGGTGGCGGAGATGGAAGAATAGCAAAACTCCATGCCGCAGGAAAAATGTCTGCCAGGGAACGAATTGACTTTCTTTTTGATCAACCTGAAAATGCCATTGAAATTGGAGCTTTTGCGGGAGAAGGAATGTACAAGGACCAAGGTGGATGTCCCGCTGGAGGCGTTGTAGTCAAAATAGGTTTTATCAAAGGTAAACAATGTATTGTTGTAGCTAATGATGCAACGGTAAAAGCTGGAGCCTGGTTTCCCATCACAGCAAAGAAAAACCTCAGGGCTCAGGAAATCGCCATGGAAAACAAACTTCCTATTATCTACCTCGTGGATAGTGCAGGAGTTTTTCTGCCGATGCAGGATGAAATTTTTCCTGATAAAGAACATTTTGGCAGGATTTTTAGAAATAATGCCATTATGAGCAGTATGGGGATCACCCAGATAGCTGCGGTTATGGGAAGTTGTGTAGCCGGGGGCGCCTATTTGCCGATTATGAGCGATGAGTCAATAATCGTAGATAAAACCGGAAGTATTTTTCTTGCGGGAAGCTACCTGGTAAAAGCAGCAATAGGTGAATTGATTGAGAATGAAAAATTAGGAGGTGCGACTACACATACCGAGATTTCAGGAGTTTGCGATTATAAAGCCAAAGATGACAAGGATGCCCTGAAGACGATCATTAACATCATCGATAAAATAGGAGATTCGGAATCTGCAGGTTTTAACCGTATCGACCCGCAGAATCCCAGGGATAACATTTCAAACGTTTTTGGATTACTTCCTAAAGAAAGGTCTGCCCAGTATGATATGAAAAAGATCATTCGATGCATGGTTGACAACTCTGAAATGCAGGAGTATAAAGCGAATTATGGAAAGACTCTCATTTGTGCCTATGCAAGAATCGATGGATGGGCCGTTGGAATTGTGGCCAATCAGCGTAAGGTTCTGAAAAATGCAAAGGGAGAAATGCAGTTTGGAGGAGTTATATATTCTGACAGTGCCGATAAGGCAACAAGGTTTATTTCGAATTGTAATCAGAAAAAAATCCCATTGGTTTTTCTCCAGGATGTAACGGGTTTTATGGTTGGAAGTAAATCAGAGCACGGAGGAATTATAAAGGACGGTGCAAAAATGGTGAATGCGGTGAGTAATTCAGTTGTTCCTAAATTCACAGTGATCATTGGGAATAGTTATGGTGCCGGAAATTACGCAATGTGTGGAAAAGCCTATGACCCCAGACTGATTGTTGCATGGCCAAGTGCCGAACTTGCAGTCATGGGCGGCGAACAAGCCGCAAAGGTCCTCTTACAGATAGAGACGGCAACTTTAAAAAAACAAGGTCAGAAAATTACCAAGGAAAAAGAAAACGAAATTCTCCAGACCATTACCCAGCGTTATAAGGAGCAGGTTTCTCCTTATTATGCCGCTTCAAGGTTATGGACCGATGCCATTATCGATCCGAAGGATACCCGACATTGGATCAGCATGGGTATAAAGGCTGCTGATCAGGCACCGATAGAAAAACCATTTAACCTTGGTGTGATACAAGTTTAATAACACAATTTTTACAGAATAATATGGGAAGAGCATTCGAATTCAGGAAGGCCCGAAAAATGAAACGTTGGTCCGCAATGGCTAAAACATTTACCAGAATTGGAAAGGATATAGTGATGGCTGTTAAAGAAGGCGGTCCCAACCCCGATACCAATTCTCGTTTAAGAGCCGTTATTCAAAATGCCAAGGCTGCAAATATGCCAAAGGATAATGTTGAGCGTGCCATAAAAAAAGCGAGTGATAAAAATACCGCGAATTACAAGGAGGTACTTTTTGAGGGATATGCACCCCACGGAATTGCCATTTTAGTTGAAACCGCCACGGATAACAATAATCGGACGGTGGCCAATGTGAGGGCGGCCTTTAATAAATGTGACGGCACCTTTGGAACGTCAGGATCCGTTGTTTTTATGTTTGATCATACCTGTAACTTCAGAATCAATGCGGAGGGGTTGAAAATGGATCTGGAAGAGTTTGAGCTTGAACTTATTGATTATGATGTTGAAGAAGTTTTTGAGGATGAAGATGGAATTCTGATCTATGCACCTTTTGAGCAATTTGGAGCGATTCAAAAATATCTTGAGGAGAATGAGCTTGAAATTTTGTCTTCTGGATTTGAGCGAATTCCAACAACAACCAAAAAACTCAGTGAAGATGAGCAGGCAGATGTTGAAAAACTTCTTGAGCGTTTGGAAGAAGAAGATGACGTTCAAAATGTTTATCACTCCATGGAACTAAATTAACCCTACAAGTTTGATTAAGAGCTATTTGTTGCAATGAAGCAAAAGTATAACTTAGATAAGATCAGCCATGCAGCCCAATGGGTTTTAAAGAACTGTAAATCAAGAATTTTGTTGTTTGATGGCCCAATGGGAAGTGGAAAAACGACATTGATCAAGGAAATATCCAAACAATTAGAAGTAAATGATGTAACCAGTTCACCTACCTTCTCTCTGGTTAATGAATATCTATCGAACACCGGAGAAACGGTATATCATTTTGATTTTTACAGAATAGAAGATGAAGAAGAAGCTTTTGATATGGGTATTGAAGAATACCTTGACAGTGGCGCCTGGTGTTTCATCGAATGGCCGGACAAAGTTCAAAATTTATTACCTTTAGAGTCGGATGTTATTAAATTGACCATTAACAAGGATAACAGCCGCACTATAGAAATCAGCTAAAATGCCCAAACAACTATCACCATTCAGTCGAGAAGAACTGATGCCCAAACCTGAAATGCTTGAGGTAAAGAAGCATAAAGATGAATTATACATCGGTATTCCCAAGGAAACGCATTTTGATGAAAAAAGAATTTGTCTGACTCCAAACGCCGTTGCAGCACTTACGTCTAACGGCCACAGGATTGTCGTTGAGTCTGGTGCGGGAGACGGAACCAACTACACGGATCAGGAATATTCGGAGGCCGGTGCTAAAATCTCTTACAATCCCAATGATGTCTTTGCTTGCAGCATCATTTTAAAGGTAGAACCACCATCTCTTGACGAGGTCAAAATGATCAATCCTCAAAGTGTCCTTATTTCTGCCATGCAGATCAAAACTCAGACAAAGGAGTATTTTAAAGCTTTGGCTGAAAAAAGAATTACTGCTATTGCCTTTGATTATATTCAGGATAATCATGGAATTTATCCTTTGGTAAAATCCCTGAGTGAAATTGCCGGAACGGCTTCGGTACTCATTGCGGCTGAAATTATGAATAATAATAATCTGGGTAATGGACTTTTATTGGGGAATATAGGTGGTGTTCCTCCCAGTAAAGTGGTCATCATTGGTGCCGGAACCGTATGTGAATTTGCAGCGAGATCCGCTTTAGGACTTGGGGCCAGTGTAGAAGTGTTTGACAATTCTCTTACAAAACTTAGAAGTGTTCAACATAAATTGCCACATCCTATAGCTACCTCTACCCTGCAACCCAAAAACCTTACCAAATCACTCGCTGAATGTGATGTGGCCATTGGAGCATTACGCGGTAAGACAAGGACTCCTGTAGTAGCTGATGAGAGCATGGTGGAACAAATGAAAGATGGCGCTGTTATTATTGACGTAAGCATCGATAACGGTGGTTGCTTTGAGACCTCGGAAGTAACAACACACACAAACCCAACCATCGTTAAACATGGAGTGATTCATTACGGTGTTCCGAACATTCCTTCCCGTTATTCAAGAACTGCCTCGGTTTCTATCAGCAATATTTTCACACCTTACCTGCTAAACATAGGAGATATGGGAGGAATTGAGAATGCAGCCCGATTTGACAAAAGTCTTCAGAAAGGAATGTATTTTTACCACGGTATCTTAACCAATAAGCATATTGCCGATTGGTTTGGACTGCCATTTACCGATATCAATTTACTTATATTCTGATTATGGAAGATATGAAAACGCGTTTTACGCTCTATGGCATTGGTTTTGTCATGGGCATTGTGATTGTTTTCTTTTTTCTGGGTGGTAAAAATGCTTCGTGCAACTGGCTTCCCAATGACAGGATTCTCAACATTATTCAGCAGAAGAAAATAAGCTTCAGTCAGGACGTTCGTGAAGAATTGCAATCAAGTGATATAGATAGTCTTCAAATCATGCAGATTATAAAAACCGGTGAAATCGATTTTTCAAAAAGCAGGGTAAAAAATGATCCTTGCAGGAATTATTGGATTCAAGGAGGAGCTACCGATTCAAGAATGATCATAACCGTTGATGTATGCGATTCCACGGCAATCGTAAACAGCCTTCAGCTCCTTGATAAAAAATAATAAATGCCGGTAAAATATATTTACCGACATTTATCAAATAACTAACCACAATTTCTTAATAGCTGCTTACACTTCCGGAACCACTAACTTTTATATCCTCAACGGGAGGGTTCCCTTTGTATTTTATGTCACCAGAGCCAGATATTCTTGCCATAATTTCTTTCTGGACATTCGTCCCGATCGACCCGGAACCTGAAATCTTTAATTCTGCCTTTTCCGTAACCAGATCGTAAGCATCAATATCTCCGGAGCCTGCTACTTTTGCGTCAAACTGTGTCGAAGTTCCGCTTAGTTCCATATCTCCTGAACCTGAAATCGCTGCGCCAATTTTAGTGGCATCGGCCGATATTTTAATATCTCCGGATCCGGCAATGGCCAATCCTAAATTTTCAGTAACGATCTTATCCTTTCCTATTATATCTCCTGAACCTGCCAGAGCCAGTCCGCTTAAATCGTTAAAATGAACGGTTAATACTGTATTTTTGGTGGTTTTGATATTAACACCTTTCTTCCATTTTATTTTCAATGAACCGTCTTTTACTTCGGTAATCAGGTAAGGTTCCAGATTCTCTTCTACCGTAATTTCAATTTTACCTTCCTGGCCCTTTACAAGAAATACGTCAAATGAACCGGATACTCCTACTCCATCAAAATTTCCAACGTTTCTTGTCTTCTCTATGACCTTTCCATTTCCCTTGACCTTCTGTGCATACCCCATTCCTAATGAAAGGAAAAATACGAATGTGAATACTATTGTTTTAAAAATTAAGTTTTTCATTATTGGTTTGATTTTAATTGTTATATAATTTTACTCCGCCGTATTCAGAAGAAATATCTACAACGGAACCGGAATTCTGACTCTTCACGTAGCCTTCAAAATACTTAGATTGTGATTTTATGATCTTCTTTTGATAATTGATTCCCTCTCCATTGTAATCAAACCCGCCATAGCTTAATTCAACCTTGAAGTCAAATGCAATATCATCATCAAGTCCGACTTTAATACCTGCATAATCTGAATGAACATATAATTCTCTGAATCCTTTCATCATTTTATCCACCTTGATACTGCCGTAATCTGCCTGAATGCGCAATTTATTTTTAATGGTTCCGAATCTCATGGTCAAATAATCTCCGTTTCCTTCAATGCTGGCCGCCTTGTCAACCTCAATTTTTCCATAATCACATACAAATTTCAGCTCTTCAACAGACATGAATTCAGAATCTGTATAATCAGCGTTCAAATCAATATTATTTGCTTTCTCCAATCTGAATTTAGAATAATCGGCATTGATACTTCCTCCATTCATATATTCAATCTCTGAATCTGATGTATAATCAATGTTGATACTGTTGTTATTGTGATGCAGACTTCCGATTAAAACTTTACCATAATCGCAATTTATTTCTGCCTGGCCTTTGATCTCGTTCAATGAAATTGTCCCGTAGTCATTGTTCAGGTCAACCTTGTTGGTAACCGGCACTTTCACCTTATAGTCAATTTGATAGCTCATTTTACTTCCTGAGTTCCACCAATTTTTAGACTTGTTGTTAAATTTCGTTTCAGCTGAAACTAAGGACTTACTGCTTTCAAATTCCACATCGATCTTTGACAAACGTTCCACAACTTTGGACTCATTATTTCCAGACACTGTTATAGTTACTTCAATGACCACCTTATTCTGGTCCCAGGAAATAACATCAACATTTCCATACTTGTTTTTAATGTTCAGTGCCGCATCCGCATTTACTGAATATTCCTTTTTGATTGTCTTTGTTTTCTCATAATCCCATTTCTTCTTCCAAGGATTTGCTATACTAAGCATAGGAATCACTAAAAGAATAGCTAATAATAATTGTATCTTATTTTTCATGACTTTTGTTTTATTGTTTTAAACTTTATTTTCCTGAGGCACTAATTCGTTAAATTCCTCGAGTTGATCCATCAAATTCTGCAAGACTAAAAGTCTACTTTGAAAATTTGTTATCATGGCATATATAACACGCTTATCAGCATTGCTTTCCTTGAGCTCTAAAGTCAGCCTCTGATAGTTTGTTTCCAGTAAATCCAATTGTTTAAATGCATCGTCAATGATGCGTTGATTCGATGGGGTTTGCATTGACTTGATCTCTTCCATTTCCTTCTGAATAGTAGCAACATAGAAATTTTGAGTTTCCTCCATTTGAGGAGATATTTCAGCAAGTTCCAACCCTCTGTTCAGATCATTCTGATTGTAATTTCCCATCCAGTATCCAAAGAACAAAAGTACTGAGGCAGCTACCGCCAGAATATACCAGGGAGTACCACCCTTTCTTTGGGATTTTTCTGAGTCTGTTTCAAGTCTTTTTTGAAACCTTTCAAAATGTCCTAAATTTGGTTCCGCAAAATCAAAATTCTCTTTATTCTTCTTAAAATAATCTTCTAAATTCGTTTTCATATCTTTTAATTTAAGACGGATGAATCCATTAATATTTTTCTTAATTTTCGCTTAGCTCTTGAAATTGTCGTTCTGCAATTCTCGTTGCTTATGTTCAGTATTTGAGAAATCTCCTCATTGTCATATCCTTCCACCAAACTTAAAGTCAGCACCGTTCTGTAATTTTCTTTAAGCGCTTTCATTGCTCTGCCTACTTCCTGTACCTTGAGGTTTACATAATCTATTTTTACTTCATTAGTCTGGGATTCTTCTTCATTTTCCAGTTTGTTATCCACCACTTCCAGATTCACTTCCTGAAGCTTGTTTCTTTTCTTTAAAAGTGTAAGGCTTCTATTAATAACAATCCGTTTCAACCATGCTCCAAAAGGCACTTCTCCTTTATATGAATCCAGCTTTGTAAAGGCGTTTAAAAATGCTTCTTGCATTACATCTTCAGCATCAAAAGTATTTTGAAGTATCCTTAAAGCGGTGTTATACATGGCTTTATAATATAATTTATAGATTTCAAACTGCGCTGTTTTACTTCCCTTCGAACAAGCCTGCAGCAAGTCTTTAATATGTTGTTGATCTGTTTGCAATGTTTCTCTTCTATTTTAATGACAATTGATTTTCAAAGGTGTTACACTTTGGTCAATTAAATTTAAACTTTTTTCTAATAAATTTAGAATCAATACATTATATATATAGATCTATACCCTTAATAAGAAATTAAAAAAATGGCACAGGAATTGTCCAATACATAGTGGTGATCTTAGGGATAACGCCTTAACTCACTTTTAATGAGATAATTAAATATTGATAATTAATACAAATTCATTTTAACATTACTCAAGCAATGTCAAAATGGCTTAAAAAGAAGATGAGCAGATCAAAATTTATAAACATTGACAATTTGTCACTTCAGAACATTTTGGATGAAGAAGCGGAATTGATTCCATTGATGACTCCGGAAGATGAGGAGGAAATGCGAAAAGAAGATGTTCCGGAAGAATTACCCATTTTACCACTGAGAAATACGGTTCTTTTCCCCGGGGTTGTAATCCCTATAACGGCGGGCAGAGATCAATCCATCAAATTGATAAAAGAAGCCAATAAGGGTGATAAAACTATTGGGGTAGTAGCTCAAAAGAATGAAGGAACTGAAAATCCGGGAATGGATGATATCTTTAAAGTAGGTACCGTTGCTAGAATCCTGAAAATTTTAAAAATGCCTGATGGTAATACCATGGTAGTACTTCAGGGTAAAAAACGATTCGAAATCGACCGTCTGACACAGGAGAGGCCTTATTTAAAGGCTCTGGTAAAAGAAGTTGTAGAAGAAGTTCCTTCTGTAACGGATAGTGAATTCAAGGCGATCATAGATTCTATCAAAGATATTTCCCTGAGAATTATAAAGGAAAACCCGAACTTACCAACAGAAGCCTCTTTTGCGATTAAGAATATTCAAAGTAATTCCTTTTTGATCAATTTTGTTTCTTCAAATCTGAATCTGACACAAGAGGAAAAACAGGAACTCTTGAATATCAACAGCCTCAAGAGCAGAGCACTCGCCACCTTGAGAAAGATGAATAAAGAACTTCAACGCCTTGAACTCAGCAATGATATCCAGTCTAAGGTTCGTGAAGACATGGATCAACAACAACGGGAATATTATTTGCATCAACAAATGAAAACCATCCAGGAAGAGCTGGGTGGGGTTTCTCATGATGAGGAGATCGAAGAAATGAAGGAGCTGGCCAAGGGTAAAAAATGGAGCAAAGAAGTGGCCACCACATTTGAAAAGGAAATAGGCAGGTTGCAAAGAATGAATCCTCAGGTAGCGGAGTATTCAGTGCAGCGAAACTACCTCGACCTTTTACTTGAACTACCTTGGGAAGAATATTCGACAGATCTGTTTGATTTGAAAAGAGCGCAAAAAATCCTTGACAGGGATCATTATGGGCTTGAAAAGGTTAAAAAAAGGATCATTGAACATTTAGCTGTATTAAAACTTAAAGGAGATATGAAATCTCCGATCATATGTTTGTATGGACCTCCGGGAGTCGGAAAAACCTCATTAGGCAAATCCGTTGCGGAATCATTAGGTAGAAAATACGTAAGAATGTCATTGGGTGGATTACGAGATGAGGCCGAAATAAGGGGCCACAGGAAAACGTACATTGGTGCACTTCCGGGAAGGATCATTCAAAGTATTAAGAAAGCGGAAACCTCGAATCCGGTGTTTGTGCTTGATGAAATTGACAAACTGGGGTCAAGTCACAGTGGTGACCCTTCATCGGCAATGCTTGAAGTCCTGGATCCTGAGCAAAATGCTGAATTTTACGACAATTACCTTGAGGTTGGTTATGACCTTTCAAAAGTAATGTTCATTGCAACGGCCAACAGCTTGTCAACCATTCCATGGGCTTTAAGAGACAGAATGGAAATCATTAATGTGAGCGGATATACCGTGGAGGAAAAGGTTGAAATTGCGAAAAGACATCTGCTTCCAAAATTACTGAAGGAACATGGTCTAAACAGTACTCATTTAAAAATAGCCAAAAAACAATTTGAAAAGGTAGTTACAGGTTATACGCGTGAATCCGGAGTTCGCGGGCTCGAAAAGAAATTGGCTCAAATAGTAAGGTTTGGCGCAAAGTCCATCGCCATGGAGGAGGAATACAATGTGAAAATCACTGATGAGGATATTGAAAATATTCTTGGGCCTTCTCATCTTGAAAGAGATAAATATGAGAACAATGATATTGCAGGGGTGGTAACCGGCCTGGCCTGGACAAGTGTTGGCGGAGATATTCTTTTTATTGAATCCATTCTTTCAAAAGGAAAAGGAAATTTATCCATTACCGGTAATCTTGGCAAGGTTATGAAAGAATCGGCAACGATAGCCCTGGAATACATTAAGGCTAATTTAGAGGAATTCGGAATCGAGTATGAAACTTTGATTAATAACAACATTCATATTCATGTTCCGGAAGGAGCTACACCGAAAGATGGCCCTAGTGCAGGGATTACAATGTTGACCTCACTTGTATCAACATTAACTCAACGTAAAGTGAAAGCCAAACTGGCGATGACAGGAGAGATTACTCTACGTGGTAAGGTCTTGCCTGTTGGGGGTATAAAAGAAAAAATACTGGCAGCGAAAAGGGCCAATATCAAGGAGATCATTTTATGCGACGACAATCGTAAAGATATTGAAGAAATCAATCAGAAATATCTTAAAGGATTAACTTTTCACTATGTCAAAGAAATGAAAGAGGTTATAAATCTGGCCCTGCTTAAGCAAAAAGCGAAAAATTAGATTCTAATAATCATAGATAAATTATCATATTCAAAGGGTTGTTTAATAAAACAACCCTTTTTTGTGTGAAGATAGCTGTCAAAGTAATTTTTTGAACACATTTTACGCAACCTACTGTGTCATTTTTGTGAAATAAATTCCTACTTTTGACCAAAGTAATTCGGACTGATGCAATTTAAACACCCAGAGATTTTATTTTTTTTATTGCTGCTCCTTATCCCCATTCTTATTCACCTTTTTCAGCTTCAAAAATTTCGAAAGGAATATTTTACTAATGTGAAATATCTTAAACAAATCGAATTGGAAACCAGGAAAAGTTCGAAACTAAAAAAACTACTGATATTGATATGCCGAATGCTTGCCCTGGCCATGCTTGTTCTGGCATTCGCTCAACCCTATTTCACAGACAACACGAATAGGCTCAATAGAGAAACCTTGCTTTATCTTGATAATTCTTTGAGCCTCCAGGCAAAAAGTAACGGTGATATTGAAGAGTTTCAGATGGCCAAGAACAGGCTCATAGACAGAATTACTTCTTTTGGTGAAAACATCTCTTTAATAACCAATGACGAGTCCTATGAGGATCTCAGCCCAAAGGAACTCGAAAAAACACTGATAGAACTAAAATTACACCCCATAAAAAAAGAGTTAAATCAAATTTTAAATCAAATCAATTTCCATATAGCGAGAAATGAAAATATTTTATATGAAGTTTATTTAATTTCTGATTTTCAAAAAATTAACGGCTACCCTGACAGTGCATTAATTGATGGTAATCAACAATACAATTTTGTTGACCTTTCCGGAATTAATAAGATGAACTTATCCGTTGACAGTGTCTGGATTGAACCCGGGCCTTCAGATCAAATCACAATTAAATCAAGGCTCAAAAGCTGGCAAAACCAATCAGTGAATCTGGCTGTTTCCTTGCATTTAGGTGAAGAGTTGTTTGGGAAAGCCAATGTAGACATTGAAGAAAATTCAACGATTGAGATCGAATTTAAGGTTCCGGAAAATAAAGTTAATTCAGGAAAAGTAAGTATCAACGACCACCGTATCAATTTCGATAATGAACTCTATTTTGTTATTCCTGAAAAAATAAAGACAAAGGTCATGCTCATTGGTAAACCAGCACCTTTTATTCAAAGAATATACAATAGAAAGGAGTTTGAACTCATAAGCAGCAGCTTATCCGATCTCGATCAAAGTAAAATTCTGGACCAGAACCTAATCATTCTGAATGAGCTGGAATCAATTTCTCGCCCCCTTGTACAAAGTCTTAAAAGTTTTGCAAGAACAAAAGGAAACTTAGTGATCATTCCATCTGATGACATTGATTTCATTGCATATAACCACCTGTTTGAATCTCTGGGTATGGGGAAAATTCTAAGTGCTTTTGAAAATGAAAAAATTTTAAACCGGATAAACTATGATCATCCGTTTTTTAAAAATGTATTTGAGGAGCGTGTTTATAATTTTCAATACCCGATCTTGAAAAACGGCTATATTACGGATCTAAAAGGATCTTCCCCACTGTTGCAATTTAGCGATTTCAATGTATTTGCCTCTGAGTATAATTATTTTAATCAAAAAATTTACTGGCTTTCTTCACCCCTTTCCACAGTCAATAATACTTTTACAGAGTCTCCCCTCATAGTACCTCTTTTTTATAATTTCTCCATAAATCAACAGGATTCCAGATCATTGTTTTACACTATTGGACAACCAAGCGAATTTGCTGTTGAATTCAGCTATTCAGGAGACGAAATCATTAAAATGGTTCGGGATGATAATGAATTCATACCCCTGCAATCAAAGTCAGGAGACATGATACGATTTTCAACCGAGCAGTACCCTCAGGTTCAAGGTATTTACAGTCTTGTCTCAGGAAATACTGAGCTTAAAAAAATGGCCTATAATTATGATCGTAAAGAGAGCGATATGAATTTTAACCCTATGGAGGAATTCGTTTCCAAACATGCCAATATCAAACTTTACGACGGTTTTAATAAGGATTTAGAGGACCGAATTGAAAGGGATAATAATAAAAAATTGTGGCAATTATTTATTATTTTTGCTTTGGTTTTTTTAAGCTTGGAAATACTTCTCCAAAAATTTTTAAAAAACTGAAACTTTAGGTGAGTAGCATCAAAACAGGAAATAAATGAACATACTTCTTAGATCTGCAAAGATCATCGACAAAAACTCAAAGTATCACAATAAGAAAATGGATATTTTGATCAAAAATGGTATGATCTCCGAAATTGGAAAAACACTGGAAGGACCTAAAAACTGCCGAGAAATAAATCTTAAAAACCTGCATGTTTCCATGGGTTGGTTCGATAGCAGTGTTTCTTTGGGAGAGCCAGGCTTTGAGGAAAGAGAGAACATAGAGCACGGACTTGAAGTAGCTGCGAAATCGGGTTTTACAAGGGTTGCTGTCAACCCAAATACAAATCCTTTAATTGATAACAAATCTGCTGTTGAGTTTCTTATTCAAAAAGCAAAGGACTCGGCCGTTGACCTTCATCCCATTGCCAATTTGACTCAGGGAGCCCTGGGAAGAGAAATGGCTGAACTTTATGATATGAAGAATTCAGGAGCCATTGCATTTGGAGATTATAATAAATCCATAGAAAACGCAAACCTGCTCAAAATAGCCCTTTTGTATGTTCAAAATTTTGATGGAATTGTAATGAGTTTTCCACAGGACGAGGGTATTGGAAAGCACGGATTTGTAAATGAAAGTGAAAATACAACAAGACTCGGGCTTAATTCCATTCCAAATCTTTCGGAGGAACTGCAAATTACAAGAGACCTTTCGCTACTTGAATATACAGGTGGAAAACTACATATTCCTACCATATCAACTCATAAAGGAGTTCAGCTTGTGAAAGAAGCCAAGAAAAAAGGACTGGATGTTACCTGCAGCGTTACGGCCCATCATCTTTATCTTACCGATGAAGAGCTAAGTTCTTTTGACACAAACTATAAGGTAAACCCGCCATTAAGGGCAACAAAGGACACTAAAGCCCTTATTAAAGGGATCAAGGAGGGTGTTGTTGATATGATTGTAAGCGACCACAATCCGATCGATATTGAGAATAAAAATGTGGAATTTGAAAATGCTCATTTCGGTACGATTGGAATGGAATCGTTATTCGGCAGTGTTGGTTCAATAATTGATCTTGAGGACGCCATTGTTTGCCTCACTGAAAATCCAAGAAAAAGGTTCGATCTTCCTGTAGGAATTATTGAGGAAGACAACAAGGCTGAACTTACCCTGTTTGACCCGGAAATCGATTATATCTTTGAAGAAAAAAATATCCTTTCAAAGTCCAAGAATTCGGCGTTTTTAGGAAAACAGCTCAAAGGTAGGGCCTATGGAATAATTGCGAACAAGCAACTTATCTTATCATAAACTTCGAATCGATCAATATAGTTTTTAAACTTATCACTATGTATAATCAAACAGTTAAAGAAGGAAAAACAATGGCTATAATAAGTTACATCACAGTTATAGGAACTTTGATAGCGTTTATTATGAACCAGAATAAACACAATTATTTTGCCTCCTTTCACATTCGTCAGGCTCTGGGAATTTTTATCATGTGGCTGATTGTGAATTTCATTCAGCGCTATTCAGATTTTGGTTGGCTGAACACGATATTGGGTATTGGGGTTTTTGTTTTATGGATTTTTGGGTTGCTGGGAGCGATTCAGGGCGAAGAAAAAAGAATTCCTTTATTTGGGGATCAGTTTCAGGAATGGTTTCGTAATATTGGATAATTAACCTTTTTTTGATTTACACCTTTTATGCATACAAAATCCTTGGAATACCTAATACGAAGGCCAAAAATTGAAATTTCCAAACCACCTTTATTGATCATGTTCCATGGCTATGGAAGCAATGAACAAGACCTTTTTTCATTTGCGGAGGAATTACCGGATGAATTGTTGATCATAAGCGCTCGAGCACCTTTATCGATGGGTTTTGGAAGTTATGCCTGGTATACCATACATTTTGATGCTACAACGAGTGATAAATTTTCAGATCTTCCAGAGGCACGATCCGCCTTATCAACAATTGATCTATTTATTGAGGAACTTAAAGCTGAATATGAGATTAATGAAGAGAAAATTTTCCTTTTAGGATTCAGTCAAGGTACTATTCTCAGTATGGCTTATGCCTTAAACCATCCGGATAAAATCAAAAAAGTTATCGCATTAAGTGGTTATATTAATGAGGACCTGATTGAAAAGCCCTTTGAAAAAGAACGATTTAAAGCTTTGGACTTTTTTGTTTCACATGGCACTGTGGATCAGGTGATACCTGTGGAATGGGCCAGAAAAACAGAACCATTTCTCAACAAATTAAAGATTAAGAATGAGTATCACGAATATCCGGTGGGCCATGGTGTGGCCCCGCAGAACTTCTTCGATCTTCAGCGCTGGATAAAAGAGAGATGTAAATAATCATACAAAAATGTGTAAAAAAATCCTTCCCTTAATTCTATGTAGTTTTTTTCTGGTTGTATTTTCCTGTGCTGAAACCTACAATAAAGATTTAATAGTTTTAAACAATATCAATGACAGTCTTAAAACGGTTTATGCTCCCGATAAGAGAGTTGCACGATTTGATATTGGAATTCATTTAAAAAACAATAAGCTTATTCTTGAAGGAGAATCTGATCAACCGCAGGCTGTAGAGGTTTTAGTAGATATGGCTCAAAATCTGGGGTCCGATGTAGAAAATAAAATTAATGTATTGCCAGACAGCACTGTAGGGAAATTTCAATATGCCATTGTAAATAACTCCGTTGCCAATATCAGATCAAAGCCAAAACATTCAGCTGAACTCGCTACACAGGCGGTTTTAGGAACTGAACTTAAAGTGCTAAAAATTAAGGGCGACTTTTATCTGGTTCAAACCCCGGATGGCTATATCTCATGGGTGGACCACGGAGGTGTCAAACTGATGACCCCGGAGGAATTGGAAGTTTGGCACGAGGCTGAAAAGATCATATTTACAAAATCGTATGGCAACGTTTATAAAAACGAAATGAGTGAATTTGAAAAAGTCGGGGACATCGTCTTGGGGAGCCAGCTTGCAGTACTAAAAGAATTTGAGGGTAGTTTTAAGGTCCTCTACCCTGACCAGAGAACAGGATATGTAAAAAAATCCGAATGTTTCCTATTCAACAACTGGATTAATGAAGTACAACCTTCGGGGGACCTTCTTGAGCTATACGCCAGAGAACTCGTTGGGGTTCCTTATTTATGGGGAGGAACCTCCTCAAAAGGAATGGACTGCAGCGGTTTCACCAAAACCGTTTATCTTATGAACGGATTTATTATTCCAAGAGATGCCTCACAGCAAATTATGGCCGGAAATGATATAGATCCCAAACTGGATATGAGTGAACTTAAAAAAGGTGACCTTATGTTTTTTGGAAAAAAAGCTACAGACAGCACGAGGCAAAGGGTAACTCATGTGGGTATCTGGCTGGGCAATGAAAAAGGTGAATTCATTCATGCTTCCGGAAAAGTCAAAATTGGATCAATCAAGCCGGAGTCAGAATATTATGATGCTTTTAACAAGAACAGATATCTTGGAAGCAGAAGGTATCTGGATGCAGAAGATCCCTTGATCATGGACCTAAAAAAAGTCAGCATGATAAGCAAATTAAAATCTTGATCATAAGTATTTACATCAGATAAAAAACCTGTCAATCAGAATTAATTCCACTCCCATCCAAAAGATGTTGTAAATACATAATCGCTGTCGGAAGCATCTTCAACAGGCTTGTTATCATAATTATAGTTAAGTCCTAATCGAATATAAAAATCAAGCGGAAGGTCATACTTCATGTCAAAATTGAAATCAACTCTGTACCGACCACTCTGAGAAAAGCTTGGATAAAGTGCCGCGTTGGTTTGAACACTTAAATCTCCAATAGCGTATTTATTAAATCCAAGGGCCAGGAAACCTTCCGTACTATTCCTGTCAGGAGTATCATTCGAAAAATTCTCTGTAGTATAAGCGAGACCCGCCTTTGCAGAGAAAAACATGGAATTGTTCCTTATAAAATAATAACCTCCACCAAACTGATAGGTTGATCTAAGATCCAGCAATTGTTCATCATTCGACAGGTAAATCGCGTTGGCCTGCAGGAACCAGTCATGTGGTAAATAATATTCTCCTCCTAACTGGGCATCCATCCGATTAATATCAGCGGCCCCGTCCTGACGACTGATTACAGTTTTGTAATAACCCCTGGCCCTCCATTTATAGGCCAGATATGTAGCATCAATATTGGAGGTTACCTGTCTGAAATTGTTCGCTTTCGTTATATTAATCCCCAAATCGATATCAACAGTAAGTCGAGAGAAAAAACCGCTTCCAATAGGCTCAATAAAAACGATTTCATCTAACGCATATTCCGTCTCTACTCCTTCCGCCATTACCTTAACAGTCTTTTCCTTACCGTCAACGCTTTGAATATCTGAAGTAAATCGATCACCATCTTCAACTGAAATAATAAACTGTCCTGAACTATAGATCTCTAAGACTTCACCCCATTTAATTTTAAAATCAGAATCATCGTATGAGGTGCTGAAGGTTAGTATACTGAAATCCATTTTTTCTATGGACCCTACCAGAACATCGTTATTTGACAATTTAATGGAATCCTTTTGGCTAAAAACCAGGGATGTGACGAAAAATAATAAAATGAAGGGTAAGTATTTGGTCATAACTAAGGGGATTTTCAAACAAATATATCAAAAAAATCTAAGCGATTTGAATGTACCAAATATGTAATTAATACTTATTCTCAAGCAATTGTGTTTTCTTGACCCTAACTAATATTTGACCAGATCGATTTGTTTTTCATAATATGCTGAAAGCTCATCCAGGTTTTCTGATGCAATGGATTCAGATGACCATTTTCGGCATAAACTACTTTTTTTGCCGCAGTTCTGGCTTTATACAAAAGTTCCGAATCCTGAACAATATCCGCTATTCTTAAATTTAATATGCCGCTTTGCTGTGTCCCCATTAAATCTCCGGGGCCCCTCAGTTTTAGATCAACCTCAGCAATTTTGAATCCATCATTCGTCTCGACCATCGTTTGTAAACGAGTTTTGGCTTCTTTTGTCAGCTTCATACTCGTCATCAAAATACAATAGCTCTGGTCTGCACCACGCCCTACTCTTCCTCTTAACTGATGAAGCTGGGAGAGGCCAAATCGCTCGGCACTTTCAATAAGCATCAAACTGGCGTTAGGAACATTGACACCTACTTCAATAACCGTTGTAGCCACCATGATCTGCGTCTCGCCTTTCACAAATCTCTGCATCTCATAATCTTTGTCCCTGGGCTTCATTTGTCCATGAACAATACTTATTCTGTAATCCGGTAAGGGAAATTCTCTCGAGATACTATCATAACCATCCATTAGATCCTTATAGTCCAATTGTTCCGATTCCTTGATTAATGGGTAAACAATATAAACCTGCCTTCCTTTTGCAATTTCCTCCCGAATAAATTTAAACACTGACAGCCGGTTACTATCATACCTGTGAATCGTCCGGATGGCTTTTCTGCCCGGGGGCAACTCATCAATTACAGAAATATCGAGATCGCCGTAAACACTCATGGCAAGGGTACGTGGAATAGGTGTGGCTGTCATGACTAAAATATGAGGAGGGAGTTCATTTTTCATCCACATTTTCGCCCTCTGAGCAACTCCAAAACGGTGTTGTTCATCAATGATAGCCAAACCCAGGTTTTCAAATTGAACTTTATCCTCAAACAAGGCATGGGTTCCTATCAAAATATGTAGACTCCCCTCTTCAAGTTCTCTATGAATCATCTTTCTTTCTGAGGTAGAAGATGATCCCGTCAAAAGCCGAACATTAACCCCCATTGGCGCCAACAGTTCAGTTACCGCCGCAAAATGTTGCTGAGCAAGAATTTCCGTTGGAGCTATAAATGCAGACTGATATTCATTATCCAAGGCAATTAACATAGTTAGCACAGCAACTATGGTCTTTCCCGATCCCACATCACCTTGAAGTAATCTGTTCATCTGAGCTCCGGTATTGACATCCCTTCGTATTTCCTTTAGAACTTTTTTCTGGGCCTTGGTCAGGTCAAAAGGAAGGTGCGTTGCATAAAATTCATTAAAATACTTGCCAATACGATCAAAAACAAAGCCCTTGTTTTTGGTTTTACTATTTAGATTCTTGACAATTAGCTGCATTTGAATAAAAAAAAGTTCTTCAAATTTGAGCCTGTAACGTGCTTTGGACAATAGTACCTGACTCTGAGGAAAATGAACATTGAACATGGCTTCATTTTTAGAGATTAACCCCTCTTCCTTTAAAATAACCTGACTCAGGGTTTCATTGTACTTATCTTTTGTTTCAAGAAACAGCTGTTGCTGCATTTTCTGCATCACTCGATTACTTACCCCTTTATTCGAAAGGATTTCCGTTGAACGGTAAACCGGTTGCATTGCACTTTTAAACCCCTTCTTATAATCTTTCAGAAGTTCCATTTCAGGATGAGGCATGTTGAAGAGACCATTGAAGAAATTCACTTTACCAAAGACCACATAAGGCTGGTTCATTTTTAAAGAATCTTTGATCCATTTTACCCCTTTGAACCAAACCAATTCCATTCTTCCGGTATCATCCCCGAACTGAGCCACCAAACGGCTCCCTCTCTTCTGTTTAACCATCTTTACAGCGCTAATCGTTCCAATGATCTGCACTTCGGAACTATTTACCTGAAGCTCCCTGATTTTATAAAATCGAGTGCGATCTATGTACCGATGAGGAAAAAAATTAGCCAGATCAGCATAGGTGAAAATTCCCAGCTCCTTGCCCAATAGCTGAGCTCTCGATGGTCCGACTCCTTTTAAATATGATATAGAGGTTTGAAAGATAATCTGATAGTTATTTATTCCTGTTACGAAAATATAAAACTTAATTCTTTTCCATATTTTTTACTTTTGATTTTTTAATCATTATTTATGTTATCAGATGAGATCATAACTCTATTGGAAGAAAAGGTTTTTGAATACAACAATCCTAAGTTTATAGAATCCGACCCCATTCAGGTACCACACCGTTACACTGTGAAGGAGGATATTGAGATATCGGCATTTTTAACCGCCACTATCGCATGGGGAAACCGCAAAATGATTATCAAAAACGCAGAAAAACTGATGGAACTTATGGGGAATTCTCCCTACGATTTTGTCATGGAATACGAAAAACATAATTCTCCGGATTTTATCCATAGAACGTTTAATTCCACAGATCTTGATTTTTTTCTTACAAGCTTAAAATATATTTACAGGGAACACAAAGGTTTAGAAACAATATTTACGCGTTATGCCTCTCCTGACAACACACAGGTCGCCATACATCAATTTAAAAAGGTCTTTTTTTCAATACCGCATCCTTTAAGAACCATGAAACACGTTTCGGACCCTTTGAAAGGGTCTGCTGCCAAAAGAATCAACATGTTTTTGAGATGGATGGTCCGAAAGGATGAGGCAGGAGTAGATTTTGGACTCTGGAAGGATATTTTACCGGCAGCTCTTTCATGTCCGCTGGATATCCATTCGGGCAATGTGGCCAGAAAACTGGGATTACTGAAAAGAAGGCAAAACGATGCGAAAGCACTTAAAGAACTGGATCTTAATTTACGTGCTTTAGATCCCTCTGATCCGGTTAAATTTGATTTTGCCCTGTTTGGACTCGGAGTATTTGAAAAGTTTTCGTAAATCACTATGCTTTAATTGGCTACCTTTGCATCCCAAAATTTAAAATGTCATGCGTTTACACAGAAATTTAGTCTCAGCGGTTGTTCATGCCCTGGATCTTATTTATAACGAGAATGAATATGCAGACAAAGTGGTACAAAGAACTTTGAAATTAGATAAAAGGTGGGGGTCGAGAGACCGAAAGTTTGTCGCCGAGACCATTTATGACATGGTTCGATGGAAAAGATTGTACAATGAAATAGCGGGAACCAAAGGACATTATACGCGAGAAAACATCTGGAAAAACTTTGCAGTCTGGGCCACTTTAAAAGGCATTGACCTGCCTGACTGGAAACACTTTGAAGGTACACCGACAAGAAGAATAAAAGGAAAATTCGACGAGCTTCAAGGTATAAGGAAATTCAGAGAGTCGATTCCGGACTGGATGGATGAAACGGGCTTTGAAGAATTAGGAGATAAATGGGATAAGGAGTTAAAAGAACTGAATAAACAGGCCCGTGTTATATTGAGGACAAACACCCTGAAAACAACAAAAAAAGAGCTTAAGGCGGCTCTTGAAGCTGAAAGAATAGATACGGAATTTATTCCCGGATATCCTGATGCCCTTGTATTAACAGAAAGAAAAAATGTTTTTTTGACCAAGGCATTTAAAAATGGACTTTTTGAAGTTCAGGACGCATCTTCGCAGCTGGTAGCTCCCTTTCTGGATGTACAACCAGGTCAAAAAGTTGTGGATACCTGTGCAGGTGCAGGAGGAAAAACTCTCCATCTGGCATCACTTATGAAGAATAAAGGTCAGATCATCGCCATGGATATCCATGGTCATAAACTGGCTGAATTAAAAAAACGGGCTAAAAGAGACGGAGCCCATAATATTGAAAACCGTACCATTGAAAATTCAAAGGTGATCAAACGTCTCAAGGGAAAAGCCGACCGTGTTCTGATTGATGCGCCATGCAGCGGTATAGGAGTTTTAAAAAGAAACCCTGATTCTAAATGGAAACTCGACAAAGAATTTTTGGACAGGATCAGAAAAACACAGGCCGAAATTTTGAATCAATATTCATCCATGGTTAAAAAAGGAGGTAAACTGGTTTATGCCACTTGTTCCATTCTTCCTTCTGAAAATGAGAAACAGGTTGAATCGTTCCTATCCGCTCACAAAGACTTTACATTGATAAAAGATAAAAAGGTATCACCTTCAACTTCAGGATTTGACGGATTTTATATGGCTCTTTTGCAAAAAGAGTCATAAAAAGTATCAGAAACAACAATGATTTCTATTCGTTAAAGATTTTATTTAATATTATTAACAATCTCTCCAATTATAATGGGTCAATTGATTAAATTTGCATTTTTCCAAATCGAAAGATAATATCTGTCAAATGATCTACTTTTTTAATCAAAAACAAACAGTTTTTGCCGTTTCTTCCCAAGAAGAAATCAGTAAAGAAAATCTTGAAAAATTAATTTGGTTGTTTGGTAATGCCAAGGAACTAAAATCGGAGACGCTTAAAGGAAATTTTGTCGGGCCAAGAAAGGAAATGATCAGCCCGTGGAGCACCAATGCCGTTGAAATCACCCAAAACATGGGTATAACAGGAATAAGTCGCATTGAAGAATTTTTCAGCTCTTCAAGCGATAATCCTGATTTTGACCCGATGATCCAACATCATTACAAGGAATTAGATCAGGATATTTTTACGGTGAATATTGAACCTGAACCTGTATTCGAAATAGAGGATATCGCAGCTTATAACCAAAAAGAGGGACTGGCTTTAAGCGATGAAGAAATTGACTACTTAAAGGATTTATCCAACAAACTTGGCAGAAAGCTTACAGATTCGGAAATTTTTGGATTTTCTCAGGTTAATTCAGAACACTGCAGGCATAAAATTTTCAACGGGACCTTTGTTATTGATGGAGAAGAGAAACCGGTGTCCTTGTTTAAAATGATCAAAAGAACTTCAGCTGAAAATCCAAATACCATTGTATCCGCCTATAAGGACAATGTGGCATTTATTGAGGGGCCTGTTATTGAACAGTTTGCACCAAAATCAGCGGACAAACCCGATTATTATGAGATAAAAAAAGTAAGATCAGTTATATCTCTGAAGGCTGAAACTCATAATTTTCCGACTACTGTGGAACCTTTCAACGGAGCTGCCACCGGGTCAGGTGGAGAAATAAGGGACAGGCTCGCAGGAGGTAAAGGGTCGTTGCCATTGGCCGGAACCGCAGTTTATATGACGCCTTATTCAAGACTTACCGAAAATCGTTCCTGGGAGAACATGCAAGAGAGAAAATGGTTGTATCAAACTCCTATTGACTTACTCATAAAAGCTTCTAACGGGGCTTCAGATTTTGGAAACAAATTTGGTCAGCCATTGATTTCAGGTTCACTATATACTTTTGAGCATGAAGAGCACAATCGTAAACTTGGATTTGACAAAGTAATCATGCTTGCCGGAGGTATTGGATATGGAAAAGAATCAGATAGTTTAAAAGAAAAACCTGTCAAAGGAGACAGTATCATTCTGCTTGGCGGGGACAACTATCGCATTGGAATGGGTGGTGCCGCAGTATCCTCGGCTGATACCGGAGAATTTGACACCGCCATTACGCTCAATGCGGTTCAAAGATCGAATCCCGAAATGCAAAAGAGAGTAGCCAACACAATACGTGGAATGGTTGAAGGAGAAGAGAACAAGATCATTTCTATCCATGATCACGGTGCGGGAGGACATCTTAACTGCCTTTCGGAACTTGTTGAAGAAACCGGAGGACTTATCGATCTTGACGCCTTACCTGTAGGAGATAAAACCTTGTCATCCAAAGAAATAATCGGAAATGAATCTCAGGAAAGGATGGGCTTGGTTATTCACGAAAAGGACCACGACCTATTGCATAGAATTGCTGACAGGGAAAGATCTCCGATCTATGATGTTGGTGAAGTTACCGATGACTTTCGATTTACTTTTTCTTCGGAAAAAACAGGTGAAAAACCAATGGATTTTGATCTGGCGGATATGTTTGGAAGCTCACCTCATACCATCATGAAGGACAGAACGGTTGAAAGAAAGTTTGGCCCGGTTGAATATCATTCCTCGGATATTTATGAGGACACAAAAAAATTACTCCAGCTCGAGGCAGTGGCATGTAAAGACTGGCTGACAAATAAAGTAGATCGATGTGTTGGTGGAAAGGTGGCAAAACAACAATGTGCCGGTTCCCTTCAGCTTCCATTAAATGATGTGGGTGTCATGGCGCTGGACTACAAAGGAATAAGCGGAATAGCAACCTCAATCGGGCATGCTGTTGCAAGTGCCCTGATCGATGAAAAAGCAGGTTCTAAAAATGCAATCGCAGAATCCCTAACCAATATTGTCTGGGCGCCCTTAAAAGGAGGGTTAAAATCTGTTTCTCTTTCGGCCAACTGGATGTGGCCTTGCAGAAACGAAGGTGAAGATGCGAGACTTTACAATGCGGTTCAGGCCGTCTCTGAATTCTCTATTGCTTTGGGGATTAACGTCCCTACCGGTAAAGATTCCCTTTCTATGAAGCAAAAATACCCCAATGAAGAAGTAATCGCTCCGGGAACGGTGATCATTTCTGCAGCAGGTGAAGTAAACGACATCCGAAAGGTTGTAGAACCGGTTTTACAGATCTCTGAGAACAACAAGATCATATACATTGATTTTTCAAAAGATGAATTTCATCTGGGAGGATCAAGTTTCGCCCAGATCAGAAACAGCGTAGGGGCTTCAACCCCGGATATTAAAGATCCGCTTTACTTTGGAAACTGTTTCAATTCGGTTCAGGAATTGATCAATAATGACCTTGTGCTTGCCGGTCATGATATTTCATCGGGTGGATTAATAACTACGCTGCTTGAAATGTGCTTTGCAGAAAATGAACTTGGAGCGCAGATCGATTTGAGTTCTGTGGAAGAAAGGGATCCCATGAAGGTATTATTTTCGGAAAATAGCGGAGTCGTTCTGCAAATAAATGATCTGGAAAAAGTTTCGGAATTACTTAACAGAAATAAGGTTAATTTCCATGTGATCGGAAACGCAATAAGATCCGGTAATCTTGAAATCTCAAACTTTGACCTTAGTTTTAATATAGAACAATACAGAGACTATTGGTACACAACGTCGTTTTTGCTGGACAAAGAACAAACTGCCAACGGACTGGCCGAAGAAAGGTTTGAGAATTATAAAAAACAGCCTTTAAGATATACGTTTCCCGAGGCTTTTTCAGGAAACTTACCGGTCATCCAAGAAACTGTGCAAAGACCTAAAGCGGCTATAATCAGGGAAAAAGGGTCAAACAGTGAAAGGGAAATGGCCAATGCCATGTACCTTGCAGGCTTTGACGTTAAGGACGTGCACATGACGGACCTGATTAGTGGTCGTGAAACCCTCGAAGATATTCAGTTTATAGGTGCGGTTGGAGGATTTTCAAATTCCGATGTACTGGGTTCAGCCAAAGGTTGGGCAGGAGCATTTCTTTACAACGAAAGAGCGAATAAAACGCTCAAAAAATTCTTTGAAAGAAAAGACACTTTGTCTGTAGGTATCTGTAACGGTTGTCAATTGTTTGTTGAGTTGGAAATGATCAATCCAGACCATAAAGAAAAACCTAAAATGCTTCATAATAACTCTTTTAAGCACGAAAGTTCATTTACTTCGGTTAAAATTCAACCCAACAATTCCGTTATGCTATCCGGACTGGAAGGATTGACCTTAGGGGTATGGATTTCTCACGGTGAAGGAAAATTTAGTTTTCCATATGAAGAATCGAGATATAATATTGTGGCAAAATACGGTTATGAGGGTTATCCGGCCAATCCGAACGGATCTGATTTTAACACGGCCATGATGGCCAGTGACGACGGAAGACATCTGGTTATGATGCCTCATATTGAAAGGTCGATTTTTCAATGGAACTGGGCCAACTACCCGTCAGGCAGGAAAGATGAGGTAAGCCCATGGCTGGAAGCCTTTGTCAATGCCAGAAAATGGATTGAAAATCATCAGGACTAACCAGACCATTAAAACTGAATTCCTAGGATCGGCTAGGTTTTCTGTTTCTTTTTCTTGGCTGCTGGAAATAATACATTGTTAAGTATTAGTCTGTATCCGGGAGAATTTGGGTGCAGATCAAGCTCGGTTTTCGGATCCCCCACCCTGTGCTGGTAATCTTCCGGGTCATGTCCGCCGAAAAAGGTAAACATTCCTTTGCCCTTGACACCATGAATGTATCTGGCTTCACCATTGACATTATTTTGCCCCATGATCAAAACAGTTGGTTTTATCAAGTTACTGTCAAAGGCTGTGGTTTGCCCCATAAATCCCTTTACGAGTAAGGTGTGATTCTGGCAAAGCATACTTGGAACCATGTCCCATTTTGCTGAGTACTCTTTTAATTCGAAATAATCTTCTGTCCTAAGGACCTTTCTTTTTCGCGTGGTGTCAATATTTGAAAATTCGTAAACAACCGGATTCCTCTCCAATTGATAGTCGGTAAAGGCAAAAGTGTTTCCAAAATCGAGCTTATTCTGATATCCACGTTCAGAAGGATCACCGTCAAACATAACTTCACAAATATCAATACCCTCCGCTGAAAGCGCAATATCAAAACTATCCGTTGCTGAGCACATAGCGAACATAAACCCACCTCCAAAAACGTAATCTCTTATTTTCAGCGCTACATCCAGTTTTTGCTGTGAAACTTTATCATAGCCCATTTCCCGGGCTCTTTTTTCAGAATTCACCTTGTTCTCAATGTACCAGGGCGCCGTTCGAAAGGCACCGTAAAATTTACCATACTGGCCGGTAAAATCTTCATGATGTAAATGCAGCCATTCATAAAGTAATAGTTTGTCCTCAAGGACCTCCTGATCGTAAACTACCTCATAGGGAATTTCCGCATACTGCAGAACCATGGTAACAGCATCGTCCCACGGCTGCTTATCTTTAGGAGAATAAACTGCAATTTTGGGAGCTTTTTCCAATACAACAGCCTCCATATTCATAGAAGGACTAGAGATCATTTCAATTATTTTGATCGATTCCGCATCAGAAATTATTTCAAATGAAACTCCCCTTATGGTGCATTCACGCCTGAACTCGTCATGATCTTCAAGCAAAAAGGAACCTCCTCTGTAATTCAGGAGCCATTGTACTTTTCTTCCCTGAAGCAACGATTTGAATGTTATTCCGTAAGCCTTTAAATGATTTGACTGACTGGAATCATCCATAGGAATTAATAGAAAAGATGCGAAAAGATTTGTGGGAGAAAAAAGAACCAATACGAATAACAAGACAGCAGTAATTGTACAAATCCTTTTATTCTGCATAATGGAATTAATTAAAGATTTTAGAATGGAACATCATCGTCATCATTTTCCATTTGGCCAAAAGCGTCACTGGTACTGCTAAAATTACTTGGCGAAATAGAACCGGTATTCATTGAAGACTGGAATTCAGTTTCAAAACCTTCATCGAGATTGGCAAACTTAGCCAGTCGTCCAATAAATTTCATCCTGATATTATCCAGGCCTCCATTTCTGTGTTTGGCAACTATAAATTCTGCCTGTCCCTCGCAAGGAGTTCTTTCATCATCATCCCATTCTGTTAAACCGTAATACTCTGGCCGGTAAATAAAAGATACAATATCAGCGTCCTGCTCAATCGCACCTGACTCCCTGAGATCTGAAAGCAGAGGCCTTTTACTTCCTCCACGGGTCTCAACGGCCCTTGATAACTGTGACAAAGCAATTACAGGTACATTAAGTTCTTTCGCCAGGGCTTTAAGGTTTCTGGAAATGGTTGATATTTCCTGCTCTCTGTTACCTGATCCTTTTTGTGCCGAACCAGCGGTCATTAACTGAAGATAATCAATAATAATTATTTTCACATCATGTTGTGACACGAGTCTTCTTGCCTTTGCTCTAAGATCAAAAACAGATAAAGAAGGCGTATCATCAATAAATATAGGGGCATCTGACAGTTTCTTAACTTTGACGTTCAACGCCTCCCACTCATATGTCTCCAGACTACCTTTTCTTAGCTTTTCAGAAGATATTCCCGTTTCACTTGAAATCATCCTGGTGATAAGCTGAACTGATGACATCTCAAGTGAAAAAATAGCTACAGCAATATCAAAATCAATAGCCATGTTCTTGGCCATAGACATTACGAATGCCGTTTTACCCATACCTGGCCTTGCTGCTAAAATGACCAAATCTGAAGGTTGCCATCCAGAGGTCAGTTGATCCAGTTTACTGAATCCCGTAGCCACCCCGCTCATTCCTTCCTGATTGGAAATTTCTTCAATCTTCTTTAAAGCCTGAGTAACCAGATTATGAGCCGCCTCTGAACTCTTCTTTAAATTACCTTGTGTAATATCAAATAATTTTGCCTCTGCCTCGTCTAGAAGGTCAAAGACATCGATGGTTTCATCATAGGAACTGGTGATAATCTCACTCGATATTGTTATCAGCTTTCTCTGAATAAATTTTTGAAGAATAATCCTGGCATGAAACTCAATATGTGCGGCTGAGGATACTTTCTGACTGAGATTGATCAGATAGAAATCTCCACCAATCGCATCGAGTTTCTCGTCTTTCTTTAGCTGATTGGAAACCGTCAGCAAATCTATGGGTTCTGAATTTTCAAACAGCTTAAAAATAGCTTCGTAAATAAATTGATGAGCCGGTTTATAGAAAGCTTCAGCATGGAGAATATCAATAACATCGTCAACTCCCTTTTTATCGATCATCATAGCACCTAAAACAGCTTCTTCGAGGTCCAGTGCCTGAGGCGGGATTTTTCCCTGTTCAAGATTTATGATTGTCCCTTTTCCTTTTTTATTATATGATAATGACCTAGCTGAATCCATGTGGCAAATGTAACTGAATAGAAAGGTATAAAACGATTAATTACACAAATTAAAATTAACAATTGATGTTAACTATTGATAAAAGATGTTAATAAAGCATAAAAGTATTCGCTTAATTCTCTCCTTTACAAATAAGATAGAATGAACCTTCCTGATTTTAAAAATTCGCAATAAATTAATTTGCAATTCCTTAGCAATTTCAGAACCTCGATTCTAAATAAAAACAACGAAAAACCGAATTGTAATTGTTGTTAATAATTTGTTTTTTTGTTCTACGAAATATAATGCAATGTATAAAGAAAAAAGAAATATTCTACTAAGCATTTTCCTTTTTTTACAGATTTTCCTCGTAGCCTTTTTATCTGGATATCCTTCATTTATAGAAAAGTATTATGTCCATGGAATCTATCCTGTAATTTCAAAAATATTGCGTGTGCTGTTTGGTTGGATTCCTTTATCAATAGGAGATATCCTCTATGGAATTTTGATTTTTCTTCTTTTTCGTTTCATCTGGAATATGATACGAAACCCTAAAAAAAACAGAAAACAACAGCTTTTTCAATTTCTGGCGGCCATATCAATATTCTATTTTTTCTTTTATCTCTTCTGGGGTTTAAACTATTCACGCAAACCATTGACCGATTCACTAAAACTGGAAAAAGAAGAATTCAATATTGAGCAGCTTCAAGTAATCACTGAAAAAATTATTTTTAAAACAAAAGAGCTTCAGTCAGTACTTTCTGAACACGACAGCCTCCCGGTCATCGTACCTTATTCAAAGGAAAAAATTATTGATTTGACAGCCAGGGGATATACAGCCCTTGGAAACAGTTTCCCTGAGTTCAATTATCATACAGTATCTTTGAAAAAATCCCTTTTCAGTTTACCGCTAACCTATATGGGATTTGCTGGATACCTGAATCCACTGACGGGAGAAGCTCATGTAGATTACTTGATACCTAAAATTAATTTACCTTTTACCTGCTCTCACGAGGTTGCTCACCAACTGGGTATTGCATCCGAAAACGAAGCTAATTTTGTCGGCTTTTTAGCCAGCAGCAACCATAGTGACCCTTACTTTCGGTATGCGGGTTACCTTCTTGTTCTTCGCTATGCCTTAATGGATATCAGAAGGTATGACAAAAAACTGTTTAAAGACTATCTCGACCAGCTTCCGAAAGGGATCCTCAAGAACATAAGAGAATCTGATGAATTCTGGAAAAAATACGAAAACCCCTTTGAGCCTCTCTTCAAAATTTTTTATGATCATTATTTAAAGTATAACCAACAGCCTGACGGACTCCAGACCTATAATCAGATTATGGGACTTCTTATTTCCTATGATAAAAAAAATCCATTATGATTAATTTGATATTTTTGATACTCCAATTCAAGACAAATGATTAAAGAGATTTCGAGTCCCAATAACGTTCTTATCAAGGATATTGTTCAGCTACTTGAGAAATCTCGTGTAAGGAGAAAGAAAGAGTTGTTCGTCATAGAAGGACTCAGAGAGCTCCTGCTGGCGATTCAGGGAGGATACGAAATAGAAAAAGTTTTGTATTGTGAAGAAATATTTTCTTCAAATGACCTTGATCAAATCCTGGGCCTAAAAAAGAAATTAAATTTTGAACTCATCAAGATATCCTTAAGAATCTATCAGAAATTAGCTCATAGAAAAAAAACTGAAGGTATACTTGCAATAGGAAAAATTAAATCACTGAATTTAAGCAATATAAGCTTAAAAAAAGATCCTCTTATACTGGTTGCCGAGGCCTCTGAAAAACCCGGAAATATTGGTGCTTTGCTCAGGACGGCAGATGCTGCAAATCTGGATGCCGTAATCATAGCCAACCCCAAAACCGATGTCTATAATCCTAATATTATTCGATCCAGTGTTGGATGTTTGTTTACAAATCAGATCGCTACGGGAAGTACAGAAGAAATTCTGAAATTTCTGAAACAGAACAGGGTTAATATATATGCCGCTGCATTAAATGAAGAAAGCATCATTTACACCAGGCCGGACTTTAGGGAGTCCTCAGCGATAGTAGTTGGGACAGAAGACAAAGGCCTTAGTGAAAAATGGCTTAAAGAATCGCTGGAAAAGATCATTATTCCGATGGAAGGCAAAATTGATTCACTAAATGTTTCTGTTTCGGCTGCAATTCTTATTTTTGAGGCCAAAAGACAGCGAGCGCAATCTTTCTAGACATTTTTATATATTCATCCAAGACTAAAGCTTTCAGACAGAATGGACCCAAAGCTCTTATTTTACATCATTATTGCGATTTTGATCGTTAGCTTCATCGTGGACAAGATCATTGACTATTTGAATGCTAAGCATTTTGATGATGAGATTCCCAAAGAACTAAGGGATGTCTTTAACCAGGAAGAGTATTATAAATCTCAGGCATATAAAAAAGAAAACTATCGCTTCTCTTTGATAACCAGCAGTTTCAGCATATTGCTGACACTTGCTTTTTTCTTGTTCAAAGGGTTTGCCTGGGTTGATAAATTTGCCAGAAATCACGGTGAAAACGAGATTATAGTGGCACTTATATTTTTTGGAATTATCATGATTGGAAGTGACATTCTTAACACACCGTTTTCTTTCTACCAGACTTTCATCATAGAGGAAAAATACGGATTCAATAAAAGTTCAAAAAGGCTTTTTCTTGTGGATAAGCTGAAAGGATGGCTTTTAAGTGCGATCATAGGAGGTGGCGTTCTGGCACTGATTATATGGTTCTATGAAAAAACCGATGAAATGTTTTGGATTTACACATGGATCCTGATAGGCCTCTTTACTATTTTTATGACCATGTTCTACTCTTCCCTTATCGTTCCCCTTTTCAATAAACAAACTCCCCTGGAAAATGGCAACCTTAAGGAAGCGATTCAAGATTTTTCAAAGAAAGTAGGGTTTAAACTTGATAATATTTTTGTTATTGACGGGTCAAAACGATCTACAAAGGCAAATGCGTATTTTTCAGGATTTGGAGCAAAAAAGAGAATCGTTCTTTACGACACGCTCATCAATGATCTGAATAACGAGGAAATAGTAGCGGTTCTGGCGCATGAAATTGGACATTACAAAAAGAATCATGTATTATTCAATATGTTCATGTCTCTGCTACTGACAGGGATTACACTTTATATTTTTTCATTGTTCATAGGCAACAGTATTCTATCCGAAGCCTTGTCAGTTGAAGTCCCAAGCTTCCACATAGGATTGATCACCTTCGGGATCCTTTACAGCCCGATCTCCGAATTAACAGGAATCCTTATGAATTTTATTTCAAGAAAATTCGAATACCAGGCTGATAATTATGCCAAGCACTTTTATAATGGTAAGGATCTGATCAGTTCCTTAAAAAAGTTGTCTAAAAACAATCTAAGCAACTTAACGCCTCATAAAGCCAATGTATTTTTACATTATTCTCACCCAACACTTTTACAACGTGTAAAAAACCTTAGTTAAAAAGTAGCTTTCTTTTTTCTCTTCTGTTTGCTTTAGATGCTAAAACTTGGTATTTTAGAAGCTTGATAGTTATATAGATCAATGGCGTATACTGCGAGCATAGAAAGCGAGAAGAAAGAGATAGCGATCCGGTATAAGGATATGCTTAAAGACTCCTATCAAACTTTATCCAATCAGGATAAACTCCTGATTCGTAAAGCTTTTGACATCTCTGCAGATGCTCATAAAGATCAAAGACGAAAAACGGGAGAACCCTATATTTTCCATCCCATTGCTGTTGCCAAAATTGTGGCCAATGAAATTGGCCTTGGGGCTTATTCAATTGCTGCAGCCCTGCTGCACGATGTTGTGGAAGATACGGATTATACTTTTTCTGATATCGAACAGTTGTTTGGAGAGACGATTACTAAAATTGTTAACGGGCTCACAAAAATCTCAAAATTACAAAAGGATCAGAACGTTTCTATCCAGGCAGAAAATTTCAGGAAAATGTTGCTCACGCTGAATGACGATGTCAGGGTGATTCTGATCAAAATTGCCGACCGGCTTCACAATATGCAGACCCTGGACTCCATGCGGGAAGACAAACAGGTAAAAATCGCTTCTGAAACCTTATTTATTTATGCACCTCTGGCCCATAGACTCGGACTGTACAATATTAAAACACAACTTGAAGACCTGGGGCTTAAGTATACTGAAAGTGAGGTTTATAATGATATCAAGAATAAAATTTTTGAAAGTGAGGAAGAACAGCAGAAGTATATCGACAGCTTTACAAAAACCATAAAAAAATCCCTTGATCAGGAGGGGTTCACTTACACGATCAAAGGCAGGACAAAATCTATATATTCCATTAGAAGAAAGATGCTTAAACAAGCTGTTTCTTTTGATGAAGTATACGATAAGTTTGCGATTCGAATCGTTTATGACTCAACCATGAAGGATGAAAAATTCGACGCCTGGAAAATTTATTCCATAGTAACGGATCACTTTAGCCCTAATCCGAACAGGTTGAGAGACTGGATTACCCAGCCCAAAACCACAGGATACGAATCATTGCATACCACCGTAATGGGCCCTCAGGGAAAATGGGTTGAAGTCCAGATCAGATCGTCCAGAATGGATGAAATTGCAGAAAAAGGTTACGCAGCACATTTTAAATACAAACACGGATCTCAGAAAGAAAGCGGATTGGAGGAATGGCTCAACAAATTGAGAGAATCGCTTGAAAACCCTGATGTAAATGCCGTTGATTTTGTCGAGCAGTTCAAACTTAACCTTTATGCAAAAGAGATTTATGTGTTTACACCTGACGGAGATATTAAATCCTTGCCAAAAGGTGCGACAGCTTTGGATTTCGCCTTCGCCATTCACTCTGAAATCGGAATGCGTTGCAGGGCGGCAAAAGTAAATGGGCGCCTTACACAGATCAGCAAAGAACTTCACAGTGGAGATCAGGTTGAGATCATTACTGCCAAAAACCAAAAACCGAAACTGGCATGGCTCGATATAGTGAAAACAGCAAGGGCTAAGTCCAAAATTAAAAGTATACTAAAAGAAGAGCATAAAATAATTGCCAAAGAAGGAAAAGAGGTCCTTGATCGCAAGCTTCGCCATCTGAAAATAAAACTGAATGAAAAAACCATCAATGAGCTTGTCAACTTTTTTAAATTAAAAACGAGTTTTGATCTTTTCTACAAGATTGGTAACGGATCAATAGACAATCAGCAGCTGAAAAAATATGCCAGCCAAAGATCCAATGTCCTGATGCACTTTTTAAAGAGCCGTATGAATCGACCTACGGCCCTAAAAGACGGAGCATTAAAAGAAGAAGTTACTGCAAATTATGATATGCTTGTCTTTGGAAGAGACGAAGAAAAACTTAAATACAGTCTTTCTAAATGCTGTAATCCAATACCAGGAGATCCTGTTTTTGGGTTTATAACCATAAAAGACGGCATCAAGGTTCATAAACGAAATTGCCCGAATGCGGTAAGTATGCAATCTCAATATGCCTACAGGGTGATCTCTGCAAAATGGATAGACTCTTCTCAACAAGGGTTCAAAGTAACTCTGGAATTGACAGGGGTGGACAATATGGGATTAGTAAATGAGGTTACAAGAGTGATTTCGGGGAATCTAAGTGTGAATATTCACAGTCTGAATATTTCAGGTGATGAAGGCTTCTTTCACGGGACGATCACGGTACATGTCAAAAACAATAAACAAGTTAATAATTTGATCAAGAAACTTCTTGAAATTGAAGGACTCGAAAAAGTGACCAGAAATTCATCGTAAGGGCTTGATTTTTTAGAAATAATTCACATTATTGTGGGGATAAAATGTAACTTTGCATTGCAAGAACCAGGATTTTATTTTCATGAGTAACAGTCAGAATCAGGAAACCGTTAAAAACTTCTTTACCAAGTTTTTAGAAGACAATAATCATCGGAAAACTCCAGAAAGATTTGCCATTCTTCAAGAAATATATGACAATGACGATCATTTCGACATTGAAACCCTATACATTGAAATGAAGAATAAGAATTACAGGGTGAGCCGAGCTACGTTGTACAATACCATAGAACTCTTATTGGAATGCGGATTAGTACGTAGGCATCAGTTTGGTCAGAACCAGGCTCATTATGAAAAATCTTATTTCAACAAACAACATGACCATATTATTTTAACGGACACGGGTGAAGTAATCGAATTCTGTGATCCAAGAATCGAGAATATTAAAAAATCGATTGAAGAGGTTTTCAATGTAAAAATTGACAGCCATTCCCTCTATTTTTATGGTCAAAAAAAACAAAATGCTGAATAACTTACTAAAATTAATTAAATGATTGATTTACTACTAGGCCTGCAATGGGGAGATGAAGGAAAAGGAAAAATCGTAGATGTACTGACTAAGAATTATGATATTATTGCAAGGTTTCAGGGCGGACCTAACGCCGGGCACACCTTAATTTTTGACGGGAACAAACATGTTTTGCATACCATTCCTTCGGGAATATTTCACGAAAGAGCCATTAACATTGTTGGTAACGGTGTAGTTATTGACCCCGTTATTTTCAAAAATGAAATCGACAACCTCAGTGGTTATAATATTGATTTCAAGACGAAATTGCTGATTTCCCGTAAAGCCCATATTATTTTACCTACGCACAGGTTATTGGATGCGGCTTCGGAAAAAATGAAAGGGAAGTCTAAAATTGGATCAACGCTCAAAGGTATAGGCCCTACCTATATGGATAAAACCGGTAGAAACGGTTTGCGAATTGGAGATCTTGAGATGAAGGATTGGAAAGAAAGGTATCAAAACCTGACAAGAAAACACCTGAACATGATTAGTTTTTACGGGGTTGAGCTTGATTTTGATCTTGAAGAACTGGAAAAAGATTTTTTCACTGCGATTGACGCATTAAAGGAATTGACCTTTATCGATAGCGAAGAGTATATCAATCAGGCTCTTGCCAAAGGGCAATCTATACTTGCTGAAGGAGCACAAGGATCACTGCTTGATATCGATTTTGGAACTTATCCTTTCGTAACATCATCAAACACAACAGCGGCGGGTGCCTGTACTGGACTTGGTGTAGCTCCTAATAAAATTGGAGATGTGTTCGGAATATTCAAGGCATATACAACCCGGGTAGGGTCTGGCCCCTTCCCTACTGAATTGTTTGATGAGGATGGTAAGACCATGGCAAAAGTAGGTCATGAATTCGGAGCCACAACGGGAAGGCCAAGGCGATGTGGATGGTTGGATCTTATTGCATTGAAATATGCCGTTCAGATCAACGGGGTAACACAACTCATGATGATGAAAGGAGATGTGTTATCGGGATTTGAAGTTTTAAAGGCTTGCACCTCATATCATTATAAAGGTAAAGACATCTTCCATTTTCCGTATAATATTGAAGGGGAAAATGTCAAGGTGAATTATACAGAATTTGAAGGATGGAAAGAGGATCTGACGCAAATGACTGATGCCGGAGAACTTCCAAAAAACCTAAAAGACTATATCGCTTTTATAGAAGATTTTGTTGGAGTTAAGGTACATATCGTTTCCGTTGGCCCGGATAGGAAACAAACAATTATGGTTTAATTACCGTTTGATCAATTAAAAAAGGTAAAGATTCTTTTGAAGAACTTTACCTTTTTTCTTTTCGAGTATATTTGTATTGCTAAAATAAAAGAAGGTAACCTTGAAATACTGCACCCTTTTTATAATTTGCTTCTTGATAAACTTTGCTACCCTGGCGCAGGGAAAAAGAATTCAGATCATTCATTCTGATAATTCAAGTATTGATGAGGAACGGCTTCCCGGAGCCACGATCCTGCTTGGAAATATTGTGATCAGGCACGAAGGCATCAAACTCAGATGCAAAAAAGCAGTTCATTACAAGAACGAGAATTTTATCAAAGCCTATGGAGATGTAGTATTAAATCAGGGAGACAGTATCATTCAGACGAGCCAATACACTGAATACAACGGAAATACACAAAAGGCACTTTCATGGGGTAATGTGGTTATCAGGGATTCAAAAATGACTTTGAGTACGGATACGCTAAATTTTGATCGGACGAGTCAACTGCTCTTTTACAAATACGGAGCGACTATTAAAGACAGTATCAATGTCCTTACCTCTAATACAGGAAACTATTATCTTGACAACAATAAGTTCCAGGCTATTTCCAATGTGGTCCTTACAAATCCCGATTATGTCCTGGAATCGAACCATCTGGATTATTACACAGACAGTGGAAGAGCTTATTTATACGGTTCTTCAACGATTACCAGTGACAATAATTTGATTTATTGTGAAAAAGGCTTTTACGATACAAAACAAAACATATCTCACTTCACCCGTAATGCGAGGATTGAATATGATGATAAAGAAATTAAAGCCGACAGCTTGTTTTACAACAGAAATCTTGGTTTTGCTTCAGCTACAGAAAATATTGTCATTATTGATACCCTGAATAACAGTGTGCTGAAGGGTGGATATGCGGAATTCTTCGAAAAACTGGATTCAGCCTATGTGGTAAAAAGGGCTGTGGCAATTACCAATACAAATAAAGATTCACTTTTTATACATGGAGATACAATTCTTGCAACCGGAAGACCTGAGAAAAGAATCATAAGGGCATACCATCATGTTAAATTCTTTAAGAGCGATCTAAGCGGAAAATGTGATTCCATCCATTCAGATCAAGGAAACGGACTCACCCAAATGTTCAGGTCTCCTATATTATGGTCAAAAAAAAGTCAGATAACGGGAGATACTATTCAATTGCTTAACAACACCGAAACAAACAACCTGGATAGCCTTAAAGTCCTTAGAAACGCTTTTATTATTGATAAGGATTCCATAGGGTTTAACCAAATAAAGGGGCGCGACCTGTATGGAAAGTTTGAAGAAAACGATTTAAGATTTGTCAATATAATAGGTAATGCCGAAGTCATTCACTTTGTGAGGGATGAGGAACAAACACTTATAGGAATTGAGAAAACTTCATGTAGTGAAATACATTTTGTCTTAAGAGATGGAAAAATTGAAACATCAAAATTTATAAATCTCCCCGACGGGCAAACCTACCCTCCTTCAAAGCTGCCCATCGCTGCGAGAAAACTCAGGGGATTCCTTTGGAGAGAATCGGAAAAGCCAATGTCCAAATACGATATATTCGTTAAAGATGAAAAATGATTTTCTGAAATATCAGGCACAGACCAGTGAACATCCTATCCTGCTTAAGGTTAAAAGAGCCAAAGGATGCTATATTTACGATGAACAGGATAAAAAATATCTGGATTTTATTGCAGGGGTATCTGCCAACACCTTGGGCCATCGACCGGAGCCGGTTATAAAAGCCATTAAAAATCAACTTGATGCCTATATGCATGTCATGGTTTATGGAGAGTTCATCCAGGAGCCTCAAACTGAGCTTTGTAAATTTATGGCCTCCCACCTGCCCAATTCTCTGAATTGTATTTACCTGACCAATTCCGGAACAGAGGCGACGGAAGGGGCATTAAAGCTTGCAAAGAAGGTTACGGGAAAATTTGAGATTATTGCGGCGAAAAATGCCTATCATGGGAATACTCAAGGCGCCATGAGTGTTTGTGGAAAAGAAGAACAAAATGCTGCTTTCAGACCACTTGTTCCAGGTTCAAAGTTTATTGAATTCAACAATGAACAAGACCTGAAAAAAATCAACTGCCATACTGCTGCTGTGATTTTAGAAACTATTCAAGGGGGTGCAGGATTTATTTTACCGGAAAATGATTATCTAAAAAAGGTTGATCAGCGATGTAAAGACGTTGGTGCCTTATTGATTCTTGACGAAATTCAGAGTGGTATCGGACGGACCGGTACTTTCTATGGATTTGAACATTATGGAATAGAACCTGATATCGTCATCACAGGAAAGGGATTGGGAGGAGGAATGCCCATTGGTGCATTTATTGCTTCAAAGGAAAGAATGAATTTGCTAATGCGCAAACCAAAACTGGGTCATATCACGACCTTTGGCGGCCATCCTGTAATTGCTGCTGCTGCGCTGTCAACACTTCAGACATTGTTTAATTCCAATCTGATGGAAGCAACCCAACCAAAAGAAAAACTCTTTAGAAAACACCTTGTTCATAAGCATATTTTGGAGATAAGAGGGAAGGGCCTGATGCTTGCACTTATCATGGAGAAACCTGAAATAACCAATTACCTTATTCTAACCGCAATAAAAAAAGGGCTTTTGCTGTTTTGGCTTCTCTATGAACCCAAAGCCGTTAGAATTACTCCTCCACTGACTATTTCAGAAAAACAGATTTTATCAGGTTGTCAAATTATTCGAGATATACTTGACACTTATCCAGAAAACTAAATTATTTATTGTCTTTTTGTTAAAATTGTTAATCTAATCTTAACGATATAGGATTTTTTTTGCCAAAAAAGTTAAATGTTTCTTAATTCAGAGAAATTTAACTTTAAATAATGTAATAAATCAGTCTAAAGTTGCGTCCTTTAAAATATAAATGTCTAATCTATTATTGTCTAATCTAAATTATATATCATGAAAAGTTTAAAATTATTCGTTTTTGCATTCGCTCTATTAACAGTTCACATCGCAGCAGCTTCAACAACCAACCCTATTAAACCAACCGACGAGTTAAGAGTTGAAATGGTGGAATTGATTGGTTCAAGCTATTTGGATATTGATGAAATGTCAGCAGATGAATTTTCAGCTGATGTATTGTTCACCGTAAACGCAAAACAGGAAATAATAATCTTATCAGTTGATTCGGAAAACGGTCAATTGGAATCTTATCTTCAAAGAAAATTGAATTACAAAAAAGTAGATCACAGACCAAGCAAACATGGTGAAATCTATTTACTACCAGTGAAAATGGTAAAACAACTATAACGATCCCAAATAATATCGCTATTTAGAAAACTATCTCAAAATGAGATAGTTTTTTTTTGCCTGATAACCAAGAAATAATAAAATCGTTAAGTGTTTCTTAAAAAATCAATAGATTCTCATTGTCCATTGTTAAATGTTTCTTAATTCATGATATTTTAACATTTCTATGTGTAACAATTATTGCAATTCTTCCGTCCTTTAATATATAAATGTCTAATCTATTTGTCTAATCTAAATTATATATCATGAAAAATTTAAAATTATTTGTACTGGCTTTGGGTCTCTTTACACTTAACCTTTCTGCAGCAAACTTAAATCCAATTAAAGCGACCGACGAATTGCGTTCGGAAATGATTGAATTAATAGGATCCAACTTTATGGATGAGATGCTTGAGGATCAATACGAAGCGAATGTCTTATTCACAGTTAACGCAAATAAAGAACTTATCGTCTTATCAGTTGAGTCAGATAACGATCAACTTGAAAATTATTTAAAGAGAAGATTGAATTACAAAAAAGTAAATCACAAACCTACAAAGTACGGTGAGATCTACCTTTTACCCGTTAAAATGATCAAACAAATTTAATCCACTTTATCATTTTTATTTGAAGAAAAAAGTTGTCTGAAAGGGCAACTTTTTTTCATTGAACCAAACTTGATAATAAATTACGAACCTTGTTACTGTTCCAGTCAGCCGCTCCAATTTTCTTTACTACAATTTTTCCTTCTGAGTTTATTATAAAAGTAGTTGGTAACGATTTCGATCTCAATTCCTCTGCAGGCTGAGAAACCTGGAAATAAACGGGGAAATTAAATCCTTTTTCTCGCATAAAATATCCAACCTTATCCGGTTCATCATTTGCGACAAACAGAAAAACAACTTTATCCTTATATTCCGAATACAGTTTCTGCAGACTTGGCATCTCCGCAATACATGGAGGACACCAGGTAGCCCAGTAATTTATAAAGACTACTTTTCCTTTTAAGGATTCCATATTGATATCCACTCCCTCCGAATCTCTCAGGGTCCAATAGTAACTACTTAGAACTTTTTGCTTGTCTTCATCTACCTCTAAAGAAAATACTCTGGTCGTTAAAAATGAAACACCCTTAATCAAAGTGGACCTTACAGGTAAGCCATAGGGTGTAAACAAGAATAAAATAAATCCAAAAAAAAGAATATTGGTAAAGTGCTTCCTTAAAAATTTTGTCATAATAAATCTCTATCTCCTGATTGAATCCAGAAGAGCTAATAACTTATTCTTTTGCAAGATAAGACTTATCAATAATAAAACGAATACCAATACGGCTAAACCAAACAACAATCCGCCATCATCCTGAACCACTATACCCAAAACAAATAAATGAGATAAAATTGCTCCGCTTATTACGCCTAAACCTGCCAAGGCCCCAATAAGACTGGTTCTCCTTATCAAAAGTAACAAAGCTACTAATAGTTCTATGATACCTGTTCCGATTCTACCATAAGGCTCCATTCCAAGTTCGCTGAAAATGTAAACACTTTCTGGCGCCGCTGAGAACTTGAAAAACAAGGTTTGTAAAAGAATGACAGCCGCAAGGATTGAAGAAACTCTTTCTATATAAAATTTCATCTCGTCTATTTGATGTTGCACTTAATTTCTAGCCATTGAGACGAACTTGCCACAAAATTCTTACATAAATTTAGGAATCAAAAAAAAGCCCCGATTAAAATCGGGGCATTTCGCAGGTTAACTAAAAACTTACTTTTCCGCGTTTTCCTTTTTTATCAAATTCAATGCAGAACCCTCTTTAAACCAGTCGATTTGATTCTGATTATAGGTATGGTTCAACCTAATCGTGTCTTTAGCATCATCTTCATGAATTACTTCAAGCGTTAATTGCTTTCCAGGAGCAAATTCATTCAGATCAACAAAATTAAATGTATCATTCTCCTGAATAAGATCGTAATCATTTTCATTCGCGAATGTCAAACCTAGCATACCTTGTTTTTTTAGATTTGTCTCATGAATTCGTGCAAATGACTTCACAATAACCGCAGCAACTCCAAGGTGCCTCGGTTCCATAGCTGCATGCTCTCTGGAAGACCCTTCTCCATAATTGTGATCACCTACAACAACTGAATATACTCCGGCAGCTTTATAAGCTCTTGCCGCATCCGGTACGGGCTGATACTCACCGGTTAACTGATTCTTCACATTGTTAGTCTCCATGTTGTAAGCGTTAACAGCACCAATCAATAAATTGTTTGAAATATTATCCAAATGCCCTCTGAATCTTAGCCATGGTCCTGCCATGGAAATATGATCGGTTGTGCATTTGCCATAAGCTTTAATTAACAATTTTGCATTCTTAACCTGATCCCCAATAGGCTCAAAAGGACTCAACAATTGTAATCTTTTTGAATCTTCTTTTACATTCACCTCGATTGCCGAACCATCTTCTACCGGAGCCACATACCCAGGATCATCAACATCAAACCCTTTTGGAGGCAATTCAAACCCCGTAGGTTCATCAAACATCACCTCTTCTCCGTCCTTGTTTATTAACTTATCAGTTATAGGATTAAAATCCAGCTTACCTGAAATGGCAAGGGCCGCAACCATTTCCGGTGAACCTACAAATGCATGTGTATTGGGGTTTCCATCAGCTCTTTTTGAAAAGTTTCTGTTAAAAGAATGAACAATGGTATTCTTTTCTTTTCTATCGGCTCCTTCCCTCGCCCACTGGCCAATGCAAGGCCCGCAGGCATTGGTAAATATTTTCGCATCAAGGTCTTCAAAGATCTCCAATAGACCATCTCTTTCAGCCGTATATCTTACCTGCTCGGATCCGGGATTTATTCCGAACTCAGCTTTTGCAACCAGCTTTTTATCTAAAGCTTGTTTGGCAATTGAAGCTGCTCTTGACAGGTCTTCATAGGAAGAATTCGTACAAGATCCTATCAATCCCCACTCAACATCCATTGGCCAGTCATTGGTTTCTGCCTTTTCCGTCATCGTTCCAACCTCCGTAGCGAGATCTGGAGTAAATGGTCCATTTAGATGAGGTTTTAACTCAGATAAGTCAATCTCGATAACCTGGTCAAAATACGATTCCGGATCAGCATATACTTCTTCATCTCCCGTTAGATAAGGTGCAACCTTATTTGCGGCATCAGCTATTTCATCTCTTCCTGTTGCCCTTAGATAACGTTCCATGGATTCATCATAACCAAAGGTTGATGTCGTTGCCCCAATCTCGGCGCCCATATTACAAATGGTTCCTTTACCTGTAGCAGATAAAGCCTTGGCTCCTTCTCCAAAATACTCTACTATACATCCTGTACCACCTTTAACCGTTAAGATTCCGGCTACCTTTAAAATAACATCCTTCGGAGCAGTCCAACCGCTTAACTTTCCGGTAAGTTTTACTCCGATCAACTTCGGAAACTTGAGTTCCCAGGGCATATCTGCCATGACATCAACTGCATCCGCTCCACCAACACCAATGGCAACCATACCCAAACCTCCGGCATTTACGGTATGAGAATCGGTACCAATCATCATCCCACCTGGAAAGGCATAATTCTCGAGTACCACCTGATGAATTATACCGGCTCCCGGTTTCCAAAAACCAATGCCGTATTTATTAGAAACTGATGCCAGGAAATTGAATACTTCACTGGAGGTATTAATCGCCTCTTGCAGGTCCTTATCTGCCCCGATTCTCGCCTGGATCAAGTGATCGCAATGAACAGTAGTAGGAACTGCAACCTTTTTCTTTCCGGCCTGCATGAATTGCAACAAGGCCATTTGTGCCGTAGCATCCTGACATGCAATTCGATCCGGAGCAAAGTCTACATAATCAACACCTCTTTCAAAGGGTTTAGTTGGTAGACCATCCCAAAGGTGGTTATATAATATTTTTTCAGATAAGGTCAAAGGTCTTCCCACAACGCTTCTTGCAGTATCAACGCGTTCTGCCATGCGCTCATATACCTTCTTTATCATATCAACATCAAATGCCATAATCTTAATTTAATTTATTCCGGTTAAAATTTATCGTCCCCAAAAGTACAAAATAATAAGATGATTTTATAAAATATTCAACGAAATTAGCCTCCCATTTCCTATTCTTCAAACAGCTGGATTTTTTCTTCAAAATTGACAATAAATGGAACGAAATCAGGGTATAAATTGTGAAATCTATAAATAGAAAAGTAAGCCTGTAAGCCGGATTCTGTATCTGCCCGAGGACAGATTCTTATCATTTATCTGGGTCGTAAATTACTTTACAACTCTAGCTGCTCACCCCTTGAATTGAACGAGTAGTTCTCTCCCGATTTCTCGGATCTCCAATGTACATAGCATTGCACCGCATAGAGTTTACCTGATTTCACTACAGCCGAACTGTACATACTTTCTGTTGCACTGGTCCTATCATACATAAATGTATGACGACGGATGTTATCCGTTATGCTACTCTTTGGTGTCCGGACTTTCCTCCACGCCAGAAGCGCAGCGATAAGACGGCTTACTTTTCAAATGCAAAAGTAGTGCTAAACTGAATGATAAAAAAATCCCACTCTTGTAAACAAAAGTGGGAAAATTGCTATGAAAAAGAATATTACTATTAAAAGTAATATAAATAAGACTGTAAAAATACAATATTTACATCAAAATCCTAATCTTTTGAAAATTTATTTTAAACAATTTTTGACATTGGTGTCAAAAAAAACCCACTCTAAAAAAGAGTGGGAAAATTGCTATGAAAAAGAAAAAGTTACTGAATTTAAAAATCCAGCAAAACAAATATACTGAAATTTTTCCTAAAAAAATTCATTATTCTCAAATACTTCTTTATAAGAAATTGATTCTTCAGAAGTTATGAAAACATATCTTTCACTTTTTCAAAAAACGATTTTTCCGAAACTGATGGTTTCGGAACAAAATTTTCATGATCTCTCACACTTTCAAAGAAGGCTTTTTGATCTTTTGTCAACTTTTTAGGTGTCCACACATTAAGATGAACTAAGAGATCTCCATTGCCATACCTTTCAAGACTTGGAAGACCTTTTCCTCTTAATCTAAGAATTTTTCCACTTTGAGTTCCTTCCTCAATCTTGATTCTGACTTTCCCGGTAAGTGTATCTATCTCTTTACTTGATCCCAGAACCGCTTCCGCATAACTTATATACAAGTCATAGTGAAGATTCGTTCCTTCCCTCTTTAATTTTTCGTGTTGAACTTCTTGTATTACAACCAAAATATCACCCGGAATACCATCTCCGGGAGCTTCATTTCCTTTACCTGATACTTTTAACTGCACACCATCCGTTACACCTGCAGGAATATCAATTTCAACGGTTTCCTCTTTAAGGATCAAACCATTAATGTCTGCTCCCTTTGGCCTGTGATTTACAACTTTACCCGCACCTTTACATGTTGGACAGGTCGTTGCAGTTTGCATTCGTCCTAAAATTGTGCTGGTAACACGCATTACACTCCCCTGGCCATTACATGCCGTACATGTGGAATAGGTTACACCGGGTGCCTTGACCTGACGCTTTACTTTAACTTTCTTATTGACACCGTTTAGTATATCCTTCAACTCCAGTTTCACACGAATACGAAGATTGCTACCCTTGATCCGTCCCTGTCTGGAGCCTCCTCCGAAACCACCACCAAAGCCGCCTCCAAAATGTCCACCAAAAATGTCACCGAATTGGCTAAATATGTCTTCCATATTCATACCTCCAAAACCTCCTCCGGCTCCACCATTTTCGAAAGCAGCATGGCCATATTGGTCATACCTTGCCTTTTTGTCAGCATTACTTAAAATTTCATAGGCCTCTGCGGCCTGCTTAAAGCGCTCTTCAGCCTGCTTGTTACCAGGATTCTTATCCGGGTGATTCTCCACGGCCTTTTTACGATAAGCCTTTTTTATTTCACTCGCAGTAGCATTTTTGCTCACTCCAAGAATTTCGTAATAATCCTGTTTCACAATATTAAAATTTTTAGTTTAAAAGGATTAATTTCCAATAACAACCTTCGGGAATCTTATGATCGTTTCTCCAAGTTTATAACCCTTTTCAACGGCATCAATGATTTTCCCTTTCAACTTCTTACTTGGGGCAGGAATCTGGCTAATCGCCTCATGGATCTCAGCATCAAAACTGTCACCCTGCTTAACTTCCATTTCTTTAAGCCCTTTCTGGCTAAGGGTGTTTTTAAACTTGTTATAAATCAACTGCATTCCTTCCAGCAAGGCTTGATCTGATGATTTTTCAACCTCCTTCAATCCTCTTTCAAAATCATCAAGAATTGGTAAGAGAGCTGTCATCAGCTCTTTATTCGCAGTGCTAAACAATTCTATTCTTTCTCGTGAAGTACGTTTCTTATAGTTTTCAAATTCGGCAAAAAGACGTAAAAAATTGTCCTTTTCCTTCTGAACCTCAGCTTTTAGAGTATCCACTTCAGAAATCTCTTCTGATTTTTCTTCCGCCGTATCCGCTGATTTATTATCATCTCCCTCATTCAAAGTCTCATTTTCAACTTCATTTTGAGGTATATCTTTTTCCAGTTCTTTCTCTGTATGTTTTTGATCACTCATTATTATTCAATTTTATCCTCTTACCCTAGCTAAGCAAATTACTTGCCAAGAGTTCATTTGTGTCATAATGTCACTAAAAAAATAAAGTCTTTGACTAAGGCTTAAAAAGTATTCTCAATTCGCTCGATCTTTGCTCCCAAAGATCTCAATCGGACATCGATATCTTCATACCCTCGATCTATCTGATCGATATTGTGTATGACACTCGTACCCTTTGCTGACAAAGCGGCAATCAACAATGAAATTCCCGCTCTAATATCAGGAGAACTCATAGTAGTAGCCTTTAAACTCGATTCATGGTTCATACCAATCACCGTGGCTCTGTGAGGGTCACATAAGATTACCTTGGCACCCATGTCAATCAGTTTATCCACAAAGAACAACCTGCTTTCAAACATCTTCTGATGTATCAGCACGCTCCCTTTTGCCTGAGTGGCAACTACCAGGACAATACTTAGTAAATCAGGAGTGAAACCGGGCCAGGGCGCGTCAGAAACCGTTAAAATCGAACCATCCATGTATCCTTGGATCTTGTAACTATCCTGAGCAGGAATGTAAATGTCATCATTTACTTTTTGAAGTTCTATTCCCAATCTTCTGAAAACATCAGGAATCAAACCCAGATCCTTCCAGCTTACATCTTTGATCGTCAATTCGGACCGTGTCATTGCAGCCATTCCTATCCAGCTGCCAATCTCGATCATATCCGGTAATATTCTATGCTCACATCCGCCTAGCTCAGAAACACCCTGAACGATTAAGCGGTTGGATCCTAATCCGTCTATCTTTGCTCCCATACTCACCAGCATCCTGCAAAGTTGCTGGATATAAGGTTCACAAGCTGCATTGTAAATAATGGTTTCTCCTTTCGCCAGGACAGCAGCCATTAAAATATTTGCAGTACCGGTCACCGATGCTTCATCCAGCAGCATTTCGGTCCCTACAAGCTCTTCAGCCTCTACACCGTAAAAATACTCTTCTCTGTTATATCGGAAGGAAGCCCCCAGTTTGATAAAGCCCTCAAAATGAGTGTCAAGCCTTCTTCGGCCTATCTTATCACCTCCCGGACGTGGGATATATCCCTTTCCAAAACGGGTCAGTAAAGGCCCTACTATCATGATTGACCCCCTCAGTGAACTTCCGTCCTTTTTGAATTCGAGAGACTCGAGATACTTTAAATTGATGTCATCCGCCTGAAACGTATAAGTATTTCTGTCTAATTTTTCAATTTTAACCCCAAGTTCCCCCAAGATGAAGATGAGTTTATTCACGTCCCTGATGTCAGGAATATTGCTTATGGTGATTTTTTCGGGCGTTAAAAGGGTGGCGCAAATAATCTGAAGGGCCTCGTTTTTCGCACCTTGAGGAACAATTTCACCTTTCAGGCGATGTCCTCCTTCAATTTTAAATACTGACATTATTGGTGTTTAATTTTTGGAACTTATCTTTTTCTGAAATTCTTTTTGCCCTGCTTTGAACTGCTTTTCTGAAATCCTTTTGAAGGCTTTTTTCGCACAAGATCTTTCGATTCGGATAAGCTATCAGTATCCTTAACCACAAGCCTGCCTCCTGAAAGTTCCTTTAAATGACTAAAGATTACCTCATCATCAACGGTATCTTTATTCCAGTTCAAATAACATTTCTTCATATGGTTCGCGATGGTGAAAACCAAGGCATCCTTTAGATCTCCGTCTTCCCAGGTCAATGCAGTATCGATCATGATCTGAATGTTGTTACCGTAAAACCTGTACTTTGAAGCAGATCTCGGATAATCAAGAGCCTGTGGTTTGGCCTGCAATACTTCTCTTTCTGGTTTCGGGTATGGCGTATCCACATCCAGTTCGTAATCTGACATGATAAACAACTGATCCCATAATTTATGTTGAAAATCAGGTACATCCCGTAAATGCGGCTGCATATTACCCATTACCTGCACGATGGCTTTGGCCATGGTATTTCTCACTTCTCTATCCTCCAGTTTTACACAATGATTGACAAGCTTTTGAATATGTCTTCCGTACTCGGGAATGATCAAATGCTCTCGATCAGAATTGTACTCTAATTCCATTCTTTGGGTCTTTATTTCAACTTTTAATTAAATTCTTATACTTGCTGCAAAGTAACAATTATTTTGATGACAGTGGCAAGGAATCAACCAATAATCTTCAACTTGGCAAATTGAAGTAATAACTTCTTACGATCTCCTGATTCAAACAGTATTTCTGCCTTTTTACTGTTACCCGCACCTTCTATTGAAACTACCTTTCCTGTTCCGAATTTTGCATGCTCAACAATATTTCCCGGCAAAAGATCCGTGTCAAACAGATTACTCGATGCCTTTACCTCGCTCATTTTTTTAAGGTTTTTAGAAGGAACCGAGACGGGAGGCTTCATGACTGGTTTATTCACCTTTTTCTCCAGCTTTCTGGAAACCGGCTTTTTAAATCGAATCTTTTTCTGATCAGGAATTCCGAAAATATCCTTATCGATAAATTTATTGGCGGGTCTTGTTTCCTGTTTCGGGGCTATGAATTCAAGAAATTTCTCATCCACTTCCTCAAGAAACCTGCTCGGCTCGCAATCGATGAGTTTACCCCATCTGTATCTGGATTGAGCGTAGGAAAGATACACCTGTTTTTCAGCTCGGGTAAGGGCCACATAGAACAACCTGCGCTCTTCTTCTATTTCACTTCTTGTATTCATACTCATGGCCGAAGGGAACAGGTTTTCTTCCAGTCCAACAATGTAGACATAAGGAAATTCCAATCCTTTTGCCAGGTGGATCGTCATCAGCGAGACCCTTGGAACATCTTCCTTTTCTTTATCAAAATCTGTGGCCAGAGCCACATCCTCTAAAAAATATGCCAGGGAAGAATCTTCACCTTTTTCCGTTTGCTCCTCAATAAAATCCTTTATTCCGTTCATCAATTCCTGAACATTCTCAACTCTGCTTATGGCTTCAGTGGTACCTTCACTTTCAATATCGCGAACAAGCCTGGTTTTTTTAACGACCAGATCGGCAACTTCATATGCATTTTTTGACTGAGCCTCAATTTGAAAGCTGCGAATCATATCTCTAAAATTGATCAGCTTGGATTTAATTCCAGAGTTAATATTAACAGGAATTCTGTCCAGCTGGAACAGCAATTCAAAAATGGATATATCATTCTGATTCGCCGCGATTACCAACCTGTCAATCGTTGTCTGGCCTATCCCCCTGGCCGGATAATTGATCACCCTCTTTAGCGCTTCTTCATCATTGGAATTGACCAATAGCCTCAGATAAGCCAATGTATCTTTAATTTCTTTTCTTTGATAAAAAGATAATCCCCCGTAAATTTTATACTTAATATTCTTCTTTCTAAGCGCATCTTCTATAGCCCTGGATTGCGCATTTGTCCTGTAAAGAACCGTAAAATCATTATTCGGGATCTGATGTTGCATTTTATTTTCAAAAATTGAACTTGCAACAAACCTTCCTTCATCTCCCTCAGAAAACGTTCTCATGACTTTGATGGGTTCACCTTCTTTATTTGAGGTCCAGATTTCTTTTTCAAGCTTGGTCTTGTTCTTATCAATAACACTGTTCGCCGCCTGTACAATATTACTCGAGGATCGATAATTCTGTTCTAACTTAAAGATTTTAACATCATCATAATCCTTCTGAAAATTCAAAATATTCTGGATGTTTGCTCCACGAAAGGCATAGATACTCTGACTGTCATCTCCTACAACACATATGTTTTGATAACGGTCCGCCAATGCCCTTACAATAAGATACTGCGAATGATTTGTATCCTGATACTCATCCACAAGAATATATCTGAACCGATCCTGGTACTTGGCAAGAACTTCCGGAAACCGGGTTAAAAGTTCATTGGTCCTGAGAAGTAAATCATCAAAGTCCATCGCCCCGGCTTTAAAACAGCGATCTACATATTCTTTATAGATAGAACCGATTTTGGGCCTTCCTGAAACCTTATCAGCCTCCATGACCTCGGGGTTCTGATAATAAGCCCTTACCGTAATCAGGCTGTTTTTAAACTGAGAAATTCTACCGAGAACCTGTTTGGGTTTGTATTTATCCTTTTCGAGTTGCAGCTCTTTAATAATCGAAGTTATAAGCCTTACAGAATCCTGGGTATCGTAAATTGTAAAATTAGAAGGATAGCCTAATTTTTCGGCTTCACTTCTGAGAATCCTTGCAAAGACACTATGAAATGTACCCATCCATAAATTCTTTGCCTCGCTTGGACCAACAACTCCGGCAATGCGGCTTTTCATTTCCCGAGCCGCCTTATTGGTAAAAGTGAGGGCGAGGATATTAAAAGGATCCACTCCATTTCTCATCAAATGGGCAATCCTGTAAGTTAAAACTCTTGTTTTACCTGATCCTGCCCCTGCAATGATGATCATGGGTCCTTCACGTTGAATAACCGCCTCCTTTTGTGCCTCATTCAGGGCTTCCAAATAACTTGTCACTTCCTCTTCATTTTCTCCAAAAATACAATCCATATTAATCAACAACAATAAAAGTTATTGACATTTTGTCAAAAAAAAACCGCTTTTGATAAAGCGGTTTTTTCTGATCAATCTAAATGATTATTTATCCAGGTAAATCTCTACGCGTCTGTTTGCCTGACGTCCTTTTCTGGTATTGTTATCTCCAATTGGTTTGGAAGAACCATATCCAACTGCTCTAATATTCTCAGCAGGGAACCCATTTTCAACAAGATAGTTTCTTACGGCATCTGCTCTTTTTTGAGACAGCTCCTTGTTGATCTTGTCACTACCTGTGTTATCTGTATGTCCTTCCACTACGAATTTTGAAGCGTGATATTCGGCTAAAATCCTGTCAATTCCCTCAAGTCTTATCTTGGTTTCGTCCGTAAAGGCATCAGCTCCTGTTTTGAAATAGATAGCTCTCGCCAAATCGGTAATCTCCTTCTGAACCTCTGCTGTTACGATCGGGCATCCGTAATTCTCGGCCACACCTGCCACATTAGGGCATTTATCCTGGTCATCAGGCACTCCGTCACCATCTGCATCTTTTACAGGACATCCTTTGTTTTCAACAGGTCCCGCTTCATTTGGACATTCATCCTTAGAATCCATAACTCCGTCACCATCCGTATCAGGGCATCCGTTGAATTGCTCCAGTCCTGCCTCGTTTGGACACATATCTTCTTTGTCTATAAATCCATCTCCATCGGTATCAGGACATCCGTTGAATTTGGCCGGGCCGGCTTCGTTTGGACATTTATCTTCTGAATCCATGATTCCGTCACCATCCGTGTCTGGACATCCGTTGAACTCTTCTAATCCAGCTTCTTCCGGACACTGGTCATATTTATCCTTGACACCGTCACCGTCAGTATCTTTTCCACCAAGATTAAAATTCAAACCAATCATAAACATTTGTGTAGTCATCTCATATGCCACCTCAGATCCAGGAATTTTGCCCAGAGGATTCTGGTCTGCATCCCATGGCCCGTCAGGGAATCCATCCTGATTAAAGTCGATAGCCGGTATCGGGCTCAACAAATTTCCGCTTGTTTTTCCATCGCTCATACCATAATGATACACAGCGTCCAGTCTAAAGTTTTCAGTAAATTCATAGGAAAGACCAAATTGGAAGGCGTGCGCAATAATTGCTGTCGCCGGAGTCGAGAAAAAAGCTAATTCATCCTGAATTGGATTTGAACTATAGGTATAACCAAATCTTAAAGGCAATCTGTCAACGGCTTTTAACTGAAGCCCGGCAGAAACAACAGATATATTTTGCCATCCAAAACCATTTACTGCTCCTGTGGGAATTTCCTGTCTTAATATTGGGTTCAATTGGGTTTCCCAACCATATTTTTCAAATCCTTCTGTATTTTCATAATCCACATAACGATAGTCAACGGCAATGTCAACTATTCCTTTTGAGTAACCCAAACCTATGGAATAAATAGCTGGGTAATTCATGGTGAATTTCACGTTATCTGCCGAAGATCCATCCAGATAAGTATTCTCGAAATCAAACTCGCTGAAATATTGTGGCGACTTATAAGAAGCACCAATTTTAAATCCATTTAAAGAATCGTAGAACAAACCAACCTGACCTCCAAATCCTGTTGTCGAAGCTGACTTACTAACCGGGTAACCCAAAGTCTGACTTGGTCTTGCCAAAGGGTTCGGTTCTAAAATCAGGGAAGCATAATTAAAGGTTGGCTGCAAACCAATTGAGAATTTTTCTGAAAAATTATAAGCCCAGGTAAAACCAACCTGTAAAAGCATGTATTCAGAATGTAACCTTCCAAAGCCCATCAGATTTTGCGGGTATAGAATGGCATTTGAATCATTGGGATCCCAATTTGGATTGGGATTACCAGTGCCATCAACGGGTAAATTTGTTTCCTGAGGGAAGTCAACCCCAAAACCGCTTATACCAAAGGCAGAAACACCAAAGGTATGGTTTGAATCCTCTTTTCCCCAGGCAAAACCAAGAGCAGGCATCGGGTTCCATCCTAATTCAGATTTGGTTTTACCAAAGGTACCCGGTGCTCCCTCACCAAGCATTCCGGGAGGAAGTGATGATGATAATTCGGGAACACCCTCAAAGGCCCCGATATCAAATTTAAGTATTGAACCGTCAAACACCGATAGTGCCGCCGGGTTCCACTGCATGGCGCCACTGATGTCAAGAGGCTGTGCCGTAGCTGCTCCACCCATGGACATATTTACAGCACCCACACCTTGCATGAGATGCCCAGTCTGTGCCATCGCCACACTACCGATAAGGATTAAAAATAGCTTAATTGTTTTGTGTATCATAATGATTAAATTTGCGACGCCATTTACAAGTTAAATACGTACATTATTTTATTCAAATGCAGTACTATTTTTTTAACTGGCGCATCTGTTATTTTGTACCAAATTTAGTGTCAATCGTTACATATAATTGTGACAAATATCATTTAATTCGCCTTTGTAATTATAGTTACATAAGCTATATTTAAAACCTAAAACAAACATATGGACATCAATAAGATCATTGAATTACTGGCCTATACTTTACCAGCTATTGTTACCGGTCTCGTTGCGTTGTACTTTTTTAAAAGTTTTACGGCCAATGAAGACAACCGAAGAACTTATCTCCTTCGAAAAGATTCACAACAACATGTATTACCTCTTCGTTTGCAGGCTTTTGAAAGACTCGTGTTGTTTCTTGAAAGAATCTCACTTTCAAAATTATTGATCAGGATTAAACCAACCACAAAGGATCCTGAAAAATACAGCCATAAATTAATAGGGATTGTGGAGCAGGAATTCGAACACAATCTCGCCCAACAGATCTATGTTTCCGAAACTGCCTGGAAAGCTGTTATTACATCTAAAAATCTGGTGGTCAAAATTATAAGGACCACAGCGGCAAAAGAGGAGATTGAAACAGCTGAACAGTTAAGAGAAGAATTATTAAAAAACCTGGCAAAAAATGAGGGCCCCAGCAATGCGGCCATTTCTTATTTAAAAATAGAAGTCAAAAAAATATTTTAATATGATGTTCATCAATTCGATACTTTCATTACCAAAACAATTACTTATTTTATCGGGTTTGTTCTTTTGTCTGTCGGCCTGGTCTCAAAGGCCCGAGGCGGACAGAATTATGGCAGATGGCAAAGCATTGACCATTCAGCCTGTTTTACATGGAACCCTTGTACTTGAATATGATGGAAAAGTAATTTATGTCGACCCCTATGGTGGTTCCAAAGCCTTTGCAGGTATCAAAAAACCCGATCTCATTTTAATCACTGATATTCACGGTGACCATTTGAATGAAAAAACATTAGATGGTTTGGGTGTAGAAGGTATTACTACCTTAGTTCCTCAGGCAGTGGCAGATCAGATATCTGAAAAATATAAAAATCAGCTTGTCATTCTTTCCAATGGAGAGAAGAAATCTGTGAAAGGCATTGATATTCTGGCCATTCCGATGTATAACCTCCCTGAATCGGCCGATGCCAAACACGTAAAAGGAAGGGGAAACGGATACTTGCTTCAACTGGGAGGAAAAAATATTTATATATCTGGAGACACCGCAGATATTCCTGAAATGAGAAGCTTAAAAGATATTGATATTGCATTTGTTTGCATGAACCTTCCCTATACGATGAATATAGATCAGGCCGCCAGTGCGGTTCTTGATTTTAAGCCAAAAATAGTTTATCCCTATCATTACAGAGGTCGGCCAGATATTAGTGATACTGAGGCCTTCAGCCAACTTGTCAAAACCCAAAACCAGGATATTGAGGTCAGATTAAGGAATTGGTATCCGGAATACGATTAAAATTTCAGGTGCTGTAAAGAGCTGATTATTTGGATCAGTGAATCGCGCTGATAATATCGTGTTTGGTTACAATATGGTACAGGTTGTTTCCCATATCTACAAGTACTGCCTGATTATTTTTATGAATAAGGGCGGAGATCTTCTCAACGGAAACATCATTTTTCACAATGGGATAGGGTTTGCCCATAACTTCTTTAATAGGTTTGTCTGCAATAAACTTATCTTCTAAATACAACCGAAACAAACTACTTTCATCCAAAGAACCGACTATACCACTGGCATCCATGACCGGCAATTGTGAAATTTCATGTGTTCTCATGCGCTCAATGGCATGAGAAACCAGTTCTTCCGTTTTAACGGAAACTAACTCAGATCCATCTTTACTTTTGATCAGATCAGAGGCAACGGCAATCTCTTCATCCAGAAAACCTCTCTCACGCATCCAGTCATCATTGAACATTTTTCCAACATAACGACTTCCATGGTCATGAAACAAAACCACAACCACATCTTCTGGTTTAAAATGATCTTTCAACTGAAGCACACCCTTAATGGCAGAACCCGCCGAGTTCCCTACAAAAATTCCTTCTTCCCGGGCCAGTTTACGAGTATAAACCGCCCCGTCTTTGTCTGTAACCTTTTCAAATCCGTCGATGATATCAAAATCGACATTTTTAGGAAGGATATCCTCACCTATCCCCTCTGTGATATAGGAATAGATCTCATTCTGATCAAAGATACCGGTTTCGTGATATTTTTTAAATACCGAACCATAGGTATCAATTCCCCATATTTTAATGTCCGGATTCTTTTCTTTTAAATATTTCCCAACGCCTGAAATCGTCCCTCCGGTCCCTACACCAACCACAAAATGAGTTACTTTTCCATCTGTCTGTTTCCAGATTTCGGGCCCGGTACTTTCGTAATGAGCCGCCGTATTTGATAAATTGTCATACTGCAAGGCATACCAGGAATTGGGTGTTTCCTCAGACAACCTCTTGGAAACTGAATAATAAGATCTTGGATCATCAGGTTCAACATGCGTAGGACATACTACAACTTCAGCACCCAGGGCCTTTAAAATGTCTATTTTTTCTTTTGACTGTTTATCCGCAATAACAAAAACACATTTATAACCCTTGATATTCGCTGCAATGGCAAGCCCCATACCTGTGTTTCCAGAAGTACCTTCAATGATCGTACCTCCTGGCTTCAACAAACCTGCCTCTTCTGCATCTTCTATCATTTTGAGAGCCATCCTGTCTTTGACAGAATTTCCAGGATTGAACGTCTCAACTTTTGCAAGAACCAATGCTTCGATGTCCTCTACAATTTTATTGAGCTTTACCATTGGTGTATTACCAATTGTTTCCAAAATATTTTTAGCGTATTCCATAAAAAGTTCTATTCATTACAAATTTAATGAAAATATTAGCTGGAGAATCAATAACTTTTCCTGTCCCTCTCAGGAAAACATAGCAGGATAAGCCTCTCTTAAACTCATTCTGCGAACATGAAGACGGAACATAGATTTTGCAAAGCCGGAGCCATAACCAAAAAACTGAGTATACACTGCCGCAACACTTAAAAACGAAACTAAAATATTTTTAGACTTCACTATTGCGTCAATAAAAATGACAATCGAATACAACAAATAAATAAGCAGAAAGGAATAGAATCCAAGCATGAAAAAGAGAACAGCAACAACAAACCCCGATACAAAAACAGTGGGAAACCAATAGGTTAATTTTGCCGTACCTGGATGAAGTTTGTTTAAAATGGGTCTGGCCCTGCCAAAACTTATGGTTTGTCTAAAAAAAGAAAGCCAGGAAGATCTTCTTTTGTGATAAACAAAAGCCTCAGTGATAAGCCTGAGAGAAAATCCTTTGTCAATTAATTTAAAATTCAAGTCGATATCTTCTCCAATGCGTTGTTTTGAAAAACCTCCTGTTGTCTGAAAGGCTTTTTTTGAAAGCCCCATATTAAAACTTCTCAACTGAAACTTTCTTTTTGTGGTCTCACGATTCCTCAATCCACCTGTTGTCAGGAAAGAAGTCATGCTATAATTGATTGCCTTTTGCCAACTGCTAAAACTCTTATGTGCGCAGTCAGGGCCTCCATAAGCATCTACAAACGATTTTTCAAGCGAATTTCTTATAATATGCAAATAGTCCCGAGGAAGAAGGCAGTCGGAGTCCAGAATAATAAAATAATCTCCTGATGCTCTTTCCATTCCATAGTTTCTGCTATCTCCGGGCCCCGAATTGTTTTTAAAACAGTACTTAATGTTTAGCTTTTCCTCGTATTTTTTGACAACCTCCCGGCTTGTCCTTGTTGAACCATCCTCTACAATAACAACTTCGGTAGATTCAAATTCCAACAGGTTGAGCAAAGAATCGAGTAACTCATCGAGTTCCTCAGGTCTGTTGAATACGGGTATTATAATAGAAAACTGCAATTGATTTCGTTTCAGCAAAGGTTAAAAAAAAAACGGGAAAATCTAACTTTTGATAAATTTTCCCGTTGATAAATTATTGTATAAACCCTTTGTCTTATTCCTCTCCACCTTCCATAAAGCCCTCCATGATAACATCACTGATTCCCATATTCGAAAATCCTCCATCATGGAACAAATTCTGAAGTGTCACTTTTTTGGTCAAATCTGAAAATAAGGAAATTGTATAATCCGCACATTCAAGTGCCGTGGCATTACCTAATGGTGACATTTTCTCGGCATAGCTTAAAAATCCTCCGAACCCCTTTACTCCGCTCCCTGCGGTTGTTGGCGTAGGAGATTGAGAAATCGTATTGACACGAACTTTATGATCTCTACCAAAGAAATATCCAAAACTTCTCGCAATAGATTCCAGATATGCCTTATTGTCTGCCATGTCATTGTAATCTGGAAATACCCTTTGGGCAGCCATGTACGTAAGCGCTACAATTGAACCCCAGTCATTCATAGCCTTTTTATTGTATAGCACGTTCATAACCCTGTGAAATGACAACGCCGATACATCAAATCCTTTATGCGTAAAATCATAATTTGATTGTGTGTAATGTTTTCCTTTTCTCACATTGATCGACATTCCGATAGAATGAAGTACGAAATCTATTTTCCCTCCCAATATTTCCATTGACTTTTCAACTAAATTCTCCAAATCCTCCATGGAGGTAGCATCAGCAGGAATAATTTCAGAACCGGTATCCTTTGCCAGCTGATTAATAGCGCCCATTCGCATTGCAATAGGGGCATTGGTCAAAACAAATGTAGCACCTTCCTCATGAGCCCTTTCTGCAACTTTCCATGCGATAGAGTCTTCATTCAGTGCTCCAAAAATGATTCCTTTTTTTCCTTTTAATAGATTGTACATATGATATAGTTTAATTGTTGTATTTATGATAAATCTGTTTAACCTTCAAGGTCTAAAACCGGCTCAAAGTTAAAAGAATATTTTTAACAAATTAAGATAACAATTGTCTGGCATGAGCCAGCGCTGATTCACTTAAATTACTTCCGCCAAGCATTTCAGCCAATTCAACAAGTCGTTCATCTGGATCCAGGAGTTTTATATTAGAATTTACACCCGACTTGGTTTCTTTTTTGAACACCTTATAATGATGATGACCTTTTGCCGCCACCTGGGGCAAATGTGTTATGGTAATTACTTGCATGTTCACACTCATTTTCTGCATCACTTCAGCGATACGGTTGGATACCTCTCCTGAAACTCCGGAGTCAATCTCATCAAATATTATCGCTGGAAGGTCCGAATATTCGGAAAGTATGGATTTAACCGCAAGCATGATTCGCGACATCTCACCCCCGGAGGCTACTTTTTTCAGATTCTCAAAAGTCTTGCCCTTATCAGAAGACATTAAAAATGTAAGACGATCCTGTCCGTTGAATAAAAATTCTTTTGATTTGTCCAGATGAATTGAAAGACGCGTATTTTTCATCTCCAGTCTTTTCAAGTTATTTTCCATCAAAGTAATAAATTCAGGAACAGCCTGAACTCTGCTTTGATGTAAATTCTCACCTAGTTCTTTTAATTGATTCTCCTTAGCCTTTATAGCTTTCAAAATATCCTCCAGATACTCTTCTGCATGATCGACCCCTTCAATCTTGTTTTTATACTGTTCCCTTACTTCAATCAGTGCCGCAACATCCTGAACCAGGTGCTTCTTCTGGAGATTGTAAATCAACTGCAGCCTCTGATCAAGTTCTTCCATTAGGCCCGGATCATAGACCAACTGATCATTTTCATTTTCAACTTCTTCAAGAATATCTTTGAATTCAATCAAAAGGCTTTCAAGCCTGTCGGATAAACTCTCATACAACTCTGAATAGGATGAAATCCGATTAAGATTTTGACTAATTTCAGATAATTGATTCAGGGCACCCATGGATTCTTGTTCGGACAATCCAATAATTTCCGACAATTTCATCTTGATCTCTTCAACATGTGACAATTTTTCGAGTTCCTTCTCCAGTATTTCCTGCTCATCAGGCTTCAAATTGGCTTTATCCAGTTCTTCCCAAAGAAAAAGGTGGTAGTCATACTCTTTTCTCGCTTCCGCCTGACTCAACTTGATTTTTTCGAGTTCTTTTTCACTTGTTCTTAAATCCAGATATGATTTTTGATAAGCCTTGAGCAGTCCCTCGTTTCCAGCCAAAGAATCAATGATATGGTATTGATAATCAGAATCTGCCAGTTGCAGGGTTTCATGCTGAGAATGGATATCAATCAGCCTGTTAGTCAAATCATTGAGTAGGGCTAAGTTGACAGGAGTATCATTGACAAAAGCCCTCGATTTACCGTTCGGAAGAATTTCCCGCCGAATGATCACTACGGAATCATAATCAAGATCATTGGCCTCAAAGAAGTTTTGAAGATGGTAGTTCTCTACCTGAAATTCGGCTTCAATGATACACTTCTTAGCTTTATCATAAACAAGAGAATTATCTGCCCTTTTTCCCAGGACCAGGGCCAATCCTCCCAGAAGTATTGATTTTCCTGCCCCAGTTTCACCCGTTATAATTGATAAACCAGACTGAAAATCTACTTTAAGGTTTTCAATTAAAGCGTAATTTTTTATAGAAAGGGATGAAAGCATGCTCTACTTGGTTGAATAATTTAAAACTAATAAACAATTACAGAGAAAAAAATACGTAAATCGAAAAATCTATATCTTTATTTCCTTCCACTTTTCATCATAAGCAGGATAGATCTTGGACAATACTTCTCTGAGTCCGGAGGTATCAATTCTTGGACCATCGGCAAAAACATCCACAATTTCGTCTCCTTTTGTATCAAAAAACACCCTTATCAGAAAGGTGTTAGGCCTGTCATTGAATAAATTCTCAAGATCCTGGACAGATTTGCTTATTACTTCTTTAGCATCTCTGGTATTATCGACCATACGATCAAGTCCCAACAAATGATATTCATACATGGTCTTTCTGTATTGCTCGTACACGGGCGACAAGAGGTTTTCATTCAACTGGTAACGAGTGAAATTACCATCTATCCTGTTCCATCCTACTCCACCTCCCTGCTGGGCAACGTTTACTACATTTTCAGCAAGCTTAAAAAAGTTTTCACCTCCTTTATATCCAAAGGTGTCTGCCTGATATCCGAGAATTGTGTAAGCGTAAAAAGTCAGGATTGAAACCAGATTAGAATCAAAATTATTCTCATTATAAACCAAAGGCTCAAACTCTTCGTATGTAAATGAGATGTTGTTATCATTAAAATTCAAAATCGATGTACTGTAAGTGGAGTTAAATACAGGGCGAGAAACTTTAAGCTGTAAGCTGCCTCTAAAACTGTTTGCCGATATCGCTTCTAAGATATTAATGGTAATTGAACAATTGATCCTTTCATGGGTTTGATATACTGAAGAAGTCCATTTGGTATTGTTCATGTATTCAAAAACGGCATTTTGAAGGGTTTCAAAAATTTTCCTGTTGGAAAAACCTATTTCTGCATCGTTGATAAAAACCACGCAATTCAACTCCTGGGCCCTTGAACTGAAACTTAACAGAAAAAATACTATGAAGAGTAATCTACGCATCAAAATGTTTTATTATTTCATTAAAAATATCCGAAGCGACTTCCTTCTTCGTTTTTAATTCAAATGATTTTATCTTTTCATTCTTATCAATCAGTTTTATTTTATTGGTATCGGACCTGAAACCGGCTCCTTTATCATTCAAGGAGTTTAGAACGATTAAATCCAGATTTTTATTCCGAATCTTTTCTTTGGCATTTTCAAGCTCGTTTTCAGTTTCCAAAGCAAATCCAACCAGAAACTGTTTCCCTTTTTTTGCCCCTACCGAAGCAAGAATATCTCTGGTCCTAACAAGCTCCAGATTCATTGAATTCTCTTTCTTTTTTATTTTTTCAGAAGATACAATTTTTGGCTTAAAATCGGAAACCGCAGCCGAAAATATGGCTATATCCACTTCGTCTGCATACTTATGAGTAGATTCATACATTTCATCTGCGCTTACAACATCGATCCTTTGAATGGCACCATCAACCAACTTCTCCTGGCTAGGTCCGGAAATAAGGACAACCTCAGCTCCCAGGGAGGCGGCTTCCTCAGCAAGGGCAAAACCCATCTTTCCCGAAGAATGATTCCCAATGAACCTTACCGGATCAATTGCCTCAAATGTTGGCCCTGCAGTAATCAAAACACGCTTACCTCGCAAGGGCATTCCTTCCTTTATATGTTCTTCAACAAAGGACAAAATCTCTTCAGGTTCCGCCATTCGGCCTTCTCCCTCCAGGCCGCTGGCCAACTCTCCAAAAGAAGGAGGTATAAAGATATTTCCCCTTTTTTCGAGGGTACCTATATTTTTCGCCGTGGTCTCATGTTTGTACATATCGAGATCCATAGCAGGTGCAAAATAAACGGTTGATTTGGCAGAAAGGTAGGTTGCGAGCAAAAGATTGTCGCATATACCGTCAGCCATTTTTGCAAGTGTGTTTGCAGTAAGCGGGGCAATAACCATCAGATCCGCCCATAAAGCGAGATCAACATGATTATTCCACAACTCATTTTCGTCTGTTTTATCGTAAAAAGTGGAATGAACCGGGTTCTTTGATAAGGTTGACAGGGTCAACGGGGTAACAAAATCTTTTGAGGCAGGAGTCATAACTATTTTTACCTCTGCTCCAGCCTTAATAAAAAGTCGAACAAGAAAAGTAACCTTATAAGCAGCTATTCCTGCAGTAACTCCAAGAAGTATTTTTTTACCGCTTAGGACAGACATCCTTATTCTATATTATCCTTGTTAATTTCCGGAGTCCTGAAATAAATTTCTTCATCTAACCATTCCTGAACCGCAATTGATGTAGGTTTTGGAAGTCTTTCATAAAATCGTGAAACTTCGATCTGCTCTTTGTTTTCAAAAACTTCTTCAAGACTATCATTAAACGTGGCAAATTCTTCAAGTTTGTCAATGAGTTCACTTTTCAAATCTTCATTGACCTGCGCAGCTCTTTTCGACATAATTGAAATCGCTTTATAGATGTTCTGCGTAGGCTCTTCAATCTTCACTTTGTCAAAAGTAACCGTACTTTCCGGAGCCGAAGTATTTTTATAATCTTTCATCAATTAATTATTTTGTGATATTGTAGATAATAATTCTTTTGTTTTTAACATTTCCTCCTGCAATTTCAAACCCATTGAATTGACTTCCTCCAGCTTTTCGGATTCAGGAAAGGCTTTTTCAAATTTTTTGTGGGCCAGGATCGCGTTGGACAATCTTTCTTCTTTTTTACTGAGAACGCTTTGCATGCCCAATTCATAGGCTGATTTAAAACTGAAATAAAGAGCATCCTCTTTATATACAGAACCTAAATGATCTTCATTGAAATTTTCAAATGCCTGAATGGCAGCCTGATAATTTTCTGTATGATAATAAAGACGAGCCACTTCAAAATCTTTAAATTCAAGTTTTTTATTGAGCTCTGCATAATCTCTGTTCGCTTCTTCGATCAATTCAGAATTCGGATATTTATCTATAAAATTCTGATAGGCTGTCAAGGCCTTGTAGGTATCTTCCTGGTCCCTGCTGTATGCCGGTGAGGCCAGGTAATAACTTTTGGCACTATGGTAGGCTGCCTCCTGAACTTTGGTACTTTCAGGATAATTGGCAATGAATTTTGAAAAGTAATAAGATGCCATGGTGTAATTCTCAGTTTGAAAATAGCAGTCAGAAATCATAAACTGGATTCTTTCCATCTGCGGCTTATTTGCATAAGGACCCATGATTTTTTCAAACAAGGTAATGGCCTTTTTGTACTCTTTTTTTTCATACATATCTACAGCCATCTGGTACTTTTCAGTGTTCTTACCTTTATTAAGGACCTTCTGATATTCACTGCAAGATACCAACACCAATACAAGTGTAAATAAATAAACTAACCTCTTCATTTTTTGCATTTGGCAAAATTAGTCTTTTCAAATGGATTTTGAAAAAATATTTTTTGATTAAATTATAGCAGTTAAATGCCAACAAGGATTTGATTCCTAGCAGCTTAACTATACTTATTCCGAAAAGTGAGCCTTACTCCATGTCAGGAGTTGGATTTGTAACCAAAAGTTTAACATCGTTATCAAACAGATAAAGCCCACCTTTATCATCTCCGATTAAGTTGATCTTGTCAAGGATTGTTCGGGCCAGGGCTTCCTCTTCGATCTGCTCAGCAACATACCATTGAAGAAAATTATGTGTAGCATAATCCTTTTCTTTTAGTGTAATATCCACAAGCTCATTGATCTTTTGAGAAACCATTACCTCATGATCAAATAACTTTTGAAACATCTCTTTGAAGGAGCCAAACGAAACCGGTGGTTTTGTCAGATCGGAAACTTCTGCATGCCCTCCTCTTTCATTGACAAACTTGACCAGTTTTAACATATGCATACGTTCCTCGTCAGAATGAGCGTACATAAATGAGGCGACACCTTCGAATCCCTGCACTTCAGCCCATGAAGCCATAGCAAGATATATTTGTGATGATTCAGCTTCAATTCGAATCTGATGATTCAAAGCTTTTTCGATAATTTCTGAAACCATTTATTTCTCGATTTAAAAATGATTAACAAAGGTATTAATTTTTTGTCTTAAATCAGAGCTTGCCGGGACAAGAGGCAATCTGACAAACGGCTCAGAAATATGCAATGAATTTAGCATACTTTTGATGCCTGAAGGGTTTCCTTCAGCAAACACCAGATCGATGCTTTCCGTCAATGTATAAAATATGTCATATGCTTCACGAGATTTCCCTTCCAATCCCATTTTTATCATCCTGCTAAATGCTTCTGGAAGTCCCTGACCAATTACAGAAATAACCCCATCGCCTCCTGCCAGAACAAGAGGAAGTGCCAATTTGTCTTCCCCTGATATAATCAAAAAATCCTCAGGTGTTTTTCTGATTAACTCAAGCACCTGTTCAAAATCCCCTGCGGCTTCCTTTATTCCAATAATATTCTTGCAATCATTGGAAAGCCTTACCACGGTTTCCACTTCAATATTACTCCCGGTTCTGGGAGGCACATTATAGAGAATCAAAGGCAAGGGGCTTTTTTCAGACAACAGTTTGTAGTGCTGATAGATTCCTTCCTGGGAAGGTTTATTGTAATAGGGTGACACGGATAAAATAGCCGAAAAACCCGATAAGTCTTCCTCTTCCAGATCTTCAAGAATACGTTGTGTATTATTGCCCCCAAGGCCCAGAACAACGGGTACGCTTCCATTACATGTATCCAGAACGCATTTTTTAACCAATCTTTTTTCTTCATCAGTCAAAGTGGCGGTTTCCCCTGTTGTACCAAGGACAACAAGATAATCCACACCATTGTCTATTTGATACCTGACAAGTTTCACAAGAGCCTTAAAATCTATTTGACCTTCATTGTCAAAAGGTGTAACCAATGCCACTCCCGTCCCTCTAAATTCTTTCATTTGTTTTGATTATTGTATTTCTAATCGATCAGTTTCAATATCTTTAAATATTTTGCCAACTCACTATTAAAAGTGTCAATGTCATTTTTTTTGGCATGAATGGCTATATCATTAAAGAAATTCAATTCATCTTCAAATCCTGCTCTCATTTTTGAAGCCGACTTCAACATGATGACCCTTGGATAAAGCAAAGATGCATCACAGTAATTAATGAGCAGATCAAAATCAAAGGATAAAAATCTGTTCAGGGCCTCCGACTTTACTTTGCCAAAAAATCCAAAATCTTTTTCATTACAAGTCTTGTAAAACCCAGGAGCTTCCCCTTTTCCCGAAGGATCGAACAAAAAGACTTTCAAATCCTCATGACGCACCTTTAAATGATCTGCGAGCCTTTTTGTAAAATCATAGGTTTCAAATAAACTCAATTCTGCCAGAACACCTATCTTTTTTACAGCCTTTAGTTCAAATTCCTTTTTTCTTTCAGCTGCATTCCGTTGGTTTTTTATAAATTTACTGGCCGTTTTATTCCTTAAATTCAATAGTTTCATTTACCAGAATTATGCAGACAAAACTATATAAAATTCTAGTATTAATACTGATTTCATCATTATTAAACAAAATAGTTGTTTCCTGTAAAGAAAAAAACAGCGAACTTAAAATGATACGAGGAGAACAGCTTCATATCGATGAAAAAATTGAATCCAATAAAGAAGTAATTGAGGCTTTTGAACCTTATAAAATTGAGCTTGAAAACAAAATAAATGAAGTATTGTGTTACAATCCCCGACCTCTGGACAGGACAGAAGCAGACCTTGAAAGTTCACTCGGTAACTTCTATGCCGATCTCTGTTATCAGAATGCAGACAGCACATTTTACAGAAAGACCGGTGAACATATAGATTTCGCTCTTTTCAATTACGGTGGCATCAGAACTTCGTTGCCAAGAGGTGACTTAAAAGTGGAAAACATTTTTAAATTAATGCCATTTGAAAACAAACTGGTCATCGTTAAATTATCTGGGGCCAAAACCAAGGAATTATTTGATCAACTCGCCAAAAGAAGTGTTGCCCACCCTGTTTCAGGAGTTCAGTTGCGATTGAAAAATAAGCAGTTTTCGAAAATTGAAATTCAAGGAGAGAAATTTGACCCGGATAAAACCTATTGGGTCCTCACTCATGATTATCTGCAGCACGGAGGGGATAATATGACCTTCTTTAAGGACCCTCTTGAGTTGTACCCAACCAATTACAAGGTTAGGGACGCCATCATAGATCATCTGAAAACCAAGGATACATTATATGCATCTCTTGATAACCGATTCGTTAAAGTAAAGTAATGGAAAGAAGAAAATTTATAAAAAACAGCCTTGCCACAGGCTCGCTGATAAGCCTGGGTGGATTGCCATTAAGCTCCTGTAACATTTCAAGAGAAAGAAAGATCACGATCCTTCACACCAATGACGTTCACAGTCATATTGAGCCTTTTTCAGAGAATCACAGCAAATACCCAAATACAGGGGGTGTTGCCAGAAGGGCCACACTTATTAAGCATCTAAAAAAAGAAAATCCTAATACACTTCTTTTTGATGCAGGAGATATCTTTCAGGGTACACCTTATTTCAACTACTTTGGAGGTGAGGTTGAGTTTAAGATGATGAGTAAGCTTGGCTATGACGCCGCCACTATTGGCAATCATGATTTTGACAACGGTATAGACGGTCTTGAAAAACAACTACCTCATGCAAAGTTTGACTTCCTGATCTCAAATTATGACTTTACAAATACTGTGATGGATGGCAAAACGCTTCCCTTTAAAATTTTTTATAAAGATGGACTGAAAATTGGGGTATTTGGAATCGGAATAAAGCTGGAGGGCTTAGTGGACCCAAGGCTTTACAAAGAAACCAGATATCTTGACCCCATAGAAATAACTCAGGATATGACCAAAATTTTGAGAGAGGAGCAAAAGTGCGATCTCGTTATTTGCCTATCACATCTTGGCTATTATTATAAAAAGTATCCGGAGAGTATGAGTGATCTGACCCTGGCAAAAAGTACAAGAAATATTGATTTGATCATTGGAGGACATTCCCATACCTTTTTGAAAAAACCAACTGTAACTAAAAATGTTGATGGCAAGAATATGTTGGTTAATCAGGTGGGATGCTGGGGAATAAATATGGGTAAAATCGATTTCATATTCGATGATAAGAAAAACATCTCCTCAAAAGGAACGTCCATTGTCGTCTAAAATATAAATACGCTGATTACCAAAGAACAAGAGATTTGTTCCGGCACAAATCCTGATTAAAGAGCCTTACTCTTCGTAAATAAGATAAGCCGAAACGAGCCAATGATTGTATTTTTCTTTCTCTGCCCGAGCGGCATCTATGGCTATTTCAATTTGATGTGTACCAGACTCCAGATCACCAAGCTTCACTATATAAGGCTCCACGATTGAACCAGGACACCAGTTAGAACGGGACAAATCAGAAGAAGCAATTCGCTCTTCAATTTCTTTCACTTTGTACTTTCTGGCCTCAAAATCAATATAAGAAGCTGTATCTTTTTTTAACCATACCCCTGAAGTTGGGTTGTATCTTCTGAAGGAGGCGCAATCATCCCTCCAGGGAATGGTATCCAAAATACTTTTGCCATCCAACCAGACCTGATTCTTTTTTCTGCTGAATTCATCCCCGCCACTATGGCCTCCGTGTCCGGAAGTAAGAAAATACAACTTCGCATTTTTTATTTTATTTTCAATTGTAAATGTGTGAGTTAGCGTCGTATCAGCAAAAAATTCCGGTAGGTTCTGTCCCTTGACATAGCCAATGGTATTCAGCAAAGGTTTCACCTGCTTTAAGGCATCTCTTCGTCCTGAATAATGAAGACTGAGATCAATTTCAAACCCTTCTTTGGTCCAGGTGTCAATCCATACCCCAAGGTAAAACTCTCCTTCTGTTATGGAAAGGAGATGACTAATATCCTTTTCCCAAACAATTTCATTCTCCCATTTAGGAATGTAGACAGGTTTCCTGTGTCCTTCGTTGTTCTCACTGTAATAACCGGCTCCAAATGGTGTAACAAACCGAAGTAATTCAACGACTGGCAAATATTCTGAAGTGGATTTGATACCTAAATTCCTAGACATAACACCTGATTCAATCGGAAATTCTTTTCCATCCTCCCCTGTATCTAATATGGACATCAGCTCCGGGTTCGATACGACAAAACAAGAACCTGATTTATCCCATCTATCACCCATCGATTTTAACCTGAGTTTTAAATTCACGTCAGAACCTTCTCTATATTTAGGTACCTTGACCTTTTTGTAGACCAACCTTCCTTTTTGAATTTTTATCGCATTTTTATCGTCGCCAGTGATACCCTCATAGTTTACCGGTTGATTACGGAATACATTCAAATCAAAAGAATCCTGTGCTCTGATCAAGTAAGGTATAACCAAGAAAAGGATGCTGTAAGCTAAAGTTTTATTCATTATAATTTATGGAATGTCATTAAAAACAGAACTGAAAATTATAAAATCTATTGTAGGCCTTCCTTTATTTCATTCAATTCATTACCTGTATCAATTAATATGGTTAAATGGAAGGTTTAAAATCTGTTGAATTTTCCTTTCATCTGTCTCATAAACTTGTCCCATTTCCATTTCTAAAGGATCTCCTATGGGTTTTCTTGCAGTAAAATGCAAATAATCAATTCCTGAAGCCGAAAATTTTAAAGCATTTTTTGGACTGATTCCACTTCCGGCAATGACTTGAATGTCTTTTCCAAAATTTTGTTGGATTTCCGCAATGACTGAAACACCCAATTCAGCTTTGGGCTGTAAACCTGATGTTAATAATCTGTCAAATCCTATTTTCATTACTTGTTCAATGGCTACCCTAAAATCGGGTACAAAATCAAAAGCCCTGTGAAATGTTGTTTTTAAACCTATGGACTTAGCAAAATCGGCCAAAATCTCATTTTTGCCATCAACTTCATTTTTTTCATTTAAAATTCCGAAAACAACCCCGGTTGCACCTGCCTGTTTGGATGCCTCTATATCATATTTCATCAAGCTCAGATCCTCAATCTCTGCTGAGAACCTTCCTTCTTTATGCCTGATCATAACGTGAACCTCTACGTCTGATTCTTCAACGCATTTTTTAATCAGTCCATAGTTGGGGGTAAGGCCTCCTGCTGAAAGTGAAGAACATAACTCAATGCTCTTAAATCCGTACTTACCCGCCTTCATGGCGCCTTGCAGACTGTCTGTACAAAGTTCAAAGTTCAAAGTTCACTTATTTTTCACCAATACTTTTGTGCCCATATTTTTAAACTATTGTGATCTGACACAAGCATTAGGTTTTGGTACGGATAAAAATAGTATTTTTAGCTGATCAATAAAATTAAATATGCTCGAACTTGCAGGAATTATTATATTGGGGATCATTGCCCAGTGGGTTGCATGGAAATTTAAAATTCCCGCGATCTTACCACTTATTTTGATCGGATTACTCGTAGGTCCTATTTCAACTCTGATTTCCGAAGATGGCAACAAATGGATTGAACCTGTCTGGAACGGAAAACAAGGTTTGTTTCCAGGGGAAAGTCTTTTCAATTTTGTTTCCCTTGCTATTGCATTGATCCTGTTTGAAGGAGGAATGACACTCAAAAAAGATGAGATAAGGAGTGTGGGGCCTGTGATCTACAAGCTGATCACACTTGGAGCTTTTATTACCATGATCACAGCGGGAGTAACAGCTCATTTTATTATCGGGCTCAACTGGCCTTTATCATTCCTGTTCTCTTCCCTGATCATTGTTACCGGACCAACAGTAATTACGCCTATTTTAAGAAACCTGCCTCTTAAAAAAGATATTTCAACTATTTTAAAATGGGAAGGGATACTCATTGATCCAATCGGTGCTTTGATTGCCGTACTGGTTTTTGAGTTTATACGAATTGGCGGAGACACCGGAATGGAATACAGTAAGGAAACCCTTGTTGAATTTGGTAAGATTGTGATCATAGGCCTTTCAATTGGATTTACTTCGGCATATGCCTTTGCAACTGCCATAAAACAAAAATTAATTCCTCATTACCTTTTAAATGTTGTGGCACTTGCCCTGGTACTGGGAGTTTTTGTACTTGCAGATTTGTTTGCTCATGAAAGCGGTCTTCTCGCGGTTGTGATCATGGGGATGGTTCTGGGTAACATGAAACTTGAGGCACTAAAGGATGTCCTGTATTTTAAGGAAACCATCAGTATACTGTTAATATCTATTTTGTTCATATTACTTTCGGCAAACATCAATCTTTCTGATCTTGAGTTAATTTACAATTGGAATTCCCTTATTCTATTTGGTGTGGTGGTGCTTTTAGTGAGGCCCCTTGGGGTTTTTCTCAGTGCAAGAAAGAGCGGACTATCCAGTAATGAAAAAATATTTATCAGCTGGGTTGGGCCTCGTGGTATCGTGGCAGCAGGTATCGCCTCACTGTTTGGATTGAAACTGACTATGCAAGGGGTTCAAAATGCAAACTATATTACACCTTTGGTATTTATGATTGTGTTAGGCACTGTATTACTCAATGCAACCACGGCTAAACTTATGGCTCGATTTACCAGGGTATTACTCAAAAAATCAGAAGGGATTTTAATTGTAGGTGCCTCCCCTCCTGCTCGATTGATTGCAAAATACTTACAAAACAACAATCGTAGAGTGGTTCTCATAGACAGTAATCGAACCAATATTGAAACATCTATTGAGGAAGGACTTGAGGCCATGGAATGCAATATTTACGAGGATGAAATCTTTGAGAATATTGAACTCAATGATATTGGTTTTTTACTGGCTCTGACCGGAAGTAATACAATTAACGAATATGCCCTCTCAAAACTAAAGCAAACCTTTGGAGAGGAAGGTGCCTTCAGATTGATCAGTGCAGAAGAAATGAGAGACCCTGACAACAACCCTGAAGAAGGGCTCTTCTCTCAAACTGACGATTTTATCAATATTTCGGAAGTGGTCCGTGACTATCCAATCATCAATGAAGTGAAGATAAATTCACCGGAACATTATAAAGATCTGATGAAAGCCACCATGAAGGAGATAAAATCTATTCCTGTGTTTGTAAAAGGAACAGATAATGAGATACATATTATTCCAGCGAATTATAAGGACCTTTCCGTAGAAGAAGGACATTCATTGATGTATATCGGAAAGAAATTGAAAATTTAATGGATTCCTTTTTATCTGCTTAAAAAGACCCTGACATAAACAGGAAAATGGTCGGAAGGGTATTTTTGATGTTTTGAATCTGTAAGTACGGCATACTTCCTAACTCGAACACCTTCTTTGGAGCAAAAAATATAGTCTATGCGGTCCTGAACAGCATTGTGAAACTCAAATCCGGTAAAAGTCCCAAAAGGGCCAAAAGCTCTCTCTTCAGTGAATTGCCTCGAATCTTTATAATGTTCTGACATATACAATATAGCATCACTTTGTTCATTCAAATTAAAATCGCCCAAAATAAAAACCGGGAAATTATCTTTGTTTAGTTCATCAACTTTATTTTTGATCAGCTCTACACTACGATTCCTGGCCTCAACCCCAACATGGTCAAAATGTGTATTAAAAACCCAAAAATTAATTCCAGTATCCTTATCCATAAAGAAAGCATAGGTACAGATTCGTTCATAGGCAGCATCCCATCCTTTTGAAGGTTTCTGAGGTTTATCAGAAAGCCAGAATGTGTCATGGCCAAGAAGTTGGAACTTATCCTTTTTGTAATAAACAGCACAATACTCGCCCTTTTCCTTTCCATCATCTCTCCCAACGCCAACAAAGTCATAGCCAGTTAATTCAGCCTGAAGATGATCAACCTGAAGCTTCAAGCCTTCCTGAATTCCAAAAATATCAGGAGAATAAAAACGAATCTGGTCTGTTAAAAACTCTTTTCTGTTTTCCCAGCTGTTTTCTCCGTCACTGTCAGTAGCGTAGCGAATATTGTATGTCATCAGGCTCAGACCCTGACAAAAACCCGTGGAACCAGCCATGATGATCAGAAGTGTAACGAGAAGAATCTTTTTATTCATGTAATCCAGTCAAATCTTTGAATTAAAACACCTTGTCAGATCTTTTTCATTTGCTGCTTTACCATAGCAATCTGATCTTTAAGCATACCGTGTTTATCCAGCTTTTTCGCCTCTGTTATAAGATTTGTTGCTTCTCTTTTTCTTCTTTTCGTTAGCGCTATCCCTGCCAGTTGCAATTTTGCCATGGCTTTGTCGTGGTCCATGGCAAGGCCAAGATTCAAGGCCTTTTTAAAGAACCTTTCTGCTTGTGTTAAATTAGTTTGAGAAACCATGATTCCACGTAAGAAATTATAATACCCCTCTTGCTTCTTTGTCAATGCTGCTGAAGGATTTTTGATCTTGTCGAGTAATTTATTACCTCCTTCAAAATCCTGTTTACGCAATTTGAAAAAAGTTAAAAGAAGAATTTCATTTTTAAAATAAAAGAAAACAAAGATACCTGCAAGCAACAAAATGGAGATACCATTCATGATATGTCCCTGATAGAATTCATAAACGGCCCATACGGTAATGATGGCAGCCAGGACAAGTTTTAGATATTTATTGAACATAAGTGAATTTAATTTTGGTGCAAATTTACATTTTTATGGCATTAATCATTCTATTAAACGGGATTAAATGCTTATCGATTTATTGGAATCATCCCTAACGTAACAGACAACTTTTTATCGTCTGTTGAATATTGTGTCCGTTTTTGCTCAAAGTACCTCAACATACACACTTTCCGCAAACTTTTTTGACACATTCTCCACTTTATTTTCATACCTGATCATCATCGAATGATCGAATTCTCTCACCTCCAAGACCTCAATTTCACTGCTCAAGGCAAGGCCAAGCTGCGTAACATATTTTAGAAACGCTGCTGAACTATCTTTTACCGATACCATCCGGCAACGATGGCCTTTCTCAAGTTCGGACAAAGATTTCCTTGTGGTATGGCTAAAATTACCCTCTTCATCCGGAATTACGTCACCATGCGGATCAACCTTTGGATTCCCTAAAAAATTATCGAGTTCTCTGATTAATTTTGGAGATTGAATATGTTCAAGCTGATGTGCAACTTCATGAACTTCATCCCAGCTAAAATTCATATATCGATGCAAAAAAGTTTCCCAAAGACGATGCTTCCTGATAAGTTTTACGGCTAGATTATGGCCCACATCCGTCAAACTGATCTTCCCGTACTTCTCATAATCCACAAGGTGCTTACTTTTCATCTTCTTGATCATCACACTTACAGATGCCGGAGATAATTTTAAATACTCTGCCAGTTGGTTCGTTCCAACCTTATCCGATGAGCCCTCAAATGTCAAATGAAAAATAGCTTTTATATAATCTTCAATATTACTAGTTATATTCATAAAGGATATTTTGTTAGTTATATCTAACTTTATTAGTTTTGCATTCAAAAGATAAAATTATAGTCTTTTATAACAATATGCAATTAAGAATCATTTTTTTAATAGGTTTATTCATCAACTGTATGGGCCTACTTGCTCAATCAGGCCAGATCGAAGGACGCCTGACCAGCGAGGAAAATGTACTCCCTTTTGCAACTTTGCATCTCAAAAATACAGAATATGGAGCCACCACTGATCTCAATGGTAATTATCAGTTGAAAAACATTCCCCCGGGAAATTATACGCTCATAGCCTCTTTTGTGGGCCATATATCTGAGAAAAAATCCATACAGCTAAAAGCCGGACAGACCCTTATCGCTAATTTTCACCTGATTTCCTCCTCAACGCTCGAAGAAGTGGTCGTGACAGGAACAATGAAGGAAACGTATGTTTCGGCCTCACCCATAAAAATTGATGTGGTAACCTCAAAACAACTTGACACCTATCTTCCTTCAGCTTCCAGCTCAGTAGTGGAAAGTGTCCAATTAGTCAATGGTGTGCAGGAAGTGGTTGCCTGTGGGGTATGTTATACCAACAATATCAGCGTTAACGGATTGCCAGGATCTTATACTGCCATCTTAATGGATGGCACGCCAATTTACGGAAGCCTTGCCTCGGTTTACGGACTTAATGGAATACCAAATATGATCATCGATCGTTTTGAAGTAATAAAAGGTCCCAGCAGTACATTGTATGGTTCAGAAGCGGTAGCAGGAGTGATCAATATCATTACGAAGAATCCGGAATCCCAGCCAGCTGTTTCTGTTGACCTGATGACAAGTTCCCATGAAGAAGTATTTGGAAATGTGGCAATGGCTCCTCGATTGGGCAGGTCAAATGCCTATCTGGGCGTAAATTTTGGTTATGCTAATTTATATGCGGATAACAATTTTGACGGCTTTGGTGACGGGATCAATTCTGATCACATTTCCGTTTTTTCCAAAATAAATTTTTACCGTCCCAGTGACAAGATATTTTCACTTGCTGCAAAATACTATTATGAGGACAGAAGAAATGGTGTTCAGGCCTATGTCAAGGACAGGGCTTACAGGGGACTAAGAGGTAATGATCAGATATACGGGGAAAGTATCTATACCAATCGGGCTGAGCTTTTCGGCACTTATGCCCTCGATACCAAGGCAAATTTGAAAATAGATTATTCTTTATCTAATCACGACCAGGACAGTTACTATGGTGACCAATATTACAAGGCTTCCCAGCAAATTGCATTTGGAAATTTTCTTTGGAATTTCAACAAATCAAAACATGATGTTCTTGTAGGTGCCACACTGAGATACGATGCTTATGATGACAATACCATGGCCACAGAAGAAGAGATTGACGGAATTGTTACAAACACTCCGAACAATCAGTTTGTTCCGGGAGTATTCGCACAGGATGAATACAGGTTTTCCGAAAAATTCACAATACTAGGTGGGTTAAGAGTGGATCATCATCAGGAGCACGGATTAATTTACGCTCCTAGATTGAATCTAAAAGCAAAAACTTCTGACTGGACTACCTTCCGGTTTAATTTTGGAACAGGTTTTAAGGTGGTCAACCTCTTCACAGAAGATCACGCCTTTGTAACAGGCCAGCGGGAAGTGTTCATAACAGAGGAACTTGAGCCGGAGAGTTCTTATAATTTTTCCCTGAATTATAACCAGGTTTATACGGGACTAGGAGGTAGTGGATCCATTGACCTTGAAGCATTTTACACGCACTTCACAAACAAGATTATTCCGGATTATGATATTCCGGGAATGATCATTTATGAGAATTCTGATGGCTTTGCGAAGACGATGGGCTTGGGAATCAATCTCAATCATAATTTTAAGTTTCCCTTTAGTGTAAACATAGGATTGAATCTTTTGGAGTCGACCGAAACGGATTATGGGCCGGATGATGAGGAGATAACTACAGATATTCTTTTTGCTCCAAAATGGAGTGGTGTACTCAATGCTAATTATGAGTTGAGAAGACAGAGAATAACTTTGGCTTATTCTGCGACATTTACCGGAACAATGGCGCTTCCCGAGGTTTATGACCTTGACGAACAAGGAATTCCTCTAGAAGATCCTCGTCCCACTAACAGCAAACCTTTTTCAGTTCATCAGATTCAAATCAGCAAATTGATCAAAAACAATTACAACTTGTATTTTGGTGTAAACAACCTGTTCAATTTCATACAAACGGAATCTCCGCTCGTTGGATATGACGACCCGAATTATGAGCCAGGATTTAGTCCTTTCTTTGATACAGCCTACGCCTATGCCCCAAACCACGGGATAGAATTTTATCTTGGTTTCAAATGGGACCTGTCCAAAAAACCCAAACAAGCAACTGTTGCTTTGGAAGAATAAAAGCCAAAATATCTTTTAAACAAACATGTTTTTTCATAAATTTAAGCATCCTTAATTGCCTTAAATTGATTCATATGAAAAATATTACCATTTTATTGAGCATATTTGTCTTCTCTGTTTTTAGCACAAAATCATTGGCTCAGGAGAAAGTCCCGAAGGAATTATTGCTGAGTACCCTGAACAGCGTAGCTCACCTGAATCTGGAAAAAGAACCCCTGGATCAGCTTCTGGAATACAATAAGGACTTTGTTGAACGCGTCTATGAAATACTGGAAAGTGATCAGGAAGATAAACAGAAAAAGCAATTGATGAAAGCTTTGGCTTATACCCGTGAAAAGGAATTACGCGGATTTTTAAGCAAACACAAAACCAATAAATATTTGAAATTAATGGAAGATGAAATGAGGCCTCTGACAAGAAAAGAAAAATTGCTAAAACCCATAGCTAAAAGCTAGGTTTAATATATAGATCAGGAGCCCGTTTCGTGTAATAAAAGCTTCATAATCAAGTGCCCTATTTCTGATCGTTTTTCATTCAGTTCCAAAATGATCCGGTCTGATGATTCTTCTTTTTGGAGGTATCTCGACCTACAGTTATTACAGATATACAAGAGCAAAAAATCTGCACTATGATGACTCAAAGAACTCTCAAGTTCAAGGATATGATCCTTAAATTCACTCGAATCTATCAACATCAATAAAACATCAACATCATTTTCAAGCGCATTCATACAAACGCTTTGCCCTGAAGTAATAAAAGGTGATATATCCACGTCAAAGCCTGTGTCTGAAAGGGAATTAGCTATAGTATTTAAAACTGTTCCTGCATTATTCTGAAAAGTTCCAACCAAAACACGCGGCCTCCTTCCCTCTAATTCGAAAAACAAATCACTGAGCGATAGTGCTTTTTTTCGAAAATCGTGATTTTCGGAATCGTTCTTTTTCAAATTGACTTTTTATTCGAATTTAATCTTCTTCAATAGTATCGTATTCGATAATATAAATATCTTCGTTTTCCTTCTTCATTTTGTATTCCTCTCTTGCATATTTTTCAAGGGAATCAGGATCATTTAAATTATTGATTATTTTCTGGTCGGCATCTATTTGCTTTTTATAATATTCATTGGCATCTTCAAGCTTATCGATCTCTTCATCCAGTTCCCGGTGATTCAAAAATGAATTTTCATCAAAGAAACCCATCCAGACGACAAAAACAACCAAAATAATAACATATTTGTTACTGATTATTCTAACGAATTTATTTTCCTTGAATTTTTTAAAGTTCATCTTATAAACGTTCGTTAATAACGGTTCTGACAATATCGATGGCTACGGTATTATATGTATCATTCGGTATGATAATATCAGCATAATTCTTGGTTGGTTCAATAAACTCCAGATGCATTGGCTTTAGAGTCGACTGATAACGGTCGAGAACCTCATTGATATCCCTTCCTCTTTCATGAATATCCCTTTTCAGCCTTCGTATCAATCTTTCGTCCGAATCGGCGTGCACATAAACCTTTATATCAATAAGATCCCTTAACCTCTTTTCAGTAAAAATGAGTATTCCTTCAATGATCACTACTTTTCTGGGATAGGTTATGATCGTTTCACTAACCCTGTTGTGGGTCACAAAAGAATAAATGGGCTGTTCAATTGAATTGCCCTTTTTCAATTCCTCAACATGTTTGATCAACAGATCAAAATCTATGGCATTGGGATGGTCAAAATTAATCTTTGACCTTTCCTGATAACTTAAATGATCATTTTTATTGTAATAAGAATCCTGAGAGATAACAGTAACCTCAGCTTCAGGCAGTTCGTTTAAAATTTGCCTTACAACAGTAGTTTTTCCACTTCCCGTTCCTCCGGCGATTCCAAGAATCAGCATTTTTAGATATTTAAAAGAAATTTAGCCTTATTTATATACCAAAACTATAAAAAAAGGATTGAATTTATTGAAAAAAAACATTATTTTCACTAGGGTAAAATAATGAAAACATGATCAAAAATTTATTCGCACACTTCAGAGGAGATGCTTTTGGAGGAATTACAGCTGGTGTAGTGGCTCTTCCATTAGCCTTGGCTTTCGGGGTTTCTTCCGGATTAGGACCAAGTGCCGGTCTCTATGGGGCGATAATTTTAGGCTTTTTTGGCGCCATGTTAGGAGGTACCCCAACTCAGATTTCCGGACCTACTGCCCCGATGACGGCGATTAGCATGATCTTGATTGCGGGAATTCTTCAGATAAATGATGGTGATGTAAATAAAGCACTCCCTATCATTTTGACGGTCTTTGTTCTTGCAGGATTGTTTCAGGTTTTAATTGGTGCAATTGGGCTTGGGAGATACATAAAATACATTCCCTATCCGGTGGTATCAGGATTTATGACGGCCATCGGCCTTATCATCCTCATTACAAATATCTTACCCATTCTCGGTTATTATGTTGAAAATGATCAGGAAAGAATTCAAAAATTCAAACCTCAGGCTGAGGAGCTGATAATGGAAAATATTTTAAAGGAAGAAGCTGAAGAAGGGCTTCTTGTTTTAGAGGATTTTCGTGAAACGATACGAAGGTCTGAGTTGATATCTGAAGAAGAAATCATGAATGAGGCAAAGGTTTTGGCCAAAAAAGAAACCTCAGGAGTGATCGGAGCAATAAAAAGCTTACCTCGAGCCTTGAGAAATATAAGCTATATGGAACTCATACTGGCTTTTTTCACCATATTCATCATTTATGGATTTAAGAAAATAACGAATAAAATTCCATCGACTTTGGTCGCGTTGGTTATAGTTTCGAGCATTGCCATTTTTGGAAATTTAGACTATCGGCCCATTGAAGAAATACCAAGTGGATTTCCCGTATTCAATACCGAAATTTTCACTGAGTTTAATTTAGCTGCTGTTTCACCTCATATTTTTACAGCTATAACGCTGGCCTTCCTGGGTGCAATTGATTCCTTGCTTACCTCAATTGTTGCGGATAACATGACTAAAACCAGTCATAACCCCAATAAGGAATTAATAGGGCAAGGAATCGGTAACAGCTTGTCGGGCCTTTTTGGCGGATTACCTGGAGCAGGTGCTACCATTAGGACAGTTGTAAATATTAATTCAGGTGGAAAAACTAAACTTTCGGGAATGATCGCCGGTTTGTTCCTTTTGGTTATTCTTTTGGCTTTGGGTCCGTTGGCATCTAAGATTCCAGCCGCCGTATTGGCAGGGATCCTGGTAACCGTAGGGATTGGTGTCATGGATTACAAAGGTTTAAAAGCAATTCCATCCATGCCGGGATCTGAAATATTGATCATGATCGTGGTGCTTTTCCTTTCCACATTCTGGAACCTGGTTTATGCAGTAGGTATTGGTCTTATCATTGCATCGCTTGTATTCATGAAGAAAATGGGTGATGCCACGGCTGATAAATCGGATGTAAAAACACTTAAGGCTGAAAAATCCTGGAAGGACGAAGAAAATTTTCCGGATGAAATGAAGGAAAAAGTATTCATCAAACATATAAAAGGGCCTGTATTTTTTGGCTCGACAAGTTTTATACAGGTGCTTGCAAAGCAAATTCCCGAGACGGCTTCTCATGTTATCATAAGGATGGATCGGGTTCCTTATATAGATCAGACTGGGCTTTTTGTTCTGGAAGACGTCTTTCTTGAATTGGAAAAAAATGACGTTCACGTTCTGATTGTTGATATTCAGCAACAACCTCTTTATTTGATGAAATCAATAGATATCGTTCCGGATCTGGTTTCAGAAGAGCACATTTTTGAAACCTTCGAGGAATGCACAGATTGGATATATAAGAATGTAACTTAATTATTAATAACAGACTACAGGGTTTCTAAAATGGGGTTTGTAAATGTTGCATCATAGCTAATTTTTCATGATCAATATCATAGTATTTAAATGATTTGAATTGTACCTTTCTTAGGTTTAACCTTAATTTATGCCTATGAAAAATCTAATATTTTTTTTGCTGGGTGTCATAGTAAGTATCTCTGTAAATGCTCAAATTATGATGAACCTCGAGGAGGTTGGGTTGTTAAGTGAAGGGCTATTAGCCGTTAAGAAAAATGGTCAATGGGCTTTCGTTGATCATAAAGGAGCTATTGTTATAGATTTCAGAGATGATCTGGTTGAAGTTGAAAATGTATTGAACAAAAAGAAGTATCCTGTTTTTCATGAGGGCAGATGTCTTATTCGGAGGGAAAAAGAAGGATTGATTTACTACGGCTATATTGATCCTGCTGGAATTATAGTTATTGAACCCCAGTACGTCAATGCAACCCCCTTTAAGGGTGGCTTTGCTGTTGTCATGAATTACATAAAAGAGGTTGTCGGCAAGAACAAATTACTGGGAAAAGATGTGGTCAGCTATCGTATAGAAGAATTTGTGATTGATGCTGACGGTAAAACCATGACTCCGATGTTGAACTCAAGAAATTATGTCCCTGATAAAATGAAATCCAAAAAAGCTCCGGATTTCACCTCAAAACTTTTAGGTGACAGAATGATTGGAGTTTACACAGAAGACAATAATTGGGAGCTTCATAGTTTTTAGATCAAATGCTCACGTTCCGAAATTTTAATATTGCCGATTGGTTCTCGTTTTACCGAATTTTTGCCGCCCCTTTTCTTTTGGTAATCATATGGTTGGGAGAGCGGGAACTGTTCAGTTGGCTATTACTGGTAAGTTATAGCACGGACGCAATTGACGGATTTCTCGCCAGAAAACTGAAAATAACCAGTCCAAGGGGGTCCCAGCTGGATTCCATGGGTGATCAAATAACCCTGGTAATCGGTTTTCTGGGAATATTAAAATTCGAGTTTGGATTTATTCAAGCCTATTATCAATGGATACTAGTTCCTCTGACGCTTTACTTTATTCAGATGATCATCGCTTTTGGAAAATACGGTAAGGCTACCGCATTTCACACCTATTTGGCTAAATTTTCGGCCGTAATTCAGGCCATATTTATTCTTGGACTTCTATTCTGGGGTCCTCTTCTGTGGCTTTTCTACTTTATGATATTTATCGGGATCATCGAAACCTTGGAAGAAATAATATTGATTTTTATGTACCCACACTGGGTGGCAGGGGTTAAAGGATATTTCTGGGCGCGCAACGATAAGAGAAGACTTCTGATAAATAAAGACAATTGAACAAATGAGGTCATTTTCAAACTTTACCATATTCCTGCTCTGCCTGTCAATACTGGTGATTGATATTCTGGCCTTTTATTGGCTTCAATCCATAACCCAGTTGATCAATTTGCCCAATCTAAGGCTCAGCATCCATATTGCTTTTTGGTTTTTTACCATTGGTCTGATTACGGCAATCGTAATTTTGAAAATAAGGCTTGACAATATTCATCCCCAAAGAAAGCACCTTTTGATCACCTCTTTATACGGATTGACTGTATCGTCCTTTATTCCCAAAATAATTTTTGTGATCATAATTTCCTTCTTATATTTTTCAAATTATATGCTTTCGGAAAGGGAGTCACTGATGGTTATTCCGGTAATCGGCTTACTCGCCGGGTTTTTGCCATTTTTTGTCATCATCTATGCCATTTTCAAGGCCCTCTATCGCTTCAAGGTTCATCATCTTCACTTAAAAACTAAACTTTTACCCCTAAATTTTGAGGGGCTTCGTGTTGTTCAGATCTCTGACCTTCATCTTGGAAGTTTTAATTTCAGATATCATATTCTGGAGAGGGCGGTTAAGATCATAAATCATCTTAAGCCGGATCTAATCGTTTTTACCGGTGACCTGGTCAATAATTTTGCCTGGGAATTAAAAGGATGGAGTGAAGTTCTGGATAAATTAGAAGCAAAAAAAGGGAAATTTGCGGTTCTGGGAAACCATGATTATGGAGATTACAGCTCCTGGGAGACACCGGAATTGAAAAAGAGTAACTTCGAATCGATCAAATATTTTTATAAAAAAATAGGGTTTAACCTTCTGATGAACGAGTCTTTTGTCATTAAAAATGAAGCGGATGAGATTGCCATTCTGGGCGTTGAGAATTGGGGAGTACCTCCTTTCAAACAATATGGAGACCTGGAAAAATCATTAGAGAATGTGAAATCAATTCCGTTTAAAATCTTACTAAGCCATGACCCTACGCATTGGCCTGAGGAAGTTGTATCTTATACCAACATTTATCTCACTCTCTCTGGACACACACATGGTATGCAAGCCGGCGTCAGGTTGAAAAATAAGCAATGGAGCCCGATCAAATTCAAGTATAAACACTGGGCAGGTTTGCACCAGGAAGGAGATCAATACCTGAATGTCAACAGGGGTTTAGGCTGGTTGGGATTTCCGGGAAGATTAGGTATGAGGCCTGAGATAACGTGTATTGATGTCAAAACTCAAACCTGAAAGAAACTGAGGTCCTTTAATTTAGATAATTCATCATAAGTACTTTCATAACCAATTTGAAATATTTCATCTATTTTCCCCACATCAAGCAATCCGTACTTTACGAGCTTTAAAGGTGCGATCATCAGTTTACAATGCTTAAATTTAGCATGGGATCGCTTTGAATAATTAATTCTTATAGCGCGCTCAAGAACATTCACCGAATACTTGAGTTCCTCAGGTTCTATTTCTCCCAAAGGACTGGTATATGAACCAATCATCAGGTTACAGGATGACTTAATCGGTGCGATTGGAAAATTATCAAGAATTCCACCATCTCCATATAGTTCGTTCTCAATATTGACCGGTGAGAATAGACCCGGAAACGCGGATGAGGCCAATAGGGGCCTTATCAACTGCCCCTCTTCAAATACCCTGAGACGACCATTGCACATATTAACGGCAGACACAAAAAGTTTTTTTCTAAGAAAGGAGAAACTATCGTGATCCAGGTATTTCAAAAAATCATTGTAAAATTTATCCGTATCAATAAAACCGGGTTTTGAAAAAGCAAATCGATTGAGGTGAAACAAAGGGGTTTTCTTAAAAAAATCAAGCATTTCATCAGGATCATAGCCGTTACAAAATAAAGCCCCAACAACTGCCCCAGCGGAAGATCCTGAAACAATATCAGGATTAATGTTATGCTCCAATAAGGCTTTGATCACCCCTATATGCGCAATTCCTCTCACTCCTCCACCAGACAATACTAATCCAAGAGTATTCTTTTTTTCATTCATCAATTTTCAACTCAAATTCGTAATCATTCCTTAAGTTTATTCTGCCTTTTTTCTTCTTTTAACCTTTCTTTCTCCTGCTTTCTAAAGTATCCTTTAAAAAAAGTATTGTGTCTTAATGCCTCCAGGTTTTCATTAAGCATTTCGCTTCCTTTCTTTATGTTCTTCACCGTTTCTCCTATATCCTGAACCAAAACTGTATCCGATACTATATAATTCAATGTTCCTTGACTATCCTTAATTTCAACAATAAAATCGTTTAAATTTCTAATCACCAGATCTATATCTTCACTCGATTTCTCAAGATTGCTGATAATATTTCGAAATTGCCTGGCTGACACTGAATCTCTAACCAATACGTTAATCAGGTTGTCCTCGTTATTGACCACATTTACAAAGTCTTTTACTTCGTTTATGGCCTTTGAAGCTTCAACACTGGCCTGATTCAGGTTCTGAAATGTTTGCTTTAAATCATCACCCATTTCCTTATCGTTTAGAAGAAGGGACAATGTTCCATCTCCTTCGTTTATACTCTTTGTTATTTTCAGGAGTTCCTTTGAAAGTTCAGCGGCATTATCGTTTGTTACACTTAAGGTAGACATCATATCGGCAGAAGATTTTCTTTTGAGCGATTGAATTGTATCACCTTCCTGAAGCATGTCACCACGAGAGCCTCCAGGAAAAATATTAACAACCATACTTCCCACCAATCCATCAGAGCCCACAACAGCTACGGCGCTTTGTTTCATGTGCCTTCTGATTTCCTCGTCGATGACCATATCAACACAAATTGTAGAGTCGTCCACCATCATTATATTTTTAACGGTTCCAACATTGATACCTGAAAAACGCACGTTATTGCCTAATTTCAATCCATTCACGTTACTGAAAACTGCGGTTATTTTAAAAGTATTACCAAATAAATTTTGCTTTTTGCCTATGAAGTAAAGTGCAATAATCAATATGGCTCCAATCAGAATTACGAAAATTCCAAGTTTAGTTTTTTCTGTGTTTGTAACTTTCATAAACGTTTATTTAAAAAAGGCCTGTATTCTGGGATCTTCCGAAGAAGACAATTCCTTAAAGGTTCCCTCAGCATAATTAATTCCATCGATCAACAAAATCATTCTATCTGCAATAACTCTGGAACAATCCACATCATGTGTAATGATCAAGGCCGATGATCCATAAATTTCCTGTATGTCCCTCATCAATTGAATGATTTCTTTAGCCGTTATCGGGTCAAGTCCGGTAGTGGGTTCATCGTATATAATAATTTTAGGATGTAATATGATTGCTCGTGCAAGCGCCACTCGTCTTTTCATTCCTCCCGAAAGTTCGTTTGGCATTAATGCAAGGGTTTCAAGCAGGCCCACGCTTTCCAGGGCCTGATGGACAAGCTTATCTTTTTGTTCCTGACTAATGTGTTGCTTTCTCAAAGGAAATTCGAGATTATCCTTGACGGTCATGGAATCGTATAGGGCACTCCCCTGAAAAAGGAATCCAATCTTTTTTCTTAGGGCATCCAATTCGGCCTGTTCCAGTTCAAGTACATCATTACCCATAATCTCTATATGGCCCGAATCCGGTTGCATTAAGCCCATCAAACATTTTATCATCACCGATTTTCCTGATCCTGATTTCCCCATAATCACCAGGTTTTCACCTTTATACAAACGCATATTGAAACCATTAAGAACTTCATTGTCACCAAAGTGCTTTACAAGATTCTTTATCTCCAGAATATTCTTTATGTCCTTATCCGTATCCATTTCGATCAGTTATAAAAAATATCAGTTACAAAAACAGCAATAAAGTCAATAATGAATAAAAGCATCGAAGTATATACCACTGCTGAATTGGACGCCTCACCAACTCCTACTGTACCCCGCTCACAATAATAGCCTTTGTAACATCCAACGAGGCCAATGGCAAAACCAAAGAAGAATGACTTGATGATTGCCGGGTTGATATCCGAATATTCCAGGGCATCAAATACATTATTAAAAAACAGTTGAAATGAAACATCTCCCTTTAGATTCTCAACCAGTGCTGAGCCAATCAACGCGATGGCATCCCCATAGATTATTAACAGGGGAATCATCAATGTAGCTGCCAGAATGCGTGTAACTACCAGGTATTTAAAAGGATTGGTCCCGGATACCTCCATGGCATCTATTTGTTCCGTAACCCGCATTGAACCCAATTCCGCCCCTATCCCCGAACTAATTCGTCCCGCGCAAATCAAGGAAATAATAACAGGTCCAATTTCTCTTACAATTGAGATACTGACCATAGAGGGCATCCATGATTCAGCCCCAAATTCCATCAGTGTCGGACGGGTTTGCAAGGTCATCACAAGCCCGAGAATAAATCCAGTGACCCCCACAAGAGTAAGCGATTTATTACCCATTTTATAGCACTGATGCATCAGTTCTCTCAGTTCAAAAGGCCTGGAAAAAACTTCTCTGAAAAAACGTCCCGCAAAATAGGACAGATCTCCTACTTCTATCAGAAAAGACCTGATACTTTTTGGTATGTGCATCTCATAATTCATAAGATATACTTAGCCATTCTACCAAAGTTAGTTAAGGGAATCAATAAATAAAATGATTTCAATCATTTTATTTTAACTCATTGAATCCAGGCTGAATTTTCTTCTTACGTGCTGACAACATCCCCCTATTAACCTAACATAATCATCCAAAAATCGCCTTGATCTTAACTCAATAAAATTCGCGCCCCGCCGCTTTGTGCTGATTTAAATATTGATTCCACAATTTGAATATCTCTCAATCCTTCTTCCCCAGGTACTACGGGGTCTTGATTTTCTATAATGGCAATTGCATCGTCATCCATTTGTTTAGCTTGCTGGTTTCCTGAAAAGGGTAAAAACGTACTGCCTGAACTTGTTCTCCCCTGAACTCCACTGTAGGATTGAAACGGCCTTAATTCGTACCATCCAGAAGAACAATCTATTTTTAAATGATTTATATTCTCTGCAAAGGAAGTCTTGCATTTAGCCATAACTCCATTAGGAAACTCAAGTTCAAAAAACGTAGTCTCATCTACTTTGAAAAGTTCAGGCCTGGAATTCTCAATTCGAGCGGATACACTTATGGGTTCCATTTGGGTTGCATATCGGACAGCATTAAGAGGATATACTCCCATATCAAACATGGCGCCTCCTCCTAATTCAGGATGAAGTTTCCAATGGCTTCCATCGCCTCCCCGGTTATAAAAACCAGCTTCAGCCTTCAATTTCTCTATTCGTCCAAAAGGTCTTGATCCCGCCATTCGAATGATTTCCTGAGTTACGGGTTCATGCTGCATTCGATAGCCTATTGTGAGCTGCACTTTATTCTTCCTGCATGAATCGATCATAGCTTTGCAATCCTTTGCTGTGGTTGCCATTGGTTTTTCACACCATACATGTTTTCCGGCTTCAGCTCCAATGATTGTATATTTTTTATGCATTGCATTGGGCAAAACAATGTAAACTATATCAATATCGTCATTGTTAACCATTTGATACATGTTTTCATAATTATAAACATTCCTGTCAGCAATTCCGTACTTTGCCTGCCATACAGGAATTTTTGAAGGAGTTCCCGTAACGATGCCTCTTAATTCACAATATTTAGTCAGTTGTAAAGCAGGGGCAAGAAGATCCCTGCTGTAGTATCCAAGTCCTACCAATGCAACTCCCAGCTTTCGGGAAGGTCCGGATTTTAAAAATTCAGGAATAGGGAAAACACTTGAGGCTGCAACCAAACCAGATTGCCTAATGAAATTACGTCTGCTGATCATATTCTGAAAAATTTAAACTCAACTTTAAGGTAAGGCTAAAACACTCTTCCTTTAAAGTTAGTAAAAAATAACCAGAATTGATTTTCAATTAAGTAAGGATATGTATTTTGGAATTGAGGCCGACTATAGGAAGTTAGAATATAAATATCAGGGCTACGGTTTAAACAGTGCAAAGAAAACTTCCAAATCGTCCATGATGACTTACAGAGCAAAAAATATCGGCCTTGTGACCTCTCAAAAAAACTTCAGGAACACCTTCATTTTTTAGGATATCAATATCTGAAGGGTCCATTTCTAATTTTTTGGCGAGTTCATCTTTTAGTTTGGAATAAAGAAGCTTCGAGACAATTTTCCAATTATATAATCCGGTTCTAACAGGTTTACACCAGGCATCCTTTTTATTTATTGTCCATGTCAAGACATACTCTTTCGTTAAAATACTTCTTGTATGATATATCCTTGAGTCAATTTGAATCAGGCCAGATTCAGAGTTAATCACTTCACATTCAAATTTGAAAGGATTAAAACTTCGTAAACGCGTAAGATGAAAATCGGCTTTGTAGGCGCTTTCTTTCATTGACCACAACCTCCATATCGCCATTTCCTGATCCTTCTCACTTTCGATAAATTGAATCTCGTTTTTCGAAAAGAGTTTTTCAAGATATCCATTCCGCCTCCAGTCAGACTTTACTCTGGCTTCTTTAAGATCAACGATGTCAGTTCCAACCATCTATTGATTACTTCATTTAATTACTTCATTTTACTTTCTATGATCTCCATCGCTTTTTCAACCGAAAGCATTTGCTCCATGGATTCGTTATCAATTTCAATATCAAAGGCATCTTCTACATCAAGAACTATATCCACAAGGTTTGCGGAATTTATCTTAAGATCATTGATAAAATCCGTTTTTTCATTTAGGTTATCAAAGGCTTGCTGATCCTGAATGTAGGGCTTCACAATTTCCTTCAGCTGAATGATCAATTCTTCTTTTTTCATATGTTAATTTTTTAGTTTTCTAAAAATGATACAAGCATTTACGTCTCCGAACCCAAAACTTGCTTTGATTACGGTCCTGACATCCTGCGCCTTGATCTTGCCGGAAACCGAGGACGGGTTAATGAGCTCAATAATATCAGGATGCAGATCCTCGCTGTTAATTGACGGAAAGAGAAATCCATGATAAATTTGAAGAACAGAAGCAATGCACTCTATACTCCCTGCGGCAGCGAGGCAATGGCCTGTCATACTTTTTAGGGAGTTTATGTAAGGGAAATTTTTTGAGGAATAACCCAGGGCCTCTTTCCAGTTGTAAATTTCGAGCACATCTTTTGTCGTCGCCGTTAGATGCCCGTTAATAGCGTCGATGGAGTTTGGATCGATACCCGCCTCTTTAACGGCTTCACGAATACACTTTTTAACCGCTGTGGCATTAGGTGCAGTCATTGTGCCTCCCTGACGCTGACCTCCCGAGTTAATATGCCCCCCTAGAATCTCAGCATATATTTTTGCTCCTCTGTCCAAAGCCCATTCCAAATCCTCCAAAATCATGGCACCTGCCCCCGACCCAGGAACAAAGCCAGCCGCTGAAGCACTCATTGGCCTCGAACCCTTTTCAGGCGTATCATTGTGTTTATAGGTCATCACACGCATGGCATCGAAGCCACCCCAGATATAAGGACCGTGGTCACTGCAACTTCCTACCAGCATCCTCCTGGCCCTGCCTGACCTTATCCTATCCACACCCATCAATATAGACTCGGTTCCCGTAGTGCAAGCCGATGAATTTGTCGTTACCTGATTTCCACAGCCTAAAATTCCTCCCAGATATGCACTGATTCCGCTCGCCATGGTTTGTGCAACTGTCGTGCTTCCCAATCGCCGCACTTTTTTGTCATCAAGTTTATAAATGGCTTCACGAAACTTATCGACTCCTGACTGACCCGTACCAAAAATAATTCCCGTGTCATAATCCTCCTCTGAATTCTGATCAATCGCCAATCCTGCATCAGTCCAGGCATCCATACCGGCAATGCATCCGTAAAGTATTCCCGAACTGTTGAAATTCTTTCGTTGCAAATCCGTAAGGTACCGGCTTATCAAATCTTCAGAAAGCTTCGGAACCGCGCCAATACAGCAGGAAAAACCCAGCTCTTTCAATTCCTGAAAGTATTCAACCCCTGATCTTCCCGTTCGTATTCCCTGTACGAAATCATCTATCCCAACTCCATTAGGAGCAACAACACCCATTCCCGTAATAACAACTCTTTTTTTCATTATTCGCCAACAATCATTCCTGCAATTTCACCCCTGCATACCAGTTCTTTCTTTTCATTCAGCATTCGTACAGAACATTTTAATTTATTAAATCGAAAGTAGATTTTTTCTGATTCTACTATTACTTTTTCTCCGGGATATACAGGAAGGTAAAAATCAATTTGATTCGAAGTCAGCGCAATTTTTGGCCTGATTTCAACTTCCTTTTTGCCTAATAAAAAAATCCCCATGCAAACAACACCAATCTGGGCCATCACTTCGGTCAAAATGACTCCGGGGGTAACCGGGTTATCCTTAAAATGACCCGCATAAAAGAAACTATTCTTCCTGAAGGTATAGCTCCCCTGAACCCCTTTCTCATTTATGGTCATGATTTCATCCACAAACAAGAATGGTTCGGTAAACGGCAATGCATTGATAATTTCTTCCTTGTTCATCATCTAGCTTAAATGTTCCCCTCCATCCACGGGAATTATACAACCATTGATCCATGCAGCTTCTTCTTTGCATAAAAGATATACGGCATTGGCAACATCCTTGTCCAGAGTAAGACGTCCAAATGGATTTCGCTTTAAAGCATGAGCAACTAATTTTTCACTTCCCGGAATCATTCTAAACGATTTGGTATTGGTTACTCCCGCCTGAATGCAGTTAGCCCTTACTCCTTTTGAGGCGAATTCAATTGCAATATTCCGGGTGATCGCTTCTAAGGATGCTTTCGCTGCTGAAACAGCGGCGTAATTCTTCAATGGCCTTCTTCCTCCTTCACTTGTAAAACTTATCAACCTAAAATCCTTGGCCATTTTAGAGGTTGAATAAACAGCCTTGAACCAGTCATAAAGACTCAACGCCATGGCATCTACCGTGATTTCAAGATCAAGTTTGGAAAGTTCAGCATTATCCACATCAATCATGGGTTTTAAATTACCTTTTGCAATACTGTGGACCAAGCATTTAACAACACCTTTATCACCAAGATTATCAAGAAGAATTTTCAAAATTTCCTCTCTGTTTTCCGTCTTTAGTAAATCCTTATTAAAGCTAATAAGAGAAACCTGATTTGCCCTGATCTCGTCGAAATGAGCTTCTATTTCAGGCATTTCACTTTTCCGGTCTCGATGCACGATACATATATTCATGCCATAACGAGACAGCTTTTTGGCCGTAGCAAGACCCAAACCACTTGAGCCACCTAAAATTAAGGCCCAATTATTTTTAAACTCTTTTACCATTCCAATAATATTCTTTGAGCGGAGAACCCCGGCCCAAAACTTAACATCAAACCTTTTTCCCCCGGTTTAATATCCTTTTCCAGAAACCGTTCAAGAACATACAATACCGTTACGCTTGACATATTTCCATACAATCGAAGCACTTCTTTTGTATCGTCAATATTCTTTCCCGAAGATGCGAATAGGCTCTCTACGGTTTGAACAATTTTCTTGCCTCCGGGATGAAAAACCAGGTGATCTATATCGTTTATTGTCAAACTATTCTGCTCCAAAAAAGGATGCACGATTTTTGGGAAATGAGCTGCTATGGTTTCAGGAACTTCCTTATCAAGTACCATTTGCAGTCCTGTATTTCTCAATTTAAACCCCATCATTTTTTCAGCATTAAAAAAATGATACATGGATTCATCTAAGATCGCCGGTCCGTTTTTATCTTCTTCGGAGCTGAGGATCACAGCAGCTGCACCATCTCCAAAAATTGCCGCACTAACCATGTTAACCATTGAAAAATCCTCAAGCTGAAACGTTGCAGTTGGAGATTCAACAGCCACAACTGCAGCACATTTATCCGGATTGGCCTGCAAAAAATTCTTGGCATAGATCATGCCCGAGACCCCAGCAGCACAACCCATTTCAGTTACTGGTAATCGTACAACATCCTGGCGCATATCCAGCCGGTTGATCAAATAGGCATCAATAGACGGGATCATAATTCCGGTACAGCTTACTGTTATCAGGAAATCAACATCTTTAGGAGCAAGATTTGCCTTTTGTAAAGCTTCAGTTAAACAATTTTCAGCCAGAAGTACCGATTCTCTTTCATAAATATCATTTTTCTCTTCAAAGGAAGATTTATGAAAAACCTCATCAGCATCCATAATGGAGTACCTGCGGTCCACGCCGGCATTCTCAAAGATCTTCTTAATTTTCCTTCGAAATCTGGGCTCCTGGTCCTGTAACCATAATTCCAGGAAAGGAAGTATTTCCCCTGTATCTCTTGTATATTTTGGCAGCGCCTTTGCTACCGATTTAACTCTAACTTTCATTCTTTGAATATAGTAACCACTGGTAACGAAAAGCCCATTTCCAGGCAATTTCAAAACGCATTCCCATCATTTTTGAAAAGTGTTCCAGTTCATCTTTTTTAAAGCCTCTCAAAATCGATATAAGCCCATCGTTTCGAATGATCTTATTGTTGATAAAAAAACTGATAATGTTGAATAAAAAATAAGCGAGTTTGTTTCGATGAAGATCATTGATCACAACTCCCAAACTTGCATTTTTGCATAATAAATTTAGTTTACTAATAATTTCTTCATCTTTTAAATGATGTAAAAACAAGGTTGATACCGCAATATCATACTCAAGCTCTTCGAATTCTTTAGAAAAAATATCAAGTTGAAAATAGCTGATATTATTATGAGAATTTGAGAGTTCGGCGGCATAAGCTATAGTGTCGGCATTTGCATCGATACCGATCAGTTCGAATTGATACCCCTTTTGTAATCCCATATTCGCAATCCTTCTGAGCATATCACCATTTCCACACCCCAGATCGACTATCTTCACCTTTCCTTTGGGATTTTCTGACTTTAAGATTTTATCAATACCATCCAATGATACATGATTTCCACCCAGCCACCAGTTAATCCTGGATAAAATGTCAAGATTATCTCTTAAGTCCTTACCCCTCATCGTAAAATCATCCATGATTTCTCTTTGCTCACTTCTATACCTGGTACTAATCATAAGCTTTCAACGGGTTTGCCATGGGTTCGTTTTATGATCTGTTCAATGACAGCCGGATAGGATTTGAGGTAGTTTATCACGAATAAAGACAATTGTTTGTATTCAAACAATCGCGAAAGAACCCTTCCAGTCCTCAATCTGGAAGAAAAAGCCTTCTTCCAAAGAACCCTGTATTTCTTTTCCAACTGTTCTCTGGTCATAGACTTTGCGTTAAAATATTCAACAAGAAGATCTGAAATCATCCTGGCACTTAAAATGGCCATACTCATTCCATTCCCACATAAGGGATGAATCATTCCTGCAGCGTCTCCACACATGATTACATGATCCTCGATCAATGACTTCGATTCAAAGGATATCTGACTAATGGCCAGCGGCTTATCAAAAAGCATTTGGGCATTAAGCAAAATGTTCTTGAGGAATTTATTCTTGAATAATACCTTTTCTTCAAATTCTTCTATGTTTCTGTACTTTTTAAATTCCTCATAACTGACTATATAACAAATATTGAGTGCCCCATTTTCAATTTTTGAGACTCCGCAGTAGCCTCCGTAAAAATTATGAAGTCCCACCACATTGTCAGGATAATCACCTTTATAATGGGCCTTAACTGCCAAATAAGGAGCAGATGAGTTCATAAAACGCCTTTTTAATTTTGTATCGAGTGAAGACCTTTTGCCATAAGCTCCAAGCACAAATTTGGCTTTTACTGTTCCTTTATCCTTAAGTTCAAGCCGAAAGAGGTCTCCATGAAATTTAATATCCGTAACCGTATCATGCAAGAGGATAATTTCCTTTTGTTTTAGAATCTCATACAAGGCTGCATCCAGGGTGTAGCGACTGAGACTAAATCCTCCCAAAGGAAGATCTGACATACAGGAATCACCGGTCACAGCTGAAAGTTCAAAATGCTCCATTTTTTTAGCACCGTATGAAAATGGATCCATCCCCAAAGAAATCAAATAGGGCAAAACCTCATTTGAAATATATTCTCCGCAAACCTTGTGCCTGGGATATTCTTCTTTCTCAACGAGAAGTGATTGTATTCCATATTTGGACAAATGTAAGGAAGCAGTTAATCCGGCGAGACCTCCACCAACAATAACAACTTTAAAACTCGACATGAATTTGGGTTCAATTTTTCAACCTAAAAGATACGGCTATTTTTATAATGATTAAACCCTGATTAAAATAATCAGGAAGGCGTATAACTGCATATATCGATTTTTAACACCTCGTTTATCAAAACATACGGGAATAAAAAGCGGAAATTTTCCCATATCTTTGATAGAATGGCAAAAAGAAATAGAATCATAATCATAGGAGCTGGTTTTGGCGGAATAACGCTGGCAAAATTTCTAAAAAATGAAAATGTCGAAGTACTTCTAATTGATCAGAACAACTACCATAACTTTCAACCTCTGATGTATCAAATTGCCACAGGAGGTTTAGAGCCCTATAGTATTGCATATCCCGTTCGAAGAATTCTCAGGCAACGCAAAAATGTCAGATTTAGAATGGCAAAAGTGAAATCTGTGGATACGGATAAGAAAAAATTGAAAACCTCAGTGGGCAGTTTTTATTACGATTACCTGATCATTGCCACGGGAAGCACAAGTAACTTTTATGATTTTGACTCGATTAAAAATATTCTTTTTCCTCTGAAGTCAATTCCGGATGCCTTGAATATGAGAAGTTTTATTTTTCAAAACCTGGAAAAATCCCTCACACGACAAAAGGATGAATCCCTTGAAGAAATCCTTAATATTGCAGTCGTGGGCGGGGGTCCGGCCGGAATCGAATTGGCAGGTGCACTGGCGGAAATGAAAAAATATGTGATTCCCAAAGATTTTCCAGATCTTGACATTTCCAAGTTAAGCATCAATCTCTACCAGTCTGCTCCAAAATTGTTAAAGACAATGTCCGATGAGGCTTCAGAAAAAACCCTTGAATATCTCCAAAACCTCGGTATCAATGTATTTCTGAATTCAAAGGTAACAAACTATGATGGTGATAAACTGAGCCTTGCAGATGGAAGCTCCTTTCCTACAGATACACTTATCTGGACTGCGGGAGTTAAGGGAGCTCCAATTAAAGGCCTGCCAGAAAATTCACTTACCGGAGGTAACAGAATATTAGTTGATGCATTTAACAGGGTTAGTTACACTGAACGCGTTTTTGCCATTGGTGACGTAGCCGCTCATATTACCGAGGAAAATCCGAGAGGACTTCCTATGCTCGCCCCGGTAGCCAAGCAACAGGGAAAGTTACTGGCAAAAAATATCCTTAGAATGATGAAGCATAAACCGATTCGTCCATTCGTTTACAAAGACAGAGGGGTTATGGCAACCATAGGTCGAAAAAAAGCTGTTGTTGATCTGCCGAACTGGAAATTTCAAGGTTCATTTGCCTGGTTTCTTTGGATGTTTGTACACATCGTATCCCTCATTGGATTCAGAAATAAGTTCGTTGCATTTTTGGACTGGTTTACAAATTACTTAACCTACGACAAACCACTGGGTTTGATTCTCAGGCCTCACAAAAGGAAGTAAATTCAAATTGAAATTAGGGACCATAAATCCCGGAAAATCCTAAGATAAAATCGTAACTTGCAGTAAGCGTGACGATCAACTTTCCAGAAGTTCTGATTGTTTGGAAATTCCTTCTGTGAAGAGTCCTGAATGACGGACGGGAACATTTGCTTCAGAAGGAATTGATTTAAAGTTTACTGCAAGGTGTAAACATACTTAACTTAATCATTGTTTTTAAATCATGATTAAAAATGCATACGCTTTAACTATTGAAGACATTGCTGCAAGGTTGCACACCGATTTCACAAGAGGTCTCGACATAAGCACTGTAAAGAGGCATTTTGCCCATTATGGACCAAACCAAATACCCCGTGATCAACCCAAGTCCAAATTTCAAATTCTGATTGATCAACTGCTGAATCCAATCATCTATATTCTGGCCGCCGCAACGGTTCTTGCGTTTGTGTTTGGTGACTGGCTCGAAGGAGCAGCCATCCTTATCGTTATTTTTATCTCCGTCGCCATCGGTTTCTCTATGGAGTTTCAGGCCATTCGATCCCTCGAGGCCCTAAGAAAGCTGGGGCAATCTATGACCTATACCATGCGTTCCGGAAAGATTCGAAAAATAACGGCATTGGAATTGGTTCCGGGAGATATAATACTGGTACAGGCCGGAGATGTGATTACAGCTGATGCCCGATTAATCTCACATGAAAACCTGACACTGAAAGAATCTGCACTGACGGGTGAAAGTACTCCGGTACAAAAGAAAATAGAAATACTACCGCTTCATACACCTGTAACGAATCAGTGCAATATGTTATTCAAAGGCACCATGGTAACAACAGGTTCGGGCAAGGCGGTTGTAACCTCGACAGGGGCCAATACGCAATTGGGAAAGATTCAACAAATGGGTATTGAGGCCCATAAAGAAATTACTCCTTTGGAAAAGAAATTGAATCAATTCAGTAAGTGGCTTATTTGGCTTACTTTGATCTTCGCCGTACTCATTATCATTGCGGGATATCTTCGAGGCAAGGATTTGATCCTTATGATAGAAACGGGTGTGGCCCTGGCTGTTGCCGCAATTCCTGAAGGACTTCCCATTGTAGCCACTATAGCCCTTGCCCAGGGAATGCTGCGATTATCGAAGCGCCAAGTTATTATCAAAAAGTTGGAGGCCATTGAAACCTTGGGTGCTACCAACATTATCTGCACCGACAAAACCGGTACGCTCACAGAAGATCAAATGAAGGTTCATTCTGTTTTATTTGAAGATCTGGAATTAGATAACATCGGCATCACAGATAAGCTTGAATTGGATTCATTGAGAGAAAACAAGTCCTTTCTGGAAATCTTAAACGGCAGTATCCTCTGTAATAACGCATCGTCAATTGAAGGCAACATCATAGGTGATTCCATTGAAGTCGCACTGCTGGATTTTGCACATAAGGCAGAATATGAGGTGCATCGAATTCGAAAAAACAATCCCAAGGAACTGGAATTACCTTTTGATGCCGAACGTAAACTAATGGCTACTGTCCACAGAAATCAACAACATTTCAAAATTTATGTAAAAGGTGCATTTGAAGCACTTAGAGAAGCCTGTAATACCATTTTGATCGACGGAAAAAAAAGAGATTTTACAAACAAGGAAATTTGGAAGAGAAAAGTTGATCAATTGGCTTCGAAGGGTCTTCGAACATTAGCATTCGCTTATCATGAAGTTGAAAAAATACCTCAAAAAGAAAACCTTGCGCAGAATCTTGTTTTTCTTGGAATTATAGGCTTTTTGGATCCCGCGAGAGAAGATGTTAAGGCAACCATAGAAATCTATAAAAAAGCAGGGATCAAGGTCGTTATGGTAACAGGCGATCATCTTAAAACGGCCGAAAAGATTGCTGCTGACGTGGGGCTTGCGACTCAAGACAAATTTTCCATACAGGCCCTTCACGGAAACGAATTACGCAATATTATTAAGGAAGATTCAAATTTGATATACAAACTATTAAATGCATCCATTTTTGCCAGAGTTACGCCAAAGCAGAAACTTGATTTGATAACTTTCCATCAAAAAAAAGGAAATATAGTTGGAATGATCGGTGACGGTATAAATGATGTTCCTGCCCTGAAAAAAGCAGATATAGGCATTGCTATGGGTATTCGCGGAACCGAAGCTGCGCGGGAAGTAGCCGATGTGATTTTAAAAAATGATAAATTTACGGCGATTGAGCTGGCTATCAGACAGGGTAGAATTGTGTTTCAAAATATCAGACAATTTGTTGTATACCTCTTGTCGTGTAATTTAGCAGAAATCGTTTCTGTAGGAATGGCAGCGCTGCTGAATCTTCCCTCCCCTTTGCTTCCGCTTCAAATATTATTTTTGAATCTGGTTACCGATGTTTTCCCTGCTTTAGCCCTGGGGCTTGGAAAAGGACACGGAGATATCATGAAACGCCCGCCCAGAAACCCAAATGAACCTATTATGACAAGGCGTGAATGGTATGCTACCATGTTTTATGGATTTTCGATAAGCGCCTCTGTGTTGGGCATCGTAGTATACTCCTATTTTGTGATGAACCTCAGCTGGAACATTATTAACAATATGGCTTTCTATACCCTGGTATTAGCACAATTGTTTAATGTCTTCAATATGCCTCATCATCGAGAATCAATTTTTATAAACGAAGTAACCAAAAACATTTACGTTTGGGCTGCCATACTTCTCTCTCTCCTCATTACCTGGGGTGCATATATTACAGACCCCATAGCTGAAGCGCTGTCATTAATGGAGTTGAACAAAGAACAGTTTTTCCTGACATTTCTATTTGCGTTGGGTTCCTTTTTATTGACTCAACTGATCAAGCAAGTAAGACGAATATCTAAGAGCTAATGAAAAATTTAACGGAGCTATAACCCAGGTATAGGCAAACTAAAAAAATACCCTCCCTTTTTTGAAGTCCTCTTTTTTGCCTTAAAAACCAAATGAAAATGATACTGATAAACAGCAATACTGACATATCATACCATAGCACAGCATCACTAACTCTTATTTCTGATATAAGAGAACCTATTCCTAACGGAACCAAAAGGTCAAAAATATTGCTCCCGACAATATTGCCCACAGACAGACTTGCTTTCCCTGCCGATAAAGCTCTGAAAGAAATTGCCAGTTCCGGGAGACTAGTTCCCAGTCCGATAATCACAGCCCCGACAAAAGATTGACGTATACCCCATTTTTCAGTTATTATCAAGGCATTCTCAAGGGTAAGGTGAGAGCTTACAGCAACAATAATAAGACCACCCGTCAAAATAATAATGGGTACTGTCATGCGCTTTTCCTTTTTTTCGTTGCTTTGAGCCCTTTCAGTTTTCTTCTCTCTGCGATAGAGAGTAACAATATACATTAAAAAGGCGATGAGCAGTAAAGCTCCGTCGTTCCAGGTGATAACATTATCAAAGGACACAAGCATCAGTAAAATGACAGATCCAATAAGTTCCGTTGCTATTTGACGGGACTGGACTTCTCCGGAAGAAACATAATAAAAGACTGCAATGAATCCTATCACGATGCTTATCTGAGCTATTGAACTTCCAATGGCATTACCCACAACCACACCAGAGGTATCCGTTCCGGCCAGGCTTTGAAAGGCTCCGTCAATGGCAACCACAAGTTCAGGAAGATCCGTTCCGAAAGCCAATACAGAAATACCTATAAATAATTCGGAAATATTAAAATAACGTGCAAGTTTAACTGCATTTCTCACGGTGAATTCCGTTCCAATCCAAAGACCAAATATTCCAAAAATAAGATAGATAAAAGGGATCATCGTATAGAATTATATATCTAAAACTATTAGTATAAAAGTCTGCCATACCTGAATTTGGTGGTTTTTCCGGCATAGAGATCGACAGTATTAAAGTTAATAAAACTTGATCGAATTAAAGATAAAATCAAAATGAATTCGGGATTTAATCTTACTTAGAAGATTGCAGGAAATTGTTTTACGTTTCTCTGATTCGAAAACAAGGGTACAGGTTGATCTAACAAAAAATGCCGAACAAGAGTCCGGCATTTTTCTGTCGGGATGACAGGATTTGAACCTGCGCCCTCTCGGCCCCCAGCCGAGCGCGCTACCGAGCTGCGCTACATCCCGAAAATGGAGAGGACAAATATAAACGGGTAATCTTTCTCTTACAATTAATTTTATGAAATATTTAAATATTTTGGATAAAAAAATCGATTGGCATATTCAATCACTAATTTTCATTTATATTTAACCACTTTTTTATAAATCTTAATTCATTTTTTTAAGATCTTCAAATGCGACGCAAACGCTGGATTGTTTCTAAGAATCTCAAAATATTACTTTGGATAGCCATTGGTTTATCGGTATTCATGCTGGCCAATACCTTATACCTACTGACCAACAGGCTGGCAGAGAACCTTGGCCTGACTTTTTTTGCATCATCAAAGACCAGCATCCCTGTTTTGTTGCAAACCATGATCTTGTCCCATACGGGAGCAGGAATTCTATTGGTTATTTTGATGCTCCTGTTTGGATTTATGCACCTGCCGCGAGTTTGGAGGCTGTATCAACCCAAAAGTGGCTTATCGGGTATTGCATATATGTTAGTCGGGCTGTTGCTGGGGATCACCGGATTGTTTATACTTAATTCTGCTGCAAGCAGGGACAATAACTGGGCCTGGTGGATTCATGTAATCTGTGCAGTTCTCGCTCCTACCGGATATATCGTACATCGAATGAGCAGCAGGGGAAACAAGCCGGAAAAAAAGTCATTTAGAAAATATAGCTGGGCCCTTGGGACCCTTTTGGTGCTCATGCTCATAGGGCATTTAGTAACAAAAAGCAGTACGGTTCTGACGGAAGAAGCGAAAGCAGCCAGGGCAAAAGGAATGCATCAGGGCCCGGGAGCAAAAGCTCGAAATGTTCAAGATTATTCTGACAGTGAATATGTTCCTCTGGGTTTTGTGCCTCCCGAAAGTCCCTTCTTCCCTTCGGCCACAACCACAACTTCTGGAGATTATTTACCTTCAAGAATCATCACTCGCGGAGAACTTGGGGACTCCTTAAAGATAAAAAGCGAAATAGATCGTTATGGTTTTGTGCAGAACACGGCAATAGGTGCCACTACCTGTGCGCGCTGTCATCAGGATATCGTGGAGCAGTGGAAATCTTCTGCCCATCGCTTTGCATCCTTTAACAATCCCTTTTACGAGGCAACGGTTACAGACTTGAGAAATAACGCTGATGAACCGAACGCATGGGTTGATAAACATGTAAGTCAATACAAGGATTTTGGCAACGATGGCATCGGAAGGGCAAAAAGTAAATGGTGTAGTGGCTGCCACGACCCTTCTCTGATGCTGGCTGGAAAAATGAACGGCATCATTGACCGCAATACACCTGAAGCCCAGGCCGGCCTTACCTGTCTGGCATGTCATTCCATCGATAAGATCCATAACAAGACGGGTAATGGAAATTATAATATAGCCGATGAACAGGAAGATCCCTATTTATTTCCAAAAAGCAAGGATGGGAGTCTTGGTGCCTTCCTTCACGATGCTGCGATCAAAGCAAAACCTGAGGTGCACATGGAACAGATGATGCAGCCATTTTTCAGAAAAAGCGAATACTGCCTGACCTGTCATAAAGTTAGTTTGCCGGAATCGGTCAATAACTATCGATGGCTCAGGGGCCAGGATGAATATGATAACTGGCATGACAGCGGGGTATCACTTAATGCTTCCAGGACATTTTACCTGCCCCCGATCAAAAAAGAATGCCAGGACTGCCACATGCCTCCCGAAAGTGCTCCACTTGGTGACCTGGCTGCTAAAAACGGAATGGTAAGATCGCACAGATTCATTGCTGCGAACACGGCTTTGCCTTTTATAAGAAATGATACAGCTACCCTGAAAAAGATTGAAACCTTCCTTAAGAATGATAAGCTCGGTGTGGATATTTTTGCCCTTAAAAGAGGGAATACTTCCAAGCCCCTTATGGGACTGGAATATGAAGAACTCGTGCTGCAGTCCGGTGAGGAAGTGACGGTAGATGTTGTTGTTCGGAACAAGGGAGTAGGACACACTTTTCCGGGAGGAACAAATGATTCGAATGAGGGTTGGCTCGAATTCAGTATCAAAGATCAGGAAGGTACAACCTTGGTGATTAGCGGTCGTATTGACGAAAAAGGGCACCTGGATAAAAATGCTCACACCTATAAATCTGTTTTGGTGGATAAAAACTCCAAACCCATTCATCAACGAAATGCTCAGGATATCCGGGCGACGGTTTATACAAACGTCATAGGTCCTGGAACGGCTGACATTGCCCATTATACTTTTACAATTCCAAAGGAACTGGAAAATAAAAAATTGATCATGCAAGCTAGGTTGCTCTTTAGGAAGTTTGACCGTAACTACATGGAATTTGCCTACAAGGCGAATCCAAAAGGATTCAAACAGTTTAAGAAAATACCTGATCTTCCAATTACGGAAATCGCTGCCGACAAGATTGATTTTATGGTAATAAAAGATAATTCTTCGGCTTCAAAAACTGAGCGCAAAAAGATTCCGTCCTCCGACTGGATCAGATTTAATGATTACGGAATTGGTTTATTGCTTGAAGGTGATTCAAGGGGAGCAGTTCAGGCCTTTGAGATGGTCGCTAAGCTGCGTCCTGAAAATCTGGATGGCCCCCTGAATCTTGCCAAAACCGCTTTACAGGAAGGAAACATTGAGGAAGCATACCAAAATCTCAGAGTCTGTGAAGAATTGAAAAAAGGTGACCCTCAGGTTGCATGGGTATGGGGACGCGTAAGACAAGAGGATGGCCTGTATCAAGACGCAATAGCTGCCTACAACTATGTATTGCAATTTTTTCCGGACGACAGGGCTGCCAGACGACAGCTTGGACGCACCTATTATCTTGATCAGCAATATGAAGAATCCATCCGGATGTATAAAACTGTACTTGACATAGATCCCGAGGACCGGGAGGCATACTACCATCTTTCATTAAATTACCGAGCTTTGGGAGACTTGAGAAAGGCTGTTATTATGGACCAGGCCTTCACCTATTACAGCATTGATGAGTCAGCATCAGAAGTTGCTCAAAAATACCGAAAGAAAAACCCGGGAGATAATTTAATGGCCCAGGATATCCGAATCCACAAGTTGAAATTTTGACATTATAACCTTGCAAATCATAATCAGTAACATATCTTATGAAATTTAAATACCTGCTTATTTTAACGTTCCTTCTTCAATTCATGGGATGCGGAAAAAAAGAAGCTCCAAAACAAAATTTAGAATTTACCCGGGAAAGCCTGGATTTTACGGCTGACAGGTCGACCGAAATGATAAGTCCCATCCGTTTGACGGATATTACTGAGGAATCAGGAATTGATTTTAATCACACCACAGGAGCTTTTGGAAATAAGTGGATGCCGGAAACAATTGGCAGCGGCGGAGGTTTTTTGGACTACAACAATGATGGCTGGCCTGATATATTTTTGGTAAACGGTGCTTACTGGCCGGGTCATGAACAAAGCGGAAAGACCCCATATCCGGCTTTGTATGAGAATAATAAGGACGGAACATTTATGGATGTAAGTACGAAAGCGGGCTTGAATTTTTCGATTTATGGAATGGGTTGCGCTTTCGCTGACTTTGATGCTGATGGTGATATCGATATCTATATCACAGCCGTTGGCACCAATAAACTTTTGAGGAATGAAAATGGTGTTTTTCAAGATGTTACCGAAAAAATGGGTGTGACGGGAAATGATCCGGATCGAAAAAATAATCCGGCATGGTCAACCGGGGCAGCCTGGGTTGATGTGGATCGTGATGGGTGGATGGACCTTTTTGTTGACAATTATGTAAAGTGGACCCCGGAATCAGATATATACACAACCCGGGACGGTAAGAACAAATCATACGCTACCCCCGATATTTATCAAGGTGAGTCTTGCAGGCTCTACAGGAACATCAAAGGACTTCGCTTTGAAGACATTACCGAAAATGCCGGAGTGCTGAACCCGGAAGGAAAATCACTTGGCGTTGCCATTGCCGATTTCAATAACGATCACTGGCCCGATATTGCGGTTTCCAATGATACACAACCCAATTTTCTATACATCAACGATGGAGACGGAACATTTACGGACCAGGCTATTGCTGCCGGTATCGGATACGATGAAAAAGGAAGGGCTCGTGCTGGAATGGGAATTGATATTGCAGATGTTTACAATGATGAGAATCTTGCAATTGCCATTGGGAACTTCTCTCAAGAACCTTTGTCACTTTATGCCCAGACAGTTGGTGGATTGTTCCATGACCGTGCGGGTGTGGCCCAGTTAACACGTGCCTCTCTTTTGCAACTGACCTTCGGGGTCCATTTTACCGATCTCGACAATGACGGATACGTAGAGCTAATCACTGCAAACGGTCATATCGAGCCCGATATTAATGTCGTTCAACAGAACATTACATTCAAACAAAGCCCTCAGATCTTCTATAACGAGGGAGGCAAATTTATGGATATCAGTGATCAGGTCGGTGAATCATTTAAAGATCCTGTTGTTGGAAGGGGAATTGCAACGGCCGATATTGACAAAGACGGAGATACTGATATATTGCTGACCGTTAATGGAGGAAGCCCCAAATTGTTCCGAAATGACACGGAATCAAAAAATAATTCTGTCACCATTAAGCTCAATGGAAAAAGTCCTAATCAAAATGCCATTGGTGCTAAAATTACTTTATGGAATAAAGGTGTAATGCGGAATCGTATGCTTAGAACCGGATCTTCTTATTTATCTCAGTCCGACATCAGCAATATAATCGTAGGCCTGGGTGAAAATGAGAAAGCCGATAGTATTAAGGTTACCTGGCCTGCATCGGGAAAGGAAACCATCATTAAGGAATATAAATCAGGAACTCCTCTTATCATAACAGAATAAATGCTGTCGCATTTTGGTGTTTTTTGTTTTCACTCCTTTTTGAAAGCAGGCTTTCAATCAACTTCGTTGAATACGTTTTAGGATTAACTTCGTTGATCCTGTAGTGGGGTCGATGCCAAAAGAAAACCCGCTAAAATGCTGTCGCATTTTGGTTTTTTTTGTTTTCACTCCTTTTTGAAAGCAAGCTTTCAATTAACTTCGTTGAATACGTTTTAGGATTAACTTCGTTGATCCTGTAGTGGGGTCGATGCCAAAAGAAAACCCGCTAAAATGCTGTCGCATTTTGGTGTTTTTTGTTTTCACTCCTTTTTGAAAGCAGGCTTTCACCGGAGGAAAACAAAAAACCCCTTCAAACTGAGTTTGAAGGGGTTTTCTTTTGTCGGGGTGGCAGGATTCGAACCTGCGACCTCCTGCTCCCAAAGCAGGCGCGATAACCGGGCTACGCTACACCCCGAAAAGTTACCGATTTTTTCAGGCTGCAAAGATAACACTAAATCTTACATATTCAAGAAAAAAAGATCAATCTTCAAAAGCAAAAGGCTATTTTATGAAATTTTTCATTGAGCAATTGGCGGACCCTTGGCTCAAGTGCCTCCCCTACCACACAACTATCTGTCGAAAATAAAAAAGTATGCCTCTGTTAGCTTCTGTAGTTTTCTCAAACTCCTGCTTATCAGATACATTTATCATTTGTCGGACATTTGTTAGTTTAAAGGTACTTTTACGTCAATAGATTCAGATCAAAAATATGGATTAAAAATCGTTATTGCAGTATTGAAAAAAAAGATTGTGAAACGTATTTTAAACGTTTTGATTTGTATATTTTTGTTAGCTGAAAAAATGTAAAAAAAGAATAGAAAATGGAGGGCAATATTGAAAGAATCAAATGTTTGATAATCGGATCGGGACCAGCTGGGTATGCCGCAGCCATTTATGCGGCTCGTGCGGATTTAAAACCAGTTGTATACACTGGAATGCAGATGGGCGGGCAACTGACAACTACTACGGAAGTTGACAATTACCCGGGTTATCCAAACGGAACGGATGGAACTGCCATGATGGAAGATTTCAAGAATCAGGCGGAACGTTTCGGGACTGATGTTCGTTTTGGAATGGCGACCAAAGTTGATTTCAGCGAAGAAGTTGGAGGAATTCACAAGGTGACAATAGATGAATCAAAAGTAGTGGAGGCCGAAACTGTGATCATTTCAACCGGAGCTACGGCAAAATATCTTGGATTGGAAAGTGAACAGAGATTGATAGGTGGAGGAGTTTCTGCCTGTGCCACTTGTGACGGATTCTTCTATAAAGGACAGGATGTGGTTGTAATTGGGGCCGGAGATACTGCGGCTGAAGAGGCTACTTATTTGGCGAATATTTGCAGAAAGGTTACGATTTTGGTAAGAAAGGATTATATGCGGGCTTCAAAGGCGATGCAGCATCGGGTAAATAAAACGGAGAACATTGAGGTAATGTTCAATACGGAACTGGATGAAGTTCTTGGAGATCAGACTGTAGAAGGTGTTCGCATATTCAATAATATTACTGATGAAAGGTCCGAATTGGATGTAACAGGAGTATTCGTTGCGATTGGTCACAAGCCTAATACAGAAATTTTCAAGGGAATTATTGACATGGATGAGGTAGGTTACCTTCAAACTAAAGGGAAATCAACCAAGACCAATGTTCCAGGTGTTTTTGCTGCCGGTGATGTGCAGGACAAAGAATACAGACAGGCAATTACTGCGGCGGGAACTGGCTGTATGGCCGCTTTGGATTCTGAGCGTTATCTTGGAGCTCTTCAGTAGAAAATCTATCATCAAATTATGATCAAAAAGCCTAAGTAAATCTTAGGCTTTTTAGATTCCAAATAAAACGTTTTCGTAAAATTTTCAAGGAAAAGCCCCGTGAAACCAGAGATAACGTAACTTTGTATTCCTAATTAAGTTTTGAAATTATGGCCGATTCCAGGACCGCCTCGATGCGGTATTTAAAGAAATTTCAGCATGTTGTTGATATACAGCAGAAAATCATTTATTTTCTTTTAAGCATAATTTTTGCTTTTTTACTCACCTATTGGCTCAACAGTCCGGAACTGGATCAGGCACAGATCTATGTGCTGTTTCTATTGTTTTTATCCATTGGCTTATGGGTCACGGAGGCTGTACCACCCTTTGCCGTAGGTCTGCTCATCTTTGGTTTTTTGGTATTTGCGCTAGGTGGATATTATTCTGAAATAGATCCAGACAACGCTTCGAAATATGTTGCGAAATATGTTGAAACATGGTCAAATAGTGTCATATGGTTAATGCTAGGTGGATTTGTAATGGCCGAAGCCATGCAAAAAGTGGGTCTTGATAAATCACTTTTCAAGATGACTATATCCAAATTTGGAAGTAAACCGAGAAACGTGCTGCTGGGCATTATGTTGGTTACGGCCATTTTTTCTATGATCATGTCAAACACCGCAACAACGGCGATGATGATTGCGGCAGTGATACCATTTATAAATACCCTGGATAAGGATTCTCCGATGTCCAAAGCGCTCTTAATCGGTATTCCCGCAGCGGCCTCTTTAGGTGGCATGGGAACCATTATCGGATCACCACCCAATGCTATTGCTGTAGACGCCATGAACAATCATGGGATAGAATTCGGGTTTTTGGAATGGATGATCATCGGTTTCCCGGTTGCCATTATTATGGTCTTCTTATTCTGGAGCTTTCTGATAACGAGGTACGTTCCTAAAGTGTCAAAAATTGACTTGTCTTTTCTGGACAGCCTTGAATCCAAAACCAGTTCAAGAATATTTAATATCAAACGAAAAATTGTCTCAGGTGTGCTCCTGCTTACTTTAACCTTATGGCTTACCGGTAACATCCACGGAATTCCCGCCTCCGCAGTTTCGTTATTGCCAATTATGCTGTTGACCATGCTGGGAATTGTATCGGGTAATGATGTTAGAAAATTACCTTGGGATACATTGATGTTGGTTGCAGGTGGTTTATCCCTGGGGCTAGCTATCCAGGAAACCGGACTGGCTGAATATTATGTGAGTTTACTTAGCAATTACGACCTGAATCTATATGCGCTGATGATCGTATTCTCATTGCTTACGGTAATTCTTTCTAATTTTATGAGTAATACGGCAACTACGACCATTTTAATTCCTATTGCAATTATACTAGTGTCTTCAAACCAGGTAATTCTGCCCTTGGTCATTGGTTTAAGTGCTTCAGCTGCTCTGTTCCTTCCAATTTCAACCCCTCCTAATGCGATTGCATTCAGTACCGGTAAACTGGATCAAAAAGATTTCAGGGCGGGAGGATTGTTCGCAGGTCTGATCGGCCCAACGGTCATTATTTTGATGGTCTTGCTAATCAGCGTGATATATGTAGGAAATTAAAGATTAACCTGTTTAATCAGGATGCAGATCTCTTATTTTTGTCTCCATACCAGTCTATTGCCAGAAGTATAGCGATTCCTAAGATGACATAAAAAATGGCCATCCAGGTTGTGTAGTCGGAAAAGTCAGGGATATACCTGATATAATTTTCAACAATTTTATTTCCCAAGCTGTCGTAAAGGTACTGCCCCTCTTCTGTTTTATACAGTTCTCTTTTCCATGGCCATACATTTCCTAGAGACCCGCCAATAAAACCAATGATCAGTGCCGTAATGATCTGGTGCCACCGTTTTAGAAGAAATCCAAGAATATGCGAGGTAACCACCAAACCAAAAATCGATCCCAGACCAAAGCTCGCTATTATTTTCATGTAGCGCATTCTTACCTCGTCGTAAACGAAATCAAAATTCAAGGTAAAAATATCTTGAATGGTCTTATAGAGTTCATTGACCGCATCAACGAGAAGTAATACATAATTCCCCATCAATATCAGAATAAAAGAACCTGATAAACCTGGAAGAGTCATCCCTGAAACTCCTATGATACCGCACAAAAAAACAAACCATAAATTATCATTCTCCTTTGCAGGACTCATAAAGCTAATGGATACACCAATTGCTACCCCAACTGCCATTGAAATAATATTGGTACGCGAAAAATCATTAAAATCCTTTGCCACATAATAAATAGAACCTAGAATCATTCCAAAAAACGTAGCCCATACATACAATTCGAAATTTTGTATCAGATAATCGAGAACCCTTGAAACTGAAAAGTAACTAAAAGTTGATCCGGCAAAGACCAGCAATAAAAACCTCCCATTGACATATTGATAAAAGCTTTTATATCTTCCATCGATCAAAAGTTTAAAAGCTTTACGGTTTATTTTCTGAAGAGAATAAATCAGTTCCTCATAAAATCCTGTAACAAAGGCTACCAGGCCACCTGAGACCCCTGGAACTTTATTAGCGGCACCCATGGCTACCCCTTTGATAAAGAGTAGAATCTTGTCCCCCAGTGTCCTTGTATTCTCTGCCATCTAATCGTTCTTTTTAACAGCCAGTTTTTCTAAAAGGATGATAAACATAAACCCGGCAAAGGCAAGTAAGAGTGCCCATAAAAGTTGAGGGTCACCCTCATAGCTCCCGGGTAATACACTCTCCTCTCTTAATACTTTAATTTTACCATTTATGATTTCAGTCTCTAAAACTTCCTTCCATGGCCAGATTTTGTTCAATGAGCCTAAAATAAAACCAGTCAATACGGCAAGCGTTAAATTCTCATAATGATCGAACAGCCATTTTAATACTCTTGAAAAAGATAATAATCCTACTATGGCTCCTGAGATCAGCGTTATAAGCAGGATCACATTCCTGTCATGTATTGCATCGAGAACGGGCTTATACATTCCGAGCAATAATAAAATGAAACTGCCTGATATTCCGGGTAAGATCATGGCACAAATGGCCAATGCCCCGGATAGAAATACATAGGGATAGGAAGGATTGGCTTCCTGCGGTGTCAGCTTAGTAATATAATAGGCAATCAAAGCCCCTGCAAACAGAAGAATTATAGTTCCTATTCTCCATTTATTGATTTGTTTTGCTACATAAATAATACTCGCCAAAACCAAGCCGAAAAAAAAGGACCAAATCAATATGGGCTGGTTTTCGAGTAAGTATTTGATCACTCTTGCCAGAGAAATAATACTTATGGCTATTCCGATGACCAGTGAAAGCAGAAAGTTTCCGTTCAAGGCTCTCCACAAGGAAACAAAGCCCTCCTCCTTTAAAAGTTTAAGGTTTTTTAGATTTATATTACTTATTGAATCAATAAGTTCCTCGTAGATTCCTGAAATAAAAGCAATTGTCCCTCCTGAAACTCCTGGAACAACATCAGCGGCACCCATGGCAACACCTTTTAATCCAACGACAAAATATTCTTTTAGGGTTCTCTTTCCCACGTTAACTTTCTAAAAATTAAGTGCCAAAGATAACCAAAATTGCATTGAGCGCTATGATTAAATTTAGCTCTAAATAAAGAAGTTCAGAAATTTAGTCTTTAAACTTATCGATTAAAAGTTTGACACTTTCAAGATCCATCATGGTAGGGAAAATTTCGGAGGCCACACTTAGGAAGTCTATGTCTGACTTTAGGGATTTCTCAAAAAAGAATAAGCCCTCCTTTTCCTTTTGAATCAGAAAATGCAAACCGGCGAGCCTGTAAGTGATCTCTGGCTCATCTTTATAAGATTCTCTGGCGTCCAGAAGAACCCTTATGGATTCATGAAATTCTCCTAAAAAATGAAGAACATCCGAAAGAGCAAGATATACTTCTATCCTATCATCCTGAAGGCCAATACATTTATAATACGCGCGAGCAGCCTCTTCAAATAAATTTAGTTTCAGGTTTATTTCTGCAAACTTGTGCCAGTACAAATTATTTTCTTCATCAATTCCAAGAGCCTTATTGATATAAAAAAGCGCCTTGTGGTAATTTTTGTTATTGATATATATATCCGTCAGAGCCAGCCATCCTTTGTCAAGCAGAGGGTCTTCATTAACGGTTTTGTTGTAAAAATCAATGGCATCTCTTACAGAATTCAGTTTTTCATAACATTTTCCTATTCTTAAATAGGCAAATGAAGTTGGCGTATCCAGTTCCATAGTTTTATGATAAAACTCAATGGCGTCTTCGTAGTGGCCCAATTCTTCAAGGGTTTTAGCCTTTTCGAGATGGGCTCCGATAAATTCCTCATCGATAAGTATGGAATACTCAAATGCCTGAAGTGCCTTTGGGTAATCATAAACGATATAGTATTGTCTTCCCAGCTGATGCCAGGCTATCTCACTGTATGGATCCTTTTCAATGTAATTTTTGAGATATTCTATCGCCTCATCGTGTTTCTTCATCATATCAAAACAATAGATCACATTGTAAAGCGAAGAATAATTTTCATATTCAACATCAAGGCTCTTGGCAAAATTAAACCGAGCGGTATCAAAATCTTCCAGAAACAAATATTCCATTCCAATCATCGATAAAATTTCGGCATCATCATCAGCATATATCAAAGCTGTTTTCAAATTATCCACGGCCAGTTTATGCTTTCCTCTTTTCGAATGAATTGTTGCCTTCTGTATATATATGTCCTCATTTGAAGGTTCAATTTCCTGAAGTCGATTGAGGATTTTTTCGGCTTTATCCAGGTTTTCATCAAGAATCAATAATTCAACCTGAATCAATTGAAGACTAACAGAGGTAGGATGCTGAGAAAGGCCTAGGTGCAATGCTTTTTTTGCCAATGAAAATTTTCCACTGTCAACATAGAACAAAATAATCTCTTCAAACTCATTGGAATCAAAAAAATATACACTGTTGGTTTTAAGCATCAATTCAAATTTGGATAAGGGCTGATTATCGTTATTATTTGAAAAGTGCTGCATAGAATAGCTTTTTAATTGATACTAAAATAATATCAATTGAGCCCGATGAGCGATCCACCTTTAATTTTTCTTAACAATTTAATTAACACCTTGTAATTTTCTATGCTGTGACAAAAAAAACTGTAACTTTGTTTCATATTTAAAGCCTTCAATGCTACTATGGCCAGAAAGACCTTACTTAACGAAAAGGAAATCTTAATTATTCTTAATCGTTTGGCGTGCCAGCTCATCGAAAATCATCAGGACTTTAGTAATACCATATTAATAGGAATTCAACCCAGAGGAATTTTTCTGGCTGATCGACTCGTAAAAATTCTTCAGGAAGATTATCAGGTGAAAGATATAAAACTGGGGAAACTTGATATTACCTTCTTCCGGGATGATTTTAGGAGAAGAGAAGATCCCTTGTCGGCGAGTACAACGGATATCAATTTTATCGTTGACAATAAAAATGTTGTTTTTATTGATGATGTTTTATTCTCTGGAAGAAGCATCCGAGCAGCCTTGACCGCAATTCAGGCCTTTGGAAGACCAAAAAATATCGAATTACTCGTATTGATCGACCGAAGATTCAGCCGGCACCTGCCCATACAACCCGATTATAAGGGCAGGCAGGTAGATGTGATCAAGGATGAGCAGGTCAAGGTGGAGTGGAAAGAAAATGAACAAAAAGACAAGGTTTGTATCGTACGACCTGACACCGTATAGTTTGAAGCAGAAAAAACTGAATATTAAAATTCAATTGCGACTAAGAAAATGGCGAAATTAAGTGTATCTCATTTACTTGGGATAAAACATCTGAAACTTGAAGACATTAATTTAATTTTCAATACAGCCGATCATTTTAAAGAGGTTATCAACAGACCCATCAAAAAAGTTCCCTCGTTAAGAGATATAACCATCGCCAACTTATTTTTTGAAAACAGCACCCGAACCAAGCTTTCATTTGAACTGGCCGAAAAAAGACTTTCAGCAGACATTATAAATTTTTCAGCAGCTCAATCTTCGGTAAAAAAAGGTGAATCTCTTATCGATACAACCAATAATATTCTTTCGATGAAGGTTGACATCATCGTTATGAGGCACCCGAATGAAGGAGCCTGCGATTTCCTTGCGAAACATGTTGACGCTAAAATCGTGAATGCCGGTGATGGTGCACACGAGCACCCGACTCAGGCCTTACTCGATTCGTTTTCCATCAGAGAGAAACTAGGGGAGGTAAAAGGAAAAAAAGTAGTAATTATTGGAGATATTTTACATTCTAGGGTTGCTCTTTCAAATATCTATGCCTTAAAACTTCAAGGAGCTGAAGTGATGCTTTGCGGACCTACAACCCTTATTCCGAAATTTATCACCAAACTTGGCGTAAGTTATGAAAAGGATCTTAGAAAGGCGCTTGAGTGGTGCGACGTTGCAAATGTTTTAAGGGTGCAACACGAAAGAATGGATGTCAAATATTTCCCTTCTATAAGAGAATATACACAACTCTTTGGCATCAATAAAGAACTATTGGACAGCATAAACAAAGACATCGTTATTATGCATCCGGGTCCTATTAACAGAGGGGTCGAACTGACTAGTGACGTGGCCGACTCTAAGCAATCCATTATTCTGAATCAGGTTGAAAACGGAGTTGCCGTCAGAATGGCAGTGATCTATTTACTGGCACAGCAGATTAAACGAGATTAAGTTATGGAAATTATAAAAGAAGAATCTTATTACCATCTAATTCCGGAAGTAAACAACAAAATGAGTCCGGATGAGAGCTTAGCGAATTTTATGGATTCATTTAAAAAAAATTATGCTAACTTTAAGAAGATAAATCTAATATTGGATTTTTCTAATATTATTAACATAGATTTAAATAAAATCTTGTTATTTTCGCCAATAAGCGAAGCGCATAAATCTAATAATAAATCTTTTGTGATAGTTTGCAGTGGAATAGAGTTTGACCAGGTACCGGATGAAATTGTTGTGGTTCCCACTTTGAAAGAAGCAGAAGACATCATTGAAATCGAAGATATTGAACGTGATTTAGGAATTTAAACAGACTATATGGTAAAAAAACTACTCTCTATTATTTTTTTATTAACCTTTTCTACAGCTCTTCTTGCTCAGGAAGATGATGCTAAAGATCTTGAGATCCTCGAGAATGCTTTGATTGGGATACACGAAGTAGTGGCATCACCCAATCCATTTAGTGTGTCTACCCGTATCAGATTTGAGGCCGATGAAGAATTCGAAATAGATTTTCTTGTTAAAGATTTGCTGGGGAATACCGTTTACGCGAAAAAGCAGATCGCTAAAAAGGGTCATAATTCCATTACTTTCTACAGGGATGAACTGGAGTCTGGTATTTATATTTATTCTATAAAGACCAAGACAAAAGTTGTTTCCAAGAGGATGGTGATCAAATGAGTTTAAGACTAACCATATTAGGTTGTCATTCTGCTACACCTAGAAGTCTAACATATACTTCATCTCAGTTTTTAGAGATGAACAATGAATGTTGCCTGATAGATTGTGGTGAGGGAACTCAACGCCAATTACGAAAATACAAGATCAAGTTTTCAAGAATTAAATACATCTTTATTTCCCATTTGCACGGGGACCATTTTTTTGGTCTTATTGGTCTTATTTCTACCTTTAGCCTCCTCGGCAGAAATTCGGAACTTCACATCTATGGCCCAAAAGGATTGAAAGAAATTATTTTGCTCCAACTGAAGCTTTCCAAATCATGGGTAGACTTCCCCCTGCATTTTCATGAATTAAGCAGTTCAGAAAGTGAGTTGATTCTTGAAAATGATCGAATAAAAGTTTACACCATCCCACTCAAACACAGGATATATACAAATGGTTTTCTTTTCACGGAACAACCATTGCCAAGAAAACTCAATATGAAGGAAATTTCCAAATACAAAGAAATTGATATCTGCGACTATCAAAATCTAAAAAACGGAAAAGACTTTACGCTTACTGACGGAAAAATAATTCCAAACAAAGACCTTACCATTGATCCGGCAGAGCCTTTGAGATACGGTTACTGCAGTGATACTGAATACCATGAAGAAATCATTCCTCTAATTGAAAATATTGATCTTCTGTATCATGAAGCTACCTTTTTAGAAGAGCACAGGGACCTGGCGGAAAAAACAAAACACAGTACCGCCTATCAGGCCGCTCAAATTGCTCATAAAGCTAAGGTTAAAAGGCTTTTACTAGGCCACTACTCAAGCCGATACACCTCCCTTGACCTGTTTTTGGAAGAGGCCAGTATACTATTTAAAAATACAGAGCTGGCCGAAGCTGGAAATCATATCCATCTCAGTAATTAAAAGGAGTTCAGACTAAGCAACACCAGGGAACAGGCCAGTTCAAATTCGACTTCATTTTCTACAAGAATAAGCTCTAACTCTCTATTTTCTGCCCCGGGATTGAATATCACTTTTTCCGGATTCAAATCCAGTATATAGTCATAGAATTGTCTTTGATTAAATGGATTCAAGTAGATCGTTACGGCATAAACATCATCAATCTTTTTAAACTCTGAAAAAAGTTTTACGCCCTCTACCTCACCTGCTGATATTCCGAGTGCGTAAACATCAAAATTATTCTTTTTTAACTTCTTTATTGCCATATTTGAATATCTGTTGCTATTCAACGAAGCTCCCAGGACGATCACTTTTTTCATTTTCATAATTTTGAGTTTTCATTTCTTCATTGGGTCGAAAGAGGAAGTAAGAATTTACATTTCTGGTTGTAAACTGGGAGCACAAGTAAATTATGCTCCTTTTAAGTAGGGTAAAATAATTCAATCCGTAGGGCTTCCCAACATTTTAACCGTTTTTTTTTGCCACAAGATATAATTTTTTGGATATTGCGAACCCAACCAAAATATCCTAAACAATTATGTTGAAGAAACTTGCATTATTTACAATGATTTTTAGTCCACTTCTGGGAATTGCTCAAGAAAAAGGGCTTGACGAAGAGATCAATGAAGAATTCATGCCCATTGCCACATGGTGGGAAAATACGGTACTGACCTCTATCCCTATCGCCGGCTATAACATTCCTATCGTGTTGATTCTATTGGTTTTTGGTGCCACATTGTTCACAGTTTATTTTGGATTTCCCGCTATCTCAAAATTTAAACTGGCCATAAATACGGTGAGGGGTAAATACGATGAAATCGATCATCATAGCGTTGAGAAATCCGAACTTAATATCATTGATGGTGATTTGGTGGATACCATAAAAGACGAGAGCCAGGAAGGTGAAGTAAGTCACTTTCAGGCCCTGGCTACTGCAGTTTCTGGAACAGTCGGTCTGGGGAATATAGCAGGGGTGGCCGTTGCCATTGCTGTAGGGGGCCCTGGAGCCACGTTCTGGATGATTGTTTGTGGTTTGATCGGTATGTCTACAAAAATGGTAGAATGTACACTGGGTGTAAAGTATCGTGATGTGGGAGAAGACGGTACGGTTTATGGGGGGCCAATGTATTATCTTAAGAGAGGTTTGGAAAGTCAGAATAAAGCCATGCTAGGAAAAATTTTGGCTGGAATATTTGCAATTTTATGTGTGGGTGCCTCTTTTGGGGGAGGAAACGCATTTCAATCAAATCAGGCAGCGGTTCAAATAGTGAGTATGCTGAAATTAGGTGGTGGAGCATCAGGATTTATCATAGGTGTTATTATGGCCATTTTAGTCGGAATTGTCATCATTGGAGGTATTAAGAGAATCGCTAAGATTACGGAAAAAATTGTGCCGTTTATGGCCATTATTTATGTGATTGCAGCCTTGATCATTATATTTTCAAACTTTCAACATATCGGGTCAGCTTTTGAACTCATATTTAAGGGAGCTTTCACTCCAATGGCAGGACTGGGAGGCGTTCTTGGGGTTATTATTGTTGGATTCCAAAGAGCTGCGTTTTCTAATGAAGCAGGGGCCGGTTCTGCAGCTATTGCGCATTCAGCGGTTAAGACTAAATATCCTGCGAGTGAAGGTGTTGTGGCCCTGCTCGAGCCTTTTATCGATACAGTAGTAATATGTACCATGACTGCCTTGGTAATTATATTTTTCAATATGGATGTGGGTGCATTTGACTATGGAAATTCACAGAATAGCGCTGTACTGATTAATGCCACAGGTGAATATGTTGGAGGTGTTGACCTAACATCAATGGCTTTTGACTCTGTTTTACCAGGATTTAGTTATATACTCACCATTGCAATCATTCTGTTTGCTTTTTCTACAATGATTTCCTGGTCTTACTACGGACTTCAATCATGGAAATATCTTTTTGGAAGGGGAAAAACAGCAGATATCCTTTACAAATTATTGTTTCTTGTATTTGTTGTCATAGGTGCCTCTGCAACCTTGGATGCGGTGATTAAATTCTCCGATGCGATGATACTGGCTTTGGTATTTCCAAATATGATTGGTCTGGTATTGTTGTTTCCAAAAGTTAAAGAGGAAATTAATCGTTACGTAAGAGATATCAAAACGATCAAAGCAAAATAGGCCCTATTGAATGAACTTTTTCGAATCCCATTTCTGGTATACCAAAGGTCAAAGAAATGGGATTTTATTTTTGCTCCTGACACTTATCATAGTGCTTGTTTCCATTGATATGCTCAATAACAGGAAGGAATTTGTCTATAATGAGATTGAATTTGACCTGATTCAGCAAAAAATAGATTCACTGAAAAGATTGCAGGCGGAAAAACCAGAATACGTCGAACGAAAATTTAATCCAAACTACCTTACAGACTACAAGGCGTACCGATTAGGTCTTAGCGTCGAAGAAATTGATCGCCTGTTTCTCTTTCGGGACAGTGGAAAGTTTATTAATTCCAAAGCGGAATTTCAACGTGTAACCCAGGTTAGCGATAGTCTTTTGAATCAGATCGCGCCATTATTCTCCTTTCCCAAATGGGCCGGTGAGAAAACACCTGCAAAGCCATTGCCCACAAAGTCGAACTCCAAAATAATCGGATTAAATACAGTCACAGTGAAGGGTTTGATGGAAATAGAAGGAATGCAGTACAGATTGGCGCAACGTATTCTTTCCTACAGAAAATTTCTGGGGGGCTATTCAATCGATAATCAGTTGTATGAAGTATATGATTTAAAAATGGAACTTGTGCCTAAAATTCTTAAGAGCTATCCCCTACTTTCTCCACCAGTCATTCAAAAAACGAATGTAAATAAAGCAAGCTTTAAAGAAATCTTGTCTAACCCCTACATTGACTATGGTTTAACAAAAAAGATAATGCGCTACAGACAAGAGCAATTGATCATAAAAAACCTTGAAGAACTAAAAAAATTAGACTCTTTTCCCTTAGAGAATTTTGACAGAATAGCCTTATATTTGTGTGCTGAATAAATTGCGTATTATGAATTTTGAAATGTCAGAGACGAGGAGGGCTATTGCCCATTCGATACGGGAATTTTCCAAAAAACACATTAAGCCTTTTATGATGGATTGGGACGAGAATCAGACCTTTCCTGAGGATCTTTTTCATCAGCTGGGCGAAATGGGATATATGGGTGTATTGGTACCTGAAGAATATGGTGGAAGCGGAATGGATTACCATGAATATATTACCGTTATTGAAGAGATCTCTAAAGTGGATTCTTCGATTGGTCTTTCGCTTGCAGCGCACAATTCCTTATGCACTAATCATATTTTGGAATTTGGAAATGAGGAGCAAAAACAAAAGTGGCTGCCAAAACTTGCCCACGGGGAATGGATCGGCGCCTGGGGGCTCACGGAACACAATACAGGGAGCGATGCCGGCGGTATGAGTACCACTGCTGTCAAGGATGGTGACTATTATATAATCAATGGGGCCAAGAACTTTATTACCCATGGCATTAGCGGAAACATAGCAGTAGTTATTGTCAGAACAGGAGAAAAAGGAGATTCCCGAGGGATGACGGCATTTGCCATTGAAAAAGGAACCCCGGGTTTTTCTTCCGGTAAGAAAGAGGACAAGATGGGAATGAGGGCGTCCGAAACAGCCGAACTCATTTTTGACAATTGCCGGGTTCATAAGGACAATATTCTGGGAGAGGTTGGAGAAGGATTTATTCAGTCCATGAAGGTACTGGATGGAGGAAGAATTTCTATTGGTGCCCTTTCTCTTGGAATTTCAAAAGGGTCCTATGAAGCTGCACTGAAATATGCTCAGGAAAGGGAACAGTTTGGAAAATCCATAAGTAAGTTTCAGGCTATTGGATTTAAACTTGCTGATATGGCTACTGAAATTGAAGCTTCGGAATTGTTACTGCACAAAGCAGCACACGACAAGGCTAAAGGCGAAAAGATTACTCAGATTGGAGCCATGGCCAAAATGTACAGTTCAGAGGTTTGTGTTAAAATTGCTAATGAAGCGCTTCAAATTCACGGAGGATATGGGTATACCAAAGATTTTCCTGTCGAAAAATTTTACAGAGATGCCAAATTGTGTACCATTGGAGAAGGGACTACCGAAATCCAAAAACTCGTTATTTCAAGAAACCTGCTGAAATAGTTTAAGAACTGACATCGTTTTTGGCTTGGAGATTTGCCTCTAGCCTATTTGACGCTGAAGACCTATATCTTCAGCTTTTTTGAGCATATATGCAAACGCTTCTTCGTAGTCGTTTGAAATCTCACCTTCTAAAATGGCTTCCTTGATCGCATCCTTTATGATGCCAATTTCACGGCAAGGTTTCAGATTAAAAGTTTCCATGATAAGTTCGCCTGAAATGGGAGGTTGAAAATTTCGTACATGATCACGCTCCTCCACTTCTTTTATTTTTTGACGTACCAACTTAAAATTGTTCAGGTACTTTTTTTCCTTTTTTGGGTTCTTTGTGGTGATATCGGCTTCACAATGTGTCATCAGATCCTCCAGATCATCTCCCGCATCAAAAATCAATCTTCTTACAGCTGAATCAGTTACATTCTCAGCGAGAATAACCGGCCTTGAACTCATCATTACAATTTTCTGAACGTATTTCATTTTTTCGTTCAGAGGCATTTTCAAGCGCTGAAAGATCTTTTTAACCATTTTGGAACCGATGTATTCATGTCCGTGAAAGGTCCATCCAATTTTTTGATCAAATTTCTTTGTAGGAGCCTTACCAATGTCATGCAACAAAGCAGCCCATCGCAACCATAACTTATCTGTCTTTTCAGAAATATTGTCAACCACCTGAAGGGTATGGTAAAAATTATCCTTATGCTTTTGCCCTTTAATACGTTCGACACCGTGTAAATCAGCAAGTTCCGGAAGAATGAATTGTAACAAACCTGTTTCAAACAAAAGCTTTAAGCCAATGGATGGCTTATCACTAAGCATGATCTTATGAAGTTCATCCACAACCCTTTCTTCGCTTATAATCCTGATCCTTTTTGCATTTTTCTTTAATGATTTCAAAGACTTTTCCTCAATCTCAAATCCCAACTGGCTGGAAAAACGTATGGCTCTCATCATTCTTAAGGGATCATCGCTGAAGGTAATATCGGGATCGAGAGGTGTTCGAATAATTTTGTTTTCAAGGTCAGCAATGCCGTCAAAGGGGTCCAAAAGTTTTCCAAAATCACTTTTATTCAAGCTCAAAGCCAACGCATTGATGGTAAAATCCCTGCGATTTTGATCGTCCTTTAAACTGCCCGTAGAAACCAATGGGTTTCGACTATGTTCTACATATGACTCTTTTCGCGCCCCGACAAACTCTATTTCCAGACCCTGATATTTTAACATTGCCGTTCCATAGGTCTTAAAAACCTGGACCTTGGTTTTTGAAGGAAGTAATTCGGCAACTTTGTGGGCCAGTTCAATTCCGCTCCCTACGGCTACAACATCAATATCCTTGGATTTGGTTCGTTCCAGTAAAAAATCTCGCACATAACCCCCAATTACATAGGTGTCCAGGGAAAGGTCCTCAGCCGCCTTGGCGATATATTCAAAAGCCGGTAATGAAAGGGCTTTTTTGAAATTATTGTTAAAATCTAGCATGTTATTTTCTAAGGAACTCGATCTCACCACGATCATTCAATCTGATAATTTGAGACGCTGTTTTTCTTGTTTCAATTGCGGGCAAATTTACTATATAATCCGCTTTCTTCAAAAGTATCGGATCAATTTCATCAAAAGAAGCTGGTGCAGGATTCCCGCTAATATTTGCCGAAGTTGAAACTATAGGTTTATCAAATTCTCTTATCAAGGCCTGGCAGAAATCATTTTTCACAATTCGTATTGCAACGGTATTATCAGAAGCTACCACATTATGAGCCAACCCTTTAGGCTTCTCATATATGACCGTAGTAGGCCGGGTGGCTGTATTTAAAAATATCTCAATTTGATCCGGAACTTTATCAACGTATTTTTTAAGTCTTTCCATTCCATCCACCAAAATGATCAAACTCTTGCTGTCCGGTCTGTTTTTTAACTTATAAACCTTATCAACAGCATCTGGATTTGTAGCATCACAGCCGATGCCATAGATCGTATCTGTAGGATAGATAATGGTCCCGTTATCCTTCAAAACATGTAATGCTTCTTTAATCATTTCCTTCATACTGATATCAACAATTAGGTTTTTAATTCCTTATACTTCAGATAACGCTGCAAAACTCCTTTTGCATGAACTCTTGCCAGAACCAGGCCTTTTTTGCCATCCAGAAAACCAAATCTCACAAAGTACAATACCACAAACCTAAAAGCAGGCTTCACTAATCTATGCATAAAAGTAACCCTTGACTTATTTTGATGTAACTCTTTAGCCTGTAACAGGGCGTAAAACTCGAGTTTTTTCTCATACTGTTCTTGGTCTGTGTATGAAAAATGGTCCATCCGGTTTTTAAGGAATCCAATTTTTCCTTCACACTTGATTTCTTCATGAACCAGTTTCCCGTCATACCTGCATTTATCCTTTCTGAACAAACGGATAACCTTATCGCTTTGCCATCCACCAAAAGATACTTTTTTTTCTTTAAAAAAGAAGGTTCTGTAAATATTGAAAGCGTCTATTCCTTTCGGGTCCCTTACAATTTCAACCACCTCAGAAGCCAATTCAGGTGTTATCCTTTCGTCAGCATCTAAAATGAAAATCCAGTCAAACGAAGCTTGTTCTATGGCGAAGTTCTTTTGGCTTGAAAAATCATCAAACCTGCGCTGAATAACTTTGACATTTTCTCTTTTACAGATAGAAAGTGTTCGGTCTGAACTGAAGGAATCAACAACAAGGATCTCATGTGCAAAAGATAAGGATCTAATAGCTCCTTGAATATTACTTTCCTCATTGAGCGTAGGTATGATGGCAGTAATCTTTTGCTGTATCGACATGACAGATTAATTGATTGATCATCCTTGAAAATGACTCTATCCCCTTTTGTAAAAAGGTATATTAAACAGCTACACTGTACTCCCTCAAGGCATCATTCAGGGAGGTCTTTTTATTCGTGGATTCCTTTCTTTTACCAATGATCAGAGCACATGGAACCTGATAATCTCCTGCCTTGAACTTTTTCGTATAGCTTCCTGGAATCACTACGGATCTTGCCGGAACTCTTCCCTTCATTTCAACAGGTTCATCTCCTGTAACATCAATAATCTTAGTACTCATGGTTAGTACCACGTTGGCTCCTAGAACTGCTTCTTTTTCCACTCTTACACCCTCTACAACAATACATCTCGACCCCACAAAAACACCATCTTCAATAATGACCGGTGCGGCTTGTAAAGGCTCAAGCACTCCTCCTATCCCTACTCCTCCACTGAGGTGTACGTTCTTGCCAATCTGAGCACAACTACCAACTGTTGCCCAGGTATCTACCATGGTCCCTTCGTCTACATAAGCTCCAATGTTGACATAACTTGGCATAAGAATTGTTCCTGAAGAAATAAATGAGCCGTGTCGGGCAACTGCATGAGGGACTACCCGAATTCCTTTTTCTTTATAGCCCTTTTTCAAAGGAATTTTATCATGATATTCAAAAATACCAGCCTCCAGGGTTTCCATCTTTTGTATTGGGAAATAGAGCACCACAGCCTTTTTTACCCATTCATTCACCTGCCACCCATTCTCAAGTGGCTCAGCAACTCTTAAGGTCCCCTGATCCAGCAAATCAATCACCTTCCTGATGCTATCCTGAACTTCGGTTTTAGATAAATCGTCCCTGTTTTCCCAGGCTTTTTCTATTATTTCTCGTAATTCTTTCATAAGGCTTTTAAGTAAGTGGCAAATATAAAAAAGCATGAAATAAAAAATCCATTTTTTTTATATTCTTTTAATTCAAAAAAGAGGTAAATTTGCAAAAATTATAAAATATGTCAAGAATTCTGGCGCTGGACTACGGTGAGAAAAGAATTGGAATTGCTGTAACTGATGAGTTAAAAATCATTGCATCAGGGTTGACAACTGTTAAAACTATTGATATATTTAATTTTTTGGATCAGTATCTTGCGAATGAAAAAGTGGAATTGATTTTGGTCGGAGAGCCCAAACAAATGAACAATACGCCCTCTGAAAGTGAAAAGTTAATTGCACCCTTTATCGAAAAATTGAGAGGCAAATACCTAAAGATACCTGTCAAAAGAGTTGATGAACGATTCACATCTAAAATGGCCTTCCAGACCATGATTGACGGTGGATTGAAAAAGAAACAGAGAAAAAACAAGGCTTTGATCGATGAGATCAGCGCTACAATAATACTACAGTCTTATCTGTACAATAACTAAGTTAGAAATATGGTATTACCTATAGTTGCTTACGGAGATCCAGTCCTTAGAAAAGTTGGAAAAGAAATCACTCAGGATTATCCTAATCTCGAAGAGTTAATCGTGAATATGCAGGAGACCATGAAAAATGCACAGGGCGTAGGTCTTGCGGCACCGCAAATTGGTAGAGATATCCGGCTGTTTTTGATCGATGCCTCTCCTTTTGCAGAAAGCGATGAGTTGGAAGAAGAAGAAAAAGAATTTCTTAAAACTTTTAAAAAAACCTTTATCAATGCTCAAATCATAGAGGAAGAAGGTGAAGAATGGGCATTTAGCGAAGGATGTTTAAGTATTCCCAACATCAATGAAGATGTTTACAGAAATGAAACCATCATTATTGAGTATCAGGATGAAAATTTTGATAAAAAGAAGGAAACACTTTCAGGATTAGCAGCTCGTATTTTTCAACACGAATACGATCATATCGAAGGGGTTTTATTTACCGACAAGTTATCGTCTTTAAAGAAAAGGCTTCTAAAAAAGAAATTAGAAAATATTTCAAAGGGAAAAGTTGAGGTTGACTATAGAATGAGGTTCCCTAATCTTAAAAAATAAAAATTAGTATATGACATTAGAAAAAGTAATCGCAATTTCAGGAAAACCAGGACTGTTCGAGATCATTTCTCAATCAAAATCAGGAGTAATCGTTGAATCATTAGCCGATAAAAAAAGATTTCCTGTTAATTCTTTACACAATATCAGCACCTTAAATGATATAGCAATTTATACCTACGAAGAAGAGATTCCCTTAAAACAGGTGTTTTGTTCTATCTTCGACAAGGAGGAAGGCAAGGAAACGATCAATCCTAAGTCTTCTAAAGATGATCTACTAAATTATTTTAGCCAGGTTTTACCCGATTTTGATCAGGAAAGAGTTTACGCCTCCAATATTAAAAAAGTACTGGCATGGTACAATTCTCTCGTAGCTGCTGATTTCGATTTTACGGGACTCAAAGCAGAATTGGAAGAAGATAATAAAGAAGAAGAATCTTAAGCTCTATCTATGACTCAAAGAGAAATGCAACTTAAAGCCTTTGGTGACCTGCTGGACATCATGGATGAATTAAGGGAAAAATGCCCATGGGACCGAAAACAGACTATGGAATCTTTGCGTCATCTTACCATTGAAGAAACTTATGAGCTTGCCGATGCGATTCTGGATAACGACTACAATGAAATTTCCAAGGAATTAGGTGACCTTCTGCTTCATATTGTTTTCTATGCCAAAATTGGTTCGGAATCAAAAGGGTTTGACATTTTAGACGTGATTCAGGGTATCAATAAAAAACTTATTGACAGACACCCTCACGTTTTTGGAGATGTGGTGGCTCAGACCGATGAAGAAGTTGCCAAGAACTGGGAACAACTCAAACTCAAAGAAGGTAAAAAATCGATATTGGAAGGGGTACCCAATTCATTACCTGCCCTTGTAAAAGCAAGTAGGATTCAAGACAAGGCGGCAAGTGCAGGATTTGACTGGGACAGGTCAGAACAGGTTTTTGAAAAGGTTCAGGAAGAAATTGAGGAACTTCACACGGAAGTTAAAAAAAGTGATTCCTCCAAGGTTGAATCAGAATTTGGAGATGTTCTGTTCTCATTGATCAACTATGCGCGATTCATTGATGTTGACCCTGAAAGTGCCCTCGAAAGAACCAATAAAAAATTTATTAAGCGCTTTCAGTACTTAGAAAAAGAAGTCGCCAAGGAAGGAAAAGATCTCCGAAAATTAAGCCTGAAAGAAATGGATGTTTACTGGGACAAATCAAAGGCTTATTTCAAATAAATATTTCAGTATAACGCTTGAAGAAATTTATTTATTATTTCCGTTTAGCCCGCTTCTTGTCCTTCTGATTTTGTTTTGGAATTCAATAATAAATATCACTAACTTTATTGACTTCAAATCAAATAATTCAAAATGCCGATTCGCCTTTATTTTTTATTGATGCTTTTTTATTCTTCTCAATTTATTGCGCAGAACAATGAAAATTCTCAATGGGAAACCGTCACTTTTAAATCAGATGATGGATTGACCATTACAGCCGATTTATATCTGAAACACGATAACAAAGCCCCTTTTATTATTTTATATCATCAGGCGGGATACAGCCGGGGAGAATACAGATCCATTGCACCTAAACTCAATGCCATGGGTTTTAACTGCATGGCTGTTGATCAACGATCTGGGGATCAGGTAAACGGAGTAGTCAACCAAACCCATAAAGAAGCTGTTTCAAAAGGTTTGGAAACTCAATATCTGGATGCTTTACCCGATATTGAAGCAGCTTATCTTTATGTCAATTTTGGTATCAAACCGGAAAAAATAATTCTTTGGGGAAGCTCCTATTCTGCTGCCTTAATGTTCTATATGGGTAGTGTTCATCACACTAATTTAGATGGTATACTTAGTTTTGCCCCGGGAGCTTATTTTAGGATTAATAATAAGGACCTTAAAACCTACGCAGCTAGAATTACCTGTCCCGTTTTTGTTACTTCTGCCAGGAGCGAACACAAAAACTGGAAAGCAATGTATGACAACGTTCAATCTGAAAAAACATATTTCCTGCCTCAGTCAGAGGGAAAGCATGGTTCAAAAGCACTATGGTCAGATAATCCCAGCCATCAGGAATACTGGATCGCTGTTACAGAATTTTTAAATTCATTGATCTAGTGGTGAATCTATAATTGAAACAAATCGAATTATGACAAAAATCAAACAAATCACAGCCTTAATAGAGGAACTTTCTCCGTTGCAATACGCAGAAGATTTTGACAACGTGGGGCTGCTTGTAGGTAATTCTGAGCAGGAAGTGACAGGGATACTTGTCACATTAGACTGCCTTGAATCTACGGTGGAAGAAGCCATCGTAAATAAATGCAACCTTATCGTTGCCTTCCACCCTATCATATTCAAAGGTCTTAAAAAACTGAATGGTAAAAATTACGTAGAACGTACTGTTATCAAAGCCATCAAGAATGATATTTCTATTTATGCCATGCATACGGCTCTTGATAATTCTTTCGAGGGAGTATCTGCAAAAATGGCAGAAGTCTTAAAACTGGAGAGTAAAAAAATTCTTTTACCAAAAAAGGGGTTTCTCAGAAAGCTAACTACTTATGTACCTGAAAATGCAGCTGATCAAGTGAGAGATGCTCTTTTTAGATCAGGAGCTGGACATATAGGCAATTACAGTCATTGTAGTTTTAATATGCGGGGAACGGGCACCTATATGGGAAATGAAAATTCCAATCCGGTTATAGGACATAAGGAAGCTGTGGAATCGGTTTCAGAGAATTTTATCAGTGTGATCTTTGAAAAGGATAAAGAATCTCAGATCATTCAAAGTTTGATTTCTTCTCACCCTTATGAAGAAGTGGCTTATGATATCGTTGGCCTTGAAAATGAACACAATAGAATTGGTATGGGAATTGTTGGTGAACTTTCAAAAGAAATGAAGTTGAATGACTTTTTAATGCTTTTAAAGAAAGAATTCAATACACCCGTTGTAAGGCATTCGAAAGACACCGGTAGAGCGATCCGAAAAGTGGCTGTCTTGGGTGGTTCAGGCAGTTTTGCTATTGAGTCCGCTATACATTCAAATGCAGATATATATGTTACCGCTGACCTAAAATATCACGATTTTTACAGAGCCGAAGGAAAAGTAGTTCTTGCCGATATTGGACACTATGAAAGTGAACAGTTTACAAAAAATATTTTAGTAGAGTATCTTACAAAAAAAATCACTAATTTTGCACCTGCCTTGCCGGAAGGGAGGATTATTTTATCAAAAATCAATACAAATCCGATCAACTATTTTTAGAGATGACAAAAAAGAAAGAGGTTACCGTTGAAGAAAAATTAAGAGCTCTGTATGACTTGCAGCTCATAGATTCTAGAATTGACGAGATCAAAAATACCAGAGGAGAATTGCCTTTGGAGGTGAAAGACCTTGAAGATGAAATAGCAGGCTTACAAACCAGATTAAATAATTTCAGTACTGATATTGAAAATCTGGAGACCAGTATTGCGAATAAAAAGAACAATATTGAGGAAGCAAATACATTATCTAAAAAGTACCAGGAGCAGCAAAAAAATGTAAGAAATAACAGAGAATTTGATTCGCTTTCAAAAGAAATCGAATATCAGGATCTTGAAATTCAACTTGCAGAAAAGCACATTCGTGAGTTTGAGGCTAAAATTGCGGCTAAAAATGAGATCATCGATGCTGCAAAAGAAAAAATGCAGGAAAAGGAAGCGCATTTAAAGCATAAACAGGAAGAATTAAACTCAATATTGGAGGAAACTGCCAAAGAAGAAGAGTTGCTGCACCAGAAGTCTGAGGAATATGCAAAATTAATTGATGAAAGGCTTCTTAAAGCATATCACAAGATTCGTTCCAATGTAAGAAACGGTCTTGCAGTAGTAACTATTGAAAGAGGAGCTTCTGGAGGTTCTTTCTTTACGATACCTCCTCAGCGTCAGGTTGAAATTGCAACCCGAAAAAAGATTATCACGGATGAGCACAGTGGAAGGATTTTGATTGACTCCCAGCTTGCCGAGGAAGAAAAAGAAAAAATGTCCAAGTATTTCTCTTAAAATTAGAAATGAGATAATTATTTAGAATAAAAGATTCATTCAGAATAATGAACATATTCAAATCCAATATAAAAAATACAGTCCTGATGACTGTATTTTTTTTGTTTGTGATAAGTTGTAAACAAACAAAAAAAGTTGATCGAGGTACCGAATTATACGAAATGCATTGCGCCAGATGTCATATTGCACCAGACATCGATGACCTTCCAAAAGAATATTGGACAAATTACATTTTGCCTGAAATGGCGGCTCGAATGGGAATTAAAAGTGAGGGATTCAAACCCTATGAAGGAATGGTATTTGAAGAAATGGAAATCGTTCATAATTCGGGAATCTATCCTTACATGCCCATCTTAAATGAAAGAGACTGGGGCCTGTTAAAGACCTATATCCTTGATCTGGCTCCTGACAGCCTGCGAATAGTATCACACGAAGGGGATCTAAAAAAACAAATACAGTTCGAGGCCAATACCTTTGCCATAGACGAAGTTCCCGGTTCTTTTTTCACCTTTCTTAAATATCAGAAGGAAGGCAATAAATTCTGGACCGGTGATATTTCAGGAAACGTACTTGAACACTCTTTTTCTGATGGAAAGACCACTAAACTGCATACAGTAGAAAATGCTGTGGTTGACTATATTGAAAAAGATACCGTAGCTTATATCACCGATATAGGAATTCTGGATCCATCGGAGTTATCAACGGGAAGAATCGTTGCAGCATACAAGAATGAAACAATAAAGTTGCCGGATACTCTTCACAGACCCGTAAACAATCTTGTTATCGATCTGAATAATGATGGAATTGATGAGATGGTTGTCAGTGAGTTTGGCCATCTTACAGGAGAACTCTCAATGCTTGTAAGGAACAATAATGGAACTTATGAGAAAAGAACGCTGCTTTCTCAACCCGGAACGATTAGAACATTAGCCAGAGATATGGATGCGGATGGTGATCTTGACCTCATAGCCATTACCTCTCAGGGCGATGAAAGCATTACCATTTTGTATCAGCAGGATAATCTAGTTTTTAAAACAGATAAAGCCATCCGATTCAGCCCCATTTATGGAAGCAGCTGGTTTGAAATGATGGATTATGACGGTGATGGCGATATAGATATTGTCACTGTTAACGGCGACAATGCAGATAAAACCTACATCCAGAAACCTTATCATGGATTACGAATTCACCTTAATGATGGCAATAATAAATTCAGTGAAGCTTTCTTTTATCCTTTGAACGGTGCCACTCGATTTGTTAGTGATGATTTTGATCAGGATGGGGATTTTGATTTTGCAATCATCTCAACATTTCCAGATTACGAGAACAAACCGGAGTATTCACTGGTTTATCTCGAGAACAAAGATTCCGGTTCCTACCAATTTCAGACCTATTCCTTTGAGGAGGCTAATTTGAGCCGATGGTTCTTACTGGACAAGGGTGATATAGACCTTGATGGGGACATGGATATTATTTTAAGTGGCTTTACCTATGTTTTCACTCCTGTTCCAAGATCCCTTACAGTTTCCTGGGGTGAGAACAATGCCGATATCATGGTACTGGAAAATAGACTATTCCATAAAAAAAGCGAAGAGTAAATACCAAAGAATCGGTAAAGATTCGATCCAGAAAGCCGTGTAGTATCTCTGCCTTCTGACATTTGTAAAGGCTACAAAAATAATGGATATCAACATAACCAGGGTGTCTATACCAAAATTGAAACTTCTAAGGTCATTCATTCGGGAACTCAAATAAATAGATCCAAATAATGCAATAATGGCAACCATTTTTGACCGTTCGGGCCCAATAAATTGCGGTAAGGTCATAAGTTCTGGTTTGTCGAAATCAGCATCTCGAATATCAAAGGGAATTGTAATGGCCAGAACAAACAAAAACCGCTGTACGAAAACCAGCCATATTATATCGTTGAATTGACCCGTTAATGAAATTAAGGGTAACAATACGGTGAGTGCCGCCCAAATACCAGAAATTATAAGGAGTTTGAGCATGGGAATCCCTCTGAGTCCAATGAGGCCGGATCGAAACGGAAGAACATAAAAAATTGTTGCAAGAACTAGTGGAAACAGAAACCAGATCTCTTCTTTCTCCAGTTTCATAAGATAAAAAATACTTGCACCAAGTGCTATAAAGTTTAATGTGATAAGACTTCTTTTATTTCCCCTGATCCATATGGAAATACTTGAATTGAGCCTGTTTAACTGAAAATATCGTATCAGGTTGTACGAAAGGATAGTTCCAAAGAACGATAAATAAGCGATTTCATCGTGGCTTGTTCCGAACTGCATCAGGGTTAATTTCACAAGCGAATAGACAGCCAGGGCAACATGAATATTTCCAAAAACATAAAAGGAAAAACCTTTTTTTACTAAGTTCATTCTTCGGTTTCTAAGCTTTAAATGTAAATAATTATTTGGCTATTTTATAACAATCAAAAAACAAATCATTTCGTTAAAATTAAGTACTTTTGTCATCCTTAATACACGGAAAAATTATGCGTACAGATTCTTTTGTTTTACGTCATCTAGGCCCAAGCCGAAATGAAGTAACTGAAATGCTTGACTCGATTGGAGTAAGCTCCCTTGATGAACTGATTTACAATACAATACCTGACGATATACGATTGAAAAAAGTATTGAATTTGCCAGAAGCAATGAGTGAAAATGAATTTGCCTCTCATATTCAAAAACTCGGGAATTTGAACAAACAGTTCAAGTCTTATATTGGTCTGGGCTATCACCCCACAACGCTTCCTGCGGTTATCCAGAGGAATATTTTTGAAAATCCTAGCTGGTATACTTCATATACCCCTTACCAGGCGGAAATATCACAAGGTAGATTGGAAGCACTTCTCAACTTCCAAACTGTTGTTACTGACCTGACCGGTTTGCCACTTGCAAATTCGTCTTTGCTGGATGAAGGAACTGCCGCGGCGGAAGCCATGATCATGTTATATAACGGAAGAAGCAGGGGTCAGAAAAAAAATGGCGCTAATAAATTTTTTGTTTCTGATGAAATCCTTCCTCAGACAAAGGATATTTTAATGACCAGAGCTGAACCTTTGGGAATCGAATTGGTTTATGGAGATCACAGAGACATAGAGTTAAGTGAAGAATTTTACGCATGTATCCTTCAATATCCTTCCAGAGACGGAATGATCTTCGATTATACAGAGTTCATTGAAAAAGCCCATCAACTTGAGATTAGGTCAATTGTGGCAGCAGATATACTAAGTCTTGCCATTTTAAAATCACCGGGTGAAATGGGTGCCGATGTTGCCGTTGGAACTACGCAGCGTTTTGGTATTCCATTAGGTTTTGGAGGACCTCATGCGGCGTATTTTGCTACAACTGAAGATTTTAAACGACTTGTTCCAGGCAGAATTATTGGCGTTACGGTTGATGCGGATGGAAACAGGGCATTAAGAATGGCGCTTCAAACCAGGGAACAGCATATCAAAAGAGAAAGAGCAACCTCTAATATTTGTACTGCCCAGGTTTTGCTTGCTGTGATGGCCGGGATGTATGCCGTGTATCACGGAGGAGAAGGAATCAAATATATTGCAAGGCAAATTCACTCTTTGGCAAATATCCTCGATCAGGCATTGTTGAAACTTGGTCTGGAACAGGAAAATAAGGCATTCTTTGATACCTTGAAAATCAAAGTTTCCAATGCTGATAAGCTCAAAGACCTTGCCGAGGAACAGGAGGTGAATTTCAATTATATTGATGAGACTACGATAAGTGTTTCCATTAATGAAACAACTACAGATGCGGATATAGAGCAGATCATAGACATTTTGGCCCAGGCGGAAAATCTTTATTCATTTAAAATAAAAGACTGTCCTGTTAGCCTGTCTATTCCTGACTCACTTAAAAGAAAATCAAGTTTTTTAACTCATGAAGTCTTTCATAAATATCACTCTGAGACTGAAATGATGCGTTATATCAAGAGATTGGAACGAAAAGATATTTCTCTCGCCGATTCAATGATCTCACTTGGTTCATGTACCATGAAACTCAACGCTGCAACAGAAATGCTTCCTTTGAGCATGAGCAATTGGAATTCAATACACCCCTTTGTACCTGTAAACCAGGCTAAGGGATATCATTTGATGCTGAAAGAACTCGAAGCTCAGCTAAACGAAATCACGGGCTTTGCCGCTACATCTTTGCAACCCAATTCCGGGGCTCAGGGAGAATATGCCGGACTTATGGTCATAAGAGCATTCCATAAATCCAACAAGGAAGAGCATAGAAATATATGTCTTATACCTGCTTCGGCGCATGGTACGAATCCTGCATCAGCCGTTATGGCAGGAATGAAAGTGGTCGTTACCAAAACTTCTGAATCCGGAAACATAGATATCGAAGATTTAAGAGAAAAGGCGATATTGCACAAAGATAGCCTGGCTGCATTGATGGTAACGTATCCTTCTACTCATGGAGTTTTTGAATCTGAAATAAGAGAGATCACAAGGATCATTCATGAAAACGGAGGGCAGGTCTATATGGACGGGGCCAATATGAACGCACAGGTTGGCCTGACCAATCCTGCTAAGATCGGAGCTGACGTATGTCATCTCAACCTTCATAAAACTTTTGCAATCCCTCATGGAGGGGGTGGCCCAGGCGTAGGGCCTATTTGTGTTGCAGAACATCTTGCCGAGTTTTTACCTTCTAATCCAATTGTAAAGACAGGGGGAACAAAAGCTATAAGTGCAATCTCTGCAGCACCTTTCGGTTCGGCCATGGTCGACCTAATTTCATATAGCTACATTAAAATGCTTGGTGCCAGTGGCTTAACTGAATCTACTGTAACTGCTATTTTAAATGCCAATTATTTAAAATCTCGTTTGGAAAAGCACTATAAAATTTTATATGCAGGAGAAAAAGGATTTGCTGCCCATGAAATGATCGTGGATTTCAGAGAATTTAAGGCCAAAGGTATTGAAGTAACCGACATAGCAAAAAGGCTCATGGATTTTGGATTCCATGCCCCTACAGTATCTTTTCCTGTGGCAGGAACATTAATGATAGAGCCAACGGAAAGTGAAAATAAACAGGAAATAGATCGATTTGCAGATGCTTTGATCCAGATCAAGCAGGAAATAGATCAATATCAGGATGGAGACAGTGTTCTAAAGAATGCTCCACACACCCAGTCCATGCTAACCGCAGATGAATGGCCTTACACGTACAGCAGAAAGGATGCCGCATTCGCCCTGGACTTTGTGAGTCAGAACAAATACTGGCCAACTGTTAGAAGGGTAAATGAGGCTTATGGTGACAGACATCTGGTATGTTCATGTAATCCCATTGAAGACTATATTGAGCAATAATATTTGAACTGATTGTAAATAAAAACGAGAATAAAGCAAAATTTGAAGAATCACATGACGAAAGTGCATTATTTCGTCAATTTTGTTCTTTTTTTTAGAAATTATTTATCTAAAAAAATTGTATTTTTGCCATTCCGAAAAAATTTTTAAAACAAATGAAGAAAATAACAAAGGAAACCTACATTAACTGGTATAAGGATATGTTGTTTTGGAGAAAGTTTGAAGACAAACTTGCCGCGGTTTATATCCAACAGAAAGTGAGAGGTTTTCTTCACTTGTATAATGGACAGGAAGCGGTTTTAGCTGGGGCTTTACACGCGATGAACCTGGGAGAAGATAAGATGATCACTGCCTACAGGAACCATGTACAGCCCATTGGTATGGGGGTTGACGCCAAACGTGTAATGGCTGAATTATACGGTAGAGTTACCGGTACCTCATATGGAATGGGGGGATCAATGCATATCTTTTCCAAAGAGAAAGGTTTTTATGGTGGCCATGGAATTGTTGGTGGTCAGATTCCTTTGGGAGCCGGAATTGCTTTTGCAGATAAATATTTCGGACGTAAAGGAGTAACTATTACTTATTTTGGCGATGGTGCCGCCAGACAAGGATCTCTGCATGAAACTTTCAACATGGCTATGGCCTGGGAACTACCTGTTGTATTTATTGTTGAGAATAATGGATATGCAATGGGAACATCAGTTGCCCGAACAGCAAATCACGAGGATATATGGAAACTTGGTCTGGCCTACGAAATGCCTAGTGAACCCGTTGACGGAATGAACCCTGTTGCTGTTGCGGAAGCCATGGATAAAGCTTTGTCTCATGCCAGAAGTGGTAAAGGACCGTATTTCCTTGAAATGAAGACTTACCGTTACCGAGGCCATTCAATGAGTGATGCTCAAAAATACAGAACCAAAGAAGAAGTTGCTGAATATAAAAAGATCGACCCGATAACCCAGGTTCTCGATGTCATCAAAAAGAAGAAGTATTTGACGGAGAAAGAGATTCAGTCAATTAATGATGAGGTGAAAAATATGGTTAATGAATGTGAAAAATTCGCTGACGAATCTCCATATCCTGAAAAACAACAGTTATACGATGTGGTTTATGAGCAGGAGGATTATCCTTTTATCAAGCACAGGCTTTAGTTTAAGCATAATTGAAAAGAGTTAATTACCAATAAAGAAAAAATATATGGCTGAAATTATAACCATGCCTCGATTAAGCGATACCATGACTGAAGGAGTTGTGGCCAAATGGCTAAAGCAAGTAGGTGATAAAATCGAAGAGGGAGATATTCTTGCAGAAATTGAAACTGACAAGGCCACAATGGAATTTGAATCCTTTCATGAAGGAACCTTACTGCATATTGGGGTAAATGAAGGTGAAACAGCGGATGTAGATGCACTATTGGCTATCATTGGTGAAGACGGAGAAGATTATAAGCCTCTTTTGGCTCAATCTTCAAACGGAAGCGATCAAAAAGCAGATACTGCAGAATCAGTGGAAGCTGCAAAAGAAACCCATGCTGCTTCTGAAGAGTTACAGGAAGAGATTGCTGCCCCTGCCGGAGTGGAAGTTATCACCATGCCTCGTTTGAGTGATACCATGACAGAAGGTACAGTTGCCAGCTGGTTAAAAAAGGTTGGTGATAAAGTTGATGAAGGAGATATACTGGCCGAGATTGAAACCGACAAGGCAACCATGGAATTTGAATCTTTTCATTCAGGTACATTACTTTACATTGGTGTTGAAGAAGGTGGGTCTGCAAGTGTGGATGCTGTTTTGGCTATTATCGGAGAAGCAGGAACGGATGTTTCAGTTTTTGCGGAAAGTCTTAAAAATGCTCAGACTGCTCCAAAACAAGCAGAATCTAAAAAGGCTCCTGAGACTGCCAAAAAAGCAGAATCTCCTGCTCCGGTCAAGGAATCGAGCTCTTCTGCTCCTGCCCCTGCTGTCCAGGTGACAAATACTTCGGGAGGCAGAGTAGTAGCTTCTCCATTGGCTAAAAAACTTGCTGCAGAAAGAAATATTAACCTGTCACATATCCAAGGGACAGGAGAAGGTGGGAGAATTATAAAAAGGGATATAGAAAATTACACACCAGGAGCTTCCGGAGCATCAGCGATGCCATTCGTACCTGCAGGTCAGGAAAGTTTTGAAGAGGTTCCAAATTCACAAATGCGTAAAGTCATCGCAAGAAGATTGGGCGAATCCAAATTCAGTGCTCCGCACTATTATTTGAATGTGGAATTTGATATGGATAATGCGATTGCATTCAGAACCCAGTACAACTCAATCCCGGATACAAAAATATCTTTTAACGATATGGTTGTAAAAGCAACTGCTTTGGCTTTAAAACAGCATCCACAAGTAAATTCTCAGTGGTTTGATGACAGAATCAAAAAGAATCATCATGTGCATGTTGGTGTAGCCGTAGCTGTTGAAGACGGGCTTTTGGTACCTGTTCTGAAATTTGCAGACGAACAAAGCCTTACTCAAATAGGGTCCCAGGTGAAGGATTTTGCGGGAAGGGCACGAAAGAAAAAGCTTACTCCAGAAGAAATGGAAGGAAGTACCTTTACCATATCGAATTTGGGAATGTTTGGAATTACCGATTTTACCAGTATCATCAATCAACCTAATTCCGCAATACTTTCGGTAGGAGCCATCGTTCAAAAACCGGTTGTAAAAAATGGTCAAATCGTGGTAGGAAACACAATGAAACTGACGCTTGCCTGTGATCACAGAACAGTTGACGGCGCAACGGGGGCCATGTTCCTTCAGACTCTTAAAGAATATATAGAGAATCCTGTGACGATGCTTGTTTAAGAATTCGTAACAGAAATAAAAAAAACCGTGCTTTGAGCACGGTTTTTTTTTTGAATTCCATGGAACTAATATTTGTATATTTGAACTTAAGGCTTATCGATATTTTACAAAAACCAAACCATGAAAAACAAACCCTTAAGTTCCTTTAGAATATCTCGATTCATCAATGAAGAGGCCTATGGCGGTATTTTATTGATCATTGCAACCATCATCGCCTTGATATGGGCAAATTCATCATTTTTTGAAAGCTACCATTATGTATGGCATGATTATAAGGTGGGTTTTGTATGGGGAGAAATTGATATGGTGGCGTCACTGCATCACTGGATTAATGACGGATTGATGGCCCTGTTCTTCTTCGTTGTTGGACTGGAGATCAAAAGAGAAATCATGGGTGGGGAGCTTTCCTCGATGAAAAAGGCATCCCTTCCAATAGCTGCAGCTGTAGGCGGTATGGTAATTCCAGCCCTTCTCTATGTAGTTGTTACCATCAATTTTCCTGAGTATATCAACGGATGGGGGATTCCTATGGCAACAGACATTGCTTTTGCTTTAGGGTTGCTGGCCATGCTTGGCAGCAAAGTCCCGCTAAATTTAAAGATCTTCCTTACCGCACTGGCGATAGCAGATGACCTGGGAGCCGTAATGGTAATAGCACTATTCTACACCGAATCGATAGATATGAATGAACTTATGTATGCCGGATTTTGTCTGGCGGTGCTCGTGGCTGCAAACTTTGCAGGTGTCAGAAAAACAGTCTTTTATGCCCTGATCGGATTTGCAGGCGTTTGGATCGCCTTTATATATTCAGGGGTGCATGCTACGATCGCTGGAGTCCTGATCGCACTGACCATCCCCGCCAGAACAAAGATCAGTGAAAACGATTATATAGATAAACTTGGCCGGTATCTCGAAAAGTTCAAAAAAGAAAACCCGGACACGAATTCTACATTGCTCACCAAGGGTCAGGTTCATGTAATTTCAGAAATTGAGGATCTGAGTAAAAAAGCTCATACTCCTTTACAAAAACTGGAACATGCCCTTCATCCTGTGACTGCTTATTTTATTCTTCCTGTCTTTGCCTTGAGTAATGCCGGGGTCCATATTGACGGCAGCATTGATGATATGTTGATACATCCTATTTCACTGGGTATTATTGCCGGTCTGGTTCTTGGAAAATTCCTGGGAATCGCCTTATTTTCAAAATTAATGGTAAGGATGAAAATTGCAGCATTACCGGAAGGCGTAAACTGGAATCAGATCTATGGCGTGGCATTTCTTGCTGGAATAGGTTTTACGATGTCTATGTTTATTTCTGACCTGGCCTTTAAAGATGATTCTTTTAAACAGATAGCCAAGGTAGGAATCATGGGTGCGTCACTACTATCTGCCCTCATTGGTATGCTGTGGCTGGGACTGACTAGCAGTGAAAATAAATGATATAGTTAATCGAAATATGTAAAATTTAAGCTATTTCTATGGACCCTTTATGGATCATTTTTGCCTTTGCATTTGGTTTCGCGATCAAACAGATCGATCTGCCACCTCTGGTTGGTTTTCTTATTGCAGGATTCGTTCTAAACATCTTTGGGGTTGAACATAGTGATACTCTGGAAATGATAGCAGATTTCGGGGTAATGTTACTTCTTTTTACAATTGGTCTTAAATTAAAAATCAGGAACCTTTTAAACAAACAGATCTTAATCACCTCATCCTTTCACATGATGATTACCATCTTGATTTTTGGGATGATCATTCTGCTGTTGAGTTATTTTGGTTTCTCCAAATTTAGCGGGCTCAGTGGGCAGTCCTCTATACTTATTGCCTTTGCCTTAAGCTTTTCAAGTACTGTCTTTGCCGTGAAAATTCTGGAAGAAACAGGAAGTATGAAAACTTCGCACGGTAAACTGGCAATCGGGATTTTGGTGATTCAAGATATTTTCGCGGTTCTTTTTCTAACAATAAGCTCGGGAAAAAGCCCATCACTTTGGACCTTTAGTCTACTATTACTATTATTTGTCCCAAGACTTCTTAACAAAACAAAGCTTTCCTTTATACTGAATAGAACCGGACATGGAGAGTTATTGATTTTGTTAGGTGTACTTTTGCCAATTACAGGAGGAGCTTTGTTCGAATTGGTCGGTTTAAAAGCTGATCTGGGTGCTCTGGTTTTTGGTGTTCTTTTAGCTGATAATAAGCGAGCGGATGAATTATCAAAGACAATGATGGGTTTCAAAGATCTGTTTTTAGTTGGGTTTTTTCTATCGATTGGTCTTATGGGTAGTCCGGGAATTGAAGCAATTGGTATTGCCCTCCTGCTGTCTCTGTTGATTCCTATAAAAACTGTTTTGTTTTTTACCATTTTTACAAGGTTAAGGGTACGGGCCAGAACTTCGGTACTGGGTTCATTCAGTTTATCAAATTACAGTGAATTCGGTTTGATTGTCGGGGCTGCAGGTGTATCGGGTGGATGGATCACGTCTGAGTGGCTGGTCATATTCGCTGTAGCTCTTTCGTTCTCAATGTTATTTTCGTCTATTCTCAATACAAGGTCACAACTCATTTATGCTAAATTTCAAACGTATTTTTTAAAGTTTGAAACTGAAACCCGATTAAAAGGCGATGAACCCATTGTGTTTGCAGATGAAGAAGTAATTGTCTTCGGAATGGGCAGAACTGGCTCTGAAGTATACAGGGTGATGACCGAAAAATACAGGAAAAAAGTTCTTGGTATAGATATTAGCTCCGAGGTGATAAATAAACGTAAAAAACTGGGTAATAATGTCATTCAGGGTGATGCGACAGATCTGAATTTCTGGCAACGTATCAACATGTCAGAAAAGCTACCCCTGGTTATCCTTGCAACACCTAGTCACTCAACTCATATGCGGGTTATCGAACAACTGGATGAGATTCATTGCAGCATCAGAATTGCAGCTATTTCAAGATTTGATGATGAAATGAAGGAATTAACAGATGCCGGTGTTGAAGTTGTTTTCAATCTTTATGAAGAAGCCGGATTCGGATTTGCCAACCATACGTTTAACCAGATCTATGATTCCCGGTAACTATGGATCCAAAGGAGTAATCTCCTCGGAAATAACCTTCTGTTCCAGTCCGTCGTATTTAATGATATAAATTCCGTTATTGATGATACTTCCCGAAGTATTCTCTATATAATCATATCTGGTAGCAATCCTCTCGGACCTGCCCTGATTGACGAAATCCGGATCACTGGCCAACCTCATCAAAAGATCATAAGTGACATCAAAACCCTCAACAGCATAAGAACTTGGAAGGGTATAGTATTTTCTTCTGTAAACAGCTTCAAAATTTCTATATGCCGCACTATTGTTAGGATCTATAAAAGAATTACTTGGATAATGGAAATTTACTCTAGCTAAAAAATTATTATCAATTTTATTAAAGTTTCTGTCCTTTTCAAAACCAAAAACCATCAGGCTGTCTGCCTCAGGAAATACCCCCAGATTATTAAAAACATCACCCAGATAGGCAGGATCATTATCGGTTACAAAAAACCAGTTTACGATATCGCGATCAAGTGTATCCCTAAAAACCTTGAAATCATCGGGCTTGATATAGCCATCTTCAGGAGAGAGGGTTAACACTTCCTTTTCAGGGTTCAGAGCTTTCAACTCATCAATTATCCTGTTATATTGTATCTCAGACCTTTCACTGCTGTTTCGAATTACAATAAGATCTTGATTCTCATATTTTCGCTTGACGTAATCCAGCATTTTAGTGATATGATTCTCTATCGATGCTTTATCCTGTACTAGTTTTGAATTCTGAATGTCTGAATGATCCCTTGTCGATATAGGAGAAACAATGAGCGGTTTACCATATTTCAAATTATCTGACACCTCCCTCACATTCGTCAAGAACAATGGCCCAACCAGGGCATCAAACTCCTGAAGCTCAACCTGGTTACTTATTTGTTTTGATATCTGCCGGTTATTTTCCGTATCAAATACCTTCATATGAACTGAAAGTCCTTGTTTTTTTAATGAATCTATAGCTATCAATGCTCCAAAATAGAAGTCAGTTGTAATATTTAAAAGTCTGTCGTTCTCAAAATTCAAACTATCCCTTTTACTCTTAAACGGAAGCATCATCGCAACTTTCAACTCCCTGTCTTCAGGTATAACATCAATAAACATTGGCTTGGATCCAGCAAGAAGATCAGGAATCCTGATGAGCATTCCGGCCTTGATTCCCTGACGAATTTCAGGATTTAATTCCACAAGGTCTTCTTCAGATATTTCAAATTTCTTGGTTAGGCTGTAAAGCGTTTCCAGTTTTTGCACCTCGTAAACCAGATATCCATCATCTCCACTTTCCTGAACCTCTGCAGGTACCAGAATAACATCGTCAATCTGGAGCCCGTCTTTTTCTATTCTAGGATTAAGTTCTTCGAGGTATCCAATGGTAATCCCAAACTTTTTCGCAATACTGAACTTGGTTTCCTTAGGCTTTACCAGATAAGGCTGTAAATTCTCTTCTTTGGACAATAACTCTGTATCATCAACCTGCAAGGGAATCTTTATGACCTGCCCGATTTTCAATCCGCTTTCAGACAAAAAAGGATTGAATTCTTTCAACTCATCAGTACTGACATTGTAATTTTTGCTTAGACTAAACAGCGTTTCTTTAGGAATAACCTCGTGATATACAAATTTATCCACGATGATATCCCGGTCACTGATCCCGGTCAAATCGGCATTACTGATATCCAGCAAAGGGTCATATTGTTTATTGGGAATGATCAGAATATCATTTTCAGCAACATCCCCCTGAATATCCGGATTCAATTTAAGAAGGTCATAAGGAGTAATTGCCAGGGTCTTGGCAATACTTTGTATACTTTCACCCTCTTTGACCTTGTAGGTAATAAATTTCTTGTCCTGAGCAAACAATGAAAACCAACCAAAGAAAATTAGTACAACGACAAGTTTTATTCTTTTCATACAATTTCAAATCTTAATATTCTAAACTTAAAACATCCAGGGATATTTTACCAAATATATGATTTTTGACCTTTTTATTCGGTATTATTCCCATTCTATAGTTGCAGGTGGTTTTGAACTGATATCATAAACCACTCTATTCACTCCTTTGACACCGTTTATTATTTTATTCGAGGTTTCCTGTAGAAATTTGTAAGGAAGATCAACCCAATCTGCTGTCATTCCATCAGTAGAAGAAACTGCCCTTAAAACAACTGCCTTTTCATAGGTTCTTTCATCCCCCATAACACCCACCGATTGCACGGGTAATAACATGGCTCCCGCCTGCCAGACTGAATCGTATAGTTTCCATCTTTTGAGCCCATCCAGAAAAATATGATCGACCTCCTGAAGCATCGCCACCTTCTCTGCAGTAATGTCTCCCAAAATTCTGATCCCTAATCCAGGTCCTGGAAAAGGGTGCCTTCCGAGAAGTTCATCATCAATTCCCATACTTCTTCCCACTCTTCGTACCTCATCCTTAAAAATGGTTCTTAAGGGTTCAACAACCTTTAACTTCATAAAGTCTGGTAATCCGCCTACATTGTGATGAGATTTTATGGTTGCAGAGGGGCCGCCAGTTGCAGATACGGATTCAATTACATCGGGATATATAGTTCCCTGTGCCAACCAGGTAACGTCTTCGATATGATGTGCTTCATCATCGAATACCTCGATAAAGGTATTACCAATTGCCTTTCTTTTTAATTCGGGGTCTTCTATTCCCTTGAGTTTTTCAAGGAAACGATCCGAAGCATCAACTCCTTTTACATTCAGACCCATATGTTTGTATTGGTCAAGAACGCTTTCAAACTCATGTTTTCTAAGTAATCCGTTGTTGACAAAAATACAATAAAGGTTCTTGCCTATTGCTTTATCCAAAAGAACGGCAGCAACTGTAGAATCTACTCCTCCCGATAATCCGAGGACCACCTTTTCGTCACCAATCTTTTCTTTAAGTTCGGAAACAGTTGTCTCAACGAAGGAATTTGGGGTCCAGTCCTGAACCAATCCTGCTATATGGACAAGAAAGTTCTCCAAAAGTTGTTTTCCATCTGTTGAATGATAAACTTCAGGATGAAACTGAATGGCGTAGGTTTGTTCTCCGTTGATCTTGAATGCGGCATTATCAATGTCATGTGTACTTGCAATCACCGTATAGTTTTCCGGCATCTCCATGATCGTATCACTATGACTCATCCAAACCTGAGACCCTTCGTTTATGTTGTCAAAAAGTTCATTGCTGTGATCAACAAAGGATAAATTGGCTCTACCGTATTCTCTCGAATTAGACTGACCTACCTTTCCCCCAAAAAAATGCACCAAATACTGTGCTCCGTAACAAATTCCCAGTAAAGGTTTTTTACCCTTAATCTGAGACAGGTCAGGATGAGGCGCATCTTCATTCCTGACAGAATGAGGACTCCCCGAAAGTATTACCGCTTCGAAGTCATCAACATTAAATTTTTTACTGTTAAATGGATGGATTTCACAATATATATTCAGTTCCCTGACTCGCCTGGCTATGAGTTGAGTAACCTGTGATCCAAAATCTAAAATAAGTACCTTGTTTTGCATCCGCAAAAATAAAATTTAATTGTCAAAAATGACAGACTAAATTATTTTTTTATTAAAGAATTAAAAATCTTACCTTTAATACAGATATGCACTCGAAATCGAATATGCTCCAAAGATCAATCCACCTTCTATTCTTCCTATGCATAATCCATTATGGAAGTTTATCAGCTCAGGAACATACGGATCAGCATAGCTCCTCAGTCAACCACGACACACACCATGGTGACCATAAAAAGCATGCTATTTCGGCCTCCATAAACCATACAATGATATTCAATGCTTTAAAAGATGGTGAAAATCCTGCGAACATTACCCTTCCCTCGTTCGGACTAAATTATACCTATCTAATAAATGACAAATGGAGTATTGGTCTTCACAGTGATATCATTATTGAAGATTTTGTTGTTAAAGAAAGTTCTTCCACCAGTTCAGATGATGATCATGGAGGAGGTGAAATCAAGGGTATTGAACGAGGAACACCAATAGCATCCTGCATTGTCGCAATTTACAAACCTATTCCATATCTGGGTTTGCTGGCAGGATTTGGTCGGGAATTTTCAAGTCATGAAGATTTTACAGTGATCCGATTCGGTATTGAAGCTCCCTATCATCTTCCGAAAAACTGGGAACTTTTTGGAGTGCTAACCTATGACATAAATATTGATGCCTATCAGAGCCTCACTTATGGAATTGGAATCGGTAAATTATTCTAACCTGAGGTTTTACTTCCTGAAATTCTGAGATATCCCTGTGGATGAGAAACGGTGCCTTTAAAAGAGTCCGTTTCAAAACGAAGAAAAATATCCAGTTTTTCTCCATGAATCAAAATATGAGCCCTTACCTTGTTATCCTCATAAATAAGGCCCTTCATGGGAATTTCTTCGGAATTCATCAAAACCACACCTTTCAATTCATTGTTGGCATAGCTAAAATTTATTGCTCCTCTTTGGTATTTCAATCCAATGTTTGGAGCCAAATATTCCCAGGAACCTAATAACTCAGGAGGTACCTCCTCACCAATTATACTCCTGGTATGAGCACTTTTAAATCCAAATAAGATTACCAATAAGACGGGGGTACTTAAAAGTAAAATTTTCTTCATATTTCAGGGGTTGATTTCAATTTTTTTGCAAAACTACGAAATAAACACAGTTTTTCAAGCCCCTGAATCATAATTTGTTAAAATATAAAACAAAAAAACCGCTGACAAAATTATCAGCGGTCAATAAACAGTTTGAACTATTATTTATTTCTTTGTTCCGTTCATTTTAAGGGCTCCCATTGAATAGGTTACCGTCCCTTCAAAAGTCTTTTTTGTAAAATTCAGATCAAGTTTAACTATTTCTCCCTGAACATAAATGTCTCCTTTTAAATTCTTTTTCTCAAACACCAAATTTTCCAAAGCCATAGCCTGTCCCCCTATTCTAACCTCTCCGGTCAGTTCGCCATCAACTTTATCGAGAAACAACACTCCTTTTTGGTATTCATAACTTGCATCCGGCACCGTATAATCCCATTCTCCAAGAATCCTCTTTACTCCCATAAAACTTTCCGGTACGCTATAACTGCTCAAGACGATCACTGTCAACAGCATCAGACTTTTAAATGTAAAATTCTTCATAATGTATTTAAAATATAATTTTGATTATTAAGCTTCAAATCTAACTAAAAATTTCATCTGTTGAAAGTACAAGATCCAAAATGACAGAATTCAACCTTATTTGCCATATAAAACAGTGTTAATTGCTTGTGAATAAGTAAATTTCTACGCACAATAATATCGGTAATAATATGTTATATTGCTCAAAACATTTAAATTTAAATCATGCACAAAAACCTAATTTTTGTATTCTTTCTAATTGCATCCTTTATGGACTTAAAGGCTCAGGCATATGAATACACCATTGTAACGAGTATTGAATCAGTAGTCCCCATGGGAATTGGTAGATCCAGAATCATCTCTTCGGAAGAAGAAATCAATTATGAGAATTTTACCACATCGAGAACTGAAGACAACAAAAAACAGAATAAATCAAAGCGAAGTGATGCCAAAGTTTCTAATTTTGATGAGACCAAAATTTTAAACTTCTACAGTGCCACGGGTATAAATTTCCAGAATGTAGCTTCAAATGATGCTTTCCTTTCATCAAAAGTGAATAAAATGATTGAAGAAGGTTGGGAACTGGCCTTTGTTACCAGTGGTGTTGAAAGTGACGCTGGAAAAGGAGACGGAACTGGTATTTTCATTACCCGTTTCATCTTTAAAAGATTAAAGTCTTAAATTAATCAGTACTGAAATAAAAAAACCGCCACTGAATTGTGGCGGTTTTTTTGTATTCATTTGATCTTGAATTAATCTTCTTTGACTTCTTCAAAATCAACATCCTGCACATCATCCTGAGCGGCATCGTTTCCTCCGGCGGCTCCTGCTCCTGCTCCTGCATCAGGTCCTGCCTGAGCACCTCCTGCCTGAGCTTCTTGTTGTGCTTTATAAATTTCTTCTGAAGCAGCTTTCCAGGCTTCATTGATCTTTTCCATCGCTGCATCAATCTGAGCAATATCCTTTGACTCATGTGCCTTTTTCAATTCCTCCAGTGAAGACTCAATCGGTGCCTTTTTGTCAGCAGAAAGCTTTTCACCAAATTCTTTTAACTGGCTTTCTGTCTGAAAGATCATCGCATCTGCTCCATTGATCTTTTCAGCTGTCTCTTTCGCCTTCTTATCTGCATCAGCATTTGCTTCAGCATCAGCTTTCATCTTTTGGATTTCTTCTTCAGAAAGTCCTGAAGATGCTTCGATACGAATATTATGCTCTTTACCCGTACCCTTGTCTTTTGCAGATACATTAATAATACCGTTGGCATCAATATCAAACGTCACTTCAATTTGAGGAACTCCTCTAGGTGCTGGCGGAATTCCATCTAAATGAAATCTACCAATAGTCTTGTTGTCAGCGGCCATGGCTCTCTCACCCTGAAGAACGTGGATCTCAACCGATGGCTGATTATCAGCAGCTGTAGAGAACACCTGGGATTTCTTGGTAGGAATCGTGGTATTGGCTTCAATCAATTTTGTAGCTACGTTACCCATTGTTTCGATACCTAATGAAAGAGGTGTTACATCAAGTAAGAGTACATCTTTTACATCTCCCGTCAAAACACCACCCTGAATTGCAGCTCCAATGGCTACAACCTCATCAGGATTCACTCCTTTTGAAGGTTTCTTTCCAAAGAATTTTTCAACTTCTTCCTGAATTTTTGGAATTCTCGTGGAACCACCAACCAAAATTACATCATCTATTTCCGATTTACTCAAGTCTGCATCTTTCAACGCTGCGCTAACAGGAGTCATAGACCTTTTTACAAGGCTGTCAGATAACTTCTCAAACTGAGCTCTTGTCAATGTTTTAACAAGGTGTTTAGGTCCGGACGCTGTAGCCGTAACATAAGGTAAGTTAATTTCTGTCTGCGTGCTTGAAGATAATTCTATTTTCGCTTTTTCAGCAGCTTCCTTCAACCTTTGGAGTGCCATTGGGTCATTTCTCAGGTCCATATTCTCCTCTTTGTTGAATTCATCTGCAAGCCAGTCAATAATCACCTGATCGAAGTCATCACCACCTAGGTGCGTATCACCATTGGTTGATAATACTTCAAATACTCCGTCTCCAATCTCAAGAATTGAAATATCAAACGTACCTCCACCAAGGTCATATACGGCAATCTTTTTGTCCTGACCTGATTTATCAAGTCCATAAGCCAAAGCTGCTGCGGTAGGTTCGTTAATGATTCTACTCACCTTTAAACCGGCAATTTCACCAGCTTCTTTTGTGGCTTGTCTTTGGGCATCGTTAAAATATGCAGGAACGGTTACCACTGCTTCCTTTACCTCAGTTCCAAGGTAGTCTTCAGCTGTCTTCTTCATTTTCTGAAGTACCATGGCAGAAATTTCCTGTGGAGTGTACAATCTTCCATCAATATCAACTCGAGGGGTGTCATTGTCTCCTTTTACTACTTTATAAGGCACTCTGTCTGCCTCCATTTTTGATTCTGAGAATTTGTTTCCCATAAATCTTTTGATCGAATAAATGGTCTTGATCGGATTGGTAACCGCCTGACGTTTCGCAGGATCTCCAACCTTTCTTTCACCATCTTCAACAAAAGCAACGATAGAAGGTGTTGTGCGTTTTCCTTCTGCATTAGGAATTACAACAGGCTCGTTACCTTCCATTACAGAAACGCAGGAGTTGGTTGTTCCTAAATCTATTCCAATTATCTTACTCATAATATTATATTTTAATTTTAATCAATTCTAATGTTAAATAACTGATGCTGTATAGTCAATCATTGTGCCAACAGACAATTTATAGTAATCTGTCACGTTTTTGACAATATAGAATGACATACTGGCATAATTTCTTGAAAAAAAGAGTCAAAATCAGCAGTAAGCATCTATATTTTAATAAAAACAAAAACTTGTCATATAACCAGAACAGTTTATTTTTGAATTAATAAAAATCGTATGAATCCATTGAGATCCGTCCCGTTCATATTATTGATTTTGTTTTCTCTGCTTCGTATTAAGGCACAGGAATCGCCCCCACGTGAATTCAGAGGCGTCTGGGTGGCCACTGTTGGGAATATAGACTGGCCCAGCAGCAGAAATCTGACAAGTGAACAGCAAAAAAAGGAAATCATTAATCTGCTGGACCTTTTCAAGCGACTAAATTTTAATGCCATTATCTTTCAAATCAGGCCTTCTGCCGACGCATTTTACAACTCAAAATACGAACCCTGGTCCTATTATCTTAACGGAGAAAACAACAAGGCTCCGAATCCTTACTATGACCCTTTGGCATTTATCATTGAAGAGGCGCATAAAAGAGGCATGGAGTTCCATGCGTGGCTGAACCCCTATCGCGCGGTGGTGAATTATCATGAGTTCCGATCCAATCCTTTTCCCCTGACCTACGAAAAACCGGAATGGTTTATTAATTATGGAAATAACAAATACTTTGATCCGGGAATTCCCGAGGTAAGAACCTACACAACGGCTATTGTTACCGATATTGTCCAGAATTACGATATTGATGCCATTCACTTTGATGATTACTTTTATCCTTATAAATTAAATGATGAGATTTTTGATGATGACAGGAGTTTTACTACGCACGGAGGCAATTTCTTTCCCGAAAACAAAGACGACTGGAGAAGAGAAAATGTGAACGATATCATAAGAGACCTGCATCATACCATTAAGGGCCTCAAACCCTGGGTACAATTTGGAATCAGCCCTTTTGGGGTCTGGCGCAATAGGGAAGATGATCAAAGAGGTTCTGAAACCCTGGCCGGTCAAACCAATTATGATGATCTCTTTGCTGACATATTATATTGGATGAAAAATAGATGGGTAGACTATATTCTTCCTCAGGCCTACTGGCACATTGGACATGAAAAAGTATCTTATGATAAAGTGATCAACTGGTGGTCCGATAATTCTTATGGAACCAACCTATACATTGGGCACGGTATATACAAACTTGGAAATGACAGCGAACCCTCTGCATGGACAAATAAAAGCCCGACGGAAATAGAAAAACAACTGGAATTGAACCAAAGCCTTTCAAATATTGATGGTAGTGTGTTTTTTAGTGCAAAATCTTTTCTCTCCAATACCTACAACATAAATAATACCTTGGCCAATACATTTTTTGTGCATCCCTCTTTGCAACCCGTGATAAATAAATCAGAAAAATTTACGCCTCAACCTGTTAAAAACGCCAAAATATCTAAAAACAGGAACAAACAGTACCTTTTATCCTGGGACGTAATTCCCGAGAACGGATCCTATCAGGCCGTCAAATTCCTGGTGTATAAATTTAAAAAGGATGAGGTTCATAACTTAAATAAGACCTCTAAGATCATAGCCCTTACCGGAAAAACTGAAGTTGAGATCCCCAAAAAGGATATCAACACAGGAGATAGCCTGATCATTTTGAGCGTCAGTCGAAACAATAACTTGGGAAACCCGGTCACTGTTAAATTCTAAAAGTCTAAATCGAGAACTATCTTGTAAAAACGAGCTGTGTCTCAGTTGATAAGTTTTCATCAAATCCATAGCCTCCGTAGTTGAATCCCTTAATCCCTTCAATATTGGAAATTTTATGATCCACTAAATATCTAACCATCAAACCACGTGCATGTTTTGCAAAAGTCATGATCACCTTGTACTCTCCGTTTTTAAGGTCTTTAAATACAGGGGTTATCACAGGAACTTTTAAATCCTTAGGCTGTATCGCTTTGAAATATTCATTACTCGCAAGATTGACAAAAAGTTCATTTTCATCGAGTTCGTTGTTGAGAGCATCTGTAATATGGCTTCCCCAAAATTTATATAAATTCGGTTTTACACCCACTTTTAATTTTGTCCCCATCTCCAATCTATAGGCTTGTATCAAATCCAAAGGTTTAAGAATTCCATATTGACCTGATAAAATACGCAGGCTGTTTTGCAAAAACTCCAGGTCTTCTTCAGGTATCGTATTGGCATCCAAACCTCTGTACACTTCACCTGTAAAGGCGTAGACCGCTTGCTTGGAATTATCGGGTTCAAAAGGAAGTTCCCATTCCTGGTTTCTCTCGTAATTCAGTTGTCCCAGGGCTGGAGAAATAGACATTAATTTTGACAGTGATCTGGCCGACTTCTTTCTCAAAATCCTGTTCAGGCGTTCCGCCTGTTTTAAAAAGATCGGCTGGCTGTACTCTGTGAAGGGTGCCTCGGATTCAAAATCCAATGACTTTGCGGGTGAAATAACTATCTTCATTTTTCTTCTTTTTATACTCTTAACTTTTCTCGTGCTGATTAACCGTATATGCCCTCCATTTTTCCAAACATTGAACCATATCCTCAGGCAATGGAGAGTCAAAAAATAATCTTTTCTTCGTTACAGGGTGCTCAAACCCAAGCGTTTTTGCATGAAGAGCCTGCCTCGGCAAAACCTTAAAACAGTTTTCAACAAACTGCCTGTACTTGGTATAGGTTGTTCCCTTTAATATTCGATCCCCACCATATCGCTCATCATTGAATAAAGGGTGTCCGATGTATTTAAAATGGGCCCTGATCTGATGCGTCCTGCCCGTCTCAAGTTTGCATTCAACCAAAGTGACGTAGTTGAATCTTTCGATCACTTTATAATGCGTAACCGCATGCTTTCCGAAATCACCATCAGGAAAAACATCCATTTGCAACCTGTTTTTAAAACTCCTGCCAATATTTCCGGTTATAGTACCCTTTTCCTCTTCTACACTTCCCCATACAAGGGCATAATAGATCCTGTCCGTGGTTCTTTCGAAGAACTGATTCGCCAGATTTGCCATGGCGTACTCTGTTTTTGCCACAACCAAAAGTCCACTTGTATTTTTGTCGATCCTGTGTACCAGACCCGGTCTCTCATTACTGTTCTTGGGAAGGTGTTCAAAATGATAAATCAATCCGTTCACAAGGGTTCCGCTATAATTTCCATGGCCCGGATGAACCACCATTCCTGCGGGTTTGTTGACCACTACAACTTCTTCATCCTCATAAACCAGATCCAATGGAATCTTCTCTGCAACAAGAAGGTTTTCATGAGGCGGATGTGCTAAAACTACTCGAACCACATCCCTTGCCTTTACCTTATGATTTGCTTTAACAGGGGCCCCATTGACCAGAACATTTCCGGCCTTTATGGCCTGCTGAATCTTGTTTCGTGTGGCATTCTCGATAAAGTTCATCAAAAACTTATCAACCCTCAATGGTTCCTGTCCTTCACTGGCCGTAAATTTAAAGTGTTCAAACAGCTCATCTTCAGAACTGATATGTTCTTCGTTTTCCTTCATGAGGTCCATTCCTAATTTATAATGACTGTTTAATAGACAGTATCCTTGTTGATCAGTCCATCGCCGAGCACCAGATCAATAACCGTATTCTTTGGAAGCTGGTCACCAGGTTTGACCTCCTTTCGGTTGATTTCGAGCTCTCTGACAACATCTCTTCCTAGATCTTTTATATACCTTTCCTTTCCAATCCTGAAACCGAGAGATTTAAGTTGGATTGTCACTTGCCTTTTAGTCTGATCCAAAACATTGGGAACCGTAACCTTTCTATAGTCTGAAGGGTTCAGGGTAAGGTATATCTTTCTGTTCTCCTTGACAAAATCCCCTGGCAAGGGGTTCTGTTCGATCACTGACTGAGGTGGAAATTTAGGGTTGAAACTTGCCGAATCGATAACCACAAAGTTCAATCTGTTTTCCGAAAGAATTTTTTCAGTTTCAGCAAGACTTAATTTTTCCAGATTAGGTACCAAAATCCTCTCATCGTGCTTGGTGTAATGACCGAGCCATTTTGCCAATCCCAATACAAGTAAAAGAGAAATGGCCACTATCAATATTATCGTTCTCAGGAACTCTTTGCTTTTAAGGTACTGGAATAATTTCATTTTCATTTTTCAATTTGTCAAATATACTTTAAAAATTAATATGCACGAGAAGGAGTAATGGTCAATTGCAGTCTTTTTTTTGTAAGTTTGTTTGATAAGGGGCCTGGCCTGACAAATGCATTACATGAAAAAAAATATTGCCATAATTATGGGTGGATATTCCTCTGAATCAGGAATTTCAATTCAAAGCGGAAACGTGGTTTTTGAACATCTCGACAAAAATAAGTTTGAAACTTTCCGGGTCTTGATCTCGAAAGAAAAATGGGTTCATATTGATGAAAATGAACAGGAATATCCGATCAATATGGCTGACTTTACCACGACGGTTAATGGATATAAAATTAAATTTGATTTTGTTTTTAACGCCATTCATGGCCATCCCGGGGAAGATGGCACCTTACTGGCCTATTTTGACCTTTTAGGTATGCCTCACTCGTCGGCACCGTTTTATCAAATGGCAGTTGCATTCAATAAAAGAGATTGTTTGAGCCTTTTAAAGCCTTATGGAATAAAAAGCGCCAGATCCGTATATTTAAATCAAGGAGATAAGATTGATATTGAAAATATAGTAAAAACTGTAGGCTTGCCTTGTTTTGTCAAACCTAACAGAGCCGGTTCAAGTTTTGGTGTGAGCAAAGTTTATACAAATGAGGAAATTGTCCCTGCACTTGAAAAGGCATATCTGGAAGATAGAGAAGTTTTGATCGAGCAATATCTTGAAGGGATTGAGGTTTCTGTTGGGGTTATTACCTGGAAGAATGATATTAGGGTCCTGCCCGTGACCGAAATAGTTTCTGACAATGATTTTTTTGATTATAAGGCCAAATACATGGGTGAATCCAAAGAGATAACACCGGCAAGAATATCAGATAAACAGAAAGAAAATCTTACTCGTGTTGCACGAAAAATTTATAAAAGCATGGATTTGAAAGGCTTGTCAAGGGCCGATTTTATTTTTGTTGGTGACGAACCCTATTTTATTGAATTGAATATGGTGCCCGGTTTGTCCGCAGAGAGTATTTTACCGAAGCAGGCAAAAGAAGCCGGGATTTCTTTGGCTGAACTTTTTGAAAGCACCATTGATATTCCTAACGCCAGATAAATAAATTAATGATGAAAAAAACTGCTGTTTTTCCGGGATCCTTTGATCCGCTCACCCTGGGACATACTGATATTATCGACAGGGGCCTGCCCCTATTTGACGAGATCATTATAGCCATTGGTACAAACTCCTCTAAAAAATATATGTTCAGTCTTGAGGAGCGAAGAAAATTCATTGAAAAAACATATGAAGATGAACCCAAAATTCGTGTGGATACTTATGAAGGCCTCACAATAGATTATTGCTCGAAAGTGGGTAGTCAGTTTATTCTGAGAGGATTGCGTAATCCGGCAGACTTTGAATTTGAAAAAGCCATAGCTCAAACCAACCGGAAAATGTCAGAAATTGAAACGGTATTCTTACTTACCTCGGCTGATACTTCCTACATCAGTTCGTCCATTGTCAGAGACATTCTGGTTAATAAAGGTGATGTCTCCATGCTTGTCCCAAAAGCTGTGGGAAGGAGAGATCAATAATTCAGATTACCATGTGTTATAGATGGTATTCTGATAAACTTTTCGGAAACTCCTCAGGGTTGGCTGCAAGATGATATCTGGGATCATCAATATCATCAACAATAACCTGATGAAACTTAGGGTCTGATTTATACAACAAAGCCTTGCATTCCTGACTTAAATGTTTTAAGCGAATCTTCTTGTTTTCTGCTTCGTATTTTTTGACCAGGTTCAATATAGCCTCAAGAGCAGAGTGATCGCTAACACGTGATTCAACAAAATCAATCTCAACCTTATCCGGATCGTTCTTTACATCGAACTTCTCATTAAAGGCAGATATGGAACCAAAGAATAAGGGGCCCCAGATTTCATAGATTTTGGTCCCGTCCTCCTTCATTCGCTTTCTGGCCCTGATTCTCGTCGCATTTTCCCAGGAGAAAACCAAGGCACTAACGATAACCCCTGCAAAAACCGCAATTGCAAGGTCGAAAATAACGGTTAAGGCAGAAACCAGTATAATAACAAAGACATCGGTCTTTGGAACCTTATTGATTATTCTAAAACTTGACCAGGCAAAAGTACCCACAACTACCATGAACATCACCCCGACAAGAGCTGCAATAGGTACCTGTTCGATATAGGATGAAGCAAATAATATAAAAGCAAGTAACATGAGAGCAGCTACAATTCCCGACAATCTGGTTCTACCCCCTGATTTGATATTGATAATTGATTGCCCGATCATCGCGCATCCGCCCATTCCTCCAAAGAGTCCTGTAACGATGTTGGCACTTCCCTGGGCAACGCACTCCCTGTTTCCATTACCCCTGGTATCGGTAAGATCATCAATAAGGTTTAATGTCATCAATGATTCAATCAGGCCTATAGCCGCTAATATCAAAGCATAGGGAAAAATAAATCGTACGGTCTCCCAGTTAAAAGGAACCTTTGAAAATATTTCCCATTGAAAAACAGGAAGCCCACCTTTTAACCCTTCTCCTCCTCCATCTCTTATAAAAGAACCGACAGTAGCCACATCGAGCTTAAAAAATATGACAATGGCCGAAACAATAAGGATACCCAACAGTGCTTCAGGAAGTTTTGCCGTTAGTTTGAATTTCGGAAGTAACCACATGATTAGCATTGTCAGTCCTACCAATCCCATCATCAAATACAGATCAAATCCCTGTAACCATATTTTATTGCCATCAACATTTGTTTTAAACATGCCCAATTGAGATAGAAAAATAACGATGGCCAGTCCATTCACAAATCCCATCATGACAGGATGAGGAATCAGTCTCACAAATTTTCCTAATTTCAGTAAGCCTGCCATAATTTGAATAAAACCCATGAGGATGACGGTTGCAAACAAATAATAGAGACCCAGATTTTCACCTGGAGCTCCCATTTCATTTCCTTTGGCTACTAAACTTACCATAACCACCGCCAATGCACCTGTTGCGCCCGAGATCATTCCAGGCCTTCCTCCGAATACAGAAGTTATCAGCCCTATCATAAAGGCCGCATACAATCCTACCAGAGGGTCTACCCCTGCAACAAAGGCAAAAGCAACGGCTTCAGGTACCAAAGCCAAGGCGACCGTAATTCCGGATAAAACATCACTTTTTACATTCGGTAGTCTTTTACTGATAAATTCCGTCATCTCATTAATTTTAAAAAGCGGCAAATATACTACATTCTGTTCTTTCAAATACTAAGAATCTCATATTATTGATTTGAAGCAACATACATATCCATGAGCAGGGAAATATTTGGGTAGGTATTGTCAAGAACGGAGCTAAAATCCTGTTCTTTTACCCACTTTAATTCCGTGATTCCTTCCTCCAGTTGAGGGGTGAGATCTGATTGATCAGAAAACATTTCATACCAGAATGAAACTTTTAAAATTTCCTCATTTTTTTCCGAATACAAATGATAGGTGGTACCAACGAACTCACCCGTTTTCAACCGGGTAAAACCACATTCCTCTTCAACTTCCCTTGAAGCCGCTTCTGCTCTGGATTCTCCTGATTCAATTTTACCTTTCGGAAGATCCCATTTATCGTTCCGGAATATAAACAAAATCTCATGTTTCTGATTCTTCACTATTCCTCCTGAAGCCTCAATAATCTTAAACTTATTTCTAAATTCCTGCCACATGAATTTCAAGTCAGAATGATAAAATACTATCTTATCTAAACCCTCTGAAATCAAGCTTAATAGCGCCTCTTTAGTAGTTAATTCCTCCCAGTTAAAACGAAACCCTTTATCAGAAATATTTAACTGATCTGTTAAAATAATTAAAGTTTCATTCTTAAAAATTGTATACATTTGCACTATGATTTTTGACAAAAATACAGCAAAAAAGACAGCTGAATTGCTTTTAAAGATAAAAGCGATAAAATTGCAACCCGAGGAACCATTTACCTGGGCTTCAGGGTGGAATTCTCCAATTTACTGTGACAACAGAATTACCCTGTCCTACGTAATGATCAGGAACTATATTCGCGAGAATCTGGCGAAAATAATCCTTGAAAAACATGGACAACCTGATGTAATTGCCGGAGTTGCAACCGGAGCTATTGCCATTGGAGTTCTCGTTGCTCAGGAACTAGGCATACCTTTTATCTATGTTCGGCCAGAACCAAAAAAACACGGCAGAAAAAACCAGATCGAGGGTTTTTTGGACAGTGGTCAGAACGTGGTTGTTGTTGAAGATCTTATCTCAACAGGAAAAAGTAGTTTAAATGCAGTCAAGGCTCTGAAAGATGCAGGAGCCAGAGTAATAGGTATGGTTGCCATCTTCAATTACGGCTTTCCGGTTGCCGAGAATAATTTTAAACAAGAGCATCTCGACCTAACCACACTGAGTGATTATGAACATTTGATCGAGCAGGCTCTTGACACCAATTTCATTAGTTCAAAACAAGTTACAACCTTAAAATCCTGGAGAGAAGATCCAGGAGAATGGAACCCAAGTTAATATGAATTTAGAAAGCCCGAAAGTAACCGTAAAAAAAAGTAGTCAGGAAGTTTTTGATTTTTTATCAAAGGTTGAAAACTTTGAGAGGATCATGCCGGAGAACATAGATAAATTTGAAGCCAGTGAAAATTCCTTTTTGTTTGCGCTGAAAGGAATGCCTGAGATCAAATTACAAATGAAAGAAACCGAAGCTCCAAAAAAAATAGTACTTGGTTCGGCCAGTGAAAAATTCCCTTTTAATCTGACTGCAGATATTGAAGATAATGACGATGATTCCAGTGATGTCCAGCTGCTTTTTGACGGAGAATTCAATCCTATGGTGGCTATGATGGTAAAAAAACCCCTTCAAAAATTTATTGACACCCTGATAGGAAATATTGGGCAGCAATAATAAAGGAGGTTAAAGGTAACTCACTTCTTTAAAATTATAAGAATCCATTGCCCCGTTCTCTCTTTCGATCTGAAGCATTCCCTGGTGGTTAACGCCTCTTATTAATCCTGAAAACAGTTCACCTTTTAAATTTTTAAAGGTATGGACTTTGTCTTTTCTGTAGAGATCGGCTTCGTATATTGATTTCAGTTCGTCATATCGGTTTTCAAAAACCAGTTCGAACTTATTTTGAATGGAATTGAGAAGGTCCTGAAGAAAAATTTCAAGATCTGTCTCTGAACCTGTGAGTTGTTTCAATGAGACGGCATTAGGAAGTTCATTAGAAAATGATTCCTGATTGACATTAATTCCGATACCAATGATACTTTGACTAATTTCACCTCCCAAGAGGGTATTTTCGATAAGAATACCTCCAAGTTTACTCGAGACTGACATTATGTCGTTAGGCCATTTGACAGTTAATTTCGGTAAATTAAACCTTTTCAAATAATTGTGAATACCTGAAGACACAGCGCAATTCAGCATAAACTGATCCTCAGCCCTTACACCTTCAAGTTTCACTAATATGCTACATATCAGGTTTTTACCTTTTTCTGATTCCCATACAGCTCCTTTTTGACCTCTCCCATTTGTTTGGAATTTTGCCGTTACAACTGTCCATTTACCCAATTTTTCATTTTTAGACAATTGCTTTAAATAAGAATTTGTTGAATCTATGGCATCAAGTTTGAATAGATACATGTGTAATATTGCAATTATAGAACATCTAAAGTGACAAAAATGTGATACATTTGCAAGAAATTTTGAAACAATTTAATGGCAAAAAAAATAGTTAGTTCGGATCTTTTGATCACAGAAGTTATTAAGGGAATTGAAGACGTAAAAGGAGAGAATATTTCTATAATTGATCTAAGAGAAATTGAAAATACTGTTTGTGAATACTTTATTTTGTGTGATGGGACCTCCAACACACAGGTTAGTGCCATAGCAGCCTCTGTACAAAAAAATGTTAGCAAAAGTCTTAAAGACAAGCCCTGGCATGTGGAAGGGGATAGTAATGCGGAATGGATTTTGATCGATTATGTGAACGTAGTTGTCCATGTGTTTCAAAAGCATGTCAGAGAATTCTACAAGTTGGAGGAGCTTTGGGGTGATGGCAAAATTACAAACATTGAAAACGCTTATAAATAGCGTCAACGTTAAACTTATCAAATGAAAAAAGAAGATACAAATAAGGATAATAACTCACCATTCAAGCAATTTAATTTTAAATTCAATTTTTACTGGATCTATGGAATTATTTTTGCTTTGCTGATTGGTTATCAACTGGTTAACAGTTCAGATCTGGCAAGCAATAAACTCACACAAAATGAATTTAAGGAAATCCTTAATGACAATGACATTGAGAAGATACTTATCGTAAACGGCGATATTGCTCAACTTACCATCAAAAGTGAAGCCCTGAATACAAAGGACAAGTATAGTAAGTACAAGAACCCTGGTATTTTTGGACAAACGGGTCCGGTCTATATTTACGATTTTGGAGACCTTCAGAATTTCGAAAAAAATCTGGAAGCTGCGCGCACAGAATTTGATCTAGACTTCGATAAGGACAACACAACCCGAACAAGTTTTTTCGATTCATTCCTTGTTTGGCTACCCTTTATATTCATCATTGGTCTTTGGATCTTCTTTATGAGAAGAATGTCCGGAGGTGGCGGTGGTGGCGCCGGTGGTCAGATTTTCAATATTGGAAAGTCTAAAGCAAAAGTTTTTGACGAGAATGCAAAGGTCAGGACCTCATTTAAAGATGTTGCAGGTCTTGAGGGAGCTAAAGAAGAAGTTCAGGAGATAGTTGATTTCCTGAAAAACCCTGAAAAATATACCTCCCTGGGTGGAAAAATACCGAAAGGAGCTCTTTTGGTGGGCCCTCCCGGAACCGGTAAAACCCTCCTTGCTAAAGCAGTAGCCGGGGAAGCTGGAGTACCATTCTTCTCCCTGTCAGGATCTGATTTTGTTGAGATGTTCGTAGGAGTTGGAGCCTCAAGGGTGAGGGATCTTTTCAAACAGGCGGCCGCAAAATCACCTTCTATCATATTTATTGATGAAATTGATGCTATTGGTCGTGCCCGAGGAAAAAATAGTATTACAGGAGGAAACGATGAAAGAGAAAATACCCTGAACCAGTTACTGACAGAAATGGATGGTTTTGGAACGGATACCAACGTTATAGTTATTGCCGCTACCAACAGAGCTGATGTGTTGGACAAGGCCCTTATGAGAGCGGGAAGGTTTGACCGTCAAATTTACGTTGACCTACCGGACAAAAATGAAAGAAGACAAATTTTTGAGGTACATGTGAAACCTTTGAAACTTGCCAAAGATGTTGACCTTGACTTTTTATCCAAACAGACTCCAGGGTTTTCTGGAGCTGATATTGCCAATGTATGTAATGAATCTGCATTGGTGGCAGCAAGAAAAAGTAAAAAAAGTGTTCATCACCAGGATTTCCTGGATGCAGTGGACCGAATAGTGGGAGGTCTTGAAAAAAAGAATAAGATCATTACGGATAAGGAAAAGAAAACAATCGCATATCACGAGGCCGGACATGCTACTGTGAGCTGGATGCTTGAACACGCTGCTCCGCTGGTAAAAGTTACTATAGTTCCAAGAGGAAAGTCCCTTGGAGCGGCCTGGTACCTTCCTGAAGAAAGACAAATTGTTGAGACCGACCAGATGCTTGATGAAATGTGTGCCACCCTAGGGGGTAGAGCAGCGGAAAAGGTAATGTTTGATAAAATTTCTACAGGAGCCTTAAATGATCTTGAAAAAGTTACGCGTCAGGCAAGGGCAATCGTAAGTATTTACGGATTGAATGATAAAATAGGTAATATAACCTATTACGACTCGAGTGGTCAAAATGAATACGGGTTTACAAAACCATACAGTGAGCTAACGGCGCAGACCATTGACGAGGAAATTTCCAAAATAATAGAAAAACAATACAACAGGGCGATTAAAATTCTTCAGGACAACAAGAACAAACTAATTGAACTTGCTGAGATTTTGACGGAGAAGGAAGTAATTTTTGAAGGGGATCTGAAAAAGATCTTTGGTGAAAGGCCCTTTTCTAAGGAAATTGAAGCAAATCAAAAAACTTCTGAATCAAAAGATAAGGAAAGTTCGGAGGAGGAAATTGCTGAGGAAAATTCAAAATAATCAAAGTGTTTTTGTACATTTGGACAATACAAATTGATTATGAGTTTTTTCAATAAGTTTTTTAAAAATATCGTTAAAACTTCTCAGAAAGAGGAAATCCAAAAGAAGCAAGAAGGAGAGGATGAACTCTCAATCGATGAACTTTTCGTTAAAAAATTCATCCATAAAGGAGGCAAGTTTTTATATTGTTCTGAATTGGATGAGGTTGAAAGAAATTTAATTCAGGTACTGGAAGAAAATCAATGGAACAATGTGATTTCTTTCAATGAGGAACTTAGAGAATTGCTCACAAAAATAAAAAGTGCCAAGACCAGTAAAATTATTCCCTCCTTACCTTTTATGACCTATTGTGAATGTTTAATTGCCAACGACGGAAGCATTATGTTTTCGTCCAGACAGTTAAAGGATAAAAAACTAAAAGACCTTCCGAATAATTTTATAGTTTACGCAAAAACCAGTCAAATCGTCAAAGATTCACGAGACGGAATATCAGGTATCAGGAACCGGTCTGAAAAGAATTCTCCTACGATTATCAGTTCTATTAAAGATTTCATTGTAAACAAAACCGAGACTGATTTTATGAGTTATGGCAATACTAATTCCAAAACTTTATATTTGTTGCTGCTAGAAGACTTATAAATTCATGAACAACTTTACCAAACGTATTGTATTTGGCCTTCTTTACGTAGGTCTTATAATAGCTTCAACCACGTTGGGAGCCGTTTATTTCTACAGCCTGTTTTTGGTTTTCATGATGCTTTGTATTTACGAATTTATCAAGATAATCGATTTAAAAAGTATTTATCCCTATCTTCTGGGAGCCACTTCTTTTTTTACAGCGGTTATTTCAAACAATAATCTGGTGGTATTTGAAGATGACTCATCTGAGAAATTGATTTTATCAGTTTTTATGGCTGCCGTATATTTCTCTTTTATACTTGCCCTGGTTTCTTCGAGAAAGATTGGAATACAATACCTTGGAAAGAATTTTTTGACCCTGATGTACATCATTGTGCCATTTTCCCTGTTAATCAAGATCCCCTACCTGAATTTTGAGGGAAGATTCGATACCTCAATTATTATTGGAATTTTTATTCTCATATGGAGTAATGATGTGTTTGCATTTTTGATTGGAAAGAATTTTGGAAAACATAAACTGATCGAAAGGGTTTCACCCAATAAAACGGTGGAAGGATTTTTGGGAGGATTCATTTTCACCTTTATCGCCGGTTATATTGTTGCCAAATATTGCCCGAGCATACAGCCACTCCAGTGGTTCACAATTGCCATATTGGTGAGTACTTTTGGAGTTTTAGGAGATTTGATTGAATCCATGTTTAAACGTCAGGCCAAAATCAAGGACAGCAGTAATTTACTTCCGGGTCATGGAGGTTTTCTAGATAGGCTGGATAGTGTTATCTTTGCTACTCCATTTATTTTTATTTATCTATTTCTCACTACCTAATGTTTCATAAAGAAGGTTTCAAGATTATATTGATAAGCGCCCTCATCGTGGTGGGCGGAATTTTATTAGTTGACAATTTCATCTCAAACTACTGGCTTCAAAAATCCCTGATGATTCTTCTGCTGGTTTTCTTTATACTCATCCTGCAGTTTTTTAGGGATCCCAAGAGAAATACCGTTTTGGATGACAATCATATTATTGCACCGGCTGATGGAAAAGTAGTGGTCATTGAGGAGGTTGTAGAAAAGGAATACTTCCAGGAGAAAAGACGTCAGATATCAATATTCATGTCACCACTCAATGTCCACGTAACTCGATATCCTGTTTCAGGCCTTGTAAAATACAGCAAATATCATCCAGGAAAATATCTGGTTGCCTGGCACCCGAAATCCTCTGAAGAAAATGAAAGAACAACGATTGTAATTGAAAATAAAGTTTCCGGAGAAATACTTTATCGTCAAATTGCTGGAGCTCTGGCCCGAAGGATCGTAAACTATGCGAAATCAAATAATCAGGTGATTCAGGGTGAAGATGCCGGATTTATTAAGTTTGGTTCCAGAATAGATATTTTTGTACCTTTGGAGATGAAGATTGAAGTGAAACTAGACCAAAAAACAAGAGGTGGTGAAACCATCTTGGCCTCTAAATAATGGATGATCTGGACAGAAGATTTAAAAAGGCTTTTGACATTGCATCGGCCATGACAAAAAAGTTGCCGCCAGACATCATGCTTCAATTTTATTCCTACTACAAACATGCAACCACAAAAGACTCTATGGTTATTCCATCGGGAAATGACATGGTTCGTAACGCATTCAAATTAAACGCTTATTTTCAGATAGCCAATATATCGGCGGATGATGCGAAAAAAGAATATATAAAACTGGTTGAAAAATATACCGGTAAAAAAGTTGAATAAATAGAATTACTACTAAATTAAAACTAAGAAAATGAAAAAGATCACACACTTTTCACTTGTCATGTTTATGGCTATTTCCTTGACCTATTGTTCGAAGGAAAAAAAGGAAACAACGGATGCTGTTAAAGACGATACAGCTAAAATTTCAGTGAATAAAGATTTGTCCTCTGTTACCTGGACTGCCTATAAAACAACTGACAAAATTCCTGTAAAGGGAACATTTAAAGAGATCAATGTTTTGAAGGCAAATAACGGATCTACCGGGGTTGAGGCACTGGAAGGATTTGAATTTGAGGTCCCTGTATCAAGTATTTATTCAAAGGATACAATACGCGACGGTAAACTTCAAAGATTCTTTTTTGCCGTAATGGAAAACTCAATGAAGTTAAAAGGTAAGTTTCAGATACAGGATGACAGCAATGGAAATATTGCATTCACGATGAATGGATTGACAAAAGACCTTCCTTTTACTTACGAGATTGACAAAGACACAATCAATATTAATGCGACGATGGACCTGAACACATGGCAGGCACAAAAAGCAGTGGAATCCATAAATGAGGCATGCCTGGAACTTCATACCGGGCCGGATGGAGTGAGTAAAACCTGGGATGTTGTTGGTATAGCGGCTAAAATAGTAACAAGCGCCAAATAAAATGAAAAAGGTAACGGGAATAGGAGGAATCTTTTTTAAAAGTTCGGATCCTGAAAAAATGAAAGAATGGTACAATAAAAACCTTGGACTGGTCATTGACGCTTATGGCTCTCCTTTTGAGTTTAGAAACGCTAACGACCCAGAAAAGATCAATTACCTTCAATGGAGCCCGTTTAAAGAAGATACCTCCTATTTCGAACCTTCAAAAAAGGATTTTATGATCAATTACCGTGTAGCCAATCTGGAAGCGCTGGTGAAAGAATTAGAAAAATCCGGTGTTACCATATGTGACGAGATTGAGACTTATGAATATGGTAAATTCGTCCATATTATGGATCCTGAAGGCAATAAAATAGAATTGTGGGAGCCGGTCGATCAAGTCTTTACCGATAGCCTAAATGGCAAAACAACCAAATAAATCTCAATTCTATTTAAAATCAGTTTAGCTTTTCAGGGCAGCAAGGCTTTGCTCCAGCATATTGATTTTTGCCAGTGCATCGGCCTCCTTCTTTCTCTCCATTTCAATTACCTTTTCCGGTGCATTGCTGACAAACCTTTCATTGGCCAGTTTCTTCTGTACAGATGCTAAAAACCCTTTGTGATAAGCCAATTCCTCTTCCAATTTGGATCTTTCTTCCTCTATGTTGATTTCCTCTTTAAAAGGAATGAAAAACTCATTAGAGCCCACCCTAAAAGTTAGAGCGTTTTCTATTTTTTCGTCGATCTCTATAAGTTTTGAAATATTGCACATCTTTCCAATCAAAGCGTAAAATCCAGTTTCAATGGATTCTTTTTTCAAAACAAAAAGATCAAGCTTTTCTTTAAAAGAAATATTCTTTTGCTTACGTAAATTCCTCACAGCTGATATAATTTCTTTTATGACTTCAAATGATTCTAAAATCGATTCGTTAAAATCTCCTTGCTCAGGGTACTTTGAAACGATCAATGCCTCATCTGTATTTCTTTCCTTAAAATATTGCCAGATTTCCTCTGATATAAATGGCATAAATGGATGAAGTATTTTAATATTGTCTTCAAAGAAGGCAACGGTGGCTTCAAATGTAGCACTGTCCATAGACTCTCCATATTGTGGTTTGACCATTTCAAGATACCACGAAGAAAAATCATCCCAAACCAGCTTATAAATCGCGGTAAGTGCATCTGACAACCTGTATTGATCAAACTGCTCATTTACAAACTTTAAGGTCTTATTGAATTTTGCCTGATACCATTCAATGGCCATTCTCGATGAATCAGGTTGATCGGAATCTGAGTTGACTTTCCATCCCTTGACCAACCTAAAACCATTCCATATTTTATTCGCGAAATTTCTACCTTGAAGCATCAATCCTTCATCAAAAAGAAGATCATTTCCGGCTGCTGAACTCATCAATATTCCTGCTCTTACCCCGTCAGCTCCGTAAGACTCCATTAATTCAACCGGATCCGGTGAATTTCCAAGAGATTTGGACATTTTCCTTCTCTTTTTATCGCGCACCAGACCTGTCAGGTAAACATGTTCAAATGGTTTCTCATCGGCAAATTCATAACCTGCAATAATCATGCGTGCCACCCAAAAGAAAAGGATGTCAGGTCCTGTAACCAGATCATTGGTAGGGTAATAATATTTAAAATCCTTATTTTCAGGATTATTGATTCCATCAAAGACGCTAATGGGCCATAGCCAGGACGAAAACCAGGTGTCCAGAGAGTCTTCGTCCTGCCTAATGTCTCCAGCCTTTAAGTTTTTGTTTCCTGTCTTCTCTTTAGCTATACTAAGGGCCTCTTCGGCATTTTCCGCAACGACATAATCACTGGTCCCTTCAGAATAATAATAGGCCGGAATTCTATGCCCCCAATACAATTGTCTTGAAATATTCCAGTCCCTGATATTCTCCATCCAGTGCCTGTAGGTATTCACAAATTTATGTGGGACCAATTTTACCTCCTCTTTCTTCAGGACTGCTTCGATCGCCGGTTTTACAAGATCCTCCATTTTGAGGAACCACTGTTCTGAAATCTTTGGTTCAATGACAGCCTTGGTTCTTTCTGAGGTTCCTACTTTATGCATGTAATCTTCAGTCTTCACAAGAAAACCCTTTTCCTCAAGCTCTTTTACGATTTCTTTCCTCACCTTGAACCTGTCCATTCCTTCATAATGAAGTCCCTGCCTGTTTAAAGTTGCGTCATCATTAAAGATATCAATGACCTCCAGATTATGTTTCTCTCCTATTTCTTTGTCATTTGGATCATGTGCCGGGGTAATTTTTAAACTACCCGTTCCAAATTCTCTGTCTACATATTCATCCTCAATAATAGGGATGGAACGGTTTACAATAGGAACGATTGCTTTTTTTCCCTTTAGATGAAAAAAACGTTCATCTTCTGGGTGGACACAAATAGCTGTATCTCCCAAAATGGTTTCAGGCCTTGTGGTAGCAATCTGAACCACCTCCTCACTGCCTTCTATGTTATAGTTGACATAATATAACTTACCGGGCTGTTCAACATAGATAACCTCTTCGTCACTTAAGGTGGTTTTTGCTTCAGGATCCCAGTTAACCATTCTGTAACCTTTGTAAATCAGCCCCTTTTCATGCAAATTGACAAACACTTTGTTCACCGCTTTGTTGAGGTCTTCATCCATGGTAAACTTGGTTCGCTCCCAGTCGCAGGATGCTCCAAGTTTTTTCAATTGCTCAAGAATAAGACCACCATGTTCTCTTGTCCAGTCCCAGGCATGCTCAATAAATTCTTCTCTGCTCAATTCTGATTTTTCAATACCCTGGGCCTTTAATTTGGCTACCACCTTTGCTTCTGTCGCGATCGAAGCATGGTCCGTTCCCGGCACCCAGCAGGCGTTGTATCCCAGCATTCTTTTTCGACGGATCAAAACATCCTGAATGGTATTATTTAACATATGCCCCATATGCAATACACCGGTCACATTTGGAGGAGGAATAACAATGGTGTAAGGTTCCCGATCATCGGGCTCCGAATGAAAATAGTTATTTTCCATCCAGAATCGGTACCATTTCTCTTCTACCAATTGTGCATTGTATTTTGCAGGTATATTCATTTGTTAAATTTTTGTCAAATAGTGTGCAAAATTACAATTTTAAGCAATAAATAGGTTGTTTTAAAGTTAGATTTATTGCAAAAAGTATTAATTTTAGCGCAAATTATTTATCATGAAAAAAATACTGATTTTATTATTTATTGGAGTAATGTCTATCCCAATGAACGGACAGACAAAAGAAGATATTAAAAAAGATTACACAGGTCCTGTATTTGAATTTGAAACGAAGGTGATCGACTATGGTGAAATTGCAGCAAATTCTGATGGAAATCGTGTATTCAAATTTAAAAATATCGGGAAATCACCGTTGATTATTTCCAAGGTTAAAGGAAGCTGTGGATGTACAGTACCAACAAAACCTGAAGAACCAATTATGCCTGGAGAAACTGGAGAAATAGGAGTAAAATACGCAACCAATAGAATCGGACCGTTTTCAAAAACCATTACAATAAGCTCAAATGCCTATGAGCCTCAAGTGGTTTTAAAGATTAAAGGAAGAGTCCTTGAAGAAGGTTCAGGTGATCTTCAAAAGAAAAAAGCGATTGTCTCAGAATCCAACTAAATAAAAGCCCTTTTTCAAGGGCTTTTTTTATAGGAGGCTTTTAAGGTAAAATTCGTACCTCAGGTGTTCCCCTCTTCGATCAACAAGTAATTTGATCTTCTTATCATCCCTGGAAGAAAACAAATAAATGATTTCTTCCATTTTTATTGAATAGGCTGGCTTGCCATTAACCTCCAGTATTATATCACCTTCAAGTAATCCCGCCAAATGGGCAGGGGAACCATGTCTGATATTCGAAATCTTATAACTGGGCTTGTAAGTCAATCCATAGGTGTAAAAGATATCCGTGATATTCTGCGCCTGATTCTGATTGGGTTGGATAGGCTTGAATTGTCTATGTTCCTTCACAAGAATTTCCCCTCCATAAATCAGTTCAATTCCACTTTTGTTATAAAGAAAGGGAGCGTTAAAATACCGGCTTACTTTCCTCAGGGTAATTTTACTTCCTGAATAATCCATAATTACCTGAAATCTTTTTAATATCTCCGCTCCAAGCGTGCCATTGCGATCTTTGTTGGCATGAACTCTTACTATGGAGGTTGAATCCGGATAGGAAACAGTTGCATTCTCAAATTCAAATGTTCCAATTTTTAATTTTCTGATCAGACTCCTTTTACCACTTATATCACCGCTTAGTCCCCTTCCTAAAAAATCCTCAAAATAATTATCCCCGATCAAGATATTCGGATTTGAATGAGGGAATAACCATAAGGAGTCTCCTCCTCCGGAATCGATAAGTAATTTTACCGAGAACTCCTTCCCAAGATGATTTTGTACGATTACATCAATAAAAGGCTTGTTGTTATAAAAGTCCAGGGGGAACGTTTCACATCCTTTACATTTTGACAGGTCATAGGTGCCAGGTTTATAAAATGTCAATTTCTTGCTTCCATAATTGATCTTAATCACAAAATCTCTGAAAAGATCACCTCCAATGATTCCGTGAATATCCATTCCCATTTTCGCGGACAAGTCAAATAATTCATCAGTGATAACAAAGACCGAAAGCGATGGGTTTACAATGCTCTTCATTTTAAAATAATTACCTCTTGAAGACAAGGCATTTATTGTACTACCCTCTCCTAACCCCTTTAATTTAAGCTGATTGACATTCTTAAGTTGAATTGAATCTTCAATTTTAAGATTAAATAACATTGTTTTTTTTACCCCCGTATCCAGTAGAAAAGAAAGTTTAGCGCCGTTGATCTCAGCGGTAACCACAATCATGTTGTTAACCAGCCTAAATGGAACCGATTCTAATTCTTTACTGTTGTCAGAAATCAAAAATCTACCTTGAGCCTGAAGAAACAGGCAGGTGGTCAAGAGTAGTATAGTCAGCGAAAATTTCTGAAACATGATGGTATGTAAAATAGCAATAGGAATGTAGTACAAAATTGAGAGATGACCATAATTTTAAGAAATATTTAGCTTTTAAGCCAAGGTCAAATCCTGCTATTTTTTGACATACTCGTTAATCTTCTGAAGTATAAAGGGGACCATTTCTTTAGCAATAATGAAAGCCACAAAAAACTTTCTGGTTTTCTTATTCGCCATTAAAAAAGAACTGAGCAGGTTGATTGCCGCCGATTTATAATGATCCAGTGAAACTGACTCCATAGAACTCCTGAGGGAGCTCTTAAAGGAACCTCCCTGAAGTATAGCTGCAGGAATGGAAATTATCGGATTACTAAGAATTTCTTCCTCCTGCGCTTTTATTTGAACTGACAACTTCTTTTTAGCCGCATTAAGCTCTTCGAATGTTGTAATCCGCTGGTTAAATTTACTCCTCATACTCTATGGACTCGTTAAAATCATCATCATCCGTCAAAGCAGATTCGACGATCTTGTCTTTTATTTTCAACTCTATACGCTCTTTTGCAAAAGCAGCATAAACAACAAACAAAATCACATAAACCAAACCCACCAGAGCAAATCCGATGACTTCGCTTTCAAAAAAAGTAGCAAGCCAAAATGCCAGTGCAATACTGAACATAAGCAATATCAGTAAGCCCATAACCAAAAGCAGAAACGAGCTGACTAATCCTGCTGCCACATTGGCGATTGCCCCGATAATATTAAATTTAACCAGTTGAATTCTGTTTTCAACATACTGTTTCAGCAAATCTATCATCAGTTATGTCAACCTTAAATTAAATTGAATTGGCATTCGCTTCAACGGTTTTGGCTTCTTTTTTCAAGGAATCGATCTTTTCTGACAATTCCTTTTCAAGATCTTTTACTTTTGCCGCCACCTGGTCGTACTTCTCTTTTACAGAAGTTTTCATGTCACTAAATTTTTCTTTAAAATCCTTTAGCGACTCATCGTCCAAATCTTTAATTTTTTTTGACAACTCATTAAATTTTTTGTCAAAATCACTCTTCAATTCTCCAGCCTTTTCAGAAAGATTTTCCCTTGTTTCCTTTCCGGAAGCGGGAGCTAGGAGCAATCCTGCCACTGCACCTGTTGCGGCTCCTAAAATGAGACCTAACAACAATTTTGAATCACTAGACATAATACATTGTTTAAGATTAGAATAATATACATAAAGATACTAAAAATCATTGAAAAAAGGGAGCTTCAAAGAGGAAAAAGTAAATTATATTTTGCAATTTTGCAGTCAGATTCAACTCATATATTATGCCTGTTATTTCATCGAAAGGGTTACAAATGCCCGAGTCTCCAATAAGAAAACTCGTACCGTATGCAGAAGACGCAAAAAAGAGAGGAGTTCAAGTATTTCACCTCAATATCGGCCAACCTGATATTGAAACTCCGGAAGCTGCATTGAAGGCTGTTAAGGAGAATGATATTAAGATCTTATCCTATGCCCGAAGTGAAGGATCGGAGGAATATCGTAAAAAATTAAGCCAATATTACAGGAAAAACAATATTGAAGTCGACCACCAGGATATTATCGTGACCACAGGGGGATCAGAGGCTTTGCTGTTTACCTTAGGAAGCGTTACTGATTTTGGAGATGAAATCATCATTCCAGAGCCCTTTTATGCCAACTACAACGGCTTTTCGGTGGCGAATGGGATAAAAGTGGTTCCAATCGTCTCAAGTATCGAAGATGATTTTGCTTTACCTCCCATTGAGGATTTTGAAAAACTGATCACCGATAAAACAAAGGCCATTCTTATCTGCAACCCGGGTAACCCCACTGGTTATCTATATTCCATTGAGGAGCTGGAAAAACTGAAGGCTCTTGCCCTGAAACACGATCTTTTTCTTATTGCTGATGAAGTATATCGAGAATTCGTTTATGACGGTATTAAACACCATTCAATTCTCAGTCTGAAAGGCATGGAAGAACATGCCATCGTTATTGATTCTGTGTCGAAAAGGTATAGTATGTGCGGGGCAAGAATAGGATGTATCGTTTCAAAAAACAAAAATCTGATTCAGACTGCGCTTAAATATGCCCAGGCACGACTTAGTTCACCTTCGTATGCCCTTCTGGCCAGTGAGGCCGCGTTGGAAACTCCTGCAAGTTATTTTGAAAATGTCATTAAAGAATACGATGAAAGACGTAATGTTCTCATTGAGGCACTGTCAGAGATTGAAGGTGTAAAGGTATCACGTCCAAAAGGAGCTTTTTACTGTATTGCTCAGTTGCCGGTAAAAGATGCGGATGAATTTGCCCAATGGATGCTTGAAAAATTCAGCGACAATAATCAAACCGTCATGGTTGCCCCCGCAAGCGGATTCTATTCCACGCCTGGTTCAGGAAAAAATCAGATCAGAATCGCCTATGTTTTGAAAAAAGAAAGTTTGATACGTTCTGTGGAATTACTCAAACTGGCACTTGAACAATACAAGGACTAATGTTTCAGAAAAACGTCTCTTTAAAACCTTACAATACCTTTGGCATTGATGTAATTGCCGAAAAATTTGTGGAAGTCACATCTGCGGCGATGTTATCTTCGATCCTGTCTTTGAACAAGGATGTGATTATTTTAAGCGGCGGAAGTAACATCCTGTTGACGAAGGATTTGTCAAAACCTGTTGTGCTTCTCAAGAATAAAGGAATAAAGATCATTGATACATTTGAGGACCATGTGATTGTGCAGGCTGAGGCCGGCGAAAACTGGCATGATTTTGTCATTTGGTGTCTGGAAAAGGATTTCGGTGGATTGGAAAACTTGTCCCTGATACCTGGAAATGTGGGAACTTCGCCAATGCAGAATATAGGGGCCTATGGCGTTGAAATAAAAGATTGTTTTGTTTCATTGGAGGCGATGGAGATTCAGACTGGAAATACAGTCCGCTTTACCAAAGAGGAATGTGATTTTGGCTACAGGGAATCGGTATTTAAAAACGAGTTAAAAGGTCAATATGTTATTTTGAACGTCACCTTTAAACTTACAACAATAAATCATGCCATTTTTGACGGATACGGGGCGATAAAAGAACAGCTCAAGGAAGATGGTATCCTAAATCCTACCATACAAAATATTTCAGATGCCGTCATCAAAATAAGACAGTCAAAACTTCCCGATCCGAAAGAAATAGGAAATAGTGGAAGTTTTTTTAAAAATCCTGTGATTTCAGAAGAGCATTTCAAAAAAATTCATTCCACCTATCCCAATATGCCTTTCTACAGAATTTCAGAAGAATTTGTAAAAGTTCCTGCAGGTTGGCTCGTTGAGATGTCAGGATTTAAGGGAAAACGATTTGGAGATGCCGGAATTCACAAAAAGCAAGCCCTGGTCCTCGTCAATTATGATAAGGCAACCGGATCAGAAATACTTGAAGTGGCACGAAAAATTCAAAAAACCGTTAAACAAAATTTCAACATCTCACTCGAAATGGAAGTTAATATCCTGTAGGGATTAAAAAGCCGATCCCACTGTTTATTAAAAAGTTTTTCTACGGTTTTTGGCTCTTTTTTTACAGTTGAAAAAAAATTGATATAAGAGCTAACATATGTCATAAAATACTTGTCGTATATTTTCTTAACTTTATACAAGAGAACTTCTAAAGACAATTTCCATGAAAATATATGACGAAAAACACATTAAGAATGTTGCATTTGTTGGAGCCCATAACAGCGGCAAGACCACACTTGCCGAAACTATGTTATTTGAAGCAGGATTGATCAATCGACGAGGATCTGTGGAAGATAAAAATACCGTTGCCGATTATCACGACATAGAACACGAAAGAGAAACCTCCATTTTTGCCACACCTCTTCACACTGAATGGAGAAACTACAAAATAAATATTATTGACACTCCGGGACTCGATGACTTTATAGGCGAAATAGCCTCGACCATGAGAGTTGCGGATTCTTTGGTTACCGTAGTGAACGCTCAACACGGAGTTGAAGTAGGTACAGAAATCATCTGGCAATACATCAACAGATTCAGTCGCCCTACCTTATTCGTTGTCAATCAGATCGATCATCCTCAGGCTAATTTTGACAATAGTTATCAAAGCATCGTTGATCTTGTGGGAAACAACGCTGTGAAGATCCAGTATCCTATACTTCTTGACGGCGCTCAGTGTATTGTGGATGTACTGAAGATGAAATGTTACAAATTCAAACCAGAGGGCGGGAAACCTGAAAAACTTGAAATTCCGGAAAGTGAATCGGAAACAGCTAACTATTTGCATAATGAACTGGTGGAAAAAGCTGCAGAAAACGATGAGGAATTGATGGAACTTTATTTTGATAAGGGAACTTTGAATGAAGATGAGATGAGACTGGGAATTCAGAAAGGTATGTTACATCACGAACTTTTCCCTGTCTTCTGTGTTTCGGCATTGAATGACATGGGAACGGGAAGATTGATGGGCTTTATTGACAATGTGGCTCCGGCTGCTTCAGACCTTAAACCTGAACAAAGCCTGGAAGGAAACGAAGTATTTTGTAAGGCCAACGAACCTACGGCCTTGTTTATTTTCAAGACATTTCATGAGCCTAATTTAGGCCAAATCACTTTTTTCAAAGTTAAATCCGGTGAAGTAAACCAAAATGACAGATTGAAAAATTCCAGAAATGGCGAAACAGAAAGTCTGAATCAACTTTATATTATGGATGGTAAGAAAAGACATCAGGTCGAAAAACTTACTGCGGGTGACATTGGGGCCACTCTTAAACTCAAGAACACCGAAACCAATGATACCTTGAGAGATCCAGGAACTGAGATTACCATCAAACCTATAATCTTCCCTCAGCCAAGGATTAGAAAAGCGGTGGAAGCGGAAAACAAGAAAGACGAAGAAAAACTGAATGAGGTTCTTAAAAAGATGCACAGTCAGGATCCAACAATCGAAATAAAATACAGTAATGAACTCCGGCAACAGATACTGTCCTGTCAGGGGGAATTACATTTGGCAACCATTGACTGGACCTTAAAAAACCTTTATGGAATCAAGGCAATCTTTAACCAGCCAAGAGTGGCCTACAGAGAAACCATTCAGCGTGCTGCAACCCAAAGTTATAAACACAAAAAGCAATCAGGTGGTGCCGGTCAGTTTGGTGAAGTTCATTTAAAAATTGAGCCTTGGTATGAAGGAATGGATGAACCGGAAGGATTCAATATTAGAGGTAAGGAAGAAGTTGATCTGAAATGGGGCGGTAAATTGATTTTTTACAACTGTATTACAGGTGGTGTGATCGATACGCGTTATTTACCTGCCATCATGAAAGGAATTCTGGAGGTCATGGAAGAAGGCCCTCTAACCGGGTCCTATGCCCGAGACATTCGAGTAATGGTCTTTGATGGAAAAATGCACTCAGTGGATTCTAATGATATTTCTTTTAAAATCGCAGGAGCTCACGCGTTTAAAGCAGCATTCCTGGATGCAAAACCAAAATTACTCGAGCCAATCCTTGACCTGGAAGTCAAAGTGCCAGAGGAATTATTAGGAAATGTAATGACCGATCTTCAATCTAGACGTTCCATAATAATGGGAATGGACAGCGATGGTAAACATCAGATCATAAAAGCAAAAGTACCAGAAGCGGAGATGTATAAATATTCTACAAGTCTTAGATCACAAACGCAGGGACGGGCTACTTTCAGTACGAAGTTTGCTTCTTTTGAACCGGTTCCATCAAACGTTCAAAGCGAATTGATTCAGGAGGCCTAAATTCTGGAATTAACTTTTACCCATCAAAAATTTTTTTTGATGGGTTTTTTTTTGACCTTAGCTGCTTATGAAAATATTCCGATCAGAAAGTTTTGTTGATTATAAGACCTACACTTTTAATTATGCAACTTATTGCATAAAGGAAAAGAAAAGTGAATTACCTGAAATTTATGACAAAGGATTCCTGCCTTATTCCAATAATACAGATCTAAAAGTGGAGACTTATTATCTTGCAAGAAGCCTCAGGATTGAATTATCAGACTACAAAGAAACTTCTGAGAACAGACGCGTTGACAGGAAAATTCAGGAGATAAATCCTTCCTTCGAAGTTATCCCGGTAAAAGATTTTAATCTCAAAGACCCGGTATTCCTGTCCTATTGTTTTGATTTTGCAAACAAGCGTTTCAGCGAACCCATAAGTATGAATCGGCTGGAATATATATTTAGCGCCAAAAGTGTCAGCCATGTTTTTCGATTTAGAGCTGATGGTAAACCTGTGGGCTATGTCATTGCGATTATCGAGAATGACACCCTGCATTACTGGTTCGCATTTTTCGACCTGGACAACCCAAAATATTCTTTGGGTAAATGGATGATGTTCAGTGTTATTCGCTGGGCTTTTGAAAATGATCTTTCATATGTTTATTTAGGTACCTGTTATGGAGAAAAGTCTTTGTATAAAGTTAGAGACTTTAAGGGTTTGTCATACTTTGATGGCAATCAATGGGTTAAAAATGTAAAGTCTTTAAAATTGAAATGCAGGGCCGACGGTAATTTTGTGGTAGATACCTTCAAACAGGATACGGATTTATTCCTGGAAAATCTCAATGTTTAGACATTTCGATCAGTTCTTAAAGTAATTATAAAGTGGAGCAAAAGTTTTTCTTTAAGATAGGAAATCATTAATTTTGCCCCATAATTTTTTCGATATGAAATTACTTCTTTTAAGCATAATTCTTTTAGGTCTGGGCTTTGCTGGAATAGCGATTAAGATCTGGGCCAAAAAAGACGGTGAGTTCGACGGAACCTGTGCCGGAAAAAATGTTAGACTCAAAGCGGAAGGAATAACTTGTGGCTGTGGTAAGGAAGGGAGTTGTTCAACAAACCTTGACAACAAAGAAGCTGATCTAAGTCCAAAGAGTATAAGTTAAAAAAGATGTTATTGCTTATAGCATTTTACTTTATTATACTGGTTCAACTCTATTTTCATCTTTTCTTATTTCTTAAATTCTCGAATTACTCCAGGATACACGCAAAAGATCCTTCAGTTGGAGTGAGTATCATCATTTGCGCAAAAAATGAGGCCGACAATTTAAAGGAATTACTTCCTTCACTTGCGAATCAGCAACATGAAAATTTTGAGATCATATTAGTCAATGACGGTTCTGAGGATGAAACAATTAAGATATTTCGATCCTTTGAGAAACAATATTCCAAAGCGGTATTCACGATAAAAGTCGTTCATATAGACAAAAAAGATTCCAAAGGCAAAAAATCTGCTTTGGCTCAAGGGATCAGTCATGCTGATCATGAATGGATTTTATTGACTGATGCTGATTGTGTTCCGGTGAGCCATCAGTGGATCACATTAATGACTTCCGCTTTAAACGAACAAACAGAAATTGTCCTGGGTTACGGCGCCTATGAAAAAATCGAAAGATCCTTTTTGAACAAACTTATTCGTTTTGAAACCTTAGTCACCGGCATGCAGTACTTCTCCTATGCTTTGGCCGGAAAACCATATATGGGGGTGGGCAGAAATCTTGCATATAAAAAATCGAGTTTTGACAGGGTGGATGGCTTTTCAAATCATATCAATGTTAAATCCGGTGATGATGACCTGCTTATTTCGGAAATTGCCGATGATTCAAATACGCAGATATGCTCAATCAGGGAATCGTTCACCATATCTATTGCGCCTAAATCTCTATCAGGATGGATCAAGCAAAAAAGAAGGCATATTACAACCGCGGATCATTATAAGAATAATATCAAATTTCTCCTGGGTTTATTCTATCTTTCTCAACTTTCTTTTTACATACTTTTTGTTGCTCTCATGATTAGCGGAAATTTTCTGCCGGCAGTTATTTTTGGATTTTTCTTAAGATTCCTTTTCTGGTATTTGAACCTTTCAAAAGCCGCCTCGAAGTTAAACGAAAAAGATTTGGTCCTATTTGGACCTTTGTATGAAATTTCAATTATATTTATGCAGTTGTATATCTATTTAAGAAATTTAGTTACTCCCCCAAAACATTGGTAATCAAAACATGAGCGACATAAAAGACATCAGTTTATTAATTGATCAGGCCAAAAAAGGGGAACAAAAGGCTTTTAATGACCTCCTTAACTTATATTGGAAAGAAGTTTATCTTTTTCAGTTGAACAAATGCAAGAATGAAGATGAGGCAGAGGACATCACGATAAAAGCTTTTGCCAAAGCCTTTGATAAAATTGACAGTTACGATGAAAAATTCCAGTTCAACACCTGGCTGATCACAATTGCTCAAAACCTATATATTGATCATTTGAGAAAGAAAAAAACTGAAACTGTCTCTTTAAATAAAAACCGAAAAGAATTTCACAGAATTGTCGATGAAGATCCTTCTCCCTCGGACAAACTTATTCAGGAGCAAAATCTTGCCCAGTTAAAAGCGTATATCAGCCAGCTAAAACCGCATTATCAGGAAGTGATCAACCTCAGGTATTTTCAGGAATTAAGTTATAAGGAAATGGCGACAAAACTTGATGAACCCATGAACAATATTAAGGTGAAACTGTTAAGGGCAAAAAAACTTCTTGCCGAGATTATTACGGGGAAATAATTGATCAAATTTATGAAAGGGAAATTTGGCGATATCATCAAAAATCTGGGGCCAGGTTTACTTTTTGCAGGTGCTGCCATAGGAGTTTCCCATTTGGTTCAGTCGACACGCGCAGGAGCAGATTTTGGCTTTGGTCTGCTCTGGGCTTTACTTTTGGTCAATCTTTTTAAATACCCTTTTTTTCAATTTGGACCCAGATATGCCGCTGCAACGGGTGAAAGCCTCATCGATGGTTATAAAAGGCTGGGCACGTGGGTATTGATACTCTATTATGTGCTAACTTTTTTAACCATGTTTACCATTCAGGCGGCAGTAACCATAGTGACTGCCGGACTGGCTCAAAACCTCTTCGGCCTGACCTCAAACCTGACGATCTGGAGCCTTGTCATCACCATTATAAGTCTCGTTATTCTTCTTTTGGGGAAATATCATATCCTTGACAAAACGATGAAAATCATTATTTCTGTTTTAGCCATAAGTTCTGTTATTGCAGTCGGTATTGCTGCCTTCAAAACAGACCAGAGTTTTTCACTCGCTCCTCAATTTCCCAAGGGAACAATTGAGGTTGCCTTTCTTATAGCTTTCCTTGGCTGGATGCCGGCTCCCTTAGACATTTCAACCTGGCATTCCTTGTGGGCTATAGAAAAGCAAAAGGATACGGTCAAGGATTTTAACCGGCAAAGAGCCCTCACCGATTTCAATATCGGATACATATCTACTGTTTTCCTGGGTATCTGTTTTATGAGCCTTGGAGCTTTTGTCATGTTTTATTCGTCAGAAGAAATCAGTCAGGGAGCCAGTGGATTCGCAAGTCAGCTGATCAGTCTTTACACAGATAACCTGGGAACAGGTGCAGCTGTGTTTATCGGGGTCGCTGCATTAACAACGATGTTCAGCACTACGCTAACCACCCTGGACGCATCTCCTCGTGCCATGGCCCGAAGTACTGAACTTCTATTTAATAAAAAGAACTCTTATTATTACCTGATATGGATACTTACCTTATCGACAGGAACACTTATCATTCTTGGCTATTTTAAGGCGAGTATGATCACTTTTGTAAAAGTTGCTACAATTATTTCCTTTCTAACAGCTCCTTTTTACGCTGTAGCCAACCTTTTACTTGTTACCGGAAAACATATGCCTAAACAGGCAAAACCATCTTTGGCTTTGAGAATTCTCAGTTATTTGGGAATCGCTTTTCTCATATTTTTCAGCATCTTTTATCTAACAAACATCTAATTCAGTACTTTACGCCTTGAATTAAGTACGGGTTTATAAAAAATAGTACTATCTTTGTACTTTAATTATAATTTATTACAATGTTACAAGGAACAGTAAAATTCTTCAATGAATCCAAAGGTTATGGATTTATCACTGAAGAGGGTTCAAACAAAGAGCATTTTGTTCACATTTCTGGTTTAATTGACAAAGTTAAAGAAGGAGATGCAGTTGAATTCGATTTAAAAGAAGGTAAAAAAGGATTAAACGCAGTAAATGTGAAGACCATTTAATATTTGGCTTTAATTTTTTTAATTGACAGAACCTATTCGTATGAATAGGTTTTTTTGTTTAAATTTTAAATGTTTTCCCTATTTCTTAAAACATGATAAATATCAATAAATAAGAACTCTTGAATTTTATTTTTGTAGGCTGTGCGAACTGTTACCAAAAAAAGCTTGGATCAATGGTTCGAATTTACTTTACGAATACTGAAAAAAGAGAAACAAATGCCTGCAAAACATACCTTTCATATCCCGGTTATGGGGACCGGTTTTACCTTGGACACCCCGTTAAAAGTATCACATTATGGAATGGATTCTGTCATATCCATCGTAGATGATGTTTTAATTGAAAAGCTCAGAAGGAGCTACTGTGAGAAGTTTGAGATTCCTTATCAGACGATTACAAACAAAATTGAAGACTTCAGAGCCAAAAGAATCACCTCCTATTTAAATCTTTTACAGGAGCTGACTGAAGAAAAATTCAAGCAACTTAAAGAGGCCACTTATGAATCAGGCCTTGAATTGAGAAACTATTTTGACATGCTTCCCGATTCGAGTACCTTAAAAGAGCATTTTAAAACAATGCTATCTGAAAATGCTACTTGGAATGATATCAAATCCTGGGCCCATGATCATTTGAGTATGGGTAGTATCGATGTAAATATTATGACAAAACTTGATAAGTCCAATTATCAGCATGGAGAAAAGCTGGATCAGGAATACAACGATGCTCACGCTGCTCTGAGAGGTTTTGCGAAAAGCAACCTTGAATCGTCACTGATTCTATCTGCGGGCATGAACCCGAGATTATACAGCTACATGGAAAATTTTGATGACTTTTATCCGGATGCCAATGGATATATCAAGAAGAAAATCGTTATCAAGGTAAGCGATTACAGATCTGCCCTGATTCAGGGTAAATTTCTGGCCAAAAAAGGACTATGGGTTTCAGAATACAGAATTGAATCCGGGCTTAATTGCGGTGGACATGCCTTTGCTACAGAGGGGTTCCTTTTGGGTCCAATATTAGAGGAATTCAAAATGAATAGAGAAGATCTTGCGAATGCAGTAAATGAGATTCTTTCAAAATCCCTGTCCGATGCGGGGCGGGTTCAGCCTAAGAAACCTCTGCCTTTAAAAATTACTGCACAGGGAGGCGTTGGAACAGATGAAGAGCATCAGTTTCTTATCGATCATTACGGCTTAGATTCTGTGGGCTGGGGAAGCCCTTTTTTACTGGTGCCTGAAGCCACAACGGTTGACGAAGCTACTTTGACTAAATTATCTGAAGCGGAAGAAAAAGATCTTTATTTGAGCAATATTTCTCCGCTTGGAGTTCCTTTCAATAATTTAAAAGGGAATTCTAAAGATATTGAAAAGGATATTAAAACAGCTTCTGGCAAACCCGGAAGCCCTTGTCCCAAGGAATTTCTTGCCTTAAACAGTGAATTTTCTGATAGATCAATTTGTACCGCCTCAAGGCAATATCAACGAAACAAGATCAAGGAACTGGAAGCCGAAAACCTACCCAAAAAGACATTTTTAAAGCAATTTGAACGAATCGTTGAGAAATCTTGTTTATGTGTCGGTCTTGGTGCAGCTACAGAAAAGATGCACAACATCAAGACCAGCAGGACTTCAAAAGGGGTTTCAATCTGTCCCGGACCCAACATGGCCTATTTCTCGAAAATTATGAGTTTGAAAGATATTACGGACCATATTTATGGCAGAAATAACCTTTTATCAGGAAAAGACAGGCCTCACATGTTTTTAAAAGAACTAAAACTATATGCTGATTACCTACAGGAAAAGCTAGAAGACACAAAGGGTGAATTGAACAAAAGACAAGAGAAATACTTTCTTTCCTTCGCCAGTAATATGAAAAACGGAATAAACTATTACCAAAATCTTTTTAACAGATTTGTGGATCGGTTTGAAGACTCTAAAAACAGTGTTACTACCGAATTGCAGCGACACATGAAAAATCTTGAGCAGTTTGAGAAAAGACTTAAATCAATGACCTCATAATGTATTGAACGCACCCCTTGGTCATCCGGGAACTCACATTCATAATTCAATTAAATATAACCTTTAGGCAATGGTCCTGAAGGTTAAATTAACCCTTGGAGAAATAACCTTTTTACTTACTGGCAAACTGTGAGACCAATATGTTTGGACTGATCCTCTCATCAGGACTAAACTTCCTGGTTCCAGTTGCAACTCAACTTTCTCTTTTGACTCCTTATGCTTAAAAACAAATCTTCTGGTGGCTCCAAAACTCAAAGAAGCAATAGCTCCTTTTGGTTTTAGTTCTTTTTCATCATCACTGTGCCATCCCATGCCTTCCATGCCACTGTGATATAAATTCAGGAGACATGAATTAAACCGTTCTCCGCATACCTCCTCGACCCTGTTTTTTAAATTTAACAATTCCTCCTTCCAGGAAAGTGCCGTTTTAAGCGACTGCGAATACGAGTATTTAAAAGGCCTGTCACCATACCAGGCCACTTTTCTCCTGGTAATTATTTTTCTTCCAAACATAAAAAGTTCATCCTGTTCCCATTGAATTTCATCCAGTAAAAAATTCAGATAGTCAGTCGCTTCGTTTGAATCGAAGATAATTCCGTAATAATTTACAATTCCATCTTTAGGCAGAAGATTTCTATCAGGATCAATTTTTTCATCAAACAGTTTCATCTTATCTCATTAAGCCAAGCAGCTTCAAATGCTGCAAAAGTATGATCGTCTTTGCATCCCTGATCTGGCCATTGTCCATCAGGTCTAAGGCTTTACTAAAATCAAGTTCCAAAACACTGATATCCTCATGTTCTTCTTTAAGCCCCCCTCCTGTTCCAACCCGATCAGACTCCTCGTACTGTCCAATGTAGAGGTGAACCACTTCTGTTACGGCTCCCGGGGACATATAGGCCTCATAAATTTTCTCAACCTTGGATACTCTGAATCCTGACTCCTCCTCCGCTTCTTTAATCACACAGGTTTCGGGATCATCACCATCGAGTAAACCCGCGCAGGCTTCAATCATCATTCCCGATTCATTTCCATTCAGATAGGTTGGCATCCGAAACTGGGAAATTAATATTACGGTACTTTTCTCAATGTTGTATAGTAAAACCGCTGCACCGTTTCCCCTGTCATAGGACTCCCTTACCTGCTCCACCCAACTGCCGTCAGGCATCTGATAGTCAAATACAACCTTATGAAGTGTATACCAGTTGTCAGACAAGAGCAGCTTCCTCACATTCCTTATTCTCGGATTCATAGGTTTTATCGAATCAGCTTTTTGTATTTTATCCGCTTTGGAATCATATCTCCGCCAAGCCTTTTTTTCTTATTTTCTTCATATTCAGAAAAACTACCTTCAAAAAAGTAGACCTGAGAATCTCCTTCGAAGGCCAGAATATGGGTACATACCCTATCGAGGAACCAACGGTCATGAGAAATGATCACAGCGCAGCCTGCAAAATTTTCAAGCCCTTCCTCTAATGCTCTTAACGTATTTACATCCAGGTCATTAGTTGGTTCATCTAAAAGCAATACATTACCTTCTTCCTTGAGTGTCATGGCCAGATGAAGCCTGTTTCTTTCCCCACCGGACAAGGCCGAAACTTTCTTGTTTTGCTCGGATCCGCTATAATTAAACCTGCCCAGGTAGGCTCTGGAATTTACCATCTTACCTCCCATCATGATCAGCTCCTGTTCATCTGAAAAGTTTTGCCAGATCGATTTATCAGGATCAATATTCGAATGACTTTGGTCCACATAAGCAACCTTGGCGGTTTCCCCCACCTTGAATTCTCCTTTGTCAGGTTGTTCCTCTCCCATGATCATTTTAAATATCGTCGTTTTACCGGCTCCATTGGGTCCAATTATTCCTACGATACCATTGGGTGGCAATTTGAAATTAAGATCATCATATAAAAGCTTTTCTCCAAAAGCCTTCGCCACTCCCACTGCATCTATTACGTTATTTCCTAACCTCGGCCCGTTTGGTATGTAGATCTCCAGTTTCTCTTCCTTTTGCTTTTGATCCTGACTCATCAACTTATCATAACTTGATAATCTGGCCTTTGATTTGGCATGTCTCCCCTTGGGAGCCATACGAACCCATTCCAGTTCTCGCTGTAAGGTTTTTTGCCTCTTTGAAGCTGATTTTTCTTCTTTTGCAAGACGATCGGATTTTTGTTCCAGCCATGAAGAATAATTTCCCTTCCAGGGAATTCCTTCACCTCTGTCAAGTTCAAGAATCCATCCCGCCACGTTATCGAGAAAGTAACGGTCATGGGTGACCGCTATCACCGTTCCTTTGTACTGAGCCAGGTGATGTTCGAGCCAGTGAACAGATTCTGCATCCAAATGGTTTGTGGGTTCATCGAGTAACAAGACATCCGGCTGTTTCAAAAGCAAGCGGCATAAGGCAACCCTCCTCCTTTCTCCTCCAGAAAGATTTTTTATCAAGGCATCTCCCTCGGGGGTCCTGAGGGCATCCATGGCAATTTCAAGCTGTGTATCCAGCTCCCACGCATTAAGCGCATCTATCTTATCCTGAAGATCTGCCTGTTTGGCCATTAATTTTTCCATTTTATCCGCATCAGAATACACCTCTTCCAGTCCAAACATATCATTGATCTTATTGTATTCCTCTAAAATCTCCACAGTTTCTGAAACTCCCTCCTTTACGACCTCCATAACGGTTTTTGAGTCGTCCAGTTCCGGTTCCTGCGCAAGATATCCAACGGTATAATTCGGTGCAAAAACAACATCGCCCTGATAGTTTTTATCAAGACCGGCAATTATTCTTAACAAAGTGGATTTTCCCGATCCATTCAAACCCAGTATTCCGATCTTCGCTCCATAAAAGAAGCTTAAATAAATATTCTTAAGTACCTGCTTATTGGTTCCCTGGTAAGATTTACTCACTCCGGACATGGAGAAAATGACTTTTTTATCGTCTGACATATTTGATGATTTTTAGTTTTTGCTGTTTCTGTTACCCGTTTTCTAAATTCAATTAGGATATCTTTGATTTGGAAAACTCCATTTTGATAAAGAGCTACAAATATAATAGGATTTGTTATTTTTAGGGCAATAACTAATTAAACCTGACATGAAATATTTGGTATATTGCCTGTTTTTTCTGCTTTCCTTTGCAAGTTTACAATCCCAGTCAACGGGTCACAGCCTTTCTGTTGAGGTATCCGTTGATGAAGGGATACTCAATTCTTTTAGCAGATCCGGACGTCTATTTATCTTTTTAACAAAAAATCCTGATCTGGAACCAAGGAATCAAACCTGGCCAAACCCCTATAGCAAAACTCATATTTTTGCCATCAATAAAAATGATTTCCCCCAAGACAGAGCATTGCTATTTGGCCCCGATCAAAACTGGACCAAAACTACAGAATGGGGATTATCGAATGTTCCGGAAGGAATTTATTATATGCAGGCCCTGTGGGATCAGGATACAAAAGAGAGCAGAACCGGTGCTCCCGGAAACCTCTATAGTTCAAAAAAGAAAATAGAGATCAATTCCTCGAAGAAGGTTGCTGTCTTACTAAACCAGCAAATCGAAAAAAGATCCCTTCAAGAACATCCTCTTGCAAAATTAATTGACCTAAAAAGTGATACACTTTCAAGCTGGTGGAACAAAGAAATGCGCGTCAAGGCTTCAATCCTACTTCCTTATGGGTATCAGGAAGGGAAAAGTTATCCGATTCGTTATAATGTCGCAGGATACGGCGGGCGTTACACGCGTTTGAACCGATTATTGGCTAATAAAAAATTTATGGAATGGTGGGAGTCTGATCAGGCTCCAAAGGTCATCAATGTTTTTCTTGACGGAGAAGGCCCTTTTGGAGATTCCTATCAAATGGATTCAGACAACAGCGGCCCCTATGGATATTCCCTGATCCATGAAGTTATTCCGAAAATAGAATCTGAATACAGAGGAAGTAATGATATGAGAACACGATTTGTTGACGGCTGCTCAACCGGTGGTTGGGTTTCACTTGGACTACAGCTGTATTATCCAGACATCTTTAACGGTGTTTACGCTTACAGCCCTGATGCTATTGATTTTAAATACTATCAACTCATTAATATTTATAAGGAAAAAAATGCCTTTTACAATGAATATGGCTATTTAAGGCCAATCATGCGCGATCAATACGGAGAACCCATGTTGTCCATGAAAGAGTTTATCGCTTATGAAAACGTCTTTGGGGCCTCAGACACCTATCTTGATTCCGGAGGCCAGTTTAGTGCACATACGGCTTTATACAGCCCAAAAGGTAAGGATGGCCTTCCCCAGCCCATGTTTGACCACTTGACCGGTGAAATAGACTCACTGGTTGCAAAATCCTGGGAGAAATATGACTTTAAAAAATATGCTGAAAAAAACTGGAAAACCCTGGGGCCAAAATTACAAGGAAAAATATATATCTGGATGGGAGATATGGACCACTTCTATCTCAATACAGGAACCAGAGGCTTTGAAAATTTTATAAAAAACACCAAGGACCCCAAATCGGATGCTATCATTGAGTTTAGTCCCATGGAAGGGCATTGCTCCTTGTTCTCTCACAAGGAAATATTGCTTAAAATAAAAGAAAGGCTTAAAAAATCGGAATAGATATAAATAACAACCCATAAAAAAACCCACTTTTCGGTGGGTTTTTTTGCTAATATTCCATTTTCTTTAAATACGAAAGTTTTCTTTTCCAGACCTCCAGTGATTTCTTATGTCCCTTTATGTTCTTGTAAACATTCTTAACCAGTGGATTATCTTCTGATGCATTTGAAATAAAACTAATATTATTTTCAAGTTGTTTTATCTCCTTGGTAATATCGTCAATCTTTCTTCGAATAAACAGTTGTTCACTGTCAAGTTTTCTCGTACTTTTTTGATCCAACATGGCATCAACAGAATTTTTAAACCGTAAAAAATCTGCCTCATCCTTATCAATATTCAATTTTTTATATGCAGCGTCTAACACCTTATTAAATTTTATATCCAGGTGCTTGACCTTCTGAGGTAATACCCCCAGAGCCCTCCATTGTTCAAGTGCTTTATGAACCAAATCAGCGCTGATATCTTTTCCTTTTTCGATTTCTTGTTTTAGTGTTTCGATAAACTCTTTTTTCTTATCGATCAAAGCGGACTGGTCCTTATCAATATTGTTTTGTTTCTCATGAAGGCGATCAAAATAATAATTGCATGCCTCCTTAAAACGTTTCCAAATCTTGTCCGAATCCTTCCTTGGTACATGGCCTATTGTTTTCCATTCAGCCTGAATCTTTTTATAGATTTCTGTAGCCTCTGCCCAGTTATCACTATCCTTGTGCTCCTCTGCTTTTTCAACAAGGGAAAGTTTCATTTTCAGATTTTCAGCCTGGCCTTTTTTAATATTCTTGTAGAAGGCATTTTTCTCAGCATTAAACTTCCTTGTGGCTTCTCTGAACAATTGCCAGACTTCTTCATTTTTTGATTTTGGGACTTTCCCAATAGCAAAAAATTCATCCCTCAGTTTATCAAGCTCTTTAATACTGATTTGCCAATCTTTATGTGTTTGATTCTTTTCAAAATCGAGACTGTTAATTTTCTCGATAACGGCCAGTTTTAAACCCACATTGGCCCTGTACCTCTCATCCAGGATCTCCTGAAACTCATGTCTCTTTTTATGAATTTTCTTCGTTGCTTCACTGAATTTGTGCCATACCTCTTCTCTTAACTCCCGGGCAACCGGACCTATTTCCTCTTTCCACATTCTGTGAAGGACCTGTAATTCCTTAAAAGCATGGTTCACATCCTCCTCTTCAGTCAGTGCTTCCGCTTTTTCAATGAGTTTCGTCTTTTCCTCAAGATTATGTTTAAAATCCAGATCTCTAAAATCATTGTTCAAATGCAGCAAATCATAAAACCGCTCCACGTGGTGATGATAGGTCCTCCATATATCGTTATATTTTGCATGAGGAATCTGTCCCACTTCTCTCCATCTCTCCTGAAGGTTTCTAAACTTCTTGTACATGGTTGAAGCCTCTGCATTGTCTATCAGCTGCTTTAATTCCTCTATAAGCTTCAGTCTTAACTCAAGGTTTTCTTTTTGAATACGCTCAATATCACGATAAAACTGTTGACGTTTCCTTTTGTAAATACTGAGCTGTTCATCAAATTTGTTTTTAACCGTTGCGTTATAGAAAAAATCTTCAGCCTTCCCACCTGACTTAACAAATTCCTCCTTTTTTTCTTGAATAAAAGCCTTAAATTTCTTTAAAAAATCGATTCTAAGATCTTCTATCTGCTGTTTGATCTCCTGGATATCGAACTCTTCCAACAGACTTTTCATGGTATCAACGACCCCTTCAAGTGTTAGTGTTGAAAGATCTATTTCCGGGAGCTTATTTTTAGTTTCCTCCTCCTTCTTTTCCTCAACGTCCTGACCAGATTTAGCTTCAGTATCCTCTTCGTCTTTCACTTCTTCTTTTTCTTCGATCTTATCTTCGACCTTATCTTCTGCCTTTTCCACTGATTTAGCGTTAGATTTTACTTCTGCTTTCTCCTTGGGCTCAAGTTCCTTAACTGCTTCTTCAGATTCAGATTCAATCGTATCCGTTGTCTCAACTTCATTTATCTCAGGTGCTTCCTGAGTTTCCTTAATTTCTTCCTTTACAGCATCGCTATTGTCTTTCTTCGCTTTTACAGATTTAATTTCCTGTTTTCCTTCTTCTCCGTCTGCCATTGAATCGGATGATAACTGATCATTATTTACGTCTAACATTGTTTCATGTTTAAGGTTCCTAAAATTTTACTTTAAAAAAGTTGTGAAAGATACTAATAGCCCAACAAAGCGCAAAATTATGTTTATAATAAGATGCTTAAATTTTAAAAGGTTGCAGCTCCCTGTATTATCTACGAATTCCAGATTTCCCAAGCCTTTTCTGCCTGATAGACCAGCATGGAATACCCATTAATAACCAGTGATCCTGCTTTCTCACCCATTTTCATAAAGGTGGTTTTTTCGGGATTGTAAATCAGGTCAAATAGTAAATGCTTTTCGGTGAGATACTCATAGGGCAATTTGGGACAATCTTCCACATTGGGAAAGGTTCCAACCGGGCTACAATTAATGATCAATTCATGTGCAGTTATAATATCCATATCGAGATCGTCATAGGTGATGGTAAAATCGTTTCCCTTTTTTCTCGATACGTATAAAAACTCAATTCCCGTTTTGTGCAAAACGTGGGCTATGGCTTTAGACGCCCCACCTGTTCCCAGGATCAGGGCCCTTTTTTCCGAACCCCTCCAGATCGATTTCAGCGCCTTTTCAAAACCATAAGCATCAGTATTATAGCCTTTTAATTTATTACCTGGTAAAATTTTAATCGTGTTTACTGCACCAATATTCAATGCCTCCGCATCAATTTCATCTAAAAAAGGAATTATTTCCTCTTTGTAAGGAATCGTAACATTCAAGCCTCTTAAAATGGCCTGATCTCTTTGTAACTCATTTCTCAAATCATTGATGTCCTCAAGATCATAATTCACATATTCATGATCTTTCAAATTCAACGTCTTGAATTTATCATTGAAATAGTTTCTGGAAAACGAATACGATATATTCCTTCCAATTAAGCCAAACCTTTTTTTATCCACTTCTAAAATCTTCTAATCTTAAAAAAACTTACTGTTGAACCCGCAAAAGAGAGCACAACGATTGGGTTGATTTATTTCTTATAGTTATCTATTGCCGCTCTGACACTCTTATATTTTAACAATAACTCCTGAGCCAGACCCTCATCTATACCCAATTCCGAAGCCACCATCCTTGTTCCCCGGATTACAAGTTTTTCATTACTCAACTGCATATCGACCATTTTATTTCCTCTCACCCTGCCCAGTTTAATCATCACCGAAGTCGAAATCATGTTCAAAACCAGTTTTTGTGCCGTTCCGGACTTCATTCTTGTACTTCCGGTTACAAATTCAGACCCCACGACCACTTCGATGGGGTAAACAGCCTCCTGTGCCACTTCAGACCCTACATTACACGTAACACATGCCGTTAATACATTATTTTTATTGGCGTCTCTTAATCCTCCAATAACATAAGGGGTCCGTCCCGAGGCAGCGATTCCAACCAAAACATCATTTTCATTGATATCAAAATCCTTTAAGTCATGCCACGCCTGTTGAAAATCATCCTCGGCATTTTCAACTGCCTTGCGAAGAGCTCCATCTCCTCCTGCAATAAGTCCTATAACCCAGGTATCCGGAACTCCGTAAGTTGGAGGGCATTCCGAAGCATCTAAAACACCAAGGCGTCCACTTGTGCCTGCTCCAATATAAAAGAGTCTTCCCCCTTTTTTAAATCGTTTCACAATTTCACCTACTAAAGGTTCAATCTGAGGAATGGCTTCCTGAACTGCCAGCGCAACTTTTTTATCCTCATTGTTCATGTTTACCAATAGGTCCCGAACACTCATCTTCTCCAAATCGTCATAGTACGATGATTGTTCAGTAGTGGATCCTTCTCTCATTTCTGTTCTTTTTGTTTAATTAACAATAAACCTATTATCGTGATTAAAGCATTAACTGCAATACTTATAAATCCGAAGTCAAAATTAAAACTATTTTTCAGGTAAATACTCAGTCCATAAGTCAAAGCCGGTGCCATAACACAAATTAAAGGAACCCATCTGTCCTTTACAGTCACCTCAGAAAACATTCCGAGCAAAAACAATCCCAGTAAGGGTCCATAAGTATAGCCTGCCACCTTAAATATTAAAGAAATTACATCTCCCCGGCTTGCTGAAAAAGACATGATGATTAAAAATACCACCAGTGAAAACCCAAAAAGCACTCTGTTTTTCAATTTTCTTTTTTCATCCCCTGACTTATGTGAAATATCCATGAAATCGTAAGTAAATGAAGTCGTAAGCGCCGTGAGTGCCGAATCAACACTTGAAAATGAGGCCGCAATGATTCCCAGCAGGAAACTCACTCCGGTGATCAACCCGAGATGATTGATAGCCAGATTGGGGAATAAGGTATCCGTATCCAGGTATTGTCCTTGTTCACCCACTGGTAAGGTAACTTGAATGGCATCCGCATAGATATAGAGAAGTATCCCCAATCCAAGAAATAAGAATTGCGTCAAGGCCAGTATGAGGCTAAAGGTAAGCGTATTTTTTTGCGCATCCCATTGGTTCTTACAAGTCAGTGTTTTTTGCATCATATTCTGGTCGAGCCCCATCATGGCAATAGCAATCAGAATTCCAGCCACAAATTGTTTAAAAAAATTATTTCCTGACCTTCCATCCCAGTTAAATACCTTAAAAAAATCATGTTGGAGCACCCTGCTTACGGACTCTCCTACAGAAAGGTTCATGGCTGAGGTTATCGAATAAATGGTGACCACAGCAGCGAGGATCAAAAATGTAGTTTGCATGGTATCGGTCCAGACAATGGTTTTTATACCCGATTTATTGGTATAAAGCCAGACGAGTAATAATATGATTATCACAGTTAAATAAAAAGGAACTCCCAGCTTTTCAAAAAACGCAAATTGTAAAATTTTTGCGGCGAGCAGCAATCTTAAAGAGGCCCCAAAAGACTGGGAAATAAGAAAGAATAAAGAGCCCGTTTTATAAGTGGTATTTCCGAATCGATCCTTTAAATACCCATAAATAGAGACAAGCTTCAGTCTGTAATACAATGGTATTAAAACAAAAGTTATAAAAAGATAACCCACCACATTACCAAGAATGAACTGAAAAAAATAGAAGCTATTGTTGCCCACCATGCCGGGAACTGATACAAAAGTAACCCCGGAAAGGGCTGCTCCTACCATTCCAAAAGCTACCAGAAACCACGGAGACTGCCTGTCACCGGTAAAAAATGACTCATCACTTCTGTTCCTGGAAGTGAAATAAGAAATGGCCATGATAAAGCCAAAATAAACGACAATAATTGCGAAAATCAGAATTGTACTCAAGCTTTTCTATTAAGGATTCCGTTCAAAAATAGGCTCAGTTATCCGTAAATAAAAACGAAATGTAAATTATTTTAAAATGTACAGCATGGAGTAGTTTCTCAGGCTACCCCATATGCTATACCAACTCAAATAAAAACTTAAAATCTATCTGTAATTTGAATAATTCAAAATAACTAAATCCAGGAGTTTACCTCCAAGATTTAATCTTATGCCCTTTTAATGCATATAAGAAGATTATGATATATGCGGGAAGGAGGATCCAATATCCCTGATTAGCCGATTGAGAAGTCGCTAAAACTTCCTCCATGCCTTCCGCCAGATACACTTCTTTCAAGTAATCTACCAATCTTCCGTAAAGTGGCGTAAGTATTGCTCCACCTGAAATTGCCATGATCAGAAATGCGGCTCCTGTTTTTGTAAACTTCCCTAAACCATCAATAGCCAATGGCCAAATTGCGGGCCAGACCAGGGCATTAGCGATACCCAATGCGGCAACAAGCAGAACCGAAGTAAAACCGGTAGTATTGACAATAACAAGACTTAAAACAATACCCAGCAACCCACTAAGTCTTAAAGCAGTCGTCTGGCTCATATATTTTGGTATTAATATAACCCCAAGCGCATAAGTTCCAACCATTGCAAACAAAGTAAAAGTGGTAAACCATTTGGCCTGTGAAACTGGAAGTCCAAGTGATAAACCGTAAGCGATAATAGAATCTCCGGCAATCACCTCAACACCAACATACATAAACAAGGCTATAACCCCTAATATTAATTGTGGAAACTGAAAAATACTGGTTTTTACTGATTTAGCTCCTTCTTCCTCTTTTATTGGTTCAGCTTCAACATGAGGAAGCGGGGCTTTGCGTATTAAAATTCCCAATACAAAGAGAACAACTGCCATAATAATATAAGGCACAAAAACACTGTCAGCCATCGTATCGAGTAACTGGTTTTTTTCCTCTCCGGTAACCGTTTTTAGTTTCTCATTCACCTCATCAATTCCTGATAAAAGAAGTGCTCCAAATATCAAAGATCCTAAAGCCCCTGCAACTTTATTGGCTATACCCATGACGGAAATCCTCTTCGCAGCGCTTTCAATGGGTCCCAGGATGGTTACATAAGGATTCGCAGCGGTTTGCAATAAAGTCATTCCCGCTCCCTGAATAAAAATTCCTAAGAGGAACACCCAGTACGTTCTTGCATTAGCTGCGGGAATAAAAACCAAGGCTCCTAATGCCATAACGAACAGGCCAATAGACATACCTTTTCTGTATCCCGTCTTCGCTAAAATTGCTGATGAAGGCAAAGCCATAACAACGAAAGAAATATAAGAGGCAGATGCCACCAGATAAGACTGGGCAGCGGTAAGTTCATTGATAGTTTTCATGAATGGGATCAAGGCTCCGTTTATCCATGTTACAAAACCAAAGATAAAGAACAAGGCTGCGATGATCATTAAGGGCACAAGAGATGATTGTTTGGACATATCCTAAAATTTAATGTAACTAATTAAGTTCTTTTTTGGGGGGAACCGGCAATAAAAATAGTATTTATTAAAAACTACTCATGTAATTTTCTACAAAATACAACAATCCTTAGATAAATAACCGTTTTTCGGCATAGAAAAGAAGTTGTCAGAATAGCATATTAATTTCCTTTTTTAGCGGATTGAGCTCTTACCTCCTTATATTCCTGTCTAATAAGTTTCTTTTCAGCTCTCACGCTATCCCTCTGCCCCTTGGTCATCTCTTTTTCCTCAGCCGTCTTTTTTAAACCAAGCTTTTCCATGAACTCTCTTCCATTATTGAAATCAAATCTGTAAGATATTCCAACACCCTGGGTATACCCTTCTCCTTCAGTTGGGTCAAAATAAATCTCATTTTGCCTGTTATAAACTTTGGCCTGAAACGTTTCAGCTTCATTCAGAGGCACCTTGACTTCAACTTCTCCAATAACACTTGAATTGGTATTTGAACCAACAGGAACTCCTACCTTTCCGCTTACTATGACCTTGTCCGCAATTCTTCCTGAAACTTCCAGACCAAGCTGATCATCTGTAATTACGTCCTGAACGCCCGATTCAACCCCAATGTCGTAAGTAACCCCGACCTCAAAATTTTCGTTATCGCTCTCCAACATGTTTGAAAGGAGTTGGGATGCCTTTTGAGCAAGGGTTCCTGCAATAGCGGCATTCCCGTCAAAATTTGTCCTGTTATTCTCGGTTCTGGCAAAGGCACCAGTGGCTAAAAGTGAAAAGTACTGCGTTAGCTTTTCATCCTCATTTCTTAGTTTGAAATCAAGTTCGCTCGCAACATCAGAACTGGCATTCGGTATTTTAATGTCAAAATCCAGATCAGGTGCCGAAAGATTTCCGGAAATATTGGTATACAACTCAACGTCAAGTTTTCTCGAACTGGCTATGGCATCAAGCCAGACGGAAGGGTTCGCTTTTGCGTAGTGGATGGCGGTGATATCAAGTTGAGCGTCATATGGATTCCCTTCCCAGATAATGGTTCCACCTTTTTGAACGATAAAATCCTTATTCACAATATTCTTGAACTGATATTCACCATTGTCCACGACTAGATTTCCAAACATTTCAAATTTACCTTTGGTGTCAATATTCAAAACCAGATTTCCATCTCCTGAGCCCTTTAATATACTACCAGTAGCCCTGTCCAGGACAATTTGAGCAACGGCCTCTTTGGTTACCTTTAATTTAAAATTGAGATTCAATCCTTTCAGCTTTTCAAATACAATACTTTCCCGGTAATTCTCTTCCTCCTCTTCGGTTTCAAAAGTTTCAAAATGAATCAACCTGGAGGTATTGACTGTACTGACATTTCCTAACGGAACGTAAAAGGCTGTTCCAGCTTTGGTGGTAGCATTTACATTAATGGTAAGATTATCCGTATACCCCTTTAAGGTTGTTGTCCCTGCCATAAGTCCTGTACCATAGTAAAGGGCTCCTTCTTTATCTTCTGTATTCAGAATCAACAGATTATCGGTTCTTAAAACCAGGTCCAAATTCCATTTCTTAAAAGAACGATGTGTTATGGTCCCATCAATAATACCTGTTGTTCCCATAGCTTTATCCCTAACTCTAAAATCTTGAAAATCAAATGTCTGACCATAAAGTTTTACCACTGATTCTCCTGAGAAATCGTAATCAACATTTAAATATGGCAACATCAATCCGGAATCCACCAAGGTAATTTCACCCTGGATATCAGGATTTGACAACCTGCCCGTGACCGTAGCTTCTCCCGAAGCCATTCCTCGCAATTTTGACAGTACATTTTTTCCAAGAGGGCTAAATCCATTAATCCTGAACCTGTCAAATTTTGCCGTAGCCAAAATTGTTGGGGCATTGGACGTCAGGTCAATTTCTCCCTGAGACTGTACTGTCCTTAATCCACCGTTATCCAGAAAAAGATCATAAGTGTAGTTGCGAATATTATTGTCAGAAGTAGCCTTGAATTTCAAATCACCGTAGTAATCATTGTTAATACTGAAATAATTGATATCCATGTCGGCAATGGGTAAGGTCTTTCCGTTAACTGTTCTTAAGTTGACGGTACCATTAACTTTTCCATCAAGGGAAACACTGTCAATCGAAGGCGTAATATCTTCAAGGTTCACGTTTTGAAGGCTCAAATCGAGGTTTTTATCCTGATCTGTGGTAATGAGACCTGCCAGGTGAATTCTCTGATCACCACTCACCATATTGAAATTATCAAATGCAAAGGTTCTTATCTCCTTATCGTAAACCACCTTATTTTGATTGTTATTCTCAGGATTGATCAACCACTGGTTGTCCTTAAAAATCAGTTCTGATCTTTTCATTCCGAGAACAGATTGATTATTTTCATTAATGGTATGATAAAAACTAAAGGTGTATTTCTCTCTTTTTTCTTTACCTCCAATCATTTCAGCACGTACAAACAAGGTATCCTTCAACATGACATTAACCATGTTTATATCTGCAAGACTATAATATTTATGATCAATTTCATCAATGCTCAATAAAGTATTGTACAAAGGATTCTGATTATCTACCTGAAGGTTAATCTTGTCTACAGCGTAATCAAAGGCCTCAATCTTGGGAGACTTGATGGTGAGATTAAAAATATCACGATCCGAATCCACAGAACCTTTTATAAAAGAATTCGGGCCAAGTTGAATGTCAGGAATAAAAACATCTATGATTTTGCTGTAAATACTGAATCTAAAATCCAGAAACTGTCCTGCTTCGACTTTCTCCTTTTCAAAATTGACAAACAGGCTGCCCAGGGAATTGACTCCCAGTTTTTTAAGATCCCTGAATCTAAAATTTCCCTTAATGTATCCATTGACTATTTCTGAAGAATTTACCTTTATTTCCCTTATGGTATCCTTGTTCTCCGCTGTTATCGTAAAGTCCTTAAAAAAATAATCGTCATTTTGATTTGAATACGAAGCATCCTTAAAGCTGATAACCCCCTCCATATTATCCAAACTGCTTCCCGTAAGATCCATCTGGATCTCACCCTTTAAAATTGATTTTTCATCCCTTGTAAAAAGGTTTAGCTTCAAGAAATCGGCATAATCTACATCAGCGTTAAAATTAAACTTTTTATCATCCCCAAGTTCAGCTAAACCTCTGAATTCTAGATTTATGTTTGGGTCGTTCACACGTAAATAGCCATCAAACTCCTTATCTCTCAAAACTCCGTTAATATCAATATTTGAATACGTGTAACCTTTATACTGATGTTTTGAAATATGACCATTCACCTTTACACTGATGTTGTCAATTGAAAATCCCTGCCCTTCAACCTCTCCGATCATGGAAAATTCGCCAATTAGAGAATCCCTTACAAATTCCCCAAGTTTAAAATCAACAAGTTCTACCTTTCCTTTATAAGAAACGAGATCTCCCTTATCAATATCTTTCAAACTCAAATCAACATCTGACAATCCCAGCTGAGCAATGGTTCTCAACTGGATATCGATATCTGATTTTGTGATATCAACTTTTCCTCTACTCGAAAAATATCCTATTTTTTCAAGTTCCTTTGGAATTCTGGCCCCAAGTAGATCAGGCAATAAATTAACCAAATGATCATAATTTGAACTAATTTCCCTGATATTTCCTTTCAATCTGAATTTCTCAGGATAAAGGACATTCTTAAGATGCACGGTTCCTCTCAATGAAGACTGTCTGTCAGATTCAAGATCAATATCCTCTACAACAAAATCATTAATTGTTCCTTTAGCCTTTGCTGTGAAATGTATAGCATCATTCTTTCCAAACTGGCCGTAAAATTTTTTAAGATCAGACAAAACTACGTCGCCTTTCTTAAAATCTGCTTCTATCTGTACCTTATTGGTGAAATCCGACAGATCGTCCAATTCATAAGTAAATACAATGTCTGCCTCCAAATTCGATCCTCGGGTTGCCAGCCGGGTATCCAGGAATTCCATACGAGAATTGGAGTATTTGAAATTTGTCGAGAAATTTGTTACCGAAACATCATGATTTTCAATCACTCTTAAATCATGAATATTTGCACTAACATTGGATCCTTCTACCTTGAAATCATCAAAATCGCCATAAATATTCTTGTAGAAAACAATGGGTCCCTCCCTCTTATTCTCATTGAACAATACAAAATCTACATTCTCAGCGATAATGGAAGACGCATACATTTTAAACTGTCGTCCTTCTCTTGTACTGTCTTTTTTAAATTTCTTTACAAATACTGTAAGATTGTTTTTTTCCTCACCCTTGTAGGTTTTCATTAACAAAGCCCCGTCATCGAGATAAATCTCGCCAAAATCCAGCTGGCTCGTAAATAAATTCCGATAATTCAATATTGAGGTTTCAATGCTTCCGGCTGAAATCAAGGTATCGCCATGATGATCTTTAATCAAAACGTTGTCCAAGGAAATGTTTCGTATGGAAGATAAGTCGAGTTTTTCAATGTTTATATTGGTGTCATACCTCGCATTAACCCTGTTGGTAACAACTTTTGCCAGGCCGGTCTGAACACTTGAAAAAGAGAAGATAATACTTAACAGAACCAGTAAAAAACTGCCTATTAGAAAAATACGAATTGCTATTCTTTTTAACCGCCTGATAATAAAATATTTCTAAATTTGCATGTTTAAAAGTACAATATTTGTGCCTAAATTTTTGACATGTCAAAAAAAACTATTCACATACTTGCTATAGAGTCATCTTGTGATGATACAGGGGCATCTGTGCTAAAAAACAACAGGGTTCTATCCAATGAAGTTGCCGGACAAAAGGTCCATGCCGCATATGGAGGAGTGGTTCCTGAGCTTGCATCCAGGGCCCATCAGCAGAACATTGTTCCAGTAGTGGATCAGGCTTTGAAAATTGCAAATGTTGACAAGAGTGAACTTGACGCCATTGCATTTACAAGAGGCCCCGGATTGATGGGGTCATTACTGGTGGGAACATCATTTGCAAAATCCCTTTCCATTGCGCTGGATATCCCACTGATACCGGTAAATCACATGCAAGCCCATGTTCTGGCTCATTTTATAGAGGACGAGTCACAGAAACAACCGCCGTTTCCATTTCTTTGTATGACTATAAGTGGAGGACATACCCAGATATTGAGGGTAAACAGCCATGAGGATTTTGAGATACTTGGTGAAACCATTGATGACGCAGTAGGAGAAGCTTTTGATAAAACGGCAAAATTACTGGGGCTACCTTATCCTGGTGGTCCTTTGATTGATAAAAATTCAAAAAAAGGAAACCCTTTGGCATTTAGCTTTTCAGAACCTAAAACCCCGAATCCACTGGACTTTAGCTTTAGCGGATTTAAAACAGCAATTCTTTATTTTCTTCAAAGGGAACAAAAAAAGGATTCAGATTTCATTAAAAATAACATCAATGACATTTGTGCTTCTGTTCAACGCAGCCTTGTTAATATACTGATGAACAGATTAAAATTGGCAGCGGAAAAATCCGGTATTAAACACGTGGCCATTGCCGGAGGCGTTTCTGCTAACTCTGAGATCAGGTCGACGCTCAAGGCCATGGAAAAAGAATTGGGTTGGATCACCTATATTCCTAAATTTGAATATACAACAGACAACGCAGCCATGATTGGTATCGTAGGCTATTACAAATACCTGAGTAAAGATTTCTCAAGCGAAAATGTTATTGCCACATCAAGACTTGACATTAATAAATAAAACGCCACAAAGTAAAAAAAGCCGAAGAAAGTATCTTCGGCTTTTTTTTATTGATTTGAGCTATATCACATAAGTGAAGCTGCGATTCTCTTGTAAAATCCTTTTTTAAGTTTTTCTCTTATAGAAGAAAATGCTTCAATCGTTTCGGCAACATCATCCAAATTGTGCGCTGCAGTAGGAATCAATCTTAACAAGATCATTCCCTTTGGAATAACCGGATATACAACAATAGAACAGAATATTCGGTAATTCTCTCTGAGGTCATTTACCATGGCCATTGCTTCAGGAATGTCTCCTTCCAAAAATACAGGGGTCACACAGGTGTTCGTTTTACCAATATTAAATCCTTTTTCAACAAGGCCATTCTGCAAGGCATTAACATTTTCCCAAAGTTTTGTTCTCAACTCCGGCATTGTCCTGATCATATCCAATCGCTTCAATGCTCCTTTTACCATGGCCATTGGCAAGGACTTGGCAAACATCTGAGATCGCATATTGTATTGTAAATATTTAATTACATCTTCATTTCCTGCGAAAAAAGCACCGATTCCTGCCATGGATTTTGCAAACGTTGCAAAATAAACATCAATGGCGTCCTGAACCCCTTGTTCCTCGCCTGCACCCGCACCGGTTTTCCCTAAAGTACCAAATCCATGGGCGTCATCAACGAGCAATCTAAAATTGTATTTTTCCTTAAGAGCTGCAATTTCCTTCAATTTACCCTGCTCTCCTCGCATACCAAAAACACCTTCACTTATCACAAGAATACCTCCATTAGATTCTTCGGCTTTCTTTGAGGCTCTTATAAGGTTTTTCTCAAAGCTTTCCATATCGTTATGACGGAAAGTAAATCTTTTACCCTGATGCAATCTGGCTCCGTCAATGATGCATGCATGTGAATCCATATCATAAACCACTACATCATTCTTCGTAACCAAGGCATCAATGGCAGAAACCATTCCCTGATAGCCAAAATTTACCAGATAGGCTGCCTCTTTACCAACAAATTCAGCACATTCACGCTCTAATTGTTCATGATAATCAGTATGTCCACTCATCATTCTGGCTCCCATTGGGTAAGCCATTCCATGTTCCTTTGCAGCCTCGGCATCAACCTTCATAACTTCAGGGTGATTAGCCAGACCCAAATAATCATTGATACTCCAGGTAATTACCTCCTTACCATTGAATTTCATTCGGTTGGAAATATTTCCTTCTAATTTTGGAAACACATAATATCCTTCAGCCTGCTTTGCCCACTTGCCAAGCGGCCCTTTATCCTTAGTAATTCTCTCAAATAAGTCTTTCATAAATCTGTCTAATTTCTATAGCCAATCATTTAAATCGCCTATTTTAAATTATTTGCAAAAATAGAAAAAATACTTAAGCAACAATTTCTATGTTCACAGTTTTTAAAAAAAAGAAAAGGCCGCTTTGAATTCAAGCAGCCTTTTTATTAAATCTTCATAATAATTATCTTATAATCTCCAAGGAATTCGTCTCTTGCTTTTTTGCATCAAAAAAGCCTTGCTCCCTCATCCAGTCATCACTGTATACCTTTTCCATATAACGTGATCCATGATCCGGCAAAATCATGACAACCATTGAATCTTTGTCAAAATAGCCCTGATCAGCATACTGCATCGTGGCCTGTACCACCGCACCACTTGTATATCCGGTAAAAAGCCCTTCCTCAAGAGCTAACTGTCTGGCTTTATGGGCAGCATCTTCATCAGTTACTTTTTCAAAAACATCAATCACCTCAAAATTTGTCGCCGTAGGAATTAAGTTTTTTCCCAATCCTTCAATTCTGTAAGGATAAATCTCTTCGGTATCGAAATCAGAAGTTTCGTGGAATTTTTTCAGTATTGAACCGTAGGCATCTACACCCAAAACTTTAATGTTTGGATTCTTTTCTTTCAAATATTTACCAACCCCGGAGATTGTTCCTCCAGTACCACTTGCCACAACAACATGTGTAAGTTTACCTTCCGTCTGCTCCCAGATTTCCGGCCCTGTAGACAAATAATGAGCCTCTGAATTCAGTTCATTAAAATATTGATTGATATATACAGAATCCGCTGTTTCGTCGTGAAGCCTCTTGGCAACCTGATAATAAGATCTTGGGTCATCTGCACTTACATTGGCCGGGCAAACATATACCTTTGCTCCCATGGCTCTCAACATATTGATCTTTCCCTTGGAGGCCTTGGAATTGACCGCTAAAATGCATTCATATCCTTTTATGATGCAAACCAAGGCAACACTAAATCCTGTATTCCCGGAAGTCGTCTCTATAACCTTGCTGCCTTTTTTAAGGATTCCCTTTCTCTCGGCCTGCTCCACAATATGTGTAGCAATTCTATCTTTCATCGAATGGCCCGGATTAAAGGCTTCATATTTTGCTAAGAACTGACCGTCTAACTCTTTTGTAATTCTATTTAATCTAACCAATGGGGTATTACCGACTAAATCTAATATATTATTAGTTATACCGTTATGTTTTTTCATAAAAATATAATGCTTTGATTATAAAAACCGGGGGCAAATTTAAGTAATTTTTTTAAACTACTACTTATTATCTCCATAAGATTGAAGCAAAGGTTCTTTAAGTTACAATAATACAAAAAAATAATTATTCGGTAATCCCTTCAAGATCAAGTAAAAAACAATAATCACGGGCAACTTCCTTTAGAGCATCAAACCTCCCGGAGGCACCGCCATGACCTGTTTCCATATTGGTATAAAGGAGTAATTTATTGTCATCTGTTTTGTTCACCCTTAGCTTGGCCACCCATTTGGCAGGTTCAAAATACTGCACCTGGGAGTCATGTAAACCTGTCGTGACCAGCATATGCGGATAGTCTTGTTTTTTTACATTATCATAGGGTGAATAAGAAAGCATATATTCATATGAATCCTTATTCTTTGGATTCCCCCATTCATCAAACTCTCCCGTGGTGAGTGGAATATCTTCATCAAGCATGGTAGTCACCACATCCACGAAAGGAACCGCCGCAATTATACCGTTAAAAATTTCAGGATTAAGATTAATTACAGCACCCATGAGTAAACCTCCTGCGGAGCCGCCCTCTGCGTAAAGATGTGATGCGGAGCTGTACTTTTGCTCGATCAAAAATTTCCCGACATCGATAAAATCATAAAAGGTATTTATCTTATTGAACATCTTACCATCTTCGTACCAGGCACGACCGAGGTATTCACCTCCCCTGATATGAGCAATAGCATAGACAAAACCCCTGTCGAGCAAACTCAGTCTCACCGAACTGAAACGATCACTGACTATACTACCATATGATCCATAACCATAAAGTAACAAAGGGGTATTTTCATTGATTTCAGTTGATTTTCTATAAACAAGTGAAACGGCAACTTTTTTACCATCACGGGCGGTGGCCCATAACCTTTCACTGGTATAATTATTCTTGTCAAAATTGCCTCCTAGAACTTCCTGTTCCTTTTTTACCTCTTTGGATTTATCGTCAACGTTAAAATCGATCACTGAATTCGGGGTTGTCAATGAGTTATAACTGTAGCGGATGATATGGGTATCAAATTCAGGATTGTTGTAAACCGATGCCGTATAGGTTTCCTCATCAAATGGCAAATAAAAATCTTCTTCATCATGCCATCTTTTGATTCTGATTTTGTTCAGTCCGTTGGTCCTTTCTTCAAGCACTAAAAAATCCTTAAAAATAGATATATCCTCCAGTAAGGTGTTCTCACGGTGAGGAATTACATCTACCCAGTTTTCCTGTCCCGTTTTTTCGACAGGGGTTTTCATCAGTTTAAAATTCGTTGCTCCCCCGTGATTTGTAAGTATATAAAAGTCATCCCCATAGTGAGCCACGCTGTATTCCAGCTCTCGTTGGCGAGGCTGAATGATCCTGAAACTTTCTTCCGGTTTGTCAGCATCCAGAAATCTGTATTCAGTTGATAAGGTACTATAGGACCCAATGATTATATATTTTTGGGATTTTGACTTGTAGACAAAAGTCCAGAAGGTTTCATCCTGTTCCTCAAAAATCAACTCATCCTCGGATGCGTCGGTTCCTAAAATATGTTTGTAAATCTTATCACTTCGAAGGGTAACAGGATCTTTTTTCGCATAAAAAACAGTTTTATTGTCATTTGACCAGGCTGTGCTTCCTGTCGTATTCTTAATAACCTCTGGAAATAATCTACCGTTTTCCAGATTTTTGAACATGATGTCATACTGCCTGCGGCTTATAGTATCCACTCCAAAAGCAGCTACATTGTTAGCTCTGTTGACATTCAGGCTTGTGAGGGCATAATACTCATGCCCTTTGGCAAGCTCATTAACATCCACAATGATCTCTTCTTTGGCCTCCAGATTCTCTTTTTTTCTTGTATATACAGGATACTGGCTACCCTTTTCGTATCTGGTAATATAAAAGTAGCCGTTCTTTTTATAAGGTACCGACTCATCATCTTCTTTAATCCTGGATTTCATTTCCTCAAAAAGATCTTCCTGAAACTTTTTTGTATGTCCGGTTACTGAATCATAATAATCATTTTCGGCATTCAAATAGTCGATAACCTTCTTGTTTTCACGTTCATTCAACCAATAATAATCATCTATTCTCACATCACCGTGAATCTCCATTTTTTTTGGAATCCTTTCAGCTACTGGAGGTTTTAACCCCTTGTTTGGCATATTTCTAACTTTTTTGTTATCCAACTTTTCATTGTTACAGGAAAATGCAAAAGTAATAGATAAAATAATGACACTAACATTTAATTTCTTCATTTAAAATCGCCGTATCTCTTTAATTCGTAATTTTGTTTTCCCACGAAAATACAAATCAATTCTAACTTTAAAAGAAATAATTATGTTTGGAGATATGGAGGGCATGATGGCAAAATTGAAAGAGGCCCAGGCGAAAATTGAAGAGACCAAGAGCAGATTGAATACCGTAATGGTTGATGGAGATGCAGGTAATGGAATGGTCATTGTTACCATTACCGCCAATAGGGAGGTAAAGAATATTGCAATCGATGATGAGTTGCTGGAGGATAAAGAGGCTTTGGAAGATTATCTGATCCTGGCACTGAACAAAGCCATTGAAAAAGCAAACAAAATAAATGAAGCTGAGATGGCTGCTGCCGCAAAGGGAGGGCTGCCTGACATTCCGGGAATGGACATGTTCAAATAATTTATTTCCTCACCTTTTCAAGTTGTATCATATAATGCGTAATCAGAAACTGAGCTGATATATAGGTCACCATAATCAGAAGGCCATAGGAAGGCTTTTCTGAGTGAAATTTATGAAGCGCGATCATGGAGTCAGAGATAATGAACAAAATGGCTCCTACTAATAAATACAGCGTTATTTCTCTGTTTCCGGCGAGAAAATTCACCAAACTTACAACCCCAAAAACAGAAATTGCAAATCCGTATACAAGTACCGGGACCAGAAATGGGCCCAGGCCCGGATATAAAAACCATATCAGTACAATATAGAATCCCATAAACGGGATAGAAGATTTTACCCGGATATCCCGGGAACTTTGCTTCAGTCCTTTGGAGAATAAAAAAATATAGAGCAGCTGGGTAATTAAAAATGCAGCGATTCCATACAAGAACAATTTATTCTTATCCAGAAGCAGGACATCACCCAAAAAGGAGAAAAAAAGAGCCAAAAGGAAAAGTTTGTTCTTTTGATCTGAAACAGAAAGGTAAAATGCAATTAGCGAAGGAATAATCAAAGGTTTAAAAAGCGTCTGCCAAAAAATGTTATTGAATAGTATGGCAAGTAGGTCAGCCAAAGAAACAATAAGAAAAATCGATAGAAATAATCGTGAAGCCGGCCTGGTTGAACTCATAAAATTAAAAGTCAGGTAAAATACAGTTTTCTGATAGATTCAAAAGTAATGGATTTAGTCCTTCCTTCAACGCCCTTGTCATAACTTTTGAAGATTCCTCATGACACTCAAGGCAGGCCCCTACCTTAAGAACATGTTTCTGTTCTTCAATATTCAAGGGCCTGAAGTCTTTACGAGTTGACACTTTTCCATCTGATTCCCCCTCCAGGAAGCCTATCCATGCATCTTCAGGTTTGCCATCGATAGGGTTATCAGCATAATCCGGTTCAAAACTCCATTTTCCTGTATTTCCATGGATCGTGTATATAAGTTTCCCTTTGCCATAACCCAGGGCTGAAGGATCCTTATGGCAGGAAGCACAGCTTCTTGCGCCCTTGCCCGTGGTATGGGGGGCATTAGCCGCATAGAGTCTTTCAAACTTTTCTTCATCCCCTGCCTCTATGGACAAGATCATTCCCGGTATGGCCGGTTGGTATTTTTTGCCTTCTTTAACCTCTCTCACTCCAAGTGAAGGAAGCCCTGTTTCAAATTCGAAGACATGCTCTACCCAGGTTCCACGTGTCAATTGTTTATCCAGCAGATCATATCCTCTTTGCGTCTCATTGTAAGTATTATGACATCCGATACAGCGTGGAGCCCACTGAGAGTGACATGTGGAACAACTCAATTCGGAATGCGCAAGATCTCTGGCACAAGTCTCTGCCTGAGGTTTAATTAAGTGTTTCTTTCCGTCCTTTTTACCTATCAGATAAAGATTTTTATTTTCATCGAGATAAGTGTTCACCAAAGGGTGCCCATCATCTTTAACACGTAACATTTTATGGTCCTGATGCGAATATTCCCGGTGCATAAACACGAGTAAGGATTCCTTATCAAGGTCTTCATAATTTACTGTTAGCGGTTCCTCCTGATAATGACAATCATCACAGCGCAACGAAACCGCGTCTTCCTCGTGTATATACCTGTTCCCATCCCCCATCACCTCGTGTGAACTATGGCAATCAATACATAACAAACCTTTGGAATGATGCACATCTTCCCCCTTGAATTCATAGACCCTTTTGTCCTGAAATACCTTGTACTTTAAGGTGTCCTTAACCTCATCCTCTTCCAGTAAGGTTTCGTGCCATCCCATATAGTTGGATGAAATTCTGGAGGACCTGCTGTGACATCCGAAACAATGTTCATCCTGCACAAAAATATCTGTTGAGGGATGAACCGTAGGTAATTCTTTTTTTGAAGATGAAAGATAGTTATGTAAATGATTCTCGGCCTGATCTGAATAGTTTAAATGACATGCGTTACATCCACCTCCCCTGCTGAGTTGATCAATTTTTCCCAATTCGGTTTTCTCTGCCCCCAGATGACAATTCGCACAAAGGTTTCTTAAATGTTCATCTGAAGAATCATACCCGAGATTTCTTATATCATAATGAAGATCGGGGCTGTCCGTTTCACCAAAAACATATTTATCTACTGCAACAATACCGCTATTGGTGGTCATCAAAGATTGACTGACCTTATACAGTTCATCAGGATGACAGGACCCACAGGTCTGTTCTGCATTACTCAGATTTCCCGGAATCAGGACCATATCCTGATGGGCTTTCTTTTTGTCGGTTTCGCTTCCGTTGCCAAGGTGACAAACTACACAACCTATTAAACCCGGATCGTGATATTTTGAAAAGCCTTCTACCCGGATGTGGCATTCCATACAGGATTCTTTTGACTCGTCGATTTTATCATAGGCATATTCAACTGTGTTTTCCAACTCTTTGTCAAAATGTTTCAACACCTGCCATATTGATACAAAGATCAGTATGATCATTGCGGGCCAGCTCCTGCTGAAATATTTACGGAAAGCACTCATCTTTACTTTTCAGCTAATTCTCAACAAAACTACGACCACCATTTTTTTTAAATTATGAGCAATGACAGTTTTTTGACTCTGATATGTGACCGGAGTCACATTTCAATATGATTTTTATCAGCTAATCAACTCCTTCTCAGCTCTAATTTTACAATTGAAACAAGAGGGAAAAATTCATTCATGCATTTTCAATTCCATAAATTTCAATCGAGATGAACAATTCACGCAGGTCATTTATCAAGCTTTCTGCCCTGGGAGCAAGTGGTGTGGCTTTATCTTCTGCAGCATTTAGTGCAATTCCCATAAAAGACACAATAAATTCCGGAGTAGCTAAAATCGATCCTTTGCCGCTCAAAAGAACGGCTACTTATTGTGAGGTCTGTTTTTGGAAATGTGCAGCCTGGGCTTTTTCTGATGAACAAGGCACGATTCATAAGATCATTGGAAATCAAAATGACCCCCATTGTTTTGGGCGTTTGTGCCCAAGAGGAACCGGTGGGGTTGGAATGTACAGTGACAAGGACCGGTTAAAACACCCCTTGATTCGAACCGAAATCAATGGCAAACAGGAATTTAAAGAGGCCAGCTGGGAAGAGGCCCTGAATTTAGTTGCCAGTAAAATGCAAACCATAAAAGACCAATACGGGCCCGAATCTATGGCTTTGATCAAACACGGCTCGCCCGGAAGTCACCTTGAACACCTATTTAAGGCATATGGTTCTGACACAATCGCTGAGCCCGCTTATGCCCAGTGTAGGGGCCCACGAGAAACTGGTTTTGGACTGACTTTTGGTTCCTGGGTAGGTTCTCCCGAACCCACTGATATCAGAGATACAAAATGTCTCGTACTCATTGGCTCTCATTTAGGTGAAAATATGCATAACAGTCAGGTTCAGGAAATGTCCGATGCCATTGACAACGGAGCAAAGATCATAACAGTGGATCCAAGGTTCTCAACGGTTGCCAGTAAATCACAGTTTTGGCTCCCTATCAAACCGTCTACGGATATAGCGCTCCTCCTCTCATGGATGCATGTTTTGATTTATGAGGATCTCTACAACAAAGAGTATGTAGAAAAATATGGTCATGGTTTTAAAGCGCTTAAAAAGCATGTCAAACCATTCAGCCCGGAATGGGCCTATGGTATCACGGCCATTAAACCTGATCAAATCAGGAAAACTGCAAGAGCCATGGCCGCCGCGGCACCTTCAACAATTGTTCATCCCGGTAGGCATGTTACCTGGTACGGAGATGATTCCCAACGTGCAAGAGCCGTTGCCATTCTTAATGGCCTTCTGGGATCATGGGGAAACAAGGGTGGCTTTTATTTTAAAGAAAAAATCAAAATTCCAAAATACCCACATCCAAAATACCCACATCCAAAATGGGGATGGAAAGAGATCGGCGAAAAATTTCCATTTGCCGAAATGGGAAATACAACCGAAGTTATCAAAGCTTCTATAGCATCTGAAAATCAAAAATATCCCATTAAGGGATGGTTTGTGGCAGGAACAAATCTGGTTGCTTCCGTACCTCAAAAAAACATCATTGAGAAAGCCGTTGAATCACTCGAATTTATTGTGGTTATGGATACCATGCCCATGGAAATTACAGGCTATGCAGATGTAATACTCCCGGAATGCACCTATCTGGAACGCTATGACGGGTTGCGATCATCTCCTAACAGAGAACCTTCAGTTGCTTTAAGAGCCCCTGCCGTGGAACCTCAATACAACACGAAGCCTGCCTGGTGGATGGCGAAAGAATTAGGAAATCGTCTTGGGCTAGCCGATTATTTTGACTTTGAAAATATTGAAGAAGTGCTGGACTGGCAACTTAAGCAGATCGGCAGCTCGCTTAAAGAAATGAAAAAAATTGGTGTGAAAAATTTCAAGAGAAAATCGGGCCCTCTCTATCTGGAAAAAGGGAAACCTTATGAATTTCCGACCCAATCAGGAAAAATCGAATTTTATTCAGAGGAACTGGCCGGCATGGGACTTGATCCAATGCCCGTATACACTCCTCATGAAACGCCTGATTCCGGATTTTACAGACTTAACTATGGAAGATCTCCAATGCACACCTTCAGCAGAACCATCAACAATCCGAATCTAAGCGACTTAACGGATGAAAATACACTTTGGGTGAACCCAAAGGTTGCAAGAATAGAAAATTTGAAAAAGGGCCAGGAAGTCTGGCTCGAAAATCAGGATGGAATAGTATCGCAGTTTCCGATTAAAGTTCGCGTTACGGAAAGAATTCGATGGGACTCGGTTTATATGTACCATGGTTTTGGACATAATAATAAAAAATTATCCAGAGCCCATGGAAAAGGAATCAGCGATACTGATATGATAACAAGAATCAAGGTTGATCCGCTAATGGGTGGAACAGGCATGCGAGGTAATTTTGTAAAAATCCATGCTGAAAACCCGGCAAAAGAAGTACTGATATGAAATATGCAATGGTCATAGACACCTTAAAATGTGTGGGTTGCAGCGATTGTGTCGTTGCATGTCAAACTGAAAACCAGGTTCCTGTCGGTTATTGTCGTGACTGGGTTACTGAATCTGTAAACGGAAGTTATCCGAAGCTCAATTTGGAATTAAAATCAGAACGTTGTAATCAATGTGACAATGCACCTTGTGTCCGTTGTTGCCCAACCGGTGCAAGTCATAAAACTGAAGGAGGAATAGTTTTGGTTAAGGCTGATGAATGTATTGGTTGCGGTGCCTGTATCGCTTCTTGTCCTTATGATGCCAGATATCAGCACCCTGATGGCTACGTTGACAAATGTACTTTTTGTGCCCACAGGCTCAAAGAAGGCCAACTCCCCGCCTGTGTGTCTGTCTGTCCTACAAAATGCATGTATTTTGGAGATATTGAAGATCCTACCAGCAAAGTTTCTCATCTCCTAAAATCCAGAAAATATAAAGTTCTGGCTCCTGAAGCCGGAACCAAACCGAATGTTTATTATCTAATTTGACATATTGAATCATGCAAGAAGAACTATTCATAAGCGGAAGAAATATACCAAAGATCGATCCATCCCTGGAGGTCTGGCATTTTCCGATATCCCTCTATCTATTCTTAGGGGGCATGGCAGCCGGAATCATTTTCTTTGCTTCGCTTTTTACAATCCTGGGAAAAGAAAAAAAAGTGCAAACAGCCATAAAACCCGCAATGATCATTGTACTATTTGCCCTAAGTATCGGCTTAATTGCATTATTTTATGACCTTACCCACAAACTATATGTTTGGAGGCTATATACTACCCTAAGAGTTGAATCCCCGATGTCCTGGGGGGCCTGGGTACTTTTGTTTGTCACAGTCGCCAGCTTCTTATGGGTATTCAGCTATTTTTCCGAATTGTTCCCAAAGTGGTCCATTAAAACAGGTTGGCTTAAAAACTTTGAACGCTACCTGATCAATCACAGGAAGCAACTGGCGATCATACTGTTGCCTCTTTCTATAATTCTGGGAATCTACACGGGGATACTGCTGTCTGCATTTAATGCAAGGCCTTTATGGAATAATGCCATTTTGGGGCCTTTGTTTCTTGTTTCGGGCTTGTCAACCGGAGCTGCCTGTATCATTTTATTCTCCCGAGATCATATTGAAAGAAAGCTGTTCAGTAAAATAGACCTGGCTTTAATCATTATTGAACTTGCCCTTATTGCTCATATGCTAATGGGAATGTATGCGGGTTCAGCAGTTCAACTCGAAGCCCTTGACATACTGATTAGAGGAGAATATACCGTCATGTTTTTTGTATTTGTCATCTTATTAGGGTTGATGGTTCCAGCCCTCCTTGAAAGTATTGAGTTATTAGGATTTAAAGTTCCGGTGGCCATTCCCGCGCTATTAATCCTAATTGGAGGACTGATATTCAGGATGGTAATGATCGAAGCAGGTCAGTTAACTAGATACTTATATTGAGACATGGAAAAGAAAGAAAATCAAAATCGGCACATATACTGGAACCCTTATTTCGGTGGCTTCCTTTTAGGTCTGCTTATCCTGTTCACCTTTTATGTAACCGGGAGAGGTCTTGGAGCCAGTGGAGCTTTAAAAAGCAGCGTTGTAACAGTTGTCAATAAAGTATCTCCCGAGCACAGTGAAAGTAACGCCTACTACAGCAAGTTTCTGAAAGGATCAAATTCTCCGATGAATAACTGGCTTGTCTTTGAGGCGATAGGTGTAATCATGGGAGCTTTTCTTTCAGGTGTACTTACCGGAAGAATTCAATGGCGAACCCAGCATTCCCCTAAAATTACAGCCAGAAGGCGCCTGGTATTTGCCTTGATAGGTGGATTGCTGTTCGGGTTTGGAGCGCAAATCACAAGAGGATGTACCAGTGGAGCCGCTTTGAGTGGTATTTCCATGATGGCAACTGCAGGATTTATAAGTATGCTATCCATATTCGGTACCGGATATCTGGTAGCATATTTTTTTAGAAAAAACTGGATATAAACCACAAAAAAGAAATTATGGGACCACTTATTCCAAATGAAATCATACCCGTTGAATGGAACTTTGTATTGGCAATTCTGATAGGAATGGCTTTTGGCTTCATCATGGAAGCGTCAGGATTTTCTTCCTCGAGGAAACTTGTCGGAGTTTTTTACGGTTATGACTTTGCCGTCCTTAAGGTATTTCTAACTGCCTGTCTGGTTTCTTTGATTGGCCTGAGTTATATGAATTATCTGAACTGGATTGACCTGGATCAACTCTTTGTCCAGCCTACTTTTTTATGGGCATCCTTGATAGGAGGTGTTACAATGGGAGTCGGATTTCTTGCAGGTGGATTTTGCCCCGGAACCAGTCTTTGCGCCGTTGGGATAGGAAAAATTGACGGGATTATATTTACTATCGGCCTTTTTATAGGAATTTTAGTGTTTTCCGAATTATTTCATTGGATCGAACCCATTTATGAAGACTTTAATCTGGGACATGTTACCCTGGATGAAACTCTCGGAATATCCAGAGAAACCATAATTTTTGGATTTACGCTGTTAGCCATACTTGCTTTTGCCGTTTCAGATCGAATCAGAAAACGTACAAAAAAAATATTCTACTAAAACAAAACATCATGTCTGCCACATACAAAACCAAAAGAATCCTTGTCAAAAGAAGCTATCAATTCCTGGCTGTTTTATTGATTCTTCTTGCAGCGGGCCTTTTTCTGCTTCCGGATATACAAAAACATGAAGGCCTTTCCCCGGAACACTATGTTAAGAACATGTTGAGCTCAGAAAGATATATAAGTTCTGATGAACTTGCTGACCGGATAATCAATCAGGATCCCGCTTTGCTCATTATAGATACAAGATCCCCCGAAGCATTTGAAAAATACAGTCTTCCGAATGCCATCAATATTCCGGTATCAGAAATATTCAACCCGGAAAACAATATGTATCTGGATCAGGAAGTATACGATATTGTTTTGTATTCAAATGATCATTTTTTTGCCGAAGAGGTATGGATGATTGGAAACAGACTAGGATACCAAAGATTGTATGTGCTTCAAGGAGGCCTTAATGCCTGGTTTAATACGATCATCAAACCTCCGTTTCCGGATCAGACCATGCCTAATAAAGCTTTTGAATTGTATAATTTCAGAAAAGCAGCAGGCAAGTATTTTGGAGTTAATATGGATACCATTGAGGTCATAACAAAAATTAAAGTGGCTCCAGAACCTAAAAAAAAGGTGGTTCCAAAACCGAAGAAAAAGAAACGGATGCCTGAGGGTGGATGTTAGAAACAATAAGATATATGAATTGAATGATTTAGCTTACTCCAATAATAGATTATGAAAGAATTAGAAAAAACCAAGAGAATATCAATTTCAGCAATTCTCTTTTTACTCGTCCTCGTTGTTGGTTTCGTAACGATTAGAAAACCTGATGTGTTTTTCACGAAGGACTCAGATCACACCCTTCAGTTTTTAAATGATGACGCTTATATTATTCAGCTTGATTCGCTTGCTTTAATGGAGAAAGGGTCTTATTTGTTGATCGACAATAGAAGTAATTTTGAATACACAAAAGGACATATGGTCGATGCTGTTAATATTCCCCAAAATCAGATTTTAAAAAAAGAGTATCTCGATGTTATAAAAAATGCCGCGGCAAACAATAAAACGATCATTATATATAATGAAACTCCTGAGATAGCTAACAATTCATGTCTGCTTTTGTATCAGCTTGGCATTGAGAATTTAAAGCTACTTGCAGTAGATGCCTATTACCAGAGTGAAACCTTTAAAATTGTCGACAACACAATTGAGGATCCATTGTACGATTATGCTCAAACCATGAAAGAAGCGGGAATTGCCCCGGTGAAGAAAATAATACAAAAACAAAAAACTTTACCTCAAAAGAAAAAAGTTGTTACGAAACCCAAAAAGAAGAAGAAAATGCCGGAAGGAGGATGTTAAAATGCGAATCCTTAGGCTAAGTTAGTTGATTGTTTTGTTAAATGCCCTGCTCTTTGCAGGGCATTTTTTTTTTAAAAAAAATTGAAAGAACAGAGCCTGATTCGCCGATTTCTAAGTCAATTTTTAGTGTATAATTTTGGATTGTTTAGCCATGAACCCATGGAATGAAACCTTATCTCATATCAGATTATACCCATTGCTGTATCAAGGTAAATAATATCTAAACAATTGCCTTCTAAGCAACTGATTATATGGTTGTTACATACTGTTCATAAGGAATTAAAAGAAGTAACAACGGTATCTTTTTTATGTAACCTATGCTACTAAGCAAACTCATTCTGTATTAACATTTCATGAGAAATATCATGTTAATATGCTTACTCCAAAATTATTTTTAGGTCAAGTATAAACAGATAAATTATTGAATTTTAAAATTTTACATCATGAGAAAACTATCTTTTATTCTCGTAATTATGCTTTTGCCTGCTTGGATTTTACTAAGCGGATTTAAAGCAACCAATAGCAATTCTCTTACCGCAATTAATCCCCCTGGTGAATTTGAAACCTTGTTGGCATATTTAGAATCCAACAGGCCATTCATCAATACCGATGCTGCACCTGCCCTGATATCGGCTGATGAGGTTAAAAAGAATCTCAAAAATCCGAAATATCAAATCATTGACATTCGAAGTGAAAGCTGGTTCGAATACGGTCACGTAAAAAATGCCGTAAATGTTCATCCCACTCAACTTCTGAATCATTTTGAAAGCAGTATAGTTCCTTCCGATTTTGATAAAATCGTGCTAATCTGTTATTCAGGGCAGTCTGCAGCATATTTTACTAGTTTACTGAGAATTGCCGGGTATGACAATGTCTACAGTATGAACTGGGGAATGAGCTCATGGAGAGTGGATTTTGCTGAAAACTCCTGGTTGAAAAACACCTCTGACAGTTTTGTTTCCAAACTGGAAACCACCACAAATGATAAAGCTGAAAAGAATTCTAAACCTTCAATTAACACGGGTCAGAGTGAGGGTGAAAAGATCTTAAGAGACCGTCTTCAAAAAGCCTTTGAAACTCCCTATAAGGAGTACATCGTGAAATCAAGTGATGTGTTTGAAAATCCTGACAAATATTACATCGTTGACTATACGGGATCAGAAAATTATGCCAAGGGTCATATACCTTCAGCTGTTCAGTACGACCCACAGGGATCTTTAAGTTCTGCCAATGATTTATTAACACTTCCAACGGATAAAAGAATATTAGTATATGGTCCAACCGGCCAGGAAACAGCCTACGTAGTAGCCTATTTAAACATCCTGGGCTATGACGCTGGCAACCTTGCATATGGTGCCAACAGTTTTATGCACAAATCCTTAAAAGAAAATAACAGGGAAGCCTTCACTAAAAAACAAGTGAACATGTACCCGGTAATTGAATAAGAAAAACTCAAAATACTATCTATAAATAAAATAATTATGAAAAAAATAAATCTATTCGTCTTAGCATTATTATGTATACCGGCAATATTGCTCAGTTCCTGTGACAGAGGTGACGATATCAATCCGGAAAATCCAATTATGGAACCTGCATTTGATGTCATGAAAAGATATATGCTTGATAATCAACTGGATCTTGGGAATATATTGAGCGGACCTGGTGGAGAGGTCAAATTTGTTGCCGGTGCACCTGCCGAAGCTGATTTAGATGCCTTCCTAAACAAATATACGATTCTAGATATACGCTCAACGGAAGCGTTTAATTCCGGGCATATTCAGGGAGCAAAAAACATTGCATTTGCTGATATTCTCACCGAAGGTGATGCAGCTTCCAAAAGGATTCTTGTAGTTTGTTACACAGGCCAAACAGCTTGCTTTGCAACCTCCTTATTACGTCTTGCGGGCCATAGTGATGCTCAGGCACTAAAATGGGGAATGTCCGGCTGGAACGCAGATACATCGGGTCCATGGTATTCAAAAACAGGAGACGAAGCAAAAGGTCATACCAACTGGGCTGCACATAGTGCTCCTTCTAAAATCACTTACGAGGATCCGTTCATTGATATCTATTCTGCAGACGGAGCTGATATTTTAAAACAAAGAATTGAAGCAGTAGTTGCAGGAGGATTCAAAACCGCAAAAGGAACGGATGTATTGAATAACCCATCTAATTACTTTATCAATAATTATTTCAGCGATACGGATTATGGAAACTTCGGACATATTCAGGATGCATTCAGAATTAAAGAAGAATTAAAACTGGAAGGAAATGGAACCAACTATTTAAATCCGGAAAACAATGCAAAAGTCATCACATACTGCTATACCGGTCAAACTTCTGCTGTAATTACAGCTTGGTTGCAGGTACTTGGTTATGATGCCTACAGTATGACCTTTGGAATGAATGGTATCTATCATTCTAATCCGGCATGGGGACCAAATCAGTGGGGTGTAGGATCTTCTGTTCCTAAGAACTTACCATTGATCAAAAATTAATCTTCAATTCTGACATTATGAAAAACATCATTTCGATTTTTATCGTACTAGTCCTTGTTATGCTCAGCTCTCAGGTACAAGCCCAGGGTTGTGACGCAGAGGACCCTAATGACACCATAGCACCGCCAAAGATCAAACTTTTTGGTTTTATTCAACCCGAATACAATTACACCTTTTCTGACCCAGCTGAAAGCACTTTTAAGTTCAGAAGAGCAAGAATAGGTGTAAGAGGTCGATTGTTCGAAGATTTTACTTATTATTTCATGTTGGAAACAAGTCCATTTATTAATGGTGGAAATGAAGGAAGAGCATACCTGATGGATGCCTTTGTTACCTGGGACAAATACAACTGGGCCAGAATTGCAGTAGGTTCCTACAAACAGCCTTTTGGACTTGAAGTTCAAACCGCATGTAACGCATTAATCACCATTGACCGTGCCATTGTTTCGGACCAGCTTGTTGTCCCTCAAAGGGATTATGGTATCTCTGTCTGGGGTGGTAATGTGAATACCCGACTAAATTATGCAGTTGCCCTTATGAATGGTAAGGGATTACTCACAACAGATAACAACAATAAAAAGGATATCGTTGGGCGCGTAACCTACAAGCTTTTTGATTTTGTTACCATTGGAGGTAGTTTCAGATATGGTTACCCAAAGCTTAACAATGACGAAGACAGTAGAACCACTTATGGTGGGGAAATCCTTTTTGACATCAATAATCTTCATATACAAGGGGAATATATCTATGACGAGGGTGCTTATGACCCCGGAGCAGATGCCGGCTGTGGAGGTGAACCACTTGCCTTGGGAGAAAAAAGAGACGGAGCTTATGGCATGATCTGGTATGATACCAAGTGGAACCTGCAACCTGTTTTTAAATATGAGTTCTTTGATCAGGATCTTGACCTTAAGGATGTTCCTTATCGTTACAGCGAAAGAATGACTCTAGGCCTCAATTATTACTTTAACAAAGCCGTACGATTACAAGTCAATTATCAGGCCAACATTGAAACTGTAATCAATCAGGACAACGATAAATTCTTGGCACAAATTCAAGTAGTTTTCTAAGTATTTTATTTGTTTTGCTTGAATTCAGCCGGAATCGATTTTGGTGAAAACTCCCTGGTAAATTGCCAGGGAGTTTTTTTAGGTAACAAATGTTACAGTATGATAAATGTTCTATTTGCTCCTGTTTTTTTCATTTAATTTTGACTGAAACAATTTAACTTACTGCAGATCAACGAGAACAATGAATACACAGGAATTAATTTTAAGGGAAAAAATAGCTGAATATTATGGCTCTATTTTTGAAAAGGAGCTTGTCGAAGAAATCGTCAAAGTAGGATTTATCGATAAATACAAGCACGGTGAAATCCTTGTCGATATTGGTGAGAACATGACACATATCCCTCTAATACTCAACGGGGCTGTAAAGATCATAAGGAAGGAAAAAGAAGGCGAGGAACTCGTTTTATATTTTCTTGAAAAAGGAGATACCTGTGCCATTTCATTTATTAATTGTATCAATAGAAAAGAAAGTATCTTCAGGGCCGTGGTTGAAAATGATACAGAAGCCATTTTTTTACCGGTGGAATACATTGATGACTGGCTGGCCCTTTATAAAACCTGGAGACATTTTATCATTGACAGTTATCACTTCAGGCTTATTGAAATGGTCGAATCCATTGACGGACTTGCCTTTATGAATATGAACCAGCGACTGATGAAATATCTTGGGGACAAGGCCAAAATCAATCAAGATGTAAATCTTGAGATCACACATCAGGAAATTGCTGATGATCTCAACACTTCAAGAGTTGTTGTTACTCGTTTGCTGAAGCAATTGCACAATGAAGGTAAAGTTTATTCCACAAGAAATAAAGTACAGGTTCTTGAACTGTAATTAAGCTCTGTAATGATAAATTTGCTTCACAGCATATCCAAATAATCTTGCTCTGAAATCATGGGAACGCCAAGCGTCTCAGCTTTGGTTTTTTTACTTGGCCCCATATTGGCGCCGGCAATGACAAAATTCGTTTTTTTGGAAATGGACCCTGTAACCTTTCCTCCATTGTCCTCAATAGACTTTTTTAATTCATTACGAGACATGATCTCGAAAACCCCTGAAACCACGAAAACCTTACCTTTTAACAGTTCCGTTTGACCCTCCAGTTCTGTCTCATCCATAGACAACTGCAATCCATAATTCTCAAGCCTACTGATCAGGATCTGGTTTCCCTCATCTTTAAAAAACAATTCAATACTTTCAGCGATCTTCTCTCCTATTTCATCTACTTCGACCAGTTCCTCAAAACTCGCGGATTTCAGGGCATCAATGGACTTATAATGTCTGGCTAATTTTTTTGCAACCGTTTCTCCCACGAATCTGATTCCGAGAGCAAACAGGACTTTTTCAAAAGGAATCTTTTTGGAGGCCTCGATTCCATTAATCAGATTCCGGGCAGATTTTTCGGCCATTCTTTCGAGCGGAACAACCTGATCAATCTTTAATTCATACAAATCAGCGAAGTTGTGAATAAGATTATTTTTAAATAACAACTCTACCGATTCTGCCCCAAGCCCGTCAATATTCATGGCCTTACGACTCACAAAATGCTGGATTCTTCCCGTGATCTGAGTCGGACAACCAAATTCATTCGGGCAGAAATGCTTGGCATCACCATCCTTTCTTACCAACTCAGTTCCACAATCGGGACAATGCGTTATATACTGAACTGAAAGCGCATCGGGAGCACGGGCCTCCAGGTCAACCCCGACGATTTTAGGAATGATCTCCCCCCCTTTTTCCACATATACCCTGTCTTTCAGGTGAAGATCAATTTTTTCGATCTGATCTGCATTATGTAAAGAGGCTCTCTTCACAATCGTTCCTGCCAACTCAACAGGTTCCAGGTTCGCCACAGGAGTTATCGCACCGGTTCGGCCTACCTGATAAGTAACCTCATTCAATATCGTACTTACCTGTTCTGCCTTGAACTTGTAGGCAAGGGCCCATCGCGGAGATTTGGAAGTATAACCCAGCTCTTCCTGATAATGTAAAGAGTTCACTTTTATAACCACCCCGTCAGTTTCGTAGGGCAATTCATGTCTTTTTGTATCCCACAGGTTGAGAAAGTCCATTATTTCTTCTACATTCTTACAGATACGAATGGTTTTTGGAATTTTAAAACCAAGTGATTTCGCATATTTTAAAGTCTCAAAATGAGTTTTGAAGGGATTATCCGCAATTACAACCTGATATAACAAACAATCCAGGGGCCTGGCAGCTACCTCGGTACTGTCCTGAAGTTTCAAACTTCCACTTGCAGTGTTTCTGGGGTTTCTATAGGGGTCCTCCCCTGCCTCAATCCTTTCCTTGTTCATTTTTTCGAATCCCTCAAGTGGAAGAATGATCTCTCCTCGGATATCGAATGAATTTAGTTTGCCATTTTTTAAAACAAGAGGAATAGAGCGAATCGTTTTAATATTCGCTGTGACATCATCCCCCATAAATCCATCTCCTCGAGTGACCGCCCTCACAAACTGATCATTTTCATAACTCAGATTGATGGAAGCACCGTCATATTTTAATTCACAGGTAAATTCAAGATCCACATCCCCCAATATCCTTTGAATTCTCTTTTCCCAGTCAAGAATATCCTCCTTTGAATACGAATTATCAAGAGAATACATCCTGTTCACATGGGTTACCGTTTCAAAATTTTTCGTAATCTCACCTCCAACCCGCTGTGTGGGAGAATTATGATCCTCAAATTCCGGATGATCCTTTTCCAGCTGAAGAAGTTCTTTTAACTTCATATCAAATTCATAATCTGATATAGTTGGTTGATCAAGAACATAATAGTTATAGTTATGTTGTCGTAGTTCTTCTCTTAAATCATTGATCTTCTTTTCTACTGGAGTCATCAAATGTTGTATTTAGGCACTAAAAATAATCTTTTTTTTATTTTTTTTTAATTTGAATACAGGTCTTATATAAAAAATACCTCAGCCTTTGTGTCACTTAAGTTACTGAAAATAGTGACTTTACGATCAAAAATATGATTTAAATCACATATTGAAAAAAAACCTCGCTCTATCTTTGTGCTATAATTAATTAAGACAAATATTATGAAGAAGCTAGTGATTTTAGGAGCTGGAACAGCCGGAACAATGATGCTGAACAAATTGCATCATGAACTCGATAGAGAGGAATGGGAAATCACAATTGTAGATCAGTACAAAACGCATTATTATCAACCCGGGTTTTTATTTATTCCATTTGGAATTTATAACAAGAAAGATGTCATTAAACCCAAATATGACTTTTTCCCTCCAGGTGTAAACGTGATCTTCAGCCCGATCGATAAAATTGTAGGTGAAGAGAACAAGGTATTGCTCGAGGATGGAAAAGTACTGAATTACGATTTTTTGATCATCGCAACGGGTACGGAGACAAGACCTTCTGAAACGGAAGGGTTACAAGACAAATTATGGTATAAAGACATTTTTGACTTTTATACGGTTGAAGGTGCAGTCGCCTTGCAAAAGCGCTTTAAAGACTGGGAAGGTGGAAAACTGGTTATGTGTATTCCTGAATTACCCTATAAGTGTCCCGTGGCACCCATAGAGTTTGTATGTCTTGCGGAAGCCTATTTTGCTGAACGTGGAATGAGAGATAAAGTAGACATTACTTATGTTACTTTAATGTCAGGTGCTTTCACAAAACCCGTAGCGTCAAAAGTACTGGGAGATCTTTTAGAAGAAAAGAACATTAAGGTAGAAGCTGATTTCTATTTAAGTCATGTAGATAACGAAAACAAAAAGATTGTCTCTTACGATGACCGGGAAATTGATTTTGATATTTTAACCATTGTTCCCGTAAATATGGGATCAGATATGATCGAAAGAAGTGGATTAGGTGATGACATGAATTATGTTCCCACGGACAAACATACCTTACAATCAAAACAATTTGAAAATATCTTTGTCATTGGAGATGCCTCAAATATTCCAACGTCAAAAGCAGGATCTGTAGCACATTTCGCTGCTGAAATCCTAACAGAGAACATCTTAGCCGCCGTAGAAGGACGAGAATTACCTGCTAAGTTTGATGGTCACGCTAACTGTTATATTGAAACAGGTTACGGAAAAGGAGCATTGATCGATTTCAATTATGAAACTGAGCCCCTTCCAGGGACCTTCCCTTTACCTGGAATCGGACCCTTTGGATTATTGAAGAACACCAAAATGAACCACTACGGGAAAATCTTGTTTAGATGGATCTACTGGCACATTTTGCTCAAGGGAAGAGAATTACCCATTGAAGCCGATATGACCATGGCCGGTAAAAAAAGAGTGACAGCATGAAAACGATAGCAGAAGATACAAATATTCAAATGCAGATTGATGCACTTGATAAAAAAATGGACATGATACTGGGCTATGTCCAGCAACAAAATTCGCAATCAAGAATGATTGAGGATCTTGTTAGCGACCTCAGTATCGTTGGAAAGGATGCTTATGAATCAACAGTTGCTGAGCTTGACAAAAGACAGGTTGAACTGGATCCGTCCGAACTGACAGGATTGGCCGTATCGTTTCTTAGAAATGTAGGGAATATTAAAGCCGTAATGGATACCCTTGAGATGGCAGTGGACCTGGGTAAAGAAGTTGGCCCAATAGCGAATGAGGTAATCATTGACTTTACAAAACAAATGAATTCTCTCGAGGAAAAAGGATATTTTGACTTTATACGAGAAATCGGGCCTGTGGTAGACAATATTGTTCAGGGATTCAGTCCTCAGGACCTAAAGGAACTTGCCAATAGCATCGTTTCAATTCTAAACATTGTCAAAGAAATGACCCAGCCCGAGGTTTTAAATACCATGCAAAATGCCATTAAAGCATTTAACAGTATGGAAACTGAAAGCGTTCCTTCCTACTCAGTCTGGAAACTGATGAGAGAAATGAACAGCCCCGAAATGCAAAAAGCACTGGGTTACGGAATAACTTTTATGAAAAATGTCTCTAGAGACGTAAGTATAGAAAAATAAACAATTAAATAAATAACTTAAATAATAATATTATGGCTTTACAAACAATCGCAGGAGCACAGATCAATGTATCAGAAGATGGATATCTTGAAAATATGAATGAATGGAATGAAGACGTTGCAAGAGAAATCGCCAGTGAAATTGGTATCGAGTTAACGGATAAACATTTCGAGGTTTTGAACTATTTAAGAGACAAAACTGAAGCAGGTGAATCTTTAACAATAAGAAAGGTCGGGAAATCAGGAATAACTGACATCAAAGGACTTTACAAACTTTTCCCTAAAGGGCCTCTAAAATACTCAGCAAGAATCGCTGGTATTCCAAAACCCGCAAGTTGTGTGTAAAAGATCAATTCCTTCAATGTAAAATATAGAATTATGAGTACAGAAGAAAAAAAACCATTAGAAAAAGTATGTATTATTTGCGCCAAAGGATCTTTGGAAGATGTATATGCAACATTAGTAATGGCAAACGGTGCCGTTATGGAAGGTATTGAAACAAACGTATTCTTTACTTTCTTCGGACTGGATGGAATTACTAAGGAACGTCTGAACAGCTTACATACAGCTACAACCGGAAATCCGGCCATGCGAATGCCGGGAGGGCTTCCATTCCCAACCATGCTTGGAGGTTTGCCTGGAGTTGAAGCAGGGGTGTCTAAAATGATGCGTAATCAGATGGAAGAACTGGATATTCCTCCTGTTGATGAGTTCCTTGAAATGATTACGGCAGGTGGTGGAACAATTTATGCCTGTAAACTGGCTGTGGATATGTTCAAACTGGAAAAAGAGGACCTTCATGAAGAAGTAGATTCGATCATCACGATTGGAGATTTCTACGGACTTTGCGATGGTGACAGAACACAAATTATCTTTACATAAAAATATTAATCCCTGGCAATCCATACCAGGGATTTTGTGTTGATTTTTTTAGCAAGAGCGGCTGCAGTAAAATGCGGCCGTTTTTTATTGGTCCGTTTAATTGGCTGATTGTCTTGCGGCCTTGCGCATTTCACGCTCTTTACGATTCAGTTCCTTTCGTTGTTCCTTACGTTGTTGTTCCTGTTCAGGTGTCAAATAATAATCCACTAACTGGCCTGCATAATAAAGGCTGTCCCGATCAATCTCAGACTCATCAACATTTAATTCATCTGCCAATTGAAGGGCGTATTTTTCAAGTTCGGCCTCGGTAACCCAACCTCCTCCAAGGGATTTATAAAGTCCTATGTAAGCACTGAGCAATCGCTGATAATTTTCAGAGTAACTAAGTCGGGCTTCGAATTCCTGTCGCTGGTTTTCAATCACTTCAAGATAACTGGTTACCCCTTGAAAGTATCTCTGCCTTGACAAGTAACTCGCATTTTCAGCAGCTGCCAGTTTATATTCATTCGCTGCAAGCTCATCCCGTAAAGTCTGCAAAGAGATTAAGGAATTATCTACTTCCAGAAGCGCCGTTAAAACGGTATTCTCATAAGAAAAAAGGGACTGCCTGGCAAGTTCGCGCTCGATATCCACGCGACGAACATTTTTTCCCCATTCGAATAATGGCCCTAAAAGACTTGCCCCTGCGCTCCATCCTAATCCATTATCCAATAAGTTCGAAAGATCATTGGATCCAACGCCTAAGGCTCCGGTAAGGCTAATCGCCGGAAACCTCATCGCCTGTGCCACACCAATTCGGGCATTTTGTGCTCTATATAGCTGTGCAGCCTCCATAACATCGGGCCTTCTTGCCAATAATTCCGACGGGATTCCGTGAGGTACAGAATCAGGAACACTGTACTCAATAAGCGTCTTTGGAGTTAAAATTCCTCCCGGGTTTTTTCCCAATAGTATACTTAAATTATTCTCAGCAAAACCAATCTCACGACGGAACGTAGGAACAGAAACCTCTGCAATAGCTTTCTGGATCTCAGCCTGGTTCACATCAATAATATGCGTATAACCCTCATCAAAACGAGCCTGAATGATCTGTAACGAGGTGTCACGAGAGGCCAGCGTTTTCTCTGAAATATCGAGTCTTGTCTTGAAATCTAGCAATTGAAAATAATTAATGGCGACCTCACTGATCAACGCAACCTCTATGGCACGCTTCCCGTAAAAAGAGGCCATTAATTCAGCCTGGGCGGCCTCATTACCTCTTCGGAACTTTCCCCAGAAATCCAGTTCCCAATTCACAGTGCCATTCACTCCATAGGTCTCGAGATTTTGATCAAGGGGCTGGCCAAATAACTGATTTTGAACCGAGGCATCCGCCTGTACACCAAATTTTGGACCCATATCCGCCTTATTGAATTTGTAATTTGCACGAGCCTGCTCGATTCGACTTGCAGCGATCAAAAGGTTTTTATTTTCGCGTAGGGCAACATGAATCAGTGTATCAAGTGTAGGGTCATTAAAGATCTCCCACCATTTGAAATTGATGATACTATCCGTTTTTTTTGTGGCAAACCTAAAATCAGCCGGAGTTGTGTCTTCAGGTTCCACATAGTTTGGCCCCACCTTACACGAAACCACAAACAACATAGTCATCAAGCCCAGCGTACCGTATGTAATAAGTTTCTTAGTCATTGCTTTCTGTTGATTTTTGTTCCAAGGCCATTGCCTTTTCACGTTGTTTTTCATAGCCAAATAATTTTCCGATCAAAACAAATAGCATTGGGTATAGAAATACTCCAAGAAATGTTGCTATCGTCATTCCTCCCAGTAGGGCCATTCCCATCACTTTTCTTGCCTCTGCACCCGATCCGGAGGCCACTACCAAGGGCAACACTCCAAGAATAAAAGAGAAGGCAGTCATTAATATCGGCCTGAAACGGGATTTAGCAGCTTCCATAGCCGAATCGAAAAGGCTTTTTCCCGTGGCAAATTCTTCATTCGCGAATTCAATGATCAGGATGGCGTTCTTGGCAGCCATTCCGATAAGCATCACAAAGGAAACCTGGGCAAAGATGTTGTTCTCGAAAGAAGGGCTGATAAATCTGGATACCCATAAAAAGAACAAAGCTCCAAAGATGGCAAATGGTGTTCCCATCAAGATCGATAAAGGAAGAGACCAGCTTTCATACTGAGCGGCAAGTATCAGAAATACAAATACCAAAGAAAAAATCAAGATGGTCCCTAAAGAGCCTGAAGCCTTCTTTTCCTGAAAGGACATGGCATTCCAGCTGTAGGTCATATCTGCCGGTAAAGTTTCAGCCGCAACTCGTTCCAATGCTTCCATGGCCTGTGCTGATGTATAACCCGGAGCCGGAACCCCGGTCACTTCAACCGCCCTGAACAAATTAAATCGATTCGTATAATCAGGTCCGTAAACAGGCTTAATACTTACTATTGTTCCCAAAGGAACCATATCACCATCCTTATTGGGGACAAAGAATTTATTAATTTGACTTTCATCAACGCGATATTCAGGTTCAGCCTGAATATAGGTCTTGTACAGACGTCCAAAACGCGTGAAATCGTTGACGTAGGAGCCTCCCATAAATGATCCAATCGTCTGGTAAAGATCATTCAGTGACACCCCTAATTTCAAGGCCTTCTCTTTGTCAATATCCATATAACGCTGAGGAACGGTAGACTGAAAAGGTGTGAAAGCATTAAACACTTCCGGCTGTTCTGCCGCAGCCCTCACGAATTTCATGGCATTTTCCTGAAGGTAATTGGCGGAATTACCTCCTCTGTCCTGAATCATGATGCTGTATCCCGATCCATTACCCAATCCCGGAATAGCAGGTGGACCAAACGAAAACGCCTGTGCTCCTTTGATCTGAACAGCCAGCCTGGCATTTAGTTTCTGAATCACCTCATCAGCTGTTAAATCACGCTCACTCCAATCCTTTAAAGAAAGAAAAAAGAAGCCATTATTAGGAACCATTGACCCCGAAAGCAAACTATACCCAGTAGCGGTAGTTGTATACTCCACTTCAGGCATACTCATTAAAATTTCTTCTATCTCTTTTGCAATCTCATCAGATCTTTGAATTGACGAGGCATTAGGAAGTTGTACATTGACATAGAAATAACCCATATCCTCCTCCGGGATAAATCCGCCGGGCACCAGTTTGAAGAAGACCCCTGCCGCAATTGTCATGATCAGGATAAAGGCAACACTTCGCTTTAGCTTTCTAGTTACAACATTGGTAAAACTCATATAACCCTCAGTTGAGCGTTCCATGCCCTGGTTGAACTTGCCGAAAAACCAGCCCAAGGGCCCTTTATAGGGTTTAGGTTCCTTCAACAATATCGAACAAAGAGCCGGACTCAAAGTCAGGGCATTCACCGATGACACAAGTACAGATACTACAATCGTAATCGCAAATTGTTGATATAAAATACCCGTAATTCCTGCCATACCCGCAACAGGTACAAACACTGCTACTAAAACAAGCGTTGTGGCAATAACGGGAGCTGTAACTTTTGCCATAGCATCATTCGTCGCCTCCTTCGTGCTCATCCCTTTTTCAATATTCACCTGCACTGCTTCAACCACAACGATAGCATCATCTACCACGATACCAATAGCAAGTACCAATCCAAGCAAGGACAATACATTAATCGTGAATCCCAGCATTGGGAAAAAAGCAAAGGCACCTATCAGTGATACAGGAATTGCCAGGGTAGGAATGATTGTTGCCCGCCAGTCTTGAATAAAAATAAATACCACAAGTATCACCAAAACTAAAGCGATAAACAGCGTTGTGATAATCTCCTGGATTCCTGCCGTAATGGCTGTAGTGGTATCCAGCGAGAGGTCATATTTCATTCCTTCCGGAAAATCTTTCTCCAACTCATTCATCTGTGCGGTAATGGTTTCAACCAGGTTCACGGCATTTGCTCCAGGTGCCTGATAAATCGCTACAATAGCGCAAGTCTCCTTGTTCAGGCGAGCGCGCATATTATAGGTTTCAACACCCAACTCCACCGTTGCAATATCCTTTATTTTAACCTGCGACCCATCCGAATTGGTTCTTACCACAATCTCTTCAAAAGCCTTTGGAGAATTAAATCTTTCCGGAAGTCTGACCGTATACGTAAACTCGGTGCCTGGAGGGGCCGGTTCTGCTCCAAATTTACCCCCTGGAACAATAATGTTTTGCTGGTTGATGGCATTCATGATCTCTGGAACAGCAATCCCCAAAGAAGCCAGACGATCCGGTTTCACCCAGATTCGCATTGAATAATTTGCTGCTCCCAGTACATCTACACGTCCAACCCCTTTTGTACGCGCCAGTTTATCTTTAATGTTGATCAGCGCGTAATTGTTCAAAAACTCCTGATCGTACCTACCGTCCGATGTGAGCGTATACAAACCCACAAAGTTTGGAAATGATTTTTGTGTTGTGATCCCGTATTTAGTAACTTCAGCAGGTAGCTTGGCAGTCGCAGCAGAAACCCGGTTCTGGGCCAAAACGGTATTCATATCCGGGTCAGTACCCACATCAAAGGAGATATCTATCACCATAGTTCCGTCATTGGAATTGGTAGATTTCATATAGATCATGTTGTCGACCCCGTTGATCTCCTGTTCAAGGGGCGTGGCAACAGATTCTTCCACATTGATAGCATTCGCTCCGGTGTAAGTAGCTCTTACCTGAACGATTGGAGGCGTGAAATTCGGGTATTGTTCAACAGGAAGGCCTATCAGTGATACCATTCCCACAATAACTATAACTATGGCAATTACCATAGCCACAATTGGACGTCTTACGAAAAAATTACCTTTACTTGTAGCCATATACTTCTAAAGTTTAGATACTTTCTTGCTTTGGAATTCAGTAACGTTTGGAATGATCTCCATGTCTTGCCGAGCTCTTTGTAAGCCTTCCATCAGTATTTTGTCACCAGCGTTTAAACCCTCCTGAACAAGGTAAAATTCTCCTACCGTTTCACCTACCTTTATTTGTCGGCTCTCAAGCTTGTTTTCAGCATTCACAACATAGACAGAATATTGTCCCTGAAGTTCTAGAGCACATTTCTGAGGAATAAGGATGGCATCATCGGCACGGCTGAACTGAACCCGGATTCGAGCGAACTGGCCGGGTCGAATAAGACGGTCCGGATTAGGAAAAGTCGCCTGAATCAAAATGGAACCCGTTGAAGAATCTATGTTTCGGTCAATGAAATCTATCTTACCATCTTCCGGGAATTCCTCTCCATCCGCCAAAATAAGTCGTAACCCAACATCAGCACTGTCCGATCTTTCTATCTTTCTCTCAGTTCTAGAAATATACTCACGTGCAATTTTAAGGTAATCATTTTCTGAAAGGAAGAATTGAAAACGTATATTCCTAAGCTGGGACACCGTATTCAAGATAACCGGGTTAGGGTCTTTACCCACAAATTCGCCTTCACGTGCATTGGTCTTACCTATAATTCCTTCTATGGGTGCATACATCTTGCTATAGCCCAGGTTGATCTTGGCTATGTTCAGGTTGGCCTTTGCCGCCTCAAGGCTCGATTGTGCGGCATCCCTTTTACTCACCGCCATATCCAGTTCCTGCTGGCTTACAGCCGCCATAGCAGCAAGTGGTTCAATCCTGCGCAAATCACTTTCAGCCTGAACAAGTACAGTTTTAGCCTCAGAAACTTTTGACGTTTCTGCCACAACTTTTTCCTGAAAAGGTTCAGGGTCTATGGTATACAATAACTGCCCTTCGTTAACTCGTTGTCCTTCATCAAAATGAATCCCTGTTAGAAAGCCTTCTACACGTGCACGGATCGGAATATCCTTTTCTCCGTAAACCTGCCCCACAAACTCTTCATAAAGTGGAACCGATTCGGTATGAATTTCATAAACCTCAAAGGGCTGAGGAGGCATTACTTTTTGGTCATCTCCTTTTTTACAGGAAGATATCAAAACTGACAATAAAAAAAGGAAGTATATTTTTTTCATAGGGGTAAATTTGGTTCTGTTAAGGATTGTTAAAAATAATAAAAACTTTTAACAAGAAAACCAATGATTCCTCAAAACCCTAGAAATAATTCAAAGTTCCCTGGAAATGATTCGATACTCTTAGTAATAGGCAAATCTCCTTACCTTGGAAATATACTTGGCCAGGCCTAAAACCTGATGGCTATAGCCGTATTCGTTGTCGTACCAAACATATAACAAGACATTATCTCCTTCTTTGGAAACAATAGTTGCATGACTGTCAAAGATTGCCGGTTCCAAAGTACCCACAATATCCGATGACACAAGTTCATTGCTAAGAGAATATCTAATCTGTTCTACCAAATCACCTTCCAAAGCATATTTTTTGATAATTGCATTTAGATCCTCCTTTGAAGTCTTGCTATGCAGGTTCAAATTCAGTATAGCAAGTGAACCGTTAGGTACTGGTACCCGGATAGCATTAGAGGTCAACTTTCCCGAAAGTTCCGGAACTGCCTTGGATACCGCTTTACCTGCTCCTGTTTCCGTAATTACCATATTTAGCCCGGCGGCTCTGCCTCTGCGATACTTCTTATGCATATTATCAACAAGGTTCTGGTCATTGGTGTAAGCATGAATGGTCTCAATATGACCATGTTTAATGCCCAAGGTATCATTAATGACTTTTAAAACAGGTGTAATGGCATTGGTTGTACAAGATGCTGCTGAGAAAATACGGTGCTGGTCCGGGTCAAAGTTATTTTGATTCACACCATATACAATATTGGGAACCGTCCCGACTCCAGGGGCTGTAAGTAACACCTTATCAGCTCCCTTGGCTTCTAAATGCCTGGCCAGGGCATCTTCTGTCCTAAAGGCTCCTGTATTATCTATAATCAATGCCTCATGGATACCATATGAGGTATAATCCGGGTCTTCAGGGCCATTAGCAGAAATCACGAAAACGGTGGTTCCGTTTATGATCAGCGCATTATTTTTTGAATCTACTTTAACCGATCCTTTGAAATAGCCGTGTACAGAATCCTTTCTTAACATTGATGCTCTTTTTTCGAGCACTTCAGGTGTAATTTCACCTCTGGTAACGATGGCTCTCAATCTCATTTGAACTCCTTTACCCGTTCTGGACATTAACTCCCGTGCCAAAAGCCTTCCAATTCGTCCAAAACCATAGAGAACAACATCCTTTGGTTTGATACCATTGCCGTATTTGGCCCCTTCAAGTTTCTTCGTCACAAATGCATCCACGTCGTGTTCACCTGTCAAATGGAAGACATAGGCCAGCTTTCCAATATCGATCTTTGAAGGGTGCAGTTCCAATTGCTGGATCTTTTTAGCGATCTGTAGCATATGACTCATCGAAATGGGCTTTTGCACAAATCCTTTGGCATAATCCAGTAAATTCAGGACCTCACTAACATTTCTGTCGATAAGCTGATTTCTAAAAAGGAATAATTCTATGTTGTTTTCATACCACAGATCACTGATCACTTTGATCAGTTCAACGGTCATTCTTCTCAGTTCAACCTGCTCAGAAAGCTGTTCTTCATAGCTATTCATTAATTTCATAATAAAGGGGTCTTTTTGTTAAGAACGCAAAAATATGTGTTTATTATATGTAATCAACAAAAAAATCACTCAAGTTGAGTGATTTTTTGTCAAGTTCTTAATTTTTTATTTTTTAGAGAAAGATAGATAAATCCAGCAGTTTAGTTCGATCGTACCCTGATATAACCCATTTTTCCGCTTCGTGTAAGAATCTGAAGTTCAAAATAATCCTTGCTTTGGTATTTTTTAAGCAATAAATCAACCTCTTCAGCACTTGATACTTTCTGATCTTCAACCGCCAAAATGATATCTCCGTTCCCAACGCCATACATTTCTTCAATTTCCTTATTTCTCAAATTTGTGATCTCTACCCCGTGATCAAGTTCAAACTTACTCGCAGCTCCCCTGGAAATGGGTTGAAGCTCTCCTATGAAATATTTTGAAAAATCAGAATTATCGAATTTATATTTATTGAACTGATTCTTTAACTTCAACGGAAACGTTTTACGGCTTTCATTTCTTAGAACTGTAACCTGAACCTCATCCCCTGGCCTTTTCGATCCAAGAAAACCTTGCAGATCAGAAAAATTGGAAATCTTGATATTATCCATCTTGACAATGATATCACCAACCTGAATACCGGCTTCATCAGATGCACTTCCCTGTAAAACCCTTGTTACTATAACACCTTCAGTACTGGAAACTCCAAACTCCTCCGCTTTTTCACTATTTAATTCTTCATAATTGATTCCCAAATAGGCTCGCTGGACATTACCAAATTCAAGTATATCTTCGATCACTCTTCTTGCAATATTCGATGGAACAGCGAAAGAGTATCCAATGTATGATCCGGTTTGAGAAGATATGGCCGTATTGATACCTATTAAATTTCCACGGGTATTTACAAGAGCACCTCCACTATTTCCGGGGTTAACGGCCGCATCAGTCTGTATAAAGGACTCAATGCGCTTATTATTATTCATGATATTGATATCCCGGGCCTTGGCACTTACAATCCCTGCAGTTACGGTAGAAGTCAGATTAAACGGATTTCCGACTGCCAAAACCCATTCTCCCACATTCAGATTATCTGAATCTCCAAAGGCCAGATAAGGCAAATCACTTTTCTCAATTTTTAACAAGGCTATATCAGTACTCTCGTCTATCCCTACGACTTCAGCCTGATAGGATTCTTTATTGTTGAGGGTTACTTCTAGTTTTTTTGCTCCCTGGATCACATGATAATTGGTAATAATATACCCATCGGACGAAATAATCACACCGGATCCGGAACCAACTACCTGACGTTCTGAGCCTCCTGACTGGCCGTAAAAGAATTCCAGCAACGGATTCGACCTGGAAGGCGCCGTACTCAGATTCTTTACATGGACAACCGCATGAATCGACTTTTCCGCTATGGCAGTAAAATCTGTTCTTTCGGCGGCTTCCGCTTTGACGTTCTCGTATATGGCAGGAATACTAACCGGCATTGAAGATCGCATAGATCTATCTACTGTTTCCTGATTTTCAAAAAACAAAATATATCCCCCTAATGTTAGAACCCCACCAAGGGCAGATACGACAAGAATCTTAAAAAAGTTTTTCATAATTCTTCAATTTTTTAACATTAATCTCAAAAATAAAAAGAAAAAAACCAAGTTCTACCTACTTTAACTATACTTTAACAAGGGAATTTTCTTGCAATAATTCATACATTTGCCTAATGAATTTAGACTTTTTCAAATATCAGGGAGCCGGTAACGATTTCGTTATCGTAGACAACAGGGACGCTGTTTTCCCCATTGATGATTTTGATCTTATCAAACGCTTGTGCGATAGAAAATTTGGAATTGGAGCAGATGGATTTATGACACTTGAAGCATCTTCAGAAGCTGACTTCGAAATGAAGTATTATAACGCAGATGGCAGGCCGGGGTCAATGTGCGGAAACGGTGGAAGATGTCTGGTTGCTTTTGCGAAGAAAATGGGTGTTTTTAAAAATAAGACCAAATTCAAGGCTATTGGGGAACTTTATGAGGCCAGTATTGAAAACGATCTGGTAAGTTTAAAAATGATGAACGTTTCATCCATTGAAAAAGAGTCAAATCATGTTTTTATTGATACGGGGTCACCACATCATATTGAGTTCACTCAAAACGTCAATAATGTTGATGTTGTAGAGATGGGGAGAAAAATCAGATACGGAGCGCCTTATTTCGAGACTGGCGCAAATGTGAATTTCGTAGAACAATCAGGCGTCGATTCTTTTAAAGTAAGAACCTATGAACGAGGTGTTGAAAATGAAACCTTAAGCTGTGGGACGGGCGTTACGGCAGTTGCTCTTGCCGCCTACTTTTTGAATAAGACCCAATCCGAAGAAATTCATATTGAAACCAAAGGCGGGTCAATGAAAATATCTTTTGAACCTGATGGAACCGGATTCAAAAATATAGTCTTAACGGGACCTGCGACCCTTGTATTTGAAGGTCAAATAGAAATTTAACGATGAGTTTGCTCGAAAATGAAACTTTAAAATTGAGGGCACTGGAGAGAGATGACCTCGATCTGCTTTTTTCCGTGGAAAATAACAGCTCTTATTGGGAGGTCAGTGATACACTCACACCATTCTCGAGGGATGTTTTATTAAGATATATTGAAAATGCGCACCTTGACCTTTATGAAGCCAAACAATTGCGTTTGGTCATTACTAGGGCTTCCGACAAATGTGTCTTGGGACTGATTGACCTGTATGACTTCAATCCGCACCACAAAAGAGCCGGTATAGGTATTTTGATTTTGAATCGATTTAAAAGAAATGGCTATGCATCAAAAGCCCTGGACCTGTTTCTCAACTATGTTTTTGGGCATTTGGACCTCCATCAGATCTATGCCAATATTCCGGTAGAAAACCATGCAAGTTTATCCCTTTTTCAAACAAAAAAGTTTGAGAAAGTAGGAATCCAGAAGGAATGGATCAGGAGAAGAGGGTCCTTTGAGCACGTTGCACTTTATCAAAAAATAAACCCGAATCATTAATGAAAAAGAAAATCGCAATTACCTTAGGAATACTGTTTTTGATGCTTTGCATAATCGGCTACTCTTTTTACCGAAAAATTTATGCCCCCAATGTAAAAGAGACCGTTTCTGTTTTCATTCCTGCCGGAACCACGATAAAAGAATTGATTCCAATTTTGGATCCTTATATCCGAAACATGAACGGATTTATCTGGGTTGCCGAGAAGAAGAATTATCCAAACAAAATAAGACCCGGAAAATTCAGAATTACTGAAGGAATGAACAATGATGAACTGATCAATCATTTAAGAGGCGGAAAAGCAGAGACCATTACCCTGACCTTCAACAATCAGGATAGTTTCGAAAAACTCGCAGGAAGGGTTGCAATGCAGATTGAAGCAGATTCGGCAGCCTTATTTGAGGCCTTTAAAGATATTGATTTTATAGCCAGGAATGGGTTCACACCCGAAACGGCCCTTGCGATGTATATCCCAAATTCTTATGATTTTTATTGGAATACGAACCCCGTTGAATTTCGAGACAGAATGCTCACAGAATACAAAAGGTTCTGGACCGATGCACGAATGGAAAAAGCCAAGGCCCAGAACCTGAATCCGATTCAGGTAGCCACCCTGGCATCCATCGTTCAAAAAGAAACTGCCATTATTGAGGAAAGAAAAACCGTTGCGGGACTTTATTTGAACCGTCTTCATGATTTCTGGCCGCTACAGGCAGATCCGACGATTATTTTTGCCTTGAAACAAAAATATGGTCAGGAAAAAGAATTCAAACGAGTCCTGAACAAGGATCTTGATATAGATTCGCCTTATAACACCTATGCAAATTTCGGACTGCCTCCGGGACCCATAGGAATGCCAGACATTTCCTCAATTGATGCGGTTTTGAACCCTGAAGGCCATAAGTTTTATTATATGTGCGCGAGTGTTGAAAAAATAGGTTATCATAAATTTGCCAAAACTTTAAGAGAACACAATAAGAATGCCGCTGAATATCAGAGGTGGGTTAGTCAACAGGGAATAAACAGGTGATAGGTTCAAAAAAATTACATATTTTTTTTCTTCTGTGCTTCCTGCTGTCTTTTACGGGTAGTGATTTACTAAGGGCCCAGCAAAAAACTCCTTTCTTCCAACGTTCTGACACTTTAAACAAGAAAAGAAGAAACGCTGTATATATAACAGAAGCGTCTTTGGCTACTGTAACCCTATTGGCTCTGAACGAGGCCTGGTATTCAGATTATGACCGGTCCCGATTTCATTCCTTCAATGACAATTCCGAGTGGATGCAAATGGATAAGTTTGGGCATGTTTTTAGTTCGTATTATATAGGTAAAATGGGGATGGATGCCCTGGCCTGGGCGGGTGAATCGAAAAAGAACCAGCTCCTGTATGGAGCAACACTTGGATTTGTATTTTTAACTGCCGTAGAGATTTTAGATGGGTTTTCTGAGGAATGGGGCTTTTCCACGGGAGATGTTGCAGCCAATGCTCTGGGAACAGGATTATTGATTGGCCAGGAACTGCTTTGGGACGAACAGAGAATCCAAATAAAATTTTCTTTTCATACAACGGATTACGCTATAAATGATCCGGAGCAACTGGGTGGTACTACCCTGGAACAACTTCTTAAAGATTACAACGGTCAGACTTATTGGTTATCTTTCAATCTCAAGTCCTTTTTTAAAGAAAGTAACATTCCGCCATGGTTAAACTTCTCCCTGGGCTATGGAGCCAACGGGCTTCCCGAGGGGAGTTTTGACAACTCGGTTGAACCTCCTGCTCCCATTGAATCATACAGACAATTTTTCACAAGTATTGATGTAGATCTTACAAAAATCAAAACAAAATCAGATTTTCTGAAAACTGTTTTTAACGTTTTTAACTTTGTTAAAATACCGGCGCCAACAGTTGAATACAGAAGTAACGGTAGCTTTAAATTCCATTTTCTTTACTTTTAAATTTGCCTCGTGCCCAAGCTTTTCTTCTCATTTTGAACGATTTGTAAAAAATGGCTTATCTTTGTCCCAGAAATGTAGTTTTTAGGTGCTCCCTAACTAAAAAATACAATCATGGAAAAGAGAATGATGTTTATCGCATACATTGCGATAATTTTAGTTGTTTTTACACAGAATTATACCCTTTTTTATAAAGCAGATAAAAAAGTGCGTTACAACCTTCCAAAGGCAAATACAATTGTCACGGTAAGTAAAAGTGTAGAGCCTTTCAAGGTTTATTTTACTCCTTCAGTAGATAATCATTATATCGGATTTAAAGAAGCCATCGCTTTTAAAGAATCAAGAGGAAATTACAAGAAAGTAAACAGTCTTGGGTATTTAGGTAAGTATCAATTTGGTGAATCTACTTTAAACCGGATAAGAATTTATGATACAGAGAATTTCCTCAATGACCCAAAATTACAGGAAGATGCTTTCTACACCCTTTGCTCTTTAAATAAATGGATCCTGATAAGAGACATTAAGAGAAGCGTGGGTAAAAAAATTAACGGGGTGGTTATTACCGAATCCGGAATTCTGGCTGCTGCGCATCTCGCAGGCGCGGGAAACGTAAAGAAATACCTGAGAAGCAATGGTGAATTTAATGCCTATGATGCTTATGGCACCAACGTGCATCAGTATATGAAAAAGTTTGCCGGTTATGACACTTCCTTTATCAAGCCCGTCAAAAACGCCAGAATCTAAAATCGGATTTTCAGGTCTGGTACCTTGAAGAAACCGATCTCGTCTAATATTTGTGATAAATGAAAATACAGGGTCGTTTATGCAGATCAATATTTTCATTTTTCCATTCCTTTATGGTCAATGTCTTGATGTATTCCGTACTCAATGTAAGATCGGCTGCCACACACAGAAGTGTAGATGGAGTTAATGAAGCCTTGAACTCATTGAAAAGTTTTTGATTCCGATATGGAGTCTCGATAAAGATCTGTGTCTGATTATTTTGTTTTGAAAGCCTTTCAAGCTCCTTGAGCCTCTTTTTTCGCTCTATTTTTTCAATGGGCAAATAACCATTAAATGCAAAGTTTTGGCCATTAAGCCCGGATCCCATCATGGCCAGAATGATGGACGATGGCCCAACCATAGGTACAACCTCAATTTTTTTTTGATGTGCCAGCATCACAATATTTGCCCCGGGATCAGCAATAGCAGGCACTCCCGCTTCTGATAACAGACCAACATTTATTCCTTGAAAACAGGGGTCCAAAAAAGACTTAGACTCAAATTCACTGGTGTATTTATCGAGCAAAAACAATCGAAGTGCCGGCTGAGATTTTCTGGGTGTGATTTTTTTAATAAACCTTCTTGCGCTTTTCTCGTTCTCTACAATGAAAAAATCAATGTTTTCGACTCGCTTTTTTACCGAGATCGGAAGTACCTCGAGAGGCTCATTGTCACCCAAGGTTGTTGGGATCAAGTACAGTTTACCAAATCCGGAACTCATTTTTCAATTTTTTTTGCAATTACTTCACAGGCTGCGTCCAACATTTTAAACACCAGATCAAAACCATTATTCCCACCGTAATAGGGGTCCGGAACTTCTCTGTCCATTCCTGGCTCCATTTCATTGAGAATAAGTTTTACCTTATCAATTTCATTTTGAGATCCAGCCAAATTCAGCACATCCCTCAAGTTAGAACTATCCATGACATAAATGAGATCAAAATCTATAAAATCCTGAACTGAAAATTTTCTGCAACGCTGATCACTTATATCAATCTGGTTTTTTCGGGCAACTTCCATGGATCTGACATCCGGAAGTTCTCCAACATGCCATCCACCCGTACCTGCTGAATCAACAAAAATAGCTTCTGCATTAACTTTAGACTTAAGGATACCTTCTGCTAATGGTGACCTGCAGATATTACCCAGACATACCATTAATACCCTCACCATAAACTTTTGAATTTCTAAAATGTAAGTTTCTTTGTCAACTCATCAACATACTTGCGAAACTGTTTGTCTGTTTCCGTAAGATTATCAACGGTTTTACAGGCGTGTAAAACGGTAGCATGATCACGGCTTCCTATTTGCGAACCAATACTCGCCAATGATGCCTTGGTCATTCTTTTTGCAAAATACATCGCCAACTGTCTTGCCTGTACGATATGACGTTTTCTAGTTTTGGACTGTAAGGTTGTGACATCCATTTCAAAATACTTTGAAACAACCTTTTGTATGTAGTCTATAGACACCTCTTTCTTGGTGTTTTTAACGAATTTATCAACAATCTGCTTGGTAAGTGATAATGTAAATTCCTTTCTGTTAAAAGAAGCCTGTGCTATCAAGGAAATTAGTACACCTTCCAGTTCGCGAACATTTGTTTTGATGTTTTTGGCGATATATTCAACAATTTCCTCAGGAATTTCAACTCCGTCACGGAACATTTTGCTTTTTAAAATACTGATTCTGGTTTCATAATCCGGAGCCACAAGCTCAGCAGATAATCCCCATTTAAAACGAGACAACAATCGCTGCTCAATATCCTGCATATCAACAGGTGCCTTGTCAGAGGTTAGAATAACCTGTTTGCCATTTTGATGCAAATGATTAAAGATATGGAAGAATACGTCCTGGGTACCGGACTTTCCTGAAAGGAACTGAACATCATCCACAATCAAAACATCAATCATCTGATAAAAATGAATAAAATCATTTCGGGTATTTGCCTTAACCGAATCAATAAATTGCTGGGTAAACTTTTCCGCTGAAATATACAGAACCGTTTTTTCAGGATACCTTTCCTTTATTCTTACACCGATGGCCTGTGCAAGATGGGTCTTACCCAAGCCTACACCACCATAGATCAGTAAAGGATTGAAAGAAGTCCCACCCGGCTTATTGGACACTGCCATACTAGCCGATCTCGCCAGGCGATTTGAATCTCCTTCAATAAAATTCTCGAAATTATAATTGGGATTAAGTTGTGACTCTATTTTTACCTTTTGAATTCCCGGAATAACAAATGGATTTTTTAATTCTCTTTTATCAATTTCGAGGGGAATGGTTACTCCCTGTGAATTAAAGGGTTTTTTATTTGAACTTGGAAATTTTACAGTGTGAGGTTTTTTATTACTATAGGTATTTTCCATTCTTACATCATAGACCAATTTTGCATGATCTCCAAGCTCCCTGATCAGCGCAACTCTCAATAATTTAATATAATGTTCCTCCAGCCATTCAAAAAAGAATTTACTTGGTACCTGAATGGTCAATACATCTCCTGACAGCTTAATGGGTTTTATCGGCTCAAACCATGTTTTATAGGCCTGAGGCTTGATATTATCCTTTATAAAAAGTAAACAATTATTCCATACAGAGGAGGCTGTTCTCGTCATTTAATTAAAATATTTTTGAATTAAGTATAGTTCCCTTTTTTTAGCAAATCAGGTATCTTTTTTGCTATTACAAATTTGTGAATAAAGTTTATTAAAAAAAAATAAAATTGCTATTGATTCTTATTTATTTTTTGATTAAACTATCCGACTACAAATTACAACAAAATGATCAAAAACCAAACTAAACTTCGTGTTCGATACGGAGAAACTGATCAGATGGGATATGTGTATTATGGTAATTATGCTCAGTTTTTTGAAGTGGGAAGAGTAGAATGGCTTAGGGCTCTGGGGGTTAGTTATAAAAGCCTCGAAGAATCCGGCATTATGCTCCCTGTTCGGGAATTAAACATTAACTATTTAAAACCAGCTAAATACGATGATCTCTTAACAATTACCACGATTCTTTCAAAAAAACCTCTTGTTAAAATCGAATTTGATTTTGAAGTCCAAAATGAAAAAAAAGAATTGCTGACAACAGGATATGCAAGCCTTGTCTTTATGGATATGCAAAAATCAAAACCCATAAAAGCCCCTAAGGAATTACTGGATCAGATCTATTCATATTTCAAGTGATTCTTTTAAGGTCTACGCACCGAAGATTCTCAAATCTGTTTTCCACCTGCGCAAAATTACTTTTTCTTACCGATAATGAATATTCACAATCCAAATCCATTTTCTGCCCTTCAATAATGATACCCTCTTCTTTGATGATTCTCATGACCTTGTCCATATCCGCATACTGAAACTTAATCGAAAACAAACTCGCCACTAATTTTTGAACAATCTCTGACTGCTCCAAGCTGTGTTTTGCCGCTGCGCGATATGCCGAGATCAAACCTCCTACCCCTAATTTTGTACCCCCATAATAACGAACGACAATGACCAAAACATTAGTAAGACCAAAAGACTGAATCTGTCCATAAATAGGTTTTCCGGCACTGTTGCCAGGCTCTCCATCATCATTATACCTGAACACAGGAGTTTCAACCCCTAATTTCCATGCATAACACCAATGTCTCGCTTTAGCGTGATCCTTTTTTACGCTCAAAAGGTACTGCTCGACCTGATCCTGACTTGAAACCGGGAATGATAACCCCAAAAACTTACTTCCCTTTTCTTTATACAAACCATCCCTGCATGGAGAAGCTATCGTGTAATAAACATCATTTTTATCCTCAGCCATCAATCATTTTTTTATACATATATAGTATGTCCTTACCAATTTCTGACCTGGCCTGAAGTTTTCCTTTAAAATCAGGAGCCTTTATTCCATTTAGAAAAACTGAATTGCCCACAAAAACTCTGGCCTCATCCCAGAATCCGGATTCAATAAATGAGTTCAGTGTAACTGATCCTCCCTCCACGATCAGTGACTGAATGCCTTTTATATACAACACCTTCAGAATTTGCTCTGTAACATCCTTTTCAGAATCAAGTTTACAGAACTCAATGTTATTTTCAAGGTCATCTCGCCTGGAATTAAAAACCAGGGTTGGGCATGAACTGTCAAAAATGTTCAGATCTCCCTTTAATCGTAATTCAGGATCAATGATGATTCTATAAATTTGACTGCCCTTAAAATCTCTGCTGTTCAATTGGGGATTATCCTGTTCGACGGTTTTTCTTCCAACCAGTATAGAAGCTTCTTCTGTTCTCCATTGGTGAACTATTTGCCTGGAATATTCATTTGTTATCCAAACAGGACTGCCCTTTTTAATATTCTCAGCATCCGGAAATATAAATCCATCTTTACTTTGAGCCCATTTTAAAATTACATATGGCCTTTTTTTCTTGTGAAATGTGTAGAACCTTTTATTGATTTCTTCACACTCCTGTCTCAAAACTCCGGAAATGACCTCCACACCATTATCTTTTAGCCTTTTCACCCCTCGCCCACTTACAATGGGATTTGGATCAAGTGACCCTACAACAACCCTTGGAATACCACTTTTCAGAATGAGGTCCGCACAGGGAGGAGTCCTCCCATGATGAGAACAAGGCTCCAGATTTACATAAATGGTCGATCTTTGAAGTAAGCCCTTATCTCTAACGGCATGAATAGCATTGACCTCGGCATGTGGACTACCGGCTTTTTGATGCCATCCCTCGCCAATTATCTTATTATTACAAACAACAACGGCACCCACCATTGGGTTTGGATATACCAGGCCCAGACCGTGCCCTGACAATTCCAGACAACGATTCATAAATTTTTCATGATCCTCCATAAGGCTCAATTGGTTTGCGAAAATAAAAATATTAAAATTTAAATGTATATTTCTACTGTTCTAATTTAATAACATTGAAATACGACAAGCGTTTTAAACAACTTATGCATATCAAATCAATTAAGAACCTGTTTCATCATAAATTAAAAACCTATTATCCTGCCCGTGAAATCAACAGTTTTTTCCATATGCTTACGGAGAACTACCTGAATAAATCTCGTTTAGAACTCGCTTTGGAACCAGAATTGAAATTGGACCAAAAAGATTCTGACATCTTCCTTGACGCCCTGGCAAAGCTCGAAGAAGAATATCCCATCCAATACATCATTGGTCATACCGAATTTATGGGAATGAGGTTCAAAGTGAATTACAATGTGCTGATACCAAGACCTGAAACTGAGGAATTGATTCACTGGATACTGGAATCAACGATTAAAAACAAGAAACTGTACATACTTGATATAGGAACAGGGAGCGGCTGTATCCCCATATCCTTGTCAAAGCAATTACCTGATGCCAAAATAGATGCAATTGACATCTCAAAAGAGGCACTTAAGATTGCAGCTGAAAACGCCTTAGAAAACGAGGTTAGAATCAATTTTGAACATGATAATGTTCTCGGTTTGAATAAGCTTTCCCGATCGTATGATATCATCGTATCAAATCCACCCTATGTGAGGAAATCAGAAAAAACCAAGATGAGAAATAATGTTTTAAAATACGAACCTGAACTGGCACTATTTGTCGAAGATGAGGACCCTTTGATCTTTTATCGTAAAATAGGAGAACTCGCTTGTAGCAGCCTGAAGAGGTCGGGTTATTTATTTTTTGAAATCAATCAGTATCTGGCCGAAGATGTAATTAAACTATTAGAGGCTATGGGTTTTGAATCTGTTGAATTAAAAAAGGATATTTACGGATCGGACAGAATGATCAGGGCTCTTAAAAAATAAATATCTTTGTCACATGCGAATAGACATCATAACAGTTTCACCAGAGTTGATGAAAAGCCCCTTTGAGCATTCAATTCTTAAAAGAGCACAGGAAAAAGGTAAAGTGGAAATTCATTTTCATGACCTTAGAGAGTACGCCATAAATAAGTACGGAAAAATAGATGACTATCAGTTTGGAGGCGGGGCCGGAATGGTTTTAATGATGGAACCCATTGACAAGTGTTTAAGCCAGTTAATGCAGAAAAGAAAATACGATGAAGTTATTTACATGACACCAGACGCTCCAAGCTTAAATCAGCAAATGGCTAATTCACTTTCGGCTAAAGAAAACCTGATCATATTGACCGGACATTATAAAGGAGTTGATCAGCGGGTACGAGACAAATTCGTAACCAAAGAAGTTTCAATAGGAGATTATGTACTGTCTGGAGGAGAGTTGGCTGCCGTTGTACTTTGTGATGCTGTAATAAGGCTCATTCCAGGGGTCTTAGGAGATGAGACTTCCGCTCTGACGGATTCGTTTCAGGACAACTTGCTGGCTCCTCCTGTCTACACACGACCTGCTGATTACAAAGGCATGAAAGTACCCGATATACTCCTTTCGGGAAATTTTCCGAAAATAGATGAATGGAGACATGAACAGGCCTTGAAACGAACCCGGCTTATTCGGCCCGATCTGTTGGAAGAGGAATCCTTAGATGAATAGTCTTAAAAAAACCTAATTACCAGAGCGAAAGTCATTTAGAAAGAAACCTGACCCTACTAAAATATTTTACAGCTCTTCTTTTTTAATCAAAACTTTTTTATAAATTTGCACTCTCAAAAATTAACCTCTGACGAAAATCGTGTATGTTGATTCTTAACAAACCATTTTAAAATATAATAATGGAAAATTTAGTAAAATTTGTACAGGACGAATTTGTTGCAAAAAAAGAAATTCCTGAGTTTGCAGCCGGAGATACAATTACGGTTTACTTTGAAATCAAAGAAGGTTCAAAAAGCAGAACTCAATTTTTTAGAGGAGTTGTAATTCAACGAAGAGGAAGCGGAAGTTCAGAGACTTTCACCATTAGAAAAATGTCTGGAACAATCGGAGTTGAAAGAATCTTCCCTGTAAACCTTCCAGCGATCCAAAAAATTGAAGTAAATAAGCGCGGAAAAGTAAGACGAGCAAGAATTTACTATTTCAGGAATCTTACAGGTAAAAAAGCACAAATCAAAGAAAAAAGGTCATAATCCTTATTTCATAAAAAATTAGCAACCTCTTTGATCATTATGATTGAAGAGGTTTTTTTATTAACTTTTGTTAATAATCGTATTTAATAATATGTTAAAAACAAAAGTGGTTAAAAATTGAATTCTAAGATTTTACGATTTATATTTGAATTAGAAATCAAGATGGTCCAGTTGAGGTTTGGAACTTGAGGTGCAGATTTTAAGTTTCTTCCTTTTTTGAAATCGACTTGGTTTTGTCAGGATGAAAGTCTTGGCGCGATGACTGATCGTTACAATAAGATCAATGTATTTAGCATAAATATTTAGATTTTAAGGTTAGTTATTGCAATAGAATGTTTTGTTGCTGTTCTTTGAAGGAGTCTGATTTTCGATGAAGGCATTTTCAAAAAACATAGACAAAATGTTTAAAGAGATAAAAGCTTAAAGTTTAATTATTGGAACATGAAAATGTGAGGATAAGTGATCAATTTTAAGCTAAATGTTTCGGCAACTACCCATGAGAAAGTTCCACTTTTTCATGGGTATTGTTTTTAAGAATTTGACCTCCTTTTCACAAGCGCCATTTCAATCAAAATTGATAGAAGCCATAAAGAGGTTTTAGACTTATTAACAATTGTTAATAACGATTGTTAATATCCTGTTAGTCTTTTTATTATTCATTTCTAATTACTTGTGAATCTGTTCATTTAAATTTGTTTTGGTCTTTGATCCTGATGGGGCTCTCCCCGATAAAAAGGTTATGAAAATTGTCTCATTAAGAAAAAAGACTTTAGATTAATTTCTAAAGCTGTTTTTTGAAATATGGAACTAAAGTGTTTAGCGCAATTCAATTTTAGTTTTACAAAAGGCAGTCATTTAAAGAGTTTTTAATGTTATACTACCATTAAATCCTCCCTATTTTAAACCAAAGCAATATTTAAATACTATTAAATATTGTTAACCAAACCAAAAAGCCGTACAAAGTCCCACTTTGATACGGCTTTTAATTTTTAAATACATTAGAAACAGGGCTAAAATTTAGAGAATTCTCAAAACTGCATTTTTTAATTTTCCAAGTTCCAAACTTAGTGATGGTTTATTATATTTGCAGCAATTAAATCAAAACGACAATGACTAAAATAAAAGTAACCAACCCCATCGTTGAATTAGACGGGGACGAGATGACAAGAATAATTTGGAAATTCATTAAAGACCAGCTTATACTTCCTTATCTTGACCTCGACATCAAATATTATGACCTGGGTGTTGAGTACCGAGATGAAACCAACGACCAGATTACTATTGATGCTGCGGAAGCCATTAAGAAATATAATGTTGGAATCAAGTGTGCCACCATTACTCCCGATGAAGACAGAGTTAGAGAATTCGATCTGAAAAAAATGTGGCGTTCACCAAACGGGACCATCAGAAACATAGTAGGAGGAACGATTTTCAGGGAACCGATCATTATGAAAAATGTTCCAAGATATGTTCAGGGATGGACCAAGCCGATATGTATTGGAAGACACGCCTTTGGCGATCAGTACAAGGCAACTGATATTGTAACCAAGGGAAAAGGTAAATTGACAATGACCTTCACTCCTGAGGATGGTGGTGAAACTCAATCTTTCGAAATTTATAATTTTGAGGAGAATGGAGTTGCCATGGCCATGTACAATATTGATTCATCCATCTATGGCTTTGCTCGTTCAAGTTTCAATCAGGCTCTTTCCAAAGGATGGAATCTATACTTCAGTACAAAGAATACAATTCTTAAGGCCTATGACGGAAGGTTCAAAGATATTTTTGAAGAGGTATATCAAAATGAATTTAAAGACAAGTTCGCAGCAGCCGGAATTACATATGAGCACAGATTGATTGATGACATGGTAGCTGCTGCCATGAAATGGAATGGTGGATTTGTATGGGCTTGTAAAAATTATGATGGCGACGTTCAATCAGATACAGTTGCCCAAGGATTTGGAAGTTTAGGACTGATGACTTCTGTTCTTGTTACTCCTGATGGAAAAACTGTTGAAGCTGAAGCAGCCCACGGAACTGTAACCAGACACTACAGACAACATCAGCAAGGGAAGGAAACTTCAACGAACCCTTTAGCATCCATCTTTGCATGGACCAGAGGTTTGGAACACCGTGGGAAACTTGACAACAATCAGGAACTGATCAATTTTTGCCATACTTTGGAAAAAGTTTGTATTGACACAGTTGAAGGCGGTAAAATGACAAAAGACCTTGCACTTTTAATTCACAAAGAAAATATGACTTCAGACGATTACCTGAACACACAGGAATTCCTTGATGAATTGAAACATAACCTTGAGAAAGCATTGGCTTAATCAACAGGTTTTACTGAATCAGAAGGGCTTTGATATAAACTATTAAAGCCCTTTTTTTGGTTATAAGAAATTTCACTTTTATATTTATCATGCCCCAGGCTCAAAGAATATAAATGACCATGAATCAGGAAACCTCTAAACAGAAAAAAGTCTTTAAGGATACAGAGACCAAAAAGATTTACCAGAAAGGATTAAAATTTCTGGCAGCTTCTCTGCCTTTGTTATTCGCCTCTCCTATTGTTGTAACCATAGGTTTTAAATCTTTAAATAAGGGAAACGGATATTTTCTTCTGGTTTTGGGCTGCCTTATGACAATTTTTACAATTGGACTGGTCACCCAGGCCTTTCGGCTTATTTTAAAAGCACTTTTTAGCTCATGAAACGCAATGCGGCCTTTGTCAAGCTTACTCACTGGGAACACTGGCCAGCCTTTACCTATTATTTACCTTTGCTGCCTCTGTTTCTTGTACGATCTATAAAAGCCAGACACCCTATTTACTATACGGTTGCAAACCCTGCAGTACTATATTCAGGAAACGGTACCGAATCAAAGTTTAAAACCCTGGAACTCCTTCCTGAAAAATACAGACCAAAAGGATTTCTTTTTTCTAAGAATGATTCGCTGGATGGATTGGAAAAAAGGTTGATTGAAGCTCAAATAAATTTTCCGCTTGTTGCCAAACCTGACATCGGGTTTAGAGGCTATATGGTCAAAAAGATCGATAATCTGGATCAGTTGAAAAAATATTTGACACTTCTCGATGAAAACACCATCATTCAGGAATTCATCACCTATCAAAACGAAATAGGCGTTTTTTACCATAAGTTCCCAGACAAAAAAACTGGCAGTGTGAGTTCAGTTACGATAAAAAAATTTGTCAAAGTAACCGGTGACGGAAAACTAACCTTGTCCGAACTGATTCAAAAAGACGAGAGAGCTTTTCTCTATAAGGACCTGTTTTCGATTCTTCACAGAGACAGAATTGACCAGGTATTGGATCTTGACGAAGAAATGACACTTTCGGTCATTGGGAACCACTCCAAGGGGACCCAATTTATTAATGGCAATCATTTAATAAATGGTAAACTGATCGATTTTATGGACGGAATTTGTCAAGAAATGGAAGGGTGGAATTATGGAAGGCTTGACATCAAGTACAAAGATTACAAAAGTTTAATGAAAGGAACTGATTTTAAGATACTGGAAGTTAACGGCATCATTTCCGAACCAACACATATCTATGACGCCACCGATAAAAATGCTTCTTTCTTAAATGCGCTTAAGTCCATCAATAAACATTGGGCAATTATGGGGAAAATAGCGGTTCAGGTCCATAATGACCAAAACATTCCCTATCCTTCGGTTGCAGCCTACCTAAAAAATATTCTGTGGTTAAGAACGTACTCGAAAAAGTTGAAAAAATTAAATATGTTAGATCTCTAGTCTCGTTATTTGTTGACGGTATTTCCTCTTGGAGTGGTTGGATTATAACCAAAATCGCCATCGGGAAGATCGATTCCCAATTGAGAAATAATGTATCCAATACTCGCAAAATGATGAATAGCATGACTGTGTGCCTGAATCAAGGCAGCTGCGAGAGTATAATTGGCGGTTACCATGCCAAGTCCTAAATCATCTTTCACCTGAACAACACGTTCAAGACTTGCCGGGTCAATTTTACTCAGTTTTAATTGAATTTCCTCAAAATATGCGAGGCCGACAGCAACATTAATTTCCGCCAATTCATTTCTTTGTCTTGCCGACAGATCGATAATTCCTTTATCAATACCTTTTAGAACACAATTGAATACATCCAGAATATGGCGCATATGTACCCCTATACTTGAGTAATAGGGTGCTGTAGAATTATTGGAGTATTCCTCATCATTTATTGAATTCAATAATCTGATTCCTCGGTTGAGGTTTTGAATGATAGCTGGAATCATTAACATTTATTTTGGGATGTGTCGCTAATTTAATAAAAATAATTACTACAAAAATCGAATTAACGTCAAAATACCCAGAAAGAAAAATAACAGGCTTAAGATATAATTGATATTGCGTGCAATGAACTGTGCTCTTTTGACGACGATCCTGGCAAAATTTACGTAGGTAAAAAATAAAGTAAAGGCACCCAGAAAAACCCCTGTAACGAAGAGATTAATAAAAGGTTGTTCGGTATTTAACAAACCTCTGTGCTCCAAAACCGATGACAGTACAAGATAGAAGGGTATGGCCAGCATGTTCATTCCAGACATCAGTATGCCCAACCAAAAACTCTTCCCTCTTCTTTTTCCTCCTTCTCCTCTGAACTTTTTTCTGGCCTGAATAAAAAACATCACGGATAGAAAAAACAATACAATAATTCCAGCCAGGTTCAATCGATCAATTATTTCCGGGTGATCAGCAAAGAAACGGGCGAATACAAGTGCTATAAATGCCTGTGGAATTACCACCAAGGCAGCACCCAGAGAAAACCAAACCCCTTCTTTTTTATTTTTTTCAATGGTAGTTCTTACAGCAGTCATGTTGAGCATTCCTGGCGGAATCAAGCTTATAAAGGCCATAACGAATCCCAATAAAATATGCGTCAAATAGGTCATAGAGTTATTTCCATAAATGCGTTTGAGATCAAATTTCGGTATAATGATTATAAAAATCTCTTATAATCCAAGATATTTCCTGAATATTAAATTTATATCCTCTGACAACTTGAATTTTATCACTAAAAAAATAAAAACAGCTGAAATTAAAAGTGATCTTATAACAATGTTGACAAAGGGATTCAAAGAAAGGTCAACATAGGAGAAAACAGTATAGACTGCCCCAATAATCATCAATAAAACTCCCGTTTTAGAAGTAAAAGGCTGCATATTTAATCGAGCCTTGACATAGAGGATTTTGAGCAAGGAAAAAATCCCAACAACCAGTAAAGTGGCCAGGGCTGCCCCATCAATACCCATAGATTCAATAAGAATACGGTTTAAGACTACTACGCTCACTGCCATACCTATTGAATAGTAAAAGAGCATTTTATAATATTTGGAATTTGTAAGAATGGCTCCGTTCGTTCCTAAAGACAGCTTAACCAGTTCGGAAATCGAAATTATCAATACGATGTAAATTCCAACTGAATATTCAGGTTTGTTTATGATACTGTACAAATCTCCAATATTCAAGTTGATCAATAAAAACAGTAATCCTCCAACGATTAAAAGATTCAAAGAACTTTTCTGGTAAAGATTCCTAACCTCTTCCATATTTTTGTTATTGATCTCTCTGGCTGTTATCGGGTTAATGATCTGCTGCATGGCCCTTGATGGAATGCCTATAACAGAAGCTATATAAACCCCAACAGAATAATAGGCAACTTCAGCAATAAATTTCATCTGAGGAATCATAAACTTATCAATCTCCAAAAGGATGGTACCCGCAGACCCCGCCAAAATGATATACATTGAAAAAGAAAGGATCTCCTTTAAATTCCCGGGCATCCTTTGCAAAACGAGTTCAGGGAAATACAATTTAAAAGCATAGATCATCATAATTACCGCTCGCAGAAAATATACCAGTACGACGGCATATACAAATTCATCTGCTGTAATCCAATCGAGAAAAACCGCTAACAACAAGAGTGTAACCGAGATTCTTGCAAACACCTCCTTTACGAAATTTCCAAAAACCGATTTCATCTGAACCCTGCTCCAGGCATAGAAAACTTCAAAATAGCCCATAAAAACAGCTATGAAGAAAATAGTAAAAGTGTATTCTTTAATGATGATATTCTCCCTTGCTAAAAACTCTGCAATCTTAGTGTAAAAAAGAACTCCCAAAATTCCCATAGGAACCATCACCAGGAGAGGGAGCAAAACTGCGGTCAAAAGAAAATTATCCTGATCCATCTTTTCCTTATACGAAGAGAAAAAACGAATAATCGTATGTTGCATACCAAATACGATAAGCGGCATGATCATGTTGGCAGATGACAATAGAAATGTGATCAAGCCAAAATATTCGGCCTCCAGAAAATGGGTGTAAAGAAACAATACGTTCAGTCCACCTATGGCAAAACCTAAAAACAGAATCAAAGTATTATTGAAGGATTGTTTAAATACGATTCCCATTCTAATTATTATCTATGAGTTTATTGGTCAAATAATTAAATCTTAATAAGAGCAGAACAGCAGAAACCGTTAACCCGGCTAAAAGTCCTATCCAAATTCCCTGGGATCCCAATCCAAGCTCTTTGCCCAAGATATAACATATAGGGAAACCAACAATCCAATAAGCTATAAAAGTGATATAGGTAGGAATACGAACATCCTGCAGACCCCTTAAGGCACCCAGTACAACGACCTGAACCCCGTCAGACAGCTGAAAAAGGCCAGCAATCAATAACAGGGATGCTGCCGTATTCACAACGGAGACGTCGTCTATATAAATCTCGGGAAGGATACTTTTAAAGGTAATAAACAAAAATGCAAATACCATTTCGATCATAAAAACCTGAAGGAAAATTGAAATACTAACCCTTCTCAACTCTGTAAAATTCTTTAATCCTTTTTGATTGCCAACTCTGATGGTCGCCGTTACACCCAACCCTACAGCAATCATGAAGGTCATGGAGGATAAATTAAGTGCAATTTGGTTTGCCGCCTGATCAATGGTCCCCATTGTTCCTGCCAGCCAAATTGCAGCCGTAAAAACACCAACCTCAAAGAGCATTTGCATGGCAGTTGGGAAGCCAAGATTTATTATTCTTCTGAATAACTCATTGGAAATCTCTTTTAACTTCAACCAATTAAAATAGGGATGAAACTTGCTTCTCGAATTTAGAATAATGATCATAAAAAAAACCATTGCAAACCGGGCAAACAATGTGCCGTACGCAGCTCCAACCAGCTCCAGCCTTGGAAATATCCAGAATCCGTAAATTAAAAAGAAGTTAAGGACTACGTTGACCACATTTGCCATCAAGGTAGCATTCATGCCGTATTTTGTATTGGACATTCCGTCTGCAAATTGCTTGTAAGCCTGAAAAATCATCAGAGGGATCATAGACAGAGCCACAATGTTCAAATAGGGTCTGGCCAGCTCAACAACCTCTGGTGGCTGGTCCATGTATTCCATTAAGGGATTTGCCAGTACCAGCATGACAAACATACTAATACCTAATATTGAACACAATATCAATCCATGCTGAAACAACCTTCTTCCTTTATCGCTGTCTTTCTCTCCGTCTGCTTCAGCAATTAAAGGTGTAATCGCCATTGAAAATCCAATACCAAGTGAAAATGCGATAAATACAAAACTGTTCCCAAGGGAAACGGCAGCAAGTGGAGCCGCTCCGAGTCTTCCTACCATAATATTATCAGCAAGACCCACAAGTACATGACCCAGGTGCCCGATCATTACAGGAATGGCCAACTGAAAATTATACTTAAATTCAGATGTGTATTTTTTTAAATTCAACGTGGTATATTTAGGTTTGGCTGATGCAAATTTATAGTATTCTTGCATAGGTAGTTCATTGTGCCTAATTATTTTCTTTTGTCACTGTTTTAAATGCTTTTGGTTTTATGTATCTTTGTGCAAAAGCTTGTTTGTAACCCCCACGATTCAGTCTTATTTTGAAAAGATTTATTTCCTTAGTTCCTATCTCAACATCATTCCTGTTTTTTATTTCGGAAGTCTTACGTATTCAAAAAGTTACGACAATGACAGCAGGCATTGAAGACATCAGCCACAATCAAGATCATGATCCTGTCAGGTCTGTATTAGGTGATTCAAAAGATCTTCGAATAGACCAAGGAAAAGACCAGACACAAGACGATCATCCACGCGACCAGCTACAAGACCGAATTCGAGGTCTTCAACACCCTCCGCCTCGTGAACACCTGCTTCAAGTTCAGGTCATGTGAGGACCAGGCATCAAACCATTAATTAACACTAAAATTTTTTAAATCAATACTCAAAATGGATATTAACTTCAATAGTAACAATCTACTAGATCAATTCACAGAAGCTGTTTACACATACGGGCCAAAATTATTAGGAGGAATACTCGTATGGATCATTGGAGGATTCATCATTAAACTTCTAATGGGATCCTTTACCAAAATGCTAAATAAAAGAAAGACTGATGAATCACTCAAACCATTCTTGATAAGTCTGGCAGGCATCCTCTTAAAAACGATGCTCGTTATCAGTGTATTAGGTATGCTGGGAGTGGAAATGACATCGTTCATTGCTGTTCTGGGTGCTGCGGGTTTAGCGGTTGGAATGGCTTTGTCAGGGACCCTTCAAAATTTTGCAGGAGGAGTAATTATTCTATTATTTAAGCCTTTTAAGGTGGGAGATTATATTGATGCTCAGGGACATGCAGGTATTGTAAAGGAGATACAGATATTTAATACAATTTTACTCGAACTGGATAATAAAACTGTTATACTTCCAAATGGTCCTTTGTCTACAGGATCAATGGTTAACTATTCTACACAACCTACCCGAAGAGTTGATTTCACCTTCGGTATTGCATATGGAGATAATGTGGACAAGGCGAGAAAAGTTATTTTTGATCTATTTAAAAGTGACAAAAGAATACTTAAGGACCCTGCCTATTTTGTCGGCTTATCCGAAATGGCTGACAGTTCTGTGAATTTAACTGCAAGAGCCTGGGTTAAAGGTGACGACTACTGGGATGTTTACTTTGACATCAATGAAAAAACGTATAATGCCTTTAACGCCGAAGGTATCAGTATACCGTTCCCTCAAATGGATGTACATATTCAAAAGTAAAAATTAAGAGTAGACGGGATAGCGGGTAGGCCTGTGTCTACCCTAATCCTGCTATAATTTCGTCCGCAACTGCCAAACAAGCTGTAGCCGCCGGTGAAGGAGCATTAATCACATGGGTAACACCATTTGTATGGATAATTTTGAAATCATCGATCATTTCTCCCTTTTCTCCGACAGCCTGGGCACGGACACCTGAACGTGTTGCAACAACTTCATCTTCGGTAATTGAGGGCATCAGTTTCTTTAATTCCTTTACAAATAATTTTTTTGAAAAAGCCCTTCGGTATTCCTCGACACCTTTCTTCCAGTTATTCGCAAAGAGTCTAATAGTTCCTTTAAAGGTAAGGGCCTGAAGACTGTCTTTCCAGTTAAAACTAGTTTTTTGATAACCTTCTCTTTTAAAAGTAAAAACTGCATTTGGCCCACACTCAACCTCTCCTCCTACCATCGGGGTATAGTGTACCCCTAAAAATGGATACCTCGGATCAGGAACAGGATATATTAAATTATTTACTTTATGCTTTGCACTGGGTTTTAACTCGTAATAATCACCTCTGAATCCTACAATCTGCATTTTTAATTTTAGTTTATCAAGACGGGCAAGCCGATCAGAGAATAGCCCCCCACAAACAATTACTTCCTTCGCTGTAAAAGACTGTTTTGAAGTTTCAACGTATACCAAATTAGCTTCCCGATGCAGACCAATAACTTTTTTTCCAAGAAATAATTTGTTTTCAGGGTTCCTTTCTAAAAGAAGCCTGACAAATGTCTTGACCACTTCAACATAGTCAATGATCCCTGCGCTTGGAACCCAAATTGCTTTCACTCCTTTTACAAAGGGTTCCCTTTCAGTGATTTCATCACTATCAATGCACTCAATACCAGGGGTCCTGTTCTCGATTCCATTTTTAAAAATCTCATCTAAAATCAAAGATTCCTCTTTGGTAGTGGCTACAATAATCTTTCCACAAATCTGATGCGGAATGTCATACTTCTTTGCGAATTTAACAAGCTGCTCTCTCCCGATTCTGCAATTTTCAGCCTTAAGCGAACCTGGACGGTAATAGATCCCCGAGTGGATGACTCCTGAATTACGGCCGGTTTGATGCATGCCCAGCTCGCTCTCCTTTTCAACAAGGGCAATGGATTTATCCGGATGTTTAACACTGAGTTTATAGGCCGTAGCGGTTCCGACAATTCCTCCCCCTACAACCAGATAATCAAAAACCTGATCTCCAGCCATCAATGCACGTATTTTGTTTTTTTCATAAAACTAAGAACAATAAAACTAGCCACAAAAAAGATGCAGAGCAAAAGGATGGACAATCTCATAGAGGCCGTTATAGAAATAGCCAGACCGAAAATAAAGGTACCCCAGACAATGGCTACTTTTTCGGTAACGTCAAAAAAGCTAAAGTAGGTGGTAGGATCAAGGGTGTTTTCAGGGAGAAGTTTAGAATAAGTAGATCTCGAAAGGGTTTGAATCGCACCAAGAACCAGCCCAATAAAACCACTTATCACATAGAATTTCAATTGCACGTTTGGATCATTCTTATCCAGGAAATAAGCACTTAAACAGGCAAGCGCCCAAATTATAATGGTTATTTTCAAAGTACTTATATTTCCAATCTTACCTGACAGGTTGGAAAAAATATATGCACCTGCAATTCCGACGAGCTGTATTACAATTATGGTTAGAATAAGGCTACTGGTTGAAAGCCCTATTTCCGATTTTCCATAAATCGTAGCAAGCAAAATGGTTGACTGCACCCCTACACTATAAAGGAAAAAGGAAGTTAGAAAATTTAAAAGGACAGGCTGATCCTTCAATTCATTCACAACCTTTTTGAGTTCCTGAAATCCTTTAAAGATATAATCTCGCTTTTTCTTATCGCTTCTAAACCCATCCGGCAATCTCTTAAAAGTAACCTGAGCAAATCCCATCCACCAGATTCCGACCGTTAAAAAGGAAATTCTTGGAGCCATCCCTGGTTCTGAAATCCCATACCATTCCGGCTTCATCACCATGCTGAGATTAAAAATCAAAAGTAAGACTGACCCGATATAACCATAAATAAAACCAAGCGCACTTACACGATCCTGTTGATCATTATAAGCAACCTCGGGCAAAAAAGCATTGTAGAACACCAAACTTCCCCAAAATCCAATACTTGCCAAAATCGAAAAGACAATTCCTATCCATAAACTGTCCACTCCATCAAAAAAATACAAACTCATTACACTGATAGATCCTAGATAACAGAAAAACTGCATATAGGATTTCTTGTTTCCAACATAATCAGCAATACCGGAAAGGATAGGAGAAATAAAAGCAACAATCAAAAACGAAAATGACAGCGCATAGGTGTAAAGCGAGGTATTGTCAAATTGTATTCCTAAAAAGTTAACAAGGCCGCTTTCAGTCTCGGTAATCGTTTCGTAATAAATAGGGAATACCGCAGTACTTATAACAAGTGAGTAAACTGAATTGGCCCAATCGTAAAATGCCCAACTGTGAATCAGTTTTTTATCTCCTTTTTGGAGCATAGTTTGGTAGTTTAAAAATTTCGAACGACAATGTACAATTTTTTATCTTTTCACCTGTAAGAAAAGGCCAAATACCTAGATTTTATTTCGTTGAGAAATTCGTTAGCTTTGTTTAGTGGAAATTGTTCATGACCCAACAAAAACAAATCGTAAAACAAAGTCAGAAAAGAATACATTGTGCCTGATAATAAATTGCCCGCTCGAAATCATAATTCCTTTGTTATCCCCAGATATATAATAACCTTTGGCAAGGTTTTGCAATTCTTCTCAGAAAATGCCGCAACTCTGTTTGTGGCCAAATTATTTTCTACACCGGTTAGGGTTAAAGTTCCGGAAAGGGAACAAACCATGAGAAACAGCGCAAAAAATGAATCTCTTTACCTTCCGAAATGCAAAAAAGAAATTAATGTATATGTCTACGGATATTCTAAAAAGAAAATACTTATGGTTCATGGCTGGGCCGGAAGAGGAACTCAGTTGTTTCAAATTGCCGACAAAGTTCTTGAAAACAGAATGATGGTTGTAAGTTTTGACGGACCGGCACACGGGCTATCCTCAGGTAAAACAACCAACATGATGGAATTTCTCGAAGCGATCAGTGAGGTAAATAAAAAATACGGACCATTTGATGCAGCCATAGGTCATTCCTTTGGTGGTATGTCCCTGATCAATGCCGTTGCCAATGGTTTAAAAGTATCCAAACTGGTTACCATTGGAGCAGATAATTCAATTCCTCAGATATTTAAGTATTTTGTAAAAAAGGTAGAATTGAAACCCGAAATTGAAAAGCGGCTTATCACCTTATCAGAAAAGAAACTGGGTACCTCACTTGATGCTCTTTCTTCAAAAAATAAAGCTGAAAGCATTCATATTCCAACCCTGATCATTCATGACAGTGAAGATAAGTATGTTGATGTAAGCAGCGCGGTTGAAATACGTCAAAGCCTTAAAAAAGGTGAATTACTGATCACGAATGGTCTTGGTCATCACAAAATATTTAAGGACGGTTTTGTGATTCAGAGAATTATTGATTTTATAAAATGAGAACATTTATTGTACTGCTGTTAATTTTGTCGGGTACAGTTTTATCGGCACAGGAAAAAAAAAGTATGGAAAGAAAGGTAAATAAAACGGAAGAGGAATGGAAAGAAATTTTAACTCCCCAGCAGTATTATGTATTGAGAGAAAAGGGTACTGATCGGCCGGGCAATGGAGGATATACCAAACATTTTGAAAAAGGAACTTATCATTGTGCCGCCTGTGATGCTCAGCTTTTCGAATCGGGTACAAAATACGAATCACATTGTGGCTGGCCTTCTTTTGACGATGCTATCAAGGGAAGTGTTGAGTATGTCCTGGACAAGAGTCACGGAATGATCAGAACAGAGATCATCTGTACAAGCTGTGGAGGACATTTAGGCCATGTTTTTGATGATGGTCCGAGAGATACCACCGGGAAACGCTATTGCGTGAATACTTCTTCAATAAGATTTGAAAAATCCGATCTGTAAAAGAGCACTGAGCTTTTTTTGTTGCGGATATCTTTGTTCTAATTTCTTATCTTTGCATGCTATTATAAAAAGCATCGATAAAAAATCAGGATAAGTAATTATGTTCAATAATTTAAGTGACAAATTAGATAAGGCTTTTCATGTGCTCAAGGGGCACGGAAGTATAACGGAGATCAATGTAGCTGAAACTTTAAAAGAGGTTAGAAGAGCACTCTTAGACGCTGATGTTAACTTCAAAATTGCCAAGAATTTTACGAATACCGTAAAAGAAAAAGCACTTGGGCAAAATGTACTGACTACCTTGAACCCAGGTCAGTTGATGGTGAAGATCGTTAAAGATGAACTCACCGAGCTGATGGGAGGGGATACCGTAGGGATCAATCTAAAAGGTTCTCCCACCATAATCCTGATGTCAGGACTTCAGGGTTCCGGTAAAACTACTTTTTCAGGTAAACTTGCCAATTATCTTAAAAATAAAAAAACAAAGCAGGTCCTTCTTGTTGGATGTGACGTTTACCGTCCTGCCGCTATCAATCAGTTAAGGGTTGTTGGAGATCAGATTGGTGTTGAAGTATATGCCGAAGAAGGAAACATGAACCCGGTTGAAATTGCGCAAAATGCACTTAAACATGCCAAATCAACCGGAAAAAATGTGGTGATCATCGATACCGCCGGGCGTCTTGCAGTTGATGAGGAAATGATGAATGAAATTTCCAACATTCACAGGGCCATTGAACCTCAGGAAACACTTTTTGTGGTTGATTCCATGACGGGTCAGGATGCTGTAAATACGGCAAAATCCTTTAATGATGTATTGAATTTTGACGGTGTAGTACTTACCAAATTAGATGGTGACACCAGAGGTGGAGCAGCCCTTTCTATCAAATCTGTTGTTAACAAACCCATAAAGTTTATCGGAACCGGTGAGAAAATGGAGGCTATTGATGTTTTCCATCCTGATCGAATGGCCGAACGTATTTTGGGTATGGGAGACGTAGTGTCTCTTGTTGAAAGAGCCCAGGAACAATATGACGAAGAAGAAGCCAGAAGGATTCAAAAGAAAATTGCCAAAAATCAATTTGGTTTTGATGATTTTCTGAAACAGATCCAGCAGATCAAGAAAATGGGTAACATGAAGGACCTTGTGGGAATGATTCCGGGAGCTGGAAAAATGATGAAAGATGTTGACATTGATGATGATGCTTTCAAGGGAATTGAGGCAATCATTCATTCAATGACTCCAGGTGAAAGAAGCACCCCATCAATAATTAATGCCAGCAGGAAGAAAAGAATTGCCAAGGGCTCAGGTACCAATGTGCAGGAAGTAAATCAGTTATTGAAGCAATTCAATCAGATGAGCAAAATGATGAAAATGATGCAAGGTGGCGGTGGTAAGAAGATGATGCAAATGATGAAGGGAATGCAATAAATTTATCGGTCTACAACAAATAAATCGCTTTGAACAATTAAAACTTACATGATATGATCCTACTTGATGGCAAAAAAACATCAGACGATATCAAAAACGAAATTGCCGAGGAAGTAAAGAGCCGTAAAGAAGCCGGGTTAAAAACACCTCATCTTGCAGCCATTATTGTTGGAACAGACGGAGCCAGCATGACCTACGTCAACAGTAAAGTCAAGTCTTGTCATAAAGTTGGTTTTAATTCTACCTTAATTGACTTGCCAGAGGATACTACCGAAGAACAGTTACTACACGAAATCCAGGAACTGAATAATGATAAGGACATAGATGGGTTTATCGTTCAATTGCCGCTGCCAAAGCAGATTGATGAACAAAAGGTTTTAATGGCTGTTGATCCTGATAAGGATGTAGATGGTTTTCATCCCGTAAATGTTGGCAAAATGACGCTGGACCTCCCCTCCTTTTTACCAGCTACTCCCTATGGGATACTTGAACTTTTAGAAAGGTATGAAGTGGAAACTTCCGGGAAGAACGTCGTAGTTATAGGCAGAAGCCATATCGTAGGAAGGCCCATGAGCATTTTACTCAGTCAAAAGCGAAAGGTGGGTAATGCAACGGTAACCATAGCCCATAGCCGAACAAAAGATCTGGCTGCATTGACAAGAGAAGCAGATATCGTGGTAGCCGCATTGGGAATAGCTGAATTTCTAACAGGCGACATGGTTAAAGAAGGGGCAACGATCATTGATGTGGGAATAACACGGGTACCGGATGAGACCCGAAAAAGAGGTTACAGGCTTGCCGGAGATGTTGACTTCGATTCAGTGAGTAAAAAAGCGGGTTATATCACGCCTGTACCTGGTGGTGTTGGACCCATGACGATTGCTATGCTCTTGAAAAATACGCTTCAGGCCTGCAAAAATAATTAGTCATCTTCCCTGTTGGCCCTGTCCAGCTCAAAGGGAGGAGTGCAAATTGCAATATATTCACAGGGTTCATCAAACGGATTGGCGTATTGAACGCGGCTACCTCTGTTTATCCTTATAGATTCTCCAGGCCCGAGAATCAATTCATCACCATCGATGATAAATCTCTTTTTACCTTTGATAATATAAGTGAATTCATCAAAATCAGGCGTTTGAAAAGGTTCACTCCAACCCGGAGGTGCTATCATGTGAGCCAGACTAAGATCGGCCACGATACTGGCAAGCCCAAAATGTTCTTCGATTAACTTCCCATCGTCTGTAGGAACAACAAATGGATTTTTCTGAACTTTATAGTTTTTCATCTGCTGCTTTTTTTACACTTTCTGAAATTTCAATTCCATCGTTTAACGAAGGATCTGAAATAGGCCTTCCGTAAGTTTTTTCTATAGGGAGTAATCCAGCCCAGATATCAAGTTCATAATCCTTTGTATCATCTCCTACTCCTTCATCTCTGATTTTTGCTGAACCCTCTTTGATTTTAAATTTTAAAACTTTCGTCACGTTCAGTTCCTTGGCATTGGGTTCTCTTACCTCCTCCCATCTGCCGGCGAGAACCTGATCCGAAATAATTCGAAGAGCTTCTGATTTTTCTTTATCATCCTGAACAAGAAATGCCTGTCCAAAGAGTGTTACCGATTCATAATTCAGAGAGTGATGAAAAGCTGATCTGGCCAAAACCAAAGCATTGGTCCTTGTAACATTTATCGAAAGGCGGACTCCCTCTTCCATAGATTGAAGCATTCGGCTCACATTGGCCCCATGAAAATACAAGGTATCTTCTTTCCTTCCATAAATTGTTGGAATGACCACCGGGTGGTCTTCATGAACAAAACCGATCTGACATATAAATTCTTTGTCCAGAATACTATAAATGATTTCGTTGTCATAAGAACCTCTTTTGGGGATCCTTTTGACTTTAGAGCGGTCAGTTTTCATACTTATATCTATTGAAAAATCAAATTCAAGTTTATTCGAACCAGAGGCTGATGAATTTGATATTAGCCTCATCAGGGATCTGATCCTGACGAATCTCACTCATATCAAATTCCTCCAGATTCAAATCTTCCTTATTCAAGGAAATGGTCGCATTTATTTCGTTGATAAACAAAATTGCCGAACTAAAAGAAGGTTCAATTTTGTCTATCGAGTAGTTCTCAGCCACATCTCCAAATGAGGAAGATGTAGAAATACCTTTTTCCGTTATGTAATCATCACTGTAGATCTTTACCAGCTCCAATCCTTTAACAGAATCATTTTCGATTAATGGGAAAAAAACCAAGGAGGGCTTTCCTTCTAAATCAAAAACCCTGTATTCTCTAATAATTTCTGATTCCAAGGGGAACTTTTCTATCGAATCCTTTTTAAATATTTTATCGAGCTGATCAATGGTGGTATTTTTTTCAATTTTACCCAATTGATTTTTTGCAATCAGCAGATCACTATCCTGTCCACATTGAACAAAAAGGATTGACAACAGAAAAATTCCAAGTATTCTTTTCATTTTCAAAATATTTATTTTTTGAAGGAGCAATATAGATACACATTTGAAATTCTGCAAAAAATATTTATCCCAATACAAGGATTTATTTTCGCATTACTTTATTGAGAATTCCAAAAACTCCTCTTATAAAGGTTGCACTTGTAACAACTTTAACAATTGGATTAATTGTTGATTTGCTCCTTTTTGATGATGACTTCCTTTTGCTTTCCAATTCATCTTCTTTCTTTTTAATCTCTTCAGCCTGCATCTGTGCGGCAGCAATTTTTTCATTCAACAGCTCATAGGCACTTTCACTGTCTACTACTTCATTATATATAGAGGCTATCTCTGACTGATCGATCTGATTTTCCAACTCCTCCTTAGAAAGAACATCCATTCTACTCATCGGCGCCCTCAATAAGGTTCTGACCAATGGAGTTGGAATACCCTTCTCATTTAAAGCAGAGATCAAAGCCTCTCCAATGCCCAGTTCTGTTAGTACCTTTGCCGTATCATAAAATTCTGAGTCAGGATAGTTTTCGGCGGCCATTTTTATAGCCTTTCTGTCTTTTGCTGTAAATGCACGCAAGGCATGTTGTATTTTCAAGCCCAGCTGAGACAGGACATCTGATGGTATATCTTTAGGGTTTTGGGTAACAAAGTATATTCCTATGCCTTTGGAACGAATTAGCTTAACAATACTTTCTAATTGATCAAGAAGTGATTTCGAAGCATTTTCAAAGACCAAATGAGCTTCGTCAATAAACAAAACCAGTTCAGGCCGATCGCTATCTCCTAATTCAGGAAAGGAGTTGTACACTTCAGCCAGGAGCTGTAACATAAATGTACTGAACATCTTCGGCTTGTCCTGTATGTCGGTAAGTCTCAAAACCGAGATAATGCCGCGCCCGTCATCTGACACCCTGCACAAATCCTGAACATCAAAGGATCTCTCCCCAAAGAACAAATCTGCTCCTTGCTGTTCCAAAGCAACAATTTTTCTCAGAATGGCACCCGTGGAAGCTGTTGAGATTCTGCCATAGCTCGATTCGATCTCGCTTTTTCCTTCCCTGGTGGCATATTGAAGAACCTTTTTCAAATCCTTAAGATCCAAAAGGGCCAAATTCTTATCGTCACAATATTGAAATAAAATTGCCAGTATTCCCTCCTGAACTTCTGAAAGGCCGAGAATTCTGGATAATAGGACCGGGCCAAATTCAGATACAGTAGCCCGCAATCTTGTACCCTTTTGCTCTGATATTGTCAATATTTCAACCGGAAATTCCTTAGCTTCAAAAGATATTCCTATCTTTTCATGGCGTTCGTCAATTTTAGGATGCCCGGGACTGGCCTTTGCCAGACCACTTAAATCTCCCTTTAGGTCCATTAATAAAACTGGTATTCCTTTTTCTGAAAGGTTCTCGGCAAATACCTGTAATGTTTTTGTCTTACCTGTACCGGTTGCACCTGAAATCAAACCATGCCTGTTGATTGTTTTCAAGGGAATGTTCACCAAGGAACCGGTAAAGGTTTCTTCTCCCAGCATAGCGGCCCCCATTGTTATGAATTCTCCTTTTGTCTGATAACCCCTGGCTATTGAATCAACAAACTTTTTACTATCTGCCATAGAATACTTTTTTGTTAAATTTAACCCTTTTCAGGAATAATTAAAAATCTATTCTACCCTTCTTGGAATATATGGGATTGTAATAAATACAATGTTCCTGATCAAACTTCCATTGAAGATTCTGAATATAAAAATATGTCCTCAAAATAATCACTATAATACTGAATTACTGTTTATCTTTGCGCCATGCTAAAAGAAACGGAAATACGGATTGACAAAGGTGAAATGCTTCCGCTTATGGAAGAGTTCTACACCATACAGGGAGAAGGGTTCCATACCGGTAAGGCCGCCTACTTTATTCGGATAGGAGGATGTGATGTTGGCTGCCACTGGTGTGACGTAAAGGAAAGTTGGAACGCAGAACTACATCCTCCCACTTTGACCAAACATATCGTTGAAAAAGCGCAAAAATATGCAAACACAGTTGTAATAACCGGTGGAGAGCCTCTTATGTGGAACATGGATTATATTACAGGCATGCTTTATGAAGCGGGGTTAAAAGTTCATATTGAAACTTCCGGGGCCTATACCCTTACTGGAAAATACGACTGGATCTGCCTATCTCCCAAAAAGACCAAGCTTCCGCTTAGTGAAGTATATGAGGCGGCACACGAATTAAAAGTGATCGTTTACAATAAACATGATTTTAAATTTGCCGAAGAGCAAGCTGCGAGAGTAAGTAAGGATTGTGAACTTTTTCTTCAGCCTGAATGGAGCAACCGAGATAAAATGACACCTCAGATCGTTGATTATGTCATGGAACATCCCAAATGGAAAATTTCCCTGCAAACCCATAAATATCTCAACATTCCCTGAAAATTATTTAAGTTTTCAGGAGTTTTTCCTTTACGTAACCCATAGCTAAAGCAAAGGTTTCATCCACGTTCAACTGGCTGTTATCTATTTCGATGGCATCCGCAGCCTTTACCAGGGGAGAATCCGACCTGGTAGTGTCCAGGTGATCACGCAACATGACATTTTCAAGAACAGATTGATAATCAATTTCAACGCCATTATCCCTCATTTCTTTAAATCTGCGCCTGGCTCTCTCCTCCGTACTGGCAGTCATGAACAATTTGAGTTCTGCTTCCGGAAAAACCACTGTACCAATATCGCGGCCATCCATAACAATCCCATTTTTAAGTGCCATTTTTTGCTGTTGTTCAACCAGTTTCTGACGAACTTCAGGGACAGCTGCCACCTGGCTTACCCTGTTCGAAACCTTCATGGTACGAATAAAAGATTCTGCGTTTTCTCCGTTCAAAAAGATTTCAGCATATCCAAGGCCCTTATTAAACTTGAAGCTCAGATTCACTTCTGAAAGGTTGGCAATTAAACTTTCCTTGTCAAAATGCTTCTCATCAATAAATCCTTTGATCATCGCAAAGTAGGTTACAGCTCTGTACATGGCTCCTGTATCAACATAAACGTAGCCAATTTCCCTGGCAATATGTTTGGCCAAAGTGCTTTTTCCAGTAGAGGAATATCCGTCCACAGCGATGATTATATTTCTTTTAGGGTTCATATTAAAATCCTTTTCTTGTCAAGTCAAAATAGAGGGTAAAGGTACTGGAATTATCCACAGGATGGTATTTTGTAAAAGCATAATCTAATTTAAGTCTCCCCATTTTTAAACCGAATCCAAGTGAAACTCCTGCAAAGGTTCTGGTTTCGGTCAATTTCAGTTCTGCCGCCCTCCTGAAATTATATCCCAGACGTGCACTAAATTTCCTTCTCGGAAAAAATTCTGCGCCTATAACGAAATGCCGGATCGCATTTTCGAAAAAATTGATATCCTCTGAGGTTGTGTTTCCGTCAAGATCTGTCTCATCATTTGATGGGTTCGGCACTGCAATATTCCATTGCTGAAGGCTGTTTATGGTAAGGTGCCACTTTAGAGGAACATCTGATAATTCGTAGGTTGCTCCGACCGCTATATCATAAGCGATCTCTTCTCTTTTCTCATCATAGGGAGAAAACTGATAGCCAAGGTTTCGTATCACTGCGGTAAAAGAATAAGGCCTCAAATCAGAATAGTATAATATTCCAAGGTCCATGGCTCCACCCTGCGAGGTGTAGTTCTCAATCTTTGAGCTCAAAAATTTAAGATTGACTCCGGCATAAAAATCAGACCTCGGGAAATTATAGGCGTATCCGATTGAAAAAGCCAGGTCCCTGGCTCCGAAATCACCTGTTTCAACCCCGTCTTCATCAGCCCCTATAAACTCTCCGTAATTGATATACTGGATCCCTGTATGGAGGGTGCCAAACCTCCGGTTAATGGTATGTGCAAAAGTTGCAGAGCCCATATTGACATCAGTGAGGTAATTCACGTAATTTACCGAAACCTGGTTATCCATGAACTTACTGATTGTCGAGGGGTTCCACAGTGGCTGGTTTACGTCGTCGTTCAAAATCAGGGTCTCACCTCCAAGTGCCGCCTGTGGGGCTGAAGTGGGAATATTTAAAAAAGTATAGATTCGTTCTCCTCCAACCTGTGCCGACATGAGTTGGCAGATCATAAAGAACAGTATTGAGAATCTAATTTTCATAGGTCCTACAAAGAAATGAAATAATGAGTTAAATGATATAAGGATATGCAGATTTAATCATTTAATCAGAATGGCATCTTTGCAGACAAAAACAGGCCTGTGATCAGCCTACCTTTTTCCGTATAGACTCGAGCTGAACACCAATATTGGTAAGCATTTGAGCAATACTATCCGTATTGATCTCACTTTCATCATACTCGGTTAAATTAATATGACAGGTAAATTCCCATAATTCAAGAATCTCATTTACAGGAACATAATAAGGATCATACTTCTTATTATCCGATACCATAAGCAGGCACTGGTGCTCTTCGATCTTATCATAAACCCTCTTGTAAACCAAACCATCATTATGGGTTAGTACGATATAAGTACTACCACTGTTCAGGTGATGAATATCTTCAAGATAACGGGCAATGATAAAAGAGCCGCTTTTGATCGGCAGCATGGAATCTCCCTTGATCGGAAAAGCCCTGTGCTTTCCGACTGGTAAAAAAGGTAGTTTCAAACTATTCAGGCTCTCGATGTATTCAGGATCCGAATAGCCTCGCAGGTATCCGGCCGAAGCGTCATCCGCAACAATTTCAACCATATCCTCATTAGCTTCATTGACCTTGATGGGAAACAATATGCGTTGATTTCCAATATGAATAAAGGAAGCATCCTCCGACTTGGAAAGGTCGTTTTTGATCAGTACATCGATAGGGAGATCGAAATAGTCCGAAAGTGCTATCAGTATCTCTACCGGGGGTGAAGATCTTCCCTGTTCATAAGACGCTACTCGCTCTCTGCTGATCTCCAGTTCATTGGCAAAAAACTCCTGGGTATGATTCTTAAGCTCTCTCAGATGTTTGATGTTATTTGCAATAAAATTCATAATGGTACATATATTATCAAGGTTTGGTACAAATATAACCTAAATTTGTAACATATTCCAATATTTCTTTTTAACGTCTTACATGTATCTGAATACACATACCTATTACAGCTTGCGCTACGGCACCATAAAACCTGAAGAGCTTTTACAGCTGGCTCAGCATAAAGGGCTGAAATACTTTGCTTTAACTGATATAAACAGTACGACAGCCTGTATCGATTTTGTACGCCTTTCCTCCAAATACGGTATTTCACCCGTGCTGGGGGTTGATTTTAGAAACGGTGTACAACAAGAGTTTGTGCTGCTGGCCCAAAGCAATAAAGGATTTCGGTATATCAATGAATTCCTGAGCAGCCTGCTCCATCAAAAAAAGTTTTATGTAGCAGAAGAACCCCCTATCCTACCGGAAGTTTTTGTGATCTACCCTTTTTCAAAACAACTTAAAAGGCCTTTAAACCATAATGAGTTTCTGGGTATAAGGCCCGAAGAGCTGCCCAAATTAAAATTCACTCGTTCTGTATGGCCCATGGAAAAACTGGTGATCCTGCAAACAGTCTCCTTTCAAAACAAGAAAGGTTTTAATACCCATCGCCTTTTAAGAGCTATAGACAACAACACTCTGTTGAGCAAACTTCCTCTTTCTGAACAGGGAAAAGAAACCGATATTATGTTGTCTTTTAAGGAACTCAACGAAGTTTACAAAGACTATCCGCAGCTCATCCAAAATACCCAAAGGGTTCTGGAACAGTGCCATATCAGTTTTGATTTTGAGAACCAGGTTCCTAAAAACCAAAAGACCTATACCCAAAATGAAGATCTGGATTTCAGGTTAATGCGAAAACTTGCCTATCAGGGCTTGAAATACCGCTATAAAAAACTGGGGTCTCGCATTTTTAACCGCCTGGAAAAAGAACTGGAGATCATTCAGCAAAAACAGTTTGTATCTTATTTCCTGATCAACTGGAAGATCCTGAAATATGCCCGAAGCAAAGGATATTACTATGTTGGCAGAGGCAGCGGGGCCAACAGTATCGTGGCTTACCTTTTGAGGATCACAGATGTGGACCCTATTGAGCTTGACCTTTATTTTGAACGATTCATCAATCTATACAGAAAGAATCCTCCTGATTTTGATATTGATTTTTCCTGGAGAGACAGGGATGACATCACTAATTTTATTTTTAAAACGTTTAAGAACACCGCACTGATCAGTGTATATAATACCTTTAAATTCAGAGCTTCGGTACGTGAACTTGGAAAGGTTTTTGGCTTGCCCAAAGAGGAAATCGACAAGCTCAGCAAAAGACAGTTTCATATAGACCAGCTGGATTTTTTATCAAAACTGGTCATTGCCTACAGTCAGTTTATCGAAGGGTTTCCCAATTACCTGGGTATACATGCCGGAGGGATTCTGATCTCGGAAAGACCAATTTCTCATTATACTGCTACTTTTTTACCCCCAAAAGGTTTTTCTACAACAATGTTTGACATGGTGGTTGCAGAAGATATAGGGCTCTATAAGTTTGACATTTTAAGCCAGAGAGGTTTAGGAAAGATCAAAGAAGCCGTTGAGATCGTTAAGTACAACAGGCCGGAGATTCCTCCTATCGACATTCATGACATCAAGCGCTTTAAAGAAGATAAAAAAATCAAATACCTATTAAAAAATGCCAAAGCCATCGGCTGTTTTTATGTAGAATCCCCTGCTATGCGAATGCTGCTTAAAAAATTGCAGGTCGATAATTATCTCGGCCTTGTGGCAGCAAGTTCTGTAATTCGCCCCGGGGTATCAAAATCAGGAATGATGCGGGAATATATTTTAAGATACCGTCATCCGGAAAAGAGAAAAGATGCCCACCCCATACTTCTTAAAATTATGCCTGAAACTTACGGGGTCATGGTATATCAGGAAGATGTGATCAAGGTTGCCCACTATTTTGGAGGGCTTACCTTAGGTGAAGCAGACATGCTTCGAAGAGGTATGTCCGGAAAATTCAGGTCCCGGGAAGAGTTCCTAAAGGTTAAAAATCAGTTTTTTGAAAACTGCAGGCAAAAGGGACATTCGTATGAATTAACGGCTGAGATCTGGAGACAGATAGAAAGTTTTGCCGGCTATGCCTTTGCCAAGGGGCATTCCGCCTCTTATGCGGTAGAAAGCTATCAAAGTTTATTCTTAAAAGCGTACTACCCTCTTGAATATATGGTAGCAACCGTCAATAATTTTGGAGGGTTTTACAGAGTAGACCTGTACCTGCACGAAGCCAGAATGCACGGGGCCGTGATCCATCCGCCGGATATCAACAAAAGCAACTATGAAACACGTATAGAAGGAAAACACATCTATCTGGGTTTTATCCTGCTCCATTCTTTTGAAGTAGCCAATGCCAGGAGAATCGTGGCGGAAAGAGAAAGGAAAGGTATCTATACCGATCTTGATGATTTTATTGAACGAGTACCCATTTCAATTGAGCAGATCTCTGTTCTGATAAAAATCAATGCCTTCGCATTTACGGGAAGGAATAAACGAGAACTGTTATGGGAAGCTTATATGAAGATCAATAAAGTCAATCTGGAAGAGCAGGTCGTAACCTTGTTTAAAACAGAAAAAATCTGTTACCGAACTCCTGACCTTCCCAGTTCAAAATATGAAGATGCCTTTGATGAGATCGAATATCTTGGCTTTCCTTTATGTGATCCTTTTGAATTGATAACCAACAAAATAGACTCTTATATTCAAGCCAAAGAACTCCCTGAACATATTCATAAAACAGTGATTACTTATGGCTATTATGTAACGGCCAAAAACACATCTACCCATAAAGGGGACAGAATGTATTTTGGAACTTTTTTAGATCGAAACGGCGATTATATCGATACGGTGCATTTTCCTCCTGTGGCCCGAAAGTTTCCTTTCAGAGGGAAGGGGGTTTATCAGCTGATCGGAAAAGTAATGGAAGAATTTGACAGTATCAGTATTGAGATCAGCAGTATGAAAAAACTTGATATGATGCAGGACCCTCGCTATGCCGAAGAACAAAACAAACAGATCATCACATGATACACCTAAATGAAAGAAATATCCTTCACATGGACCTTGATACTTTTTTTGTTTCCTGTGAAAGACTCATCGACAGCAGATTGAACAGTAAACCTGTATTGATCGGAGGAACTTCTGACAGGGGGGTCGTGGCTTCCTGCAGCTACGAAGCACGCAAGTTTGGCATTCACTCTGCCATGCCCATGCGTATGGCCAAACAACTTTGTCCTGAAGCTGTTGTACTCAGGGGCAATTCAGGAATCTATTCAAAATATTCTAATATGGTAACCGATATTATTAAAGAAAATGTACCTCTTTATGAAAAGTCATCCATTGATGAATTTTATATTGATCTTTCCGGAATGGATAAATTTTTTGGCTCCTATAAACTTGCATCCGAATTGAGAAACAAGGTCATTAAAGAAACCGGATTACCCATCTCTTTTGGTTTATCGATCAACAAAACCGTTGCAAAGATCGCAACAGGAGAAGCCAAACCCAATAACCAGATCAAGATCGGCAAAGGCAATGAAAAGCCATTTCTGGCTCCTTTATCGGTAAGAAAAATTCCCATGGTGGGAGAGGTGACTTATAAATCACTTTGCGACCTGGGTATTAAAAAGATCAGAACCGTACAGGAAATGCCTTATGAAATGATGTCCAAGGTCCTGGGGAAAAACGGAGGTACCATCTGGAAGAAAGCCAATGGTATAGACCCTACTCCTGTGATACAATATCAGGAACGGAAATCCATCTCTACTGAAAGGACCTTTGACCGTGACACGACCGACGTTTTAAAACTTAAAAGTATTCTGACAGCTATGGCTCAGGAGCTCACTTACCAGCTTAGAAACGGAAATAAACTAACGGCCTGTGTTTCCGTCAAGATCCGGTATTCTGATTTTCAAACCTATACCATGCAAAGACGCATTCCATACAGTGCCTCTGACCACAGTATCTTTCCTGTAGTTATGGAACTCTTCAAACGACTGTATCAGCGCCGTTTACTGGTTAGGTTGATCGGAGTAAATTTCAGCCATCTTGTTGAGGGAGGGCACCAGATCAACTTATTTGAAGACAGTGATAAAGTGATCAGCCTTTATCAGGCTATGGACCGTATCAGAAAACGTTATGGAAGCCGAGCCGTAATTAATGCTTCAGGAATGGGGGCCAAAAGTATTGGAAGAGGAAATCCTTTTAATGGAGAGGCTCCTCCCTTACTTGCAAACAGAAGAAGATAAGGTCTAAAAACAACTGAAATTCATAAGTGATCAGCTTTACGCCTTGCTCTTACCTGACAGGTTCCTGCCCAATTCTTTAATGCGTTCATCAACTAAGTAATGAACTGAGTTTTTGGTATAAGATCCTTGCTTCAATCTTCTGCCTGCCGGATGTCCCGTAAGAATTTCAAGCCCCTGATCAACGGTATCTACAGACCAAATATGAAATTTGCCTGCTTTTACTGCTCGTACCACCTCGGGTTTAAGCATCAGGTTATCTATGTTTGAGCGAGGGATAATTACACCTTGCTCAGAATTCAAACCAAACTGCTTACACACCTCAAAATAACCTTCAATTTTCTCATTGACTCCTCCAATCGGTTGAATCTGTCCTTTTTGATTTACCGAGCCTGTAACTGCAATCCCCTGTTTTATCGGTAATCTAGACAATCCAGATAAAATGGCATACAACTCGGCACTGGAAGCACTATCACCTTCAATTTCTCCATAACTCTGTTCAAAAACAAGGCTGGCCATCATACTGATCGATTTATCCTGCGCATAATGATCACGAAGGAAGCCATTGATAATGAGTACCCCCTTACTATGAACAGGGCCACCTAATTTTACTTCTCTCTCAATATCAATGATGCCTTCTTTACCTGAAGCTACCGCTACAGTAATTTTGTTAGGGCGTCCAAACATGATATCTCCAATATCCATAACCGAGATGCCATTGATCTGCCCTGTTTTCTCTCCCTCAAGTTCGATCATCAGGGTATTTCTTCTGATCAATTCATTTATCTTTTCCTGAATGAGATTGGACCTGTAATATTTACTTTCTATGGCCTTTTCTATATGCCCTGAAGTGATTTTATTCTTCTTATCGGACAAAGCATAATAATGAGCTTCCTGCAAGATCTTGCTCAATTCCCCAAAACGAATCGAGATGCGTTTCTGATCCTCAGCCAATCGGCAGCTTTCTTCCAAAATCCGTTCAATGCCACTAAGATCGACAGGCAGTAACTCATCTTCTTTTTCAATTTTAGATATGACGGATGCAAAATCCCGGACATGAGCCGCGGTATAGCTCATCGAAGTATCAAACTCAGCTTTAACCCGGAATAATTCTTTAAAATCTTCATCCCATTTATACAATAAATAGTATAAAATGGGAGGTCCGATCAAAATGATCTGTACCTGTAACGGAACAGGCTCTGGTTTTAAACTTTTGGCACTCATGAACCCAAATCTTTCGCTGGCGTCCTCAATAACAATCTGAGCATTATTTAGCGCTCTTTTCAAACTGTCCCATGAAAAATAATTCAAGAGAAGATCCCTTACCGGGATAATCAGGTATCCACCATTTGCTTTATGAAGTGCCCCTCCTCTAATCAAGGTAAAATCAGTTACCATGGTTCCCATATCTGATTCATGCTCAACTTTACCAAACAAATTATTATAGGTGGGATTGAATTCCATTACTATAGGTGCCCCCTGAAGTTCCGTATTATCTGTGATAATATTGACATCATATTCCAGCCATTTTTTATCAACACCTGTTGTTAGGGCGGGGGAAGGACGGCCTACCTCTAAAAAATTTGACAAATTATTTATAATATCGGATTTGATTTCCTCAAGATGTTCAAGAACATCCTCATTATCCTTGTATTTATCCCGCAGTTCTTCGAGTAATAATTCAATGGCATAAATCGAAACAGAATCGTCAAGTTCAATCAGCGCCTTATTGCGTTCTCTTTCCAGCGCTCTGTTTTTACGTAACAGAGACTTCAATTCCTCCATAATCATGTCTCGCTTTCGAAGAATATCATCCTGCTTTTCTTTCGTGTAATTCTTAAATACTGTATCGCTGGTCGGATTGCCCCTATCGTCAATCGGAACGACAATGATTTCAATAGGGGTCCTGCTGATGGCAAAACTATTCTCCTGCGCCCTTTTATAGATTTTTTTGAAAAGTTCTGCTTCCTGCTGTTTAAAATGATCAATAACTCCCTGCCTTTTATTGGCATATTCCTTACTTTCAAAAGCTCGAATCAGTGCATCTCTTGCTTCTTCTATCAACTGTCCAATTTCATTTCTAAAAATAAGGGCTCCTCCCTTTTTCAAATTGATTCGTTTAGGGCAATACGGATCTTTAAAATTGTTAACATAACACAGGTCTCCCGGAGCTTCTTCTGTCCTGGCTCTTTCTTCCAAAAAACTCTTTAATGCTTTTAACTTACCGCTTCCCGGATATCCTGAAACGTAAATGTTAAATCCGGTTCCCTTATTACCAATTCCAAATTCAAAGGCCTCCAGGGCCCTCTGCTGTCCGATAATAAACTTGGGACGGGTTTGCTTGCGTATCTGAGACCATTTTTCATATGAAAAATCGATTTTTCGTCTTAATTTATTAAACTTAAGCTTATTTTTTTGAGGGACAGACATGACAAAGGCTTTAAAACACCTTGTAATTTACATTATTCCCGATGGAAATAAAATGACCAAAATCATTCCTTTTGTTGATCCTGAGCGTTTTTATTGAAACAGTTCGGGATTCTTTACCAAAACATTTTTATTAGAACGCATGAAGTAATCAGCTATTCTTTTATACAATTTCAAATGATCTTCCACTCCACTCCAGTCCCATTCTTCATTGATTTCATCAAAAGGACTGTGTATATCTCCAAAATTTAGTTTTGGTGCAATTTCTCCCCCAAGTAATCGATCTCCTGCCCAAAGGGTAACTGACGGAATACCTCTTTTTAAAAAGGATGCGGAATCAAAGTTTTTATTCATTGCATCAACCCATTCTGGAGGGTTATACATCCAGCCAGAACGTTGGGCTGTAAGAATAATCTCATCAACAAAATCTACTCCTTGTCTTGGCATCATAAAAAAATCACTTCGCTTACCTGATACATTGAACCCGTCAAAATTCAAACAAAAGATGATCTTCTTCGTTTCAAAAACAGGTTGCTCGAGATAAAATTCCGCTCCGTGTTGACCGAATTCTTCTCCTGCTGTTGCTATAAACACAAGGTTCACCGGTGGCAACTTTTCATTTTTATAAATTCTTGCAAGCTCGATCAAGGCCGCTACTCCAACAGCATTGTCCCGAGCCCCGTTATATATTGAATCCTCAGTACCTTCCGTTTTGCGTATACCGTATCCATCATAATGAGCAGTAAAAACCAAAGATTTTTCTGTAGGTTCTGAAGCACTTATAATTCCTATGATGTTTGCTTCAGGTTCTTTTTGATCCGGATAAGGAAAATATTGTTTATAGGTACCGTCTTTTAATGGCTGCAATCCTAACTTTTGAAACTGCTCACTGATGTAGTCTCCCGACTTCTGTATTCCTTTGCTTCCAGCTCCCCTTCCCTCCATTTTATCTGAAGACAGTATAGTTGTATGAGACTTGAAATTATCAATAATCTGGGCCGTCAGTATATCATAGTTAAAAATAATCAACAGACAGCAAATTAACTTCAGGGAAATGTTGTTCATGCCAATGGGTTTCTATTAAAGACCCCTTCAAATTGAATATGTGACATAATTATTGGAATTTTACCAAAAAAAAACCTCCGATACGATTGTATCAGAGGTTTTAAAAGAAAGGCAACGACTTACTCTCCCACCAGTGGCAGTACCATCAGCGCTGATAGGTTTAACTTCTCTGTTCGG
>NZ_JAIUZR010000004.1 GCF_020171465.1 Lutimonas saemankumensis
TGAACTCTAAATCCTTTTCTTCGCTCTCTTCCCTACTTCAAATTTCTTTAACCCTGAAAGCGGGTGCAAAACTAAAACCATTTTTTAAAACCACCAAATAAAATCTGAAAATAATTTTACCTTTTTTTCGGTCGCTTTTTTTTGGCCTTATTTCAACTTGAACTTATGCTTTAAAACAAGTGCTTTACTGTTTTTAAGCGGCTGCAAAAATACAATCAAATATGAATACCAACCTAATTATTTCTCCACTTTTTTTGTTAATTTTTTCTTACTATTTGCAATGAGCTGATTACCTGATGATTCGGATTAAAAAAAAATGAAATATTTTTTGATTGAGAAGTTGCGAAAAACATATTAAAATTTAATTACACCATAATATATATATAAGGCTTTTTTATTCGTAAAAAATCCGGACTAATTTCAACTCACCTTCTATTCTTTATTTAAATTCGGATATGTATCTTTGCAACCTTATAGATTTAAGCATATGATCAATATCACATTACCTGATGGCAGTGTTAAGGAGTTCGCAAATGAAACAACTCCAATGGAAGTGGCTAAAAGCATTAGCGAAGGCTTGGCCAGAAATGTTATTTCTGCAGATTTCAACGGAACAACCGTTGAAACCAAAACACCTTTGACCACAGACGGTAGTCTTACACTTTTTACCTGGAACAACCCTGAAGGCAAAAAGGCCTTCTGGCATTCTTCTGCGCATTTACTTGCCCAGACAATTTTGTTTTTCCATCCTCAGGCTAAACTGACTATCGGGCCAGCCATTGAAAATGGTTTTTATTATGATGTTGATTTTGGAGATGAGTCAATTTCTGAAAATGACTTCAAAAAAATAGAGGATAAAATGCTTGAATTCGCTCGTCAAAAATTTGAATTTGAGATGCGCGAGGTTTCCAAGTCCGAAGCGCTGAATTACTATAAGGAAAGAGGTAATGAATTCAAAGTGGAACTTATTGAAAACCTTGAGGACGGCGATATAACTTTTTGCGACCATAGTGATTTCACAGATTTATGTCGTGGCGGACACATTCCAAATACGGGTATCATTAAGGCTATAAAAATCATGAGTGTGGCCGGTGCTTACTGGAGGGGAGACGAAAGCAAACCTCAGCTTACAAGGGTTTATGGTATTTCCTTCCCCAAACAAAAGGAGCTGAAAGAATACCTCCAACTCCTTGAAGAAGCAAAGAAAAGAGATCACAGAAAATTAGGGAAAGACCTTGAGCTCTTTACTTTTTCGAGCAAAGTAGGCCAAGGACTACCTCTTTGGCTGCCTAAAGGAGCTGCTTTAAGGGAGCGTTTGGAAAATTTTCTCAAAAAAGCGCAAAAGAAAGCCGGGTATGAAATGGTTATCAGCCCCCATATAGGACAGAAAGAACTTTATGTTACTTCAGGCCATTACGCTAAATACGGCGAGGACAGCTTTCAACCCATTCATACGCCAAAAGAAAGTGAAGAATTTCTTTTGAAACCTATGAACTGTCCGCATCATTGCGAAATTTACAAGACAAAACCATATTCTTACAAAGATCTTCCAAAGCGTTATGCCGAATTCGGTACAGTGTACCGATATGAACAAAGCGGCGAATTACATGGATTGACAAGGGTAAGAGGCTTTACTCAGGATGATGCACATATATTTTGTACTCCTGATCAATTGAATGATGAGTTTAACGCTGTGATCGACATTGTATTATATGTTTTCAGTGCTTTGGGCTTTAAGGATTTTACGACCCAGATCTCTTTAAGGGATCCTGATAATAAAGACAAATACATTGGCAGTGATGAAAATTGGGAAAAGGCCGAAAAAGCCATAATGAAATGCGCGGATGAAAAAGGTCTCAAAACAGTTATTGAATACGGAGAAGCTGCTTTTTACGGGCCTAAACTGGATTTTATGGTCAAGGATGTTTTGGGAAGAAACTGGCAGCTTGGGACCATTCAGGTAGACTATAACCTTCCGGAAAGATTTGATCTTACCTATAAGGGATCTGACAATCAGCTTCACCGTCCGGTGATGATTCACAGGGCCCCTTTCGGGTCCATGGAGCGTTTTATCGCCATCCTTATAGAACATACTGGAGGTAATTTCCCCTTATGGCTTACGCCTGAGCAGGTTATTTTGCTCCCAATCAGTGAGAAATACGAAAATTATACTAAAAAAGTTTTACATTTGCTAGAAAATTACGAAATTCGCGCCCTCGTTGACGACCGCAATGAAAAAGTGGGTCGAAAGATCAGAGATGCGGAACTGAGTAAAATCCCGTTTATGCTGATCATCGGTGAAAATGAAGAGAAAGAAGGTACGGTATCAGTGAGAAAACATAGTGAAGGTGATTTAGGATCATATTCCATAGAAGGATTTGCCGAAATCATTCAGAATGAAATAGATAAAACGTTACAACAATTTTAAAGTTAAACCAATCCTTAGGGAATAAAATTTTAGAGCTATAGCAATAAGAAGAAACAGAGGGGCCAGAAAGCCATGGAGAGTTATCAAGGAAGATCTGCATAAGATCAATGATAAAATTGACTCACCCGAAGTCAGACTTGTGGGCGAAAACGTTGAAACCGGTATTTATCCAATCAGAAAGGCAAGAGAGATCGCATATGATCTCGGTCTCGATCTGGTCGAAATTTCACCGAAGGCAAAACCTCCTGTTTGTAAGATTATTGAATACAAGAAATTTCTTTACGAACAAAAGAAACGTGAAAAAGCTCTTAAATCAAAAGCCTCTAAAGTTGTTGTTAAAGAAATCAGGTTTGGTCCTAATACGGATGAACATGACTTTGAGTTCAAGAAGAAACACGCGATCAAATTTCTTGAGAGTGGTGCAAAACTTAAAGCTTATGTGTTCTTTAAAGGGAGGTCAATTGTATTTAAGGACCAAGGTCAGATCCTTTTGCTAAGACTGGCCCAGGAACTTGAGGAATACGGTACTGTTGAACAGATGCCAAGGCTGGAAGGAAAAAGGATGACAATGTTTATCGCTTCCAAAAAGAAGAAATAAGAAGTAGGAAAATTATATAAGCAAGTAATAAAAATAGGAAGAAGATGCCTAAAATGAAGACAAAATCCAGTGCTAAAAAACGTTTTAAACTAACGGGTACTGGTAAGATTAAAAGAAAACATGCTTTTAAAAGTCATATTTTGACTAAAAAAAGTAAGAAACGTAAATTAAAACTGACTCACGCCGGATTGGTTCACAAAGCCGATGAAGCAAACATCAGACAACAATTAACGTTAAAATAAACCGTGAGGTTTTTGAGGTAATTAATTATAAACCATGTGTTAGTGCTTATCAAATGATTTAAAAAGAATCTGCCTTACACAAAAAAAATTTAAAACATGCCAAGATCAGTAAATTCAGTAGCTAAAAGAGCTCGTAGAAAAAAGATTATCAAACAGGCCAAAGGATACTTTGGTAGCAGAAAAAATGTTTACACTGTTGCTAAGAATGCAGTTGAAAAAGCAATGCTTTATGCTTACCGCGACAGAAAACAAAATAAAAGAAATTTCCGTGCATTATGGATCCAGCGTATTAACGCGGGAGCTCGTGAACACGGTATGTCTTACTCGCAGTTCATGGGTAAAATCAAAGCAAATAATATCGATTTGAACAGAAAAGTTTTAGCCGATCTTGCGATGAATGAGCCGGATGCCTTCAAAGCGATTGTAGATAAAATTAAATAAAACAAATACTTGCTTATAAAAAAAACCTGAGGAATTCCTCAGGTTTTTTTTATGTCCTAAAATCAAGACCTGTTCTTTGGATCGCACCCTCTCACTTCGTTTAGAAGTCCGATTCCGAAGCCTTGAGCTTTTCAGCATTTTCAGCCAGCTTTAACTCTTCAATAATCTTAGTCAGATCTCCGTTTATAACGTTGTTCAAATCGTAAAGAGTCAACCCAATTCGATGCTCGGTTACCCTTCCCTGCGGATAGTTATAGGTCCTGATCTTAGCAGATCGGTCACCACTTGATACCAGCGTTTTTCTCTTAGCTGCATCTTCCTGGAGTTTTTTCTCCAGTTCAACCTCGTAAATTCTCGTACGCAACACCTTAAACGCTTTATCTTTGTTCTTATGCTGCGATTTCTGATCTTGACACTGCGCCACTATTCCTGTTGGTATATGCGTAAGGCGAACTGCAGAATACGTGGTATTAACCGACTGCCCTCCGGGCCCTGAAGCACAAAAATAGTCAACACGCACATCGCTCATTTTAAGATCAATATCAAATTCTTCTGCTTCCGGAAGCACCATTACGGTAGCGGCAGAGGTATGAACCCTTCCCTGCGTCTCCGTTTGCGGCACGCGTTGCACCCGATGAACACCAGATTCAAATTTTAATGTCCCGTAAACCTCTTCTCCGGAAACGCTGAAAATGATCTCTTTGAATCCTCCTGAAGTTCCTTCACTAAGATCTTCCAATTCAACCTTCCACCCTTTTTCGGCAGCAAACTTTGTATACATTCGGTATAAATCTCCTGCAAAAATACTGGCCTCATCTCCTCCGGTACCTGCCCGTATTTCAACAATGACGTTCTTTGCATCTTCAGGGTCCTGCGGAATCAGTAAAAATTTAATTTCCTCCTCCAGGCCCGGAATCTTGGCAGAAGCTTCTTCAAGCTCCATTTTTGCCATTTCCACCATTTCTTCATCAGAACCATCAGCAATAATCTCATTGGCCTCTTCAATACTTGCAAGAGCAGATTTATATTCTGTTCCTTTATCAACTATCTTCTTCAGATCCTTGTACTCTTTATTCAATTTGACATAACGCTTTTGGTCCATGATCACATCCGGCTGGATGATCAAATCAGAAACCTCATCAAATCTTTGTTTTACTATCTGTAATTTATCTATCATTATCTATGTCTTGTCCTGCAAATTTAACATTTTTTAATCTTTAAAAGATCTATTGACAAATATGAGCAATTATAAGATTCATAATGCTGTTTTATGGCAATTTTTGAATAAATTTGTAATTAATTTAACCACAAAAATTTTGTACCATGAAAAAGATACTTTTCGTATTTGCCATTTTTTCTCTGGCCATTGTGAGTTGCGGAGAAACAAAAAAAGAAGAAGTGAAAAAAGAAGTTGAAACCCCTGCTAAAGAAGTAGCAAAGGAAGCTTCTGATGAAAGTGCAGATGATTTGGTTGCCATGGGTGAAAAGCTTTTTACTGACAAAACATGTGTTTCCTGTCATCAGCTGGATGCAAAAATCGTTGGACCTTCAGTAAAAGACATTGTCAAGATATATGAAGAAAAAAATGCCAGTTTGGTGGAATTTCTAAAAGGAAATCAAGAAGCTATTGTTGACACGGATGCCGGACAGGTTGCCATTATGCAGGCCAATCTTGACGGGTTTGTTAAAGATTTAAAAGAGGAAGAGTTACAGGCTTTGGCAGCTTATATGAAAAACGTGAAATAATCTGAATTACTTCTAAAATAAAAAAACCTTTCGCAGTGGCGAAAGGTTTTTTTATTTACATCATACAGATTATACAACACCCTGAGCAAGCATGGCATCGGCCACTTTAACAAATCCTGCAATATTGGCCCCCTTCACATAATCAACATATCCGTTTTCATCCTTTCCATACTGAATACAGGCATCGTGAATATTGTTCATGATTTCTTTCAGTTTTGTATCAACTTCTTCTCTGGTCCAGTTCATTCTTAAAGAATTCTGGCTCATTTCCAAACCTGAAGTAGCAACTCCTCCTGCATTTGAGGCTTTTCCCGGAGCATATAGTATTTTAGCATCAAGAAAGGCATGAACAGCATCCAGATCCGATGGCATATTGGCCCCTTCACTAACCACAGTGCAACCATTTGCCAGTAAAACCTTGGCGTCTTCTCCATTTAATTCATTTTGTGTGGCACAGGGCATGGCCACGTCGCATTTTTCTCTCCAAGGCGTTTCTCCCTTTGTATACTTGGCGGAAGGATATTGCTTGACATATTCGCTGATCCTTCCTCTTTTTACATTCTTCAGTTCCATGACATAAGCAAGCTTTTCGGCATCAATACCATCAGCATCATAGATATATCCTGACGAATCAGAGAGTGTTACAACCTTTGCACCTAATTGTGTCGCTTTTTCGGTAGCATACTGTGCAACATTACCCGATCCGGATACCAGTACTGTTTTTCCTTTCATGGAATCGCCTTTGGTCTTCAGCATACTTTCAGCAAAATACACCGTTCCGTAACCCGTTGCTTCCGGACGAATCAAAGATCCTCCCCACGAAATTCCTTTTCCGGTTAATACGCCTGTAAATTCATTCTTCAGTCTCTTGTACATTCCATAGAGAAATCCTATTTCCCTGCCTCCGACACCAATATCTCCTGCAGGAACATCCGTGTTAGGTCCTATATGCCTGTAAAGTTCAGTCATAAAGCTCTGGCAGAATCGCATAATTTCATTATCAGACTTCCCCTTTGGATCAAAATCCGATCCTCCTTTTCCACCTCCCATAGGAAGAGTTGTTAGACTATTCTTAAATACTTGCTCAAAAGCAAGAAACTTAAGAATACTCATGTTCACAGTAGGGTGAAATCTCAACCCGCCCTTATATGGGCCAATGGCAGAATTCATTTGAATACGATAACCTCTGTTGACACGGATTTCTCCTTGGTCATCTACCCATGCTACTCTAAAGGTAACAACCCTTTCAGGCTCAACCATTCGCATCAAAATATTCTTGCCATGATAAATCTCTTTAGAGATAATATATGGAATAACGGTCTCGGCCACTTCTTGAACTGCTTGCATGAATTCCGGCTCAAGTCCGTTGCGCGCCTCAATTTCTTTCATAAAGGCATCAATTTTTGACTTCATAATTTTGTAGGGATTAAATTATTAAAATTTGATTTTTTCATAGCAAAAATAATCAAATTCCTAATAACCAACTACTGAATGCCCTTTTAATTTGCACTTATTTTTATCAAAAAAATTGACATTGACACATAAATAAATCGCCGTCAAAAATTGCACAGGTTTAAAAGGTCAATCCGACAAAAAAATGTAAATTTGCCATCTAAAATTCTCAGGAGAAATGAAGGAAAAAATATCTAATCACTTAAGTGAAATTCAAGATTTTAAAGCAGAGAGTATAGAAAAAATTGAAGCTTTTAGAATCAAATATTTAGGAAGTAAAGGACTCCTCAAACAGCTGTTTTCTGAATTTAAAGAGATTGACCCTTCGTTAAAAAAAGAAATAGGTCAGTCTCTCAACAATTTAAGGAATGCGGCCAATGACAAGATCAATGAACTCAAGGATGCTCTAGATAATAACCTTTCTGAGAAAAAAGTCTATGGAGATCTTACCAGACCCGGCGAAAGCATAGAGCTTGGTGCAAGACATCCTATATCGATCGTCAAAAACCAGATCATAGAAGTTTTTTCAAGAATAGGGTTCACTGTTTCAGAAGGGCCTGAAATTGAAGATGACTGGCACAATTTCACTGCCCTAAATTTACCTGAATACCATCCCGCAAGAGACATGCAGGATACCTTTTTTATTGAAACTGATCCTGATATTTTACTCAGAACACATACATCATCGGTTCAGGTAAGATACATGGAAAGTCATAAACCTCCTATCAGAACCATTTCTCCCGGGCGAGTTTTTAGAAATGAGGATATCTCTGCTAGGTCTCACTGCATATTTCATCAAATAGAAGGCCTGTATATTGATACTGACGTTTCTTTTGCAGATTTAAAACAGACACTTCTCTATTTTACAAAAGAGATGTTTGGCAAATCCAAAATAAGATTAAGACCTTCTTATTTCCCGTTTACTGAACCAAGTGCTGAAGTTGATATTTACTGGGGCCTTGAAACAGAAACGGATTATAAAATAACAAAAGGCACAGGCTGGTTAGAGATTATGGGTTGCGGAATGGTGGATCCCAATGTCTTGAAAAATGCTGATATCGATCCTGAAAAATATACCGGATACGCATTTGGAATGGGAATCGAAAGAATTGCCATGCTGCTCTATCAGATTCCCGATATTCGAATGTTCTACGAAAATGATATTCGATTTCTGGAACAGTTTAAGTCAGAAATATAAGAGATGCAGGACCTGAAAGAATTTTTATTTGAGCGGGGTTATGTGAGGATCAAACTTAAAAAGACCATCACAAACCATTTTGAAATAAAGGCTAAGATAAATGGAATAAAAGGTAATTTTATTCTTGATACGGGAGCCTCGAAATCCTGCGTTGGCATAGAGGATATTGAGCATTTCAATTTAAAAACAGAAGCCTCCGAAGAAAAAGCCAGCGGAGCCGGGCCAAGTGAGATTGATACTTTGATTTCTAACGACAATCAGGTTGTTGTTGGGAAGTTCAAGGTGAAGAAAATGACTCTTATATTGATCGACCTGAGTCATATCAATAAGGCACTTGAAAAGCAGGACGCCAAACCCGTTAAAGGAATTTTAGGAGCAGATATTCTTTTAAAGGGCAAGTCAATCATTGACTATAATAATAAGTTCCTCTATTTATTGAAAAAAAAGAATTAATCATGAGTGATCAGGACAACAGATATAACTTGCGCGGAGTTTCGGCCCAAAAAGAAGATGTTCATAAAGCAATAAAAAATGTAGATAAAGGCTTGTTTCCCAAGGCTTTCTGCAAAATCGTTCCTGATCATTTAACAAATGACAAAGATTATTGTTTGGTTATGCATGCAGACGGAGCAGGAACCAAATCTTCCCTTGCCTACATGTACTGGAAGGAAACAGGTGACATCTCGGTTTGGAAAGGAATCGCTCAGGATGCCCTGATCATGAATGTAGATGACCTGCTTTGTGTAGGTGCAACGGATAATATCATTCTATCATCTACGATTGGAAGAAATAAGAATTTAATTCCCGGCGAAGTGATTTCAGCTATAATCAACGGGACTGAAGAATTACTTGAGGAACTGAGTGGATTTGGTGTAAAGATACATTCTACAGGCGGGGAAACTGCTGACGTGGGAGATCTTGTACGGACTATGATCGTTGACTCAACGGTAACGGCGAGGATGAGAAGAAATGACGTCATCGATAATGCCAATATTAAGGCCGGAGATGTTATCGTTGGCCTGGCCTCTTTTGGAAGGGCTACCTATGAGAAGGAATACAACGGTGGGATGGGAAGTAACGGATTGACAAGTGCCCGTCATGATGTTTTTGCAAATTATCTCGCGACAAAATATCCTGAAAGCTATGATCATGCAGTCCCTTCAGATCTTGTCTATTCTGGAAATGTAAAATTGACTGATCCGGTTGAAGGAGTTCCTCTGGATGCGGGAAAACTGGTTTTATCTCCAACAAGAACATATGCACCAGTTATCATAAAAATGCTTGAAAAGCACAGGAAAGAGATTCATGGCATGGTGCATTGCAGCGGAGGTGCCCAAACGAAAATCCTTCACTTTGTCGATAAGGTTCATGTAATAAAAGATAACTTGTTCGAGGTTCCCCCCTTATTCAAATTGATTCAGGAACAGTCAAAAACAGATTGGCGCGAGATGTATCAGGTGTTTAATTGTGGTCATCGTATGGAATTATACGTACCCGAGGAAATTGCGGATAGTCTAATTTCCATTTCCCAATCTTTTGGGGTGGACGCACAAATAATTGGAAGGGTTGAAAAATCGGAATCCAAAAAGCTGAGCATCAGAAGTGAACATGGAAATTTTGAATATTAGTATTCGTTTGATGTAACTTATCTTAATTTAGCGATACCAATAGAAAAAAACCAAACCTGATGGTATCTGATTTTACAAGATTGGAATGGAAACAGTTCATCCGTTCTTCCTACTGGCAAAAAAGCATTGCCCTAAATATTTTTCTTGTTTTTATAGCGCTTTATTTTATTGTGGTTTTCCTGGGGCTGGGATTAGGACTCTATCCAATTCTTAAAAAACAGTTTCCCGAGAAAGACCCTTTTGAGCTTGTAAATCAGTTTGTTTTTTATTGGTTCCTCATAGACTTGCTAATGCGTTTTTTCTTTCAAAAACTACCTGTCATGAGCATCAAACCTCTGTTGACACTACCTTTGAAAAAAAGTAAGATCGTTCATTATGTTCTGGGAAAATCAGTAATTTCATTTTTTAATTTTCTTCCCCTTTTTGCCGTGATTCCTTTTGGAATCATATTGATTAGTAATGATTATGATACTTTAAAGGTCCTGAACTGGATAATCTTTATGTTGATTGCCTCTTTGATCATCAATTTTTTAAATTTTATCATCGAAAACAAATCAGCTCAGACCGAGTTGTCAATGCTCCCGATTCTCATTTTGGTTGGGGGACTCTATCTGCTCAATCATTTTCAACTGATAGCATTTAATGAGTTGTTATACGATGCCATCAACTGGGTCATATCGAATTCTCTTTTCCTTGCTCTACCGCTTCTTTTACTCGGACTGTGTTATTTTATGAATTATAAGCTTCTGCTTTCTCAGCTCTATATCGATAAAAGCCTTCAGTCCAAACGTGTTGAGGTATCTGCATCGGATCTTTCCTGGACCGATCGTTTTGGAGCAAGTGCCCCTTTTTTACAACTGGATCTGCGAATGTTGTGGCGCAACAAAAGACCTCGGTCATCTCTTTTTATAGTTCTGATTGGTCTTTTTTACGGGTTGATTTTTTACCCAAACCCAACCTATCAATCCATGCAAGGAATGTTCGTTTTTGTTGGCATCTTTGTTACCGGAATTTTTCTTATAAATTTTGGTCAGTTCATCCCGGCCTGGGACAGTGGATATTACAAAATGCTGATGAGTCAGAACATTCCTTACAAGGATTATCTTAAATCAAAATTCTTATTGATGGCAAGCAGTGCGCTTTTGATGTTTGTTTTAAGTATTCCTTATGTTTATTTTGGATGGGAGATTTTACTTATACATTTCGCCGCTATGATTTACAACATTGGAATAAATACTCATGTATTGCTCTATGCCGGCTCCTTCAATCGAAAAAGAATCGACCTGACTCAACGTGCCGCTTTCAATTACCAAGGTACCGGGGCCGTTCAATGGCTGGTTGGGATACCCTTATTGTTGATTCCGGTGTTGCTATTTTACTTGCCGTATAAATTACTCAATTTTGAAAGTGCCATAGCCATTTTAATTGTTATTGGCATTTCAGGAATTCTCTTTCATGAAAAATTAATGGCATATATCACTAATAAATATATAGAATCAAAATACAAAATGATCAGCGCCTTTGATCAGGACAACTAATACATTATGATAATAGCAACTGAACTCAGCAAAAAATACAGCGGAAATACCGTCTTACATCTTCCTGCCCTTGAAATATCAAAAGGAGAGTCATTTGGTCTTGTAGGAAACAACGGTGCAGGTAAAACTACTTTTTTTAATTTATTGCTCGATTTGATAAAGCCAACTACGGGCAGCATTGTGAACCAGGGTATACAGGTAGATCAGAGCGAGGATTGGAAACCATTTACTTCAGCCTTCATTGATGAAAGCTTTTTGGTTGGTTATCTGACTCCGGAAGAATATTTTAATTTCATTGCGAAACTCAGAGGGGTAAGCCAGGCAGATCTTGCTGAATTTTTGGATCAATTTGAAGAATTATTCAATGATGAAATTCTCGGTCAGAAAAAATACCTAAGAGACCTGTCTAAAGGAAACCAGAAGAAGGCAGGAATCGTGGCGGCCTTGATTGGATCACCAGAAGTAGTCATTCTTGACGAACCATTTGCCAATCTGGACCCCACAACGCAAATACGATTAAAGAAAACCCTCAAAAAGATCAATGAAGAGTCAAGTTCAACCTTGTTGATATCAAGCCATGATCTAGGCCATATCACTGAGGTTTGCGAGAGAATTGTTGTGCTTAACAAGGGAGAAGTTATCAAAGATCTGCAGACCTCGGAAGCAACTTTAAAGGAATTAGAACAGTTTTTTTCGGCTTGATTTAAAATTATTGATCTGCAAAGTTCAAATCCCGGGTATTCGCCGAGCAAGATGATCTGTTAAATGTTGAGTTTAGCATATGTTATAAGTAAAAGATTTATCATTAATTTGTACTTTTACTCCATCCCCGTCGTTAAAACATTCATTAAGTTAAGCTCAGGCTAAAATTTTGAAAAAAGGTATCAAACGTATTATTACATTACTCGCGGCAATTGTACTGCTGATAGGCTGTTCTACTAAAAAAGATAGTTTTATCAATCGAACCAGCCATTCGATGAGCGCAAAATACAATGTACTGTTTAACGGGAACATTGCTTTTAACGAGGCTAAAGCGGAACTCGATCGGTCTTATGAAGATAATTTCTGGGAACGTCTGCCCATCGAGCCTCTGAAAATCGAAGAAAAATTTATTCCATTTCCGGGTCAAAGTTCCGGAAATGATGACGAAGCCACCGGATTTGAAAAGGCTGAAGAAAAAGCTGTAAAAGCCATTCAAAAGCATTCCATGGTTATTGATGGTTTTGAGAAAAACAGTCAAATCGATGAATCTTACCTCTTACTGGGAAAATCTAGGTATTATTTACAAAGATTTATTCCCGCTCTCGAGGCCTTTACCTTTGGGCTTGAAAATTATCCGGATGCCAATTTATACCGAGAAACAAAAATCTGGAAAGCAAAAGCACATGTCAGGCTTCAAAATGAAAAATTAGCTATTGAAACGCTCAAATCTGTTCTTAGAAATTTTGAAATTACTGAAGAGGAGTATGAAAAGGCACATACGGCAATGGCCATGGCTTATACTCAACTGGACAGTACAGACAGAGTAGTTGATCATTTAAAACAGGCTACAACCTATTTTACAGATCAGAATCAGGGGGCAAGAAATTTATTTATCCTCGGCCAGATATACAGGGAGCAACAAAAAATAGACTCCTCAAATATGGTTTTCGAGTCCCTGACCTACATGAAAAAAATTCCCAGAAAATACAAAGTTCATGCGGTTTTGGAACGGGCCAAAAACTATTCAGAAGCTGACAGTACCAGCATCATAGCATTCACCTTGCAGGAACTTATCCAAGACAGAGACAACAGGCCCTATCTGGATGAACTCTATTATCAGGCCGGCCTCATCGAATTAAAAAATGAGAGTTATGAGAGGTCAAGAGGTCTTTTTGAACTTTCCTTGATTCACAACACACGAAAACCTTATCAAAAAAGCCTTTCCTATGAAAGATTAGGAGATTTTTATTTTGACAGGAACAATTTTGAAATTGCAGGGGCCTATTACGACAGCGTATTACAAATTCCAATTGATCAGAACACAAAACGTATTAGAAAGATTATTCGAAAACGTGAGAGTCTCAATGATGTTATCTTTTATGAAGGAATTGCCAGAAGAAATGACAGTATTTTGGGACTGGTAAATATGTCAGAAGAAGAACGGGATATTTATTTTAAGGGGTATATTGATCAGTTAAAAATTGAATACGAGGCACAAAAGCAACTTGAAGAGCAGAGGAATGCAGATACGGGACTGGGTGAGTTTGCCATTACGAACAACAACTATTCCGATGGCGGAACCTTTTATTTTTACAATGCTCAGGTTGTAGGATTTGGTAAACAGCAGTTCAAAGACAAATACGGTAACCGATCACACGGCGACTTCTGGCTCATAGCAAATAACGTTGGGCTGAGTTCGGATGTGCAGATCAAAGAGACAGCCGTAGCTCTTGATACAAGCCTCCTTTTTAACGCAGCGTATTACAAAGAACAGATTCCTAAGGAGGCAAAGGTTATTGACAGCCTTAATTTTATTAGAAATGACGCCTACTACAATCTGGGTCTCATCTACAAAGAGCAGTTTAGGGAATATGAGATAGCCGCAGTTGATTTCGAGAAATTTCTTGAAAATGATCCGATAGAAAATCTAATATTGCCCACCAAGTACCAATTGTTCAGAACTTATGCTAATTTTGATCAGGAAAAGAGCAATAAATACAGAGAAGATATCGTTACTAATTATCCAGATTCCCGTTACGCACAGATCATAATCAACCCCAGTGATGTTCTGTCCGAAGGAAATTCTGATGACGGGCCTGATTATTTGTACAAGCTGGCTTTTGTCTGTTATGAAGAAGAAGATTTTGAATATTCCCTCAGAACGGTTAACGAGGGTCTCGAACGCTTTAAAGGCCTGGAAATTGAACGAAAATTTGAATTGCTTAAAGCTTATCTACTGTATAAGACCATAGGCGAAGAACTTTTTAGGACAAAACTAAATGACATCATATTAAACTTCCCCAACACAGAAGAGAGCGAACATGCGGAAGAAGCTCTCTCCAAACTAAATGAATTAAAAAAAATACCGCAACAAAACTAAAACTAAACTATCATGTTCAACGAAAAAAAAGATCATTCAAGCCCGGTTGGAGAACGAAACACAATTGCCAAAAACACCTCATTGGTAGGTGATATCAAATCAGATGGTGATTTTAGGGTGGACGGTAAAATTGAAGGTACCATCAAGACCATTGGAAGAGTTGTCATTGGGAAAGATGGATTTGTATCCGGAACCATTGATTGCACAAATGCTGATATAGAAGGCTCTTTTTCCGGGAAACTCATTGTAGATCAGGTTCTTTCTTTAAAAAGCACAGCAGACATTAGCGGTGATGTGGTCATGGGAAAACTTTCTGTAGAACCAGGTGCTGCCTTTAACGCGACCTGTGCCATGAAAGGCTCTGTCAAAGTGATACAGAATGACTCGGAAAAAACCAAAAAAACAGCTTAACAGGTATATTGTCCTTACCGGAATAGGACTCCAAATGGGTATCACAATTTACTTGGGTGCCCAGTTGGGAAAATGGCTGGACGCAAAATATTCTGACAATAATGTGTACACCATAATCTTTACCCTGCTGGCAATTGTATTGTCTTTTTACAGCTTGCTAAGACAATTAAAAAACCTGGATAACTAACTGATATGCGTCCTTTATTCAAATTTTCATCAGGCCTGATTATTATCCTGTCAGCGGTTTTTTGCATACACATATACATCCTGAATAAGTTTGACCTTCCACTTTTTGAAAACAGGATTACTGAGGCTTACTTTGTAAATGGCTCACTGGCCCTCTTGATTTATTTTTTATTGTATGCCCTGAGGAATAAAATGGCCCAACAATTGGGCTTTTTATACATGGGCGGAAGTTTTATCAAATTTTTAATTTTTTTCATCTTTTTCTACCCATTCTACAAACAAGACGGGAGTCTTGATTCTCTTGAATTTGCAGCCTTTTTTGTACCGTATGTAATCAGCTTGATTTTCGAAACTTTTGGAGTGATTGAATTTCTAAAAAAATAAGTTTTTATTTATAATCTATCCAAATAAATATATTACATTTGCACCGATTTTTTTAGCCAACATAATTTGTTAAAGATGCAAAGTAAGTTTTTAGTAAAATTCCTTACAATCACAGTTTTAGTTTTTAGCTTGAGCCTGAATGCCCAGCATGAAGAGCATGAGGGAACAAAAGAAGAAAGAGATATAAAAACGGAAATCAAGGAGAGTATTGACCACCATATACAGGATTCTTACGATTTTATCTTAACCAGTGACTATGAAAATAATATTCATTACGGGTTTTCTCTGCCTGTGATTCTAATCGATGAAGGATTTCATTTATTTTCATCATCAAAATTTCATCACGGTGAAACCGTTGCAGAGAGCAATGGTAAATACTACAAATTATACCATAATAAAATCTACAGGACAGATGCGGAAGGCACACTGACTTTTGATGACCATCACCATCCAACAAATGTAAAACCACTTGATTTTTCAATCACGAAAAGTGTTTTTATGATCATTGTTACGGGGATATTGATGTTCCTGCTTTTCACCGGTCTTGCCAAGTCCTTTAAAAAAGGTCCTATTGCGACAGGTGCCGGTAGATTCTTTGAACCTATTGTTGTCTATATTCGCGATGAAATTGCCATCCCAAATATTGGTGAGAAACACTATAAAAAATACATGAGCTTTCTGCTTACCGTATTTTTCTTTGTTTGGTTCCTTAACCTTTTTGGTCTAACACCACTTGGAATAAACGTAACCGGAAACATTGCTGTTACATTCGCTTTGGCATTATTGACTTTCCTGATTACTCAATTTTCAGGGAACAAAAATTACTGGAAACACATATTCTGGATGCCGGGAGTACCGGTTCCGATGAAGATCATATTGGCCCCTATTGAATTATTAGGGGTATTTATCAAACCCTTTGCCCTTATGATTCGTTTGTATGCGAACATCATGGCCGGACACATTGTATTGATGAGTTTGATCGGTTTGATTTTTGTTTTTAAGAATTGGATTGGAAGTAGCTTGTCATTTGTACTCGCCTTTGCCATTTCAATGATTGAATTATTGGTTGCTTTACTTCAGGCCTATATCTTCACCATGCTGTCAGCCCTTTATTTTGGCTTTGCGGTTGAAGAGCATGATCATGATGAAGCACATTAAATAAGAACGTTTAATTTTTAATTATATATATATTATGGAGATTCCAGCTATTGTAGGTGCAGGATTGGTTGTAATTGGTGCCGGTATCGGTATCGGTAGAATTGGTGGTTCAGCAATGGACGCTATCGCTCGTCAACCTGAAGCTACTGGAAAAATTCAAACAGCAATGCTTATTGCAGCGGCGCTTATTGAAGGTATTGGATTTGCTGCCTTATTCGCAGTTTAATCTAAACATTAACAATAGCTGTAACGGTTGGTTGCAGCTATTGTTTAAAAAAAAATATTAATACTTACAAAATAAACACATGGAGAAATTAATCAACGATTTTTCATTTGGACTTTTTTTCTGGCAAACGCTACTATTTGTGCTTTTGCTGTTCTTATTGAAAAAATATGCATGGCAGCCGATTTTAGATGCTCTGAACAGCAGAGAAGAAGGCATTCAAAATGCATTGGATGAGGCCGATAAGGCACGTCAGGAAATGGTTGATCTAAAATCTAGCAATGAGAAGATCATTAAAGAAGCCAGAGCGGAAAGAGATTCGATGCTAAAAGATGCAAGGGCTATCAAAGAAAAAATGATCACTGAAGCAAAAGATGAAGCGAAAGCACAATCAAATAAAATCATTGAACAGGCTAAACAAACCATCGAAAACGAAAAACTTGCCGCAATAACAGAATTGAAGAATCAGGTAGCTGAATTATCAATTGGTATTGCTGAAAAGGTCATTAAGGATGAATTATCCAATAAAGACAAGCAAGTGAAGTTGATTGAAAAAATGTTGGACGAAGCCAAGCTAAAATAACATGGTAGGAACGAGAGCAGCACTAAGATATGCCAGGGCAACTTTAAATCTTGCCAAGGAAAAAGGCCTTGCCAAAGAGGTAAACAATGACATGATTTTGATTCAAAAAACCATTGAAGAAAATCATGACCTTGAGGTAATGCTAAAAAGTCCTGTGATCAAATCAGACCTGAAAAGATCTGTTTTGAAAGAGGTTTTTGAGAAAAAGGTCAATCCTATTACCATAGGGCTCCTGAAACTTTTGATTGAAAACAAAAGACCCGCCTTATTGAATTTAGTGGCAAAAGAATACATTGTAATTTACGACTTCCTTCAGGGAGTTGAAGTAGCTCAGGTGACCTCTGCGGTTCCCCTGACAAAAGAACTGGAAAAGACTATTCTGAAGAGAGTTCAGGAAGCTGTAGGAAAAGAAATCTCCTTGAATAATATTGTGGATCCTTCGATTATAGGAGGTTTCGTATTAAGGGTAGGTGATGAATTGTATGATTCAAGTGTAGCGTACCGTTTGAAAGACCTTCTTTCTCAATTCGAGGATAATCAATATATATCTAAAATCTAACTAAGATAATAACTAGTAAAAATGGCAACAATAAAACCAGCTGAAGTATCAGCAATTTTAAAAGAACAACTAACAGGATTTGAAGGTAAAGCTTCGTTGACTGAAATAGGAACTGTATTACAAATAGGTGATGGTATTGCAAGAATCTATGGTCTGTCAAATGTGCAGTATGGTGAGCTTGTAGAGTTTGAGGGAGGACTTGAAGGAATCGTTCTTAACCTGGAAGAAGATAACGTTGGGGTGGTATTGTTAGGTGATTCTACTCAAATTAGAGAAGGTGCTACTGTAAAACGTACAGATAGAATTGCATCGATCAATGTTGGTGAAGGAATTCTTGGAAGAGTTGTAAACACATTGGGTGAGCCAATTGATGGTAAAGGACCCATTGAAGGAGAAACTTTTGAAATGCCATTAGAAAGAAAAGCTCCTGGTGTAATTTACAGAGAGCCTGTAACAGAGCCGTTGCAGACTGGTTTGAAATCAGTTGATGCCATGATCCCAATTGGAAGAGGACAGCGTGAATTGATCATTGGTGACCGTCAAACGGGTAAGTCAACTGTTGCTCTTGACACGATCATCAACCAAAAAGAATTTTATGATGCAGGTGAACCTGTTTACTGTATTTATGTTGCCATAGGACAAAAAGGTTCGACAATTGCAGCAATAGCTAAAATGCTTGAAGAAAAAGGAGCCCTGGCTTATACAACAATTGTTGCCGCAAACGCTTCTGATGTTGCTCCAATGCAGTTTTACGCTCCATTCGCAGGAGCTGCTATCGGTGAATATTTCAGAGATACAGGCCGTCCGGCATTAATTATTTATGATGACCTTTCCAAGCAGGCTGTGGCATATCGTGAAGTTTCATTGCTGTTAAGAAGACCTCCGGGTCGTGAGGCGTATCCTGGTGATGTATTCTACCTTCACTCAAGATTGTTGGAAAGAGCTGCGAAAATAATCAATGACGATGCGATTGCAGCTAAAATGAACGATGTTCCACCTTCATTACAAGGAAAAGTTAAAGGTGGCGGATCTCTGACTGCGTTACCTATTATTGAGACTCAGGCAGGTGACGTATCAGCTTATATTCCAACAAACGTGATTTCGATTACGGATGGTCAGATCTTCTTGACTTCTGACTTGTTTAATTCGGGTGTTAGGCCTGCAATTGACGTGGGTATTTCTGTATCACGTGTTGGTGGTAATGCACAGATCAAATCAATGAAGAAGGTTGCAGGTACCTTAAAGCTTGACCAGGCTCAGTATCGTGAACTTGAAGCTTTTGCAAAGTTCGGATCTGATCTTGATGCAGCTACATTGAGCGTAATTGAAAAAGGAAAGAGAAATGTTGAGATCTTGAAGCAGGCTCAAAATGATCCGTTTGCCGTTGAGGACCAGATCGCGATCATTTATGCAGGTTCTAAAGATTTACTTAAAAGCGTTCCGGTTGAAAGTGTAAAAGAGTTTGAGAAAGATTATCTGGAATTCTTGCGTGCAAAACACGCCAAAGTACTTGAGACATTGAAAGCAGGTAAATTGACTGACGAAGTTACTGACACATTGGAAATAGTAGCTAAAGAAGTTTCTGCAAAGTTTGAGTAAAACCTTTAAGTTTTGAATTCAATATCCTGGATTCTCAACGAATAACTGAATAAAGAATGGCAAATTTAAAAGAAATACGTAACAGAATCTCATCCATTGGATCAACGATGAAAATCACCAGTGCCATGAAAATGGTATCTGCTGCAAAGTTGAAGAAAGCCCAGGATGCGATTGTGCAAATGCGTCCTTATTCTAATAAATTAACCGAATTATTACAAAACCTGAGTGCAACCCTGGATGTTGAAGACGGTGGGGTTTATACACAGGAAAGAGAGGTTAAAAAAGTATTGATCGTTGCCATCACTTCGAACAGGGGTCTTTGTGGAGGATTCAATTCTTCTGTTATAAAAGAAGTAAACCATTTGGCTAAAACCAAATATGCGGGAAAGGACATATCGGTTCTGACCATTGGTAAAAAAGGGAATGATATTCTTTCAAAAGAATTTAACATCTACAAATTTGAGAGTGAATTGTATGATGACCTGACTTTTGAAAATACGGCTCCTTTTGCTGAAGACCTGATGCAAAGATTTGAAGAGGGTGATTTCGATAAAATTGATTTGGTATACAACAGGTTTAAAAATGCAGCAACTCAAATTATTACAGAGGAACAGTATTTACCGATTGCATCTTCTGACGAAGAAAGTGAAGGAGAAGCTGACTATATTTTTGAACCGAATAAAAGTGAGATTGTTCAGGGCCTTATCCCTAAATCTTTAAAGATGCAGTTGTACAAGGCAATCAGAGATTCTTATGCTTCTGAACATGGGGCAAGGATGACTGCAATGCATAAAGCTACTGATAATGCAACAGAGCTTAGAGATGAGTTGCTACTTGTATACAACAAGGCGCGTCAGGCTTCGATTACCAATGAAATACTTGAGATTGTAGGTGGTGCCGAGGCATTGAAAAATTAAAAAAGCTTTTATAAAGCATAAAAAACTCCAAAGAATTCTTTGGAGTTTTTTTATACAGCTGTTTTCTGTTCTGTCTGTTTTATGTTCTGTAACTATTGCGGAACCCGGACAAGGGATCCAAAATGAACAGCATTCATAAATAATTTATTTGTTCCATACCAGGCTCCTCTAAAGTTTGGATTATCGGCAAAGAGTATGATTCTCCCCTTGCCTCTTTTACTTACAATAATTGATGCTGAATGTTTCATTTTTTCCAAATTTTCTGCACTGATATATCCATCAATATGGGGGTCATCCAGATATTTTCCTACTGTTGAAAACGGGTTTTTAGAAGGAGCGATCCAGATGCCATTGTTTTTATAAACAGGAACCTGTTTGTCATGATAACCGTATGCGACCGGATGGGTAATATCCAGGTCAATTCCAAAAATAGCTCCCCCTAGGTATTGTTTTTCCAGACTACCCTTAGCATCAGCATATTGACTTCTTTTAGGAATGCCTAACGAATCTTTATTTTTAACGATCAGCTTCTCATCGGCTATTTTCTGATTGATAACCCAGGAAGAGGCCTTGGCTATGGTTATTAAAGTGTTTCCGTCCGCCACCCATTGCTTTAACCTGTTCTGCTCCTTTTTATTTAACATCAGATAATTCCCTGACACCATGATAATAACGTTGTACCGATAAATATCGGTTAGATAAAAACGTTCCTCAGGCACCTTAACCAGAGGCATTTTCATTCTGTTTTCAAACAAATGCCAGACCTCCCCGGCCTCATAGCTTCCCACGGATCCTCCAACGACAAGCATGGCCCTGGGCTTGGTAAGCGTCTTAAAACTTCCACTGCCCAAACCATTGCCTTTCTCTGTCATTCCCGTAGAAACCGAATACGCTTTGACCCTGAATTCCGAGCAGGCCTCTTTGACCCACCGGTAAACGGAATCTGCCGGAATCCCAAACTGATCCTCAACAGGCACCATTAAGGTCCCCCTGTAAAAATCAACAATTCCTTCTTCGGTTTTCATTGAAAAATCTTTACTGGAGGCTTTAACAACCAATCCTCTGTTCTGTATGTTGAATAGAACTGCAGGGGCATAATAATCTTCATAAGGAATCAAATAGGCATATTTGCTTTTCTGCACTTGTTCGATGGAGATGGTATTGGATTCAGAGCTTACCTTTTCTCCCATGGATGGAAGTTTGTCGAGAGATTTATACTTCATATTATAAAAGTTCACCACAGACCAAGCGGAAGCATCATAAAAAACACTGTCTCTGTATTTATCAAAAGTCTCGAACAGGGATTGAACCATGTAATACTGATTTTGTCTGACCGGAACTACATAGGAATGATCCGGTTCAAAGTCTGAACCTGCTGCTTTTAATTTTTGCCTGAGGGGATACACTTCAATTTGATGTTGAAGCAATACATCGATAAAAGCCTTTACCCTGCCCCTGTCATAGGAATCACCAAAAACATAGCCTTTCACCTTTGAATTTCCAGCTTTCTTAAGGGCATCTGCAAAAAATCGGCTCTGGTAATCGTATAGTAAATCCTTGTTCTTAACGGCCGCCCTTAAAGTGGCAATACTGGAAACATACTGGTTCCGAATGGTAAATGGAAACGAGATCTCACCTATTGTAGTCTCCTGCAAGTGGCCTCTTGAACTTGCCTGTTCAAAAAGAAGCGCCAAACTTCCCTGAAGATCCATATAGGTAGATCCATAACCTGGATAGGTTGAATCATAGATCTCATCAGTAAAGTAAAGGGAGCCTATTTTATCAAGATCTGAAGCAAACTGGTCTGAGAATACCTTATTTAGTACATCTCTGTTCTCTGAGGGTGTTACGGGGTTCATTGAGGCTGATTTATTCTTAGGTTCAAAAAAATATGTACTGTTGGTACCCATTTCATGAAAATCTGTAACGACATTTGGGTACCATTCATGGTACCATTTCAACCTTCCCTGTGATTCAGGATTAACTCCCAGCAAAAGGTCTCTGTTAAGGTCAAACAAATAGTGATTTGTCCTTCCCCTTGGCCATGCTTCGTTATGCTCTATATCAAACTTATCGGCAATTAAAGGTGAACCTTTATAACTATTTGCCCAATTGCTATGCCTGTCTCTTCCGTCAGGGTTAATGGTTGGGTCCAGAAAAACAACTGTTTCCTTGCGCATATTTTTAACCTCCTCGTTTTCAGAGGCCACCAGGGTATAAGCCATAAGCATGGCTGCTTCTGTACTTGAAGGTTCATTTCCATGAACGCCGTAGGCAAGATTGACAAACAACGGAAGGTCTTTAAGGTTCGTAACTTTAGTCGAAGGATCAACAACTTCCAGGTGTTTCCTTTTCAGATCTTCAAGATTGTTGATATGTCCTGCTTCACTCACCTGAAGTAATAGCAGCTTTCTGTTTTCATGGGTTTTTCCATAAACATAAACAGCGGCCTTATCAGAAAGTTCAGCCAGCGTGTACATATAGGCAACAACAAGATCGTGTCTTGTGTGATACTCTCCAATGGGATAGCCTAAAAACTCTTCAGGACTGGGGATACTTTTATCAAATGGCTGAAATTCTTCAAAATAATAATCCTGAGCCCCGGCGAAGCTTGTCATAAAAAGGAAAACTACTAAAACATAGTTGTACAAATTCATTCTCATCTCTATTTTTTTTAAAATTAAGCATCTTTTAATAAACGGGTTCGTATATTTTTGTAAAAAATCTGAGTTGACCATGAAGGTACTTTTTGTAGATACGAATCATCCTTGCCTCATCGATGGCTTAAAACAGTTGGGGTTTGAATGTCATGAAGATTACAATTCTGTTAAATCTGAAATAGAAAGTAAAATCCATCAATACCATGGATTGATCATAAGAAGCCGCTTTTCAATTGATGAAAAATTTCTAAAAAAGGCCACCTCACTCAAATTCATAGGCCGGGTGGGAGCAGGTCTTGAAAATATAGATATTGAATTCGCAAAAAGCAAAGGAATCTCTTTACTGGCAGCTCCTGAAGGAAACAGAAATGCCGTTGGCGAACATGCTTTAGGCATGATCCTTGCCCTTTTTAATAAACTAAAAAAAGCGGATAGCGAAATACGAAAAGGCATCTGGTTGCGAGAAGATAACCGCGGAATCGAACTCGAGGGCAAAACAATAGGACTTATTGGATATGGTAATATGGGAAAGGCATTTGCCAAAAAACTCAGGGGATTTGACTGTGAGGTCATTTGCTACGATATAAAACCTGACGTAGGAGATGAAAATGCCCGGCAGGTAGATCTTGAGGAATTATTTTTAAAAACAGAAGTCCTGAGTCTGCACACTCCTCAGACAGAACTTACCAGGCAAATGATCAATGCCACATTTTTAAATCAGTTTGAGAAAAATATTTATTTGATAAACACGGCCCGGGGTTCAGCTGTTGTAACCAAAGACCTGGTTAGCGCCATTAAATCGGGAAAGGTTCTTGGAGCCTGTCTGGATGTTCTCGAATACGAAAAAGCCTCATTTGAAAACTTCTTTTCAAATGAAAGTACCTTACCCGAGGATTTCCAATATTTGATATCTTCGGATAAGGTACTTTTAAGTCCTCACGTGGCCGGATGGACAGTAGAATCAAAAATTAAACTGGCAGAAACCATTCTCCACAAAGTTGCCGCCATGTTGGATCAGCACAATTCAATGAAATAATGCAAAAGATCCGTAGTGGTAATTATTCCCACCAGTTTTTCTTCTTCTACAACCGGTAAAGAGTGAAATTCTTTACTGGCCAACAGTTTAGAAACCTCAAGAATAGTGGTTTGAGGACTTGCAGTTAAAGGTTCCTTGATCATCAGGTCTTTGATGTCAAGCATGTTATATATGGGTGTATCTTCAGTACCTTCCTTTCCGTAGGCATCAATAAAACTGATACGCTGTAAATCGGAAAGGCTGATCAGTCCGATCAGTTTATCGTTTTCAACTACAGGCATATGCCTGATATGATTGGTTTTCATTCTCTTCTCCGCTGAATAAAGCGAATCCTCTAAACTCAAAGTAACAACCTCCCTGGTCATAATACTTGAAATCGGTTCATTTTTTTTCATCCTACATGGCCTTTAATCTATGATAAAGTACCTAAAAATCTGTCAGAAATAAAATGATTTAAATCATACCCAATCAAATTTGGGTGATAAAACAAGACTTCTATTAGAATTCAATGAATGGTTAGTTCAGCGTGTAAGTTTCGTAATAATCCTTGCGTGATCAGGATATCTTTCAATGAGATCCTGTCTGTCAGCCATTTCGAAATCCTCAAAATCAAAACCTGGAGAAACCGTACAACCTGCAAGGCCAAAACTGTCTCTGGCCTCTATTTCAGAAGCAAACCAGTCTCCCCCTTTAACAACAAATTGAGGCACCTCTCCTTTGCTGATATCTGCACCAATCAAATGCTTCTCATAAGCACCTTCTTTGGTAATGATGTGCAAGGATATTGCTGAGCCGCCATAAAAATGCCAGATTTCGTCTTGTTTGATCTTATGAAAAGCAGAAAAATTGTCCGAGGTAAGCAAAAAATAAATAGCGGTGCAAAAATTTCTACTACTTTTATAAGAGCCGGGTAGTGCATATGGTTCAATACTATTATCACTCCTGTAGGTTTCTTTATAAAATCCACCCTCAGGATGAGGTAAAAGCTCTAATTCCCTTAAAATGTTTTCTATACTGTTCATCTTGAAATTACTGAGTAATTGAATTATTCAGGTTGAGCTATTAACTTTTCAATTTTTTCCAGAATCAAAGGGCCTGCTTCCCTTCCCGGGGACATTCTGGTTAAATATTCAGCATGAGGCAAACTGGATTCAGGATCAAAATATTCGGGCTTTAATATATATCCCATGGCATCAAGCCCTAAACCAATGACAAACTTAGGCCCTTTATCCATAAAATTCTTCGAGGCAAACGAAAAGGCAGGAGGTGTTTCACCCGGGTGGGTTATAAACTGGGCCTCACCAATTTTAAACCAGGCCATTTCGGTTTTGGTCGTTGAAGAAATATCTCTTTTAATAACTCCTGCCGCCGATAACTGAGCCCAACCCGGATTTGAAACCGGTAATTCAAAAACTTCATTTCTAAAATCGATATCATTATGTACAAGTTCTTGTTTTTCTTTCAGTAAACGCTGAACCTCTTTGGATAATTCTTCTCCCCTCTTTTGGCCAACTTCAAATGACTGATCTTCCTTAAGAGGCTGCACCCATCCTCCTATAGCTCCTTGAAAAAACATATGTTCTCCTTCCATAGATTTCGACAAATCCTCGTAATAAGCACCAACATAATCGGCAGATACCTCATTCTGTACAGCATCATAAAATGTGGGATGACAGGCGAAATTGGTCAATGTAGCAATGCTCCGCCCTGAAATATCAGAAAATTGAATAACCTCAAGAGCCCTGTCTATTTCCTCAGGTTCACAAATATTACTGACCCATTCCTCCCCAAATTCTCCGGAGGCTGAAAATATATTGGCCGGCTTCATCGATTCGAATGCCTTTTTCACCTGCATAGCGGTAGCCTCGATCATTCTATTCATATATACAGAGTCCACTCCGCTTTCCAGCTGATTAGGACCCCAGATACCAACCACATCCGGCCCTGAATGTACATGGTTTGAGGTTACGATGATCCGTTCAGGCTTAATTAAAGTATCATTGATTATTTCAAGAGTTTTTTTCCTGATCCTCTGGGTATCAGGATAGAGCAACCCTATGCAATCCAAGGTTACTAAAGCTAATATTTCATTATCCTTTCTTACAACAACCGCTTTAGCATATAAAGAATCATGAATCCCCGTAAAACGCCTGTTGGGTTTGTCTCCCGCTATAAACATCCCTACATCCGGGTTAATAGACTCAGAAGATGCTCCCGCCCAAAATTCACTCTTAGCTGTATCGGTATCCTTTACTTTTGCATCGCATCCCAGCAGCAATCCCAAAAAAATAATCACGGCTGCACCAAATATTTTAATCCCGAGATATCGTATCATGAATTTCAATTAAAACAATTTATAATCTAGTGAGGGTCGAAGTTAATTAAAATTTTGAAGAATTGAACTACCATTTAAAGTCCAGATCAAGCCGTATTCTGTCTCCTGTCTCAAGGGCCGATCCATAAGGCAGCAACTGTTCAACTTTGAAGTAACGCATTTTTAACTGGAAACGCTTAGAAATCTTATATGCCGCAACGAGTTCGATTCCTTTAAAATTAGTAAGCCTCCCATCTCGAGATCCCTGACCGCTGTAATCCCACCTCGTCCAGTCATTCTGAGCAAAAAAATCTACAGCGGAATACCTTTCAAGATAGGTTAAATAAACTCCCGTTGAAAAATCTCCCTTTTTCCTGAGTCTGCCCCATACAATATGTCCCACTATACCTGATTTCTGATCCTTAAGGAAGTCAGGAATGTTTTCATCATTTTGATAGTTCTTCAAATTTTGATAAATATCGAGGCCAAAAGTCAATCTTGGTTCTTGCATAAGATACTCTGCTCCGATGTGAAAAATGGCATAATTAAATCGATAGTTTTCGTTACCATCCGGAATGTCCGGCATTTGAGAAAAGTAATAAAAAGAGGGAAAAACACTCAATCTGCTGTCCAAATGTTTGGAAGAAACTCGGAGCATACCAATAAAACTTTCACTACTGAAGGTCGAAAAATTATTAATGATTGTAAAAAGGCCTCCACTGTATTTTACTGAATCTATCCATTTTGTATCTTCATAGTCAAATGATGCACCCAGATAAAATCCATCGAGCCAGACATTATCACCCCAGAAAAGCTCATGCTTCTTTTCAAATGGGAAGGTATTTCTTCCGATCCAGAAATCGTATCGAAAGTACTGCATTCTAAAAAAAAGTTTATCAAATCCTACGGGTACAGATTCAAATTCATGGTAACCATCACCAATTGTCAAATGCGGGTCCTGCTGTTTTTCGGGATAGCCGGTTCGTAACCGTATTCCAAATTCAGCCCAGTCCCTGGGTTTATACTTCATGCCCGCCCGAACTCTAAATCGAACCCGAAACCTGTCATCACGATACGTTCCATCCGATTTCCGTGAATTCCAGTCTTGTTCTCCCCTTATCCGGGCATCCGCCTGAAATGTGAGCTTTTTTTGTTTGCTTTCTTCCTGGGCAAAGGAAGCTCCTGAATACATCACAGCAAACAGCAGGAAGAGAATGGATCGGGATGCGTATCTTTTCAAAAAGTTCAACTCATATAGTAAATGATTGCAAACATAATTGAATTAACAAACAATGCATATGATTAAAATCATTCGTTCAACCTACTTAAAAATGTATGTAAACCTCGCCAAGAACCCCTATAAGATCATTGCTGCTTAATTTTCTCAGCTTTTCTCAATGAGTAAGTCATAGTAGAATCCAAGGAATTTCATTCTTATCTCCTTTAAATGCAATACTGTAACCAAAGACCCTTTCAAGCATATTTCTTTCAGGGTCAAAAAAATATTTCCCTTTATATATTGAATAAAAGGCATTCCTGAAACTCTGTTTATAATTGTAGTCGGCAAAAGATAGCCTATATTTCCATACTACCATATCTCTTCGGGTGAGAATAATATATCGGGCTATCTCATGTCATCGTTAACAAATTAATTCAAGCCACTTGATTGGTTTCTGACCAAGATTCTTTTTAAGATACTCGGTGAAGCCGTAATAATAGAATTTTGATTCTAAAAATTGATAAAAATATTACTGAAGAAACCATTATAATTGTAATTTTAGGATATGAAAAAGTTTGAATTTTTAATTATACTGTTAATTATATTTTTCTTTGGAATATCAACTGGATACTATAAACATTTCCCCTTTAATTTTGTTTATCTTATCAAATCAAAATTTAACAGTTCAACAACTCCGTATAAAAGAAATTATGACATTTCATTATATGATGCTAAAGCAATTGACATCACGAAAAACACAGGTATTTATTTGACATATGGGCAATCAAACTCTACAAACCATGGCCAAATAGGTTATGTAGTGAAGAATCAAGTTTATCAATTTTTTAAAGGAATTACTTATATTTATGAAGACCCAGCTTTAGGCGGCACAGGAAATAGTGGCTCCGTTTGGGGAATGGTTGGTGATAAGCTGATTAACAAAGGAGTTCATGACAAAGTTATTTTCTCCAGCTGCGGAATGGGTTCGGCTAAAATAGAAGAGCTTAATAGTGGTGCAAATTTAAAATATCTTATAGAAAACTTCGAATATCAAATGAGAGAGTTTGGAAGAGTTGATGGTATTTTATTCCATCAAGGGGAATCTAATAACAACAATAATGCGGGAAACGACAATTATTATAATGAATTTGTCAAATTATTAAGTGAATTAAAAAAGAATGGTGTTGATATTCCTATTTATTTATCAAGAGTTAGTTTTTGTGGAGATCCATCTTCTCATGATGATGAATTAATTAAAAAACAGAATAAAATTATTCGAGACTTTGAAAACGTCTACGAAGGCCCCAACACAGATTTGCTAAGTGATAAAAAATACCGTCTTCCTGATCGTTGTCATTTCTCAATGCTCGGATATGATATGTTTTCAGATTTGTGGGTCGAATCATTAATAAACAATAATTTGAAATAAAAAAATATGAAAAAAACTCAATTATTTAATTCTTCGTTTTTGAAGATTCTAAATAATGTAAGAGCCATAGACGAAATACGGTAAATATTTTGAGGACTATTTAAGAAAATTATAATACTAATATCGTGATCTGGTTGAATGACCAGAAAGTTAATTAATTTCAATTCAAGGACGATCTAAACATGAAGAAATTTATATCCAAATTAACCATGATTTCTCTTCCTTTTATTATCGTTCCAATTATTTTTATTGTTCGTTTTGGATACCCTCCCCCAAAATTATCATCAAGTTTATCTTTCAATGCCAAAATACTCTTTATTAAAGAAAACCATTTACAAAGCGAAATAGATGTTTTAGCCATAGGGTCTTCAATGAGTTTGAATAATTTACATACTGAAACATTGAAAAATAAATTTGATAATAAATTTCTGAATATTTCTTCGTGGGGCCAGAATATCGAAGAAGATTTTAGATTAATAAAAATCTTTGACAGTCATTACAAACCAAGGATAATAATAATTAACAGTGGATACATGGATTTCAAAAATAATTCCAAATCAATAGATTATAACTTGGTCGAAAACTATTTATTTGAAAATGGAAATTTAGTTTATAGAAATATTAATTTAAAATATTTAATTAAAGAATCAAAAGATTATTTCCTCAAAAAGAAGGATACCCTGAACTATACGAGTTTAACATTTGATGATTGTGGCGGAATAAACCTTCAAAAAAGTAATTTTAATATAGATCCCAAACGCTGGGAAGGTATTGACATCAAGAATCTTCAGCTAAATATAAATCAATATAATTATCTTGATAGTATTTCTCAATATTGTATGAAAAAAAATATTAAGCTAGTTTTTATCCAAAACCCCTTTCGGAAAAATTATTACTTAAATTTAGATGATCAGGCATTAAATCTTTTAGGGACTCATATAAATAAAATTAAATCGATATTGAATAAAAGGAACCAGTTATTCATCAACCCTAAGTTCACTTTTTGGGAAGATAGTTTATTTATAGATTATTCTCATTTTAGCAAAGAAGGATCAAAATATTATACTGAATACTGTTTGAACAAAATTAATTAAACATCAACTATTTTTGAGTTGACTAATCTTAAAATTCGAACAAAATCAGTTAATCCTTAATAAGCAAGAAAAATATATGCGAATAATTAACATTCTCTGGACTGGTGGATGGGATTCAACATACAGAGTCTTAAGCCTAATAGATAAAAAAGTCACAATTCAACCCTATTATCTTAAAGACAATAGAAAGTCAGAAGGACTTGAGCTAAAAGCCATTGAAACAATTACAGAACAGATTAGGAATCATCCTCGGACAAAATGTAACCTTTTAAAACTCGTTACCATATATGTTTCAGACATTGCTAAGGACAAAGAAATAACAAATTCTTATGTCAATATATTGAAATCTGATTTCTATGGTAGTCAATATGAATGGTTAGCAAGATTTGCAAAGACTGTTGAAAATTTAGAATTAACTATTCATCAAGAAGATAAAGCATTTTCAATTATTAAAAAATATGGTGAAATAAAAAAAACACATGATGAATTATATTTTCGATTTTATGTGTTGGACAAAGAAAAGTCATCCGAAGACCTAATCAAGGTTTTTGGGAATTATCGATTCCCAATATTGGATTCTAGTAAATTGAAAATGAAATTATGGGCGGAAAGTATGGGACTACTTGATATTATGAATATGACTTGGTTCTGTCATCACCCAAAAAATAACGCCCCTTGTGGAGTATGCAATCCTTGTATTTACACTATAGAAGAAGGATTGATATATCGATTTAGTAAACGTGCATTACGTCGTTATAGAATTTATAAGATTATAAGGCCTCTAAAGCAATCATATTTTTACAGATATGCAAGAATGATTTACAAAAAAATCAGATAATATGGATTACAGCAACTAAAATTCGTCCTTAAAACATTGAGGCAGAAGTGTTTATTTTAGCTTCAGTTCTGAAACTAAAATCGTTATAACTTGAGAAAGAGTTAGCACCATAGTTTGCTGCGAATTGATACTTCCGACCGTTCCGCTACAGCTATTAAAAATTACATGAAAAACACATATCAAATTATTCCAAAATTTCTAAGGTTTTGGTATATGGAAAAAAGATAATTTAGTAATATTGAATTCAGAAATGTATTAACTATTGATATTGGGTTGTGTAAAGAAATGAATAGAACTTATAAACAACTTAAAGAAAAGATGAGAATTTTTCAAAGCCAGTCTTTATTGGAGAGGTTCGTGGTGATGCGCTCCAATCTTTTAAGTAACTGATGTGAATCAAGTTAAAAAATTTAAATTGCAATTAGTCAAAATGAGTGTAATAAGTTAACATAATAAATAAAAGAATAAATGCTTTTTAACTCTATTGATTTTGCGATTTTCTTACCAATCGTTTTTATTCTCTATTGGTTTGTTACAAACAAAAACTTGAAACTGCAAAACTTACTCATTGTTGCAGCAAGTTACTTGTTTTACGGTTGGTGGGATTGGAGATTTCTTTCATTGATTTTGTTCAGTACAATAGTTGATTACACCGTTGGACAAAAACTGAGAAATGAAGAAAATAAAATTAAAAGAAAAGCTTTATTATGGTCGAGTATTTTGGTCAATCTTGGATTTTTGGGTTTTTTCAAATACTACAATTTCTTCCTTGACAACTTTATAACTGCATTTTTATTTTTTGGGCAAGAAATTCAAGGTAATTCTCTAAATATCATTTTGCCTGTCGGGATAAGCTTTTATACTTTCCAGACCTTAAGTTACACGATTGACGTTTACAAAAGAAAACTTGAGCCGACAAAGGACTTTATAGCATTCTCAGCATTTGTGAGTTTCTTTCCTCAATTGGTTGCCGGACCAATTGAAAGGGCGACACATTTACTTCCTCAATTTTACAAAAAACGAATTTTCGATTATTCAAAAGCTGTTGACGGAATGCGTCAAATACTTTGGGGATTATTCAAGAAAATAGTAATTGCAGACAATTGTGCTGAATACGCAAATCAAATTTTTAATAACTCGGCAGATATGAACGGTAGCACTCTTATCTTAGGGGCTTTATTCTTTTCATTTCAAATTTACGGAGATTTTTCAGGGTATTCAGACATCGCAATCGGAACTTCTAGGCTTTTTGGATTTGATTTAATGCGAAACTTCAACTTTCCTTATTTTTCAAGAGATATTGCCGAATTTTGGAGACGATGGCATATTTCACTTTCCACATGGTTTCGAGATTACTTGTACATTCCTTTAGGTGGCAGCAGAGGTGGAACCTGGATGAAAGTTAGAAACACATTTATCATTTTTATCGTAAGTGGTTTCTGGCATGGAGCAAATTGGACTTTTATTATTTGGGGCGTATTAAATGCAATATACTTTATGCCGTTATTATTGACCAACAAGAACCGAAACAATCTAGAAATAGTAGCCCAAGGAAAGTTATTTCCAAGCCTAAAAGAACTTTCTTTGATGCTGATGACTTTTGGGTTGACCCTAATTGCATGGATATTTTTTAGAGCAGAAAATGTAGATCACGCTTTCAGCTATATTTCAGAGATTTTATCTCCATCTCTATTTGAAATTCCAAAATTATCAGAAATGAGAAAATTCTTAATTACCATTTTTATAACTTTTATCTTCGTTTTAATTGAATGGGTCGGTCGAGAACAACAATTTGCAATCCAGAATTTAGGGATTAGGTGGAAACGCCCTATAAGATACGCGATGTATTATGCCATAATGATTGCAATATTTTGGTTTAGCGGGAATGAACAACAATTTATTTATTTTCAATTTTAATGCTATGAAAAAGTTCCTGTTTAGAGCAATTTCTTTTTTTTTTCCAGTGGCTCTCCTATTTGTAATAGTCGAACTTACCGTTCGAAATAACACGTTTAAAGCAAAAGCTGATTATATAAAGAAAAATAAAGAGAATATTGAAGTAATGATTCTGGGTTCTTCTCATAATTGGAGAGCCGTTAATCCAAAGTACCTTAGTTTTAAAACTGCTCCATTAGCCCACGGAGGTAGTGCAATCAATATAGACTTGATTTTGATGGAAAAATATTTAGAATTGATCCCAAATTTGAAGTTTGTGATTTTAGAACTTGGTTACCACAATTTAGAAGATTATAGAGATAGGAATTGGAATAAAAATCATCTTTTCCATATATATTATGGCATTAACAATTATGATAAGCAGCCTCCCTTAATAGATAATTTTTTGTTAGCAGTGAATCCTCGTCAATATATAAAAAGATTCATTCTACCAATAAAAAATCAACAGTTTGGGCGATATAATGAATATGGTTTTATTACAGACGGTCCAAAGTCGGACAATATGTTTGAGGGTGTCATGTACGATAGCTTACAGATTAAAAGATTAGCAAATAACTACTTGGAAAATAAGCATAAAAGAGTATCAGATCAATACTATTTAGAGAACACGATGAAATTGAAGAAGATGGTTACGCAATGTTTAAAAAATAACATATCAGTTATCTTCCTTTCGCCACCAAAACATTACACATATAATGATGAAATGTTATTTGATAAATTAGGAAGAAAAGACAAATTTCTGCAATCGTATCATAATTACGAAAATGTTTATATCTGGAATTTTGAGGAAACATATGAATATCAATCTGAGATGTTTCTGGATCCGGACCATCTAAATCCAAAAGGGGCTAAAATATTTTCAATTAAATTAGATTCTCTTCTTTGTGATCTATTAAACACGAATTCACATCAAAGGCTGAAACGGTAATAGCTCTTTTTTGTGGCGACTACCAATATTTACTGCTCAATACTTCAATATTCAGAACTTGAGTTAATTTTTTATAATGTCTTTCAAGAAACCTAAAACCAATGATAAATCTTCAGAAGAATCAGACAAACTTTAATTTCAGAAGGTAAAACTGTTAAATACTTCAAATAAGCAAACGAAAAATTACCCTTAAAGTTCATGGGATACTCATTACCTATTTATTAACAACTGGAATGAAAATTGAAAGAACAACATTCTAAAAACTTATTGCTCTTGATTTGTTGATCTTTATTTTTTTTCGTTTAAACAATCAATTTCTTTTTGATTTTTATCTAATCTAACATTGAAATTTGAATTCAGTGTATCGCTTAATAAATCCGTTCTGATTTCCTCAAAGAAACTTATTTATGTTTGTTTTATTTTACAAATTCATGCCAATTATTGATCTAAAGCGGAATGAGTACTACTACAGCCATAAGAACTATATCCCCAGGTATATCGAAAGTATTTGAAGAACTTATTATTCTAAGCTAGCCCAGCTTATTTTAAGGAAAAAGGGGAGCATATGGTAAGTTTGATAACTAATATAGCCAGTGGTTAATTCACTTTACTCATTAAGGGGAACGGTATCAAATCACTTCCGAAAGGGATAGATTATTTATCGAGATATTCATTCCGTTATCTTCTCAGAAGTGAGCAGTGGATACGGAAAATAGCAAGCTGGGTTATGGTAAAGGAAAACCCGAATGATTTTCATCAAACGGGTTCATAAATTGGAATTTGTTTAGTATGCGCTCATTTCATCATCCCCTCAGAAAACGAATAAGCTGCGCAAAGATAGTGATAATTAATTAATAAAAAACCCCATGTCAAAAAACACGGGGCCGCTTTCAATTTAAAAAGCTAAATTGAGGGGATTAATCATTAACTAATTAATCCATAGCACTTTATAAACGTTTTTTTGAAAGTTTTATTATTGAAATATCCTGCTGTCTCAAAAAGAATGAGTTCGGTCCAAGCTAAAACAGGATTGCCTGTGGCATCCTGACAAAGCTATGATTCGAAATTCAATGCGCCGCAAAATCAAAAAATTAAGCTGTGGATATAAAAATCTTCAGGAGTAATCCGAGGATTATTCACATGATCCTTAAATGCTCCGAATTCCGAAAAGAAATCGCTCTCCTTCGTCGAATGGGCTTTTTGTTTATTGTTATCGTTCAATTTAAAATTGACTCAGCACCAAACAAAAAGCCCAGCATTCCGCTGAGCTTTCTTTTCTTAGTGACCCCGGCAGGATTCAAACCTGCAACCCTCAGAGCCGAAATCTGATATTCTATTCAGTTGAACTACGGGGCCTGTAAATATGATTAGCTGAGTAGTTGTTTTACGATTGTAGAAATCGCTTTGCCATCAGCCTTTCCAGCAAGTTGTTTGGAAGCTATTCCCATAACTTTTCCCATATCCCTCATTGAGCTGGCTCCGGTCTGAGAAATAATTTCATTGATCGCAGAAGTCAATTCTTCTTCATTTATTTGTTCCGGAAGAAACTGCTCCAATATTTTTGCCTGGGCGAGTTCAGGTTCAGCAAGGTCATTCCTGTCTTGTTCCTGAAAAATAGCAGCACTGTCTTTTCTTTGCTTCACTAGTTTCTGAACAATTTTGATCTCATCCTCCGATGAAAGATCCACGTTGCTTCCACTTGTGTTAGCCAAAAGAAAAGCAGATTTTAATGCTCTTAATGCCTCCAGCGCCACAGTATCTTTCGATTTCATAGCAGCCTTCATCTGTTCCATAACCTGGGCCTGTACACTCATACTAATTCATTTTTAGGGCAACAAATATACTAAAAACATTCAGCCTAAATTAGCTACTTTGACGAATTATTTTCCAATTCGAGCTCCCGGATCAAAGCATAGACCTTTGGGCTCTCAAAACCTCTTCTCAAAAGGTAATCCGCCACTTTTTTTCTCTTCTTCAGCACAACTGGCTCAGAAGTACTGTTAAACTTTCTTTTGCCTAAATCTCTAAGGGTTTCTTCATATTCTGATTTATCGATCTCACTTAAAGCGGCTTTAATATTGTAACTGGATATTTCGCGAATCTTTAATTCGTTTGTAATTCTTACATATCCCCATTTTTTTATTTTGAACTTGCCTCGAGCAAAACTTCTGGCAAATCTTTCTTCATTTAAAAAATCGTGCTGCATCAGGTGGAGTAGAATCAACTCTCTTGCCTCCGGAATCATTCTCATATCCATCAATTTGCGCTCAATATCTTTATGACATCGATCCTGATAGACACAATATTTTTCAAGCGACCTCTTGGCTTCTTCCAGAGTATATGTTGACTTCTTCTGTTTCATGTATTAAATAGTACATTCCAAAAGTACTCGCATCAGTTAATTTTTCCAAAACTAATCTGCTATAACATGCTCAGGTACTATTTATGTCTTTATATTCTACTATATATGATTCAGACTATGGCTCAGTCAACATTGATTGCCAGAAACAGCTTTGAAATTTCCGGAGATAACTGGTCAGTAATAAGCTTTAGCACCCCGCCTTGCACCGCAGACAATGACAGCTGGAATTACCATACTCAACTGGACACCATTCAACCCAGTCATGGAAATCAGTTCTGGGGGATCAAAGACTTAAATGGGAATTGTGGTTCTTCCGATTTTGAATACATGGAATTCGAAGCCATAGATATCAGGCAATATCGACAGGTAAAAATTAGGTTCGACTATTTGGTTGCAGGCTATGATAAAGGCGATGACATGAAATATCAATTATGGTTTGATGGCGAAATCCAGGAAGAGGTTCTCTTTGCAGATGGCCAGGATAATTTAAGCAGGCCATGGACAACACTGGAGCTTCCTGTTCCGAATACTGTTAAGTCCGTGAAAATTAGGATCAGTGTCAAACAAAATGGCTCTGATCTTGGAGGGCTGGACAACCTGGTTGTTACAGGAGATCCTGTTGAACTTTGCAACGAACTGTTGATATCCGAATATGCAGAGGGAAGCTCTTCTCGCCTGCATAGAAATAATTTTATAGAAATTTACAATTCAAGTGATTCAGTTATTGACCTGTCTTCTTACAAGCTCTCAAAATACACCGGTAAAAACTTGAATCCATCCTCTGTCTTATCATTATCAGGTATGTTAGCTTCAGGTGAGACTTTTTTAATTGAAGACTACACAGAAAACTTGGGATTAACATCAGATCTCAGTTCCAATAGTTCTGTAATGGATTTTAACGGTGATGATAAGATCGTTCTTGGAAAGAATCAAATAGCAATAGACGCCATTGGCAAGATTGGCGATTCTGCTTATTTTGGAAAGGATATCACCTTGAGAAGGAAATCAACTATTCGTTCTCCAAACAGCCAGTTTGACCCCTTGGAATGGGATGTATATCCCATGGAAGAAACAGGCGATCTGGATCTTCACACAAGTGTCTGCGAGGGCCCTATACCTGAAATAAAAGTATCCGGAAACGGATTATCAATTCCAGATGGTAACAATAAAACTTCAATTCTGGATCAAACTTACTTTGGAGCATTTCCTCAATCTTTTGATGAGAAAGTTCAAAAAGAGTTTTATATAAAGAATGAGGGAAATGATGCTTTGACGATTAATTCAATTGAAATAACCGGACCTGATGAAGTCAACTTTGATACAAATTTCAACAGTCCGGCAGTTATTCCTGTAAATGACAGCCTTCAGCTTTTTATTAATTATTTTCCAACTCAAATCGGTTTTCATGAGGCAGTGGTTAATATCCTGAATTCTGATTCCTCGGAAAATCCTTTTGAATTTCTTATAATCGGAGAAACGACAGGTTCGGTTTCAAGCCCTTTGATCATATCACAATATTATGAAGGTGAATCAAATAATAAATGGGTGGAAATTTCCAATATCAGCAACAAAAGCAGCCCTGAAAACCTATACTACCTGGCATTGTTTCGAAACAACGATGCCTTTAGCCCTGTTGACAGAAAACCAAGCAGCAAAATTCCAATTCCATCAATTCTACCTGGAGCATCCATTAAATATTGTGCCTCTTTAAACGTAAACACTCCCGATTACGCCCTTAACGGAGATGAAATAAAAACGAATGTGTGTAGTTTTTCAGGAGATGACATTATAGTGATTTCAACTTCAGGCTCAGAAAAATGCTGGAGAGATAAAGTGGATATTATCGGCCTGGCAGAAGAATGGGGTAAAGACTTGTCTATGGTCAGAAAATACGGTTGCAGGGCTTCCACAGCAAATACAGGTTTCCTGTTATCAGAATGGGAAATACATACACTGGAAGAAATTGACACGGCCCTGGCAGGATCAAATTTACGAATTGGTATTCATGACCCGGGAACAACTTCATGGAGGGAAGGAGGTTGGACCAATGGAATTCCCGATGCCAGTAAGGCCGTGTTTATTGAATCTGATTACTCCAGCCTTACAGAAGGAAGTTTAGAGGTCTGTTCCTTGAAAATTGAGGAGGGTGCCAGAATGCTGATAGCAAGCGGGAACAGCCTGGTCGTTGAAAAAGACCTCATCGTTGACGGATCACTTGAAATAGAGAATAATGCTTCTCTTGTCAACAAAGATGATCATGGTAGAATCGAAAAAAACGGTGAAATTCTAATTCATAAAAAGAGTACATATTTAGAGCCATATGACTATACCTTCTGGTCAAGTCCGGTTGAGGGAAACAAACTTGAAGATGTTTTCTATAACTCGCCCAAAAACTCTTTTTATACATTTTCCGCATCTCTGTTTGAAGATTTGAATGATGACGGGATCGACGATAATCAAGATTCCTGGCAGAACAAGCTTGGTGTTATGGAGGCCGGTATTGGTTATACGGTAATGGCTCCGTTGGGTAAAGCGTTTGATAATTATCAATATGCGGTTTTTGACGGAAAGGTGAATAACGGAATCATTAAGGTCAGAACGGAAATCAATAGAAATACATTTGGTGATAAACCCCAATGGACCCTTATGGGCAACCCCTATCCGTCTTCGGTTGATATTGAAGAATTTCTAAACAATGAAACAAATAATGAAATATTGGGCAAAACCGTTTATTTCTGGACCCATGACACACCCGCCGCTTTAGACTCCGATACAAATTCCATGAAATACTCTGCCGATGACTATGCCATGTTTACCCTGGGAACAGGTGGTATAAAGGCCAATGAAAATGGAAAAATACCTTCAAAATATATTAGTAGTTGCCAGGGGTTTTTTATCCAGGCACTCAATGAAGGTGAAGCGGTTTTTAAGAATGAGATGCGAACGACGGCCGGAACCGATAATTTCTTTAAACCCAACAAGGATAAAATTCCCGTCGAAGAAAAGAAAATCTGGTTAAACCTCTCTAACAATCTTGGTGCTTTCAGTCAGTTATTGATCGGCTTTATAAATGGGGCAACCGTTGGAATAGATCAAATGTATGACGGATTAAGAATGAAGTCCGGGAACCATGTGAATTTCTACACTCTTTCCAAAGATCTTCAACTGGCTATTCAGGGCCTTCCTCCATTACAGGGTAACAAATTTGTACAGCTTGGGCTCGAGATCAGAGCTGAGGAGCCTGTTTTTCTGGAAATAGGTTTGGAAAAAGTTACGGACGGGCTTTCAAACTACCGTTTAATACTCATTGACGAGTACCTTAATTTAAAAAAAGATCTGAGGAAGGGAAAGTATCATTTTGAATTGTCAAAACCAGGTAAATACAATGATCGTTTTAAGTTATTTATAAGCAAGGACCATAGCCTCGAGGATGAAACAACAGTTCAACTTTCTAGATCCGATGATCTTTTTTGGAGGATTTTTGACAATGCACTATGGCTTGACACATTATCCGAAAGAAATATTGCAAGTGTTGAGGTATATGATCTTAACGGCCGGAAACTGACCGGTTCAAAAATTGGGGATAAAACAGCCCGCATCCCGTGGTATGGATTTCCTGAACGTGCGATCTATATTATTCGTGTTCTGTTGGAGGATTCCAGTTTGATCGTCAAAAAAATCCTGCCATGAGGGCAAAAAAAAAGCCCCGCTTCTGCGGGGCTTAATGATATATTCTTACCTTATTATTTTATCGTTCTGATCGACAAATTCATATTTTAAATACGGAAATGCATCTCTTGGTACTATTTTGATCCATTTCTTATACTTCAAGAACCATTTCATCTGGATTGAATTTATCCCTTTTGTAAGATGGGAAGCTACAAATGAATGCACATGTAATGCAATTCCTGTTCTATCTTCTTCCATGATCTTAACCAATTTGGACTCTATTCGATCTATTAAAACTATCGGAGCTTCTACTTCTCCATTCTTGTTTGGATTCTCTTCTTTCGTTTTGATATTTCTCTCTGGACGTACTCGCTGTCGAGTAATTTGAACTAAACCAAATTTACTTGGTGGCAACACCTTGTGTTTGGTTCTGCTGTTACTCATTTCTTTCCTCAGATGATCATAAAGCTTTTTTCTGTGATCAGCGATATGCATATCTATAAAATCTACGACAATGATACCACCCATGTCTCTCAACTGAAGCTGTCTAGCAATTTCGCTGGCCGCAATCAGATTCACCTCAAGTGCCGTATCTGCTTGAGAGTTGGCTTTGTTTGATCTGTTTCCTGAGTTTACATCAATCACGTGCAATGCTTCAGTATGCTCAATGACCAAATACGCTCCTTTACGCATTGAAACAGTTTTTCCAAAAGCCGATTTTATTTGTTTTTCAATACCGTAGTAATCAAATATTGGCACTCTCGATTTGTAGTGCTTCGCTATTGATTTTTTTTCCGGTGCAATTCTTTCCAGATAATCAAGTATCTCCTGATGAAGAGATAAATCATTTGTAATTATACTTGTGAAAGACTCATTGAAAACGTCTCTAAGAATTGATGAAGCTCTGTTCAATTCGGATAATACTTTTTGAGGAGCCTCTGCACTTGGTATCTGTTTGCACATATTGACCCATCTCTGTATCGAATACTGTAAATCTCTGTCCAGTTCTGCTACTTTTATCCCTTGTGCAACTGTTCTTAAAATTACTCCGAATCCTTTTGGCTTTATACTTTGAGCCAACCTTTTTAATCGTTCTTTTTCCTTGTTGTTCGTTATTTTCTGTGACACAGAAACACGATCAGAAAAGGGAACCAGTACTAAATATCTACCGGCAATGGATAATTCAGAACTTATCCTGGGTCCTTTGGTAGAAATTGGTTCTTTTACTACCTGAACCAATAAGTTTTGACCAGCCTTTATGACATCATCAATTTTGCCATGCTTGTCAATATCTTTCTCAAAACGAAACCCTTTTAGGGTAAAATCTTTTCTTTTACCAGTACTTACCTGATGAGTATATTTTTTTAAAGATGATAATTGTGGGCCTAAATCATGATAATGCAGAAAGGCATCTTTTTCACTTCCTACATTTACGAAAGCTGCATTCAGGCCGGATAATGTTTTCTTAACTTTTGACAAGAAAATGTCTCCTACCGAGAAATTATTGTCTAAAGTTTCCTTATGTAACTCAACAAGTTTTCCATCTCTTAATAAGGCAAAATCTATATCAGAGGAATTCGATCTTATTATTAATTCTGTTTTCACTCTGTTATATTTTTGCATCTATCTCATCCATGATCATTAAACCATCAAATGGATAGATTGATTAATAAATAGTTGTGGTTATTCTTGATAACCTCATATTTGCCTAAGCAAATTTTATGTCAATGAACGTACTAAACTGAAAATTTAAAACAAATAGGTGATTGCTCACCTATTTGTTACTTTTTCTTCTTATGTCTATTTTGTCTGCTTCTTTTCTTCCGCTTATGGGTCGAAATTTTGCTGCGTTTTCTTTTTTTACCACTTGGCATAATAAACTGAATTATAAGATTTTTATTATTTGACTGCTACACTTTTTTTAACGCTCTCTACAAAAACTTTTGCAGGTTTGAACGCAGGAATGTTGTGAGCAGGTATTTTAATCGTCGTATTCTTTGAAATATTTCTTCCAGTTTTCTCAGCTCTTTCTTTCACAATAAAACTACCAAAACCTCTTAAATAAACATTTTCTCCCTGGTTCAATGAGTCCTTTACTTCTACCATAAAATCCTCTACCACTCTTAAAACATCAGCTTTTTCAATACCAGATTTTTCTGAAATGTTAGCTACGATCTCTGCTTTTGTCATTTTAAATTATTTATACGTTATTTAATTCCTTATTTGAGTCGGCAAATATAATACAATAAATCAATTTCGGAAAGCTAAATGATTAAAATTTAATTAGATAAAAAAATTGTACTATTGCAAAATGAGGCAAAATGAAAAATTTTCTAACGCATTAATAATGTGGTATTTAATCAATAAACGTGATTTGCCGTGGAGAAAAACAAAGGACCCCTATCTTATATGGTTATCCGAAATAATCCTGCAACAGACTCGTATCGCCCAAGGAACCTCATATTATGAAAAATTTGCAGACAAATTTAAAGATGTTTTTGCTCTGGCAGATTCGGATGAAAAGACAATTTTGAAAATGTGGCAGGGTCTTGGATATTATTCCAGAGCGAGGAATCTTCATTCAACTGCCCGGGAAATTGTTGCAGCTTATAATGGAAAATTTCCCGACAATTATAAAAGCCTCATCAAACTCAAAGGAATTGGCGATTATACAGCCTCCGCCATAGCTTCAATGGCCTTTGATAAAGGGCATGCGGTTGTGGATGGAAATGTTTATCGTGTTTTGTCTCGTGTTTTTGGAATTGATACGCCGATCAATGAATCCAAAGGTGTCAAAGAGTTCAAAATACTCGCACAGGAGTTGCTTAATCTGGAAGATCCGGGAACCCACAATCAGGCCCTTATGGAATTTGGTGCTGTGGTTTGTACTCCTAAAAGCCCTAGTTGTAGCAGCTGCGTGTTCAACAACAGATGTGAAGCCTTAAGAACCGGCAGAGTGGATGAATTGCCGGTAAAGAAAAAGGCATTAAAAATAAAAAGCAGATTCTTTAACTTTCTTGTGTTGAATGACAAGAATGAAAACACCTTTATAAGACAGCGAATTCATAAAGATATCTGGCAAAATTTGTTTGAGTTCCCCCTTTTGGAAACCTCAGAAGAACTTTATGATACCTCAGATCTTCTAACTTTCATTGAAAAAGAATTCAATTTTACAGGCACTTTTCACATCAAAAAGTTTAATCAGATTCCAGTGGTCCATAAATTGTCACATCAAACGCTTTACACTACTTTCTGGATCGTTCACAGCGAAAGTATCATGGAAAACGGCATGTCCTGGGAGCAGCTCAATGACTATGCCCTCCCGGTTCTGATTCAGAATTTTGTTGATAAATATAAAGGCCTTAATCCATGAATTTCTTCATTTTGATTATCTTTGATCCTTATTAGAATCTTATGGCAAACTCATTGAATAAAGTGATGCTTATCGGGCATTTGGGTGATGAAGTAAAAATGCATTATTTTGAAGGTGGAAACTGCATTGGCAGGTTTCCCGTTGCTACAAATGAGTCCTACAGCAACAGGCAAACAGGAGAAAAGGTTACAACGACAGAATGGCATAATGTTGTTGTAAGAAATAAACTTGCTGAACTTTGTGAAAAATTTCTTAGTAAAGGCGACAGGGTTTATGTTGAAGGTAAAATTAAAACGCGTCAGTGGGAGCAGGAAGGAGCAAAAAGATATACTACAGAAATTCACGCTGTTGACATGACCTTTTTAACAACGAAAAAGGATCTTTCAAACCCTACGACAGCTACATCACATGATCCTCAAGCAGAAACGACTCCAGGTATTAGTGCTGTAAACGATACTTCGGATGATCTGCCATTTTGATCTTAGTTAAAGTATGAATTAAACCATCACTCTTTGGATCCTGAACCCGCAAGTTTCTTCTCGGCATTTGATTTTGACTGGCAAGCCTCTCTTGGCCTTTTGGCACTATTGATTTTACTGATTCTTTCTGCTGTAATTTCGGGGACAGAAGTAGCCTTTTTCTCCTTATCAAAATCCGATCTTGACAAAGATGATGATTCCAATATCAATCATATAAAACAATTACTGGAAGATCCCAAGAAGCTTCTGGCCACAATTCTTATTTCAAATAATTTCATCAACATATTATTCATCCTGCTGTTTACCTATGTGGGTGATTATTATTTTCAGGGACTCACCTCTCCCCTTGTAAAGTTCCTGATTGAAATTGTTGTTGTGACATTTTTAATTTTGTTATTTGGTGAGGTACTCCCAAAGATCTATGCCACAAGAAATTCCTTTGGCTTTGCATCTTTTATGGCTAAACCAATGTTAGCACTTAGGTCTATGCTTACCTTTGTGAGTAATCCAATGCTAAACCTCACCAATCTGGTTGAAAATAAATTGAGGAAAAAAAATTCAGACATTTCCGTTGAAGTTTTATCACAGGCTTTGGAGTTGACTTCGAAAGGGGCCACTACAAAAGAGGAGAAAAAAATTCTTCAGGGTATTGTCAATTTCGGAAACACTGAAACCTCTCAGATCATGTGTCCAAGAATGGATATTTTTGCTTTGGCATCTGATGAAGAATTCAATGATGTCACAGAAAAAATAATTAAAAAAGGGCATTCGAGGATCCCTGTTTATGATGAAAATATTGACAGTATTGTCGGAATTCTTTATACTAAGGATCTGATTCCACATATTAACAAAAAGACTTTTCAGTGGAGAAAGATCATACGTGAAGCCTTCTTTGTCCCGGAAAATAAAAAGCTGGACGATCTCTTAAAAGAGTTTCAGGAAATGAAAAACCACATGGCGATTGTGGTAGATGAATATGGGGGAACTTCAGGACTTATTACGCTTGAAGATATTATCGAAGAGATTGTAGGTGACATTTCCGATGAATTTGATCAAAACGACCTGTCCTATTCAAAACTAGATGATTATAACTATGTTTTTGAAGCAAAAACCACATTAAAGGATTTCTATAAAGTTTTACAAATTGACGAAACCCTTTTTGAAGATCAGAAATTCGAGGCAGAAACCATAGCCGGTTTGATTTTGGAAATTACCGGAAAGTTTCCTAAAAAAAACGACCATATTACCTATAAAAGATACGAGTTTACCATAGAAGCAATTGACAAAAAACGTATCAAACAGGTGAAGGTCACATTACCTATGATAAAAAAAACAATAAAATGAAATTGTTAAGACAGAGTGCCGTATTATTCCTGCTTTTAATGCTTTTAGCATCCTGCAAGGATGAAGTCCTGCCGAAGCCCAAAGCCCAATTGAGATTGGAGTATCCAACACCAGAATACAAAGAGATCAACAGTGATTGTCCCTATATTTTTGAAATTTCTACGAATTCTAAAATACGAATTAACAATAAATGCTGGGCGAATCTTGATTATCCGGATCTAAAAGCATCTGTAAACATGACTTACAGGCCGGTGGAAGGAAATTTAAAAGAATTATTGATAGAAGCGGAAAAACTGACTTTTAATCATACCATAAAAGCCGACGGCATTAGTTCAATACCCTATTCCAATGAAGAAAAACGAGTATATGGCGCAGTTTTTGAGGTAACCGGTAATGCTGCGTCACCTATCCAGTTTCATGTGACTGACAGCACAGATAATTTTATTACCGGAGCTGTTTACTTCAACGTTCAGCCCAATTATGATTCAATTAAACCCGCAATAAATTATTTGCGACAGGATATTATGAGAATGATCGAATCAATGCAATGGAAGAACAAATAATTTAAATCCTGTTTATCTTGAAAAAACAATATTTATATACAAAGACGATCAGATTCTGGCTTTTGACCGGCCTGATTATGTTAATTGGACAGGTCATACTTGGTGGCATTACTCGATTAACCGGCTCAGGATTATCAATAACAAGTTGGGATATTATCACAGGGGTAATTCCGCCTCTGAACAAAGCGGATTGGCTGGAAGCATTTGAGCTATACAAGCAAACACCCCAGTTCCATAAACTAAACTCTGACTTTACTTTAAAGCAGTTTAAATTTATCTATTTCTGGGAGTATTTTCACAGGCTTTGGGTAAGGGCTCTGGGAATTATCTTTTTGATTCCATTTGTCGTGTTTCTGATCAGAAAGCAGATTGACACCTTTCTGGTTAAGAGGCTCCTTCTTGTAGTGGTTCTTGCCGGGTTAACCGCATCAGCGGGATGGATTATGGTAATGAGCGGATTAGTGGATCGACCCTGGGTTAATGCCTATAAATTAACACTTCATTTCCTTTTGGCCATAGCCACTATTGGTGCCATGGTCAAATGCATTGCCGATGTTTATCTTATGGAAAATAAGCCTAAAAAAGGTCATACAAAATTTGTAATGATCCTATTGGCCTTCACCACTGTACAATTGGTATTTGCAGGCCTAATGGCGGGTATGAGAGCGGGATTATACTATGCCACATGGCCCTCAATGAACGGAACCTTTATTCCGGCTGTCCTTCTTGACGCCAGCAACTGGACCTGGGATAATATGACCAATTATGATACCTTTTCTTTTGCACCTGCACTAGTTCAGTTTGTTCATCGGATACTCGCCTATATTATCCTGGCACTTACTGTATATTACTATCATAAAAAAAGGAATCATGTGCATACAAGTGCCATCAAATGGCTCACCGTATCCTACGTTCTTGTTGTTTTTCAGGTTTTTTTAGGAATAATGACTCTTTTAAAAATAAAAACCGGAATTCCACTCGTTTACGGGACCTTGCACCAGCTGGTAGGGCTGCTTTATGTGATCAGCCTTTTGTTTCTTTATTATTCGTTGAGAAAGAAAATTTCGATTTGGAGCAAAAAAAAGCTACCACAAGGGTAGCTTTATATTTTATGCAAAAAATGGTTTAAGCCTGACAGCTCTTGTCACAGGACTTACCTTCCTTTGAACATTTACCTTCGCATTTTTTCATTGATGAGTCAGCCATGGCTTTAGCAGAGTCAACAACTTTTTCAGCTTCAGCAGCAGCTGAATCGATTACTTTTTCAGCCTCTTCAGCAGTTGCTTCTGCAGCATCCGCAGCCTCTTCTACCGCTTCCGCAGTTTTATCAGCAGCCTCTTCTACTGCCTCAACAGCTTGCTCAGCAGCTTCAGTTGCTTGTTCTTTTTTTGTCTGGTCACATGAAACAGTTAAAATAGCTAGAACTGCTATTACAAAAAATCCTTTGATCAATTTCATAGTTGTTAATTTTAAGTTAATATTAAGGCGCAAGATAAAGAAACAAATTTGAAGAAATTCTGAAGAAATGTAAATAATTAGGGACTAAATGAAAAAAACCTGATATAGAATCAGGTTTTTTTTTAGAAGATATATAAACCCATTGTTTACAGACATGGGTTTCTAAATTTCTTACTCCTAAAGTTTTTCAACTCTAAAATCTACAAGAAACTTAGCACTAACTCCAACAGGCTCTCCCTTATGGGTTGCCGGAGTAACTTTTGGAGTACTATTTATTACTCTTACCATTTCAGTTTCCAAAGCCTTTTTTGGAGCCGTTACCCTAAGAGAAAATACTCTACCAGCTTTATTCACATGAAGAACAACCCCAATCTGATAATCTCCGCGTTTCAAACCGGCCTCTTTAGCAATGTCGTGATTAAATTCACTTTTTAAATAAGCAATAAAACTCTCTTTGGTACAGGCCCTGATCTCATCAGTTGTTGATGCGGCACATCCAGGATAGATAACGGGTGTATCAGCCAGTTCTTCGGCAATTACTCCTTCCGGAACGGCAACTGGCTCAAGGTCTTTAGTCTCCGCTTCTACTGATTCCACAGCTTCCGCTTCTCCTTCGGATCCTTCTGCAGCGGCAGCAGCTCCTGCGGCAGCGGCTCCAGCGGCAGCGGCATCATCTTCTGATTCTTCAGAATCATAGCTGGCAGCTTCGCCAGTTTCAGCCGAAGCATCTGAACTTTCTTCTGTTACTTCTGTTGAAGCATCATCCTGAGTTTCCTCTTTTTTAGATTCCTTGCAAGAAATCGATATCATACTCACCAAAGCAAATACGAATAATAATTTTAAAATTTTCATTGTAATAAAACGATTTAGTTAACTATACAAACAAAAATAAACCTTTCTTTAACAAAAAGCGAATTGAATTGTTAAAAATTAAATGAACAAATAAAAAAAGCGCCCAAAAGGCGCTTTTTTTTATTCTTCTCAGGATGAATTAGTTAATTCCCGGCTTGTATTTAAATGTCTGGCCACCAACAGAAGCTTCAGCCATAAATCCTCCAATTGTTTTGGTGAAAATAGCTACCCCGTCCTGATAATCGATATCAACAGAGGCACCATCTTTAAGGGCAACAGCAGAGGCCTGTCCTGAAAACTTCACCTTACCACCGGTAAATCTATCCAAGGCTGGCTGATCCTCAAAAAAGATCACTTCCATGTACTGCTGGCCACCTGCCTGAAGTCCAAAGGTTGCCTGTGCCAGATTAGACTGTCCAATTACGGTTTTATTGTCAAAAACCAGTCCATGTCCACCTGCACCACCAATGCCAAGGCCTCCTTTTGTAATTTTTGGGAAAACCGCAAAGGCATAAGCATCATGAAAATGTTTTTCCATTTCCGGATTACCAGCAGTCAATTCCTTCATTGCATCCTTCACCTCATTTTGAAGTTTTGTGTCTTTTGGAAAAACAACGGTGATTTTCTTTTCTTCCGCTGTAGCTTCCTCAACCGCTTCTTCTGCTACTTCCTCAGTAGCTTCTTCACCAGCCTCAGCATCCTCGGTTGTTTCTTCTTCCGTTGCTTCGGAAACCTCTTCCGCCGCCTCAGTAGTTTCTTCTACAGCCGTATCAGCAGCCTCACCTGCTTCTTTCTTTTCAGATTTACATGAAAAACTGATTGCCATTACAACTAAGAGAGTAAAAAATATTCTCGATAATTTCATAATTTTAATTCTTTAAAGGTTAAGTATATTTACAAAGAAATGACATTTAACACGGAAATGCAACTCAATTCATTTATTATTTACTGAGCGTCTTCAACAGGACTTTCCATTGAAATTTCCTGTATCCCAGTTACCGAATATATCTCTCCTCCGGCAGTTCCTTCTATTATGTCCTTTATTTTTTTGCTGTCAATTTTGTTCTGATCAAATCGAACTACCCCTGAACTATCCTCAAATGATACTTTTGCGTAACTAATTCCATCTGCTTTGTACAATTTAGACTGAATCAATCGAGCACAACCAATTTCACATGTCATTCCTTTTATATCAACTTTGACCTCCTGAATATTTTCGGCAATTTCCTCACTCTTGACTTCTTCCCTGATATCCTGACCTTGCTTCTTAGATGAATCACATGCCATAAAAAACAATAAAAACAAGGCAACAGACAAATATTTAATGTGTAATTTCACCACCTCTGATTTTTAAAAATTATCAGACAAAAATACGGATATTATTTTCAATCAGAACTATTGATCCATGAATAGCAAACAGTCGCGCTGGTTTATCTTAATTGTTCTGTCTCTTATATGGGGGAGTTCCTTTATTTTGATGAAACTTGCATTAATAGATCTCAGCCCTGTTCAGGTTGGAGCCCTGCGTATTATTTTCTCTGCATTGGCACTTTTTCTTATCGCTTTGAAAAAAATTAAACAAATAAGCCGAAAGGAATGGGTCTATATTGTTTTAACAGCTCTTCTGGGTACATTTTTCCCGGTTTTCCTTTTTGCCTATGCCGTGGAAAACATTGACAGTTCTATCGTATCTATATTAAATTCTCTTACTCCTCTTAATACACTCCTGGTAGGAGCAGTATTTTTTGGGTTCAGCTTTTTAAGAAAACAATTTCTCGGGGTAATAATAGGTTTGCTGGGTGCTTTGTTCCTTATTTTAAAAGGAGCCGAGCTCAACCCGGATCAAAATTACCTTTATGCTTTAACCATAGTTGTTGCTTCTTTGGGATATGCGTTCAACGTAAATATTATCAAAAAGCATTTGAGTGAATTGTCAGCCCTGACCATTGTAACAGGAAATTTTGTAGTGATTTTTATCCCGGCAATAGTTGTGCTTTGGTTCACTGATTTCTTCAAAGCGTCCTATATTATGCAGGCAAAAAGTTCACTTGGCTACCTGATTTTATTGTCTGTTTTTGGAACGGCAATGGCAAAAACACTGTTTAACAGGCTTATTCACATATCCTCTCCTATTTTTTCAAGTTCAGTTACCTATTTAATACCAATTGTAGCTATTTTTTGGGGAGTTTTGGACGGGGAAAGACTTTTTCCGGGTCAGATTATCGCAGGATTAATAATCTTATTTGGAGTTTATCTCACCAATAAAGGAAAATGACAAGCTCAGAACCAGAGGATTGTCCTTTGTTTTTCTTCAAATAATGAATTTAAAAAGTTTTTCCTATTTAATAAAAAGATGTATATTTGCACCCGCCTAAATGAAAAGGGCAGTATTTAAAATTAAAAAGCAAAAACATTTATCATGTACGCAATTGTAGAGATAGCAGGGCAGCAATTTAAAGTTGCTAAAGACCAAAAGGTTTTTGTTCATCGTTTGGAAGAAAAAGAAGGATCAAAAGTTTCTTTTGACAAAGTTCTTTTAATGAATGATGGAAAAGTTACCATTGGCGCCCCGGTTATAAAAGATGCAGTGGTTACTGCAAAGGTATTGAAGCACCTAAAGGGTGATAAAGTAATCGTTTTCAAAAAGAAAAGAAGAAAAGGATTTAAAAAGAAAAATGGTCATCGTCAGTTTTTATCTGAGATCCAGATTGATGGTATTTCAGTAAAGGCTCCAGCTAAAAAGGCTGCTGCTAAAAAAGACGAAGCCAAAGCTGAAAAAGCACCTGCTGCCAAAAAGGAAGCTGCTGCTAAAAAACCAGCTGCTAAAAAAGAAACTAAGGCTCCTGCAAAAGCCGCTCCAAAGGCCGCTGCAAAAAAGACTGCAGCCAAGAAACCTGCAGCTAAAAAGGAAAGCCCAAAAAAATAATTAACCCAGTAAAAATAGTAGATCATGGCTCATAAAAAAGGTGTAGGTAGTTCTAAGAACGGTAGAGAATCAGAATCGAAACGATTAGGAGTAAAAATCTTTGGTGGTCAAGGCGCATTAGCTGGTAACATTCTAGTACGTCAAAGAGGCACAACACATCATCCTGGTGAAAATGTATATATGGGTAAAGACCATACACTTCACGCACAGGTAGATGGAATCGTTAAATTTACTAAGAAGAAAGATAATAGGTCTTACGTATCGATTGAACCAATCGAAGCTTAGTATATACAGAGAATAAATCATTGAAAAGCCCTTGCAGATGCAAGGGCTTTTTTGTTTTAAAAGATTTTACCCTTAAATCTTCATTTATATGCCATAAATTATATTTTTGTTTGAAGATTTTCAATCAAGTACACGTTGAGCACATTAAAAAGGTTTTTTAGGGATACCATAATTTACGGAATTGCCGCCGTTTTACCCAGAGCCATAAATATTGTACTTGTAAAACTTCATACCCATACCCTTATTTCTTCAAGTTATGCAGACAGCACGATCTATTTTGTTTATGCCGCTTATTTAAATGCATTGCTGACCTATGGTATGGAAACAGCATTTTTTAGGTTTTTCACCGGCGAAAAGGAAAAAGGAAAAGTCATCTCAACCGCTTTTTTGACCTTACTCGGAACGACGCTGGCTTTTATGTCCCTCGCCTTATTTTACAGTAACGAGCTTTCGGTTCATATGGGTTTCACGAGTCCTCTGGCATTGCAGATCCTGATTCTTGTAACCACCTTCGACACGCTTCTGGTAATTCCATTTGCCTATTTAAGAGTGACAAACCGGCCCATAAAGTTTACTTTTTACAAGGTTTTGAACGTTGTCATTTTTGCCATATTTAACCTTTATTTCCTTCTTTACGTTCCAAACGCTCTGGAATATGGTAACTATGTCCCGGGTTTTTTAGCAGACCGCTTTTATGAACAGCCTCTTGTACTCTATATTTTTATGGCCAACTTATTGGGAAGCGTGATCACATTTCTATTGCTTTTCCCACTCGTTTTCAAGTTCAAACTTAATTATGACAGAGCTTTGTTATACAAAATGCTGGGCTATGGATTACCAATCATGATCAGCGGCCTTGCCTATGTTACCAATGAAAATCTGGATAAATTACTCCTTACACGGTATCTGGGGAAAGAACAAATGGGGGTCTATGCCGCCTGTTATAAACTTGGTGTTTTTATGTCCCTTTATATCATGGCCTTTAAGATGGGGGCCGAACCCTTCTTTTTCAATCAGGCCGAAAAATCAGATGCAAAAATCACCTATTCAAGAATCATGAACTGGTTTGTGGTTTTCGGATCTCTGTTTATGGTGATCATCGTTTGTTTTATTGACCTTTTTGCCCAGTTACTTTTAGGAAGGTCAGTATATTTCTCAGCCCTGGAAATCGTCCCGGTCATTCTGCTGGCAAACCTATTTCTGGGCATCTATTACAATCTGTCTGTTTGGTTTAAGCTCACGGACAGAACAAGGTACGGAATGTTCTTTTCTGTACTGGGAGCAGCACTTACCATTGGTTTAAATATCGTTTTCATCCCCAAGTACGGATATATGGCCTCGGCCTGGGCAACGCTGGCAACCTATATTCTGGTGGCTTTATTAAGCTACCTGTATGGTAGAAAATATTATCGCATACCCTATAATTTATCAATTAATTTTTTCTCGTTGATCTCGGCAGCAGCAGGAAGTTTTATTTCATTTTATTACTTTAGAGCCAACTATCTTGCATCTGTAGCAATTGTTCTGATCTTTCTGACCGGAATCATCCTGACCCAAAAAACTGAAATAAAAAAGATATGGAAAACGTAACCATTAAAATCATCAATAAATCTAATCATCCTACCCCGGCTTATGAAACCAATGCTTCTGCGGGTATGGACCTCAGGGCGGTTTTAAATGAAGCCGTAGTATTGAAACCCCTGGACCGGCATATCGTCAAAACAGGATTATACATTGCATTGCCTCCCGGGTTCGAGGCCCAGATAAGGCCTCGAAGTGGTCTGGCAGCTAAATTTGGTATAAGCGTCCTGAACGCTCCAGGGACAATCGATGCAGATTACAGAGGTGAAATAGGGGTGATTTTGGTCAATTTATCCAATGAAAACTTCACGATTAACGACGGTGACAGAATTGCTCAGATGATAATTGCAAGGTATGCACATACTAAATGGGATGAAGTAAACGTTTTAGATGAGACCGAACGTGGATCCGGTGGCTTCGGCAGTACTGGAATTTAAAATTTGGACTTAAATATTCTGCTTTTGAAAATTATTAAATATATCTTTCTGTTCTCTGTCTGGCTCGGATATGCCCAGGAACAAAACAATGAAGAGCTTTTAACTTCAGTAAACGGTGCCTGTGACTGCATCGCAAAAATTGAACTGTCTTCTGAAGATAAAAATGACAGGATCAAAGACTGTATCACAAATTCTTTGGAAAATGCCAATACAGCATCAACAAATGAGTCAAAAGATAATACAAGTTCATCAAAAGCAGTCAACTACAAAATGGTTGAAAATTATCTTGTTCAGCATTGTAAACCCCTAAAAGAACTTGCTTTTACAGAGAACAAGAAATTCAAATATGCTTCTTCAAATAACGTCCTGGCCCAACTTGCCTATGATGATGGAATGGAATACATAAACCAGGGAGACACAGAGAATGCTATATTAAAATTTTCAAAAGCGGTTGATATTGATCCTATGTTCGCTTTTGCCTGGGACAATCTCGGTATCAGCTACAGAAAAAACAAACAATACGAGCAGGCGATCAACGCTTACCTGAAATCTCTTGAAATTTATCCTGAGGGAAGACTTCCTTTGCTCAATATTGCAATAACTTACAATCTGAATCAGCAGTATGAAAAGGCCGTTGTGTATTATGAAAAATTTATTGAGATCTACACGGACGATCCGGAGGGGTACTATGGCTTAGGATTGATCCTTTACACCCAGGACCAGGAAGAAGCCGGACTTGACAACCTGATAAGGGCATATACAATTTACACCAATCAGAATTCACCTTATCGTGCGGATGCCGCAAAGAAAATTGGTTACATGTACAAGGATCTGAAAAATCAGAACAAACTTGATATTTTTCACAAGGTAGCCGACAAGTACAATTTAAAGGTGCAGAGTAATTAAGACCTTACCTTTTCGATCACATCGTCTATTTTATCCATCGTCTTTTCAGGAATATATCTCTTTGCAGCCAGAATAATTCCAAAGATGATAAAAAACACCCCAAGTGCATGACGTATCTTTCTCAATACCACGGGGGTGAGTTTTGCCTTTAATTGCTTCGCGGCAAGGATCTTAAAAAAATCAGTAATTAAAAAGGTCAGTATAACCAGGACGAAATACTTGAATACTCTTCCAGTATCCATTTGAAAATTAGAACTTACGGCAATTACTATGGCGAGCCAGAAAGCAAGTACACCAAAGTTAATCGTATTCAAAAAAAATCCTTTAAGAAAAAGGGTGAGGTAATTATTGGATTCTACAACAACCAGTTCTTCATCGGTAACTATCTTCTTTGTCTTTCTGTAAAAGATGGTATAGAGCCCGTAACTCACCAGGGCCAATCCTCCAACCATAAATATTCTCGGATCATCCTGAATTCGCTCTAAAATGGTAATACTGCCAAAATAGGAGACTATAATAAACATAATATCGGCAAGAATTACTCCTATGTCAAAGGTGATTGCCGCTCTCATCCCCTTTGTGATACTGGTTTCGATCAACGTAAAAAAGACCGGCCCCACCATAAAAGCGAGTCCGAAACCCAGTAATACCGCATTGACATATTCATTGAACATAGTTAAATCTAATTCAATTATATCGATCTAAACGTCGTCGTAATCAATTTTTATTTGAGATGAAGTTGGATGAGCCTGACAAGTAAGGATCAATCCTTCATCGATCTCATCCTGGTCAAGAATGGTGTTTCGTTCCATAACCGCCGATCCTTCAATTACCTTAGCAAGGCAGCTGCTGCAAACTCCTCCCTGACAGGAATAAGGTGCATCAAGGCCTTTAACCAATGCAGCGTCCAGAATCAATTCATCCTTTCTCATTTGAAATGTGGTTTCCTCATCATCAAGAATCACAGTGATTTCAGCATTCCCGTCAAGCGACTTGTTAATTTCCTTTTTGTGCGAAGTACTTGTGAATAATTCAAATTTTACATCATCTTCATTTACACCCAGCTGAATCAATGTCAACTTAACTGCATCTATCATCTCTTCAGGGCCACAAATAAAATAATTGTCAAATTTATATTCTGAAAATTCTCCTTTCAGTAATTCCTTGATCATAGTGCCGTCAATTCTTCCGAACAATGCCTTATCGCTTATAATCTGACTGTAAACATATATGATTTTAAGGCGTTTTTCATAGCGAGAAGCCAAGGCGTCAAGCTCCTTCTTAAAAATAGTTTTATCGCCTGATTTACTGCCGTAAAGCAAAACAAACCTGCTGTCTCCCTCATCCTCCAGCACCGATTTTATCATGGAAATGACAGGTGTAATTCCGCTGCCTGCGGCAACAGCAAGATAATCTCGTTTTTCCTCGGGTTGCGCCTCTAAAACAAATCGTCCTTCTGGGCCGGCAACATCAAGGAGATCTCCCTCCTTAAGCCTCTTATTCGCAAACTGAGAAAACCTTCCTTTTTCCACTTCCTTAATGGCAACTCTTAATTCTGAACTATTTGGAGAGGAACAAATGGAATAAGCCCTTCTTAGAAGGTTACCTTCTAAGTCCTTTTGAACTGTAATATATTGACCGGGAATAAACTTGAATTCATTTTCTAACTCATTTGGGACTTCAAAAGCTACAGAAACAGCATCTGAAGTTTCCCTTCTTACCTCCTTTACGCGGAGTTTATGGAATATTGACATTTAAGTAAATTAAAGTTCTTGCAAAAATACAAAAATGATTGTGTTTAAAGGGCCTAATTAATCATTAATGATTCTTTGAAATATCGTCTGGCAACTCGTTTTTATCCTCATCAGATACCGGAAAGAATTCCTTCAATTTTTCACCGGCATGAAGAATACCCATGACCAGGCCCTTGGCATATTCTCCCCTGACAAATTCTGAGATCACCTCATCCCTTATACTTTCCCAGAAATCATCCGGAACTACCTCGTCAATTCCCCTGTCTCCTATTACGGCAAATTTATGGTCATCAACTGCTACATAGAATAAAACACCGTTTTTGAATTTAGTCTGATCCATCCCCAATTCATGAAAGATAATTTGAGCTCTTTTCAAAGCATCGTGATCGGGTCCGTTTTCAAAATGTACACGTATTTCTCCCGATGTATTTTTCTCAGCTTCACGAATAGCCTCGATTACTTCATTTTCCTGGGCCGACGTTAAAAATTCTTCTACTTCCATAACATCTGGGTACTAAAACATTAAGGTACTAAAAAAGGCCAAAAACTGGCTTTGACCTTATGTGATTTTGTATTCTGTTAATTAAAGTCAACCGTAGGTGCCTGCTCGCTTCCAGGTGCCGCCTGAAACAAGGCCATTGGGTCAAAATTCAAAAACCCTGCAACAACTGTTGCCGGAAATTTCCTTATATAAACATTATAATCTTTGGCTACCTGATTGAATCTGTTTCGTTCTACATTGATTCTGTTTTCAGTTCCCTCAAGCTGACTCTGGAGTTCAAGAAAATTTTGATTTGCCTTAAGGTCGGGGTATCTTTCAACAACCACCATCAATCGGCTCAAAGCACCTGACAGATTATTCTGAGATTCCTGAAAAGCCGCCATTTGTTCAGGGGTAATATTCGTGGGATCAATTGTTGTTTTCGTCGCATTTGCCCTGGCCTGAATCACACCTTCAAGGGTTTCTTTTTCAAAATCTGCATATCCCTTTACGGTGTTTACCAAATTTGGAATCAAATCCGACCTTCTTTGATAGGCACTCTCAACATTTGCCCACTGGGTCTTCGCAGTTTCCTGCTTTTCCACCATAGTATTGTTCAAACCTACACCCCATCGGAATATTCCAATGATAATAACGGCGATTACAATTATGGGAAGCCATTTTTTCATAATAATATATTTAGATTAAAGTTGATTTTTAATAGCAATTAATTCATTCTTGACCTCTTCAAGCCTCTGAATGATTTTATGTTTGGAAAATACCTCCTCAGGATTTTCCTTCAATTTATTCTTTGCTCCTTCCAGGGTAAATCCCTTCTCTTTCACCAGGAAATAAATCAGTTTCAGATTTTGAAGATCTTCAGGAGTAAACAGGCGGTTTCCCTTTTTGTTCTTTTTGGGTTTTAAAACATCAAACTCGTTCTCCCAAAATCGTATCAAAGAGGTATTAACCCCAAAGGCTTTTGCCACTTCTCCAATTTTATAATATCGTTTGTCTGGTAGGTCTATATGCATTAGTCTAGTGATTGTCCTTCCTGTGAGGCCATTTTTAACATTTCCTGAAATTCTTCGGGAGAAAGGTCTCCGTAATAAAAATTAATCGGATTTACCTGATTCTTATTATACCTCACTTCATAATGCAAATGAGGAGCCTGGGAACGTCCCGTACTTCCCACATAACCAATCAGGTCACCTCTCTTTACCTTCTGCCCTCTTTTCACATTGTATTTTGACAAGTGAGCATAAAGCGTAACATAGCCAAATCCATGATCGATCCTTATATGCTTCCCAAAACCAGATGATCCGGCATCAGCACGTATCACTTTTCCGTTTCCGGTGGCATAGACCGGAGTTCCTCTTGGGGAAGTAAAGTCCATACCTTTATGTCTTTTACGTGCCTTTGTAAATGGATCCAGCCTCCAGCCAAAACCCGAAGCCATTCTGGTAAGGTCCTCTTTACTGACCGGTTGAATGGCTGGAATCGATGCCAGTAATTCCTCCTTGTCAGCCGCAAGGTTTATGATCTCATCAAGTGATTTTGACTGTACATACAATTGTTTGGATAATATATCCAGGTTCCTCGAAGCTTCGATGATCATTTGGGAATTATCAAACCCTTCCATTGACTTATATCTGTTCACACCACCAAAACCAGCTTTTCTTTGCTCATCGGGGATAGGATTTGCTTCAAAATAAGTGCGATAGATATTGTTGTCTCTTGTTTGTATACCTTCAAGAACTTCCTCCGCCTGAGCCATTTTCTTTTCGAGCAATTCATAATGCAGCTTCATGTTCTCTACTTCACGCTTCAGCACTTTTTGCCGGGGAGATTCAACAAACTGGTACATGATAAAAACCATGATGCCTCCCATAATTGCCGCTGCGGTAAAAAATACCAGGGTACGCCTGAATTTATCCCTCTTCCTAAGCTCTATTTTTCTGTAGGACAGGGTATCTGCATCGTAATAATATTTTACCTTCGCCATAATTAGAAATATACTATTTTTGCAACTAAAACAGCCCTGTATCAGTCGCATGAAAAACAAATTTACATTTTTTTTGTCAATGATATAACTGTGGTTACGGCTTTTAATAATACTTTATGACTTCACAGGAAATCAGAAAACAATTTTTGGACTTCTTTGCTTCAAAACAGCACAAAATAGTTCCATCGGCACCTCTTGTCAATAAAAACGACCCCAGCCTTATGTTTGTTAACGCTGGGATGAACCCTTTTAAAGAATATTTTTTAGGACAAAAGGAGCCTGAAAAACCAAGAGTAGCTGATACGCAGAAGTGTTTACGTGTATCCGGGAAACACAATGATCTGGAAGAAGTTGGGATGGACACCTATCACCATACCATGTTTGAGATGCTTGGAAACTGGAGTTTTGGTGACTATTTTAAAGAAGAAGCCATTGCATGGGCCTGGGAATTGTTAACAGAAGTATTTAAAATTGAAAAAGACAGTTTGTACGTAACCGTATTCGAAGGAGATAAGGAAGATCAACTTGACTTTGATGAAGAAGCTCAGAACTACTGGCTAAAACACATTCCCGCTGATAGAATTCTCAAGGGAAATAAAAAAGATAATTTTTGGGAAATGGGCGCGCAGGGCCCTTGTGGCCCATGCAGTGAGATCCATGTAGATATACGATCTGAAGAGGAAAAGAAAAAGGTTCCGGGAAAGGACCTTGTCAATAAGGACCACCCTCTTGTTATAGAGATATGGAACCTTGTGTTTATGGAATTCAACAGGCGAGCTAACGGTTCACTTGAAAAGCTTCCTGAAAAACACGTGGACACCGGGATGGGTTTTGAAAGACTCTGTATGGTCATACAAAATCAAAAGTCAAATTATGATACTGATGTTTTTACGCCTATCATCAGAGAAATTGAAACAATTACAGATTCCGTTTATGGTAAAGAAGAAAAAACGGATGTGGCAATCCGTGTCATTGCCGACCATGTAAGAGCAGTTGCTTTTGCAATAGCAGACGGGCAGCTGCCTTCAAATAACGGCGCAGGTTATGTTATTCGCAGGATCCTCAGAAGAGCCATACGTTATGGATTTACTTTTTTAAACAAAAAAGAACCTTTCATTTTCAGGCTGGCAGACATTCTTGAAAAGCAAATGGGAGATAATTTCCCTGAAATTGTTGCCCAAAAACACCTTATTCACAATGTGATCAAGGAAGAAGAGCAATCCTTCCTGAGAACGCTGGATCAGGGACTGGTCATGCTCGATACGATTATCTCTGGTTCGAACAAGAAAAAGATCTCAGGAAAAAAAGCCTTTGAACTTTATGATACATATGGATTTCCAAAAGATCTGACCTCTTTGATCTTACGTGAAAAAGGCATGGAATTTGACGAGTCTGAATTTGACCAGGAAATGGCCAAGCAAAAATCTCGTTCAAGAGCAGCCGCCGCTGTGGATACAGATGACTGGAATATTCTCATTGATGACAAAGAGCAGGAATTCATTGGCTATGACTACCTTGAGGCTGAAGTTAAAATTACAAGGTATCGTAAAGTGACCTCTAAGAAAGATGGTGAGATGTATCAGCTTGCTTTTAACATGACCCCCTTTTATCCCGAAGGTGGAGGCCAGGTAGGAGATAAAGGATATCTTGAAAGCAGAAACGGTGACGTGATCTACATTCTTGACACAAAAAAAGAAAACAACCTCATTCTTCATTACACCAAGAATCTACCGGATGACACCAGCCATATATTCAAGGTAGTAGTGGATAAGGAACAACGCTTTAGAACGATGTGCAACCATACGGCAACGCATCTTCTTCATCAGGCATTAAGAACTATACTGGGGACCCATGTTGAACAAAAGGGCTCGGCGGTCCATGCCAGGAACCTGAGGTTTGACTTTTCTCATTTCTCAAAGGTAAGCGCTGAAGAATTAAAAGAGATTGAACAATTTGTTAATTCCAGAATACAAGAGAATATTTCACTTGAGGAAAACCGAAATGTACCCATGGCTGAGGCTCAAAAATCGGGTGCCATCATGCTGTTTGGTGAAAAATACGGTGACACCGTAAGAACCGTCAAATTTGGCCAATCAACAGAACTTTGTGGCGGAACTCATGTGAATCAGACAAGTGACCTATGGCATTTTAAGATCATGAGTGAAAGTGCAATTGCTTCCGGAATACGAAGAATAGAGGCTATCACCAACGATGCTGTACGCGATTATTATTTTGATCAGGAGGAAACTTTTGGCAAGATCAAAACCGCACTTAAAAACCCTTCTGACCCTGTAAAGTCAATTCAAAGCCTACAGGAAGAAAACGTAAAACTTAAAAAAGAGATTGAGCAGCTTAATAAACTAAAAGCGGCTTCATTCAAGGATGACCTCATCAAAAATAAAAAGATGATCAACGGGGTGAATTTTATTGGAAGCCTGCTGGATACCGATGCGGCGTCCATGAAGAACATTGCCTTTGAAATAGCCGGAGAAGTTGATGATTTATTCTTTATCGGTGGATCTGATTTGAACGGAAAAGCCCTTCTTACGGTCTATATCTCAAAAAATCTGGTGGAAACAAAGAATCTGAATGCGGGTACCATAGTTCGGGAATTAGGACGTTTTATTCAAGGTGGAGGCGGTGGCCAGCCTTTCTTTGCAACAGCCGGCGGTAAAAATCCATCCGGATTAAAAGATGCTATTGAGGCAGCTGAAAAACTCTTAGCTTAAGAATTTATGAAGTTCAGAACTGAGATAGATATTCCGGAAGGGTCGGTGCAGATCGATCACCAGTCTGAAATTGTATTGATCGGCTCCTGTTTTTCTGAAGAAATATCGGCTAAATTTGATTATTATAAATTCCGGAATTTTACAAATCCCTTTGGAATCCTATTTAATCCCGTATCCATAAAGAATGCTGTACAGTATTGCGTTCCTGGAACAGCTTTTGAACGCAAAGACCTGCATTTTCATCAAAATAAATGGATGAGCCTTTATCATCACGGGAGCTTTGACCACGCAGATCCTGACCTGGTACTCGGCAGGATCAACAAGAACATTCTGGACGGCCAAAAAGCCATTCAAAAAGCTACTCATATAATCATAACCTTGGGCACCTCCTGGGTTTATAGATTCCATAGTGACAAAAGGATTGTAGGTAACTGTCATAAAATTCCTCAAAAGGAGTTTACAAAGGAACTATTGAGCTCAGAGGATATTCTCATTACTTTGAAAACCATCATTACCCTGATCAGGGAAGTAAATCATGGATGCACATTCATCTTTACAGTGAGTCCTGTTCGTCATATAAAGGACGGATTCATTGAAAACACCTTGAGTAAGGCCCTTCTTCATAAGGCAATCCATGAGCTAAAAAAAGAAGAAGAAATATGTTATTTCCCTTCCTACGAAATCATGATGGACGACCTGCGAGACTACAGGTTTTATAAACAGGACCTGGTTCATCCCAATGAAATGGCTGTGGACTATATCTGGGACCTATTTAAAAGGTCCTGGATCAATGACTCGTCCATAAATGACATGACTGAGATCGAGAAAGTTCAGAAATCGCTTGCACACAAACCTTTTGACCCCGATTCGGAGCCTCATAAAAAATTTCTGAAAAACCTGGAGGGCAGGATCCGGGATCTTAAAAAGAGAATTCCGGGGGTAGAATTTGATGAACACTTTGAAACTTCAAACTAGTACATAAAAAAAGGGAAGCCGTTTGGCTTCCCTTTTTTTTTATATCCTGGTCTTCTTTATTTTATACAGTTCACAACATTACCCCAAGGACCGCCGTTAATGGCATCCACTCCATGTTGTTTCAAAATCGTTGCGGCTGAACCGCTCCTCGCTCCGCTTCTGCAACAAGTAATTACAGGCTTGTTGAGCTTTTTGATCTCTTCCACACGACTTCCAATGGTATTTAAAGGAATGTTCTTTGAACCTTGCACATGACCTTGTTCAAATTCCTCAATTGTCCTCACATCGATAACAACAGCACCTTTCTCCAAATACTGTTCAATTGAATCAACACTGGTACTTCCTCCAAATAAATTAAATAATCCCATATTTCTTCTTCTTATTAAAAAATTCTGTGCAAATGTCTGAAAAATCTCCCAATTAAAAGTAACGGTCGTTACAATTAACGTGTAAATAACATTTCTCGGTACTTTACCAAGGGCCATAATTCATCATCGATCATGAGTTCAAGTTTATCACAGTGATTTCTTATCTGCTCAAAATATGGCTTTACCTTGTTACAATACAAACTGGCCTTTATACCTTCTTCTTTCACAATATTCGCCTTCTTGCGCTCCTCTACCATTGCATTTGTCTTTTGCGTAATACCCGAAATATGTTCGGAAATCTTTTTGATCAAATCCATTTGCTCTTTAGCAACGCTTTCAAATTCCTTGCCAAAAACCTCCTTCAGCCCTTTAACATTTCTGATCAGGGTGTTTTGATAATTCACGGCCGTGGGAATAACATGATTCATGGCTATATCCCCAAGTACCCTGCCTTCAAGTTGAATTCTTAATGAATAGGCCGCATATTCTATCTCATGGCGTGCAAAAATTTCAGTTTCATTCATTACCTCCATCTCCTTGTAAAGGTTCATGGCTTTATCACTGATCTTTGCCCTAATGGCTTCCGGAGTAGTTTTATGGTTGCTCAACCCCCTTTTCATCGCTTCCTTTTCCCAATCTTCCCCATAACTGTTGCCTTCAAAAAGAATGTCTTTTGAATCCTTGATATATTCTCTTAAAACATTGAAAATAGCTTCGTCTTTTTTAAAGGATCTATTGTCTATCAATTTGTCAACTTCTTCTCTGAAACGCTTTAATTGTTTGGCTACGATTGTGTTCAATACAGTCATGGAATTGGCGCAACTGGCCATGGACCCAACGGCCCTGAATTCAAATTTGTTCCCCGTAAAAGCAAAAGGAGAAGTTCTGTTGCGGTCCGTATTATCCAAAAGGATTTCAGGAATTTTACCCACTACATTTAGTTTCAGGTCTGTTTTCTCCTGAGGTGACAGTTTACCATCCGTTACGTTTTCAAGTTCTTTTAGTACCGTTGTCAATTGTTCCCCAATAAAAACGGAAACAATGGCAGGCGGTGCTTCATTGGACCCCAGCCTGTGATCATTACTTGCCGATGCTACCTCTGCGCGCATGAGCTCTTCATAGGTATAAATTGCTTTGATCGTATTAATGAAAAAGGTCAGGAATTGAAGATTCCTCATCGGCGTTTTCCCAGGACTAAGAAGATTCACGCCGCTATCCGTATTCAGGGACCAGTTATTGTGTTTTCCTGATCCATTGATCCCTTTAAAAGGTTTTTCATGAAGCAATACCTTTAACTCATGTTTGGAGGCAACCTTACCCATGATATCCATTAAAAGCGCGTTATGGTCAACTGCTAAATTGGCTTCTTCATGTATGGCTGCTATTTCAAATTGATTTGGAGCCACCTCATTGTGTCTTGTCTTAACCGGAATTCCAAGCTTTATGCATTCGGTCTCCAGTTCTATCATAAAATTTATTACGCGTTGAGGAATACTGCCGAAATAATGATCATCGAGCTGCTGGCCCTTTGCCGATGTCTGCCCCAATAAGGTACGCCCGGTTAAAACCATATCGGGCCTGGACATGACCAAAGCTTTGTCGATCAAAAAATATTCCTGTTCCCATCCAAGGGAGGCATTTACTTTAGATACATTTTTATCAAAATACCTGGCAACTCCTGTGGCCTGTTTATCAACCGCATGCAAGGCCCTGAGCAAGGGTGTCTTATGATCAAGTGCCTCTCCTGTATAGGCAACAAAAATTGTAGGTACGCAGAGTGTTGTTCCGTAAATAAAAGCTGGAGAAGTCGGATCCCATGCCGTATATCCTCTTGCTTCGAAAGTGTTGCGAATTCCTCCACTCGGAAAACTCGATGCATCCGGTTCTTGCTGAACCAGTTCATTCCCACCAAACCTTTCCAGGGCTTTTCCATCTTTTCCCAGTTCAAAAAAAGCATCATGCTTTTCTGCCGTTCCCCCTGTCAAAGGCTGGAACCAGTGCGTATAATGGGTGGCTCCTTTTTCGAGGGCCCAGTTTTTCATTGAGTTGGCCACCTGATCAGCTATCTTTCTGTCAATGTTGGATCCGTGACTCACCGCATTCATAACACCCTTAAAAGCCTCAGTTGTAAGGTATTGTTTCATGGTTTCCTCATTAAAAACATGGCTTCCAAAATATTCAGACCTGTGCTGTGTTTCTGTTACGGGCCTGAGTTTTCTGCTAAAGGTTTGAGCCAAGGCTCTCGATCTGAAAGTCGACATACATTAAAAATTAAAAATTTCGGGTTTAAAAATACTGATTTTTTAAATGTACCCCTCAAAAAATTGGGTATTCATAAAAATAATATCTAGTTGAACTAATTTACCCCCAATATTTTTGATGTGTGTTTATTATATTTATATTTGCGACGAAAAATTAATTAATCTAGAAATTTATGAGCAAATCGAAATTAGAGTACATTTGGTTAGACGGACACCAACCTACTCAAGAGTTGAGAAGTAAGACTAAAATCGAAGATGATTTTAGCGGGAAATTAGAAGATTGTAAAGTTTGGTCTTTTGATGGATCTTCAACTGAGCAAGCAGAAGGAGGATCATCAGATTGTTTATTAAAGCCTGTTGCTATCTATCCTGATCCTGCAAGAGACAACGGATGGTTGGTAATGGCGGAGGTACTCAATGCAGACGGAACACCTCATGCGTCAAATGCAAGAGCGAGAATTGATGATGATGATAACGATTTCTGGTTTGGTTTTGAACAGGAATATTTCTTAATGGATACTGAAACTGATCTTCCATTAGGATTCCCAAGAGGTGGTTTCCCTGGCCCACAAGGAAAGTACTACTGTTCAGTTGGTGGTCGATATACCTGGGGTAGAGAATTTGTTGAAGAACACGCTGACCTTTGTATCGCTGCAGGATTAAACTTTGAAGGTATCAATCAGGAAGTTGCTCCGGGACAATGGGAATTCCAGTTGTTTGCAAAAGGTGCGAAAAAAGCCGGTGATGAGATCTGGGTAGCACGTTACTTATTAAACAGATTGACTGAAAGCTATGGTTACTATATAGAATTACACCCAAAACCTGTAAAAGGTGACTGGAACGGTTCTGGTATGCATGCCAACTTCTCAAACACGACACTAAGAACTTGTGGTTCTCAGGAAGTGTATGAAAAAATATGTGAGGCTTTCAGACCAGTAGCAGATAAGCATATTGAAGTATACGGTGCCTATAATGATGAAAGATTGACAGGATTGCATGAAACAGCTCACGTTTCTGACTTCAGCTATGGAATTTCTGACAGAGGTGCTTCTATTCGTATCCCGATTATCACAGTTGAGAACGGATGGAAAGGATGGTTAGAAGATCGTAGACCAGCTTCAAACGGAGATCCATATAAGATTGCAGGTAGAATTATCGAAACAGTAAAATCTGCCAAGATCTAAAATATTTAATTTTGGTTAAGGAAAAGCCTTCTCAATTGAGAAGGTTTTTTCTTTTTACAAGGCTTTGTCTGCCTCTGGAGATATCATTCAAACCCCTACTGAAGTGACTTAACGAGTAAACTTATAAATATGATATAACTTCCTAAAAGGATGAACCCCTCTCTCCATGACAATTTCATTTTAGCAGGAACAAACACGAGAGGAAAGATAACCAGAGAAAAATAAAGCATCCAAAGTATATCGAATTCTATCAGGCCCTGATCCTTGGCAGTAATTGGCGTTACCATTGCCGTTATTCCCAAAACAGCGAGTATATTGAAGACATTTGATCCCAGTAAATTTCCAAGCGAAATTGCCTTTTCTTTTTTAACCACGGCCACCATTGAGGCCGCCAGTTCCGGGATACTGGTTCCAATTGAAATAATGGTTACTCCAATAAGACGTTTTGTAACTCCATATTGTTTTGCAAGATTAACGGCTCCTTCAATAAGCAATTCGGACCCGGCCCATAATCCAACAGAACCTATAAGAAGAAAGAGCAAGGTAGGGCCTATTGGAAAATCCTCATCATCCTCGGGCATCTCATCAATAACGGCTGCTTTTTGAAATTTCAAAAGGTATATCAAAAACACCGTAAGCATAATGAACAATATCAGGCCTTCCCATCGCTGAATTATGCCATCGAATGCAAAAAATCCATATAGGACCAGTGAGGAGAACATCATTACCGGCCAATCGGTTATATAAAAACTCTTTTGAACCTGAATGGTGGAGACCATGACTACGATGGCAAGAACAAAACCTAAATTGGCAATATTTGATCCAATCACATTTCCGAGAGCAATATCTGCATGGCCGTCGAGAGCGGCTTTAAGGCTTACAATTAATTCCGGAGCCGATGTTGCAAAGGAAACAACCGTCATTCCGATGACAATCTTTGGTATCTGCAATTTAAGAGACAGCGAAACTGCCGATTTAAGCAGCCAGTTCCCCCCGAGGATCAAAAGTGCAAATCCACCAAGGATCATCAAATAATTCATAATGCAAATTTTGACAAATATAGTTGATACAAATGATTGAATTCAAAAATATGTTCCTCTTAATTTTTTGTTAAATAACTACTTTTTTAGTTTTATAACTACTTTTTTAGTTTATATTTGGTCCAGAATTATCATTACATGGAAAAACTCACCAACAAAGAAGAAGAAATCATGAGGGTCCTCTGGAATTTAAAGAAGGCCTTTGTCAAAGAAATTGTGGCGGAATTACCCGAACCAAAACCGCATTACAATACCATTTCAACCATAGTTAGAAATATGGAGGAAAAGGGTTTTATAAATCACAGTGCTTTTGGAAAATCTCATCAGTACTATCCTGCGATCAGCCAGGAAGATTATAAAAAAACCTTTATGCATAAAACCATACAGCACTATTTTGAGAATTCCTACAAAAATGTGGTTTCCTTTTTTGCCAAAGAAGAAAAAATAAGTGTCAGTGAATTAAAGGAGATCATTTCGATCATCGAAAAGAACCAAAATAAAAAAGCGTAAACCATGGAGTATTTCGTTAAATTTTCGGCCATACTGGGTTTGTTCTATATAGTTTACAAACTATTTCTTGAAAAAGAAACATTTTTTAATGCTATTAGAGCCTACTTTTTAGTGGCCATTGCAGCGGCTGCTATTTTACCCCTGGTGGTAATTCCTGAATACGTATATGTTGATACCATCATCTCGAATACAGTTAGTACCGATACCCGGGAAGTGATTCCCGCTGACACTTCCAGCCCCTTTGACCTTTGGAATTTAATCTATGTTGCCTATGGAACGGGCGTGCTGTTCTTCGGGGTTCGATTTCTGATTCAGCTCGGATCACTTTTCAGGTTTATATTCCGTTATTCCAAAAAGAGAAAAGATGGTTTTGTACTGATCGAATCCTCGGGTTCGACAAGTCCTTTTTCCTTTTTTAAATATATTATTTATCCAAAAAACGGTTTTAACAAGGATGAAAAAGAACAGATCATAGCCCATGAAAAAGTACACGCCTCACAATATCACAGTTTTGATATCCTTTTGACCCAGTTGCTGATCATTTTCAACTGGTGGAACCCGGTTGCCTGGATGCTGCAAAAGGAAATCCAAAAAAACCTGGAGTTTATAGCCGATCAAGGGGCTCAGTTAAAAGATAATTGTCAGGAATCTTATCAATACCTGCTCTTAAAAACAGTAACACCAAACTATTCATTCGCATTAACAAGTAATTTTTATAACTCAATCATTAAAAAAAGAATCAAAATGTTACACCAAAACAAATCAAACAAATTCATGTATATCAAATTCATGTTTATCATTCCATTGTTGTTTGCATTCGTATTCACGTTCAATACTAAAGTAATTGCCCAACAGAAAAAAGAAAAGAATGTGGAATGGACTTCAGAGAACAAAGTAAAATGGAAGACCAAACTAGAGGTAGAGATCATCACCAAGGATTTTCAAAAAAGTGACCTTGAAAATTTAAAGTCTGAACTCTTAAAAGATGGAATTACCATGAATTACAAGAAATTAAGATACAATGACAACAATGAAATCATAGGTATTCAAATTTCTTTATCGAACAAGCAAAATAATAAAACCCAGATCGAACAGATGGGATCGGCTCCAATAAAACCTATCAGTATCAAATTTGATGACAAGGGGGCGCTTGCCGTTGGAAATCTTGAAAGCATGAAAGATCATAATGTTTTTGTTACCACGAATGGCGACGAAATTCACAAAAAAGTAATTGTAACCACCAGTGGTGATATGACAAAAGATGAACAAAGCTTTGTATATGTAACAGAAGACGGAGGCACTACCCACGTTAAAATGGTTAACGGGAAAAAAATTATTGAAGAAGTCCACGGGGGCGGAGATCATAATGTTTGGGTTACCAAAGAGGGTGACACCACGAAAATAAAGAAGATCAAGATCATTGAAATAGACGAAGATACCGATTCGGATAAAAAGGTGATTATCGAAAGAATTCATGAAGATGATAAGGAAATAGAAGTTAAAATAATTGGAGATAAGCACAAATCCGGAACCCATGCCATGTTTATCAGTGAAGACGGTGAAAAGCCTTTGATGATCGTTGATGGAAAGGAAATTGAAGGAGGCAGCTTAAAGGATATCGATTCTAAAAATATTGAAACCGTTGAGGTTTTAAAGGGAGATAAAGCCGTTGAAAAATACGGTGAAAAAGCCAAAGATGGTGTTGTTATCATCAAGACCAAGAAATAGGGCTGACACATAATAAACTAAAAAAATCGCCTTTTTCCAGGCGATTTTTTATTTTTACCCTATGAAAAAACAACTATTCAAACTATTGGCTAAAGTGAATAAAGCCATTTTGCCCAGCCTTGGAAAAAGAGAGGTGGATATGAGCAAAGCCAAAAAATGGCAGATGGCCCTGATAGGATGGCGATACTATGTAACGCGAAACAGCCTGGACTAAAATGCAAGCTTTTTTGTATCTTTAAGAAAACGCTTTGTTATGGACGATCAATCAAGACACATCAAATTTTTTACAGGATCATTAATTGAAATTCAACGCCTACAGCTGGACCTGGATGACAACGGGATCCCCTCCATGGTAAAAAATAACTTTCAATCCGGGCTTAGGGCCGGTTTTTACGGAGGTTCTCCTTCCCAGGTAGAGCTCTTTATTTACGAAGAAGACATGGAAAAAGCCAAGCCAATACTCGCCTCCTTTAAGGAAGCCATGAATCTATAACTTTTAGACGATTTTTTTTCCTGTTTTACAAAAAAGAAATATATTTGCAGCCCAAATAATTAAGGCCTCGTGGCGCAACTGAATAGCGCATCTGATTACGGCTCAGAAGGTTACAGGTTTGAATCCTGTCGAGGTCACTAAGAAAAGAAAGCTCAGCGGAACGCTGGGCTTTTTGTTTGGTGTTGAGTCAAGTGCAACTTGAACGATAAGAATAAACAAAAAGCCCATTCGACGAAGGAGAGGGATTTCTTTTCGGAATTCGGAGCTCCTAAGGATCATGAAATAATCCTGTCCATCTCAATCATTTCATCTAACTCCATATTCCTCTTATAAACCTGAAGGGGTTTTTCTTTCCATAAACCAGGTTGATATTTTAACGGATATTTTTTTGAATTTTTCATATACCCTCATCAGGGTATTTAATGATGAATATCAACATTTTATTTGATTGTAATCATTTATATTAATTGGATGCTAGTTTAATTTTATGATTCTCTAAAATATATGGATCATGAAAAAAAGAATCAACTTTAGAATCCTTAGCTACACACTTCTTTTAACACTGCTGGTACTTTGTACTGAAGATGACCCAATTGAATTTCGCCTAACAACTAACTGTGTACCCGAAAAAACAGGAACCGTTTCACCTGAATCCGGAATGTTTACAGAAGGATCTGAGATTGAACTCAAAGCAACTGCAAACCCTGAGTACATTTTTAAACATTGGGAAGGAGATGCGGTTGGTGATGAAAACCCTTTGAAAATAACCATGACCAAGAACAAGGCAATAACTGCTGTTTTTGAAAAAGTTAATTATTCATTGACCATTGAAGTGATTGGTCAGGGAACAGTTAATCAGGAAATCGTACTCGCCAAATCCTCCTCCACTGATTATGAATCAGGAACAATCGTCAAGCTCATAGCGGTACCCGAAGATGAATGGGAGTTTGTTGGCTGGAGCGGTGATCTTAGCGGTACGGAAAATCCTATACAGATAGAAATGGATAAGGCCATGACTATAACAGCAAAATTCGAAAAGGTTTCATATGCATTAGAAATAGAAATCGAAGGAAATGGAACAGTGAAGGAAGAAATAGTTCAAGCTAAATCTTCCTCAACAGATTACGATCCAGGAACAACCGTTCAACTTACCGCAATACCGGATGCCGGCTGGATATTTGTTGGTTGGAGCGGCGACCTTACTACAACAGAAAATCCGATTCAACTAAAAATGGATCAGGCCATGACCATAAAAGCAAAATTTGAAATAACTGTTGAAATTCCGATAAGCATTTGGGTATTCGGAAATGGAACCGTTGAAAAAGAATGGATTGAAAACCCTTCACCGGGTGATTCAGATGTGAGACTGACCGCTCATGCAAAAGAGGGTTCATACTTTGTATATTTATATGGTATCATGGATAATGAAATGGGAGATTTTCTTATTACTGAAAACCCAATTGAATTCAATCTAAGTGAGGCTTTATGGGCACAATATACAGATCACCTTTTTCTCTATGCAATCTTTCAGGAAGGACTCACAAACAAAACCTACATTCCAGATAATGATTTTGAACAAGCCCTTATTGATCTGGGATACGATGATCAATTGGATAATTACGTACTGACTCAGGTAATCAGCAGAATTGAAGAATTGGATGTATCAAACCGAAACATCCAAAGTCTCAATGGAATTGAAGATTTTATAAGTTTACAAAGACTGCGTTGCAATCAAAATAATATAACGAATATAAACCTATCTAAAAATCCTCATATATCCTTATTGGATGTCAAAGACAATGAATTAGATGATCTTGACCTTACGTCATTGGGAAACATTCTTTTACTGGACATTAGGAATAATCCTCTCTCTTGTGTTAAAGTAAATGAAACACAATTAGAACAAGTAGAAAACCCCGGATTGGCCATATGGCTTAGAGATGAAGGAGTAGAATTTTCCATGGATTGTGACGAATAAACTTTCCTTTTCTCGATAAGTAAATAAACCCGGATATGCTTTTTATATTCGGGTTTTTCTACCACCACTCCCAAAAATTGACAGCTATCTTTTCTTACTATGGCACCGGGTCTAAATTGACCACGATCAATACCCCACTTGATTTATATCATTGGATATTAGCTTTTTGTGATGTTCCTTTATGTCATGATAAAAAATATTTTTCACTTGGCTCTTGGTCCTTAATGACAAGTCAATCAAAAGTATTATGATTATCGAACGAAGTTAATTCACTATCACAAATACAATATTATGGTCTTCAAAAAAATAATATCATTCATAATTCTTTGTAGTATACTCTTTTTCAGTTGCGCAACGTCAAATGATTCAAGTTACTCTGAACCCGATATTCAAGGAAATAAGAATTCAAATCCAAGAATTGTGGAATCAAAATATGAGACGTCTATGGCCCAAATAATACAACAATTATCAGGAGTTGTTGTTCAAGGGTCAGGTAACAATACCCAGGTAATAGTAATGACCGGAAGTTTTTTCACTCATGCAGTTGAGGAACCTGATAATTATTTCAATAATCAATCTTCTGAACCATTGTTTTTACTAAATGGAGTTCCCTATTCGGAAGATTTTCAAAGCGTCCAAAACGGTATAAATCCTCAAGATGTTAAATCGGTAGAGGTGTATAAAAAACCTCATGAATTAGCCCGTTATGGGCTTCGTGGATCCAATGGAGTAATCAATATAAAATTGAAGTAGGGTTTCCCTTACCTATTGGCAGGGTCTAATATGATTTAGACTTTTTAGAAGTGGGTTCTTCAGAAGTTTGTTCACTTTGATTCTCTATTAGTTCGAGGAGCATTATTTCTGATTGTATATACCACCTGGGATTGAGTACTTCAAACTTACCTTTGTTCTTATCCTTGTAGTATTTGTTGAGCCTTCTTTGATACTTAATTGATTTATTCTTTTTGGCACTTTTAAGAAATGCTTTATCTTCTCTTTCCGAGAACCATTAAAATTGCTTCGATCTTTTTTTGTTTAATTCGCTGTTTTGACCAAATCCCAAGAAAGTAACGAAAAGAAAAATAGAGTATATGGAACAGATCTTCCTCATCCTTAAATAGGTTTTCCTCTAAAATTAGAATTTATCGGTAATAACCCCATTGATTTTGATCAATACCGCTCTTGATTCTTATCAGACATGAAGTTAATTATACTCATCTCGATAAATAATATATCCCATTCGGAAGCGAAATTCTTTATTCCAGCATCCATTATTTCATCTGATCAGCTGATGCTATATTTAGTTATCAAACTTAGCAAATGCTCCCCTTCTTCCGTAAAATACGTTGGCGACTAACGCCAGATAATCAGTTCTTCAAGTATGGTAGATATGCCATTGGAGAGATAGCCCTTGTTGTGATTGGGATATTGATTCCGCTTCAGATAAATAATTGGAACGAGGAAAGGAAGGATATTATCAATAAAAAATGAATTAAAATCACACCAGGACATAATTCGATAAAATCTCCTAAAATTCACGTCAATAAAAAACGGAAGTCCTTTCGCTTTTAAAAAAGTCAAGAGGGAACAGGATCTGGCGGAACTGTGTCGACAGCTTTGAGAATTGATCATTAATTAATCTCATACTTCGTTCAAACTATCCAGAAATGAAAAGGGTTTTTGTTGATGAGAATCAATTTATCCATTGTCCCAAATCATCGTAACAAGATTAAAATGGTGTTAACTTGATTTTCCAACCCATTAAACAATTTGACATGAAAACAATCAAAAAAAGCATCGAGTGGGCCGCTAAAATTCTTTCCTTTCTTATTCTGCTTCAAAGTTGTACCGTATATCATAATTATTCCAGCTCTGTTGATGAGGCGATAGCAACTAATGATAAAGTCAAGCTGGACATTAATAATGACGATCCTTATAAATTCAAAAAGATCAAGATTTTTGGGACTGAATGTTATGGTTTAACAAAGATTAAATCAGACACCTATCGGAGACTTTCAGATAGAAAAAAAATGGATGCTGGAATAAAGAATTTCACTTACGTCCAAATATCTCAGGAAGAACTCAGTAATATTCATTTAAAAAACAAAGGCGCTTCTAATGCACTTTCAATAGCAATTCCAGTATTAGGTATTGGTGCTGCGATTGCTATTGGAACCTGGGCAACTGTTAAAGATGGTGTACTTTAGCCGTAATAAAGACATTGATTTGTTTATAATAGATCTTTCCTTTTCCTCCCTCCAAAGATGAGTATTCACTACCCCTTCAGAAATGGAGGGGTTTTTAAATCTAAATTAAGCTTAAATTAATAAGGTTTTTCTTCACAAGCCAGACAGATATTCTCTTGGATATAATCTTGAACCTTACTCATATGACAAGAAATGTTGGTTAGTTGTTGAATTTAGAAAGGTATTATTGTATCAAATATTAAACAACATAACCATGTAAAAAAAGCCCCTCCAGAGATGGAGAGGCCTTAAAAAAGTTTGATTTGTTAATTGTAATATCTTTTAAAGGATCAAATTAATAGGTGATTTCTCCCCATCCGTTTTTGAAAATTTCGAATTCGCCTTCCGGTAATCCGGAACCCTCATCTATAGGTTGAAAAATGCCGTAAAATTCTAACGATCCTGTGGCTCCTAAAAATCTTCCGGTTCCTCCTGTGATGTCATAGTTAAAGGTTGCCGGTTCACCTGGGCAATATCCAGGGATTGGGATTTCATCATTTTCACATTCGACAAAAGGATCGGCTGTAGTATAATGAATCTCATCTCCATTTGCGGCGATCATTACGCCTTTAAAACCTGTCAAACCTAAAGGAGTAAAACAAGCTGTATTCACGAAAGTATAGGCTCCGATATGACTGGCTTGGCCATATCCTGTTTGCAAAAATAGTAAATCACAACCTAATGTGTCCGGAACATATTCGATCAATCCTTGGTAAGAATTGAAGGTGATGTTTTTGGTGACTTTTTTGGCCTTGGCGCTTTTTGCCGCCTCGTCAATTGGCAGGTCTTCGGATTGGCAGGAAACGAAAAGGAAGAATGCTCCGGCCACTAAAAAAAATATTTTTTTCATAATGTTTAATTTTAGATTGTTTTGAAATTAAACTTCCAAATTACACAGAATCAGAAGGAGTAAAAATGACCATAATCAATTAATTCATTGATTGTTATCAATAAAAACCCCTCCATTGTCGAAGGCAAATTTTTACCTGACTGAAGTCATGTAAAGCCTCCATAATTATTTGGAACTTTAGGGTCTAAATCTTTTAAGTTATGATTTTGACAGATTTTTGGGAAGGTTTCATACCAGCACTTGCAGCGGTGATCTTGTGAGTATTAGCTTCGTTTTGGAATCAATGGGCGTAGGATAAAGCTATCAAGAGAAGTATCAAAGGGATAACTAAAGATGTAGAGTCGATCAAATCTCGCTTGGCCAAGTGAATATTTTCATGCATCCATTTTTGAAAGTTTGGAAAGGGGAGCTTACGTTTCATTCTCTTAGCGAGCAGGACACAAAAGACTTTAAAGTTGCTGTGGAGGATAATTACGATTTAAAGTTCAGAAGGATATCAAATACTCGTTAGGGCAACGAAAGGAGTCAGTCTAACAACTGGCTCTTTTTTCTTGCCATAATGGTACAAACCTAATCAACACTTACAGTACCTTCTTAGTAATTTTGGAAGGTGATTTATACAAAATACTTTGCCGGAATACTAAACGAACACGGTTCATTGAATCTCAATTCTGACCAGTGGAGGCGAGTGATGAACATTGTTTATCTTGAAGGGAGCATTCACAGTTTGAGAAGTGTTTTAGACCCCAAAAACCCCTATAAATATGACACGGTAATCTTCAAGTATCGGAAACGACTCACTGACCTTACCGGCAACCAAAATCCAGAGAATTTAATCAAAGAAATGTATTTGCTTTCTAAGAATTAAGAGACATTCTACATATCGGAATTTCCCAACCATCGGCGCTGATAACCTTATAGCTCTCCCCTGACAATTATCATAGTAATTTTTAGATCAGGTAGTTACCTTTAAAGGTCAATCCAGATCGTATGCTTCACTTCTTCCAGGACTGAGCGTAAAGAAAATGTCTGGTAGACATTTTTAGCGATAGGGCCAGGCAGCGCGGAGGCTTTAACAATTAAACTATGATCAACTTCTTTAGGCGAATAAGGCACAAACTAATTCAAGAAAGCCAATTTTTTAAGTATCTGAAATATGCCATTGGTGAAATAATACTCGTCGTGATTGGTATTTTAATCGCCTTTCAGGTCGATACCTGGAACGAGGATAGAAAGTCTCAAGAAAGAGTGAGACTCCTGTTCTCACAGGTTCAGAAGGAGTTGCTCTACAATATTTCCCGAACTAATTATGCCATTGATTCCTATGTTAATTTAGATTCGGTCTTTTACAACGTAATTAAGGGAAAAGCTACGTACAGGGACTACGAGTCTGACAGCCGTTATAGCCGACTTATAACACATATCAATGTTGATGTGGAAGCTCAGGAGAGTGCATTCAAGCAATTAATAGAAAGCAACGAGTCCTTTAACTCAAAACAGGACGATCTATTGAACCAATTAAGAAACCTATATGGACTTGACTTGTCAAAAGTGAAGATCCAGAATAATAATCTTGCCCAAATGGCAAACGATTTCCGTCAAAAGTTAAAAGATGAAAAGTCGTGGTACTCGGATTTAGGAGATCCATCTTCGGCCAGTCATATTGACCATGTTTTTTCAGAAGAAATAATTTATTACTTTCTGAATGATCCTTTTTACCTGAACGAAGTGCGGGATTTTATTAACGTCGGGTATCGAAATCATTTAAGGAGCATCCTGGGTTTTAGAACAAGAGCAGTTGATATTTATAAAGAGATAGCCTTTTACTTGAATGAAACTCCAGACCCAATAATAGTAAACAATATTGACAATTATTCTCATTTCATGGGGAACTATACAAATGAAAAAATCACCTTAGCATCCGATGAAGATCGTGTGAACGCCGTGATAAAAAGTAAAAATGATTCACTAAGGCTCAATATTTATTGGAATGAGTTTTTAATTGATTCGATGGAAATACGTCCATATTCAACGGATTCATATATAGCTTTTTATGAAGCCCAGGGAGAAACTGAAGGCGTCCTGAACAAATTTATCCGCAATGAAAAGACCGATAAGGTTGAACTAATTTTAATAGGTGATTTTGGTCCAAACAAAGAGAAACGGCCCAGATTTATAAAACTTAACTAAGGTAGATTCTTCCTTCATCGATCCCAAATTCAAATCCTAATTAAAACAAAACGATCACTTCAAATGCTTCACTTCTTCCGTAAAATCCGACGAGACCTTTTAGCCAATAGCCAATTTTTTAAGTATTTGAAATATGCCATTGGTGAGATTGTGTTGGTTGTCCTGGGGATATTGATTGCACTGCAGATCAATAATAGGAATGAGGAGCGTAAAGAACAGGATAAATTCAACCAGATCTTGGTGGATGTGGAGAAGGAGATAGTTGACAACATTTCCTTTGCAAGAGAAACGATCCATGGTTTTGCGCAGTATGACTCATTGTGTCTGAATTTTTTCATTGACTCGGTTAGGTTTGCCGATAATATTTACTTGTATAGAAGACTTTTCGGGGGCTCTGTCAAATCATTAATTCGAGATGATGCTTTTCAAAAACTTAATCAGTTGATTCGCTTATCCACCGAGCAAGAAGCTATGAGGGATAAGCTGATTGATTTTAAACTTGGTAACGGCGAAATTGAAATTGATGATCACAGCAGGAAAATGACCGAATTAAAAGAGGCCCGTTTAGAAATTTTCAAGAAACACGAATGGTGTGAAAATTGGCAATTTTATAAATATGATGACAGATTTGCAGATTTTTTTACCATGAATGATGAAGGCAGGAATCTTGTTTTAGAGAATTTTACATGGGTAACAGAGTACAGAGAAAGTTTACAGCATTACGACAGTCACGCAATTCCAGTTTTTAAAAGTATTAGCAGATACTTAGATAGCCTTGGACTAGAACATAATGATTCCTCGTTATTTGAATATGATCCCAAAAATTACAAACATTACCTTGGGAAATATAATGCAGTATGGTGTTCTCATAAAGATTTTGTTTTTGATGATTCTGTTATTGTTTCCACTGAAAAAGGCAAGTTGTTTTGGACAGCCTATCGGCAGGATGGAAACGGTAGAAAAATGGAGATCTCGCCAATAAACAAATATCATTTTAGGACTCCCTTTTTTGCGGGAATCTATCATTTAGAAATTAACGAACACGGAGAGGTTTCAGGCATAACATTCAGTGCCGGTCCTGAATGGGTTTATTCACTTGAAAAAGTAAGATGATCATTCTCCTCAAACCCTAAATGGATATTCGGTCAACCACTCAATCAACTCATCTAACTCCATATTGTGAATAAAAAAATAACGCAATTTCCCAACCACTGGAAATGAAAATCGTTTAGACATCTCGATAAGTAATCGAACCCTTTCGGAAGCGAAATGATACCATTCGTCCTTGATGAGTATAATGAATGAATCCCGGATACTATATTTAGTTATCAAACTCAGCAGATGCTCCCATTCTTCCGTAAAATACGCTTCCGGTTAGCGCAAGATAATCAGTTCTTGAAATATTCCCGATATGCCATTGGGGAGATAGTTTTAGTTGTGATAGGTATACTAATAGCATTACAGGTCAATGACTGGAATAAAGAAAGGATCAACAGGATAGAAGAAAATACATATCTCCAGAGGTTGGTTCAAAATTTAAACAGAGATCTTTACAATGTTAAAGCCTCGACCAGCGTTCATGAGGAGACACTTATCAGATGTACGCAAGTTTTGGATTCCCTGGGAAAGGCGAACATCGGGCGCATAAAAGATGGCGAAGCATATTCAAATGCGTTAAAAAAACATAAAGCCAATCAATTCAATAATCCCAATACATTGGGCGAGCAATTTTTCAATATTCTGGTAATAAGTCTTTTTTACAAATCTGATATTGCTTTTCAAGAATTACTTTCAACAGGTAAAATAGACATCATTAAAAATCAGGATCTCAAATCCGCCATCCAAGAACATTACTTATTGGTTACCGAATATCAGAATTTTCAAGACCGTATTGTAATGGAGATACAAAACAATTATCGAGAAGCTCTTATTAAGAATAACATCAGCTCGATTAACAATGAATCCTATTCCCTTTTAAAAGATAGAATCACAGATTCTGCCGGTTTGATCGTGGCAATAGAGAACTACATGAATATTTCTGCAGCAACTCTCAACTTGTTCATCTATAATGAAAATTCACTCCAAAAAAGCACCGAAAGATTAATTCATCAAATTTCAAATGAATTGAATAAACCCTGAATATTATGCTCCCCTTCTTCCGTAAAATACGCTGGCGTTTAGCCCAGGACAATCAGTTCTTCAAATACAGCAGATATGCCATTGGGGAGATTGTGCTTGTTGTAATTGGGATATTGATTGCACTTCAAATCAATAATTGGAATGAGCAGAGAAAAGAAAGGGAACTCGAGAAAAGATTGCTGTTTAATCTCAAACAAGAATTTGAAGAAAATTTAAACACGATTAATTCGGTCATAAGTAAAAGGCAGATTCAGTTAAATGGGCTCAGGAGATTTGACTCATTAATCATGGACCCTCGCTTTCTGGTCAAGTACTCTGAAATTGACAGCCTGATCGGATTAAGTAGATATATTCCGAATTTTGAACCCAAGACAGGAGTTTTGGAAAACATTATTAGCTCTGGGCAACTGAGCATTATTCAGAATGGATCACTCCGAAAGTCCCTTTCAAATTGGACCGGAGAATTAGATGATCTCCGGCGAAAGGAAGATGCGCTTCAGGATATCATAGTTTTTCAGTTAAATCCTTATTTAACCAAAAAACATACTTTGCTGTTATCCGACAATTATATCGTAGAAACCCTTTGGGATAACAATACGTATTTTGATAAGGCATGGAGAATCAATCGAAATTCATCCGTAGCGGAATTAAAATATGACAGATTGTTGAAAGATCCAGAATTTGAAAGTTTGCTTTCACTCATAAATTTATGGGCTATAAGCGGTCAGCTTTCATCAGAAATCCTGAAAGAAAAAGTTGAGAGAGTTATTGCTATCATTGATCAAAATCTTGATGACTAAATCAAAAGCTCATTGAGGTCGTCTTCGGGAGCCGGATACAAAACTTTTGCTTAACCCCTCAATCATTTCATCCAACTCCATATTCCAAAAATTATAATAACGGAATTTCCCTACCGCGGGAAATGAAAATCGTTTAGACATCTCGATAAATAATCAAATCCATTCGGAAGTGAAATGATGCCATTCGTCCTTAACCATTATTACATCTGAACCACTGATACTATATTTAGTTTTCAAACTTAGCAGATGCTACCATTTTTCCGTAAAATACGCTACCAGTTAGCGCAAGATAATCAGTTCTTGAAATACTTAAGATATGCCATTGGGGAGATTGTACTTGTTGTGACAGGTATACTCATTGCTCTTCAGATTAACAATTGGAACGAGGAAAGGAAGAGAAGAGAAATTGGAACAGCTCTTTTAAAAAATCTAACATCAGATTTGATTAGAAACCAAGAGCTATTAACCAGAGATATTATATGGCATAAAAATGCCGTAAATTCAATAAACATTTTAGTAAAGGTTCATAAAGAAAACATTCCTTATCATGATTCTTTGCAAAAACATTTTCACAATGCACGCAAATTTCCAGATCCGAGATTGTCTTTCGCTGCCTATGAGGAAGTAAAAATTAAGGGTTTGGATTTCATATCATCACCGGAGCTTAAAAAAAAATTATAGATCTATACGAGGTTTCAATTGAGGATATGATAGTTACCCTGAGCAGGCTTGAAGGAGCTTTGAGACCGACACAGATGAGTCATCAATTACAAAATTTTGAGGCAGGTAAAAACAAGTTAATCCCAACAAATAAAAACACAATAATGCAAGATGAGGTTTATCTAAATATTATTTCTCAAAGATTGTCATATACAGATTGGTCCATTAGAATTAAAGAACAGTTGATTAAAGATATGACCGAAGTAGTAAATTTAATTCAGTCTAAATTACAGAAGTGATCCCATTTTTCCGTAAAATACGATGGCGTCTTGCCGCAAATAATCAATTCTTCAAGTATAGCAGATATGCCATTGGAGAGATTGTGCTTGTTGTGGTTGGTATTTTAATTGCACTTTACATCAATAACTGGAATCAGGAAAAAAAGGAACAGAAAAAGTTTAATCAGACTCTGGCCGAAGTTGAGCAGGAACTTATGTTTAATATTGGGATGTCACGCTTTTTTATTGGTGAATTCATAAGAATGGACTCAATCTATCAAAAACTCTTTATCGATAGTTTAAAATTTAAAAATTATAACAGTTTAAATCGATTATTAATGTTTCATCCTGTTTGGCCAGCAAGAAATAAATCTTACGAGCAACTTAATCAAACCATTAATTTGACAAGTAAGCAAGATTCTATTTTGGATAAATTGAGATGGATTTATGGGGTTTCTAAAGGTAACATTGAGTATCTAGAGGAGGAATATATAGAGAAAAAGGAGAATAACTTAGAAAAATTCAAAACTTACGATTGGTATAATATCTGGGTTTTCAATAATTTGGATGATGAAAGGATTATAAATTTCTTCTCAAATGATCCCGAATATTTAAAAATGGCAGCGGAAAATTTCGATTTGTCTAGTAGCTACAGATGGGCGCTTCAAGAATATGTTCTAATGGCCACCAGAGTTTATCAAGATATCTTTCATTATTTGAATAGTATCAAATTTAAACATTCAGATTCCTTACTGTACGAATATAATCCCAATGATTATAAACACTACCTAGGAAAATATGATGCAAAATGGTGTTCAGTCAAGAATTATGTTCTTGATGATTCAATAGCTATAACTATTGAAGAAGATAAACTATTTTGGTATGGCTACCGGCCCGATGGACCAAATACCAGAACCGAAATAATACCATTTGATAAGTATCATTTTATAGATGACCGGTTTGCAGGAATATATTATTTAGAATTTGATGATCAAGGCAATATTGAGGGCATCAGATACAGTCAAGGGCCTAATTTTATCCTAAAGATTAAAAAGGTCCGCTAATTATTCCCCCAACTCCTCGATCATTCTATCTAACTCCAGATTCCCAATATTATAATAACGGAATTCCTTAACCATCGGAGCCGTTACATTGACCACGATCAATACCCCACTTGATTTATATCATTGGATATTAGGTTTTTGAAGTTTTCCTTTATCTTATGGTTAGAAATATACTCTTCACTTTGCTGCTTGTTGTTGCAATTATTGGTTGTAATAACGATGATGAAACATTACCAGTTCCTGATTTAAGAAAAACATTTATTCCTGATGATAATTTCGAACTAGCTTTAATTGAATTAGGATATGATGACGTATTAGACAATCAGGTAATATCAGAGAATATAAAAGATGTAGTTGAATTGGATCTTTCTGGATTAGGAATAAAAAGTTTAATGGGTATTGAAGACTTTACATATTTAGAATATTTAGATTGTAACTTTAATGACCTCATTGGTTTAGATGTGAGTCAGAATAAATTCTTAAAAAAGTTATGGCTATGGGACAATGAACTAACAAGTCTTGATGTAAGTAATAACAAATCATTAGAAACTTTATATTGTGCCTCCAATGAACTAACAACTTTAGACCTGAGTAATAACACAGCCCTGTATCATTTGGAATGTTGGGGAAATAAGCTCACAAGTTTGGATGTTAGTAATAAACCAGGATTGAATTATGTTTATTGTCAGCAAAATCAACTAACAAGTTTGGATTTGAGTAATAGTCCATCCCTCGGTATTATCTTTTGTAATGATAATGAACTTGAGGACCTCGATGTGAGTAGTAACAAATATTTATTTTATTTATTTTGTGGTGGAAATAGATTAACAAATTTGGATGTAAGTATTAACACCTCTCTAGAAAGAATGGGATGTCCCTCGAATCAAATTACCTGTATAAAGGTCAATGAACCTCAGCTTAAAAATAAGGTGTCAGATTGGGTAAAAGATGATACCGCTACTTGGTCATTAGAATGTGAATGATAATTCGTGTTTTACCACTCATCAATCAACTCATCCAACTCCATATTCCAAATAATCTCATAACGAAATTTCCTAACCACGGAGGGGTCAATTGACCACAATCAATTCCCTACATGATTTATGTCATTGGATATAAGGATTTTGAGAACTTCCTTTATCTCATGGTTAAAAATATACTCTTCACTTTACTGTTTATCCTTTTAACGGTTAGTTGTAAGGATGATGATGAACCTTACTTTCCAGATAATCCTTATGAAACTTGGGGCTATGCATATATTCCTGACGATAAGTTTGAAAGTTGGCTTATAAGATTAGGTCACGACGATGTTATGGATGATAATGTTTTGATCGAAAACATTAAAAATATAGAACGTCTTGAGGTAAAGGAAGGCTATCCTTATGATATCACTGATTTAACAGGTATCGAATATTTTGAAAATCTCAGAGTATTAGATATTTCAGGTAATCAGATATCGGGATTAAACCTAAACAATAACAAACTTATTTCAGAATTAAATTATAACCAGACAAATATCGATGATTTAGAAATAGGTCATTTGAAGGATTTAAAAAGGTTGGAATGTGCCGGAAATAAAATCACTTCGTTGGATTTAACACTATATCCAGCTCTTCAAAAATTAAATTGCTCGGATAACGAGTTAGAAGTCCTAGATATAAGCAAGAATAAATCATTAATCGAGCTGGAGTGCCAAGTGAATAAACTTTCAGAGTTAGACCTAAGCCAAAATCCATTACTTGAGCATCTCAATTGCGATATAAACCAGATTACAGAATTGAATCTGAGGAATAATAATGAATTAACCTATTTGAATTGCTCTCGAAATAAAATTCAAGGTCTGGATGTCAAAGACAAAAAAAATCTCGAACAATTATGGTGTGACAATAATCAATTATCTGAATTGGATTTAAGAAATAATAATCTGCTAAATGAACTTTCATGTCATACCAATGAAATCTCGAATCTTGATGTAACTCAAAATATTCTTTTAAAAAGATTAATGTGTGCTCTTTTACCTATTACTCAGATAGATTTAAGTAATAACACTCTTCTTCAATATCTAAATATTGGTGGGACTTTGATGAAAACTTTGGATCTTACAAATAACCACTTGCTGAGTGACTTTAAATCCCCTCGAGGTATTCTTGAATATATTGAATTTAGTCAAAATAGTACAATGGAAAAGTTATGGGTTACCGAAAACAGAATAAAAGCATTGAATGTGAGTAATATGCCATTATTGGAAACACTTGTGTTTGATCAAAACAACATACAAGAAATTGATATTAGTAACAATAATTTATTAGAACTATTGATCTGTTCTGAAAATGAATTGATAGATCTTGATCTAAGCCAAAATTTTAATATAAGAACAATTTGGTGTCAGAATAATCAATTGGAAGAACTCGACATAAGCCATATTCCTATTACTAATTTTAATTTATTACGCTGCGAAAACAACAACCTATCGTGCATTAAAATGAATCAAGATCAAATTGATAAAGCAAATAGTGATATCCGATGGACTAAAGATGTTAATGCGACCTGGTCATTGGAATGTGATTGATTATTCATGTTTTCCCGACCCCTCAATTATTTCATCTAACTCCATATTCCGAAAATATTAATAACGCAATTTCCCAACCACCGGAGCCAGCACATTGACTACAATCAATTCATTACATGATTTAAATCATTGGATATTGGGTTTTTGAGAACTTCCTTTATCTCATGATTAAAAATATACTCTTCACTTTGCTATTGTCCTTTACAATCGTTGGTTGCAATAACAATGATGAAAATGAACCCTATGAACCTGTTAATCCTGTTGATCCATTTGAAAGGGAAGGTTACACCTATGTTCCAGACGATAATTTTGAAAAAGAACTTATAAGGAAAGGTTTTGATGATGTATTGGATAATTATGTTTTGACAGATAAAATTAACAACATCGACAAATTGGATATGAGTAATTTGGAAATTAAGGATTTAACAGGTATTGAAGATTTTACTTATTTATCTGGACTGTGGTGCATTGGAAATCAACTATCAAAGTTAGATGTTAGTGAAAATATTTATTTAACGCATTTAGCCTGTGATGACAATCAATTAACAAATTTAGATGTAAGCAATAATACTTCTTTATCTAGGTTGTCGTGTCAAGCAAATCAGTTAGTAAATTTAGATGTAAGCAAGAATAATTCCTTAATCAATTTGGAATGTGGTGAAAATCAAATAATAAGTTTGGATGTAAGCAATAACCCTTTATTAGAAAAATTGTACTGTTATCGAAACCAATTGGAAAAATTAGATGTCAGTAAGAATATCTCTTTAAATTATTTAGTATGTGGAGAAAATCAACTATCAAGATTGGATATAAGCAATAATAATTCTTTAACCAATTTGGAATGTGGCAATAATCAACTATCAAGTTTAGATGTAAGCAATAATAATTCTTTAACCAATTTGGAATGTGGCAATAATCAACTATCAAGTTTAGATGTAAGCAAGAATATTAATTTAGAGTATTTATCTTGTCAGAAAAATCACCTAACAAGTTTGGATGTAGATTCCAACTTGCACTTAGCTCAACTTCGTTGTTCTGACAATCAATTAACAAGTTTGAACGTAAAAAATAAATCTAATTTAGAATACCTTAATTGTCAAAATAACCAGCTATCAAACGTAGACATTTCTAATAATGAATCCTTAAATGGGGTTTGGTGTTCAGAAAATAAATTGACTGATTTAAATATTGTTGATTGTCCTTCTTTAGCAATAATAAGATGTCAGAGGAATTCATTGCAAAGCTTGAACATAAAGAACCTCAAATCTTTGGTTTTACTGAGTTGTCAAGAAAATAATTTGACCAATTTAGATGTTAGTAATAATATGTCCCTGAAACAACTTGATTGTGGGTCCAATCAACTATCCAGTTTGGATATTAGTAACAATCCAATTTTAGATTTATTATATTTTGAAAGTAATAATATAACAAGTATCAATATAAGTGACAAGCCTTTATTAAGGCGATTGGTTTGTTATAATAATCAATTAACGAGTTTAAATATTAGTAATAATTATAATCTGTGGATGTTAGAATGTCAGTCAAATCCATTGGAGTGTATACAGGTAAATCAGGAACAATTGGACACAGACATTAATAGTCAATATTGGACAAAAGACGATACTACTTCCTATTCCTTAAATTGTGATTCTTAGATTTATTCACCATTCCATATCTATACCCCAGCCCCATATTTTCCGTTTCCATTCGCTGACCTAAGGATGTATGTCCGGCTTCGGAAACAGCATCAATTTTCTTCCCGAAAACTTATAGTCATTAGTTGTTTGTTCTTGAGGTTTTATATACCCTCGGGAGGGTATATATATCTGTATATCAGATATTTCGTTGATTAAAATCAAGTTGTAAATTGATTAGTATCATTGTTGAATTTATAATTCCCTACTAATTTTATCTCTTATAATAGGATACTGCGTGATAAATGCCAAATGGCATAGATTTTTAAAATTAATATAACTCAAAAATCTAACGATATGAAGAATCCTATTAATCTTAAACTTACAGTATCTGTGATGTTTTTGGCCCTTTTGACTTTTTGTGCAGATGACGACCCAATCCAGTATCAGCTTGAAACATCGTGTATCCCTAAAGAAACAGGAACGGTAACCCCTTTACCCGGCATGTATAATGAAGGAAGCGAAATTGAACTCAAGGCAACCCCTATAGATGAGTATATTTTTAAAAACTGGACCGGCGATGCCAGTGGTAATGCAAACCCTTTGAAAGTTATCATGCTTGAAGATAAAAATATTACGGCTGTTTTTGAAAAAGTACAATACAACCTGGACATCATTATCAATGGAGGGGGTACTGTTAAGCAGGAAGTCCTTCAATCCAAAACAACGACTTTCCCATCCGGAACACATTTGAAGCTAATTGCTACTCCTTTTCCCGGATGGCAATTCGTATTTTGGGAAGGTGATGTTGAGGGCGTGGAGAATCCCATGGAAATTACAATGACAAAGTCCATGACCATTACCGCTTATTTCGAGCCAACTAAACAGACCTATGTTCCAGACGACAACTTTGAAAAGGCACTTGTAGACCTCGGACTGGACAGACTGATGGACGACTATGTGTTTGATCTTTACGTGGCTTACATCGAAGAATTGGACCTAACCGGTTTAGGCATCAAAGACCTTACAGGCATCGAGGCCTTTACCAATCTGAAAGAATTAAATTGCTCGAATAATGAATTGAGCACATTAGATCTTACTAAAAATATCCGCCTCGAAAGCTTGAACTGCTCAAACAATGAATTGAGCACATTAGATCTTACTAAAAACATTAAACTGTCCAGCTTAGATCTGTCAAACAATTCACTTGAAGACATAGACTTGACCAATAACAAGAATCTTTATGTTTTAATTTTATCTAACAATGAGCTCAAAAGGCTCGATATTTCGCACTTGACAGAATGGATAAATTTATGGGCTGATAATAACAAATTAAAATGTATCCAGGCCCATGAGGATCAATGGACCAACGCCCTAAATGATTGTACGCCTCCGCCTTATCTACCACCTTCACCCTATGACACCTGCATGGTTGTAGACGAAGGAGTTACCTTCTCTTTGGACTGCGACAACTAAACTTCCCCTCATGAAAATGAAAACCCGGTGGTGAGATGCTATCGGGTTTTCTTGATGAGGATCAATTATTCGGGTTTCCTTTTCCAATACCCCAGCCTTCTATTTTCTAGTTACGGCTCCGGATCTGATGCCCATTTAAACATCTCGATAAATAATCTATCCCATTCGGAAGTGATTTGATACCGTTCGTCCATGATGAGTATTGTGAATGATTAACCGATGCTATATTTAATTATAAAACTTAGCAGATGCTCCCCTTTTTCCGTAAAATTAGATGGCGCCTTGCCGCAAATAACCAATTCTTTAAGTATAGCAGATATGCCATTGGCGAGATAGTGCTTGTTGTGATTGGGATTCTCATAGCTCTCCAGATTAACAACTGGAATGAGAATCGGAAGTCAAAATTGATTCTAAAATCTCATTTGGAGACCTTGAAATCAGATCTAGAGAGTGACATCAAGAATCTGGAACTCTTAATGAATAACGCATCTTTTAGGTATCATTCAATGCACGTCATCTTGAAAAGAGCTGGTTTCAAGGAGAACAATGTTGCATTCTATAATATTCCAAAGTTTAAAGGCGATTTTTTTGGATATAAATCAATCCCTGATGAAATTGATTCGACGTTCTTGCAATTTGCATTTACCGCTGTTGGGTACATTTCGCATTTTGATGCTACCATGAATGGACTGGATCAATTAAAAAATTCTGGCTTGTTATCTTTTATCGACGATAAAAATATAATTGAAGAAATAGACGATTACTACATAAGGCATGAGCGATTTCTGGGTAAAAAGGAATGGCAAAGTCTGATTTACTATAAACAGTATTGGATCACCCTGTTAACCGAGAATGGATTTAGTCCTGATGCCGGTTTGGTCATCAATGATGTCATGAAATGGTTGCAAAAGGATCCCGAAGCTGTTGCAGCATTACGCAATCTAGTAACCAATGCGGAATTCATTTACGCCAACTCCATTTTGCAAATAGAGATCGGAAACAACCTAATAGAGAATATTGGCAAAACTATAGAGAATTTATGATGATCCCATTTTTTCGTAAAATACGCTGGCGATTAGCCCAAGACAATCAGTTCTTTAAATACAGCAGATATGCCATTGGAGAGATTGTGCTTGTTGTTGTTGGGATTTTGATTGCGCTTCAGATAAATAATTGGAATGAGCAACATAAGTCAGATGCGAAAATTGATGTGCTTTTTGAAAAGGTATTAATTGAACTGGTTGCCAATATCAATGAAACACAAAAAGTATTTCAAAATTCTAAATACCTGGACACTCTTGGTTATTTGGTAATATATAACAACTTAGCTTACGATGATTATGCCATGCCTAAATATGACAAAAATGGCGCTCGGGTATTAACCTATTTATATTTCCCATACGATTATGAATATGATATGGTTTTCTTAAACACAAGTGCTTATGACAATTTAGTTTTAAATATGGATTTAATACCTTCTAAATATGACCAAGTAGTTAGTGAATTAAATATTATGTATTCCATGGATAAGAAAGCCATTGATATTGCTAATAAGAATATGATTGATTTTGTGAAGGATATTAAGGCTGAGCACCGTAAAAAATACAATTGGTATTCCGATCATGTATTTAGTCCTAATCAAAATAGGGAAATGATTGATTACATGCTGAATAATTATCTTTATAAAAATGAGGTGCAAGGCTGGTGGAATTTAAGTCGTGCCCAATTAAATAATACCCTAAGTTATCGAAATCGTGCCGTACGGATTTACCAAGAATTGGCGATGTTATTAAATATGCCAACAGTTCATGACAGCTTTAAAGTTGATCCTGAAGTTGTGAATCTGCTAGTTGGAACTTATAAATTAATATCTGAAGATGGAGTGTATGATCCGGAAGAATATAAATTTGAAAACAACCTCATAATGACTTACAAACCTCTACAACCTGACATTGCGTGGGAGAATACGTTTATAGATTTAAAAAAAACAAAATCTAGATCCGTCATTTCGATGTTGCGAAACAGTGGCGCAGTTTATATGACATATATTGTTGAGGGGGACTCGCTATCCGTTATAAATAATGGTGGTAGTACCTGGAAGTTTATAAAAGTTAATTAGTCCCAATTTTTACATATTAACTCCGCTAGTCCTTCACTTCTGGCATCTTACTCCAGGCATTCCCAAGTAATTCACTCATGGCCTAGTATACATTCAATAGCAACGAATTGTTCAATACTAATATTGAGCATTTTACTAAAAACCCTTCGAGATGCATCCAAATTAATCTCGTATGTTCACTCAAGATTTATTTAATCGCTATTATTGCGCTTGAAGGCCCTTCAAGTGGCATCAATATTGTTTCTTTAAACCCTGCCATCTCAGACCACGATTTAAATTCGGATAATGAAAAATCAAATCCTTCATCCGTTTCGATAGCCATATTCAAAGACATCATCAATCCGAAAGTATTTTTTTCCCTTTGATCATCAATAATATTTTCAATAACAATAAGTGCACCTCCTTCAGGTAAAGCTTGATAGGCCTTTCTAACTAACATAACTTTGTCCTGAGCACCCCAATCGTGAAGAATATTTCCCATCGTTATAATATCTGCATTTGGGAAGTCATCAATAAAAAAATCTCCCGAAACAATATCTATTCGTTCAGTTAAACCAAATTGACTTACGTTTTCCTTTGCTATAGGGCCTACAGGAGGTAAATCAAATGAAATACAATTCATGTGATTATTGTTTTTTGCTACGATAATGGAAAGGTTGGCACCTGAACCACCCACATCACATAGTGTACTGTAATTTGAGAAATCAAAATCTCGAGCCAGTTTCATAAAATTACCGGCTTGTACACCTCCCATACCATGAATAAATTCCCTAAGTCTGTCCTCATCAGAATAAATGGCTTCAAAAAGAGGTTTTCCACCATTTTTTGACTCGTTTTGAGGGCCTCCGGTTTTTAAGCATTCCTCTAAATCATTCCAAAATGGATAGAGTCTGTTATTAGACATTTCCAGAATACCACCAATATAACTCGGTTTGTTTTTGTCTAAAAACATTTCGGAATCATCTGAATTTCCATACATGGCGTTTTCCTTCAATCCTGTGCGATTCAAAAATCCTAAAGCCACAAGTGTATCTAAAAAATCATAAAGTGATCGATCATGCAGTCCCAGCTTGTTTTGAATTTCTGAGCCCGAAAGCATTCCGGCAGACAATTCTGTGAAAAGTCCCATGTTTACGGCTGTCAATAAAGTTTTTGATGCCCAAAAACCCATCCCAACCTGCATTATCTTTGACGGGGTAACTTGATTTTGAATTGATTGTTCCATATTTCTTGTGTTTTAAATTCCTAAAAGCATATTAAATTATTTTAATCTTCGACCGGATACGAGATTGATCGATTTTATAATCTTGTGTAAATTTTGAATATACGTTCCTCAATGTAGCTAATCTATCCTTATGGTTAAAACCAATCAGGACGAAGTACACTTATAAATGTCCGAAGTATAGAATAATTTTTCCGACGACTACTGTAAGACATTTTAGGGTTTTATCATTCCCTTAGTCAATGACCATAACGCAATTCCCCAACCACCGATGATGATAATGTTATTCACATCCCGATAAATAATCGAACCCTTTCGGAAGTGAAATGATGCCATTCGTCCATATCCATTATTTCATCTGAACCACTGATGCTATATTTAGTTATAAAACTTAGCAGATGCTCAAATTCTTCCGAAAAATACGATGGCGTCTTGCCGCAAATAATCAATTCTTCAAATACAGCAGATATGCCATTGGAGAGATTGTGCTTGTTGTAATTGGGATTCTGATTGCGCTTCAGATTAACAACTGGAATGAAGAAAGGAAGGATATTATCAATAAAAAATTATTTAAGAGGGCTCTTATCGAAGATTTGCAAAAAGATACCGCTAATCAAAATCACGTTATCCAAGTGGCAGAAATTCATATAAAAGTTTTTGGGGAAATAATAACTAAACTTGAAAAACCAGATGTTACGTTTGATACAATAGTTAAATTATATACATCGGGAAGCATGAGTAAAATGGGAATATTACCTCCAAATAAAACGACGTTTCAGTCTCTCATGTCTACAGGTAATATTAAGGTATTTACTGAAGATGAAATTCAAGAATTAATGAACTTTTATGACAATATAAAACTGAGGTACCATTTAATTCAATATCGTTATGATTATTCATATGAAAAATACCAGGAATTAAATGACAAGTTTGGTTTTCTTTGGAAAAATGAAAAAAATGGCCCCGTTTATAAGATTTTGAGGAAAGAGGTAAACGAAGCAGAATTTATTAGAATGTATGATTTAGCTCTTCATAGGTTTTTACAGGCATCACGATCTGCTCAAGAGCATTCAGAACAATTATTAATTCTGACCAATGAATTAATTGAAACCTTAAGTCTCGATCCAGATTGAAATTATCGAATGATCCCCTGAAAATTATCATTGTTTAATTCTCTTTCCATAAATTTTCCCAACCCAAATCAGAAAAACATGGTCCCTGAGTGGCTTCAGAAAATTTTATGTCATTATAAGAGCCATTCCACTCCATAACTTTCACACTATTATACTCATCAATTATCATATCCCACCCTATTATTCTAGAAAAAGGTACCATTTTATGCAGACTAATAGCTGTGTCTATACATTTCTTAAAATTTGGAATCCTCTTATTATTAAATACAAACTCTGTATCCGGATGATTTTCTGAATGAATCCAATCCGTACTGAATCCATATTTATCGAGTGCCCCTGTAAGTGGATGAATTGGAATTCTAATATGAGTATTAGATCTAACATGAGTGTCCAAAATGCGTCCAACTCGAAGATAACATGCTCTCACTGAAACAATTCCTTCATCGTTTATAACACTTGTTATACGAATAGTTGCAACTGAGTTAGGCATTATTTCCTTAAAAAAAGAATGTTGATTAATATACTTTTGAAATACACCGTTATCCAATTTTTCTAATTTGCTGATATTAAAATCCTTTTTTTTGAGGATAATAACATTTTTTCCCTGGCCTCCACAATCCTTTTTAAATACAACAATCTCCGAGTCTTTAAATAAAAATTCCATAACACTCTTTTCCGAAATAACCTGATATTCTGGTGAAAGGTATAATCCGTTTGTTTTATAGAGGATGTCGGGAAAATCCAAAGATTTGAAAAGAGAATTTGTTAGAGCACGATATTCTGAAATTTCTCCATAATTACCTTTCATTTTCGGAACTACCACATGACCGTAATAGTTGTCAGGAATCCATCCATTTTTAAAAGTTTGGGCGATAGAACTATAAACATAGAGCCAGGGAGCATAACCTTTCCATCCTAAAACATCCAAAGCATAATCATTAGATAAATTTATTAATTTAGGATCCGTTTTACCTTTATCCAATTCAATACTTTCTAAAACCTTACCTGCCGTTTTTTTGTGCCATAAATGATATTGTGAAATTTTATATTCGTTAATCAATTTTTTAACATGTTTTTTTATCATTTTATTTTTAATAATTTAGATCCTACTTTTAATGAGACAATCAGCCGAACGTTTTACTATAATTTTTAAAACATTATTTGGTATGAATCAATCAAACTGAGCTGAACTCGGATTTCTCATAATTTAACGAATCTAATCGCCATTATTATGATTCACTTCTAAAATAGGAATAATCCTGTATCGATTATAATTTAAATAAAATTCAATATCGATCTTCTATAAGTACCCTAATTATTTTAAAACTTAAATGAAGTTATCTAATTGAGGCAGGGAAAAACCTTACAATTAGTAACTGATTCTAAATGGAGTAAACATTAATTCATATCTTTAGTGTTGTAAATTAGACCCAATGAAAAAGCTCCTTCTACTTGCTTTTGTGCTTTTGGTTAGTTCAGTTCAGGCTCAGGCTCAATGGACTAAAACAGATTTTGAGAATATTTTTAAAGAATACGATTATAAGAGGAGCCAATATTTTGAGGAGTATCATTTTAATTTTAAGGGTGATGTTCCTGAGGATTATAAATATAATTGGTGGAAAAGTAACAAGCGACCAGAATTAAGAGATGACAGCCTACTCATTTACATAGAAGATACACAAATTAGGATTTTGTATGAAGATATAATAGACTTAGAATACTTCGTCTCTGATTTTCAACGTATCAAAGGTGAAGTATTTAACAGAGGTCTTTGGCAACTAAACTTAATTATAAAAGTTCAAAAACGCAATCTATAAAAAACCCCACCGAAGCGAGGCATGACATGATTTGCCCGTTAATTGCGTTATTAAGCAATGTACTATTAATCATTTTTGCCCGAGTTGTAGTTTCTGACCTCGATCATGAACGCTTTTGATGGATTGACGCTGATCAATAAGTTAAATTCATCGTCTGTAAAGCCCTGTGATTTTAGCTCCGGATAGAGTTTCTTAAAAATATTTGTGTAGGGTTTTATCGTTTGATTTTCTTTTTGAGGATCATACCATCCTGAATCGTGTGAAATTAAAACTCGATCTAAAATTCCATTTTCTTTTGCAAATAATAGTTTTTCAACATGTTTTTCCAATTCCCAACCCATTCCATCCAGGCTTATCCAGCATCCCATCTCTGCAGCTTTAAGATAACTATCATGATCATCTTCTGACTGGGCATGCACCCAGATAAAAGCCTCTGGTGATACCCCCATTTTTTTTAAAATGTTCAATTGCGGCCACAAACCTATAGCTCTTCCCGTATGTGATGCTATAGTTAAACCTGTTTTCAAATGAGTCAGAGCCGCGGCTTTTACCAACTTTTGATGCGTTACATGTAAGGGATCAGAATCATCAACACCAATCTTAATAAATCCCGGTCTTATTGAAGTTCCATCAATACCATTCTTATATTCATTAACCCACATCCCGGCTAGATCTTCTCCTGTCATCTCATGAGCATATGCAGGAATAAATTTGTTATCACGAGCTCCATAAAGACCTGTATTTGTAACAATTCTAATACTTGTTTTATTAGCAATTTTCTCCAGAAGCAATACATCTCTTCCCAAATAACCCGGTGTTGCGTCAACAAAATAATTCACATTAAACTCTTGAAGCTCTTCCAGATAAGGCGTTACTTCCTTAATTATGACATCATGGTTCCATGTGTTCGGTTGGATACTGTCTGCACCAATAAAATCAACTAAAATATGTTCGTGTGATAACCATATTTGATTTGGTGCTAATTGATGCGTTGCGTTAACATCTTGAATTAGCTGTTGTTTTTTAGATGTTGGATATCCGCAACCAATTAGTAAGAAAAAAATTAAAATATAAATTCTTAGTCCTTTATTCATGAATTTATGCTGTGATTTTTTATTAATTCACCTTTATTAATAATTCTTCAATTTAGTCAAATTTCGTCTATTATTGATGAAGTACAATCGCTTAATCTGAACCCATACAAGTATTTTACCTCCCTGGAAACCGGAAACTTATCAAAAGGTGATAAACTGGATATTACAAGAAACAAGGAACAATTCTAGCTGCTCCTTAAACGAATCCGAAAATGAAAACTGATTTCAAAAGACAAGGGTGTTAATCCGATGCCTGATATATATCTTTTTACCTTTTTTATTCCAAGAGGAAGATTCCGTCACTTTGAGGATCTTGATTCTGTCACCAGCATTCATTTGGGTCTATCTTACACATAAACCAGGCTAACATTCTTGAGATTTAAGTTTGCTTTTCTTCGTATACCCTCTATAGGGTATTTTGCTGAAATTGTGCTATTTATAGTCATTAATTTAATCCAAAATACATAATTTTGTAAACTAAATTGCTATGGCAGGCAAGAGTATTTTTCACTGGTTTCAATATCACAACATTTTTGAAATTATAAAATGCTGTGAACCAATTTACTTATAGTTATGATGGAATTATTATTATTAATTTGTGGTTTAGTAATCGGAATAATGATTGGTTTTATTTTGATGATTGTATTAGCTGTCAGAGATATTGAATAATGACCCAAAATTATGGAAGGGAAAGAAATATTCTCGATCCTATGCGTCTTCACATATCAGTCAAAAAGAGTACATTTTTATACAATGACGATAAAAGGTTATCAATTAGAATAGCCTCCATGTGTGATGAATATCATTCTGGTAAATTGACATTTATAGCCTCTTTTTTATTCACCCACTCCTAAACCGGAGTCTCCTACTTAATTCTTCGGCACTTACCAGGAAATCTATTTTCTTCTGTTGAGGTTCAGAGAGCATATTGACCATAATCAATCCAAACTGTGCTTGATATCATTGTAAATCTGATAGAATGTGATCAACTTAGAGAAACTTAACCCATAGCTGCCCTATCATGCAATTTATCAATAGAACCTTCTCGTCAAAGATAGTATCAAGGATTTTCAAAACTAAAAATATCAACAAGCTTATATCTCATCTTATCTCAACGTTTCTTTTATTTAGCCTTTTAATTTCCTGCTCGGATGACACAGATGAAATATCTCTTACATTTCTGGAGAAAAATCACAATACCGAGTGGGTACTCTCTCATCCTGAACTATCTGTATACATCAGAATCAACAATGAACAGGACCATCTCATCGAGCAATGGAGATATGATGATGAACTAAAATGTTATGAGTACAATTCAAACATTTTCATTCCAGGAGATTACCAGATCATTGAAAATACAGAAGACCAACTGGTTGTTTCATGCGACGCCATTCTTGGAAATTGCAACAAACTGACCTTTCATTTAGAAGGGAATACCTTACAGGTAGATGTCGAACTTTCGGAATGGGAAGAAGAAACGGTTTACTTCCTCAAATCAAAGCAAAACTTAAACGATTTGAGTACCTGTGAAGTTAAGGATGATGAAAACAGAAATTCAGACGGGTGTTCACTTTTATGTTTTTGGAAATAGGATCCTGAAGATTATTGTATCTTTAAATATGAAATCAAGGGCCGGGAAATTCATTTTAGCACTAATTATTACTTCAATTTCATTAGTAACACTGCTTAGCTGCATCCAATTTAGCGAACACGTAAACGATCCCTACGCAGGATTAAATGGTGGATTTGAAGTGTCTGAAAAAGGGATTCCGGTGAACTGGCTGATGTACACACCCAATACGGTCCCAAGTGGAGATTTTGAAATCATTATTGATACGGAAGAATTCAAGGAAGGAAAGCAATCGCTAAAATTTAAAGTTACCGCATGTTCTTCTGCCGGGGGCCGGTTTTCACCTGGATTCACTAATCAATTTCATACAGATCAATTTGATGCAGATCAATTTAATGCAGACCCGGGAAACACCTATACGCTCAGTTTCTGGGTTAAAAATGAGCAATCAGAATTTAGGGTAATGGCCGGCGGGGTATCACCAAAAACTGGCGAAATGAAAATTCTTATACAATCTAATGAAGAAATTAAGGCTTGGAAACAATTTGAGTTTAAAGTTCCTGTAGCTGAAAATTTTGATGAAATTCGAATCGAAGTAAATATCCTAAAACCCGGAATTTTCTGGATTGATGATCTTCAAATTGTAAAATAGCATAGTTGTTAATGTTGCAAGGAATACTTATTTTCAAGGTTTCAAACCCAAATTTCTAAAAATGATTCGGTCCAAACTCTTATTAAGCCTTATTTTTTGCTTGTTGATTTCAACTGTTGACGCTCAGGAAAAACCCAATGTGGTTATCGTCTTTCTGGATAATTTTGGCTGGGGAGAACCGGGATTCAATGGCGGAGGAATCACAAGGGGAACGCCCACCCCCAGAATGGATAAATTGGCAGAAGAAGGTTTCCGCCTCACCAACTTCAATGTGGAAGTCCAGTGTACCCCTTCGCGTTCGGCTTTAATGACCGGGCGTTATGCCATCCGAAGCGGAAATGCCACTGTACCCATTGGAGAAGGAGTATACGGACTCGTTGGCTGGGAAGTTACCATGGCTGAAATGTTGTCTGATAACGGATATGCAACAGGTATGTTTGGTAAATGGCACTTGGGCAGGACAGAAGGAAGATTTCCAACGGACCAGGGGTTTGATGAATGGTATGGAATTCCTAATTCAACGGATGAATCCGTTTATTCTGAAATGGATGGCTTTGCAGAAAGCCAAGTTCCTGAGACAATGGTGATGGAAGCCACAAAAGGTATGAAACCTGAAAACGTCAGGCCCTACAGACTGGATTATCGTCCACTTATTGATCGAGATCTTACGGATAAGGCGCTGGACTTTATGGAAAGAAGCGTAGAATCCAATAAACCATTCTTTTTATATCTGCCCTACACAGCAACTCATTTTCCTACAATGCCCCATCCTGAATTTAAAGGAAAAACAAAAAATGGCCCCTGGGCAGATTTGTTATTCCAAATTGACTCCTATCTTGGTGAACTTCAGGATAAAATTGATGATCTGGGTGTATCCGAAAACACGATATTTATTTTTACGGCTGATAACGGGCCGGAATCACTAAATCATGGCAGTACCAACATGACAGTAGAAACTTCCATTCAAGGCTCAGCGGGGCCCTGGAGGGGCACTTTGTTTACAGGTTTCGAAGGGGCTTTAAGAGTGCCGTTCGTCATGAAATGGCCCGGAAAGATCAAAGCGGCTACGGTAAGTGACGAGATTGTTCATGCCATGGACCTGTTCCCTACCCTTTCCGCATTAACACAAAGCAAAGTTCCCGATGACAGGATCATTGACGGGATTGATATGAGTGACTTTATGCTTGGTAAAAAGAAAGAATCTGGCAGAGAAGGGTTTATCGTCTATATGGGCAAAGATATATTTGGCGTAAAATGGAAAAATTGGAAACTCCACTTTAACGAACAAGAAGCATGGAATACGGTAAAAAACACCTATACCATGCCTAAAGTATATAATTTATATGAAGACCCCCAAGAAAGAAATAACGTGCTTTTCCCTCACACCTGGGTGCCAAAGGCTGCCCTGAAGCAATTGGAAGAACACGTCATTTCACTCAAGCAGAATCCCCCGATTCCGCAAGGCCAGCTGGATCCTTATGAGCCAGAATAGACCTGGACCACTACTCTGCCAGTCTTTTTCCGGTCATTTCCTGTCCGTTTTGATACAAGGTCAAACTTTCAATTTTTCCGTTGTCGCCTTTGTTAAACTCAATCTGAGCCATCACCACTTTTAAGTAAAAAAGAGTTTCGGATTTGGGGAATATATCAACCTTGGACTGGCCAGTGGCCTGACCACTCAACTGACTTCCTTCCTTTGTAATGGTCAACACAAAACCTGGACTCAGTTCGTACTTTCCAACATAAGATTCTAATATCTCATCAGGTACAACAACCTCTTCTGTTTCGTCGGCAATATCCACACCCAGCTTTTTAAGCATGTCAATACCATTTTGATTGCCAGGATTCATTTCAACAGATTTCTTGTAATAGTTGATGGCTTCTTCATTGTTACCAAGCTTCATCTGTGCTTCGGCATAACTGTCATAAACATTGAACGATTCTGGAAAAGCATCCATATTTAATTTAAATACCTTACTGGCTTCCTCTACCATCTCTTTGCCCATAAGCTGATACCCAATCTGATTCATCTCATTTTCACTTAAATCATAGGTTTCATTATCCTTGATCTTGTTGAAGTGTGCTATTCCGGCCTCGATACCTTCTTCTTCAATGACACCTTGCATTTCATACGCCGCCGATTTCTTTGGAAGGTCATAGGACTTTCCCTTTAAAACTCCCCTGATAGATCTGGTCATCTGGTTCAGCGGTGCTCCGCCGGTGTTGTTCAACAAAACAACTAAAGTCTTGTCTGAAGGAGACCTGGAAATAATGGTGTTAAAGCCATTGATTCCTCCTCCATGGGAAATCGTATAAACGCTGTCTTTTGAATTTCCAATCCTGTCATAGCCAACACCCCATCCATAGGCATAATGAGTTTCACCAAAGGCCTTTACATAAGGCTTAAAATAAAGCTCCATATATTCCTTTGAAAGTAGTTTGTTGGTATATAATGCCTGATCCCAAAGATACAGGTCCTCAACGGTAGAATATAAGGATCCGGCTGCATAAGGAATCGTCATATCTATGTATCTGGAATTGATAAAATTTCTGCCTTGTTTTTCATAACCGGTAGCTCTGTTTTTCAAAATTTCATCGTGATGATCGTAACCGGAACCATTCATGTTTAAAGGTTTAAATATTTTCTCCTGAAGCATCTCCTCATAGGTTTTTCCGGAAACCTTCTCAATGATTACCCCCAACAGAAAATACCCTGAATTACTGTAATTGAACTTTTCACCTGGTGTAAATTCCAAATCTTTATTTTCAAATTTCTTGATAAAATCATCTGGCTGGTAAGGATCGCGGCTTTCGTCCTTAAAAAAGCCGGGGAAAGCCGTGTAATTGGGAATCCCCGATGTGTGCGTCAACAAGTGATGCGTGGTTATTTTAGGGTCGCTATCATTTGGATAATCCGGAAGGTAGTCAGAAATTGGGGCGTTCAGATCCAGCTTCCCTTCTTCGGCAAGTTGCAAAATCAGCATTGCAGTAAATTGTTTGGTTATGGAACCCAGTCTGTGCTTTGTATTGGCCTGATTTTCGATATCCCATTCCATATTGGCCATGCCAAGACCATTTTTATATACAACTTTTCCTTGTTCCGCAACAAGAGCAGAGCCATTGAACTTTCCGTATTCATGGTAGAGTTGCAGCAATTTATCAAGTTCTTCAACTTTGGATTGTCCAAAGGTCAGTTGAATGGCGGTAAAGAGGAACAATCCTCCCAGGATCATAATTTTCTTTAGGTCAGTCTGATATAATTTCATGATTATAAGTTTTAGATATGACTATGAGACGATAAGGAGGTCTGCTTAGTTACAGATTCAAAGACAGTATTTCAATGTTTACAGAAAATGCCTTCCCCTGCCCTTCAATTTAGGGCATTCAGATGATCTGAAAGAATGAAAAACCGGGATTGAAGTAACCCAATGCGGAAGGTTAAAATAATAAAGAATCCAATGATCAGATTTCACTCATTAACTCACCCAAATTGTCCAAAAGGGCCAGCATGTCGTGTCTAAGGTCAAAAAGCTCCTGGGCACCTAATGTTTTCAAAACAGAATCATTAAGACTTTGGAGATTTTCATAAAAGTGTATCGTTTCTTGATCCATAATTCAAATAACGCATATTTTCATTAAATAGTTTACTCTAGGCCTTAATTTAAAGATTATCTCGCACCTATAGCAGGAATCTACCAAAAAAAGATGGGCCTGAGGCCCATCCAGCTTACAATCAAGATTACAATTAATTTCTTATTTATTACTCTTTGAATATTTCATATCTTTTCATATTTATTCTTAATCAACTCCTGACTTTTTTCTCCCATTTCCAGGCAGATTTCAAAGCATCTTTTAAACTTAATTCCGCCTTCCATCCAAGAACCCTGTTTGCTTTTTCAGTATCAGCATAGGCGGCTACAACATCTCCTTCTCTCCTTTCCGCTATGGCATAATTCAGTTTCATTTCAGAAACTTCCTCAAATGCCTTGATAACCTCTAAAACGCTTGATCCCTTTCCTGTTCCAATATTAAAAACTTCAAAGCTTTCTGTGTTGTTCCCCTGTAATAACCTTTTTAAAGCTGCCACATGGGCCTTCGCAAGGTCTAAAACATGAATATAGTCTCTTACACAAGTCCCATCCTCAGTTGGATAATCATTTCCAAATACGGAAAGCTGATCTCTAAGACCAATCCCTGTCTGTGTGATGAATGGGACAAGGTTTTGAGGTATTCCAATAGGTAATTCCCCAATAAGAACAGACTCGTGCGCTCCGATAGGATTAAAATACCGTAGGGCGATTGCATGAAAATTAGTTGAAACACGGCAGGTATCTGCAATGATCTCTTCTCCAATCTGCTTGGTATTTCCATAAGGTGATTCTGCAGGTTTGATCGGAGCAACTTCTGTAATGGGAAGTTCATCTGCCTGGCCATATACAGTGCACGAAGAACTAAAAATAAATTTCGCCGCTTCCATCTTTTCCATTTCCTGAAGCAGATAATTTAAGGTATGCAGATTGTTTTCATAATAATGTAAAGGCTTGGCCACGCTTTCGCCAACAGCTTTGGAAGCCGCAAAATGAATGACTCCCTTTAGATCATTATGTGTTTTAAAAAAAGATTTTACCCTGGAACGTTCTCTGAGGTCAATTTTTTCAAAAAGTGGCCTCTTCCCCGTAATTGAAAATATTCCATCCAGAACACTCTCAGATGAATTTGACAGATCATCGATAATAACTACTTCAAATCCTTCATTTTGAAGCTCAACAACAACGTGTGAACCTATATACCCTAAACCTCCTGTTACAACTATTTTCATTTTTGGCTTCTCTTTTAAATAATTGAAAATTTATAGCTCGTTTCACTTTCAAAAACCTCTGATGGTTTTAACAAAGTAGACGGAAAGTTCCAGTTGTTAAGTGCATCAGGAAAACCCTGGGCCTCAAAGCAAATAGCCGGATACGCGTCAAACACCGCCTTGTCTTTAAAGGGAAGCTTCGCAAATTTTGGCGGTGTATAAATAACCATAGCAGGCTGATTGGATACTACCGTCATTTTAATTCCAGAATGTTGTGAAGATATAATAGCCTTTTCCCCTTTTCCATGTTTGATGAATATATCATCCAGGCCATTGAACCCACTTCTCCCGATCTTTGATTTTCTACTGTAATCATACAAGGACCCCTTTACAGGATTAAATTTTCCCGTGGGAATAAGATCCTGGTCGAGATCCAGATAGGACTCCGCTTTCAGCTCCAGCTCATGATCCAAAACTGAACCTTCACCATTTAAATTAAAGTAGGCATGATTCGTTACATTGAGCACCGTGGCTTGATCTGTCGTTGCTCTAAAGGATATTTTAAGTGCATTGTTTTTCGTTAAGGAATATCTGACGGAAATTTTTAGATTCCCGGGATATCCTTCTTCGAGATGCTCACTAAAATAAGATAGTGTGATCGAGGGATTATTTCCTGATTCTATAGATTCTACCTTCCATATTTTTTTGTCAAAAGCTTCTTTACCTCCATGCAAATGAACACCGTTTTCAGTGAAAAGCGAATACCTTTTCCCATCTATTTCAATTCCTCCTCCGGAAATTCGTCCGGCATGCCTGCCAATGGTACTCCCCAGGTAAAGGCCTTGGGCCAGATACAATTTTGACCAATAATCTGAAGCACTTGACAGACCCACCACAACATTAACGGGTTTTCCTGTTTTATCCGGTACTTTAAGGCTCAATATTGTTGCTCCCAATGTTGAGACTTCCAGCTCAAGCCCACTCTGGCTTTGTAGTTTAAAGGTTTGAGGTTCTGGCATTTTTCTATTTTTTATAGTTAAAACTATTCATATCATCTAAGTTCTAAATTAAGAACCATCTTGCAATCTATTTCCAGAATACAGCGTACAGCGCTGCTAAAACTAACATTATGGCGAACGCTCCAATATTGAAAAGCGGAGTGGTCCTAAACATTTTGTTTGACAGATCAATTCCTTTTTCATCATTAGCTCCTTTGTTTTGGCTCAAACTCACGGCAGCAATGACAAGCATCGTCAATACGCAGGTATAACCCATCTGATCCATCCATGGAACATCTATAAAAAATGGGCTCGTACTCCATCCTTTAGGTGCTACCTTGAAATATAAAGCAATTGGGATCGAAGCAAGTGCCCCAACAATAGCTCCTTTGTTTGTTGTTTTCTTCCAGAACAATCCTAATAAGAATACCGCAAGGATTCCAGGACTAACAATACCTGTGTATTCCTGGATAAATTGAAATGCCTGATCGATACCACCTAGTAAAGGAGCCGTAACTGATGCAATGATCAATGCAACAGCTGCTGATATTCTTCCTACGGAAACCATTTTTTTATCTGTGGCATTTCCATTAAAATACTGCTTGTAAATATCCATGGTAAAAATGGTGGAGGTTGAGTTAAGCATGGATGCCAAAGAAGATACGATCGCCGCGGTAAGAGCGGCAAATGCAAGCCCCTTCATACCCGTTGGGAGCAGCTGCAACAGCCATGGATAAGCTTTATCTGCCTGTTCCGTAGAAGGTAAGTTCTTCATTCCGACTTCACCCAAACTGGAGAGTAAACTTGGATCATTTACGATAACATAAGCGGCGATTCCGGGAATCACAACGATTGCAGGCAGAATTAATTTTAGAAATCCCGCAAACAAAATCCCATTTTGAGATTCTTTCAAAGACTTTGCTGCCAAAGTTCTCTGAATGATATACTGGTTGAAACCAAAGTAATAAAGGTTGGCAACCCAAAGCCCTCCTACCAGTACCCCTATTCCGGGCAGGTTTTTATATTCAGGATTTGATTCATCTAAGATCATGGCAAATCGATCAGGAGCTGTTTCGTAAATGGTCTTAAAACCGGCCATTAAACCTTCACCGCCAGATACGGTGTCAAGCGCGAGATAGGTAGTTACCAAACCTCCAAGGATCAAAAAAACTACCTGAATCACATCGGTCCAGGCAACAGCTGATAATCCTCCGTATAAGGAATAGGCTGCCGCAAACAGAGCCAGTCCAACAATGCCATAGATCAATGGGATCCCCATAATAGTTTCCAGAGCAAGTGAACCCAGATACAGCACAGATGCCAGATTTACAAACACATACAACCCGATCCAGAAAACAGCCAATATGGTTTTTAAATTTGTCGAAAATCGTTTCTCAACAAATTCCGGGATCGTATAAAGTCCTTTTTCAATAAATATGGGCAGAAAATATTTCCCTACGATGATCAGCGTTAAGGCTCCCATCCACTCATAGGAGGCTATGGCCAGCCCAAGTGCATAGCCCGATCCTGACATCCCGATAAACTGTTCTGCCGAGATATTTGCTGCGATCAAAGAGGCCCCAATGGCCCACCACGGTAAGGATTTACTTGCGAGAAAATAATCTTCTGCATTTTTTTGATGGCCTTTTTTATCTCGTGACACCCATAATCCCACTCCCAGAATTAAAATAGCATAACATATAAAAATTACATAATCGAATAGTTCAAAATTCCCTGTCATTTTTCCGGATTTTAATTAGTTTTTGAATAATGGGTTGTACTTAATGATTTTAGAGTTTTGGCAGCCTGCTCCGCCGTGATATCTCTTTGAGGATTAGCGAACATTTCATATCCTACCATAAATTTTTTCACTTCTGCAGATCGCAGTAACGGGGGGTAAAATGACATATGAAAATGCCATTCAGGGTGTTTTGTATCCGTTGGGCTTTGATGTATTCCTGAGGAGTAAGGAAATGAAGTTTCAAACAGATTGTCGTACTTCGTTGTCAGGTCCTTAAGAATTGAGGCAAAAGCTTTTTGTTCTTCCCAATTCAATTGACCCACATGCTGATAATGCTTTTTAGGAACAATCATCGTTTCATACGGCCATACAGCCCAGTAAGGAACCAGGGCAACAAAATGCTCATTTTCCAAAACGATCCTTTCGCTCAATTCGATCTCCTGCTCAATATAATCCTTTAAAAGGCTTCTTTTATGATGATCCCAATGGGTTCTTTGCTGTTTCTGCTTCTTTAAGACAGTTTCAGGAATTGAACTTTGTGACCAGATCTGTCCATGAGGATGAGGGTTACTGCAACCCATGATATCACCTTTATTTTCGAAGATCTGAACGTGGTTAATTTCAGTTAGCCCTCCCAGCTCTTCATACTCTCTTTGCCATAATTTTATTACTTCGTGAATTTCATTTACCTCCATTAAGGGAAGGGTCAGGGAGTGATCCGGAGAAAAACAAACCACTTTACAAATTCCGGTTTCGCCGGAAGCTTGAAGTAAGCCATTTTTATATTCTGATGTATTACTGCCTGGAAATACGGCCGCAAAATCATTTACAAAACTGTAAGTGCCTGAATATTCAGGATTGATTTCACCTCCGGCCCTTGTATTGGTTGGACATAAATAACATTTTTCATCATAAGAAGGCCTCTTCTGGTTGGGGATCTTATCTGTCTTTCCCTGCCAGGGGCGTTTCGTCCTGTGAGGAGAAACCAGCACCCATTCATCAGTGAGTATATTATATCTACGGTGTGGTTCGCTGTTGAATTTATCTAGCATCTGATTCGATTTTGGATACTCCGTTACTTATTTTTATGATGATCGGTGATAAATCCAGATCGAACTTTTCCTGATAAGCGGCCTTAGCATTTTCAATAAATTCTTCAACCTTTTCTTCCAGGATCAAATTGATCGTACATCCTCCGAATCCACCTCCCATCATTCGTGCGCCGAGTACATCATCAAATTTTTTAGAAAAATCTACTAGAAAATCGAGCTCCTTACAGCTGACCTCGTACATATGCTGGAGCCCGTTATGAGACCTGTACAAACAATCCCCAAAACCTGTCAGATCATTGGCCTCGAGACATTGAACAGCCTCCAGCGTCCTTCTGTGTTCCTGGGATGCATACAAGGCCCGGTTGAATACTTTCTCGGGTAAGATCTGTTTGAATTCCTCGATAACGGAAGGTTCGATCTCGGCCAGGGAGCTATATCTTGGATATTTTTTCTGAATCGCTGCGAGTGCTGTATTGCATTCATCCCTTCTTACGTTGTATTCACTGCTTGCCAGACTATGCGAAACATTGGTATTGAGAAGGACAACGGTATAAGGAGAAAAATCTGCAGGAATCAGTTTGTATTCAAGAGTGTCACAATCTAAAAGAATAAGGTTGTTTTCCTTACCCTTTACCACGGCAAACTGGTCCATAATGCCACATTTGGTTCCCACAAAAGTATGTTCCGCATCACGGGACAATTTGATCATTTGCAGATCGGTCAATCCAATGTCAAACAATTCGTTTAATCCTTTGGCCATACCGCATTCAAGGGCTGCAGATGAACTTATTCCTGAACCAAGCGGAAGATTACTTTCAATGATACAATCGAATCCTTTTACTGATCCGGGCTTTAAAACATTAATATGATAAACGACACCCAAAATATAATTCTGCCACTCCGTTTCGCTCCTTGAAATATCCTTAAGGTCCAGCTTAAAACTACTCTTGAAATTACTTGAAAGAATTTCACAGGTTTCTGAATTATTCTTCCTGAATCTGAAGGTTATTTTTTTATCGATTGCGGCTGGCAATACGAGCCCTCCGTTGTAATCAATATGTTCTCCTATTAAATTGATTCTACCCGGAGAGTCAATAATAACATCGGAATTGAATGAATTGATATCTAACATGCGTTTCTTAATTTCTATTACTAATTCCCCGTCAGATCGATCTTCTCAGGATCAAGCGGTTCGGGTTTTCAATTTTTAAATTTTCATTCTTTAAGATCATTTCGGCCAGACGTTTACCCATTTCATTAAAATCGGTGGATATCGTGGTAATACCTCCCTCAACAATTTCTTTCAACAGAGTATCGTTGTATGAGATAATACCGATTTCATTGGCGAGTACCAGTCCCTGCTCTCGGATACTTTTGATTATTTTTATCAAATTTCTGTCATCAGGTATCACATATATCTCACCCGATTTTGGTGTCCTGGATTCAAGAGAATCAACCACCTCATGCGCTATCTTATTTTCTTTACAAAAAATTTTAAATCCTGTTAGAATTCCCTCGGGCTGCTTGCTCTTGTCAAACAAGAGGATGATTCTTTCATAATTTTGAATATGCTTGAGAGCGTCGTTCAAACCCGAATGAATATCCTTTTCAAAATTCTGATAGATGGCAGGGTACTTGGACAATTCATTATGTGTCTGATCCAAAATATAGACCTTATCATCCGGCAGCTTGTCGATCACCTTATCCGTATTTTCCAAATTAGCGGGCATGATCACATAGTAACTGTAGTCTCCAATATTATCGTAGATCAGTTTACTAAAAATAGAACTGTTAAAATGATGGAAAAATATGTCTACCTGGATATGGTCGCCCAGATGGGCCAAAAATGAATTGTAAAGATCCTCCTTAAATGAGTTCAGTTCATCAAAAAGCAAAAATATTTTTTGATTCACCATAATATCTTCACTCGCTACGTAAAATCCTTTTCCGGCAACCGATTGAATGATACCCCTGTTCCTTAGCTCATTAAAGGCAGTAAACACGGTGTCTCTGGATACCTTGTGCCTTAACTTGATACTGTTAAGCGAGGGTAACTTGTCCCCCTTCTTTAATGCACCACTAACAATGGCTTCTTCAATAGAAGCAATAATCTGTTTGTACTTGGGTTTTCCCGAATTATCTTTAATTGAAACTATACTCATGCAGCAAATATAGAATAAAATTTGAATAAACCATACCTGTCCGTACCAGTTTGAAAAAAAATTTTTTCTTATACCAAATTATCCGTTTATTTGCTTAAAATAACTCATTTAATTAGCAGGAAAATTCAAAATATGGAACATTATATTTCATTCCATGTCCGGCTAAAAATGATAATTATTGAATTAAATAGGTTAGTATTAGCCTCCGAAATAAACCCGGAATTTGCAAAATTTGTTGTGGCAATTAAAAGCATCATTGCATCTTTCAAATTCGAAAACCAAGAAACTGGAATCAGTTGCTAAACACTATGTATAAATGAAAACTATTCACAGACTACTCTTTTTTATCATCGTTTCTATTTTTCATTTATATTCCTTTTCTCAATCTGGCGAAGTTGATCAATTGTCCTTGAACGGGAGCTGGGACATCATATATGATGACCATGACCAAGGTGTTAAAAAACAATGGTATTTGAATGAGAACTTTGACAGGCAGGATTATAAAAAAATTGATATCCCCAGTTGCTGGGAATCATTTGAAAAGGATTATGAGGGGGTGGGAATTTACCGTACAAAATTTCATGTTCCCGAAACCTGGGAAGACAGGATCATTCATTTGAATTTTGAGGCTGTCAACTATAAAGCTGAGATCTGGATGAATGATCAGGTGGTGGGATTTCATGAAGGGGGCTATACCCCATTTAGTTTTCGAGTAGATGAGCTGATACAGAAAGGCAAAGAGAATACACTTGTGGTACGCGTTGTAAGTCCGATCATCCTTACTGATAAATATATAGATGGTTTGGGAAGGCAGGAAGTACCTATGTGGCGTGGTGCAATAACCGGTGGAATCTGGCAAAACGTATCCATTAAAGCTACCGGTAATCTTGGGGTGCAAGATGTATTTATAGAGCCAGATATTCATACGAACACTGCTACCTTAAACATCGACATTGACAATACCCAAACTCAGATTACAGACGCTGTCCTTAAAGTTGAAATCAGATCATTGGATGGAAAGGTCGTATCAGAAAGATCAGAAAAAATTAAAGCCCTTCCCGGGAACAACAAATTAAACTGGAATCTGAAAATCCCAGGTGCCGTTTATTGGTCCACAAAAAACCCTTATTTATATGAAGTGGTTGTATCGATTAAAACAGATGATCAATTATCTGACTACTGGCAACACAGGTTTGGCATGCGTGAATTCACTATTGAAGATGATTCATTTTTCCTGAACGGAGAACCCATTTACCTCAAGGCAGCATTTTTCGAAGGATTATATCCCGTGGGCCTGGCTTATCCCGATTCGAAAGAAATGGCAATTAAAGAAATTGAATTAGCCAAAGAAGCAGGATTTAACATGATCCGCCCCTGGAGAAAACCAGCTCCAAAAATGTGGCTGGACCTTTGCGATGAAATGGGGATCCTTACGGTAGGAAGCCTGGTTGTTGAATGCATGAAAAGGCCCATATCAACACCGAGATTATCGTTTGTGGTTGAAAATGAGCTTCGCCAGACAATCCTGTCAAACAGAAACAGGGCCTCCATAGTTCAATGGGAACTGTTCAATGAGATCAACAGGCCCATACTTACCCAAATGCTGAATTCCATGTCAGTACTGGCCAGGGAACTCGACCCTACACGTATGATCCTGGATGAATCAGGAGGCTGGGGCGAAGGCGCCAACATTTACCTGCCCTATGAACGTACCCCTAAAAAGTTCAATGATATTCATCACTATAGCGGTTCACAGGTAGATGAATCAGAATTCAACGGATATCTGGCTACTGCAAGAACAAATAAGGAGAAAAAAGAGCTTGGATTGGAAGGGGTGAAATCCTATGGCAAAAATGTAATCCCAGGTTTGATGACTTATATCTCAGAGGTAGGTTATGGAAGCACACCGGATCTGTTATCGAATATAAAAGAATTTGAAACCAAAGGAAACCCCATCTTGGCTCCGTCGGTCTACCATAAAGAACTTAACGAGGGTTATAGTGAGGCACTGAAAAAAATAGGCTTTGACAAGATCTATCCGAATATCAGCGATTTTTATTTGGAGCAGCAAAAAATGCATGGGATTGCCAATAAACGAATGTTGGAAGCCATTAGGCTCAACGAAGTGGTCAAAGGGTATTGCGTACATGCTTTGGTTGGAGGTGACTGGGTTCTTGGAGCAGGACTTCTCGATTTATGGAGAAATCCGAAAACCCTCGTTTATGAAATGACCAAAGAGGCCAATGAGAAGCAGATTGCTCCAATAAGAATTATTCCTAGAAATGTTTATGCAGAAAAGGGTGCCCGTCTGGAAATTTTCGGAGTAAACGAATTGCAAAGTGATACTGTTTTTGTTTCAATTGAGATCCTTTCTGAAGAAAAAGACATTGTATTTTCCCAGCAATTCAAAACGGAACTTACAAATGGCATATCATCACTTTTCACTGAAAAACTCAATACAAGTGAGTTTCAGGGGGAGTATACGGTACAGGTAAAAGTTGAAAGTGCAAAGGGCGATTTGATCGCTTCAAACTCTCAGTCTTTCGATGTATTCAAAGGAAACCAGCTTCTTGTTCCCCGGGCAAAAATTGCCGTGGTTGATTTTGACAATTCATTAACAGATTTCTTAGAAAAAAAGAATATCGATTACATTCCGTTTGACAGCAATAATGACAAAAAAATTCCAGTCCTTGTGGGGAAAGCAAAGAAAAAGGACAAGAAGTATAAAGAAAAGATAGAGGTTCTTAGAAAGTATGCGGCCAACGGTGGATATGTTATATTTCTCCAGGTCCTGGGTAAAAATGTACCTGGCTTTGAAAGGGAATTAAAAGAAATTGAACCTGAAGTATTACCTTTAGGGGCAGAGTTACATCAAAAATGGACCACAAGAGGTGGATGGGCAGCAAAATCGCATATAGTATCGGATCACCCTGTATTTAGGGGGCTCCCAACAAACAGGATCATGCACGGAGTATATGAGAATATTCACCCTGATGTATCTTTATCGAAAATAAAAGGAAATTATATAGCTGGTTTAATAGGTTATGATCATTTCCCTAACAATGAGATCCTGAAACGCCATTATAATGGTCCCGGAGATGTTTGGTGTGCCGGCGATGTGGTTGAGACGCCTTTTGGAAAAGGTAAAATGTTGTTATCGACCTTAAGAATTATAGAATTTCTGGACAAGGACCCGGTGGCAGACAAATTATTATACAATATTATTGATTATACATCTGATGCAAACTAATTGAATAAGATAAATGAAAAAAGTAGTCACTTTTGGGGAAATTATGCTTCGATTGGCCCCACCCGGATTTTTAAGGTTTTCTCAGGCAAATTCATTTGATGTAGTTTACGGAGGAGGAGAATCCAATGTCGCTGTTTCATTGGCAAATTATGGCGTTCCTGTTGATTTTGTTACGCGATTGCCAAAAAATGATATCGGTAAATGTGCCATGATGGAACTGCGTAAACGAGGCGTTGGTGTTGATAAAATTGTATGGGGTGGAGATCGTTTGGGAATATACTTCCTGGAAACGGGCGCAGTATCTCGCGGTTCAAAAGTAGTATATGACAGAGCTCATTCTGCCATGTCAGAAATACAATCAGAAATGATTGACTGGGATTCTGTTTTTGAAGGGGTGGAATGGTTTCACTGGACAGGGATCACTCCGGCAATTTCTAAAGGTGCAGCAGATGTTTGTCTCGAAGCTGTAATGATGGCAAGTTCAAAGGGAATTACAGTTTCAACGGATCTTAATTACAGGGCCAAACTATGGAACTATTGTGATGATGATCAAAGAGAATCAATCATGACTGAATTAACCTCCTATTGTGACATCATCCTTGGCAATGAGGAAGACGCCGAAAAACACTTCAATATAAAACCTGAAGGCCTGGATGTTACAACTCAAGGACATGAGGTAAAAGCCGAGTCTTTTTTATCGGTATGTAAACAAATGATGAAAAAATTCCCAAGATCTCAAAAAGTAATCACCACCTTAAGAGGATCCATATCCGCATCACACAATACCTGGGCCGGGGTACTTTATGATGGCACTAAGATGTATAAAACCCGCCAGTATGACATTACTGATATCGTAGATCGCGTTGGAGGAGGAGATTCATTTATGGGAGGGCTGATCTACGGCCTGATCACTTATCCCGGTCAGGATCAGCGCGCACTTGATTTTGCGGTAGCAGCTTCTGCTTTGAAACATACTATTAAAGGAGACGCCAATTTGGTTAGCATAGAAGAGGTTGAGAAACTGATGGGAGGAGACGCTTCCGGACGTGTATCCAGATAAGATCTGTAAACAAGATTCTTTTATTAGACACCATGTTCCCACCAATGTTCAAAACTAAAACAAGGACTTATTTTTACATGATTTTGGGCTTTCTGAATCTTGGATGGGCACAAATTTCAGAATTACCTCAAGAAGTACAGGGCATTTGGAGTGTTTCTGACAGTATCAATTTTACAAATCAGGATTGGAGGGCCCGGTGGATTTGGTTACCCCATCATATTGACTCAGATGTGATGCTCGCCAGGCGGTCATTCAATCTGAATGAAATCCCATCGAATTCAGAATTGGGCATCACGGCATCTTCTAAATACGAACTCTATATAAACGGGAAATATCTGTGTCAGGGCCCGGCTCGTTCTGCTCCTCATCATCAGTCTTATGATGTGTTGAAGATTACTTCCGCTCTGAGGAGAGGGAAAAACACCATTGGTGTGCGTGTGCATTGTCAAAGAGGGGTCAAATCATATCATTTAAAGGGACGAGCAGGATTACTGGTTCAGTTGACCCAAAAGGATAGAGATTCAACCTGGTCGATTATCAGTGATGAAAACTGGAAGGTATTTCCTGACTTATCATGGGATAACAACTCCCCTCTAATGAATCGTTTTCAATCTGTAGTTAATGATAGAATGGACATGAACAAGAAGATTCAGAATTTTGAATTTGTTCATTTTGACGACTCAAACTGGTATCAGGCCCGGCCCCTCAAAAGAAATACGGGCTGGCCGGCACCCCAAAAAAATGAAAAAGCCACTACGCTGACCACACCCTGGACATCTTTGGTAAAAAGGGATATTCCCTATTTGAAGGAGGATAAACTAGTAGCTAAAACCTTGATCGAAGCAAGAGAACTATCTGTTTCCGAAATAAAATCAGATTCAATCCTCCTGAATGGATCGATTCACCATTCCATTCAAAAACAACTTGTCAAGGCATCAGTTCAAAACTGGCCTCTGCAACTACCGGCTGCAGATCCTGGCCGGGCCTGGTTTCTGTTATTTGATTATGGAAAGGTCATCAACGGAATGCCCGAATTTATTATTGAATCTCAAAAAGAAGCCGAAATAAGCGTTCTTTCCGCTCCATTTATGCTTGAAAACATATTCAGTTCAGATATCGTGGCGTCATCTTATAAAGATGTGATTACATTATCGGGTAAAAAAGACCATTGGAGAGCCATGTACTTTAAACCAACTCGCTATATGGCGGTTATCGTAAAGAATAATGATCCCATAAAAATTCATTCCCTGGGAATTCATCAGCTTAAATATCCTTATGAATTAAAAGGCAGCATTACTACTCCTGAGGCCCCCTGGATCGAAGACTTATGGCAGGCTTCGGCGAAAACAATTGACTTGTGCACCACAGATGCCTTTACCGATAATTACAGGGAGCGAAGGCAATATGCCCAGACCGGATATTACGCTGCACTTGGCAACTACTTTATTTTTGGAGACTATCTGCTTCAACGAAGGTATTTGATTCAGATTGCTGAGGAACAGCAGGCCGATGGCTTGATGCCGGCCTATGCCCCATTGAATGAAAATGATTTTATGATCATCCTCGATTCCAATTGTTTTTATATTAAAAGCCTATACAACTACCTTTTGTACTCCGGAGATCATGAAACCGTTCGAAAATTGCTTCCGTCAGCAAATAAATTAATGCAACTTTTAGCTTCGTATACCAATAAATACGGAATGATAGACAGTCCGCCTTATTCGTATTGGCTGGACCACACCCTTAATGACAGGCGCGGGGCAAACCTAACCCTTAACGGCCACTATTTAGGAGCCTTGGATGGTTTCTCAAAAGTACTCGGATGGTTGAACGAAGCTGAACTCAGCAAATTCTATGCTGAAAAAGCTGATGTTCTCAGATCGAATCTTGGAAGATTTCTTTGGGATGAAAACAAACAATTATTTGCTGATGCTTATGTTCTTGGAAAGCGTTCAGATCAATTCAGCGAACATGGAAATGCCATGGCATTGGCCTGCAAAATAGCGACATCGAAGCAAGCCGAACAAATTGCCGGTGAACTTTTAAAGAAAGACAAACACAACTTGATCAAAAGAGAAAACGGGCTTATTATGGTAAGTCCCGCGATGTCTTATTATCTGCATAAAGGACTCGCTGAATACGGTTTTGAAGCTGAATCATTGGAAATGCTTCGTTCCAGATTTATCAGAATGCTTGATCCTCAATCCAATGGAACGCTTTGGGAAGAATGGTGGAGAAACGGAACGGGAAGAACGGGGAAGTTCAACAAACGAACAAGAAGCGATGCTCAAACCGAAAGTGTATTTCCTCCTGCCCTGTTCACTAAATATGTCTTGGGATTAGAAGTTGTAAAACCAGGATTTAAAGAAGTGAAAATTTCAAAACCAACAATAGCAATTACAAATATCAGTGGGAAAATCCCTTCCCCAATGGGAACTATTGGCTTAAAATGGAAAAAAAAGGAAAAATGGCAACTGGATTTGACAATTCCAAAAGGAGCCTCTGCAAAATTTGACGAAATGCAAGGTGAGATACGCTGGAAAAAGAAGGGTGATAAAAAATTTGTAGAAACAGATGGAATCATTGTTTTGCACCAAGGGGAATACAAGATAACTTTTGATTCCTCTCAAGAACAATAACAATGATTCTCAACAACCTGTAATCTGCACTTTTTTATTTTAACTCTAACTGCTCCGTCTTGCGGTTTACATCCCCTCTTTTCGACTCATACATCTCAATCATCTCTTTCAGTTTATCAGGACGGGAAGAAGCGAGATTTGTTTCTTGACCCAGGTCTTTACTCAGGTCGAAGAGCTGATATTTCTTTGAGTTGCCGGTTTCAATATTTACCAATTTGTTTACCGGGGTTCCTTTATACGGAGGAATAAGTACCCAATCTCCATTTCTGTAAGCAGTTCGGGTAGTAGCTTCCAGAATCAGATCCTCACGACCTTCCTCGCTCTGACCTAAAAATACATCGGCTAGTTCCTTACTGTCTTCTGCACGAACATCGCTGTCTACCAATTTAGCAATGGATGACAAAAGATCAATCTGACAAACCAGAGCGTCCGATATACCAGGTTGAATTCTTCCTTTCCAGTAGGTAATGAAAGGTACATGGGTTCCTGCTTCATACAAACTGTATTTCCCTCCCCTAAAGGGTCCAGCAGGTGTATGCATGCCTAATTTTTCAACGGCGTCATCATAGTAACCGTCATTTAATACCGGTCCGTTATCACTTGTGAACACAATCAAGGTGTTCTCCAATAATCCTTCTTCTCTTAATGTTTGAAGGAATTCTCCCACCATCCAGTCGGCCTCTAAGATCACATCTCCTCTTGGACCCATTCCAGATTTACCTGCAAATCGAGGGTGAGGCGTTCTTGGTACATGTGGCTGTTGCATCGCATAGTACAGAAAGAAGGGTTCTTCCTTGTGTGCCCTTACATAATTCTGTGCTTCCTTTAAAAAATGGTCGGCCATATCTATGTCACTCCATTTTGCCGTCTCTCCGCCTTTCATATAACCAATCCTTGGAATACCATTAACGATGCTGCTGTTGTGGCCATGATGCCATTTCATTTCGAGCAATTCAGGATTATCTTTTCCTGTAGGCTGTCCTTCAAAATTATTTTTATAATCTACTTCAATAGGATCCTTCGGATCCAGTCCAACAACATCACCATCTTGAATATATACAGTGGGAACACGGTCCTGGGTTGCAGCCATTATATGAGAATAATCAAAGCCAAGTTCATTAGGTCCCGGTTTCACAGTTTCATTCCAGTTCACGTTTCCATTGCCCAATCCCAGGTGCCATTTGCCAACGATTCCTGTATGGTATCCTGCACCTTTGAGCATACGAGGTATGGTCATTTGGTCTGTACCAATAATTAATGGTGCAGTTCCAGGTAAAATCTTTGCCCGCTCATTTTTCCAAGGATAGACCCCGGTCAAAAGAGCATATCTACTTGGGGTGCAGGTAGCTGAACTGGCATATCCGTTAGTAAAACGAACCCCTTCATTTGCAAGCAGATCAATATTTGGCGTATTGATCTCCGTGGCGCCATTGGCGCTTATATCACCATAGCCCAGATCATCTGTGTATATAATGACAATATTTGGCTTTGAAATTGGTTTTTCGTCGGTTATTGAACTTTGCTTTTTCTTTTGACATGATGTCGTAAAACTCAATAAAATACCTGTAACAAATAAAACCGCGGCAATTCTAATTTTCATAAACTGATTTTTAATTAGGGAATACATATAAGGATAAAACCTGTGATGATAATCGGCCTGGTGATATTATTCACTGACCGCCGGTAAAATAAAAAAAAATAGCTCAAAAATTCATAAATTAAATTACCTTTGAGAAATCAAAAATTATCCTCCCTTTTTGATTTTTATGTAAAATCATTTTATCAATTCTAATTTTGATAAAAACTACCATTTAAAAGGTAATTATTAGTACTTAACCTGCAGTTTATCTCATAATCTTTGCCAGATAATTATATCTGGTTGGTAACTATGGAAATAAAAAAAATAAGCACTGAATATCTAATAATTCTATTCTTCTTTTTCATTCAGGTCAATGAGGCTCAAGAGGCCAAAGAAAGGCCTAATGTGATATTAATTATGTGTGATGACTTGAATGACTACCAGCAGGTTTTTGGCGGACATAAACAGGCTATTACACCCAATATTGATAAAATGGCCAAAACGGGGGTTCAGTTCATTAATGCCCAGAGCAACGTTCCCGTCTGTCAACCTTCAAGAAACAGCCTTTTCACCGGTGTATACCCGCATCGTTCCAAGGACTATGGCTGGACGGATCACAGAAAACAACCCGTTCTAAAAAATAATAAAACCATCATGAGGATGTTTCAGGAAAACGGTTATTACACCTTGGGAACCGGAAAGCTCACTCATGGTAAATCCATAAAGAACTGGGACAAGTGGGGTTTGCAGATCAACCACAATTACGGGCCACTGTATTTTGATGGTGAAAATCTGGGGTCAAATCCTTCCGTTCCCTTTCCCTATAGTAAAATAGGCCCTGTGGACGGTTCCTATGGCAGGTTATCAGATGCAGGAACCTCAGAAGGAAAAATAAAAGGAGAAAAAGGCTGGGTGTATGGAAGAGACAAAAAACCTTTTCGATACATACATGATAATGACAGGGATTTACTTCAGGATGAACTTCATGCGAAATGGGCTGTACAACAAATCAAAGAGATGGAACAAACAGCTATAAATCAACCCTTCTTTATGGGAATTGGATTTGTCAGGCCACACACCCCCCTTCACGCACCCGATAAATATTTTGACATGTTTCCGATGGATGAACTGGAATTAAGCGATTGGATTCCTGAGGATAAAAATGACACCTTTTGGGATGAAAATTTTAAATCAACCTTAAAAGGGCCTCGTTATTACAAGACCATTCTGGATTCGTATGGTGGTAATCGTGAATTGGCTTTAAAACATTTTTTGCAGGCTTATCTGGCATGTGTGGCTTTTGTGGATGATCAGATCGGTTTTGTTCTCGATGCCCTTGATAAAAGTAAATTCAGAGAAAACACCATTGTAATAGTTACAAGTGACCATGGATGGCAAATGGGAGAAAAGCAATTTCTGTTTAAGAACTCACCATGGGAAGAAAGCGCTCGAATCCCTCTGGTGATACACTCCCCATCAATGATCAAAGCTGCAAAAGTAAAGCAGCCTGTTTCTTTGATCGACCTCTTCCCTACGCTCATGGAACTCTGTAATCTTGAAGGAAATCACAAAATAAATGATCAGGGGGGAGATCTTGGAGGTTACAGTCTTGTTCCTTTTCTTTTGGATGACAATGAAAAAAGCTGGGAAGGGCCGTCAGGAGCTTTGACAATTGTGGGGAACTGCGGAAAATCAGTCCCTACAGAAAATCAAAACTTTTCTTACAGGACCGAAAATTTCAGGTACATCCTTTATGGTAATGGAAATGAAGAACTGTATGATCACGAAAAAGATCCCTTCGAATGGAAAAATGTTGCTCAGAAAAAATCCTATAAAAAGATCCGAAAAAATCTGAGGACAGAAATGATGAAAATAATTGAAACCCGATAATCTAATGAACATCACATGCCTAACTCACTTTATATTCTTGTTTTAATATCTCTCTTTATAACTCTTCCTTCCAGTTCACAATCGGGCAATTCAGACAACAGCCTTCATCCTGAAAAACCAAATCTGATCGTTATAATGACTGACGATCTGGGTTATGAGGATGTTGGTTTTAACGGGTGTCAGGATATCCCTACCCCAAACATTGACAGAATAGCCAAAAACGGGGTGAAATTTACAAATGGTTATACTTCATACGCGGTTTGCGGGCCAAGCAGGGCTGGTTTTATAACAGGTCGTTACGGCCAACGATTTGGATTTGAAAGAAATCCTCAGTACAAAACAGATGACCCCGTTATGGGATTACCTCAAAATGAAAAAACGATTGCCGAACATCTGAAAACAGTTGGATATACTTCGGGTATCATCGGAAAATGGCATTTGGGTGCTCATAAATCCAATCATCCATTGAACAGGGGATTTGATGAATTTTTCGGGCATTTGGGCGGTGGTCATACCTATTTTCCTCAAAATCTTGTTATCAAGGACAGCTATTTTACTGGAGAAGAAGTTATGATTCCATCCGAAAATGATCCCTCTAAGTCCTATAAAGGTTCGGCAGAAATGGCAAGTTACAGAACCTGGATCATGCGGAATCACGATCCGGTTAAAACGACTAAATATTTGACAGATGAATTTTCTGAGGAGGCTGTCCGTTTTATTGAACGTAACAAGAAGGAGCCTTTTTTCTTATTCTTATCATATAACGCCCCACATAACCCATTACAGGCAACCCAGGAATATCTGGATCGATTTTCTCATATTGAAAACGATAAAAGGAAAACCTATGCGGCCATGGTAAGCGCCGTTGATGATGGGGTAGGAAAAGTTCTGGACAAATTGGAAGCCCTGAACCTTGATAAAAATACCATTGTTGTCTTTTTATCTGATAACGGAGGTCCCGAATCAAAAAATGCTTCAAATAACGGAGTACTTCGTGAAGGGAAAGGTTCTATTTACGAAGGTGGATTTAGAGTTCCTTTTGCCATTCAATGGAAAGGACAGCTAAAAGAAGGAACTTATGATTATCCTGTCTCTTCGCTTGACATACTGGGAACAATAGCGCCATTAGCCGGGGTGGCTATGAATAATGAAAAACCACTGGATGGGGTGAATTTGATTCCCTATTTAAATGAAAGTAAAAAAGGAGCACCTCATCAAAATATATTCATTCGCAAATTTGACAGTAAAGTGTATTCCGTTAGAGATGGAGCACTTAAACTTATTGTAAAAAAGAAAACCAATGTTAAAGAATTATACAACTTAAATAATGATATCAGTGAGAAAAGCAATATAGCCCGTGAAAATCAAAATGAAGTCGAACGTTTATCGGCAATTCTCAACGCCTGGGAAACCGAGTTAATTGACCCGTTATTTTTAGGACTGATTCATACGAAAAGCTGGCAAAAGAAAAGGGAACGAAAAAATAAATAAGATCTCTTATTACTTCAAAAAAAAAAATTGCACCTAATCCAAAATCAAGAAAAAAAGAGTAACACAAAACAAACAAAAACTAACACAAAAGCCACAAAAATATAAGTGTTAATTGGGCTTTGAGTTAACATTGTACAGTCAAATGTTAATATAGTATTGCTTATAACTTTTAATAATTAATCAGATTTAAAATGAAAAACAAAACATTACCAAGACTCTCATTTGTGGTTATATGTTTCTTGATTTTCCTTGTCCAAAGTTGTGAAGAAACATCGTTTGGAGAAGATCTACAAGTTCGTAAATTACCCATGAGTATCGATTACCCCGAAATTTTAAACTCAAGAGAGTTTAGTTACATTCAATCTGCGGCACCTTTTGTAGATGCGAACGGTCATGCTGTCGAATTTGAAATCGTAAGTGCGAGGAGAGGAGATCAACAACTCGACGAAACTTACATGGAATTTGTAAGTATTTTGAATGCTGAAATCATTGAAACTCCAAATCCTATCTATGACGGGCCCATGTACATTGAAGACCTGGGATCAATGGGGACAATAATTATAGCAGAAGGGAATCCATTTGGATATGGTGACTATTATTTTACAATAAGGCTTACTACGGTCAATGAAGCTGGTGAGACAGTCACTGAAGTGTTTGAAGATGCCTTTCATTTAAATATTGCTCCTGGTTTGGTTGAAGGCCTGAGTTATTGTCCGTTCAAAATGAACTTTGTCAGCGGAGAAGGTACAACTTCAGGACCTGCGGAACTTTTTGGAGGAAACCCAGATGTTAGATTTGAACTTGCCACTGAATCAGACAAGTTATCTATCGATGCTGTGACGGGAGCGCTTTCATTGAACACATCTTATGTTCCAGTAGAAACCGAAACGCTAAACCCAATTATCAACGTTGTCAGTAATGTTAGCGAGGAAGTGACAAGTTTCGAGGGAACCTTTGCAGCAGTTGCATCTTTGACACCTGTAGAACTTGAAAAGGAAAATGACTATTTTTTCTTCCCTAAATTAAAATTGACTTCAAAACAGAATGCTGCGCTTGGCGGTGATGGTTACTCAAGAGTATTTGTTGAGCACAAAACCGGCGATGTCCACATCAAAGCAGGAGATCCTGAAGAAACTACAAACTGGTTTATTAGTAAAGCTTTATGGAGAAATCATAAAAACTCACCAGTAGTAGACACGCCTGATGCAATCGAAGTAAGAGAAGAAGCCGGTGTTAACGGCACTCAAACTCTGGAACATCAAATGTGGACCATTACAGGGCCTTCTGAATCTTGGATAATCATGGACCCGCAGAATCTTGCATTGTATAAAGGATGTTTTGATTCTAAGGCAGTTTTCTGGTATAAAATTTTTATGAACGACAATTCAGGGTATGAAGAAGACGGAAGCACACCTATAGAATTAGAAGTTCACATTACTAGCAACTACACAGGAGATGTTACCACAACTTCCTGGACACAAGTGAATGACATTTTGGAATGTGAGATCAATAACAATGGAACAGTCTTTACCGGAACTCCTTATCCAGGAGATCAATCAGGAATTCAGCCTCCGAATGGTGTAAAAGATCCAAGCAACAGTCCAAACGATTTATGGGTGAGAGCTGAATTAGATCTCGATGAATACAGATCGGAAGAAGCATTTACCATTGCATTTAGATTTAAAACCCAATATGAAGAAGAACCATTTTACGTAGATCCTGAAACCGGAGAGCACGTACTTAATGGCTCTGTAAGACTATCGAATGTTCACTTTGTAGCCTCAGAAAAATAAAAATATCATGATAAACAAAAAATATATATTAATTGTAACACTTTTTATTTCCTTTATAGGCTTTGCGCAAAGCACTATAACAGGTGTTGTTACAGATGAAGAAAATCAACCACTTCCTGGAGTAGCCATCGAAATCAAGGGTACCAGTTCAGGAACATTAACAGACTTTGATGGAAATTACTCAATTCAAGCGAACCCGGATGATATCTTAGTATTCTCGATGCTTGGAATGGTTGACCAGGACGTTCCTGTTAGAAATCAGACAACGATTAATGTTATATTAAAGACAGATGTCGCCAACCTGGATGAAGTTGTACTTATTGGTTATGGTTCCGTAGCCAAAAAAGATCTTACCGGTGCTGTTTCAACGGTTAAAACCGAAGAACTGGAATCAGCGGTTGTATCAAATTTTGACCAGGCCCTGGGCGGAAGAATTGCCGGGGTAAACGTTAGTGCCAATGAAGGTACACCGGGTGAAGCTTTAAAGATCGTCGTAAGGGGTGGTAACTCACTAACGAGTTCTAATGATCCTTTATACGTTGTTAACGGTTTACCTTTAGAAGACTTTGATCCTGCAACTATTGCAACTTCTGACATTGAATCGTTTCAGGTACTAAAAGATGCATCGGCAACCGCTATCTATGGTTCAAGAGGTGCAAACGGGGTTGTAGTGATTACAACAAGGTCAGGTAGATCAAATTCAAAATCAGAAGTTACCGTGAACCTTTCAACCTCTTTACAGGAGGTTACCAAGACATTGAAAGTTTTGAGTCCTTACCAGTACGTAAAGAACCTGGAAACTCAATCAATCGCGCGTGATGGCTACCAGTATTTACCTAATACAGACGGAAGTAATTATCAAAATTTCATAGAGAGATGGGTTGATCCGGACAGGTATAGAAGCATGGAAGGTACAGATTACCAAAACGAAGCTTTTCAATTAGCGCCGATGACCCAGGGAAATGTCAATATCAGAGGAGGTGATCAAAAAACCAATGTTTCATTTTCTGCAGGTTTTGTAGATCAGGAAGGGGTATTGATTACAACCGGATTTAAAAGATGGAATACAAACTTTACCATTGAGCACAGCTTGAGTGATCGTGTTAAACTATGGGGTAGTATGAACTACACAAAAGCGAACAGGTACGGTGCCCGTTTGAGAAACGGAAGAGGGAATCAATTATTAAAGAACCTTATTTTATACAGACCGGTAGATCCTCTCAACCCAAGTTCTGGAGAAGAAGAAGGTGGTCTCATCCCAGGTGTCAACGATGCTGAATTTGCCAATTTATATGATCCAATTGAAGATATGCTGGGAACAACTCGTGAAGATAAATCACATAATATTCGTGTCAACACGAGATTGAGCTGGAAAATAGGTAAAGATTTTGAATTTAAAACAGTGAATGGTTTCAATACGACTGTGGGGCAGGAAGAATTGTTCTATTCTGCTAATACACGTCAAGGAGCCAGATCAGAGAACGGTATTAACGGACAAATAAATGGATATGAACGTTCCACTTTTTCATCTTCAAATACGATACAGTACAGCAGAACAAAAAACAAGAATTATTTATGGGCCATGGCTGGTTTTGAATTTGTTCAGAACACTCAATTTACGTCAAGACTATGGAACAAAAATTTACCTACTGATGAATTTGGTATAAACAACCTTGACATTGCTACACAACCAACAATAGCTATGACAGATGCCTCTGAAAACAGATTGATGTCGTTTTTTGGTCGTGTAAACTATAATTTAAATAATAATAAATATTTATTTACCGCAACAATAAGAGCGGATGGTTCGTCCAAGTTTCAAAGCGATAACAGATGGGGTTATTTCCCATCGGTTTCAGCAGCCTGGAATATTGCAAAAGAAAACTTTATGAGCAATGCAAATGCCGTCAATAGCCTGAAGCTAAGGTTAGGATGGGGATTGACAGGTAACAACAGGGTTGGAGACTACGCTTCTCAAAACCAATTTGGCTTTGGGATCTGGAACCCTTATGTTTTTGGCTTAGACGAAGAATACCAGCCAGGTGCTATTCAAACAGTGTTTGCGGTGCCTGACCTTAGATGGGAGAAAACAGGACAGACGAATATTGGTATTGATTTCTCAATGTTTGAATCAAGATTCTCCGGAACCTTGGATTACTATCACAAAAGAACAGATGACCTGTTGCTTTTTGCCGATATGGCCTTGAGTACGGGATTTGGAGCAGTAGCCCAAAATGTTGGTTCAGTGAGCAATCAAGGTTTTGAAGTAACGTTGTCAGGATTAATCATTAATAAGAATGATTTCACCTGGAACTCAAGTATAAATATCTCCACCAATGAAAACAAGGTCATAAGCTTAAATGATGGCCAGGAGTTTATTAAGTCTGATCCCGGTCTGGACTGGAATAGTGAGTACTACTATATATCAGAAGTTGGTGAACCTGTTGGAATGATGTACGGACTTGTTTACGATGGTTTGTACCAGGCGGAAGATTTTATTTACGACCCTTCATCAAATCCTAATTCACCATATATTCTTAGAGATGGTATACCTTCATATCCTCCGGGAGTCGGTCCTGGTCACGCAAAATACGTAGATCAGGATGGTAATGGTATCATTGATCAAGACGACCGTGTTGTTATTGGTAATCCTTATCCTAAACACTTCGGTGGATTCAATAACAACTTTAAATTCAAGAATTTTGATTTGGGCGTACTTTTGAGATGGTCTTATGATTTTGACGTTTTCAACGCCAATAATGCATTGTGGGGCCATCCATCTCATAATTCAAGTTTTAGCAGATTGGCCAATGTGGCGAATGCATGGACACCATGGAATACAGACACAGATGTTGTTTCTCATTATTCAAACGGAATTGCTACTTTTCCACGACCAGGTTTTAAAGGAGATACAAGATACATTGAAGACGGAAGTTATTTAAGATTACAAACTGTAACGTTAGGATACAATATTCCAGTAAAAAATTCAAAAGTTTTCAAAGGATTAAGGCTTGCATTCTCAGGTCAAAATTTATACACCTGGACCAACTACTCCGGATATGATCCTGAAGTAAATGTTGGAGGCACTTTAATGCCAAGTCTGGATTATTCTGCATATCCAAAAAGTAGAACGTATAGTTTACAATTTTCAGCTAAATTTTAATAATTATGAAGTCAATAAAAATAAAATCATTATATAGAAAAGGGTTGCTAATACTCGGATTATTAGTAGCTACCCTGGGTTGTTCAGATGCCCTTGAACTGGATCCAAAAACTACATGGGCAGCGGAGAATTTTTACAAAAATAAAACGGAGATCAATGCGGCCCTTGCCGGGATTCACTCTTCATTATCTTCCGGCAATACTTTTGGCGGTGTACTTCAGCAGATGTCTTCAGGAACGGATGAGGACTACAAGTTAAAAAGCTGGAATGAAAATATTCCAACAAGTATTATGGCACATAATCCGGCTTCTGGAGAGGTGCAACTTTTGTATCAAAATTTCTATCAGGGAATTAACAATTGTAACAACTTTATAAAATATATCAGTCCAGACAACTTCGAGGAAGAAGAAGAATTCAACAAATATCTGGGTGAGGCAAAATTTCTCAGAGCCTTTATGTACTATCATTTAACAATATGGTACAACGAGGTTCCTTTGAGACTTGAACCTTCAGTGGATCAAAATTCGAACCACGTAGCTCCCTCACCGGTAGAGGATATTTATTTACAGATCATTGAGGATATGACTTTTGCAGCGGAACATTTGCCTGGATCATTTGATAGTGATTACGTGGCAGGCCATGCCAATAGTATGGCAGCCCACGCCATGTTGGCTAAAACCTATTTAAAGGCGGCTGGATATCCTTTACGAGCCACAGAAATTAATGGAAGAAATCCTTACGAGGCAGCTAAAGAACATTGCGCCGTGGTCATGAATGAAGGAAATCATGGATTGAATGCCGATTATAAAGAACTATTTTTAAATTATATCCAAAACAGATTCGATTTAAGCGAGACATTGTTTGAAATCGTTTATAGAAATGGTACAGACCTGGGCTTGAATATTGGTGGAAGAATTGGCTATAGCAACGGACTGCATATCGGGATAAATGGTTCAAGAGTTGGCGAACCTTTTGCGAGTCCTGAAATTTCTCCTTCTCCGATACACGATGAAATCTATGAAGAGGGTGACAAGAGAAAAACATGGAATACACCAAGTTACAATGGAGCCAAAAACAAAAATTTTCCAAATGGAAAAGTAAATGAGTTACATGCCCTGCAATGGGGATATACCATCGGTAAATTTAGAAGATGGGATGCAATTTACCCTGATGACATTGAAAGAACAAATGCATCAGCTACTCCGATTATAACTTTGGAAACTCCTCAGCCAATTAATCAGAATATTACCGGTATTAACTTCCCAGTGTTACGATTTTCTGATGTCCTGCTCATGTTTGCAGAGGCTTCAAATGAATTAGACGGTCCAACAGGAGAAGCTATCGCAGCAGTGGATCTGGTAAGAAACAGAGCCGGATTAGAGAACCTGGGTTCTGTAAAACCTGATGCAATTGCGGGGAAGGGAGCCTTCTTTGAAGAAATTGTTGATGAGCGATTAAGAGAACTGTGTTTCGAAGGGCACAGAAAAATGGATTTAATACGTTGGGGATTATTGGAGGAAAAACTGACGGAATTATATGAATCTATAATTTATCATCCTAATTACACACCTGCGAGTGCTTTTAGGTATCGTTGTTACACAAACTTTGATCCATCAAAACATTTATCGTTGCCTTATCCGCAACAAGAAGTGTTGATCAACAATTTGCTGGAACAAAAACCAGAATGGTAATAACTTTCAATATATAAATTACCAGATTAACCTGTCTATCATATTGTTCTCATGATCCAATGATCATGAGAGCAATGCTGGTAGCTCTACAAATTAATATTCTGCAATAACAGTTCAGGTCCTCATGACCATTTTATATTCTGATATATAATGAAATATCTACTCTCATATAGTTACACAACTATGATTATTTTTTTGATGTTGTCAGGTCTTTCAGGATCGTGTACTAAAGCAGGATCTCAATCCAGGATAAGAGAATCATTCAACGATTCCTGGCGATTTGCCAAAGGTGAAACATCAAATGAGTATGCCTCTGATTTTGACGATTCTCAATGGAGACAATTAAACTTGCCTCATGACTGGGCAATAGAAGGGCCTTTTGACAAAAACTATGACACAAGAACCGGTGGATTGCCAATCTATGGAACTGCATGGTACAGAAAACACTTTAAAATAGAGGAATCGGCAAAAGGTAATACAGTGACTCTGGAATTTGACGGAGTGATGAATAATGCTGAAATCTATTTAAACGGTCATAAAGTTGGTGGCAGACCGTTTGGCTACATCAGCTTTGAAGTCGACTTGACACCACACATAAAATTTGGAGAAGAGAATGTAGTAGCCGTAAGGGTTGATCCTAAAGAATTATCCGCGAGATGGTATCCAGGAGCAGGAATATACAGAAATGTATATCTGAACATTAAAAATCCTGTCAATATTGCCTATAACGGCACCTACATTACTACTCCTGAAATTTCATCAGAAGAGGGAAAAGTTGTCATTGAAACAACAATTGAGAATAAAAAACAACTTAAGGGATCTTATGTCTTAAGAACGGATATTAAAAACGACCTGGGTAAAACTGTAGCAAGCATCGACCAGAAATTTGATCCAGAAAAAGAACAGGTCATACAAAATGAATTCATTGTAGAAAATCCAAAACTATGGAGCCTTGAAAGCCCTCATATCTATACAGCTAATTCAACTTTATTGAAAAATGGAACTCAAATAGACAACTATACATCCACCTTTGGTATAAGATCGATTGCATACAGCCAGGAAAATGGTTTTGAATTAAATGGGAAACAAATAAAATTTAAGGGAGTTTGCCTGCATCATGATCTGGGGCCTTTAGGCAGTGCAGTAAACTACAGGGCTACTGAGCGGCAGCTGGAAATCATGAAAGAAATTGGTGTAAACGCCATTCGAACAAGTCATAATCCTCCTTCCCGGGAGCAATTAGAGCTTTGCGATAAGATGGGAATACTGGTTCAGGTTGAGGCTTTTGATGAATGGAAAAATGGCAAAGTTGAAAATGGTTATCATAAATTCTGGGACGAATGGCATGAAAAAGACTTGAGGGATATGATCAGGAGAGATCGTAACCATCCTTCTGTGGTCATGTGGAGTATAGGAAATGAAATTAAAGAACAAAGGAATAAAAAAGGAGCTGAAATGGCTCAGCACCTGGTTGACATTTGTCACGATGAAGATCCCACAAGGCCTGTAACAGCTGGATTTAACAACTATCCCCAGGCCGTTAAAAATGGATTGGCAGGAGCTTTGGATTTAGTAGGATTCAACTACAAACCCACCCAATATGACAATGTTATAAAAAACAATCCTGAGTTCATTGTTTACGGAGCCGAAACCGCTTCCACAGTTAGCTCAAGGGGAGTTTACCACCTACCAGTTCAGAACTACGATAAACATGAATCTTTGCAGGTTTCAAGCTATGATATCATAAGTCCACCTTGGGCCTATCCTCCAGATTTTGAAACCTATGCTCAGGAAACCATGCCGCATTCACTCGGGGAATTTGTATGGACCGGATTTGACTATTTGGGAGAACCTACGCCTTACAACGGAAGAGATAATGAAACCCATGGCAAATGGGGTGGCGACTGGCCGGCAAGGAGTTCTTATTTTGGAATTGTGGACCTGGCAGGGTTTCCTAAAGACAGGTACTATTACTATCAAAGCAGATGGACAGAAAAACCTATGGTCCATATTTTACCACATTGGAATTGGGAAAACTCTGGACATAAAGAGATTCCCGTATACTGCTATACAAACGGTGATGAAGCTGAACTTTTTCTCAATGGGAAATCCTTGGGCAAAAAAGTAATGGGCATTGACAAAACAACTATTCCTGCCGAGTTTGCCTGGTGGAAAAAACCAGAAACAACCTGGGATTCACCTTACAGGTTAAACTGGAACGTAAAATACGAACCAGGAGAATTAAAAGTCGTGGCATATAAGCAAGGTGAAATTATAGCAGAAAAAACCATTGTTACCGCCAACCAGCCCTATCAAATTAAACTGATACCGGACAGAACTGAAATTGATGCCGATGGTAATGATCTCTCTTTTATAACAGTTAAAATAGAGGACAAAGACGGTAATTTCTGTCCTTTAGCAGACAACTTGATCAATTTCAAAATTGAGGGCCCGGGAAGTATTGCAGCAGTTGGCAATGGAAATGCGGCCTCAGTTGAACCATTTCAGGCAAACTACAGAAAAGCTTTTAATGGCCTGTGCATGCTAATTGTAAAAAGTAAAAAAGGAGAGAACGGAAGCATTGAGATTCAGGCTTCGTCAGAAAATATGAAGGGAATCAAAACAGTTATACAATCGAAATAAATCATGACTATCAATAAAAGATTATATATTTTTTCACTGATCGTATTTACCTTGTTTTCATGCAACAAGAAGAAGCATATTGTCAGCGCATCTTCAAATTCTGTTCACAGAAATCCTAATATAATCTATATTCTTGCGGATGATCTTGGTTATGGTGACCTGACCCTAAATGGTCAGAAAAAATTTGAGACACCAAATATTGACAAACTGGCTGCAGAAGGAATCGTGTTTACACAGCATTACTCCGGTGCCACTGTTTGTGCACCCTCCAGATCCGCATTGTTAACAGGCATGCACACTGGGCATACTGTTGTTAGAGGTAATAAAGAAATTCAACCGGAAGGTCAGTATCCAATCCCTTCGGACACCTATACTGTTGCTGAAATGCTCAAGGAAGTCGGGTACAAAACATCCGTATTTGGGAAATGGGGATTAGGTTTTCCTGGTTCGGAAGGAGATGCGAACATGCAGGGATTTGATGAATTCTTTGGATACAATTGCCAGCGACTGGCTCATAATTATTACCCTCATCATTTATGGCACAATCAGGAAAAAATCATCCTTGATGAAAACGTAAATGAGAAACAGGGAATCTACGCCCCCGATATGATCCATGAAAAATCACTGGAATTTCTTGAACAAAATAAAGATTCTACTTTCTTCATGCTTTATGCCACTCCTCTTCCACACGCGGAATTACTGATACCGGAAAAATACATGGAAAAATACCGAGGAGACCTTCTGCCAGAGTTAAACTTTAAAGGAGTTGATGAAGGGCCCACTTTCAAAAAAGGAGGATATGGTTCACAGAAAGAATCTCATGCTGCATTTGCGGCTATAATCAATCATCTGGATAATCAGGTGGGTGAAATTATGAAAAAACTGGAAGAACTCGGAATTGCGGAAAATACCATCGTGATTTTCACCTCAGACAACGGGCCGCACAGAGAAGGCGGAGCGGATCCGGATTATTTTGACAGCAATGGAATTTACAAAGGATACAAGCGAGATCTTTATGAAGGTGGTGTACACGTCCCTATGATCGCTAGATGGCCACAAAAAATCAAAGCCGGTTCTTCTACAAATCACATTTCAGCTTTTTGGGATGTCATGCCCACTTTTGCCGAAATTATTGGTAAAAATCTGGATGAAAATATTGATGGGATTTCCTTCCTCCCAACGTTGACCAATCAAGGGAAACAAGCTCAACATGAATACCTTTATTGGGAATTTCATGAAAAAGGGGGGAGAATTGCTATACGAAAGGGAAAATGGAAAGGAGTAAAATACAACGTCTTGAAAAAACCAAAACAAACCATTGAATTGTACGACTTGAAAGCTGACCCCGGGGAGACCGAGAATTTGGCTTCTTTACATCCTGAGATTGTAGCGGAATTAACAGCACTGATGCAAGAGGCGAGAACACCTTCAGACATATTTCAATTTGCAGCACCTACATATTTAGATTCCAAATAATGATGATGATCAATAAAATAACATTACTCGTGCTCACCGTCCTAGTGATGGGTTGTAGTAAAAGTACAGTATCTCATTCTGAATTGAGCAAACCAAATGTTGTACTCATCTTGGTGGACGATCTTGGATGGACGGATCTGGGTGTATATGGCAGTGACCTATACCAGAGTCCCAATATTGATAACCTGGCCAGCGAAGGTGTTCGTTTTACAAATTCCTACAGTTCCTGTACGGTATGTTCTCCTACCCGAGCTTCGATCGTAACAGGTAAATATCCTGCCAGAAACAATGTAACCGACTGGATCGAGGGCCACAAATATCCATGGGCAAAGTTTAATGTCCCGGATTGGAACATGTCGCTTTCGGAAGAAGAGTATACAATGGCCGAAGCTTTTAAAGATGCAGGATATAAAACGGCACATTTTGGTAAATGGCATCTTGGCGAAAAAGAAGTAAACTGGCCCGAAAATCACGGTTTTGATGTCAATATCGCCGGTTGGAAAAAAGGCTCTCCCAACCTAAATAAGAAAACAGGTACAAAGGGTTATTTTTCTCCATATGGAAACCCAAGGATTGAGGATGGCCCAGAAGGAGAATATCTGACGGAACGATTAAGCAATGAAGTAATCAATTTTATAGACCAAAATGCTGATAAGCCGTTTTTTATTAATTTTTGGTTGTACAATGTACATACTCCACTTCAGGCAAAACAAGATAAAATTGATAAATACAAAGATTTAGTCAAAGCTGAAACAAGACATCGCAATGTGAAATATGCTGCCATGGTGGAACATACCGATGATGCCGTGGGCAAAATCATCAATAAGTTAAAAGAAAAAGGATTATATGAAAACACCATCATCCTATTTTCCTCAGATAATGGCGGGCTTATAGGAAGATCAAAAAATCCGGTTACCAATAATTACCCACTGAGAACAGGAAAGGGAGATATTTATGAAGGTGGAGTAAGAATACCTACGATTATTTACACACCAAATAGTTCAGTGAAAGGAATAAAGATCGATGACCCAATCATCTCTATGGACTATTACCCTACGCTAATGGAGCTGGCAGGAATAACTTCTGATAAAACCAGGAAACAAACCATTGACGGCAAAAGCCTGGCTTCTTTAATTCATGAGAGTACCCCTTTGGACCGGGACGCCGTTTATTGGCACTACCCTCATTATCACCAGGAAGGCGGGGTGCCTTATTCATCAATTCGATACAAAGATTTTAAACTGATTCAGAACTTTGAGAATGACACCTTTGAGTTGTACAATCTTCAAAATGATATTGGAGAATCTGTTAATGTGATCAAAGAATTCCCTGAAGAATTTGAATTAATGAAAGATAAATTAGAGGCTTGGAGGCAAGATGTAAAAGCCCAATATGTCACTCCTAACCCTGATTACATCAAAAAACTGGAACGGAAAAAAGCGATAAAATAAAAACAACTGCCCTATGCAAAATATGATAAGAAATAAAAAGATCCTGACGCTTTTTGGTAGTTTGTTCATTCTAATAATTAGTCTTCAGTTTATAAATTCCGAAGATCGGAATGCAACCTCATTACGTCAAAAAGAATCCATTGATTTTGACTGGAAATTTCATTTGGGAGACATTGAAGGGGCCGAAACAGAATTTTTTGATGATTCAAACTGGAGAAGTCTCGATTTACCTCATGACTGGAGCATTGAAGGAAACTATGATCAAAATAATCCATCTGGTATTCATGGTGGTTTTCTGCCCACAGGAATTGGGTGGTACCGCAAAGATCTGGTGATTGAAAGCTTAAGCCCGGACGAAAGGTACTTCATAGAATTTGATGGCGTTTACATGAATTCGGATGTTTATATAAACGGTAAGTTACTTGGTAACCGGCCTTATGGATACATCAGCTTTTCATACAATCTGACACCCTATTTAAAACCAGGAAAGAACCAGATAGCAGTAAGGGTTAACAACTCAAAAAGTCCAAGTGCCAGATGGTATACAGGTTCAGGGATTTACCGTCATGTTTGGTTGACGAAAACATCTGATATTTACATACCGCAATGGGGAACTTATGTCACAACGAGCAATATAAGTAAGTCCAAAGCCAGGGTTACACTTAAGGGGAAGCTTGTTTTTGAAACCAGCAAAGAGTATCAGTTGGAAATTTTAAGTACGATTACTGATCCTGGGAATAATGTGGTTGCTACTTCAAAAAGTACAAATCCCGATCTAAAAGATGGTGTTTTCCTACAAGAATTTATAGTTAAAAATCCTGACTTATGGTCCCCGGAAAATCCTGCAATGTATAATCTCGTTACCAACGTATATGAAAAAAATGAATTAAAAGACAGCTATACCACCCCATTTGGAATCAGATCAATTGAACTCAAAGCAGGTAAAGGATTCTATTTAAATAATGAGCCTACAAAATTTAAGGGATTGAGTAATCATCATGATGCGGGTCCTGTTGGATCGGCAGTTCCCGATGATGTTCTTTATAAAAGGTTAAAATTATTAAAGGATATGGGATGTAATGCGGTTCGTACCACCCATAATCCCTTTTCTCCAGAATTTTACAAAATCTGTGATACGTTAGGAATCATGGTGATGAATGAAGCCTTTGATGGCTGGTGGAAAACCAAGGCAACTTTTGATTACGGCCTGTATTTTAATGAATGGTGGAAAACGGATCTAAAAGATTTTATTAAAAGAGACCGGAATCATCCTTCTGTGGTCATCTGGAGCATAGGTAATGAAATTCATGGATTTACATCTGATGAACAGGAAGAGATTCTTTCTTTTGCAAAGAAAATAGACAATACCAGGCCTTTTACACAGGGTAGGGGCTACTCGGCACCGCATATTGACATAGCAGGTTTCAATGGTCATGGAGAGTACAAAGGAAGTCTTGAATCCTATCATAAACTTCACCCTGACAAACTCATCATAGGTACTGAAATGACTCATACTTTGCAAACAAGAGGGGTTTACAGAACTAAAACTTGGTATCGAACCAAAGACAACCCGGCACCGTGGGAAAAGCCAGGGCAATTCAAAAAAATGGAACCTAAAGTGTATAAAATTCCTGATTTGAGTGAAGAAGAGGTATTTCCGGGAATCCCAAAAAAATATCAATCCTCTTATGATAATTCAATTGTTAGAATCGGTGTCAGACATGACTGGAACCGTGTTCAAAAATATGACTATTATATCGGTAATTTCAGATGGACTGGTTTCGATTATTTGGGAGAATCTTTTGGATGGCCTGCAAGAACCGCGAATTTTGGCATTATCGACCTCGCAGGATTCCCGAAAGATCACTATTACCTGTATCAAAGCCTTTGGAGCGACAAACCTATGGTCCATTTGTTGCCTCACTGGACACATCCTGGCAAAGAAGGAAAAATTATTCCGGTGGTTGCATATACCAACTGTGAAACTGCCGAACTTTTTTTAAACGATAAATCCCTGGGAGAACAAGAAATGGGTGAGGGCAGACAACTTGTCTGGAATGTTCCTTATCAAAAAGGGGAGCTCAAGGTGGTCGCGAAAAATGATGGTCAAATAGTCTGTGAGAAAAAATTTGTAACTGCAGAAGAAGAACATGCCCTAGCTGTTGATATAGACAGAAAAGAAGTTGATGCAAACGGAACTGATGTTATTTATTTGGAATATTCTGTTGTGGATAAAAACGGGACTTGTATTCCTCACGCCGATAACCTTATTCAATTTGAAGTATCCGGACAGGGTAAAATCATAGGAGTAGAAAATGGTGATATCCTGGACCTTTCACCACATAAGGTTAATCATCGTAAAGTGTTCAAAGGAAAATGCCTCCTTTTGATTCAATCCGGACATGAGGCTGGTGAAATCATTATCAAGGCAACTTCAAATGGATTAGAGCCTGTAAGTGCAAATATCAAGGTAAAATAAACACAATGAAAAGGTGTACTCTTTTTTTGATCTTTTTTGTGATTAGCAGCAGTCTTTGTTTCTCACAGGTAAATACTTCAAAAAAAACATCAAACATCTACTATGTGAGTAACTCAGGCAATGATGAAAATAATGGCAGTAAGCTGGCTCCATGGAAAACCATTGAGAAAGCAAACAAGGCTCTTGCAAATGACTCAAATGGTGGATTCCTTCTTCCCGGTGACAAAATTCTGTTTAAAGCAGGTGATCAATTCCATGGTAACCTTCTTATCAACAGATCAGGCAGTAAGGAACGACCCATAGAAATATCAAGCTATAGTCTTGGTGAAAAACCTGTTATTTCAGGGTCAGGAAATATTGAAGGTGGAGATTATTTTGAGGCCATTAAAATTACCAATGCCAGTCATATACTGGTTACCAATCTTTCCGTTAAAAACAACAGAAAAAACACCAGTCGCTATTCCTGGGGATCTGAAATCAGTTATGGGATTCATTTGGTAGCCAATAAATGGGGAGGTGTGATGAAAGACCTAACTTTCAGGAACTTAATTGTATCCGACGTTTATGGTGTTAATCTGCCGGAAGTTTTTAATGACTTAAAGGTCACGGGAATCCGCATCAGTTCAGAGGCTAACGAAGATCAGAAAGAGGTGGGCATCCATGATGTGCTAATTGAGGATTGTTATTTTACCCATATCAGTAAAGCGGGCGTTTGGGCGGTGCACAAAGGAAATACAGATCCTGATGATGACACTGTCAACAGGAATCAAAATATCGTGGTACGAAACAATACTTTCTATCAAACAGGAGGGTCAGGAGTTATTCTATCGAAAACCTATAACGGTCTGATTGAGAACAATGATTTTGACCATACAGGATACAGTAACATTGAAGAACCTCGACTAATTGGCAGAGGAAGTGGCGCCTGGGTATGGAGCTGTCGGAATATCATTGCCCAGTTCAACAGGTCATACAGCGTCAGAGGATATGCCGACTCTTACAGTATGCATATTGATTTTGGAAATAAAAATGTGATTTTTCAATACAACTACAGCGAGGATACTGAAGGGGGATTCTGTGAAATTCTTGGTGACAATATTAATTCAACTTATCGATTTAATGTAAGTGTGAACGACGGGTTCAGAAGAAATGGCAGTTCTATCTGGGTTTCTGACTTTGCCGGAAAGAATGCAAGAATTAAATCAGATTACAATTACATCTACAATAACACGATCTTCCTGGATAAAAATATCACTCCTGATATTAAGATAAAGGCCCGAAATACATTTATTTACAACAATATTTTTACGGCCCTTAATGGTGAAATTGCAGCCAATACAGATATTACCATTGAAAATGGAAGTAAACTTTCACTTTCAAACAATTTATACCACGGAAATATAAATGATCAGTTCATCTTATTAGATGAAAATACCCTTTTAGCGGATCCTTATTTTAAAGGAGATTCAGAAATAAATAAAAATGCTTTTAAAATACTTCCGGAAAGCCCGGTGATCAATAAGGGTATGATGTTTTCCGAGCCTTTGTTTCCGATGGCAGGCTCTGGAATATTCGAACATATTTCTGAATTTGCCTCAACGGACACCTTCAACAATGAGGTTGACCTTAAGGCGTATGCACCAAATATAGGTGCCAGCAATGAGCACAATTCAAATCTTGTTCTGGGACTGCATCCTGTTAGTGATACAAAGAACATATTTAAAATATATCCAAATCCGGTTACACGGCAGATAAATTTCCAGATGAACACCGAGGTTAAACCTGAAATCATCGAAATTTTTGACATACAGGGAAAATTGATTCATGATATTTCTCCCAACAAATATTATACGAGTATTAGTTTACCAGATTCTATTAAGAATGGCATATATTTTCTTAAAATGGCATCTGGCAAAGCTATCCAAACAAGTCAATTTGTCTTATACCGATAAATTGAGTAATTAATTTACAATCAATGTTAAGCATAAAAAACACCATTAAACTATGAAAAAAATAGCTCTAATTATCGCACTGTTGGCATTCTCTGTTTCAAGTTTCGCACAATCAAAAAACAACTGGCAGGAAGGAAGGTTTGAGAGGTCAAAAGTATACGCTGAATTGGCAGCCGAGGAATTTGGTTTAACTAAAGAACAGCAACAAGAAGTTTATGAGAAAAAAGTTGTGCAATATGAAGAATCGTATGAAGCCAAGAAAAAATACAAAAAAGGTGAAATAACCAAAGAGGAATTGAAAATTCCTAATAAAAAATTTGGAAAATACTTTAGTAAATTAACTGGTAAAAATTATCAGGAACTAAAACCATTTTACGAAAAAGTTCAAAAAGAAATGGCGAAAATCAAATAGTATAATAGAAGCGCTACTACTCTAAATCGATTCGAAAAAGTTGTCGACAATGAAAAAAATAATTCTTAATGCCCTGTTTTTTTTAACAACTGCATCCTTATCCGCCCAGATTAGCCCGGACGAGAAAGTAGTCTATAAAAAAATCGACAGCGTTGAATTATCACTTCATTTCTTTTTCCCGAAGGATCATTCAGATCAGGATCAAGTTCCTGCCATAGTATTCTTTCATGGCGGAGGATGGAAAGGAGGCGCACCAAACCATTTCTACAACCAATCCGAGTATTTTGCCTCAAGGGGAATGGTTGCTGTAAGTGTTCAATACAGGACTGAAAAAGCAAACAAAACAACTCCGGCAGAATGCGTCAAAGACGGAAAGTCTGCGATGCGATGGATTCGAAGTAATGCCTCAATATATGGAATAAACCCTAACAAGATAGCTGCTGGAGGTGGTTCAGCAGGGGGAAATGTAGCCGCAGCCACAGCTGTCTTAAAGGGATTTAATGAATCAGGTGAAGACCTTTCTGTAAGTTGCAAACCTGACGCCTTGGTCTTATTCAATCCAGTGGCTAACAATGGGCCAGACGGCTATGGATATGATCGTATAAAAGAATATTGGAAAGAATTTTCACCCTATCACAATTTAGAGAAAGGCACCTCCCCTACTTTGATCATGTTAGGTACCAAAGACAAATTATTCACAGTGGATCAGGCTAAACATTACAAGGAAAAAATGGAGAGCTTTGGGGATCGTTGTGATCTCATTTTGTATCAGGATCAGGATCATGCCTTTTTTAACGTGGATAGAAACCAGGAGATGCATTTTCAAACCATGAAAGATGCAGATATTTTTCTGACTTCTCTGGGATTTCTAACAGGGGTTCCAAACGTAAATCAGTTTCGGGAAAATTACCTGACATTCATGAACCAATCGAATTAGTAAATAAAAACAATAAGAAGAAGTATGAGGGTAAAAAAAACCATAACATTATTCGCTCTTTGTTTGATGAGCCTTTTGAAATTTGCTTATGCTCAGCAACAAAATAAACCTAACCTTATCATCATACATACTGACGAGCATAACCTAAGAACCATAGGTGCTTACCGAGAAACAATGTCTGAAGAACAGGCTTATATGTGGGGAAAGGAAGCGGTTGTTAACACCCCGAATATAGATAAGCTGGCAGAACAAGGTGTTCTATGTACAAACTGGTACGCCCCTTCACCCGTCTGCACACCTTCAAGGGCTTCTATGGTCAGTGGACTCTATCCTGTGGCGACAGGTTCTCCTGTCAATGACATGCCTTTGAATGATGATGTAGTCACTTTTGCACAAATATTAAAGGATAACGGTTACGCCACGTCATATGTCGGAAAGTGGCACCTGGACGGCGATGACAAGCCAGGGATTCATCCTGACAGAAGTTTTGGTTTCTCAGATAACAGATACATGTTTAACCGGGGGCACTGGAAAGTTTTGAAAGAGGATGAAGAAGGTCTAAAGCTTGGACAAGATTTTGATGGTAAAAAAATAACCTGGAGACAGGAAGATGCCAATGAGAAATCCTTTACTACAGATTTCCTGACAGATAGAACTCTGGAAATCATAAAAAGAGATCGTGAGCAACCTTTTTGCGTGATGCTTTCATTACCCGATCCTCATGGCCCTAATCAGGTAAGGGCACCTTATGACACCATGTATACTGATATTAAATTCGAAGATCCGAGAACGATGCATCCTACCCCGGAACAGACACCGGGTTGGTTAAACATTACAGGAAAGAAGAATTCAGGAAGGAAAGTAAACCAAAGAGCCATGGCCCACTATTTTGGAATGGTTAAGTGTATCGATGATAATGTGGGAAGAATATTAACCTTTCTAAAAGAAAATAATCTTGATGAGAATACAATAGTAATCTTCACCTCCGATCATGGAGACCTACTGTATGAACATCAAAAATTAAACAAAGGGAATCCCTATGAGATGTCCGCCAGGGTCCCTTTTCTCATTAGATATCCAAAAAAAATAAAAGCTAAAAAACAAATTCAAAAAGCTTTTACAATGGTGGATTTTGCCCCAACCGTTTTAGGTTTGATGGATGTTGAACATTCTGCATATCAATTTCATGGCATAGATGCTTCCAAGGACTTTACGAGTAAAAAAATGACAATCATTGATGACCGAACCGTGTATATAACAAACGCCAATAAAAGGTGGGTAGCTGCAGTGAACAATCGCTACAAACTTGTCTTGTCTCCTAAAGGTAAACCCTGGTTATTCGATCTGGAAAAAGATCCTGATGAACTCATCAACTTTTACACGAATCCCAAATATCAAAAGATAGCTCAAGAACTGGAAGAGGAGCTTTTTGCCCAGATGGAAGAATTTAAAGAGCCTTTAAAGAAGAAGGATTTAATCAGATAAAAGAATATGATTTCGATGCGGGCCCAACATCTTTTAATATTACTGTTTATTTTAATGGCAGGTTCCCTTTATGCACAGGATAGACCCAATGTATTGTTTGTAGCATTTGATGACCTCAGGCCTTTAATAGGAGCCTATGGAGAGCCGGAACCGCTCACACCAAACATAGATGCTCTGGCCGATCAGGCCACAATATTTGAAAAAGCCTATGTGAGTTATCCTCTTTGTTCTCCCTCGAGGGCTGCGATGCTAACGGGTATACGATTTGATAATCAGAACTGGGTAAATGGAAAAAAAGTCTGGACCTTTCCTAAAATGATTCAAACACAGGACACCTGGCCCAGGGTATTAAGAGAGAACGGATACTGGACAGCTACCAGAGGCAAGATTTATCACGGAAATGTTCCAAAATTTGATAGCAGTGCATGGGATGTGCCAGGAAAAGCTAAGGTTAAACACCGAGATGGTGGTCCCGAAATTGAAAAAAGAATAGTTGACATCGGGGGCAGACAAGATCAGATTGATGAATACTTTGAAAAAGATGCCGGACCTGCCGCATTAATGTATGCTGCAGTTGACGGACCCGATGATATTTTAAATGACGGGAAAACCGCGAAGGACGTTATTGATTTTATAAAAAACCAACGTGATAAATCAAAACCATTTATGATTTCCTGCGGGTTCGCAAGACCCCACATGCCATGGGTGGCCCCTAAAAAGTATTTTGACATGTATCCTGAAGATGCAGGCAAAATGGCCTACTTACCGTCGGGAACGGTTAAAGATATCACTAAAGATCCCTTCAAAGGAAGAGGTACGGCCTTCGGATGGAATGAAGGTGTCTCTGATAAAACCGCTCAAAAACTTATAAGGGGTTATATGGCAAGCACCACATATGCAGATGCCCAGATGGGAAAAGTAATTCAGGCCTTGAAAGATGAAGGCCTGTATGACAACACCATCATAATCGTCTGGGGAGACCATGGATACCATCTTACGGACCATGGTAAGTGGCGCAAAAACACGGGATACAACATCTCACTAAGGGGTCCTTTGATCATTAAAACACCTCATAACAATAAGGCACAAATAGTGAATAATGTAGTGCAGAATATAGATATTTACCCAACGATATTAGATCTTTTAAACATTGAGGCACCAGAAGACGTCATATTACATGGAAAAAGCCTGGTACCTCTTTTGAATAACAAAAAAGTTGATTGGGAGGATATTGCATTTACCTGCGCTGTTGGAAACTATGGCCTGGTAACAGACCGTTATCGATTTACCAAATTGGAAAAAGGGGGTTATTTATTATACGATCTTAAAAATGACCCTCATGAGTGGAACAATTTAGCCTCAAACAAAAAATATAAAAAACTAATTCAGGAATTTGAAACCAGAATAGAAAAAGTGGTTTGGAACAAACCGAAATAATTTATGAAAATGAAAATACGAGATTACACATTTATACTTTTAATCTGCCTTGGCCTTGGTACAAGTTTTACTTCAGCTCAGGAAAAACAACCCAATATCTTATTCATAGCTATTGACGATATGAATGACTGGACGGGCTTTTTGGGAGGGCATCCGGAAACCATTACACCAAATATGGATAAGTTGGCAAAAAAAGGAGTAAACTTTACCAATGCACATACCTCGGCTCCGGGTTGCTCCCCCAGCCGAAATGCATTGTTATACGGTATTCAACCTTTCAAGTCAGGACTATATCCCTTCTACGAGCATGACATTCATAGGGAATTGATGGAGAAATACACCTCCTTGCCAAGATTACTTAAAGAAAACGGTTATCTCACCTTTGGCGCGGGTAAAATACATCATGGCAATCTCAGTGATACGAGGGAATGGACAGAATTTCACAAAACAAAGGCCAACCCCAAAAGGTTTAAAGAGGGTGAAGGTTATGTTAAAGGTAACAATAAAAAATATTCATTCAGGCCCACTATTAACCCTGATGAAGAGCATATTGACCATCAGGTGGCATCGTATGGAATTGAAAAACTAAATGAAAAGCATGATAAGCCCTTCTTTTTAGCTGTCGGAATTGTAAAGCCTCATTTGCCATTCGATGCACCTGTCCGATTCTTTGACGCGCTTCCGGATCAGGTCACTCCGCCGGAGGTACTTGAAAATGATTCTGATGACATTCCTGCAGTGGGCCGATCATTGCAAAAAAGAGGCGAATATAATCATTACCTCAGCAAAGGGGTTTGGAATGAGGTAAGAAAGTCTTATTTAGCCTGTATTTCATGGGCAGATTACAATATTGGCAGAGTATTGGATGCTCTTGAAAAAAGTGACTATGCCGACAATACGGTAGTCGTCCTTTGGTCTGACCATGGTTATCATCTGGGAGAAAAAAAGACCTTCAAGAAATTTACACTTTGGGAAGAAGCAACTCGGGTTCCGTTTATCATTTATGACACAAGAACCAAAGGGAAAGAAAACGCTGACAACTATACAGATGCAGTTTCTCTGATCAATGTATATAAAACAATTGCCGACTACACAGGTGTGCAAATCCCGGATTATGTAGATGGCGAAAGTTTGGTGCCTATCGTAAAAGGCCATTCGGAAAAATTGAAAAACCCAACCATTATCGCATGGGGAAGAGGTAACTATTCCGTCAGATCAAAAACACACCGATATACTCGTTATTTTGATGGTGGAGAAGAATTGTACGATCATCAAAACGATCCGAATGAATGGAAGAATCTTGCAAAAGATGAGAAGTTTGAAGTCGTTAAACAAGAACTCTCAGCTTATTTACCTTCAGTTGAAGAACCAATGGTTAGCGACTTTGTTTCTCCATGGAGTATTGAAGGAGCGGATAAGGCCGCTTATAAAAAGAAGAAAGGGACTTCTCACAAGAAAACGAAATAAATGAAAAACTACAGATTAATTCTATTTCTTTCTTTTTTTACCTGTTTTTCCATGATGGCAGAAACCTATTATGTAAATTCCAGTTTTGGAAATAATCGTAATAGTGGCATAAGTGAAGCCAAGCCTTGGAAAGATCTTACAAGGGTTAACAAACAAAAGTTTGAACCAGGAGATATAATTTTGTTTGCATCCGGGACAAGTTATTTTGGAACATTGGAACCAAAAGGATCAGGTTCAGCAGAGAGCCCTATCCTTATCGATAAATACGGAAGTGGCCCAAAGCCTGCTATCCATGGCACCGGCTGGAAGGACCATACCCTTCTACTTTATAACGTTGAATATTGGGAAATCCGAAACTTAGAGATCACAAATCAAGGCCCCGAGAGAAAAGCACGGAGAAGAGGTGTGATCATTAGAGCGGTGGATTTTGGTGATTGTCATCATATTGTTTTAGAAGGACTCGAAATCCATCATGTCAATGGTTTATTGGAAAAGAAAAAAGGCGGCGGTTCAGGAATTTTATGGGAAAATAAAGGAAAAAGAGTAAAAACCAGGTTTATAGATCTACAGATCCTGAACAATTATATTCATCATTGTGACAGAAACGCTATAAATTCAAAAGGAAACATACAGCGAACGGCCTGGCACCCTAGTTTGGGAGTTGTGATTAGAGGAAACCTGATAGAAAACGTTCCAGGAGACGGTATCGTTCCCCTTGGATGTGACGGGGCTTTGATCGAATACAATGTCATTCGCAAGGGCCTGGATGTTATGTCCGTTGGGGACGCGGCCGCAGGAATCTGGCCCTGGAGTTCAGACAACACATTGATTCAGTTTAATGAAGTAAGTGACCATAGAGCTAAATGGGACGGACAGGCATATGACGCCGATTTCAATTGTATAGGTACAACCTTTCAATACAACTACAGTTATGACAACTGGGGAGGATTTATGCTGATCTGTAATAATGGCAACAAATTAGGTGAGCCGAATAATATAGGAACCAAGGACACTAAAATTCATTATAATTTAAGTATAAATGATGGTTTACGTCCTTACAAGGCGCACAATAAGAGGTTCTTCTCTCCCATATTCCATATTACAGGACCCGTTGAGAATACTGACATTCATCACAACATTATCATTATGCCAAAAAAACCTGTTGATGACATCGAAAATACCTTGATTGAGTTTGGTGATTGGGGAGGTACCTTTCCCATTGATACCCAATTTTCAAACAATATTATCCGTAGTCAGGAACCTTCTGGAATTTTAAAAAGAGACCAGGCTTCAGGGTTAATTGAGCAGGGCAATGATGTACAATCGGATTTTGATTATGAGGAGAAAAATCCATTAAAAGTATTGGGTCAGCTAAAGGAACACCCTATGTTCAAGAACAATTCAGATTTTGAGTTATTACATAAGTTTATTAAACACAGAATGACACATCCGGATCCTAGATTTGCAGGACGATGACCTAAAATTTAAAACTCATTTTCCAACATACCGGTAATGAATAAGTATACTATAATGAATACACTTAAAACCGTTTATACCTTTGCCTTTTTTGTATTGTTATCGATATCATCCTTTGCCAAGGAGTATTATGTGAATGCAGAAACCGGTAGTGATAAAAACAATGGTACCAGTCCTGCCACAGCCTGGAAATCGCTTAAAAAAGTTAGTGATAAAAACTTCAAACCGGGAGATCAAATCCTGCTGGCAACCGGCCAGATTTTCTTTGGATCCATTCAATGGAACAATCAATATGGAAAAAAATCAAAGCCAATTATTATTTCGAGCTATACGGTGGGCAACAGCAATGTTAAACCCATTATCGACGCTCAAAATCATTTGAATGGAATTAAACTTGAAAACTGCAGTTTTATCACAATAAACGGCTTGTCAATAAGAGCTGATGGGGGGAACAATAACCCAAAAAGAGGAATGCGCTGCGGTATTTTGTATACCACGAATACTGGGGGTAGTTACAACGATATTAGCATTAAAAATTGTACGGTGAAGGATGTATTTTTTGAAAACGAAAATTTTGAGCGTGGTAAGGATGAAGTGAAAACGGCAAATGGAACCCAAAGCTACGGGTGGGGAATTCGTTTTTTGCTTTCAAAGAACAGCAAATTAAAAAATGTACTTATTGAATCGAATGAGATTGAAAATGTGAGCCATACAGGAATAAAAATGAAGGGAAACATTGACCAACTTAGAATCTTTGGAAACAAAATCTTCAAAACAGGTGGTCCCGGCATGCAGTTTAGCGGTATCACCAATGGCCATATCAAGGGTAATGACATTAACTACTCAGGATCTAAAGATGATACCAGAAAATGGGGACGAGGGAGCGGTATGTGGACCTGGGGTTGTGATAGTATACTGATTGAACATAACTCATTTAGAAATGCAAATGGACCTGCAGATTCGGCAGGCTGTCATATTGATTTCAATTGCAAAAATATTGTAGTACAATACAACCTTAGTGAAAATAATGCCGGTGGATTTGCAGAGATTTTAGGAAATAACTGGAATTGCGCCTACAGATACAATGTGAGTATCAATGATGGCCATCGTATTAAAAAGAAAGGAGTTGCATTTCAGGAAGGAAAAATATTCTGGTTAAGCGGTTTTGTTGGTAAAGACAGACAAAGGCATGGACCATACAACTCCTATTTTTACAATAATACCATTTATGTAAAGAGTGATATTATCGCAAAAATGGCTGTTTCAAAAGTGGCAGAAGGTGTTTTGATCACCAACAATATCTTTTATATTGAAGGAGATAGTAAGGCCGTATTGGGCGATCAGTACAAGCCTCAGGAAGCTGGAGAGGCAGATATACCCAACGTGATTTTTCAAAACAATCTTTTCCTTAAAGCAAGTAACTGGCCTAAAAGTGTACTTATTCAGGATGAGGCCCCAGTTTTTGGAAACCCAGGATTTTTTAACCCTGGTGGAAGTAAAATAACTGATTATACGCCAATCAATGTTAATCTGATCAAAAACAAAGGAATTGATATACCTATGGTTCCAGGAGATAAAAAAGGATTGATTTATGGATTAAAGGTTGAAAAAGATATTTTAGGGAATGAAATTAATGGGAAACCGGATATGGGCGCGATTGAAGTGAATTAATAATTTTCATTTCAGTCAATTGCTTATAGCAAGTGCCGAATATCCAAAACTGGGCATAAATGTCTATTTTATGTTAGTCTTTGTACGATTTGTGTTCTTTTAATGAATAGGGCTTTATTAGTTTTATAACGTTAATTAAACGTTACTACATGAAGTTTTTTAAGCTAAAAAAGATACTGTCAATAATGCTATTCTTTGCCTGTTTTATCATGACAGGACAAAATGAAAAACCTAATATTATCATCGTATATGTTGATGACCTGGGTTATGGGGATTTAGGCTGTTATGGTGCTACTGAAGTATCAACCCCAAATGTAGACAAACTCGCTACACACGGAGTCAGATTTACCGATGCCCATAGTTCGGCGGCTACTTGTACCCCATCTCGATATTCTTTATTAACAGGTAGGTATGCCTTTCGTAAAAATGCCTCTGTACTTCCTGGTGACGCACCGCTATTGATAGATACCAAGACTCCTACGCTCCCCGGTATGTTACAAGAAAACGGATATAAAACTGCGGTGGTTGGAAAATGGCATCTTGGGCTAGGGAACGGTAACGTGGACTGGAATGGCAAGGTCAGTCCCGGGCCCCTGGAAATCGGATTTGATTACAGTTACTTGATTCCGTCAACAGGTGATAGGGTTCCGTCGGTATTGCTTGAAAATCACTACGTTCTTAATCTCGATCCGGAAGACCCAATTAAAATCAATTACAAGAAAAAAATTGGAGATGATCCGACAGGAATAGAAAATCCTGAGCTTTTAAGATATCCCTCAGATGAGTTTCATGGAAAAACCATAGTCAATGGTGTTAGCCGCATTGGCTATATGTCAGGGGGAAATTCTGCAAGATTTAAAGACGAAACAGTACCCTATCAAATGTTGAATCAGGCCAGAAAATTTATTGACAACAACATGGAACAACCCTTCTTCCTTTATTTTTCCTTTCATGATATTCATGTTCCAAGACTACCTGATAACAGATTTATTGGCAGCACTAAGATGGGAGTTCGCGGAGATGCCATAGTTCAAATGGATTATATAACCGGTGAGCTGGTTAATCACCTTGAGAAAAGAGGAATAAGTAAAAATACCATCATTGTTTTTACAAGCGACAATGGCCCTGTTTTGAATGATGGTTACACCGACCAGTCGGTGGAATTACTGGGTACTCACCAACCAGGCGGGCCTTATCGAGGAAATAAATACAGTGCCTATGAAGCGGGAACCAGGGTCCCTACGATTGTGTACTGGCCGGGAAAAATAGCTTCAACTGAAAGTGATGCGCTATTAACTCAAACCGATTTGTATGCTTCGTTTGCTCAATTGATTGGACATGAACTCAATGAAAAAGAAGCTCCAGACAGTTATGGCATGTGGGATTCCTTTTCAGGAAAATCAAAAAAAGGAAGAGAATTTCTGCTAGAGGAATCTGTAACGCTATCGATCAGACATGGAAACTTCAAATATATACATCCGACAAAGAAAAAGGCTTCCTGGATCAAGGATCAAAAAAATATAGAATCTGGAATTTCTCTGAAACCGCAACTTTATGACCTTTCAAAGGATCCTGAAGAACGTAATAACATCGTCGAAAAGAACGAAAAACTTGTCAAGAAAATGCAAGCTGAGATTGAAAGGATCAAAAACAATCCAATGAGCAGAAAAGTTAATTAGACATGTTTAAAAAACTAATAATTTTTTGTGCCATTCTAAGTAGTTCAAGTCATTTTGCTCAATCTGAGTTATTGAGTGAAAAAATAAACATTCTAAAAAGATACGATAAGGATCATTTGCATCGCATAGCCCTGCCACTGGGAGGAATTGGAACCGGAACAGTTTCTCTGGGGGGTTCGGGAGAACTACGCGACTGGGAGGTAATGAATGTTCCCGCAAAGGGATACAGTACCGTTACAACGGGTAATGATGCTCCTTTCTTCGCCATCTACACCAAAAATAAAAATGGAACTTCAAATACAAAAGCCCTGTTAGGGCCAATTCATCCGGCTGATTATCAGCACTATGAAGGGAGGTCTGTAAATCATCATGGTTTCCCGCGTTTCAGGGAGGCTTTCTTTGAGGCTACCTATCCTTTTGGAATCGTGGAATTGTCGGACAAAACGATGCCGGTTAAGGTTAAGCTGATTGGATACAACCCATTTATCCCGGCTGATGCGGATGCCTCAGGTATACCTATGGCTATTCTAACCTATGAGGTGAAAAATACAAGTGATCAAGAACTTGAAGTTTCAATCTCCGGAAATATTCGAAATTTTATTGGGAAAGACGGAAGTAAGCATAAATCTGACTGGAAAGGAGATTTTATACCGATTGGTGAAAAAGGTAATATCAACCAATACAGATCAACAGAGAAGTTACAGGGTATTTATATGTACTCTGAGAGTGTGGACAAAGATGATGCAGCCTGGGGTACTTTTGCAATATCCACTCCAAAAAGTGAAGAAGGTAAAATCACCTACCGTACAAGCAGTACAAAAAATGATTGGTATAATGCAACACTAAATTTTTGGGATGATTTTAGTGAGGATGGATTGCTGGTTGAGAAAGATGAGCAGCAAGATGTGGATCCAATGGCTTCACTGGCTGTTTTAAAAACCCTGAAACCCGGAGAAACCAAGACTTTTACTTTTTATTTGACTTGGCACTTTCCGAATCGCTATGCCTGGTCCGCTGAAAGATTAACCAATTACTATGCAACCCAATATGCTGATGCCTGGGATGTGATAGAAAACCAAATAGATCGTTTACCTGAACTGACCGATAAGACACTAAAATTTTCAAATAATTTCCTCCGCAGTTCTTATCCTGAGGAAATCAAGGAAGCTGCTTTATTTAACCTCAGCACGCTTCGCTCTCAAACCGTATTCCGAATTGAAGACGGTAAAATGTTTGGCTGGGAAGGCGTAATGGATCGATTTGGATCTTGTTTTGGTTCATGTACCCATGTTTGGAATTACGAACAGGCCACTCCTTTTCTCTTTAGCGATTTGGCAAAAACCATGCGGGAAGTGGAATTTGACTATGCTACAAGAGAAAATGGGCACATGGGGTTCAGGACGAAACTTCCTCTTGAAAAAGGAGCCTCAGGTATAGATCTGGCAGCCGCAGACGGACAAATGGGAACGATCATGAAATTTTATCGTGAATGGCAGCTTTCAGGAGACTCGGAATTCTTAAAAAAGCACTGGCCAAAAATAAAAACAGTATTGGCCTATGCCTGGATAGAAAATGGTTGGGATGCAGATGCTGACGGCGTTATGGAAGGGGTACAACACAATACCATGGATGTGGAATATTATGGTCCAAACCCTCAAATGCAAATATGGTATTTAGGTGCCTTAATAGCAGCTGAAAAGATGGCTGATTTTATGGATGACAAGGCCTTTGCCAAAAAATGTAAAAAATTATTTAGCTATGGGTCTAAATGGACAGATAATAATTTGTTCAATGGCGAATATTTTGTACATAAAATTCAAGTACCAGAAAGCAAAGATGCCATTGCAAAAGGATTGGTAGGAGAACATAGATTAAAAGGATTGGACTTAAATGACCCTTATTATCAATTGGAAACTGGCTGCTTGGTTGATCAATTGGTAGGTCAATATATGGCTCATGTTCTGGGACTGGGCTATCTGGTAAATGAAGATAATGTCAAAACAGCCTTGTTGAGTATACAGAAATACAACAAAAGAGAAACGATGTTCGAGCATTTTAACAATATGCGTTCTTATGCCATGGGTGATGAAAAAGCACTATTAATGGCTAGCTGGCCCAATGGAGGAAGACCAACTATTCCTTTCCCCTATTGGTCGGAAGTGATGACCGGCTTCGAATACACTGCCGGAATTGGTATGTTGTATGAAGGTATGGAACAGGAAGGCCTGGAAACTATAAAAAATATAAGAGACCGATATGACGGGTTAAAGAGAAATCCCTTTGACGAAGCAGAGTGCGGACATCATTATGCGCGTGCAATGGCCTCCTGGGCTGCAGTTATCGCAGCAGGCGGGTTCTTGTATTCTGGAGTCGATAAAACCATTAAATTCAAAGACAAACCTGGAAGCTATTTTTGGTCAAATGGTTCCGCTTGGGGAATGTGTGAGGTTTCAAAAGATAGGGATGATTTTAGTGTTAACTTTGAGGTACTCCATGGTAAAATAGAGCTAAAAAAGTTTCAATTGGGAGAACATAAATCATATAATTTTAAAGGGGGGAAGCTTTTGAGTGAAGGTGAATGTGCATCTCTAAGGTTTTAAATATATCAAAATGAAAAACTTAAGACTATTACTTACCACAGCTTTACTAGGATTATCCGGCCTTGTTATGAGAGCGGATGTAAGTGTTGCAGATATATTTTCTGACAATATGGTTTTACAGCGCAATCTGAATGTAAAAGTTTGGGGAAAAGCAGATCCCGGAGAAAAAATAACAATCAGATTCAATGGTCAAAAACTGAAGGACCGAGCAGATGCAAGTGGCAACTGGCTGATTGTTCTTGAGCCAATGAAATTCGGTGGGCCTTACTCGATGATCATTCAAGGAAAAAATGAAATTGTATTCAATAATATTTTAATCGGCGACGTATGGGTTTGTTCAGGTCAGTCCAATATGCAATGGCCGGTTTCAAAATCAATGAATCCTGAAAAAGAAATTCAAAATGCCAGCTATCCTGAGATCAGGCTTTTTGAAGTACCACGGAAGGTTAGCAACGTACCTCTTGAATCGATGCCGAATTCTTCGTGGAAGGCCTGCAGCCCTGAAACCATTAAAAACTTCTCTGCCGTAGGCTATTATTTTGGAAGAGATTTACAAAAAGAGATTGGCGTTCCTATCGGACTTATACATTCTTCCTGGGGAGGAACATGTGTAGAAACCTGGACATCTAAAGCATCAATTACCAAAGTTCCCAAATATGAAAATATGGGAGAAAGAATCGACCGTTACGATGCGGAAAAAATAATTGATCAGAAAAAGAATGAACTAAAAAAAGCCTTGGGCGGTTTTCCTGAAAAGGAAAATGGCATGGAAGATCAATGGATGCTCCCAAGTACCGACAAAAGTACCTGGAAAAGTATTGAATTACCAACTTTATGGGAAAATGCCGGATACCGTTTGTTAAATGGTGTTGTCTGGTTTAGCCGCGACTTCAATTTGACTGAAAGTGAAATAGTCAAAAATTCACAATTGCATTTGGGTAAAATTGATGACAATGATATGACCTGGCTCAATGGGCAAGAAGTTGGAAAAATGAAATGGGGAGCTGACGTTGAACGGGTATATAAGATACCTGAAAAAAAATTGAAACCAGGGAAAAACAACATTACAATTCGGGTTGAAGATACTTATTATAAAGGTGGTTTTAGCAGTAAACCGGAAAAACTCTTTCTTGAACTCGGTCAAAAAAAAATATCTCTTAGCGGTGAATGGAAGTTTAAAATAGATACGGTTTATGCCAATTTCAGAGTGTCTCCTAATGATGCACCCAGCCTACTTTATAATGCCATGATCAACCCCCTAATACCTTATGGTATAAAAGGTGTGATCTGGTATCAGGGAGAGTCTAATACATCTCGCTCCAAAGAGTACCAAATCACCTTTCCAAATATGATTAGGAATTGGCGCAAAGACTGGCAACAAGATGATTTTCCTTTCCTTTTTGTTCAATTGGCCAATTATAAGAAAGCTAAGAATGTTCCTCGGGATGATGACTGGGCTGAATTGCGTGAATCTCAAACCAAAACCCTGAACTTGCCTAAAACAGGTATGGCAGTAGCCATTGATATAGGTGAAGCCTCTGATATTCATCCAAAAAACAAACAGGATGTCGGAAATAGGCTGATGCTATCTGCGCTAAAAGTGGCATACGATAAAGACATTGTACATTCAGGTCCGATTTATAAGTCAATGCAAATATCAGGGAAGAAGGCCATTATAAGTTTTGACCACATCGGATCTGGACTTCTAATTAAGAATAAACACGGGTATATCAATGAGTTTGAAATTGCCGGGGAGGATAAAAAATTCTATTGGGCAAAGGCGACAGTAAATGGTGATAAAATTATTGTATGGTCAGATCAGGTAAAAAATCCTGTGGCTGTGCGGTTTGGATGGGCAAGCAATCCTGATGAGTTTAATCTTTACAATAAAGAAGGATTACCTGCTTCTCCGTTTAGAACAGATGATTGGGAAGGGATCACGGATGGAAAATCCTTTGACGATTAATCAAACATCATAAAAAACAGTTAATGAAAAAAGCGCTTTTTATAACATTCTTATTCATCGTATCAGTAAAAAGTATTGCCCAGTATGACACAAGCCATGAGTCGATTGCCTCATATGATGTTCCGAATTGGTACAGCGAAGGAAAACTTGGAATATTTATGCATTTAAGTGCATTTACAGTTCCAGCTTTTAAAAATGAATGGTACGCAACAAGTATGTACTATGCCGAAGACAATCCTAATATTAGACATAAGGAGTGGACTAAATCATTTAGGGATCATCATGAAAAAACCTATGGCCCATTAAATGAGTTTGGATATAAAGACTTTATACCCATGTTCACCTTGGAAAAGTTCGATGCCGATTACTATGCCGATTTGGTAAAAAAATCTGGCGCGGCTTATTTCGCAGCTCCTGCAGTACACCATGATGGCTTTGCCATGTGGGATTCTAAAGTCATAGAATGGAATGCAAAAAAAATGGGGCCAAAACGCGATGTTGTTCGTGAGTTGACCAATGCCATGCGTAACAAGGGAATTAAAACCGGTGTTTCCACACACTATGGGCGCCACTGGAAGTATTACACCTTCCGACCAGAGTTCGATACATGGGATAAAGCGAACGAAGGTCTTTACGGAAAGCGTCGTAGAGATACCGATCCTCCCCGACCGGAAGATGCTTTAAAGTGGGAGCACGTTCTAAATGAATTAATCGATAATTACCAACCCGACTATATTTTTGTTGATGGAGGAATATGTGACGGCTATACCGAATATAAAAAGCCTTATTTTAGAGATGCCTTGTATCGGGTTGTGGCTCACTACTACAACAAAAGTAAAGAATGGAACCAAGATGTAGTGCTTTCCTGGAAACGTGATGCCATGACTAAAGGGGAAGCGGTTTATGATACGGAAGGTATTTTAGAAGACGGTATTCCCAAACGCCCGTGGCAGGCACATTTCACAGTAAACGGCAGCTGGTCTTATGTAGGAGAAAAACCGGCAACATCGATGAATGCTATCATTCGTTCATTTGTTGACCTGGTGAGTCGCAATGGAAATCTCTTACTGAATATTGGCCCAAGGCCAGATGGAACCTTGGATAAAAATCAGGAAAATGTGTTATTGGAACTTGGTCAATGGTTAGCAATAAATGGTGAGGGAATTACTAAATCTACACCCTGGAACACTTGGGGAGCAGGAAAATTAAATTCTTTAAGGGGAGGCTCGGATCTTAATGACTATGACCGAAATGCCGTTCGATACACACAAAAAAACGGAAATCTGTATGCCTGGTTCGTGACCTGGCCTGAAAATGGAAAAGTAACACTTCCCATAGCTGGAAATTATAATGCTAAAAACATCGTACCATTAGGAGGGAAAGGAACTTTAAAATTTTCCAAAAATGGTGATAACCTGATCGTTGAACTGCCAAATGAGAAATTTGGCCAATATGTCTGGGGATTGAAATTATCAAAAGATGAGGATGAACCACGAAATGAATTACAAGAAGTTGCTGCAGCGGCCGTGGCCATGAGCGGAGGAGATGAAAGCGGTCCTCTTCCTACTCGTTATAAAACAGAAAAACCCCTCCCTTTTCCTAAAGGAGGAGAATGGTTTAAAAAGGCTGGTTTGGGATTATTTATTCACTGGGGTCCCGCATCTGTTGCCGATATTGAAGATGTCTGGCGCATCAGGCAGCCCGTGAAAAACAGTGATCCATTGCGTCCAAAGGTTACTCCTCAATATTACTATGATCATGCACCTGAAGGATTTACTGCGGAGAATTATGATGCAAAAAAATGGATTGAAGCTGCTGCAAAAGCAGGATTCAAGTATTCGGTTTTAACCTCAAAACATCATGATGGTTATGCATTATGGCCAAGCAAACTTTCTGATCTGGGAGTGAGTACCTATTTACAAGGGCGTGATCTGTTACAACCCTATGTGGATGCCTTGCGCGACAATAATATGAAAGTTGGATTCTATTTCTCAGGAGCAGATTGGTGGCAGGACCGTGATTATATGAATTACTATTTCAGTCGCGGTAAAGAAGGATGGGATTTTCAAGGAAAGCCTTATCCTCAAAATGCTGTAAAACCGTTGCCGATGAAAATTGTAGAGAACAAGAAGCAGATGGCCTTTGAGGTGATGGAACGGTATCGTCCGGATCTTTGGTGGTGGGATTCAGGCTTACCTGTTACGTATGAAGAAACGGCCCTGAAATACAATCCTAACATGATCTTTAACAACCGGGGTAACTGGTATCACGATGGAAAACTAAAAGGGAAATACCCGGGCTCAAATTTCGCTACTCCGGAAGGGTTTCATTCTTTGGAGTGGAAGCATGTAAAACAATTGATCAAAACAAATACGCCCTGGGAAGTTTGTATGACCTTTCAGCGTTCGGGATGGTTTTACCACGGTCGTAATGGATTGGGTGATCAAACTGCAGCGCTTGAAGATATCATGTATGCCTTGGCAAGGGTACGATCCTGGCAAGGAAACTTACTCTTGAATATATCTCCACGAGCAGACGGAACACTTCCCGATGCGGTTTATACTGATTTCGAAAAAATGGCACGATGGATGGAATGGGGACAAGCAGCAGTATACAATACAAAAGGAACCCATTTTCCTGAAAAATCGAATGTACCAATTACAACTTCTCAAGACAACAAAGTTTGGTACTTGCATGCGCGTCCAGGACAACAATCAGACGCCAATACATGGGGGAAATGGAAGAAAATCTATTATACAGGGACGGAACCCGGGAAACCGATTCGTGTCACAGAAGTACCAAAAGTAACTTCAGTTAAATTACTGCGCACAGGTGAGCGAATAGATTATAGCCTAAAAAATGGCAATCTTGAAATTCAGAATCCGGATGCAGGTCCTGATGGCTTGCATGAAGTGATAGAAATAAAATTTTAACGAATGACGAGCAAACTGGTTTCCATACTTATTATTTGGTTGTTGGGCTTCCAAATCCAAGTGTTTTCGCAATCAGATAAAACAAATTTCATCATTTTTTTAACTGATGATCAGGGATATAACGACGTTGGCTGCTTTGGTTCCCCAAATATCAAAACACCTAACCTCGATCAAATGGCTAAAAATGGAATTCGATTTACCAGTTTTTATGCACAACCCGTTTGTGGACCTTCCAGAGCCGCATTATTAACAGGAAGTTATCCAATAAGAGTCGCTGAGCCAAATAATACAAAGGGATTGCATACAAAACTACACCCAAAAGAAATAACCATCGCCGAAGTTTTAAAATCTGAAGGATATAAAACCGCCTGTATTGGCAAATGGCATGCTGGCGAAACAACTGAACAAATGCCCTTAAAACAAGGATTTGATTATTATTACGGGACACCTAAATACAACGGAAACTCAAAACTAATAGAACAGTCCGCTCATCGAAGTCCGATATTGAGAAATAATGATACTTTGATGATTATCAATACTGTTGAAGAAATGGGCCAACTTACAAACAAATACACCAAAGAGGCTACAAATTTCATCAGGCAAAATAAAACAAAACCTTTTTTTCTATACCTGGCGCATAATATGCCACATGTCCCAATAGGCGCTTCAGATAAATTTAGAGAAAAATCTGAAGGAGGATTATATGGAGACGTTATCGAAGAATTGGATTGGAGTATGGGAGAAGTTCTAAAGACTTTGAAGGAAGAAGGGCTGGAAGAAAATACACTGGTAATATTTGTTTCAGATAATGGCCCTTGGATTGAAGAAAAAATTGGAGATCATGGCGGAAGTGCTTTTCCACTAAGAGGAAACAAAACGCAAACCTGGGAAGGTGGGATACGCGTTCCGGCAATCATGCAATGGAAGGGCCATATCCCAGAGAATGTTGTTAGTGATGAATTGCTCAACACAATGGATTTTCTTCCAACATTTGCAGCAATATCAAATGCTAAACTAGTTCAGGATATTACCCTTGATGGCAAAGATTTTAGTGGAGTGATCGTGAATAATGAGCAAAGCCGGCACGATCGTTTTTATTATTACTCCTATACACATCTTCAGGCCGTAAGAGATAAGGAGTGGAAATTGGTATTACCACGTAAAGCCAAGCCAAAATATATGAAATGGGCTGCGCGAAAAGTAGAGGCTGTTGAAGAAGTACAACTTTTTAATCTAAAAAATGACAAAGAAGAACAACACAACCTTGCTGAAAAGTATCCTGAGAAAGTAAAAGAATTGATGGTGTTATTGGAAGAAGGACGATACGAACTAGGAGATCATGATCTTATAGGTAATGGTGCTCGATTTTATGATAGTGGCCCTAAAACACAACGGATCGATGAATATTATAAATGGAAAAACAACCTAAAGAAATGAAAAAACCAAGAGCATGACAATAAAGAAAATGTCAATATTATTTGCCCTGCTGTTTCTTAATTTTGGATTTGGCCAAGCCCTCCGGAACGATTGGGAAAATCAACATGTTACCCAAATCAATAAAGAGTCACCACATGCCACCCTTTTTTACGATGATTCTTCTGTTGATGTTACTTCATTAAATGGAATCTGGGATTTTGCCTGGTTTAAAAACATCAGTGAAGTTCCGGAAAATGCAAAACCTCAAGCCTGGGATAAAATAAATGTGCCAGGGGCCTGGCAAATGCAAGGCTACGGTAAGCCTATTTACACGAATATCATCTACCCTTTTGACAAAAACCCTCCCTATATTTCTGGTGATAATGGTAATTCTGTGGGAATTTATCAGAAAGAGTTCGTTGTGGATACTATTGAGGGTAAGGAAACATATCTTCGATTCGAAAGCGTTTCCTCGGCTTTTTATTTATGGGTGAACAATCAAAAAGTAGGCTACAGTCAGGACAGCTGGTCGCCAGCAGAATTCAACATTACTAAGTATCTGAAAAAAGGAGAAAATACCCTTCGAATGCAGGTGATTCGCTGGTGTGACGGCAGCTATTTGGAGGATCAGGACGGGTGGCGTATGAGTGGTATTTTCAGAGATGTTTTCCTGGTGCAAAAAAATGAAGTTTTCCTGAGGGACTATTTCGTTACGACACCCCTCACAGAATCTGTGGCAGGATTCCATCTCCGGTTAGAATTGAGTAACCAAAAAGAACGAGACTTAAAAGACTACCAGGTTAAAATCTCACTGAAGGATCATGACGGAGATCAAATAATTCAGCAAACCCTCAGGGCTGAATCAAACCTGGCCATTTACGAAAAGGTTGACCATGCAAAACTTTGGTCCCACGAATATCCGAATCTTTATCATCTACAAATACATCTATTGAAGAATGATGAAATCGCAGATAAGATCGATTCACAAATCGGTTTTAGAGAGATCAAAATTTCTGACAGGCAGGAGTTAATGCTTAACGGAAAACCAATTATCATCAAAGGGGTCAATATCGTGGAACACGATCCAATTCACGGAAAATATATCCCGAAAAAGCGAATAGAAAAAACCATAGAACTTCTCAAGCAAAACAATATAAATACAGTCAGAACCGCACATTATCCTGCCTCACCCTATTTTTATAAGCTCTGTGATGAATACGGGATTTTAGTTATTGATGAGGCCAATGTGGAATCGCATGGACTGAAGTATGGTGCGGCTTCTCCAGCCAAAGACCCAAGCTGGGAAAAAGCACATGTAGAACGTATGGAAGCCATGGTTCATCGAGACAAGAATCACCCAAGTGTTATTAAGTGGTCTTTTGGTAATGAAGCAGGTAACGGTGTTAATATGGTGGCCATGCAAGAGCGAACAAAAGAAATTGACAATTCAAGACCTACGCACTATCATTCATCTGAAGAGCCAGTATCATTTGACACTTACGGTGGCGGAATTTGGAAAGGTGGAAAAAGGCACAAATTCGGAAGATACCAATCCGTTGAAGATATGGAACATATCGGGAAAATGAATCTTGACAAGCCATTTTTATTAAACGAATATGTCCATGCCATGGGAAACGGTGTAGGTAACCTTCAGGAATACGTCGATGTATTCGAAAAATATCATGGACTTATTGGTGGCTGCATCTGGGATTGGTCGGACCAAGGGTTGACAAAACATGTTGATGGTTCGTATGGAAACAAAATAAAAGATGTTGCCGAAGCACATGCAGCCTGTTTACAGCCCGAAACCGATTATTTCTGGGCTTATGGCGGTGATTTTGGTGATACCCCGAATGATGGGAATTTTTGCATGAATGGTATAATGATGTCTGACCTCACTCCTACTCCAAAAACAGTGGAAGTTAAAAAGGCCTATCAAAACATTGCCTTCAAAAAAATATCAGAAAATGAAGTCGAAATAAAAAACAAACTCCTCTATACAAATCTCTCGGAATTCGATTTTAAATGGTCTTTACTTGAAGACGGAAAAGAAATAGAAGCGGGGCAATTTAACATTGATCTTTCGGGATTAAGCTCCATGACCTATAACTTAGGTGAGTACCTTAATACCTTTAAAACCAATTCTGAATACATCCTACAAATTAAAGCCAGAACCAGACAAGACAATGAATGGTCTAAAAAAGGGCATCTCGTAGCCTGGGAAGAGTTTGTTTTAAAGGAAAGAAACAATGAATTACCGGAAATAATTAATAAAAACAAGATTAAGTTAACGGATTCTAAGAAGAATATTGTTGCCATAGAATTCGGAATTGGAGTGTTAGAATTCGACAAAAAAAAAGGAGCCATTGTAAAGCTCATCAAGGATGAAAAAACAATTATAAACGGCGAGGTTGCACTGTCATTTGTAAGGGCTTATATAGACAATGACAAAAAACCTCAGGTGCGAAAATTATGGGATGCGATTGACCTGCATCATCTACAAAAAGAGGTTCAAAGCGTTGAGATAAAAAAAGAAAAGAGAAACATATTGATCGGTGTGAAGAAAAAATATCAGGCTGCAAATAGCTCAAATGGATTCATCACTTCAGAACGATATGCTGTACACGCTGACGGCATTATCGACATCACTTTAAACGTAGATTATTTGGGTGGCACAACTCCCTTTACCTTCCCCAGAATTGGCTACGAATTTAAACTGAATAAGGCCATTGCTCAAAGCAGCTGGTATGGTAAAGGCCCGGGAAGTTCTTATAAAGACCGAAATACGGGAATGCAGATGGGAATATATTCAGCAGCAATAGAAGAGCAATTTGTAAATTATGCGCGTTCTCAGGAAAATGGAAATAAATCCGAGGTACGATGGGCAAGATTTTATGATTCCTCAAAGAATGGTATTCAAATAAGCGGTAAAAATGCCCTGAATTTCTCATTCAGAAAATACACCACTGCCCAGTTAAATGAAGCTACACACCCTTATCAACTCAAGGCAAATACTTTTAACGTGCTCAACGTTGATTTTGATCATGGAGCGCTCGGGAATGGCAGTTGTGGGCCAATACCGATGGAAAAATATTTTACAGACATCTGTAATAAAAGCTATGTACTGAGAATTGATATTAGCGATAAAAATTAAATGACCTAATTATGAAAAATTATTGCCTTGTATTTGCATTGCTTCTGTCCGTTCATGGCTTCGCTCAAAAGGAATTTCACTTTAAAAATGAAGGAAACCCTTTGGTCAAACACATGTATACTGCGGACCCTTCTGCCCATGTTTTTAATGGGAGATTATATGTTTATACCTCTCATGATGAAAATAAGGCAACCTATTTTGATATGCTTGACTGGCATGTTTTTTCAACCGATAATCTGGTGGACTGGATTGATCATGGAGCTGTTTTAAGTTTGGAGGATATTGAATGGGCCGATAAATGGGCCTGGGCCCCTGATGCCATTAAAAGAGATGGAAAGTTCTATTTCTATTATCCGGTAGAAAGAACCAAAATAGGAGTGGCAGTAAGTGATTCCCCCACGGGTCCCTTTGTGGACAAACGGGGCAGAGCACTTATTGACAATACGGGTCAGATTGATAAAATTGGAAAGGAACCTATAGATCCTTCTGTACTTATTGAGGATGGTCAGGCTTTTATGTATTTCGGATGCCGTGAGCCAAAAGTGGTAAAACTGAATAATGATATGATGACCCTCAAGGGAGAAGTAAAAGTGTTAAAGATACATGGGATCGAAAATGATAAAGAGCATTTTGGAGGCTATTTCGGAGAGGCTCCTTGGGTGTTCAAACGTAAGGATACTTTTTACCTGCTTTACTCCAATGGATGGGGAAAGGAAAGTACTTTGGTATATGCCACAGCAAAGGATCCTATGGGACCTTTTGATTTTCAAGGGGAAGTGATGAGTGTTGTTGATTCATGGACGTCACATGGATCTATCGTTGAATTTAAAGGGAAGTGGTATGTGTTTTATCACAACATGGAATTGTCTAAAAACAATTACCGACGGTCGATTTGTTTCGATGAAATCACATTTGATGAAAATGGAATGATCAATAAACTAGAATTAAAAGAATAAACATTTATTTAAATAACTATGATTCGACTTATAACATTTTGTTTTGCATTATTACTGCTCTCATGCAGTACATCAAATCAAGACAAGAACATCAAGAAAAATCAACCCAACATCATCCTGATCATGGCCGATGATATGGGCTTTTCAGATCTGGGCTTTATGGGTTCAGGGATAGAGACTCCCAATATTGATCGATTGGCTGGTAAAGGAATGGTATTTAATCAGTTCTATAATGCAGGCAGATGCTGCCCGAGCCGTGCCTCATTACTTACGGGTCTCTATGCTCATAATGCAGACTTAGGCTGGATGACCGCTTCCGATTTTGGCAGGCCGGGTTACAGAGGAACTATCAGTAAAAATAGTGTGACCCTGGCCCAGGTCCTCAAATCAGCGGGATATGAAAATTATATGACCGGAAAATGGCATTTAACCTATGACCCTAACATGGAAGCAGGGGCCGATAATTCCAACTGGCCCATTCAAAGAGGATTTGACAAATACTATGGCGTGCTTTCAGGAGGAGGAGGTTATTATATCCCCTCTACCCTTACCAAAAACAATGAAAGAATAGAGCCTTCAGACGATTTCTACCTTACGGAAGCGATCAACAACTCCACCATAGAAATATTAGAAGATCATTTTAAAACCAAAGAGGAGAAGCCTTTCTTTTTCTATGTTGCCCATTATGCTCCACACAGGCCATTACATGCATTAGAAGATGACATCAAGAAATACAAAGGCAAGTTCAGCAAAGGCTGGGACCACTTTAGAGAACAACGTTTTAAGACCATGAATGAAAATGGTTTGGCCAATACCTGGGCACTAAGCCAGCGGCCTGCAAATATTCCGGAATGGAACAGCTTATCTGATAAAGAAAAAGCCATGTGGGAAATGCGAATGGAAGTATACGCGGCGCAAATAGACAGAATGGATCAGGGCATAGGAAAGATCATACAACTTCTTGAAGAAAAAAATGAACTAGATAATACCATTATCATGTTCTTATCAGACAATGGCGGAAATGCCGAGCCTGAGGGAAAAGATTTTAATGCGGATACCATTCAAAATCCCGGCGACAATAATTTCAATCAAAGTTACCGAAGGCACTGGGCAAACATGAGCAATACCCCTTTCCGTCTCTACAAAAGCTCAAATCATGAAGGTGGAATCAGCACCCCACTAATCGTGCATTGGCCCGAGAAAATCAAAGAGGCTTCTGTAACCAATCAGCAGGGGCATGTCATTGACTTGATGCCAACATTGATGGAACTTACCGGTGCAAATTATCCTGAAGAGTTAAACGGGAATAAGATCAAAGCCTATCAGGGCAAGAGTATATTATCTGCCATAGAAGGTAATTCTTCAGAAAGAGGACCTATGTTCTTTGAGCATGAAGCTGACAGAGCGGTAATTGATGGCAAATGGAAACTGGTGGCAACAAAAGCTGGAAAGAAACCTTACAAAGGAAAATGGGAATTATACGATTTATCCGCTGATCGATCGGAAGAAAATAACCTCATCGAGACCTATCCTGAAATTACTGCTAACCTTGAGCAAAAATGGGATGACTGGGCCCAGGAAAATAATGTTTTACCACTTGATGGAAGAGGTTGGGCCAAGAGGGTCAAAAGTGATGTCAACAAGAAAAAAAATAGAGAGGAATGAACAAAATAAAAGTATCAATAGCATTCACATTTTTGATTTTGACCTTTGCAAATGGTCATTCTCAATCGAAATCGGAAAACCCCAATTTCATAATCATTTTGGCCGACGATTTAGGGTATGGAGATGTGGGTTTTACAGGCAGTACACAAATCAAAACACCACATATTGATGCTTTGGCTTCAGGTGGCGTAGTATTTTCTGATGGATATGTTTCTGCACCCGTATGCGCACCATCCAGAGCAGGTTTAATTACGGGAAGGAACCAGGTCAATTTTGGTTATGACAATAATCTTAGTGAACCGCTCCCTCAATTCAACAAAGAATATTCGGGTTTACCCATAGAAGAAAAAACCATCGCGGACCGATTGTCAGAGCTTGGCTATGTGAATGGTATTATAGGAAAGTGGCATTTGGGTGAAGAAGAACAATTTCACCCTCTTGAAAGAGGATTCGATGAATTTTGGGGGTATCTCGGCGGAGGCCATAACTACTTTCAAACCGAATTCAAAGGTGCAAAATATGACAGGCCCATTATCTCTAACTATAAAAAACCTCAGTCCATCACCTATCTAACAGATGACAAAGGAGATGAATGTGTTGATTTTATTCGTCGTCATAGAGACGAACCCTTCTTTTTATATGCTTCTTTTAATGCACCTCATGCACCCATGCAGGCAACTGAGGCTGACTTAAAATTGTATGCACATATCAAAGATGAAAAGAGACGTACCTATGCAGCCATGGTTCACCGCTTGGATGTCAACATCGGACGAATGATCAAAGAATTAAAAACCCAGGATATTCATGATAACACGGTTATCGTGTTTTTAAGTGATAATGGAGGGCCAGATACCAACAACGGTTCAATAAATGCTCCTTTTAATGGCCGTAAAGGTATTTTATTAGAAGGAGGGATAAGGGTTCCCTTCGTATTGTCCTATCCTGAAAAATTAAAAAGCGGTGTATATGATAAGGCAGTTACTTCTTTGGACCTGGCTCCGACTTTTGTGGCCCTGGCAGGTGGTGAAATAACAAAAAATGACAATTTTGATGGTGTAAATCTTTTTCCCTACCTCATCAATCAAGGAACTGAAAATCCGCATGAAACCTTGATGTGGAGGTTCACCATTAGCGCCGGGATAAGAAAAGGAAACTGGAAACTGGTACGCTTACCAGATCGTTTACCATTGCTTTATAATTTGGACAAAGATCCTTCTGAACAAAACAATGTGGCCAGTGAGAATAATGACCTTGTACAAAGCATGCTAAAGGAATTGGGTAACTGGGACGTTTCAACGCCTCATATTTTATTTCTGGAAGGAAGTAAATGGCGAAGAAATCAATTGGACCTTTATGATAAATCATATCAATTGGAACAACCAAAAAACTAGTTTTTTATCAAGTCAACTAGTTAAAAACTATTATGATTCAATAATGGATTTAGAGTAAACCAAATCATGTATCTCATAAAACAAAATATCAAAACCTTATTAAAAAATGAAGTCAAAGTATGTTTTAATACTAATTTGCTCTTTTCTGATCTTTTCTTGTGAAATACCTGAAAATACTTTTAAACCTGGAGAAGTTTGGTTAGATAATAATGGAGTCCATATCAATGCCCATGGTGGTGGGATTCTCTTTTTTAATGACACTTATTATTGGTTTGGTGAGCATAAGACGGAAGGTGAAGCAGGAAATAAAGCCAATGTGGGAGTTCATTGTTATTCCTCTAAGGATTTGTACAATTGGAAAGATGAAGGTGTTGCTTTATCAGTCTCTAATGATTCTTCATCTTTGATCGTAAAAGGTTGTATTGTAGAGAGGCCCAAGGTAATTTATAATACCAAAAACAAGCAATTTGTCATGTGGTTTCACCACGAGTTAAAAGGGAAGGGATATGATGCCGCTATGACTGGTGTAGCATTAAGTGATAAAATAACAGGTCCGTACAATTATGTAAAAAGCATGAACCCGAATAAAAGTCAATGGCCCTTGAATTATCCCGATAGTTTAAAATCGTTAAGCCCAAATTTAGACGGATTTAAAAGGTGGTCAGAAGAATGGAACAAAGAAATGATCAATGGGGCAATTCTCAAAAGAGATTTTGAACGTGGACAAATGGCCCGTGATATGACGCTTTTTGTAGATGATGACGGGAAGGCGTATCATATCCACTCCTCTGAAGAAAACACCACACTTCATATCGCAGAATTGACGGATGATTATTTAGACTTTACAGGAAAGTATACAAGAGTTCTAATCAACAAGAGTAATGAGGCTCCGGCCATTTTTAAGAAAGGCGAAAAATATTTTATGATTACTTCAGGGCTATCAGGTTGGAAACCAAATGCAGCCAGATCTGCCGTTGCTGACCATCCGTTAGGCCCCTGGAAAGAACTGGGTAATCCTTGTCGAGGAACCGAAGAAGAGGTAACTAAGACATTTTACTCACAAAGCACATTTGTATTGCCTGTTCAGGGAAAACAAGACACTTATATTTTTATGGCGGATCGATGGACTCCTGAAAATGCGATTGACGGAAGATATATTTGGTTACCCATAGAATTTGAAAACAATAAACCCATTATTAAATGGCAGGATGAATGGAAGATGTAAAAATCAAAAAATAAAATATGAAGAAAATAAACATACTCTTCCTTTCACTATCCGTAGTTTTAGGGTTCACTGCCTGTAACAAAACAACGGTCAAAAGTGAATCAACCTTGAAGCTGTGGTATGAGCAACCGGCAACCGACTGGCAATCAGAAGGGCTTCCTATTGGTAATGGCCATTCAGGAGCCATGTTTTTTGGTGGAATTGAAAATGAGCAGATCCAGTTTTCAGAAGGTACCCTTTGGAGCGGTGGGCCGGGATCAGGAAAGGAGTATAACTACGGCATAAAAAAAGATGCCTGGAAACACCTTGCTGAAGTACGTCGTTTATTAGATGAAGGAAAAATGGAAGAAGCTCATGAATTAGCCAACCGAGAATTAACCGGGTCCATTTATAAAGCTGAAGGATCAACATCCCAATTTGGCAACTACGGAGCACAGCAAACCATGGGTGATATTTTTATCGATATACACAATGAAGGAGTAGTAACAGGTTATAGAAGGGAGCTGGATATCTCAAAAGCAGAAGGACGAGTAAGCTATAAAATCGATGGTACCCGTTACAAACGTACTTATTTTGCTTCTTATCCGGCTAATACCTTCGTCTACCGCTTTGAATCAGATAAATTAACTGATTACACTTTTCGTTTTAAATCACCTCACAATAAGATCGATGAGTCCTTTGCTAATTCTGTTTATTCTTATCAGGGAGAAGTTGCTGATAACGGAATGGAGTTTGAAACACGCTTCAAGGTTGATACTGATGGGAGCATAAACTATAAAGACGGAAAAATAAATATCAATGGGGCAAAATACCTGAATATTTATCATGTTGCAGCAACAGATTATACCAATCTATACCCAAATTATAAGGGGAATGACTATCAGGCTGAAAACAAAAGAACCTTTCAAAACATTGAAGGTAAATCCTACCTCGACCTTTTAGACGAACATCAAAAAGATTATAAATCACTTTATGACAGAGTTCATTTTAAATTAGGAAATAAAACAAAAGACAGCCTTCCCACCAACCTGCGATTGTTGGAATATGCCAATGGAGCCACGGATCTAGGGCTGGAAGAACTTTATTTTCAGTTTGGCCGTTACATGATGATTTCATCCTCTCGCCCAGGAACCATGCCCATGAATTTACAGGGGAAATGGAACAATAGTACCAATCCCGCATGGGCTTGTGATTATCATATGAACATCAATCAGCAAATGTTGTACTGGCCGGCAGAAATAACCAATCTTAGTGAATGCCATGAACCTTTATTTGACCATATGGAGAGCCTGGTTGAGCCTGGAAGGGTTTCAGCGCAGGAATTTTACAATACAAGAGGTTGGGTGGTCAATACCATGAACAACCCATTTGGTTATACTTCACCGGGTTGGAATTTTCCCTGGGGAGCGTTCCCGGGTGGTGCGGCATGGTTATGTCAGCATCTATGGGAGCATTATGATTTTACGCAAGACAGAAATTTCTTAGAACAGACCGCTTATCCATTGATGAAGGAAGCAGCCTTGTTTTGGATCGATTATTTAATCGAAGACGAGAACGGATATTTGGTTTCTTCTCCTTCTTATTCTCCTGAGCATGGCGGAATTTCAAGAGGTTCGTCAATGGATCATCAGATCGCATGGGACCTTTTAAACAATTGTATTGCAGCCAGTAAAATATTAGGTATAGATGGTGAATTTAAAACAGAAGCACAAAGAATTCGAGACAGGATTTCTCCTCCAACCATTGGTAGCTGGGGACAGCTCCAGGAATGGAAGGAAGATGTGGACGACCCAAATAGCAAGCACCGCCATGTATCTCATTTATATGCTTTCCATCCGGGAAAACAAATCTCCATGGAAAAAACACCTGATCTCGCAGAAGCTGCAAAAGTAAGTCTAAATGCACGTGGAGATGGTGGAACAGGATGGTCACTGGCATGGAAGGTAAACTTTTGGGCCAGGTTTAAAGATGGGGACCGTGCTTATAAATTATATCGAAGGTTGTTATTTCCGGCTTCCATAGAGGGTGAAAAGATAATGGGGCAAGGCAGTGGAACTTATCCCAACCTGTTTTGTGCACATCCCCCTTTTCAATTGGATGGCAATATGGGAGGTACAGCAGGAATGGCAGAAATGTTGATTCAATCGCATACCGGGGTATTGGAAATACTTCCGGCCCTTCCTTCTGCATGGGAGAAAGGACATGTGAAAGGTTTAAGGGCGAGAGGTGGATTTGAGGTAGCTCTCGACTGGAAAAATGGAAAACTTCAACAACTCGAAATTCTTTCTCAAAAAGATGCTGAAATCAAGCTGAAATTCAGGAAAAATCAGAAATCGATTCAAATTAAAAAAGGTGAAAAACTCTGTTTTGACGAGGATTTGAATACCTTGTAGACTTAAATTATATTTAAAGTGATGAATAAATTATTATCAACATTCCTCATTTTTACACTAATCATTGTTAGTTCCTACGGGCAGGAAACAGTTAGGCTATGGAGCGATCAGGACATCCCCAATTTTCAACTAAGTGATGAGCAAGAGTTTATTGCGGAGGACCGAAACATCCTGTTTATTGAAAAAGTTCAAAGGCCGGCTCTGGAAATCTTTCTTCCATCGAAAAGGAATTCGAAAAATATCGGGGTGTTAATTCTTCCCGGAGGAGGATATTCAGGAGTAGCCTATGACTGGGAAGGAACAGACTACGCGAAATGGTTGAATTCTATTGGTATTGCTGCTTTTGTACTAAAGTACAGAATGCCTCAGTCTGAATCTGTCATCACCTCCCACAAGGCTCCGATTCAGGATGCGCAGCGTGCCATCCGCTATATACGAGACAATGCCAAAAAGTTTACTATTAAGAAGAATAAAGTTGGCGTTCTTGGTTCGTCCGCCGGAGGGCATTTGGCATCAACCCTCTCAACTCACGAAGAAAATTATTACACATTGAAAGATGAAATCGACTTGGAGGATAAAAGGCCTGATTTTCAAATCTTGATTTATCCTGTAATAAGTATGGAAAAAGGTGTGACTCATATGGGTTCAAGAAATAACCTTTTAGGTAATCATCCTGAGGAGGAATTGATTCGTCAGTTTTCCAATGAATTGCATGTAACTGAAAATACCCCCGCAAGTCTTATAATTCACTCAGGTAATGACAAAGCGGTACCCATAGAAAATTCACTTAGGTATTATAAGGCTTTACTGAATAAAAATGTTGCTACAACGATGCATATATTCCCTGATGGAGGTCATGGATATGGTTTGGGTCTAAACAATGAAAATGCCCCTCATTGGAACTCACTTGCCAGGAATTGGTTAGAGCAATTTGAATAGTCGGATCTCTTTAACCCGAATTCTGTTCATCATGTATTCTAAATATTGTAAACGGCTCCCAATATGACGCTCCTTGAATTGTAGGATCTATGGAAATTGTTATACGTCGCGTTGGAATAGCCTTGATAAATGCTTTTTCTACCCATAAAAATATCTTTTGCCTTTAAGCTGATGCTAAATTTATTTTTCAAAAAGGACTTATTGACTCGCACATCTACAAAAGAATAATCAGAAATTTCAGCATTTGGAATATATCTCCTGCCCTGGTAATTGTAATTGATATTGAATCTCAGTTTGTAACTTGTTTTATAAGCCAGACCTATCTTTGCAGAACCGGATATTCCTTTGTTACTGGCTCTTGGATCCAGCAGGTCATCTTTCATTTCTAAATGATACGCCAAGAGATATGTATTGATCGAAAAATTTTTATTGATCTTATATTTCTGTGTTAGATCGAGGCCATATGAGTTGGTTTCATCTATATTTTCAGGTTTGCTCAAAAGAACAGCATCTGCTTCGGATTCTGAAATGATTCTGGCAATTTTGTTTTCTTCCTTCCTGATAAAAACAGAAAACTTATTATTTAATATTCCGGAATTTAAATTGTGAACCAATTCAGCATTCCAGATCGAAGGAATATCTAAAAATGGGTTTCCACTTCTAATAATATCAGGATTTGAATAAATAGCATGTGGATTAAGGTAAAGGTATTTTGGCGCAATGATCCTCCTTGAAAACCCCAGGCTCATATTTTGATTTTGATTTACCTTGTAATTTATATCCAGTACAGGTGAAGGGATAAGATTATGAGTTGTATAACTCGAATCTATTTCTTTTATAGAAGATACCCATGTAATGTTTTCTAATCTCAAGCCTAAACTTACAGCTACTTTTTTACGATTAAATGTTACCGAAAGATAACTTGCAAACTTGTTCTCAAGATAATCATAGGTATAACTTCTTTTGGGATCTATTTCCCAGTCCCCCGTACTTTGACTGAATTTTTCTACCAAAGACTCCATGCTGTTATCCGTAAGCTTAAAGGAAGCGCCTGCCTCCAAATGAAAAACTTCACTCAGATCTCTGTCATAGTCAACTCTGGATAAAACAAAATTCAGGCTTTCATCTGTCCTTACCTTATTGCCCCATAAATTATTTTCACTCAAATCAAACGTATTTGAGTTATTAGTTCTTACAGAACTTAAGTTCTGGTACTGATTCGTCCACTCAAAATTTCCTATTCTATCGGATTTTCTCCTCCAAATGGCTACAACGTTACTTATATTTTGATTGAAATCATTATCGTTTGTTGAATAATTTTCTCGAGGTGGGTTTGAGATATACTGATTCTTAAGAAATATATCGGGTTCCTGTTGGTTATTTACCAAAAAACCTTTAAGCATCAACACATTTTTTTTGTTTAGTTTATATGCGGCATTGGCAAATATCTTTTTTCGTTTCACATTGGTGCTGTCCAGCTTTTCCTGTAATAAAACCTGCTCTTTTAGATCAAAGGTTCTCACCAGTTCTTGTTCCCTGTAAAAATTCTGATTTTGAATAAACCCTCCTGCTCCAAAATTCCACTTGTTTTTGCGGTAATTACCATGAAGTTGTAGGTTATAAAAATCGTAGTTTCCCCCAAGTGTACTTAATTTTAAACTTTTTTGCTTTACACCTTTTGATTTGAGCTTTACATTGATGATTTTCGAGCCGGCATATTTTGCGGAAGCATTGGTCTGAACTTCAATACTTGAAATAATCTGCGGGCTTAGAGAATTGAATTCGTCCCGAGTACTTTCAATGCCGTCAATTAATAAAACTGGCTTTTGTCCTTGAATGGCAATGCCCTCATCATCAACATTAACTGACGGGATATTTTCCAATAATTCACTTACAGAAGTACTTTGACTCAAGCCTTCGTTGATGTTCAAGATCGTTTTATTACTTTTTTGTACGATTGTATTTCTTTCAATAACTACTTCAATATCCTGTAAAGACTGTACACTCTCATTCATATAAATTATTCCCAGGTTAATAGTTTCTTCGGAAGAGAATTCTATTTTCTTTTTGATACTGGAATAACCAATAAATAATAACTTAATCGTATAAGAATCTTCGACGAGATTTTCAAAATGAAAAGAACCTTCCAGGTTTGTTGTACTGCCCTTTATTGCGTTCGTGGTGTCTGCAGCAAAAAGCAACGTATGAACAAATGGCAAGGGTTCTTTCGTGCCGGAATCGAATACCTGGCCCTTAATTGATCTGTTCTGACCATACACTTTAAGGCTAAATGAAACTAACAACAAGCCTAATAAAAAGCAAACACTTCTGCTCTTTCTCATTTTTTGAAATGGCATTTACCAAAACACCAAAGTAGCTTAAAAAGCCATCCTTTTTGAACCAACTATTATCCATTAAAGTGCATTCATTAACAGTTTATTCCGTTTCAGTGTATTTAAATTTCAATTTTCAACAACTCCTAGATGCCAAAACCTGACACTCAGTAAAAGCCTGGTCATGACATGGATAATATCTGAGTATATTTTGTTAAAATAAATGGCTATTTTATCCATGACAATCGTGTTATTTGAACATTGAAGCATTACAACGAACAATGATGAAAAAAACATTGATTATTTTACTGTTTATTGTGAATATAATTCACGCCCAGAACAGAACTGAGCAAAATCCAAATCTTATCATCATCATGACTGATGATATGGGATGGGCGGATGTGGGATTCAATGGTTGTAAAGACATTCCAACACCAAATATTGATATGATAGCCAATCAAGGTGTCCGTTTTGAGGAGGGGTATGTTTCATTTCCTGTTTGCGGACCCAGCAGGGCCGGATTATTGACAGGAAGGTACCAGGACCGTTTTGGCTTTACAACAAACCCCTCAATTGATCCTAACAATCCTGTCGCAGGGCTTCCTACTTCAGAAGAAACGATTGCCACAGTTTTGAGAAAAGCCAATTATAAAAGTGCGATCATAGGAAAATGGCACATGGGGACCCACCCAGATTTTCATCCTTTGGAACGGGGCTTTGATTATTTTTACGGATTCCTTTCAGGAGGGCATAATTATTTTCCGGACCAGCTTACCTTAAATGATCTTTCAGAAGTAACCGAAAAATGGCAGTGGTACAGAACAAAGATCATTGAGAACAGAACAAAAATTGAGACGGATGATTATCTTACCGATGAACTCAGTGATGCCGCAGTCCGATACATAGACAAACAAGCCGAAAGTGATCAGAGATTTATGCTTTATTTAGCCTATAATGCTCCTCATACACCCTTACAGGCCACAGAAAAATATTTATCTCGTTTCCCTGAAATAAAGGATAAAAGAAGAAAAACCTATGCCGCCATGGTGAGTGCGGTTGATGACGGAGTGGGTCGCGTATTACAAAAGCTGGAAGAAAAAGGTCTGGATGAAAATACCATCATCGTGTTTTTATCAGATAATGGAGGAGCAAAAAATAATGCCTCAAATAACGGTCCTTTAAGAGGCCTCAAAGGAGACCTTTTCGAAGGAGGAATAAGGGTGCCCTTTGCCATCCGATGGAAAGGAACAATTCCTGAAGGTCAAAATTACAAAAACCCTGTATCCTCACTTGATATCATGGCGACTATAGTAAGTCTGAATCAAATTGAGATCAACCCTAAAAGGACTCTCGATGGAGTAGATCTGATGCCGTTTTTAACAGGTAAGAATAAAGGCCTTCCTCATGATATTTTGTTTTGGAGAAAATGGGAACAGAACGCCATGGCGATCCGGAAAGGAAATTATAAACTTGTGGCCAACCAAAACAAAGAAAAATATATTCCTGATCTATACCAAATGGATCTGTCTGAATCTGAAGACAAGATTCTAAAAAACAAGGACAAAGTTTATTCAGAATTACTATCAGACTGGAATCAGTGGAACAAGGAATTGAAAGATCGGATTTTCCCGACCCTTCAAGATAGATGGTGGACTACACAGGATTGAGAATCAAACATAATCCTTTGGGCTTACACCAAACATTTTTTTGAAGCTCTTACTAAAATATGAGCTATTTGAAAACCCTACTTTATACATTACTTCCTTCACATTATATTTTCCGCTTTCCATCAATTGAGCGGCCTTTTTTAATCTTATGGAACGGATAAAATCATTTGCAGTCTGACCCGTCAATCCTTTAATTTTTCTGTAAAAATTAGTATGATTCATTCCGGCAAGATCGCTTAAAGACTTCACATTTAAGTTGCTGTCATCAATATTTTTTTCGATTATTCGTACCACCTTACTCAGGAAGTTTTCATCCAAAGAACTTAGCTCAATATTACTAATCTCTGTACTGCGTTGGTTGATAAAAGTTTTCTTGAGCTTCTCCCTTTGTTTGATCAGGTTCTTTGACTTAGTTATCAGATAATCGAACTGGAAAGGCTTTCCTACATAGTCATCAGCCCCGTACTCAACACCTGTTAATTTACTTTTTGAATCACCCTTGGCAGATAACAGAATTATGGGAATATGACTGGTTCTAATGTCCGTTTTTAGCTTATTGCATAATTCATAACCATCCATTCTTGGCATCATGACGTCTGAAATAATGATATCAGGCATCCTTCTGGTGGCTGAATCAAAGCCCTCTACTCCATCAACCGCCGTGATAACATTGTAGAATTTATCGAAACTTTCTTCAAGAAATTCCCGCATATCCTTTTCGTCTTCAACAATCAACAAAACCGGTAATTTCCTTTTCTTATCATTAATTCCGTTTTCCCGAATTTCAAATTCACCTCTTACCGATTCTATTTCCTTTATTCTACCATTGATCTGTGTCTTTTCAACAAAATCCGTAAAAGCTTCCTTTTCTGTTGGTATCTCTATTATGAATTCACTTCCTTTGTTCAATTTACTTTTAAATTCCACAAATCCATTATGCAGTTTTACATACTCCTTTACGAGCGATAGACCGATTCCGCTCCCACCCTGATTTGTGTAATTTGTTGATTCGATATTCGAAAACCTCTCAAAGACCTGATCCTGATCTTCATTATTAATACCAACTCCTGAATCTTTGACAGAAATCAATAGTTTGGAAACCTTTTTTTTGTACTCCAGCTTTAGTTTGATCGAACCTCTATCTGGCGTGAATTTATAGGCATTCGACAAAAGATTCAACAATGTTTTTTCCATTTTTTCAAGATCAAACCACATATGCAATGACTTCCTGTTTGATTTGAAAGTCATATCCAGTTCTCTGTGCAAGGCTTCGCTTTCAAACCTGTCAAAGATATTTTTGGAGAATTCTACGATATCATATTCCTGTATCTCAAGTTTCTCCACTCCCTTTTCAAATTTTCTCAGGTCAAGAATCTGATTAACAAGTTTAATAAGTCTGCCTGCATTTCTGTCGATTACGCTCAATTTTCTGACCATTTCAACATCTTCTTCCTCTTCAATGATTCTTTCAAGAGGAGCTTTAATAAGGGTAAGGGGTGTTTTCAACTCATGGGTGATTGTGCTGAAAAATTTAGTTTTTAACTCAGCTAGTTCTTCTGTCTTCTTTCTTTGAAATGTTTCTAATTTTATTCTGTTATTATATTTTTCCCTCGAAAGAATTACTCGATATCCAATCATTACAGACAAAACCAAAATAATAACATAAAACGCATAAGCCAGGTTAGATGCATAGAATGGTGGTTTAATCGAAATTCCAAACTTCCTTACTTCGTTACTGCTGATTCCAAAAGCATTGCTCGCTTTAACCTTAAAGACATATTTTCCTGGTTGTACTTTAACATATTTAGCCACATTGTTCCCATTATTTAAAATATTCCAGACTTCGTCATATCCCTCGAGCATATAACTATAGGTTATATTTTTATTGTCTATCAGGTTTAAAGAAGAGAATGAAATATCAAAACTATTGTCGTTGTAGGATAAATTAATATTTTCAATTTGGTTTAAGGGCTTTTCAGAAAAGAGCTCCTTATAAAACTCAGCATCTTTAGATTCATCTTTGCCCAGTACCTCAAAATTTGTAAATCTTAAATCCGGAGCTGATTCGTTAAAAGTAATTTGGTTCGGATCGAAGCTTATATAACCATCCAGACTATTAAAGAATATTCTCCCTTCTTTATTCTTGTATCCTTTTCGGCTAAACTTAATATTCCGAATGAGATAACTTGGAACTTTTCTTAAAACAGAACGGCTTACATCAAATTGATAGATATTTGAATAATCCGATAACCAAATAAAATTGTCATCTACTATCATTCCTCTGACAATCATATCGAGATCGGTAATTCTAATAAAATTATTCGCTTCACCATCCCACTTAAATAATCCATTTTCGGCAGCAGCCCAAAATTCATTATCGTTCAGGTAGGTATCATAAACAACCCCATTTGGAGCATCTTCCTCTGGACCAAAGGAGATTATTTCCTCTGTTTCCACATTCAATTTGATCAGGCTTATAAAAGTGTCGATCCAAAGGTTATTGCTACTATCTAAGGTAATTTCTTTTATTCGGGTTACAGGAACCTTATTCTCATTTAGGACCGGATAAGGGTTAAAATTTCTGTCCTTCTTACCCCCTGTTGACTTGTAAAGTCCTTTATTGAGAGTAGAAACCCATAAATCTCCGTTTAATTCGATAGCAATATCCGACATATAATTTGTTCCTAAATACCCCTTTTTACCAACTTGTGCCGTATAACTGACAAACTTGTCTCGATTAGAATCAAATTTATTAATACCTCCTGGTGTTGCTAACCAGATATTATCCTCATCGTCAATATAGATTTTCGAAACTTTCGTATGAAGAATTTGCGGAGGATGAAACTCAGAATACTTATTTTTATCAGGATCATACTTGATCAACCCTTCATTTGACGCAAACCAATAATTACCTTTCCTGTCTTCCAAAATCGAATTCACCTCAAAACTCTCAGCATGCTGTTTTCCGTTATTTCCTGTTTGATTAAATAGGATACTGTTATCAGAAATAAGAATCTTATTTACACCATTATTGGTTCCGATCCAAAGGTTGCCCTGACGATCTTGATAGAGCGTGTTTATTACGTCATGGCTGATTGAGTTAATATTTCCAAAATTGTGAAAAAAACTTAATGTTTCTCCGGTTTCAATAGAGTACCTGTTTAACCCGAAATCAGTACCAAACCAAATCTCATTTGAATTGACAGGATAAACCGTCTTTATAACATCATTGCTAATTTGGCCTTTGGTACTGTTCTTTGTAATATTCTTAAATGAATAATTATCAGTATTAAAAATCACCAATCCGGTTTCCGTGCCAATTAATAATTTATTATTCTCCTCGTTTTCCAACGGATGGATACTTAGAATAAGATTATTTCGCCCCTGTTCTGCTTCTTTTGGTTTAATATTAAATGATTCAAAACTTTTAGACTCCCTGTTGAACTTGTTCAGTTCATTATAAGTCCCGATCCATAGATTTCCTTCATGGTCCTCATTAATAACCCGGATGACATTGTGACTAATGGATTTGTCGTTATATGAATCATGAATATAAGACTCAAACTTCCCTGTATATTTATCATAGATTCTTAGTCCTTTATTTGTCCCTATAACAATCTCATTATATCTCGTAATATAAAGTGTTCGGTATTCAACCCCTACGCTTTCATTAAGAATGAATCTTCTTGTTTGATCCGATTTTGGATCATAAATAAACACCCCTGCTCTTGAAACAATCACAATTTCACCATCATGATCCAAAGCCAGTTTTTCAACAAAGAAGAAATCGGTTTCACTTCCAAATTCATCTCTATAAGTGATTGCTTTTATTTCATGGCCGTCATACCTGTAAATACCATTGCGCATTCCCAGATAAAGGAATCCGTTTTCGTCTTCAGCAAAACTCGTTGAGGTAACTGATTGTAGCTCATCGGGAAGCTCTAAATGGTCAATAACATAATTATTGTTTTGCGCCAATACATTGGTACAATGTAGACAAACTGCAAGCAGCAGATAAAAATGAGTTAATACTTGTCTGAAGGTCATAAAAAATCTGACTATTTACCCTCCCCCGGGTAATTTTTAGATCGAGTAAATTAATAAATTCTTCGCTCAGGAATGGCATGATATAAAAAAAAAGGTAATTAATGATAAAATGTGGATAATTTATTTGAAATAATACTATTCCTATACCTTATTTTCACATCTTATCGGATTAACTGATTGTTTTGAAATCGATTTAGATCCTGAAAAAACATAAAACTATGAAAACAGCTTTTTACCAAATTTTGATTCTGTTTCTTTTGTTCACGGGTCAAACTAATTCAGCTCAGGAAAAACCAAACGTATTGATGATCGTACTTGATGATCTAAATGATTTTGTTGGAGTTATGGGAGGACATCCTCAGGCGAGAACTCCTCATATAGATAAATTTGCATCTCAGGGAGTTCTCTTTCTGAATGCGCATAGTAATGTTCCGGTTTGCATGCCTTCAAGAGCTAGTTTTATGAATGGAATACTGCCAACATCATCAGGGAATTGGGGATTTGAGAATTGGCTTAAGAATGAAACGCTGATAAATTCAAAATCACTTCCCGAATACTTCAGGGATAATGGTTACCAAACTTTTCAGACGGGTAAGGTTTTTCATAATGCTAAAAAAGGAGTATGGGATGAAATGGGTGCCGTTGCAGACTATGGGCCCATGGCCTTCAATGGTATAAAGGCTGTCGTCCACCCTTCCTGTCCAGAGGCGATGGGAGTCTTAGGGCCTCTGGATGCAACTTTCGCATCTTTGGCAGATGTTCCTGAGGTACAGCCAAATGCAGATTCTCCAGGTTATAAGGGATGGAGAAACACACATCGAAAAACGAATAGCCACTTCAATTACGAGGACAATAACAACAGAGATCTGATGACTGATGAAAAAAGCGTTCAATGGTTTGAAACAAAAATAAAAGCACTGGAAAAGGACGAACAAGGAGATCCTTTTTTCTTAAGTGTCGGTTTAATCAGGCCTCATACACCCCTTGTGGTTCCTCAAAAGTATTTTGACAAATTTCCTATTAAAGATATTCAAATACCTGTTCAGTTAAAAGATGACAAAAATGACACACGTCTTGCCGAAAATTCTAAAAAAGAACCCAGAGGCAGGACTGCTTTTAAAACGCTAACTGAATCGTATTCAAACCCGGAAGAGGGCCTAAGGAAATACACCCAGGCATATCTTGCAAGCGTTGCCTTTGCCGATGACATGGTAGGGAAACTTCTAAAAGTTCTTGACAACAGCAGGTTTAAAAAGAATACCATAGTTGTTCTGTTTAGCGACCATGGTTATAATTTGGGCCAAAAAGATTACCTGTTCAAGTATTCATTATGGGAAGAGTCAACCCGAGTACCTTTGATCATGAGGATACCAAAAAATGAGCAAAATGCCGGAAAAAAAGTACAATCTCCGGTTAGTCTGATAGACCTATATCCTACCTTAAAAGATCTTTGTAATCTAAAAGGTACCACTTTGCTAAACGAAAGGGGGGGCGAATTGGACGGGTTTAGCTTAAAACCCTTGATCGAAAATCCCGAGGCAGAACAATGGGACGGACCTGATGTTGCACTATCCGTTATTGCAAGCTGGAAATCTAATAAACCGGAAGACCAGCATTTGTCAGTTAGATCCCGTGACTTTAGATACATCCATTATTTTAACGGGGCCGAAGAGCTTTATGATCATAGGATTGATCAATACGAATGGAACAATATTGCTAATGACCCCAAATATGCAGAAATAAAACAAACACTTAAAAAGAAATTGTTTCTGGAAATTGGCAAGGAATAACCACTTATTGCCATTAAATAGGGTAATTTATCATAAAGTCAGTTAAAATAGCGCAGATAATGATAGAAATGGTTTAAATTACACCCCATTGATATATTTAAATCGGGTATACATTGAAACTAGAATATCATCCATCCACAATTTCGAATTTTGAATCCTTTTATGTAGAAAGAAAAAAGTCTCCATATTACGGGCTTCATTGGCATTATCATGAAGAATTCGAAATCCTGTATACCATCAAGGGCGAGGGAGTAAGGATTGTTGGAGATAATATGGATCATTTTAAAGGTGAGGAATTGGTCTTTCTCGGGTCAGGATTGCCTCACCTGTTCAAAAATGACGAAAAGGACGAATCCAAATCTGTTGATTTTATTGTAGTAAAATTTGGTCAGAAATTTAATGATGTCCCTCTCTTCTCTCTTCCGGAATTCTCAAAAATCGATCGTTTCCTAAAATCTGCTCACAGGGGGCTCATATTCTCCAAAGAAACTGCTAAAAAGGTAAGTAAAGAATTAATCAAATTGTCAAAATGCAAAGACGCCGATAAGATTATTCATCTTATATCTGTGCTTCAAATTCTCTCACAGGAAAGTAACTACCAGTATTTGGCAAGTGAAAACTTTTCTTCCAGAATTTCTGACAGAGGTGAGGATAGGATGCAAAAAATAATTGATTACATTTCAAACCATTATACCAAAGATATTTCCTTGGAAGATCTTGCCGAAGTAGCCCATATGACTACAAATTCATTTTGTAGGTTCTTTAAGAACAGAACTGGTAAGACGGCCTTCCAGTTCATCAGAGAATTCAGGATAAACAAGGCTTGTCAAATGCTTATTAATGGAGAAAAGAGTATCGCAGAAATTTGCTATGATACCGGGTTTAATTCCTTTTCCAGTTTTAACCGTATTTTCAAGAATATGAAAGGTATTTCCGCCAGTGAATACAAAAATAAGTACATGAGTCTTAATTATTAGATTCCCCGATGATGATTCATGATTATGGCTTCCGCATATCAGGATACTGAGTTCGAATATCCAAGCAAAATACTGGCAAAGATCAAAACCACGAGACCAACCAACAAGAGTTTGAATGGCTTCTTAGCACCTTTCCATTCTCCGGCTTTATAGGCCCAGAAATTACTCACAATCAAAGATAGTCCCAGTAACATCGGCCAACCTATTACCCCTCCTATTGGTCCGATCAAAGCTGCTCCCTGACCGTATACACCGAGTGCACCAAACCAGAATATGCTTGCGATAATTGCCCACTTATAGGCCTTGGCTGATCCAGCAACTTTAAAATTGTTCCAGGAATTATTTTTGATCAGTAAAAATATCGCATAACCTGCATTCATGATATAAGCTCCAAGGAGTACCACCACCCAGGCAGCCAGGCTCGCATTTCTATCCAAAGCACCCGCCTTTTCAGCCAGTTCAGCGATTGGAGCAGCGCTTACGAATCCCACATTGAGTAAGGCGGATAAGACCCCGCAGGCTACAGCAATAAAAATTCCCTTTCCGATGTTTGATTTTTCTGACACCTCTTCCTTTACCAGTTTATCCTTGTTTATTCCAGCTTTTGCTGTAATTGCTACCCCTGACAGGGTAACGATCAAACCCGCTATAACATAGGGAAACTGAGGAGTTGAACTGGCGTCATCCATGAGCAACAGGGGAATTAGGGCTCCAACAGATCCTGCAAGACCCATCACGATTCCCATGGTCAGTGAAAGGCCTATATAGGGAACGCTCACCCCAAAAAGAATACCTCCGATACCCCATAAAAAACCGAACAACATTGCCATAAAAACAACTTCGTTCATTGCCGGGTCAGAAAAAGCCGTAGCCAATACCCCGAACAGGTCCGGTACTACAAGGTAAGCCCAAATGACAGGAATAATAAGCATTGCGATCGTTGCATGCACCAGCCACCACGATTCCCATTTTAGGGGAGCCATATACTTCATGCCGAGTCCAAAAGATCCTTGAAAAACACTGGCAAATATGATTAATAAGAAAGGAAAAAACATTGAATCCATAATATGCAGATCTGATTAGTTAATTATTTAGTTTGTGACTTATTTCCTGATAAGCATTCAAGACCAGGCCAACATCAACGGAATAGGCTATGTATTGAACCCCTATTTGTTTCCATTTTTCGGCATCTTCCACATTCTCGGTGAAGGTCCCTATTTTTTTACCCCTTTTTTGAGCTAAAATAACGGCGTCCTTCATTTTGGAAACTACCTTTTCATGATTTACTTCTCCCGGTACCCCACAAGATTGAGACAAATCATAGGGCCCCAAAAAGATCACATCAATACCCTCCACCTCGAGAATCTCAGCTAAATTATCAAGTCCCTCAAGTCCTTCAATATGGATAATTGTGAGAATAGACTCATTGGCACTGCCAAAATATTTAGCTTTATCTTCATGAGTATAATCGGCCGCCCTTACATAGCGGCACATACCTCTTTCCCCTTGTGGATAGAATTTAGTGGCCTTAATAACTTTCTGAGCATCTGATTTTGAGGAAATTTTAGGAACCTGAATGCATCTGGCCCCAACATCCAATGTTCTCAAAATCAAGGTCTCTGAATTCTCCGTGACACGTACCACAGGGGTTATTCCCCTTGCCTCAGCTGTCCGGATCAAGGTTTGAACTGTTTCTATACTAAAGGGTCCGTGTTCCATATCCAAAATGATAAAGTCAAAGCCGCTTAACGCCGCAATTTCTACCATGGTCGCATCCTGGATTTTACAGAACGGCCCGTAGACAGTTTTCCCCTTTGAAAGATGATCTTTTAATTGATTCCTTTTCATAATTTCTTTCCCAATAGCAACCCTAATCTATTGCTGTTGATATTCTTTTTTTAACCAAATAATCATCCAGGGCCAGATGAGAACAGTCATAGCCTATACCACTATTCTTGATTCCTCCGTGAGGGAGATAAATGGCATATTTCACCCCATTGATCTGAATTTCTCCAAATTCAAGATCTTCTGAAAAACGTTCTATTCTTTTGTGGTTATTTGTAAAAATATAGGAAGCTAATCCGTATTCGGTATCGTTGGCCAACTGCAGGACCTCATCATCAGTTTCAAAACTCAAAATACTCGCAATCGGCCCAAAAGTCTCTTTACGGAACAGGTCCATCTCAGAAGTAATACCCGAAATAACCGTGGGTTCTATCCAGTTTCCATTTTCAGGTAAATCTCTTGGAATTTGCCCTCCGTATTCTAATTTCCCTCCTTTGTCCAGAGCATCATCGATCAGATCAAACATCCTGTCACGATCCTCTCGGGTCACAACGGGCCCCATAAATACTTCAGGATGTTCTTTTGTTCCAAGGCCCAATTTCAATTCAGAAGTCCTTTCTACAAAAGCTTTTAAAAATTTCTGATAGATCTTTTTATGTACAAATATTCGATTCGCTGCAACACATATCTGACCGGAATTCCAAAAACTTAAAGTCACCGCCAAATTTAGTGCTTTTTCAAAATCGGCATCATCGAAAATGATAAAAGGAGCATTCCCGCCAAGTTCCATACCCAACTTCTTGATCGAGGTGTTACTATCTGCAATAACTCTTTTCCCTGTTTCAGTAGATCCAATCATGGTCAATACCGATGGAATCTTGCTTTTAGTCATCGTACTTGCCACATATTTACTTGGCCCGGTGAGTATATTTACGACACCTGCAGGAAAATCGATTTCGTAAAGGATCTCACCAAGGATATAGGCAGACAACGGTGATAAAGAAGAAGGTTTGATGATCAATGAACATCCAGCCGCCAGTGCCGGGCCCAGTTTAAAGCCTACATTAAGTAAGGGAAAATTCCAGGCCAGATACGCCACAGCCACCCCCGCAGGTTTTGAAATCATCTTATGTGTATGTGTATTTTCGTAATCAGGTATCAGCTCTTCACGTAAATTTTTCATGGCACCCGGGTACCATTCCAAAGCATTGACCACAGCTTCAATGTCTTCATAGGCTCCCTCATAGTTTTTACCCATTTCGTAAACCATTGCAGTCCTTAATTCATGTTCCTTTTCGAGAACCGCGGATCGCAGTTTCATCATCCAGGCAGTTCTTTTCGCCAGGGATAATTTGGACCAGTATTTAAAACCATTCTGAGCAGCTTCAAGTGCCTTTTCGGCATCAGAGATCCCTGCCTCTGCAATTTGAGCAATAACTTCTCCATTTGCCGGGCAAACCACATCCGCTTTTTTATTGCCTTCAGCGTCGATCAGCTTTCCGTTGATATATAATTTCTTGTATCCAAAATGTTTTGTTTCCATTTTACCATGATTTATCATATGATACTTTTATCTTTCATTTTAGAAATATCGTACTCCCTGAGCACATCTTCGTTAACATCCAATCCAAGTCCAGGCCCTTTTGGAACCTTAATAAACCCATCTTTCATGATAACCTTTGGGAAGGTTAGCTTTTCACGAAGTGCATTTTCGGTCTGATCGTACTCCATTAAAAAATCAGGCTGTTTCATTCGCCCCGGAATCAATTCAAGATTCGAAATAAAATGAAGCGCCACGTGCATTCCAATTGAAGTTCCCCAGGTATGCGGAATCACGTCTATCCCGTAAACCGATGCCAGAGTTGAAATCCGTTTCGCTTCTGTTAACCCGCCACTTGAACAAATATCAGGTTGCAGGATATCAACAGATTTACTTCTGAGCAACTGATGAAATCCATACCTTAGATACTCACATTCCCCGGCTGCGATCGGTATCGTGGTCTTCTCTCTTAATTCCCTGTACTGATCATAAAATTCAGGAGACAGTGGTTCTTCAAACCACGATATGTTCAAGGGTTCAAGTTTCCTGGCCAAACTCACTGCTTCTTTTAAACTATAGGCATGATTGGAATCGATCATTAATTCAATCTCATCCCCAATCATGGATCTTACTTTCTTTACATTCTCATAATCTTCGTCTACACCTAGGCCAACCTTCATTTTAATCGCCTTAAATCCTTGTTTTACATAACGCTCAATCTCCTCTCCAAATTCTACTGAAGGCTCCTCATAATTCCTAAAATAAAGACCAGTGGCATAAGGCTTTACTTTATCACGATGTGCACCACCCAAAAGGGCAGACACAGCTACACCCAGGATTTTACCTTTCAGGTCCCAGATGGCGATATCAATGGCACTCATGGAGGATACAAGAATTCCTCTCCTCGCATAATCCAAAGTTTTTCTGTACATCTGATGCCATACTAATTCATTTTTCAAAGGATCCGAACCAATCACAATTGGTTTTAAAAAATTCACCCCTTCTTCAAGAATTTTTGCCGGCCCATATCCTTCTCCCCATCCATAGGTCCCGTCAGATGCTGTTATTTTTACAACACATATTGAACGTTCTGAGTATTCCCATTGGGAAAAGAAAAAACTTTTTGACAGTTTGTCCTTTAAAACAAAGGTTTCAACCTTTTCTATGATCATAATTTTATTCTTTCAGCCAATCTGGGATCGGCTTTTTAAGCAATTCTAAAAGTAGATCATAGGCTTGCACCTATAATATTTGCAATTATCAATCATAGTTCATTTATTACCTCCCGTCTGAGTCTATCATTTCCATCATCTCTGACCGCAGCCTGATTTTCATGTCTGAAAACTTCTCTTCACCTGCCAGATTCACCCATTCATAAGGATCATCCGGGTGATAATACATCTCCTCCTTTCCATTATGATACAAGATATACCTCCAGTCTTTTGTCCGATAGGTATAATTCTGTTTCTTTACATAGGACGTATCCAGATCGTTGATGATCTCAATATGCCACAAGGCCCCTGGGTTCTTGCTCACCCCGATTCCCTCAATCGGTTTATTGATCCCAGCCCCTAAAACGGTAAGAGCCCCCCTTGGCCCTTCCCAGTCAGAAGTTTTGGCATCAGCTAAAAAAGGTTTTAAACTGAACCCGTCCATTTGCAACGGAGACGCTGCACTGTCGTTTGCCTGAAGCTCGCATAGTTCTATGAGGGTTGGGTATAGATCGATCAAGGATACCGCATGATCGATCTCCTCTACTGGATCTGATAGCCTTGGGTCTCTGATTATAAAAGGAATTCGTGTACTCTCATCCCAGGGAGAGTTTTTGTACAAATATGCTTTCTCACCCATTTGCCATCCGTGGTCACTGACAAGAATCACAATCGTGTTATCTCTAAACCGACTATGATTCAGCGCATCCAGTACGATTCCTATCTGATCATCTACAAAGGCAACACATGCCAGGTAAGCCTGCAAGAATCTTCTCAAGCCTTCATCCCCGTTAGGATAAGATTGTTTTAATTTTCTGTAATATGCGAGTCCCATTTCTGTCTGCGCGTAAACCGTCTGATAAAAAATATCATCAACATCTCCATCTTGTACAACAGGCATTTGGATCGATTCAAGAGGGAATAAATCAAAGTATTTTTGAGGTGCATATAAAGGGGTGTGTGGATTCACAAATCCTACCCCCATAAAAAACGGTTCCGATCCACCCTGATCATCAAGTTCTTTTATTTTTCCTGAGATCCACTGCGCATGCCGCTCGTCAGGTAACAGATCCCTGTCGTCGTCATTATTGTATCGGTATGGCCGGTTGCCATAGGTCCAGCCTGTTTTCTTAAATCCTCCCTTTCCATCCGGAATGACAGGAGTATCAGATAAAGGTGCAAATGATCCGTCAACCACATTGATACTTCTAAAAGGTTCCGGTACTGAAGAATGCCCCATGATTCGCTTTCCTTTTTCATCAATACCGCTAAAGGCATGCGGTCCGTAATTGATCCCTTCCGGAATTCCCCATTGATCCCAGTACTTCTTCACATTTTTATGTAATAATTTTCCAGTTCCCAATGTTTGATAACCGTTTTCCTTAAAGAGCTCAATAAAAGTTTTATTATGCTTTAAAACAGCTTGTCGAAAGTGTGGTGTCCACCCAAAATCTCTTGAATTATGCGGATAAACACCTGTAAATAAACTATTCCGTGAAGGTTGACACACCGGAGAATTTGTATGGGCATTGGTGAATACCGTTGCCGATTTTGCAAAATTATCGATACTTGGAGTTAATGCCTGGGGATGTCCTCCATAAACCCCTTGGTAATCATTCAGGTCATCAACCATGATAAACAACACATTGGGATGATCCCTGACAGAATTATCGGACTGTGCCTTGCAATCCCTCAGAAAAAGAAGAAGGATTAGTAGCTTGAATAACTGAAATGTGTTGATATATTTCATTTGAAACTGGATAAAATTTAGTACAGGAACATAAATACCGACAACCATTTTCATGACAAATAAACGTATAAATTCCTGTACAAAAAAATTTTTATTCAAACTGGTACGGACAGGTATGGTTTATATAATTTTTATCCTATATTTGCCGGTAGCCTAACATGCACTAACAAATTAAGTTGATGAAAAAATATTCAATGTTATCGTTCCTTTTAATAGGGATTTTTTTTGCGACTTGCTCAACCAAGGGTCAAAAAGGCCAAGACGATCAAAGCGCTAAAATAAAACCCAACATTTTGTTCCTTCTCGCTGAAGACATTAGCACGGATCTTGAGTGCTATGGGATGCAGGGAGTCAAAACTCCTGTCCTAAATCAGTTGGCTTCCGATGGTATTCAATTTATGAATGCCTATGGCAACAATTCCATTTGCTCACCGAGCCGATCAAACATGATGGTTGGGGTCCATCAAAATATCAGCAATACCCAGCACCACAGGTCCAACCGTGATATCCCCTTGATGGAGCCCTATAAACCGATCACTTCTTATCTCAGAGATGCGGGTTATACCTGCATCATCGGAAGTAATTTAGTAAGGCAAAACGGTCAAAAGATTGATGTCAACTTCAAGCATACGATGATTGGGGAATGGGATGGTAAAAACAACTTTGGACTGTTTGATAAAAAACACGAGGTCCTTCCGGAAGATCAACCTTTTTTCCAGCAGGTCACCTTGCACGTAACCCATCGCGGGGGCTGGTGGAACGGGGTTAGGGCTCAGTCAAAACACAAAGTTGACCCGGCTGCTGTTAGCTTACCACCTTATTATGCAGATACCCCTGTAATCAGAGAAGACTGGGCAAAATACCTGGATCAGATGGAGTATATGGACAATGAAGTTGGGTTACTGCTCAAAGATCTTGAAGCCAAAGGTATGAGAGACAACACCATCATCATTTTCATAGGTGATAACGGACGATGTAATGTAAGAGGTAAAGGTTATTTGTATGAGCCCGGGTTACATCTGCCTCTGATCGTGAACTGGCCGGCTGCCCTGACAGGTGGTAAAAAAGAGGAAAGACTTGTCGCTTCAGTCGATGTGGCAGCAACGATCCTTCATGCTGCAGGAGTGGAAATTCCTGATTATATGACAGCAAGGTCTATTATCAAAGAAGACAACGAACCGAGAGAGTATGTTTATTCGGCAAGGGACCTATGGGATGAAATACTGGAACAATCCAGAGCGATTACAACAACCGAATACAGGTATATTAAAAACAACATTACAGATCAGTCTTATGACGCACATCAGGCCTATCTGGAATTTTACAGGCCCGCCGTTCATGTCATGAGAGGATTAAATGAGAAAAACGAACTGACGGAGTTACAGTCAAAATTTTTCGAACCAACCAAGCCCAAAGAAGAATTATATGATCGAATCAATGACCCCTATGAAACGGTAAATTTGATAGATCACCCAGAATATCAGGCCGTTGCCGACAAAATGAGGGGTTATTACGAGGATTGGAACACTGAAAATCACGACTATGGATTGGAAGAGATCATCTGGGAAAATTGCCCGCCTCCTAAATCGGTTGAGATCATGGAATGGCTCAACAAGGAAAGGCCTGAAGTTATTGCCAAAATGAAGAAGGGAATAGAACCCGGATATGGCAAGTTGAATAAAGAATACCAGAAAGCACAGAAAAATCAGGAAAAATCAAATTAGATAATGAATAATTCAAAACTCATAAGTTATATCGCCATAGTCATCGTTTGCTTAACAGGATCTGCACAAACTCTGGACCCTGTTATTGAAAACCCTGCCGTAGTTGAAATTAATAAATTACCACCCCGAGCGACCTTTTTTGCCTATGAATCAACTGAACTGGCATCAGGTAATGACCCAGGTGCTTCTAAAAACTATCAATCCCTGAACGGGATATGGAAATTCAGTTGGGTAAGAACACCTGAAGACAGGCCCGTAGATTTTTTCAAAGAAGATTTTGATGTGTCTGACTGGAATGACATTAAGGTACCTGCTAACTGGGAGTTGGAAGGATATGGCATCCCGATCTATACCAATATTCCTTATCCGTTTAGTTTTGATAAAAAACCTAGCCCTCCGGACATCCCGGACGGTTACAATCCCGTGGGATCCTACAAGAGAAACTTTGAAATTCCTGCGTCCTGGGACAAAAAGCAAATTACCATTCATTTAGGTGCCGTAAAATCGGCCTTTTATATCTGGGTCAACGGCGAAAAAGTGGGTTACAGCCAGGGGTCAAAATTACCGGCAGAATTCGACCTGACTCCCTATGTAAAGTCAGGACAAAATTCTATTGCCTTGGAAGTATACAGATGGTCTGACGGCAGTTATCTGGAAGATCAGGACTTCTGGAGGTTTTCAGGAATCGAAAGAGATGTATACCTCTATGCAACTCCAAAAGTACATATTCAGGACTTTACCATTCTAGCAGACCTCGATAATCAATTTGTCAATGGCATTTTTGAGATCGATTTAAAGGTTGCCAATGTAAATGCGGATAAATTCAAAGGGAACCTCAATGTAGAATTATCAAAGGAAGGTAAATCCGTTTTTAAAAGCTCCAAACCTATCGTATTTGACAAAAACAAGCAGCTAAAAGAATCCTTATCAGGAAGTATCGCCAATGTTTTGCACTGGACCGCAGAAACACCAAATCTCTACTCCCTCTCTATCGAACTTTCAGATCATAAAGGAAATACCCTTGAAGCGATATCGAGGAAAGTTGGCTTCAGAAATATCAAAATTGAGGGAGGCCAGGTGCTTATCAATGGGCAACCCATCTTGATAAAAGGTGTCAACAGACATGAACACGACCATATTACAGGGCACGTTATCAGCCGTGAAAGCATGCTCGAAGACATAAGAATCTTTAAGGCCCATAATATCAATGCCGTCAGAACCTGTCATTATCCAAACGATCCTTACTGGTATGAACTATGCGATCAGTATGGTATCTATGTTTATGACGAAGCCAATATTGAATCACACGGCATCGGGTATAATTTAAATGAGACCTTAGGAAATAATCCGGATTGGCTCGAGGCACATATGCAGCGAACTGAACGCATGGTCATCCGAGACAAGAACCATCCATCAATTATTGCCTGGTCCTTGGGTAATGAAGCCGGAAATGGTTACAACTTTTACCAGACTTATTTAAGGGCCAAAGAACTAGACCCAACAAGATTTGTGCATTATGAGCGTGCCCTTGAAGAGTGGAACACCGATGTGATCGGACATATGTATGCTTCGTATGATCATCTTGAGAAATATGCAAAAGACGACAGTAAAAAAAGGCCGTTTATTCCATGTGAATATGCCCATGCCATGGGAAATAGCTTAGGTGGTTTTAAGGAATACTGGGACCTGTTTGAAAAATATGACAAGCTACAGGGTGGTTTTATCTGGGATTACCAGGATCAGGGCCTGTTAACAGAAAAAGATGGTAGAGAATTCTTTGCCTACGGGGGTGATTTTGGGCCCGAAGGAACTCCGAGTGATCATAATTTTCTGAACAATGGATTGATTCAGGCAGACAAAAGTTTGAATCCGCACATCCTTGAGGCTAAAAAGATCATGCAAAATGTCAAGTTTTATAAAGAGGGGCTCAAAATCAATGAAGTCAAAGTTAAAAACTGGTATTTCTTTAGAGATCTTTCAAATTATAAGATTGACTGGACCCTTGTTGAAAATGGAAAAGCAATTGAGCGTGGTACGATCAGCGATTTAGATATCGAGCCCCAACAAAGTGGTATCGTTGGAATTCCATTTAAGGCACAGATCAATGATTCAAAAGAATACTTTATCAATTTTTCGGTCAAACTCATTGAGGAGGAACCCTTGATTGCTGCGGGTTTTGAAATTGCAAAGGCACAGTTCCCGTTGAACTCAGGTAAGGTAAAAGTAGTTGAACCAGCAGTTACCTCGGGAGAGCTGAAACTTTCAGAAACAGGTGCTTTGATCAGTGTATCAAATGACAAGTTTAGCATTGCGTTCAATAAAACTTCAGGAACGATCCATACATTCGAGTTTGAAGGAGAGACCATCATTTCGAAGGGGGCACAAGTCAATTTCTGGAGAGCTCCGGTAGACAACGACTACGGTGCAAAAACACCTGTCCATTACAGAGAATGGTTTGCTCAGGGTAAGGAACCTCAGGCTATTTCTCACGAGATTAAAAAATCAAAAAAACAGATAGAGATCCGCTTCAGTCAGGAGATGTTGGAAGGGGATGCCATTTTCAACCAGACCTATACCGTATTATCAAACGGAGCCGTCAAAATTGAAAATGACCTCAACGCTGTTAAAGGAAAAAGTAATATTTCAGTTGGCGGATTTAAGGGGAAGTATAAAAAGAATGAACATGCCAATATATATAAATTTGGAAATGAATTTGTTCTGCCTCAAGGGTTTACGCAAACCGACTGGTATGGAAGAGGGCCGGATGAGTCCTATATAGACCGTAAAAACTCAACCGATATCGGGCTTTATTCAAGTGAAGTAAAAGATCTTTTTACCATGTATGCCAGGCCTCAGGAAAATGGGAACAGAACGGATATCAGATGGGTAGAACTATCTAATGCTGATGGATTATCCGTACGATTTTTTGGACCTGAATTATTGAATTTTTCGGCTTCTCACTTTAAAATTGAGGACCTGGATTCGGGTAAAGACAAAACGACCACTCAAGCGCACGGCAGGCTATTGAACCCTCGTGATGAAGTATACCTGAATATTGACGGATACACCTCAGGTGTTGGGTGTGTCAATAGCTGGGGAGCCCTGCCACGAAAAGAGTATATGCTACCTTATCAGGATTATTTTTACACCTACTGGATGGTTCCGTCAAAAAAATAGATCTTTAGAAGAAATAGATTCTTTCGCAAACAAAGATCGTTTTTGAAGGACTGAAAATAAAAAAGTCATGGCTTAGATAAAATTCAGTTTATCAAAGCCTTTGTTTAGGATCTTTTGGTCATTTACCTCGAGCCATTTATCCAGAATGGTAGCATAAATTGACCTGAAATCCACCTTATAGATCAGATCACCATTGGCATCAAGCTTTGAAAGGTTTGGTGCCGCATTATAAAATCCGCTTTTCTTCAGATTTTTTCCAATAATAAACAGATTGTTAGCCGTTCCATGATCTGTACCTCCGGCCGCATTCTGTTTTACCCGGCGCCCAAATTCTGAAAAAGTTACCACCAGGGTGTCTTTGAAGCTGTCATTTTTCTCGAGGTCCTTAATAAAGACTTCCATTGCATCTGCATAGGTTTTTAGTAATCTTTTTTGCTTGTTTTCCTGGCCGGCATGCGTATCAAATCCCGGCATAGACACATAATAAACCTTGCTTTCAACTTCTGAATTGATAAACTGTGCCGTTGTTTTTAACTGTTTCGCAAAAGGATTGTTCGGATAGGTCTCTGTGCTTGTAAAGGTCCTGGAGGTTTCATAGATGTATTTCGCCGAAGACTCAGCTTCGATCATGGTCTTATACAAATATCCAAGATTATGTTCGCTCAAATGGGCGTCGCTTTGATGTTCCAGAACCTTTTTAAAGTATGGGGTTCGCATATTCCTGAACAGCACGGCTGGATTTTTGGTAGCTATTCCGTTAATTGTTTCTCCTTTCATCATCAAAGACAAACTATCATCCAGTTCAATCCCAGCATGCGGGTTTTGGCCATAGGTATCAATATATCGTCCTATCCATCCCGTATTTGAATATTCGTTGGAGTCGCTTGCCGTATGCCAGATATCCGTGGATCTGAAGTGAGATCGGTTTGGATTTGGATACCCCACATTGTTGATTATTGAAAGATATCCCTGATCATACAGGTTTTTCAAGGGGCCCAGATGAGCATGAAAACCCATTTCGTCATTGATCCTGATCAGATCATCTTTTGAAATAGCGATCCCGGGCCTGTTTTTATAATAGATATCATTGCGATAAGGAACGATTGTATTCAACCCGTCATTACCGCCGGATAACTGTATGATCACAAGTTTTTTAAACCCTAAAGATCCATTAGGTATTCCTTCAAAGGCTTTTAAAAAACCGGGGACCATGAATAAGCTACTCGTCAAGCTGCTTTGTCTTATAAATTCTCTTCTTTTCATTGGATTCAGGTTAACAGAGTTGATATTCAGGAACAGACATCAATTGCACACAATACATTCGATGGTCATTTATTTTTAATTTTGAAAGGAAGTTTTCCGTATCCGAATCAATTTTAGCAATCAGAAGGGCCTGTTTCAATTCCTCTGGAGCGAGGTCGTCATACTGCCTGTCAAAATCCTCCCATGATCTGCTCACCTTTAAAAATCGCTTGCGGTTGTTTTGATTCTGGTAGTATTTTTCAAACGAATCTTCAAACTCTCCTTTTTCATCTAGGTCAATACCGGTATTGCTCAAGAGTAAGGAAGCCAACTTCATCCTGAACATCAAGGTATTCGAATCGATCCAGTTTCTATCGCCTTTCCATCCTGCAACATTAGGGGGGTACAATAATACCTGTCCCATCATTCGCTGCAAATACATCAATTGATTTTTCTGCTCAAATTCAACAGGCACAAAGGTTTGAATGCCAACAAGGAGCTCAATGGGTGATTTGATCTTTACACCAATATTCCGTTCGTCATAAAACCATTCAGAACTGAAAATATGTGCCATCAGGTTTTTGATGTCATAATCTTTATAAAATACGGCCGTGATCTCATCCAGATTCCCTTCATCAATAACGGGATTTACAAAGTAGCGGTAAATTTTGCTACAAATAAATCGTGCACATTGTTCCTGGTCAAGGATTATATCAATGATGTCATCCCCGTCAAAATTTCCTGTTTTACCAAAAAACGTCTTTTTCCCGTAGTCATGCCGTTGCTGTCTCAGAACAAAATCTCCATTTCTCTTAAATGACCAGCCTGTAAAAGCCCTGGCTGCCTCTTTAATGTCCTGTTCTGTGTAGTTTCCCACGCCAAGGGTAAACAATTCCATTAATTCTCTTGCGAAATTTTCATTTGGGCTCTCCTTGACATTTTGCCTGTTATTCAAGTATTTTGTCATGGCCGCTTCTCTGGAAACTGCTTTGACAAATTGTTTAAAGTCCCCAAGTGCATACTTTCTCAGGGTATTGTTGTAATGTTGGACATAGAAGATATTATTGTCTCTGCAAACAAATACGTTGGCCCAGAACAAAGTCATCTTTTCATTAAGCAAAACTTCCGGCTTTTTCATTCGATCGATCCAGGCAGCATTAAATTCCTTAATTTTTTCCATGCTCTTTTTTTGAAAATCCCTGAAATCTGACTTATCCATCCTGGCCATACCCTGCTTACGATTTGCCTGGACCTTGGCTTCAAGTTCAGTAAGATCGAGGACCAAAGGGTCGAACTGGTCAGTATGCCTGAACAGGGACGATACGACCTCAGGTTTTGAGTGCTGCTCAAGGGCATTCAAATCGCTGTACCCGATTCCAAATCCAGCTCTTAAATACAAGTGAAGAATGTGATTTCTTTTCATAGCCATAACTTTATCATTAAAACTTTGACCTGAATCCATATAAAAGGTTTAATCTAATTTGTTCTTTTCCTATGAATTTATTCTTCAATCTCAATCGAAAGCCATCGCTCCATGGCGGCAGTAAATCGCTGTTTTTCTTCCTCGGTCATGTTTTTGATCCTGGCATTTCCATGATGTTTTCCCTCCATAAAAAACCATTCAGCGTCTCCATTTTCACTTTCAGGAACAGCCGTGGCCGACCAGGTGTCTATGGCTCCATTGATGTAAGCCATTCGGTCGACTCCTTTTTGGAGCCAGGCATTGACTTCTTTTAAAAGTTGTCCGTCAAAGGTTACCTCCATTTTATTCGGAACAAAGGTAGCCTGGGGGTTCTCGTCATTTGGCAGCGACACTAAAAAGCCTTCAAATTTACTGGTTTCATAACCATAATAACCCATTTCCTGAGCCGACTGATAATAGTGGGACCCGTATGTCTTAATCTGTTCATCGCCAAAAAAAGCGATATCCGAAATGGACAATAAGTATTTTGCCATTTCTTCAGCAGAGGCGCTTTCATCGGGAATAGCCCCGCAGTCATGACCATACTGCCAAAAAGAAAACGGATATTCCAAAACCGTAAATTCAAAAGCCTCCTCAAAACTGTGGTAGGTAAAATCCACTTTGGCTCCCAGGCTGTAAAATTTCATAAGGGGTAATACTTCTTCTCTTGCCGACAGGATCCTTTCCTGAAATGACCTGATATCTTGCCTACACTCATCCGACCCGACTGTTTCCAGAAAACTGTATAATCTCTGATCTTCCACTTCACGGTTGATAGGTGCCACATAAGGTACACTGACATCCACATCCTCGGGATAGAAATAACGGTAATAGATGGTGGTGGCACCTCCTTTGGAAATACCGGTGCTCACCCATTTGGCCTGGTAAATGGCTCCAAAAAGTTGTCGGATATGATGAAGGTCAGCGGTAGCCTGTTTTAAATTCAGGTAATTATAATCTAAGGTGTCAGGCATGCTTTCTCCAAAAAAACGATGCTCTACATCGATCTGATTGGCTCCCAGAAAATCAGCAAGCTCACCGATATAGTTTCTCGTACGGGTATATCCCTGCGTAATGATCACGGTGGGACGATCATATCCCTTATGTGATAAAAAGGCACGCTGATAAAAGTGCCCCTTAGAAGGATCGTCATGATCCAAAGGTTGTTTGATCTTCAGTTCATAAGAAGCTTCATAGTCCTTGGCCGTTTTAATTTCCGTAAAAATCACATCCGGTAACTGGTACAGCAGGTCTTCAAAAACTGGTTCCTGTGCCGAGGTCAATTTCATGCCAGCGACTATAAACAGTAGGGTAAAAATGTATTTTTTCATGGTGATTAGTATTTATTCTTAATTTCTTTAAATATTGATCCAGTAGGTAAACTTCAGGATTAGCGCCCTGGTTCCGGGTGCGAATGGAGTTGTTTTGTAATTGTCATTGTAAACCACATAAAGATCCGATAAAGGTTTAAACCTCCATTGAAGCCTTGAGTTGACACTAAAATCCTCATCCTGGCTGTTATACTGTATAAATGTAGACCAAAAAAGGTTCTTTGTAAAGGTAAATTCAAATTTCGGGCCGACGAACCAGATAGAGGCGGTGGAATATGGGTCTGGCAGATCAATGTAATTATAGCTGGACCTGAACGAAGCCGTAAAATAAGGCTGCAACCTTAATCTAAAATCGCTGGTCAGGGAATATCTGTATCCGTTAAAAAACTGACCAAGGTCGGTTCGGGCGGTAAAGGAAAAATCCTTCCTCCGATCCGACTCATAGGTAAAATCAAATTTGCTGTAATTGTATTCACTGAAAGCCGGGAGGGGTTCTCCTTCATCAGAACCAGTAGGATCAAAATCTTCGAGCAAATAAGTATAACGATGATTCAGGGCCATCTCTATACTGCTTTGGTTCCTCAGTTGTATCTGATATTCAAGGTCAACCATCCCATCGGTATATTTGAAGTCCAGGTCCGGGCTCCAGGTAGAATTTGCCCTGACCTCTATGGTATGTGTATTCACTTTTGACCCGACAGGATAAAAAACGCGGGTTGCCACCGGATCAACGGTGATGATATCATTACGCCTTACAAAACCCAGGTCTGCCTGAAAATCCTCTCCCACATAAGTGCTCCCGAGATTGAACTTCCATTCCCGGGTATTGTATTCCAGATAGCCCCCTGAAGAAAAGTCTTTATCTCCGGTTTCTGGTGCAAAGGATTTGTGCAGATAGGCTCTTCCTATCCATTTATTGTCTTCTGTCCTTAAATTAAAATCCAGTCCGAGCACACGGTTAAATTCTTCGGCATCCTCAACAAAATCGGACATTTTGGTCACCTGCCGGTTTACGAAAATAAACCCCACTGTTGAGCGGCTAAATACTTTTTGCTGAACGGCAACCACGGTATTGTTATTGGTCGGAATCTCATTGGCAGCATCTTCAGCCGTCTGTATATTGAGCACCCCGATTCTTAAATTCTCATTGATCTTTCCACTTAACCTTGCCCCGGCAATAATGGAGTTTTCGATGTTATCCCCTTCCAGATCCTCAGCAATACCAATGCGTCTCGAAAAAAACGGATTGGCCGCCCTGGCATTCCCAAAATCAGAGAACAGGTCGGCATTATCGATAAAAAACTGCCTTTTTTCAGGCAAAAACACCTCAAAACGGGTTAAATTAATGACCAGCTCATCCACCTCTACCTGGGAAAAATCCGGATTGATCGTAAGATCCAGGTTCAAACTGTTCCCAAAAGGAATTTTAGCATCACCTCCTATCGAAAAATCAGTGGTCGTTTGATCAATATCAAAATCCTTAGTCACATTACCTGACACATAGGGAATCAGGGCAAATTGGGTTTTGACCTTGTCCAGTGGCCTTTCAAAGATCATATCCCCCATAAAAGCAAGATTGGTCAGGGTCTGATTTTGGGGGATCCGTGACCAGGAACTTATTTCATTTGATTGAGTATCAAATCGGTAAGAATTAAATCGCCAAACCGTTTCCTGATCCTTAAATTTAAAAGATGCCAGGGGAATCTTCATTTCAGCGATATAATAATCACCGTAGATTTTTGATGCATTTTCCCATTTCACGTCCCAGGTATTAATAAAGTCCCTGTAATTGGCTCCACCTCCGGATATCAAAGCCTCTCTTTGCACTCCCTGGGAATTACTGCCAAAGAAAAATGCATTGGCACCGTCTTTATAGGTATCAAAAAGCAAGTTGATATTATCATTGCCACGGGCATCAAAATCCCTCTTTAATGAAGGAACGATAAAATCTTCTCCCTTTGCAAAAACCTTGATGGCTATATAGAGGTATTTGTTGTCATAAAGCATCCTGATTTCTGTCCGATCACTGCTTTTGAGAGAATCGGTTGGAAAATATTGCCAGAAATCTCCTGCCGCTTCAGCTAAATTCCAGACATCTTCATCCAAAGAACCGTCTATATCGATCAATTTGTTCATCCACTTTACGTGAATCTCCTTTTGTTCAAGTTTAAGGGAATCCTGCGCCGCAAGAAACTGCAACCCAAAAAGTAAGAAAAGAAAAACAAGACTCTTGATCGGTTTCAACATACCCACATTTAACAAAGCTAATATAATAAGCTACTGATTAATAAAACATGATTTTTATCGAATAAATAGGATGTAATTCGATGTACCCTGAACAGGGTATTTTTTTTGAAATATTTGCTTAAAATCCTGATATCCTGTAGTTTTGCCTGGTAATATCTAAATAATTCAAGCTATGAAGAATTTCAAATGTTTAAGTGCATGCATTGTTTTTATCTCTCTTCTTGTTATCTCATGTGATAACTCAGAAGGTATCGATACGGACATGGCACTGGAGACAGAGGCTTCTCTTAAATCTGGAAAGTCCGCTTTGAAAAATGCCAATGAAGATTGTGCTACCATCCAGGACGGAACTATTCTCGATGCAGATGGTAATGTAATCACAACCGGGTTTAATGCCGATGGATACAATTATCAGGCAAGAATTTTCAGGGGAACCTTTGATGACCCTCTATATGAAGGATGGTTTATAGAAGATATCTGGAACGATGCATTTTTATCCAATAAAGACTGTGACGGGGACAACCGATTGGATTATGCCCTTGGACAGGATAACTACCGAGGAACAGGTGCCTGGTTGATCAACAAATACACGGGTTCACATGAAGACAAAGACGGGAATATTTGTAACGTAAAACAGGTTATCAAATACGTAGCTGTACCAGTAAATGCCACAAGTGTCGCTGGAGGGCCTAATGGACATAATGTTTTTCTAGATGAAAATGGTCATGAAATCGGCTTGGATCTTCAATATGAAGGTTATGAAGATTTCGCGTTGATCCAGCTGATCTGGCAGGATCCTTGCCGAGAGTTATCAGGAAAATATTTTAACTTCCCGCCTCCACGCCTCGGAAACAGATAAAAACATTCAACTATAAAATCAAAAAAGACTACACAAATGGTAGTCTTTTTTTGTACTCGCAATTTTACACCCTTTTTACCAATTTTCATGATTTTTATCATATTCTCAATATTATGTTAATATTTTGTCATATTTGCTTTATATATAAAACATTTTATTATTTTTGTATTAAATCAAATATTTCAACAGAATTAAAAATAAGGTTATGACAAAAAAATTCGCGGTACTGGCATTGATGTTTTTGACGTTTGGCATGGGATGGGCACAAACCTCAGAAGAACAAAAGACTACAATAAATTGGGAAGAAGTTCAGGTGGTCTATGACCTTAATGAGGTGGCAGAGATGACCCAGGGAAGTAAAATGACAGAAACCATCAAGACCAGCCTTAATTTTGGCACCAAGTCAAAGGTCAAAAAGAATTGTTTGAAGGAACTAAAAAAACAGGCTGCTGAAAAAGGCTACTCGGTGATCTATATCGATGAAGAAGCATCCAAAGACAAACGATTCAATAAAAGAGGAATCGAAGTTACTTTAGTGGGTATTGGTTATAAGGGATAAGTTTTAAAATCCTCGAAACGTTTTACCTCAGCTTATAATTATGGTTGAGGATTCCTTTGGATTCGCAAAAAACCTTGAGTTCATACGGGCTGCTACAGGAAGATTTTTTATATATGTTCTTCCTGTGTGTAGCCACTGTATGTTCACTGATAAAAAGATTTTCAGCAATTTCACGGTTGGTTATACCCTTAAACATTTCCACGATAACTTCAACCTCTCTTGAAGTAAAAAAATCCTGGTAGGCTTCGTAAATTTTTCTTTGAAAAGATTCCTGATCAAGATTCTTCGCCTTAAAAGAATAACTAACAATGTCTTTCTCACTGGTAAAACTCACATCTGTCATACGGGTAATAGATTTCATACGCTTCCCGTTTTTATCCAGATCGTAAATAAATGATTGACTCAGTACTGTAATATAAGTTCCGTCCTTCTTGCGCCGTCTGTATTTCAGGAACAATGAATTCTGGTCTCCTTCCCTGGAATTTTTCAAGGTATGAAGTATGGCTTCCTGAATTACCTTTATTATGACTTCTTTATCCTGAGGATGAAATCCTTCAAAGAGCAGCTCAGCATTCATCTCTTCATCGGAATAACCTAACAGGCTTTGAAATCCTTTTTTATGGATTAGTTCATTTTTATTAAAATCCAAAATGTATAAACATTCATTACTCAAGATCTTCTGATCCTCAAAACCAGAAATCTCCTGCTCCAAAGAAATATCATTCTCAAGCAAAGTATGAATCATATCTAAAAATCCTTTCATACCATTTTACTATTAGAAATGTTACGTAAAGCTAATCGATGTTGCATTCCTGATTTTACGGTTTCCCGCAGTGGATCAATTAATTCCTGGAATGCAACATCCAATTAGCAATTCATACTCGAGGGGAAGTGGCTGAATAAAAATGTTGTTCAGTTTCGATAAAATGAAATCGATCATTTAATGCAAAATTAAAGCGTATATTTGGGCTTATAAGATACTCGCATAATAATGAGATTATTATTTTTTATTTTATTTATAGGGCTTAGCAGCTATGCTCAGAAAATCAAACTTGAATATGTTAAGGATTATCAAAATTCATCTCTAGATACTCTCAAACAGGAATTTTATATATTTTTTAAAGATCGAGTGCTAACGGTCAACCTGAATGATTTTAAAAGGGATGTTCGGCCTCTGACACTTCAGAAGGGGCTTTCTGAGGATGTTAATTATCTTGAAAATCAGATTATCACAGCGAATGACACCTTGTATTTTGTGTCAAATTCAGGAGGAATGGTATACATGATCAAAAATGATACGATTAAAAGAATTGATAAGTCTTTTAACCATCAAATGCAGTATGGTTCCTTTCTGTTTGAACACGATGAAACAGCATTCAAGTATGGTGGATACGGTTTTTGGTCCGACCGTGACTTTTTCACTTATTATTTAAAAAATCAGGATGAATGGGATGTATATCAGCCTGATCAGGGTGGCCCAATTCCTCCGGGAATTTCGAATCTCTTTGGTATCAAGCAATCTGACAGGGTTTATATTTTTGGTGGTGAATCTGTGAATCCTAAGAATAGAAGGGAAAGGATTATGAACTATGAGGCATGGAGCTATAACTTTAGAAATGGTAAATGGAAGTTTCTGGGAAAGCACGATCCTTTCGATATTACCGTCCGGTATATTAAAATAAAGGTTAAAAACAAGTTGTTATTGGTGGATAAGAACGAGATCATCGAAATTGATATTGAAAACAATACCAAAACCATCTTTAAACACGGTCCGGTGTCTGCACAAGTTAGAGCTATTGTGTACGGTACCTATTGGAGCGGTAAATTTTACCTGGTCATGGGATCGTCAGGAAACCATTATCTGAATATTGTTGATGAAGAAGATTTTTTAGGGCCTGTTGTAAGCCAGGCTAAGTTTTACAGGAACAATTCCTTTTGGATCAGGCAAATACTGATATTGGTACTTTCTATTGCGCTTCTTGTCACGGTATTCCTGATTGGAAAAAGTAGATTAAAAAAAATCAATAAGCTTCAGATCTTGGACAATGGCTTGAAATACAGAAATAAATTCCGGGAATTCAAACCAGATTCAATGGAGATCTTGAAATTACTTCTCGAGAAAAAAGAAGTACCGTCAAGTGAGATCCTGAACCTCGTAGAAAAAGAGCAATACAGCCCTGCTCACAATGAACGCATCAAGATCCAGAAAATTAAGGATATCAATTTAAAGATTGCCACTTTACTGGGTAAAGACGGAAACGTTATTACAAGTTATAAATCGAAGCATGACCGGCGTATCAGGGTGTATACCATTGATGATTCCCTATTTTAAAAGATTGTTTAACTCTTAATGGATTATTTTACACAAGGGTTATACAAATATTCCTTTTTTGGATAGAGTTTTAAATTTTTTGTATCTTAAGGCAACTAAAAATTGAAAAAATGCTATTACCAAAAAGATTAGAGAAGGCGCTGGACAAGATGTACACGGCATTTTACAAAGGGGAGCTCAACCCTGAAGACTGTAAGCATTGTGCGGTAGGAAATATTTGTGACAATTATGACTCCTGGAAATATTTTACAGATGTTCATGGTTCAATGAGGCTAAACTACCTGGGTATTTTAAATGAAAATTTAGGCCGCAGGATCAATGGGTATAGCCCGTCTGAATTGATTATCACGGAAGCGGTTTTTTTAAAAGCCTGTGGTTATACATTGACAAAATCCAAAAAACTGCTCAAACCGGCCGAAGTCATTACATCTGAAATGATGTTTAAAGGCCTTGATGCGGCTGTGGCATATCTTTGTAAGCTGGACGGCTTGCAGCATGTCATGGATCATTACAAAAAGCTCGACTTATCTTTACTGCACAAGGAAAGGGAGGCAGATAAGCCATCAGTTTCATGATTGCCTTCATGGTTTCAGGTTGGTCATGTGCTTTTTATTCCTGAATTTGTGATTTCAACAATTCGTTCTGTTCTTTCATCAACCCGTTAAGGCTGGTCAACAGTTCTATGTTTTTTGGGGTTGTGACAGTTTTATCTTTGGTGTCCTCCGCTTTTTTTATCAGTCGGTTCATAAATTTGACCACCACAAATATGGTAAACCCGATAATGAAAAAATCCACGGCCGCTTCTATCAGAGCCCCGTAACCTATGGCTACTTCTTCTTTAGCAACGGTACCATCTTCTGCAACAATGGCGTTCTTCAAAACAATACGCATGTCCTGAATATCCATGTTCCCTGATAAAAGAGATAAAGGAGGCAACATAACCTGCTTCACCAAAACATCAATTACTTTGTTAAACGCGGCTCCAATGATGATACCAATGGCCATATCCATCATATTACCCTTAACCGCAAAATCCTTAAATTCTTTAAAAAGCTTCATTGTATTTGTTTTTTGATCGGCTAAAGATATTTTTTAAAATCGAAAGTTTTGATATTTCGGTATCTTTAATCATTCAAGCTAACTTATGAAACTACAAGATCTGTATCAAAAGGCTATCAAATTTGCAGGTGAAAAACACGGTGATCAAAAGATGCCGGGAAATCAGGCCAGTTACCTGGTACATCTTTCCAATGTGGCCATGGAAGTGCTTCTGGCCAGTCAGCATGAGGAAGGATTTAATACAGAACTTGCGGTTCAGGCAGCAATATTACATGACACATTAGAGGATACTGACACATCTTTTGAAGAACTCAAAGAAGTTTTCGGCTTCAAAGTTGCTGATGCCGTACTTTCTTTATCAAAAAATGAAGATCTGGATAAGGAACTACAGATTCCAGACAGCCTGGCCCGTATACGCCTTCAGCCCAAAGAGATCTGGGCCGTTAAACTGGCTGACCGCATTTCAAACATGCAGGAACCACCTGAAAACTGGGATAAAAACAAGCGTATTGCCTATCAGCTTGCCGCCCGAATGATATTGATGCACTTAAAAGGTGGCAATAATTATCTCGAAAAAAGGCTTGAAGAAAAAATTCTGGCTTATGATGAGTATATCAATTGAAACCTCTTTAAGATGAGTATATCAACTGAAACCTCTTTAAATGGACTAAGCTTTTTTTGTTCTTTTAATGATGGCCAGCGAAAGTGTTACCAATCGGCTTATCTCAGCTAAGTCATAGATCCCTTTACCATTCTTCTTGATCAATTGAGAACCCATTCCCACACAGGTAACCCCCGCTTTGAACCATGCACCAAGATTCTTTTCATTGGGAGAGACCCCTCCTGTTGGCATGATGCATGTCCAGGGTTGAGGGCCTTTTACAGCTTTAACAAATTCAGGCCCGTAGACTCCTCCCGGAAAAAGTTTGACGATCTCACAACCCAGTTCTTCGGCCCGTGCAATTTCAGTCAGGGTTCCGCATCCGGGTGACCACAGAACCTTTCTGCGGTTACAGACAATGGCAATATCCTCGCGTAACACGGGAGTAACAATAAAATTGGCTCCCAAAGACATAAATCGAGAAGCAGCTGCGGCATCAGTTACCGAGCCAACACCTAAGATCATTCCCGGCAGTTCGCGGTTCACATATTTAGCCAGCTCCCCAAAAACTTCGTGCGCAAAATCCCCGCGGGCGGTAAATTCCAGCAATCTCGCCCCGCCATCATAACAGGCTTTGACCACTTCTTTACTAATTTCTACATCAGGATGGTAAAACAAGGGTACCAATCCTGTTTGCTTCATAACTTCCGCTACTTCCAATCTTGAAAACTGTGCCATAATAATCTGTTCAAATATCCAATATGCAAGATAGGTTCTATTCGTTTAGAACACAAATCATTTATGACCAATTACATTCTAAAATTTCACCAAAATAATCGTAACATTCCTCGACTCAATGCGTCAAGTAATTGTATCCAAAATTCCATCAGACCATGACAGTCAAGGCAAGCTCCCAAAGAATTCACAATATCGATGCACTCCGAGGTTTTGCCCTGGCCGGAGTGGTTATCGTACACATGATCGAACAATACATAGCGGGGCCTCCTCCTCCTGGTTTTATGGAAGGGGTAAATAGCCTGCCGGACAACATTCTTCGAGGGTTGATACAGATCTTTTTCTCCGGAAAGTTTTTTGCCCTCTTTTCCATTTTGTTCGGGCTAAGTTTTTTTATCCAGATGGAATCAGCACAAAAAAAGGGTACAAATTTTGGAGGTCGTTTCCTCTGGAGAGCCCTTCTTCTTTTTGGGATAGGCTATGTGCATCAACTCTTTTACCGGGGTGATATCCTGACTATTTACGCCGTGCTCGCTCCTTTTTTGATTCCTTTTTACAGGGTTCCCACAAAATGGATTCTGATTACAGCCGGATTTATCATTCTTGGATTTCCACGGATCATTTCCTTTTACGTTTTTGGTGGAGAAAGCGTTACCGGAATTCATCCGATGATGGATACTGAAAATCCTCAAATTCAGGCTTATTTTAATACCATTGAGAACGGAACGATCTGGGAAGTATTCAGAGCCAATGCGGGATACGGAATGCTTACAAAAATTGATTTCCAGCTTTCTGTTTTTGGAAGGTTCTATTACACTTTTGCTTACTTTTTGATCGGACTTTGGCTGGGAAGAACAGGTATCTTTCAGCATATTGAGCAGTACGCAAAAAAAATCAAAGATTTTATGCTTTGGTCGATAGTGGTCGCCCTGGTTTCTGTGGTTATAACCTTTGCTGTTTTTGCTTCTGCCGGCCAGCAGGTGGATCCCGGTTCTTTTATTTTCATGCTGGGGATGAATTTTATGGATTGGGTCAATATAGCCATGGCATCCATTATTCTATGCGGTTTCCTTTTGCTCTACAAGAAGGTTAAATGGGAAAAAAGGCTTTTGTATTTTGCTCCTTTCGGAAGAATGGCCCTTACCAATTATTTCTTCCAATCGGTGATCGGCACTTTTATTTTATTTGGATGGGGTCTGGGCATGCTCGGGCAGCTCAGGAATCTGTATATGCTCCTTATTGCCATAGCAGTAATCATCCTTCAAACCGCTTTTAGCAAATACTGGTTAAAAAAGTTCCGATATGGTCCTCTGGAATGGCTTTGGCGATGCGGAACCCATTTAAAATGGCAGCCCTTCTTGATCGATAAGAAAAGAACCGAATTAGCTACCGGATAAAATGGAGAATTTTTTTGAATAATTTGAATCGTTTTGTGACAAATTAATATTACGTTTTGATCCCATATTCAAGTACATTTGAGGGTTGATTGACTATAATAGAACAAAAATCTTTGACAATGAAAAAACTGATTGTACTGAGTGCCTTAATTTTGTTAATTACTTATGGTTGTGATTCTAAAAAAGAATCAGCAAAAATTTCTGATCAGATCAGAATAAACCAAATTGGATTTTATCCGTCTTCGGTCAAACAATTTACCGTTGTTGATACCGAAGCGAGCAGCTTTAAGCTGGTTGATGCTTATAACAACAAAGTCTATGCCGGAGAACTGGTTGATCAGGGAACATGGGAGGCTTCAGGGGAAAAGGTGTTGCTGGGTGATTTCTCTTCATTTACGGCTCCGGGGGCCTATTATATTGTGGTAAACGATTCTATCGCTTCTTACCCTTTCAAGATTAAAAAAGGACTTTATGGTTCTGCCTTAAAAGCGGCCATCAAAAGTTATTATTTTCAAAGGGCTTCCATGCCTATTGCTGAAGAGTATGGTGGCATTTACCAAAGAGCGGAAGGCCATTTGGATGATAAATGTTTGTATCATCCCTCATCAGGAAGAACAGAAGGAACTTTGAATTCTCCGGGAGGCTGGTACGACGCCGGAGATTATGGAAAATACATTGTAAATGCTTCGCTTTCTGTGGGCCAGATGTTGTTAATACTTGAACAATACCCGGAAATGATGATCAATATCGGCCTTAATATTCCGGAAACCGGCAATGGAATCACCGATCTTTGGGATGAATTGAGGTATGAGCTCGACTGGATCCAAACCATGCAGGACGATGATGGTGGTGTTTATTTTAAATTAACGGCCAAAGGGTTCAGTGGATTTGTGATGCCCGAAGATTATGACCTTGACCGCTATATTATTGGTAAAGGAACGGCTTCCACACTTGACTTTGCTGCTGTATTGGCCCAGGCTTCAAGGTTGTACAAAAACATCGATGAAAAATGGGCTTCCAAGGCCCTGGAGGCTTCTAAAAAGGCCTTTAAATGGGCTGAGGAAAATAACAATATTCCCTTTAAAAATCCGGAAGATGTAAGTACCGGAGAATACGGTGATGATGAATTTTCGGATGATTTTTTCTGGGCAAGTACGGAACTTTACCTGGCGACCCAGGAAGATCAGTATAAAACAGCAATGCTCAAATACCAGCCGGCCTATGAACACAAGCTCGCTGACAGCTGGAAGAATTTTGTCAGAAATGTTGGCTTTCATTCCCTGCTTGAAAATCGTGACAAACTCGACCAGGCAATGGCAGATCAACTTGTTCAGGGACACAAGGCTCTGGCTGATGATATCCTTCAAAAAATACAAGAGCATCCTTACCGTATTGGCTTAAACAGTTTTGAATGGGGATCTAACAGTGATATTCTGAATCAGGCCTTGATCCTTTGCGTCGCTCACAGATTGACCGGAGAAGAGAAATATCTTTTGGGTGCAGAACAGATCACAGATTATATTTTTGGAAAAAATGCAACCGGATATTCTTTTATGACCGGATTTGGCGCTAAAAAGGTAATGTTCCCCCACCACAGGCCGAGCGGGGCAGACTCAATAGCCGATCCCGTTCCTGGATTTATTATTGGAGGCCCCAATGATGACCGTCAGGATGCACACGATGTAAACTATAGTTCTGAGTTTCCTGCCAAGGCCTATATGGATGTCGAGCCCAGTTTCGCTTCGAACGAAGTTTGTATCAACTGGAACGCACCAGCAGTTTACGTATTGGGTTACCTGGAAGAAGTCAGGAATTAATTCGAGGAAAATATTTGTATTTTTGAAAGCAGTTGATCAAAACGCTGCTTTTTATGGATAAATTTCAACCTTTACTGGATTATATCAACCGCATAGTTGATCTTACCGAGGAAGAAGAAGGTATCCTTGCTTCATTCATTTCCACCCGGAAATTGCTTAAAGGCCAATATTTTCTTCAACAAGGTGACGTTTGTAAATTTAGCGGGTTTGTGATTTCCGGTTGTACCAAAACCTTTTATGTAGATGACGAAGGGCAAGAACACGTTGTCATGTTCTCTATTGAAGATTGGTGGACCTCAGATATGGGCAGCTATATATCCCAAAAACCTGCTGACTTCAACGTGCAGTGCCTGGAAAATACAGAATTGATTCAGTTTTCCTATGAGAACCAGCAACAAATGATGAAAGAAATCCCAAAACTGGAACGGTTTTTTAGAATCATCGTACAAAGGGCTCTTGTTGCCTCTCAAAAAAGAATTGTCAGAAACCTGAGCATGAGCGCTAAAGATCGATATCTCTTTTTTAGAAATGAATACCCAAAAATTGAGCAAAGAATACCGCAATACCTGATCGCTTCTTATTTAGGGATTACCAAAGAATTTTTGAGTAAAATCAAAAGCCAGCTCATTCTTGAGCAATAGTTTGTTAATCTAGTTTAACATCTATTGATAAGCTACTTCATTTTATAGAAAGCATAGGTTTCGGAACTTTGTCAAGAATTTCTAAAACTCAAAAAATGGATGCAAATAAAATAATTCAGATCAAGCCTTTAGGTTTTCCATGGGAAACACAGGATCCTTTTTTATTCTGTGCCTATCACAGGGATGAATATCCAAAAGGTGATGAAAGCATGGGGCTGGGCCCTGAAGATAAAACAGGTAGAAATATAGGGCAGGACTTTGTGGTCAAGGATGGATTCAGAATGTATCACGGCCGCCATATTCCTGGTTTTCCGTATCATCCGCACAGAGGCTTTGAAACGGTTACGATCAATAAAGAAGGTTTTGTGGACCATACTGATTCTCTGGGAGCGGCAGGCCGTTTTGGGAAAGGAGATGTGCAGTGGATGACAGCGGGCAAAGGGGTTCAACATTCTGAAATGTTTCCTCTGCTCAATAAAGACAGTGGCAATCCGCTTGAAATTTTTCAGGTTTGGCTAAACTTACCTAAAGCAAGTAAGTTTGTTGAACCGCATTTTAAAATGCTATGGGAAGATATGATTCCTGTAATCACACATACAGAAAACAACAAAAAGACTGAAATAAATCTGATCGCAGGACAACTCAATGATACCCATGCTCCGGAACCTACTCCTGATTCATGGGCAGCAAATCCGGCAAACGCTGTGTCCATATTAACTGTAAAAATGGAACCTGAAGCTGTATGGACCTTGCCTGCCTCTCAAGTCCAGGGAACAAACAGAACCTTATACTTTTATAAGGGTGATTCCCTGTCCATAGAGGGCCAGGATGTCAAAGTTGATCATTTGGTAAAATTAAAATCAGATGAAAATATCCGCCTGAAAAATGGAACGGAAGATACTTATTTATTGATTTTGGAAGGAAAACCCATCAATGAACCTGTAGCGCAGTACGGTCCGTTTGTTATGAATACACAGGCTGAGATTGAGGAGGCTTTTTCAGACTATCGCCGTACCCAGTTTGGTGGATGGCCATGGCCCAATCAGGAACAGGTACATGACCGGGATAAAGGCCGTTTTGCCCTGCATGCAGATGGTAAAGAAGAATTTAAATCATAGCCTTTGATCATGAATAACCAATTAAAACAAGTCAAATACTTATTGCCTGCCGTGCAAATTGATATGGATGGATTCCCTGTTAAACAGGCCTTGCCTACTCAAAAAGTGCAGCAATGGGATCCGTTTTTGTTATTGCACCATGCGAGGGTAAAATACAGTAACAGAAGATTGGCCAGGCACCAGGGGGTAGGCCCTCATCCTCACAGGGGGTTTTCACCTGTCACTTTTGTGATCGAAGGTGAGGTACATCACAGAGATAGCTGGGGGAATAATCAGATAGCAAAGGAAGGAGAGGTTCAATGGATGCATGCCGGGGCAGGTATCGTTCACAGCGAAAGGCCCTCTGAAGCACTGGTCGAAAAACAGGGACATCAGGAAATCGTGCAGTTATGGATCAATAGCCCGGCCTCAAAGAAGATGATCCCGCCCTCCTATTCCTATATTTCTAAGGAGGCGATGACCCGGTTTTCTTCTGAAGATAAAAAGATCAGCAATAATCTGATTTCCGGAAACTATGGGGATCTAAAAGGAAAGGTAATTCCTCAATCGGAACTGTTGGTCATCTGGGGGCATGGTGAGGCCGGAGGAACACAACAGCTTAAAGTTCCGAAAGGTTTCAGCAGTATGCTCTATCTCGTAAAGGGAACAATGACCCTGAAGAAATATGGTTTGATTGAAGAGGAACATTTGGCTGTATTTGAACACGAGGGAGACCATATAGAAATGTCATTTAAGGAAAATGGACAGTTCATTTTACTGTCTGGTGTACCTATCGATGAAAAAGTTACCCAAAGCGGGCCTTATGTAATGAATTCCCAAACCGAAATACTGGAAGCTATGAGAGATTACCAGATGGGTAAATTCGGAATTTTAATTGAACACTAAAACAGTCATGAATTCATCTGAAATACAGAGGCTTTTGAGTCTCTGTTTTTTTATGCCTGAATATTAAACTAGTTTAACATGATTTGATAATCTGTTTTATTTTCTATCAAACCAGGCTGCCTGATCTTTGTAGTGTTCTTTTAAATATAAAAAAATGAATTTGTTGATCGAGAAAGTGAGTGATCTCAACGATATGATCATGCAGGGTGAAAAGCTGGAAGCTTTTGATAAATTTTATCATCAGGAAGTGGTCATGCAATTTAATGATGAGGATCCGGTAAAAGGTAAAGTTGCCAACAGGAAATTGCTTGAACTTGAACAGAAAAATATCACTGAGTTGAAAAGTGCCAAACCCTTAAAGGTAACCATAGGCGAGAAAACAACAATGGTAGAATGGGAATTAAATGATAGACACAAAGAATTCGGTGAAAGAATTTACACACAGGTAGTTGTTCATGACTGGAATGACGGACTTGTGATCAAAGAAAAATTGTATTGCGGAAATAAAAAAAATAATATAGTAACCTTTTAAATTAATAATCATGAAAAACAGAGTACAAACAATCATAGCAACAGTTATAATTGCAACGATCACATTTGCATTTACAACAATCGAAGATGGTAAAAAAGCAGTCAATACAGAAACAAGTTCAGTGACCTGGAAGGGATATAAAGTAACCGGTTCACATGTAGGAAGTATTGCCCTGAAACAAGGATCACTTGAATTTAAAGAAGGAGCTTTAATTGGTGGTGAATTTGTCATGGACATGACAACCATTGTGAATACAGATCTTGAAGGGGAATACAAAGGAAAACTTGAGGGGCACTTGAAATCAGATGATTTCTTTGGAGTGGCGACCTACCCTACAGCGAAACTTGTATTTAACAAAGTCAAAAGCACAGGTAAAAATTCATATCAGGTAACAGGTGACCTTACTATAAAGGACAGAACCAATCCTGTCACCTTTGAAATATCAGTCTATGGGAACAAGGCTACGGCCAGTCTTAAAATTGACAGGACCCTTTATGGCGTAAAATACGGATCGGCTAGTTTCTTTGATGATCTGAAAGACAAAGCCATCTATGATGAATTTGATCTGGTTACCGACCTTGAATTCTAATGACCCTGTTATACAATCAAAAAAAGACCGTAGCTTCTACGGTCTTTTTTATTTGATAGTCCATATTAACGAACCCATTATACATATTTAACGGGCACATCAATAAAAGATTTAAAATTTTTTCTCCATTAAGATAACCATAAATCTTCAAAATTAAATCTGATAAGCCCTATGCAAGGTCCAAAAATGATGTCTAAAATGGTCCGAAATTCGAGATTTTCATCAATAAAATCTTAAACTTTTATAAAAATTCTAAATATTTTGAAATTTTTAACATTTTTTAACTACTTGATTTTCTGTGTTTTAAATTTTTTAGCTGCCAAAAATTTGTTAAAATAGTACTATGTTAAACAAAGTACTGTAACCTTTCTGAAGTTATGCAGTCTTATAAGTATAACCAACGATTTAAAAATTAAAATTATGAGAACTACAATATTTAAAAACAGTAAAAGAATAAGATGGTCAGAGCACAGAAATTATGCCGTTAAATCTTAATTAAAAAAAAACCTAATCACAAAAAAATATAAAATCAAAAATTATGAGAACTACAGTATTCAGAAACAGCAAAAGAATAAGATGGTCAGAGCACAGAAACTATGCCGTTAAATCTTAATTGAAAATAAAACCTAATCACAAAAAAATATAAAATCAAAAATCATGAGAACTACAATATTCAGAAACAGCAAAAGAATAAGATGGTCAGAGCACAGAAATTATGCCGTTAAATCTTAATTACAGCCCCAGCAAATGCTTCTAAGCAGAAACAGATTTCCACATATATCACTCGGTATCCCCGAGATCAGCAACCCTAACAATCAGTAGGGTTTTCTGGTTTAAGCCCCTCTCACCTCTAATTTAACAGTACTACTTAATAATTACAAAGGCTTTATCAATCCATTAAGTCATCAGATAATCGTAATATCTTACGGTATGATACATCGATTTCCAAAAAAATATCAGAGGAGTGCCCGGATCAGGCGCTCCTTTTTCATCCAGTGATGCAATCCACTCCCCGCTGTTGTCAATAAAATTTGATCGAATGTATATTAACTGTTCTTCAGCAAGATCCTTGTGCGTGTCATCCGAACTGATTTTATACGCATTCATCAGCCCGAGAGCCACTTCCGCCTGAGGCCACCAGGATTTCATCTTTTCATGATTTCCCTGAGCATCGAAAATATTAAAATATCCTCCGTATAATTCATCTCTTGCCAGCTCAATAACCCTTTCCATCATTAAAAGTGCCATCGATTCAGTTCGCTTTATCAACTCTTTGTTCCCGATTGCCTTTGCTGCCTCACAAATAACCCAACTGCATTCCGCATTATGTCCTGCCCAGTTTTCATCAGGAATTGGTTTCCAATCTTCACTTAAACGGTGTATACAGAAATACTCTTTATCATCAATAAAATGATCCAGAATGATGTGCAAAATCTCTGTTATTTGCCGCCTGATTTGTTCATCCTTTCTGTTTTCATAAACCTTGACCAGTGCCTCCATCGTATGAAAGTGGGTGGCGAACGATCTGGTGATGGAATCTTCTCTCTCCCAGTTATCATTCAGCCCGTCGACAAAACCCTTAAGATTCCCTGAAATTAACTTATCATTCATAAAGGAAATCTGCTCATTCACCAGCTGTATGATCGCTGCCGAGTTATTAATTTTCTCATATTCTGCAAGTCCGTAAAGAACAAATGCCTGGGCCATATTCACATTTTCCCTGTCAGATTGCCATTGCATATTGTATGATCTTGCCCAATAATATCCTCCATTCGGGTTATTAAACTCCATCAATAACTGAAAAGAGAGTTTTGCCAGGTCCCTATACTCACGTTTACCCAGCAGCTGATAAGCCTTACTGCTCCCATAAAGTATCCTGCTCAAATACATACTGCCCATTTGTGCTTTCCAATTGCAGATCCCTGATAAAGATATTTCTGGACAGATCAGGCTGCCTTCCTTATTGAGCATATTTTTACTCCAGAAATCCATATAGTTTCTGAACTCTTTTTCAATTGATGACAAAGTCTTTTTTTCCATACCACGAAGTTACTGAACTGTTATTGAAATAAAAGATAAAATTTTCCTGCTGACAGGATCAAAAAATTGTTAGAGGAATCTTAAACTTTGTTAACAGACATGCCGTGTCGTAAGGCCTGAGACCTGATCAGCGTAAATTTGTAGTGAGATTAGTAGTTATTGATATTAACCAAAGATTGATTATAATTTAGTATTTATTTGCCAAAATAATAGGTTAGACACCATTTTAAATTAGAGTAATCAATTGAGGATGTCCCAATCTCGTCAGATTTGATGTTTAATAGTAAATCAGGGGGATAAAAGGTTTACTAGATATTAGGTTAAGTGCATTCAAATTATGGCAGGTTGGGACTATTTTTATGCTTCCGTATCTTTATTCTTCATGCAAATAGTTTCTGAAACTTCCTTCCTGAAAACGAGGATAAACTTCAATACCGTATTCATTTTTCCCTCTTTCACCCTCCCAGATAATCTTCAGGCCAAGTTGTTCATTTAACTCCAGATTATCGTAACGGAACGGGATGGAACAAAATATATATTCCTGGTTCGGTTTATCCCGAACATACCGCATTAACTGGCTGCTTATATAGTAGATATTATCGTTACTGTCTGCAGTAATATCAAAACCAAAAAAAATCGGACGATCCAGCTTCTTGTGATGGATCAGGTCCTTAACCGTAAGGTCCTGTTCATTCATCTCACGTGACCTTAATCTTTCATAGGCCTCCGGTCTTAATGGAAAAACCAGGGAATGACCTGAATAATAACCGGAATCATCGGTGATGATGAGGTTCATTTCGGGCAGTAATCTTGCGGCCTCCCTTATGACCTCTCTCAAAGATTTACTTATTTCTTTATGAAATCGCATATATCTTACGATATAATTTATATCGATCTCATAATCCAGCGTGCGTATCCTCTTTGTAGCCACTTCGAGATGGCTCTTAAACCACTTGGCGTCAGGCAGTCTGTTGGTAAGTTGTGATAAGGAATATTTCCTCAAATTAAAATCGTAATAGGTAGGGATCGGAACTGAGGCATTTAAATTTCTCACTAATTGGTAAGGCAGTAAGGTTTCATTAATGATGTCTTCTTCTTTTTCCGGCTTAATTAAAGTTGCTCCATTTTCCCATCGCTGAACCGTCCTGATATCAACATTGAGTTTATCAGCAAATTCAGCCTGTGATAATTTATTGATCTTTCTGTAATCAATTAACAATTCTCCAACTGTATTGTATTTCTTCATTCGATGTGGCATGAAGTAAAAATATGAAAAAATGCGTTCAAATGGAATTCGGACATTCCATGTCGTCTGATGTTCTTACTTGTCCCCTTAACTTTGTCAAAAAATTAGGAGATGATTCAAAAAGTACTAAATGAAATTGAAATTGAAGTAACGAATAGAATCAATATAGAGGAAAAGAATTTGAAGGCTGTTAAAGAACTGAAACTTCTTCTAGATCAGATTGATTATGAAGCAGAAGTTGTTCCCTTTGAGGATAAAGAGAGATTATCCATGTTGTTGGTTTCATTAAAAGGGACAACATTGAACGAAAATGAAAATCACCTGGTTGAGAGAATTAGTAAGTATCAGTTTTGAAAGGAAAAGTTGCTGATAGTTAATTGTCAGGGCAGTGTTTAAAATTCATCATGAATGTAGATGTCAGGTTAATTTCCATTGAGGGGTTAATTAGGAAAGACAAAAAATACCTGAGTTGAGTGTTTAGGAAATGATGAATTTGTTATTCAAAAGGTCTCTTTTAAAAGAGGCCTTTTTGTTTTATTTAATAAAAAAAGCGGACAATGAAAAGCTTCATTAATCCGCTCGTGCAAATATTAAGCATTAGATTGCTTACTTCACTAAAGAAAGGGGTAAGTTTTTCTATTATACCTCAACAACAAAGTTGTCCTGAGAATCTATACCATTATTCACGTAGCTGTCCGCCGCGTGATCGTTTTCCCATTTTGTGTCATCAATCAAATATTTAAACTGATAACTTTTTGAGGTTTCAAGATCCAATGTTGTTTTATAGGTTCCGTTTTTGAATTTTTTCAAATCTATCGCCTCTGCAACATTCCAATCATTAAAATCACCCAACAATTGAACTTTTTCAGCATCTAAAGCTTCTTCTTTAGTTAAAGAAAAGGTCACTTTACAAACTGGTTTGCTTTTTAAAAATTGTTTTTTAATACTCATGACAGTAGTTTTATATTTTGCATACAAAATAAAAGCATGAATTTGATTAAAAGAACAACTTTTTTAATCAATTTATATACTATTTTAACTCTCCCTTTCGCAAAAATTTAATTGAAGGTTAATTCTACATAAAATCTAAGCTACTGGTTTTGTTTGATTTTAAGCCTCAACTTCCTAAAAATCTTTCTATTAGCTTTTCATTTGATTCAATTATTCATTACCTTTAATCTTCCTTTAACAGTGCCACTATGAATAATTCTTCTAAAGCTCTGGTTAACAATACTCAGGAATTTTGTTTTGATCAAAAAGAAATTGAGAACCTTGATGTTTTCGATCATGGAGAAAACCAGCTCCATCTGATTTTTGACAATGAATCTGTTGTTGCAAAAGTTATAGAAAAAGATTTTCTACAACGAAAATATAAGATTCAGATTGACTCGAATTTTTACGAGATTACAATTCCCCATCCCCTTGATGATCTGATAAAGGAAATGGGATATTCCTCAGGTTCGTCCAAAATCATTGACTCCATTAAAGCACCGATGCCAGGCAGTATTATAGAGATTAAGGTCAAAGAGGGTCAAAAAGTCAAGGAAGGGGAAACCTTGCTTATCCTTGAGGCCATGAAAATGGAAAATGCCATCACCTCACCAAAAGATACAGTTATCAAGGAACTGTTTGTTAAAGAGGGTGAATCCGTTGACAAGAATAAACTTTTAATTGACTTCGAATAAGTATTCTTAATTATTAAGTATGAAAAAAATATTGATTGCCAATCGTGGTGAAATCGCACTGCGGATCATGAAATCTGTCAAAGAAATGGGAATTAAAACGGTTGCCGTTTATTCAACTGTGGATAGAAATGCTCCGCATGTCACATTCGCCGACGAAGCTGTTCACATAGGTGAAAATCCTTCGAATCAAAGTTACCTCATTGGTAAAAGAATTATTGAAAAGGCACTTCAGCTTAATGTAGATGGTATTCATCCCGGATATGGATTCTTAAGTGAGAATGACGAATTTTCAAAAGCGGTAGAAGAAAGCGGAATGATCTTTATAGGTCCTGGTTACGAGGCTATACGTACGATGGGAGATAAACTCGCAGCAAAAGAGGCGGTTAAGAGATACGATATTCCCATGGTTCCGGGAATCGATGAAGCGGTTACTGATGTGGAAGAGGCAAAAAAAATCGCTAAGGAAATAGGTTTTCCAATCCTAATCAAAGCAGCCGCGGGAGGAGGAGGAAAAGGAATGCGCATTGTTGATTCCGAGGATCACATTGAAGAGCAGATGGAAAGAGCCATCAGTGAGGCTTTGTCTGCATTTGGAGATGGTTCGGTATTTATTGAAAAATACATCACCTCACCGAGGCATATTGAATTTCAGATTCTTGCCGACAATCATGGCAACATCGTTCACTTATTTGAAAGGGAATGCAGTATTCAAAGAAGACACCAAAAGGTTATTGAAGAAGCTCCGTCCTGTATTCTTGACCCGGATTTGAGAAAAAAAATGGGAGAATCTGCAACTCTGGTGGCTAAATCCTGTAATTACAGAGGAGCCGGGACAGTTGAATTCCTTCTCGATGGTGAAAAGAATTTTTATTTCCTCGAAATGAATACGCGTTTGCAGGTGGAACATCCGGTTACCGAATTTATTACAGGGCTCGACCTGGTTAAAGAACAGATCAAAATTGCCCGGGGAGAAAAACTTGGCTGGAACCAAAACGAGATCGAGTTCAAGGGTCATTCTATTGAATTAAGAGTTTACGCGGAGGATCCGTTAAATGATTTCCTGCCCAATGTAGGGAAGCTTTCCGTTTATCAAATACCAGAAGGAGATGGTATTCGGCTTGATGATGGTTATCGTGAAGGCATGGAAATTCCTATTTATTACGATCCTATGATCTCAAAGCTCATAACCTATGGAAAAGACCGGAGTGAGGCGATCCAGCTGATGATAAAGGCTATCGATATGTATCGAATTGAAGGGGTAGAAACAACACTCTCTTTTGGTAAATTTGTTTGTGAGCATGAGGCCTTTCTTCAGGGAAACTTTGATACACACTTTGTAAAAACACATTTCAATACTGAGGTTTTAAAAGAAATTCATCATAAAGAGGCCAGATGGGCTGCTCTGCTCGCTTTGAAATTGCACCATGAAGAAAAGAATATTTTAAGAATCCCTGATTGATCACAAAATGAAAGACAAACAAAAAAATCTCCTTGAGAAAATGGCTGAAGCCAAACTAGGAGGCGGAGAACATAGAATTAAAAAACAACATGCTAAGAAAAAACTTACAGCAAGAGAGAGAATCATGCTGCTTTTAGATGAAGGTTCTTTTGAAGAGGTGGGTATGCTGGTCACTCACAGGTCAACTGATTTCGGGATGGAGAAGCAAATGTTCTTTGGAGATGGGGTGGTAACCGGATACGGTACTGTTAATGAAAGACTGGTCTATGTTTTTGCCCAGGATTTCACAGTATTTGGCGGTGCCCTTTCTGAAACTCATGCCGAGAAAATATGTAAGATCATGGATCTGGCAGTAAAAGTAGGGGCTCCCGTTATCGGACTAAATGATTCGGGTGGTGCCAGGATACAGGAGGGCGTAAGATCTTTGGGCGGATATGCCGATATTTTCTATCGCAACGTACAGTCCTCAGGCGTGATTCCGCAGATTTCAGCAATCATGGGCCCCTGTGCGGGGGGTGCGGTTTACTCTCCTGCCATGACCGATTTTACCATCATGGTGGAAGAAACAAGTTATATGTTTGTAACCGGTCCAAACGTGGTAAAAACGGTAACCAATGAGGAAGTGAGTTCCGAGGAACTTGGCGGTGCCTCGACCCATTCCTCCAAATCGGGTGTCACCCATATAACCGCTCCCAATGACCTGGCCTGCATAGATGAAATAAAAAAATTGCTGAGCTATATCCCGCAGAATAACCAGCTGAAAACCCCAAAGATTCCTTATGAACTGAAAAATGAAACAAGGGAGGAACTCGAGGATATTATCCCGGATGATACGCATTTACCCTACGATATCAGAAAGGTAATTCATGGTATTTGTGACCGGGACACCTTTTATGAGATCCATAAAGACTATGCGGATAATATCGTGGTTGGATTTTCCAGGCTGGCCGGAAGAAGTATAGGAATCATTGCTAACCAGCCCATGAGCCTTGCCGGGGTGCTGGATGTCAACAGTTCAAAAAAGGCAGCTCGATTTACCAGATTTTGTGATTGTTTTAATATCCCGCTTCTGGTCCTGGTAGATGTTCCTGGTTTTTTACCCGGAACTGATCAGGAATGGCGAGGCATTATTGTTCATGGGGCCAAACTTCTTTATGCCTTGAGCGAAGCCACCGTTCCTCGTGTAACACTGATCACCAGAAAAGCTTACGGAGGAGCCTATGATGTGATGAATTCAAAACATATAGGGGCAGATATGAATTTTGCATGGCCTACGGCAGAAATAGCAGTTATGGGTGCAAAAGGTGCAAGTGAGATCATCTTTAAAAAAGAAATTGCTGAAGCTGATGACCCGGAAGCCAAATGGAAAGAAAAAGAGGCCGAATATGCCTTTAAATTTGCCGATCCTTACCGAGCCGCCAGAAGAGGCTTTATTGATGAGGTGATTTTGCCAAAGGAATCCAGGCGAAAACTGATCAAGGCATTTTCCATGCTGGAAAACAAAAAAACCGAAGGGCCGAAAAGGAAACACGGTAATATACCCTTATAGGGCAGGACAGTATATCTAAGATAGAAACTGTGTTAAAATAATCGGAATCTGTTAGGCTAAAATTATACGATTTCTGCGCTTAAGCCTTTTTGGAGTAATCGAGTGCACCTTGGTTTTAATTCATCATATTCTCCGGTTTTAACGGCACACTTTCCTTTATAATGTACCAGATAAGTACATTGTTCAGCCTGTTCCAGGCTGTGCTCGCAAATTTCTATCAATGAATCAATAACGAAATCAAACGTATGGACATCATCATTAAATAGAACAATTTCATATTTTTTTGCTTCCTGTTCTTTGACGTCCAGCGCTTCCTGGACCTTCTCTTTTGATGAAAATAACATGATGCTTGTATTATAATCCGCCGCTAATTTACATATTTTAATCCAACCCAATTGTTTCTTTCCAGCTTCTCGACCAGTTCCAGCCCGTGAGAAGAAGCCTCCGAGTCGATAATTTCTATGTCTTCTGTATAGAAACCACTTAAAAGTAAAACCCCATTTTCCTTCAAACTTTGGGCGTATACCTTCATATCTTCAAGCAGAATATTCCTGTTGATATTGGCGATGATCACCTCATAACTATTCGGCTTAAGCAGGCTGGAATCCCCTTCAAAAACCGAGATAGATATGCACTTATTACGTGCTGTATTCTCCAGAGAATTTTCATAGCACCATGAGTCTATATCAATGGCATCCACTGATTTTGCTCCACGCATTTCCGAAAAAATGGCCAAAATTCCCGTACCGCAACCCATATCCAGAACAGTTTTCCCTTCCAGGTCAAGATGCATCAAAAACTTGATCATTAAATGTGTCGTTTCATGATGGCCCGTACCAAAACTCATTTTTGGTTCGATGACAATATCATATTTCAATCCCGGATCTTCATGAAAAGGAGCTCTGATACTAACCTCCCCGTCTACCACAATTGGATCAAAGTTCTTTTCCCATTCCTCATTCCAATTGACCTGTTCAATTTCTTTGACCACATAAGAAAATTCGATCTCTTCTGAATCCAGTATCTGAATATCGTTTAATAATTCAGGGGCCCACTGCTCTTTTTGAATATAAGCCACAAGCCCGTTGCTTTTTTCAGTAAAGCTCTCAAATCCCACCGCTCCCAACTCGGCGATCAGGATTTCTATAGCAGTCTCAGCAGTTAAGGAACCCGATTCAATTGTAAAAAAGCATCCGATATAGTTCATATGGCTGGAGTTAAAAAATCTGTGACATCTTTTGTTAAAAAAGACATCACAGATCTGATTATAATAAAAATATTCGTTCTAAATTGCCTTGATGATGGCCGAAAAATCATCAACATTCAGAGCTGCACCTCCGATCAATCCTCCATCAACGTCATTCTTTGAAAATATCTCTTCAGCATTACCAGGCTTAACACTACCTCCGTAAAGGATGGAAACTTCTTCGGATACATCACTTAAATACCTTTCCGCAACCAGTTCTCTGATAAATGCATGCATTTCCTGAGCCTGATCCGGTGTGGCTGTTTCTCCGGTTCCAATGGCCCAGACCGGTTCATAGGCCAAAATGATCTTGGACCATGCCCCGGATTCCAAATGAAATAACGCATTTTTGATCTGGCTTTCGACGACCTTAAAATGATTTCCACTTTTTCTGTCCTCGAGAACTTCTCCAAAGCAAAAAATTACTTCCAGATCATTTGCCAGAGCAGCGTCTACCTTGGACGCAAGTAATTCATCTGTTTCACCAAAATATTCTCTTCTTTCTGAGTGTCCTAAAATTACGGTATCCACGTAGATGCTTTTGAGCATCTGAGCAGAAATTTCTCCAGTGTAAGCTCCGCTGGATTCCTGATGCATGTTTTGTGCCGCTACCTCAATTACTGCGTTCTTTGTCATTTTTGACGCCTTCTGTAAATTGACAAAAGTAGGTGCTATGATTACACGTGTGTTGTCTAAACTAATTTCTTTGACAGCATGTTTTAATTCTTTGACTAAGGCCTTCGTTTCCTGATAGGTCTTGTTCATTTTCCAGTTTCCTGCTACAATTTTAGTTCTCATTAAATTGAATTTTTGATTGAAATTAAAATGAAGCACAAAGATAACCTAAACTGATAAATTGATTACTTTTGCTGCAATCAATTTTCAAAAAAATGACGAAAAAAGAGCTTATTTATCAGATCCAAGCTAAAAAATCATTTCTATGTATAGGCCTTGATGTTGATATCGATAAAATACCCTCTCATTTACTCGATACTGAGGACCCAATATTTGAATTCAATAAAGCTATTATTGATGCCACGCATGACCTGGCGGTCGCTTATAAACCCAACACTGCTTTTTATGAAGCATACGGATTAAAAGGATGGGAAAGCCTTTCAAAAACAATTGATTATTTAAACCAAAACTATCCGTCAGTCTTTACCATTGCCGACGCTAAAAGAGGAGACATTGGAAATACTTCGACCCGCTACGCCAAGGCTTTTTTTGAGGACATGGAATTTGACTCAGTTACGGTTGCTCCTTACATGGGCAGCGATTCCGTTGAACCCTTTCTGGCTTTTGAAAATAAATTCACGATCATGCTTGCGCTGACTTCGAATAAGGGAGGCCTGGATTTCCAGGTGAACAAGGATAAAAATGGCAGTACCCTTTATGAAAATGTTCTGGAGACCTCATTGGGATGGAAAAACAGTGAACAGCTGATGTATGTTGTTGGTGCTACAAGGCCGGAATACTTTCAAAGAATCAGGAAAATTGTTCCCGATCACTTTTTGCTTGTCCCCGGGGTTGGTGCCCAGGGTGGAGATCTACAAAGCGTGTGTAAGTTCGGGTTGAATCAAGATATTGGCCTTTTGATCAATTCTTCCAGGGGTATCATCTATGCTTCTTCTGAAATGGACTTTGCATCAAAGTCAAGAGAAAAAGCAAAAGAATTACAGTCAGAAATGCAAATAATTCTTGAGAAAAGGTTCAACTGAAAATAGTATCTACTACAGGATATTTAACAAAGCATTTAAAAACGGTTCCGAGCTGGTTAATTAGGTTTTCTTAATTCAAAATACCTGCTTCCAGTCTCTTATTTCGAATCTCGCAATGCCTTGATCAAAAAATTGTGAAGCCCTACCATTTGCTTATAACCAAATTTCTTGCCCAACTGGCCGAAAAAGTAAAGAACCACCCATAATACAGGCATAAGTAAACACATGACCAAAGAAAATTCATAGTCCTGGTCCAGGCTCCACCTTGAATAAAAAATAACAAAAAAAACGAAAAAAGTTACTGCAACGGCAAAGTGTAAAAAGATGAAAAAAGTCCAGATTTTTGGTTTAGGCCCCAGGATTCCCTTCACTATGGTTTTCTCCTTCTCACTCTCTACCTCCACGTGAAGCTGTGGAGACCAGAAATGCTCCTCATTTGAAGGGACGTCTATAACGATATGATGATCAACAATCTTGCTTCCATAAATACAGTTCTCTTCGGACAGCTTGTCCCGGAATCGCTGAATTACCTCCTCCATAGAGGAATCTAATTCTATCCTGAATCTTGGCTTTAAAAGAATCCTGTTTATTTCATCATCATGAATGGGATTGTTCATTGGTAGGGTTTTAAAGTAAATATATACTTTTTTTCTTATCTCAGCCTGAGTTTTACGATTCAAGTTTATAAGCTTATCTTTGCAGCGATTTCATTAAGAAAACATGGGAAACATTGTTGCAATTGTCGGAAGGCCAAATGTGGGCAAATCAACTCTCTTTAATCGATTGATCCAAAGAAGAGAGGCAATTGTCGATGCTGTTAGTGGTGTGACCAGAGACAGGCATTACGGAAAAACGGACTGGAACGGAAGAGAGTTTTCAGTGATTGATACAGGAGGTTATGTGGTAGGAAGTGACGATATTTTCGAGGCTGAAATTGATAAGCAGGTAGAACTGGCCATAGACGAAGCGGACGCCATCATTTTTATGGTAGATGTGGAAAGTGGGGTTACCGGTATGGATGAAGAGGTTGCACAGTTGTTGAGACAAGTTAAAAAACCGGTGTTTTTGGCAGTTAATAAAGTTGACAACTCAAAAAGGGCTGCAGATGCGGTAGAATTTTATTCCTTAGGACTCGGTGATTATTATACCATCGCCAGTACAAATGGGAGCGGAACAGGAGAATTGCTTGATGCCGTCGTGGAAGCTCTTCCGGAAAAAGAGGATAAAATTGAAGATGACTTGCCGAGGTTTGCGGTAGTGGGTAGGCCCAATGCCGGAAAGTCTTCGTTTATCAATGCTTTAATTGGGGAAGATCGTTATATCGTAACTGATATAGCAGGAACAACGAGGGATTCGAACGATACCAAATACAACAGATTTGGGTTTGATTTTAATTTAGTGGATACGGCAGGGATCAGAAAGAAGTCCAAAGTAAAGGATGATCTGGAATTCTATTCCGTTATGCGTTCGGTTCGCGCCATTGAATACAGTGACGTATGTATCCTTGTAATTGATGCCACGAGAGGGTTTGAAGGACAGGATCAAAATATCTTCTGGCTGGCTGAGAAAAATAAAAAAGGTATCGTCATACTGGTCAACAAATGGGATCTGGTTGAAAAAGATAATTATACCACCAAGCAGTTCGAAGAAAGAATCAGGAAAGAAACGGCTCCTTTTACGGATGTTCCAATAGTTTTTATATCAGCTTTAACCAAACAAAGAATATTTAAGGCCATTGAAACAGCTGTGGAAGTTTATAATAACCGAAAACAAAAAATTCCGACAAGTAAACTGAATGAGGCCATGCTGGAAATTATTCAGCATAACCCTCCGCCAGCTTACAAAGGGAAGTATATCAAAATCAAATATTGCATGCAATTGCCAACCCCAACCCCGCAGTTCGCCTTTTTTGCCAATTTGCCACAATATGTAAAAGATCCCTATAAACGTTTTCTTGAAAACAAGCTCAGGGAGCTTTACAATTTTACAGGTGTTCCCGTTATTATTTACATGCGAAAAAAATAAATTCGAAGATTATGATTCCAGGGAATATTCATTGCGATATCTGCGATGCCGTAGCAACCTTGAAAGATGAAAAATTACAGGGCTATAAACAGGGGACAACATTTAAAATATATCATTGTCAGGAGTGCAATACTTCCTTTAGCCTGCCAAGGGTGGATGCCTCGGAAATATATGATTCGATCTATATGAATGGAAAGAATGTTCCCGGATACAGCAGGTATTGGAGATATTTTTCAAATATAAAAAACAAAAAGGATCCATTGGACTATCTTGCAAGGTCCAATGAAGCTTACTGGGCGGTTAAAAAAGCATTGTCAAGGATCGTCAGCGAAAGATCAAAGGTTAAAATACTTGAGATTGGAAGTGGCCTTGGCTACCTGACTTACGCTTTGAAAAGGGAAGGATATGATATTCATGGAATGGATGTCTCGAGCAAGGCAGTAAAGAAAGCAAGAGAAAATTTTGGGAATCTTTATCTTGATGCGGATCTTTTTGATCATGCCAAAAGTCACAAGGGCCAATATGACGTTGCCATACTCACAGAGGTGATAGAACATGTCAACTTACCCGTTCAGTTTATCAAGGCTATTTCAGAACTTATAAATGATTCGGGCTTTATTATTGTGACAACCCCTAACAGATCAATAGCTCCGGATTCTGTTATTTATGATACAGAATCACCCCCGGTTCATCATTGGTGGTTGAGTGAAAACTCGATGGAACGTATAGGTAACCAATTGAATCTTTCTACCTCATTCGTTGATTTCAGTGAGTTCTACGCGAAAAAACCAACGATTTATGACATTCAGCGGGCGCGCCAAAGAAAACGAGCTGCAATTCTGGATAAGGACGGAAAACTGCTTCGAAAGAGCAAATCTGGTTCTAATTCAAGGATAAAAGATTCACTTAAAAAAATTGACGCGCTTTGGATTCCTGTGAGAAAACTCTCAGTGGCCTTAAAATCAGTGATGAGTGATGAAAAAGTTATCTGTGGTAAAAGAGGCGAATTTCTTTGTGCCGTTTATCAAAAAAAAACGTGATAAACTAACTCGAAACGAATAAAGTGGTATTTATTATCTTTGAGTTCTTACAATAATTTTTTGATCATGAAACATTTCGATTTGAGACTGTTCATAACACTGGCTTGTTCAATACTATTCCTGAATTGCCAGAGTAGGATACAGGATAAAACAAAAGAATCAAACGAAAATCAAAAGAAACTTGAAGTAATATCCGAATATGATTCTATAACTGCCGCTTTGTATGGAGCCGATGAATACGGCATGAAAAAGTATGTCATTGCATTTTTAAAAAGAGGTCCTAATAAAAGCCTCGATTCAGCAAAGAGGAGCATTCTTCAGAGGGCTCATCTGGATAATATCAACAAACTTGCCAAGGATGGTAAACTGGTGTTGGCAGGCCCTTTTTTTGGAAACAAGGATCTCAGGGGAATTTACATTTTTGATGTTGAATCCATTGAAGAAGCCAGGGCACTGACAGCAACTGATCCCTCAATAAAAGAAGGCGTTCTTGTTATGGAATTAAAAGAATGGTATGGATCAGCAGCTTTAATGGGGATCAATAAAATACATCCAACACTGGCAAAAAAAGATATTTAACGGGATTACCAGCCCCCACTGGCTCCGCCACCGCCAAAGCCTCCGCCTCCAAAACCGCCACCGAAGCCTCCGCCTCCAAAGCCTCCGCCAGAACCTCCGCCAAATCCACCTCGGCTGCCAAATCCACCACGTCCTGCGTTGCTAAGAATGATAGCATCAAGTAAAGAAAATCCACCGGATCTTCTTCCTCTGTTTCTGCCACCCCCTCGGTTCCTTCTGGAAAGTATTATCATGATGATAATAAAAATAATGACTATTATAAATGCTGAAAATTTACCTTTGGGTTCCTCATATTGCCTTTCACCTTGATATTCACCTCTCATAATTGTTATAATGGCGTCAGTTCCCTCATCCAGTCCTTTGTAAAAATTCCCTCTTTTAAACTCTGGGGTAATAATGTTTTCAATGATCCTTTTCGAAAGCGCATCAGTAAGTAAATGTTCAACTCCGTAACCTGTCCTGATCGTCATTTTCCGATCGGTTTTTGACACCAGCAAAACAATTCCGTTATCCTTCCCTTTTTGGCCTATACCCCATTTGTGGGCCAGTTCAGTGGCGTACAAGGCAATATCGTTCCCTTCAAGTGAATTGATGGTGATGACCACGATCTGAGTTGAAGTGGTATCACTGTAATTGATAAGTTTTCTTTCAAGGGACTTAGCTTCTGAACTACTCATCATTTGAGCCTGATCATAAACACTTGTCTGATTTTTAGGTACATCCGGTAAATAGTCCTGAGCCCAAAATATTTGGACAGTACCAAAAAAGAAAAAAATGAACAGGCTAAAATATTTAATGACTCTGGTTTGCATTCTAATGAAAAGTTCTTCGTAATATTGACATGCAATATACCAAAAAACCGGCAATGCCATCCAGGGGTACTAACAATTATTATATGAAAAAAATTATATTTATTTTTCTTATTATCAGCAACTTATGTTATTCTCAAGAATTTGATGTCCAAAAATTGAAAGGTATAAATCCAAGAGCAATTGGGCCCGCCGGTATGAGCGGGAGAATAACCGCAATTGATGTGGTAAATAACCAACCCAATATAATTTATACAGGATCGGCATCGGGTGGTGTGTGGAAGTCCGAAAGCGAAGGAATTGACTGGACTCCGGTTTTTGACAAAGAAAACTTACAGTCGATTGGAGCCATTTGTATACAACAGAGTAATCCTGACGTCATATGGGTTGGAACCGGAGAAGGAAATCCAAGGAATAGTTCTAATGGAGGATATGGAATTTACAAAAGCCTCGATGGCGGGGTGACCTGGAGTTTGATGGGACTGGAAAAAACAAGAAATATTCATCGAATAATTGTAGATAGGGACAATCCTGATATTGTATATGTGGCTGCTATAGGGTCTCCCTGGGGTGAACATCCGGAAAGAGGTGTTTTTAAAACCAGAGATGGAGGTAAAACCTGGAAGAAGATTCTTTTTGTCAACAATAAAACCGGAGCCGCTGACCTCGTGGTGGATGCTAATAACCCAAATAAACTCATTGCCGCCATGTGGGAACACAGGAGAAAACCATATACTTTTCAGTCAGGCGGAAAAGGGTCTGGATTGTACATTAGTTTTGACGGAGGTGAAAACTGGACTCGAAAAACGGATAAGGACGGTCTTCCAAAAGGTGACCTGGGAAGAATCGGACTCGCAATTTCCAGGAGTAACCCAAAGGTGGTCTATGCCCTTATAGAGTCTAAAAAAAATGGTCTGTACAGATCAGATGATGGCGGTTTCAAATGGAAACTCATCAACAGTAACACTTCCGAAGGAAGCAGCGGAATAGGAAACAGACCATTTTACTATTCTGATATTTTTGTCGATCCTCAGAATGAACATCGTATTTATACCATTTTTACTTATGTAAACTACAGCATTGACGGAGGACAAAGTTTTAAGCAGTTGATGCCGGCTTATAACAGTAACTCGGGAATTCACCCTGACCATCATGCCTGGTGGATACATCCTGAGAACCCTGATTTTATGATTGATGGTAATGACGGCGGATTAAATATTACAAAAGATAAAGGAAAGACCTGGAGATTTGTGGAAAATCTTCCGGTGGGGCAGTTTTATCATATTAATATTGATAACGAATTCCCCTATAATGTTTATGGCGGAATGCAGGACAACGGAAGCTGGGTAGGCCCTTCATATGCGCTTCGGTCTCAAGGCATAAGAAATTCTTACTGGCAGGAGATTCTGTTCGGGGATGGTTTTGATGTGATACCGGATCCACAAAATACAAGATTTGGCTACGGAATGTCACAACAGGGTTACGTGAGTCGATATGACAGAGAAACAGGGGCTGCCAAATCGATCAGGCCGGTCCATCCCAACCCGGAAATAAAACTCAGATTTAACTGGAATTCAGCAATTGCCATAGATCCGTTTGATCAAAAAACAATTTATTTTGGAAGTCAGTTCGTACATAAATCTTCAAATAAAGGCCATGAATGGGAAATTATCTCCCCTGATCTGACAACAAATGACCCGGAAAAACAAAAACAATACGATAGTGGCGGATTGACCATGGATGCCACAGGGGCCGAGAATTATTGCAGTATTTTAGTAATTAGCCCAAGTACACTGGTGAAAGATGAATTATGGGTTGGAACCGACGATGGCCGGGTTCAATTGACCAGAGATGGAGGAAATTCATGGACCGATATCAGCCCTTCCGCTGCCGGCATCCCAAAAGATGGCTGGATTGCACAAATAAAAACGTCGAAATTCAACAAAGGTGAAGCCTATGTTGTAATGAATAATTATCGGAATTTTGATTTCAAACCTTATTTACTTAGGACAAGAGACTATGGAAAAACATGGCAAAATCTGGTACAGGGGAAGAGTGAAGAGTTTGGCTATAGCTTATCTATGGTTCAGGACCCGGTGAATAAAAACCTTCTTTTTCTGGGAACCGAATACGGATTATATCTAAGCCTGGATGAAGGCAAAAACTGGAATAAATGGACTGAGAATTATCCAAGTACGCCTACTATGGACATGATAATCCATCCTACAGAACACGACCTTGCCATTGCCACATTTGGAAGGTCATTTTTCATCATAGACGATATACGTCCACTTCGTCAGTTGGCCTCGGAGGGAACAGGCCTTTTTGAAAGGCCTATAACGATTTTTGACCCTCCAAAAGCCTATTTAGCGAAATATCAGCAGGCGAATGGTACAAGGTTTGCCGGCAATGCCATCTTTAACGGAGAAAACAGAAAAAGCGGGGCCATGATAAGCTATTCCATAAAAAAAGATGAAAATTCCAATGACTCCGGCAGCAATGATAATTCCAACAGCTCCGATACTAACGATGATTCTGAAGAAATGAAGGAATCAGCCAAAGATAGCCTGATTCTAGAGATTTTGAATTCCGATCAGAAATTAATCAGGACTCTGAAACCAAAAATTCCAAAAGAAAGCGGGATTCACAGAACGTATTGGGATCTAAGGGAAAAAGGTGTCTTCTCACCATCAAGAAAAGAGGTTAATACGAAAAATGATCCCGCCGGGGCTTATGTTGTTCCAGGTACCTATACCCTTAAAATGAGTTATCGTGGACAATCAGATTCTACTCAAATCGAGGTGGCCTATGACCCAAGAATTGAAATAACCCAGGATATTTTGGTTCAAAAATACGAGTTGCTTCAATCTCTTTATGCAATAAGAGATCTCTCCTTCAGAGCCGTAGAAAGACTGAAAGAATCAAAAAAAACAGCTTCAGGAATAAAAATGCAGGTAAAGAAAACGGATGGAGGCCAATTCAAGGATCTTATAAAATCCAGCGACAGTATTCAAAGATCCATTGACCTTCTGATCGATGATGTTCTTGGCAAAGAGGATAAACGGCAGGGAATTACATCACCTGAAAAACCTTCAAATATTTCCTATCTGAACAATGCAATAAATTATGTATGGAATTTGATGAGCTACCCGGGTATTACAGAAAAACAGCTGATCGAAAATGCTGAAAAGAAGTTAGATCCGGTCATTGAACGCATCAATGATTTTTACAGGAAACAGTGGACAACATATAGAAATGAGGTTGAAAATGCCAAGATCAGTGTTTTCAAAGATTACGATACCCTGGAGTAAATTTAATAGGCAGCTCTATTTAAGGTTTCGAATAATTTGAGGGAACAAGACATTTGTCGTTTTCCCAGGTACCAATTAAATCCTCCTTGGCAATAGGCTTTCCGTCACAGTTAAGAAATATTCCTCCTTCTTTTTTGATGACCCTTAAAGTTCCCGTTCGCAGTTCATTGAGAATGATGGTAATAAGTTCAGTTTCATTCGCATCAGGATTGTTACGGGCAATTCTTATTCCTTGCCGGTTATTGTACAAATCCATATCGGAAGCCACTTTATCAGGTAAAATCCCATCTTCAGGATCACCTTTTAAATAAGATTTGTAGTTCCCTTTTTCATGGGCCTTCCCAAGTTTGAGGGAAGAATTTGGTCCTATTTTATGGGTCAATGCTGCCATCCAAAGTGTGTGCTTGAATGCATCCAGATTGCCACCGTTATCGTCTGTGCCAATGATTCCGGTTCTTTTTATGGAATCTCTCACCTCAATCGTTCTCAAAGATATGCTCAGGGCCCTTTTTGCCTTGAACGGATGACCGATGACCCACCACTTCTCTGGCCCGCTCAATGACGAGAATCCATTCCTTTTCTGAGCCACTGAACCAAAACTCAAAAACAATCCAAAAACAAGTATAATTCCTCCCTTTAACACAACTACTAAAATTGAAAAACGAAGATCGTTTTATTTTTACAAACACCACGGAATTCTGACTAAAATCGCTACTTTTGATATGAAACTCATTAAAAATAGAATCTGATGAAGTACCTTCCTATCGATAACCAGCTATTTATAAAAAACAGAAAAAAATTTGTTGAAAAAATGGAGCCAAATTCCATGGCTATATTCAATTCCAATGATATTTATCCCATAAGTGCTGACAGTACCCTGCCTTTTGCTCAGCAAAGGGATATTTTTTATTTATCAGGAGTGGATCAGGAAGAGAGTGTACTTGTGATCTTTCCCGATTGCCCAAAAGAGGAAAACAGAGAGATTTTGTTTTTAAGGGAGACCAACGATCATATCGCGGTCTGGGAAGGCGAAAAACTCGATAAAGATAAGGCTTTTACAACATCCGGGATTTCAAAAGTTTACTGGTTGCAAGACCTTGAAAAGGTATTATTTGAGTTAATGACTCAGGCAGAAACGGTTTATGTCAATACAAATGAACACTACCGTGCCAGCGTTGAAACTGAAACTAGGGATGCACGATTTATAAAATGGATAAAGGAAAAATATCCTGCTCATAACTACAAAAGGTGTCAGCCAATTATGCAAAGGCTGAGGTCGGTTAAGGAGCCTCTGGAAATCGAAATGATACAAAATGCCTGTGATATCACCGAAAAGGGATTTCGAAGAGTTCTTGGTTTTATGAAACCGGGTGTTATGGAATATGAAATAGAAGCGGAATACATCCATGAATTCATCAGAAACAGATCTGCAGGATTTGCTTATACTCCGATTATCGGATCAGGATACAATGCCTGTGTATTGCATTATATTGAAAACAACCAGGAATGTAAGGATGGTGACATGGTTTTAATGGATGTAGGTGCGGAATATGCAAATTATTCAAGTGATATGACACGTTGTATTCCGGTTTCAGGAAAATTTTCGGAAAGGCAAAAGGAAGTATATAATGCGGTTTTAAGAGTAAAGAACGAGGCAGCAAAATTACTGGTTCCTGGAACCATATGGGCAGATTATCATGTGGAGGTGGGAAAATTAATGACCAAAGAGCTTTTAAACCTTGGCCTTATCAGTCAGGAAGATGTTGATAAGGAAGATCCAGACTGGCCGGCATATAAAAAGTATTTTATGCATGGCACTTCGCACCATATGGGCCTTGACACGCATGACTATGGTATATTGACCGAACCCATGGAGCCCGGAATGGTGTTTACGGTTGAACCCGGGATCTATATTCCTGATGAAAATCTGGGGATCAGGCTCGAGGATGATTATGTTATACAGGAATCCGGAGAACCCATTAATTTAATGGCTAACATCCCTATTGAAATCGAAGACATCGAAAAGCTGATGCAAGGTTAAGGATTGCCAACAGGTAAAATCAATTTTGGGTGTTTGCTTTCTTGCTCGTCTTAGAAATCAAATTCATCAAGATAAAGGCCAATATACATGGCATGACCCAGCCTAGTCCATCCCTGGATAATGGAATTATGATATAAAGTGAATTTAGGGATTCCTCGGAAAGAAAGCTGCTCAAAAAATTCGGTATGCTAAAAACTATGGCAAGAACCACCAGCACACGATATACCTGATGACCGGCATATTTTTCCGGCAATAGATTCAGAAGGATCAGTACAATGGAAATAGGATAAAGTAACATCAGCACCGAAACGGCAATATCAATAATGAATTTTACCTCAAACTGCCCCATTAAGATACCCGTGACACAGGAAAGCGCGGCTGAAACCACATAGACCTTTTTAGAATCCCCAAACATTCCCTTAAAAAAGTCCGCTACCCCAACTATTATACTCACTGCAGTTGTAAAACAGGATAAGGCGACCAAAATACTTAAAAATGCAGTACCTGTTCTTCCCATAATCTGAGTGCTTAAACCCGAAAGAAGTGCTGTCCTGCTGATATTCGGGTCAAAGCCGGCATTCAACTTGGATCCAATAAAAATCAGACCAATATAAATTATAAACAATCCGGCCATAGCTATAAGTCCTGACTGACCGATCATGATTTGTTTCTCCTTAAGGCTCATCTTTACCCTGGAATTGTTAAGGGTAACAACCATTACACCTCCCATTACAAGTCCTGCAATGGCGTCATAGGTCTGATACCCTTCGAGAAATCCCTTAATAATTGGTTTTTCGTAACTACTCATCACCATTGTATTGGCTGGACCAAGAATTCCCAGGATAATAATGGTCAGCAAAATCATCCCTATAACAGGCGTTAAAAACTTTCCCAAAAATTCGATCACTTTCCCTCTGTTAATGACAAAAACAAAAACCAAGGAAAAGTATACGAAACTCGTCAATAAGGGGCTGGTTTCAAAATAGGGTTTAATAGCTATTTCATGTGTAACGGCAGCAGTTCTCGGGCAGGGAAGTATGGGAATCATCAGGTAGATACCCACACTGAATACAAGAGCAAACCTCGTTGAGACTTTTCTGCCAAAATCAATCATCGTACCTTGTAATCTGGCATAACCCAATAAGGCCAGCATAGGAAAAACAGTAGCGGAAAGGAGAAAGCCGGCCCCAACCAAGCCCCAGTCTTCACCTGCCTTAAAACCCAGCATTGGAGGCAGTATCAGATTACCTGCTCCAAAAAAGGATGCGAAGATGGCAAAACCGAAGATAAATTTTTCCCTGATACTGTTCATTTTTCTTCAAATTGATAAATATACAGTAATTTAGTCAACGATCTCTTTTGATATGCCAGATATACTTTATAAAAATTTAAACGTTCACTACTCTGATACTGGTCATGGCAAGGCACTTGTTTTTCTGCATGGTTTTCTGGAAAACGCTGCGATGTGGGAAAAGGTAACTTTACCTCTAAAGCAAAATTTCAGGATCATCTGTATTGACCTTCTCGGACACGGCAAAACTCAGAACCTGGGTTATATCCACTCCATGGAAGATCAGGCTAAACTGGTAATTTTTGTGTTGAGCCATTTAGGAATAGAACGGTTCAGTTTGATAGGTCACAGCATGGGAGGATATATTTCACTTGCTATTTCTGAATTGATTCCCAAACGTGTTGATCGACTCTGTTTGATGAACTCAACGGCCCTTGCCGATACTGAAGAAAAAAAAATTAACAGGGATCGCGGAATTGCAGCAGTCAAACAGAATTATAAAACTTTTGTAAGGCTGGCGATTCCCAATCTGTTTTCAGAAGAAAACCGTACTGTTTTTTTGGGTGAAATTAAAGAAATCACCGATCAGGCTCTCAAAATGTCCGCTCAGGGAATCATCGCCTCCTTAGAGGGTATGAAGGTCAGGCCGGACAGAACAAATATCATATCTAAGGAATCCCTTCCTGTACTCATGATAATCGGGAAAAAAGATCCTGCTCTTGACTATCAAAGCTTATTGGATCAATCCCGCCACAAAAACGTAACAGCAGTTATTTTTGATGATGGCCATATGAGCCATATTGAAAATGAACGAGATCTTACCTCTGCCTTCTCGGAATGGTTTTCAAAAAAGGTTTCTTAAACTTATGGCTGATAAAAAACAATCTTCCACCTGCCCATTATGCACTGCAAAATCAACTATTTTCTTTGAAGATGAAAAACATCTGTTTTATAAGTGCAGGGAATGCCATGGCGTCTTCAGATCTGAAGATCAGCGTTTGTCTGAAACTGATGAGTTAGGACGATACCTTTTACATGAGAATCCTGAATTTGACCAGGGATATTATCAATTTATACTTCCTGTCATTGAAGAGGTCAGGTCTTTTGCTGCTAAAGGGTCCAAGGGCCTTGATTACGGATGCGGGCAACATCAGGTTCTGATGAAATATCTCGCTGAGGATGGCTATAAAATGTTTGGTTATGACCCTTTGTTTCTGGATGACAAGGAACTCTTAAACCAACAATATGATTTTATCGTAAGTTGCGAAGTAATAGAACATTTTTTTTATCCTTACCGCGAATTCCAAGGCTTAAAAAATATCCTGGCTCCACAAGGAAAACTTATCTGCAAAACAGATGTTTATGATTCAAAAACAGATTTTGAGAGCTGGTATTACAAAAACGACCCCACCCATGTCTTTATTTATATGGAAGAAACCTTTGAATGGATCAGAAAAAATTTGGATTTTAAAGATGTTAAAGTGGATGGAAGAGTGATCAATTTTTCCAAATAATCCTTAAATTTATAAGAATTACCATAGATTTAAATCGACCCATCATGAAAAAATATACTGCTCTAACTTTAATTTTCTTTATGGTATTCTCAATCTCTTTTGGACAGACCAAAAAAGAAAAAAAAGCTGCAAAATCATTAAAAGAATATGAACAGATGAAAGAAGTGATCTCTGGAGAGGCCTATGATTTTCAGGCTGAATGGGCAACCACGCTTCAAGGCAGAAGAATCAATCTCACGTCCAATGCCAATTTTATGAGGATAAGAAAAGACAGCGCCAATATATACCTTCCTTATTTTGGACAGTCCTCCTCAGGAGGGGTCGCCATGACCACAAATGGCGGAATAGAATTTTCGGGCCTGATGCAAGATTATAAGGTTTCTTACGACGACAAAAAGCAAAAAATTGTTGTTCAGTTTAACGCGAATTCAAAGAATGAAAGATATCAGTTCAATATGACGGTATTTAAAGCCGGAAATACAATTATGAATGTAAACAGTAATTATCGAACAGGTATTAAATACGAAGGAAATACTCGAAAACCCAAACCAGAATAGTCCTTAGTTATCGTCCAGGGCATTCCATCCCTGGGCAGTTATATCCACTTTCTGCCCTCCCCTTGTAACCAACTGAATCAATTCAGGTTCGTCGGTCATATGACCAATAACACTTAAATTCGGATTGCCTTTGATCTTAGGGAAATCTTCTTGTTTAACCGTAAAAAGCAATTCGTAATCCTCCCCCCCGCTAAGAGCAACCATTGTGCTGTCAATATTGAATTCCTCGCAAGTTGATATTACCTGCTGATCCAAAGGAATCTTATCTTCATAAAGTTGGCAACCCTTTTTTGAAGCCTTGCACAAATGAAGGGTCTCCGAAGAAAGTCCATCAGAAATATCAATCATCGAAGTTGGCACCACTTCAAGATCAGTAAGCAATTTTACAATATCCTTCCTTGCTTCCGGTTTTAACTGTCTCTCTACCAAATACGTATAATTATCGAGTTCGTGCTCTGCATTTGGGTCGACTTCAAATACTTGCTTTTCACGTTCCAGAACCTGTAACCCTAAATAGGCTGCCCCGAGGTCGCCGGTTACTACCAACAGGTCATTAGAACCTGCACCGCTGCGATAAGCAATATTTTTCTTCTCTACCTGACCTAAGGCTGTAATGCTAATCAGAAGCCCTTTGGTTGAAGATGTGGTATCTCCTCCAACAAGATCTACATTATAGGTTTTACAAGCCAGGTGAATTCCTGAATACAACTCTTCCAATGCCTCTAGCGGGAATCGATTCGACACTGCTATCGATACCGTGATCTGCTTTGCATTTCCATTCATGGAATAAACATCTGAAAGGTTTACCATAACCGCCTTGTACCCTAAATGCTTAAGAGGCATGTATGACAAGTCAAAATGGACGCCTTCAACAAGCAGGTCTGTAGTAACCAGACTCAGCTGATCGCCTGTGTCGATAACCGCACAGTCATCCCCGACTCCCTTCACAGTACTGTCATGATGTATTTTGGTATGTTTGGTAAGGCGATCTATTAACTTAAACTCTCCCAGCTCGGAAAGCGGTGTTCTTGTTTGGTTCTTATCTTCTAACATGGGGCAAAGATAATTCATATTTAAATTTTTCATCATCTTTTTGAGTAGATAATACCCAATAAAAATGAGGCACACCCTTTTACGTCTTGTAAAAATTCCTACATTTAACCTGAAAATTATCTTAAAAAAATAAAGACAATTACTTCTGTTCCATGAAAAACCTTTCACTTTCAACCAAGGTCCTGTTAGGTGTGCTTTTAGGTACATTGACAGGATTGTTTTTTGGCGAAGATGTTGCATGGATGGGAATCATTGGAGATATTTTTATAGGACTCCTTCAAATGACGGTTCTGCCATACATCATGTTCTCACTGATTGTGAACATCGGAAGGCTTTCTTTGGATACAGGAAAAAAAATAATTCGATATGGATTGATTTTCCTCTTTTTACTCTTGAGTTTGGGGCTCGTGTACCTTATTATTCTGCCCTTTAGTTTTCCTTCCTGGTCCAGCGGGAATTTTTACAGCTCAGAATTTGTTCAGCCAAGTGTGCCCTTTGATTTTGTAAAACTTTACATCCCGGCCAATCCATTTGAATCAATGAGCGACAATGTAGTACCTGCAGTGGTATTGTTTAGTATATTTATCGGCCTTGGAGTGATGAAACTACCAAATAAAGAGGCTTTGCTACAGCCTCTGGATGTGCTAACGGACGGACTTAATCAGGTCAATAAAATGATCATTAAAATAACACCTTTAGGTGTTTTTAGTATTGCTGCAGGTGTAGTCAGTACCTTAAGCTGGTCTGATCTAAGCCGATTGCAGGGTTATTTGCTTGTCTATCTTCTGGCGGTGATTCTTTTTACATTTCTGATTCTGCCCAGCCTTATCTCAATATTTACTCCTTACAGTGCTAAAACCATTTTTAAGATAACGCGTTCAACACTTATCACAATTTTTGCTACTGGAAAGATCATTGTGGTTTATCCTCAGTTAATCGAGAACATCAAGGAGATCATAAGAGCCGATGAGAATTCCAACGAGGAGAATCAGGACCGGGTTGATATCATCATGCCTCTGGCCTACCCGTTTCCAAATCTTGGAACCTTCATGATATTTATTTTTGTTCCTTTTGCAGCTTGGTTCACAGGCAAGTCCATGGAACTTTCTGACTACCCTGTTTTTCTCAGTTCTACTTTTCTAAGTAGTTTTGTTGCCCCAATAACAGGGCTTCCTTTTAGTCTGGACCTTCTTAAAATACCAAAGGAGACCTTTCAGCTGTTTGTTGTTTCAACCGTTCTAACGGACCGAATCCGCGTTGTGTTGGGTGCTTTTCATCTCATTGCACTGACCCTCCTGACCATAGCTGCTAGTGGAGGATTTTTACAGTTTAAGAAAAGAAAAATTGCAAGAAGTCTTATTGTAATAGGAATATCTACCTTGTTGTCGGTCATTGGATTGAGGTATGTATTGGAAACCAGTATGAAAAATATTCCTACAAACCTGGAAATTGTCAATTCTTTTAAACTGATAAGCCCCCAGCAGGAATTTGTCCTTCTTGACAGGTCAAAAAGGAACCCAAATCCTAAATGGAGAGGAGAAAACACCCTGAGCCGGATAAAAAGGAGAAAGAAATTGAGAGTAGGATATTACGAAGATGCAAGGCCTTTTACATTTTTCAACAGGGATAGTGTACTGGTAGGTTATGGTATTGACCTTGCCCATCAACTGGCATCCGACCTAGAGGTAAAACTTGAATTTGTACCTATAAATCCTGGAAAACTCATTGAGGGGATGAACAAGGATCATTATGATATAGTGATGTCGGATATTTTCTTATCGAGTCGATATGCTGAAGATATTGAACTGTCCAAGCCCTATTTGAATGTTTCCCTGGCCTTGTTAACCAAACAGGATAACAAAATTTTCAACAGTTTTGAAACAGCTTCCAAGCTTGACACTTTTACAATATCTTATATTGAAAGAAAGGATATTGCCAATGAATTCCTTTCCTATTTTCCGGAGGGAGGAGCCTATCCCGTGCCGGATATAAAAAGCTATTTCGAATTGGACAAAATAAAAGAGAAGGTTAAGGATACTGTGCAATTGGACTCCATAAGAGTAGATTCGATCAAAATTGATGCCCATCTGACAAGTGCGGAAAGAGCCGCCTCCATGACGGTTATCAACCCGGAATATAAGGTTGTAAACCCATTGCCTTATCACATCAACAATGCACTGGTATTTCCAGTTGCGAAGGATAATGTATGGAAAGGATATATCGACAAATGGATCGACTTCAGGGAAAAGGACGGAACCTTTGACAAGATATATGATCAATGGATACTTGGGAATCCTCATCAGGAGAAGGCAAAAAAATGGAGCATTCTTGACAACGTGATTATGCCACGATTCTCTAAAAAGGATACGATTTCGAATGACTTTGTAAAATAAGACTCTGCCTAATATTACAAGCCTCGTTCCTTTTGAATATGTTCATAAGCCTTCTGGACCTGACGGAATTTTTCTTCACCACCCTTGACATGCTCTTCACCAAGATTTCTTAATTTATCCGGGTGGTATTTCTTTACCATTTTTCTGTAAGCTGCTTTTATTTCTTGATCAGAAGCAGTTTTATCAATCTCAAGGATCTTATACGAGCTGTCAACCTCGTTGTAGAACATGGCCTTGATCGAATTGAAATCATATTGATTGATATTCAGGTAACCTGCGATGGTATTAATTTTATTTAACTCCTTTTCGGTAACCATTCCGTCGGATTTCGCAACCCCAAACAAGAAATGAAGTAACTGAAGCCTGGAGGCATGGTTCATGTGCCTATTGATCTGCAGGCAAACCTGCCGGGTTGAAATTTTATTATTTTGAATGATCCCCTTAAAGAGTTTGAAGGCATGATTAGCCCTTTCTTTTCCATACATCCCTATAAATGACGATCTCACAAAATCAAGCTCTCGTTTATCGACACTTCCATCCGATTTGATCACTATGGCGGCAAGCACCAAAAGACTGATCTCAAAATCTCCTGACTGAGTTGATTGCTGACCCCCTGATTTCTTGTTGAGGTCCATCAGATCACTCTCAGAAAATTCATCTACAAAACTCCCTAAGACAAATCCAAGAATACCTCCTATCGGTCCGGCAAACGTCCAGCCAAGACCGGCCCCAAGCCACTTTGAAAAATTTGCCATATGCATCAATTAGAAAAACAAATATACATCTCTGGTCAAACAATCGGCATATTGTATACCTAATATTTTGTGAAAATTATTTCCGTTGCAATGCTTATCTTTGCACTCACAATTATTTAACAAAAAAAAATAAAACTATGTATCCAGAAGAATTGGTAAAACCTATGCGACAGGAACTTGTTAATGCAGGGTTTCAGGAATTATATTCAGCTAAGGACGTTGAAGAGGCCTTACAAAAACAGGGAACAACACTGGTCATGGTAAACTCGGTATGCGGATGTGCAGCGGGTACAGCCAGACCTGGAACTATTGCTTCATTGGCATTAGACAAAAGTCCTGATCATTTAACTACAGTATTTGCAGGAGTTGATGTAGAATCTACACAAAAAGCGAGAGAAATGATGGTTCCTTTCCCTCCTTCCTCACCTTCCATTGCACTGTTTAAAGACGGACAATTGGTTCACATGCTTGAAAGACATCATATTGAAGGAAGATCTGCCGAAATGATTGCTGCGAACTTGGCAGGAGCTTACGAAGAATACTGTTAATTGGATGATGAAATTGCTTTTTTCATTTTTGGCCTTTTTCGTTATTTACTGTGATGATTCTGATGCAATCACAAAACAGGAAATAGAAAAAGAAAAAATCGATAATTTAAAATCTCAAATAAAGACCCTTGCTGATACCTCAGTTTGTACAGGAGATTACAGATGCTATAGTGTGGGAATTGGTGCCAAACCCTGTGGTGGTTTTTGGGAATATATTGTCTACTCAAATTCGATAGACGTAGTTGATTTCCTGGCCAAAATCGAAGAATTGAATAAACTGGAGAAAGCTTACAACTTGAAATACAGCATACAGTCGGATTGTTTTTTAGCGATGCCTCCAAGCCGTATTGAATGTATAGACGGAAAGTGTACAGGAGTCTTTGAAAATTAATTTAGATAAAAGCTTTTAATAAAACCTCTTTTAATCGAGAGGTTTTTTTATTTTGCATTATGGATAAAAAATTACTCATCAGGCTTGCAGAAGATTTTGTCAAAAAAACCCTACAAGATGCTGAAGGCGGCCATGACTGGTTCCATATAGAAAGGGTTCGTCGTAATGCCATGCAAATAGCAAAAGGTGAAAATGCAGATCTGTTTATTGTGGAGTTAGGAGCTTTACTTCATGATATAGCTGATGCCAAATTTTACGATGGTGATGAGACTGTAGGCCCTAAAAAAGCAGAGGAATTCCTGAAAACTCATGGGGCTGAAAGAGAACTTATAGAACATGTCAAAAATATTATCAAATTTGTCTCTTTCAAATCGAGTCTTGATAAAAAAAATAAATCTGTCTTCGAATCTCCCGAATTAAGAATCATTCAGGATGCAGACCGTCTTGACGCAATCGGCGCTATAGGGATAGCAAGGGCATTTAATTATGGAGGGTTCAAAAACAGGCCTCTTTACGACCCTGATATAGATCCGAATCTAAACATGGATAAGGAAACCTACAAAAAAAGCAAGGCTCCCACGATCAACCATTTTTATGAAAAACTGTTATTGTTGAAAGACAAGATGAATACAGAATCCGGTCGAAAACTTGCCCGGGAAAGGCATAAGTATATGGAACTATTTCTTGACCAGTTCTATGAGGAATGGAAAGGAATTAAATGACCTGACCCTGTGTAAGTCAGAAGTTTGGTTTTCGCTTTTCCAGAAATGCAGTAGTCCCTTCTTCAAAATCCTCGGTTCCAAAACAATTACCAAATTCTTCGATTTCAACCTTAAAACCATCAACAGATTCTTTATCATTGGCATTTACCGCCTTAATAGCTGCCTTAATGGCATTGGGTGAATTCCTGGCAATTTTATTACCAAGATTTTCGCAAAATTCCATAAGATCTTCCTGGGTTACAACATGATTTAACAATCCCCATTTTAAGGCCTCATCGGCCGAAATCATACCTCCTGTAGTGATCATCTCAAGGGCTTTTCCCTTACCGACGAGTTGCGGAAGCCTTTGGGTTCCTCCGTATCCGGGAATAAGGCCCAGAGAAACTTCTGGAAGACCCATTCTTGCATTTTCACTACCAACCCTTATATGACAAGCCATGGCAAGTTCAAGACCTCCTCCCAGGGCAAACCCGTTTACAGCAGCTATAACCGGAGTAGAAAGTTCCGAAACAAGGTCAAAAAGCATGGTTTGACCTCTTTGAGCAAGTTCTTTTCCTTCATCAATATCAAAATCTGAAAATTCTGAAATATCGGCCCCGGCAACAAATGCTTTCTCTCCGCTTCCGGTAATAATAATTGCCCTTATATCTGAATCCGCTTCCAGAACCTTGAAAGCATCACTCAATTCTTCAATTGTAGCTTTGTTCAAAGCATTGAGTTTTTTAGGTCTTTCAATAGTTATAAAACCAAGATGATCTTCGTGTTCCGCTGTAATATTTTGATACGCCATAAAAAGTAATTAAATCTGATTATCCTTAGGTAAAGATACTGAAAATACGGTCCTTTCTTTTTTGCCCGATGTAAAAGAAATTTGCCCATTATACGCTTCGACAATGTTCTTTACCATTGGTAGTCCCAGTCCCATCCCACTTGATTTAGTTGTGAATTTAGGCTCAAAGATCTTAGATGCATCTTCCTTTCCTATTCCCTTACCATTGTCCTCCACCTCAATATACACTTCCTGACCATTTTCGTAAACCCGCACATCTATCTTTGGGTCCTCTGTATTTTCAAGAGCATGTATCGCGTTCGTTACCAGATTGGTAACTATTCTTGTCAACTGAATTTTATCCATTCGGGATGTAATTTCTTTTTTCTCCGGATGATAACGAATATAGGGTTCATGAAAAATATCCAGGGCCTTTTTTACCTCTTCCACAATATTCAGCTTCTCTTTGTTAGCCGTAGGCATTTCAGCAAAATTTGAAAAAGCCGATGCTATTTCGCTCATGATATCGATCTGCTGGATCAAAGTGTCACAGAATTCCTGTAATTTGGATTTGAAATCAGGGTCATTTGGATCAAAACTATGGGCAAAACTCTGCACTGTCAATCGCATAGGAGTCAATGGGTTCTTTATTTCGTGAGCCACCTGCTTCGCCATTTCCCTCCAGGCATGCTTCCTTTCACTTTGAGCAAGTTTCACGGCTGAATCTTCAATTTCATCGATCATGCTATTGTAGGAATCCACAAGATTAAGAATCTCCTGACTTGCATCATTCAGAATTATCTTTTCATTGGTTTTTTCCACAGTAGTCTGCCTCATCCTTCTACTTACGTTTTCCAGGGATTTTGTAATGTATTTAGACAGAAAATAAGCCAGAACGATTCCTATTAAAAATATTAAGAGATAAACTACTGAAAGCCGTTCCAGAAACTCTTTCAGTTCTCTTTCCTGAAAAGTATTATCCTGTTTATAAGGAACTCCAATGATTCCAATTTCCTGATCATATGAACCTATAAGATAAGAAAAGGAAGATTTAAACTTGGTTCCGTCAGCCGAGGACTTCTGTACAACAAGCCTGTGATCAGGATTAAAAATAATCCGCTTCATGATATCACCGGAAAGGTTGGCGTCGGTCGTATCTGTTGGATTTTCACCAAAAGAGCTTTTTAGAAGCTCTCCTTTTAAATTATAAATATTGATATCCAGGTTGTGAATATCTGAAATTTCATTGAGTTTCTTTTCCAGAATTATAGGAAGTGAGACCGTTTCAAAAGCATCAATAGAGTCTCTCAATAACTCATAGGCTATTGCAGATTTTATGGCTTCTTCTTTGCGTTCAAGTCTTTTTATGTGGTAATCCTCAGCCTGTTCATTGAATTGATAAATGGTTACGGCTGCAATGAGAATGGAAGCAATCACAACGATAAAGATCATTGCTATAAAGATCCTGGTCCTTAGTGATAACTTATTGATTGGGGTCATTGCTTTTTCGGTAAAGATAGTAAATTCAAAAAAGCATTTCTATGCCAAAATCAGGAAGATTTAGCAAGCGTAAAAAGGAACTCTACTCCTCCTTGACTCAGATTACTTACAGTGATCTCACCCCCATGTAGTTGAATGGCATTTTTAACTATTGCAAGGCCTAAACCCGTACCCCCCTTTGGCCGGGAACGATCCTCATCTACCCTGTAGAAACGTTCAAAAACCCTTAAAAAATGTTTTTCATCTATGGTGTTTCCGGTATTGGAAAAAGAAAAGTAATAAAAGTTTGAATCCTCAAGGTAATTGTTCATTGTAATCTCAATGCCGTTGCCTCCGTATTTGATGGCATTGTCAAAAAGATTGAAGAATACCGAAATAAGAAGCGAACGGTTTCCTTTGATCAATATTGGCTTTGACATTCGAATATTCACTTTAATATCCTTCTCTGTCAGGTTTAATCCAAGGGAATCTTTTACTTCATAGATCAGTTCGTTCAAATTCAGCTTTTCAAATTTAAAAAGATCCCTGGCTTCTGACATTTTTTGCAGAAGGGAAATATCCTTAATGAGATCTGAAAGCCTTTCTGACTGCCTGTAAGCATTCTCAATATATTTGACCTGATCCTCCTTTTTTATATTATTCTCTTTCAGCAGCTCCAGATAGCCTAAAATAATCGTAATTGGAGTCTTCAGTTCATGGGCAATATTTGAAGTAATCTCTTCTTTTAGCTTTTTCTGCTTTTCAAGTTTTGTGATGTCTCTTATCACTATTTCAAAACTTCGATCTGAAAAAATAATCGTATGTACGTTAAAGGTCCTTTTATCTTTCCTGACAACCTCTTCCATTTGAGGAAGATTATTCTGGTCAATATTTGTTTTTGACTTGAGATGTTTTTCTAAAAATTTGTTGACGCCTTTAAACTCTGAAACCTTAAATAGTTCCTCCTCGGTAATATTCTTGTCGCCTGAGATAATATTCAGGTACTGTATAAAATGATTATTTCTTAAAATCCTCTTCTTCTGTGGTGTAAAAAAGGCAATTCCCTCATTGAGCGCAATAAGGTGAGAATACAGCTTGTTTTTTTCGATTTCAATTTTACCCTTTGCAATCGTAAGTTTGTCGTATATATCCGCTATCTGCTTACTGATCTCGCCAAATTCTCCCTTTGGAAACTCAATCTTTTCTTTGACTGCCTCACCAAGGCTCAGTTTTGTCGCAAAATCCTTTAACTTAAATAAGGCACTGCTTAAATTCTTAGTAATTAAGCTCATTAAGAGCCATGTGACAAGAAACAGTGTTATAAGGTAAAACAAAAACAGTTTTTCAACAGCCAGGAAATCCTTTACTTCCACATCGTAATGTGCTGCCGCACGCACAAACAAATCCCGGTAGTTCTTTGCATAATAATAGTATTCATAACCTGTTGTAGCCGATTCACGGATATTCGAACCTTGTCCTGATTTCAGGGCCTTCTGGATTTCAGGCCGATGAAGGTGATTCTCCATTTCAGAGACTTCTCTAACCTCAGAATCATAGAGAACCTTTCCTTTGTTGTCAAGAACCGTTACCCTTGTATTCTCTTTTAACACATAGAGATACAGAGAATCAAGAGCAGAATAATTTCCAGTTTCAAATAATCCTTTCCTGTCGATATAATTATATGTGATCTCCGCTATGTTGTTTAAGCTTATTTCTATCTGATCTCTTTTGAAATCACGTTCCCTCTTGTATTGAAACAACAATACAAAAATTGTAAAAACAATGAATATCAGTGATAGATAGATGAAGATCTTTTTGCGATATTCTAATTTTCCAAAGAGGATCAAAATGATAGTTTAATTTACGGGATTCTAATTCCGCAAAATTAAATCTAAACATCATTTTATCATGCCTGTAAACAATTAAACAACGATTAAGAATACATTACCAAACTGTTAACTGGGAGCTCAATTTTTCGGCAAATGCGAGGGCTCCTTGAGCTGGTAAATAAAATCAGGAATCTTTGCTATGGAATTCTCCTTCAGGAATTTTACAAAAGCGGATCCCACAATGGCACCATTTGCGTAAGCTGTTGCCTTGACAAAAGTCTCGTAATTTGAGATTCCAAATCCAACAATCTGAGGAGTTTTAAGCTGAAGTTTGTTAATTCGTTCAAAGTACGCATCTTGTTGGGAACCAAATGAATTTTTTGCCCCAGTGGTACTCGCCGAACTTACCATGTAAATAAACCCGTTAGAAATACTGTCGATATATTTAATTCTCTCATCAGAAGTCTGAGGAGTGATCAGGAATACGTTATACAATCCGTATTTATCAAAGGTTTCCATGTACTCCCGATGAAAAACGTCAACCGGAAGGTCCGGAATGATAAGGCCGTCAATTCCGATTTCTGCACACCTCTTACAAAATTCCTCTATTCCATATTGCAGCATTGGATTAAAATATCCCATGATCAGTAATGGTATTTCTACTTCTTTTCGGATCGAAGTAAGTTGTTCAAAAAGCTTTTCTGTAGTCATTCCGTTAGATAAAGCCTGAGTACTGCTCTCTTGTATAGTGGGTCCGTCAGCAAGGGGGTCTGAAAATGGCAATCCGATCTCAATCATGTCTACACCCGACGCCTCAAGTGTTTTGATTACACTGACGGTGTCATCAAGTTGGGGATAACCGGCTGTAAAGTATATGGAAAGCATCTTCTTCGGTTCTTTCCCGCTGCTGGCATGAATTGAAAGTTTCTCTTCTATTCTGTTCATTTTATTCTTTTTATTTTCCGGATCAATTCCTTTCGGTGTGAAATCCGAAAATAATAGTATTTTTTCTATAAATTAAAGTAATTGATATAGGTGTTGAGGTCCTTATCCCCTCTACCTGACAAGTTCACTACGACAATATCATCCGGCTTAAAGTTCATTTTAGAGAGAACTGCAAGTGCATGAGAAGTCTCTATTGCAGGGATAATTCCCTCAAGTTCAGATAATTCTAACCCAGCCTTCATGGCTTCATCATCCGTAGCATTAAGGAATTCAGCTCTTCCAGAAGTAAAAAGGTAGGCGTGCTGAGGACCCACTCCCGGGTAATCCAATCCTGCCGAAATAGAATAAGGCTCAATGATCTGTCCATCCTCGGTTTGCATCAACAAGGTTTTACTTCCATGAATAATTCCCTCTTTTCCCAAAACACTTGTTGCGGCCGACTCACCTGAGTCGATTCCTTTACCTGAGGCCTCAACGGCTACCAGCTTCACATCTTCGTTATCTAAATAATGATAAAAAGCTCCTGCAGCATTACTTCCCCCACCTACACAGGCAATTATATAATCAGGATTCTCGGTACCTTCCTTTTCCATAAGCTGCCATTTCATTTCTTCGGATATCACGGACTGAAATCGTGCGACCATATCCGGGTAGGGATGGAAACCAACAACGGAACCAATAATATAATGGATTTCTACAGGGTCATTGATCCATGCCCTGATGGCCTCATTGGTAGCATCCTTCAGGGTTTTACTTCCGGAAGTAGCAGCAACCACCTTGGCTCCCAGCATTTTCATTCTGGCAACATTTGGTGCCTGCCTTGCAATATCGATCTCACCCATGTATACAGTACACTCCATACCTGCAAGAGCACATACCGTAGCTGTGGCAACACCATGCTGGCCTGCCCCGGTTTCGGCAATTATTCTTTTCTTGCCCAGGCGTTTCGCCAGAAGGATCTGACCAATTGTATTATTGATCTTATGGGCCCCTGTATGGTTCAGGTCTTCCCGCTTTAAATAAATTCGGGTCCCATATCTGGAGGATAATCTTTTGGCAAAATATAATGGAGAAGGCCTTCCCACATAATCTTTTAAGAGCGCATTAAACTCTTCTTTAAAAGAAGGTTCATTCATGATCTCCAAATAGGAATTCTGAAGTGTTTCCATATTGGGGTAAAGCATTTCAGGTACAAATGAGCCTCCAAAGTTCCCATAATAACCCTTTTCATCCGCGTGATACGTCTTTTTCATCTATTTCTCTTTTTCTATAAATTCTACAAATGTCTTTAACTCTTCGGTATTTTTTAGTCCAGGCTCGATTTCAAATTTACTATTCACATCAATTACCTGACAATTTACTGCTGAATCTGATTTCAGGAATTTCTTCAAGGCAGCAATCTCCTCCAGTCCAATCCCACCACTTAAAAAAAATGGTTTTTGATATGTGTAATCCTCTAAAATCGACCAATCAAACAATGTTCCGTTGCCTCCTCTTTCTTTTCCTTTCGTATCGAATAAAAAATAATCGCAATTTGTCAGATACGCTTCCAGTTGACCGAATTCAAAAGAACCAGACATGGCAAAGGCTTTAATTAATTCTAAACCCGGCATTTCCCTCTTAATACGAGCGCATTCAACTGCAGATTCATCTCCATGCAATTGTATGGCATCGAGCTGATATTTATGCACGCAATCTCTTAAAGTCTCAAAATCTTCATTGACAAAAACACCAACTTTTTTTATTCCTTTGTCAATTAATGGCAAGGGTCCGTCAAAATTTCTTTTCGATCGCTGATAAAATATAAAGCCCATATAGTCGGGCTTCAATCCTGAAACCGACATAATGTTGTCCTCATATTTCATTCCACAAACCTTAACTTTCATTATTGAGCTCTTTTAAAAACTGTTTTGCCGCAGCTCCGGGATCCGAAGTTTTCATAAAATTCTCACCTATTAAAAACCCCTTGTATCCATATTTCTTTAAACTGCTGATCGCTTCGACTGAACTTATCCCGCTTTCAGAAATTTTAACTTTGTCCTCGGGAATCAGTTTAGCCAGGCTCTTACTGGTCTCGAGGCTGACATCAAATGTTTTTAGATTCCGGTTGTTCACCCCTACCATTTGCACATTTGCAAGATCTGATTTTTCCAGCTCCTCCTGATTATGTACCTCGAGAAGAACCTCGAGTTCGAGCTGATACGCCAATTGAGAAAGTATACCAATTTCTTCAGTTGTAAGTATTGCTGCAATGAGCAGAATGGTATCAGCGCCAAACGCTTTGGCCTCATAAACCTGATAAGGATCTATGATAAACTCCTTTCGAAGAACCGGAATTGTCAAGGCCGACCTTGCCTGGATCAGATCATCCAAGGAACCTCCAAAATACTTGGTATCTGTCAACACGGAAATTCCTGAAGCACCTGCTTTTTGATACCCGGTCACCACATCTATAATTCCGCTGGTTTGATTGATTACCTGTTTTGAAGGACTTCTTCTTTTAAATTCTGTAATTATACCGCTTCCTTCAACAATATTTTCCGACATCGAATAAGTATCTCTTTCCATTAAGGGAGATGTGGCCAGAAATGATAAAGGCAGCAGCTTCTTTTTCGCCTCAACCTCAATTAACTTGTCCTTGACTATTTTATCCAGAATATTCACCTTGTTCAATTTAATTTACTTAAATCATGAAGCTTCTTAAAAGAATTTAAAGCCTCTTTTGAAAGCAGGGATTCTTTCGCCATCTCAAATCCTTCCCTGTGACCTACCTTGTTTACTACCGATATTGCCAGCCCGGCATTCGCGCAGACCACATTATTCTGGGCCTCAGTTCCTTCCCCGTTTAACACTTTTAAAAATATTTCCGCACTGTCCCTTACGCCTGTTCCCCCATAAATATCCTCCTGATTCAAAGAAGAAATTCCCAGATCTGTTGGGCTGATAATTCTTTCTTCTTTATTGCTGATCATCTTGGTTCGGCTTGTTAACGAAATTTCATCATAACCCGCCAGATCATGCAATATGGCATAATTTTTATCAGTTGTCTGATACAAATATCCATACATTCTTGCCAGTTCAAGGCTAAACACCCCTACCATCTGATTCTTCGGAAATGAAGGATTGACCATTGGCCCCAGCATATTGAAAAATGTTTTAACTCCTAATTCTTTTCGAATCGGGGCAACATTTTTCATAGCAGGATGAAAAAGAGGTGCATGCAATATACATATCCCTGCCTGATCGATCGATCTTTGTAAAAATGCTTCCTCATTTGAAAATCTTATCCCTAAATGTTCAAGAACATTCGAAGAGCCACAGGAAGATGACACCCCATAATTTCCATGTTTCGCCACTTTCACTCCGGCACCGGCAGTGACAAAGGAAGAAAGTGTAGAGATATTGAAGGTATCCTTTCCATCACCCCCGGTTCCACAAAGATCAATGGCGTTAAAGTCCGATAGATTTACCGGACGGCACAATTCAAGCAATGCTTCTCTGAATCCATCAAGCTCCTCCACGGAAACGCTTCGCATCATATAAACAGTTAGAAATGAAGCAATCTGACTGGTATTGTATATCCCTTTAGATATGTTTACCAAGACGCCCTTTGCCTCTTTCTTAGATATGGTCTCATGATTGATGAGACGATTCAAAATTTCTTTCATTCCTTTTTATTCTTTAGGATTCGACCCAGTTTTTTAACATCTTTTTTCCTTCCGGAGTCAAAATGGATTCAGGATGATATTGCACCCCCCTGACATTGTCTTTCAAATGTCTTAATGACATGATTTCCCCGTTCTTGTCAACTGAAGTAACAACCAATTCCTCGGGCAGATCCTTCGAAACCACCCAGGAATGATACCTGCCTACTTCAAGTTCTTCCGGAATATCCTTGTACAAAACCTCATCCTCGTTTACTCTTTGAATTGAGGTAGACACCCCGTGATATACCTTGTTCAAATTCTCGATACTTCCCCCGTACACTTCAGCTATGGCTTGCTGGCCAAGGCATATTCCCAGTATACTCTTTTTTGAGCCATATCTTTTTATGATTGGCTTCAACAGACCTGCTTCATCAGGAATACCAGGGCCCGGAGACAAAAGGATTTTATCAAATTCCTCCACCTCCTCCAGGGTAAGTTTGTCATTACGTTTAACGGTTACCTCACAATCCAGGTCATGCAAATAATGAACCAGGTTGTAGGTAAAGGAATCGTAATTATCTATGACTAATATATTTTTCATTTCTTATATGTTTTCCGCCAGTTGCATGGCTGATTTTAGAGCCCCGAGCTTATTATACACTTCCTGCAATTCATCCTCTGCGCTTGACTTTGACACTATCCCGGCTCCGGCCTGATAATGCAATCGGTGATTCTTACTTAAAAATGATCGGATAATGATAGCATGGTTAAAGTTTCCTTCAAAATCCATAAAACCAATGGCTCCGCCATAAAAGGTTCTGTTTTCCTTTTCATATTTTTCAATTAACTGCATGGCCTTGTGTTTTGGAGCCCCGGACAAGGTCCCTGCAGGGAAAGTATCCGCAACCACCTGAAAAGTAATGGCATCTTCATATTTACGGCCGACCACTTTTGACACCAAATGTATCACATGGGAAAAGAACTGAATTTCCTTATACTTTTCAACCTGAACATGCTCTCCGTTTCTACTCAGATCATTGCGTGCAAGATCCACGAGCATCACATGTTCTGCATTTTCTTTTTCATCCTGGGCCAGGGATTTCGCAACTTGAAGATCTTTTTCATCATCGCCGGTCCTTTTAAAAGTACCTGCTATAGGGTGTATCTCTGCTTTGCCTTTGTTAACAACCAACTGTGCCTCGGGCGAGGAACCGAAAATTTTAAAGTTTCCGTAATCAAAATAAAACAGATAAGGTGACGGGTTCACTGACCTTAAAGCTCTGTAAACATTAAATTCATCGCCTTGAAAACCCTGAGAAAACCTTCTTGACAAAACCAGTTGAAATACATCTCCCCGGAAACAGTGCTTTTTTGCAAGCTCAACATGCTCCATAAATTCCTCGTCCGAGAGACTAGACGTTTCATCCTGTTCATTGCGATAGGAATAGGAAGCAAAATTTCGGTTTCCGATCAATTGATGGATCTCTTCAATATTATTTTTCTGGTCGTACGAATGAGAAAAAATATAAGCCTCATTCTTAAAATGATTTATGGCAATTATATTTTGATAAACCGCATAATAAATGTCCGGGATATCCAGGTCGCCCTCCTTTTTATCGATTTCTATATCCTCAAAATATTTTACCGCGTCATAACCAATATAACCAAAAAGGCCGTTGTTAATAAACTTAAACTTCTGGTTTTCTGTTTCAAACCTTTGACTAAAGTCATGAATCATTCCCGGAATCATATGAGCCTCTTCCACGGATATTTCAGTGCTGCTTCCGTCCGGATAGAATTCTGAAACAGCCTGATCCTTAACGCTGATATGCGCGATAGGATTACAGCACACATAAGAAAAACTGTTTTCGTTCCCGTGATAATCAGAACTCTCCAAAAGTATACTGTTAGGAAATGTATCTCTGATCTTTAGATAAATACTTACTGGTGTAATGGTATCAGCGAGTATTTTTTTATAGTTTGTGTTTAATTTATACTTCATTCAATTCTTATTAAAAAAAAAGGCCTGTCGTGAAGACAAGCCTGATTTATATTTCTTTTACATACTAGGTATTCCTTCACAAATTCTTGTTTTGTAAAGACCACCACCATGTATGAATTGTATTATTTCTCATTTCGATCCAGCAAATTTATAAACTTTTTTTAATTTTCAAAGAAAATATGCTTTATTTCTAAAAAACTTTCATCTTAACTGCACTTATCTCAACATAATACCTTAAGGAGCCAACTGCACTGCTTTCCAATCATTACCATCGTGGAAAAACAGGGTCCCGTCTGAATTTACATAAAGATCTCCCAGACCTCCGGTAGGAGCAGAATCCTGAGGTTCTAAACGCATTACACCATTGATATGGACCTTTTGCTCAGGATCCGTGGTGCCTATTCCAACATCACCCGCAATGTAGGAGTCATTAAGGTTATCAGAATACAGGGCAAAAGCATTACCTGCAACGTTTGAATAGGGAGTTGATATATACAGAGCGTAAGAATTTCCTCCAACAGTGCCACCTCCCTGGCCCCCAATAAATATTCCATAAGCATCATTTGTAACAGTCCCGTTATTGGTTGCATAAAATGATGTTAAAGAAGTTGTTCCCAAGTTGGCTCCGGCAGCATTAATCACTCCAACATCCATCCCTCTGGCAGTGTTCACCGTTCCTGCATTGTTATAGATCTCTGTGATTGTACTCGAAGCGTAATTAACTGTTCCTCCGTTATAAACCTGAGGATATGAACCAACGGCAGTAGTAATGGATGCTCCATTATTGGGATTTTCTATAATTCCCTGAGCTCCAATAGCATAAGGGACTGTTCCCGATGAATTATTTCTGGAAACCCCTACCAGGCCATAAGTAACACCTCCATCCCCATCTCCATCGTAAACTCCCCTGATAACTCCTGAAGTATTTGTAGAATTATCACTCTTTATATTTTCAACATAAAGTCGATGTGCAGTTGAGAATGCATTTTTACCAATCCCTACTCTTCCTTCATAATAAGCAATATCATCTGCGGCCCCATCGACAAATTTGCCAACCCCAGGCTTACTCTCCTGCCAGACGTTTTCAATGTAGGACCAGTATGAATTGGTATCCGTATCAAAAACCATCAAACTATTTGCAGGGTTGGAAATAGCTGATCTTTGTGCAGTAGTCATTCTTGGAATAAGCAATCCCTTATCTGACGAGGAAATTTCCAAAGCCGAAGAGGCTTCCGGGGAATTCGTTCCAATCCCCACCTGAGCCTGAATTGTGAAGATTCCTGCTACTACTGCTATTAAAAATGTCTTAATTCTATTCATAATTAATTTATATTATTCTATGATTATTTTTTTAACTCCCTGTTTTCCCTCATGTTCAAACTTCAAGAAATAAAGCCCTGATCCAAGTCCAGACTTTGACAGGCTTCCCTGATTGCCAAACAATTCGATCTGATCGTAATGTTTCAACAGCCTTCCGTTAATGTCAAAAATGCTGGCTTTAAGATTTAACAGATCCCCCGAGGTTGTGAATTCAATGGCTTCTTTCCCCGATAAAATGGGGTTAGATCGGATAGAGATTCCGGTAGTATCAAACAGATCGTCAACGGCAAGTACAATTTGATGGTCGATCCCGAATGTAAACTCTTCAAAGCCCTCTAAAACCACAGGGACACTCACATCACTCGATACATCTCCGTTTAAAAGGTCACCTGAAACTACCGAAGTATTAGAGTCACTGATTAAATTCCAGATACCATCCTTGATCCCAACTATAGAAAGTGAATTCAGAGATCCTCCGTTGTTATTAACCAAAGAAGTAATGTCGCTATTTTCATTATAAGGAAGAGTTACAACGGCTGTTCCGGAGAGTTTCCAGTATTCTACATCTGAAACTGCATCAACATCGGTACCATTGGTCCCTGATGTCGGAGCACTATTAAAATAACGAGCCGTTACGTCTGTTGTGTGCTCCATGGAAACCGGGGCATAAACTCCGTTATCCCCTACAGGAAGAACACTGGTACCCGACCCTAAGGCCTTCACCTTTCCGTTAACATATTGCAGGGATGATCCCCAGTTGGAACCAGCCCCTACAATAAAATTGCCATTATCGTCTACCTCCACAATGGTGTTGCTGGTCGTAAAAATTACATTATTGGGAAGATAAAATAAACCTTCGGACCCGACATATAATTGTTGTGCCTCAATGGATGGAACACAAATCAACATTGTCAGCTGCACCAGTAAAAATCGATAAATAAAAGGAAATCGTAATTTTAACTTCATACGCTTAAATTTAGCATAAAACTATTAAAAATATTTTATAATCAATACGGGAAACCGTATTTCATTGGTATATTTAAAATACTTGGTGAATACCAACTCTAAGCAAATTCATGAATCAAATGCCCTAATCAGAAGCTTTTAAATTTATCTTTTAATTCAAAATCTGTCAACCCACAATATTGACGATCTTACCCGGGACAACAATCACTTTTTTCGGTGTTCTCCCATCAAGTTGCTTCAAAGTCCTTTCATCCTCCAAAACGGCTTTTTCAATTTCTGACTTATCCAGATCAAGAGAAAGTTCCTTGGTAAACCTCATCTTTCCATTGAATGAAATAGGGTAGGTCTTTACGCTTTCGATCAAATATTTTGACTCGAACTCAGGATAAGTTGCCGTAGCGATAGATTCTTTATGACCAAACTTACTCCACAACTCCTCTGCTATATGGGGTGCATACGGGGAAATCAATATAGTTAGCGGCTCTAGAATGCTTCTTTTCGAACACTTTAAGGCCGTCAACTCATTAACTGCGATCATAAATGAACTTACTGAAGTATTAAAAGAAAAATTGGCAATGTCTTCGTCCACTTTTTTAATCGTTTTGTGCAGGACCTTTAATTCTTCAGGTTTCGGAGCCTGATCACTTACGGCAAAATCACCCCCGGCATGAAACAATTTCCAAAATCGCTTTAAAAATCCGTGAACTCCTGTAATACCCGCTGTATTCCAGGGTTTAGCCTGCTCAAGTGGACCTAAAAACATTTCATACATCCTTAAGGTATCGGCACCATAATCCCTGCAGATATCATCCGGATTAACGACATTATATTTTGACTTAGACATTTTTTCGACATCTCGGCCTACGATATATTTCCCATCTTCAAGTATAAATTCAGCATCTTTAAGATCCTTATGGAAAGTATTCTTTTTAAAGGCTTCCAAATCCAGCTCATTGGACGCGTTTACCAAAGAAACATCCACGTGAATCGGTTGTACTTTCTCATCTTTGATCAGACCCTTGGAAATAAAAACATTTTCTCCATCCTTCCTGTAGACAAAAGCAGAGGTCCCCAGGATCATTCCCTGATTGATCAGCTTTTTGGCATACTCCTCAACAGGCACATACCCTTTGTCAAATAAAAACTTTTGCCAGAACCTTGAATAAAGCAAATGACCGGTTGCATGTTCACTTCCTCCAATATAAAGATCAACATCTTTCCAGTAATTAATCGCGGATTTACCGCAAAACTCCTTGTCATTTGCTGCGTCCATATATCGGTTGAAATACCAGGAACTCCCTGCCCAACCCGGCATGGTATTCAGTTCCAGAGGAAAAACATACTCCTCATCGATGAGTTCATTTGCAACAATAGCATTGGTTCTGGTGTCCCAGGCCCATACGTTTGCATTGCCCAGTGGTGGTTTTCCATCTGAAGTAGGAAGGTATTTTTCCACCTCAGGCAGGGTTATAGGCAGGTGCTGCTCATCAATCATTTGAGGATTTCCGTCCTTGTAATAAACAGGAAAAGGTTCTCCCCAGTAACGCTGCCTTGAAAAAACGGCATCTCTTAATCTGTAATTGATTTTACCTTGTCCTATTCCACGGTTTTCAAGCTCCGTGATCACCTTTGAAATCGCTTCTTTGACCCCAAGTCCGCTTATAAAATCTGAGTTGGCAATTTCAGCATTCTTATCCTCGCAGGCTGTTTCCGAAATATCAATATCCTTAAAAATATTCGGAATTTCAATACCAAAGTATTTTGCAAAATCATAGTCTCTTTGATCACCGCAAGGCACGGCCATTACGGCCCCAGTTCCATAACTTGCAAGTACATAATCGCCTATCCAGATAGGAATTTGCTCTCCGCTAAAAGGATGAACCGCATATGCACCGGTAAATACTCCCGATATACTTTTGACATCTGACATCCTGTCCCTCTCACTTTTTTTCGAAGCCGACAAAACATAATCATCTACCAAGGTTTTCTGTTCCTGGGTAGTTATTCTGGAAACCAGTTCATGCTCCGGAGCCAAAGTCATAAAAGACACACCAAAGATCGTATCCGGTCTTGTTGTGAACACCTCGATCAACGCATCATGTCCTTCAACTTTAAACTCCACCATGGCTCCCTCTGACCTTCCGATCCAGTTGGTCTGTGAATCTTTTAATGGCTGCGGCCAATCTATTGTATCAAGGCCATCCAACAATCTTTGAGCATATGCCGTGATCCTCATGGACCATTGTTTCATTTTTTTTCTGACCACAGGAAAACCTCCCCTTTCTGAAACCCCGTTTACAATTTCATCATTGGCGAGAACCGTTCCCAGTTCAGGGCACCAGTTCACCTCGGTATCTGACAAATAAGTCAATCGATATTTAGACAGGATAATATCTTTCTCTTTACGCGTAAATCCATTCCATTGTTCCGAGCTGAATAATTCCACCTTTTCATCAGAAGCGGCATTCACATTGCCATTCCCTTCTTTTTCAAATCTTTCCTCGAGTTCCTGAATATCTTTGGCCTTATTTTCATCCAAGGAGTAATATGAATTGAACAACTGAATAAAGATCCATTGTGTCCATTTGTAATATGAAGGGTCTGAGGTTCTTACTTCACGGCTCCAATCAAAACTAAATCCGATCTGATCCAACTGCCTTCGGTAAGTCTCAATATTTTCTTTTGTTGTTTTGGCCGGATGCTGACCCGTCTGAATGGCATACTGCTCGGCAGGGAGTCCAAAAGAATCATATCCCTGAGGGTGTAAAACATTGAACCCTTTATGCCTTTTATAACGAGCGTATATATCAGAGGCAATATATCCAAGCGGATGTCCAACATGCAAACCGGCACCTGATGGATAGGGAAACATATCAAGTACATAAAATTTTTCTTTATCACTTTCATTTTCCGCTCTGAATGTTTGATTTTCACTCCAAAATTTTTGCCATTTGGCCTCAATTTCGTTAAAATAATATTTCATATTCCGTTATAAATTTTTTCCAGTCAAATTCAATAAGTCTCAGCTTAAAAAATATAGGATTCTATAATAATTTAAATTACTGTAGATAAATTGATTAACCTCAAAAAACAAGCAGGGATTAAAAAAAAAATCTACGAGCCTGCAAAGTTACATTTAAAGAAGGAAAGAGCAAAGAACTCGTTGTATCTTAATTTTTTTATCTTTATAACCAATTACTACTTAACCAAAGCGTCATGTATAAACCCCTCATATACCTGATAAGCATCATGGTGCTTATTACCTGTGTTCCCCAGAAACAAAAAGCAGATCTACTTGTTACAAATGCCAAAATTTATACTGTAGATGAAAAAGTTACTTCTGCAGAAGCTTTTGCAGTCAGGAATGGAAATTTTATTGCCGTTGGAAGCAACAAGGAAATTCTTGATCAATTTGAATCGGAAAAAATTCTTGACCTTCCTGGAAAAACCATCTTACCAGGTCTTATAGACGGGCACTGCCACTTTTATAATCTTGGCATATCTATGCAAAATGTGGATCTGGTAGGTACGAATAGTTATGAAGAAATCTTACAGAGACTTACCACATATGCAAATGGAAAAGATTTGAATTTTATAATTGGCAGAGGATGGGATCAAAATGACTGGAAGGTTAAAACATATCCTACAAAAAAAGAACTGGACATACTGTTTCCAAAAATACCCGTTGCACTTTCGAGAATAGACGGACACGCGATGCTGGTCAATCAGGCTGCACTTGATCTGGCAGAAATTGACGGAATGACCATTGTCCAAGGAGGAGAGATCATCAAAGAAAATGGTCAAATCACCGGGGTTTTAATTGACAATGCAATGTCCCTTGTCAGAAATGCCTTGCCGGAACCCAGTGTTTCGGAAAAAATACAGGCCCTTAAAGATGCTGACAAGTATTGTCTTGCTTTAGGTTTGACTACTGTAGCAGATGCCGGGCTGAGCAGGGATGTAATCGATCTGATTGATACCCTGCAGCAAAATGGCGAATTAAAAATGAAGGTGTATGCAATGATCTCTGTGAGTGAAGAAAACCTGAGCCACTATCTCAAAAAAGGGATCTACAAAACGGATCGGCTCAATGTAAGGTCTTTTAAAATTTATGCAGATGGCGCCTTAGGATCAAGAGGAGCCGTTTTAAAACAGCCCTATTCTGACCGGGAGAACCATTTTGGAGCTATGGTAACGAGCTTAAAAGATCTGGATGATATTGCGAGAACACTTGCCAAATCAAAATTTCAAATGAACACTCATGCCATTGGAGATTCAGCCAATTCCTATGTTTTAAAAACTTATGCAAAAGAGTTGAAAAGTCAGACAAACAGGCGATGGAGAATTGAGCATGCTCAGATTGTGGATCCTGATGACTGGGATTATTTCAGAGAAATCATTCCTTCCGTTCAGCCCACGCATGCAACAAGTGACATGTATTGGGCAAAAGACAGGTTAGGAGATGAAAGAATCAATTATGCCTACGCATACAAAAACCTTTTAGAAACCAATGGCAGAATTGTTCTCGGAACCGATTTCCCGGTTGAAAAAGTGAATCCCATGCTTACTTTTTATGCCGCTGTGGCAAGAAAAGATCTTTCCGGCTTCCCTGAGGAAGGATTTGAAATTGAAAATAAACTAAACAAGGAAGAAGCGCTTAAGGGTATGACGATCTGGCCCGCATATGCAAATTTTGAAGAAAATGAGAAAGGCAGCATCCAAACTGGTAAAAAAGCTGACTTTGTGATTCTGGATCAGGATATTATGACCATTGAAATAGATGAAGTTCCAAATATCAAGATAAATGGAACTTATATAAACGGGGAGAAAGTGTATTAATTATAAAAGTATCTTAATAGGAGTGGTTACACGGGTAGTATCCCATGCGAGAACCATATTAACATGCTTGCCTTTGTCCTTGAATCCAATTGAGAAAGACTCCATGAATTCTGCTTTGCTGACTTTTGCAGTTGCTCTTGCTACATCGTATTTTTCTTCGTATTCATAGGTCCCCCAAACATCTGTATTTGAGCTTAGAATCAAAGTCCATTGGTCTTGATCAGGTATTGCATAAAGCACATAAGTACCCGCTTTCACTTCTGAATCTCCAAAAACTACATCATTATAAAAAACAACTTCAGTGGCCTCATTAGCTCCAACTCTCCAAATTTTCCCATAGGGAACGACCTCTCCAAATATTTCCCTTCCATTTTTTTTTGGTCGCCCGTAGAGAACCTTTATCTTAGGTGGTGTCACCTTATTTGTCCTGAAATATACAATGTCATGAGGACTTACGTCCAGGGTTTTAAATTCCTGAGAATAACTCTCCTGAATCAGGAATAAAGTAAAAAAACACCCTATCGTTAACAAAATATTAATCCTTTTCATAGCATTTATAATTTAGCCAAAATAACATCATGAGCTGCCAGTGGAATATCAACTCGTGTCGAGTCCCATCCCAAGACCATAAATGTATTGTTAAATTGTTCTTTGAATCCGATGGAAAATACATCAATCTCTTCTGATTCTCTGGAAGGTACCTTGATTCTGACAACATCTTTTGTTGCGTCATAGAAGAATGACCCCCAGGTATCAGTTTTGCTGTTTAAAATGACGATCCATTCTTTTTCTCCGGGAATGGTATGCATTACATAGGTTCCTGCTTTTACCAGTTTTCTGCCAAAAGACATATCAGTAAAAAACTTCACTTCTGTAGCCTCATTAGCTCCGGTACGCCATATTTCTCCATAAGGAACCTGATCTCCAAATACCTGATCGGCTTCTTTTTGCGGTCTCCCGTAAACAACTTTGACTAAAGGTTTTGAAGCTTTTCTATGAGTTAAATAGGAAATATCAACAGGTGCTTTATCGAGTTTATCAAAGATTTGAGCATAACCAAATCCTGTTGACAGCAATACACAGAAAATCACTGAGGTAATTATTTTATTTTTCATAGCAACAAATAATTAAATAATAATCATTCGGTATACTAACGTAAATCCGAGAGATTTATTATATAATCAATGACATAAAATTCATTCCGAAATTCAAAACAAGATCTAAGCACAGGGATTTAATACTAAAATTTATTCTCCTAAGAATGTGTTAAAACCGGTTTTATTAGTTTCATATGTCATTTAAATATTATTTTTGTACTTAAACAAAGTTCAATATGAAACTATTAATTGTTGAAGATGAATTGGAGCTGTTAAATGCCACAAGCGATTATCTGGAGAACGAGGATTTCGTTTGCGAAACGGCCCCAAATTTTTTTGAAGCTGAAGACAAGTTGATTTCTTATAACTACGATGTAGTCATACTGGACATCAATCTGCCGGATGGCAATGGTTTGGACCTCTTAAAATTCGTAAAAGAGAAAAGCCCTGAAACGGGAGTTCTAATTGTTTCGGCTAAAGATTCTCTGGATGATAAGTTAAAAGGCCTTGACCTTGGCGCCGATGACTACATTACGAAACCCTTTCATCTTGCAGAACTCAATTCCCGGGTAAACTCTCTTTTAAGAAGACAGAAATATAAAGGAAATAAGAACATTATATTCAAGGAAATTGAAATTGATCCGGTTGCTAAAAGGGCAAAAGCGAATGAGGTTGTCCTTGACCTGACTAAAAAGGAATATTTCTTATTGTTGTATTTTATCACAAATAAGGACCGTGTTCTCACAAAAGAGGCAATTGCTGAGCATCTTTGGGGTGATAATATAGATATGGTTGATAATTTTGACTTTATCTATACCCATATGAGGAATTTACGAAAAAAGCTCAAAAAAAGCGGAGCAAATGACTATTTACAAACCATCTACGGCCTTGGTTATAAGTTTGGTGAATAAGTCTCAAATCATTTTCTGCAAATATCTGTTTTGATTAATATACCTTTGAGAAAGTTTAAAGTGAATTTTCCAGTACATGAAGTTATTTGAAAAAACGCGTAGGACCTACCTGATTTACTCAGCTATTATTTTTGTAATATCGAGTATTGTAATTTACTACACCCTCATGCGTGTTGTTTCAAAAAAACAGGATGAGAAGCTTCTTTGGGACAAGGAACTGATCGAAAAAAAAATCAAATACGAAAACCCTTTACCCATTTTTGACGTCGAGGATCTCAGGTACAAGAATCCCCCGAAAGACACACTTTACTTTAAAGATACATTAATGTATCATGTTGTCAACAACAAGGAAAAATATGAGTTGTACAGGCAGCTTACTTCCATTGAAACTTTACAGGGAAAAACTTATAAGATCATAACGAGGACTTCTTTGGTTCGAAGTAAAGATTTTATTCTGGCGATTACCGTTTCAGTTGGTATCGTTGTTATGTTGCTAATTATAGCGGTTTATATTGTAAACACAATATCAATGCGAAGTGTATGGCTTCCATTTTATAAAAACCTTGAATTGCTAAAGAACTTTTCAGTTGAAAATAATACACCGCTTCAGTTAAGAGATTCTGATATTGATGAGTTCCAGCAGCTGAACAGTTCATTATCTAAACTGACAAGTAAAATCCATGCTGATTTTAACAACCTTAAAGAATTCACTGAAAACGCTTCTCATGAAATGCAGACTCCCCTGGCCATAATGCAGTCCAAATCTGAATTGTTGCTGCAATCTGAGAACCTTAACAATAACCAGATTTCGCAGATCAAGGCCATATATCAGTCCGTTCAAAGACTTTCCAAACTCAACAAAACACTTCTTTTACTGTCTAAAATTGAAAATCAGCAATTCAAGGACCTTGAGGTCATTTATATCAAAGAAGTACTTGAAAGGCAGCTTGAGATCTTCGATGATTTTATTCTAAACAAAGACCTGGAAGTTGAATTTGAATCAACAGCTGATACAAAGATCGAGGCCAATCCGCTGCTTTTTGATATGGTTATATCTAACTTGATATCCAATGCAATCAAACACAATAAAGAAAAAGGAAAGATCGTGATTCAAACGAATGATTTATTCATCAGCGTCTCAAATACTGGAGAACCCCCGAAATTATCTTCGGAATCTTTATTTGAACGATTTAAAAAAGAAAGCTCGGCCTCAAACTCTTTCGGTCTGGGTCTGGCTATTGTAAAAAAAATATGCGATAATTATGGATGGAAAATAACGCACTCCTTCATTGAAGATCAGCACAATATCTCAATATACTTTTAGCGGAAAATTCATAATTGGAATTCTTTTCTGATTCTTCAGATTTTCTTTAGAATGACCCCATACATTTGCTGCGTTATCTGACTGTTATAGATTTATAACTATTTCGGAACGTTCAAAAATTCATGCTATGAATACTGAAATATGAAGAAGATATCAGCTTTATCTTTTAAAAAGGATATATTTTGAGGGGAATAGGACCCTTTTTAAAGATAAAAGCATTCAATTGAAACATTAAGCTGTTTTGATTAACTTTAAAAGGCCTGTAAAGGCTATATTTTACGGGCCTTTCATAATATTTACTTCAATTCTGAGCAAAACTTCAGATTTTCTTCAGAATTGATTTCTATTTTTACCAGGATTTTAAACTCAAGTTCTGAGCTTGAGTTAATTTCATAGTAACAAAGTAAACTTTTAGTTTATTATATAGTTGATCTTATTTTTGATATTGGACTGAGGGGAATGATATTAAAAAGGATTGACGAGGGCAAATAAACAAATATTAAGCTATTTTAATTTGCACGAAAAAAGAAACCTGTTTGAGCTATTCAGACAGGTTTTTTTTATGATTTTGTTTCCTTCTCAAACTCTTTTTTCTTCGCTTTAAAAAAGTACCGGAATGTTGATAACTTGACCCTTTAAAAAGCATAAAAAACAGGCTTAAAATTCAGGGTTTTCTTATATTTGTACGTTTTAAATTTTAGCACAAAAAGAGAACTGAAAAATATGAGTGAAGAAACTAACAAAAATCAATATTCAGCAGATAGTATTCAGGCTTTAGAAGGCATGGAACACGTCAGAATGAGGCCTTCCATGTACATCGGAGACGTCAGCTCGAGAGGCCTTCATCATTTGGTCTATGAGGTAGTTGACAATTCCATTGATGAGGCCATGGCAGGGCATTGTGATCGAATAGATGTTTTTATTAATGAAAATAATTCAATTACTGTTCGGGATAATGGCCGTGGGATACCTGTTGGGACTCATAAAAAAGAAGGTGTTTCAGCTTTGGAGGTCGTTATGACCAAAATCGGTGCGGGAGGAAAATTTGATAAAGACTCGTACAAGGTATCCGGAGGGCTGCACGGTGTAGGTGTATCTGTTGTAAATGCCCTTTCCAATCATCTGAAGGCAACCGTTTTCAGAGAAGGCAAGATTTGGCAGCAGGAATATGAAAAAGGAAAAACGTTGTATCCTGTAAAAACCGTTGGGGACTCAGCGGAAAATGGTACTGAAGTTACTTTTTTGGCTGATGATACTATTTTTCAGACTGAAATAGTTTACAGTTACGAGATTCTTTCAGCCAGGTTAAGAGAACTTGCCTACTTGAACCAGGGGGTGACAATTACGATTACAGATAGAAGAACCAAGGACGAAGAAGGTAACAATATCCATGAAGAGTATTACAGTGAAGATGGTTTAAGAGAGTTTGTAAAGTACCTGGATGCCACCAGGGAGCAGCTTACGGCAGATGTGATAAGCATGGAAGGTGAAAAAAATGGTATACCTGTAGAAGTGGCAATGGTTTATAACACCTCTTATACCGAAAATCTTCACTCCTATGTAAATAACATCAACACGCACGAAGGTGGAACCCATTTATCCGGGTTCCGAAGAGGTTTAACACATACTTTAAAGAAATATGCCGAAAATTCAGGTATGTTAAGCAAGCTGAAGTTTGATATAGCAGGTGATGATTTCAGAGAAGGACTAACCGCCATTATCTCGGTAAAAGTTGCCGAACCACAGTTTGAAGGACAGACCAAAACAAAACTGGGCAACCGGGAAGTGAGTGCTGCAGTTAGCCAGGCAGTTTCTGAAATGCTTACCAATTATCTTGAAGAAAATCCTGATGACGCAAAAACAATAGTTCAAAAAGTTATCCTGGCGGCTCAAGCCAGACATGCGGCAACCAAAGCCAGAGAAATGGTTCAGCGGAAAACTGTAATGTCAGGTGGTGGTTTACCGGGAAAACTATCAGACTGTGCCTGGAATGACCCTGAAAGATGTGAGATCTTCCTGGTTGAGGGTGATTCTGCAGGCGGAACTGCAAAACAGGGTCGTGACAGAAATTTTCAGGCTATACTTCCTTTAAGAGGTAAAATTCTTAATGTTGAAAAAGCTATGCAGCACAAGGTTTTTGAGAATGAAGAGATCAAAAACATGTATACTGCATTAGGAGTAACCATTGGAACCGAAGAAGATCCAAGAGCACTTAACTTAAGTAAGTTAAGATACCATAAAATTGTGATCATGTGTGATGCGGATGTCGATGGAAGCCACATTGCTACACTTATACTTACATTTTTCTTTCGCTATATGAGAGAACTTGTGGAGAATGGCAATATTTATATTGCGGCTCCACCACTTTATCTCATAAAGAAAGGAGCAAAAAAAGAGTATGCCTGGTCCGACGCGGAAAGAGATGCGATCATTGAGAAATTTGGAGGAGGGAGTATCCAGAGGTATAAAGGTCTTGGAGAAATGAACGCGGAACAACTTTGGGACACTACCATGAATCCGGAGTACAGGACCATGAGACAGGTGTCAATTGAAAACGGAACGGAAGCGGACAGAGTGTTTTCGATGTTAATGGGAGATGATGTTCCTCCCCGTCGTGAATTCATTGAAAAACATGCTGTTTACGCCAATATTGACATATAACAGAAAGACCCAAGATTCTCACAGGAACTTGGGTCTTATAGATTTTTGAACAAACATATTAATTAATTATAAATTCTAGAATTATGAAAGTAACTATAGTTGGTGCAGGAGCGGTTGGAGCAAGCTGTGCCGAATACATCGCAATTAAAGATTTCGCCTCAGAGGTTGTCATTGTCGACATTAAAGAAAATTATGCTGAAGGTAAAGCTATGGATCTTATGCAATGTGCATCCTTAAACGGGTTTGACACTTTGATAACAGGAAGCACAAATGACTATTCCAAGACAGCGAATAGTGATATTGCTGTTATCACAAGTGGTATTCCGCGTAAACCGGGTATGACAAGAGAAGAATTGATCGGGATCAATGCAGGAATCGTTAAAACGGTGGCAAAGAATGTTCTTGAACACTCTCCTAATGTGATCTTTATCGTGGTGAGTAACCCTATGGATACTATGGCTTACTTAACACATAAAGCTTTAGGGTTACCAAAGAACAGAATCATTGGTATGGGTGGAGCTTTAGACAGTGCACGATTCAAATACCGTCTTGCAGAAGCTTTGGAATGCCCGGCGTCTGACGTGGAAGGTATGGTAATCGGAGGCCATAGTGATACAGGTATGATCCCGCTAACAAGGCTTGCTGTAAGAAACAGTGTTCCGGTAAGTAAATTCTTATCCGAAGAAAAAATCTCTGAAGTTGCAGAAGCAACCAAAGTGGGTGGAGCTACTTTGACCAAGATGTTAGGAACGAGTGCGTGGTACGCTCCTGGAGCAGCGGTATCAGCTTTGGTACAAGCCATTGCATGCGATCACAAAAAAATGTTCCCATGTTCAGCTTTATTAGAAGGTGAGTACGGACTTAATGATATTTCTATCGGTGTTCCATGTATCATTGGTAAAAACGGCATTGAATCCATTGTAGAGCTTGATCTTGATGAAGCTGAAAAAGAAAAACTTCAGTCAAGTGCAGATGCCGTAAGTAAAACGAACAGTTTACTGGAAGAAGTTGTAAGCTAATTTCTTCAGGTTCTTTTAAAAGAAAAAGCCGTGTTTTAACAAACACGGCTTTTTTTATATACTAAAAATTTACACGAGATTTTAATCTTATCCCTTGAGCCATTTTTCCAATAATGCCTGCTGAGCTTCAGTTATATCGGAATTTCTTCCTAATAGCTCACCCATGGTATACGATGTAGTCAAGGTTTTCTCGATTAACACCTCTTCTCCATCACGAAGCAGGATTACACGTATATCACGGCCTGGCTTCCATCCAAATACCTGACCAAAAACAGCATTGGCATTTTCCATGCTTACCTCTTCGCCATCTATATTCTTTATGATATCGTTAGGTTGTGCACCTGCCTCATTCCAGAAACTGTTATTGACAACCTGATCATTAAACTTGACTACACCTGCTTCACGGTCACCTCGAACAATCATTTTTCCCGCGTTCTGCACGTAATTGGTTTCGATCTTTGATTCATTGATCCCTAATCCTACTTTCTCGAAGTATTTTGAATAATTAATTGGTGTCCCACCAATTACGTGATTATCAAAAAATTCTCCTACGGAAGGGTAGGTCATGGCCACGATCTCCTCTATAATTTTATCATCATCAAATGGCTGATCAGTTCCGTACTTTGCTGATAATTCTTTCATTACAGAAAGGATGCCGACTTCACCATTGCTTTCTTCTCTTAAAATTATATCAAGGCACATGCCTATCAAGGCTCCTTTCTGATAAACATTATAATAATTCCTGGCATAGGGCTGTTCCAGAATGTTTTCACTCATTTCGGTAAAGCTCATTGTATCATCTAAAGAAGAGGCCGTATTAATCTTATTCATCATCTTATTATAGAATTCCTCTTCAGATATAAGTCCCTGATCGATCTGGAATATATTTGCAAAATATTCCGTCAGGCCCTCATACATCCATAAGTGCTTAGAGAAAGTTGGCTGATTATAGTCAAAATAATGAACATCTTCTGAATGAACCGAAAGTGGAGATAATATGTGAAAGAATTCATGCGATACAATATCGATCAGCTGTTTTTCCAACCCTTCTTTCGGCATAGATTCCGGCATGACAACAACGGTTGAAGTATGATGTTCCAAAGCCCCAAATCCAGTTGGTGCTCCTGCATTTTTCCCCGCGAGATAAACATAAATGTCATAGCGTTCTGTACTGTTTAGATCTCCCAGGTAATTCTTTTGGGCCTCCATCATCTTAAACATCGTTTCTTTTAAACTTGTTGCGGAGTGAATCTTGTTAGGAGAATAAACACTTAGAACTATTTTGATGTCACCCACCATAAATTCTTCTACATCCAGTTTTCCATACATCATAGGGTTATCAGTGATGTCAAAATACCTCGTAGCCTGGTATCTTGTCGTTACCACTTTACCGTCCTCTGAAACTACCTCCTCAACTTGCTGAAGCGCAGAAGTTCTATCAAATTCGGCTGCTGCGGTAACATCCAAAACATAGGAATTTGACTTTAGAGAATCAAAATAACCAATGAATCCGTGCAGGTTTAAAACATAATTGTCTTCTTCTATATTGGTGCCCGAGGGAGAAAATGGTGCAGCCTGGCCAGTACTTTCAACATCAAATGTATCATTGACCCAATAATGAATCTTTTCCAGATTCGCGGCTTCATAGATCACCCAGGTATTTGTGTCTATTTTTTTTGATCTCAGTTCTTTTCCATCATAATCAATGGCTTGAAAGTCCTCGATAAAACTTCCGAAATCACTTATTGCATAAGTTCCCTGTACCACTCTTGGAAGCCTGAAAACCACTGTATCCAAGGTAATTCTACCCGGATTGATCATTACAGGAACTTTATCATCTTTAACTTCTGTTAAGTTGATACTGGTTTCGATTGGATTGTTAACGGCGAGATCATTTCCTGTTGATTTAGCAGGGCCGCAACTTGCAAGCACTAAGGCCATACTAAAACAAATAAGTAAAAAATGTTTCATATACTTTGATTTTGGTTTAATAATTTGCTTATAAGTGCCAAAAATCAACTATTGATACATTTCTAATACTTAAAAAAATGTTAATATTCATCATCAGGACAATCCTGAAATAAGACCCTCAGCATCGATTGACATATTTTCTGAAGCAGGTCGGGAGGGTAAACCAGGCATTCGCATCATTTTTCCTAATATTGGAATGATAAATCCGGCACCTGCTGCTATTTCGATCTCACGAACTGTAATTTCGAAATCCTCGGGTCTTCCCACAAGACTCTCAACATCTGAAAAGGACTTTTGTGTTTTGGCCATGCAAACAGCAAAATCATTAAATCCCAATCGTTCGATCCTTCTTAAATTGAGCTTAGCCTTTTTGTCATAGGAAACACTTGTCGCCCCGTATATCTCTCTTGCAATGGTTTCAATTTTCTCCTTTACCGGTGACTTCCAGTTATATAATGGCTGAAACTCTGAATCTGCATTTTCAACAGTTTCCTTAACCACCTTTGCGAGTTGGGTTGTTCCTTCTCCTCCTTTTGCCCATCCATTAGAAACCACGGCCTTGACCCCCAAATCCTTACAGGCTTCTATCACCAGATTAATCTCTTCCTCTGTGTCGTTCATGAAAGAATTGATGGCAACCACGGGTTGAATTCTGAATTTTCTGACATTTTCTATATGCTTTTCAAGATTTGCCAACCCCTTGGAAACCAGCGATGGGTCTGGTTCATTAACCTTGTCCTTGGCAGATCCTCCATGATGACGAAGGGCTCTGATCGTAGCCACTAAAACAACGGACTTAGGGTTCAATCCTGAAGCTGCACATTTGATATTTAAAAACTTTTCTGCCCCAAGATCCGCTCCAAAACCAGCCTCGGTTACAACATAATCAGACAGGGATAAACCCATTTTCGTCGCCAGAATAGTATTTGTCCCCTGAGCAATGTTCGCAAAAGGGCCCCCATGGATAATCGCTGGGTTTTGCTCCAGGGTTTGAACAAGGTTCGGTTTAATGGCGTCCTTTAAAAGTATCGCCATGGCATTTTCTGCCTTCAGATCCCTGGCAAAAACCGGTTTTTTGTCATATGTAAATCCTACAAAAATGTCGCCTAATCTTTTTTTCAGATCCTCAAAACCTGTCGCCATACAGAGAATAGCCATGACCTCTGATGCCGGTGTAATATTGAAACCATCTTCTCTTGGCACGCCGTTGGCAGTTCCGCCCAGGCCAATAGTGATTTGTCTTAGGGATCTGTCATTCATATCGATGACTCTTTTCCAAAATATGGTCCTTGGATCCAGGTTTAAATTATCTGGAGCCTGAAGGTTGTTATCGATTAGGGCCGAGAGTAAATTATTTGCCTTCTCCACAGCATTGAAGTCCCCGGTAAAATGCAGATTAATGTCTTCCATGGGGACAACCTGAGAATAACCCCCTCCAGCCGCACCTCCCTTGATACCGAAAACCGGGCCCAGTGAAGGCTCTCTCAAAACAACGGCTGCTTTTTCACCTATCTTGTTCAATCCTTCTGTCAAACCAATTGAAACCGTTGTTTTACCTTCTCCCGCAGGAGTAGGTGTAATTGCTGTTACCAGTACCAGGTTATTTTTATTCACTTTTTCCTCGTCAATCAGGTCAAGTGGCAGTTTGGCTTTATACTTTCCGAATAACTCCAGATCATCCTCATCAACGTTAAGTTTTGCTGCTATTTCTTTTATGTGAACCAATGATGCTTCCTGAGCAATTTCAATGTCTGATTTGTATTTCATTTTCCTGATTTTTGGTTGTCTAAGGTAGCAAAAAAAATGTCTTGGACATATGTCCCAATTGGCTGAAAATTATAGGGCTTATTTCTTTTAAAGCTAAATCTTTTGAGTATATTTGCCCGATTAAATCAAAAATAAGATTATTTAAATAGAATAAGGAATGCAAAACAAGGGACTTATTAGATTATTTGCTGTCATTTTGAGTGTGGTATGTTTGTACCAGTTGTCATTCACATGGTTTGCAAAAAATGTTGAGAAAGATGCTGTTATCTATGCAGAGTCAAAAGCAGAAAGCACTGATTCGGAAGGGTTGGTCAAAATGGAGAGAGAATACTTGGATTCGGTTGCAAATACCCCTGTTGTGAATCTGGGTTTTGCTGAATTTACTTATAACGAGGTAAAAGAAAAAGAGATCAATCTGGGGCTTGACCTTAAAGGAGGAATCAATGCGATCCTAGAGGTTTCTGTAAAAGATATTCTTTTCGGTCTTTCCAATGAATCAAAAAATCCTGTTTTCAATGAGGCATTGAACAATGCTGCAAAGGCTCAGAAGAACAGTGATAAAGATTATTTACAGTTGTTTTACGAAGAGTTCGATAAGGCAAGCCAGGGTTCTGTAAAGCTGAGTGATCCATCAATCTTTGGAAACAAATCCCTAAAAGATAAGATCAACTTTAAAATGACCGACGATGAGGTGAAGCCGATCCTTCAGGAAGAGGTAAAAGGGTCCATCAACACTGCCTTTGAGGTTTTAAGAAGTCGTATTGACCGTTTTGGAGTTACGCAACCAAATATTCAAAGAATAGGAGAATCGGGAAGAATCTTAATTGAACTGCCCGGGGCAAAAGATATTGATCGTGTCAGAAAACTATTGCAAAGTACTGCTGAATTGCAGTTTTGGGAAGTATTTACCAATCAGGAACTTTCTCAGTTCTTCCTGTCTGCCAATACGAAACTGGCTGAAATCCTAAAAGTAGAAGAAGACGTTGAAGAAGCAAAGGATACTGCCCAAAGTGAAGAGGATGAAATAGATGACCTGCTTGGAGAGGTAAAGGATTCAGTAGATTTCGAAACTGCAAATCCACTATTTAGTAAACTTTTCCCACGTTTTCCACAGACTCAAAATGACATAAGCTCTGCAATTGCAACGGCCAGTGTAAAAGATACGGCTGAGATCAATCAGTATCTGGCAATGAAAGAGATAAGAGCCTTGTTGCCTGCTGAACAGAAATACGCGAAGTTTGCCTGGGATGCTAAATCCAATAATGACTTTATTAGTTTATATGCTTTAAAATCAAACAGAAACGACGAAGCTCCTATACAGGGAGATGTTATTTCTGATGCAAGTCAGGTTTTTGACCAGTTAGGTGCTAATCCTGAGGTGAGTATGACCATGAACAGTAAAGGGACCAAACAATGGGCCAAAATGACCACGGCCAACGTTGGAAAATTTGTTGCTGTTGTGCTTGATGATTATGTTTATTCAGCACCTCGTGTCAATGATGCAATCACCACAGGAAGAACTTCTATCATGGGCCAGTTCACGATTGATGAGGCCCAGGATCTTGCCAACGCCTTGAAATCTGGTAAACTTCCGGCAGCGGCGAGAATAATCCAATCTGATGTAGTTGGCCCGTCACTTGGTCAGGAAGCTATTGACAGCGGTACCTACTCATTTATCATAGCTTTGATCATTGTTCTGATCTGGATGGTATTTTACTATGGAAAAGCAGGTATTTTCTCGGATATTGCGCTGGCTCTTAACATACTTTTCATATTCGGTGTCCTAACCTCGTTTGGTGCGGTTCTGACCTTACCGGGTATTGCTGGTATCGTTTTGACCATTGGTATGTCGGTTGATGCCAACGTGCTTATTTACGAGAGAATCAAAGAAGAATTGAATAAGGGAAAAGGGCTCAAGGAATCCATAAATGATGGTTTCGGAGGAGCGTTATCATCAATTCTCGATGCGAATATAACTACCTTGTTAACGGGTATCATATTATATGTATTTGGTACGGGGCCTGTAAAAGGATTCGCTACTACATTAATGATAGGTATAGTTACTTCACTGTTCTCGGCAATATTCATAACAAGATTGCTGATTGAATGGTACGTAAACAACAAAGACAGAAAACTGACCTTCAATACAAATATTACAAAAAACTGGTTTAAGGAAATTGATATTGACTTCCTTCAAAAAAGAAAGATGTCCTTTATCATTTCAGGTATCATCCTTATTATTGGCCTGGGATCATTGTTTACCAACGGATTAAACTACGGGGTTGACTTCAAAGGAGGCCGAACTTATACAGTTCGTTTCGAGGATAATGTAAGTCCACCTGAAATTGCAAGCAGTTTAAAAGATGCTTTTGAAAGTTCTCCTGAGGTGAAAACTTTTGGATCGGCAAATCAGTTGAAAATCACAACAAAATATAAAATAGATGACTACGGAGTAGAAGTTGAAGACGAAATTCAGCAGTTGCTTTATAATGGATTAGGTGCTTATTTCCCTGAAAGTTTGAGTTATGAGCAATTCAAACCCGGAGATAAAGAAGTTAATTTAGGGATCATGGAATTCTATATGGTTGGACCGACGATTGCCGATGACATCAAACAGGCAGCGTTCTGGGCGATCATTGGTTCCCTCATCGTTGTATTTATCTATATCCTGATCAGGTTTAGAAAATGGCAGTTCAGCCTTGGAGCAGTTGCGGCGGTGTTCCATGATGTTTTAATTGTTCTTTCGATCTTTTCATTGTTCTACAAAATCCTTCCGTTTGACATGGAGATCGGACAGTCTTTTATTGCTGCCATACTAACCGTGGTAGGTTACTCGCTTAATGATACTGTGGTTATTTTTGACCGTATCAGGGAATTTGACAACAAACATCCGATGTGGAAATATTCAAGAACCGTAAATACGGCCTTGAGCAGTACCCTGGGACGTACAGTTAATACGTCTTTAACGACGCTTATTGTTTTAATGGCCATCTTTATTTTTGGAGGTGACTCGATCAAAGGATTTATGTTTGCACTGATTGTCGGGGTCATCGTTGGTACTTACTCGTCATTGTTCATTGCATCACCGATTATGTACGATACAACGGAAAAATTGAACAAGAAAAAGAAGAGCTAAGAACCCTGGTATCTTTGATAAATAATTTAAAAACCTTTTAGGAGATATTTCCTAAAAGGTTTTTACTTTTTACCTATTTTTGCATTTTCTTTTAAGCATTGAAAGAAATAATAATATTCTGTAATTCTCAGCTTGTTAAAAATGGACAGTATTCAAATTCACGATAAACATTTTGTTCCCTTCATAAGCAGTGAAAGAATTGATAAATACGTTGAGTTTCTTGCAAATCAAATTACCGCTGACCTTGAAGATGGTGATGTTCCTATTTTCATAGGAATCCTAAACGGTTCTTTTATGTTTGCAGCTGATTTTTTAAAGAAATTTAAAGGAGACTGCCATATAACTTTTGTCAAAATGGCCTCTTATGAAGGAGTTAATTCAACAGGGAAGATCAAGCATCTCGTTGGAATAAATGAAGACCTGAAAGGTAAAACGGTAATTATTCTTGAGGATATTATTGACACCGGTAATACCCTGGCGGAGATCTATGAAATTTTTCGAGATAAACAGGTGAAGACGCTTAAAATAGCCACCTTGTTCTTTAAACCGGATGTATTTAGAAAGGAATTGCCTATTGACTACATCGGCAAGTCCATAGAAGATAAGTTCGTAGTTGGATACGGGCTCGATTATGATGGCCTGGGAAGAAATCTTCCCGATATTTATCAGTTAAAAGTTTAATCAGAAAAACTAAAATAAATTATTGAAATGAAAAATATAGTATTGTTCGGACCTCCGGGTGCTGGAAAAGGTACTCAGGCTGAATTGTTAAAAAGTAAATACGATCTTGTACACATTTCAACGGGAGATGTCTTTAGGTTCAATATCAAAAACCAAACAGAACTGGGAATGCTGGCTAAATCGTATATGGATCAAGGAGACCTTGTTCCCGATGAGGTAACGATTGATATGTTAAAGGCAGAAGTAAATAATAATCCGGAGGCCAAAGGGTTTATTTTTGATGGTTTCCCAAGAACGGAGTCCCAGGCAGCATCCCTGGATGCTTTTCTAAAGGAAAAAAATACTGGTATTGATGGAATGGTTGCCCTGGAAGTGCCAGAAGACCTCTTGGTTGAACGATTACTGAACAGAGGAAAAACAAGCGGCAGGTCAGATGATCAGGATGAATCAAAGATCAGGAACCGGTTCAATGAATATGAATCTAAAACAGCGATTCTAAAGGACTACTACCAGAAACAAGATAAATACTACGGAGTTGACGGAGTGGGTTCTATAGATGAAATTACTTCAAAACTGGAGAAGGTAATCGATTCATTATAAAAATTGATTCATTTTTAAAATGATGATAATGAGGCTTTGCTCATGTAAAAAATCGGAGAAAGACCTTATTAATTTGCAAGAAAAACACTAATCCCCTTATTCCACCAAAAATGACGGAAGGAAACTTTGTAGATTATATTAAGATATTTGCGGCATCCGGCAAGGGTGGTAAGGGATCTGTGCATTTGCACAGAGAAAAGTATATTTCAAAAGGAGGTCCGGATGGTGGTGATGGCGGCCGTGGGGGACATGTGATCCTCCGAGGGGACAAGAACATGTGGACCTTATTTCACCTTAAGTTCAAAAAACATTTTAAGGCCGAACATGGTGGTGCCGGAAGTAAAAACAGAAGCACAGGAAAAGATGGAGAAGACATCTATGTCAATGTTCCTTTGGGTACAGTTGTCAGAGATGGTGAAACCCAGGAAATTCTTTTTGAGATCACTGAAGACCGGCAAGAAATTATTCTTTGTGAAGGAGGAAAAGGTGGCCGGGGGAACTGGCATTTCAAATCAGCCACGAATCAAACCCCAAGATATGCACAGCCTGGGCTCGAAGGAACTGAAGGCTGGTTCCAGCTTGAACTTAAGCTTTTAGCTGATGTGGGACTGGTAGGATTTCCAAATGCGGGAAAATCAACTTTGTTGTCTGTTATGACTTCAGCTAAGCCTAAAATAGCCGATTACGAATTTACAACCCTGAAACCAAACCTAGGGATCGTCGAGTACAGAGACTTCAAAAGTTTTGTAATGGCAGACATTCCCGGAATCATTGAAGGTGCCGCTGAGGGAAAAGGGTTAGGACATCGATTTTTAAGGCACATTGAACGAAATTCGAGCCTTCTGTTCCTGATACCTGCCGATAGCGACAATATTCAAAAGGAATATGATATTCTGCTCAATGAACTTCGTAAACATAACCCTGAGTTACTTGACAAAGACCGCCTACTGGCAATTTCAAAATCCGATATGCTGGATGAAGAATTAAAATCTGAACTCGAGAAAGAAATCCCTAAGGATCTGCCACACATTTTTATATCTTCTTTGGAACAAACAGGAATAACGGAACTGAAAGATAAATTATGGGCCTTGTTAAACGAAAATACCCATCTTGATCCAAAATAAAATCAGGACCTTAACTCTCAATTCTCCCTCTAAAGAACCTTAAGGAAAGAAAGAAAAAATCAGGGATCACTACACTCCCTTTATCTAAACTTTAATCTCTAACTTCAAACAATCCTGTCAGTAAGGTTTCTATATTATAGAAAATAAAGGCAACGATCACCAAAATAACAAGAAGGATAATGATTCTTTTGTAATTTGGCTTTTTTCGTTTGATAAACTTTGTTTCACTCATTGCTGAGGTCTTTAACTTGTTGCTCTAAGTTAGTGATTTTGTATCCTTCAAGCAAATAAAAATAACCAAACTCTGCCGTTATTCCACCGCGTATTATGGGAAATTCACTCAGTAAGGTATACTTCTTAAAAAAGGACGGCATTGTTATTTCCGGTGCCTTAAAATTCCTGCTGTGCGTAAAATAAATAGCACTCTGCCCCTCAACAAGATCTGGCATGGATTGATTAATTAGAAAGTACTTGTGCATATCTTTCATCTCACCCAATACATAGACTGATTTCCCCAATGGATTGGCCAGGTAATAAAATAAATGCGAACCCGGGTACCATTTATTAGAAACTACAGGAAGACCATTCAGCCTTTCATTCTTTTCTTCAAGAAATCGATAATGATCATAAACCTGATCCCATCCATACATATCCAGCGTGGGGTCATTTTTACCCAACTTGGTATTTTCGTATTGCCCGGGTTCAGAGCCCTGCCCCCATCCTTTGTTTACAATCCCAATACCAGTCAGCATCAATGAAAAAATAATGATCATTGTAATGGTTATGCCCCTGTTTTTAGTACGGTCCGCTAAACGGGCTGCCGCAATGATCGCCAGAGACAAAAATGATACCCCTGACCAGTGAGGCAGTGTGTCCCTGAAGATGGAAAAAAATAGGGTTATACCAATCAGTGGGAGGCTAATCAATAGTATCAGATTAAAATAATCAGATGATATAAATCTTTTTTTTCTGTACCCTACCAGGGCCAACAGAATCACTATATAATTATAGGGATTGTTATAGGCAATCTGTCCTACAATTTCTCTTAGAAAAGAGTCCGGATTAAAGGCAGGTTCAAATACCGTGACGCGTTCAGAGTGATAACTTACCCCGCTGAAACTGTTTAGGTAATTCCAGTATACTATAATAAAAACAATTAGAGCCGTAAAGCCAAGGTTGAGATATAACACAGGGTTTCTAAGCTGATCCCTTTTGTAAAATAACCAATACATACCATAGCCAGCTATAAGAAAAGCGGCCTGGTATTTTGAATAAACACCCAGGGATGCCGCCAAAATTGAAAGGCTCAGATAAAGGTTCACATGAAATTTATTTGTGGCCTTCTGATATTTTATAAAGAACAATAAAGACATCATCCAAAACAAAACCAGGGGACCATCAGGCATAATAAAAAGCCCTGCTATAACGAAACCATAAATACTGGTGTTATAGAGTATAGCAGCCAAAAGTCCTGTTCTTTCATCCTTCACCTCTTTACCAATCAGAAACAACAACCAGGTACTCAAACTACCTGAAACGATAAACCCCAGACGCAAGGCGAGTTCCGAGTCAAAAAAGAGGTTAAGGGAAAAAATCTGTTCAAAAAAACCAACCATAGGGGGATGGTCAAAATGACTCCAGTCCGGATACATGGCATATGTCCAGTAATACACCTCATCGTTACCCAATTGTATACTGCCTCCTGCAATAAGCCTTATCAGCGTAGAGACCGAAATGAGTAAAAAGAGTTTCTGTTTATTGCTCATTTGTCCTTGCAAATAGTTGAGTTATGTCTTTGTCCATCCACTGCCCTTTATTTAACAAGGACCAGTTATCAACAAGAGCACAACTTATCACCGCTATGGCGGTCCCGATGATGGCACCGGAAAGAACATCCCCCAAAAAATGCTGTGATAAATATACTCTTGAATATCCCGCAAATATGGCCGCAAGAACAAAAACATATTTGAAATATTCCTTTTTTGTTACGAGTACCAGAATCATAAAAATAGCAAAAGCGGTAATGGTATGACCTGATGGGAAAGTATTCCAGGAATGCATTTTAACACCTGCTACAAGATGCAATACCTCCTGGTTTTCAAAATACTTTGTCGGTCTTGGCATTCCGTTAAAAATAATTTGCTTGGTTATAAAAACGAAAAGAAGTGTAAATAACGATGCAAAAAGCAGGTAAAGGGACCATCTTAGCCTGTAAAAAGCCAGGATTACTATGACTACGGCAAAAATAGCGCCATCACCCAAATGAGTGATATATTTAAAAAATTGATCTGCCCATTCCGAATGCCATTGATTCACCATTAAGTGCGAAGGCCCCTTTCCGTATTTGACGATCATAAACAACATCCAGGCCAAAAACGGAATCATTAAGAACCAAATACTTTTTTCTTTTAATAACTGTTTTAAATACTTCAATTTTTTAAATGTTTTATACAGACCTTATCCGGCAAAATAGATTAAAATTTACAAACTTCTTTTATCATGTAAATTAATTCAAACTTTTGGCTTTTTTCCTTCATTTCTGCGCTTTTATTCCTCTCAGCATTTCCCTTTTTCCAGGAGGGCCCGGCAAACGCTCTACGGTAAACCCTACAGCCTGCATGGCTCTCCTTACACTTCCCTTTGCCGAATAGGTCACAAGAACCCCGTTTGCATCCAGGGCTTCATACATTTTCTTAAAAATTTCCTCTGTCCATAACTCCGGTTGAACCCTGGCTCCAAACGCATCAAAATAAATGAGATCAGAAACAGATTTCCCTGTAAAATCTGCAAACATTAACTCTTGTTTTAATAATTTGAACTTGCCATTTAAATCAATCGGAATTTCCCAGGAGGAAGCAATGAGTTTTTTATAGTCATCCTTAAAGTTTTCGGCACCGAGCTGATCGAGATGATTCAACTCCCAAATGAGCTCTGGCTCAAGCGGAAAACCTTCCAATCCCAAATAATCTATCGTCAAATTTCTCTTCTTTGCCTCAAGATAAGTAATCATACAATTTAAACCGGTGCCAAATCCCATTTCAAGGATCCTTACCTTGCTATGATCCGGAAACAAATCCAATCCATGTTTGATAAAAACATGATAAGCTTCTTGAATGGCACCGTGCCTGGAATGATAATTTTCATCCCATTCAGGTAAATAAACACTGTAGGAGCCGTCAGAAGTTTTAATGATCTTTCTTTCCATATTGCTAAATCGGGACAAAGGTAAAGAATTAAAATGCTTTACATAATTATGAAAAATTATTTCTCAGAACCTTGGGTGCCTCTTGATAAAAACCTCATTGGGGCCTCTTATTTAAGGGATAATAATTACTTTTGTTTAAAATATCAGAACTATGAGTTTAGAAGTAAGTCAAAAGATTACGATTGAAAAAACAAAGAATTCTAAAATTGAACAGGTCGATTTTAATAATCTTCCTTTTGGTCAGGTTTATACCGATCATATGCTGATTTGTGAGTACGAGAATGGAAAATGGGAACTGCCCAAAATTGTTCCTTATCAAAATCTGCATCTTGATCCTTCTGCCAAAATTTTTCATTACGGACAGTCGGTATTTGAAGGTATGAAAGCTTACAAAGATGAAAATAATGATGTCTTTCTTTTCAGGCCAATCGAGAATCAAAAGAGAATGAATATTTCGGCAAAGAGACTGGCTATGCCTGAACTGCCCGAGTCCTATTTTATGGAAGGCCTTGAAGCGCTGTTGTTATTGGACAAGGACTGGATTCCCACTGCTCCGAACAGCTCACTATACATCAGGCCATTTATGTTTGCCTCGGGAAATGGCTTCCATGCCTCTCCTTCTGATAAATATACGTTTATCATTGCCTGCTCGCCTTCGGGCCCTTATTTTGGCGGTGAACTGAAAGTTCTGATAGAACAAAAATATTCCAGATCTGCCAACGGCGGAGTAGGATATGCAAAAGCAGGTGGTAACTATGCCGGTCAGTTTTACCCTACCAACCTGGCAATTGAAAAAGGATATCAACAGGTTATCTGGACAGACGATACCTCACATGAATTTATCGAGGAGGCAGGAGCAATGAATATATTTATCCGAATTAATGATACCCTTGTGACCGCCCCGACAAGCGACCGGATTTTAGACGGTATCACAAGAAAAAGTATTATCGATATAGCCCGTGATCAGGGAATTTCAGTAGAAGTAAGAAGAATTTCCGTTAAAGAACTGGTGGAGGCTTCCAAAAATGGCAGCCTTAAGGAAATGTTCGGTGCCGGTACCGCTGCTGTGATTTCTCCCATTGATGGATTTGGCTTCGACGATAAAGACTATATTCTTCCTAAACTTGAAGAAACTTATGCTGCTAATCTAAAGAAGCAGATTACTGATATCCAATACAACAGATCGGAAGATAAGTTCGGCTGGAGACAGCTTGTAAAATAAAAGCGATGAGGGCCTTACTCAACGTGAGGCCCTTTTTCAAAAATATTGGCAATATCTGGCTTGAAATAATTAGGCCCCTTTAAAACTTTTCCGTCTTCACGATAAATCGGTTTGCCATCCTCACCAAGTTTGCTCATGTTGCTTCTTTGAATTTCTTCAAAGACTTCCTCTATTTTATATTGCATTCCATGCTCAAGAATGGTTCCGCATAAAATATAAAGCATGTCACCAAGTGCATCAGCAACCTCAACCAGATCTCCATTTTCTGCTGCTTCAAGATATTCCCTGTTCTCTTCATCCATAAGGTCAAATCTCAACTTTAATTTTTCAGCTGACAACCTTGCAACAGGGCTGTGCTGAACCCCCAGACCAAAAGATTCATGGAACTCCTGAACCGCTTTAATTTTTCTCTTCATGTTTATTTATAAAAATTTAATTAGAATATGGGGAGGAACAACTTTCATCATCAAGGCAACCAGCCTCCACCTTCTGGTAATATATGCCTTTCTTTTTTTTCTTTTAATTGCGGAATAAATCTGTTTGGAGGCTTTATCAAGAGGAGCCATCCAAAAAGTAGGGCCCGTTATGATGTCTGTATCCACATATCCGGGTAATATGTTGGTTATCGAAATTTTAGCCTTCTTTGTCTTTCTTGCCTTCATCCATAAGGACTCCATGTAGTTCGACTGAAACGCCTTTGAGGCATGGTAAGCCGGAACGTGCCTGTTACCGACAAGGGAAGCTATGGAAGTGATGCTTACAAGATGGCCCCTGCCCTGATTCTTAAAATAATTATAAGAGAGCTGGTACACCTTAGCAGCACCCAAAACATTAGTCTCCAGCGTAGGATGATCTTTGTCCCACTCAAGGTCAAAATTATTTTCTCCGATCCCTGAATTATGGATAATCAGGTCCACATGATCAAAAATATCAAGGATTTCATGAAAAAATCTATCCGTATCTTCTAAATGCGTTATGTCATGCTGCCTGATGAATATGGATTCAGGGTATTCTTTCTTTAATGATTCTAATCGCTCCTTGCGCCTTCCCGTAACCAGCACTGAATAGCCGTCATTGACCAGGATTTTTGTCAATGCCCTTCCAATACCTGAAGTGGCACCAAAAACGATCGCATGTTTGCTCATATTATCTTAACTTTGCAGCCTTAAATATAAATAAAATGTTTAGCAGAGGACAACTTATTTTTGCCGCCTTTTTTGCCCTTTCTTTTGTGTTGATCATGATCTGGAGTTACAGAAAAGATATAAAACTCCATAAGATCTATTACAATAAGGTATGGCTGGTAGCCCTGGGTATTATAGCTGTAATAGCTCTTTTTGCTACTCTTACCTTTTGGCTTCACTAAAAACAATGGTCCTGCCTTGCTTAAATGATCTCCACGGGTTTTTCAACGGCAACGATCTTGTATAATTTGTCACTTGGCCTGATACGAAATTCCAAAGGAATAGTAATGTTGTCACCTCTTTTCGCAAAATCACCCTTTTCATCATTAACAAACATTTCTTTAATGACCAACTCCTTGGCGCCGGTTGTAGGCCCTGTAATTAAAATCTGGTCCCCAATTTTCAAATCAAAGGCCTCCAGTTTGAATTCTCCAATATTTGCCTTTGGAAAAAAGTGCACACCTTTCCCTATATAAACTTTCTTTTGAGTCGCATGAGAACCTGAGCCTTTGCTCCATTCACCCAGCTTCTGACCCAGGTAATATCCGTTCCAGAAGCCTCTGTTGTACACCTTTTCCAGCTCAAGCATCCAGCCAATCACTTTCTCCTTGTCATAAGTACCCTCTGTAAGGGAGTCTATGGCCTGTCGGTAGGACTTTATAACTTTTGCAACATATTCAGGAGCTCTCCCTCTTCCTTCAATTTTTAACACACTTATTCCGGCATCAGCCACCTGATCCAGAAAATCGATGGTACAAAGATCTTTGGGAGACATGATATACTCATTATCCAGTTCCATCTCGAAACCTGTTTCCTGATCGATCACCGTATATTTTTTTCTGCAATTCTGCTTGCAGGCTCCACGATTGGCAGAAGAATTATGTGAGTGCAGACTCATATAACATTTACCTGATACCGCCATACAAAGTGCCCCATGACCAAAGATTTCAATCTCAAGTAAACGTCCCGACGGCCCTTTGATCTCTTCCTTTTGAATTTGCTCCGTTATTTTCTTGACCTGACGCAAGCTAAGTTCCCTGCTCAACACGATGGTATCCGCGAACATGGCATAGAATTTTACGGTTTCAATATTCGTAATATTGATCTGGGTAGAAATATGAACTTCCATTCCCTCCTGCCTGGCCATGGCGATAACAGCCTGATCCATGGCAATAACGGCGGAAATATCAGCCTCTTTTGCTTTTTTCAGTAATGTTTTAACAATACTAAGATCGTGATCATAAATTATGGTATTCAGCGTCAGGTAGGTCCTGACATTTTTTTCCTTACACCTTTTAGAGATCTCTTCCAAGTCTTCAAGTGTAAAATTGATAGAGGCTCTTGCCCTCATATTGAGCTGCTCTACACCAAAATAAACAGAATCTGCTCCATTATCGAGGGCAGCTTGCAAAGACTCAAAATTTCCCGCAGGTGCCATCAATTCGATTTTATTCTTTCCGTTCAATACCATATCGATTTTCTTAGTTTTTTAGCGCTGCAAAATTACAATTTATTATTTAATCAATTAATATCTGTTAAAAATTAAGTGACTGGCTCTAAATTTGATAGAATTTAAACAAATTGTTATTTAAGTGATTAATGAACTGTAATCATCGGTAATTATTTAGCATCTTTGCATTTTAAAAATTGATTATTTATACATTAAGAAAATGAAAATTGCATTAGTAGGAGCTACCGGAATGGTAGGAAACGTTATGTTAGAAGTTCTGGAAGAAAGAAATTTTCCTGTAACTGAATTGTTATTAGTGGCCTCTGAGAGATCAGTTGGGAAAAAGATGACTTACAAGGGAGAGGAATTGACCGTAATCGGACTTGAAGAAGCTGTATCGCAAAGGCCGGACATTGCTTTATTTTCAGCCGGAGGGGGCACTTCTCTGGAATGGGCACCAAAGTTTGCTGCTGTTGGAACAACGGTAGTGGATAATTCATCAGCCTGGCGAATGGACCCTGATAAGAAATTAGTTGTTCCGGAAATTAACGCCGGTGATCTGACCTCAGACGATAAGATCATTGCCAACCCAAATTGTTCTACCATTCAGATGGTGGTGGCCCTGGCTCCTTTGCATAAAAAATATGGAATAAAAAGACTGGTAATTTCAACCTATCAGTCTATATCAGGGACGGGAGTAAAAGCCGTTCAGCAACTGGAAAATGAATATCAGGGTATTAAAGGAGAAATGGCTTATCCATATCCTATTCACAGAAATGCTTTGCCTCATTGCGATGTTTTCGAGGAAAACGGATATACAAAGGAAGAAATGAAACTTGTCAATGAAACAAGAAAAATACTAAGTGATGACAGTATTGCCGTAACTGCAACAGCAGTGCGAATACCTGTTGCCGGAGGCCATTCAGAAAGCATCAACATTGAATTTGAAAAGGAATTTGATGTGGATGAAGTAAGGCAGATATTGCATGAAACAGAAGGAGTCGTGGTTAAGGACAACCTGGACACCAATACCTATCCTATGCCTATTTATGCGGAAGGTAAGGACGATGTTTTCGTAGGGAGAATCAGAAGAGATGAATCCCAGCCAAATTCCTTGAATATGTGGGTTGTTAGTGATAATCTAAGAAAAGGAGCAGCCACAAATACGATTCAAATAGCAGAATATCTTATTGAGGAAGAGCTTGTTTGATTTTTCAAATTCAATCTCAAAAAAAAGCTGTTTTCATTGAAAACAGCTTTTTTTACACCCTTACGAAAAATTTTATTTTTCAACTTTCAATACCTCTTGAATAATCTGCTCAAGATTATGTTTTGGCAAAGCACCCTGAGCCATTTGAGGTTGTTCATCTGAGGGACAGAATAACATTGATGGAATACTTCTGATTCCAAAGGCAGCAGAAAGTTCTTGTTCTGCCTCCGTATCAACCTTATAAATATCAATTTTATCTTTGTATTCCTCAGACAATTCCTCCAAGATGGGGGCCACCATTTTACAAGGCCCACACCAATCCGCATAAAAATCTATAATACAAGGCTTATCACCTTCAAATTTCCATTCCTTATTATTTTCAAAATTGAACACTTTCTGTAAAAATGTTTCTTTGGTCAACAATTCAGTCATAATACATATTTTATATGTTAAATATTGTTTTTCAATTTAATAGCAATATCTGTACCGCTTCTTAAACGTGTACAAAGTGACGGATATTTTGACATAATGTCGGTCACTAATGTTACATTGATAAAAACAAAAAACCCGATCGTTTGATCGGGTTTTTAATGAAAACTTACATTTTGATTTTTGCTTTTTTCATGCTCAAGTGGAATTCCTGATAAAGCTCCAGCAAATTCATAATTGCAGTGATCAGATCTTTTGTTTCAAGTAAATTCCCAAAGTACAAGGTTGTATTCTTAGCACTTGATTCCTCTGATCGAATTCTGTTGATTTGCTTTTCAATTGATTTTGAAACATGATCAAAAAGCTCATGCTTTTCTTCAATGACCTCAAAAATATCATCAAACTTTCTTTCGTGGAAAATCACCGCTATCTGTTTCAGCATTGTTGATAACTGCTCATCAATGATTTTAAGGTCCTTGATCTGACCTTTTTTAAGCTTCTTGTGGTTATTGTTCACATGCTTGTAACTCGCCTTGGATATATAACTTATGGATTGAGATATATCCTGCAAATAACCCAGAACCAACAAATAAAATCTACTGGCCTCAACCGATGAATCGTCAAGGGATTTTATAAAGTAAAAAGCTTCATCCTTTAGCGAATCAACCTCTCCGTTTAGTTTCAATACATGTTTATCCGTCTTTTTTAATTTCCCAAGATCCTGTAAAGTAAGATTGTTGACAACATTAGTATATAGTTTATCCACCCTGGTAACCACTTCCGATATATGGTCCGAGGTTTCTTCAATTACTTCTTTTGCAGTGATCAACTCTTCTCTCTTGATCACTCTTTGCTCGGCTTTTTCCTTCTCCTCTTTCTTGTGTCTCAAAAAATTTCTTACCAAAATGAACAACACAAGCAACAATAAGAGGCTAACAGCAGTAATGCCTCCAAGGTGGATCAGATAGGTAAAAATCGCTGCAGTCACAAAAGCAATAAAAGCGGTAAAGAACCATCCTCCAATCACATTTAACACCCCTGCCACTCGATACACCGCACTTTCTCTGTCCCAGGCCCTGTCGGCAAGTGAGGTACCCATGGCTACCATAAAAGTAACATAGGTAGTTGAAAGAGGTAATTTATAAGAGGTCGCAATGGAGATCAGGATACCTGCAACCATAAGGTTGGTGGACGCTCGAACAGCATCAAATGCAGGTAACTCATAAACCTTCTTCTTTGGAAGGTTCACAACCGGCTTTTCAAATCGGTTCTCGACACCCTGCTGGAAAGATTTTGGTAAAATAAAGCTTAGTCCACTGATCATTCCCAGTGATGAACGTACAATTATTCTTGACAGCGTATTGGGCTGGAACCGTTCATGGCCCTCACTTTGTCTCGCAAGATTTACCTCGGTTGCCGCTACTTTCTTTGCTTTTGAAGAGAACCACAACGTTACCACCATGATCATTCCTGCAATAAATAAGAACAAGGCAGGCGTCGGTACCTTACCGGCCAATACTTCCATACTAAACTCATTTGCCGTTACTCCCGAAGCTGACCACGCCTCATACGAGTTCCAGGCCGCCATAGGAACCCCAATGAAATTTACAAGGTCATTACCGGCGAAGGCCAGTGCAAGGGCAAAAGTACCAACAGTGATTATTATCTTGTATAAATTGATATTCATAAACTTTGTCAGGATATAAGACAAAGAGGTCCAGATGATAAAGGCAACACCGATGATATACATTTCGTTTCCTTCCAGAAGTCCCTTGATATCATTATAATAGGCAGTTCCTTTTAGTCCCTTCATAAAGATAAAATAGGTAATTGACGTCAAGGCGATTCCGCTAAACAATGCCCCGTACATTTTGGGCTTTTGTTCAAAATTAAAAGTGAGGAACAATCTTGACAAATACTGTACAATGGCACCTATAGAAAAAGCCACAATTACCGACAGGAATATTCCAGAAATTATAAGTACCGCTTTTTCCGTATTGATATACTGTGAAAGATTAGCAACGGTCTGATCATCGGCCAATGCTATTTTTATCAGGGCCATGGCAACCGCCGCTCCTAAAAGTTCAAAAACAATGGAGACCGTTGTGGACGTCGGCATTCCAAGGGTATTGAAAAAATCCAGCAGCAGGACATCTGTGATCATTACAGCCATAAAGATGATCATGATCTCATTAAAATAAAACTCTCCCGGATTAAAAATTCCTTTACGGGCCACCTCCATCATACCACTGGAAAAAATGGCTCCAACGGCAATACCAATGCTGGCCACGATCATAATGGTTCTCATCGAAACTACCTTTGATCCGATGGCAGAATTAAGGAAATTTACTGCATCATTACTTACCCCAACAACAAGGTCAATGGCCGCAAGTGCAACCAAAGCAAACAACATTAAAACATAGATATTTTCCATACTTAAATATGTAATTTTATTTTGCAAAGCTATAATACAAAAGAGGTTTCAATGTTAACTTAATGTTACCATTTTAAAAATATCCGTAACCTTTATTTAACTTTTAGTTCACTTAAACCGCACAGGTTGGTTCCAAAAGTCCCATCCCTTACTATAACCCTGTAACTTTAACAATTAATATCCTTGAAATGGTCTTATATTTGTCAAAATTTGCTTTATGTATAAGACACTGTTTACTTTAATTTCAGTATTTACACTGTTATCTGGCTGTAAGAATACAAAAGAACCCAACATGGAAAACAACTATCAATATACCAACGCTCTTGTCAATGAGACTAGCCCCTATTTGTTGCAGCATGCCCATAATCCGGTTGACTGGTACCCCTGGAACGATCAAACCCTGGAGATGGCAAAAAAGGAAAACAAATTACTGTTAATATCTGTGGGGTACGCCGCCTGTCACTGGTGCCATGTCATGGAAAGAGAAAGTTTTGAAGATCCCGAAGTGGCTGCATTGATGAACGAAAATTTTATCAACATTAAAGTAGATCGCGAGGAAAGACCCGATGTCGATCAAATTTATATGAATGCCGTACAATTACTTACAGGTAGCGGGGGCTGGCCCTTAAATTGTGTGGCTTTACCGGATGGCAGGCCTATTTGGGGAGGCACTTATTTTCCGAAAGAAAACTGGATCAATGCCTTGACTCAGCTTGCCGATCTTTATAAAAATGAACCTGAAAAAGCTGAAGATTACGCAGCCAAACTAACCGAGGGAGTAAAACAAACCGGACTTATAGAACTCAATGAGGAAGAAGCTGTTTTTGATATATCAGGATTAGAACTGGCCATAGAGAATTGGCTTCCAACCATGGACCAGAAAAATGGCGGTCGGAAAGGCGCTCCCAAATTTCCTATGCCCGGGAACCTTTCATTTCTTTTACGATATGCCGTTCAGAACAATGATAAGGAAATGATGGACTATGTCAACACTTCACTTACCCAGATCGCCTATGGGGGAATTTTTGATCACGTGGGAGGAGGGTTTGCAAGATATTCTGTTGATGACCACTGGCATGTACCTCATTTTGAAAAAATGCTTTATGATAATGCCCAGATGGTCTCCCTTTATTCAAAAGCCTTCCTGGTTACAAAAAACCCGTTATACAAAGAGGTTGTATACAGAACCATTGATTTTGTTGAGGCTGAGTTATATAAAGATATTGGAGCATTTTACTCTTCCCTTGATGCAGACAGCTACAATGAAATGGGTGAATTGGAAGAAGGCGCCTTTTATGTTTGGAACAAAATTGATCTGCAAAACCTTTTAAATGATGATTTTGAGCTGTTTTCCAAATACTACAATATTAATGGTTATGGAAAGTGGGAAGATGATAAATACCATTTGATCCGTTCCATATCAAACACAGAATTTTGTGTGGAAAATGAAATTGAGGAAGATGAACTTAAAATCAAACTCAGGCAATGGCAGAAGATTCTTTCTGAGGAACGAAATAAAAGAGAACGTCCCCGGCTTGATGACAAAACACTTACCTCATGGAACGCTCTTATGCTCAAAGGATATATTGACGCCTACAGCGTTTTTCAGGAAGACCGATTCTTAGAGGTTGCACTTAAAAATGCTCGTTTTCTGCAGACTAAAATGACAAAAGAAGACGGTGGACTGTACAGAAATTATAAAAATGATCAGAGCAATATAGAGGCTTACCTGGAAGACTACGCCACTGTTACCGATGCTTTTATAAGCTTATATGAGGTAACCCTTGATGAGAAATGGTTACACAATGCAAAACAACTTATCGATTACAGCTTTGACCACTTTTATAATGAGGAGAGTAAAATGTTCTTTTTTACTTCTGACCTGGAGACCGGCCTGATCACAAGAAAAGTGGAAACAGACGATAATGTGATTCCTTCTTCGAATTCAATTATGGCGAATAACCTTTTTAAGCTGGGGCATTATTATGCAAATAAATATTATTCGGATAACGCCATGACCATGTTGAACAACGTAAAAGAAATGACAATTAATTATGGTGCCGGAGCCTCGAACTGGTTGAATCTTTACAGTAATTATATCGGGGAATATTATGAAGTAGCCATTGTTGGGCCCAAGGCACTTGATAAACTAAAAGCCCTGAATCAGGTATATATTCCAAATAAAATGATCATAGGCAGTCAGGGCGAAAGTAAACTTCCGCTTTTGGAATACAAGTTCAATGAGAATGAAACCACTATTTACGTATGCATAAACGGTGCCTGTAAACTTCCCGTTTCTGAAGCCGCAAAAGCCCTGGATCAAATCAATAGCTCTTTCTGATTATTTAAAATACTGCTTAGGCTTTCCGGCAATAAAATCTTTGAGATAAAAAGGCTCAAAATAGGCAAGATCCTCAAACTCACGGGACCGGAATTTTTTGCTGGAAACAAGAGGCATTTCTTTAGCGGACGGGTAAATGCTATCCACAAATCGGGCATTGACGTGTTTTAAAACGCTTTTGCACTTAGCAGCACCATCCCCGGCAAAATAGACTTTTCCTTTTTCTAAAAAAGAACCAAATGAGGAAGCATCGATGATCTCCGCTTCGGTTTGACGGATCTGATCGTAATTATGGTCAAAAACACCGCTGTAAACCTCCATCCTTCTGGCATCCAGCAAGGGTACCACAAGTTCATCCGGGTCCAGACTGACCTGCCGGGCAACAATTTCAAGGGTTGGAACTGAAATAAGGGGAAGATCCAAAGCGTAACACAATCCTTTTGCGGCAGAAACTCCAATTCTTAAACCTGTATAAGAACCAGGCCCTTTGCTTATTGCAATGGCATCCAGATCCTTCATACTGATTTCGATTGAGCGCATAACATCCAAAATGAAGGAATGTAATTTCTCAGAATGAGAAAACTTTCCTTCATTTAATTCCTTTATTGCAAGTATGTTATCCCCTTGTGATAAACTTACAGAACAGTTTTTGGTTGCAGTTTCTATGTTGAGGATAGTTTCCAATAAAGCTCCGTCTAATTAATTATAAGTTTTCAACCGGTATACCGTAATAATATTCAAGAAGCTTGACCCTAAAGATAAAATCATATTTTGCTCTTAGAAAATCTGAATTTGCGGTAACCAGCCTGTTTTTGATCTGACTGAAATCAAATGAATTCAAAACACCCACATCAAACCTTTCCTGGGCATATGTAAATGATATTTCTCTGGCTTCAAGGGATCTTTTTGTGGCCTCATACAATTTTAAGGCACCAACAGCATCCGCATATACCTGATGTATAATTCTTTCAAGATCAAGTTCTTCCTGCTCAAGTTGATACTTTTGCTGATCGTAATTGATTTTTGCTTTTCTAACGTTGTTCGAAGCATTAAAGCCGTTTAAAATCGGAATCTGCAACGACAATCCAAAAGAACTACCTTTATTTTGATCAAATTGATCGAAGAAATCAAGAGGAGGGCCAGTAACAGGAGTAAAATTTGGAGCAATAACATTATCACCCGTTGTTTCAACAACCCCGATGACACGTGTCGGGTTGTTAGGGTCAATTTCCGAGCCTGTAATTATATCCCTGTTGGAATATCTTGAATTCCAGTTAAAGAACCCCGATAATGTTGGATGCATGGCTCCTTTTGCCAATTTGATATCTTTCTCGGCAATTTCTATATTGGCCTGAGCCACCTTAATCTCATTTCTTGTTTCCAGGGCTTTCGCATATATTTTATCCACGGAATAATCAGCCAGATTGATCAAAGGCAAGGTTTCTATTTCTTCATCGGCAATATCAAAGTTTTCATATTCTTCCAATTGCAATAATTGCGCAAGGGCAATCAAGGCCAGCTGTACCCTGTTTTCAGTCACAATAAGATTCTGCTCATCGTTGGCAAGTGTAGCTTCAACATCGAGTAAATCTCCTCGTGGCAGTGTTCCGGCTTCAACCAGCTGTTTGGTTCGTTCCAACTGCTCCTGAGTAATTTCTACCTGCGGAACTGCAACATTAACTGCTTCTTTACTGAACAATACCTCCAGATAGGCATTAATAACATTTAATGATACATCATCCTTGATTTTGTCCAACTGATACTGGCTGGCCAGAATACTTAATTCTGCTCTTCTCAATTCATTCTGATTCCTTAAACCCCTGTAGATCGCTACCCCAGAGGAGATTCCACCATTGGTGGTTTGAGTCGTTTGATTAATTAAAACCCCTGTGGTAACATCGGTTGTAAGACCTGAGTTCCATGCAGCCGAACTACTCATATTAAGATTCGGAATAAAATTCCCTATGGCGCCTCGTTTATCCACCTCGGCCAAAGCAATATTGTTCTCAGACTGCTTTACAGTAATATTATTTTCAAGGGCGTAATTGACACATTCTTTCAGTGTCCATTTCTTTACATTTGGGTTTGATTCTTGTGCATAAGCAGAAAAAATAAAGCTCAGCAAAAAAATAAAGCTAAGTGGTGCTTTCATATACGTGAAGTTTCGATATTTTAATTTTGAATATAAGACGAGGTCTTAAAAAATTTGTTACACAATATTTACAAAATTATCCTATCGAGGATTTCTTCCAATTTCTGTAGAACAAAAACGCTGCCACCACAATAAGTAAATAAGGGAAGGCCATAAGGTATACAATTCCTGAATTTATGCCTTCTGCAACTTCCTCTCCTCCCTGCTCTACAACAGCCCTGCACATAGCGCATTGAGCAATTGAATCAAAGGAAATCATCAGCATTACAGCAAAAACAATCTTTTTCATTTTGAAGAATAAAGCAAGTGACCAGACACAGGTGTATCTATCAAATTATTTAGCTGCAAAAATAAGTCAATGATGGCTTTATGCCAACTTTTTTGAGAATCAATTCATATCAATTTTATTATAAAACAGAAGATTCAATCTCAATATCTGCATGTTTCCATGCCTTTTTAAAGGAAATCATAACTTCCTCAGCTTCCTGAATCTTTTGTTGAGCTTTCAGGCTTTTATGCAGACCCATCAGGGACCAGCCATTCTGACGATAATAGTCAAGGTCTTCCAGATAAACTTTTTCAGCCTCCTCATATTGCCCATTTCTCATTAAGAGATCCCCAAGAACCTGGCGGGTTGGAACGTACCATACAGACGGCTCGTCATATGGCAACTGATCTTCAAACTCGACAGCAATCCTTAATTGCTCGATTCCATTCATCAGATCTCCAGATGCCGCAGCTACCTCTCCTGAAAGCACATGGAACGCCACCTTTGAAATATTCTCATGGCCAAGATCCTTATCCCTGTTTTCAAGTAACTTAAGCTCCTCTTTAGCTTCTTTCAGGTTCCCTTTTCTGGTAAAGGCAACCCCTCTTGTAAATGTCCAGATCATTTTAAGATACGTGTATTCATCTCCCGGATCCGGGATGGTTAGAATTTCGTTCCACTTTCCGAACCTCATATAGGCCAGCATCGGGGTCGCTGCAAAATTCTGAAAGAACTGACCATCATCTAAATTAGATACAGAAACCTTTTCAGCAGTCTTTTTAGCTGCCTCAATGGCAATCGCCTCATTTCCCATCATCGTTGCCGCCGACCACAAAAAGTGAATATTATGAGGGTAATAGCCCAAAGGATACTGACCCTGAGCAAAACATTGAGAGATATAATCCTCATCAACAAGTATGGCCGCCTGATTCGCTTCAACAGCTTCCTTATAACGGCCGACTCGCATATAAATATGGCCAGGCATATGAACCATATGTCCCGCGCCAGGCATCAGTGCCGCTAATTTTTCCGCACTTGGAACAGCCAGATCGGGTTTTGGCAATTCAACCATATGTATATAATAATGATGTGTTCCAGGATGAGAAGGGTTTATTTTCATAGCCTTCTCCAAGGCTTGTTTGGCCTCAGCAATATTTGGGGATGGGTTTCCCTTTTTATCCCAGTAATCCCAGGGTACTGTATTCATTACCGATGCGGCATACAGGGTAAGAATATCTGCATCTTCAGGAAATTTCTCGGCAACAGTTTTCATGGCTTCCATATAGTTGCTATTGAGCTCTTTTAAATCAGCCAGACTATCCTTGCTATATCTGTGCGAAAGTGCCTCAATAAGCGCCATTTCCTTCTTTGATGTACCTTGTTTCTTATTCAATGCTTCCTGAATAGCCTTGTAAGCACTCATCCTTCGCTCAGCATCCGGAATCTGATCGTTTATGTTAGGCCCAAGTACATAGGCCTGACCCCAATAATTCATGGCCGCCTCCGGATCCAGTCTTTCTGCTTCCAGGAAAGAACGGTGTGACTCACTATGATTAAACGCAAAAGCAAGATTCAGACCCTGATTAAAAAAAATCTGAGAGGATTTGTTTTTGGTTGTGATCTTAAATTCATGGCTCCCAAGATTCTCAAAAAGAGGAGCTATCTGGCGGGTAGAATCGACATCCTCCAAAAGAAAGGTAGACGGAGTGCATTTTATAGGATTCATTCCGATCTTTTTAACTGTAAGGTTGGAATCTGAAAAACGGATCTTGAAAAATAATACGAGAATAATCAAGCTCGATAAGATAAAAATGTAGAGGTTCAGTTTGGATTTCATAATCTTAAAATTGGTAGGTTAAAATTCAATTTTTTAACTTAATAAATATATTGAATCGCTGAATATCAGTCTAATATATACAAAAAATTAAGCAGAAATGAAAATAAATTCATAAATTGAGGGAAATCAAATCTAATTTAAACCAAACTATTATGAAAAAATTAATGCTAATGACGGCGTTCATCCTGTTCGCTGTAAATTTAAATGCACAGGATAAACTTTACCTGGTCTTCGAATTTATGAGAGTTGACAACGAACAGGAAAGCAATTATTGGGAAGTGGAAAGCTTTTGGGAAAAAATTCACGAACAAAGAGTTAAAAACGGAGATATCATTGGATGGGACCTCTGGCAATTAAGGCCCGGTGGAGAAGACCAGCACTATCAGTACATGACCGTTAATCTGTATGACGATCCCGTAAAAATGATGAGCAACGCCGGAGATTTCGATGCTGCTTTAAAAGCTGCTTATCCGGATATGTCTGAAGAGGATCTTGATAAAATGATGGATAAAACGGTGAAATCAAGGGATCTGGCCGTTCGAATTTACTTAGAACATATTGACGGGACCGATGATAACTTTGAGATGCCCCTTGGAACCATGGCCTCGATTAATTTTATGAAAGTCGTACCCGGAGGAGCCGGAAGGTATGAAAAAATGGAATCTGAGATATTTAAACCCATGCACCAGGAAGCTGTGGACAATGGAATACGTTCTTCCTGGGGACTCCTAAGGTACATGTCTCCTTATGGAACAGATACCTATGCCACGCACATTACTGTAGACATGTATAAGGACTTTAATCACTACTTCAATCCCCCGGAAACTGCGTCAAGCCCGGAATATACCGAAGAGCAGATGAAAAAAATTAATGAAGGTATTGCCAGCAGAGACATGAAATATGGCTATATGGCTACCTTGGTAAAGACACAAAAACGACAATAAATAAAAGTTGCCGGGTCTTCAGGACCCGGCATTGTTTTTTAATCTGTGGTTAATCTGTAAAGCAGGGTTTAATAGTAAGGAGAAATCATAAAGTAAACCACAACGCCGCTAATGGTAACGTAGAGCCAAAGCGGGAACGTTATTCTCGCAATTTTTTTATGCTTTTCAAAATCTTTGGCAAGTGCCTTTACATAGGTAATCAGGACAAACGGAATGACTGCAATGGAAAGTAAGATATGTGATATCAAAATAATGAAATAAACATATTTAGAAATTCCCTGCCCCCCATAACTCGTGGAATCCGAGGTCATATGATACAATACATATAACACCAAAAAGAAAACTGAAAAGGCAATGGCCAGGGTCATTAATTTTTTGTGCAAATCAATATTTCTAACCTTGATGGCCCAAAGGGCCATGACCAAAACAACTGAAGTTACGGCATTTGTTCCTGCGTAAATGGGTGGTAAAAACACAGGAAGTTCAATGTCCAGTTTCACCCCAAACAGGGCAGCTACAACCAAAGGAATAGCAATGGACAAAATAATGATTAATCGGTTGTACTTTTTTGACTCCTCCATAACTTATTCCTTTAATAAAAGTTTAATATCCTCTTTTATCCACTGGACTTCTTTTTCGTCCAACCCGTTGTAAAACTTAATAGGATTCTCCATTTCACCATTGATCACGGTTCTTGATCTGATGAAACCATTTTTGTCGATTAGCGCAAACAACCCGGAATGTTCAAAACCGCCTTCAACATCCTTATTTTCTCCGGCATATAGCTTAAACCCATCATTCGAAAAGGAATAAACCTTTGATTTCTCACCGGTTAAAAAATGCCAGTTTTTTAACGTTGCTCCTTTCTCTTTGGCATAAATCTTCAGAACTTCGGGGCTGTCTCTTTTGGGATCGATGGAAACCGAGGCGATACCAAAATCAGGGTTTCCGTAGAATTCGTTCTGGATCTTCACCATGTTCTCATTCATTCGAGGGCAAATGGTAGGACAGGACGTAAAAAAGAATTCAACTACATAAACCTTACCCTCAAAATCGGCATTGGTGACCCGTTTATTATCCTGGTTTGTAAATTCAAAAGGAGGAACCTGTTCAAATTTCAAAAGCTCATTTCCGCCCATCTTCTTGATGATCTTTGGAATGGCCCAGATTCCAAAAATCAATATTACAAAAGCGATTGCGATATAGGAGTTCTTCTTCATTGCTTTCTACATATTTGATTCTAGATCTCTCTCTTATTCTTTTTCAGTGCCAGCCTGTATTCTGCCATGACCACTTTAACATCATCAACCATTTCCTGGTGAACCGTTGCTACAGATTCAGCATTATACCCATACATCAATCCATCTTCACGGGCTTCCTCATCGTTTCTTCCTCTCAGGTTCAATTCTCTATCGATTATAAAAGCATAAGGCGAATACGAATTCTCGTCCAGGGTATAGGTTGTGGACAAACTTTCGAAGATCTTCTTAACTCTGGACGGATCCGTGAACAAAAAATGCCACTTATCCACGTTATACGTGGCACCCAGTTCTTTCTTCAACTGGGCAGCATCTTTCTCTGACCCCTTGGGCAAAACCACTACGAATTGAAATCCTTTGAATCCGTAAAAATGTTTATAGATCTTTTCATTTAAATTCAGGGCGTTGGTTTTATGCTGCAAAAGATCCGATCCAAGGAAACACAAAATGCTGATATTGTTCTTTAAAGTCACCGAATCTTCCCTGGAAAATTCTGCGACATCCTCTACATCTGTGGTTACAACCGGTAGTTTCGCAAAATTATTGGTACCTGTCAATAAAAAAAGATAGAACAATAATGGTCCGAAAAACAATATCGATAAAACTAGAGTATTTTTGCCGGGTTTTGACATTGTGCAAAGGTATAAAAAAAGTGTTTTGAAATTTCAAAACACTTGTTATTATCGATTCAGTAAATTACTAGTTATAAGACCATCTAGTCAGGCTCTGGTCAATAATGCCCAGGGAATCTCCTTCATAAAGAAGATAAAAGGCCAGATAGGCGATCAAAAAGACAACAGGCCATACAATAGCTCTTCTGAACCAGGTTTTTTCATCCTTTAAGTGCATAAAGTACCAGGCAATTCCATAGGCTTTGACAAGCGTAAGGATCAAAAAGATCCAATTCAAAATACTTGTCCCCAAAACCTGTGTCAGGTTCAAAGAATCCGGTTTTACTATACCCAGCCAAACCTCTACGATGGTAACTATTGAAAGAAAGCCGAAAACTTTCCAAATTAATGCTGTGTGTGATTTTGCGTGCGACATTTAAGTTTATTTTTAGATCAGATAGAAGAATGTGAAAACAAATACCCATACAAGGTCTACAAAGTGCCAGTATAAACCAACCTTTTCAACCATTTCATAATGACCTCTTCTTTCATAAGTTCCAATGATCACATTAAAAAAGATGATGATATTGATAATAATTCCCGAAAATACGTGGAATCCGTGAAATCCTGTAATGAAGAAGAAAAAGTCAGCGAACAAGGTTTTACCATATTCATTCTCTGTTAGATTAGCACCTTGCACTACTCTTACCGCATTATCAAGATATTTATTTGCTTCTTCCCTCGACACTATTGTCTTTTGCTTTGTGTCCAGATTAATAAGTTCAGTCCGCATTGAAATGTCTGAACTGGCAGCAAATCCTTCTTTTACCTGCTGAAGGGTTACAGGTGGAAGCGCTGATTCGTATTCAAACCAAAGCCCGTTCTCTTTTTTATGCTGTACTCTGTCAGTAGGTGTATCAGAGGCAAAACTCTCCAAAGTCACCTGATGTCCGGAGGCATCAACAAACTGTACGATCTTTCCATCTTCAAGCTGAAGTGCGCCATAACTACCATTGATAAAGGTCTTCCATTCCCAGGCCTGTGATCCAAGGAAGATCAAACCTCCTATAATGGTCAGTCCCATATAAACGATAACCTTGTTCTTCTGCATATGCTTACCTGCATCAACCGCCAGCACCATGGTTACCGATGAAAAGATCAGGATGAATGTCATGAAGGCCACATAGTACATTGGGAAATCTCCGTGAATAAAAGGAATGTGTGTAAAGACCTCATCGGCAATCGGCCAGGAATCTAAAAATTTATAGCGGATCAATCCGTATGCACCCAGAAATCCTGAGAAAGTCAGGGCATCGGACATGATGAAGAACCACATCATCATTTTTCCATAACTCGCATCGAATGGTCTACTTCCTCCTCCGCTCCAAACTCCTCCTTTTGAGGTATCAGCAACTGTTGCCTCCATATAAAAAGTTTAATTTAATTGATCTTATACAATCTGAAAAAAACTGACATTTATCATGTTTTCTCCGGTGCAGCAAAAATATAAAAATAATTGATAAATAGAATTAATAAGCCAAAAATGTTGGTGCTATCGGATAAAATAGAAAAAGATGAACAGATATATCCATAAGGCATCCACAAAGTGCCAGAAAATCGCACTTAAAGACATGCCCAGATGGCTTTCCGGAGAATATTTACCCCTTATATTTCTAAAAAGCACCCAGGCCAGAACCAGAATTCCAACAAAAATATGCAGCAGGTGGGTTGCTGTAATGACATAAAGGAACGAAGAAGCCACATTGCTTTGGGGCCCCGTGGTATACAGTCCAGCATCGATCAGTTCATTAAAACCACTGAATTGAAAGAATACGAATCCCAGTCCCAATAAAAGTGTTACGGCCAATAAAAGTGTTGTTTTGGATTGAGAACCAGACATCAAGGCTCTTTTGGCCAATACAAAAGAGATACTGCTCAAAACGATTAAGATGGTACTGATATAAAAGGAACCCGGTAAATCAAAACTAACCCAATCCTCTCTTCCTTTACTTACTACATAGGCACTTGTCAGACCCGCAAACATCATGGTCATACTGATCATCGATATCCACAACATCTGCTTATATGACTTTTCTCTCGTTTTTTGTTCCATGGTTTAATGCAAAAATTTATCGATCACAAAAATGATCTGTATCAAGGTTATATACAACACGCTAGAAAGCATCAACTTCCTTGCCATTTTATCGGTTTGATCTGTATGGAGTTTTACCCCATAATACAGCATAACAAGTCCCAGAAGAAAAATGAGCACCGCAGAAAATGGTAACAAATAAAGATCTCCAGTCAGCCGGAATACCGGAAAAATAGAAACGACAAGCATAAAAAGCGTGTAAATGATAACCAGCTTTGATGCTTTCTTGTTCTTTTCACCTGTTGGCATCAAATTAAATCCGGCTTTCTTGTACTCATCAAACTGAAGCCAGCCAATGGCCCAGAAATGAGGAAACTGCCAAAAAAACTGAATCATAAAAAGAATTCCCGGTTCAATACCAAACTTGTCGGTTGCTGCCACCCAGCCCAGCATAAAAGGAATCGCCCCCGGAATTGCCCCAACAAATACAGAAAGAGGTGTGACCGGTTTCAAGGGTGTATAGGCACTGGTATATAAGAAAATTGAAACCGCCCCGAAAAGCGCCGTTTTCTGATTTATTGAGTAAAGAATCACTAAACCAGACAAGGTCAATAACACGGCAATGATCATGGCAACATTAACAGATATCCTCCCTGCAGGAATCGGACGGTCCATGGTCCTTTTCATCACGGCATCCGGCCCTCGTTCGATGATCTGATTGAAGGCATTCGAAGCTCCAACCATACAATAGCCTCCAATTGACAACAAAAGAACGATTTGATAATCTATTACTTCGGCGGCAAGTAAGTAACCCGCAATGGATGAAAAGACGACACTTAGCGATAAACCAAATTTTGTCAATTGCTTAATATCATCAAAATAATTATGTCGAATCACTGCCGTCTCCACCTTGTTAATCACCTGTTCTTAAAATCGCTGCAAATATATCCATTAATTGAGATTAACCATATAAAAAAAACTGAAAAATATGATCGAAAATCCTTTGGGATTTATGAAAATGTTTTAAATTTGCGCCTCCTAAGCAGAAAGAGGTGTTTCTTTCGTTCTTAGGTTCAGATGATAGACATCGATTTGTTCATTGAATAAAAATTTATGCGAAAGTAGCTCAGGGGTAGAGCATCACCTTGCCAAGGTGAGGGTCGCGGGTTCAAATCCCGTCTTTCGCTCTGCATTACTAAAACCAAAAACACAGGCTCGGATGGTGGAATTGGTAGACACGTTGGACTTAAAATCCAATGGACAGTAATGTCCGTGCGGGTTCAAGTCCCGCTCCGAGTACAGAGAAAAACCTTAACAAACTATTTTATAGTAAGTTAAGGTTTTCTTGTTTTATATCGAGTCAGTATTTAGTCAGTAACTTCCATTTATTCTTTAGTTTTTTCTTATTGTTAAATGATATTGATCATTTCTTTCAATTTCATAAAGGACTAGTTTTGATGAAAATCTTTGATTATGCGAATAAGACATCTTCGAATAGCTTCAAAATTGCCTCTTTTAAACAGCTTGATTGATTCTACCACTCCATTTAACCTCGAAGCACTGCCAAAAGGAATAGCACAAAGGTTCGATGTTGTAAATAATTTATATTGTGAAAGGACGAACCTAATAGAACCAAACAGGCATTCAAGGGATTTTTGGCACAATGATTATACGATTAGAGTAGATTTGGTCGAAAGCTTGACCGCAAAGTATTCTGTATAAATCACCCTTCAAAATTACTAAGAAGGTACTGTTGGTGTTGATAAGGTTTGTACCATTTTGAAAGAAAAACCCCTACTGGTGTGTAAGGGGTTAAAACAAATCTATTTTAATTATTATTTAGTAACCGCAGTCTGTTGAGTAAACTCCCGAATACGGAATTACCCAATTATTCTCTGACCATTCAGGGTCATCAACCTCCATACAATCTAATCCAACCATACCAACCGAATAAAAAGTAAGATTCCTATTATTACCATTCCTCAAATTCAATGCAAGAATTGATCCAGTAGTTATACTTAAAGTGGATAGGAGAATATTCTTGGACAAATCCAATTCTAAGTATGTGTAAGAATCAGTTTCAAACCTTTCTAAAAGGATATTTTTTGTTAAATCAATATCCATTTGTAATTCACTACCACAGGATCCAAATCCTTCAACAATTGAAACACTCTTTAATTTAAGGTTATTACTTAAATCTAATGATGTAAAATATCCCCCACCAAGATACAGCTCTTCTAAATTTATGTTAGCACTCAAGTCAATTGTGTCAATTGGATTACATCCAATTGATAACTTTCTTAGAGCAATAAAGTCCTCTATACCGGTTAAATCATATAAATACCAACTTGGACCAGGCCCTGGTGGAAAATCCCCAGTTGGAAACCATAATTCTTCCAAGTTATGTATATTCATAGTTAAGACATAATCATCTAATTCAACATCTAACCCCATTGCGATCAATCTTCTTTCAAACGTATCATCGGGAACATAGGTCTTTCTGTCACATCCTCCTTCAAAATCTCCGTGTGCTAAATGAGCTTTCAGAGCGTTTTGATTGACAGAGATAGTTTTCCATGATCTAGTAGCTTCATCATAGTGGCATACATCCACTTTAGGGGCTTTCTTATCGGCAGTAGAGTCGATAATTGTAGTGTCTTCGTCGCAAGAATTGATTACGAATAGCGTTAATAAGAGTACAAAAAGTTTCTTCATGATTCATAAATTTTAAATTAGACTAAAATTAATTCCATGAAAAATGCTATTAAATGATTTAGGTCAATTATATAATTGATTATCATCATTTTAATACCCATGTGAGGGTATCTTAAAAGCTCAAACATACACCCGTGAGAATATCCGCCTGGCTTAAATGAAAGGACAACCCCTACTAGTATGTAAGGGGTAATTTTGAATTGATTTTGAGTAATTTAGAAATCAGAATTTGCTTTCTGTTGTTCCTCTTTTTGATTTATTTTATCAAGTTCAGTATTTACGAGATATAACTTCATTTCAGTTGGGGGCTCCATATATTCATTGCTATCCACAATAATTGTATACTGAACTCCTTCTTTAGTCGCTCTTAGGTAGTAATCATCATCAGAGTATGAATTTTTAGCCCTCCTTTTGAATTTTATTCCATATTTTTTTTCTAACCCATTTTTCAATCTAGTAACATCTGAGTTATAAACCCTCCTAAGTGTCTCTCCATCTTCAGAAGGAACGAAAAATATCATATATGCTCTGCCATCATTAATTTGACTGACCATAATCGCTCCATCGATTCCTCCAACAGTTGTCATATTTACTTCTTCACCTTCATATGGTTGCCCTAATTGGAACCCTTTTAATTCAACTTGAGCGACCGACACGGATGAGATTGAAAGTAAAAAAAATAGAATAGACAATGCTTTTTTCATGATTTACAATTTTGATTAATGCAACAATGATATCTGAAATAGATAAATTTTCTTTACGGCTTACCGTAAGCACTTATAAACTTATAACCAAATTAGGTGGTAGATTGTGATAAATGTCATTATATCAGCAATATACCCTGATGAGGGTACTTAAATTCTCAACTGATATAAATATTTTCGATTTGCGTATGGGAGATTAAAAATTGGGGGAATTACCATCTCAAACATGCACACACAGCCTTCCGATTTGGACTTATACAGACTTTTAGCAACTCCGGATAGTTTGGTGCCGAAATGAAAAAATAAGCCTAAATTATCTTGATTGGCAGACTCGCGATTACCTCTTATCTTTGTCTTTCAATTTGGATTTAGCATAATCCTTTAATCGTTTGTTGATGATCCTATTTCTATGATTGCGAAATTCATTGATTATAGTAGATCCTTTCAGACCGGTTAGTCCATAGGTACAGACTTCCGTTAACCAATAATTAAATAATAACACGTCATACTCCTGTTTAGGATTCTTTACCCATTTCTCGAAATCAATATACCTTGAGAAAAACTTCATGACAAACCGGGCATCGAATCTTTGTCTTTGAAAAAATTCATTGTTATACTCCTGTAACTTATCTTTCGGCACATAATCATATACGCCTTTAAATAAAACAATTGCAATTTTTTTGATTGTAGGCATGTAATTTATTGCTGATGAAGATGACCCTTAAAATTAGAGAATCATCCGAATTTTATCCAGGATTGTTGATAAATGGTTTGATTTCATACACCCTGTAGAGGGTGTTTTTTACAGAAAATGATATTTATCACAGCTTCTTCCAAATAATTCTAGAAATTAACTCAAGGTGTTTCTTATCTTTTGATCAAGTTGATTGATGAGATTATTCTCGATATAGACCAAAACTTTGTTCGACAGATCGATCAATTTTATAAAGGAAAGATTGTGTGCTGCCAGTGCTATAATCGATAATAAACTTATTCCAAAGCCCTTGATGATAAGTTCACTTTCAATCTCAGGAAAAAAGAAAATACTGACAAAAAAAGCAATGGAGCAGAATAGACTCAAAATTCCAAGATCTGCAAGGGAAGTCCAGATGATCTCATTAATATTCCCCTTGACCTCTTTGCCCCTCAATGCATCGTTTTCATTGATCAATTCAAAGAAAATATTCATGAGCCTGTCCTCTGAAAAAAGATATTGTTTCTGCTCATCAGTCACTTTGGATGTATATAGACTGAACAGCGTAGTCTTAATTAACAACTCTATCTTTCTCTTTTTGTAGTTCGTTACTACCGTCCTCAATCTGGAAAAATTATAGAGAACTGTAATCACGAGAGCAATTAGGAGAGGTATCCCATAATTCAAGAAGTTAGAATCAACCGAAAATCCATGGATCGAGTTCAGGTAGTATGAGGCCAAAATATATGCTATTAAACCCGGAATCAAGTACATAAGGGTTTTTGAAAAGTTTGATTTCATGATTCTAATTTCTCCTTTTTAAACTGGTTATCAAGCCTCCATAAACAGAAATATGTCATTCGGACGCAATGCTTTTTACAAATCTAAATGAATTTATCGTTTTTCACAATCCTAATTCAAAAGGCACATTTACTGCATGAGAAATTAAAACTGATCCTCTTAAGAATTCCTTTAGAAATGGGTTTTAAGTTTACACTAAAATTAAAAATGCTATGAATAAAAATATATTTATGGTCGCAATATGTCTATTTGCGATTTTGGGCCTTCACAGTTGTAGTGATGATAATCCCGAAAATACTTCGAGAGTTCAGTTAAAGTTAATAGATGCCCCTGGTGATTACCAAGAGGTGAATGTAGAAATCATTGATGTTCTTTACAACAGTACAGAAGACGATGAAGGATGGAAAAGTATTACGGAGGATGATTTTTCTCCCATTATAGTAGATCTGACTGAACTCATTGCGGGGAACGAACTCCTGTTATCCGATGTCATCATTCCTTCAGGGATGCTGCAACAAATCAGACTGGTACTTGGTGATAATAACACACTCGTCGTAGAAGGAGAGGCAAATCCCATAAATCTGGACACCCCAAGCGGACAACAATCAGGATTAAAGCTAAAAACAAATACTGAATTGGAACCGGGATACTCATACACATTCATTCTGGATTGGGATGTTCAAAAATCGGTTGTAAAAGCCGGAAACTCCGGAAAGTACAATTTGAAACCCGTGATTAGAGTAAATACAGAAGTAAATTCAGGGTCTATTAGAGGGAAGGTAGTAGGGAAACCAATTGAAGGTGACAATCTTGTTGATGCGATACCAATAGAAGGAGCCTCTGTGACTGTTTACACTATGGATAATGTTGAAATAACTGAAACAGCTACCAATTCAGAAGGCAATTTTATAGTGAGAGGTCTTGACCCCGGAGAATATAAAATTAAAATTGAGGATTTCAACTACATTATTTATGAATCTCAAACCATTGAGGTAGTTGCAGGAGAAACCACTGACACAGGAACCATAGAATTAATGGTTCCGGTTTCCTGATTGAGAAATATTCATCCAAATTTCTCAAGGATCTCTATTTAAGAGGCTTAATATCCACGGTCAAATCTTCTCCCACCATGATGCAATGATTCTCAGGTACTGCCGTCCAGTGTTCTTTTTTTTCTGTCAGAACCTCTGAAGAGATCAAAATTGCCCTTTCCTTTGGCTCAATTGATTTAAACTTTAGAAATCCTTCCCCACAGGTATAGCATTCTGCATTACTGGCTATATGCAGAGATCTGGTCTCTAATTCAGGGTTCGTACTGTAACGTGTAGCGATCATTGCCTTACCATTGGTTAATACAAGGTTGTATAAGGAAGGCCCCTCAACACCAACTTCTTTTTTCATGTCTTCAATTTCGCTAAAGGTCTCAGAAAGACATGCAGATAAATCATCAAAAGACAATTCGTCTTTATTTTTTCTCCATTCTCCGGTAATGGTCATAAACAAAGCAAAAATATATTGGGTGTCCGTCTGCCCCTGAATCCACTCAAAAGATTCTTCATCAAGACGATTGATCAGCTTTCTTTTAATTTTACCGAATTCAGGTATCCCTCCGTTTTGCATCATTAAAAATTCCTTGTATTGGAAAGGATGGCTGTTCTCAATAGAAACACTACCCTGGGTTGCGGCCCTTATATGGGCCAAAAGACAGTTTGTCTTTATCATTGAAGCATTATAAGACAGATTCTCATCATTCCAGGCCGGGCGAATCGACCTGAACAATGCCGGCTCCTTCCTTCTAAAATGGTTGTACCATCCTATTCCAAAGCCATCTCCATTTACCGTCACTTCCGACTCCAAAGCGTGATAACTTTGCTTCATCAAAGAATTTTTCGGCTTGAGAAGCAACTCATCTGCAAAAATTGGTTTACCTAGGTAAGCTATGAATCTACACATAAATATATCCCTTATAAATCTAACATTATCTACTCTTAAAGTTAGTGATTTATATTATTCCAGTACTTAAATTCTCTGATGAATTCAGCAAAAAAATGTATTCAATTCAATAAAATAGTTTCACAATATAACTCAGTTCAACACCGTGATCAATCGCTTCGAAAAAGATTATTGGCTCTCCGTTAAAAAATATGTGTTATTCATCCCTTATGGTTTGTGGTTTTGAATTCTCTATTCTATCTTGAAGACAATTAACCACGAAATGACACATTGGATAATCATTTTGAATTATTTATTAATTCAAAACAGCTCAGACCTCAGACCCAATAATGACATGGCGATACTAAAATCTGAATCCCTCACCGAATTGGTAACTATTGGTCTATTGTCAATAACGACATTGCTTGTAGTTCTGACACCGCTATTCATCATTTATTTATGGATGGTATATTCTAAAATTTACGTCAATAAATATCGTAGAATTTTCAGCCTGAAAAAATGGATTACACGTAAAAGTAATCTTGACATCCGGAAATTAGATGATAAATTTCTGGCTTCATACAGAAAGGAATATTCACTGATGGTAGGATTTGGAATTTCATTCATTGCATATGTTTTGTCCTCACTCCGCTTTATTCATTTGAAATTTGAAACCTTGGGGCAAGGCATAAAAGAATATTTTAAATTTCCTTTTGTCGTAATTGATGAATTAGGGTTTGTTGAAACTCCGGCTGACTCTGTGCTGAATTTCGAAGAATTCTGGAGTCATATGCTACTCATCGTGGTGATCACCGGACTATTTTTTCTTACCGGTTATTTGATCGGCTCAATGATCGTGGATTATCGATTAAATAATTTGAGAAATAAATCCGATAAAAACTTAAAACAGATCAAACTGGTCCAGGATAGTTTTGAATTAATTTCATGGAAAAAAGAGCAGGCCGTTAAGCCTGAACTCGAAGAGGCAGATTATTTTTAGGCCCTGATTTATTGAAATCACCTACTCCACATTTATTCTCGCATCCAGCCCAAAAGTTTCCTTCACCGCATCATACCAATCATCATCATTCTGAGCGTTCCAGTCTACCCATTGCTCGTCGGTCATACCCTTCCTCCAGTCAAGGAATGGCTGAGCATCCGGACCAACAGGATATCTTAGCGTCCAAGATTCACTCTCTGCAACACTTAAGATGGTATCAGCCACCATTATCGGGGAAGTTGGATTTTCAAGTGAAGCAGCAAACATACCTCCAAACCTGAAAGACTGAGGATAGTTAGAATTAGGTTCTCCATGTCTTATATCTCTGGCCATATCAGTGTTAATGATCCCGGGCTCGATAATTCCAACTCTGATATTGAACGATTTTACTTCCTGAGCAAGGGCTTCACTAAAGGCTTCAACTGCAAATTTGGACGCTGCATAAGGAGCAAGTGGAGAACTTGAAATTCTTCCTGCAACCGATGCAATATTGATAATGCATCCTTTTTTTGCTTCTCTCATTTTGGGCAAGACAGCTTTGACGCAACGTACAATTCCGAAATAATTGGTTTCCATAACTTCCTTAAAAACCGAAATATCCATTTCTTCAATTGCACCGTGGCGCTCAATGCCTGCATTGTTTACAAGTACGTCAACCGATCCGCTGTCTTGATAAATCTTGCTGATGCATTCATTTACAGAATCATCGGAATCAACGTCCATTTTCATCACAACTATTCCAAACTTATCGTTTAACATTCTTTCCTTTAACTGAATTGCATGATCTGGATTTCTCATAGTTGCAAATACCTTATATCCCGCTTTTGCAAAAACTAAAGAGGTTTCCAGTCCAATTCCCCTGTTTGCTCCTGTAATCAATACTGTCTTCATATCCCTGTCTTAATTAAGTTATTGTTAAATTATAATACTCATTGTGAAAATAGAAAAGTAAAGACAAAATATTGCAGATGTTAGGACGAAACTCAATTTAAACTTTCCGAAAATCTACATTTAGTTACCGGGGAAGAATCTGCCCTGAATAATGAGACCATATTTTCAGTCCCTCAAACCGTATCACAAACAACTCAAATAATTCGTATTTTAGAGGAGACAAAAAATACGCTCCTAATTGTCTGATTTCAAAACCATAACCCATGAAACTCAGGATCATTAAAATCACTAAATACATTGGTATTGCCCTTGTTTCGATTATTTTATTGATTGCAATAGCGATAGGTGTTGCGTTTCAATTTGTTCTCACTCCGGAAAAAATAACCCCTAAAGTAGTTGCCGCAATTAATAAGAATCTTAATGCTGAACTGAGTATTGACGCGATCGAACTTACTTTTTTTAAGACGTTTCCAAGTTTTAAGCTTGAGCTTGAAAATGGTTATATTCAAACTAACACGCCCATATCAATTGAAGAAGATACTGCCCTAAATGATACGCTTATCAAATTTGATTACGGGGTGATCAGTGTCAATCCCATTGCATTCTTGAATGATAAAATCAAGATCAACAAATTCTCTTTTGAAAACCCGTTAATCAATGCTTATGTTTCTCCTGATGGTGAGGTAAACTGGGATATCCTCAAACCTTCTGATGCAGAACCGATTGACAGTATCTCTCAACCCGAAAAATCTGATGAGAAATTTGATGCAACTATTGATATTGAGGAGATCTCTATTATTAACGGGAAACTCATATTTGATGACCGGTACAGTGAAAATTATGCTACAGTAGAAGGTTTCGACATGAATTTGTCCGCGGAATACAGCGATAAAGAAATAGTCCTCAATTTAGAAACTCAAAGTGATAATGTGATTTTGAGGAAAAAAGGAAACACTTATACGGATCAGTTATCAATGATGATTCATACTGATTTCCATGTAAACCGAAAAACAAGACTTATTCATGTAAAAAATGCGCTGGTGGGAATAAATGATATTGAATTTCTTGCCAATGGAACACTTGGTCCCGACAGGCAGGAAAAACAGATCGATGTCGACATGAATCTTGATCTTAAGGTGCCTTCTTTATCAACTATTATTGATCTTATTCCTGAATCTGTTTTTGAAAAATCAAAAAATTATACGGCAGAGGGAGATGTGACAATCAGAGCAGACATTAAGGGAATTTATAAAAAAGGTCAGACACCATCTGTTACGACATTATTTAAAGTAAATGACGGATCCCTGGCCTATAAAGACAAGCCCCACAAAATTGATTTACTTGAGGTTGATGCCGAAATATATATATCCCCGCAGATTCAATCCGGATCTCATTTTAAAATTAATGAGTTCATTTTAAAAGGAGTCGGAACTGAGATCACCCTGCTCGGCACCGGTGAAAACCTATTTCAGAATGCAGATCTGGATTTATCAGCAAAAGGTAGAATAGATCTGGAGTCCCTGGAAAAAAGCCTCCCATTAAAGAAAAGTCTAAATCTTGGAGGGACAGGTGATATTGATCTGGAGGCTGCTTTTAATTTGAATGATCTGAAAAATCAGGATTATGGAAAGTTGGAGCTTCTTGGCTCAATGAATATGGATCAAATTACTTTTCACAATGAGGCTGACAGTTTGTTGTTGCTTTTAGAAAAGGCCTCTATTCATGTCCGGCAGGAACAGAACAGTACGCTTCTTACTGAAACAAAGAACAAAGTCAGGGCCGGAAAGATCAGCATCAATAATCTGGAATTCAAAGCCGGATCGGTTTCTGCAGGAAATCTTGATCATCTTGATATAAAATTTGCAACAACTCCTCTCAGGGATACTACTCAAATAGCTACATTGAAATCAAGGGTCCTGATCGAAAACGGTAATTTCAATCTCGGTGATACCCTGATGGCGAAACTAAAATATGTAAAGGCCAATATTAACCTTCAACCAGATTCAGGAAATCCGAAGACCCCATTTCTCTCGTCAGATTTTGAAATTGATTCGACGGGTGTAAAATCAAAAGGCAGATTCTTTGCCGTAATAAAAGGAGCATATCAGTTACAATCCACAAAACAAGGCAATAAATGGCCCATATCTGGTAACATATCTTTTGATGAACTTTACGGTTACACCCCGGAGTTTCCATTGTTGCTCAAGATGCCAAAAACAAAATTCAGCTTTAAACCCGGAGTAATCAGCCTCGATCATGCAAAACTTGAAATTGGAAATTCAGATATCGAAGCCACAGGGAAATTATATGAATTTGGAGATGCATTTTTTAACAATCAGATCTTAAAGGGAGAACTTGAGGTTCATTCAGAATTACTCGATATCAATGAAATTGTTCAGGCAATTAATGAGGGTGAAAAATCAAGACAAAAGGAGCCTGAAGAAATTGTTTTAACTGGCCTTGAAAAAAACACCCCTGCAGAACAACCTAAATCCTTTGTTGTACCAAAGAAACTCGATCTTAGCCTTAAAAGTAATTTTAAAGAGGTTAATTATAAAACCTTTAACATCAATGACCTATACGGAGTAATCACGATTAAGGACCAGAAAATTGATCTGTCGAACCTTCAAATGACCACGATGGCTGCTAAAATGACAACCTCTGCTGCCTATGAATCTAAGGTCAAGGGTGTTGCCGGCTTAGACTTTGACTTTAAAATATATGACATCGATCTGTCAAAATTAACCGATTTGCTTCCTGTTCTGGACACCTTATTACCCATGGTAGATTCTTTTGAGGGTAAAGTGAACGCCAGAATGAAAGGTAATTCTAAAATCGATAAAAATCTTGATATGAATGCCGCTTCAATTGACGCCATGGCCCATGTGACGGGTACGGACCTGGTGATACTTAGTGGTAAGACTTTCGAAAAAATGGCAAAAATGCTGTTCTTTAAAAATAAGGAAAAAAACACCATTGATAAATTGGAATTTGCCATGATCTTCAAGGACAAACAGATAGAAATTTTCCCCTCCGTAGTTACCGTAGACCGCTATAGGGTTGCCATTGGGGGGCATCATAATCTGGATCTCACCTATGACTATCACGTTTCCATATTAAAATCTCCCATGCCCTTCAAAGCAGGTTTAGACTTGAAGGGTACGGAAGAGGACATGGATTTCAAAATTACCAAAGCTAAATACAAGCACTTGTTTTCAACAAAAGAAAGACAAAGAAAAAAAGCGGATAGCACACTGATCCGAAGAAAGAATGAAGTTATTCAAAGCCTTCCTTTTTAATCTATAATTAACGAGATTGACTGCCTGAATTCAATGGTTTGTCATTTGCTTAATACATTCTTTCGGATTGGAAAACTTTTCCGGAAAAATATAAACATCACAAACACGACAATCTTCATTTTGACAATTGGGGCCTTTATTGGAAGCCATCCAACATGGTTTGGCCATTGAATTATAGGCATCACATTGATATCTGTGTTCCAAATCACAGGATTTTATCGCCCAACAGGGGATTACAGAAAAAAGCGCATTGATCCCGGCAATATTGAGCCCTTGAGCCTTCAGGTATTTCTTAATACTTTTTAATTTTTGAATATCGACCTCTGAAAAAAGATGTCTTTTTTTGGCCGTTTTAAAAGGAATTATCAATCCTTTGTCTATATATTGCCTTATGGAATGTGTAGGTGTTTCCGACAATCTTGAGGCGACAGCCAAGGTATAAATAGGATCAGTTATTGTATATTCAAGCGTTTTGTCCATGCTCATACAATTTTTCTTTGTTCTTGCCTTACCATTTTTTTAAGTTCAAAAAGCCTTTGTTCTTTACATAATTGCCTTTTTTCTATGGCATATTCCGTATGGTAACGGTGTTTTTCTAAAAAATCAATTTGAATTTTATTCCATCTTGCCCGTTCAATGAATTCTGAATTTTCAAGGATCTCCTTATAAAGTAATTCGCTTATTTCGTAATAATCCTTTCTGCCCAAATAATCCAGATCAACATCGCAGATAATTTTTTGCAACAAACTTTCTGGTTTTTGAGGAATTCTTGTTGCCATGATCAAACCTGAAACAAGATCGATTGCCTCCTCAGAAAAATTGTGCTTCGTCATCAGTCTGATTGCTATTTTCACACTTTCCGCTTCATGATTTTTGGAAGAAACCGTAAAACCTATATCATGCATGAGTACCCCTAATCGAAGTAGTTTGGCATCATTCCCGTTTATTTTGTAATAATTCAGATATTCTTCGCAGTTCTTTAAAGCATTTTTTGTGTGCCTTATACTGTGATAATGCAGGGCGACCGGGAGTTCAGAATTTAATAAATTCCAGCATTCTTTTCTAATATTGATGTAACCTTTCATATTTATCATTTTACAGATCCTGCTTTGCCCTGTAAACAAAAACGAATGGATGATAAATTAATACTGTTTATTTTTTATAACGAATTTTTAATTTCTTTTATTTTTTATTCATTGCTATCTTTTTTCGAGTTGACAAAATACATTTTCATCATACCCTTATTTTTCACATGTATTTCTCCCCTGTATTCACATTCATAGTCATCTTTTATCAACTCATAAGTACTTTCAGAAACATTGATTTTACCAGGCAGGGATGAAGATTCCATTCTCGATGCTACGTTGACAGTATCTCCCCAGATATCATAAGCAAATTTTTTGGTGCCTACTACTCCAGCAACTATGGGTCCCGTATTGATGCCAATTCGTATTTCAAATATATGATGCTCTTTCGAATCGGATTCTTTGATCTCATTTATAAATTCAATAATCTCAAAAGCCGCCCCGATAATTTTGGAAACATGGTTTGGATCCGGGTCAGGCAATCCGCCTACAGCCATATAAGCATCACCTATGGTCTTGATCTTTTCAATACCATATTTCTCCATGATTTCATCAAACTTTGAAAAATAATAATCAACACTACTTACCAGTTCGGCAGGTTGAAGGCTTTTGGCATAAGCAGTAAATCCTACAAAATCAGCAAAGATCACACTTACAGATTTAAAACTTTTTGCTTTAACTCTTCCCTTCTCCTTGAGTTCTTTCGCAGTTTCCTCAGGAAGAATATTTAAAAGCAGTGACTCCGACCTGTTCTTCTCTGTCTCAATGATGAGATTCGTTTCTTTTGAAAATTTATACCTTCGGTAAAGACTTAATGCAAGCAACCCAATCAGTACCAAAGCGATTCCGGAAGCAAATATCACATTTCTCTGTCTTCTATCCTTTAGATCCTGAATTTGAGCCTCTTTTTCAAGCAATCCTATTTCATCTTCCTTTTTTAACAAGTCAAAATCAAATTGAAGGCCTCTCATTTTATCATCTGTCTCGATATTAAATATGGAATCTTTTTGTGAAAGATATTTTGCCTGATAACGATATCCGTTTTTGAAATCACCTGAGTTCACGTAGGATTGGGAAATACCTTCATAAATTTGTGCAAGTTCATAATTCAGTTTTTGACTCAGTGCCAGTTCTTCGGCCTCCCTGTAGGTTTCAATGGCTTTGTCAAAATCATTGTTTTGATATACGATTCCCAATTCTATTAAACATTTTACCTTGACCAAAAGGTTGTCATCTTTCACTGCATTAGAATAGGACTCCTTCAAAAGGATAAGGGATTCCTCCAATTCTCCAAGTTTGAATTTTGTCTTCCCTAACAATAGTAAGTTTTGCGAATAATAGATCGTATTTTCTGTTATGGTCAGTCCTTCTTCAAAATAATCCAGGGCTGTCTGATAATTCCCTTTGGCATATTCAATTTCACCCACCCCAAAATAATAGGCTTTTGAATTCGCAGGATCATTGATAATTTTTAAATAAGGTAGCGCTTGCTCGTAATAATTCAACGCCTTATCCCAATCCTGAGGGTTGTCCCCATATACCATGGCTATATTGAGCAATGCAGTGGAAATACGCAATGGATGCTTTGATTTTTGAGCAATTCTCAGGGAGCGTAAAAGATAATCAATTGCCCTGGCATTACTTCCCTGACTGAAATAAAGGATTCCCAGGTTACTCAATATGTTTGAAATTCCAATGGAATCCTTAATAAACTCGTAATTTTCCAGAGATTGGGTCCAGTAGTCTAAAACTTCTAAATAGTTTCCTTTGTAATAATTAGCGTTCCCGATCTGTTTTAAAGAAAGAGCTTTCCCTTTGACATAGCTCAATTCAGTGGCAAGGTCACTTGCTCTTTTGCTAAATTCCATGGATTCGTCAATCTTTCCCTGATACAATAATTCCATACCCAGGTGGTTCAGAGTGGCTACCATGGCCGTATCTTTAATCCCAGTTTCAACAATTTCCTTTAAGCTGTCAATTTTTCTGTCCTGAGATAACATAGAAATCGACGTCAGCAAAAATGCGAACCCCAAGAGAAAAAATACTTTATAATTCTGAATCATACTGATCTATATTCGTCTATTCATTGATGATATTATAGGTTTTTACCTCATCAAAGCTCACTATTTTTACAATATACATGCCTCCCGGATAAAGATTTGAGTCTGACATATTGATCGATATGCTATCAATAATTCCGTTAAAACGGTTATCCGTATGTAAAATCCTTCCGTAAATATCTAGAATATAAACCGTACTGACTTCCGGTTCACTTTGATCAATGTTCAAGATACCTTCAGTTACCGGGTTTGGATATAGCACATAAGAAGCCCCTGAAATTTTTGCACCACATTCCCCTGTTCCACTTTGATTCAAAGAGGATACAGAAGATTTATTTGTACTGCCATAGGTTGTGAGTCTCCAGGTTAACTGATTTCCATCAAAACGAATTTCAAAAGTTGCACTTCCCGGCATAAAGAATGTAGGCAACTCTCCTTCCAAAACATTTCCTATGAGTTCATTTTCATTGCCAACGGGTACATATACAATTTCATCATTATCGTTTTCGTAGCGATAAATTACTGTATAATCATTTAGCTCATTGTATCTAACACAATCTGCATAGACACGTATTTTTCTCACATCGTCAGTAAATGGATTGACCATGAGTTTCGCCTCGTTGACATAATCGATCACGTAATTGAGAGGATCAGCAATCTGCACCGTGTAAAGTCCAGGCTTATCTGTCAATTCAGTAGAAAATCCGTATTCATCTACAAAATAATAGTTTATACCCAGAGGGAAAACCTCAGTTTCATTTTCACCTTTTACATATCCTGAAATATTCGCCTGAAAAACAGGGTCTTCTCCTTGATTCACAATTAATTCATCTGGCAAAATTAAAACTTCTAGGGTAGCTTTTCCAATCGTTAAATCACCATGGCCGGGTCCGTATTCAACCACGTAATTCCCCGACACAGGAGCTAAAACCTCTATGGTATATATGCCCAGGCTTTTGACTTCTGTACCAAATTCAGTACCCGTTTCATCTATGAAAACATAAGGTATCAATGTTCCTCCAGAACCATCAGGATATACAGTTGTGGAATTTTCATCCTCATATGCAACTCCGGTAACAATGGTTTGAATATTGTCACTGACAGAGGTGCCATATGCCAATGTTAAAGGGGTAGTTGATATGGTTAAAGATGCTGGTTCAATGGTTAAGGATCCCCGATCAGAGGCATATTCAATTGTATAATTAACAATCGAATTATCGCTTATAAAAATATCATATTCCCCAACATCCATTTTATCATTACCTGATTCGTAAGGCAGATAATATTTTACACAAGTCTCACAATCAGGTGTTTCACCAATTTTCATAAAATAGAAAGGTATTCCTCCCTCGTTTTCCGGGAAAAGAGTTGAAATACTTTCATCGTTAGAGCCATCGTCGTCATCATTGAAAGCAAAACCTTCAATTACGGTGGTTATGGACGGCGTACCTCCATAACTGATATTTTCGGTTTGAGTTGCAGTCACTGTCAACGTAGCCCCCGTAATGGTTAATTGACCATGATTATCTCCGTATACAATGGAATAATTATCAGCTACATCTCTGATTCTAACTTCATAGGTTCCAACATTCATTTTGTCACCCATAATATATTCTTTCGTATCACTCTGATCAGTACTCACAAAATAATATGGAATACCATCAGGGAAAACCGTTTCCGGATTGTCGTTGTAAGCGAAATCAAATGCAGTTGTTATTTCAGCATGAATGTCTCCTCCATAGGGAATTGAAAAGTTGGTGGTATTTACTACCAAATCCTTTTTTGAAATCGTCAATTCCGATTTTTCATAATTGATATTAAAATTATCAGACATCGGATTTATAAAGGACCCAGGAAATATATAATGAGGATTTATGCTGGTTACTACCGTTCCTGTAATCAAATTCAAGGCATGATATTTTGCAATGGAACAATTTCCTTCAATTAAGCATTCTGCGTTAAAATCGGTAGCATCAATGACACTAAAAACTTTGTTGTAATCATTGGTGTCGTTTCCAGTACCCAGACCTGAATCATTATTAATGATGCCAAACGCCTGGCCGTTGATAATACCGAAAGCCTGACCATTGATAATGCCTAATGACTGGCCATTGACAATGCCGATTGCCTGGCCATTAACAATGCCGATTGCCTGGCCATTAATTATACCAATCGCCTGACCATTAATTATTCCCAGGGCCTGACCATTAATAATACCAATAGACTGGCCATTAATTATACCAAGGGCCTGACCATTGATAATTCCTAAAGCCTGGCCATTTTCAATTGACTTATCCGGGGCAAATTCATCCAGATATCCTGTAAAATCCAGAGTGTTAAAATTGATAAATGCACTTTGCTGATCTACATTTACTGAACCATAAACTCTTTCCGGTTTTCCTGACTCCTCAGAATATGATCCTCCCCGATAAGGGAACTGTTCCAGCCTGTTTAAAAACGTATTCTCAGAAGATATCCAGCTTCCGTTCTCCAAAAGGTCAAGAATCTCCTGATATCGATCCACTCCATTCGGATCAAAAGTAGCTCCGTATTTGAAATTATTAATTAACCCAAGCGGTGTAATTCCTGAAGAAGCATCGACATAAAAATCCTTGAGGTGTTCACTTTTTATTTTTGCCAGAAAGGCCTCCGGATCGTTAATGGATTCAAAAGATTCAACTCCGGCATCATTCACGGTTCCGTATCCACTGTACAACAATTCTATAAGTATTTTATCTCCATAGACTGACGAGGTGATCTCTTTTGGAGTGATTATTAAATTATTCTTTTCAATGGCCAAATTTCCGGGCACAAAATTCACTTTATAGGTTATGGCAGGTGTAAAATCATCGGCCTCTTTTTGAACATCTGAACAACCATTCAGATCAACGGATTCACCTTGTGGTGTATCCGGGCACTGGTCGTATACATCGGGTACTGAATCCTCGTCTGAGTCAATAAAATCGCCTTCAAAAGATGGTGTAATCGGGTAATTATTTACATCTGGATAATCAATATTGTCCACAGTGGTTTTCAAGGTAATATCCGGAAAACCTAAGTCGCTCAACAGAGATGCGTATGAAGCTTCTTCCTCCGGAAGTTCTATTCCCTCCAACGTATAAGCCAAATGTGATTTATAGGATTCTCCAAATTTAACTGTTACAGGACTCGCTGTAACAGTAATGATATTCTTTCCGTCCTGAAAAAACTTATAGGGTTCTGAAAAACCACCATTACCTTCAGAGCCTTCTTTAGGCTGGGTATAAATCTGTAAATCAGGATTTCCTGAAAACGGAGGAATCTCAGCGTAAATTACCCCATCCTCAAAAGTAAAAGGAACAGGTTCACCATCCAGGAATACGACCGGCTCAGAGTCTGAGGCAGGGACGGGCAAAAAGTCTCCAATAATCTTTATGGTAACATTTGATGTACCTGCATTTTCTGAATCTGCTTCAGGAACAAATTCAAAGGAAGTTATTCTGGCAGTTTGGGAGGCTAAAGTGTTAAATACCTTATTTGCATCGATCATACCTTTACCCACCTGGAGGCCCTGTACAGACCCATCCCTTACATTACTTTTAAACAATTCGACAACCTCACTTGCGGTTTTTACTGATTTATTGGGTTCGGTAGGATGCGGATACCAAGTAGGCAGGGCAGATTGTAACAATGCTACTGCCGCCGCTGCGGAGGGAGCCGAAGCAGAGGTTCCAAAAAAGTTAGGATATTCTGGTGTCTCATCCGTTGGTTCCCCATTTAAAAAATATTTGATACCTATGGAATTCACATTGGTATCTACCCCGTCTGGAGCCGCAAAATCAACCTGTACGGAAGTTCCGTCAGACAACGTTCCTCCAAAGGATGAAAATACTTCAGGTACTGTTTTATTGTAGCGTATGGCACCAACCGCTACTGAATTCTCCATCATTGCATGTCCGGTGATTGTGGGAGAACCACTGTTATATTCCAACAAAGTCAGTCCGTTGGATTGAAAGGCTATATATCTAAAGGGCACCGAGGTCGCCCCATTTGCGCTTGTAATCAAAATATTAGCCTCTCCGGTCCCCGTAGATTTAAAAACAATTACCTCACTAGGATCTCCTGCAATATTTACTCTGTTACTCCCCACCAGTAACCTTCCGCTATCATCGACAATGTAAATATCAAGATCGTTAAAGGCTCCAGTGTCGTTGTACTGTGATGCGACGTCTTCCTTCCATTGAAGAGCAATCATATAAGTCCCCGGGACAACACTTATTTTCTGAAAATAATCTTCGGAACCGTCATCATTGAAGCCAAAAACATGTGCCCTGGTTTCCCCGGTAGGGATAAAATTAGTCAATGGTAAACTGGCTGAAGAGTTAAATACAGCCTGATAACCGTTGTCTCCAAAATTACCCGCTGATGTAAAATGAATTCCCCCGCTGTTCCTGAATTCATCAACAATACCCGCTATTTTTCCTGTTCCAAAGAAAGGTTCTGTGACAAAAGTTATATCATCAACAATGATATCAGACACCTCCGCAAGAGCCTCAAACCCCGTTTCAAAAATTCTTGGTGAAACCGAGGCTGCATAAAAAGCCAGTTTGGCACCAGGAGCGATATCGTGAATGATATGCATCATCGCCCTACCTTCATCTGAAGCTACCCCATAAGGATAATCCTCAAGTACGTTGACCGGATCAGGGTAACTTGTGTTTCCAATTCCGGGTAAGTCATAGGCTAAAACATCAAGAGTGGCTTTGGAAGGGTTTCCAGGCGTAAAGGGCTGTTTGTCAAAGCTGTTTGACATTACTCCTATGGTAATACCGGTTCCATCAACAGGTGATACCACACCTTCAGAATCTATTATTCTAAATGATTCTCTCACAATGTCAGTGGTTTGCGTAACATCTCCTTGCGTGACTGCAAGCCCTGTGTTTCCATCTCTGAATTCATTTTTAATGGAAGGGTATACGGGTCTGGCAAAGTTGATTATTTCCGGATAATCGTTCAAATCACATAAAACGCTGGTATTCATATATACATCTATTGCAGATAAGCCATTTAAGAAAATAAAAGGGTCCGGATTATCAGTGCTGTAAAGTAAATAATCCTGTTCCACAATGCTGAATACGGAAGTACTCAACAAAGTGATTACCTCGTCCAGCTTACCGGAAACAGGGATAATTTCGACCAAAATTTTATCGTCAAAAACCTGAAATATTAAGTCTGAAGGATTATCACCCACAACATCATCACAAATGGCTGTGAGCTCCTGTCCGATTAAATCGGATGATTTACCATTACCTATGACCGGAAATATAAAACCATCATTCGGTTCACAATAACCCGAATTAACGTTGGCCACAACTGTATGGGTATTTCCGTTACTGGTAATGGTCCATTCGATAAAATCATGAGGGCCAAATTCCTTGGTGAAAACTTTTTTATTAAGGCCGGGTTTAAATTTATTAAGCCCTTTTGCGATTCTTTTTCCATTGTTAGACTTCACAATGCTGGCATTCTCATCAACAACCACCTCTTTCTTCGTTGGGTTCTCATAAGAGAAGGTTGCTTGAAACAAACCGCTTTCAATTTTTTTAACACAGACTAGAGGAAGTATATCTTTTTCCTTTTGGGAAAACACACCGGAAGAAAAACAAAAAACAAAGAGGAAAACATAAATCCATGGATGAGTGTAAAAACAATTTAGTTTTTTTCTGGGAATCGAGTAATTATGGATCATTTTAGAGGGGGTTAAGGTTCGTTACGCTACTAAATTTTAAGGTTAAAATAATTTTCTGAAGTCTAAAAACTCTGAGTATGATTTTTAAAACAACACTATTATTTACCGTATTTAAATCCTCTTATCATTGAACTTTTCAACTTTTTTGATAAGAGTAACCGTCTTCTTGATAATTGGATAATTTCAAATTCGCTTCTCTTAGTCGATGTGACATTTTCTCCAGCAGCCTATAAGCCAGGGAGGCATCATTTTGTATCGATTCATAAAAATTTTTTTTATCGATTGTAAGTACCGTTGCCTCTCCCAGCGCCCTTACAGTACAGGATCTGACATCGCTCTCAAAAAGCCCCATTTCTCCAAAAAATTCAGATTTTCCAAGCTCAGCTACTTTTACCTCCTCATCATTATTTTCCAATATGACCTCCACCTTGCCCTCCTGTATGACATACAAACAATCTCCTAAAGTACCTTGTTCGATGATCACTTCACCATTTCTATATAGGTGGCCAATTCCATTAGAACTGGTATGCTGTTGCATTTCTTTAGAAAATACAGCTGAGGAAAAAATACTTCTCAAATAATTGAAAATCAGCGATGGACTCATAAATCTTTTAAAAATATTCCTGTACCCCTCGCTGCCTGTGAAAGTATCCCACAAGGCAGAACTCATTAGAAATTTACTGTTATGGCTGTTTTGTTCTTTTATTACAGTTCGTAACAATCCTTTTTTCAAAAACGAGTTCTTTTGAATGAACTTCGTGACAAAAAAGATCAATTTACCAACTCTGTTGTCAAGGGCAAGATCCCTGCAAACAGGTGCATAAACAGATTTCAGGCTCCTTGCATCAATTCCGTTAAATACAGCTGCCTTAGCCGCTGCCCTTCCTGATATATAAGCAGCTCCAATTCCATTTTTATAGAGTTTGGAAGAGGCTGAGTCTCCTATCATTACAACCCGGTCCGCGTAAGGAGATACTGCTTCTCTAATATTAATAAGAGGAAAACATTTACAAGGACATGAATCCTTCAAAACCATAGATTCCGGAAACAGGTTTTTTACTTCATCGGTCTCTAAAAACCGATCTACGGTCTCCTGTTTTATGTCCTTCCCCAGTAATACCAAAGTCACAAAGTTTTCCTTGGGAATCAAAGCCCCAAAAGTCACATTAGGTACATCTAAGAGGAAAACATGCATGGAATCGCCAAAATGAGAACCTATTTCCTCTTTTTTCATTGAAATTTCACTTATATAGGCTCGAGTCACCTTAGGGAGATCAAAATCAGGGCATATCGCCTTAAACATGTTCAAACTTTTTTTTCCAAGACCAACGCCACCGACAACAAAGTCATATTCTTTGGTATCCTTTTTTGATTTGACTAAAATGCCCTGTTCTTCCCTTTCTAATCCTGACACCTTACCGCGAATAATATTTGCTCCCTTTTTCTGACAAAGACCAAGCAAATAATTATCAAAACTCCTTTCCGGTTGCCTGGTACAGCCTCTTGGTCCACAACCCCTGAATACGGAAGCAATTCGATGCTCCTGACTGGGCGTTTGAATAATCGCTTTTCCTTGTTCTATATGAAGAGTATAAGAATTAATACTTCTTTGAATAACCTCCCTAGGGATAAGGATCCCATCAACAGACAACTTCTGAACCAAAGACTCAGAAACAATGCCTCCACAATGATTACATCCAGAGGATCCGATCTTTCCAAAATCTTTTGCTTCATAAATATCGATTGAGATGCTCATACCCAATCTTTCAGCAAATCCTAAGGCATAATAAGTAAAAAAGCTTCCTGCAGGCCCACCTCCAATTACGGCAATACTCGATCCATCTGCTAATTCTATTCTATTTCTAGATTCTCGCTTCATGCCCAACAGTTAAGAAAAATAACGACCAATCAGCCCTTATGAAATTTTGAGAAAAAAATTTAAGGATTGATTCTAATATGAAAATCTGTATTGGAGAGTACAGATTTTTCCTCCCTTAAAGTTAAATTACCGGGATTTCAAATTTTATGACTTTTGTCATAAAATAAGAACGCTAAATTGATTATTACAAAATTTTACAGCAATCATGATCTTTTTCATTAAATCATATGTTTTTAATTTATTAAATTAGATATCTTTTAAGAAGATGATAAAATCTTGATCGTCTTTAACGTACTAAAGTTTAACTTAATTCAATTAGAATCTATGAAATTTAAAGCGAATCTATTTTTCCTGTTATTTTTCTGTCTATGTTATGGTACAAGCCTCATGGCTCAGGACCAAATAATTCATGATGCAGAATATTACATCTTGAAATCTCAGAATCAGGATCAATGGAATTACGAGGACAAAGAACTGAAAAAAAAGCTCCAGGACCTTGAAAAAAAACATGGAACCCCTCCAAATATTGTTTACATTTTATGGGATGATCAGCAATTCGGTGCAGTCGGTTTCCCTCATATTCAAAAAGCTTTGGGTTACTCGACACCAAACATGAATCAATTGGCCGACGAAGGAATCAATTTTACCAGAATGTATTCTGAACCTGCCTGTACACCAACAAGAGCGGCATTTCTTACAGGTCGGCACCCAGTCAGAAATGGAATGGGTGTCGTTGGAATGCCCCATGAATTTTCAGGAATGGCAGCTGAAGAAATTACAATTGCTGAGGTGCTTTCAGAGGCAGGTTATGCCACTGCCCACTTTGGTAAAGGCCATTTAGGTGATATAGAAGAAAGTTATCTTCATAATCAGGGATTTGATGAAGCCCTTTTTACTCCTATGAATCAAATCACATCACTTTATAACCCTCAGGGGAATGCAGCCAATGCCATTCTTGGATTACACCCCGAACAATACCCTGAAGATCCTTATCAGCTTGATGATCCGGGTTTGGTCCCTAAGGGATGGGTACAGATTTTAGATGGGAAAAAAGGAGAACTGGCAAAAGAATGGTGTGGTAACAGCAATGAATGTTATGAAAAAATGGAAGCGGAGTCAGAAAAAAGAACTCTCGAATTTATCAGGAAAAATGCACAGGCTAAAAAACCCTTTTTCGTGGAATACTGGCCTAATTTCCTAAACTTCCTGTTGCCAGAGCCTCAAAAATCATCGATAAACGGCGGTAAGGTCCCCAATGCTTATACCAGGCTTGATGATTTTGTAGGTAAAGTAAAAGAAACCCTTCACGAAGAAGGTGTTGCAGAAAACACCTTGTTCTTGATCATGGCGGATAATGGACCTATGGTTCACAACCCTCCTCCGGGCTGGGGAATGACCGAAATTCTTTTTTCGGGTGGCAAAGGAGATTTTACAGAGGGAGGAATCAGGGTTCCTGCAATAGCCTATTGGCCGGGAACCATTAAAGAAGGGCAATTGGTAGGCGATATTGTACATGTCACTGACCTCTTTACTACATTTGCAAAAATTGCCGGAGCCGAAAAATACATTCCCACGGATCGAATTATTGATGGTATTGACCAGACTTCAGTTCTTTTAAACGGAGATACTTTTGGAAGGCGCGATTATGTATTTGTTTATCAGGGTCACGAACTGGCAGCCATCGTGAAAGGAAGGTATAAGAGACATTTGATTTCTGATGATCCAGGTGTTGCAACCGGAATAGGCGCTTCTTTTTATGATCTGTACCAGGATCCGAAAGAACATAATCCACATCTGGTCCCTTTAATTCATACCCAGGGCCAGTTTACAAGAATGCAAATCAGACATGAACTGATGAAAAAAGAATACCCCGACAGCCAGAACGGTAAGGGAATTCCTTTAACGGGGATTTCCAATGCTCGTCCGGAAACTAAGGCCATTAAAACCATGGTTGAAGAACAAATGAAGCTTATGCCCATCGATGTAAAAAAATACATTGAATTTGACGGTTCAAAAATGAAAGTTGACGGAGACTGGGGTCACTAATAAACTATTTAGAGCCTCCTTTTTCAAGGAGGCTTATTTATGAAAACAATCAAAATCACCTTATTTGTATTTTTCTTAGTGTCCCCTATGGTACTGAGTGGTCAGGAAAATAAATCAGACTCCCTGAAAACTGAGGTTTCCATGGACGAATTGAACCGACAATTGGAAAATCCCCTGTCACGTTTTTGGTCGCTTATTTTTCAGGAAAATTTGGCTTTCAACGGTGGTGAACTGGTTCAGGGAACAGAATTCTCAAATGTGTTCAATTTTCAACCTTCACTTCCGGTCCCCGTAGGTAAATCAAAAATGCTATTGGTAAGACCGGTTTTTCCTTTAGTATCCGCTCCAAGGTTCAATGAACAAGGTGAAAAAACGGGAATGGAAACCGGTTTGGGAGATATAAATGTTTTTTCCCTCTATGGACCCGACAAAAAGGATGGATTAATTTGGGGAGTAGGAATGACTTTTACGTTTCCAACTGCTACTTCCAACTATTTAGGAAGCGGGAAGACACAATTAGGGCCTGCTTTGATGGCGCTGAGTATCACAAAGAAATGGACCCTTGGAACCATTGTCCAGCACTGGAACTCAGTAGGAGGAGATGTCAATCGATCAGATGTAACAAAAACAGATATTCAGTATATCGCAAGAAAACAAATTCCGGGAAAGGGAATGTCCATCGGTATGGGGCCTAATATTGGAATTGACTGGAATGCTCCGTCAGGGAATAAACTTACCTTACCTATAGGCCTTGGAATAACAAAAACTGTAAAATGGGGTAACACCCCCATGAAACTGAGATTTGAGCCCCAATATTCCATAGTTAAGCCCGATAATTACGGAACTCTCTGGAACGTTCGGATTCAGATTGCACCAATTGTTCAGAATCCTTTTCTCAAGAAGTAAATCTTATATTTCTTTTTTATTCAATAATACCTGAAGAATTTCGTTATCTAGAAAGTTACAAATACAATTATTCTCTTTTTAAACACGAATAAAATGAAAGCTACAAAGGGTATTATCGTTGTTTTGATCGTTTTGATCTCAGTTCTTGAGGCATGTACCACGGCCAAAAGTCAGTATGAAAAAGGCAATTACTATGACGCCGTTATGCGTTCCGTAGAGAAACTTCGTAAGAGCCCAAACAATAAGTCGGCTCGGGAAACATTGGCCAACGCTTATCCACAGGCGATCAATTCCTTTATGGACAGGCTGGAAAATGAAGATCAGGCCAATGTGGATTTTAAATTCACAAAAGCTGTTTACACCTATGAGAAGCTGAATAAAATGTATGAAAGCATTCAACGTTCTCCTGGTGCCAAACAGGTCATCACGAATCCAAAAAAATACTATACTACGCTTAACAAGATTAAACCAGATGCAGCTGAAGAACAATATAGTGCAGGACTCTATCATCTGTCATTGGGTGACAGGAACAACGCAAAAAAAGCTTACGATTATTTTGTTCGAGCGGATCAGTTCATGCCCGGATATAAAGATGTAGGGCCTAAAATCGATGAAGCCTATAACCGTTCCATTTTACATGTGGTGGCTGATTTAAAACCTGTTCAGTCGAGAACCTATGAATTAAGCGCAGATATTTTTTACAAGCAGTTGGAAAACACCCTGCAACAGATAGAAAATAATGAGTTCATCAGATTTTACACACCTGAAGAAGCCTCGAAATACGGTTTACAAAATCCCGATCAGATCCTTAAAGTTAATTTTGAAGATTTTGTCGTGGGAGAAACCCATACCCGGCAGAAAATCGAAAAGATGGAAAAGGACAGTGTAGTGGTTGGAGAAGTTACACTTGACAGTGGCCGTAAAAAAGAAGTAATCGGTACCGTAAACGCAGATGTTTCCTTATATAGAATGGAAGTGATCTCAAGAGGGCTGGTCAATCTTTCGATCACCCAGAACGGAATGGACCAAAGAGACCTGATCTATCAGGACTTTCCGGGAGAATTTGTATGGTTCCATGAATGGGGTCAGTTCAATGGAGATGAAAGGGCACTGACAGAGGAGCAAAGCCTTATTTGCAGTAATCGAAGGGTCAACCCGGCTCCACCGCAACAGTTATTTGTGGAATTTACAAAGCCCATTCAGCAGCAATTGCATAACCGGTTAATTTCTTTCTACAAAAATTACTGATTTCAGTAGTTCGGAAGATTAGTATACCTCAACAGGAATTATCCAAGGCATTTTCATCCTGAAATTTTATTTTCGGCATTATACTATTGCGATATTTAACCTTGCAAAGGACTCTATTAATTAGTACTTTAGTAGGGAAACGATTACCTTTCAGGAAACACAAATAGCCTAATATGAAATTCAATTCTCTGCTCACTGCCCTTCTTTGCTTTTTAATTGCTTCCATTACTCCTGATCTTCTGGCTCAGGATTCAGAAGATGCATTTGAATGGCCTAAGGAAATGGAATCCAAAGACAAAACTGTTGTAACCCTCTATCAGCCACAACTTGAATCCTTTTCGGGAAATATCCTGGAAGGAAGAATGGCCATCACCTTAAAACCGCAAAATAAAGATATGATATTTGGTGCTGTATGGTTTAAGGCAACTTTATCGACCGATAAGGAAAACCGAATTGCCACCCTGGAAAAAATGGACATTACCAGGACGCACTTCCCGGATATTGTTGATGAGGAAAAAACCAAACAGTTCTCAAAAGTACTGGAGGATGAGATGGAATCCTGGAACATGGATATGTCCATGGATCGACTCGCCGCCAGTTTGGAAGAAGTTGAGAATCTCAAGGAATTAACCGACCAGTTCAAAAATGATCCTCCAAATATTTATTTTAGAAAAGTTCCCTCGGTTTTGCTGATGATCGACGGAGAACCCATTCTAAAAAAAGATGAAAATTCAGGCCTGGAATATGTTGTCAATACCAGTTTTTTCATTGTAAAGGATCCTAAAAAGGGTAAATACTACATCAATGGAGGTGAATTCTGGTACAGCTCCGATGCTATTTTAGATGGATGGAAAAGCATAAAAAATCCACCTTCCAAAATTGAAAAATTTGCCAAAGACAACCTTGAGGAACAGGAAAAAGATCCGAATGCCGGGACCTATGAAACGGCCCCGGCCATCATTATTGATACTCAGCCGGCCGAATTGATCCAGGTAAACGGTGACATCGATTACAAACCTATTGAGGGGACCAACCTGCTTTATGTGGCAAACTCTGAAAGTGATATTATCATGGATATCCCATCTCAAATGCATTATGTATTGATAGGGGGCCGCTGGTATTATTCCAAATCCCTTGAAGATGGTGACTGGAAATTTCAGGAACCGGAAAATCTTCCCGCAGGTTTTGAAAAGATCCCCGAAGAGTCTGAAATGACCACCGTAAGATCCAGTATTCCGGGAACGCCTGAGGCACAGACCGCCTTACTGGAACAATCGATCCCTCAAACGGCTACCATTGACCGTAAAACTGCAACGGTTGAAGTAAGTTATGACGGTGAACCTGAATTTGAAGCCATTGAAGGAACCAGTATGTCCTATGCTAAAAACACGGATAAATCAGTCTTATTGATCGAAGGGCAATATTATTGTGTGGATAATGCCGTATGGTTTGTATCCAATTCAGCTAAGGGCCCATGGGCCGTATCCGACAGCAGGCCCGATGACATAGATAATATACCTCCTGATTGCCCTGTATATAATGTGAAATACACCTATGTGTATGACTCAACACCTGAGGTAGTCTATGTGGGCTATCTTCCCGGCTATACCTATTCATATGTTTACAGCGGAGTAGTGGTCTACGGTACCGGTTACTACTATTATCCCTGGTACAGATATTATTATTATCCAAGGCCGGTAACCTTTGGATTTGGAGTCCACTGGAACCCTTATACCGGATGGGGGTTTTCCTTCGGTTTTAGTTTCGGATGGATGAGCTGGAGGTTCCATCCTTACCGATACGGTTACTGGGGAGCCAGAGGGTACAGGCACGGATACAGGCATGGATACAGAAGGGGATATGCAGCAGGTAGGGCTGCGGGATACCGGAGGGGTTATGCCACCGCAACTCGTAATAATGCCAAACGAAACGTATACAATAACCGTCAGAACGGAGTGGCACGCACGAATAATCGTTCTACAAGGAACGTAAATAGTAAAGCCCGACCCACCAATAAAGCGAACAATATGTATTCGGACCGAAATGGAAACGTGTATCAAAGGAACAAAAGCGGAGGATTTGACAACAAGTCAAATGCTAATCGAGCTTCTTCGGGCCAGGCTCAACAGCGTCCTTCCACTACACAAAAACAGCAACGTTCTTCGACTCAACAACGAAATCGTTCAAGCACACAACCTTCGACCAGCAGAAATTTGAACAGGTCCTATCAAACCCGAAGCCAGGGTTCAAGTAATTACAGCCGTTCAAGATCAAGCGGTGCCATGAGAGGTGGTGGTGGTCGAAGGAGATAGATTTAGCGATTCTGATATCGGGACCGAAAAGAAACCGGATTGGTCCCGGTAATCTTTTTAAAGGTCCTGTTGAAATAGGAAAGGCTTTCAAACCCGCTCGAAAAACAGGCCTCGGTTACATTACTTCCTGAGAGAAGGAGTTTTTTTGCCTGATCCACCCTATAGTGATTGACGAATTGAGTAAATGTTAGTTTGGTCATTTGCTTAAAATAACGACAAAAAGCCGGCTTGGTTAAATGGCTCATCCGGGCAACCTCTTCTAATTTAATTCGATTTCGGTAGTTTAATTCAATAAAGGAATAGATCTTGTCGAGCCTGTATTTGTCTTTTGAATTAAATTGATTTCTAACTGCCTCCTTGTGGAGCAGGTCAGCATCCCGGGCTCCGGCCAAAACATTAAGTATATCCAACAGTTCAAGAAAAAGTTCAAAACTATTCAGATGCTCCAGTTTTTTCAGCCTTGGCCCTATTTCTCTTTTTGTCATACTTCCAAAGGCTATCCCATGCCTGGAAAGTTTAAGCAAATTATGAATTGCACCGAGTTCCGGAGTATCTGTAAATGGGCTTTTAAGAAAATCCGGCTGAATATGGACAACAATCTTTTCGTAGGTTGTTTTGATCCCGTAATCAAAATTGAGGTGAGGTATGAAGGAACCTATAAGCACAAGGTCACTCCCCTTAAAGGCCTTATGATGTCTGCCCACATGTCTGTTACCGTCAGCTCCCTCAATGTAGACCAGTTCAAGCTCAGGATGAAAATGCCAGTAAAAAAAGTCGCTCAGATTCGGATTGATCATCAGACTTACCGAACTTCCTTTTCGAGGATTTATATGCTCTAATTCTGTTTTCATGAAGTAAATTTAAACATTATTAGCTTTATGTTCTTCCTTTTTGATTTTATTATGTTAATATAGTTCAAATTAATGTTATTATAAGCGTAGCGATCCCAAAGAATCTCTTTTAATTTTGAGATATATCAAAGTAGAAAATGTTTGAAACAAGGAGTATGAACCAAAAAATGTAAGTATGAACTATCAAAATCAAAACACAGAAGAAAGAGAAAGTCCAAATCAAAATCATAAGGAGATTCCTGGCAATCCTTCAACAGCGACCAGCAGTGCCCAGAAGTTGAATGACCGTTCAAATGGCAAACCTCTGAAAGTACTATCGGAGGAAGATTGGAATTTCTGGATAGAAAATGGTTATATCGTTATTAAAAACGCCATTTCCAAAGAACAGGCCGCCAAAACAGCGGATTTCCTTTGGGAGTTTGAGGAAAAGGATAAAAATGACGCTTCCACCTGGTATACTTCTCCAAGAGCAGAAATAGAAATGAAAGAGCTCGCAGGAACGGGAATGGTTGAAGTGTATAACAATCAGGCCCTCTGGAACAACAGACAAAATCAAAGGGTTTATGACGCCTTTACCGATATCTGGGGAACCGATAAACTTTGGGTAACCATCGACCGAGCCAACCTCAATTTCCCTATTAAACCCGGATATGAATACAAAGGATTTATTCATTGGGATTATGACCCTGAAACCAAGCCACAGAATGTACAAGGGGTTTTGGCCCTTGCAGATCAGAACGATCCGGACATGGGAGGATTTCAGTGCATTCCCTGGTTGTATCGCAATTATGATACCTGGAAACTGGATCAACCTGAAGACCGTGATTACTTTCAACCTGACGTTTCAGGTCTGGAAGATCAAATTGTAAAGGTAAAACTTAATGCGGGTGATCTCCTTATTTTCAACAGTACACAACCTCATGGCATCCGGCCAAACCTGTCAAAAGACAAGGTTAGAATCGCTCAGTACATTTCCATGATGCCGGCAGAAGAAGACAATGAGGAGCTCAGAGACTGGAGAATCAATTCCTGGGAAAAAAGGATTGCTCCAAGCGGCTACGCTTTCCCCGGGGATCCAAGAAATCTTGAACAGATTAAATATGAAAGGGCCGAACTAAGTGAGCTTGGAAAAAAGCTGTTAGGACTTAATAAATGGTAAATTCAGTTTAAAAAATTATTGGTACATTTACCTAATAAGCACGAAATCATACCTTTAAACTTCGCTTCATGTTAGGAACCCTCAACCCGATTGATCTTGGTATCATATTTATTTACTTTGCTATTATTTTGTGGATAGCCTGGTGGGTCTCAAAAGGAGGAGGAAAAAATAAAGGTGACCGGGATTCGAAGGATTATTTCCTTGCAGGAAAAACAGCCGGATGGTTCGTCATTGGTGCCTCCCTTTTTGCTTCCAATATTGGATCTGAAATCATAATCGGGGTCTCCGGGGCTGGAGCGAGGGCAGAAATGCCCCAGGCTAATTTTGAAATTCTTGCTGCACTGATCCTGATCCTTCTTGGATGGGTTTTTGTCCCTTTTTATCTTAGAACGGGAGTCTATACCATGCCTGAATTTCTCGAGATCAGATATTCCAAAGCCTGCAGGAACTATTTGTCTGTGGTTTCGGTACTGGCCTATATTATCACAAAGATCTCTCTGATCATTTTTGCAGGGGCCCTGGTATTTGAAACCATGGGGGTTTCATTTTGGACAGGGGCCATAATAACCATCGTTGCCACAGGATTCTATACTATACTTGGCGGGTTAAGAGCGGTAATTTATACCGATATGATACAGACTTTTATTCTGTTGGCAGGAACAATTGCAGTTACTTATTTCGGACTGGCACAAATTGGTGGATGGGATGCTATGATGGATACCCTGACAATGGCATCAGAAAAACCTGGTAATCCTAAAGCGAGCCAGTTTTTTAATTTATGGAGGCCATCTTCAGATACAGATTACCCCTGGACCGGAATGTTGTTTGGAGCTCCCATTCTGGGAGTCTGGTACTGGTGTACGGATCAGTTTATCGTGCAAAGGACCCTTTCCGCCAAGGATATAAGCAATGCGCGAAAAGGAACCTTATTTGCAGGATTTTTAAAACTTTTACCTGTATTTATATTTTTCATTCCAGGCGTTATCGCTTTTGCTCTTTCCCAAAAAGGAATGCTCAATTTTACTCTTGACAATCCAGACCATGCTTTACCTGCAATGATCAACGGGTTTCTTCCTATTGGACTTAAAGGCCTGGCCATCTCCGGGCTCCTCGCAGCGCTGATGAGTTCTTTGTCATCTGCATTTAACTCTTCCTCAACGCTGATCACCTTTGATTTTTACAAACAGTATAAACCCCATGCCACCGAAAAGGAACTGGTATGGGTTGGTCAAATTGCAACGCTCATCCTTGTTATTATGAGTTTTCTTTGGATACCCTTTATGAAAACCCTGATGGGAGGGGGATTATTTCATTATCTGCAGAGCGTTCAGGCCTATATCTCGCCTCCAATTGCAGCCGTATTTCTTTTTGGCCTGTTCTTCAAGTGGATCAATGCCAGAGGTGCCATCATGGCACTATGGACAGGTTTCTTTCTTGGAATGATGCGATTAGTCACCGAATACTTAACCAAGGAAGGTATTATTGAGTTGACTCAGGGAAGCCTTTTACAAGTGATGCTGGAGATTAACTTTTTGCACTATGCCATTTATTTATTCATCTTTAGTGTAGTGATTTTGATGCTCTTTAGCCAGCTTGGAAGGCCCAAATCAGATGATCTTCTGAGATTGGTCACCTTTAATAAAAAGGAAATGAAACTAAAGTTTACCTGGTCTTTGGATGTATTTCTTACTTTACTTTTAATATGTTGCGTTTTACTCTTATGGATTATATTCAGCCCTCTGGGAATAGCTTAAAAATATGGATCTCCAGTTAACACATAAAAAGGTACTTATTACCGGTTCCACCTCGGGAATCGGGTTTGAAATCGCAAAGCGATTTTTAGAAGAAGGTGCATCCGTAACCATCAACGGAAGGTCCGGAGGCAGTCTTCAAAAGTCTATGAGAAATCTGAAGGAATCCTTTCCGGATGGATCCATGGAAGGGATCGTTGCAGATTTCCGTGATTCCCGGGCGCATGAATCCATAATCAAAACACTTGGAGAAGTAGATATTCTGATCAATAATGTTGGTATTTATGCCTCCAAATCCTTCGAAGGAACTTCTGATCAGGACTGGGAAGAAATGTTTCAGGTCAATGTTATGGCAGCTGTCAGGCTATCCAGGCATTACCTTCCTCAAATGAAGAAAGCCGGATGGGGAAGAATTTTGTTTGTATCGAGTGAATGTGCGCAACTTGTCCCGGAGGACCTCATCGCTTACAGCACAACCAAAGCAGCATTGCTTGCCCTGTCACGCGGACTGGCGCAAACTACAAAAGGAACAAGAGTTACTGTCAACGCCCTTATACCCGGATCTACCCTTACAGAAGGAGCTAAAATATTCTTACAACAACAGGCTGAAAAAGAAAACAAGAGTCCAGGAGAAATTAGTGAGGAATTTTTTCAGCAAGCCAGGCCCAGTTCCTTACTTCAGCGGTTTGCAAAGCCCAGGGAAGTTGCCGATATGGCACTGTTCCTTTCAAGCCCATTAAGTGCTGCAACTAACGGCGCCGCCATTAAAGTGGACGGAGGCTCCATTCCGGGGATTTTATAGCAGGGTGAAAATGCGGCAATTCAATTTAGCTAATCCACAAATACTCAGTTTCCCAATACCTTATCAAAGTCGGACCAGAAATCGGTGTAGGATTTGGTCACCACATCCGCATCATTGATCCTTATCGGGACCAAAAGGGCTAATGGAGCAAAAGCCATGGCCATCCTGTGGTCATCATAAGTTTCGATAAGAACATCCTTGTTCAGCTTTTTTCTGGGCTTTAGATGAAGGCTTTTGTCCGTAACCTCAATTTCTGCTCCCAGTTTCGTCAACTCCTGTTCCAGCGCTACCAACCTGTCGGTTTCCTTTATCTTCAGGGTGTGCAAACCCGTCAGGTCACAGGCAATACCTTCGCCAAAGCAGGTAACGGCTATAGTCTGGGCCAGATCCGGTGAATCACTCAGATCCAGGACAAGAGGGCCAATTTCCTTGGTTTCTTTTTGAAGTATGAGCCGATCATTTTCAAAATGCGCGCTCACCCCAAAGTGCTTGTAGATCTCAACCAGGGAACTATCTCCCTGCAGGCTATCCTCCTTGTACGAAGTCAGTTTAACTTTTCCCTTATCACTCAAGGCTACAAGGCTGAAAAAATACGAAGCAGAGCTCCAGTCAGATTCTACGGTAATCTCTTTATCCTCGATGGCCTTTTTGGGCTTTATACGAATCAGATTATCATCCCAGCTGAACTCAACCCCAATTTCTTCAAGTAACGCCAGGGTCATTTTAATGTAAGGTACTGAAGTGACTTTACCCTGAAGCTCTATTTCCAATCCATTCTTTAATCCCGGTGCCATCAAAAGCAAGGCTGAAATATACTGGCTACTAACATTCCCCTGAATACTAACCTTTTTAACTTCCAGGTTTTTTCCTTTGATCTTTAACGGTGGATAACCCTCTTTCTTTGCATAACTGATCTCTGCTCCCATACTTCGCAGAGCATCCACCAAAATACGTATTGGCCTGTTCTGCATCCTTTCCGATCCTGTTAGTTCAAGGTCATAGCCTTCATGAGACGCAAAATGGGCAGTTAAAAACCTCATAGCCGTACCCGCATGACTGATATCCACCAGATTTTTCTTTCCATCAAGAGCTTTCCCAAGGTATTTTGTATCGTCAGAATTCGAAAGGTTTTTTAATCTGAGATTCGGAAAATTACTCTGAAGGATCAATAATCGATTTGACTCGCTTTTTGAACCCGATATATTGATCTCCCCTTTAACCTCTCCGGTATAATGTGCTATTTTTCTGATCAACTTAAGCTGTTTTTTTTCGTTTACGTTTAAAATAAAATGTCATGATCAAAGCATAGATCACAGAACCTGCCAGTTTTCTTAAAAGATATTTAGGATTCATTAACCCAGCCAGTGCCTCTTCAAACGAAACCCGGGTCAAACCGTATAGAAATTCAATGAGAACTACAATAACCAGAAAAATAGCTGCGATAACTAAAAAGGTCTGAAGAAAAGACATGTCTTTAAAACTCTTTCCCATCTATTTCAATTTTTTATTGTTATGATGTCGTTCATGATCTCTTTTGGCTTTCAGGTAGAGTTTCTTATCAAAAGACTCCTGCAGGTCAATCCCGGTTTGATTTGCCAGACAAAGAAGGACGAAAAGAACATCGGCAAGCTCTTCGCCAAGGTCCTTGTTTTTATCACTTTCCTTTTCACTTTGTTCTCCATAGCGCCTTGCAATGATACGAGCCACCTCTCCAACTTCTTCTGTTAGCTGAGCCATATTGGTCAACTCATTGAAGTACCTTACACCATGTTGTTTGATCCACTGATCAACCGCCAATTGAGCATTCTTTATATCCATAACTCAGGTTTAGCTGACAAATATAGAATATTGGATTTCGATAACCGAATTTCAGTTTATGAATTATTATGGAAAATAAGTTCATGGCTGATGAAATGCTTATTGATTTAAAGGTTTTATTTACTGACATCTCAGCCACTTATACATAATCAGCCTTTAGAATCTGCATAAAATCAGTTCGGGAAATTTCACGTGCTCCCAGGCTTTCAAGATGCTCGTTATATACCTGGCAATCGATGAGCCTGTAGTTTTTCTCTGACAACAACCGTACCAGGTAAATAAAAGCCAGCTTGGAAGTATTACTTACCTTGCTGAACATGCTCTCCCCACAAAAAACATGTCCCAGGTCCACTCCATAAAGCCCACCTACCAATTCACTACCCTTCCAGACCTCCACAGATTTGGCAACCCCCAGTTGATTCAATTTGATATAGGCCTCTTTCATCTCCTCAGTGATCCAGGTACCCAATTGATCCTTTCGGGGCGCTTGCTGACAGTTCTCAATCACCTGTTTAAAATCCTGGTTCATGGTTATCTTAAATTCATTTTTACGCATCAGGCGGGCCATACTTTTGGATACCTTCAATTCATTAAGAAAAAGGACCATTCTTGGGTCAGGGCTGTACCAGATAATGGGCTCTCCCTCATTGTACCAGGGAAAGATTCCATTTTCATAGGCCAGAATCAAGCGCTCCGGGCTAAGATCCCCTCCAAAGGCAAGAATACCTTCAGGGCTTGCACGCTCAACAGGAGGAAATTCCAATGAAGGGCCTAGTAAAAACATAGTATAAAAATACAAAAACCATCAATCGCAAAGACTGATGGTTTTAATTTAATCGTATGAACAAATGATCCTAGAATGGAAGATCGTCTGGTTCATTTTCGTCGATATTCGTTGCGGGAGCAAAACTTGCAGCATCCATCGGCGGTACCTCACCCTGAGCTCCTGCCTGAACTTTCTCAATTCTCCACCCCTGGATGGAATTGAAATACTTGGCCTCGCCCTGAGGATTGATCCACTCTCTTCCTCTTAGATTGATACTTACTTTAATTTCTTCTCCTTCATTAAAATTGTTCAATAAATCACATTTATCCTGTACAAATTCGATCAATAACATTTGTGGATACTGCTCATCCGTGGTAAGGACCATTTCCCTTTTTCTGAATCCATTGTTTCCAAATGTCTTTGTTTCGTCAATCTTTTTGATTTTTCCAGTTACTTCCATTTCTAAATTGTCTACTATTATTATTCGTCTGTTTAATTCATTTTTTAATTCACTCATTTCGACTTCCCAAGGAGTATCTTTAAGGCACTATCAACATCGTTCCTGGCTAAAAAGTCCTGAGCAAATTTATGCTTTTCATTTATTTCTGGGGTCATAAATTGGGGATTGTCTTGCAGAAACTTATTAACATCCGACTCCTCAGGCAAATGTTCCACATTACCTAACTGACCCAGGTCATTCCCGCTTAAGATGTCACTATTCCTAATGTTTTCAGGCAATGCATCAATTCCAATTCCTTTATTTTGCAAGGGTTTGGGAATTTCAAAAAATGATTCTCTTGCCCTGCTGTAAAAACTTCCTCCTGCTCTTGCCACAAGGTCCAGTTTCACCTGATCAATTTTACCTTCTTCATCCAGAACCTTCTCCTCCACATGCATACAGACCACCTCGCAAATGATCAGGTTGCCTGCACCACCTTCATGGCCCATTTCCTTGATCTCAAGAATCTTACACTCAAACTGAACCGGAGATTCCTTTACCCGAAACGGTTTTACCTTTTCAGATTCGATCATTGTAAACCCTGCCTTTTCAAATTCGTTGACACCTTTGCCATATTCAGTGCTTGCAAGGGAGGTTTGCTGGACGATGTCATGGGTAACCACATTAATGACCACCTCCTTTATTTCCATAGCATTTTCCAAAGTGTGTTTGGTAGTGTTATCCCTAACCCTTCTTGCAGGTGAAAAAATCAATATTGGAGGGTTTGCACTGAAGACATTAAAAAAACTAAAAGGAGAAAGGTTGGGCCTTCCTTTTTTATCAACGGTACTCGCCAGTGCAATCGGCCTTGGTGCAACCGCTGAAAGCAAGTAGGAATGCAAGGTAGAAGTGACTGTATCTTTCGGGTGAATTGTTAACAATTGAGCGTATTTTTCAACAAAAATAGCTATAATTATTTTTACATATAATAAGCGCTTTAATATTCAGTTATAAAACAAGAATATTATATATTTGCTCTTGATGAATCAACTCCCTAGTAGTAAAACTCTTATCAAATGGTCGCTGATCCTGGCGTCATTTTTAATAGTTTCTTCCATTTTATGGAATACGAATCAGTTTTTCAAACAATTCAAGAATGAAGAGCGCATCAAGATGGAAGTTCTCGCCACTGCCTATGAGAATTTTAACAATGCAGACCTTGACATCGACGTATCACTTGAAGAAAAAATCATTCAGAGCAATCGCAGTATCCCCATGATCATCACCTATGAAAATGGTGATATCAACCGCTGGGCCAACCTTGATGTTGAAAATACCAAGCGTTTTACCAAACTGGATGTCGATGATCGTTTATACCTGAGTCGACAGTTACAGATCATGAAGCAGGAAAATGAACCTTTGATCGTTAATTTTCAATTAGACAACGTCAATATCACCGAAAAGATCTATTACAGAGACTCCGATTTACTGAATCGTTTACAGTACTACCCTCTGGGCCTTTTATTGATCCTGATCCTTTTTGGTACCATCATTTACCTGGCCTTTAAATCGAACAAGATCGCGGAGCAAAATAAACTGTGGGCGGGTATGGCCAAGGAAACCGCACATCAGATCGGGACTCCCCTTTCTTCATTACTGGGATGGGTTGAGTTACTGCGTATGGAAAATGTGGAAGAGGATACCGTTCAGGAAATCGAAAAGGATGTCTCGCGTCTTAATACCATTGCTGACAGGTTCTCCAAAATTGGTTCTGTTCCAAAACTAACCCGACATGAAATTGTTGCTGAAACCAGTACCGCATTTGATTATATTCGTTCGAGAAGTTTTAAACAAATCGAATTTAACTTTCATACTGAAACCGATAAACCGATTTATGTAGACCTAAACCTTCAGCTCTATAGCTGGGTAATTGAAAACCTGGTGAAAAATGCCATTGATGCCATGCAGGGAAAAGGTAAGATCGATATCCATGTGACACAGGAAAACGCCAATGCGGTAATTACCATAACGGACACCGGAAAAGGAATCCCGAAAAGGCTTCACAAAAAAATATTCGAACCCGGATACACTACGAAGAAAAGAGGATGGGGTCTTGGATTGTCACTTACTAAGCGGATCATCAACGACTATCACAAAGGTCGTATCTATGTCAAAAAATCAGAAATTGGAAAAGGAACTACGTTTCAGATCCAGTTAAAAATGGCTGAGGATCAGTAAACCATATTCCTCGAAATCTCGTTAGCAATTTCCTGAAATAGTTCCGGGGTCAATTCTTCTTTTTTAGAAAAATTAGCATCTGCCATGCTGTGCAATGGAATCAGGTGCACATGTACATGCGGCACTTCCAATCCTATAACACTCATTCCCACGCGCTCGCAAGGAACCGCCCGCTCAATGGCTTTTGCCACCTTATAAGAAAATCGCATCAGCTTCAAGTATTCATCTTCACTGAGGTCAAAAATCTTATCATCTTCTTTTTTAGGCACAACCAGGGTATGTCCCTTGGAATTCGGATTGATATCTAAAAAGGCGAAATAATGATCATTCTCTGCCACTTTATAGCTCGGAATTTCTCCATTAATGATCTTGGTGAATACGGTACTCATAGCTTTGGTTTGGTAATTAATTGTAACTAAGATACAATTTTTATAAGAGAATTTCCTTGGACTCGAACCTTAGGTTTAAAAACTGAAATTATCTCGAAATACTCAAAATCTCAAATTTCATGATACCACTTGGAACCTGAATCTCAGCAATATCACCTACTTCCTTTCCTAAAAGTCCTTTCCCAATGGGAGATCCTACAGACAACTTCCCCTGTGAAAGATCTGATACGGCATCGGCTACCAGCGTGTATTCAAATTCCATATTATTCTCAATATTCTTGATCTTCACCTTAGATAAAGCCAATACTTTTGAAGTATCAAGTAAGGATTCGTCTATAAGCCTTGCCTTCGACAAAGTATCTTTTAATTGCGCGATTTTATATTCGAGCAAAGACTGCTCCTCCTTGGCAGCGTGGTACTCTGCATTTTCACTCAGATCACCCTTATCTCTTGCATCAGCAATTTCCTTGGTTACTCTTGGTCGTTCTACGTGTTCCAATTGCTCAAGCTCATCTCTCAGTTTTTTCAACCCCTCGGCTGAATAGTAGGCTACATCACTCATTTCTAAACAATTTTATATTAAAATCCTTGGATTGTTCCCTGATATATAAAGACAAAAAATCTCGAAACCAAAGAATTTGGAATGAGATCTAGATACAAATGTACCAAATTCTGTTTTATAAACGAAAATACCTGGCAATTATTTAAAATATGTTGCACTTTGAACCCTATAAATCCGTGCCAAACAAGCCAAAATATTTGTAACTTGCGCCAAAATTCAAAAAGGTGAAAAAACTTTGGATCTTGCTTATATCGTTGTCGTTTTTTTCATGTAATGATGATGGAAATGAATTTGATGACCTGTTACCGGATATTCCTGTAAATCAAACAATTTTTTTAAATAATCCTGAATTTATCGACCTTCAGGTTGTTGGAGGATGGGCCTATTCACAAGGAGGGATCAGCGGCATAATTGTGTACCATTACGGAATTGACACCTACATTGCCTATGAACGAAGCGCCCCGCATCTGAGTCCGACTCCCTGTTCTACGATGACCGTGAAAAATGGCCTTGTTATGAAGTGCGCCTGTGATGATAGTGAATTCAATATTCTTAACGGGGCACCTTTGACCGAGGGAGTGAATTATCCGGCCAGGCAGTACCGTGTTATTGCAACGGGCCCTAATACCTTACAAATTACCAACTTTTAAAATCTTGTTCATTACGTGAAAAATTACTTTTCTTCAGACTTTAGACTCGGAGTCCTCGGAGGAGGCCAGTTAGGCCGTATGTTGCTTTCAGAGACACAGAAATACGACATTTTTACCGTCATACTTGACGGAGATAAAAATGCTCCTTGTTCCCAGATTTGTAATGAATTTCATCATGGAAGCCTTATGGATTTTGACACGGTGTACGACTTTGGAAAAAAGGTTGATGTTTTGACCATTGAGATCGAACATGTTAATATTGAGGCTTTAAAAAAGTTGGCTCAGGAAGGCTTAAAAATCTTTCCTCAACCTGAAATTCTTGAAATTATTCAGCATAAAGGCCGTCAAAAAGACTTTTTTTCCGAGCACGGCATCCCTACGGCACCTTATTCCCGATTTGGCTCAGTTGCGGAATTGCGGGCCTCGGATGATGTGGCGAGCTTCCCTTTTGTATGGAAATCGGCGCAATTTGGGTATGACGGGACAGGAGTAAAAGTAATTCGTTCGGCCACTGATCTGGAAGGATTGCCTGAAGTGGAATGTATAGCGGAAGAAATGATTCCCTTTAAAAATGAACTGGCGGTGATCGTTTCTCGTAATGAGAGTGGAGAGATCAAAACCTACCCTGTTGTCGAAATGGAATTCCATCCTACGGCAAATCAAGTGGAATACGTAATATGCCCGGCTCGAATTGATGCTTCTGTGGCTGAAAAAGCCCGTGAGATTGCATTGAAGGTAGCTGATCAGTTTGGAATTGTAGGTTTACTGGCTGTTGAAATGTTCCAGACCAAAGATGATGAAATTTTGGTCAATGAGGTGGCCCCCCGAACCCATAACTCGGGACATTACAGTATAGAGGCGTCTTATACCAGCCAGTTTGAACAGCATATGCGCTCCATATTGAATATGCCACTGGGAAATACCGATAGTAAAGTGGCGGGTATCATGGTCAATTTGGTGGGATCCGAAGGGTTTTCAGGAGATGTAGTCTATGAAGGCATGGAAGATATCCTGCATATTCCCGGGGTAACACCACATATTTATGGTAAAAAGCAAACCCGCCCATTCCGAAAAATGGGCCATGTGACCATTGTGAACAAGGATATTTCAAAGGCGAGAGAGATCGCCGCTATGGTGAAAAGTACGATCAAGGTGGTAGCAAAGTAGTTCTATTCAGCCTAAAAATTAAAGAAAATCAGAAAGTATATTTAAAATACCTGACCGGCTTTAATAATTAGCGATCAAAATTTACTATTTTGGACTTCCAGAAAATCAATTCGTAATGAAATATACCGGAGTCCTTAAAAAAATGGCCACGGAGAATACTGTACCTGTTTCTTATTTTCTCGATATGGGAGAGGATTTCCTCAATATGAATCAACTGATCGGGAAAACGCTGTCCATTGAATTCGTAAAGTATCAGTGCCTTGCATGTGGAGAAGATAAAAAGATCTTTAGACAAGGCTTTTGTTATGAAGATTTTTTTAAACAGCCTCAGGCCGGAGACTGGATCATGAGGCCTGAACTGAGCACGGCTCATCTTGGAAAAGAGGACCGTGACCTTGAATTTGAAAAGAAGATGCAACTGCAGCCTCATGTTGTATACCTGGCCAATAGTTCAAATGTAAAAGTAGGTGTTACACGTAAGGCCCAGATTCCTACACGATGGATCGACCAGGGAGCCCATGAAGCCATTGAAATTGTGGAAGTTCCTAATCGTTATCTGGCAGGAATCACCGAAGTCGCCTTAAAAGAACACGTTGCTGATAAAACCAACTGGCGAAAAATGCTGACCAATTCAGTTGAAGATGTTGACCTGGCAGAGCAGCGCGATAAACTTTTTGAATTCGTTCCGGAAGAAGCTAAAGCCTACATTATTCAGAATAATAAAGAAACCCCAATTTCATTTCCGGTTGAGCTGTATCCTGTAAAAATCAAAAGTCTTAATCTTGATAAAACTCCGAGTTATTCGGGTGTATTGAAAGGTGTTAAAGGGCAGTATCTGATCTTCGAAAATGGTACCGTTTTTAATGTGAGAAATTGGGAAGGGTATGTTGTGGAAATAACTATAGACCTCTAAAGCTTTCATTATTTCTTGAAAAATAGCTTCATGATTTGTAAATATGTTTGAATAGAAAAAATTGAAAAATTACATATCAGGTCTTTTTAAAAATTTAATTTTAAGAAGAATTTTATGTAATTAGTTATGAAATAATAATGATGGAAAAGACCAATATTCTAGTCTTAGGCTTGTTAAAAACCGGATCAAGCGCATTGATTGATTTATTAAAAGAATATGAATGTTTTGGCTTGATTCCTGATGAATTCAATGATTATCGTGCACCAGGATTGGTTGCAGATCAGTTAACATTTACTCCTGACGATATATTTCCAAATAAAATTGAAAAAATAACGCATTTCAAACAAAAACTAAGGTTGATTTACAACTTGTTCCCAATCTTTGAACTGAAAAAAATAAAGAATTCCTCATTTAAAGATCGGTTTTATTTCAGCAAGAAGCGGATTAAAGAATTGAATTCCTTAAAATCATTAAATAAAAAATTGATTTCAAAGGATGAATTGGAGGATAAAATTCATCACACAAGATTATGGATTAAAAATTTAGGAGTGATACATGCAAAAAACAAGCCCTATATTTTATTCAATCAACCTCTTGAAACAGTAAATGATATTGATATTTGGAAAAAAGTTTTCTTCCCATTCAAATTAATAGTGGTTTTAAGAGATCCTAAAGATCAACTAGCTGATATTATCAATTTTGGATATTTATATGAAACGTTTGGTGACCCGTTTATGACTTTAAGCGGAGTTACATTAGAGACAATTTACGGGAGAAACAGGGCTGGAGCTTTGAATTTTCATATTGATGCCATAAAGAGAAGATTGGAATGGGTAGATTCACTGAAAAATCATCTGGAACCCGATAGCTTGTTGCTTATAGATTTTAAAGATCTTACAGTTAATTACGATGAAACCTTAAATGCCATTGAAGAATTTATAAAGGGTATGAAGAATAAACACAACAAGAAGAAATTGTTTTTCGACCCTAAAACCGGGCAAAAAAGTATTGGTATCTATAATGAATTCCTGAATAAAAAAGAATTAAAATCTATAATTGAATTAGAAGAACTATATGAAAAATTAGTAGGTGCTAACTCAGAATAGAAATCTCTGAATGACCCACCTGTCATATTGATATTTGAACCAAATCAATAATGATAACCGGGTTTGTTTATTGCACTATTAGTTTTTTTGTTATGTTTTGATTCAGACTAATTAGACGGACAAAGTAAACTCCTTCACTGAAACCTGAAACATCAATATCCTTCTTTATATAATCCTCCTGAGAAGACAGAATTTCTCGATATACAATACTTCCTTTCGAATCATTTATTATAAAGGAAGAGTCATTTTCCAGATTATCTACACTGATGAACAAATCTTTTTTGGTGGGGTTCGGATACAAGTAAAAATCCGGGTTTATTTCATTCCTTTCACCGATTCTATTATTACAATTTTCAACAGTTACTGTAACACGATCTGTACTCATTACTCCTTCAACCGAAACTGATAATTCATAGGTGGTAGTTTCAGTTGGTGAAACCTCTATTTGATCCGTATTTTCACCTGAACTCCAAAGATATGAATCTCCCCCAGACCCGTAAAGTGTTACTGTCTCTCCCAAACAAATAGTCATATCTTCCCCTGCATTTGCCTCAGAAACAGGAGGAGAAGACTCTGCAATGCTGTTAACAAAAACCATTACACTATCGGAATCGATACAGGCTCCGTTAGATATTGTTACCGAGTACATCGTATCTGATTTTGGGCTCACTTCAATTTCTTTAGTTTCGGCACCAGTATTCCAAAGGTACGAATCACCTTGATTTGCTGATAACTTTATGGTTTCTCCTTCCAGAATAGTTACATCATCACCTGCATTTGCCTTAAACTCGTTCACAAACACAGTTACTTCATCGACATCTGATTTGTCACCTTCGCTTACCTTAACTGAATAAACTGTTGTAACATCCGGATTTACGGTAATACTTTTTTCAGTTTCCCCGGTACTCCATAAATAATTTGAACCTCCTCCTGCAGTTAAAACTATACTTTCCCCTAAACATATATCCTTATCCTCACCGGCATCAGCAATTATCGAATCATCTGTTGGAATTTTGTTTACTGTAACTTTTACGGTATCTATATCCTCACATAATCCTTCTCTTACTTTTACAGAATATATGGTAGAATTACTTGGGCTAACCACAATATCTTTCGTTGTTTCTCCCGTATTCCAAATATATGATTCGCCTCCACTTGCTGATAATGTTATTGTCTGTCCTTCATCGATAATCTTATCATCCCCCGCATTGGCAATAACATTTCTGACCGTTACTACAACATCATCTGAAGCTACTTCATCTGCATCCGAAACAGTAACAGTATAAGTTGTGGTGATATCAGGATTAACTTCTATACTTTGTGTGGTCTCACCGTTACTCCAATAATATTGAGATGCTTCGTTTGCTGTAAGTATAACACTTTCTCCTTTACAAATAATTTTATCATCTCCTGCATCGGCAATTAAAGATGATTTAGATAATAACAAAATTTTTGATGAAAATGGCTCCAGGAGGATATTCCCTGAATATTTCTTCCCTGTTAAGTCTGCCCAAGTCCCGGTAGGTATAGATTTTGACTCTTCCACGGAATTTCGATTGTATAAAAATAAGGATCTCTTTTTCGGCTGTACAACCTCCACTTCCTTTAGTACGATATTATCGATACTTATTTCCTGATCATTGAGTTTCCAAAATAACTTCACATTGTCATCATCATATCCTGACTTAAATAAAATCTTATATCGCTTAAACTCTTCATGCGGATAGATGGTCTTATTATGATAAATCCTACTTGAACCCCCATATTCCATGACCAGTAACCTGAATCCTTCCTTTGCGTTGGTTTTAGCATCAAATTCAACCGCATAAGTTTTATCCTTTTCAATTGAAAACTTAGTCGATCTTAAATATGGCGATGTGCCGTCACTTGTAATAAAAGAATTATCATTTGAGTTTTGCCTCGTACAATTTGTAAATTCATCAAAATTCTCCTCAAAATCATTATCAATTATAATTTTATTGGTCTTTTTTATCTCATAACTGTCCCATAAATAATTGTTGCTAACCGAATTGAGTTCCTGGTTTAAATATTCATTGCATTCGGGTATGGAATATTTTTCATCTAAAATTGAAGTCCTAAGGCCAAAAGCCTTTTCGTTATAAGGATTGATATAAATGTTATCACTGTAACTGGCGAAATCGAAATGTTCCCACGATCCATTGGATTTTATCGCCTCATATTCCTCACTGAGCAAAAATATTTGATTGTTCTTTACAACGTTATCAACCATATCTCCGCCGGCAGTGTCACTAAAACCCATTCTGTCTTCTCTTAGGTAAATACCATGCTTTTCTGTTTCATAAATTACATTCTTACTGGCAGTAACAGATTTGGTATTATGCATGTATATACCGTAATAAGTGTTTGAAATGGAATTACCATGAATTTTCACACCAGTTGCTTCATCATCAGCATAAATTCCATTCACTTGAGTTTGATTTTTTGATCCAATTATTATATTCTCTTGAATCAAAGTATTGACCATTTTCTCACCAATACAGTAAATTGCTCCTCCATCTGAAGAAATTAAATTAAACCCTGTAATCACATTATTTTTTACAATACAATTTGAATTGTGTACTCCTATACCATTATAACCAGTATCATGAACATAATTTTCAATAGTTTTTGAGCCGTAACCAGATGCCAGAATTCCATTTCCATTGTAAAAAATACTAGAACCCAAATGATGTTTAAGTGCAACCTCGGAAACTTCATTCTGATAAATATAAGCTCCCGGGCTTCTTGAATACAAGGATACTATGTATCCGTTTTTACAAATATTATTTTGAACTACTATGTCTCGATTGTCCTCATAATCCAATATTGCGTACTCTTTGCTTTTGTGAAGATAATTGTTATTTATTTCGATACCTGAAGATGATCTTATACTAATGCACCTATTCGAATAACCACTTATATCAACATTCTCAACTTTAATATTGGAACTTTGAAGAATCTCAATACCTCTGCTTGTCCCATCATAATTACCAATCCGAACGTCAACAGGTTCATTTCTTGAATAAATCAAAAATTTATATTTGCTTTCATCGTAATACCAATAGTCCTGATTATTCAAAAAACCGGGGTGGTTCACTACAAATATTTCCTGTTCATTTTTTAATTGGTAAGCATTAATATCCTCTTTCAACACTATTTCTCCGGTTGAACTGTTAAAACTTTCAACTACACCCTGTGCCCATCTCCAGGGTTGTGTTTTAACATGAACTGTTGATCCTTTAATATTTTCTTGTCCTATAAAATCAGGTACCTTAAAATTTCTGTTGCTTTTGACATCCTTGATTCTTGAATCGGTTGATTTTGCCAATTGGATCAAATCATCAGATTTGGCTGCCAGGTATACCGGTTTTAATGATACTGCCGCCCATAAATTATTTCCTTCATAAATCCATTTATCCGGCTTAACCATTCCAGTAATGGAAGCTCTTGAATTACCATAGGAGGTAATTATTATAGGTTTATCAACAGAACCATGAATATCTTTAATTAAGAGATGACCGTAAAACTCATCACCGCCTCTAAAAGCAATGATATCACCAGCCTTGAATCTGCCTGATTCCAAATTTACTTTATTCAACGTTTTCCAGGCGGTTTCCGGTGATAATCCATCATTACTATCACTTCCGGAATTTGACACAAAATATTCCGTGGCCTGCAGGGATAAAGACATCATAAACAAACCCAATATTATTGATTTTCGAATCAAATTCATATCCGGTCTTATTTTTCCGCAAAAGCTCAAATAAAGATTAGTCATAGCAAAAAATGAATCATACATGGATCGATCAGAATTCCTGTCTGATAGTCATGTACTTCATTCTAACGCAGAAAATTAAAATTTATTTTTCCTTTATCCCAGGAAATTGAATTCGGTGAGGCCCTATAAATCTAACCTCCAGGACCTTTTCCACCACCTTTTTTTTGCTTCGGAATATCCATAGCCATAGCCATAACCATAACCAGATTTTGAATAATCGGTTTGATTCAACAGCAAAGCCATATTTGGTAATCTGTTGTTGGAATGGAGCTCTTTTGGAATATTTAGAAGGCGTTTATCCAAATAATTCATTCTAACAACGTATATCACCAAATTAGCACTTTTTGTTAACAAAAGAGTATCTGTCACCAAACTAACGGGAGGGGTGTCAATGATAACATAATCATATTCATTTTTGACGTATTCAACCAAACCTTCAAATCTGGCACCCATTAATAACTCCGCCGGATTGGGTGGAATATCTCCAGATCTTATAATATCAAATTCAAAATTTTCAACGGATTCTATTACATCCGAATAATCCAATTTATGGTCTACTAAATAATTCGTCAAACCTCTACCCTTCTTCATATTCAGATATTTGGTGAGTTTTGGTTTTCTCAAATCGGCTTCAATAAGTAATACTTTTTTGTCAACAGAACTCAAAACAGACGCTAAATTAACCGATATGAAAGATTTGCCTTCAGAACCTATTGTAGAAGTTACATATATTGTTTTACCTTTTTCATCTGAATCAGAACCAGATCCGGAAATCATATAATTAATATTGGTTCTAAGGATACGAAATGACTCAGCCAAACTATCTCTATCGTGATCCTTAACTATTCTTATTTTTTTCGATTTCATTTTAGGAATATCTCCCAGGACCGGGGAAATAAAATATTTTTCTATGTCTTTACGATTACGAGTTTTATTGTCCAAAATTGAGTTTATCCCGATGATTAATACCGGAATCAGAGCACCAACAAATAAAGCTAAAGCATAGGTTTTACCCTTAGTGGGACTAACAGGTACATTTCGTCCGAAAGCCTTATCCACAATTTTTGCATTTGGAGATACTACTCCTTGTTTAATTGCATTTTCTTCTCTTTTCTGTAACAAATACAGATAAAGCGTTTCTATAATTTGCTGCTTTCGCTTTATGTCCTGTATCTCTCTTTCTTGTTCAGGGGCTTCAATTTGTTTATTAATTAAGAGCCTCTCCTGACTTCTTACATCATTTAAAGCAAATTCTATTGAAGACTTGGCATTATCTAGACTCTTTTGGATACTTTCTCTTAATTTTAATAGTTGTTCATCGAGATTGATTACTGTTGGATTCATTCGACTCGATCCTTTTAATATCCGGTTCCTTTCCAATAGCAATTGATTGTAAGTATTTGCATTATTTGTGGTACCTTCATCCTTGAGGCCCAAATTCGTAGGTATTAAATCATCTGGATTGTTGTTAACATAATCTATTACATATTCAATAATTCTCAATTGTGTGGAAAGGTTAACTATTCTATTCTCTATCTCTTTATTAAGCTCCAGAGTCAGACCTGACTCAAGGTCCATATTGGTAAGTCTGTTTCTCTTTTTAAAATCTTCTATTCCTTGATCAGCCAAATTCAATTCCGAAGAAATTTCATTGATTCGCATATTTATAAATGAATCCGTTCTTTCGGTTAACAAACGTCTATAATTATTTGCTTCATCATTATAATTCAGTATCAATACATTTAGGACGTCCTTAGCCTTTTCCAGAATATTATCTTTTAGTTTGATAGTCAGGATCGTTGATTTAATATCCTGATCTGCCTGTAATATTTCAAGCTGGCCTACATAATTTCGAACGACTTCTTCAAAAGGGTTCACTTTTACCAGTAAATTATTCATTGCCGGGGTCTGTCCTATATTGTTAGGAGTAATATTTATTTCCCCATATGATACCTTTAAATTTTCTCCATAACTTCCATTTGAAATATTGCCTCCATCAATATCCGTTAATTTATATCTTTCATTATCCACTGGAACTATTATGAAGCTCGTATCTCGCTGATAAAAAAGAGAATCAGTATTAAAAAAATTAACGCGAAATGGTACATCATCTTTATACAGTTCTGAATTGGCAACTTTATCGGGAACAAAATAGGTAATATTGATTTTGAGATCACTAACCACGGTCCGCATTAAACTTCTCGATCTTAAAATTCCAATTTCATTATTCAGAATATTACTGGAAGGACTGAAAATATTTAAATCCTGAAAAGCAGCTAATTCAGAGCCACTGCCGGAATCTCCATCATCAATTATAATAGTTGTTGCTGCCTGATAAACGTTCGAAGTCTTTTGCAAGTAATAATACCCTATTCCTGCTGCAATCACTATTCCGAGCCCTATCCACTTCCAATTGTCCAGAAGTTTTTCAAACATTGCCCTTAAATTAATTTCAGGATCTTGATTTTCTGTCAGCGAACCGAATATTGGATCATGGGTGCTTTCTTCTCTCATTTTTGTACTTTTTTATTTCAATAATAAATTATTCATTGCAACTGTAAAGGCTGTTGGGGTGACCAATGACATATTAACATTTCAGGATGAAATCAAATTTTCAATTAGACTTTTGGTTTCTATAATGTTTCCCTTTGATGATGCTCCAAACAAAACTGATTCTATTTTTTTGAATTGACTTAAATATTCGATTGCTGGTTTAGGTTTTATCGCTCCCGCTGCCAAAACCTGCATAGCGATAGGTCTGAATTCTTTTTCCTTTAAATACTTTTCGTAGAGTTCTTGACCACCACTCATTCTGAATCCTATTTTATTAATAGAACTACAAATAATAGGGTTTTCAATTCCAATAGAATTTAAAGCGTCTAACAGTTGTGGCATGTTCATAGTGATATAACCAGGTTCCGAATTGTATTTTCGCCTGATATAATTATCGAAATGTGCAAAAACATCATACATTTTTAATCCCAACACCAAATCGACCAGTACATTCTGAATAAAAATGACCGGAGTCTTGATTCCTTCGAACATTTTTAATTCAGAGTCTATCAATATTTCCATCATTTTATTAAAATCCTTATTGACCACAGCAAGGCCTCCCTTGGCAGCCAGGCTGAATATATTCCCCGGAACATATTGTTTTATGGTTCCTAAAATTCCCAATTCAGTAACTGCATTTGCATATTTATGAGCATAAGGCATACAAGGATAAATTTCAAAATCTTGATACCTCGCCGGGTTTTTCCTCATAATTTCAGTAATCTCTCCGATTTGATCATGCGTTGTACACATAAATGTCCCAATTCCTAAATCAATGGCCTGATCCAAGACCGCCATAATAGATTTTGTATCCTTAAAACGAATTGACTGGGCTCTTGATTTTTCATCTGATAAATGATTGACAGCGAAAAACTGGTTATCACCGTATAATACTTTATTCATATTTCTAATTAATTGCATCCGATTTTAATAATTCTATAACCTTATCCGTGTACAAAGCCTGTTCAAAGTTATTGATCTTTCCATCCTTTCCATCCTTAACATTATTTACAAACGATTCTAACTGTGCTGAATATTCTTCTCCCCTCAGATAAAAATTCACTGGAATGGCTAGATCTGTAATGTATTTAATGGACCATCCCTTTGATAGGTTCTCCTCCTTGTTTTCTTTTTTCAAATATATTTTGATCTCTGTTGCATCGCAGATAATTTTTCCTTTCTCACCAAAAACCATTAGGCTTGTAGACATTTTTCTATAGGTCTCATCGCTCCAATTAACTGAAAGGGTACCTGACAATCCTGATTCCAGAGTTAAAGAGGAGAAAACCCCATCTTCTACATGTTTGCTGAAAAACTTTTTCAGCATTGTTCCTTTTGCCATTACCGGTTTATCAATAATTTCCTGAATTAAATTGATAACATGAGATGCATAATCGTACAAACATCCTCCTCCTTCCTCGGGCCTGGCTCTCCAATTGCCACTCTTCGACTTGGTAATTACCGGCCCGTAAGCCTCTCCTGTGAAATGAAGTAGATTACCAATAACATTATTGTTCAAGAGACGTTTCATCTCCCTAAAGGTTCCAATAAAATGGTTATGATACCCTACTTGATTTATAATATTATTTTCAGTTGCCAAAAGAACTAATTCTGAACCCTCTTTTAGATTTAAAGTAAATGGTTTTTCACAAAAAACATGGATCCCTTTTTTTATAGCCATCTTGACAATTGAAAAGTGAAGTTTCGTTGGTGTAGCAACAACAACAGCGTCTAGATATTGTTTTTCAAATAGCTTTTTGTAATCGTTATAAACCTTAATTTCGGGATTATACTTTTTAAACGCATTGCAGACAATTGCTGATTTATCGCATATTGCGACCAATTCTACTCCCTCAAGTCCGCCGAGTATAGCAGCATGTGAAAGACCCATTTTGCCTAATCCAATTACGGCAATTTTTATCATATTTTTTTAATTTTAAATTTTATCAATAAAAGATCTTTAAAAAAAATCATTTGATTTCCAATATTCCGCTTGAATACCTCGGGTCTTAGAAATATTCTAATAAACCACCCCAATCTCAATTTAAACCAAATAGGATGTATTGATTTTTGAGTTCCTGCATACCAATCAAAAACATTTCCAATACAAATAACGATTTTAGCATTCAATTTGTCACGATTTTTTATTGCCCATTTTTCCTGTTTTGGGCATGTCATCCCGATGAATAAAATATCTGGCTTAAAAGAGTTCACCTGATCTATCATTAATTCATTATCCTCATCGGAAAATTCTTTCTTAAATGGAGGTGAAAAAGTTCCAGCTTCAACCAAAGGAAAATCTATTTTTAATCTACTTTCTATTTTATTCAATACCTCTGTAGTGGATCCTAAAAAAAAAACTTTACCTCTTGTTCTTTGAAATCTACTTATGAAATGATGAAAAACATCCGGCCCCTGATTACGTTTAATATTTTTACCTTGCAATAAAATAGAGGATAAAGCAAAATAAACTCCATCCAGTACCAGATAATCAGAATCCTTTAAAGCAAAATCAAACTCTGTATCTTTAGTTGCGATCCCATACGAATTAGGGCTTATGGTGTTGATTACTTTACAAGCACCATCTTCAATTTTTATTTTAGACAAAGAATCTGAATAAACTTTGTAGTTCAAAGTTCTGATAAAATTCATTTCAGTACAATTTATTATTTACAAGCCTCCTAATTCTTAACCAGAAAAGAATCATTCAATTTATTTTGTAAATAATCCTTTATCTTCTTCAAGTTTATTTTTTCGTACAGAACAATCATATTCGGATTTATGAAAATTCTATTTGCTCCAGCTTCGTGTAATGATGTATGTAATGATACATGTTCACACTTTACCTCAACGCTAGGGTCATCATTCTCCAAAATGTAGTATTCTTTCTTTTTTAAAATATCATAATTGTATATCGTCAAACCTCCATAAGCGGAATAGACCGGAATAAGGGGTATTCCTTTTTTTAGAAAAGACCATTTTTTCCGGTTACTATTTATTTCTCTTTCATTTTGCGCCAAGTTTTCTTTACCATATTCAACTAACGCATAAGTATCGTGAAATCTTCTCTTCAAAAATTTAGAATACGAATATCCATTGGCACATACTACGTCCCAAATATCTGATAATCCAAAAGAATGGGCTATACCATTGATTTCAAAATCCTGGATGTCCAAATCAATAACTATTACAAAATCGAATTCTTCCTGATGATCCGCCAAAAATGACATGTATTTATTCCTAAAACGAACCATTTTCGAAATCCTGTATTCAGAATAAAATTTATTTACACCATTTATATCCTTTTTGGGAATTGTTTTTTCATTATAATCTTCACATCTGACATTAACCCCCATTGAGGTTTCTTTCCATTCTTCTAACAACTCTTTGGTTCTGTCAGAACTATCGTTTTCAAAAACTATAACTTCACTTCTTTTGAATTTTGACCTTAAAGTCTCAATTTTCGGAATATTCCTAGACAATTGTGATTCACAATTACGAACAATTGAACAAATCACAACAGATGATTCCTTCATTTTTAAATATCCTTTTTTAGCGATATTTTGGTCAATTCTCATATTTTTCAATTCGGATCTATTAATCCTTTTACCTTTGATAATCTGTAAATTCTCTTATAAAATATTTCAGCCTCTGAATTAAAGTGAATATAATTGTTTTAAAATCCGTTTTTCAATTTGTCAATAAGCCTGTTGTAAAAAGAAAATTTTAATTTAAATTCTTTGATTAATTGAACACTCATTTTTGCCGGGGCATCAAACTCAAAGTGTTTTTTGTTTGAATTATCCAGTTTGGTATCAAATCTTCTCGTTGTTTTTGTATGAGTGGCATTTTCCCCAATTCCAATGGATTCAACTTTTGAAATAGAAGGAAATATGGTAAACTGATTACGTCTATACTGATTATAACACCAACGAACAGCCCACGAGTCAATTTTACCTGACATTTGCTTTTCAAGCATTCTAGTTAAATCGCTGCCTCCTTTATTGAATTTTGTTTTTTCAAGAAATGATCTCTTGAAAGTTTTGTAATCCTGAATTTCCCAATCAATATCCTGCCAGGATCTTATCCAGGTTCCCCAGCCCCATGATGAAGCTCTTAACCCAATATAATAATCCGATTCCCTGCCTTTTAATGATGGTAGGTCCATAGTGTACCCGGAAATTGAAAAAATGGAAGCATCATGCTCATAGAAATCTAAGGCCTCATTCATAAAACACAAGAAATTTGGCGAGGTGATCAGGTCATCTTCAAGTACTATGACTCTTTCAAATTCATTCATTATTTTGGTGACCCCTGAAATAACTGAGGAAGCTAATCCTTTATTAGTTTCTGAACAATAAATGGTTACACTTTTAAAACCTTCAATGGTCTTTAGATACTTTCTAACTTCATCAATTTCAGAACCTGACATACAATCTTTCGGACCATCAGAAAAAATAAATAAATCACTATCACCTGTTAAATCATTCATTTTCAAAGCCTCAACGGTCCTAATAGTTTCGTTCAACCTGTTATAAGTAAACAAGCAAATAGGTGCTAGATTTTTCAAAATTCATCTTTTTTTATTCGACCATATAATTGTGGAAAAAGAACCTTTATATAAGCCTTAAAAAAATCTAGTATCCAACGATTTCCCCAAAATTTGCGTCTGAAAACAACGTATTCCCTTATATTAAGGCCATTAGGACTGTGAAAATGTTTAAGCCGCTTTCTGAAAGAAACAGCCGGATTAAAACAGTCCTGAACATTATTAATTTCACAGCTCCCTATATAACATCTTGTTGTATAGTTTTTAAATCCGGCATTAACAGCTCTCAATCCATAATCAAAATCACCCATTGCATGGGTGTAACTGTCAGATAAATTACCCAAGCAGCTATAAACAGCATGAGGAATGAGAACAATGTTACCGTTTATATATTTACATTGCTGTATCTCTCCATTTGGAATTACTTTTCCATTTTCAGATCTTCCTCCATAGGAAAAAATATCCTCTGAGTCTGAAATTCTGCATGCCCCAACAATTATAGACTCTTTTGCATTTTTGCCAAGGATCTCGTGATATGATTCAAATAATTCAATCAATGCGATCTTGTCTAGAATAACATCATCATTTAGCCAAATAAAAAAATCAAAATTACCCTTTTCAATTGCAGTCTTCCATGCCAATCGCATTCCTTGATTCCAGTATAATGTTCCATCTCCTTGAATGATTCTGACTTTCGGAAAACTGGTTTCAATTGCTGATTTCGTACCATCCGTTGAGCCATCATCCACCAGAAATATCTCAAATAAATGATCCTTTGGTTTTCTTGTATTAAAAAACTCTTTTAAACAAGTTATTGTTTTGTCTCTTCTATTATGACAAGTCATCAATACGGCAACATTTACCATCTTCCTAATTGATTAAAAAATGTTCTTACTTGATTATCATTCATTTTTCTAAACAGTTCATTTGTAACCAGGCCAGTGATTAAAAAGAAAAAGTAAAAATTCAAGTCGTATTGTGTGAATTCCTCAACAAAAGACAAACTCCATCTGGTTGCTATTAATAAACCTAATATTTTAACCAAATTATTATTGGACTTGGTTATTGCCAAATAGGAAATTGAAAAGAGTAGAAAAAAATAGAGGCTCAGTCCTAAAATTCCATATCTCAAAATAATATTCAAGACTGCAACTTCCGAGGAATACCTGCTGAATCCAAAAAAATTACTGAAATATGATCCATTGGCTCCTTTCCCTAAAATCAGTTCCTTTGAAGACTTAAAGGAAGTTAATACTTCATAATACAGAAATGTTCTTGAATCTTTAACCGTACTCTGTTTTGATTTTTCAGTGATACTCAAATCTTTCATTTTATCTATTTCCTGAAAAATATTATACTTTACGGTCACAGCTAAAATTAAAAACATTATTGGGGTAATAAAAAAAACTAGATGGATCCATTTAAAAAAACTTTTAGGTATGTAATTTCTAATATAATAGATACCCAATAGCATAACAGAAATAGTTATTTTTAACATATTGGTCCTAAAAGTTAAATCAGCAAAAAAAGAAGCTATGGCAACCAAACTAATCAATATTTTCCATTTTAATTTCATGAAAGGAATGAATACTATGAAAAAAGTTACGGGGTACACTAATCTTGCATAAAGCTCCGGCTGGTCCGGAAAATTTAAATAGCCTATTGGGATAAAAGGCCAAAAAAAGGGAAACATAACCAGTAGAACGAATCCAAAGATTTTAATAACCAGGCTCAAATTAAGCCCTACAAAAAATAATAAGGACACAAAGGTGAAAGAAAACGAATTTACTAATAAAAACTTCCAGTCAAAGTAATCGTTTGCCAGAAATGCTCCTCTTAATAAATTCAATATGCACCATGAAATCCACAACAAATAAGATATTCTTATTGTCATGGGAATTGAAAATTTCTGATTGAATGGAAGATACATCAATATAAAAATTGAAACATATATTAATCCTATGGCAACAGTATTAAGAATACCAACTTCAACGCTGTTTTTTGTTACCATGGTTAACGTATCCGTCAAGATAATCGACACCAATGTGAATAAAATGAATATTGAATACTTCATTTATCTTTTTAAATTTCCATTTCGATTAAACTGAAAATATATTTCAAAAAGTTCCAACTGAATTGATAAATAGATCATTTATACTTTCTCCTAAAATCTTTAATAATTTCCATTTCTTCGATTTCAAAAGGGTCATTATCCCACCATTTCGAAATCATTAAGTCTTCATTGGTCTTTGAATCTAAGCGATATTTAATAATTTTGGCCGGAACTCCTGCTACGATCGCAAAAGGAGGAACATCTTTTGTCACTACTGCTCCTGCCGCAACTACCGCTCCGTCACCAACTTTAATTCCGTCCATGATTATGGCTCTGGTCCCTATCCAAACATCGTTACCAATTAGGATCTTTCTATATTCTTGATAATCAGCGTCCTGGTCTACTACTTTCATTTTAAGAGGATTTCTAACCCTGTAAAAAATAGGTGAAGTTGAAAAATAATCTAGAGGGTGAGAACCTAAACCTATAATGACCTCACTGGCAATTGAGCAATAGTTTCCAATTGTAGTATTTTGAATTAGAGATTTTTGTCCGCAGTAAGTAAAATTACCAATATGGCTTTTATTTATAGTGCATCCCGATAGTATATGTGATCGGGACCCTACAGTTGAATCACTTGTAAAGGAGGATCCACCATCAATAATGGATTTTGAAAATTTTATTTTATTCTGAATATCTCTTGCTCCTTTATTACACAACTCCAATAATTCTTTTAAAAGTCCTAAAGGAAACAATAAAGTACGTGAAACAATTCTTATCATATCTATAATTTGAAATATTTACCAATAGCATCCACCTTCAATCATATCTGCATTTTTTGGTTTTTCATCAATTCCAGGTCTTACCCAATTTTCATTGAATAGATTCTCATATGGCCATACAACAAATTCTTCCCATCGCTTACCCTTTATACCAAACAACAACTGAGTCACCCCTCCTAAATGTACCGCTTTCTTTCCCGATCTTTTCACATGTGCCGCCAGTGGAAAACCATAAGCACCGCAACCTAGAATGCAAATATCGTAGTCCACCTGATCTATTTGATTTTTCATATACTCCAAGGCTTCAAACCAGGTTTTAAAATCAGTATCATTATAGCTTATGCTCTGAACAGCCTTTATCGTTTTCAATTCAAATTCAGGTAAAACAGGGCTATCAAACAACAATTCTCTTTTTTTATACTGATGCTCGATCGTTTTATTAAAAGGATGAACAACAAGCACTTTTTTATTCTTTAAAGCAAGGGTCCATGGGTTTTCAGAAAAAAAAGGCTCCAAATCTTCAAGTACAACTTTTTTACAATTTTTTAAATAATCCCCATAATATTTTTCTTCATTAAGCCAAGATCCCAGAATATCCAATTCTTTCATATCACTCAGCATTAATTCACAAAATTTTTCAACATAAGCTACCGTACCGGGAAAGAATCCTGAATTCCTTGTCAACTGATTAATGACCGACTTTTCCCACCACCAGGGTGGAGTGTTATTGACTATATAACTTTTTCTGCTTCTAAACACTTTTCTTTTTACTCCAATGTAATTGGTAATCGTGCCTAATTCGCTTGACCCAAATCGTCCTATCATGCAAGGCTCCTCTGAAATCAATAATTTATGAATCAATTCCTGGGAATATTTTTTGTTAGAAAACATTTTCCAATTTCTCAATTCATTTCTTTTGCCTGTAAGTATCTGATAAATACTTCTAACAATTTTTAAAAATAAATTCATTTTTTAGTTCAAATTAAACAAAGATATGGGTTGCCCTTTATTGGGAACCCTCCCGATTTCATTTCAGTATATATTCTTTAAAATGAAACCATTTTACAATCATTCTATTGAATTGATTCTTAAATTTAAAAAACAGAGGTTTATTGATCTCGTTTTCAACGAACCCCCGGATGGAAAAATCCATTTGAATTCCATTTGAATTGAATAAGGGAACAACTTCTTTTTTCCATCTCCCTTGGACGATTCCTGTGAATATATATGGAATAATCTCATGCTTATCCTTTATAACCCAATTACTGTCAACTACGTAAAAATTGTGGTTTTTATATTGACTCCTTTTAGAGGCAAACTCTTCAAATTGCCATGCACTTTCATAGGATCTCAAATAGCTCAGCAAAACTTCTTTTCTCCACAAAGCTGCCTGACAGCTCACCCTGTATCGTTGATTTTTTAAAACAGGTCTGAGGTTTTTATACTTTCCGGGTTTGGTTAAGTCCGCTAATACTGACTGATCTGTAAGGTGAATACAATCAACCTCATTGTTGTCATTCATCAATTTAACATAGGATTCTATTATCTCAACATTCACGTTTCCTCGAAAAAAATAGTCCTCTTGCAAATAAAGTATAACCTCTTCTTCTATTTTTTCAAGAGCCCTGATCAAACATTCACTCCATGCAACCCTATGAGCATCTTTCTGCTTTATACACACTCTTAAGGGAACAATATCCAGATTTTTACAATTGTAATCTTTGTATTCAGTATTGAGATATAATTTACCTTGATAATTCTTCCAATATTTCGAAAAAAGGGTAAAAAACGGATCCCAGCAGTCATCAAAATTATCGCAGGAATTTACTAATATCGAAAAACTATTATTTGATAGTCCTTTCATGATCTTTTCTTACATTTTTTTTGAATATTTCATACTAATTAGATCAAAATAAAAACGAGCATGAACAGGTATCCTTTTGATGAATCTAAAAATTCTCTTCTCCATAGAATCTTTTATCCCCGGCCGATAAATGCCTCGCAAATTATAATTTAATCTGATACTGTGCTGCTCGAATAAGTCAGGGACATCTTTATGCCATTTTCCTTGTGTTATGCCCGTAAAAATATAGGGGATTATCTCAAACTCGTTTAATTTTACCCAATGATTGTCAACAACATAGAAGTTATGTTTTAAAATCAATCCTCTTCTTGATCCAAATTCTTCGAATTCCCATCCTGATTCTTCATCTCTCAAGTATTGCAACAGAACTTCTTTTTTCCAAAAAGAAGCCTGTAAGCACGTCCTGTATCTTTGATTTAATAATGCAAGGAACAGCCCCTCATATTCTGAAGGATCAGATTCAGCAATTAACGATTGATCAGTCAAATGTATACAGTGAATACTTTCGTTTGAATCTATTAAACGTGCATATCTGGACACCAGATCATTTTTGACAAAATCTTTAAAAAAGTAATCTTCATGAAGATATAAAATCGTATCATCATCAATCATTTCCAAAGCAGCCCTTAATCTTTTGCCCCATGGCTCCTGATTTTCTCCTTTACTTCCTGACGAACATTTAACAGGAATAATATCAAGATCGTTAAATGAATAATCCTTTTTTTCTGTATTCAAATAAATCTTCCCATGATATTCAGGCCAGAAATATTTAAATAATGTAAAAAATGGATCCCAACAATCCTCATAGGAATCACAGGTATTGACAAGTATGGAAAAATCATCATTTAAACTTTTCGACTTTATACAACTTTCTTTAGACATAAAAATGTATTAAATTATTGCCATTCTCAACGTTTCACCGGTAACATTTTATTTTCTTACTAAACTTTTGATTACCGTATTCTCTTCTTTAGTCAAACCCAGCCACCAAACTAAAACCAGAAACGCCATAAAACTGAACAACAAAGTAAAAACAACTCTGATTAATTCATTGTTCATCAATACACTGGGTATTATTCCAATAGAATAGACTCCAATTGTAACAATAAAGCATCGAAGAACTACCTGTTTGAAAAATAAACTGATTGATAAACTGCAATTTACCTTAGCATAGTAAAGAATAATAATAGCATACAGGATTGAATAGCCTATAAAAACCAAGTAAATGGTTGGTGGCGGTAAATTTAATGAAAACAATACAACTGCTATAACAAGCGGTAAAGTATTCAGAATTGACGATGAAATATGAAATTTTCTGATTTTCCCAACTGCCTCTATTGATGAGTATAGAGGAATGAATAATTGCTCTATCAAATTTCTAATTAGTAATAATCTACAAAATACTATGGCATAAACTGGAACACTTTCTAACCATAGATCAAAAAGAAAAGGCATCTCAAGAAAAACAGGAACATATACAAAGAGTAATAAAAAATAGGAAACCTTACTTCCCATCAAAGAGGCATTAAGCATCAAACTTCTGTTCCCGGAACCTTCGCTTTTCGCAATTACAGGCTTTAATGCCTTTAACATGGTGGTAGAAAAAACGCCAAGTTGGCCACTTATTTGATTCGCAATACCTTGTGATGCATTCACTACAGGTCCAAAAAAACTGTTTAAAACTATTCCCTGTCCATAATTAGCTACCATGCTTGTAGATACTCCTAAAAATGACCATCCCGCGAAACTGGTCATTTCTCGAAACAAAGGTTTGTCGAAGTACAACTGAAAATTTATGGTTACTTCTCTATACCGACGATGACTGTATACCCTTTTTACAGCCAAAAACAATAAGGACAATGTCGCCATTAACATTCCATAAATGATCAACTTATCGTGTACTGTGTAGGTTATATAAAATGCAATTCCCAACTTTAATATTGATTCAAAAACTCCTAAAATTGCCACAAACAGCATGTTCTCCCGAGCATTGATTACGGCATCGTAAGGAACGGATATAATAGAAAAAAATGTACTTACTACCATAAAATGAAATATCATTTTTGCAGCATACTCTCTACTATCAGGAATTTGTAAAATATTTCGGAACAAAAAAAATCCAATTAGCTCAATGAATACAACAATTATAAATCCGATGATAAGATGTAATATGACACTAACATTAAAGACTTTTTTTTGCTTTTCTTCGTTTTCTTCCCCATGAGCAAATGACATAAAACGAAGAGAAGCTGAAGTCATGGCACTGTTCAAAAAAACCAACATTGCTATCATTCCCGCAACAACATTATAAATACCGAAGTCTTCCGTACCTAATGCAGCTAAAACAAGTCGCGTAACATAAAGAGAAATGAATACAGTTATACCCATTCTTGCATATAGAAAACCTGTGTTTTTTGCTACGCGCCTGGCTTTCATAATTTAAGATGATATTAGGGTCATTACTTTGTTTCTTATCCGAAGCACAGTTGTTCTGAGGATAAATAAATTCAACATTTTGGACAAAAAATTATTCCTGTTTCCAAAAAATAAAACCAACTGTGAGATCAATAAATAATTATAATAATGAAGAGCCATAAAATAATCCCGATGTTCCAACAAATAAGGTAATATTTCTCTCTTTATTAATTTCTCAGCATCCCTGAAATAGGATTTATTAATATAAAATTCATTTTTATTTATAGTATGAACGTTCGAACCATGCCTCCTGTAATTCACAACAGTGTCTTCAGAAAAATGAATTTTTATACCTTCGTTCACAACCTTGATCCAAAAAGGAACATCTTCCATTAGAAAATAAGATTCGTCAAAACCATTAAATCTGTCTAGAATTTTCTTGCTCAACATACACCCTGGGGCCGGTAATCCTGAACCGTGATATACAAGCTTTTTCTGATCATTTTCAGTTGCTGTTGAAATTTCAAGGTTCTGATAGGGAAAAATGTTTTTGCCCGACAGAATATTCACCTTACCAAATAATATTTCACAAGATGGATGGGTTTTGCAATAAAATACTAAATCCTCGATACAATTGTTCAATAAAATGTCATCCCCGGCAATAAATTTCAACCAATCTGCTGAAGCAAATTGGTATCCCTTATTCATGTTTTTGACAGTTCCCAGGTTTTCAGAACTTTTCAATATCATGGAATTTCTAAAATGACTTTTGTTTTTCTTCAGCCAACTTTCGCAGATGTCAATAGTTCGATCCGAAGAACAATCATCACTGATGATCAATTCTATATTTTTATAGGTCTGATTTTTTGTACTCTCAAGAGTTTCTAGTACATATTTTTCTGAATTGTAAGTAATTACTATAACTGAAGCAAGCGGTTCTTTAAAATTATCGTAAGTCATTCTTGAATAGAAGCAGGAAAGTTAAAGATTAATATTTTTTTAATTTACTTTTTAGTTGCATCAAAATACCTTGAATATCCAACCTTTTGTTTAGTTCATAATATGAAAAAACCGATGAGGAAATAATCAGTAGCGAACCCAAAAAATACATAACATGACTCTCAAAATTAATATAAATGAAAAAACCAGAGATTGCTATTAAAAATAGAATAAAAAATATCCGGAAATAATCTTTTGTGAAACTAAACTTATATAGAAAGTTTGTTATCAGTAAATTTTGAATAAAACCTAATAAGTAAGCCAGGAAAAAAGAAATGCCTAAACCAGTCAAGCCCATATACTTATATCCCAGGATATTTAATATGAAAAAATAAACCACCTTTATTAAGGAACCCCAAAAAAACCATTTTTTATCTCCTTTGGCAAGAAATATAAAACCCATTGACCAACTTCCAGATTTAAAAAAAATTCCTAAAGCAGCCCAATGTATCATTTCGGATATAGGTAAAAATTTATAGGAATACAGCAATATTATTCCCCAATCTATGAAAATAAGAAAAATGGTCAATAATGGGGCCAATAGTAAAACAGCAATTTCTGCCTGTTTATTTACTGTATCCTTCATATTAGTATTATCATCGATAACCTCAGAAAGTCTGGGGTAATAATCGGTAGCCATTGAATTTAAAATCATTCCTGTATATGTTCCAATTATAGCAAAACCAGCAGAAAAAAGTCCAACATCAATTACGTCACCTACCGAACTAATATAAATCCTAACTAAATAGGCCTCAATAATCGTTAAAACACCACTTAAACTCAAAACAACACCCATACTTATCATTGACTTTCCCTCCTTATAGATTTCATTTTTCGTAACACTTACAGACTCAATCGGAATCTTACGAGCGTAATAAAAAGATGATATCAAAGAAACAGCCGAAGACGTAATCAAAACTGGTACAATAGCGTCGATACCCCAAATGTAATACATTGGAACAGTTATAATTAATCCAATAAAGCTTCCTGTTAGATTTGCCTTTGCCAAATATTGAAGCCTTCTCAAACCCTGTAAAACTACGATCTGACCACTAAATAATTGATTCATTAAAAGGGTTAATGACAACCATTGAAAGGCAATCGTAAAACTATTGCTCCCAAATGCAAATTTACTTAGCCAAGGTGCCAGAAAAAATGTTATTACGGATCCAAGCAAGCCAGTCACCCATACTATTTTTCGAAAAACCGTAACGGTAGTCGATATTTTCTTTTGATCCCCTGTTGAATTGGCTGATGCAATATTTTTTATTGCACTAATCCCAAGTCCCATATTAGTTAACCTACTAATTATTTCAACCGTTGATCTTAATAATTCTAAGATCCCCATCCCCTTAGGGCCGATTAAAATTGCCACGAATTTAGATCTGATAATACTTATTAGAATTTGAAATACCTGAACACCACCGAAAAGGGATGTGGCTTTCATGATTTGTCTATATGAAGATTTTTGATGTGACAATCTATTTATTCAATTCCATTTATTGACGGCTTCAACAATTCTAATTATTTCCGTATTATGCAATACAGGACTCATTGGAAGACTGAGAACTTCTTGATGAATTTTTTCCGTTATAGGAAAATTAAGTTTGTTTAAAGTTGGAAAAGCTTTTTGGTGGTGGGGTGGAACCGGATAATGTATCATGCTTTCAATTCCTTCATTTTTCAAATATTCTTGAAAAGCGCCCCTGTTTCTTGACCTAATCACGAACAAATGCCAAACATGGCCATCATGCTGAAGACATTGAGGGAGCACGAGATGTTCATTTTTCATATCATTTAAATAAATTCTTGCAATATTCCTTCTTCTTTCAATGTCTTTATCTATCCTTTTAAGCTTTACTCTCAAAATGGCTGCTTGAATTTCATCCATTCTCGAATTTATTCCTTGAAAATCAAATCTATATTTCTCCTTAGAACCATAATTTGCCAAAGACCTAATGGTTTCAGCTAAAATCATATCATTTGTTGTTACCGCACCGGCATCTCCCAGAGCTCCCAGATTTTTACCTGGATAAAAACTAAAACCTGATGCATCACCAAGGTTTCCGGCTTTTTTATTTTCGTATTTCGATCCATGCGCTTGAGCGCTATCTTCCACTATAAGTAAGTCATATTTTTTTGCAATATCCTTTAACTTTGCCGTCATAGCATTCTGACCATATAAATGTACGATTAGAATTGCTTTAGTTTTTGGTCCGATAGATTTTTCGATCAATGAATCATCAAGGTTGTAGGTGAATAAATCGGGTTCCACCAAAATAGGTTTCAATTTGTTTTCAGTGATTCCTAGTATAGATGCAATAAAAGTATTGGCCGGCACAATAACTTCATCTCCCTCCTCTAACTTGCCTAAAACCAAATACGCCTTAAAAATTAATCGCAAGGCATCTAATCCATTGGCGACTCCAATGCATCTTTTTACCCCGCAATATCTGGCGAATTCATCTTCGAAATTCAATACCTCTTCTCCTCGTAAATACCACCCAGAGTCTACCACCCTTTTAATAGCCTCCATAATTTTAGTGTTATCGCGTGCATTAATTTTATGCAAATCCAAAAATTTTATCATATTTCGGTTTTTTGAATAAATTTTTGAAGAACAAAAGCAAAATAATCGAGATCTTCATCATTTAAATTTTGATGTAGAGGAATGAAAAAAGCCCTTTCACCATAAAAAACACTACACTCAATTCCATGTTGTTGAACAAACCTCTTCATTGAATCCAGATCAAGTCTTTCATCTTTAACCGTAAACATAAAAACACCCGGTACCATACCAGGAGTCATCATGAATCTTGGATGAAAACCAAAATCTTTAACCTTAGAACCCATTTTTATGTATATTTCTTTCCTTCTATTTATAATTAGATCGTGAAATTGAATATAGTAGGATAATACTTTTTGGACATATTCTAGTTTGTCTTTATTTAAATAATTATTTTTTAATTTGGATTTTAAGTTAGAGATCAATAACCCACCAAATTCTATGGGAAACATTTTTGGAAAACTATAAATTACAAATTCTCCAATCTTGCCTATTCGCCCTTTCCTGTCGCTTGAAAAAAAAGAATAAGCACAATCTTCAATTATGGGAATTTCCATTTTAGTTAAATTTTCCAGATTTTCATATGGAACTCCAAATTCATGGATAACTAAGATAATTTTCGTTTTTTCACTTATAACTCTTTTCCACTGACAAAATTTTTCTATTTCCCTAGTAACACATCCACTTATGTAAAAATTGTTTGTTGGAGTTAAAATTGCAACTTCATCCTCTTCCTTTAAATCATAATGACTCAGAGCCAAGCCCAAAGCATTTCTTCCACTTAATTGAAAAGAATAATTTCCGTGATTAAATCTATCTTTAAAATATTTATTAATACTTCTATCTAATTGAAGCCTATTATTAAAGTCAATATCTAATGCCCTAAAAGGTCCCATTCGATATTTCCAAGTACTTGAATTTGAAAGATTTGATTTTGACATCTCTTAATTATCTAAACGCTAAAATTCAAATTCAAAAGAATATCGTAAGGAGGATATGCCCTCATGACACTCTTTGAATCTAAGCAGGCCTTCATTAGGCTCACCCAATTCGGTTGATATTCCCCAATCAATTGTTTCAAATTCCAATGATTTATAATGGTTCCAAAGATTAAAAATTAGAAAAGTCATTGACTTTAAAGATCTGCCTAATTTTGTATCTCCTAAAAATGTTGCATAAACAATTTTCTTATGAGCTCTATAAATAATGGCTGATGCCACCACAATATTGCTCCCATCGAGCACCTGAAAGTAATCAATTGGCCAAATTTCATTTGTCATCAAAATATCAGAAAACTTCATATGTAAAGGTCTTGATCTGCTCTTTCTGTTTTCGAGAATCAAATTGTACACAACTTCTTTTTGGACCAAATCTTCAACTTGGCGAAACTTAAGATCATATTTAACCGCTTTTCGGTAGTTTCTTCTGGTATTTGCATCAGTGAAATCACTATTCCAACTTTTTAAATCTACGGAACAAGTTATTTCAGGGGTTTTCATTTTGAAATCAGCTCTTACCAATGAATTGACCATTTTAGAATTTATCGATTGATGATAAATATCTGGAGGAAGAGTTAACTTAAATCCTCTTAAATTATTTTTTTCAATATAAAGTTTTATTTCATTTACAAAATGATCAAATTGACTACTCAACACACTATTATGTCTAAAATGCAATCCTCCGAAAGGTGCCGAAAAAGGAGATAAAATTCTATCGTCCTTTATACCTGCGATCATGCCCAATTGAATTTTACTCTTATTATCCGGTAATAAATAGACCAATCTTTCAACTTTTTGCTTATTTAATTCTAGGAATACACTTTCCAGAAATGGATGTGGGGCACTGGAAAAACGACTTTCGAACTCTTTTTGATTTACTTCAAGGAGCATTGGTTCTAAAGTGATTTATAATTAATAAATTTATCATAATCTCTTATGTAGTCCTTTTCATCATATTTATCTGAAGCCAGAACCATTGAAATGGAGCCGGAAGAAAAATTCTCTAATTCTCTCCATAGTCCAGGAACTATATGTAGGGCTAAATGAGGCCTGTTTAATGAAACTCTCTTTTTGAAACGGCCATCATCCAATACAACGTCAAAACTACCACTTGCGGCAACCACCAACTGCTCTAACTCAAAATGGGCATGGCCGCCTCTTACTTCTCCACCCGGGATATCATATAGATAATAAACTCTTCTGATATCAAATGGTATTCCTCTACCATTCTCCGCTACCGTTGTATTTCCTCTATTGGAGTGTACAATTGATAAATCTATAACGGAACAATCAAAGACAGTTGAATTAGTGAACATTGTTTTTATAAGTTAAGTATTTATCAAAATCTCTAATATAGTCATTAGCGTTATATATATGAGACGTAACATGCAATGCCAAGGAGTTTGTAGAAAAGTTTTCTAATCTTCTCCAGAATAAGTTTGGTATATACAGTCCGTAATAAGATCTATTTAAGTTAAATTTTGACTCTTTATTACCATCATTCAGAATGACGTCAAAACTTCCTGATAAAGCAACAATAAATACTTCATTTACTTTGAAGGCATGACTTCCTCTAATCTCTCCTCCCGGTACATCGTAGACCCAATATGTACTAGATATTTCAAAAGGAATCTGACTGTTGTTTTCAAAAAAACTCAAGTTTCCTCTAGGATCTAATATTTTTGGTAATTGAATAATTTTTGGTTTTTTCATTAGGTTGTAATCTATATTGAAATATGCTTAGAGTTAAATTTTGACACTGCTTCGCCTCTATCAGACCCATCGAAACCGATGACTCTCAATCAATTAATTGGATGAGAAAATACAACAACATTCTCTTTTTCTACCCTATAAACGAAAAAAATAGTTGTAAATTTTACCAAAAACAGATATGTAATCAATTTCATTTGTAGCCATAGGGTTTGATGCCCATTTTTCAGAGGAATCTTCATTGATAATTAAAATTACCAAAATAGATTCTACGAACTAAAAAAAAAGAAATCTAAATATAGATTTGGAGTCAACAGTTGATAAAACCCGGTATTGTCAGATCATAAACAACTTATAGCATTTCAAAAAAATTAGGGAAAATGTTATTGTTAACTTTAATATGCCTTAAAAGTAGTTCTATCTTGCCTTTTCATCTGGATAAAAGACATGAAAAATTGTGTTCACAACAAGTTTGAAATCATAAAGAAATGATGCGTTTCTGATGTATGAAAGGTCATACCTTATTCTCTGATTTAGATCTGAAATACAAGAAATTTCTCCCCTGCATTTGTTGATCTGAGCGAGACCCGTAATCCCCGGCCTTACCCTGTGACGCAGGTAAAAAACATTTGAAATTTCGTTATATCTATTCGTCTCGGATATCATATGCGGTCGGGGTCCTACAACACTCATTTCACCTTTTAAAACATTTAAAAATTGAGGTAGCTCATCAATACTGTACCTTCTCATAAAATATCCCATTCTTGTTATTCTCTCATCCTCTTTAGAAGTTGGTTTTGTGTTGGATTCATCATTAAGTCTCATGGATCTGAATTTGTAACATACAAAAGGTTTCATATGCTCTCCATTTCTTTTCTGTTTAAAAATGAATGGGCCTTTCGATTCCAACTTGATGGCAATAAAAAGCAATGGTACCAGCCATGAAAGGACAAAAATTACAACAAAACACGAAACAATAATATCAAAAAATCTTTTGGGAAACTTCCAATATGAGTTCTTTAAATACTCATTCTGTGCTTTTATCATTCTTTCAATCGCCTCTTCTCTGATCTTATCCTGATTCTGGGTCTTGATAAAAATGTAAGAATCCGAAACTTGGTTATGATTATGTGGTTCTTTCACAATATTCATACTACCCTTAAAAATTTCACGTTCAACTAAGTCTTGGGTTAATACTTCCATCTTATAATACTTGAGAATTAACTAAAAACGAGTTGTGAAATTTGATACGAGGATTGCATTTAAATGCAAGAACAATAAAGTAATATTCTTTCATAGCGAGGGGATTAAAAAGTTCAATCGAATACCTTAGTATTCAAACATGCTCAAACAAGGTCAAAAATTTGATTGAAATTTTTTCCTCATCACAGCAATTAAGGCAAATGTATAAATAAAATCTGAAAAACTATGATTTTTTTTACTTAATTTCATTTTTTTTATAGCAAAGGCATGATTTTCATTGAGTTAAGTTCAGCTATCCATTTTACTTGTAGCCTCAGGAAGGGATTCCTATCCTCCCGTTTAAACAGATTTATACAATCCCGTTCTTCCTGCAAAAATACAGCAACTCTTCGGCAGAATGACTGCCGCTTTTTTTCATGATCTTTTTTCTATGCGAAGCAACCGTGTGCTTGCTGATACCAAGATTTGAAGCAATCTCAAGGTTTGTGGATCCTTTTTCTATTTCTGATATGATATCAAGTTCTCTTGAGGTAAACAAACTATAATTTTCCCCGTAAACAGATTTATTAAAACCCTCTTCATCAAGGTTTTGGGCAACAAAATTGAATTTGACCAGATCATTGTCTTCCATAAAAGAGATATCACTGACCTTTACCAAAGAGGAAATCATATTCCCATCTGAATCTGTTTCATATACAGAGGACTGACTTAGAACCTTAACGTACTCACCGCTTTTTTTCTGAATTCTAAAGGAAATATAAAGTACATTATTTTCATTTTCTCCGGGATTTACGCTGGTATGAAGTATTGTCGCCTTACCGATTTTGCTAACCATCTCCATGTCATCCGGGTGGATTTTCCTTAGATAGCTTTCAAGATTTAAATTTTTATCCTGATAGCCCAAAAAAGATAAAAAGCCTTTTTTGAAAGTCATCTCATTTAATCTAAAATCAATGATATACAAGCATTCTGTCTGACTGAGGAGTCTAAGCTCAATATCATCAAACGCTTCTCCGTTAATGTCCGCGGCCCTTAGATTTGCTGAAAATCTTTTCAGAAACTTATGAATATCCTCTTGATCTAATTTCATGTCTTATTAGCTAACCTCTCAATGTTTGATCCCATTTTTTTTACAAAAAACCCTGAGTTCTTTAATATCATTGCAATTTGATTTTAGAAAAATATTTTTTCGGTGAGTGGCAACTGTATGTTTGCTGATGTAAAAATCCGAGGAAATTTCATCATTTGAAAGACCTTTAAACATTTTATCAATCACCTGTAATTCTCGATCCGTAAAAATTATTTTGTCTCCATATACCTGTTCATTAACTTCTTTTTCATTTAGAAATGTCTCATCTATTTTCCATTCCACCGCTTCGGAATCCGTGGTAAAGGAAATATCGGTGTATTTGATCAAAACCTGTTCTAATCTGTCCTGATCATTTGTTTTATAAACGATAGTATTACTCAAAATGTTTGCATATTGCCCATTTGCCTTCCTAAACCTATAGGACATATTTAAAACATTCAGAAATTCAGGTACCGTAATTTTAATCAACTGACTAACAACCGACCTTACAATAGATTGAATGTAAGGTTTATCTTCTGGGTGATATTTATCAAAAATATCCTCCAGGGTCATTTCCTTTTCCTGATATCCAAATACTTTATCAAAGCCCTGATGAAAAATTATTTTGTTTAACGAGAAATCAAATAAATAGACACACTCCATGTTATTCAAAGGAAGCCCGTGATTTCTTTCATTCGGATCAATAGAAATCCCTTGTTTTTCGAATGAATTTTCAATTTCTGCCAGTAAACTTGATAAACTTTTGTGAATTGAGGACATAATATGAAACGGAAAAACTTCCTTCGATCTGATTTATTTTGATGCGCGACAAATTACTAAAATACTTTAGCGCTTCCTATACCCTCATGAGGGTATATTTTTTGCTCAACACCTGCTATTATTCATTTCATTGCCGAGAACCATGAGACAGGGACAAAAGTAAAGATAATGTCCGGAAATCATAAATAACCGGGCCATTGCCGCCATACAGAATTCCTTAACCTGCCCACTCAAGTGGAAAATTGTTAAGTACAAGGTATCCTTGTAAAATAATAATGACAATACCTTTAAGAAGGTATCTTTCATTGAATGTAAGTTAATTTAGAACTTTTCAACTACAGCCTGATCTCCTCATGAGCCTTGAGTCCGAAATGGGCTCTGAACCAATACACGAAGATGTAAAGAATAGGGGTATCGAACAAGGCTACTAAAAGTTTAAAAAGGAAGCCATTTAAGAGTAATACACCAAATAAGTCCCATTCGATTACACCAAAAGAGCAAAGCAAAAACAATACGGAAAAAGTATCCAAAAACTGAGATGTGATGGTCGAAAAATTATTTCTCAGCCACAAATGGCGCCCCTTTGTCTTTACCTTCCAGAAGTGATAAATTCTAATATCAACAAACTGTGCAACCAGGTAAGCCATTGCAGATGCAAATACCGCTAAAGCAGATAATCCAAATACAGTATGAAATACCTCATTCCCCACCGGAGACCATTCCGTGGCAGGGGCAGCATCCGACAACATGATAATAATCAGTGAGAAAGCTGATGCAAAAATACCCGTGATCACAACTTTATTTGCATTCTTCTTCCCGTAAATTTCCGAAATGAGATCGGTAACCAGAAAAGTAATTGGGTACGGAAGTATCCCTACGGATATTTCAAAATTATATAGCCCGAGAAAATCAAAGGAAAAAAACTTCTGAAAAATCAGATTGGAAACAACCAGGGAAGCTATAAATATCGAGGCGAGGATCAAATAGATATTAAAGGCAAGGTTTTTCTCTTGGCCGGATAAGGATTTTTCACTCATAAAACGAAAATAGGAAAAAGCAGACAATTATGATGGCTGAATTTCAATAAGAGTATGATTAGGATAAAAATCATTTAATTACTTTTGTATCGTTCGATTAACCTTTATAATAAGTTACGTATAATAATATGAAAGCATATATTTTTCCAGGACAGGGAGCTCAATTTTCAGGAATGGGGCTCGATCTTTTTGAAAGTTCCTCAGAAGCCAAGGAACTATTTAACCAGGCAAACGAAATCCTAGGGTTCTCTATAACAGATATTATGTTTGAGGGAACTGCCGATGATTTAAAACAAACCAAGGTCACTCAGCCTGCCATTTTTTTACATTCAGTTATTCTTGCTAAAACCCTGGGTAATGATTTTAAACCGGAAATGGTGGCAGGACACTCTTTAGGTGAGTTTTCTGCATTGGTTGCCAATGGTACGCTTTCTTTTGACAGTGCACTAAAACTGGTTTCTCAAAGGGCTCAGGCTATGCAAAAAGCATGTGAATTACAACCTTCAACCATGGCTGCCGTTCTGGGACTTGACGATAAAGTTGTAGAAGATGTGTGCGCCGGAACAGAAGGTATTGTAGTGGCAGCAAACTATAATTGCCCCGGACAGTTGGTGATCTCAGGAGAGATCGAGGCTATTGATAAGGCTTGCAAAACCCTTTCAGAAAAAGGAGCCAGAAGAGCTTTGGTTTTGCCTGTCGGAGGAGCTTTTCACTCTCCGTTAATGGAGCCTGCACGTGAACAACTTGCCTCAGCTATTGAAAATACAAGCTTTAAAGAACCCATATGTCCGATTTATCAAAATGTTTCAGCCTCAGCCGTAAATAACGCCGCAGATATCAAAAAGAATCTGATCGCACAGTTGACAGCACCCGTCCGATGGACACAGACCATACAGCAAATGATAGCTGATGGAGGAACTGAATTTATCGAATTAGGTCCTGGAAAAGTACTACAGGGGCTTATGCGTAAAATTGATAGAGGTGTTGCCACAAGTGGTATGAGTTAATCCATCGCCATGGCAGGATCAATCTTCACCCATATAGACCATTTTATTGCAACAGTAACCTTTTCCCATCCCAAAAGCAATTCGTTTCCGTCAGAACTTTTACAAAAATTGATCGACACCTTTGATCGGCTGAACACTGACGATAAGGTTAAGGTTATTTTACTTCAAAGTGAAGGAGATAAAGCCTTTTGTGCCGGAGCCTCTTTTGACGAGCTTTTGCAAATTGACAATGAAGCAAAAGGGAAAATCTTTTTTTCCGGATTTGCCAACCTGATCAATGCCATGCGCAAATGTTCCAAATTAATTGTCGGCCGGGCACAAGGGAAAGCTGTTGGCGGAGGGGTTGGCATCCTCGCAGCCTGCGATTACTGTTTTGCTACAGAGGCCTCGGATATTAAGTTGTCTGAACTGAGCATTGGAATAGGACCTTTCGTTATTGCTCCGGCCATTGAAAGAAAGATGGGGGTCTTTGCTTTCAGCGACCTTAGCCTTGATGCAAAAAGTTGGAAAACAGCCTATTGGGCGCAAAAATACGGTTTATTCAACAGGGTTTTTGAAAACATAAGGGATATGGATGAAGGAATAGATATTCTGGTTCATCAGCTTTCTCAATACAATCCCGAAGCACTTATAGAAATGAAAAAGATTTTTTGGCAGGGAACAGAACACTGGGATAAGCTCTTGATCGAAAGGGCAGAGATCAGCGGAAAACTGGTTCTTTCAGAATTCACAAAAAAGGCGCTCAGTAAATTTAAACCTTAATCATGATGAAACTCCTTCTTCTCATTTTGCTATTGCTTCAGGTTGATATTGAAGAAAAAATAAAAAATGCCCCGGACAGGGGTTATGAAATTGGAGTTGCTATTGGAACCTACCTTCCGTTTGTGGTCCTTGTTATCATCGCTTATATTCTATTTTACAAATTCAAAAACAGAAAAGATCTGGATTAATAAAAATTCGTAATTTGTCGTATCAACAATTACAATCTTTATGTCAGAGTACTTAGCTGAATTTTTAGGCACTTTTTTTCTTATCCTTATTGGAGGTGGAGTTGTAGCCGGTGTTATTTTAAAAGACTCCAAGTCTTTTGGTTCCGGCTGGAACACCATTGTAATAAGCTGGGGGCTCGCAGTAACTTTTGCCATTTACGGAGTCGGAAGTATCAGCGGGGCCCATATCAACCCTGCCGTTACACTTGGTTTTGCCTTCGTTGGTGAATTTCCCTGGGAAAAAGTTCCGGGTTATATGCTTTCACAAATTGGAGGAGCCTTTACGGGGGCAACCATCGTATGGATCTTTTATATCCCCTTGTGGTCCAAAACAGATGATCCGGTTTCTAAATTAGGCTCATTTGCAACCATTCCGGCCATCAGATCTTACCTGCATAATCTGATAAGTGAGATCATAGGTACAGCGGTTCTCATATTTAGCCTGCTCTTTATTGGAACAACCAATTTCACCGAAGGGCTGAATCCATTGGTCGTTGGGGCATTGATTATGGTCATCGGTTTTGCTTTGGGAGGAACAACAGGATTTGCTATTAATCCGGCGAGGGATTTTGGTCCGAGACTGGCACATTTTCTATTACCCATCAGTGGAAAGGGAAGCTCTGACTGGAATTACGCCTTCGTACCAATTCTTGGGCCGATCGTTGGGAGTTTTTTAGGGGCCTCCTGCTATCAGTTATTCTATAAGAATGATTTTCAGATCCAATACGGTATTGTGATGGCTCTTGTAGCCGGAATCCTCATCGCCGCAGTGGTCAATAATATCCAAACTCAAAAAAAACAGAGGAATGGCTAAAAAATACATACTCGCCCTGGACCAGGGAACGACAAGTTCCCGCACAGTATTGTTTGATGACAAGGGGAAGATCTGTGGCATTTCTCAAAGAGAAACAGAACAGATTTATCCCAAACACGGATGGGTTGAACAAAATGCTGTTGAAATCTATCAGTCTCAACTTGAAACCATGCATAAGGTGATTCGAGATAACAACATCGATTTTGAGGATATATTGAGTATTGGAATCACGAACCAGAGGGAAACTACTGTTGTTTGGAACAAAAAGACCGGAGAACCGGTATACAATGCCATTGTTTGGCAGGATGTCCGTACAAGCAAGTACTGCAAGCAACTTAAAAAAGACGAAACCCTAAACTCCTATATTCAGGAAAATACGGGCCTCGTAATTGACTCCTACTTCTCCGCGACAAAAGTAAAATGGATCCTTGACAATGTTCCAAAGGCACGGATAATGGCTGAAAAAAATGAACTTCTTTTTGGAACCGTTGACACCTGGCTTTTATGGAACCTGACAAAGGGCAAAGTGCATGCCACAGATTATTCCAATGCCTCCCGAACTATGCTTTATAACATTGTAAAACTGGATTGGGACCTACACTTACTCAATAATTTCGAAATCCCTGCCTCGATGCTTCCTGAAGTCAGGTCTTCAAATCATCACTACGGGAACTTTGAATTCGACAATCATAAAATACCCGTTACGGGAATTGCCGGGGACCAGCAGGCCGCGCTCTTTGGCCAGGCATGTTTTGAAAAAGGTGAGATCAAAAACACCTATGGAACCGGTTGTTTTCTCCTGATGAATACAGGTTCAAAACCAAAATTTTCAGAACATGGCTTACTGACAACCATAGCCTGGGGCCTTGATGGCAAAATCGATTATGCCCTTGAAGGAAGTGTCTTTATCGCCGGGGCGGCAATTCAATGGCTCAGGGACGGGTTACAATTGATAGACAACGCTAAAGATTCTGAATATTTCGCAACACAAGTAAAAGAAGACAGTTCAGTGTATGTGGTTCCGGCCTTTGCCGGATTAGGTGCACCCTACTGGGATATGGATGCAAGAGGTTCCATATTCGGACTGACAAGAGATACCGGAAAGAACCACCTGATCAAAGCAACACTGGAGTCTTTGGCATACCGAAGTAAAGATCTGATCGTATCGATGGAAGAGGATTCCGGTGTAAGACTTGCCTCCCTTAAGGTTGATGGTGGAGCCTGTGCCAACAATTATCTGATGCAGTTTCAGGCTGACATACTGGATACCCCGGTGGAACGTGCCGAGATCATTGAATCCACGGCCCTGGGTGCAGCTTATCTCTCAGGTATAGGAGTAGGCCTTTGGAAAAAAGAAGATATTTTAAAAAACAGAAAAATACAAAAAGAGTTTCAACCCGAAATGGATGCCGTTAAAAGAAAAAAACTCTACGCCACCTGGAAAAAAGCTGTCTCTCGTTCCATGGACTGGGAAGAGTAACGCAGCAGGAATAAGAAACCGAAAAAGGTAAAAGGAAGCCGTAAGAAATGCTTCAAACAAAATTATCAATGAAAAAAGACATAGAAATTCCAAAAGTTGAAAATGTGTTTATGGCAGTGAGCCAGGAATATAATGAAGCTTTTAAATCAAATGATCAATACGTTTATCTGATCAATAAAAAAAACGTTGATCTGGAAATGGTTCTGATCGTCTCCAAAGGAACAGACAAAAACAGGGAAACCTCGGTCATGAGGCATAAGATAGAAAAACTACCTGCACAATCAGCTGCCAAAGTAGAATTAATGCTTGAAGATGTTTTATCGCTTGACAATCATTTTAAAGTTACTTTTTTCGAAAACAACCGCATGTTCGAAAAAGAGTTCGTTTTAAAGAAAAACAGCTTAAAAGAAGGTGCTCTCAGACATATTGATATTCTCAATAAAAGGGGAGTCCTCATTAAATAAAATAGTATGGCAAATCAATCCGATCATATCAGCAAACGTATTCAGAAATTTATCAGTAAACAGAAAATTTTCTTTGTCGCCACAGCCACTGAAGAAAGCCGAATCAATCTGTCTCCCAAAGGCATGGACAGCTTTAGGGTTCTCAACGAAAAGAAAGTCCTCTGGCTCAACCTTACCGGAAGCGGGAATGAAACCGCGGCTCACCTCAACGAGAATGGTCGCATAACGATTATGTTCTGTTCCTTTGAAGGTGCCCCGAATATCCTAAGGCTCTATGGGAAGGGAACCGTAATCCATCCCAATCATAAAGACTGGTCCAAAAGCATTGACCTGTTCCCGAAACTCGCCGGAACCCGACAAATAATTAGTATAGATATTGAAATGGTACAGACCTCCTGCGGCATGTCCATTCCCTACTTCGATTTTAAAGGAGAACGTCTCGAACTCGATGAATGGGCCGAAAAAAAGGGTGAAGAGGGTATCCGTCAATATTGGAAAGATAAAAATGAAACCAGTATAGACGGGATCCCTACCCGGATTGAGGAGGGTTATTAACATGCCCGCTTTCTCGAATAAATACCGTCTTGAATTCCATGAAAAGTTGAAAAATGAATCCTTCGACCTGCTTGTGATTGGTGGTGGCATCACCGGAGCAGGAATTGCTTTGGACGCTGTATCAAGGGGTTTAAAAGTAGCCCTTGTGGAGCAAAATGACTTCTCTTCCGGTACAAGCTCAAAATCGACAAAGTTAATTCACGGGGGGCTTAGGTATTTAAAACAATTCGACCTGTTTCTGGTGCATGAAGTAGGATCGGAAAGGGCAATTCTTCATAATTTGGCCCCTCATCTGGTGGTACCGGATAAAATGATACTACCTATAATTGAGAACGGGACCTATGGCTCTTTTCTCACCTCCATAGGTTTAAAAATCTATGATCTGCTTGCCAATGTTGAAGGAGATGACAAGCGAAAAATGCTGGATAAAGAAACCACTCTTAAGCTTGAACCTCTTTTGCCTGATCAAATTCTTGAAGGAGCTGGCTATTATGCGGAATATCGAACCGATGACGCCAGACTGACCATTGAGGTCTTAAAAACTGCTGTTCGGGAAGGTGCAATAGCTATCAATTATGCAGAAGTTAAGTCACTTATTTATCATCACGACCATGTCAAAGGCGCCTTGGTTTATGACAAATTTCTTAAAAAAGAATATCAATTAAATGCCAGTTATGTAGTAAATGCAACAGGACCGTGGGTGGATGACCTCCGCGAGTCTATGGACCCTCAGGCGAACCCGTCAAAACGGCTTCAGCTGACCAAAGGAGTACATCTGGTATTCCCTCATGAAAAGCTACCTGTTAAACAATCTATTTATTTTGATGTACCTGATGGAAGGATGATCTTTGCTATACCAAGGCACGGAGTTACCTATGTGGGAACCACGGATACTAAATTCGAAAAGGAACCGGAAGCAGTGGACGTAAAAAATGAGGATGCGATTTACCTGGTTGAAGCGGTAAATAACATGTTCCCCGAAATTGAATTAACACTTGAGGATGTCATATCTAGTTGGGCAGGGCTGCGGCCACTGATCTGGAAGGAAGGGAAATCAGCAAGTGAATTATCACGGAAAGATGAGATCTTTGAATCCGATTCCGGTTTAATTTCAATTGCCGGTGGCAAACTCACCGGCTACCGGAAAATGGCAGAACGCGTTGTTGATGTAGTCAGTAAAAGAGCGCAAAATGACTATAACGTAAATTTGAGATCGGTACAAACCGAAAACCTGAAACTGACCGAAAATTCATTTACAGATTACCAGGAGGTAAAGGCTTACGTCAAAGAAATATTTCCTTTATGGAAAAAGTATAATGTGTCAAAAAAGTCCGTTAAATCGCTGGTTCACCGCTATGGCAAACAAACCGAACTGATCTTCCATCGCTTTAAAGGATCAGACGAAAAAAACACCTTGATCAGATTGGGAATTGCCGAACTCCAATACTGTATGGACCATGAAATGATTGTAAAACCCCTTGATTTTTTAGAGAGAAGATCGGGCAAACTCTACTTTGACCCCATAGACCTAAATTTGCTTGTGGTACCGGTTCTGAACCTATTTTCCGAAACTTTTAATTGGGATGAAAATACCTGTCAAAAGGAAAAAGAAATTCTTGAAAAAGCCATTCAAAAGAGCAAAATCTTTACCTAAAACCGAAATCAATTGAGAATATCGGTGAGCTTGCTAAATTCCTTTTTTGCATCCTTGTTTTCGTACAGGATTCTATAAACTGTATCGATAATGGGAGTTTCTGCCTTGTTCTTTTTATTCAGCTTATACGCACTTTTGGTGGCATAGTATCCCTCGGCAACCATGCTCATTTCAAACATAGCTGATTTTACCGTATAACCTTTCCCAATCATATTTCCGAACATTCTGTTCCGGCTGAAGGTGGAATACCCTGTTACCAGTAAATCTCCCAAGTATGCGGAATTATTGATGTTGCGTTTCATCTTATGGATTTTTTTGATAAAACGTTTCATTTCCCTGACCGCATTTGACATCAGTACAGCCTGAAAATTATCCCCGTAGCCAAGGCCATGGGCTATTCCGGCAGCAATGGCAAAAATATTCTTGAGCATGGCAGCATATTCTGTTCCTATGATATCATCTGAAATTTTCGTGTTGATATAACGACTGTTCAGTTTACCAGCCAGAATTTCCGCTTTGTTCTCATCCTGACAGGCAATGGTGAGATAAGAAAGTCTTTCCATTGCCACCTCTTCAGCATGGCATGGGCCGGTAATGACCCCGATATTTTCAAAAGGCACACCCAAGACATTATGAAAATGTTCCCCTACAATAAGGCCTGATTCCGGAACAATACCTTTAATGGCCGAGAATATGATTTTATCCTTTAGCGGGACCTTGATCTTGTCCAGCTCTGACTGCAGAAAAGCTGATGGAACGGCAAAGATTAAATAATCAGCATAGGCTATAATCTCATTTATATCTTCCGAAAAGTGCAATTTTTCAGGATCAAAATAGGCTGAACTTAAATAATTCGGATTGTGCTTGTTCCTTTTAATATGTTCAATGATATAATGGCTTCGCATATACCAGCCCACTTCTGAAATGTTCTCGCATAACATCTTCACGATTGCCGTTGCCCAGCTTCCCCCACCGATAACTGCCACTTTTTCTTTGCTTTGCATAAATTGTCCCTTATCCTCCAAAAGTAGTAAAATTTAAAGAACCTCAAAGAATAGGAATTGATTATTAAAATCTTTAAATTTGAGAGAATCCACTTCAAAAAATAAAGGCAATGGATACATCAGATAACAAAAAAGATCCTATCAAAGATCTGAAAAAAGAGATCGGGGAAAGTGCCAAAAAAATAAAGGAAAAAGCGGGTAAAATAGCCAAGGAAATCGATGAAAACACCCAGGATTTTCAGGAGGAAGTGAAAAGTACCGCTTCAGAATTCTCTGAAAGCGCAAGGGAAGCTTATCAACAAATAAGTACGGAAAATGAAAGCAAAAGGATCGTGGCAGGTATCGTGGCCATTATTTTCGGGGCCCTTGGTATTCATAAATTCATTCTGGGCTATCAGAAAGAAGGATTAATAATGCTTGTCATCAGTATGCTTAGCCTGGGATTTCTCGCCGGACTTGTGGCTCTTGTTGGGCTTATTGAAGGTATTGTATACCTCACCAAATCGGATGAGGAATTCTACCAGACGTATCAGGTAGGAAGAAAACCCTGGTTCTGAACAAGGCACTCAGGGATTAGTCAGCAAAATTGAACTCAAAAAGGACCCTGAGAAATTCAGCGAACCTCTTTCTCGTTGTTTAACTTTCGTTCCAGCTCGGCCTGAAACTCTTCCATTACAGGTTTTACCGTGCTATCCGGTATATCAGCGATCCGAATATACATCAACCCGTCGACCGCATTATTGAATTTTGGATCCACATTAAAAGCGATCAGTCTTGCGTTTTGTTTGACATATTTTTTCATCAGGACAGGAAGCCGCAAATCTCCTGGTTCAAGTTCGTCTATGATCTTGTCAAATTTGTTCATATCAGCTTTGGCCGAATCAAAAACAAAATCCTTATCGGCCACGTTCAGTTTGACTTTATATGCCTGTTTTGGATGAACATATTGAGCGATGAAAGGGTCGTAGTAATGAGACTTCATAAATTCGATCATCAGGGATTTTGAAAAATTGGAAAACTTGTTACTAATACTCACTCCTCCCATCAGATATTTATGCTCAGGGTATCTCAATGTTACATGAACAATCCCTTTCCACAATAAAAATAAAGGCATCGGCCTCTGCTGGTAGGATTTGATAATAAAAGCCCTTCCCATCTCAATGGTGGCCTCCATCATATCAAAGAGCTCCGTTTCAATCTTAAACAGTTCATTGACGTAAAACCCCTCAATTCCACGCTGCTTGAAAATCTCTTGCCCGAGTCCCATTCTGTATGCTCCCACCAGCTGTTTCTCATTGGCATCCCACAAAAACAAGTGTTTATAAAAACCATCAAACTGATCTAGATCAAGGGCTTTGTTGGTTCCTTCACCAACCTCTCTAAACGTAATTTCGCGAAGTCTTCCAATTTCCTTCAGGATATTTGGGATATCCACACTGTCGGCAAGATAGACCCTGTAGATTTTACTCGTGAACAACAAAGAGTCATTTTGATCCAAAACCTTCAATTCCTTCTCGATAAGAGAAGTGTCAATGGCGTCAATAATGGTCTTGGCCGGCTTGGGTATTTTAAAATTCTTTGAATTGATATAGGAAGACTGTTTTTCAAAAGGATTCGCCAGCATATAGGTCTTTCTCCTCAGGTAAAGATGAAAATCATCCAGTGTTTTAAAATCATTCTGCTCCTTAACAGTGATAGGTTTTCCAATTCTTACCTTGATCACCCTGTTCTTTTGTGTAAGGAGTTCAGAAGGCAGTTTAGCCGTGCGCATTGTATCGCTCAAACTCGATAGAAAGTAAAATAATTTACTGTTTTTCGCATGAAAATATATAGGGATAACAGGAACATTCGCCTTTTTTATAATCTTAATGGCTCCTTCTTCCCAGGGCTTGTCCACTACGAGCTTTCCATCTTTAAAGGTTGACACCTCGCCAGCCGGAAATATTCCCAAAGGAAATCCTTTGTTTATATGCAACAGAGCGTTCTTGATTCCCGCAACACTTGATTTTGCATCTTTATGATCTTCAAAGGGATTTACAGGCATCACGTATTTCTGCAATGGAACGATTCGGTGTAACAGAAAATTTGCTATGATCTTATAATCGGGCCTTTTGTCAACCAACAATTTTAAAAGTAAAATGCCGTCTATTCCACCAAGGGGATGATTGGATACCGTGATAAAAGCACCTTCCCTGGGAATCCTGGCCAGATCATCTTCCGGAATTTCAAAATCGATTTTAAAATCTTTTAAAATTCCATCAAGAAACTCAATATCCTGCTTTTCCCTGTGACGTGCATAAATCCGGTTCAACTTGGAAATCCTCAAGGTTTTCAATATCATCCATCCAAATATTGTCCCTATCCACCCGAACCTGTCAAGCTTCAAAACTGTTGCTATTTCTTTGGAATTGACCAGACTCATTCGTCTCTAAGCTTTAACTATTAATTGAACGGTTTCCCTGCTCCGTTGTTTCAACAAAAGATCTTTCCCTTTTTCAAGTTCATCTACTGCCTTTTCATCAAAATGCCTGACCGTATACAAAACAAGGTTCTTATTATACTTCACCTTATAACCTGGTTTCAAATTTTGAAGCAGCCTTTCAAAATTATTAAAATTATCCTCAATGCATAAGGAAAAACTCAAGGCTGAATTCTGTATTAAATTTACTTTTAATTTCAATTCGTGCAAAAGTCTAAAAATTTCACTGATATCATTCTCCATAACAAAATGGAATTCTTTATCCGAAATTGATACCAATATTTGATTTTTCTTGACAATATAGCATGAGGTTTTGGGTACAATATCCAATTCACTGCCTACAAATGTTCCTTTCGCTTTCGTATCGAGAAAGGACCTGACCCTTAAAGGAATTGATTTTCTCTGCAAGGGCTGCAGGGTTTTGGGATGAATAACGGAGGCCCCGTAAAAAGCCATTTCAATGGCTTCTTTGTAGGATATCTGTTCAATTAAGGTGGTATCATTGAATTCTCTGGGGTCTGCATTCAGAACACCGGGAACATCTTTAAAAATAGAAACCGATTCCGCCTCTAAACAATAGGCAAAAATTCCCGCTGTGTAATCAGAACCTTCTCTTCCTAAAGTGGTTGTTCGGCCGTAATTATCGCTTCCTATAAAACCCTGTGTGATTACTATCTCCTTACCCTGTATTTCGTTTTTAATAGCTCTTTCAGTGGTATCCCAATCCACTCTTGCCCTTCTGAAATCACTGTTGGTCTTTATACATTTTCTGACATCCAGCCATTTGTTGTTTATTCCACTTTGGTTCAGATAGGCACTGCATATGCGAGTTGAAAGCATCTCTCCTTTGCTTACAATCTGATCGTAAATATAATCGTAATCCGTAGAATTATTCCTGATAAGAAAATTTGACAAATCTGAAAATATCCCTTCAACAATTTCAAAAATGGAACCCTTCTGATCAAAATCAAGTTCGTCAATAATATCCAGATGAAAATTTCGTATCCTTTTCAGGTGCTCCTCAACGGTTTTGTCCTTATTCACAAAGGACTGTACAAGGCCTTCAAAGGCGTTCGTCATCTTTCCCATCGCTGAAATGACAATGACAAGGTCCTTCGCTTCAAGTTTCTCAAGAACCCTTTTAAAATTGCGTACACCAAGAGCGTCTTTTACCGATGCCCCCCCAAATTTGAATATTTCCATTGATATATTTTGATCCTGAATCTGATTCAGGCATTACTTACAAATTTGTTCAGAGATACTTCATTCATATGTACAACCTGCCATCCATCGACTATATGCGCACCTGTGGATCTATAAAAATCTATGGCAACCTTGTTCCAGTCCAGTACCTCCCAGGAAACTCTTTTAAAGTTTCTTAAATGCGCATACTCCATTACTTTTGCATATAATGCTTTTCCAACTCCCTTCCCTCTGTAGGCTTCATTTACGATCAGGTCTTCAAGGTGGAGTGACCGTCCCTTCCAGGTTGAATAACGTTCATAAAATAGTGCCATGCCAACTACCTTCCCTTGTATTTCTGCTATAAAAACTCTAAAAGAAGGATTTGGTCCAAAACCATCTCTTTGCAGTTCTTCCACACTGACTTCAACAGCTTCACTCTCTTTCTCAAAAGTTGCCAGCTCTTTTATAAGTTCCAGAACAGCGGGCATATCAGATTTTTTTCCCTCCCTCAATAATATCTCCATATTTTCGTTTTAAAGTATACAAAAATAACCATATTTGTATAGTAACCCCCTAAACCAAGATAAAATGCATAAGACTAAAACCCTTGGAGAGTATATCATTGATAATCAGAATGATTTTCAATATTCATCGGGCGAACTTTCGAGATTGCTTAGCTCTATAAAACTTGCGAGTAAGGTTGTTAACCACGAAGTTAACAAAGCCGGCCTTGTAGATATTCTTGGGGCCGCGGGTGATACTAACATCCAGGGAGAGGATCAGCAGAAACTGGATGTATATGCCAACGATGTTTTTATGAAAACACTCATCAATCGTGAAATTATTTGCGGTATTGCCAGCGAGGAAGAAGATGATTTTGTAGTCATAGAAGGAAAAAACAGATCACATGATAATAAATACGTAGTGCTCATTGACCCTCTAGATGGATCTTCGAATATTGATGTTAACGTATCGGTGGGAACCATATTTTCTATCTACAGAAGGGTGACTCCTATTGGAACCCCGGTAACCAAGGAAGATTTTCTTCAGCCTGGTAATTTACAGGTAGCAGCCGGATACGTTGTATACGGTACTTCTACCATGCTTGTTTATACAACGGGATGTGGTGTTAACGGCTTTACACTGAATCCTGCCATGGGAACTTATTACCTGTCTCATCCCAATATGAAATTTCCTGAAGATGGAAGTATCTATTCCATTAACGAAGGTTATTATGTCCATTTCCCACAAGGCGTAAAGGATTATCTGAAATATTGTCAGGAGGAAAAAGGAAACAGGCCCTATTCAGCCAGGTACATCGGATCCCTGGTCTCGGACTTCCATCGTAATATGATCAAGGGAGGTATCTATATGTATCCTACGAGTTCCAAATCGCCTCAGGGTAAACTGAGATTACTCTACGAGTGTAACCCTATCGCATTTCTTGCAGAACAGGCAGGAGGGAAAGCGACAGATGGCTACAAAAGAATTCTGGAAATCAAGCCCTCTGAACTGCATCAGCGTGTACCTATTTTCGTGGGAAGTAAAAAAATGGTCGACAAAGTTGAGGAGTTTATGGCTAAATATCCCGAGAATGGCAACTATTAATCGTTATTTATGCATTGATTCTTAAACCTGACCTTCTGCTTTTTAATTAAATATGGCCCCCATGAATATGGAATAAGTATATTTGCAAAAATTTCTGCATTTTGGGGACGATCAAAGTTAGTAATATCAGAGTGTATGCCTACCATGGATGTTTGGTGGAAGAAGGTAAAATTGGCTCAGATTACAGAATAGACCTTTCTGTAAAGGCAAACCTGCAACCCTCATCAAAATCAGATCAACTTGCAGATACTGTTGATTATGTTCATCTTAACACGATTGTAAAAGAAGAAATGGCAGTGCGGACAAAATTACTTGAAACAGTTGCCAGCCTTATTCTTGATCGTATCTTACTCGAGATTCCTTTGGTAAAAAAAGCCAAAATTAAGGTGTCCAAGCTCAACCCTCCCATTGGAGGTAACGTAGAAATGGTATCAATAATCATGGAGAGAAAGCGTTGAGATTGTAAATGAAAAAATCACTTAACATTATTGTACCCATATTCAATGAAGAAGATAATCTTTCCAGGCTGGGCGAGGAACTTTCTTCTTTTCTCGATATCTCTCTGGCAAAGACCACAGTTCTTTTGGTCAATGATGGTTCCACCGATAAAAGTCAGGCTGAAATACGCTCAATCTGCGATAAAGACGACAGATTCTCATATCTTAGCTTTGAAGAAAACAGAGGCCTAAGCGCAGCACTGAAAGCGGGATTTGACCATTCCGAAACTGACCTGATAGGATATATTGATTCGGACCTTCAAACCGCTCCGGAAGATTTTAATTTGTTGCTGGCAGAAATTGAAAATTATGACCTGGTAACCGGGGTCAGATCTGACAGGAAAGATTCATTCGTTAAAAACATGTCTTCTACGATTGCCAATGGAATCAGAAGATCTTTTACACATGACGGAATGGATGATACAGGTTGCCCGTTAAAGATCATTAAAACCGATTATGCCAAAAGAATACCTATGTTTAAAGGCTTGCATCGGTTCTTACCTGCTATGATCCTGCTACAGGATGGAAAAATAAAACAGGTTCCGGTGAGACATTTTCCGCGTATTGCGGGTGAAGCCAAGTACCACTTATGGAACCGATTGTTTGGCCCTCTTGCCGATTGCTTTGCCTATCTTTGGATGAAACGAAAATATATCAATTATAAAATAGCAGATTCGTCTGCAAAGATAAAGCAATAAATATGAGTGACTGGCTCATTTATAGTTTGGGGTTTTCAGCCCAGATTCTGTTTTCATCAAGACTGATCATTCAATGGATACAATCGGAAAAGGTAAAAAAAGTAATTACCCCCCTCATATTCTGGCAACTTAGCCTGCTTGCCTCTTTTCTTTTGTTTGTATATGGTTGGTTTCGTGATGATTTTGCCATCATGCTGGGACAGGTGATCACCTATTTTGTCTATATCAGAAACTTGCAGTTAAATGGTTTTTGGAAAAAGCTGCCTCTTTTTTTAAGAGGATTTCTGTTCTTGGCACCATTTCTGATCTTGTGGTACTCTTTTAATAATAATCAGATTGACGTTGAAAGAGTCTTTAAGAATGAAAATATCCCCTGGTGGCTTATCGTTTTGGGAAGTGTCGCCCAGGTCATTTTTAACCTGAGGTTCATTTATCAGTGGATCTATTCAGAGAAAAGAAAAGAATCCGTTCTTCCTTTAGGTTTCTGGTTCCTGAGTGTTACCGGATCATCACTGATCATTATTTATGCTGTTTTAAGAAGGGATCCGGTATTATTTGTTGGTCATCTTTTTGGTACTGTTGTTTATATTCGTAACATCTATTTAATGAAAAGTTCAAAATATGAATAATAGGCGATACCTCATATTTCTTGCCCTCGCATGCCTTTGTATATTCTTCCCTCATTTGGGATTGATTGAAGTGAATATCATGGAAGCAAGAAATTTTATAACGGCCAGGGAAATGCTTGAAAATGGAAACTGGATCCATACCACCATGAACCTTGAACCGAGGTATGAAAAACCACCTTTACCTACCTGGCTGACCGCCCTGTCAGGAGCTGCCTTTGGCATAACAAATCACTTTGCCCTGAGATTACCTGCGGCTTTGGCATCTGTTTTTCTTGTATTCACTTTTTACTTTTTCGCTGACCGTTTATTGAAGAAAAAAAAACAGGCTTTTATTGCATCGCTTATCCTGGCAAGTTCTTTTTATATTGTTTTTTCCGGCCGAAACGGACAATGGGACATTTTTGCCCATAGTTTTATGACCTTTGCAATCTTTCAATTGTATCTGGCCTTTCAATCGGAAACAAAAGCCTGGAAGAACTGGATCCTGGCAGGTGTATTTCTGGGGTTCTCCTTTATGAGTAAGGGGCCTGTTTCCTTATTTGCCTTGTTGCTTCCATTTCTAATATCTTATGGAATCGTATTCAAATACAGAAACTTCAAACAGAAAATAAGCCCTTTGATGATCTTCTTGGTTGTCTTTGCTCTTGTTGGATTAAGCTGGGGCTTATACATTTATGTAACTGATCTAAGCACAGCTGAAACTATTGCAAACAAAGAGGCTAACTCCTGGGCCAATAGAAGTGTAAAACCATTTTATCACTATTGGAGCTTTTTCGTACAGTCGGGAATCTGGACTTTTTTCTCATTTCTTGCCCTTTTGTATCCCTTGATGATCAAAAGAGTGGAAAACAAAAAAGCCTATCTGTTTTCCCTGTCCTGGACTCTTGCCTCCGTAATTTTGCTTTCCATGGTCCCCGAAAAGAAAGAACGTTACTTACTTCCCGTGCTGATACCAATGGCACTCACTACGAGTTTCTACCTGAACTATCTCATAAAATACGCCAAACAATTGCCTAAACTGGATATCTATCTTTCCCGGTTCGGGTTCGGCCTGATTGCTTTGATCGGACTGGCCGCACCTATTGGTATCTATATTGTTTTTAATGGGGATTTCGGTAATCACTTTGCATATTTCGCTCTTGTTTCGATAAGTCTTTTATCATTGGGGATATTGATTCTAAAATGGTTGCGCTCAGAAAATTATGAATACTGTTTTTATGGTGTAATATACTTCATTTGCTCCATCATATTATTTGCTTTTCCACTGGTTGAGTTGAGTTATAACAATGATGAATTCAAAAACGCCTCTACGCTCAGGGAAATAAAAGAAACCCGTGATCTTGAGATCTATTCCATGGACCCTATTCTTGCTCCTGAAATCATTTATGATCTTGGCGAACCCATCAAAAGAGTGCGCTTCATAAAGGATTTACCGGAAAAGGGAAGTTTTACCTTTATGACCTATGATACAATACCCGATTCACTTCAGACCAGATTTAATGCGAATTTTGTGACCCGTTTTGACATAAACAACTGGAAAAAAAATGGTGGCAGGCATGAAATAAGAAACACCTCAAATGTTTTTGTTCTCGAAAAGAAACATTAAAGTCTCAATTACATTGCAATCAATATTTTTTTAATTAAATTTGCATCCGTTTTTGGCGTCATGGCCGAGTGGCTAGGCAGGGCTCTGCAAAAGCTCGTACAGCGGTTCGAATCCGCTTGACGCCTCTTAAAACCTCATTTCTAAAGTATTTGGAATGAGGTTTTTTTATTTATTTAACAATTATTTACCCCTTTTTTTTGCATATTTGCAATTCTTATAAATTGCTCATGCAGATTTACCCGATTGAAACCGGAAATTTCAAGTTAGACGGAGGCGCAATGTTTGGTGTTGTCCCCAAAGTGATATGGCAAAAAACCAATCCCGCCGACAGCAACAACCTGATTGATATGAGCCTTCGCTGTATGCTGATTGAAGATGGTGACCAGCTTATACTTATAGACAACGGAACAGGTGACAAACAGAGTGAAAAATTCTTTAGTTATTACTTTCCTTTTGGGGATGCCAATCTTGACAGCTCACTTGGAAATCTTGGCTATCACAGGGATGAGATAACTGATGTTTTTCTTACCCATTTACATTTTGACCATTGTGGTGGCAGCATAAAATGGAACAAGGACCGAACGGGTTATGAACCGGCGTTTAAAAATGCCAGATATTGGAGCAATAAGAACCACTGGGACTGGGCGGTAAATCCAAACCCCAGAGAAAAGGCCTCTTTTCTCAAAGAGAATATTAGTCCAATTGAGGAAAGCGGGCAATTAAATTTTGTTCCATTGCCGGAAAAGAATCTTTTAACTGACGGGCCACTTGGTTTTGACATCCTTTTCGCAGATGGGCATACTGAAAAGCAAATGATCCCTCATATAGAGTATCAGGGTAAAAAATTGATCTTTATGGCAGACCTGCTGCCTACTGTAGGTCATATTCCTCTACCCTATGTCATGAGTTATGACGTACGTCCGCTGATCACTATGACCGAAAAGGAAAAGTTTCTTAACAAAGCTGCTGATGAGGGTTATTACCTGTTTTTGGAGCATGATGCACAACATGAAATTTGTACTTTGAAACACACTGAAAAGGGAGTTAGATTAGATCAGACCTTCCGATTTAATGATATATTTAATTGATAAAATTCAAATTTGAAATGATGAATAATAGATTGTTACTGGGCTTAGGGTTAGCCATCGTTCTTTCCGGATGTAGTTCGACAAAAAACCTACATAGTGTTGCAGTACCCGAAGGGTCTGAGGTTGCTGTAAGCATCCCTGCAAAAAAGGGTGAAATGTCTGAAGATGAAATCAGGGCCTGGCCGCATGCCGATCTAAAGACGGATTCGATTCCCGGAATGAGCCTTGAAAAAGCCTATGAATTTTTGAGCGATAAAAAAGGAACAACCGTGATCCTGGGTGTAATTGACTCTGGAATTGACAAGGACCACGAAGACCTTAAAGACAATATCTGGACCAATACAGATGAAATTGCAGGTAATGGAAAAGATGATGACAACAATGGATACGTAGATGATGTTCACGGCTGGAATTTTCTTGGTGGTAAAGGTGAATCTACCCCGGAACAACTGGAGGTAACTCGTATTTACAAAATGCTTGGTGCCAAATATGAAGGTAAAACAAGAGATGATATGAATGCTTCTGAAATGGACGGATTCAATTATTATCAAAAAGTTAAAAAAGACTATGAAAAAAGAATTAAAGACGTTAATGATAAAGTTGATGAATCAAATCAGAAACGTGAATATTTACAGAAGTTAAATATGTATATCACAGATGCGCACAATACAGCATCGGAAAAACTGAATAAAACTGATTATAATCTTGATGAATTAAAATCCATTGATGAATTCGAAGGAACTTCGGTTTTGGTAAAAATTCTGGAAACCGGAGAAACACCTGATATAGTTTTGTCTCAGATCAAGTTTGAAATGGATTATGAAAAAAGAAAGCTTGATTATTATTCTCCACAGGCTGAAACAATGTACAATCCAGATTTTAATGGAAGGGTTACGGGTGATGATGCCTATGACATCAAAGATGTACCTTACGGGAATGGATTTACAGTAGGCTCCCTTGAAGACGAAATGCATGGAACACATGTTACCGGAATTGCCATGGCAACAAGAAATAATGGCACTGGAATGAACGGAGTTGCTCAAAACGTTAAACTTTTATCCGTGAGATCGGTTCCTGATGGAGATGAATACGATAAAGATGTGGCCCTTGCCATTCGATATGCCGTTGACAACGGCGCAAAGGTAGTGAACATGAGTTTTGGTAAAAGTTATTCTCCCAATGCCGAATGGGTGTACGATGCCATAAAATATGCTGCCAGTAAAGACGTATTATTAGTGCATGCCGCGGGTAATGACCACAAAAATATTGACAAAAGCGACAACTTCCCAACGGATGCTCCTGACAAAGTGAATGAAATTGCAGACAATGTAATTACCATAGGTGCAATGACCAGAAATTACAATGAAGATCTGGTAGCCAGCTTTTCAAACTATGGAAAATTGAATGTGGACCTGTTCGCTCCGGGACTTGAGATCTATTCAACGATTCCAAAAAATGAGTACAAATCGATTCAGGGAACCTCAATGGCAGCACCTGAAGTTGCCGGAGTTGCTTGTTTAATTCGATCCTACTATCCTGAACTTTCTGCGAGCCAGGTAAAACACATTTTGATGAATTCCGGAACAAAGGTAGACCTGGAGGTAAAACTGCCAGGTGGAGAAGGAGAAATGGTGCCTTTTAGTGACTTATCCGTATCGGGAAGAGTGTTAAATGCTTACAACGCTTTAAAAATGGCAGATTCCATGGTGAACGGAAACAAATAATTAGAGATTAATTCAAACTTGAAAGCTACAAATGACCTCCGATCTTTTGTAGCTTTCTTATAAGTACCCATTAACAATGAAAAAACAAATTCTTTTATTTTTCACAATTCTTTTTTTGACAAACGCATTTGGCCAGAGAGAACATTACTGGCAACAGCATGCTGATTATACCATGGACATCGATGTTGATGCTGAAAAATTCCAGTTTAAAGGAAGGCAAAAGCTGATCTACACGAATAATTCTCCGGATGAATTACATAAGGTTTTTTATCACCTTCAATTCAATGCCTTTCAACCTGGCAGTGATATGGACATCCGGTTACAAAGCATTCCTGATCCTGATTCAAGAATGTCCATCAATGAAGGCACCAGGGAGAATCCCGATTACAAGAGTAGAATTGCCGCTTTAGGGCCCGATGAGATAGGGTATCAAAAAATACAATCGCTGTTGCAGGATGGTAAAGAGGTTGATTATGAAGTTTCAGGTACAATTCTAATTGTAAACTTGAACCAGCCTCTTCAACCGGGATCAAAAACCACCCTTGAGATGAACTTCGATGGGCAGGTTCCGGTTCATATCAGGAGGGCAGGAAGAAACAATCAGGATGGAGTGGCATTGAGTATGGCCCAGTGGTATCCTAAACTTGCAGAGTACGATGTAGACGGATGGCAGCTGGACCAGTACATAGCTCGCGAATTTCACGGCGTATGGGGGGATTTTGATGTGACCATACACATCGACAAAGACTACGTTATTGGGGGTACAGGTTATTTACAAAATCCTCAGGAAGTGGGCCACGGTTACGAAGACCCGGCAAAAAAATTAAATCTACCCAAAGGAAAAAAACTCAGCTGGCATTTTGTGGCCCCAAGGGTCCATGATTTTACCTGGGCCGCCGACCCGGATTATATTCATGAAAAGGTTTTGGGAGAGAATGACGTAGAACTCCATTTCTTCTACAAAAATGACAAACCGGAAGTCGTTGAAAATTGGGAAAAATTACCTGAAAAAACCCAGAAGATCTTGAGTTATTTCAATAAACATATCGGAAAATATCCATACAAACAATACTCTGTCATTCAAGGAGGAGACGGAGGCATGGAATATGCCATGTGTACTTTGATTGCAGGAGGAAAAAACTTTGGAAGCCTGGTGGGAACAACGGCCCATGAATTTGCTCACAGCTGGTTTCAGTTCCTGCTCGCCACCAATGAACTAAAGTATTATTGGATGGATGAAGGGTTTACACAGTATATTTCGGCCTCATGCATGAACGAGGTTATGGATCAGAAAAAGGAACTGCCCAATTCAAATTCCTACAACGGCTATTTCTATCTGGTTAAAAATGGTAAACAGGAGCCTTTAACCACCCTGGCAGATCATTTTGATTCTAATTTTGTTTACGGCATTTCAGCATACAGCAAAGGAAGCATCTTTCTTTCTCAGCTGGGTTATATCATAGGAAAGGAAAATTTAGACAAGACACTTCTAAAATATTATGACGACTATAAATTCACTCATCCCACTCCAACCGATTTTAAACGAACTGCCGAAAAAATTTCAGGCATACAGCTGGAATGGTACATAAATTACTGGATTAATTCAACAAAGGTCATAGACTACGCTGTTGATTCTTTAGAAGATAACAGTATCACCTTAAAAAGAATTGGTTCTATGCCCATGCCATTGGACGTGCATGTAGTTTATGAAGATGGCAGTACGGAGGACTTTAACATTCCGTTACGTAAGATGTATGGTCATAAACCAACTGAGGCCAAGGTACTGGAGAGCTGGCCATGGGTAAAGGAAACATATGTATTCAAAACAGACAAAAAAGCCGTAGAAGTAAAAATTGACCCGAAAAATCTGATGGCCGATGTGAACAGGGAGAATAATCAAGTTAAAAAGACTGAGTAAACCTGAGAAATCAAGAAAGTTAATCAGAAACTGAAACTCAGGTTTCTATGAATAAGTATCAAAAAAAATCCCGATCATATGATCGGGATTTTTTCTTTTATAATGTGGTTTTACTTCAGTTTTTTCTTCACTTCCACTTCCTGGAAAGCTTCAATCACGTCATCCACCATAATATCGTTATAGTTCTTGATCTGCATACCACAATCGTATCCCTTGGATACCTCCTTTACATCGTCCTTAAATCGTTTAAGAGAACTCAGCTCACCGGTAAAGATCACAACATTGTCTCGAATCAACCTGATCTTGGAGCTCCTGTAAATCTTTCCTTCCTGAACCATACAACCTGCAATGGTACCTACCTTGGAAATCTTATACGTTTCCCTGATCTCTGCACTACCTGTAATCTCTTCCACAATATCCGGTGACAGCATTCCTTCCATGGCATCTTTAACATCATCAATAACCTTGTAAATAATTGAGTAGTTACGGATATCAATTTCTTCTTTTTCGGCAAGCTGCCTTGCATTGGCTGAAGGCCTTACATTAAATCCGATAATAATCGCTTCAGAGGCCGAAGCCAGCAATACGTCAGATTCAGTAATGGCACCAACCCCCTTGTGAATGATATTCACCTGAATTTCTTCTGTAGACAGTTTCTGCAGCGAATCTGTTAGTGCTTCAACCGAACCGTCCACGTCACCTTTCAGAATAATATTCAGCTCCTTGAATCCTCCAAGTGCTATCCTTCTTCCGATTTCATCAAGAGTGATATGCCTTTGTGTTCTGACAGATTGTTCACGACTCAATTGAGATCTTTTTGCTGCAATTTGTTTCGCCTCCCTCTCATCTTCGTACACTTTAAACTTGTCTCCCGCCTGAGGAGCTCCGTCAAGACCAAGAATCGAAACCGGTCTGGAAGGGCCAGCTTCCTTTATGTTTTTTCCTCTTTCATCCTGTAAAGCTTTTACTTTACCCGAATGATGTCCCGCCAGGATGTAATCTCCAACGCGAAGGGTTCCTGCATCCACCAAAACTGTGGCTACATACCCTTTTCCTTTATCCAGATAAGCTTCAACTACCGAGCCACTGGCCAATTTATTTGGATTAGCTTTTAATTCAAGTAATTCCGCTTCCAGAAGGATCTTCTCTAAAAGTTCCTGAATTCCGATTCCTTTTAAGGCAGATACGTCATGTGACTGTATTTTACCTCCCCAGTCTTCAACCAGAAGGTTCATCTGAGCCAGTTCTTCTTTCACCTTGTCCGGATTAGCATCAGGCTTATCAATTTTATTAATTGCAAACACGATGGGCACTCCAGCTGCCTGCGCATGGCTTATCGCTTCCTTGGTCTGAGGCATTATGGCATCATCCGCAGAAATAACGATCACCGCAATATCGGTTACCTGAGTTCCTCTGGCACGCATCGCTGTAAAGGCTTCGTGACCCGGAGTATCAAGGAATGTAATCTTTTGACCATCTTCAAGTTCAACCGCATAGGCACCAATATGTTGGGTAATTCCTCCCGATTCTCCGGCAATTACATTTGCCTTTCTGATATAATCAAGTAAAGAGGTTTTACCATGGTCGACATGACCCATGACAGTTACAATCGGAGCCCTTGGTTTCAGGTCTTCCGGTCTGTCCTCTTCTTCCTCAACAGTCTCTTCAACTTCAGCATCTACAAACTCAACTTTATATCCAAATTCTTCTGCTACAATTGTGAGCGTTTCCGCATCCAGTCTCTGGTTCATAGAAATCATCATTCCCAGTGACATACAGGCTGAAATCACCTCAGTTACAGATACATTCATCATTGTCGCAACCTCATTTGCAGTCACAAATTCGGTTACCTTGATTACTTTACTTTCAGCTTCCTGTTGTTCCAGGTCTTTTTCTGCCTGCTGACGGTGAAGATCTCTTTTCTCTCTTCTGTATTTCGCTCCTTTTCCTTTTTTGGATTTCCCCTGAAGCTTTTCAAGGGTTTCTCTTACCTGTTTTTGGACCTCTTCGGCAGATGGTTCCTCTTTTACAACAGGTTTCCTGCCAGAGCCTCTTTGGCCTCCTTTTCCTCCAGACTGGCCTCTTCCTGATTGGCCAAAATCACTTCGTTGAACGTGAATTCTTTTACGCTTCTTTTTGGTCTTGCCAGAATCAGTGGGAGCTTCTTTCTTTTCAGCAGGTTTCTTTTTCGGCCTTTCGAACTTGGAAAGATCTATGGTTTCACCCGTCTTTTTAGGTCCGGACAGCTTTTGATATTCGGTCTTCAGGGTTTGTGTTGGTTCTTGTGCAACCTCTTCTGATTTTGCTTCTCCCTCCTTAGCGGCAGGTTCTTCCGCCTTTTTCTCTACCTCCTTTTTCGTTTCTTCAACGGCGGGAGCCTCCTTGGATTCTACCTCTATCTTACCTACCTGTTTTAAGCCTTTGAGCTTCTTGGAACCTTTGATCACTTCCTCAACCGGAGCCTCCTCTTTAGGTTCTTCGACAACTTTGGCCTCTTCCTTGGGAGCCGGAGCCGGATCGATATCGATCTTTCCAACCATTTTTGGGCCGGATATTCTTTCAGAATCCGTCTTAAAGATCTCCGCTCGTTTAGCTTCCTCCTGAAGACGTTTTAACTCGGCTTCTTTTTCAAGCGCTAACCGGATCTCTTCCTTTTCTTTTCTTTTTTCTTCTCCAATTTCCTTTGAGGCTACTTTCTTACTCTTATCCGTCTGGAATTCATCAGACAGAATTGTATAAACCTCCTGAGAGATCTTAGCCGTAGGACGATGATCAATATCAATCCCCTTGTTGGCCAGAAACTCCACGGCTCTGTCAAGAGAAATATTCAGTTCTCGTAAAACTTTATTAAATCTTTGTGGTTTATAGTCTGTCATAAATTAATTTAAGGTGAACCTCTTTTTTTCTATTGCAAAATAAAAAATATTATGATTCGAATTCTTCTTTCAATATTCTTTGTACTTCAAGAATGGTTTCTTCTTCAAGATCAGTCCTTTTTACCAATTCACTGACCTCAAGATCCAAGACGCTTCTTGCCGTATCAAGACCTATACTTTTAAACTCATTGATTACCCATTCTTCTATTTCATCAGAGAATTCGATCAATTCAACATCATCTTCCACACCCTCTCTCTGAACGTCAATTTCGTAACCTGTCAATTGACTCGCAAGCCGAATATTCACACCGCCTTTTCCAATTGCTTTTGAAACTTCTTCAGGTTTAAGAAAAACATCAACTCTTGGCTTCTCTTCTTCAACGGCTTCATGGATCTTTAAAGAAACCACTTTAGCCGGGCTCAAAGCTCTTTTAATAAACTGCTCATCGATCTTGGTATAGTTCACCACATCGATATTCTCATTACCCAACTCTCTTACAATTCCGTGAATCCTTGAACCCTTCATACCAACACAGGCTCCAACAGGATCAATTCTGTCATCATAGGAATCCACTGCAATTTTTGCCTTTTCACCAGGAATTCTTGCAACTCTTTCAATGGTGATCAATCCATCAAACACCTCAGGGATCTCCTGTTCAAATAATTTTACCAAAAATTCAGGAGCTGTCCTGGATAGTATAATTGCCGGCTTGTTGCCTCTAAGTTCAACATTCTTTATGATCCCGCGCACAGACTCACCTTTACGGAAAAAATCCGAACGAATCTGTTCGCTTTTAGGAAGAACAAGCTCATTTCCGTTGTCATCAAGTAAAATCACAGCATTGTGCCTTACATGATGTACTTCGGCAGAATAAAGTTCTCCTTCAAGTTCCTTGTAATGTTTAAAAATATTCGTATTGTCATGCTCATGTATCTTTGAGATCAGGTTTTGACGCAGTGCCAAAATCGATCTCCTTCCCAGATCAACCAGCTTAACCTCCTCAGACACCTCTTCTCCTACTTCAAAATCAGGTTCAATCTTTTGAGCATCTGAAAGAGAAATCTCCTCATTGTCGTCTTCAACTTCTCCATTCTCAACCACGATTCGGTTTCTCCAGATTTCAAGGTCACCCTTATCCGGGTTAATAATTATATCAAAATTTTCGTCAGATCCGAATTTTCTCTTAAGAGCAGATCTAAAAACCTCTTCAAGAATTGCCATTAAGGTAACCCTGTCTATACTCTTTTCATCCTTGAATTCTGAAAATGATTCAATTAATGCGATATTTTCCATTACATGTTCTTGTTAAAAAATAATCTTCACTTTTGCTTCCTTTATTTCACTCAGTGGCAAGAATTTTTCTTTTTCCACCGTTATTTTTCCTTTTCCAATTGGTTTAGGCTCTCTTGCCTTCCAAAAAAGTCGTATCCCTTCTTCTGATACCTCTGTCAATTTACCTTCAAAAATCTCATTATCGGTTTTCACCTTAAGAGTCCTTCCGATATTTTTATTGAATTGTCGATTGTTTGTAAGCGGGTCCGTAATGCTTGGAGTTGTAACCTCCAGCGAAAAGTCCTCTGCTTCCCGATCCAGATTATGTTCCACATGCCTGCTTATTCTGATGCATTCACTTAAAGGAACACCTGTATCACCATCAACCACAACCTTTATACTTCTGTCAGCTCCGAAATTCAAATCAAGTAAAAACAATGCCTCATTCTCAGCAACAGCTTCATCAACCAATTTTCTAACTAAATTCTCATCCATTTGACCGGTATAAAAAGAGGGGACTATTTGTCCCCTCCAACTCATTATCGTCGTAAATTTCGCTGCAAATATAGCAATTCCTTTGATACTGACAAAAATCAGCGGCTTATTCAATGAAAATTTATTAACTTTAACTTATTAACCAAAAAATAATGTTATGAAACGAATATTAGTTCCTGTAGATTTTTCAAAAGAAGCCGAAAGCGCAGCAAAGGTCGCTGCCAGTATTGCCCGCAAAACAGACAGTGAAATTTTTCTTGTTCATATGCTGGAATTGCCTGTCACTACTATTGATCCGGCCGAAATGAACACTATTAGCAGCGAACCTCAGATCATCTACTTTATGAAGCTGGCGCATGAGAAGTTTGAAAAATTTAAACAGCTTCCTTTTTTTAAGGGGCTTCGTGTTGTGGAAACAATTCAGTTTCAGCATGCTTTTTCCGGAATAATTAGTGAAAGTGAGAAAAACAAAATCGACCTTATCGTAATGGGTTCTCAGGGTGCTTCAGGTCTGCAGGAGATGTTTATTGGATCCAATACTGAAAAAGTGGTCAGAAGGTCCAAAGTTCCGGTATTGGTAATAAAAGAAGGCGTTGATAAATTTGAGGTTAACGATATGATATTTGCTTCAGACTTTAATAAAGAAAGTAAAAGTACCTTCCAAAGCGTTGTTGAGTTTGCGGAACTTTTTGGAGCCAAAATTCATTTGCTTTACATAAATACCATTCATAACTTTAATACAACCAAGAATATCGAGTCAAAAATGGCTCATTTTATGGAAGATTTTGATTTTGACAATTTTTCCACAAAAATTTACAATGACATTTCTATTGAAAAAGGCATCTTAAGTTATGCAAGGGACATAGATGCAGATTTAATTGCCCTGAACACACACGGAAGAAGTGGATTGTCCCGGTTGTTCAATGGAAGTATCGGTCAGGAATTAGCCAACCACGCCTTGAGGCCAGTAATCACATTCAGGCTCTGACATTACCATTTAAAGGGTGTAAACCCTATTCCAAACTCAACCCAGTCTGCTCTTGAGGTGTTTTTTGTTTTAATGGCAAGCTGGGTGAAAAGCCATTTATTGATATCATATCGAAAGGCGGCCCTCAGGTATGAAGGTGTCTTTCCCTTATCATCGGAAAGGTATGCTCCGGCCTGTAATCTTGCGGCAAACCTTCCAAACATAAAGTCATACCCAATATGTGCCCCGTAAAGCCATTGATCAGAAGGTTCAGGGTATTCCGGCTCCAGGCTTCCGTCATAGAAAAAATCAAATCCTGCCGTTATCGCGTGCATACTATTGAATTTGTAACGATAGTCAAGTACTCCGGAAAAGATTCCATATCTTTTGCTCGTCCCTTTGTCTTCTTCGTTTTGAACGGTTCCGGCAGCCAGCACCATCTCAACGGAACTCTCTCTTAATTTTTTAGGCTCACTGCTTTCGGGCCTTTCAAATCGGGCCTGAAGAATCTCCTTAGTGTAAACATCATTGTTTAACTTCCTTTGATCCACATTATAGTAGTATCGAAGGCCAAGATTAATACCGTACATATTGAATCCGTAATTGGGAGTGGTCATTCTTCCATTAGAAAAATGCGTAAAATCAATTCCGTACAGCAAATCTACCTCTCTGGTCATTTTATAAGCCCCGCCAAAATAGAGATTAAAGTAAACGGCAAAGGGAGATCCAATGGCATCATTTTCCGGGTTACTAACCGGATCATAGGGCTCCAGGTTGTAGGTCAGTCCCAGGCCCAGACCTATTTCGAGTTCATTCTTTTTCCCAGGGTAACTCAGGGGAAAATTTACAAATCCAAAAACTGCATTCGGTTTTCCTAAAACCGAAGGATTTCCCACAAAACCTGAATAGTAACCGATTCCGTAAGTGGCATGCCCATAACGGCTTGTCCAGTGATCCGGATTCGTGTTTTGCCAACCATATCTCACTTCGATCGCACCATACCCCTGATTCACGGATTCATTCAACAATTCCCCCGCATACAAATGGTATCCGGTATGGCCTTTGACTTCAATATACCGAAATCTGCCAAAATTTTTGACATCCTTTACATCTTCAAAGTTAATGGTATCACTTTGCGCATAAACATCGATAAAAAAGCCTGACAGAAGAAATAGGAACAATGCAATTGTTGAGAATGTTGGGGGGTGCAATTTCAGCAATCTTGAAGTCATTTTGACGTTTTAAAGGGCTGCAAATTAAAGATTAATATCTTAAAAGAAAAAATCCTTTTTACCCAAAGCTTGAAAAATAATTCGTCCCATTCGAACATGAATTCAGGCCATTCGTCCCTAAGTGTTTTATTCTTCAAAGAGAAAAAACTAAATTCCATTTTTACAGGGATCTCTTACTCAGTGAATTCCATAAAAACCTTAATTGATAAAATTACAATCATGAAAACCAAACTCTTACTATTGTTTACCGGATTAGGACTTTTCCTTAACGCTCAACAACCTGTTGCAGAAATCAAAACGGTTACGGACGAATATTACGGTCACAAAATTGAAGATCCATATCGATATATGGAAAACCTGGAAGATGCAAAAGTTGCTGACTGGTTCCAAAAACAAGGAGAATACACACGAAATGTACTGGATAATATCAACGGCAGAAAAGAACTCCTTAAAGCCTATAAAGAATATGACAGCAGGATGAAATTTAACGTCTACAATCTCAATATCACTAAAAACGATTATTATTTTTATTTGAAGTCGACCCCTGATGATGATACTGGCAAATTATTTTGCCGCAAGGGATTCGACGGTGAGGAACAATTATTATTCGACCCACATAATTACAAAAAGGATTCGGGACAGAAGTATTCAATCAATCAGATTTCCCCAACTGAAGACGGAAGTCTGGTAAGCTTCACAGTATCCCCAAACGGAAGCGAAAGTTCAGAAATCCTGATCATGGAACGGGTAAATAAAAAAATAATGGAAGAAAAAATAGATAGATGCTGGTTCCCGTCGGTGTCATGGCTTCCCGGGAACAAAAGCTTCATATACAATCGTCTAAATTCAGCAGACATTCATGATCATGAAAGAGAACTGAACTCTAAGGTATTCTATCATCAACTGGGAACTGATCCCAAGGAGGATATTGAGGTTTTTTCCAATCAGACAAATCCTGAACTGGATATACTCCCGAAAGAGTTTCCACTCATGTTTTACGACAACGATGCCAAAACCTTTTTTGCCGGTGCTTTTACTGTAGAAAACAGCCTTCGTCTTTTTATTGCCGACTTTGTCAATTTACCCGCTGAGAAACCAAAGTGGAGAACCCTGACAGAACGCATTGACAAGATCGAAGACTTTTATGTCAATTCTTCAAATATTTATTTCAAATCAAGTAAAAACGCCCCGAATTACAAGATTTTAAGAGTGGACCTGAAAGACCCTGATGTTGAAAAGGCTAAGGTTGTGGTAAAAGAAAATATGAATGAGGTTATAAAGGCTTTTACTCTCACAAAGAATGCGATGTATTACACAACCTCAAAAAATGGGGTTGAGGCAAAGGTATACAGAAAAGAATATAATAGCTCAAAATCCGTTTCACTAAGCTTACCTTTTAAAGCCGGCAATGCAAATCTTCGTTCCAAAACTGTTAATCACAAGGAGGTATGGGTCACCCTGAATGGCTGGACAAAAGATTACACGCGTTATCGCTACGATGAAAATTCAAATGAATTTAAAGATGAAACCCTTTCTTCAAAAGGTGAATTTCCGGAATTTGAAGATCTCGTTGTCAAAGAAGTTATGGTGGAATCTCATGACGGTGTAAAAGTTCCCCTTTCGATCATTCATCAAAAAGATACCCAATTTGATGGTAACAACCCTCTGTTTCTTATGGGTTATGGAGCCTACGGCGCAACAATAAATCCATTCTTTTATCCTATGTACCTGGAATGGACCAACAAGGGGGGCGTAATGGCCGTTGCTCATGTAAGAGGAGGAGGAGCTTTGGGTGAAGCCTGGTACAAAGCCGGATATAAAACCACAAAACCCAATACCTGGAAGGATTTAATAGCCTGTACCGAATACCTTCATAAAAACAAATACAGCAGCCCGAACAGAACAATGATTCAAGGAGGAAGTGCCGGAGGAATTTTAGTGGGAAGGGCAATGACCTCGAGACCGGATCTTTTTGGTGTTGTACTCCCTCAGGTAGGTTGCATGAACACACTTAGAGTGGAATTTAGCCCAAACGGACCCGTGAATACCCCTGAATTCGGGACCGTCGAAATGGAAGAAGAATTTCTGGCCCTTAAAGAAATGGACTCCTATCATCATCTGGAGGATGGAGTCAAATATCCGGCCACGCTCATCACCGCTGGAATGAATGACCCGCGAGTTATAGCCTGGCAACCCGGGAAATTTGCTGCAAGACTTCAAGCCGCCAATGCCTCAGATGAACCCATACTTTTTAGAGTCGATTATGAGTCAGGACACGGTCAAGGCGATTCCAAGTCAAAAAGATTTGAAAAAATGGCTGATAATTTCAGTTTTTCGCTCTGGCAATTAGGTCATGAAGACTTTCAGTCCATACGACAGAAACCTGCCACAATAGACTAATGTCTTTTTTGGCCATGGAGGATATCCTGTTAATAAAAAACTCTCCGGAAATGGGAGAGTTTTTATAATTTTTTATCAGCCAACAAACCGGTTAGCCATTCCTATGTCACCTTTTCATAGTTCTAAAACTGTTGTCTTTAGAAAATCAGGATCTGTAATTTTTCAAAAATTCTTCTTGAGTCAAGGTAGGTTTTAAGTTTCTAGACTTAAAATGCTCCAGATAAATTTTATAACTTCTTCGAGCGAAACTAGTAATTCGTTGGTTAGAATTTATTTCATCATTGTATATTGAATCCATAACATAAGCTTTAGAGGGGATTAACTTTTCTTAGAGCCTAAAAATCAAGGCGGTATTCAATAATACAAAAATTATTTTAAGTTGCCAAAATATTGACTTGTTCAATGTTTCATCTCAAAACAAAAGAATAAAATATAAACCAATATTATTTCGAAAAAGGCCATTTGGTTCAACCGCGAATTTTTATTTTTATATTTAACAATACAATGAATTCTTGAATATGGAAATTTTACTCGAACTACCATTTTTAATGGGGCTACTAATTACGATTTTAACTATTTCGATCGCAGGTATACTGATGGTTTTTCTGTCCAAACGATTCATCGTAAAGAAGATCACCAAACAGCATGAAAGGATAGGCCGACTGCTTTTTAGAGTATCGGCTGGCTTAATTGCATTACTTCTTTCATTAAGTTATGCAAATGAAAATGTACGGTATACTAAAATCCTGGATTCAATGGAAGAAGAAGCATCTATCTTGGCCAATGTGAGCATGAGGCTGAGTCAATTTGAAACCGCTGAATCCAAAACTGCTCTGAGAAAAATAATGAAATATGTAGACTTAACCATCAACGATGACTGGAAGAAAATTGAGTCCGATCCATTTTTTTCTGAGATGATTCAGTCTTTGGTAGAAGCAAATAATATTATTGCCAATATACCTGCGACCAGTGAAAAACAGGAGATTGAAAAGAATATAATTTTCAATGACCTGAATAAAATTATAAAATTGACTCAGGTCAGAGTATATTCACAACGTGCTTCTACTCCTCAATTAGTCTATATCTTATTACTTGGATTAACGTTTATGTGGATATTTTTCGCTGTGTATCGCATAGATTTTGTATCGATGTTGTTTCTTACTTTATATAACATTTTAATTGCCGTATTGATCTATTTTGTTTTTTCAATGAGCAATCCATTTATTGGCCCCTTAAAGGTAAAAGCAGATTCCTTTATTATTCTCAAGACAAAGGGTTTTGATGTTTATTTCGATGATAAATAGGCTTTTTCAAATGATTCATTTTCTCATGGATCAATACATAAGTAATAGATGAACTAAATTTTTTAAAACAATTCCAAATAAAGAAGAATCGCGACCCGAAGAAAGGTCCAAAACAAAAAAACTCCCCAATTTCTTGGAGAGTTTGTCTAATCTTGTCAGTTGACCCACAAGGATTCGAACCTTGACTGACGGTACCAAAAACCGGAGTGCTACCGTTACACTATGGGTCAATATTTCAGTGCCTGATCTAATTTGATTAAGCAGGCGCAAATTTAAAACAAACTTTTTGTTTGGCAAAAGGGTTTTTTTGATTTTTTTTTGCTGCTCCACAAAATCAAACCCGTTAATATTTAATTTACTAAATTCGCCTCAGTTTTAAATTGTGTCTATGCTGTCTTTTGATTATAAAAAATTCAACACCATTCTGGGTTGGTTAACCTTCGCAATCGCATTAATCACTTATACTTTAACACTCGAACCTACTGTGAGCTACTGGGATTGTGGAGAGTACATTGCTACTTCGGTCAAATTAGAAGTCGGACACCCTCCAGGGGCACCGCTCTTCCAGATGATGGGGGCATTTTTTGCGATCTTTACAGGCGATGTTACTAAAATTGCCATGCTGGTTAATTTTATGTCTGCCCTCGCAAGTGCATTTACAATCTTATTCCTGTTCTGGACCATAACGGCACTTGCCAAAAAAGTGGTTGAAAAAACTTCCGGAGAAATAAGCAAAGGAGCTTCCATAGCTATCCTTGGAAGCGGTTTGGTAGGCGCCTTAGCCTATACTTTTTCAGATAGCTTCTGGTTCAGCGCTGTTGAAGCAGAGGTTTATGCCATGTCATCCTTTTTAATGGCACTTCTTTTCTGGCTCGCTATTCACTGGGAGGCAGAAATGGACAAACCAAGAGGCAACAAATGGCTGTTGCTTATAAGTTTTATCGTAGGATTATCTTTTGGGGTCCACATCCTGTCATTACTGGTAATTCCTTCAATTGTCTTTATCTATATCTATAAGCGATATCCACAACTTAATACAACGCAGTTTATTCTGGCCAATATCGTATCGATTCTGGTTCTGGCTTTTGTCTTTAAATTGTTGTTCCCATTTACACTGAGGTTTTTCAGTGCCTCTGAATTATTCTTTATCAACACCCTGGGAATGCCTTTTAATTCAGGAAGCATTATTGCGGGGATCCTGTTAATAGCATTGTTTTATTTCGGATTAAAGCATACCCGGAAAAAGAAGCTGTATACAGCCAATCTGTTATTGTTGTCCGTCCTGTTCATCATGATAGGTTTTTCCTCATGGCTGATGTTACCTATTCGGGCAAATGCCAATACCACGATTAATGAAAACAACCCTTCCAGTGCTCGAGAACTTCTGGCCTATTACAATAGAGAACAGTATGGAGATGCCAACGTCTTTTACGGGTCTTATTATTCCAATTCAGGTGAAAGAGATAAAAGTAATCCATACAGGGACGCCAAGCCCAAATATGAGAAAGATGAAAAGGCCGGAAAGTATGTGATCGTAAATAATTACAAGGACGCTCTTCCAAACTATAGCAGTAAGCACAAAGGTATCATACCAAGGATGGTCGACCCTACGGCCTCGGTAGTTCAGAATTACAAGGCGATTGCCGGAATACCTCAAAGATCAAAAAGAAGGCCCACTTTTGGGGAAAATATCAGTTTTATGATCACTTATCAGTTCGGATATATGTATGGCAGGTATTTTATGTGGAACTTTACCGGCCGGCAGGATGATATTCAGGGAAATCTGGACAATCACGGAAACTGGTTAAGCGGAATTGATTTTATTGATGAACTGAGGTTGGGTTCACAAAAGAACCTTCCCAGTGAAGTTACAGAAAATAAAGGTCGAAACAAATACTATTTCCTCCCTTTGATACTTGGAATTATAGGGCTGCTCTTTCATTTAAAAAGGGACATGAACAATTTTTACATCCTGCTGTTGTTCTTTGCTTTTACCGGACTGGCCATAATTTTCTATACAAATCCCAAGCCTTTTGAACCTCGAGAAAGAGATTACGCCGTCGTGGGATCCTTTTATGTTTTCGCCATCTGGATCGGTTTTGGTGTCCTGGCCCTTTATGAAAAGCTCAAAACAAAAGTAACCAGTTCCCTGTTGCCTGCAGTCCTGACTCTTGTATGTCTTTTGGCCGTGCCTGTTCTGATGGCCAAAGAAAACTGGGATGATCATGACAGGTCTGGAAAATATACCACCTGGAACAATGCAAAATCATATCTTGACTCGTGTCAGGAAAATGCCATTATGTTTACCATTGGCGACAATGATACTTTCCCGTTGTGGTACATGCAGGAAGTTGAAGATTACAGGACGGATATTAAACTGATTAATACCAGTTTATTTGCAAAGGACTGGTACATTGACCAGCAAAAAAGAAAAACCTACAAGGCAGACCCCATTCCTTCTCAACTGACTCATGATGACTACAAGGAAGGGTCACTGGATGTGGCTTATTACTATCCTTATGCTTTTCCGCAGTTCAAGGATTCCATTGTGGATATTAAGTTTTTTATGCGCTGGATCCAAAGTAAGGATAAGCGCACTTATATTGACTTTGAAGAAAATGGCCATCCTGAGAAAGTCTATCCAACAACCAAACTGAGATTAATGGTAGACAAGGAAGCGGTACTCAAAAACGGGATCGTGGCTGAAAAAGACTCAGCCCTGATAGAACCCTATATCGATATAGAGATCTCTGAATCCGCTTTGATCAAAAACCGCATACTTATGCTGGATATACTGGCTAACAACAACTGGGAAAAACCGCTTTATTTTACGGGTGGGGCCCAGGCGGCTGAAGAATATATCTGGCTAAAAGATTATCTCCAGTTAGATGGTCTCGCCTATAAATTTGTTCCAATTAAAACACCTATTTCAAACAGAAGTTTTATGGATATGGGACGCATAGATACAGATGTGATGTATGAGAACGTGAAAAAATGGTCCTGGAAAAACTCCAATGGTGATATCTACTTTGATCCTGAGACCAGGAAAAACGGGATTTCATTCAGAAACAGCCTGGGAAGGCTGGCCGACGAACTCATCAAGGAAAAGAAATTTGAAAAAGCCGAGGAAATTCTTGATATGTCCCTGGATAAAATGCCCATGAAATCTTATGGATATTTTAGATTGGTGATTGGTCATATTGAATCCTATTACTCTATTGACAAACCTGAAAAAGCACGAAAGATCGTTGAATTTTTAATTGAAAACTTCAAAGAACGGATTGTGTATTATTCTGGGCTGAGTTCTTACGAACTGTCACAAAACTTTGGTGACCTGGAGGGGACACTGGATTTGTACAAATACATTATAGCGACTTGTGTGGAATTTGATTCAGAGGAGTATTCGACTCAGTTAAAAGATGACTTTATGACCTCTGTGACCCTGCTTGAGGAAGTCCTTGAGGAGTAGTTTTTTTAGTTGAAGTATTTTTTTGTAACTTGGGTATTCCCCGATTTATCATTTGACACTTTATTCTATGAGACCGTATCTGGTGAAAACCCCAAGATTGGTGCAAAGTTTTTTTTACAATTACTCGTGGCGCATCAAAACAGATAAAAAGGAGATCTATCTCACTTTTGATGATGGACCCGTTCCGGATTTTACCCCTTGGGTCCTTGAAACCTTAAGGAGGTTTGAGGCAAAGGCTACTTTTTTCTGTGTAGGGGAAAATATCAAGAAACATCCTCATATTTATCAGCAAATTTTAGATGCGGATCACAGCATCGGAAATCACACTTATAATCATCTGCAAGGCTGGAAGACCCCGACAAACAAGTACATCAAAAACATTTTAAAGGCCGAATCCTACCTTCAAAGCAGGATGGATAAGCAAGGGAACAAACTCTTCAGGCCGCCTCATGGGCGAATAAGACCTCTTCAGGCTAAGAAGTTAAGGAAACAAGGATATAAGATCATCATGTGGGATGTACTCAGTGGTGATTTTGATCAGAGCCTCTCCAAAGAAACCTGCCTGGAACTGACCTTGAAACACATCAGAAACGGTAGTATCGTCGTTTTTCACGACAGCGATAAATCATTTAAAAATCTGGATTATGTGCTGCCCAAGGTACTTGAGCATTTTACCGAAAAGGGATTTGCTTTTAAATCTATTTATTAAAAATCTTAGACATATTGTTCAACCAGGCTGATCAGGGTATTTGCATCTTGCTGGCCGGTCTGCCTCCACTTCATTTCACCGTTCTTGTAAATGATAAAAGTAGGATTGCCCTTTATCCTTAAGGCGGCAGCAAGAGTTTCGTTTTTTGAAACATCTATTTTGACCACCTTCGCCTTATCTCCCAAAGCAGCCGCCACATCACGCAATATGGAATGCAAATTTGTATTATCTCCTTCCCAGTCTGCATAAAAATCAATTAGCGTGGGGGTTTTCGATCCAATCAATTCTCCAAACTTAGTCATACTATAGTTTTAAATTCTATACTTACAAATATAGTATTTTCTGATAACAAGGAGGGTAAAGTCCAAAAAATTAACGAATTAGCAATAAATTTGTAATTCTTTTTCAGCAGAATCACAAATTTGTACTTTTACATACATCTAAATTCATTCTAATGGCCGAACAAAAAAGACTCTTCTTACTTGATGCCTATGCCTTGATCTTTCGAGGATATTATGCTTTTATTAAAAATCCAAGGATCAATTCAAAAGGGATGGACACTTCAGCTATTATGGGTTTTACCAATTCGCTGCTGGATGTGATCAAAAGGGAAAAACCGGATCACCTGGCCGTTGCCTTTGATAAAGGTGGGTCCCAGATCAGGACCGAGGCATTTCCAGAATACAAGGCAAACCGGCTGGAGACACCTGAAGCCATTAAGATTGCAGTACCCTATATACACAAGATACTTGAGGCCATGCATATTCCTATTATCGAAATGGAAGGCTATGAAGCGGATGATTTGATAGGAACCTTGTCTGTTCAGGCTGAAAAAGCCGGATATAAAACGTTTATGGTTACCCCGGATAAAGATTTCGCCCAACTTGTTACCGAAAATGTGGTCATGTACAGGCCTGCTCGAATGGGAAACGGAATTGAAATCTGGGATGTTGATACCGTTAAGGAAAAATTCGAAATTGAAGATCCAAAGCAGGTTATCGACTTTTTAGGAATGATGGGAGATTCTGTTGACAATATACCGGGTTTACCCGGCGTAGGGGAGAAAACAGCAAAAAAGTTTCTGAAAGCCTACGGAAGTATGGAGGGCTTATTTGAAAACACCCATGAGCTAAAGGGAAAAATGAAAGAGAAAGTTGAAGCCAACAAGGAATTGGGCCTCTTGTCAAAGGAACTTGCCACCATTATGCTTGATTGCCCGGTGGAATTTCATGAAGAGGATTTTGAGTTAAACACCCCGGATTTCAATAAAGTGAGAGAGATCTTTCAGGAGTTGGAATTCAGAAGATCACTGGAAAATCTCAATCGAATTTTTCAGGATCAGTTAGAAACGACTGCACCCCCTTCTAACGATGAGAATAAAAGTTCAGAAGATCAGGCTGAGGGCCATCAGCTTGACATGTTTTCAGTTCCTTCAGGTGATACAGACAGCAACACCTCCATTTCCGGATACCGTCAGGCTGAAAATACGGATCATTTATACCAGCATGTGGGAACTGCATTTGCCCAGGAATTGCTTTTAAAAAAGTTGTTACAGCAGCCTTCGGTTTGTTTTGACACAGAAACTACAAGCCTGAATACACTTGAGGCAAAACTGGTTGGAATCGCATTTTCGTTTTCCAAAGGTAAAGGTTATTATGTTCCGGTTCCTAAGGAAGATGAAGAGGCCCGAGAGGTTCTTCAGAGATTTGAACCTTTTTTTCAAAATGAGTCAATAGAAAAGGTGGGGCAAAACTTAAAGTATGACCTCAAAGTTTTAAAGAATTATGGCGTGGAGATCAAAGGGCCCATTTTTGACACCATGATCGCTCATTATCTGATCAATCCGGATATGAGACATAACATGAATGTCCTCTCGGAAACTTATTTGAAATACACCCCAATACCGATTGAGAATCTAATTGGAAAGAAGGGTAAAAATCAAGGCTCCATGCGTGATGTAAGCCTTGAACTTCAAACCGAATACGCTACTGAAGATGCTGATATTACCTGGCAACTTAAAGGAATATTTGAAAAGGAACTCGAATCGAACGGGCTTACCAAACTATTTAGAGATATTGAAATTCCTCTGGTTGATGTACTGGCATCCATGGAACTTGAAGGGATTCGATTGGACGAAAAATATCTAAAATCTCTGGCAATAGATCTGAACAAAGACATTGAACATCTTGAAAATCTAATTTACACAGAGGCGGATACTGATTTTAACCTGGCATCGCCCAAGCAGTTAGGTGTGGTACTGTTTGAAAAGTTAAAACTCGTAGATAAACCCAAAAAAACCAAAACGGGTCAATATGCCACCGGCGAAGAAATCCTTTCCAAACTGGCTGCCGATCATGAAATTGTAAAGAATATTCTGGAATGGAGGGGCCTTGTTAAATTGAAAAACACTTACGTAGACTCGCTTCCCAACGAGGTAAATGAAAAATCCGGCAGGGTACATACCACCTACAGTCAGACGGTGGCCGCTACGGGTAGATTGAGTTCTAACAACCCTAACCTGCAGAATATCCCTATCAGAACCGAGAGAGGGCAGCAGGTTAGAAAAGCCTTTGTTCCCAGAGATGAGAATTACACGCTCCTTGCAGCCGACTATTCTCAGATTGAACTCAGGCTCATCGCCGAAATGAGCGGTGATGCACAGATGAAGGAGTCTTTCTTAAAAGGAGAGGATATTCATCGTTCTACTGCAGCAAATGTTTTTAACGTTCCGATTGAAGACGTAACCAGAGAACAAAGAAGTTACGCAAAAACGGTTAATTTTGGTATCATCTATGGAGTTTCTGCTTTTGGACTAAGCCAGCAAACCGACCTGAGCAGGTCAGAAGCCAGAGAACTTATTGAAACTTATTACGAAACCTACCCTACGCTTAAATCCTACATAGCTAAACAAGTCGATTTTGCCAGGGATCATGGTTATGTTGAAACCATACTGGGAAGAAGAAGGTATTTAAAGAATATCAATTCGAGAAATGCTATTGTACGTTCTGCGGACGAACGCAATGCTGTAAATGCCCCCATACAGGGAAGTGCGGCTGATATCATAAAAATTGCCATGATTCGGATCCATGAACTTTTGAAAAAAGAAAATTACAGGTCAAAAATGTTGCTTCAGGTACATGATGAACTCGTATTCGATATGCACAAAGACGAACTGGAACTGTTAAGGCCGCTTATTAAAAACACAATGGAAAACGCCTATAAAATGTCCATACCATTAACCGTGGATATCGGCCTTGGAAATGACTGGCTTGAAGCGCACTAATTATGCGTAAAAGCTTTTGGGTTTTAACCTTGTTTCAATTCAAAAACCAATCTAATCTCTACTTCCCTCGTTCTAAATATTTTGAGCATTGATCTGTAGTTCAAAAATATAGCTATATCCTGTTTGTCAAATGAATAATTAGTTGTACTTTTGCAAACTCTTTGAACTGAAGAGAAGGAATGTTTAATTTTAATAAATACGTGTGAACACATTAAGTTACAAAACAGTATCAGCCAACAAAGCTACCGTGAACAAGGAATGGCTTTTGGTGGATGCTGAAGGAGAAGTGTTAGGACGTCTGGCCTCAAAGGTTGCAAAACTGATCAGAGGAAAGCACAAACCTAACTTTACACCTCACGTTGACTGTGGTGACAATGTTGTTATCATCAACGCTGAGAAGATCAAATTAACCGGAAACAAATGGAATGACAAAACCTACGTTCGTCATACAGGTTATCCGGGTGGACAAAGAATGCTTTCTGCAAATGAACTTTTCGCAAAAAATCCGGAAAGAGTTGTTGAAAAAGCTGTAAAAGGTATGTTACCTAAAAACAAACTTGGCAGCGCATTGTTCAGAAACCTTTATGTATATAACGGAGGAGATCATGGACAAGATGCTCAAAAGCCAAGAACTATTAACCTAAATGATATCAAGTAATATGGAGACTATTCACAAAATTGGTAGAAGAAAGACTGCTGTTGCTAGAGTATATCTTTCAGAGGGTAAAGGAAACATTACAGTAAATGAAAAGGCTTATGACAGCTATTTCACTACTGATATGTTGAAATATAAAGTATTGCAGCCTTTAGCACTTACTGAAAATGCTGAAAACTATGATATCAAAGCCAAAGTATTTGGTGGAGGTATTACAGGTCAGGCAGAAGCTATTAGACTGGCAATTACAAGAGCATTGGTTGCTGCCAATGAAGAGAACAAAGCCATCTTAAAGCCGGAAGGATTGCTCACGAGAGATCCTAGAATGGTTGAGAGAAAGAAATTCGGTCAGAAGAAAGCCCGTAAGAAATTCCAGTTCTCTAAACGTTAATTCGATTGTTGTCGAATCTATTAAGGTTCGCAAGAATAAAGTAAAATTGAAAAAACTGTTGTCGTATAAGTTTAGCATCCAAATAATTAAGATTCAAATTCTAAAGACTACTTAGTTATTGCTAAAACACACGGAACGTAAACTAAAACAAAATGGCAAACATAGAAATAAAAGATTTAATTGATTCAGGTGTACACTTCGGACACCTTACAAGAAAATGGAATCCAAATATGGCTCCTTATGTATATACAGAGCGAAAAGGGATTCATATCATTGACTTGTACAAAACTGCTGCTAAAATTGATGAAGCCGGTTCAGCTTTAAATAAAATTGCAGCTTCAGGTAGAAAAATATTATTTGTTGCTACCAAAAAACAAGCAAAAGACATCGTTGCGGATAAAGCAAAAAGTGTAAACATGCCTTACATTACTGAGCGTTGGCCAGGTGGTATGTTGACTAACTTTGTTACGATAAGAAAAGCTGTCAAGAAAATGGCTTATATCGACAGAATGAAGAAGGACGGGTCTTTCGAAGCTTTATCAAAGAGAGAAAAATTACAGATCAATCGTCAAAGGGCAAAACTAGAAAAGAACTTAGGTTCAATAGTTGACATGACGCGTTTACCTGGCGCAATTCTTATTGTGGACATCAAAAGAGAGCACATTGCTGTCGCCGAGGCACAAAAATTAAACATTCCAATTTTTGCCATGGTAGATACAAATTCAGATCCAAGACCGATTGACTATGTAATCCCATCAAATGATGATGCATCAAAATCAATTGAAAAGGTTCTTTCTTACCTGACGGATTCTATTAGTGAAGGATTATCTGACAGGAAGAAAAGTAAAGAGCAGGAAGTAGCGTCAAAAGCTGCTTCAAAAGAAGCTGCTCCTGTAAAAGAAGCTGCTCCTGCAAAAGAAGCTGCCCCTGTAAAGGAGACAGCCGAAGCGAAAAAGGAAGAAAAATAATTGTAGAACTTGTTATCTGACGATAACGTTTAAACATAAAAAAATGACAAAAATAACAGCTGCTGAAGTAAATAAATTGAGAAAAACCACCGGTGCTGGAATGATGGACTGTAAAAAAGCCCTGGTTGAAGCAGAAGGTGATTTTGATTTGGCGATTGAAATTTTACGTAAAAAAGGTCAGAAAGTTGCTGCAAAAAGAGCCGACAGAGAATCTACTGAAGGTGCTGCTGTAGCCGTTGTTAATGAAGACCACACGGAAGGTGCCGTAATTGTATTGGGTTGTGAAACTGATTTCGTTGGTAAAAATGAAAAATTTGTTAATCTGGCTAAGGAATTAGCCGAAAAAGCACTTAAAAGCAATACAAAAGAGGAATTGTTGAGTTCTGATTTTGAAGGAATCACTGTTCAGGAGAAATTGATCGAGCAAACAGGTGTAATCGGAGAAAAAATAGAGCTTTCTGCTTTTGAAAAAATCTCTGCGCCTTACGTGGGGTCATACATCCACTCAGGTAAAATTGCTACAATTGTTGGTTTATCTGCAAAGGTTGATGGAGCTGACGAGGTTGCAAAGGACGTGGCTATGCAAGCTGCAGCTATGAACCCTATAGCTTTGAATGAGGCTGGCGTTGATCAAACTGTGATCGATAAAGAAATTGAAATCGCAAAAGATCAATTGCGTCAGGAAGGCAAGCCAGAGGCAATGCTTGATAAAATTGCTCAGGGTAAGATCAAAAGATTCTTCAAAGACAACACCTTAGTGAATCAGGATTTCATCAAAGACAGTAAAATTAGCGTTGCTAAATACGTAAAGTCAATTGGTGATGTTGAAGTTGTGGACTTTAAGAGAGTGGCCTTAGGTTAATCTCAAAATGAATACATTTTAAAAGGCCCGGGATGATCCCGGGCCTTTTTATTTAAGATATAGAATTCCTTTTATTTTACGCCGATTTGTTCAATTTTTCGTCGTTAATATTTATTATATTTGCACAACTCACATCATAAAATCTATGAAATACAAAAGAATTCTTCTAAAGCTGAGTGGTGAAGCCTTGATGGGTGAAAGGAACTACGGTATCGATTCTAACAGATTGGCCGATTATGCTGCCGATATAAAAAATATTGTCGACAAAGGAGTTGAAGTTGCCATAGTCATAGGAGGTGGAAATATTTTTAGAGGCCTCGCAGGAGCCAGTAATGGAATGGACCGTGTCCAGGGGGACTATATGGGAATGCTTGCAACCATCATCAATGGTCTTGCGCTGCAGAGCGCACTAGAAGAAGCTGAGTTACAAACCAGATTACTTACCTCGATAGAAATGAAACAAATAGCTGAACCATTTATCAAAAGGAGAGCTGTTAGACATCTTGAAAAAGGTCGTGTTGTCATTTTTGGAGGAGGAACGGGTAATCCATATTTTACAACAGATACCGCAGCAGTTTTAAGAGCTATTGAAATAAATGCCGACGTGATTATCAAGGGAACCCGTGTGGATGGTATTTACACTTCTGATCCCGAAAAAGATTCGAGTGCCATTAAGTTTGAAAATATTACCTTTAAAGAAGTCATGAACAAGGATTTGAAAGTCATGGATATGACGGCTTTCACACTGAGTGAAGAAAATGACCTTCCTATAATTGTTTTTGACATGAACAAAAAGGGGAACCTGATGAAAGTTATATCAGGTGAAAATGTAGGAACCTTAGTCAATTCTTAAATCTTTAATACCATGAATGAAGAAGTTCAATTTATTGTAGATTCAGCCAAAGAAAATATGGATAATGCGATCCATCACCTTGAATCGGAATTCCTGAATATTAGAGCCGGAAAGGCAACTCCCTCGATGCTCAGCGGTGTCAAGGTTGAGTATTATGGTGCATTGACCCCGCTGACTCAGGTGGCTAATATAAATACTCTCGATGCTCATACAATCACCGTTCAACCATGGGAAAAACAACTTATTCCGGAAATTGAAAAGGGTATTTTAACGGCCAATTTAGGGTTCAATCCGATGAATAACGGTGAAAGCGTAATCATCAACGTCCCGATCCTGACGGAAGAAAGACGAAAAGAACTTGCCAAGCATGCGAAAGCAGAAGCAGAAAATGCCAAGGTGAGCGTTAGAAACGATCGTAAAGAAGCGAATCACGAATTAAAAAAACTCGAAATCTCTGAAGATCTGTTATCCAATGCTGAAATAGATGTTCAGGAACTCACCGATTCCTATATCAAAAAGGTCGATGCCTTGTATGTTATAAAAGAAAAAGAAATTATGACGGTCTGATCCTAAGATAATTTAACTTATTGATCAACCATTTTGTCAAAAATTTTCATAGTAATGTTGAGGATCATTGACGCTTGAAGGGAAAATTAAATTAAGTATGAATTTTTGGCAAGTAGTTTCAAGGTTTATTTTAAAACAGCGAATTTTTATTCTCATTGTTTTGGCGGCGGCAACAGTGTTCCTGGGTTCAAAAATTCAAAACATTAAATTTTCTCATTCCGAAGCCAATCTTCTTCCAAAGGACCATATTGAAAATGTCAAATACGATAATTTTCTGGATATTTTTGGAGAAGAGGGGAACATGATCATTCTTGCGGTCCAGGACAGCAGCATCTTCAAAGTTGATAATTTTAACAGGTGGAATGACTTCTCCCATATGCTGGACTCATTCCCGGAAGTTGATTTTTCGATTTCTGTTGGAGATATCAAAAAACTGAAAAAGGATAAAAAGAATCAAAAGTTCTTTGTAGAGCCTCTTTATGAAAACATTCCCTCCTCAGATGAAGAAGTTGCGATAATAAAGAACGAGCTGTTTGAAAGTTTACCTTTTTTTGACAACATTCTTTATAACAAAGAAACAGGTACGGTTCAAACAGCCATATATCTTGACAAAACCATTGTCAATACAAAGAAAAGAGAACGATTTGTTTTTGATGTTCTAAATCCTTCCGTAGAAGCTTTTGAAAAAGAAACCGGACTGGATGTCAGGGTCTCGGGTATGCCCTATATCAGAACCATGAATGCCCAGAACATCATTGATGAAATTGGCATCTTTGTTGGACTTGCCTTGTTTATTACCTCATTGATTTTCTGGTTGTTCTTCAGGTCCTATCGCGCCACCTTTATCACCATGACCGTTGTAAGTATTGGTGTAGTATGGGCACTGGGCTTTATAGGCTGGTTTCAGTACGAAATTTCTGTGCTGATGGCCCTTATTCCTCCATTGATCATCGTTATTGGGGTTCCAAATGCCATTTTTTTGATCAATAAATACCAGCAGGAAGTTAAAAAACACGGAAATCAGGCCAAATCCCTGCAACGCGTAATTTCTAAAATTGGTAATGCAACCCTGATGACCAATATTACCACGGCCTCGGGATTTGCCACTTTTATTTTTACCAACAGCCAGCTTTTAAACGAGTTTGGTATAATTGCCTCGATTAATATACTTGCTATTTTTATTCTGTCGCTTTTAATCATTCCAATTATCTACAGCTTTATGCACAAGCCAAAGGATAAACATTTGGAGCACCTGGAAAGGAAATGGATCGATGCCATTGTAAACTGGATGGAAAATACGGTTCGGCATCACAGAATAGCGATTTATATATCAACCGTTGGTATCATTGTTACAAGTATTATTGGGGTATATATGATAAGGGTTTCGGGAAGCTTGATCGAAGATATGCCCAAAGGGAAACAATTCTATAAAGACATTCTCTTCTTTGAAAAGGAGTTTGGCGGAATCATGCCCCTGGAGATACTCATTGACACCAAAAAGAAAAAAGGCGTGATGAACCTCGCCACGATGAAAAGAATGAATAAGCTGGATGAGGAGATCAATGAGATCCCTGAATTATCCAAATCGATCTCGATCCTGAATATGGTTAAGTATTCAAAACAGGCGTTTTACAACGGTAACCCTAAATATTACCAGCTCCCTACGGAACAAGAGAAAAATTTCATCCTGGCCTATACTAAAAATTCAGAAGCTACTTCAGAGCAATTAAACAATTTTGTCGATTCCACCGGGCAGTTTGCCAGAATGACAACCTTTATGAAGGATATTGGAACCGATAAAATGGAAAACATTGAGCAGAGAATTAAAGAAAAAGTGAATCAGGTATTCCCAAAAGAACGTTACAATGTATCTCTTACAGGTAAAGCTCTTGTGTTTTTAAAAGGCACGAATTATCTGGTTAAAAATCTGGTGATCTCACTTTCTTTGGCCATCTTTTTGATTTCGCTGTTTATGGCCTGGATGTTTCGATCTTACAAAATGATCATAATCTCACTGATTCCCAATATTCTCCCTTTGCTTATTACGGCAGGATTAATGGGATATCTGGGTGTTCCGATTAAACCATCTACCGTTTTGGTCTTTAGTATAGCCTTTGGAATCTCGGTTGATGATACCATTCACTTTCTGGCCAAATACAGGCAGGAACTTATTGCTCATAAATGGAACGTCCGTAAATCAGTTTATGCTGCCCTTCGTGAAACAGGAGTGAGTATGTTCTACACTTCGGTGGTGCTGTTCTTTGGATTCTTGGTCTTTACCGTGTCTAGTTTTGGCGGTACAATTGCGCTTGGGGGACTTGTGTCTGTTACACTTCTTTTTGCGATGGTATCTAATTTGTTACTTTTACCTTCATTGCTCTTATCTTTGGAATCGAAGATCGCTAATAAGAAAACGTTTAAGAAGCCAGCAATTACAATCATCCCCAAAGAGGATGAAGAAACCTAAACATTGGAATTACTATGAAAGGAATTATTCTCGCCGGTGGAAGCGGCACCCGTTTACATCCCCTGACCCTGGCTGTCAGCAAGCAGCTTATGCCTATTTACGACAAACCAATGATCTATTACCCGCTTTCTGTTTTATTACTTGCAGGAATAAAGGAAGTGCTGATTATTTCAACACCGCATGATTTACCTTTATTTAAAAGGCTTTTAGGTGATGGAAAGAATCTCGGATGCCGTTTTGAATATGCCGTACAGGAAATTCCCAATGGTTTGGCTCAGGCTTTTGTTATAGGCGAATCATTTATAGGCAATGACGATGTAGCCCTTATTCTTGGAGATAATATCTTTTATGGGTCAGATCTGGAGCGCAGGCTGACCGAGGCGGTAGAATCTGAAGGCGGGGTTGTTTTTGCCTACCATGTAAATGATCCTGAAAGATACGGGGTCGTTGAATTTGATGAGAATAGAAAAGTGGTTTCCATTGAAGAGAAACCTAAGAACCCTAAATCAAACTATGCTGTTCCGGGTATCTATTTTTATGATAATTCTGTAGTCCACAAGGCTAAAAATATAAAACCTTCAGCGCGTGGGGAATATGAAATCACGGATATCAACAAAGCTTATCTGGAAGAAGGTAAATTAAGAGTGGTTACCCTTGGAAGAGGAACGGCATGGTTGGATACGGGAACTTTTTCCTCACTTATCCAGGCACAACAATTTGTACAGGTGATCGAAGAACGACAAGGGCTTAAAATCGGCTGCATCGAGGAGATCGCATACAGAAAAGGTTTTATCGACGCTTCTCAGCTAAAAGAAGTGGCTAAACCGCTTTTAAAAAGTGGATATGGCGAGTATCTGATGGAAATTTTAAAATAAATATACTTTCCCAATTTTATCGCTTTGTGTATCTTTGCCTCCTAAAATTTTGAGGATGCAAAACTTAAGTGTAGCAGAGCTTTTAGAGGCAAAACATATATTACAGGAGGTTCAGGTCAAAGGTTGGGTAAAAACGTTCAGAAGTAATCGTTTTATCTCGGTTAATGACGGTTCAACCCTTAAAAATATACAGTGTGTCATCGATTTTGAAAAATTCCCGGAGGAAGATTTAAAACAGATCTCAACCGGTGCCGCCCTTGACATCAGGGGAGTTTTGGTAGAAAGCCAGGGCAAGGGCCAGACAGTTGAAATTCAGGTTTCGGAAATAGCAATACTTGGAGGTTCAAACCCGGAAGAATACCCGATTCAACCGAAAAAGCACAGTATGGAGTTCCTTCGCGAAAATGCTCACCTGAGAATTCGTACAAATACGTTCAGCGCCGTGATGAGAATCAGATCCGTTTTGTCATTTGCCATCCATCAGTATTTTATCAATAACGGGTTTTACTATTTTCACGCTCCTATTATTACCGGATCGGATGCAGAAGGTGCGGGAGAAATGTTCAATGTTTCAACTCTCGATAAGAAGAATCCTCCTTTGAATGAAAAAGGAGAAATTGATTTTAAGGAAGATTTTTTTGGAAAAGAGACCAATCTGACGGTATCGGGTCAGCTCGAGGCTGAATCCTATGCCATGGCACTTGGGAAAGTCTATACATTTGGGCCCACTTTCAGAGCTGAAAACTCAAATACATCACGTCACCTGGCCGAGTTCTGGATGGTTGAACCTGAAGTTGCCTTCAATGATCTTGATGCTAATATGGATCTAAGTGAAGACTTTATCAAATATATTCTTGGCTATATTCTTGAACATTGTCAGGATGACCTTGAGTTTTTGGAAAAAAGGTTGCTGGATGAGGAAAAGACAAAACCAGCGGCTCAGCGAAGTGAGATGGCGCTTCGAGAAAAATTAAGGTTTGTCATTGATAACAACTTTAAAAGGGTAAGTTACACAGAGGCCATTGAAATTTTAAAGAACTCGAAACCCAATAAAAAGAAAAAATTCAAATTCCCTATACATGAATGGGGTGCGGACCTGCAAAGTGAGCATGAAAGATACCTGGTTGAAAAACATTTTAAATCGCCGGTCATCCTTTTTGACTATCCCGCAAATATTAAAGCCTTCTATATGCGTTTAAATGACGATGGAAAAACCGTTAGGGCCATGGATGTACTTTTCCCGGGTATAGGAGAAATCGTGGGCGGAAGCCAGCGTGAGGAAAGACTGGACGTTTTAAAGGAGAAAATCAAGGCTCTTGGCATTGATGAAAAGGAATTATGGTGGTATCTCGACCTCAGAAAGTTTGGTACGGCTGTTCATTCCGGTTTTGGTCTTGGTTTTGAAAGAATGGTACAGTTTGCGACGGGTATGGGTAACATCCGTGATGTGATTCCTTTCCCAAGAACACCTCAAAGCGCTGAGTTTTAGAAGGTATTGACAAGATGGCCTGATGTCTTTCGCCTCATACTTTTTTCGTAACTTTAGCTGACAGTTAATACTTGTATGTTAAAACAGAATTTACAGCAAAAATTACAGCAAAAGTTATCTCCTCAACAAATTCAGTTGATGAAGTTGATTCAATTGCCTACACAGGCTTTTGAACAGAAACTGTCCCAGGAAATTGAGGAGAATCCCGCGCTGGAAAGCGGTAAAGAAAGTGTTGATGAATTCCAGGACAACGGGAATGAATATGACGATACGGGAACTGAATCCATAGAAACTGATATCAATATTGATGACTATCTCAGCGATGATGAGATCCCAAGTTATAAGTTACAGTCAAATAATTACAGCAGTGACGATGAAGATAACCGGGTACCTTATTCCGGTGGCATAACTTTCAACCAGCATCTTAGTAATCAGTTACACACTTTTAGCCTCGATCCCCAGGAAGAACTTATTGCCGAATTTATGGTAGGCTGTATTGATGATAACGGATATATCCGGAGGACCATTGATGATATCATTGACGATCTGGCATTTTCCGAAAATATCTATACAACCCATGAGGAGGTTGAAAAGATCCTGGAAGTGATCCAGCAACTTGATCCAGCGGGAGTTGGCGCCCGTTCATTAAAAGAATGTCTTTCGCTTCAATTGAAACGAAAAGAAGAGACTAAGGATAGAAAACTGGCCCAGGACATCCTGGATAGTTCTTTTGATCAGTTTGTAAAGAAGCATTATGCCAAGATGGCACAGAAGTTCAATATAACCATGGAAGAACTAAAAGGGGCCATTAAAGAAATTGAACGATTAAACCCAAAACCCGGTGGCGCTTATTCTGGGAATCAGACCATTATAGAACATATCGTTCCGGATTTTACAATTCGAATCAATGAAGGAAACCTTGAATTAAGCCTTAATGCCAGAAACGCTCCTGATCTTCATATTTCGAGAGAATATGATAACATGTTGAAGGGATATTCAGAATCAAAGGAAAAATCAAAGTCTCAGAAAGATGCTATCATGTTCATAAAGCAAAAACTGGACGCCGCAAAATGGTTTATTGACGCCATTAAACAACGTCAGCAAACCCTTATGATCACTATGACCGCGATCATGAACTATCAAAAAGAATTCTTATTGACTGGTGATGAACGAAAATTGAGGCCCATGGTCCTGAAGGATATCGCGGACCAGATCAATATGGACGTTTCCACGGTATCAAGGGTTGCCAACAGCAAATATGTGGATACTCCTTATGGGACTAAGCTTGTTAAGGAATTCTTTTCTGAATCTATGAAAAATGAACAGGGTGAAGATATTTCTACAAGAGAGATAAAGAAAATTTTACAAACGGAAATCGATAACGAGGATAAAAAGAAACCACTTACCGACGAAAAGTTATCTAAATTATTAAAAGAAAGTGGCTATCTTATCGCCCGAAGAACCGTGGCCAAATATCGTGAACAACTCGATATTCCGGTCGCAAGGTTGAGAAAAAAGATTCTTTGATCTATGTTTATTTACAAACTTGTTTCCTACTTGTTACATCCGCTGTTGTTTTCGTTTTTCGGCAGTTTTCTGTATCTATACCTTACACCAAAGCATATTATTAAACAACAAGAGTATATCATTTTACTGATTGTATTTGTAAGTACTTACATTGTTCCTATCCTGTTGCTTGCCTTGCTGAAAAGAGTAAATATGATTCAGGATTATCATCTTAGAACGATAGATGAAAGAAAATTTCCTATACTTTTCTTCATCATGCTTTCCTTTCTCCTGGGAAGGGCCATGCTGGGAATTCAAATTGCCGATTTACTTGCCTTCTCTTTTTTTGGAGTGGCATTTGCTTTGAGTTTTACCTATCTCTTTTTCAATATAAACATAAAAACCAGTCTGCATATGCTGGGAATTGGAGGAATTATTGGGTTTGTGATGGTGATGAGTTATGAATACCGCCTTAATTTTACCTCACTGCTTTCAGGTTTGTTCTTGCTTGCAGGACTTATAGGTGTGTCAAGATTAGGTTTAAACGCACACAGACCCAAAGAAATTTATCTCGGATTCTTGCTGGGTATGGTCTCGCAGTTCCTAAGCTTCCAGGTCTATCAGAATATATAAAATATCAACCCTACGCGGATATCATTCACATTGATATCATATGGGTTTTCCGGCGCGTTATTGAGTAAATCGTTTAATCCATAATACACGTGTAGATTCCACTTGTTGTATCCCGCCGAAAATGTAAGTCCGTATATAAAATCATTGATACTTACAATGTCTCTGATGTCGTAATCATATGCCTTGTCCGAACTTGTTTTGTTTGCGAATACATAGGAAATTTTAAAGCCGGGATAAAATCTCCAGAATTTATATTTGGTAGCCGTAGATCCCCTGAATCTTAATTCCAATGGTAGCTCTAAAGTATGGATATTGATTTTATTGTTTAGGGTTCCTACTTCAGTCGGCGGATCCGTCTGATCAAATTTAATGTTGAAGTAATAATTGGTAAATCCGTATCCCAAACCAGCCCCTAAAGCAACATTTCTCTTTTTGTTAAGAGGGAAATCTTTAATAAAACCTAATCCAACCCCAAACGAAAAACCTGACTGATCAATTGGATCAGGTGTATTGAGCAATTGCACGTAGGTAAGATTAAAATAAAGTTGATCTTCAAGGTATTTGTCATCGACAAACATTTCTTTATTCTGCGCCTGAAGAGAACCGATAAATAAAAGAAACAGTATGGCTGTCCTAAGCATAATACCTTATTGAATGATCAAAGGTAACTTTTTTAAGGAAGAATTCCCAAGCAAAAGGATCTACTAGTTCAACAAATGTGGCTCAAGGTTGATCTGAAGCTTTTTGGAAAGAATCTTCCTTAATTCTTCAGCCGTTTCGGGCTCTATCAGGTTCAACGCCTTAACTCCACATAATTTTTCAATTAATTCAGCTCCTGCATAAGTATTGGTGGCAATACCGCTTACAATATCAGGTACCATCTTAAAACTCTTCATCACACCATAAACTGCGTATGGATCTGATGCACACAGGATATTGCATTTCACAGAGTCCTTCAATTCTTCAAAAGCGATGTCACCGTTATATGGTTCAAGAGGAGAGGCTCCTAATTCTATTACCGCAACATCGGCATCCACACCTTGAATTCTGCTTAACAATTGCACAAGTTTTTTTCTGAATTTCTCTCTTGGGAAAATAGAAGAGGGAAGTCCTATATCGACAAAATCAAAAATATGGCTCGCTCCAACATCCTTAAGGGAAAGCGTATCCCTGTAACGGCTCGCACCTGTGAGTTTACCTGCAACAATTTTAAGCCCTGCACGTTTCAATTGATTAACAATGATCCTGGCCACTGTTGTCTTGCCTGCCGACATAGAGGTCCCGACAAGAAGAATTACCGGCATGTCGAATTTCCTGTAGGGTACAGTTTTAACATAATCATCCATTTTGCAAATCTTACCTTCCCGCATGACATGACCAACATACTTGATTTCAATCAGGTCCGGAACACGAACAGATTTAGATGTGCATTTCCCGACAAGTCCACCTCCGGTGAGCAGGTGCATGATACCATCCTCCTCTGCTTCTCTCCATGAACCGGTAGCCTCAAGGGTTGCATACCTTTCTCCAAGTGCTCCTGCAACAAGATCCTCTTTCATAAAACTTCTCATTCTTCCGTTGATCAGTTCTATCTGCATCTGATCATTTCCGGTTTTAGTAATCTGACCGATTACATAATCTCCTGTTTTCCATTTGAACTTCTCCAACTTCTCAACTTCAAAAGGGTATTTGTGCAGATCACCTATTCTCAGCATCGAAGAAAAAATATATTCTGAATTCATAATTTATGCTTTTTGGGGTGAAACAATAATTTCTTGCTCTATATCTTCATTTGCCAGTAACATGGCCAAAAGTGTTGTTCTTTCGATCAGCTTTTCTCTAAAAATAAACTCATGCCTTGCGTGGGCACCGTCACCAACAGTTCCCAAACCATCCAGGGTTGCCGTGTAAAGACTGGTTGTGTTGCCGTCTGACCCACCTCCTGCCGTGGTCTCTTCAAGATTCAGTTCCATACTTGAACCTATTTTCTTTGCCAGTTTCCAAAGCTTTTGATTTCTTTCCGTTCTTTCCATAGGCGGCCTTCCAAACCCTCCCTCTATGGCTATGGAAGTGCCTTTGTGCTTTGGCCGAAGGTTCAGAATCTTTTTTTCAACTTCACGGGCATCTTCCAGGTTATAAACTCTCACATCCACCACAGCCTGACTTTCTTCAGCAATAACATTAGCCGATGATCCTCCTTCGATCATTCCCACATTAACGGTTATTCCTTTTTCAAAATCATTAAGCTGAAACAAATTCTGAATTTGATAGGACAATTCGACAATGGCGCTAACTCCTTCTCCGGGATTCAATCCTGCATGAGCAGGTTTTCCAAGTACCCTGATTACAAATTTTCCGATTCCTTTTCTAGCTGTTTTTAACTTTCCTTCAAACCCTAATGGAGGCTCCAGTATAAACGCTCTCTTTGCAATTTTTGCAACTCTTTTGATCGCCATTGTAGACTCAAAACTTCCTATTTCCTCATCAGAATTGATCAGTATTACGGGACATAAATCCATTTTGGCCCCAATATTCCGTAGCGATTTCAAGGCAAAGATCATTTGGGTTATTCCGGCTTTCATGTCAAAAATTCCGGGGCCTGCTATTTTTCCGTTTACCTCCTTGATTGGCATGGATTCAATGGTGTTTAACTTCCATACGGTATCGCAGTGTCCGACCATCAGTTGAATCCCTTTTCCTTCCTTAACAAGAGGCCTTGCAAAAAGATAACCACCCGTTCTTTTTCCTGGAAACAACAGGGTATAGAATCCAAGTTCCGACAAGGAATCTTCTAAGATCTTAAGTATTTGTTGCTGCGATGATTTATTTTTCGAAGGTGTTTCACAGGCCACAAGACGTTTTAAAAAAGCGATCATTTCTTTCTGATGCTTCTTTAAATACTGATCAATATGTCTAGCGACAGATGTTTCCATGCCAAACTATTTAAATCCCCTAACGTTTGAAATCTTTTGGATAGGGATAGCTATAGGTTTTTTCAATACTGGCAAACCGACCTTGTGCAATGTAGGCCAGCAGGGGATGTTCGTAAATTTGCTTTTGCTGCCCTTCATCTGAAATGATTATATAATCTTTGTCTACCCAGGCGGATTCAATTTTACCGCATATCATACTATAATCATCAAAGCCATCTATAATCTTAAAAAGACGGCAATCCAAAATCACATAAGAATCCTTTAAGTAAATGCTTGTTCCTTCTTCATTGAATATGGTGGGTATCTGATCTGATATTTCTTTTGAAAAGTCTTTTACAGCGGATCTAGGCATTGCAGCAAGGGAAGACATTAATATATGATCCGGCTTTACAAAACTGACTGAAAATCTATCGTGGTCTTTAATATTGTGATAAGTTCTGTGGCGGGGAGTACATACGAATCCAAAATAATCTGAAAACCCCAGTGGAGTGACCATGTGTTTGGGCGCAAGGTCAAATCCGTTCTCTTCCTGCGTTCCAACAACCACTAAGGGAGCAACCATATAAAAATGGTCCCAGATTGATTCTTTAACGTCTAAAGATATAAAGTCTTTAAAAGGTTCCTTCACTTGCATAATACGTCCTCATTTTAGTCTAAACCCTATCTTTTAAAGTTACTAAAAATGATGATGATTTCCAATTATTTGGCCTTGTATTTACTCTGGAACAAAAAAAAATGCGAACCAATTGGTTCGCATTTTTTCTAGTTTCAATTAGATCGAAGCCTATTCTTCGGTGCTTTCTTCTTTAGCTTCCTTTTTATCAGCTCCATCATTATTATCTGCCTCAGCTTTTTCCTCTTTCAATACATCAGATTCAACGACAACAGTTTTTTCATCAGCTGTAACTTCCTGAGAAGAAGACTCACTGATCGAAACCTGCTCGGTAACCTGAATTGATTCCATGTTATGTGCGGTAATTGTTTCAGCTTCCATAGCGATACTTGGTGCGATGACCAGGGCAACTACGGACATTAACTTTAACAATATGTTTAGGGAAGGGCCTGATGTATCCTTGAACGGATCTCCTACAGTATCCCCTACTACGGCAGCTTTGTGGGCACCTGTTCCTTTTCTTCCCTGTTCCTCGATCATCTTTTTAGCATTATCCCATGCACCACCTGCATTTGACTGAAAGATGGCCATTAATACCCCCGCAGTAGTTACTCCCGCAAGAAGTCCTCCTAACATTTCCGCGCCACCAACAAAACCTATCAAAACGGGCACAGCTATGGCCAACAGACCTGGAAGTACCATTTCTTTGATTGAAGCCTGGGTAGAGATCTCAACACATTTTTCATACTCGGCTACTCCATCGGCAGCATCAAAGATTTTTCTGTCTTCTTCTGAAGCTTTCGACATATCCGAATCATATTTTCTCATTACTTCCAACGCGGCATGCAAGGCAGGAATATCTCTAAATTGACGTCTTACTTCTTCAATCATTGCCATGGCCGCTCTTCCAACTGCATTCATTGATAAAGCAGAAAATACAAAAGGTAGCATACCTCCTACAAGCAATCCCGCCATAATTCTTGGTTGTGAAACGTCAATTGCTGATACGTTAGCTGTCTTCATAAAAGCCGCGAACAATGCAAGGGCCGTCAAAGCTGCAGAAGCGATGGCAAATCCTTTACCAATTGCAGCAGTTGTGTTACCAACAGCATCAAGTTTATCGGTACGCTCTCTTACTTCAGATGGCAGTTCCGCCATTTCTGCAATACCTCCTGCATTATCAGAAATTGGTCCGTAAGCATCAACTGCCAACTGGATTCCAGTATTGGCAAGCATGCCCACTGCTGCGATCGCGATCCCGTAAAGACCCGCAAACTGATGGGATACCAAAATCGCACCGGCGATCAAAATAATGGGAATAGCTGTTGACATCATTCCAACACCCAATCCGGCAATAATATTTGTAGCAGATCCTGTTTCAGACTGTTCCACAATAGAATTTACAGGTTTGGTCCCGGTTCCTGTATAATATTCCGTTATTTTCCCAACTCCAAATCCGGCAATTAACCCTGATAATACAGCCCAAAAAACTCCTAAAGAGGTAAATTCTCTACCATCAACCAGCCAGTTTGCCGGTAATAGACCAGATTGTACTATGATAAAATAAGAAGCTACGATCATTAAAAACCCTGAACCGAATTCTCCCAGATTTAATGCCTTATGAGGGCTTCCTCCATCCTTAACTTTCACAAATAATGTTCCAATGATAGACATGATAATTCCTACTGCTGCGAGGACAAGTGGTAAATAAACACCTCCCAATCCATTGTAGCTGCCGGCAAATTCCGGTAAAGTTGCGAAAAACGCTCCCAATACCATCGTACCTATTATCGAACCGACAAATGATTCAAATAAGTCGGCTCCCATTCCTGCTACGTCTCCAACATTATCTCCTACGTTATCCGCAATCGTTGCTGGGTTTAAAGGGTGATCCTCAGGAATCCCTGCTTCTACTTTTCCTACAAGGTCCGCTCCAACGTCAGCAGCTTTTGTGTATATTCCCCCGCCAACACGAGCAAATAAAGCAATAGAAGATGCTCCCAGAGAAAACCCGGATAGAACATTAAGAACTTCATTGATACCCCAGCCTAGTTCGCTGTAGATCATGAAAAGACCACTAAGCCCTAATACGCCAAGACCAACTACACCCAAGCCCATCACAGCTCCACCTGCAAACGCCACTTCCAGGGCTTTTCCTAAAGAGGTTCTCGCCGCCTGAGTGGTTCTTACATTCGCTTTAGTTGCTACACGCATTCCTATGAACCCAGCCAGGGCCGAACAAATTGCACCTACAATAAAAGATACAGCTACCATACCATTCGATCCTTCCTCAGACTGACCTTTGAAGAATAATAATACAGCTACAGCGATAACAAAAATTGATAAAATCTTATACTCCGCTTTCAAAAATGACATGGCACCCTCAGCGATGTGCTTTGCGATGTTTGCCATTTTTTCTTCCCCAACTTCCTGTTTAGATACCCATGCATTTTTAATAAACACAAATGCCAGGGCAATCACGCCAAATAAAGGCAAATAACTTACGATTAATTCCATTTTAAGTGTACTGTTTTTTAAGTGATTTGATTTTTAAGGTGCTAAAAGTAAGCAAACTTATGAGATAAAAAAAACCACTATTCAATTAAATAGTGGTTTCATATATCCTACCTTTTTCAGGCCATCAAACTATATGGTAAAGGTTCTTTTTTTCTTGTGCTCACTTTCCTCGTATCGCTTTACACATTGTTTGTAAATCTTTACTGCTTCCTCAGAATTTCCCCATCCCCCGGTATCAACTTTCTTTTCTTCAAGATCCTTGTAAACCTGGAAAAAATGCTCAATTTCTTTCAAACGGTGTGGGTTCAAATCTGAAATATCCATCCTTTTGCTGTAAATCGGGTCATTTACCGGAACACAGATAATCTTTTCATCAGGGCCTTTTTCATCAGTCATATGGAAAACACCGATTGGCCTTACCTCCATGACCACCATGGGGTAGGTTGGTTCAGCTCCCAGTACCAGTACATCTAGAGGATCCTTGTCAAGTGCAAGTGTTTCGGGAATAAATCCGTAATCTCCTGGATACATCATCGATGAGAATAACATTCTGTCAAAACGAATCTTGTTCAGCACAAAATCATATTCATATTTATTTCTGCTTCCTTTTGGGATTTCAATTAATACATCAAATGTTAGTTGCTTTTTGCTACTCATGTTTTAAATTTTTTGCAAAAATACAACTTTAGATGACTTGGTCTCATTAAAACGCTACAAATGTTATATTCAAAGGAGGAGACTTTCCAGTTAAATTATTGAATTCAAGGACCCTATCCCATATTATGATCATTTTGAGATGTAATTTCTCAGGCAAATATTTTGAAAATCTAATTATTATTTAGATATTTGTCTAATTATATAAGTATCTATATGAACTCATTATTCAAAGCTCTTAATGATGACACCCGCAGGCAAATCATTGAATTGCTCAAAGACAGGGATCTTAATGCCGGGGAAATTGCTGCTCATTTTGAAATGTCAAAACCCAGTATTTCTCATCATCTGGACATTTTGAAAAGAGCCGAATTAATAAGCAGCGAAAAAAAAGGGCAATTTGTCAATTACTCTTTGAATACTACTATTCTTGAGGACTTGATCTCTTGGATATTAACTTTAAAAAATAAATCATGAACTTTTCCTTAAAAAAAGAACTTCCGCTCATTGGTATCGTACTTGTGCCTTTTGTTTATCTGTATGTAGTTTGGGATAAATTACCCGAGAAGGTTCCTGTTCATTGGGACATCAATGGGGAAATAGATCGCTACGGCAACAAGTCAGAACTCATCCTTGTGGCTTTCCTCTTACCCGTTTTTATCTATGTCCTTTTTTTGATCATCCCTAAAATCGATCCCAAGCAAAAGATCTATAAAATGGGTAGAAAATATGATGCTCTAAAAACTGTCCTCACACTTTTTATGTCAGTCCTTGCCATGATCATCATCTATGCTTCCATGCATGAAACTTTGTACAATCCAAATTACATCCTCTTACTGGTTGGTGTGCTCTTCACTGTTTTGGGCAATTTCTTTAAAACCATTCGATCCAATTATTTTATTGGAATCAAAACTCCCTGGACACTTGAAAATGAAACGGTTTGGAAGGAGACACACAAACTCGCAGGTAAGATCTGGTTCATCGGAGGACTGATTATCGTCTTGTCCTGTTTGATTTTGGAAAAAAAGGCCAGTTTTAACCTTTTTCTAATAGTAACTATTCTAATAACTATAATTCCTGTAGTCTATTCTTATCTTAAATTTCGCAACCTTAACCTCAATGAACGAAATCAATAAAAATCATTTCATTGCTGGGCTGCTGGCAGTCCTGGCAGGCTTTGCAGCAAAAACAATTTACCGACCCTTTGCATATGAGCATCAGGTAAATGATTTCGGGCTATCTGACGGGGCACCAAGTTTCTTCTATGTCATCGGTTTTTCTCAACTTTTACTTGTCAAAAAATTCAGGCACCCGAGGTTGGTTATTCTTATGGTTATAGCCGGATCTCTGGCCTATGAATTCTGGCAAATGAGAAATCAGGCTTTAGACTTTATTGATCTTGGAATGTCCCTGCTTGGCGGAATTGGGTCTTTCGTGTTATTAAAAATCTTCCAAAATGATAAATGATGCGCTCTTTACAAATTTTGGATCATGGAAAAATGTATCTTGCGGAATAACCAATCATCTAAAACAATAGTTCATCCGCTTTAAATGAAAAAATTTCGTTTCCCAACCGCCCAAACAATTTTATTTACCATTGCGGGCCTTGTCACCCTGCTTACCTGGATCGTACCGGCCGGAAAATACGATACCTTGAAATACAATTCAGATGAAGAAATTTTTGAACGAATCAGTTCTGAAGGATCAGTTCAAATTCCTGCCTCTCAGGAAACATTAGACAAACTAGACATTCTTATTCCTTTGGAAAAATTTACCAGCGGTAGCATATACAAACCGATAAGCATACCAAATACTTACAAAAGTCTGGAGGCAAGACCACAGGGCTTTGCGGCATTTGTAAAATCTCCGGTACGAGGTATTATAGAAGCAGCAGATATCATTTTTTTGGTTTTGATTATAGGAGGGCTCATCGGTATTATGAATAAAACAGGGGCATTTGATGCCGGCATTTCCTGGCTCGCCAAGAATTTAGAAGGCAGGGAATATTTACTGATCATTATGGTAACCGTACTAATTGCTGCAGGGGGTACAACCTTTGGATTAGCCGAAGAAACCATGGCCTTTTTTCCAATTCTAATCCCTGTTTTTCTCGCAGCAAAATACGACGAAATGGTGGGGCTGGCCAGCATCTTTCTTGGCTCCGCAATAGGCACAATGTGCTCAACAATAAATCCTTTTTCGGTGATCATAGCCTCTGATGCAGCTGGAATTAACTGGACCACGGGCTTGAATGGAAGAATCATTATGCTGTTGACATGCCTAGTGATTACCATAATTTATATCATTCGTTATGCAAATCGGGTCAAAAAAGATCCGAAATCCTCTCTTCTTTTCGAGGAAAAAAAATCTGCCTCCAATCATTTCAAAGGTCTTGATCATTCCTTAAAACTAACATTACGGTTAAAATTGATTCTCCTGATCTTTTCAATGAGTTTTATCATCATGATTGTCGGAGTATCGGTGCTTGACTGGTGGTTTGTTGAAATGACGGCAACGTTTCTCGTCGGTTCGATTCTCATTGGATTTGTCGGTCAGATCAAGGAAACGGATTTTGTTGAATCATTCTCAAAAGGAGCGGCAGAATTACTTGGCGTAGCTTTTATCATTGGTATTGCCAGGGGGGTATCGGTAATTATGGATGACGGGCTGATTAGTGACACCATGCTTTATTATGCAAGTTCGCTCACTGAAGGAATGAATAAAGGAGTATTTACCAATGCTATGCTCTTTGTATATGCAGGACTGTCATTTTTTATTCCTTCTTCTTCAGGAATGGCCGTTCTAACCATGCCAATCATGTCACCTTTGGCTGATTCGGTTCAAATTGGCCGAGAAATAATTGTAAATTGTTATCAATACGGAATGGGCCTGTTTTATTTGATTAACCCAACGGGCTTGATTCTCGCTTCACTTGCTATAATAAAAGTAGGGTTTGATAAATGGCTGAAATTTGTCATGCCCCTGTTTATTATTTTGATTCTTGTAACTATGGTCCTCTTGACAATGTTGGTTTATTTATGATCCCTATTTTCGGTTTTACCGGATTGGGAAAAATTGATGTAACTTGCCCTTTAAATTTTGTTATTCAACCCTTGTATTTTGGAGTCTGTCTAAGAAGGGGGTCTTTATGGAGAATCCAGGGCTAAAAAATACATTTTGATTCGTACTTTTACAAGAAGAATTATTTTCTAAATCCTTGAAATATTAACTTTTATGAAGCATATTTTTTATTTCTTTCTCTTAATGGTGTTATTAATAGCATGTAAAAAAGAAAACAAAGAAGCAGTAAGTCCGGAACCATTACTTAAGGAGGTTCCATCTGATGAAAAATCCGAAGAATGGGTGTACCTTTTCGACGGAGTAAGTACAGAAGGCTGGAGAGCCTATAATGGAGATGAACTTCCACCGGGATGGGTGGCAAAAGACAGTGTACTCACCTTCGATACAGAGCTTGGACTGGAGCAGGATTATACCGGAGGCAAAGATATTATCTATGCTAAAGAGGAGTTCGACAACTTTGAACTTTATGTTGAATGGAAAATTCCTGAAGGTGGAAACAGCGGTATCTTTTATCACTTGAAGGAAGGAATTCCAGGAGCGGGCCCACCAGACATTTCTCCTGAATATCAGCTCATCGATGATGAAAATTATGCCTCAATTCACGACCTTACAGGATACAATGAAAGTATGGGTGTTAAAGAAAACCTGGCTGACCTTCAGGATTGGCAGAAAACAGGTTCGGATTATGCAATGCATCCAGCCGATGACTCCCAAAAAGTATTGCACCCTGTTGGAGAATGGAATTCAACCAGAATCATTTTTACGCCGGAAAAAGTAGAACACTGGCTAAATGGCAAAAAGCTGGTTTCATTTGTTCCCTGGAATGAAGAATGGCATGCCAAGAAAAATGCAGGAAAATGGAAAGATGCAGATCTTTACGGATCTTTTAAAACGGGTTATATCGGATTCCAGGATCATTCCAGCCCGATATGGTTCAGAAACATAAAAATCAGAAAATTATAAAACCTATACTCATGAAAAAAAGAGACTTCTTAAAAAGTACAGCGGCATTGACAATGGGAGCTTTCCTTCCTTCTCCCTTGTGGGCTCTATCTAATGATAAACGATTACGAACGGCCCATATCGGTTTAGGGATGATGGGTATTGAAGACCTCAAGGCCATGACTGCACATGAAGCCGTCGAGGTAGTTGCCTTATGCGATGTGGACGCTGATTTACTTGCAAAAGCTGGTAAAATGCATCCTAAAGCATCTGTTTATGCTGATTATAGGCTGATGTTAAATGAAATGGCTGATAAAATAGATGCCGTTGTTGTTTCAACACCTGACCATGCACACGCACCGGCTTCCATGATGGCCATGGAATTGAACAAGCCAGTTTACTGCCAGAAACCTCTGACACATCATGTGACAGAAGCCAGAGCTATGAACAAAATGGCAAGGGAAAAGAATCTGATCACGCAAATGGGGATCCAGGTTCATTCATTTTATGATTATAAGCTTGCAACCATATTGATTCAGAGCGGGATCATAGGAAAGGTGGAAAGAGTCAGGGCATGGTCCAATAAAAATTGGGGCTATGACGGACCCGAACCTAAAGGATCAGATCCTGTACCTGACAATCTGGACTGGAACCTGTGGCTGGGGACGGCACCTGAAAGAGATTATAAGGAAGGTCACTATCACCCCTCCAACTGGAGAAAAATTCTTGATTATGGCTGTGGTACCTTAGGTGATATGGGGGTTCATATATTTGATACACCTTACAATGCCCTTAATCTGGATGTTCCAAGGACCATTAAAAATAAATGCAGAAAACCTACCGGTTTTGGCTTTCCTGAAAATAATGTGGTAACCTATGAATTCCCGGGCACCAGGTATACCACCGATACCCTGACCTGGATATGGAATGACGGATTAAGTGCCCCTGAATGGCATAAGGACCTTGAACTGCCGGGCGGAGATAAATTACCTGATCAGGGAGCCATGTTTATTGGAGAAAAAGGAAGACTGTTGCTTCCGCATTTTATGCAATTACCAAGACATATTGTTAATGGTGAATATGTTGACCTTGACCTGTCTTTGGTCAAGGACAAAGAGGCTCTGGGGCCTCCAACCGGCGATTATGGAGTAGAAAGCAACAAACATTATCATCAGTTTGTGGATGCTTGTCTGGGCAAGGACGAATGCAGTGCACCGTTTTCTTATGCTTCAAGGTTAATTGAAACCATTTTACTGGGGGTTATTGCCGGAAGGTTCCCTAATAAAACATTGCATTGGGACAGTGAAAAAGCGCAATTTGCAGAAGAAGAAGCCAATGCCTTATTAGACGCTCCTTACAGGAAATTTTAGGAAGTGTTTTTTTATTCTTATCCTTCGAATTGAAGTATTTCGGGATTGGGGTTTACCCTGGGAATATCCTTGTTGTTGATTTCCTCTGAGATGCAGAAAACCTTTAATGAATGAAAAGATTTTTTGGAAAATTTCGGGGCGGTAAAAGAAACAGGAAATTTTTAGAATCATGTTAGGACAGCTCAACAAATTCATGGAATTGAGGAGAAGTAGAATTATTTTTATCGGAGTTCTAATCTTGTCATTTAATTTCCATATTTCCGGACAGGAAAAAGAAACTGAAAATGATAAGAGTTTCTACACTGTGTTATTTATAGGCAACAGTCTCACTTATACGAACAATCTCCCCAAACTACTCGAAAAGAAAGCTTCAAAAGAGAATATAAAGATCAAAACGCAGATGATCGCATATCCCAATTATGCATTGATTGATCATTTGAATCAGGGAAAGATTCAAACAGAAATAATTAAAAACAATTATGATTTTGTAATCATTCAACAAGGGCCCTCCTCACAACCAGAGAGTAGAAAGTTACTTTTAGATGCCTCAAAAAGGATTGCCCATCTTTGCAAGGAAGGGGGAAGTAAATTAGGCGTGTTTATGGTATGGCCTACTCTTTCCTATTATCAAACTTTTGATGGTGTTATTGAAAATTATCGAAGTGCTTCAGAGCTCAATAATGCGATTTTATGCCCGGTTGGTGAAACATGGAAAAGATATATTGATGAATCGAGGAGTTATGAATATTACGGCCCCGACGGATTTCATCCCTCTAAAAAAGGAAGTCTGCAGGCAGCTGAAATAATTTTTTACAGTTTGTTCCCAAATTCTTAAATTGAACTTAAATATTTCTCCCATGAAAAAAATGAATTCAATTTTCACCTGCCTGGCTTTTTTTTCACTTATTTTCTTTTATTATGCAGAGGCTCAAGAAAACCATTCAACCCTTAAAGATAATATGCTCATAAGTCTCAATGCAAAGGACCAGACTGAACTGAACTGGATTAATAAGCCCGAAAATTTCTCATTGACAAAGGGTAAACTTAAAATTGAAGCCCTGAAAGGAACTGATTTTTTCAATGATCCGGAAAGCGGAGAAATAACCTCAACCGCACCTTTTCTCTTCAAGGATATGGAAGGTGACTTTGTTGCTGTTTTGAAGCTGCGTCCGGATTTTTCTTCACAATGGAATGCAGGGGCAATTTTTATGATGATTGATCAATACAATTGGATCAAATTTGCCTTTGAAAACTCTGATGCTACCGGGAAAAGCATAGTCAGTGTTGTAACCCGGAACGTATCTGATGATGCCAACGGAGCTATTTTAAAAGATTACGATGAAATCTGGCTTAAAATGATCAGGAAGGGTGATATTTACGCCTTGCATTGGTCCCTGGATGGAATTGATTATAAAATGTGCCGATTAGCAGCAATGAATGAGGCTGCTTCGGTAAAAATAGGATTAGAGGCCCAGTGCCCGGTAGGCAAAAAAGCCTTACATGAATTTCTTTATTTTGGGATTGAGTCGAGAACTGTAAAGGACCTTAGAAAGGGAGAATAGTCTTTTTTGCATTTTCTGGATATTCTTTTCCCAAACTCTGTTAATCGTTTATATCTTAGAGAAAGTAATGCTTATCTTTGAAATGAATGTTCGGGTATCCTCGAATAATTATTTATAAAAGCGCTATACATCATGAAAAAAATAAAGGTTATTGCATTTGATGCTGATGACACCCTTTGGATCAATGAACCCTATTTTAGAGAGGCTGAAGAAAAGTTCAGCAACTTGCTTGAAGACTTTCTTCCCCATCACAGTGTCCAAAAAGAATTGTTCAAAACCGAGATGGACAATCTTGATTTATACGGTTATGGCGTCAAAAGTTTTATTCTCAGTATGATTGAAACCATTGGTCGCATCACCAATAACAATGCCGACATTAAACTGGTCAACAAAGCTGTGGATTTAGGAAGGGAATTACTAAAAAAACCCGTAATTCTTCTCGATGGGGTTGAAGATGTACTAAAGAAATTGAATGGATCTTACAGGCTGGTAATGGCCACAAAAGGAGATCTTCTTGACCAGGAAAGGAAACTGATCAAATCCGGGCTGGAAAAACATTTTCATCATATTGAGATCATGAGTGATAAAAAACCATCGGATTATGCTAAGCTATTGAAACACCTCGATTGCAAAGCGGAAGACTTTCTGATGATTGGTAATTCCGTTAAATCTGATGCGATGCCTGTTCTCGATCTTGGAGGATATGCCATACATGTTCCTTACCACACAACCTGGGCCTATGAAAAAGTAGATATCAAAATTGATAACCCTAAATTTTTTGAAGCAGAAACGATCGAGCATGTCATTGATTTTATACTCTAAAACAACCTATTATCAAATGATGAGAATATTTTTAGCCACAGGTGTTGTTCTGACTTTACTGTTTGGTTCTTGTTCAGAAAAACCTAAAAAGAGTGAAGCGAAGAAAAGGTATCTTGATTCGGCTACCATTGAGATCCTTGATGAGGAAATTCTAAATATTGTGAATCCGGAAAACAAATTTGAAATTCTTTCTGAAGGCCATGACTGGACGGAAGGCCCCTTATGGCTTGATGAACAGGGAAAGCTTTTATTTTCTGATATTCCGAGAAATACAGTGTACAGCTGGTCAGAAAAAGATGGGGTTGAAGTTTATTTAAATCCATCAGGATTTACCGGAGAAAATTATAAAGGCTCAGAACCCGGGGCTAATGGTTTACTCCTTGATCCAGAAGGAAATTTAGTATTATGTCAACATGGTAATCGACAGGTAGCCAGAATGAACAGCCCCTTGAACCAACCAAAACCCGAATATATTTCCCTTGTAAATGTATATGATAATAAAAAATTAAACAGTCCGAATGATGCTGCATATCACTCAAATGGTCAGTTGTTTTTTACCGACCCTCCCTATGGATTGGCGGGTAGAATGGAAGATCCTGAAAAAGAACTGAGTTTTCAGGGAGTTTACAGGCTGGAAAAATCAGGTAAACTGACTTTAGTCGATGATCAATTAAGCCGGCCGAATGGAATTGGGTTTTCATCCGATGAGTCAATATTATATGTTGCGAACTCAGATCCCGAAAATCCGATTTGGAATTCATATCATCTGGACTCAATGGGACAAGTAAAGTCGAAAGAATTATTCTTCGATTCAAAGGCATTAGCTTCCGAACGAGAAGGATTGCCAGATGGCTTAGAGGTACACCCCAAGGGATTTGTCTTTGCCACTGGACCCGGAGGGGTGCTGATCTTTAATAAAGAAGGATCTCATCTGGGTACACTTTTAACAGGCCAGGCTACCTCGAATGTGGCTTTCAACGGAGATCACTCAAGCTTGTTCATGACTGCCAACAGTTATGTACTCCGTTTGAATCTGAAATAAGCAGCCTGATAAACCAGAATACAAACTGTTTAACCTTAAAAAAAGTGAATACTAAAATAGCCTTTATCTGTGACCTTCATCTGGATGAAAAGAATCCGGAAATTTATGGGGTCGATCCAAAACTGAATTGGAAACGTATTCTTACTGACATACGAAAGAGAAATATCGATAAGGTTATATTCGGCGGAGATATCGGTGCTCCAAAGGCATATTCCTGGTTTTTTAAAAGCCTTGAGCCTTTTAATTATGATGTCATCATGGGGAACCATGACGCGTATAGAGAGGCAAGTCAGTTTTACAAAAGAGGGAAAGATAACAGAGAGTTGTATTTCAGTAAAATCCTGGAAAGCTATAAATTCATTTTTCTGGATTCTTCTTCCAAACTGGTGAGTAAAAATCAATTGATCTGGCTGTCAAATGAATTAAAGACAGAACTCAAAATAGTCATTTTTATTCACCATCCTGTTCTTGAGGTTAAAACCCCCATAGACCGCAGGCATCCTCTTCAAAACAGGGCTGAACTTTATGAGGTTCTGGCAGATTCCTCAAAAGATATAGAAATTTTTAGTGGTCATTATCATATGAATGATGAAAAAAAGGTAGGTAAGATCACACAGGTGATCACTTTAAGCTCAGTTTTTCAGGTAATAAAGGACGCAGAAGAAATTGATATCGATGCCTCTTTCTTTGGCTACCGGATTATCACCCTTAACAAAGAATCAATTACATCTGAAACTGTTTCCATTGCAAAGGATAGTCCATAATTAATGGCAATATGAATTAACATGAATCTGTTTTCCTCAAAAAAAGAAAAACAATTATGGCTGTATGCCTTGATCTGCTGGATCCTAATTCTTTCCATGTTATTCCTGGGACAACCTCTCCTTCAATTATTTTCCAATCAGAATATACAGGCCGGATTTTTTATTTTTGGAATGCTTCTGGTCGCTGCGATAATTGCCATTCATGCTTTTCGACAAAATTCCGATAAACTAAGCTTGATATTATGGCTGTCGTTACTTACCTTGTTTAGTATGTTTCTGCTCAGGCTTGGGCTCCCAGAAAGAAGTCATCTCATTGAGTACTGTATTCTGGCCATTCTAATCCATGAAGCGCTTCTTGAAAAGCAAAAAAAATCAAAGTCGCCTTGGAAGGTACCCCTCCTCGCCATTGGCCTTACTTCGGCCTTGGGTTTAATTGATGAAACCCTTCAATTACTGGTCCCGAACAGGTTCTTCGATATCAAGGATATCATTTTCAATTCTTTTGCGGCTATTCTTGCCGTGGGTTCACGGGTTATTGTGGATACGATACGAAGAAAGATCTCAAAAACCGAATAAAATCATCGCTCCCTTAAATATTCTCTGAAAACTCGAGTTTAGGTAAAATGGTCACATTACCCTTTTGAATTCTTTGCATCTTACGTAAAACTTTGTCCAGCATCCTTACGGCCTTCACTATATATGGGCCCTTATTAAGCATAACACAATCGGCTCGCTGGGCCATGGCAACGTCGGTTATTTCTGCCCTTGTGGGTATACCTTTTTTTGCCAGATTTTCCAATACCTGTGTTGCCCAGATATTTGGTACATGAGCAGCATTACACATTTGTAAGATTTCTTCCTGAATGATGGCAAAATTTTTCCAGCCTGTTTCTATGGCCAGGTCACCCCTTGCAATCATGACACCAATGGGGAAATTCTCCATTGCCTTTAATAAAATACTTGGTAAATTTCTGTAAGCCTCCTTCGTTTCAATTTTCAGTATGATTCCGAGTTCGGCCTTCAATTTCTTTAGTTCATCAAGCAATTCTTCTACGTCCTCTTTGCAATTAACAAATGAAAAATTCACTGCATCAGCGTGTTTCGCAACAAACTTGAGGTCTTCCTTATCCTTATTGGTCAAACCTCTTAAGCCCAAGGCACTGTTTGGTAAATTAATTCCTTTATCGGCTTTCAATTTGCCTCCTTTCTTTTTCGCTCCCGTGATCTCAATGACTAAGTGATCAGAATGAATTTCCCGAACGATCCCCTCTATTTTACCATCATTAAAATAGATCGGATCCTCTGATTTTACATGGTCAAAGACCTCTGGCAATGTGCAGGAAATATGAGCCATCTCCAATAAATTGCCTTCATCATCATAAACAGCAGGTTCACCGAGAACAGCTTTCTTATCTAACCTCAGTGAATCTCCTTCAAATAAAAAGATCACCTCATCTAAAGGCAGCAACTCCTGAAGTGTATGGATCTCTTTTCTTGATTTTTTCTCCAGGAATACGTTTAAAACGGTCTCCGAAGTAACAAAAGCAGAATCTTTACAAAAAGCCCAGCGACCTTTATCTTCTTTGGATTCAATATGTATTGTACATTTTTTATTCCGCGAATCTCTAAAAATAATATACGATCCTTTTTTAGTTTTGCGCAGCCATTTTTTGTTTACTGGAATGGCCACATCAAAATCCACATCTTTGGGAGGCTTAACTCCATATGGGGCCAGCCAGATCTTTGCTGGTTCCACTACCTGACCCAAAGAATTTTTTTTGGGCTTGATATGAATCACCTTTGGTCCTGGTTTCATTTTCCCGGTTCTGATTTTCGGGCCTCCCAAATCCATCATGATTTTACAATCTTTCTCATTGTTTCTGATACGATCAATTATCTGTTTCCAAATAATTTCCTCGTCATGTGCACAATTTATTCTCGCACAATCCATCCCTTGTTTCAAAAGGATCTTCACAAAATTCTCATCCGTAGCAGCCTCAGTTGGCTGGGTAACCAAAATAGCCGTTCTTCTTTTTTCATTAATCGAGCCAAAAAGCGCGATGGAATTTTGCTCCTTTAATTCTCTGACCCTTTGATTATCCATTGCTATTTCCTGCTCTTCCGTGAATCGGTAATCGAGAAGGCTGTAAACAATCGCTCTTAGACTGATTATACTCAATAAAATATTGTCCTGAGATTCTAGGGTAATGGGCAAGCCAAGGTCTTCCAGTTTTTGCTGAAGGATGTTGATATTAAAGGAACGCAAAGCCAAATAATGGACCAGGTTCCTTGCACTTTGGGCATAGTTGGGATGAACATTTCTGAGATTAGGTTCGTACTTATCTTCAAATTCATAAACTGTTTCAATTATCGAATTAAGTGCAGTAATAATCTCTTGTAATTTATCCTTGGAGAAACGCATAATCAACAATTTATGGTACTATAAATTTACTACCCAAATTTTATATTACATAATATTCTCATGATAAATTCCTAGCTTTTGTATCTTTAAAACATCAATAAACCAATCAAAATGCAAAAAACCAGCCTTATTACTCAGTTTAAAAACGATTTCCCGGCGAGTGTTGTCGTATTCTTTGTCGCCTTACCCCTCTGTCTGGGAGTTGCATTGGCAAGCGGAGCTCCTTTGTTTTCAGGTGTTATAGCCGGAATAGTTGGAGGTATACTTGTTGGTGCCCTCAGCGGTTCTAAAATAGGTGTCAGCGGGCCTGCTGCAGGTTTGGCAGCTATCGTATTAAGTGCCATCAGTACTTTAGGCGGCTTCGAAAACTTTTTAGTTGCTGTTGTCCTGGCCGGTATTTTTCAAATCGTTCTTGGATTTTTAAAAGCCGGGGTCATTGGATATTATTTTCCGTCTTCTGTAATTAAAGGAATGCTCACTGCAATCGGCATCATTATTGTTTTAAAACAGATTCCCCACTTTTTTGGCTATGATACGGATTACCAGGGTGATTTGGCTTTTATGGAGGCAGATGGTGAGAATACATTTACGGCCATATTCAACACAATTAATCACATCAGACCCGGAAGCGCATTGATAGGTATAATTGGTTTAGCTGTTTTAATTTTTTGGGATAAGGTGCTTTCCAAAAAAGGAAGGTTTTTTCAATTGGTTCAAGGACCTTTGGTTGCGGTGGTACTTGGAATTGTTTTCTTTATACTAACCAAAGACCACCCTGTATTACAAATTACCGGAAATCATCTGGTTCAGGTACCGGTTTCAGAAGATTTACAAGCCTTTTTAGGTGTGTTTACAAAACCTAATTTCGGTGCAATTATGGATTCTGAAATATGGATCGTTGCCTTTACTATTGCATTGGTGGCGAGTTTAGAAACTCTGTTAAGTGTGGAAGCAACTGACAAACTGGATCCGGGTAAAAATGTAACTCCAACAAATCGTGAATTATTTGCTCAAGGAGCAGGGAATATAGTTTCAGGTATGATCGGAGGGTTGCCCATTACACAGGTAATTGTGCGTAGTTCGGCTAACATACAATCGGGAGGTAGCAGTAAGCTTTCAACCATCATGCACGGAATATTATTGTTATTGTGTGTTTTGATCATACCAACGGTTTTAAATATGATTCCTTTATCAGTTTTAGCTGCAGTACTTTTAGTGGTAGGCTACAAACTGGCACAGCCAGGTACATTTTTGAAAATGTATAAATTAGGCCGGAAGCAGTTTGTTCCCTTTATGATTACGGTTATAGGAATTGTATTCACAGACCTGTTAGTAGGTATTGGTATGGGGCTTTTTGCAGGAATCATAGTGATCTTGTTCAAAAGCTATAAAAACAGTCATTTTCTCCACAAAGAGGGAGAGGATATTGATGATGGTGTTATTAAAATGGCACTTGCCGAAGAGGTTACATTTTTTAACAAAGGGGCGATTCTTATGGAATTGGAGAACCTTCCTGATGACTCACAGTTGGTTTTGGATGTCAGAAACACAGTTTATCTGGACCATGATATTGTAGAAATTCTGGATGATTTTACGGTCAAAGCAAAAGAAAGAAATATTTCCATCAAATTGGTTTCTGAATCCGGAGAGTTTCTTAATTTAAAAAGCTATCTTGAGTTTTTTGAAGGGAACAAGGCCTATAAATCCGGCTAAAAACCGGTTTTAAAATTTTCGATTTAGGAAAAGAATAACCAATCCTTGTGATTAACAATCAATTCATGTGATTCGATGGACCTGAGTCTCATTTCATATCTCTCCTTTCTTATTTCATTTCAGCTTTTGTTTGTCGGTCTATTTTTAATCTCAAACAAAAAAGGAAACCGACGAAATAATCTACTGCTTGGAAGTATTTTTATTTTGATGGCCTGGAATATGGGGGATCTTACCTTGCAAATGAATGATGTAATTTTGAATTGGGGTTTCCTGCAGGTGATCGACAGCGGGTTTTTTCTTCTCTACGGCCCAATAATCTATATATATGCACAAGGCGTAATATTTAAGGATTTTAAGTTATCCAAAACACATCTCCTTCACTTGATACCTTATCTGTTACTTACGCTATTTCTCTTTGTTGCAGGAAATCCCTCACCGAAAACATCAGCTGAATTTATCAGTAGTGATTTACCATGGCAGTTTTACCTGGGAAGTATTCTGATTTACCTTCATTTCTATGTCTATATGGTTATGACTTATAGGTCATTATGGAAGTACCGACAGGTCATTAAGAATAAATATTCTCAGATAGAGAAGATCAATCTGGACTGGCTCAGTTTTGCTTTAAACACTTTTGTCCTGATTACTATTATATCTTTTGTGCACAACTTTATTCCCCTGGCAAATAACATGACTGTGTTTTTGATCACCTTGATCCTCCTGCTGATTTTTATCTTTTACTTTGTGAATAAGGTGATTCTTGATGCGTTAAGGCAACCCGAAATTTTTTCCGGTATAAATCAAAAAGAAACATCCAGATATCAAGGGTCAAAGTTGACCTCCTCACAAATAAAAGAATATAAAGAAAGGTTAATTGAACTGTTCAACACGGAGAAAACGTTCCTTGATCCCGAAGTCAGTCTGAAGGATTTATCTGAAAAACTTTCCATATCCAGTAAAAATCTTTCCCAGGTGATCAATCAATCCTTTGATAAAAGTTTTTTTGATTTTATCAATTCTTACAGGATTAAAGAAGCTCAACATATCTTTAAAGAAGCCAAAGACGATAAGATGACAGTCATGGAAGTCATGTTCGACGTGGGATTCAATTCCAAATCTTCCTTCAACACAGCCTTTAAAAAAGAAACAGGACAAACTCCTACCGAGTTTCGAAAAACGATATAAAAAATGCGTTCGAGATCATGATATCGGTCCATTTTGATTTAAAAAGTTCAGATACTTGCTGTATAAATATGAATTTTAAATCAAACTCAAATGGAAAAAACAAGTCACATATCAACCATAGGAAATCTTTTAAACAAAAGTAAGTTAGCCATCATCGGTGAGATACTATTGATTTTTTCTTCAGCTTTTTCATTATTTGTGATTTTGAAACCTTTAGCCGGAGAAAATGTTTTATTAAAATTGGGAATCATTTGGTGCATAAATGTTTTAATGCTTCTGCTGATCTGGCTGGGCAATACGCTTCGTGGAAGACAATGGGCCGATTTTGGTCTTACCTTTGGAAGGGTTACTTCCAAAGAAGGAATCCGGGTATTCTCTCGTTCTTTGTTGGTCTTCGTACTGGGAATCTCAGCCTATATTTTGGGAACTTTTATGATGTCCCAAATATCAGGAATGCCTGAGAGCGCGGATATGAGTAACTATACATACCTAAACAATATTTTTATGCTCATCTTGACTCTGTGCGGGGTTTATATCGTTTCCTCATTCGGCGAAGAAGTTATTTATCGTGCATTCCTAATTAACCGTTTCACCGAACTCGGTTTAGATTCAACATTTGGAAAGATCCTGGCAGTGATATTCAGTTCGATAATTTTCGGGTTAGTTCATTTTGAATGGGGTCCAACAGGAATTGTTTCAACGGCAATGATGGGACTTGTTATGGGTATATTCTATTTGAAATACAAAAACCTCTGGATCCTGGTACTGGCCCATGCTTATATGGACACTTTATTATTAGTGCCCTTATTCTTGCAGAATAGTTGATTCAAAGGCTAGAAAAAGGAAGGTTTTCAAATGGACATAATTTATTGCCGGATAAGGTTAAAATTGATATCGAACACTTCCTTTTAAATAAAATGGAGTTCCCGGGGTGAAGGTGAGTCCATACTCCGGCTCTGAGGTTTGACTCACCCTGTAGTCGCCTGCGAACTGTGCCTCATTCCATTTTGTGTTGAAGAGGTTTTCTGCAGAAATACCAAAGGTCCAATTTCTGTGAGCATAATTTATCTTTGTATCGAAAACGGTATATCCGAACGCGGTAACCGAATTAATTTCGTCGGCCGGTCGATCACTCATAAAACGATATCGAACGGAACCAGACCAGTTTCGAATCGAATTGAGAGTGAATCCCCCGGTCGAGGTCCATTCAGGTGCCAAAGGAATATAATTTGAGCCCTCAGGTTCGTCAACAAAACGACCTAATGAATAATTGATGTCGGTATCAAAAAACAACCAGTCAACAACCTGCCAACGCAGGCTAAAATCGATTCCCTCCCGCCTGGTTCGACCACTGGGCTCCCAGGTTCCCGCGTCACCGGACCAAACCATTTCTGACTCAAGATTCATCTGCCATATCGCGGTATTGAGAATCACACGGGGAGAAGGTTTCCAGATCAAGCCAAAATCGGCTCCCTGAGCTTTTGCCAATGTGGGTAAACTGTCATTTCGCGTAACCACCCGAGCATCGTTAGAATGAAAACCCTGACCAAATTTCAAATACAATTGAAAACGATTCGTTGCATTAAAAGCCACATTTAATTTAGGACTGACTATCGCCTGTGTCTTGGAGCTTTTTATTTTATCCACTTCTGTCTTGTCCAGATATGAAAAACCAAAGGCGTCAAAGCGAAGCCCCAAATTAACCATCCACTTCTTCTTTTGCCAAGTGATTTTACCGAATAGATTCAAGTTTTGCTCGTTAATATCCCCATAATTGGTCGTATCAATCACCTCATATCTCTTTTTGGTATGGAGCAACTGGCTATCATCAATGTCGTCCAATCTGAACCCTGCTCCTATCTCAGTATCTATCTTATTTTCTCCAGCAAAAAGAAATGATTTCTTGTAGGAAGCGTTATAACCAATTAGATTTCGACTTTCTTTTTGTCTTATTTGATCCCCATTTATCGAATCATTCAAATAGAACGTAAAATTTGAATACAAATCAAAATTATATCGGGTGAAATAGATCTGATTAGTCAAGACACCATCATTATCAAATAGGGTTTTTAACTTGGCAGACAAGTTCATTCGCGAGGTCGAACCACCTTCGGTAGGATCGAGGGAGCCCCATCTGGATAAGCTGCCGTCCTCAACCAAAGATTGAGGAATCTGACCCGACTGATCCCAACTACTATTGAATAAAGAGGCCGAGATACTCAGCATATTTGATTGATTGACGGCCTCATTATATCTGGCAAAAAAATTGAATCGGTTTAAATTCTGGGGATCGTCAAAAGGCCCGTCCGTGGTAAAGTATTCCATGGCCACAAAAGCGTTCCTTTTCTCATTAAGGCTCTCATTCAATAGATTGAACATACCCACGGTTCGCGCAGTGTTGAACTGACCTCCTTCTACTTTTATCATGTTTTTATCCAGAAAACCCAAGGTCTTAAACTCGACATAACCAGCTGTGGTAAAATCTCCACGTTCAGCATAATAGGTCCCTTTTCCGAATTCAATATTATGAACCAATTCAGGGATTACCCAATGCAGATCAGCATAGCCTTGCCCATGTGCCTGAGATACCATGTTTACCGGCAATCCATCTACGGAAATATTTACATCCGTTCCATGATCAGCATCAAAGCCCCTTAGAAATATCTGTTCTGATTTCCCTCCGCCTGCATGTTGAGCAATGAACAACCCTGGCACTACACGAAGCACATCCTGAGAAGAGTTCACGCTTCTGATGTTAACATCGATCTGTGCAATTGATAAAGGTGTTACATGTGACCCATCGATGTATACATCTTCAAGATCTATGGCGTCTGTCTCCATTAGCACATTGATCAAACCTTGATGGGAACTGAAGCTAATTTCCTGTGTCCTGTAACCAAGGAATGACACTATAAGAATTCCTTCATCATGTTCAGTGGTTAAAGTAAAACTACCCCACTCATCGGTGATCGTCCCTTCGAAGCTGTCCTTAATTGTAACACTTGCTCCTGAAAGAGGTGAGTTGTTAACTTTGTCAACTACCTTGCCTTTAATAACATGATGCCCATATACCGATTCTGGAATCCAAGCCAACAGGAGTCCAAAAAAAGCAAATACAACTAGCTTTTTCCAAGTCAAAGATTCTGGAAGAAAATCATTCATTAATTCTGAATCACAGTAATTTTACAAACAAAAATAGGGTTCTATTTTATTATTCCACAAAAAAAGATCTCTATTTCAAGGGATTAATCCGAGAGTCATTTTCCCTTAATCCGTGATTACTCTGCGTTATAAAAAAAAGTACAAGAAAAATGAATAGACTGCTCCACTAAGAAACATGTATTTCTTAAATGAAAAAATCCGTAATGCCTACTAAGGAGCATTTACGGATTCAATCTGTACCTTGGGTGGGAATCGAACCCACACGATATTGCTATCACTGGATTTTGAATCCAGCGCGTCTACCAATTCCGCCACCAAGGCCTCTAGTAGAGTGACCAAAATAGTATAATTTTGGGCTTGCAAATATAATCTTTTTGGTCAAAATAAAAACCAATTCATCAAGATATTTCCAAATTAATAAGGTATCCATTACACTCGATTAAATTCTTTACTTAAAAATTTCAGCAATGGAAATAATTGGTTAATTTTGCAACCATTTTAAACCAGTCCAAACTTCTATAAAACAATTCTTTATGCAATCTGCTATGTTGTCCCCAAAAATTTTTGCTTGTTCCCAAAGTGTTGAATTAGCGGAAAAAATTGCAAGTTCCTATGGAATGGAACTTGGAAAGGTTCGTAAAACCATGTTTAGTGACGGTGAGTACCAGGTCTGCTTTGAAGAATCAATCCGAGGTCGTCGTATTTTTTTGATTGGATCCACTAATCCTCCAAATGACAACTTGATGGAAATGCTGCTAATGATCGATGCGGCAAAAAGAGCATCGGCAAGGCATATCACAGCCGTAATGCCTTATTTTGGATGGGCAAGACAAGACCGAAAAGACCAGCCAAGAGTTCCAATTGCAGCTAAGCTGGTAGCAAAAATGCTGCATGCTGCAGGTGCGACAAGAATTATGACAATGGACCTGCATGCCGATCAGATTCAGGGATTTTTTGAAGTTCCGGTGGATCATTTATTTGCCTCTACAATTCTTCTTCCACATGTTGAGGCCATGAATCTTGACAATATCACCATAGCATCTCCGGATATGGGAGGCTCAAAAAGAGCATATGCCTATTCCAAATACCTGAAATGTGAGGTTGTCATATGTTACAAACAGCGAAAAAAAGCAAATGTTATTGACACCATGGAGGTTATCGGTAATGTTGAAGGGAGAAATATTATCCTTGTTGATGACATGGTAGATACTGCCGGAACCTTAACAAAAGCAGCTGATGTGATGATGGAAAGAGGAGCTTTGAGCGTAAGAGCACTTACAACTCATGCAATTCTTTCGGGTCCCGCCTATGAAAGGATCGAACAGTCTGGTTTAAAGGAACTTATCGTGACAGATACTATTCCTCTTAAAAAGACAAGTTCTAAAATAAAAGTTGTATCTTGCGCCCCTTTATTTGCGGACGTGATGAAGATGGTTCAATCCAATTCATCCATCAGTGGTAAATTTATAATGTAAAATAATTAATATAGAAAAATGAAATCAATTACAATCAAAGGATCTAAAAGAGAAAGCGTGGGCAAGGCAGCGACCAAAGCCTTACGTAATGCTGGAAAGGTACCTTGCGTATTATACGGAGGAGACCAGGCTTTGCACTTTTCAGCAGAAGAGTTGGCATTCAGCAAATTGGTATATACTCCAAATGTATATACGGCAACGATTGAACTTGAAGGTGGTGAAAAGTTTGAAGCTATTTTACAAGACATTCAGTTTCATCCGGTATCGGATAAAATCTTGCATATCGACTTTTATCAGTTAGATCAGGCAAAAGAAGTTACAATGGAAATCCCTGTAAGACTGATCGGGAATTCTCCTGGTGTTATGGCAGGTGGAAACCTTCGTAACCCTTACAGAAAATTAAAGGTCAGAGCACTTCCGGCTAATCTTCCGGATTTCATCAATGCTGATATTTCAAAATTGAAAATTGGTGACAAATTGTATGTAACAGAACTGGCTTCTGATGAATTTTCTATTCTTCACCCTGAAAATACGGTTGTGGCTCAAGTTAGAGTATCTAGACTGGTGGTTGCAGCTGAAGGAGAAGATGAAGACGAAGAAGAAGCAGCTGAAGGAGCTGAAGGAGCTGAAGCTTCTGCGGAACAAGGAGCTCCGGCCGCTGAATAATTTCAGTTAGATCGACTCATAAAAAAAGCTTTTCGAAATTCGAAAAGCTTTTTTTTATCTTTAGAACATGAATTTCATAAAAAATCTTCTCGGCTTTTTTCGACCGGGAAAACAAGAGGTTGACATGAAAAAATTTCTGATTGTAGGGCTAGGTAATATTGGTGAAAAATATCATAATACCCGACATAATATTGGATTTTCAATACTTGATCACCTGGCAAAAAAGGAAGATACAACATTTGAGTCCAAAAAACTGGGAGATATAGCAAGGTTTAACTACAAAGGAAGAACCTTTATTCTACTGAAGCCAAGCACCTTTATGAATCTAAGCGGAAAGGCTGTTAATTACTGGTTGAGGATCGAAAAAATTCCTTTGGAAAATCTGCTTGTGATAACCGATGACCTCAACCTTCCATTTGGGACCATCCGTTTAAAAGGTAAAGGAAGTTCTGGGGGGCATAACGGGCTAACCAATATCAATGAGATCCTTCAAACTCAAAATTATGCCCGGCTAAGATTTGGGATAGGCAATGAATATAGTAAAGGACGTCAGGTTGATCACGTTTTGGGAAGCTGGAATGAGGATGAATCCGCTTTAATAGGAGAAAGGATAGATAAGTCATCAAAGGCCGTTACCTCCTTCGCCCTGGCAGGGCTTGCAAATACCATGAATACCTTTAACGGAAAATAGTTACTTCACCGTGGTATCCTATTCCTCTTTGACAAATAATCTTACCGTGTAAGCAAATAGTCACATAAAATTACTCCACCGTAACTGATTTCGCTAAGTTCCTTGGCTGATCAACATTACAATTACGCATAACAGCAATATGGTATGATAGCAACTGTAATGGAATGGTAGTCAGCAGTGGAGTAAAAGCTTCTTCTACCTCTGGTATTTCAATCACATGATCCGCAATTTCCTTAACTGTTACATCCCCTTCCGTAACGACCGCTATGATCTTACCTTTTCTGGATTTAATCTCCTGAATATTGCTAACCACTTTCTCATAATGACCTTTGCTGGTAGCTATCACAACAACAGGCATTCTGTCATCGATCAAAGCAATTGGTCCGTGCTTCATTTCGGCAGCCGGATATCCTTCGGCGTGAATATAAGAGATCTCTTTTAATTTCAGTGCTCCTTCAAGAGCCACAGGGAAATTATAACCTCTTCCTAAATAAAGGCAATTACTCGATAATAAATATTCTCTTGCTATACCTTTTACCTTATCATCAATTTTTAAGAGCTGTTCAACTTTTTCCGGAATCCGCTCCAGTTCCTGTAAATGCAATCTGTAATCTGAACTTGTCATGGTTCCTTTAGCTCGAGCAAGCCTTAGAGCCATCAATAATAAAACCGTGATTTGAGTTGTAAAAGCCTTTGTTGAAGCTACTCCTATCTCTGGCCCAGCATGCGTATATGCACCCGAATCATTCTCTCTTGCAATTGAAGATCCCACCACATTACAGATTCCAAAGACAAAAGCTCCCTTGGATCTGGCAAGTTTAATCGCAGCCAAAGTATCTGCTGTTTCACCTGACTGAGAGATCGCAATGACCACATCTCTTTCTGTTATTACCGGATTTCTGTATCTGAACTCGGAGGCATATTCAACCTCCACTGGAATTCTTGCAAATTCCTCAAAAATATATTCTCCAACCAGCCCGGCATGCCATGAAGTTCCACAGGCTACTACAATGATCCGGTCAGCATTGAGGAATCTTTTCATGTTATTCTCGAGTCCAGAAAGTTTTATGATCGCTTCATCTACCAGAAGCCTTCCTCTGAACGTATCTGTAATCGCTCTGGGCTGCTCATGAATCTCTTTTAGCATAAAATGCTCATATCCACCTTTTTCAATTTCCTCCAGATTCAGTTTCAATTGCTGAATATTGGCATCGATTAAGCTGTCATCCAGGATTTTTCGAACACGGACTTCTCTACCTCTTTTTATAATGGCCAGTTCTTGATCTTCCAGATAAATCGCGTCCTTGGTATATTCTATAAATGGAGATGCATCCGAAGCAATAAAAAATTCCTGGAAATCTTTTCCCACTCCAATAGCAATGGGACTCCCTAATTTTGCTACAACAATTTCGTCAGGCTTTGCCTTGTCAAACACCGCTATGGCATAGGCACCAATCACTTGATTTAGCGCTATCTGAACTGCCTTGCCCAGCTTAACATTTTCAGTTGTTTTTATCTCCTCAATAAAGTTAATAAGAACCTCTGTATCTGTGTCGCTTTGAAAAACATATCCTCTGCTTTGAAGTTCCTGTTTAATGGTATCGTAATTTTCGATAATCCCGTTATGAACAATTACAAGATTTCCCGATTGGGAGGTATGAGGGTGAGAATTTGTATCATTGGGAACTCCATGTGTTGCCCATCTTGTATGCCCCACACCTACAAATCCTGACTCCGGGATTTCCTTTTGAACCTTTTCTTCTAGGCTGGAAACTTTTCCTTTGGTTTTAGAAAGATTGATTTCTTTTCCATCATAAAGCATCACTCCTGCACTGTCATACCCTCTGTATTCCAATCTCTTTAATCCATTTATAATAATGGGATAAGCTTCACGATAACCAATATAACCTGTAATTCCACACATTTTATTTGAGTATTAAGTTCATCTAAAAAACGAAAAACCTGACAATCTATTGCAAAGGTTGAGAACTCCTTTAAACTGTCAGGAATATTATTTGACGAAAATATGGATTTATTTTGAAAAAAACATTTCCAATTTTATCCGTTTTTGATTGTCTTTTGGTTTATTGCCGTGTAGTATAACACCTTTTGGGATCCAGTTCCAGTCGCTAACCGTAGTATCACGAACAGCTCCCTGGGGAAAATCGGTATTCACCAGGTTTCTTAAAGCAAGTCTTGACATGGCAATAGGTTCGTCTCCTTTGAGTACCCTGTTGATGTATTCCGTAATCCTGAATTTATATTTCTCAGGATTACCTTCATCATCATATTCCAGCTCTCCGCCAAACACGTCAGCCCCATATCTAAAACTGTAGAAATCATCCACGAATGAATTAAAATCATACTTATATAAAAGTAATCGGGATGGGATTTCATTCTGATCCCCGTCTAAATAGAAAACAAGGTTGGCCTCATTGATCAAAAAGTTCTGTTGTCTGAGATAATCAACCGTCTCTTCATCAAATACCTCAAGAATGATCTCAGATCCGGCCGCTCCCTGAAGATATAAATTTATTTCTCCTGTTTCGGTATCAGGATTCGTCAACGGTCGTTCTATTTCTGAACCTGTGTAATTTCTATTATACTTTGAGGTTCGAACCCCTCCTAAATTATATCGTTGACCTTGTTTGGTTTTTACCACTACATCTTCTTCCCCGTTTATCCCATTACCATTTAAATCCTCATCGTCGGGCTCATCAGTCACTACATCATTGGTGTAATAAATGGTCATACTTGCATTGGAAACCTGAAGATTCAAAAGAGACCCGTCAAAGCCTTCCGCATCAACGTACAGTCCTCTGAAGTATCTAACAAAGTTTCCGTTATTTTCAAAATCGAAAGGGTTGTCATGATCTACGAACCTTTCTTTAAAAAATTGTTCATCCAGATCAAACTTAATGGATGGGGCAGCCGTCTCTGTTTTAATGGTGTCAATGTCATCTACTGTTGTGGGATCCCCATCCAGGTGACGTCTTTCAACATATAAGACAGTATCATTTCGATTCGGTTTGAACCCTCCGGAAAATAGCTCATCCCTCAATTCATACTCCTTATCCGAATAGTAAGATTTTGGTTTGGTAGGGTCCTCCGGATCAAGTGAATTCAAAAAGGTCCCCAATTCAAATACTGCGATCTGATACTCTAAATCCTTATTTCCGTAGATTGAATCCAAGATGAAATTGGGTACTTTAAGTGTATCTCCGCCTTCATTTATAATAGGTAATCCCGTTGCAGGGTCAACAGCGCTTTGGTCGCCATCCCTTGTAGAAAAATAGGGGATGTCCAAAACGACACGGTCAATAATGGCATTATCTCCAAAATCAGCACCTGTCAAAGGAAGTAAAACCTGAGAGATTAAATCACTGTTCATAGCACCAAAGGTCATATCTGAATTGACTCCTAAAAGGCCTAATGGAGCATTCAGCTGGGCATTGTCCGGTTCGTTATTATCCACTCGGTTGGAATCAACATTTCGATGGTAAGCAATAACCTCAAAAATCGAATCTCCTACCTCAAAGGGTCTCTGTCCCGTGAGATCAACGGCAATATCTTCAAGATCCTTTTCACACGAAACGATTCCGAATAAAAATATCAATCCTATACCAATATTTTTAAAAATGGCTATTCTTTTAGACATAAACTATTCTTGGATGTTAAAGCAATTTATTATAAAACTTTGTTGAGATAAAAGTCGGAATATGCGTCTGAAAACTCTTCGATGGGCTGGTACCCAAGGACAGGTATTTCAAGATTCTCAATTACTTCAGAAATTTCTTCGCTTAACTCCTCACTTCCCATAATTACCGCATCCGAATTCTCAATGGCAACTTTAACGAAACTATTACCATTTCCTTTGGAAAAAGATTCCAGTTTCTCTTCAGCTATTTGATCGAACTTGATTTTATCAATAAGCTTATCACCACTTAAAACCCCTGAATTTTGGTAATTAAACGCCGAAGTAACAATTTTACTGTCAGCAAAAAGAGGATCATTTTTGTAGTATTCTCTTAAATATAACGGCAAAAGGGACGCCATCCAGCCATGTATATGAATGATGTCTGGTGACCAGTTTAGTTTTTTGACAGTTTCTACCACACCTTTTGCGAAAAAGATAGCTCTCTCATCGTTATCAGCAAACAGGTTCCCTTCTTCATCCGTAAACACGGCCTTTCTTCTGAAATATTCTTCATTATCAATAAAATAAACCTGCATACGTTCTTTAGGCAAAGAGGCCACCTTGATAATCAATGGCATATCCATGTCATTGATGATCAGATTCATACCAGATAATCTGATAACTTCATGCAACTGATGTCTTCTCTCATTGATCACTCCAAATCTCGGCATAAACATCCTAATCTGCGCACCTTGGCTGTGCATCTCCTTTGGAACCTCAAAAGCCATTTTTGACACTTCAGTTTCAGGTAAATAGGGGGTTAATTCTGACGAAATATAAAGGATTCTCTTATCTTTCATTTATCAATCTGTTTTGGATCGGTGCAAAATTACGAAAATATATGCGAAATTCGAATTAAAATCTTAAGTTTGAAGCGGTAATTAACAATATTTAACGTCTCAATGGAGGTTTTTAAAACCATAAAATCTCTTCAGCAAAGTCTGACGGAAGACAGCCAAAATAAAACTGTTGGTCTGGTTCCGACCATGGGCGCACTTCACGAAGGTCATCTTTCCATTATTGACAAGGCTAAAAAAGAGAATGATATTGTCATTGCCAGTATTTTTGTGAATCCTACCCAGTTTGATAAAAAAGAAGATCTTATCAATTATCCAAGTACGCTGGAATCAGACCTTGATGCCTTGGAAAAAAGAGGCTGTGATTTTGTTTTCACGCCTACTATCGAAGAAATCTACGGGGGAGCCACCAAATCAGAATCTTTCGATTTCAAGGGACTCGACAAAGAAATGGAAGGGAAATTCAGAACAGGCCATTTTGATGGTGTGGCCACCATTGTGAAGAAGCTTTTTATCATCACTTCACCCGATAATGCCTATTTTGGAGAGAAGGATTTTCAGCAACTTCAAATCATCAGGCAAATGGTTAAAACGGAAGGACTGACTGTAAAGATTATTCCGGTAGAAATCTATAGAGAATCAGATGGTCTTGCCATGAGTTCCAGAAACACCCGTCTTAATGAGGCCCAGCGCAAAGCGGCTCCTGAGATCTATCAAACCCTGCTCAAAGGCAAAAAACTGTTTCAGCAGGGAGACCTGGAAAAAGTTAAAAGTTTTGTTAAAAATGAACTCATCCAGAACAAAGAACTTGTTCTGGAGTATTTTGAAATTGCTGATAATGAGAGTCTTAAACCTGTATCTAAACTCGATCCAACAATGAGTTACCGGGCCTTTATTGCCGTTTTTGCCGGTGATGTAAGATTAATTGACAACATAGCCCTAAATTGAGTAACTTTGCACCGTTAATTTTTTAAGTGAATAATGAATATTGAAGTTGTAAAATCAAAAATACATCGCGTTAGGATAACGGGGTCTGATTTGAACTATATCGGAAGTATTACCATTGATGAAGATCTGATGGACGCGGCCAATATAATTGAGGGTGAGAAAGTTCACATTGTTAACATCAACAATGGAGAAAGATTTATAACATATGCCATAAGAGGGGAAAGAAAAAGCGGTGATATTGTGCTTAACGGGCCGGCTGCAAGGAAAGTTGCCAAAGATGACATCATCATCATTATTGCTTATGCAACCTTGGAGTTTGAAGAGGCGAAAGCATTCAAACCTGCTATTGTATTCCCCAATGAAAATGATAATTCACTGACCTAGTTTTTGAAATTTAGCTCTAAAAAAATCATTTTTACCACACTCCCAATAGCTTTAGGGGTGTTTCTTATTTGGTATTCCCTGGCCAAATTAAAACCTGAAGATATTGAATCGATCAAGAATTCGTTTAAAACGGCGAACTATTGGTGGGTGGCCTGTTCATTGTTACTGGGTGTCCTCAGCCATTTATCCCGTGCTTATCGATGGCAGTTTATGCTGGACCCGTTGGGGTATAAACCAAAATTTGCCAATAATGTGATGGCGGTTTTGGTGGCCTATCTTGTTAATCTGATTGTTCCCCGGGCAGGTGAAATTGCGAGGGCCACAACTATTTCAAAATACGAGAATATCCCTTTTGAAAAGGCTTTTGGAACCATTGTGTCAGAAAGAGTTGCTGATGCTGTTATGTTGCTCGGAATAATTGGTTTGGCCTTTGTATTTCAGACAGAACTTCTCTCTTCCTACCTATTCCCTGAAGATGATGGCAGTACAGGTTATACCTATTATATTTTGGGAGGGTTAGGGTTAATCGGAGTGATATTCACCTGGCTGATCCGGAAATCAAAGCACCCGTTTGCCATTAGAATACAGAACTTTGTTACTGGCCTTATTCAGGGTATTGTGAGCATTTTCAGAATGAAGAAGAAATGGGCCTTTATCTTTCATACTTTTTTTATCTGGATCATGTATGTGCTCATGTTCTATGTTGTAACATTTGCCTTACCTGAAACAACCCATCTCGCGTTTGGAGCGATCATTGTAGGGTTTGTTGTAGGCGGATTGAGTATGGCGCTGACCAACGGTGGCCTGGGTTCATATCCCATTTTTGTTGCCAGTGCCCTTACCCTTTACGGGATTGATGAAAATCCGGCCCTGGCCTTTGGATGGATCATGTGGACGGCACAGACCGTTATGGTCCTGTTTTTTGGCGGCCTCTCTTTTTTGGTCCTTCCAATTTATAACAAAGAAGAAGATTAAGTATTTTTAATACCTGATCGAGAAGAATTTCAACATGCAAAATTTTTACAGCAGCGGAAAACTACTTTTAAGCGGTGAATACCTGGTTTTGGACGGAGCCCTCTCTTTGGCCTTGCCCACCCGGCTGGGACAGGAAACGATGGTCCGGCCCATTGAAACAAAAAATAAGTTGCAATGGATCAGTAAAAATTATAAAGATGAAATTTGGTTCAGGACAGAGTTAACCCTTCCGGATCTGGAAGTCATCTCTTATCAAGGAGAAAAAAAAGTAGCCCTTACCCTGGTTAAAATCCTTGGCCATGCCAGGCTGATGAATTCTGACTTTCTTTCCGGCTCTCAAGGATTCCAGATTATCAATAAACTTGGATTTCCAAGGGACTGGGGATTGGGAAGCTCTTCAACACTGATCAATAACATTGCATCATGGGCCGAGGTGGATGCTTTTGAACTTTTGTTCCGAAGTTTTGGAGGAAGCGGATACGATATCGCATGTGCAGGTTCAGAGTCCTCGATCCTTTATCAGCTTGATCAAAACAAACCCAAGGTCCAGCCTGTTGATTTTAACCCGCCGTTTAAAAACAATCTTTACTTTGTTCATCTCAATAAAAAGCAAATCAGCAGTGACAGTATAAAACTATACAAGAGCAAAAAAGTCACTCAGAAAAATATCGATGATATCTCATCAATATCCCAGTCATTGTTAAATACTGCTGAACTGGATGATTTTAAAAATTTGATGCAAAAACATGAAAATATCATCTCTGAAGTTCTTGAAATCCTGCCAATTCAAAAAAGGCTATTTGAAGACTATAGTGGCCAGATTAAGAGCTTAGGTGGATGGGGAGGAGATTTTATTCTGGCTGCGGGAAATGATCTTAGTCCTGATTATTTTAAATCAAAAGGATTCCAAACGGTTATTTCTTTTGAGAATATGATAAAAAGCTGATGGATCATAAAGATGTCATAATCATTGGTGGCGGGGCAGCTGGTTTTTTTGCTGCGATCAATATCGCAGAATCTAATCCGGACCTTCAGGTATCTATTCTTGAAAAAAGCAGCAAGGTTCTGCAAAAAGTAAAAGTGTCAGGTGGTGGAAGGTGTAATGTGACCCATGCCTGTTTTGACCCTAAAGACCTTGTTTCCTACTATCCCAGAGGGGAAAAAGAGCTTTTGGGCCCCTTTCATTCTTTTATGACAGGTGATACAATTGAATGGTTTGAAAAAAAGGGAATCGAATTGAAAGTGGAAGAAGATCTGCGAATGTTCCCCGTAACCAATAGCTCTCAGACGATCATAGACTGCTTTCAAAGCAGTGCAGAAAAAGCCGGAGTAGAAATCTTATTAAACCAAAATGTTCATCATATCAAAATTGCTGAAAAGGGCTTTGAAATAGAAACTAAAACCGGTAGGTTCAGATCTGAAAAGCTTCTTATAACCACCGGGGGAAACAGTAAAATGTGGGAATTGATAAAAGGTTTGAATCACACCATTGTAGATCCGGTGCCTTCACTTTTTACGTTTAAAATCAAGGATGAGCTACTCCAGAATATTCCTGGAATTTCGGTTCCGAATGCCTTGATCTCGATAAAAAATTCAAAATATTCTGCCCAGGGGCCTGTTCTTGTTACACATTGGGGCCTAAGCGGTCCTGCGGTATTAAAACTATCTTCTCTTGCGGCTCTTGAGCTTGCAGATAAAGACTATGATTTCGAAATAGCCCTTAACTGGATAAATTCGACCAAAGAGGAAACTGATGAAAGGCTCTGGCAGTATAAAAAACAAAATCCAAAAAAAAAGGTAGGGATACGTTCTCCCTACTCAGAAATTTCGAGAAGGCTTTGGGAAAATATGTTAACCCGTGCCCATGTAGATCGGGACCAAAACTGGTCCGATCTTTCAAAAAAACACATAGAATCTTTGAGCCTCGTTCTTACTGAAACCTCTTTATCAGTAAAAGGCAAAACGACATTCAAGGAAGAGTTTGTTACAGCAGGTGGTGTTGATCTAAAAGAAATCAATTTTAAACGCTTTGAGAGCAGGCTTCATTCCAATTTGTATTTTGCGGGCGAGGTCCTGAATATTGACGGGTTAACCGGAGGTTTTAATTTTCAAAATGCCTGGACCGGAGGGTATATCGCAGCCCGGGCAATTTCAACCATCTAGTTCGATCTCACTTTCTCGACATAAAACTTATAAAAGTCCTCTTTGATTTCATCTCTTATAGATCGAAATTCTTTGAGTATCTCTTCTTCTGTTCCTGTAGCATCTGCCGGATCTTCAAATCCTATATGCAAATGATGCTTTACATCACCCAAAAATCTTGGGCAGGTTTCCTTTGCTCCACCGCATACAGTAATGACATAGTCAAAGGATTTATCCAGGTACTTATCCACATTTTCCGGGCTGTGTCCACCGAGGTCGATCCCTAATTCCTTCATAACCTGAACCGCCTTTGGATGAACTTCGTGCGAAGGGTTTGTACCCGCGGAAAAAACCTGTAGTTCATGATCAAATTCCTTAAGAAACCCTTCTGCCATTTGACTTCTGCAAGAATTTCCTGTACATAATATGAGTATCTTATCTTTCATTTTTTAAATTTTTATTTTTTAATATCAATTGCTACAGATCACGAATAATATTTCTTCTTAAGTTTCAGCGAAATATTAACCAGTAAAATCAGAACGGGTACTTCAATAAGCGGGCCTATAACTCCTGTAAAAGCCTGTGGGGAATTAATTCCAAAAACAGCAATGGCAACAGCTATTGCCAATTCAAAATTATTTCCTGTGGCGGTAAATGCCACGGAAGCATTTCTTTTATAGTCGACCCCTCTTTTCTGAGCAATAAAGAAACTGATAAAAAACATCAGGGCAAAATACAGGATAAGTGGGACAGCTATCCTTACAACATCCATGGGTAGTTCCATGATCATGTCACCCTTTAAACTAAACATCAATACGATCGTTGCCAGAAGGGCTATCAAGGTTATGGGGGATATAAATGGAATAAACTTTCTGTTGTACCAGTTTATTCCTTTCGCCTTAACAAGATACTTTCTTGATAAGAAACCTGCAGCAAACGGAATTCCCAGATAGATCAAAACACTTTGAGAAACTTCCCAAATAGAAATATTTACATCATAGCCTTTAATGCCGAAATAAGGTGGTAAAACGGTTATAAATAACCAGGCGTAGAAACTATATGTAAATACCTGAAACAGGCTGTTTAAAGCTATTAATGTGGCTCCATACTCCCTGCTCCCTCCTGCCAGATCATTCCAAACGATAACCATGGCAATGCACCTTGCAAGGCCAATTAAAATCAAACCTGTCATATAACCAGGATGGTCACGGAGAAAAATAATGGCCAGAAAGAACATTAAAATCGGACCAATGATCCAGTTCAAAAATAAAGAAAGACGCATTAGTTTTGCGTCTTTAAATATAGAAGGAATCAAGTTATAGTCAACTTTGGCCAATGGTGGGTACATCATTAATATCAGGCCAATGGCCAGAGGAATATTTGTTGTTCCAACCGACAGCTTTTCATTCAGTGAGGCAAACCCCGGATAGAGAACACCCAGGGACACCCCTAAAGCCATAGCCAAAAATATCCATAACGTTAAATAACGGTCCAGTAACTTGAGTCTTTTCTTCATTCCTTAAAATTTCAGCTAAAGTAATCTTTATTATAGAAATTACAGGCTTTTAACAACAATTTGAGGTTGTGCAACAAGCTTCTTCCTCCTTCACGTTTTCAGCTATAGTGCATTCATCTTGAGCCTTGCATCTTGTTTTCTCTGAAAACAATTCTATATACAGTCGGTTTTCATCCCATTGTAAGTCCCCAACCGGCATAACCGCTGTGGTAAATTCCTCATTTCCATATTCAAGTTTTAATTCTGTGTCCATTTTTATGGCTTTAATACCATCTACCCTTTTTAGAATGGACAGAATTTTATCTGTTGTCATGTAAGTTCTCTTATTCAGTTCCTCTGGGCTTTCCCATAACTGAAAATGGGTTTCCTCCCAAAAATTGGTTTTCCCCCCACAATCCGTAGTATCGAATTGTACATTTTTCACTTCGGTTAAGTGATAATTTGCACCAACTAATTTTTCTGGCTGATATGAAAACAGCAACTCTTTCCCTTGATGCTGATTCAGCACATTAATAAATTCATTTACTTTCATTTTTATCGATTTAATAATTTATACATTCTAACTATTTCTTCCTGCAGTCTCAATAGTAGTCAAAGCCCAATTTTAGAGCTTCTCCTCTCGAGTAATACATTATCTTTCCAAACACCATCCAATAGTCCAATTCTCTCTCTGAAACCAATAATTCTGAATCCTGACTTTTCATGTAATCGAATACTATTTTTGTTTTCCGGAAATATTCCCGCCTGTAAGGTCCAGAAACCCTCAGATTCACTTTCAGTGATCAGCCTGTTCATCAGAATTTTTCCGATTCCTTTTCCTCTTGCATTTGCGGCAACATAAACGCTGACCTCAGCAACCCCACCGTAAACACATCTTGAGGAAACAGGCGACAGAGCCGCCCAGCCTAGCACCTCCTCATTGTTTCTGGCAATGATCCTGCAAGATTTCAAGTGATTGGCATCCCATGCTTCCCAAGAGGGAATTTCTTTCTCAAAAGTTGCCATGCCCGTGGCTATCCCTTCTTCATAAATACGGGAGACTTCCGGCCAATGAGAATAATTTATTGCTTCAGTTCGTATCATAGCCTACCTGATTTAGCAACAACTGATCTTTGAGAAATCTTCTTTGAACAGGTCCGCAAACAAACCCTTTGCCAGTTGCCAGTTTTCTGAGTGAATACAGTATTTCACTTTTGGAGGATTTACTTCCCCTTCGATGAGACCAGCTTCTTTTAATTCTTTAAGGTGTTGTGAAACCGTTGATTGAGCCAACGGAAGAACTTCCAGAAGGTCTCCAGTGAAACAACAACTCTGGTTACTCAAATGCTTTAAAATAATTATCCTTGCCGGATGGCCCAGAGCCTTGGCAAATTTGGAAATCGTTAACGTGTCCTGTGAATACTCAATATCTTGTGCGGTACGTTTCATCTCTTTGATTTAATTGTTCATCGCAAATGTACGATGATTATTTTTATAAAAAAAAGATTTTGCAAATTTTATTTGGCAACCTCTCCTCGATGGGGTTTTAAAGCATCTCTGTATACGATCATATCTTTCTCTGGCACAGTGATATAGGCCAAGCAATACATCTCATTTATATCCTGAATATCTGCTTGAAAAAAATCCAGGTTCTCTTTGATCGCAAATTCCTCCAAATGAACCACATGGTGTTTGGCGATTTCTTTGGCTTCCGGTCCCCGAAAATCCCATATCAGTTTTATTTTCCTCTCCATGGCTTAAATTTTGACAAAGATATTCATTCTTTAATCAAAACATCAAACAGATCATTACTTAAGGACAATAAAAATATCCATTTAAAAAATGGATATTTTTATAACATTGAAGATAGCGTTATTCCTTTCTGATCCAGGTTATAATGATCAAACCCAATCTCCCGATAAGAAAAATAAACATGCCAAACACAGGTGGAAGAAAAGCTACCTTTAAACCAGCCGCCATGACCTCAGCTGACACATTCCCGTAAGATTCAATGGCATCAAACGCGCCAATCAATCCAATAATCTGACCAAGAAAACCCCATACTATAGCAAAAAGTGTAATTGAACTGATCAGTTCATTCGTTTTTTTATCCCGTCCCCTGCTTAATAAACCTTTTACGATTAGTATCATGACAAGTATGAATATAATAGCCAACGGGTACATAAAAAATGGTCCTCCTTCTTGTAAACGATCGAATAACATAATATTAAGATTTTAAATTAATGAGATCAAACCTAACTGAATCCAATCAATTGAAATTAAAAATGCGACAAATGACATATAAGGTCATCGATTTAACGAAAATAACGAGTTATTTGTTAAATCGATTCCAAATCCGGTAGAAACCCTTTTTAAACCGGCAGTCCAACCGAAAAAAGTTTACATTTAAAATAAATTCTGCAACTTGCAGCATGGACCTTATTAAATTGATCAATTCAAGATTCATTTCCCTGCACCTGATATTCTGGGTGGGAGTATGGTTCTTTTTTGTTTATTTCTTCAGTTATAATTCTACAGATTCAAATTATGTGACCTGGTTTTCGACTTTTCTGCTGCCGGTAACGATGATCACCACATACTTTGTTGTTTATTTTCTGATTCCAAAATACCTTCTCAGGAAAAAGTACTTATTATTCACACTGTATAGCGTTTATACAGTTGTTATTTCAACCTGGTTGATCCTGATGACTATTTTCGCCAGCCTTATTTTCCTTTCAAATCTGAAAATAGAGAAAATGCCACCCATGAGTAAGAACTATATTTTTGTTCTTATCCTTGTATATCTGGTTGTTTTACTCGTCAGTTTCGTCAACCTCCTGAGCCATAATTTCAAGACTGAATCAAAAAACAAAGAATTGGAGAACAAGATCCTTTCAACCCAATTACAGATTAAGGACCAGGAACTGCAATATCTCAAAAAACAGATCCATCCTCATTTTCTTTTCAATACCTTGAATACGATTTATGGGTTTGCTTTAAAAGGGTCAAAAAACACCCCTGATATTATATTAAAATTATCTAATCTCCTGGATTATATTCTGTATCAGGTGAATAAGCCTAAAGTCAGCCTCAGGGAAGAGATTCTGCATCTTCAGGAATATATTGACCTTGAGCGTATCAGGTTTCAGGATACTTTAAAAATTTCATTTGACTCGGAAATAGGGAATGGTGAGAAGTTCATTCCACCAATGCTCCTGATCCCGTTTGTTGAAAATGCTTTTAAACATGGAGATCTCATAGAGGGTTTTCTTCATATTTTTATTGAAATCAGACTTATAGATGAATCTTTGAATTTTTCAATTAAAAACAGTGTAAAAAAGGCCACCAAGAAACAAAAAGAATCTGGTATAGGCCTTGAAAACATTAAGAAACGCCTTGGGCTGATCTATCCGGATAATCATTTTCTTAAGATCAGATCTGAGGGAGAATGGTATGAAGTTGAATTGAAAATCCACAAAATCTAAACTGTTTAAAATGGCTAAAAATATTAAATGTATAATTGTTGATGATGAGCCCATGGCTCGGGAAATTTTGGAAAATCATTTAAACAGGATCGATTCCATTGAGATTTTAGGGCTTTGTAAAAATGCTGTAGAAGCCTTTAATCTATTGAACTCACATGCTGTTGACCTGATATTTCTTGATATAAATATGCCTGAAATATCCGGTTTGTCCTTTGCCAGATCCATTAATAAAGATATCAAGGTTATATTTACTACGGCCTACAGAGAATACGCTGTTGACGGTTTTGATTTAAAAGCTGTGGACTACTTACTCAAGCCTATTTCATTTGACAGGTTGATTCAGTCCATTGAAAAATACAAAAACGAAAGTCTCGTATTCAAGGAAGAAAGCTCTCCTGACCAATCATTTGAAAAATCCGATTTCTTTTTTGTACGATCCAACAGGAAAATGATTAAAATAAAATTTTCTGATCTTCAATACATTGAAAGCCTGTCTGACTACGTAAAACTATTCGTCAACGGCAAGGCAATCATAACCCGGGAAACCATATCAAGTATTGAAGCCAAACTTCCTGCAAAAGACTTCCTGAGAGTGCACCGGTCATTTATTGTGTCTCTTAACAAGATAGATTCTTTTACTCAGGAATTTGTAGAAATAGAAAATAAGGCAATCCCAATAAGCAGAAGTTATAAAAACGATGTAAAACAGAGATTAGATAATGTTTAGCTAAAGATTTATCTTTGCCGAAACCTTAGAAACTGTGATAGAGAAAAACTTTATTTTTAATTTGAACACAAAGGATACAGGGGCCTCCGGAAGTGTCACCTGGCAAAGCCCGAGTAACATTGCCTTAATAAAATACTGGGGTAAAACAGATCCTCAGATACCAAAGAATGTCTCTATAAGTTTTACGCTTTCTAACTGTAATACTCAAACCACGGTAAAATACAGGCCCAAATCGAGCATTTCAGAGGACTTTGATTTCAAGATTTTTTTTGACCAAAAGGAAAATCAAAGTTTCCGGCGAAAAATTGAACAGTTTTTTGAGAGAGTAGTGCCTTATATTCCTTTTATCAGGAACTATGAATTTGAAATCCATACTGGGAATTCTTTTCCACACAGCAGTGGTATAGCCTCCAGCGCAAGCGGTATGAGTGCCCTGGCGCTGTGTCTGATGAGCATTCAAAAATCTATGGATCCTCATCTAAGTGAAATTGATTTTAATCAGAAAGCCTCCTTCCTGGCACGATTGGGTTCAGGTAGTGCGGCGAGGAGCATTGAAGGTCCACTGGTCGTTTGGGGACAACATCACTCCATATTCAAAAGCAGTAACCTTTACGGAACAAAATACTCTGGTGAAATTCACGATGTTTTTACTTCCTTTCAGGATACGATTCTGCTGGTGGACAAAGGAGAAAAAAAAGTTTCATCAACTTTGGGGCATAAATTAATGCTGGGTCATCCTTTTGCCGAATCAAGATTTGAGCAGGCAAAGGACAATATGAATCGTTTGATAGCTATTTTAAAAAACGGAGAACTGGACTCGTTTATTGATATCATTGAACGTGAAGCCTTATCACTTCACGCAATGATGATGACTTCCGACCCCTATTTTATTTTAATGAAACCTAATACCCTTGAAATAATAAACCGTATTTGGAATTTCAGAGAATTATCAGGATGTCATATCTGTTTTACCTTGGATGCCGGGGCAAATGTACACGTACTTTATCCGGATAAAGACAAAAAAGCAGTAAGAGACTTTATTGACAAGGAACTGGTTCAGTTTTGCCAAAATGGCCAGTTTATTCATGATAACGTTGGCAACGGAGCGAAACTCCTGTGATGTACTGGGGTAAAATCCATTATGGAGCTTAATTTTTTCTTTTAAGTGAATAAGTTTTAAGAATTTAATTCGTTTAATGAGAAGTCAAAATCAGATCAAATCTAATTTTGTCTTATATTTGTAGCAAATTTTTAAACAGAGATAATGAAAGGTCCTCTTTTTTACGCTAAAATCCTTCTGTTTGGAGAATATGGCATTATTAAAGATTCCAAAGGTTTGGCTATCCCTTACAATTCGTATCAGGGAGCTTTGATTATTTCGGATGACACCGATGAAAAGGCGAAAGATTCCAATGACAAACTTCGAGAATTTTATCATTATCTCCTAAATCTAAAAGACCCTGAAATCGAATTGCGATTAGAGGAATTCAAGAGAGACATTGAAAAAAATATGCATTTTGACTCGAGCATCCCCCAGGGATACGGAGTTGGAAGTTCCGGAGCACTTGTTGCTGCCATTTATGATAAATACGCGGACAATAAAATTACTGTTCTTGAAAACCTGACCAGAGATAAACTGTTAAAACTGAAATCTGTTTTTTCAAAAATGGAGTCCTTTTTTCACGGCAAAAGTTCAGGTCTTGACCCGTTGAATTCCTATTTGAGTTTACCGATCCTTATCAACTCAAAAGACAATCTCGAGGCAACAGGGATCCCTTCCCAAAAAGAGGGAAAAGGCGCCGTGTTTCTTCTCGATTCAGAAATGATCGGTGAAACCCAACCCATGGTGAACATCTTTATGAATAAAATGAAGAATGAAGGATTCAGAAAAATGATCGACAGGGACTTTGCGCGTTATACGGATGACTGCATCGATGATTTTCTACATGGAAACGTTAAATCTTTGTTCGGAAATGTGAAAAAGCTGTCAAAAGTCGTTTTGAAACATTTCAAGCCTATGATTCCCGATTCATTCCATCAGTTATGGCAAACGGGAATTGAGACAAACGATTATTATTTAAAACTTTGTGGTTCCGGAGGAGGAGGTTATATCTTAGGCTTTACCGAGGATTATGAAAAGGCCAAAAAATTGCTTGATTCCTACAAACTGGAACTCGTTTATCGATTCTAAACATCCTGGATTATGGATGCCTCCGACAAAGGGTTGAGTAAAAAACCCAAATCAAAGAAATCATATTCTTTATTTTTCAAATTTCTAAGTTTGCTATCTGTTGTGCGGGGTTATAACATCGCACTGATCGTCCTTGCCCAATACCTGGCCGCTATTTTCATTTTTTCTCCGGATCTGCCTTTAAAATCAATTATTTTTAATCTGGACCTCTATTTCCTGGTATTGGCTACGATCTGTGTAATCGCTTCCGGCTATATAATCAACAATTTTTATGACAGTAAAAAGGACAGGATCAATAAACCCATAAAATCCAAAATAGATAGTCTAGTAAGTCAGAAAATAAAATTACAGATCTATTTTTTTCTGAATTTTGTAGGTGTGCTATTTGGATTGCTGGTTTCATGGAGAGCCGCACTCTTTTTTGCGGTTTATATTTTTCTGATATGGCTCTACTCACATAAGTTGAAAAAGTACCCTTTAACAGGTCTTTTCTCTGCTTCTATATTATCCATTCTTCCATTTTTCGCCATCTTCATTTATTATAAGAATTTCTCAGAGGTTATTTTTATTCATGCAGCTTTTTTGTTTTTCGTACTTATGATCAGGGAACTTCTCAAGGATCTCGAGAATATTAAAGGAGATATAGTTCAGGATTACCAGACAATTCCGATCAAATACGGAGAGTACTTTACCAAAGCTCTCATTACCCTTTTGGTTTTGCTTACCATGAATCCCGTATATTTTTTATGGGGATATCCGGAAATAGGAATGATGAAGTATTACTTCTACCTGGTAGGAATCATATTCGTTTTTTTCCTGTTCTTTTTATGGAAGGCCAATTCAAAACGTGACTATGTCATTTTGCACAACGTGATCAAGCTGGTGATTCTGGTAGGAGTGCTTAGTATTCTCTTGATTGATACCTCCGTAATTATAAAAAGGATCATTAATGTATAAGTTCACTTCATTATTGAAATGATTTCGTATTTTTGCAAAAAATTTAAAAATGACCGCAAAAAATAACTCGTCGAGAGGACGACAAGAGCGTCGAAAAGAAAGTGATTTTTCAAAAAAGGCAGCTTCAAGATCGACTTCCGGAAAATTCAAAGGAAAAGGAAAGGATAAAAACTTCAGGCCTCACCCCGAAAAACTAAAAGCATTTAAAAAAGGGCCTTCAGCTCCCACTAAAAAATCAGATTCGGGAGAAATTAGATTGAACAAATACATAGCAAATTCAGGGATCTGCTCAAGACGTGAAGCTGATACTTTTATCGCCACCGGAAGCGCCAAAGTAAACGGTAAGATCATTACCGAAATGGGATATAAGGTAAAACCCGGTGATGAAGTCCGATTTGATGATGCTTTGATTTCACCGGAGGCAAAAAGATATGTTCTATTGAATAAACCCAAGAACTATATCACTACGATGAATGATGAAAGAGAAAGAAAGACGGTAATGGAATTGATTCATAAGGCATCAAAAGAAAGAATCTATCCGGTAGGAAGGCTCGATCGACAAACGACGGGACTGCTTCTTTTTACAAACGATGGCGAAATGGCTAAAAAACTTACACATCCCAAACATCAGGTAAAAAAGCTCTATCACGTGACTTTGGACAAAAAACTGGCAATGAGTGATCTGAAAAAGATCTCAGAAAATTTCGTGCTGGACGGAAAAATGGTTTTCGTAGACGATATTTCCTATATCGAAAACAAGCCAAAATTTGAAGTCGGAATTGAAATTCATTCTGGCAGAAACAGGATCGTAAGACGTATCTTTGAGCATTTTGGATACCATGTAATCAAACTGGACCGTGTAATCTTTGCAGGTCTTACAAAGAAGAATCTGGGAAGAGGTGTGTGGAGGCATCTAACGGAACAAGAGGTTAACAACCTAAAAATGATATAGAAAGTAAGACTTCTTTCGGAGCAAATTAGACCTCGGAATTGATATATGAGGTTTTATATAAAACAAAAAAGACTGCAAATATGCAGTCTTTTTTTATCGAAAAACAATCCATTTACTCAATAATTAATCTTCTGGAACTGCTTCCTTCTTCAGAACTGATTCTTAAAAAGTAGATCGAAGGTTCTAAAAATGATGCATCGTATTCCTGATCCGGATAAAAATCACCCTTAAAATTACTTACCAGGCGTCCTGTATGATCAAAAATTTCAACTTTCTGAACATTCTTATTTATCCTGAAAGTATTCTTTGCGGGATTAGGGTAAATGATCAAATCAGCCAAAGGGTCGAATTCCATCACTGGCAAAGCCACCTGGGAACTTCCATAGACCCTGAATTCTCCTGGCTCAAGTGAGATCAATTGATTTACATTAGTCACGTTCAACTCTGAATTATCATTCAGCAGATCATACCAGATACCGGTTTCCTGGAACTCAGGGTTAATGTTTTGCACAGTAACTCCAAAGTTTCCAATAACATTAATATATTTTAGTACGTCTCCCTGATCAACGTTATTGAGCTGAATCTTTTTTAACCCGGTGGATTTGTTCGCATCAACTTCAAAATCAGAGGTCTCAAAAATATTCTCCTTTAATTTAAGTTCTATCAGTTTCGCCCAGGTATCGTAAACTTCCTTCCTGTCAGGATCCTGAAGATAATCCCACCGTATGGGTTTGGGATCAACTTTGCACTGGTCATTCCCATAAGGAGTTGGAACAGTACCATTTGGACAGGTAAAGATACTGTAATCGTATCCCAGCTCACCAAATTGCCAGATCATCTTGGGTCCCGGTACGGTAAAATAAAAAGCACCCGCAAGCATCTCTCTTTCCAAGGCAGTTGACAATTCTGTTACATCATAAGAACCGTCTGCATTGCCAAATTCAACATTCTTATACATGAGTCTTTCCTCATCATGGCTTTCCATGTAGGCAACATTGGCAGGCACCGACCAGTTTCTGTTCTTGTAATCGATCCAGGAAAAGTCAGACTTGCCATTCTCATTATAGCCCATTGTTCCTTCATTATAAGGTCCGGTAAGTTTACTCCACATCATGATCCCTTTCCCTTCATTGAGCCTGTAATTCACCCATTCTGTTTCTTCCGCATTGGTGCCCAGATGTTCAAAAATGATATAAAAATCACTGTCAACGGCCCATTGATAATCTGCATACTCCTTAAGTACGGCTATTCTGTCTTCTTGCTTTGAATCTGTGCAACTGTCACTTCCGGTACAATTCTGAGTAAACCCTTTGGTGAGGTCCCAACGAAAACCATCAATGCGATATTCTTCGATCCAGTATTCAACGGTTCTCTTTACATAATCCTTTGTGGCCTGTTTACTATGGTTAAAGTCATTAAAAACACTGTAGGAATGTGTTGCCACCTGATTGAAAAAAGGGCTGTCTTCACTGGCCTGTCCTCCGTAACCTCCTGCACTTGTGTTCCACATTCTGTAAAAAGGATTCTGACCCGTTGCATGGTTGTAAACAACATCCAAAATTACTGCCATGTTTCTTTTATGGCATTCATCAATTAATTCTTTAAAAGCCTCAGGTGTACCATAATATTTATCCAGAGCCATATGAAAAGAAGGGTTATAACCCCATGACTGGTTCCCGTCAAATTCGTTTACAGGCATAAGTTCGATGGCATTAACTCCCAGTTCCTGTAAATAATCCAGCCTGGCCTTTACGGCGTCAAAGCTGTGCAGGTTATCAAAATCACGGATCAATAATTCATAGATCACCAGATCGGTCTTTTTTGGAAGTTCATAATTATTGGTCTGCCAGTTAAATTCAGGGTCACCTGTCCTTAAAAGAGTTACCGCATGATTGGTTTTCCCCTCGGGATAATCCGGAAGATTAGGATAGGTAACCTCGTCAATGAACTGATCATTGAATTCGTCAAGAATTGTGGTTGAATAAGGGTCCGCAATGCGTATAAAGCCATCGACCAGATATTGAAAAGTGTGATCAAATTGAGGGGTTAATCCGGTCAACTCAATCCAGAAACGATTTTTAGCACTGTCTTTCTTTAAAAGATAGGCTTCCTGCTTTTCCCAGTTATTGAAATCCCCAAGAACATAAACATACTGTTTTAAAGGGGCATAAAGTACAAGGGTTGCCTTTGTATTATCTTCAGGATCAAGATTGATACCGTCGAGCAATCCATTGGGTACAGGTGCTTCGGTAACAGGAGGAACCGTACTTCCTCCTACTACCACAACATTATCCTGTGATTTTTTGTCGCCAGTTCCATTTTTTGCCTTGACCAGAAAACCAATTGTTTCCAGTCCGGTTCGCTGATAAAAATCCTTTGGAACAAAGGAAATCGAATAGGTTCCATCCCCGTTATCTGTCATTTTCTGAGCCTCATTTGAGTTGGTCCATTCCCCGTTGGTAGGTGAATCCTCCTGTATTCCGTTTGCCGAAGCCCAGGCCCACAGATATACATCGGTTACTCCCCAAACTGCCGGGCTAAAATCAGAGGCCGTTATCATAATAAGATCGTCTTCAGAGAATGATTCCGGTACAATGTCAAAAGTAACATTTTGTTGCTGGGCATTTGCCAGAGTGGATAAAATCAAAAAAAATAGTAAAAGTTTTTTCATATGAGTTGATTAAATGGGAAAAAGGGCTGTTCAAAAAACAGCCCTTTTATCTTACTAACAATCAAAATTATTTGGCAGTGATCGTATAAGTTGGAACACTTGGGTTGGTGAAGTCCAGCATAATATCGTAAGTACCTTCAGTACTTGGAATATTTGCTCCATCCAGCTCCAAAATTCCATCTAATCCGTTGTCACCATAATTTACACCCCAATCGTTATTGACCCTGAATTTGATCTCACCATCCAATAATGGTACATCATTGGCATAGTAAATCCCCTCATTGCAATAGTCAGGAGTGAATGGGAAATCCGGTGTTGCTCCCCAATCGTTATATCCAGATCCAACAACGCCATAAACACTTGTTTTCTCAATGCTATAGGTCAAATTATTAAAATCAACAATAACTTCATAATAACCTAAGGTAACCGGAATATTTCCTCCACCTGACTGCAAAGTACCATCCGCAGCATCAGATCCGTAATTCACAGTCCACTCATTGTTTTGACGGATTTTCCATTCTCCATCATTCAATTTAACAACGGCTCGCCAGGTATCTGAACAAGAGTCATACATTAGTGGTACGTCAGGACCATCCCAACCGCCTGGGGTTGCACTTCCTACCAATCCCCAAGAATATTTCTCAATGGCATAAGTAAGATTATTTTCATCGAACGTGATCTTGTAAGATCCGGCCTCAGCAACAGGAATGTTACCTCCATTAGGTTGTAAAGTTCCGTCATTATTGTCTGAACCGTAATTTACATCCCAGTTATTATCCCTTCTGATCTTCCATTCACCAACAATCATATCGATGTAGGCAACATAAACTCCTGATTCAGCAGTTTTATAGAATGGCGTGTCTGGTCCTTCTCCCCAGCCGCCTGGAGTTGCGCTACCCACAACACCCCATGGGGTCGTCAGGTCAAGAACACCAGAATAAGCAGTGGCCGTTAAACTTGTTGGATCAGTTGCTTTACTGTATTGTTTGGATAAAATAATATCAACCATTACATCCAGATTCGTTGCAGTTCCCGGTTCCGCACCGAGGTTTAAAAGAACTTTGTTAAGATCTTCTGTCATAAATACTTTTTCCAAAGCAGATCCTGCGGCTACTGATTCAACAGGTGAATCTTCAACGCCAGCTAAAGAGAAAAGAATGTTATATTCGGCTGCAGCCTCATATCCAAAATCAGGTTTGGCCCATGATACAGTAAGTACGGGAACCCCTTCATTTGCCTCTTCCAAAACAATATTGTCATTATTCAGGTTGACCGTAGTGGTAAAATCTTCGTTGATCACAACCACATCATCGTCCGAACAGCCAACAAATACTGTTGTAAAGGCTAATAAGAATAATATTTTGTTTATATATTTTTTCATGATATATGTCTGTTTATTAATTAATAACCTTCGTTTTGTTCAAGGCCAGGATTTGCGATGATATCTGCTGAAGGAATAGGATAAACATCTCTCCATTTTTCCGTTGTTTTTCCTTCCATGATACCGCCTTTCCAAGGCCAAACTCCATTTTCAGTAAACTGATTAAAACGAACAAGGTCAGTTCTCCTGTGTCCTTCCCAGTGCAATTCCCTTGATCTTTCATCAAGAATAAATTCAAGAGTCAAATCAGTGGCATCAATATTTCCGGCAGAACTTCCGTAAGCTCTTTCTCTAAGCATATTAATATATACTGCTGCTTCAGAGGCACTTCCTCCTCCACCTCTTAAAAAGGCTTCCGCATACATCAAATAAGCATCTGCTAATCTGAACATTGGAAAATCAACATCAACAAAATCCCCTGATCCATCTGATCCCTGGTTTCCGTTTACGTCCACATTTTTAAATTTCTCAACGGCATAGCCATTAGAAAAATTGAAAGGATCTTCGATCTCAAGGGTTTGATCTTCTGTAAAGAAGTTGGCCCTTCCGTCTCCTGTTTCCGTAATGGTATAGGTATTATTTGTTCTGTCCAGGGTGATATAATACGCTCCATCATTGGCAATGGCAATATTTGCACCTCCTTCTTCCAAAGTACCATCGGCACCATTATCGCCTAGGTTAAGGCCCCAGTCATTGTCAAATCTGAATTTGATCTCGCCGGCAACCAAATTAGCGTAGATGGCATATTGATCCGTGGCAGATTCATGCATTACCATATCAGGTCCAGACCATTCATTTGGAGTGGAACTTCCTACCAAGCCCCATTTTGATTCAGGTCCTATGGCCTCATTCAAAGCATCAGTATCCAAATCTCCAAATTGGAACACAAAATTCTTGGTGGTTCTGATACCACCCCAGCCTCCGTTGATTCCAAAGTCTGCAGCATTCATCTTTCCTCCTACAGGGGCATGTGTCAAGAACGTTGTTCCTCCGTATCCGGTAGTATTGATTCCGTCAAATCGGATCGGGAAGATGATTTCATTTTGAGAACCGTTGACATCGTTGTCTGCAAGGAAAAGCTCTGTGTAGGTGTCGTGCAAGGTATACCCGGCATTAATTACCTTAGTGATATTCGCCATGGCCTCTGAAGCTTTCGATTCATTTATGTAAACATCTGCATTCAAATACAATTTTGCCAAAAGCATCCAAACCGTTGCCTGGTCCGCCCTTCCGTATTCGTTCTGACGAGCTCCTACCATTGATGGCTCAATCTCATTTAATTCTGATATTAACCAGTCAAAAACAAACTCTCGGCTTTTTTGTTCAGGGAAGAAGTTTCCTACAGCATCCTCTTCAGTTACAAAGGGGATGTTTCCATAAAAATCAATAGCGTGCCAGTAACTCAAGGCTCTCATAAATCGAGCCTCAGCTCTGAATATCTGAATCTCCGCTTTTAATGCACCGTCTACGCCTCTTCCGTCCAGTTTTTCATCCGTAGTTTCTCTTAAAAACTGGTTTGCAATCCCGATCTGGAAATAAATCCGGTCATACATTGCACGGATAAATTCGTTAGAAGGGGTCCATACATGGTTATGAAGATCATGAATGGTTCCGTCATTCCATGCAATAATTGCTTCATCCGTATTTAACTCCTGGTGCTTCCAGAACTGTCTTAAATAGTTCGAAAACCCTTCGTCAATTCCTTGGATATCCGGATTACCGGCCGGACCTTCTTGTCCACTCACGGCAATACCAGCATATACCCTTGCAAGAAACTCTGTATAAGCTTCGGGATCAGCAAAAGCCTGACCCTCGGTAAGTTCAGTAACAGGTTGTTTGTCTAATTCACTTTCACAGGATACAAATCCAAATGCAAGCACTAAAGCGACAATACCTACTTTTAATTTTATATTATTAAATATTTTCATCATCAATGCTTTTAAAAGTTAATGTTAAATCCAAGTAAGAATGTCTGTGGTCTTGGATAAAAATTATTGTCAATTCCTCCACTAATTTCAGGATCTAAACCTTTATATCCTGTAATGGTAAATACATTCTGAACAGTTGTATATAATCTTAATCCAACTTCTCCTTCTTTAAGGTCATCAAAGGTATAACCCAGAGAAAGGTTATCCATTTTCAAGAAAGATGCATCCTGAATATAGTAGTCAGACCAGAACTGTTGTGTTTTAAAATCCGTATCCAGATAATCTGAATGAACATTCCTTAGAGTTCCTAACTCATATAAGGCCCCTTCATAACCTCTTGAAGAAGCAACGTTATTGTAGGCATAGTTTCCAAGTGTGGCCCTAAGTGTAAATGATAAATCAAAATTATGGAAATTCATATAAGATGAAAAACCGAATAAATAATCAGGATTTGGATTTTTATAGATTCTCTTGTCACTGTCATTGATTACCCCGTCTCTGGCATCAGCAATCCCGTCACCATTGGTGTCAACGGTTAATTGATCCACATAAACTCCTTCTAAAGGATTACCGCTTTCATCATAAACCTGTTCAAACACCAGGTATGAGAATTGTGGATGTCCTACTTTATGCGTTTGAATGGTATTACCTACACCTCCGCTAATACCACCTTGGGCAATACCCGGTGATAAAGGATCATCAACATTATTCAATTTCTTGATCTCATTGCTTAACCAGGTAGCATTAAAGTTCACGTTCCACGTAAAATTTTCTCTCTGGAAAATATCAGCGTTCAGTGTAAATTCAACACCCTGACTTGATAAATCACCAATATTCGTATATAGGTTATTGGTAAGGTTGGATCCGGCCGGAGGAGCAATCGTACTTAGGATATCAGAAGACTCTCTTTTAAAGTATTCTATCGAACCTGTGATAACATCATTCATAAAACCATAATCCAAACCAATGTTGTAGGTGTCAGATTCTTCCCACTTGATATTCTTGTCATATCCCTCCGGACGTAATGTGTAATGGTAACTGCCTCCAAATGGATATCTCACCCCGTTATCTCCTGGAGTGTAAATAGGCAAATAACCAAAATCTTTATCAATTTCCTGTTGTCCTGTTTGTCCAAATCCGAGTCTTAATTTCAAATTTGATATGGTTTCAGAATCCTGAAGAAAAGCTTCTTCAGAAATGTTCCAGGCAAGAGCACCAGAGAAGAAATTCGCCCATCTGTTTTCAGGGGCAAATCTTGACGAACCATCACGACGATACGTAAATGTTACCAGGTACTTATCATTAAAGGTATAATTCAGACGTGCAAAATAAGATTCCAAGGCATTTAAAGAAACAATTCGTGGACGCCCTGTAACATTACCTAAACCTGTTTCTGTAACATTTGAATTCTCACGATAAAAATCCTGGAAGGAATGTCCGAGCATTACATCAACTTTATGCTTGTCCGCAAAAGTGTTCAGGTAGTTCAGGTAAACATCTGCAAGCGTGTTCCTTTTCAATTCAGAATAATCTCTAACTGATCCCAGAGAGTTATATCCACTGGCAGATTCTGCAGGAACAATGAATTGCCCCTGAACTTCTGAATAATCAAAACCAAGGTTCAAAACCACACTAAGACCTTCCAAGAAGTTGAATTTATAATCAAACTTCGCATTTCCCAAATACCTTTGTGTATTTGCATTATCATAATTCTGCATCAATTGGCCAACGGGGTTTCTTGGAGCCAGGTTATTCGGGCTGCCATCATTGTTCAGCCATTCCCAGTATCCGCCATATTCAGGGCTTCCGCTGTAAATTGGTTTCGTAGGGTCAAAACTCACTGAATTTCCAATGGCTCCCTGATCAGCAAATCGATCCTGAACCCAGGATCCGCGCAGATTGAAATCCATCTTCAACGAATTGTCAAACAAATTTTGTCTGAAATTCATGGCAATACTTGGCCTTGAAAATTTCCCTGTTTTTAAAATTCCCTCCTGATACATGTATCCAACTGAAACTCTATAAGAACTGTTGTCAAAACCTTCTGATAAGGTAATATTGTTGTCCGTTCCAAATGCGGTTTGGTAGATATTGTCTTGCCAGTTGGTAGTATCATTGGTTAGTAATGCAGAAGCGTCAGGGTTCTCAAGAGAATTGATCGCCTTTCTGAATTGGCTTGGTTTTAGCACGTCAACCGTGTTCGATTTTACACCGGCAGATACGTAACTTCCAATCTCAACCCGGAAGTCTGAATTCATTCTTCCTGACTTTGTTGTAATGATGATAACCCCGTTTGTCGCTCTCGATCCATAGATCGCTGTTGCAGAAGCATCTTTTAGAATGTTAAAACTTTCAATATCATTCGGGTTAATCGAATTTAGTGCAGGACCCTTCTGGTCAATCGGCACCCCATCAATTACATATAGCGGGCTGTTATTGCTCAACGATGAAATACCACCCCTGATCTTAACGTCTCCTGTTTCACCCGGTCTACCACTGGGAGGTGTAACATTCACACCTGCGGTTTTACCCGTGATCAATTGTTCAGGTGAAGCGATAACACCAACGTTGAACTCTTTTTCGCTTACTTTTTCTACCGCACCGGTTGCATCTTTTTTGGTTGTTTGTCCATAACCAATCAATACAACTTCATCTAAACTCTCCGCAGATTCCATCAGTACAACCTGCATATTATCCGTTGCAGGTAACTCTGTACCGGTATATCCAACATAAGAGAATACTAATATCGCATTTTCCTCAACCTCGAGTTCAAAATTCCCGTCGAAGTCTGTGGCTGTTCCCTGAGTTGTACCTTGTATCATTACAGATACACCGGGAAGGTCAATTCCTTGGTCATCTTTTACATTACCTGTGATAAGTTCCTGAGCGGAAATCATCATTGGCAATAAAAATAAAATCGCAAAGACTAATTGTCTAATTTTTTTCATAAAAATGAATTTAGTTATTAAGCACTATGATTTGTAATTAAACTTGCTGTTATTGAATATTTCACGTTACGAATTTAATTCGTTAACAGGGATTTAACACAAAATTAATACATGAAAAAAATTGCGAAAACGTTTTCGTGTTGATAAGTTTTATTACGCAAACGTTAGAGTAAATTTTCGACCCAAGTTAAAGATGTTAATAAATTCCAAATTTAAGAGGGGAATATTCACAAATTCTTAAAATATAGGGCTCAAATTATATACTTGACATTGGTAGAATTATTTGATTTTTTTCACCGATTAAATTTTCCTATTTTTATGAACATAAACCGGAGTTGATTGTGACAATTTAATTTGGTTTTATTGCTTGGGTGTTACAGGAAGAAAAATATTGATTTAAACCTGTACATTTTTTTAGAATTAGAGGGCGAATAAAGTATGAAACAAAAAATTACATTAAAAAAAATAGCGAAGGAATTTGGTGTTTCAATTTCGACAGTTTCAAAGGCTCTAAAAGATAGTCACGAGATAAGTTCTGAAGTAAAGGAAAAGATTCAGGCTTTCGCCAAATATTATCATTACAAACCCAATAGCCTTGCCCTAAACCTGCGTAATCAAAAAACGAAAACCATTGGTGTCATCATTCCTGAGATCGTACACCATTTCTTTACCAAAGTCATTACGGGAATTGAAAAACTCGCTAACGAAAAAGGTTACAACGTTATGATCTGCCTTTCGAACGAATCATACGAAAAGGAGGTACTAAACCTTGATATGCTGGCAAATGGAGTGGTTGATGGCATTATTGCTTCAGTGGCCAAAGAAACAGAAGCAAAAGAAGATTACAGACACTTTACAGAGTTGATCGATAATGGAATCCCACTGGTCATGTTTGACAGGGTGGTCGATGAAATTGAATGTAATAAAGTTATAGCAGACGATAAAGGTGGAGCTTTCCTCGCAACGGAACAATTGATCAAAAATGGTTGCAGCAATATTGCACTTATTACAACTCCTGACTATGTAACTGTAGGGCATGAAAGAAAGGAAGGATATCTTAAGGCCCTGAACGAATACAATGTCCCGACTAATGAAGATCTCGTGATCACAATTGATGATCAAAAATCAATTGATGATCAGCTGAATGATTTATTTGAGGGAAATACAATTCCGGACGGTATATTTGCCGTAAACGAGATTTACGCCGCCACTGTGATGAAAGTAGCAAGAAAATTTGGTCACTCGGTACCGGACGATATTGAAGTTATTGGCTTTACCGATGGTCTCATTTCTGAATTTACATCTCCTTCATTGACTACTGTGGCTCAACATGGGAGAACAATGGGTCAAAAAGCTTTGGAACTTCTTCTCGATGAAATTGACTCGCAAGACCTTCAGTATCATCACAAAACACATTTAATACAGACTGATCTCAAAGTTAGAAACTCAACAAAAAAGGTTCAACTTCAGAATTAAGAAATAAATTTTATATATTTGACCCTTATTAGTAAATATTTCACGACTTGCTAATTATTTAATACTTCACTAACGGACTTGGCCATGTGCTGAATCCCAACCTATTTATTTGATGTTCGACAACTTGCAAGAGGAGGTTTTCTTTTGTGTTCTTGACGTAACATGTAATAAATAAAATTTCACTTTAATTCTAAATCGATTATGGAAAAAAGACGTCTTAGTTTTTGGGAGATATGGAACCTTAGTTTCGGATTTCTTGGAATTCAAATGGGTTTTGCCCTTCAAAATGCAAATGCCTCTAGAGTATTACAAATATTTGGAGCTGATGTACATGAACTGTCTTGGTTCTGGATTGTGGCCCCGTTAACTGGGTTAATTGTTCAACCTATAATCGGCTATTACAGTGATCGCACATGGACAAAATTAGGAAGAAGGAGACCCTTTTTTCTTACAGGTGCTTTATTGGCATCAATTGGATTGATCCTGATGCCAAATGCTGATATGTTTACTGCATTTATGCCTGCCCTTTGGGTGGGAGCAGGAATGCTCATGATCATGGATGCTTCTTTTAATGTAGCCATGGAACCATTCAGAGCTTTGGTTGCCGATGTTTTACCAAGTGATCAGAGGACCTTAGGTTTTAGTGTTCAGACCGTGCTGATTGGAATCGGTGCTGTTCTGGGTTCTTGGTTACCTTATGTTTTGACCAACTGGATTGGCATTGAAAATACGGCGGAACCCGGCAAGGTTCCTCTGAGTTTAATGCTATCATTTATTATTGGTGCTGCCGTACTCATAACAAGTATATTGATAACGGTCATTACCACAAAAGAATATTCTCCCGAGGAAATGGCGCTGATCAACGGAGCTGAAGAAGATGAGGCGATAGAGGAATCAAGTTTACTCAACATCTTTACAGATTTCAAAAATATGCCATTGACCATGAGACAATTGAGCTGGGTTCAGTTCTTTTCCTGGTTTGGTCTGTTTGGAATGTGGGTTTTTTCAACTCCGGCAATAGCACATCATGTCTATGGACTTCCACTAGACGATTCTCATAGTACTGATTATCAAAATGCCGGTGACTGGGTTGGAATTCTTTTTGGGGTATATAATCTGATATCTGCAATATATGCCTTTTTTCTGCCTGCAATTGCGGAAAAAGTGGGGAGAAAAAGAACTCATGCGATATCACTTATCATTGGTGGGTTAGGCTTAATCTCAATTTATTTTGCTCCTGACAAAAACTGGTTGATACTTTCGATGGTGGCCATAGGCGTGTCCTGGGCTAGTATACTGGCCATGCCCTACGCAATTTTAGCAGGATCCATCCCACCAAAGAAAATGGGAGTCTACATGGGTATTTTCAACTTTTTTATCGTTATCCCACAAATCATAAATGCCTTGATCGGAGGGCCTATCGTAAAATATGTTTATGACGGGAATCCAATTTACGCATTGGTGATAAGTGGTGTTTCCTTTTTGATCGCCGCAGCTCTGGTCTCAAAAGTAAAAGATGTTGATGATCATGTTTCATTAAAAACAGAATAATCAGAAATGAAAAATAAGGCCTTTATATTTGACCTTGACGGCGTAATCGTGGATACGGCAAAGTATCACTATCTGGCTTGGCGTGAACTGGCAAATCAGTTAGGGTTTGATTTCAGTCATGAACAAAATGAACTTCTTAAGGGCGTGAGCCGGGTTAGATCTCTCGAAATTCTCCTGGATATAGGAAATGTAAAGCTCGATCAGGATGAAAAAGAAAAATATCTTCATGAAAAAAATGAACAATACCTAAAATATATAGCCAAGATGGACCATTCTGAAATCTTGCCTGGTATTGACGAGGTATTACATTATTTAAAACGTAACCAAATTCCTTTTGCCTTGGGATCTGCAAGTAAGAATGCCCGGCTTATTCTCAAAACCCTTAATCTTCTTGATCTTTTTGATGCCATCGTTGACGGAAATGACGTCAGTACAGCGAAACCTGATCCTGAAGTGTTTTTAATAGGTGCAGATAAACTCGGTGTACCGGCCAAAGAATGTATTGTGGTTGAAGATGCCAAAGCGGGTATAGACGCCGCTGCCAGGGCGGGAATGACGAGTATAGGGATCGGCGACCCCGACGTTTTGGAAAACGCCGATTACAATCTGATAAATACAAATGAATTAACTGTTGATTTCGTGCAGAAATTAATCGCTTAAATACAAGACCATGAATTTAGATTATATCAAACCAGATGACTGGAAAATAATTGAGGAAGGATTCAACAAAGAACATGTTACTGCTTCAGAAAGTATCTTTAGCATTGGAAATGGCGCTATGGGACAGCGTGCCAATTTTGAAGAAGATTATAGCGGTGACACTTTTCAGGGAAGTTATATCGGTGGGATTTATTATCCTGACAAGACACGTGTTGGTTGGTGGAAAAACGGATATCCTGAATATTTTGCCAAGGTACTAAATGCTCCGAACTGGATAGGAATAGGAGTTAAGATCAACGGAAAAACCCTTGACTTAAATAGCTGCAAGGTTATCGATTTTAGCCGTGAACTCGACATGAGAAATGGTGTCCTGACAAGGTCTTTTATTGCAGAATTTGAAGACGGAGATATGGTAAAAATTCTGGCCACGAGGTTTCTGAGTATGGATCTGCAGGAGGTTGGAGTGATCAAATACAGTGTTACCCCGATCAATTTTCAGGGAACTATTGAATTTGACCCGTATTTAGATGCCGGCATCATGAATGAAGACAGTAATTACGATGAATTTTTCTGGGAGATTCTTGATAAAAAACAAGAAGATAACGAAGCTTTTATCATCTCGAAAACCTTGAAAACAGGATTTCAAGTGTGTACTGGAATGAAGATAGAGTTAATTCTCAACGATTACATCATTGACATTGAAAAAGAATCGTCTTCTACAGACAAAAGTATCAAATACGCCTATAAAACGCTGGTAAACAGTGGAGACACTTTTACAATTGTAAAATACGGAGGATACACACAATCGATGAATCATCCAAATTCTGAGCTATATAATGTTTCTAAAAATACTTTGAATGCTGCAGCCGAACAAGGATTTGATCAACTGTTCGAAAAACAGCAAAAGGCCTGGGATAAAATATGGGATACTGCCGACATCACGATCACCGGTGATATGAAGGCTCAACAGGCTATCCGATTTAATATTTTCCAGCTTAATCAAACCTATTCTGGAGATGATTCAAGATTGAATATTGGTCCAAAAGGGTTTACAGGTGAAAAGTACGGAGGTAGCACCTATTGGGATACCGAAGCATACTGTATACCTTTTTACATGAGTACCAAGGATAAGGACGTGGCCAGAAATTTGCTTTTGTACAGATATAATCAATTGGACAAAGCCATTGAAAATGCCGAAAAATTAGGATTTACAAATGGCGCTGCCCTTTATCCAATGGTAACAATGAATGGTGAGGAATGCCATAACGAATGGGAAATTACTTTTGAGGAAATTCACCGTAATGGAGCCATGGTGTATGCCATTTATAATTATGTGAATTACAGTGGAGACTACGAGTACGTGGTAACGCATGGAATGGAAGTAATTTTGGCCATTGCACGGTTTTGGAGTCAAAGAGCCACCTTATCCGGCGACAAGGACCAATATGTAATTCTGGGTGTAACCGGGCCCAATGAATACGAAAATAACATCAACAATAACTGGTATACAAATTATCTGGCCAAATGGTGCCTTGAATATGCGCTTGAAAATCTGGAGGAGATTAAGGATAAATACCCTGAAGATTATGTCCGCATCATTCAAAAAGTGGCATTGGACGAGTCCGAAATAGCCAACTGGACGGAAGTGGCTGATCGAATGTATTTCCCTTACAGTGAAAAATATGAAGTTTTTCTTCAGCAGGACGGGTTTCTGGATAAAGAACTTGTTCCGGCCGATCAATTATCTAAAGCTGACAGGCCTATCAATCAAAACTGGTCCTGGGACAGAATATTGAGATCCCCTTATATCAAACAAGCTGATGTTCTTCAAGGATTTTATTTCTTTGAGAACCTTTTTGAACTGGAGGCTCTGGTAAAACATTTTGATTTTTATGAGCCCCTAACGGTCCATGAATCTTCCTTATCCCCATGTGTACATTCCATACTGGCAGCCAAAATTGGAAGAATTGAAAAGGCCTATGAAATGTACCTGAGAACCTCAAGGCTGGATCTTGATGATTATAATCATGAAGTTCACGAAGGTTTGCATATCACGTCGATGGCGGGAACCTGGCTGTCCATCGTCCAAGGATTTGGAGGAATGCGAAACTTTAATGATCAGCTTTCATTTGACCCTGTTATTCCTAAAAACTGGAAATCTTACTCATTTAAAATCAAATACAGAGATCATACGATAAAAGTTTTCAAAAACCATGAAGGCTGTAAATTTTACAACGAATCCGATACACCTGTAAATATTATCGTCTCCGGAAAGGAGGTCACCATATTTAACCAGGATCTGGTCATATTATAAACCTAAATTCAATACCTATGAAACGTCTTGCATTGTTCTTTATCAGCTTTATCTGTATTAGTGCCTTTGGTCAGATTGAAAGAGTCGAACCGCCAAACTGGTGGGTTGGCTTTAAAAATCAAGATCTTCAATTGCTAATTAAGGGTGAGAATATCTCTGATTACACCCCAAATATTGAATATGCAGGAGTAAGTATTGTAAAAACTAACAAGGCGAAAAGCCCGAATTACCTTTTTCTCGATCTGAGTATTTCAACAGATACAAAGCCGGGAACAATGCAAATTGTTTTCGAGCGTAAAGGAAAGAAAAAACTCAAGTATGAATACGAGTTAAAAAAACGTTCAAGACCTTCAGAGGAATTTCTAGGTTTTGACAGTTCCGATGTAGTTTATTTAATTACCCCGGACCGTTTTGCGAATGCCCTGACTGAAAATGACATTGTTAAGGGATTAAAAGAAGCTGCTATAGACAGAAACGATGACTATGCAAGGCATGGAGGTGATATTAAAGGCATTTCAAACCATCTTGATTACATCGATGAGATGGGGTTTACCGCAATCTGGTCTTGCCCTGTGCTTACCAATGACATGCCTCAGGCCTCTTATCACGGTTATGCCATTACGGATCTTTACCAGATTGACCCAAGATTCGGCACCCTGGAAGAATATATTGAATTATCGCAAAAAGCAAAAGCCAAGGGGATTAAGTTAATTATGGATCAGGTAGCGAATCATTGTGGGATAGGACACTGGTGGATAAAAGATCTGCCTTTTGAAGATTGGCTTAATTATCAGGCAGCCTATGAAGCTGGTGAGAAAACAACTTATTCAAATCATAAAAGGACCACAAATCAGGACATCTATGCTTCCAAAATTGATGCCATTGGAATGACAAATGGATGGTTTACTGATAGTATGCCGGATTTGAATCAGAACAATCCGTTTATGGCAACCTACCTCATTCAAAATTCAATTTGGTGGATCGAAACAGCCCAACTTGGTGGAATCAGGCAGGATACCTATCCCTACCCGGACAAAATATTTATGTCAGAATGGGCAGGAGCCATTATGAAGGAGTATCCTAACTTTAGCATCGTTGGCGAAGAATGGAGTTATAATCCGTTACTTGTTGCTTATTGGCAGCAGGGTGCCGAGAACCATGACGGATACCATTCAAATCTGACCTCGTCAATGGATTTTCCAATGCAGAAGACAATTTCAGATGCACTTAAAGAGAAAGAACAATGGAATTCGGGGCTAATCAAAATTTATGAAGGCCTTGCCAATGATTTCCATTATCCGAACCCTGAGAAAATCATGATTTTTCCTGACAATCATGATATGGACAGGATACATACCCAACTCAATGAGGATCCGGTACTTACCAAAATGGCTCTGGCTTATCATTTAACCTTGCCCAGAATTCCTCAAATTTACTATGGCACCGAGATATTAATGCAGAATACGGCTAAACCCGGGGATCATGGACTGATCAGGACCGATTTTCCCGGAGGCTGGGAAGGAGATGAGGTGAATGCTTTTACCGGAGAGGGCCTCAAAGCGGATCAAAAAGACATGCAGGCCTATGTAAAGACACTTTTGCGATTCAGAAAAAACTCCAAAGCTATACACAAAGGGAAAACTGTACACTTTGCACCAAAGGATGGGGTCTATGTCATGTTCAGAGTTTTAAATGAAGAAACCGTGGTGTTGATTCTAAATAAAAATGATGACCCCGTTGAACTGGATTTATTACGATTTAAGGAAATGATTCTTGACAACAGAGATCTAAAGGATGTAATCACGGGGGAGAATCTGATTTGGAAGGATAAATTAGTTCTAAAGGAAAAAGGAGCCAGGGTATTGTCCACAAAATAGATCTATGCGCAGAATCAGTTGTTCATATCATTATGTTTATCTGTTTTTCTTTGCTATCTGTTCAAATTTAGTGTCTGCGCAGGTAACTTTTGTGATTGATGAAATCCCTGAGAACACCCCGGTAGGTGAGAAGATATTCATTTCCGGCAATTTTGAAGGATGGACAGGCGGGCAAGACAAATATAAAATGAAATCCATGCAAGGAAAGTATGTATATACCTTCAATGAAATGGATGAGAGGCCGATCGAATTTAAGTTTACAAGAGGTAGCTGGGCTACCGTGGAGGTAGATCATGAAGGGCTACAGATGGAGAACAGAACCTATTCGTTTAAACGGGAAAATGACACCGTGAACCTTAGCATTTCGCGATGGCACGATTTCAGCCCGGCAAAAAGCACTGCCTCAAAAAATGTCCGTGTTCTTGATGAAAACTTTGATATGCTTCCTTTGAACAAAAAAAGAAGAATCTGGATCTATCTTCCTGAGGAATATGAAAATGATCAAAAAAAATATCCTGTTTTGTACATGCATGACGGACAGAATTTGTTTGATGCAACTACTTCCTTCAGTGGTGAATGGCAAGTGGATGAGACGCTGGACAAACTGAAAGATTCAATCGGCCTGGAACTTATCGTAGTTGCAATTGATCATGGAGGAGCTGAAAGAATTGATGAATATTCGCCCTGGAACCTTGAAAATTATCCAACAAATGCAGAAGGAGATCAATATGTAAGATTCATTTCTGAGAATTTAAAGCCCTATGTGGATGAGAATTACCGTACACTTAAAGAAGCTGAAAATACGGGTATAATGGGAAGCTCCCTGGGCGGCCTGATCTCATTTTATACAGCCATCGAATACCCTGAAGTATTTGGTATAGCAGGTATCTTTTCACCTTCTTTTCCACTGGTGGATGAAGAGATAGAAATTTCTCAGAGAAACCCTGAACTACAAAAACTTAGAATTTATTTCATGTCGGGAGGTCGTGAAGGCCACAATGTCGTTAAGGAAATGAAACTTATGTCTGAAAAAATGATTCAATCAGGCATACCCGTTGAAAATATTTATACCAGGGTAAACCCCGTCGGAGAACACAATGAAAAGCTTTGGAAAGCTGAATTTGAAAGGGCTGTAATCTGGTTATTCGAACCTAAAACTTGAATCAAAAATTATTGAAATATGAACACAATGTTTAAGAACCTCTTGCTTGTCAGTATAGTGATATTGATCTCTTCATGCGGAAGAGATACTCAAAAAGCTTCGGAATCGGCCGGGGAAAGGTCAAATGCTGAAACTTTGACGGAAGAAACACCTTTTCTTTGGGAAAATGCCAATTTATACTTCCTTCTTACCGACAGGTTCAATAATGCAGATCCGGAAAATGACATGAACTTTGACAGGAATTTACCAACTGCTCCCATGAGGGGATTCCAGGGTGGTGATATTAAAGGAATAACCGCAAAAATCAAAGATGGTTATTTTACAGATTTGGGAATCAATGCCATATGGTTCACGCCCGTCGTTGAACAAATTCATGGAGGTACAGATGAGGGAACAGGATTTACATACGGCTTTCACGGTTATTGGGCAAAGGACTGGACGGCACTGGATCCAAACTTTGGAACCTTGGAAGATCTCGCTGAACTTGTAAAAGTAGCTCATGAGAATAAAATTAGAATCGTAATGGATGCCGTGATCAATCACACGGGCCCTGTTACTGAAAAAGACCCTGTCTGGCCATCGGATTGGGTTAGAACCAGTCCTAAATGCGAATTTGATTCCTACGAAACAGCTGTGACCTGCACTCTAGTTGAAAATCTTCCGGACATATTAACCGAATCGGATGATAATGTTGAACTTCCTGAGGCACTTATTAAAAAATGGAAGGCAGAAGGAAGATATGAAAAGGAAATGGCAGAGCTTGATTCCTTCTTTGAAAGGACGGGATACCCGAGGGCTCCCAGGTTCTACATTATTAAATGGCTTACGGATTTTGTGAGAGATTTTGGTATTGACGGATTCAGAGCAGATACTGTAAGGCACATAGAAGAACAAGTATGGGCTGAGTTCAAAAACGAATGTGATGAGGCATTTTTATCATGGAAAAAAAATAATCCTGGATTGGTATTGGATGACAACGATTTTTACATGGTTGGAGAGGTTTATGGATACTATATTATTTCAACAGGAAAAAGTTTTGATTTCGGAGATGTTAAGGTGAATTATTACGACCATGGCTTTGACAGTATGATCAATTTTGAATTCAAACAGAGTGCAGAACAGGATTATGAAAGTATTTTCTCAACCTACAGCAATATGCTCAATAATGACAGCTCTGGATTTCAGGTACTCAACTATCTGACCTCTCATGATGATTCCACTCCTTTTGATAAAGAAAGAGCTAAACCTTATGAATCAGCAACGAAATTGCTGTTATCACCTGGAACGGCCCAGGTATATTACGGAGATGAATCTGCACGAAACCTTATTATCGAAGGAACCCAGGGGGATGCAACTTTGAGATCCTTTATGAACTGGGAAGATATCAGTACAAATCCGGAAACCCAGTCTTTGCTGGAACACTGGCAAAAATTAGGTAAATTCAGAATTGCACATCCATCTATTGGTGCAGGAAAGCACAAAATGATCAGTGAATCTCCTTATGTTTTCCAGAGACAATTTAAAAAGGGTGATTTTGAAGATACCGTAGTCGTAGGGCTTAATCTTGGTGAGGGCAGCCAAACCATATCTGTTGGTAATAATTTTAAAGAAGGAGCAGCCTTACATGACGCCTATTCTGGGATTAAAACTGTTGTAAAAAATGGTGCGGTAGAAATCAATAGTCCTCACTCAATTATTTTATTGGAAGAAGTTAGATAAAGTTTCTTATGAAAAAACCAGCTATTCTTTTTATAATTTCATTAATCGGCTTATTTTTCGGCTGTTCAAAGAATAATGATCAAAATATTCCTGAGATGAAGGATGACAAACATAAAAAAGTAATCTATCAGGTTTTCACACGCCTTTTTGGTAATGAAAACAGGACCAACAAACCCTGGGGTACGATTGAAGAAAACGGAGTAGGAAAATTCAATGATTTTAGTGATAGTGCTTTAAAAGGTATACGTGAACTTGGAGTTACTCATATTTGGTACACGGGGGTATTACATCATGCCATGGTAACAGACTATACGGCTTACGGAATCTCAAATGACGATCCGGATGTAGTAAAAGGCAGGGCAGGATCACCCTATGCCGTAAAAGACTATTACAGTGTAGATCCTGATCTTGCAGAAGACCCAGCCCGGCGAATGGAGGAGTTCGAGGCGCTTATAGAGAGGACACATAATCAGGGTATGAAAGTAATCATCGATATAGTTCCCAATCATATAGCCAGAAAATACGAAGGCTTAAATAATCCTGAAGGTGTTGTGGACTTCGGGGAAAATGATGATAATTCAGTTACCTATAAAAGGGATAACAATTTTTATTATATCAATGGGGAATCCTTTCAGGTCCCGGAATGGAGAGATAATTACAAGCCTCTGGGAGGGGAAACACATCCTCTTGCCGATGGTAAATTTGAAGAAAATCCGGCAAAATGGACCGGAAATGGCTCGCGTTTATCTCGGCCGGATCAAAATGACTGGTATGAAACAGTAAAAATCAACTATGGAATTGCTCCAGACGGAACGAAGGATTTTGAAAGCCTCCCGCAAGGTTACGATCAGATGGATTTTAACGCCCATTATGAATTCTGGAAGGATAAGAACGTTCCTGATTCCTGGATCAAATTCCGGGATATTGCACTTTTCTGGCTGTCCAAGGGAGTTGACGGCCTGAGGTATGATATGGCCGAAATGGTTCCCGTTGAATTTTGGAGTTACATGAATTCCTCCATTAAAGTCAAATACCCGGAGGCCTTATTACTGGCAGAAGTTTATAATCCAAGCTTATATAGGGATTATATACGCTTGGGGAAAATGGATTATTTGTACGATAAAGTTGGTTTTTATGATAGCATAAAACATATCGTACAGGGCCATGGCTGGACGGATCATATTCCAAAGGTTCAGGAGGAAGTCCAGGATATTGAACATCAGATGCTTCATTTTCTTGAAAATCATGATGAACAAAGAATTGCTAGTCCCGATTTTGCGGGGTCTGCGGAAAAAGGAAAGCCCGCTATGGTAGTTTCAACTACCATCAGCACTTCTCCTACCCTTGTGTATTTTGCTCAGGAATTTGGAGAACCAGGGGCCGAAAATGCCGGATTTGGCTCCCCGACTCGTACTTCAATTTTCGATTATATAGGGGTTCCTTCTTTACAACGCTGGACAAATCATAAAAAATTCGACGGAGGATCGCTTAAGCCTGAAGAACAACAACTACGTTCATTCTATAAAAAGCTTCTGTCTTTCACTATTGGAAGCGGGGCCCTGATGGGAAAATATCGAGAAATTCACTATTTCAATAAAGACCGTAACCCTGCTTACGATCATCGTATTTTCTCTTTTGTGCGATGGAGTCAGAATGAACACTTGGTTATTGTTTCCAATTTTGACGAAAACAACCATTATAAAACTGACCTTATTATTCCCGAAGATCTTATTAAAGAGTGGGGGCTTCAAGATGGCACCACCTACCAGGTGAAAGATGAGCTTTCGGATAACTCAATAAGCGAACTGACAATTGTTCAGGGAGAGGGGAAAATAAGTATTGATCTCGCTCCCCTTGATTCGAATATTTTTCGTTTACAAAAAAATAAATAGGCTACACCCTCGAGTGTGAACCTATTTATTCTTCATGAAGGGGGAAAAATTTGATTAATTATCAGGTTTTGTTAATGAGTAATTTTTGTTTGTGCTGGATCATAATTTCTTTGATCAAAGCAAATATCTTTTTCTTAACATATCTGAACTTCAGGGTATAATTGTCATATTCTATTTTGATCTTTTCATGTTCCGTCAACAACTTTGAAGTTCTTGATGCTTGTATATTTTCAAGCATTATTCCGGTATTTTCATCATGTTTCCGGGTTCTGTCGACCAATTCCGTACCCAACGATTCAACCTCTTTTAACCTTTTTATCAACTTTCGGGTTGGTTCGTAAAGTTTGGTGGAACTTAAATCCAAAAAATGCGTACTCAATAAGTGCTCAAGAAATAGCTGTTCATCTTTCATAAACTCCATTTCACTCAACCAATTGGACGTCTCTTCATGTAAATGGTACAATTCTTTTTCTCCGGCTTCCATAATATTCAATTTAAAAGTTTTATTAATTTAAAATAGGGAGCCTAAACTCCCTATTTCAAAGATCAATGAACCTCAATCATTTGTTTTGGAGTAGTTTCCACTACAGGAACTTTGTTCAAAACTAATTTCAAGATACCACGTTTGTAGGTCGCATCGATTTTTTCATCTTCATTTACATTTTCTGGCAAAGTAAATGATCTGTAAAAAGAATTGTAGTTAAACTCTCGGCGAGTGTAGTCTTTTTTCTCTTTTTTCTTCTCTTCGCTGTTTTCAGCTTCGATTTTTAACATTCCATTCTCAATACATACTTCAAAATCTTTTTTATTAAAACCTGGAGCTGCAATTTCGATATCATAAGAATCTTCAGTTTCTTTGATATTCATTGCAGGTATCCATCTGTCCTCCATAAAAAAGTCATTGGTAAGCAACCTGTCCGATCCTAAAAGATCTGAAAACATGTTGTCGTACCAAGGTAATCTGGGTCTTTTAAATTTTACAAGAGTCATGACAAAACATTTTATAATTAATAACGTATCAAAGCTAATCCTGAAGTTTGATTTTTGCAATGATCCAAATCAACAGGCCAAATGATTGTCGTCAAAAAAAAAAGTTGCCCCGGAAGGCAACTTTTTCAGGTTGATAGAATCAGCCTATAGAAAAACACCATCTTCATCAACTTTAACTCTTATGGTTTTTTTGCCATTTTTAAGAACTAATTTGTACCGCTTATTTGTTCCTAAATCTACATCGTAATTTACCCTGTAGACATCCTTGTCGATGGACCAGCCGGGGAACCTTTCTGCCACGGCAGAGGCAACGTTGTCAGGTAAAGCCACATTCTTAAACTTTTCAATGGTATAAAGAATCTTTCCATCTCGATCATAAGCAGCAACTATTTTTCCCTCAGGGATATAGAAATAAACTCTGTAGAAATCATTGCCATCTTCGTAAAACTCTGAACTTTTTACATCAAATTTGGCAACCATATCCTCAAGAAGTTTAACCGGCACGGCTGCTTCAGTGTTGTCAACGCTGTTCAGATATTTATAATTTGTGGCACGGACCTCAACTTCCGGTAGCATGCCATCATTAACTACCTGAGCAGATAATTGGGCGGTTAACCCAAGTGCTAATAAACCTAAAAATACTTTTTTCATGATGCTTTTGGTTTTAATTAATAAATACTGTTACTCATTGCTTGAAATAAAATTAATTAATGGAAGCTCCGCCCACAATGACCCCGCTCATAAGAAAGAATGATCCTAATCAGTAAAATTCAAAAAAACTAAAAAAAAAGGAACAGGAAGTTTTTAATTTCCTGTTCCCTTAAATCAAAAATAACTTTTATACTTAAGTATACCTACGTTAAATTCCTTAGCAGATCTTAATCATCAGTTAGGTACATGTTAATCTATAAAAACCATCTTCGATTCAGAGGCTTTGTATGCCGGAACATACTCTGCCTTTTAATGCTTCATAGAATTTGTTTATAAATTAAACCCTTGATGGAATTTTAATTTAATAGTTCAAATTTAGAATCAAATCAAATACAAAACAATGATCAGAATCAATACTTTGATTGATTCTGATCAATACGGGAGTGTTTTTTTAATAAAGAACCCATTGATAGGCCTGATTTAGCAAAATCAATCCTACCAAAAACAATAAGAACAAAATAAATTGAAACCACTTATAATCAATATTATTTACCCATTTAGTTGCGAATCCCGGAAAAGCAAACTGACTTATGCCTTTCATCAAACTGAACCATCCGAAAAGCGTAATAATTATCCTCCAGTCCGTTACCCAAATATTATGGGCCAAAATGTGCAGAAGCCCTATGATGATTCCCAGAATTGACAATATGATCATAAACTGGTCCTCCCTGGCAAACAGGAACATTTGCTTTATCCTTTTCGGATAAACCATGAAAAGGACAAAAAAGAGCATAAAATACCAACCCCAGAATTTTGCAAGAAATATCGATATATCCATCATCTATTCTTTTTTATGATGCACCACAAATAAAGGTACCTTTGTATGAAAACTCAAGGTCCTTACTTTCGGCTTCAAAAACAGCCTTTCAAAAAATCCGTAATGACGGCCTATGATCATGATCAAATCAATATTGGCTCTGCTCTGAACAAAGCAATTGATACCCTCTTCGAAATCATCATTAGACAGCGTGTAATACTGGTGATTAACATTTTTGAGAAAGGAATCCAGAACTCTTTTATTCTCGATCTGATCCTCTTCCAGTATATCACTTTCACTAAAATGAACAACCCGAACCGAAGACTCAAATTTGTTGGCCAGATCCAATAAGGGTTCCAGGTCCTCTGGACTGTATCTGATCATAAAATCGGTTGGAAAAACTATTTCCTTTGGAAACTTAAACGAATGATTTTCTGGAATTGCAATCACATTACATGCGTTTCTCATAATAACATCGCTGGTATTACTTCCTATGAATATTTCCTTGGCACCGGTAGCTCCCTTCGTCCCCATAATAATCAGCTCAATCTCTTTTTCCGAAACAACTTGATGAACCGCCAGACTAAACAAATTATAATCACTGATGGTTTCATAATTATGCTTTGGATTTTCAGGAATTTTTTCCAGAAGCCTATTCATTTCTTCAATGGAATGATCGTACATTTCTTCTTCCAGAGCCGCCAATTGGGTGGCGTTGTGCTCCATCAATTCCTCATTTGCCAAATACGGAATTTTGAAGACATTCAATACATAGAATTTACAGGGTATGTCCTTAAATAATTCTGTGGCATATTCAATCGCATTTATAGAATTCTCAGAGAAGTCCGTAGGTAAAAGAATCTTTTTCATGATAATAAGTTTTAGTATGTTTTAAATCTATAAAAATCATGGATGCCAGTCATTGACCCCGGTCAGCCTCAACGTTGATTTTGATCAGTGTTTTTAGAAATTTAACGCTGATTACTGAATTTTTTGGAGTCTTTCCCTGTCTTTAATTTGAATCTCGTTTTTTTGAGTGTATATCAGGTTTTCCTCTTTAAAATCGGTCAGGGTCCTGGTCAAAGTTTCCTTGGCAATTCCCAGAAAACTGGCCAGATCGGACCTGGAAATTTCTATCGGGCTTTGCCCTCCCCTTTTATCATGCAATTGAATAATTGCATCGGCTGTCTTTCTACGTACTGAATCATATACCAAATGCATTAGATGGTCTTTTATGAATTCCAGATCATGCGACAGCATATCAATAAAATTCAGACCTAATTCCGGATTATCCTTTATGATTTGATAGAATTCATTCTTTTGAATTTTCAATATTTTAGTGTCCTTGATGGACTCTGCGTTTTCAACATAAGGAGAACTTTCCAACAATGAAGTAAATCCGAAAAAACTTTTATCCGAATATATTTCAGTAATTAATTCCTTACCATCCTGATTGACCTTAAATGTTTTTACCTCCCCTTTGACAATAAAAAATATATGGTTACTTACGTTGCCTTCGCAATAAATGGTTGATCCGGCCTTATATTCAACCGATTCCTTAAACTTAAACGCTCTTTCTATTTCATCAATCTTAAGTTTACGTGGAATCCTGTTTTCCTCATTAATATTTCTTTCATAAATCTCCTTTCTCTTCAATCGAGTGGCTACCGCGCTCAATAGTTCTGATTCTTCAAAAGGTTTTGTTATATAGTCACTTGCTCCCAGGTCCATCCCCCTTCTTATGTCTTCATGCTTGGTTTTGGCAGACATAAAAACCACCGGAATTTTTTGCAGGGACTTATTTCGCATAAGGATCTGAAGTACACCGTAACCATCAAGGTCCGGCATTAATATATCGCAAATAATTAGATCAGGCTTAAAAAAGGAAGCCTTTTCAATACCAATCTTTCCGTTTTCAGCTGATATGACTTCATAATTTGCCAATTGCAATATTTCAGTTGTATTTTCTCTTACAATTGTATCATCTTCAATGATTAATATCTTCTTTTTCATCATATTAAAATTTTACAATGTTAACTGATTAGTCCTTAACAGTCAAAGGAAGGTTAATGAACACCTTAGTACCCTCTTTCTCTTCACTTTCAACATATATTGAGCCTTTTACCTGTTGCAAATGCCTTTGTACAATATTGAGGCCTATTCCTGTTCCTTGAATTGGCAAAGCATTTTTTGCTCTGTAAAACCGGTCAAAAATATGCTCTTTAGCTTCGCTGGGTATTCCAATTCCCTGATCTTCGATAACAATTTTCAAATCTTTTCCCGTATTTATATTTATACTCACGATCGAGTTTTTTCCCGAATATTTTATCGCATTAAATAGAACATTTCTTATGATGATGTCAATAACTCTTCTGTCGTGCCGAATTTCTGTATTCAGGTCGTAGGGAGAGATTACTATGCGTTGCCCTTCTTTTAATATGGCGGTAGCATCTTCAACAAGCATTTTTATTATTTCACCCAACTTGAATCTTGACAAATTCATTGGATACCCTTTTCTTTCAGAGTTTTCCAGGAATAGAAAATCGTCCAGCACATTATTTAGTTGTCCCACCAGCGACTTGATCGTATTTGTATGTTTTGAGATACGGGGGTTGGCCTGAACCTCATTATACTTTTGAATCAGGGAAGCTGAAGTTAGTATTCCACTTAAGGGTGTTTTAAACTCATGAGAAGCAAGAGAAATAAACTTTGTTTGCATGATATTAAGTTCCTTTTCTTTCTCCAGTGCTAATTTGGCACGATGCTCAGCAAACGATCTTTCTTTAATTTCCTCCTTGAGTTTTATATTGGAAAATTCAAGTTCAGAGATGAGGTCCATCAATTGACCTTCTTGTTCCTCTACCTCTATCTCCAGATTTTTATTCTTCTCCTTAATACGAAGTTCCTTGCGCTTTCTTATACCTATTTCAGAAATTAATGCTTTTGCATAAAATTTTCCTTCGTGTGTAAAGTAATTTAGTCCTATTTCCAAATCAAGAATATTCCCACTTTTGTGAAGACCCCTGAATTCTCTACCTTTTCCCTTTTTATATTTTCTGGGATGGTCAATAAAATTTTGAAAATAACTGAGATGAATTTTTCGTTGTTCCTCAGGAATTAAAACGCTGATCTCTTTTCCAACTAACTCACCTTTTTCATAACCAAACATCTCCTCCACGGCAGAATTATTCATGATAATTCTCCCTTCATGATTTGCAATACAAATTCCCTCTAACAGGGAATCAAAGCAAATTTTGTAAAAAACCTCATTACTCTTTTTCATGAGTCAAGATTTTTAAAAATTCACTTTATGAAGTTACGAAATTATCCCCTGTTTTTCAAGCCCTTGAGAAGATTAATGGCAATTAAAGAATCGTTCTAATTAAGGTTCTAGTGAACATATCCTATAACCTGGCCATTACGGTAAGTCATTTTATTTACGAGCCGCCCTTTTTCATCGTAGCTTTCAAATTCTCCACTCAACTTTCCGTCCTTGAAGTATCCTTTCCTTTTGAGTTTTCCGTTATCGTGGTAAATTTCAAACGGACCGTTTTCCTTCCCCTTTGAGTAATATCCCTTTCTTTTCAGATAACCGTTTTCATAATACATATGGAAGACCCCTTCCTTCTCTCCTTCATAGTACTCGGTCTTTACATAGAGCATCATATTTTCATAATAATTCTCGTAACTTCCATTTAACTGATCATCCTTGTAAAAGGCAGTTTCTTTTAAATCTCCATTCTCGTAATACTTCAATGATTCTCCCTGTCTTGAACCATTAACATATATTGACTTTGATTTTAAATTTCCATTCTGATAATACTTCTTCTGAACTCCGTCAAACTGACCTTCCAGATGATTCCCTGTTGCTTCGATTTGCCCGTTTTTATAATACATGATAAGAGGGCCGTGGTATTTGCCCATTTTGAAGCTTGTTTTTATTTTCAATTGGCCATTGTCATAAAACTCCTCATATTGACCGTTATATTTTCCCGCTTCGAAAGAGGTTTTTCTTCTAAGTTGTCCGTTCTCAAAATACAAAGCATAGCTGCCGTCCTTAACCCCTTCCTTTACTGAATATCTTAATTTGGGGGCCACATAATTTTCATAGACAATCCCGGTAAAAGGTTTTTCATTCGCAATTAAGATATTTTTTCCATTGACATTTCTCTCCTCTATTTCAGAAACATCTACTTTCGCTTGTCCAAATGTTATTTTTCCATACATTAAAACAAGTGAAAGGACAATGATTTTTCCTTTCATGATTTCCAGATTAAATTCACCAAACCGCTCAAAAATAGAAATTTAAATTCAATTCTGAAACTACTCAGGGTTTATAGTTATTATTCTTTGTAAACAAAAACCTTGAAAATGAGTGTCTTGTGACCGCTCTGGATTGTGCAGGGCAATTTGTATTGTAGCGGATTTTGAATCGTTAAGGCTATCTTTTGAAAGTCAGGTCAAATACCGATTTTGAGATGATGGAAATTCCCAAAATCATTGTAATGATGGCAATTCCCTTTAATACTGACACGAAAGGATTTAATTGAGGAACAAAAAGTTGAACAGCAATTTCCACAACCAGGAACAAGGTTATGATGACGATCATCCCAATGATACTTTTGAATATTTCCTTCATGACATCGATTTTAATGCTGTAAATTTAGATTCAACACATTAGAATCCAGACGACATGGCATGTCAATAAGAAAAAGAAACCCTTTTTGAAGTGAGTTAAATCAAATCCTTTTCCATACAGACACTATTCTCAATACCCTTATATTGCCCGTAATTAGGTGTTTTTTTATATCCTGCCTTTAGGTACAGTGAAATTGCTTCAGGCTGCCTTTTCCCTGTTTCCAAAACACATTTCTCAGCGCCAAGTTCAATGCTCCATGACTCCAGTTCTTTAAGGACCAATCCTGCTATACCCTTTGATCGGTACTCCTTTTTAACGAACATTCTTTTTACCTCCATCATATCCCTTTCAAATAATTTAATAGCCCCACACGCGATTGCAACTTCTCCTTCCTTAACTAAAATGACATGGTCTAAATTTTCTATACCGTTAAACTGGTGATAAAAATCGTGCAGCGGCCCGTCGCGTTCGGCAAGTTCTTCATCTAAAAGAAGAACTAAAAATTGAAATTCTTTATTCTTTGAACTGGTTTTGATAATTTCCATTACTGTATGTTTCGATAGGTGTGAGCTAAGGATTTTAAAAATTAACTGCTCCGATTAGCTAAATTCCAAACCGGCATTATAGACTTTCAGCGCTCTTTCGCGAGCCATTTTATGTTCAACCATAGGCGACGGATAATCAAAAGTTTCATATTCTGGAATCCATTTTCTAACATAGAGCAGGTCATTATCAAATTTTTTCAGTTGTGAAGACGGATTGAAAATCCTGAAATAGGGAGCGGCGTCACAACCGGTGCCTGCCGCCCACTGCCAGTTTCCATTGTTCGAAGATAGTTCGTAGTCCAGAAGCTTTGAAGCAAAATAAGCCTCTCCCCATCTCCAATCAATTAACAAGTGTTTACATAAAAAACCAGCAGTTATCATCCTGGTTCGGTTATGCATATAACCTGTTGTATTTAATTCCCGCATACCTGCATCAACCATCGGGTAACCTGTCATTCCATTGCACCATTTTTCAAAATCCTCCTGATTGTTTCTCCAAATAATTCCGTTATACCTGGATTTGAAATTTTCATGAACCACCTTTGGATAATGATATAGGATCTGCATAAAAAATTCTCTCCAGATCAATTCACTTAACAGTACGTCACTTTTTTTCTCAATTTTTTCAACAAGCCTGCGAATACTAATCGTTCCGAATCTTAAGTGTGGCCCTAAACGGGTCCCCCCATCCTTAAAAGGATAATCTCGATCTTCTTCATACTTTTTAGCTTTGCTCAAATCAAAGGGTTGAACCACTATCCCTGAACGCTTAAACTGAAGTTCTTCTATTTCCGGAAATGGTATTTTTTGCCGGATCAATCGTTCTAAATTAGCCTTTTTAAACGGTCCTCCCTTTTGATAAAGACTCAGCCATTTATTTTTATAGGGTGTAAAGACTTGATAGGGCTTCATATCCCCTTTGACAACCTCATCCTCCTCAAAAATAACCTGATCTTTAAAAGATCTGCACTCAACAGATGCCTGCTTTAACAGAAGTTCGATCTCTTGATCTCTTTCTCTGGCATAGGGTTCATAATCTTTGTTGTAATAAAGTGTTGATATATCGTATTCTCGCAGCAACTCCTTCCAGGCCCCTAAAGGATCTCCCTTTAGAATCTTCAGGCTACTTCCATATTGGGAAAACTCCTGGTTAATGTTCCTGAGTGAGTCATATATAAAAGTGATACGTGGATCATCGGTTTCCAGTTCCCTGGTGATCAATTCGTCAAATATGAATACCGGCAAAACCTGTTCATTTTCTTCAAGTGCAGAAAAAAAACCAATATTATCGTCAATTCTCAGATCTCGTCGAAACCAAAATACAGCAGTCTTCATTTATCTATTAGATTTATTAGAGATCCTATTCAGCACCTACTAAATTCTTGAGCATTCCTCTAAAAATAAGTCCGTGAAACGGATAAACCAGATACCAGTAAATTCTTCCCATAATTCCCACAGGCCTGAACGTTGCGGTTTGCACAAGCATCCCGTTCTTTATTCTGAATTCCAGCCAGGCCTCTCCGGGAAGTTTCATTTCTGCAAATAACAGGAGCCTTCCCTCTTTTTTATCAGCAAATAATACCCGCCAGAAATCAACAGCATCTCCTGAATTCAGTTCAACCTGGCTGGTCCTTCCTCTTCGTAATCCAACTCCTCCTGCCAGCTTATCCAGAAATCCTCGAAACTTCCAAAGGATATTCCCATAATACCATCCATTCTCACCACCTATCCTCCAAATCCTGTCCACTGTAGCTTCAAAATCATCATACTTCATTTCTCTTTGATCCCTGAAACAGCCAAAAGAAGGAACGTTAATGAAATCAGAAATATCCATTTCCAATGTGCCACTGCTCATTGCATCTTTCCAGCTTGATATGATCTCATTACTTTGTATCTTACTAAATGCTCTTCGAAGTGATTCCTCATAGCTGACAGGTTTAATACCCAAGGTCTCGGCCCAGTTATTATCCCTGCAAATCACTTCTATCTTCATGCTGTTCACAAGAGCGATCGCAAGATTATAAGAAGTGGAGGTAACAAAATATAGCCAGTAGGAAGAAAGCCTGGGGGTCATAACAGGGACAATATAGATATAGCGTTTCAAATTTCTTATTCTCGCGAATTCCAGTAACATTTCTTTATAGCTCAAAATATCCGGCCCTCCAATATCAAAATCTTTATCGTAGCCTTTTTCATTCAACATGGTTTTGATAAGAAAACTTATCACATCCTTAACTCCAATTGGCTGACATCTTGTATTTAACCATCTGGGTGTTACCATAACAGGCAATTTTTCCACCAGGTCCCTGATAATCTCAAAAGACGCACTTCCTGAGCCAATGATGATACCGGCCCTCAGGGTTGTAAGTTTATACTTTCCCCGGGAAAGTTCTTCTTCTACATTCTTTCTGGAAGAAAGGTGCTTTGACAGGGCTTCTTCGTTGATAATGCCACTGAGATAAACCACATGCTTCACTTTCGTTAAGTTCATAGCTTCTCTGAAATTACTCGCAGATTGACTCTCCAGTGTTACATAGTTTTTGGAATTAGACATGGAATGCACAAGATAATAAGCCCCGTCAATATTTTTCGGAATTTTTTGAAGGGAAGATTTATCAAGGAGATCGATTTCGATGACTTCGATTTTAGAAGCCATAGAAGTAGGAGGGTTAAATCGCTTTTTATCCCTTACGCAACAAATCACCTCATACCCATTGCTAACAAGTGCCGGCAGTAATCTCTTCCCAATATAACCGGTTGCTCCGGTAAGCAATATCCTCATGGTATTTTAAAATATCTCTTTATGAAAACTGTTCCATTTCAATAAAGGAAACTCATTCTATTTACTCTTTTGCAAATCTTTTAGAAGATCTCTTATTTCTCTTAATACAGTCAATGTTTCCAAATCCTTATCCTGGGTTTCTTCGGTTTTAGGTTTACGAACCAATACTTCTCTCTCTTCAAGAACCATTCTTTTGAATTCTTCAGACCCTACAATTCCAATCAACTTCATATCGCTGCCATCCGGGTTGCTGCCGCCTGCTGTTTCAATTTTAAGTATTTTTAATTCCAACAAATTTAGAATCGGATTCTGAAGAAATGTAAGATCCTGTATATTTTCAAGAGGTATGGTTTTTTCCACCTTAAAAAATGCACCTTTACTAAAGATTAAATGACGATCCGTTAGTGTACATTTCAAATTCTCATAATACCTCCTGCTTACATATTGTCCAAGACCCAGTAACCAGATGATCAATATTGGAATTCCTATAATTGTGATCAGCAGAAAAAAGGACACGGTTAGTAAAATATAGGTTTTGATCTTTAAACTGAATTCTGCTTCCTTAATAATTTGGCCCTGATTCATTCTTAAAATAAGATTTACAATTATGCTAAGTCTAGATTAAAAATACTGAAAATTTCAGTAAAGTCAGGATTAAGGGCTTTGTATTATGAAATAAACAGCGCTCTAAAATAGGAAAATAGGGCGTTAAAAAACTTATATTTGGGGACCTGTTCCATTAAATCTGCTTCTTACATGAAATATTTTGTTCCCTTTTTACTTTTCATTTTTTTAAGCTGCTCCCCTTCCGCTTCGGAGAATTCCTCTAATCCGGATCTTAAACGATGGCAGGAGCACGCCAAAAATGTCGAAATCATCAGGGATGATTTTGGAGTTCCACATATTTACGGGAAAACAGATGCGGATGCCGTTTTTGGGATGTTATATGCTCAGTGTGAGGACGATTTCAACAGAGTTGAACGCAACTATATATGGGCAACCGGTCGTTTGGCTGAAATCGAAGGTGAAAGGGCTATCTACAGTGATATAAGGGCAAATCTGTTCATGACAAAAAAAGAAGCTATGGCTCATTATGAAAACAGTCCTGAATGGTTGAAAAAATTATGTTTGGCATTTGCAGATGGAATTAATTATTATTTAAACACCCACCCGGAAGTGGAACCCAAGCTGATAAAGCACTTTGAACCCTGGATGCCTTTCTATTTTAGCGAAGGATCTATTGGTGGGGATATTGAAAGGGTCTCAACCAAAAGAATTCAGCAGTTTTATGATCCTCAGGGTCTCGCAAACAATTCTACTGCATATGATGGAAAGTTAGGACTTCAATACGGGGATCATCAAGGATCGAATGGATTTGCGATAAGTGGAAAATTGACTCAATCGGGTAACAGTATGTTGCTTATCAATCCACATACCTCATTTTTCTTCAGGGGAGAAATCCATGTTGTCAGTGAAGAAGGACTCAATGCATATGGTGCGGTTACGTGGGGCCAGTTTTTCATTTATCAGGGATTTAATGAGCATACTGGTTGGATGCACACATCAACAGGAACTGATATTATTGATGAATTTGAAGAAACGATTATAGCGGATGGGGCCAACCTGCAGTATCTTTACGGAAAGGAAAAAAAAGATCTGATTTCATTTCCCGTAAAATTAAAATACCTGACTCAGGAAGGGTTAAGGGATAAATCATTTACCCTGTATCGATCCCATCATGGCCCCATAACACACAAAAATGATAATAAATGGGTGGCTACGGCCTTGATGTGGAAGCCTGTAAAGGCTTTGGAGCAGTCGTTTATCAGAACAAAACAAAAAAACCATGAAGGGTTTAGAAAAATGATGGATCTCAGAACCAACTCTTCCAACAATACTGTTTTCGCAGATTCAGAGGGAAATATTGCTTATTATCACGGCAACTTTATCCCCAGAAGGAATCAGAAGTTTGATTATTCTAAACCTGTGGATGGAAGTGACCCTTTGACAGATTGGAACGGCCTTCATACAGTGGATGAAAATATTTTGATTGTCAACCCTGAAATCGGGTGGATTCAGAATTGTAATTCAACTCCTTTTACAGCAGCAGGTCCTGAAAGCCCTAAAACCGAAAACTATCCGGATTATATGGCCTCATTTCCGGAAAACTACAGAGGTATTCATGCTATTAACTTGCTCAGTAAAGCCCATAACCTGACGCTTGATTCACTGATCGACCTGGCTTATGACCCTTTTCTTCCCGGTGCTAAGGAATTGATATCCGGCCTTCTTAGAGCTTTGAATAAAGCTGAAAATTTGAATGAATCAGAAAATACTGCACTGGATCTTTTAGAAAATTGGAATTTTCAGGTAAACACTGAATCTTCGGCCATGACCCTGGCACAATACTATTTGAATACCTACCGAAAATCCGGATATTCACCATATTCCTCGAGAGATTTTATAAAAATGGTTCAGTATATGAGTCAAGAATCATCTGAAAAAGAAAGAATTCAGATTTTTAAAAAATCCGTAAAAGTTTTGATCAAGGATTTCGGAACTTCCCAGGTTCCATGGGGAGAGTACAATCGATACCAGAGGATCAATGGCGACATTGTTCAAAAATTTGATGACAGCCTTCCAAGCATACCTGTGGGAATGGCAAGTGGTTATTGGGGCTCCCTGGCCTCATTTGGATCAAGGACAGGAGAGAATACCAAAAGGGTATATGGAGTCGGTGGAAATAGTTTTGTTGCTGTTGTAGAGTTTGGAGAGCAAGTTAAGGCGAAAACACTGCTGGCTGGAGGGCAAAGCGGAAATCCGAATTCAAAACACTTTGATGATCAAGCCGAAAGATACGCAAAGGTTCAATTCAAAGATGCTGCCTATTACCGTGAAGATGTTCTCAAAAGAGCTCAATCAAGATACCATCCCGGGGAATAAATGATCTTAGTTCTTAAATCCGTTTAAGTCCAGTCTTTCTCCTCAAGACTGAATATATTTTCAACCGACGTGTCAAATATTGATGCAAGCTTTAAAGCCAATGCCGTTGAAGGGACGTATTTTCCAAGTTCCATGGCATTTATCGTTTGTCTGCTCACCCCTGCTCTCGAAGCCAGTTCAGCTTGCGTAATGTTCAATTCCGCACGTTGTACCTTGATTCTATTTTTCATCCTCTCCGATTTTATTCAATTTTCTCAGCTGCCAGTTGAACCTGATTATAAAAAACAGAAGAATTGTAAACATATTCAAAATCATAACCCAAAGAAAAGAAATTCCGAAAACAAACAGCATTGAAACCAGTAAAACGGAATAGTTAACATAGGTAGCCCATACCAACGATTCCAATCTTAATTTTGAAATGAATTCATCTTCCTGCTTTTCTTTGGAAAAAGCCACCATAATGCCACTGATAATTAAAATGATTCCAATGATTTCATTTAAAACATTGTTTTCGGCCATGGAAAAAACCAGTTGATTTCCCATAATTTCATCGTAAAAAATAGCCGGAACCGTCCAGTCCAAAAAAATAGGCTCTAAATCTTGTTGAACTACATAAATCCCAAACAACGAGAATGGTATTAAGAATATTAACCCAATTCGTTTAAATCTGTGCGGAAATAAATAATTAGTTTTCATATTGATTCAATTTAAAAATCAAATGTATACTTTTTTTTCCATATTGTAAAGTTTATTTTACTTTTTATATAAAATACTTTACTTTTAATTCTATTTAGTCCACTAATTATGATTAAGAATTTGATTCATAAATTTGTATCGCATCTTAATTTTATAAGAAACAATGAAAAAGCTTATTCTTTTTACATCCTTTGTTTTAATTCTCTCCTGCAGTACCGTACCAATTACAGAGAGAAAACGTGTAAATATTGTTGATGATGATGAAATTCTTCCTGCAAGCTTTGCGCAATATGATAATTTCCTAAAAGAAAATGCCTTGTCCAAAGATGCAGAAAAGACCAGGGAATTAAAGGAGGTGGGTATCCGGATATCGAAATCTGTGGATCGCTTTATGAGAGCCAATGGAATGACTGAAGAGGCCGATAAATACCAATGGGAGTTTAATTTGGTTCAGGATGATCAAATGAATGCCTGGTGTTTACCCGGAGGAAAAGTTGTTTTTTATTCAGGAATTCTCCCAATTTGTGAAAATACAGATGGCATTGCAGCTGTTATGGGTCATGAAATAGCTCATGCCTTTGCAAAACACGGACAGGAAAGAATGACAAGTAGTTACGGCCAGCAATTGGGTGGAATGGCAGTTGCCATTGGCACTTCGGGTCAAAATTATGATACACAGGTTCTTTGGAACAGTATATACGGAATCAGCTCACAAATAGGTATGCTGGCTTACAGCAGGACACATGAAACAGAAGCAGATAAACTCGGAATGGTATTTATGACCATGGCCGGTTATGATCCTGAAGAAGCAATTGAGGTTTGGAAAAGAATGAAAGATGCTAATAAAGGGGAATCTCCTCCGGAATTCCTGAGTACCCACCCCTCAAATGAAACAAGGATTCAGGATCTTCAAAAATACCTTCCTGTAGCCAGAATGAACGCCAGGCAATTTGGAATAGATCAATAATAATTATCAAATGCCGGTTTAAAAAAAATGGATAAATCAGTCCAACAAAAAACCCTTAATCCATATGAGAATTAAGGGTTTAAATGTGGTGCCTCCAAGAATCGAACTAGGGACACATGGATTTTCAGTCCATTGCTCTACCAACTGAGCTAAGGCACCATCGCTTTAGGCGGGTGCAAATATAAATTTATTTTTTATTTTTTTCAAAACAAATCATTAAAAAATCTATTGTAATTTAGCGCCTCATCTCAGTCCATCATGAATTTAGTAATTGATATAGGCAATACGCAAATCAAAGTTGCAGTATTTGAGGATACTATTCTGCTCTACAAAGATCAGTTTCCCAAAGATCAGATTATTTCAAAAATAATTTCAATTGACGAACAATATGAAATCAAAAGATCAATTGTCTCTCATGTATCAAGTCTTGATAATGAAGTCTGGCAGGACATAGAGGGCCTGATTAAGCCATTGAAACTAAATTATAAAACACAGTTGCCTTTTAAGAACAAATATCAAACCCCGAATACTCTGGGTGTTGATCGAATTGCATTGATGGCCGGGGCAATATCCCAGTTTCCAAAAAATAATGTACTCGTCATCGATGCCGGATCCTGTATAACATTTGATTTCCTGAATGAAGACGGTTCTTACGAGGGAGGAGACATCTCCCCCGGAATACATATGCGTTATAAGGCTGTGAACCATTTTACGGCTAACCTTCCTTTACTGGAAAAATCAGAACACATTCCTGAAATAGGAAATTCTACTGAAAATGCCATTCACAGAGGAGTGTTAAACGGTGTAATTCAGGAAATTGAAGGAGTGATCAGCCAATATAAGGCCATTTATCAAAAATTAACAGTTGTTTTAACAGGCGGAGACACAATTTTCTTGGCAAAAAACATAAAAAGTAGCATATTTGCCATTCCAAATTTTTTATTGGAGGGATTGAATAGTATTTTGATACATAATATAGAGGGATGATAAAAGATATAATAGTAATTGCTATTCTTTTTATATCAACACTAGGTTTTTCACAGGCAACAAATTCTTCTCCTTATTCTTTATTCGGAATCGGAGATCAGGCACATCTAAAGACGGTTGAGGAAATTGCGATGGGACAGATGGGTGGAGCATTAAATAGCGAATATCAGTTAAGTTTTACGAACCCTGCTTCATACGGTTCGTTAAATTATACAACATATGTTTTTGCAGGAGGCAACAAAACTAATTTTGTTGATGATGGTGAAAATAAGCAAACAAGTTCAGCAGCTGCACTTAGTTATATTGGGCTGGGAATACCTATAAGAGGAAATCAGGGCCTTGTTATGGGGCTTCAATTAAATACAGCTGTAGGATACTCACTTGTTGATCAAAAGTTTTATGATGACGGAAACGTGAAAGAAATTGACAGATATTACGGCAATGGAGGCACAAACCGGGTTTTTCTTGGTTATGGCTATAAGTTCCCTTTTGATTTATCTTTGGGAGCAGAACTGGCCTATGTCTTTGGCGGAATTGACAACAATGTACTGAATAGAAGGGACAATGTTCAATTGGCGACTCAGCATATTACAGATTCTAATATTAAAGGAACTTCAGCAAAACTAGGAATTCATTATGGCCCGAAAATAAAGGATGAACTAAGGCTGAAGGTTGGTGTATCTGCAGATCTAGAATCCACCTTAAGAGAAAAAGGAGATATTCTTCTTTACACTATCTTTAACGTGGAAGATGGAACCGGATTTCCGGTGGACACTTTGTCCAGTGACTCCTACACCTCCACGATATTATCACCTCTTAAAACCGCCATTAGTGCGGGTATAGGTGAGGATAACAAGTGGTTTGTAGGCGCTGAATATACATTTCAAAACCCTTTGGAATTTACCGGAGGCATTTATGATGATATTGATTTTTACAGGTATGAAGAATTTATGAATATTTCTGTTGGTGGTTTTTACACGCCAAAAATTAACTCGATTAATAACTATTTTGAACGCGTTACTTACAGGGCCGGATTTAACTATCAAAAAACAGGTTTAGTGGTTAATGATACAGAAATAAATGAATATGGCATATCTTTTGGGGTGAGTTTACCCATTGGATTAAAATTATCTAACGTAAATTTGGGATTTGAACTTGGAAAACGAGGTACAACTGATAATAATTTGGTTGAAGAAGATTTTTTCAACTTCAGATTGAGTTTGTCACTTAACGACAAATGGTTTAGAAAACAAAAAATTTATTAATATTAACAAATCTTAAAAATGAAATTAGTAAAGACGGTAATGATGGTAGTGGTGATTTTCCTGATTGGAGGAAATGCCGCTATGCATGCACAAGACAAGTATGGTAGCCAACCAGACGAATGTAAAACGAATCTATCTCTTTTTCATGAGGCTGTGAAAATGAAAAACTATGAGGCTGCCTATGAACCCTGGAAATGGTGTCTAGAAAATTGTCCTCAGGCCTCAAAAATCATTTACAGTGATGGAATTAAAATGACTGAAGCTTTTTATGATCAGAATGCAGGTTTGATCAAGGTTGAAAAAGGTCAGAAAGTAACTACAAACGATCACATCTTTAAGGTTGACAAGCAATATTTCGATGTTTCAAATGCAAACAAAGAGGTATTGCCTGAAAAAGCAAGAGAAGTCATTTATGTCTATGAAATGAGAGTAAAGCATTTTCCTGATAATTTAGGTAAAGTTTACAGTGACTGGGCGAACTTTTTATTCAAAAGAGGAGTCATAGAATACTTGGAAATTGGGGATGAGATCTTTGACAAGCTCGGCAAATCTTTTAAAGCGGACCCAACCGGCATGAGCGTAAAGAATCTTGGTAAATACTTCCAGACGCTGACAGACTTGAATAAGGACACAGATCCGCAGTTCGTATTTGACACCTATGATGACATTATGGAAGCCATCGGTACTAAAATGGAAGGGTATTCAAAGGACCTTGACGCTTTTAATGCAAAAGAAGCAAGTGGCAAACCCCTTACGAGTAAGGAGAAAAGCAAAAAGAGAGCAAGAGAGGTCAATCTGAGAGCCTTAGGCCAGGTAGAAGGTTATCTTGACAATACATTGAGCGAGGTTGCTACCTGTGAGCGATTAATTCCTCTTTACAAAGACAATTTTGAAAAAAATAAAGGAAATATTAGCTGGTTAAAAAGAGCTGTGTCTCGTTTGAACCAAAAAGAATGTACAGATAACCCTCTTTATCCTCAAATGGTAGAAGCCTATGTAAATGCTGCACCATCATCCGATGCTTATGTATTCTATGCCGGAATCCTTATGGATAGCGGAGATAATGACAAGGCAATTGAGTACTTTAACAAAGCGGTCGGCCTTGAATCAGATAACTATAAAAAAGCAAAATATTACTACAGAGTTGCTTTGATCATGAAGAAACAAGGATCGAGATCCCAATCAAGAAAATATGCGCGTCTGGCTATCAAGGAAAGACCGAGTATGGGAAGTGCCTACTTGTTAATTTCCAATTTATACGCAGCCAGTGCGAATACTTGCGGAACTGATGAAATTTCCAAAAGAATGGTTTACGTTGCTGCGGCAGACAAAGCAAGACAAGCAAAAGCAGCTGACCCTGGAATTACATCCATGGCAAATAAATATATCAAAAGTTATATGGCTAGTGCCCCATCCAAAAAGCTGGTGTTTACCGAAGGCCTTGAATCCGGTACCACGCATAAAATAGGATGCTGGATAAATGAGACAGCAAGAATACCATAATTGATTTTATGAGTACTAAAATATCATACCGTTTTTTAAACATTGCTACTATGCTTATAGTAGCAATGTTTTTTTCTTGTGGTAACGATATTAAAGAAGTACAGGATTTTCTGGCCGAAAAAAATCTTCCGATTGGGGCGGCAAAGAACGTATATTTGGTTCATACAGACTCGGGAAAGGTAAAGACTATTTTAACTGCTCCCGTAATGCATGATTTTTCGAATCGGGAAAATCATCCTTATACCTTATTTCCTGAAGGTGTTCGTATAGTCAGTTTTGACGCGAAAGGAGACTCCGTTATCTTAACCGCGGGTTATTCCATAACCTTTAATAATACGAATATATCCGAAGTAAAAGACAGTGTTTCCGTAGTTAATAAGGCAGAAAATACCAAATTATTTACGAGTCAGCTTTTCTGGGATTCAAATGAGCATTATATTTATACTGAAAAAGATTTTACGCTCATAACACAACTCGATACAATCCATGGTAAAGGATTTGAATCGAATGAAGACCTGAGCAAGGTAAATATGAAATCCATAAAGGGTAGCATCTACGTCAACGAATAACCTAAGTTATGTCAAAATATTTTAAATTCTTTGAAATTGCATATCTCATTATTGCCATTGTTTTTTTGGTTGAGACTGTGCTAAGATGGAACTCGGAGCCTAATAAAGCCTATATCTTTCTGGCCTTCTCTGTTTTGGCCGTATTCATGTATTTTTTTAGAAAGAAATACAGAAAACGTTTTGAAAAGCACGAGAAAAAGGAATGATCGTTAAAATGATCATCATATTGAGCTCTGTACTGTTGTCAGCCTTTTTTTCAGGGATGGAGATCGCCTTTGTTTCTTCCAACAAAATGCATCTGGAACTTGAAAAGAAAAAAGATACACTGCTGGCCAAAATATTGAGAAACCTTACCCGGAAACCCTCTAAGTTAATCACTTCAATGCTGGTTGGAAATAATATTGCCCTGGTAATTTACGGGTATTTTATGGGGGATATCCTGATGAATTTTTTTAAGGATGGAATTCAAAATGAATTTTTGCTTCTCCTTACCCAAACCTTTATTTCCACAATAATTATTCTTATAACGGCTGAGTTTCTTCCAAAAGCGGTGTTCAGGATTTACGCGAATGAATCCATGAAAATTTTTGCCTTTCCCGCTTATTTCTTTTACCTGTTATTTTACGTTGTTTCAAGATTTATAACCGCTATTTCGGATTTTTTCCTGAGGATTTTTTTCAATGTACGGGAGGATCAGGTTCAGCTCGCTTTCACAAAAGCGGAACTGGGCCATTATATTGATGAACAGCTTGAGACTGCCGAAGATGAAATTGACTCTGAAATTCAGATATTTCAGAATGCATTGGACTTTCACAATGTAAAGGCCCGGGAAGCCATGATTCCAAGGACTGAAATTATCGCAGTTGAAGTGCATGACTCTCCAAAAAATCTCAAACAATTATTTATTGAAACGGGTTTGTCAAAAATTATGGTATATAATAACTCACTTGACGATATTATTGGATACGCCCACTTTTTTGATCTCTTTAAAAAACCCAAAAATATTAGATCGATTCTGTTGCCCATAGAGATTGTCCCTGAAACCATGATGATCCATGATATTTTAAACGACCTTATCATGAAGAGCAAAAGTGTGGCAATCGTACTTGACGAATATGGTGGTACTTCAGGGCTGATAACCATTGAGGATATCATAGAGGAATTATTCGGTGATATTGAAGATGAGCATGATACAATTTCCCTTTTGGAAGAAAAAATTAACGACAGGGAATACAAATTCTCCACAAGGCTGGAAGTGGATTATATAAATGAGGTTTACAGCCTTGACCTGGCTGAAGACAGTAATTACGAAACCCTTGGCGGGCTCATTGTCAACCATACCGAAAACATCCCTTCGACCGGAGAAATCATAGAAATTGAAAACTATCAATTCACAATCCTTAAGGTCAGTGCCTCAAAAATTGAAGAGGTTTATTTAAAAGTTTTATTTCAAGACACATAGCTTCTTTTTTCACCCAAAAAATTAGTCTTGTTCTCCTTTCATTATTAAAAGGTAAATTGTATTTTCGCAACCTAAAAATTTATAATAGAAAAGAAAATGGCTGTATTATCGAAAATTAGAGAGAGATCATTATTTTTAATCATAATTATTGCGCTTGCTTTATTTTCATTTGTTTTAAGTGGATTATTTGACGGAAACTTGTTCAACAAGACCGCGAGCAGTATAGGAGAAGTAAATGGTGAACCTATTTCAAGAGAAGAATTTGCTCAGCAGGTTGAACTTTACCGAAACAGGTCAAATGGAAGATCGACAAACATGCAGAATGTCAACAACGCATGGAACTCTCTTGTCAGCGAAAAAATATATCAGACTCAATTAGAAAAATCAGGTGTTGTTGTTGGAGAAAAAGACGTTTGGGACGCTATGGTGACTCAAATATCTGCTCAAAACAGCCCGCAGTTTGCTAATGAAGCCGGAATTTTTGATCCGGAAAAATTAAAGGAATATATCGCAACCCTGCAGGATAATTCAGAAGAAGATGCCAGTGGTGCAGCCGCCTGGAGAGGTTGGATCAACTATGAAAAAAGTATCAAGAAAAACCTTGAACAAAACACCTACAATGCCCTTATTAGAGCTGGTTTGGGAAGTACTTTGAGTGAAGGAGAACGCGAATACTTTATGCAAAATACAAGCGTGGACGTAGATTATGTATATGTTCCTTTTTCAAGCATTCCTGACAGCCTTGTTACGGTAACCGCCGATGACATGAAGTCATACATAAAGGCGAATCCAAAAACCTATACCGTTGAGGAATCCAGAGATATTGAATTTGTTCAATTCAAAATTGAGGCAACTCAGGAAGATGAAAATGCAATTGAGGCAGAATTAATGAACATGATTGAGGATCGTGAAGAGTACAGTTCTGCTGCAAAAACCAACGTAACGGTTCAAGGATTCAGAAATGCCGAAGATATGGTAGAATTTAATGCTGAAAATGAATCTGACACACCGTATGACCCTTCTTTTTACAATAAAAACGGGTTGAGCAAGGTTGCGGCTGATTCCATTTTTGACCTTCCAGCTGGAGAAGTATTCGGACCTTATAAAGACAATGGAATGTTCAAATTGTCTAAGGTTATGGAGGTAAAACAGCTTCCGGATTCTGTAAAGGCCAGTCACATCCTGATCCCTTTTGTTGGTTCAGCTACTGCAGACCCTTCTGTAATTCAGACTGAAGAAGAAGCAAAAAAGATTGCCGATAGTGTTTTGACAGTTGTAAAGGGAAATAAATCTAAATTTGAGGAACTTGCCAAAGAGATGTCAGTTGATAAAGTGAGTGGTGCCAAAGGTGGTGATCTGGGGTGGTTTGTTTACAGAACGATGATTCCGGAATTCAGGGATTATACTTTTGAAAATTCTGTTGGTGATATGGGGGTTGTTAAATCTCAGTTTGGATTCCATATTATAAGAATCGATGGACAAAAGAACAAACAAAAAAATGTAAAAATAGCTACTTTCTCAAGGAGAATAGATCCTTCTGAAAAAACAGAAAATGATATTTTCGAACAAGCGGAGACTTTTGCTTCTGACCTGATCTCAGGTAATGACATGAAAGAATTGGCTGCTGCCCAAAACCTTCAGGTACAACCCGTTTTAAGACTTGAGGTTTTTGATGACAATATTGGTCAGTTAGGTTCTCAAAGACAAATTGTGAGATGGACCTTTGAAGACGGCACCGAAGTTGGTGATATTAAGCGTTTCGATCTGGAAAACGGTTATGCTGTAGTCAGATTATCATCAAAGAACAAAGCCGGGCTTTCAGGTAAAGGAAAAAATGTAAGGAGCATTGTCTTAAACCAAAAGAAAGCAGAACTTATTAAGGAAAGATCCACAGGATCCACTCTTGAAGAAATCGCGGAACAAAATAAAGTGACCAAAAGAAGCAGTATGGCGGTTTCAAACAGTAGCCCCGTATTTGCCGGAGTAGGTAGATTTGTTGATATTGCAGGTGTTGTAACGGGATTGGAAGAGAATGAACTTGCCAAAAACATCGTTGGTAAAAATGGAGTGGCATTTGCTGTTGTTACGAAAAAAACCCTGCCAACTGAACTTCAAAATTACAATAGTAATAAAAAGAACATTGAAAGAGCTCTTAGCGGAAGAAGCCTGATGATTTTTGACGCTCTCAAAGAGAATTCTGACATCGTGGATAACCGTGCTGTTTTTTACTAGGAAAATCCTTTGATTTCCTCGTAAATACTTGACACTTTGTGTTTGAAGCCACAAAAAAAAAATCCTTAAAGTGCGATATTTGACAAGTTTTTATATATTTGTTAAATATTACTTAAAATTTAAGCTTACTTAACAATTAAAAAGATTAATTTAAAATTGATTACAATGAAACATTTAAAAAAAGTATTATTAATCCTATTGGCTGTTGTTTTTATTAACAACGTTAATGCTCAGGATAAGGATGATCGCTGGGTAATAGAGTTGGGTGCCAACGCTATTGACCTGTACCCCACTGGTGCTGATGATCCTCGTACCGGAGGTATGTTTGAAGATTTCTTCAATACGGAACACTGGAACAGCAATTCATTGCTTAACCGTTTGAGAGTTGGTTACTATGTAGGAAGCGGATTCTCTGTTGGATTAACAGGTTCTATGAATACAATTGAAAAAATTGGTGATTTCAGTACGAACGGTAAACTTTCATTAATTGCTGCCGATCTGGATATCAAATTTAATTTCGTAAGAGAACACGGATGGTTTGATCCTTACATTCTTGCCGGTGGTGGTTACACTTGGTTAGAAGGTGATGGTAATGGTACTGCCAATGCCGGACTTGGATTCAACTTATGGTTCAATGACTGGTTAGGTTTCAATGTTCAAACTAAATACAAACATTCTTTCGACGAAGACCAACTTCTTCCTCACTGGCAACACGCCGCTGGAATCGTATTTAAATTTGGTGGTATTGACACTGATAAAGATGGTATCTATGACAAATACGATGCATGTCCTGAAGTTGCTGGTTTAGAGCAGTTCAACGGATGTCCTGATACTGATGGAGACGGAATCCAGGATTCAGAAGATGCTTGTCCAAACGAAGCTGGTTTAGCTGAATTCAATGGTTGTCCAGATTCTGATGGTGACGGTGTGCCAGATAAAGATGATGCATGTCCAACTGAAGCTGGCCCTGCTTCTCTTAATGGTTGTCCAGACAGAGATGGTGACGGTGTAGCTGATAAAGATGATCAGTGCCCAGATGTTGCTGGTCCTGCTGCGAACAATGGTTGCCCATGGCCTGATGCTGATGGAGACGGAATCCCTGATAAAGATGACGAATGTCCAAATATAGCTGGTGTTGCTGAAAACAATGGTTGTCCAATTGTTTCTGCTGAAGTTCAGAAAGAAATCACTGATTTGGCAAGAGCTATCTACTTCAAAACAGGAAGCGCTAAATTCACTGATGAAACTGCGATCAGATTGGAGCAGGTAAGTAAAATTGTAAACCAGTACAAAACATTAAGTTTTGAAGTTGAAGGTCATACTGACAGCACTGGTAGTGATGCAATCAACAACAAATTATCTCAGGCTAGAGCTGATGCTGTAAGAGACTACTTAATTGAAAATGGTTTCCCAGCTGACATGATCACTGCTAAAGGATTTGGTTCTGCCAACCCAATTGGAGATAACGGAACAAGACAAGGAAGACAGCAGAACAGAAGAGTTGAAATCTTCTCTGAGTACGCTGAAAGATAATCTTTCTTTAATTGAAATAATTGAAACCATCCGTTGTAAAACGGGTGGTTTTTTTATGGATTATGATTACATTTGAGTATGCAATCTTTTCTCCATAAAGTGGTATCGGAGGTACTCATCCAAAACAAATCTCTCTCAGATATTACCTTCGTATTACCGAATAAAAGATCCGGGATCTTCCTGAAAAAAATTCTTAAAAAAGAGGCTGCAAAAAATAGCTTTCTGCCCGTAATTCAGAGTATTGAAGAATTTGTAAAAGATATTTCAGGATTTGAATCACTGGATTCGATTAACCTGTTGTTTGAATTTTATAAAGTATACAAAGAACACACCGCTAAAGAGAATATAGATTCCTTCGAAAACTTTTCAAAATGGGCACCTATACTTATACAGGATTTCAATGACCTGGACAGTAACCTTCTGGATGCAGAATCTATTCTCTCCTATTTAAGTGATGCCAAGAGAATTGAGCATTGGAAACTTGAAGCATACGGAGAAAGTCAAATGATTGATAACTACTTATCGTTTTTTGACCAGATTATAACTTACCACCAGTCATTCTCTCAGCACTTGATCCAAATAAAATCAGGTTATCAGGGAATAATCTATAAAATTGCTTGCAGTAATTTAAATTCTTTTCTCTCTGAAGGAAAAGGAAAAAAATACATCTTTGCGGGTTTTAACGCATTGAACAAAGCTGAAGAACATATTATCCAATTTTTGTTAGAGAATAAAGTAGCCGAAATATTTTGGGATAACGACAACTTTTATCAAGAATCAAATAATCAATCGCAACAGTTCTTTAATCGCTATGAGAAAACCTGGAAATACTATCGATTAAACCAGTTCAGATGGAAATCAGACCTGATGAATTCCCCCAAAACCATTCATCTACATGGGCTTCCTAAAAATATTAGTCAAATTAAGCACGTTGGTTCTGTTCTAAAAGAACTTAATCAAAATGGCTCAATTGAAGATACTGCCATTATTCTTGGAAACGAAAAGTTACTGCCCTCTTTATTGAATTCTATCCCGCAGGAAATAAGTACAGCCAACATAACAATGGGGTATGAATTGCAAAACGTTCCTTTAAGCTCTTTTTTTCATTCCTTGTTTAAAATGCATCTCAACCAGGCGAAACTTGATAAAAAAGGATCATTTTATTACAAAGATTTATTGGCTCTGCTAAATGACCCCTTGATGAAAGAAGCCTGTGAATCGCTTCCGGAATTTGAGGACAGGCTGAAGAGTACCATCAATAAGGAATTATTCATTTCAGAGGAGAATTTGATTAAAATTGTCCATGATTCTGTTTATCTGTCTGATCTGTTTCAGCAATTATTTTTAGATTGGAATAACGGGGCTGATATACCATTGCAAAAATTATCTTCTGTTATTAAAACCCTTAATCAAAACGAAAATTTGAATCCGCTGAGAAGCGAGTATCTCTTCCGATTTAACAATATATTCCTGGAAATTTCCAATCTTAATGAAAAATTCCGATTTATTAAGAATTTAAAAACCTTATATCATATATTCCAGCAAATTCTTAAAACGGAAAAATTATCATTTCAGGGCGAGCCTTTAGAGGGCCTCCAAATTATGGGGCTTCTTGAATCGAGAGCCCTCGATTTTAAAACCTTGATCATAACTTCGCTTAACGAAGGTTATTTGCCTGCCAGCAGTGGAAACAATTCCTTTATACCCCTGGATGTGAAACTGGAGAAGAAAATTCCAACTTATTTTGAAAAGGACGCTATATTTTCTTATCATTTCTTCAGGCTTCTGCACAGAGCAAAGAATGTTTACCTGATTTACAACAATATTACTGATGATTTTGGCTCTGGAGAACCGAGCCGATTTATAAGACAGTTAAAGATTTCCAAACAACTTGGATTACTCGACAAGGTGACTTTTAAAGAGGCAGTTATTCATCCTAAATTGAATCATGATCCTCTTTCACTATCTGAAATTGATAAAACTGAAAAGGTTATCGAAGAACTGAAATTCAGAGCTGAAAAAGGGTTTTCTCCAAGTGCCTTAATGAGATATATCAGAAATCCGCTCGACTTTTACAAACGGTCCGTATTGGGAATAAAAGAATACAGAAAAACGGAAGAAACCGTTGCGGCCAACACCTTTGGGACCATAGTCCACGATACGCTTGAGCAGCTTTATAGCCCATATATTGATTCTGAACTAAAAGGAGAGTATCTTCAAAGAATGATTTTAAAGGTTGAAAAAGAAGTAGAAAATCAATTCAGAAAAACCTATTCTATCAAGGCCGTAAAATCAGGGAAAAACCTTCTGGCATTTGAAATCGCCAAACAGTTCGTGCTTAATTTTATTGATTATGAACTAAAACAGATTCAAAAAGGGAGAAAAATAATCGTTAGAGGTTTGGAGTTAGGTATTGAAATGATACATTTTCATTCCGGGTTAAATCTTCCTGTAAAACTTCAGGGTAAAATTGACAGAATTGATGAAGTCGATGGTGTCCTGCGGATCATCGATTATAAAACAGGAAAAGTAAATCAAAATCAATTGAATCTGAAACAATGGGATCAATTGTGCGCAGATGAAAAATTTTCAAAAAGTTTTCAGGTTCTTACTTACGCATATATATATCTAAATTCTTTGAAATTAGATTTGTTTCAGGTTCCCATTGAGACCGGTATCGTATCTTTTAAAAATCTGAAACAGGGATTTATGCCATTCAACGGTAAAGTCCTCACGGAGGAGGTACTAGATGCTTATACGAGAGAGCTCGATAAGTTATTGGAGGAAATATTTAATATCGAGATTCCTTTCAAAGAAAAAGAACTTCCGTTATTTAATTTTTAAAAATCGTTATAATGAAAAAAATAAAGAATCTGGTCCTTGAAGGAAGTCATGACAGGCCTATATTGATAGATTTGTTTTACCCAGAAAATCAAATAAGCAAAGATGTTGTCGTTTTTTGCCATGGTTATAAGGGTTACAAAGATTGGGGTGCCTGGGAACTGGTTGCCGAAAAATTTGCACAAAACAATTACTTTTTTGTAAAAATGAATTTTTCCCACAACGGGGGGACCGTTGATCAGCCGATCGATTTTCCGGACCTTGAAGCTTTTGGGCTAAATAATTTTTTAATCGAATTAGATGATCTTGACACCGTTATCTCATGGATTTGTTCTGATCAGAAGTATAGTAAAGAGAAAGATGTTAATCGTATTTCTGTGATAGGCCATTCACGTGGTGGGGGAATTGTGGCTCTTAAAGGGGCATCTGACGAACGAATTAAGAAAATAATAAGCTGGGCAGGTGTTTCAGATTTTGGAAGCCGATTTCCTGAGGGAGATCAATTAGAACAATGGAAGAAAAAAGGCGTAGCCTATATTACAAATTCAAGGACGAATCAGCAGATGCCTCATTATATTCAGTTTTACGATACCTTTAAGGAAAATGAAGCCAAACTAACAATTCGTACAGCTGTTTCAAATTCAAATATTCCGTATCTGATTCTTCACGGAGATGAGGATGAAACCGTATCGGTCACTGAGGCCCGAAATCTTGGATCCTGGTCGGAAAATAGCAGTTTAAAAATTATTTCAGGAGCCAATCATACTTTTGGCAGCAGTCACCCCTGGGAAAATACGGAATTACCTGAGCATTTATCTGAGGTTGTCCATAAAACGCTTGAATTTTTGAAGGCTTAGTTGATCTTGCTTTTTGGACTGATATTTTAAAATAAAATCACATTTGATGTTTACCATCTGCTTGGATCCGAACTAATAGTCAAATACAATAAGTAATTGTTTTAATTATAAACAAAAGAGTATTTTGGATGTATGGTAACTCTTTGAAGAGAAACCGAAAGGGGGTCCTAAATTTGGACCCTTTTTTGATTTTATTACCCTCCGTTTTCGTAACTTTATATGAAGATTTTAACCCCCTAAATCCTTTACCATGCGACAGCCTAAACTCCTATTTATTTTCTTGTTAATTAGTGTTTTATCCGCTACTTCTCTTCAGGCTCAACTACTGAAAAAATTAAAAAAGCGAGTTCAGGATGCAACAGAAGATGTAATAGAAGAAAGAGCTCAAAAAGAGTCTGAAAAGACTTTGGATAGCATGATGATGGAAGATCAGGAACAACAGTCACAATATGAAGAGCAGTTAAAAAATATGATGGGCTCCACTTCGGGAAGCATCACCGTTGAGGACAGCTATTCTTTTGACACAAAAGTGAGCTATTTGATGACCATAGAAGAGAATGGTAAACTTTCAGATGTAAGCTATGAGATGTGGTTCCCATCAAAAGGAAATTATATGGCGACTAAGGTCCTGAGCAGTAATGATCCGGAAGACAAGGATATGCCGACCTCAGTTCTATCCATTTTGGATGATGGCAACCAGGCAATGATTGTTCTCATGGAGGAGCAAAAAATGGCACAGATGATTTCAATGGAAAGAATCAAAGATATTGCCGAAAAAGAAAATCAGGCTGAACAAACGGAAACAGAATTTGAATCAATTAAACCGACCGGAAAAACAAAGACCATATTAGGGTATTCATGTGAAGAATTCGAATCTCAGAATGAGACGAGCAAGTTTTCTTTTTGGGTAACAAAAGAGTTATCGCTTTTTCAAAAGAATATGTTTTTTAATATGAGTAAATCACTTGGAGGAAAAACCTTTGATGAAATTCCGGATGAGGCCCAGGGTCTGATGATGGAATTGTTTTTTGATGATTCCGTTTCAAAACAAAAAGGACAAATGAGAGTAACTGCAATTGAGCCTATCAAGAATAAAATAATTATTTCTGATTATCAGATTCTTAGCTTTGGACAATAATGTTAAATTTTATTAGTTCAAAAACTTTTTAACGGTCGTGTTAAAAACTTTCGATGCAATGTGAATAACTAAGATTTTATTTTCGGGCAAAATGTCAAATCTTTGCTTCACGATTTTCCCAATTATTTATTAATTTTCAATTAACAACACACCCATTATGTCAAATATTGAGCCTATTCTACGTCCGAACAAAGACCGATTTGTTATTTTTCCTATACAGCATAACGATATCTGGGACTGGTATAAAAAGCAGGAGGCTTCCTTTTGGACGGCTGAAGAAATAGATCTTGAACAAGACGTAATTGATTGGGAGAATAAACTCAATAGTGATGAAAAATACTTTATCAAGCATATTCTTGCTTTTTTTGCTGCTTCCGATGGAATAGTAAATGAGAATCTTGCCGAAAATTTTGTTAGCGAAGTTCAGTATACCGAAGCAAAATTCTTTTACGGTTTTCAATTAATGATGGAAAACATTCATTCTGAAGTTTACTCCTTGTTAATTGACACGTATATTAAAAATGAAAAGGAAAAAAATGAGCTTTTTAAAGCCATTGAAATTTTTCCGGCAATCAAAAAGAAAGCGGAATGGGCGCTTAGATGGGTGGAAAGTGACAGTTTCGCTGAACGCTTGATTGCATTTTCGGCTGTAGAAGGTATTTTCTTTTCAGGAAGTTTCTGTTCTATCTTCTGGATGAAAAAAAGAGGCCTTCTGCCTGGATTGACATTTTCCAATGAGCTGATCAACAGAGATGAAGGTCTGCATGCTGATTTCGCGGTATATCTGCACCAGAATCATATAGTAAATAAAGTTCCAAAAGAAAGAATTACAGAGATTTTGGTTGATGCACTCAACATTGAGCGAGAATTCATCACTGAATCTCTTCCTGTAAGTTTGATAGGAATGAATGCGAATCTGATGACACAATACCTGGAATTTGTGACTGACAGATTATTACTTGAATACGGCTGTGAGAAAGTATACAATGCTACAAATCCTTTTGATTTTATGGAAATGATCTCCTTGGAAGGGAAAACCAATTTCTTTGAAAAAAGAGTTTCTGAATATCAAAAGGCAGGTGTAAAATCAGGCGGGACCGGTAGCATATCGTTCGATGCTGATTTTTAATCAATCATTTCTTTAGGGTTATTTGCTCGCAATTTGCTGTTTATTAGTGTCTTAAAACATTATTAACGATAAATTGTTAACAATATCTTAAAGAGTTTCCCGAATGGATTTGTGTTTACCCTATTTTAGAAGTGATAAAAATCTATTCAATTTCATTGTAATATCGCTTTCAGGTATTGCAATTTTTTAACGAGTAATGTGGGCTCATGACTAAGGCATGAGAATAACTAACCTTAAATAAAACATAATAAGTCAATGTATGTAGTAAAAAGAGACGGCAAAAGAGAACCGGTAATGTTCGATAAAATTACCGCAAGAGTTAGAAAATTATGCTATGGATTAAATGATCTGGTGGATCCGATCAAAATTTCAATGAGGGTGATAGAAGGGATATATGACGGAGTAACCACCTCTGAATTAGATAACCTTGCAGCTGAGATTGCTGCCACTTTAACCACTACCCATCCGGATTACGCAAAGGTTGCAGCTCGTATTGCGGTTTCCAACCTTCATAAAAACACCAAAAAATCCTTCAGTGAAACGATGAAGGACCTTCACGAATACGTGAATCCCAGAACAGGAAAAAAAGCTTCAATGATCGCTGAAGATGTCTACGAGATTATCGAAAAAAATGCAGATAAACTTGATTCAACCATCATTTACAACAGAGATTTCGGGTATGACTTTTTTGGTTTTAAAACCCTTGAACGCTCCTATTTGCTTAAAATAAATGGTCAGATTGTTGAAAGGCCCCAGCATATGTTAATGAGGGTTTCTGTTGGAATCCATAAAGAAGACCTTGACGCAGCCATTGAAACCTATGAATTAATGAGTAAACGCTTTTTTACTCATGCAACGCCTACCCTTTTCAACGCGGGAACGCCCAAACCACAGATGTCATCCTGTTTCCTGCTTCAGATGCAGGAAGACAGTATTGACGGGATCTATGACACCTTAAGACAAACTGCTAAAATATCCCAGTCCGCCGGTGGAATTGGTCTTTCTATACATAATGTAAGAGCAACTGGTTCGTATATAAGAGGAACAAATGGCACCTCGAACGGAATCGTTCCAATGCTGAGGGTTTTCAATGATACTGCACGATATGTTGATCAAGGAGGTGGTAAAAGAAAAGGTTCATTTGCTGTTTATCTTGAACCATGGCACGCTGATATATTTCAGTTTCTCGATTTGAAAAAGAACCATGGAAAGGAAGAGATGAGGGCAAGAGATTTGTTCTATGCCATGTGGATGCCAGATTTATTCATGAAAAGAGTCGAAGAGGATGGAGAATGGACATTGATGTGTCCAAATGAATGTCCTCACCTTTATGATACCTACGGAGATGAGTTTGAAAAACTTTATACAGGATATGAAAAAGTTGGTAAAGGACGAAAAACAGTAAAAGCAAGAGAATTATGGGAAAAGATCCTTGAAGCTCAAATTGAGACAGGAAACCCTTATATGCTCTATAAAGATGCCGTCAACAGAAAGTCAAATCATAAAAATCTTGGGACGATCCGTTCTTCAAATCTTTGTACAGAGATTATGGAATATACGGCTCCTGACGAAGTTGCAGTATGTAATTTAGCGTCAATTGCGATTCCAATGTTCGTCACCGAAAATTCGGACGGAGAAAAGTTCTTTGATCACAAAAAGCTTTTTAAAGTCACCAAGAAGATCACAAAAAATCTCGATACGGTAATCGATCAGAATTTTTATCCTGTACCTGAAGCTGAAAACTCAAATATGAGACACAGGCCGGTGGGAATTGGTATTCAAGGTCTGGCAGATGCATTTATCATGTTGAGGATGCCTTTTACCTGTGAAGAAGCAAAAAAATTAAATCAGGAGATATTTGAAACCATCTATTTTGCGGCTTTGACGGCATCTATGGAGCTGGCTAAAGCCAAGGAACCTTATTCTACTTTCAAAGGATCTCCAATATCTCAAGGTGAATTTCAATTTAACATGTGGAATATCAGTGAAGATGACCTAAGTGGCAGGTGGGACTGGAAAAAACTGAGAAAAAATGTCTTGGAACACGGCGTTAGAAATTCGCTTCTTGTAGCCCCGATGCCTACAGCTTCTACCTCACAGATACTTGGTAATAATGAAGCCTTTGAACCATATACCTCAAATATTTACACCCGAAGAGTATTGTCAGGGGAGTTTATTGTGGTAAACAAGCATCTTTTGGAAGATTTGGTCAAACTGGGGCTCTGGAATAATGATATGAAGGAAGAAATCATGAGAGCTAACGGATCTATTCAGCATATTGAATCTATTCCACAGGATCTTAAGGATCTGTATAAAACAGTTTGGGAAATGAGCATGAAAGATATCATTGATATGGCTCGTCACAGAGGCTATTTTATAGACCAGTCTCAGTCCCTGAATTTATTTATGCAGGACCCTGACTACTCCAAACTTACATCTATGCATTTCTATGCCTGGAAATCGGGCCTAAAAACAGGAATGTATTATCTAAGAACAAAATCCGCTGTAAACGCTATTCAATTCACGGTTTCTAAAAAAACTGAAGAAAAGCTTCCGGCCGGGGCGGTTGAGGAGAAACCCTTAACTGGTGACGAACTCAAGGAAATGATCATCAAGTCAAGAGAAAATCCAGATGACTGCCTGATGTGCGGATCTTAAACAACAAAAAAGGAATCTAAATAGATTCCTTTTTTTATTTTGTGACATACATTATTAATGTCAAAATCTTTAAGTTCATTCATCCGATGACGATGACGACATCCCTTTAAAGGCAGATGCCAGATCATATTCAGGCCCTCTGGCTTTAAGAATAACTGGTTTCAGAATTACCTTTTCTTCATTAACCTCAATGTTTCTGATCTCCACAGGTTCATAACCAATAAATTCTATAACCAGATCATAGTTGCCTTCAAGCAATTCCAATTCAAAATTCCCTGATAGTGAAGTTTCGGCATGAATACCCAGCCCTTTAACTTTGATGCTGGCAAATGCCAAAGGCTCATTATTAAAATCGCCGTCAAGTACGTTTCCCTTTACAACAACGCCCTGGGCACATGCTGCCCATCCCGTAAGAAATAAGAAAATCAGAAATAAATTTTTCATCGAAAAATATTTCCACAAAGAAAATTACTCTAAATCACTTCAACGTTAACCTATTGTTAACGAATCATAATCAATACGTAAATCTATGGTTAACTTATATTCATGTAAGGTTGTAAAGTTTGGCCCTTATTAGTAAGTTTATGTATAATTTAGGTTTTATGATCAAACGATGGATCTTTTTAATTGTTCTTGTGCTTCTGGCGGGTTTATTGTTTTTTAATCCTAACTTTAAGACCATTGCCGCAGGCGTATCGATTCTTCTTTTTGGAATGATTACCCTTGAAGAAGGATTTAAGGTATTTACAAAGGGGCCTTTAAAGTTGATCCTTAAAAAGGCCACTAACAAACTGTACAAAAGTATCTCCCTGGGTGCCCTTGTAACAGCCCTGATCCAATCCAGCTCCTTAGTTTCTGTAATTACTATATCCTTTATTAGTGCTGGACTGATAAGTCTTGCCGGAGGAATCGGCTTGATCTTCGGTGCCAATATTGGTACCACGGCCACAGCCTGGCTGGTTGCAGGGTTTGGATTAAAAATCAAAATTTCCGTATTGGCTATGCCCATGTTGATTTTTGGAATCATCTTTTCTTTCCAAAAGAAGAAGACGATGAAAGGAATCGGAAATGTATTAACGGGTTTGGGCTTCTTTTTTCTCGGAATACATTACATGAAAGAAGGCTTTGACGTGTTTAGCCAGTATTTTAACCTTACCGTTTATGCCGTACCTGGATTTTTAGGTGTAATTATTTACACAGGTATAGGGATCTTTATCACCACAATTCTGCAATCAAGTAGTGCCTCCCTGGCTTTGATTCTTACGGCTTTGTCTGCTGGTCAAATTGAATATGAAAACGCTCTGGCTCTGGCAATAGGAACCAATGTTGGTACGACCATCACCGCCTTGATCGGATCAATGGGTACAAATATTGCCGGTAGAAGACTTGCCCTGGCTCACCTAGTTTTCAATCTTGTCACCGGACTTGTGGCCCTGGCTTGTATCTACCCTTTAGCGAACCTGGTCAATCAACTTTCAGAAGTTTTAGGCATTGCCAGCGATGACTATACCTTAAAGCTTGCTCTGTTTCACACCATATTCAATATCCTTGGTGTACTGATCATGATTCCTTTCATCAAAAAACTCGAATCTTTACTTATCAAAATAGTGAAGGAATCGGGGGCAAAAGATATTGATGAACCCAAATATTTGAATAGTGCTACTCTTGAATTCGCTCCTACGGCAATTACTTCGCTGGAATCCGAAACAAAATATTTGTTTGAAAATGCCATTTTTGAAATTGTAACTCACTCCTTGAACATCCATCGCTCTGATATATTGTCAAGATTGAAATCAAAGGATCTCATTAAGAAATCCAAACGTGAGATTGAAATTGACATTAGGGACCTTTACATGCACAAGGTAAAAACAATTTATGGCAAAATTCTCGAATTTGCCACCATAGCACAATCTGAACTTAAACTGAGCAAAGAACAGCATCAAAGAATCTCCGAAATAAAAATTGCTAACAGAAAAATGGTGGAGATCATCAGGGATGTAAAAGAGCTTAGAAGAAATATTAGCGTTTATACTTATTCTGATAATGTATATATCAAAAAAGAATACAACAAATTCAGAAGGAGAGTTGTAAAAGTTTTAAGAGCCGTTTACATGTTCAAAGAAGATGAAAGCAGGCAGGAACACTATGATAAACTTGTTGCATTAAAAAACAAATCAAAAGAGAAGTCCAAAATGGAAAACAAGAGCATCAATAACCTCATCAGGAAAAATTTGATTACAACCTACATGGCATCTTCTTTGGTTAATGATCATGACAACGTAAACGAAATGATACAAAAAATAATAGAAGTTGGTCAGTTGCTTTACGGTGAAAAAGACAGTATCCTTGAACCAGTTTAGAATAGAATCGTCTCTTTAATCCGTTTAGCAACTATGTTTGCCTAATTGCTGTGATCATGCTGGTCATAATACAAGTTAAGAATATTAATACAAGCCATGATCAGGTCTTTAGTCTCCAGCAGAATAATAAAGTACAAAGTGGTATTCTTAGGGCTGGTAGAATCACTTTCTCTCGTTCTTTCAACCTGTTTTTGAATCGACAGCTTAACTTCTTCCAAAAGTGCTTTTTTGCTTTCTATAATCTCAGGTACAATCTTGTCAAAGTTTCTCGAGTCAAATACTTCGCTGATATCTTTAAACAAAGTGATTAACTTATCATTAATGGTAAGTAGTTCTTCAGTTTGCTTTTTCTTCAATGCCTTATGATGATTCTGAACATGTTTATGGCTTTTTTTAGCGATAAGACCTGATGATTGAGCAACGTCCTGCAAACTTCCTATCACATCGATATAGAACTTGCTTGCACCCAGATAAGAATCATCAAGATCCTTGATAAAGTAAAAAATATCATTTTGCAGGTCTTCAATTTCATTCTCCAGTTTAACAACAGATTGTTTTGCTTTACTCAACTTATTCGGATCCTGGCTGATTAAACCTTTAATGGCTGCAGAATTGATTTTTCCCACCCTTTTTAAAGCTTTTGAAATATTATCGGCGCTCTCTTCAATTACACCCTGAATTGAACTACTTTCAGCCTTGCTCAAACTATCCTCTGTTCTGGTTTCTCTCGATTCCCGCACATGTTTGATATAATTTCTCGACAAAAGAAGAACCGCCAGCAACAGCAATACAGCAATCATTGTTGGGCCACCTAAATGTATCAAATAGGCCACGGTTCCTGAAGCAATAAATGCAACTATTGCCGTAAAGAACCAACCTCCAATAACATTCAATACACCCGCTACCCTGTAAACAGCACTTTCGCTACCCCAGGCCCTGTCGGCAAGAGATGTCCCCATGGCTACCATAAAAGTAACATAGGTAGTGGATAAAGGAAGTTTCATTGATGTGGCAATAGAAATCAATACACTGGCCACCATTAGATTCACCGCTGCCCGTACCATGTCAAAAGCAGGCAACTCGTGTTTTTTATCTTTTGCAAGCTTAATAACGGGCTTCTTAAATTGATCCTCTATCTTCTTTAGAACCGAATCAGGAACTATCGTGCTCGTGTATTCAGAAGCCAACATCGTAAACTTCACCAGGTTCCTGGATAAAAAATGAGGCTCGAAACGCTCCTTTGTGTCTTCCTGGCTTGACAGATCAATGGAAGTTTTTACAACCGTTTTGGCTTTGCTCGATAACCACAGTGTCGCTACCATGATCAATCCCGCACCAACTAAGAACAAAGTAGGCGTCGGTACTTTTTTGCTCAAAACATCCATGCTGAACTCGGTGGCCGGAATACCCGATGCATTCCATGCCTCATAAGACTGCCATGCAGCAATGGGAACACCAATGAAATTGACAAGGTCATTCCCCGCAAAAGCCAGTGCAAGAGCAAAGGTTCCAACAATGATGATGATTTTATAGATATTCATTTTGAAAAGGGTCACCACGAGGTAAGACAACAGGGACCAGATCACAAAACTAACAGCCACGATCATCATGGTCTTGCCTTCTATCAAGGGCTTAATTTCGGCGTAATAATCTGTACCCTTCAACCCTTTAATAAAAATAAAATACGTAATGGCCGCAAGTGCAAATCCTCCGAAAACGGCACCAACCCATTTCGCTTTTCTCTCAAAGTTAAACGACAACAAAACTCTTGAAATATACTGCACAATGGCACCAACTGAGAATGCAACTACTACAGACAGCAAGATTCCCAAAATTATTTCCGTGGCTTTCGTGGTGTTGATATAATTCAGAACGTCCCCAAAAGAACCGTTGGCAGTTCCAATTTTAATCAGTGCCATGGCAACAGCGGCTCCCAATAACTCGAAAACAATTGAAACCGTAGTTGAAGTAGGCATGCCCAAAGTATTGAAGAAATCAAGCAGCAGAATATCGGTTATCATCACTGCTAAAAAAATGATCATGATCTCATTAAAGTAAAATTCACCAGGGACGAAAATCCCTTTTCTTGCCACTTCCATCATACCACTGGAAAAAATGGCCCCAAATGCGATCCCGATACTTGCTACAATCATAATTGTACGAAAGGAAACTGCTTTTGAACCTAGTGCAGAATTCAAAAAATTAACGGCATCATTACTTACTCCAACAACCAGATCAGCAATGGCCAGAATGACCAATGCAATAATCATTAAGAAATAGATATTTTCCATATTTATTAAGGTCTAATTAGGTTCTAAATATAATCAGAATTAAGAATTAATTACAAATAATTAAAAGATTATCTAAAGCAACTGATTTCTCGGCTTACGATACTTCAAAAAAACCTTACAGCCGCATAATTTATACCATAAAAACTCTTTAAAAAAATGTATCTTTCGGCACTTAAATGAAGCATATGAACTGGGAAAAATTACTCTCTTTGAAAAGGTTTGGGGACACTGAACAAAGAAAACGCATCGATCAGGATGAGACAAGACTGGGATTTGAAGTTGATTTTGACCGCATCATATTTTCAGACAGTTTTCGTAGCCTTCAGGATAAAACACAGGTGGTCCCTTTGTCGAAAACAGACTTCGTGCATACCCGATTAACCCATAGCCTTGAAGTATCTGTGGTGGCCAGGTCTCTTGGCAGGATAGTAGGAAGGCATGTCCTTGAAAAATACCCTGAACTCAAAGAAAAAGGATACCGATCCAATGATTTTGGAGCCATTGTAGCTGCTGCGGCACTTTCACATGATATTGGTAACCCACCCTTTGGTCACAGTGGTGAAAAGTCAATTGGAGAATTTTTTCTGTCCGGCAATGGACAAAAATTCAAAAACGAACTGAACCCAAAGCAATGGCAGGATCTAATTGATTTTGAAGGTAATGCCAATGGCTTTAAAATACTTTGTGAGACTATCAATAATATTCAGGGAGGATTGAGATTGTCCTACGCAACTTTAGGGGCCTTTATCAAATATCCAAAAGAGTCTTTGCCTAAAAGGCCGAGTACCAATATTGCTGACAAAAAATACGGGGTATTTCAGTCCGAACTTCATTTTTTTAAAGAGCTGGCTGAGGAATTAGGCCTTAAGAAAACCGGTAAGAATAATGATGTTTCCTATGTAAGACACCCTCTGGCTTACCTCGTTGAAGCCGCAGATGACATTTGCTACACTATAATTGATTTTGAAGACGGGATCAACTTGGGGCTTATTTCGGAAGATTATGCCCTTGAATATCTCATCAATCTCGTGAGGGATACAATCAACACCAAGAAGTACAATTCACTTCAGAACACCCAGGATCGAATAAGTTATTTAAGAGCTCTCGCTATTGGAAATTTAATTCAGGAAGCTGCGAGAATGTTTGTTGAAAACGAATCCGCCATTCTGAAAGGAGAATTTCAATTTTCCCTTCTTGATAAATGTAAATATGAGGCACAGATTAACGATATCATTAAAATCAGCGTCGAAAAAATTTATCAGAGCCAGGAAGTGGTCGAAAAAGAAATTGCAGGATACCAGGTAATTGCAGACCTTCTCAATGTCTTCATAACAGCGGTAAATCATAAGCATGAGAATTGCCTTTCCAATTATGACAATCTCATATTGATGCTGCTGCCTGACAAGTATAAAAACACACCAGAAAACCTTTATCAGCGAATTTTGAGTATCTGCAATCTGGTTGCCAACTTTTCAGACAGCTACGCCATTTTGTTACACAAAAAAATAAAAGGACTGGACCTGGGTTAAAAATTATAGATAATTCCAATTCCCAACTGTTGCTTTAACTGTACCCGGGCTCCGAGAGTCTCTACTTCACCGTCTTCGTTTGTTTCCTTGATTTTAATATCATCGTCATAAATTAAATGTGTCCTGAAACTCGCCTGAAAAACCTTATTGATTTTAAACTGGAAGCTCAGTACCCAATCTACGTCTATATTGCCAAAATTATTGATATAATCCGTATACAACTCCAGATCATTGACCATGGCCACATTTTTAAATATCTCCTTTTCCCATTTTGACCTGATCAGAATTCCCAGCTCATGTCTTGAATTTTCGCCGGGTGTAACTCCAAAGGCCCCTTCGTTTGAAAGTTTTTCATCAAAAACATACGTTGCCTTTAATGTTAATGGGGACATATAAATTGAAAATAAATCATCTTTGAGGTAGTATTTTGAACCAATCCCTAAATGTAGATAAGCCGGAGCAAAGAATCTCGAAATAGGGTCCTCATCATCAGGTTCCTTATATCCATCAGTGAACTGCGTTCTAAAGTTGAACTGAGATGAAAAATACCACTTTGAAATCGTATCTTTTCGGTAGCCAAAAGAAGATGATATCCTGATTTCATCATCAGTTTTTATCAATCCGGTATTCTGCTGGTTATTCAAACCATATCTTGCCGAAATTTCATTGTTCCACAAGGTGTATAATTTTTCATAATTTCTGGCAAAGAAAACCTTGAACAATCCTGAAATGGAATTTTGTCCACCGGCGTTCCAGTTTACGAATGCGACCTCGTTCAGATCCAATCCCACACTGTTCTCATGCTTCCACCAAACCGGGTCTCTAGCTTTTTTTGTCCTTTTGATTTGTACGAGTTCAATAGCATTATAAAACCCCACAGTGTCAATTCCAACCGATTTGAGCTGGGTAAAATAATCTAATTTTTTCGGTATGGGTACATAGGACGTATCACCACTATAAGGGTCAATTGTCATGCGATATTTTGGTGTAATGACAATATACCTGCCCAAATCATTTTCCTTGGTCGAATCGATTTCAATATTGTAATAGGGGCTCAGCAGGGAATCTAAAAGCGCTCTTTCAACACTGATCATTTGAGGCTGTTCCGGAATTGATCCTTGCAAACTATCAAGCATTTTATCTTCTTCAGGATACAAAGGCCTTTGCAGATAGCTACTGTCTATACTCTGGACCAAAGCCATTGTATCAATTGCTATTTTAACATCAACAGAATCTTTTATCTGAGCTCTTGCCGAAGTGATGAAAAAGAGGGCTAAAAAAAGTATCTTAATGGTTTTACTCATCTGAACGAAACAGAAATGCAAATTTAATTATTATCGATATTTTGAAGCTTACGAATACTCCTTTTTATTCCATCCTTGTCCAAACCGTATATTTTATACAATTCAGATACATTTCCATGCTGTAAAAATTCATCCGGAAATCCGAGGGTCTCAATCAGCACATCATTGATTCGGTTTTCATTTTTATAGCTCAGTACAGAGGAGCCGAATCCACCCGACAAAACACCTTCCTCAATTGTAATTACCTTTTGGTACTCCGAAAAGACCTCTTCCAAAATCTCATGGTCAAGTGGCTTTACAAATCTCATGTCATAATGTCCCAAGGAATCAAACTCAGATTCAAGACAAATTTCCCTTACGATCTCCCCAACCGGGCCAACCGTCAGTATGGCAAGGTTCTTACCCTCTTTAATTATTCTGCCCTTTCCTATTGTAATCAACTCAAAAGAATTTGTCCAGTCCGTATGAGTTCCTCTCCCCCGTGGATATCTTATGGCAACAGGCCCATTAAGACCCTTTTGTGCCGTGTACATGATGTTTCTCAATTCCATCTCATCCATAGGGCAACAAATAAAAATATTGGGTATGCAGTTCAAAAATGAGATGTCAAAAACACCGTGGTGAGTAGGCCCGTCCTCACCTACAAGGCCTGCCCTGTCTATACAAAATACAACAGGCAAATTCTGCAAAGCAACGTCATGAATGATCTGATCGTAGGCTCTTTGTAAAAACGTGGAATAAACAGTGCAAAATGGAATTTTACCCTGAGTAGCCAATCCTGCTGCCAACGTGACCGCGTGCTGCTCTGCAATTCCAACATCAAATGCCCTGTTTGGAAACTTCTCAATCATAAATTTCAGCGACGAACCTGTTGGCATTGCCGGTGTAATACCTACTATATCTTTATTAACTTCAGCCAATTCAACCAAAGTAAGACCAAATACATCCTGAAATTTAGGAGGCATCTCCATCTCACTTTCAAGAATTAACTCTCCCGATTCCTTGTCAAAGAGTCCGGGGGCATGATAGGTGATCTGGTCCTTTTCAGCTTTACTCAGACCTTTACCTTTTGTTGTGATGACATGAAGTAATTTAGGGCCCGAAACGGATTTAAGACGATCCAACTCCTCGATCAGAGACTGCATATCATGCCCGTCTACAGGTCCTGAATAGGAGAAATCAAGCGCCTCGAAAATATTTTTTTGATGGGCATCCATTCCCTTTTTTACGGAGGTAAGATAATTCTTCAGTGCCCCTACATTCGGGTCAATACCCATTTCATTATCATTTAAAATGATCAGTAAATTGGATTTGGTTACACCAGCGTGATTTAAGCCCTCAAAAGCCATTCCACTGGCTATACTGGCATCTCCGATAACAGCAATATGATTCCGTTGAAGATTTCCGTCCAGTCTTGAAGCTATCGCCATTCCCAATGCTGCCGAAATAGACGTTGAAGAATGGCCGGTGCCAAAGGCGTCATAAGGACTCTCCTCTATTTTGGGAAATCCGGAGATCCCGCCAAGTTCCCTGTTCGTATGGAAGGAATCTCTTCTTCCGGTAAGAATCTTATGCGGATAGGCCTGATGACCAACATCCCAGATCAGAATATCATCCGGAGTATCAAATACAAAGTGCAAAGCAATGGTCAGTTCCACAACACCTAAACTCGCGCCAAGGTGTCCCTTTTTTACCGAAACAATATCAATAATAAAATCTCTTAACTCTCCCGAGAGATCAATAAGTTCATCCAGCGACAGCTTTTTAAGATCGCCTGAATTGTTGATATTTTCTAAATTTTTTTTTCTCACCAATGCAAAACTACGATTATCTTTGGTGGAGCCAAAATAATAAGTTTCATATGTGCCATGCGTAGTAACCCCATCGGAATTTTTGACTCTGGAGTAGGAGGATTAACCATATATGAAGAGATTCATAGGCTATTGCCTAATGAGGATATTATTTACCTGGCCGACAGCAAAAATGCACCATACGGAGAAAAAACGAAAGAAGAGATCATAAATATCAGTGTAAAAAACACTGAATTTCTACTTTCTCAGGGATGTAAATTAATTGTTGTTGCCTGTAATACAGCTTCCACAAATGCCGTAAAATATCTAAGAGAACACTATGACCTTCCTTTTATAAGGGTTCAGCCCGCAATAAAACCAGCCGCTCTCAATTCCAAGACAAAAATTGTTGGGATTCTTGCCACGAAAAGCACTTTGAAAAGCGATTTGCTTTTTGAAACTTCACAAAGGTTTGCCAAAGGTGTAGAGGTTGTGGAACAGGTGGGGGAAGGCCTTGTAACTCTTATCGAAAGTGGAAAAATGCATTCCGAAGAGATGACCAATCTTTTGAAGAAACATATAAAACCCATGATGGATAAAAACATCGATCATTTGGTCTTGGGCTGTACCCATTATCCATTTCTCACCGATCAGATTGAAGAAATTGTGGGCTCAGGCGTTATAATTCTCGATTCAGGTGAAGCCATAGCGAGACAAACCAAAGTAATTCTGGAACAGGAGGATATGCTGAATTTGGATCATGGAAAAATTAATCGCATTTTTTATACCAATAAGGATCCCCAGGTGATGCAAAAGATACTTGATGAATTTAATGAAGGTTTCAAAGCCGTTAAAACTGATTTCTGATATGGAAAGCCCTTTCAACCATGAATATTTTATGAAAAAAGCTCTCCAGGAGGCTGAACTCGCTTTTGAAAAAAATGAAGTTCCGATAGGGGCCATCATAGTTATTGGGGATAAAATTATTGCAAGGGCCCATAACCTGACAGAAACACTTAATGATGTCACAGCCCATGCAGAAATGCAGGCCTTTACCTCTGCTTCCGATTACCTGGGAGGCAAATATCTTAGAAAATGTACGCTTTATGTAACGCTTGAACCCTGCCAGATGTGTGCCGGAGCAAGCTACTGGACCCAAATTGACCAAATCGTTTTTGGAGCATCTGACTCGCGACGCGGATACAAACACTTTGGGACCTCTCTTCATCCAAAGACGAAAGTTACTAGCGGGATACTTGAAAAAGAGTGCGGTGAAATTCTGACTCGCTTCTTTATCGAAAAAAGAAACCTGAATTAATCTTCTTCATCCTTTTTGTGCAACTTGGAAAAATCCTTGATCGAATAATTCTTCAGGTCTTTATTTCTGTAGCGATGATAAATAAACAAAGGCATTAACACAAAGGCCAGAATAAGTACCCCGATTCCTATAAACTTCTCACCGTGACCCGAATTTTCATAATTTAAATAATAGCCATATCCAATCAAAGATATTGTCAGAAAAAGTAATATTCTTAAAGCTAATTTCATGAAGTGTTCTGTTTAATTGCAAATTTACAAAATGTCTTATCTTTAGCTTAATAAATTTTAATGCCATCCATGTCTTGAAATTCATTCCAATATTTGCCTTGTTACTTTTTTGCAACTGTACCATGCCTAAAGATCAATTTGCTGAAAAAATAGTCATTGCCCACAGAGGCGCTTCCGGATATTTACCAGAGCATACAATGGAGTCAAAGGCAATGGCCTTTGCCATGAATCCAGATTATATTGAACAGGATATAGTCCTTAGTAAAGACGATGTTCCCATCGTAATTCATGATATTTTTCTGGAAGAGGTAACCAACGTCAAAAAGGTGTTTCCCGAAAGAAATCGCTCAGATGGCCGTTACTATGTGATCGACTTTACTTTAAACGAATTAAAATTACTCTCGGTTCATGAACGAATTCATCTCGGTACCAAAAAAGCAGTCTTCCCCGGCAGATACCCCTTGGAGGAATCTGATTTCAGGCTGCACACACTTTCTGAAGAGATTTCCATGATCCAGGGATTGAACAAAAGTACCGGCAAGAACATTGGGATTTATCCTGAGATTAAAAAACCCGGATTTCATAAAAAAAATGGCAAAGAAATTTCAAGTATTGTTTTAAAGGTTTTGGATTCCTTTGGGTATTCAAAGAAATCTGATCCCTGTATTTTACAGTGCTTTGATGCTGTGGAGCTGAGAAGAATCAGAGAAGAACTGGATTCCGATCTGTTTCTTACCCAACTGATAGAACTGCCTGAAGGGTTCGAAAATCTTGAAATTTACAGCTCATATGCAGATGCCATAGGGCCTTCCATAGAGCAGCTGATCCTTTATGCACATGGCAAGACCGAAACAGAGAAAAAATCCCTGATAGAGCGCTGCAGGGGCCTTAATCTTAAGATCCATGCCTATACATTCAGAGCGGATGAGCATCCAAATTTTGAAACTTTTGAGGATCTTTTAAATTTTTCATTCAAGGAAATGGAAATTGATGGTGGATTTACAGACTTCCCCGATGTTCTCAAGGCATACTTCAAGGACTAACCTCTATTAATTGCCTTCTGTATGCCGTCAGCAACTTGGATTTGGAAATAAAACCATGGTATTCTCCATTTTTTACGACAGGTAAATTCCAGGCCCCTGTTTGCTTGAATTTCTCCATAATAGCCTCCATATTGTCTTTTTCATGAAATATAATATCGGGGGCCCTGTGCATAAGTTCTTCCACCCGGACCTTGTCGTACATGTTTTGATCAAACATGATGTTCCGAATATCATCAAGAAGCAGTATTCCCAGAAATTCATTTTTTTCATTCACGACAGGAAATATATTTCTCTTTGATTTTGTGACGGCTCTATTCAACATCTCCCCCAAATTGTATTCCGGTTTGATCTTGACAAAATCTCTTTCGATGAGTTTGCTTTTTTCCATCATCATCAACACATTCTTATCCTTATTATGGGTGAGTAATTCTCCTTTTTTTGCCAGTTCCATAGTATAAATGGAATTCGATACATAATATCTGGTCAGCGAGAAAGAAATGGCCGAAACGATCATCAGGGGTACAAACAATTCATATCCGCCTGTTATATCTGCAATAAGGAAGATAGCCGTCAACGGAGCATGCAGCACCCCGGCCATCAGGCCGGTCATTCCGATGAGTGTAAAGTTTGATTCAGAAATTGAAAAGTCCCAGCCCAGGTTGTTTACGACCTTGGCGTAGACATTGCCAAGTGCACTTCCCATAACAAGCGTCGGAATGAATATTCCTCCTACCCCGCCTGCAGAAAAGGTCACTGTCATCGCAACTGCTTTAAATACTGTAATACCGATCAGAAGCAGAATGATCATCCAGATATTTTCTTCAACTACCTGGGCAAACGGAATGCTTCCTATTGCTTTCATATGATTTCCCCGTAAAAGATTATTGATCAGATCAAAACCCTCCCCGTAAAGTGGTGGAATAAAAAATAATAAGATGCCAATGATAATCCCTCCAATAAACAGTTTCTTTACATCTCCCTTTATTTTGTCAAAAAGTCCCGTGATCCAAAAATACATCTTCGAAAAATAAACGGAAGCTACAGCTGACCCTATTCCTAAAACCACATAGAATAAAATATCGTTTATTGAAAACCTGTCTTGAATCTCGAAAGTAAAAAGAATTTCCGATCCCAGGAAAAGGTAAGAAGTGATTACGGCCGAGACTGAAGCCAGCAACAAAGGAATCATGGAGGCAAAAGCAAGATCGAGACTGAAAATCTCAACCGCAAATATTACGGCGGCAATAGGGGCCTTAAACATGGAGGCAACGGCTCCTGCCGAAGCACATCCGATCAATAATGACCTGTTTCTCGCACTGATATGAAAGTATTGTGCAATATTTGAAGCCACAGCCGCACCCGTGTTAATTGCAGGACCCTGCAAACCGACAGAACCTCCAAATCCAACCGTCAAGGGAGCTGTTATAAGGGAGGCATACATCTTATATCTTTCAATCAGTCCTTTTTTCTTGGACAATGAAAAGAGGGTTGACGGAATGGCATGGCCTATCTTTCTGCGGATAAAATATTTTTGTATCAGATAAACAAGGATCAAACCGATCAAAGGAAAAATAAAATACAGGCTGTGATGATAATCTACAATTATTTTACCCTGAAGAAGTGTTTGGATAAAATGCGTAAGGTTTTTTATGATCACTGTTCCCAGGCCGGCCAAAAAACCCACCAAAATACTCAATGCATAGATAAACTGCTGGTTGGTGATATGTTTATATCTCCATTTAAAAAATCTTTTTCTAAGCTTTTTTAGGGTTGGCATTGATCAAATGGTACATGAAAAAGTTAATAGTGAATAAAAGTAGCAATTATAAACCAAGCACAAAAAAATCCGAAATATACATTTCGGATTTTTAACGCTTAATTTATTTTAAATTCAGTTTCAGATTTAGCTCTTTCAACTGATCCTCATCGATCCTGGAAGGTGCTTCGATCATTACATCTCGGCCGGAATTGTTTTTAGGAAAGGCAATAAAATCTCTTATTGTTTCCTGGCCACCTAAAATGGCAACCAGCCTGTCCAAACCAAAAGCCAGTCCTCCATGCGGTGGTGCCCCATATTCGAATGCATTCATCAAAAACCCAAATTGTTCCTGAGCCTCTTCCTTTGAAAATCCAAGGAGGTCAAACATCCTCGATTGGGTTTCCTTATCAAAAATTCGTATTGAGCCTCCGCCGATTTCATTTCCGTTCAGCACCATATCATAGGCATTGGCGCGAACTTTACCCGGATCTGTATCAAGCAGATCAAGGTCTTCAGGCTTTGGAGAAGTAAAAGGGTGATGCATGGCGTGATACCTTTCTGTTTCCTCATCCCATTCCAATAATGGAAAATCAACTACCCAGAGCGGTGCAAACTCGTCCGGTTTTCTCAATCCCAACTGTTCAGCCATCTCCATTCTTAGCGTACTCAATTGTGTCCTCGTCTTATCGGCCTCCCCGGCCATCACTAAAAGTAAATCTCCGGTTGAAGCTCCCAACCTCTCTGACCAGCTTTTAAGTTGTTCCTGATCAAAGAATTTATCTACTGAAGATTTAAAAGTTCCGTCTTCGTTGTATTTTACCCAGACAAGACCCTTGGCACCCACTTGAGGGGTTTTCACGAAATCAATAATCTTGTCAAGCTGTTTTCTTGAATACTCAGAACATCCCGGAACGGCTATTCCTACCACAAGGTCCTGAGAGTCGAAAACTCCAAATCCTTTTCCCTGTGCCAGATCATTTAATTCTCCAAACTTCATGTCAAACCTGATGTCGGGTTTGTCATTTCCATAGGTCTTTATGGCCTCTTCGTAACTCATTCTTGGAAAATCAGCTACCTCAACACCATTTATTTCTTTTAACAGATGTCTAACCAATCCTTCAAAGGTATTGAGGATATCTTCCTGTTCCACAAATGCCATTTCACAATCGATCTGAGTAAACTCAGGTTGCCTGTCTGCCCTTAAATCCTCATCCCTGAAACATTTGACAATTTGAAAATACTTGTCAAGCCCGCCTACCATGAGCAACTGTTTAAAGGTCTGAGGAGATTGTGGCAATGCATAAAACTGTCCTTCATTCATTCTCGAAGGCACAACAAAATCCCTCGCCCCTTCAGGAGTAGATTTGATCAGATAAGGTGTCTCGACATCAATAAAACCTTGCTTCGAAAGATAATTTCTGACTTCCATGGTAACGTTTGAACGAAATATCAAATTATCGCGAACCGGTTTCCTTCGGATATCGAGATATCTGTACTTCATTCTTAATTCGTCACCGCCATCAGTTTCATTCTCAATGGTGAACGGAGGTACTTTAGCCGCATTCAAGATGTTCAGCTCAGCAACAAGTATTTCAATATTTCCGGTTGGTATCTGATCGTTCTTGGCCTCTCTTTCAATAACTTTACCTTTGATCTGGATAACAAATTCCCTTCCCAGGCTTCTCGCCTTCTCTACAATTTCCAAATCCGTTCTTTCACTGTCAAAAATTAACTGAGTTATCCCATATCTGTCACGAAGATCCACCCAGACCATGAACCCTTTGTCCCTGACTTTCTGAACCCATCCAGACAATAGAACTTCCATTCCCTCATGCTCCAGCCTTAACTCTCCGTTATTATGACTTCTGTACATTTTCCTGCTCTTTTTATTGAAGGTGCAAATTTAGTATATAAGTATGAGATTCAATGAATTTAAAATAATTTTTATCACCTCTTTTTTATCTTCAAATAACTTGTATTCAAAATAGAAATGAAGGAATATCTTCAGTCAGGAAGGAATTAAAAATTATATTTGTAAAAAATGAAACTCGTGGATTCCGATCAGGATAATACTTCAAAACTTTATTTAGTACCCACGCCCATTGGTAATCTGGAGGATATAACGTTGCGCGCCATACGGATATTGAAAGAAGTGGACCTTATTCTCGCAGAAGATACAAGAACCTCATCAAAATTGTTAAGACATTACGGTATAGAAACCCCTATGATGTCTCACCACATGCACAACGAGCATAAAATGACTGAAAGAATCACTGACAGGATCGCAGGTGGTGAAAAAATCGCCCTGATTACCGATGCCGGTACTCCGGGAATTTCAGATCCCGGGTTCCTGCTCACACGTGCCTGCATTGAAAAAGGCCTTGAAGTAGAATGCCTCCCGGGAGCAACAGCATTTGTCCCTGCTCTTGTGAATAGTGGTTTTCCGAGTGATAAGTTTGTATTTGAAGGATTTCTTCCTCTTAAAAAAGGAAGACAAACACGATTGAAAAAATTAGCAGAAGAAACCAGGACCATCATTTTTTATGAATCTCCACATAAATTGAATAAAACGCTGGATCAGTTCGCTGTGTATTTCGGAGAAGATCGCTTGGTTTCTGTTTCAAGGGAACTGACCAAAATGTTTGAAGAAACCTTAAGGGGAAAGATCAGTTACATCAAACAGCATTTTCTAAAAAATCCTCCTAAAGGTGAATTTGTGATCATCCTTAAAGGAGCTGATAAAAAATAAAAACGATTTTCCTCGGTCCTTATGCAACTTATTATTCGTACATATAATTTAGAACTCCGCCATACCTTTAGGATTTCCAGACAGTCTTTTGACCATAAAAGAGTGATGGTTGTGGAATTGAAAGTTGGAAACATCTCGGGATACGGAGAAGCCTCTGAAAATCCCTATTACAAGCATAAGTTAGAAGATATGATCAGGGATCTTCTTGGGGTCAAGAGGGAAATTGAATGTGATACTTTTAAAACTCCTGAAACCCCTGAAACCTTTTGGGAAAGGATGTATCCGATTTTAAAACACAATTTATTTGCTTTGTGCGCCCTGGACATTGCCTACAATGATCTTTATTCACGTCTTAAAAACAAAAAATTATATGAACTTTGGGGGTATAGTATTGAAAATAATATACTTTCCAATTTTACTATAGGAATAGATACCATTGAAAATATGCTTTCAAAAATGAAAGATACTCCCTGGCCCATCTATAAAATCAAGCTTGGGACCCACGAAGACCTGAAAATTATCAAGGCCCTGAGAAGACATACCAATGCCATATTTAGAATTGATGCAAATTGTGCATGGAGCGTAGAGGAGACCCTGAGTAATGCTCTTGCTCTAAAAGATCTTGGTGTGGAGTTTCTGGAGCAACCCCTTCCCGCGGAAGAGGTGGATGGCATGAGACATTTATATAAAAAATGCGCTTTACCTTTAGTGGCAGACGAAAGCTGTCAAAAAGAATCTGATATTGAAAACTGTTTTGGACTATTTCATGGCGTCAACATAAAACTTGTAAAATGCGGCGGGCTGACTCCTGCAAGAAGAATGCTTCATCGTGCTCAAGAACTGGGAATGAAGAAAATGGTAGGCTGCATGACCGAATCTTCGGTTGGAATTTCAGCAATTGCACATTTGGTTCCTGAACTTGATTATGTAGATATGGACGGTGCCGTTTTGCTTCGACAGGATATTGCAGAAGGAGTATCGCTGGAATATGGTAAAATTGTATATTCAGATCTTAAGGGAACCGGAGTAAAACTTATTGATTTGAAACCTATTACTAAACATTCATAAAATATAAATTAAAAATCATATGACACAGGAAATAAAAACACAATGGCTGGGTAAAATGCTCTTTAATGCAGACACTTTAGGGGGTAATTTCAAAATTGATGCTGCGGCTGAATCGGGTGGTGAAGGCAAAGGGGTTAGGCCAAAGGCCCTCATGCTGACTTCTCTTGCAGGTTGTACAGGTATGGATATGGTCTCCCTGCTCAAAAAAATGAGAGCAGAAGTAGAAGATATGGAAATCAATGTTTCAGGAGAACTGACAGACGAACATCCTAAATTCTATGATAAAGTTACGCTGGAATACATCTTTTCTGGTAAGGACCTTAAAAAAGATAAAATAGAAAAGGCGATAAAGCTTTCCGCAGACAAATATTGCGGGGTTATGGAAATGTTTCGACAATTTGCCGAGATAACAACCGTGGTCAGATACAAAGAAAAAAAGAGCTCTTAAGAGCTCTTTTTTTTAATTTTGATTGTTCAATATGGTTACTACCAGTGCAGTCATAGAGATTAACAAGCCCAGTGAACTCAGTACAACTCCTGTTTGGGCACCAATGGCTGAATTCCTCGCCCTTGTTTTATTTGGCTCAACATATACAACATCATTCTGGCTAAGATAATAAACCGGAGATTCAAATAAATTATCTGATTTTAAATTAACTCTTGTATATGTTTTCTTCCCGTCATAATCCTGAATGACCAATACGTTTTCTCTTTCCCCATAAATCGTGAGATCACCAGCAAGTGATATTGCCTCTATAAGGGTAATTCGTTCATTAGTAGCCGTAAAAGTTCCAGGACGGTTAACTTCACCTAAAACAGTTATTCGATAATTCACAGTTTCAATATCTACGATCGGGTTTTTGATATAATCGGATAATTTATCTTGCAACATTTTAGTGGCCTGGGCACGATTGAGACCGGCAATTTTAAGCATTCCAAGTACAGGAAAATTAATATTACCGTCAGGATCTACCCTATATGTTTGAATTCTTTCTCTGCCTCTGGCATCTTGTGTGTCAAGAGAAATACTAACAGATGATTTGTTGAAGGGTCTTGCTGCTTCGGGATCCATAGCATTAACAATTATGACAAGTTCGTCATCAATATGGTAGGTTGGAGAGTAACTGTCCAGTCCGATAGAATTATCGGCACTATCCATACCATTAAAATAAACTACATCATCTTTTGTTGCGCAAGAAAACAGCAATGCAATGAATAGAAAGAAGGGAATAATTTTTTTCATAACGAGGGGTTTTTAATAACGAATATACTTATTTATTTTAACTATCCAAATGTATTTTATTCATTCAAAGACTGTTAAGCATCCAAAATTTCGGGTTTTTTGCCAATTTGATAATATTCAAATCCTCGAGATGCAAGTCTTAAATGAGAATATTGGTTCCTTCCATCAAAAATTATCGGATCGATCAAATTTTTCTTCAATTCTTCAAAGTCAGGAGAACGAAACTCTTTCCATTCCGTAAGTAAAATCATCGCATTCGCTTCCCCCAGGGTTTCATATTTAGAATTATAATAACTTACATTTGGTGTGTCTTTTAAATAAAAACTCCTTGCCTCATGCATGGCTTTCGGGTCATAAGCATTTATTCGAGCTCCTCTTTTCACCAGCTCCTTCACAATATATATAGCAGGAGCCTCTCTCATATCATCGGTCCCAGGTTTAAACGCCAGTCCCCAAAGGGCAAAGGTCTTATCTGAAAGATCCTCACCAAAACGCTGGATGATCTTTTCCGCAACGACAAGTTTTTGCCTGTCATTAACATCTTCTACTGAAGCTATCAAATCCGCCTGATATCCTTTATCTTCGGCAATTTTCTTTAAGGCCTTAACATCTTTCGGAAAACATGAACCTCCATATCCGCTTCCCGGATATATGAAACTGTAACCGATTCTTGAATCTGATCCTATTCCTATTCTTACCTGATTCACATCAGCGTCTACTAATTCACAAATATTGGCAATCTCATTCATAAATGAGATTTTTGTTGCCAGCATTGCATTTGCCACATATTTCGTCATTTCAGCTGAGCGAACATCCATTTCGATCATACGGTCATGATTATGCGTAAAAGGTGCATAAAGATCTCTCATGACTTCAAAGGCTTTCGGACTTTCTGCTCCAACTACAATTCTGTCAGGCTTCATAAAATCCTGTATAGCAGCACCTTCTTTCAAAAATTCAGGATTCGAAACCACATCAAAATCTATTCTAATCCCTCTCGAATCAAGTTCTTCTTCAATCACCTTTTTTACTTTATCTGCAGTTCCCACAGGAACAGTCGACTTATCCACGACGATCAAAGGATGGGTCATTTTCTGCCCTATTTCACGCGCAACGCTCAAAACATATTGGAGGTCTGCAGAACCATCCTCACCCATGGGTGTGCCCACCGCTATAAAAACGACTTTCGATTTTTTTAATCCTTCTTCGAGCTTAGTGCTAAAATGAAGACTTCCGTTTTCAACGTTTCTTATGACCATTGACTCCAGTCCCGGCTCATATATTGGAATAATTCCCTTTTTTAGTTTATCGATTTTGCCTTTATCTATATCGATGCAGGTAACCGTGTTTCCCATTTCAGCAAAACATGTTCCTGTTACCAGCCCCACATAGCCTGAACCAACAACCGCTATATTCATTAATTTATGCTTTTATAAATTCTTTCTTCTCTAATTTTCTCAAAAAACTCAGTGGAATATTGACATTAAAACAACTTCCAAGGGAATCAATTTTCACCACAACTCTGTGATTGCTTCCTTCCTTTATGCAAGTAGCTATAAGCCCCATAAACGGGCCATTTATAACTTCAACATCATCCCCAGCGGTTACATTAATGCAGTTTGAAACCTCATGACTTTCTGAATTACTACTTAATATCCTAAGGTTTTCTATCTCTACCGGCCTGATCCTGGCAGGTTTGCCGAGATGCTTCAAAACACTTACCGTTCCCTGAATGGGCAAGGTTTTATAAAGGTCTTTTTCCTCCATATAAACAAAAATATAGGAAGGTATCAGGGGGAGTTCTAAAGTTTTTTTTCTGTCACTCCATTGTCTTACCGTCTTCACAACTGGCAGAAAAGCATGAATTTCATGCTGTTGCATGCGCTCATATACTTTTTTTTCCGACCTCGGCTTCGTGAAAATGGCAAACCACTCACACTTATCTTGATTTTGACTAAAATTCATAGGTTAAAACTTTTATCAACAATAGTGGTTTAACTACTTTTGAATGAACGAACAAATATAATATTTAATATATTTACCACGCTGTTTTTGTCAACTAATATCGCTGTTTTTAATATTCTCTAATCCTCCCATATTTGAACAGAATTATCATATCCGCCTCTAATGATTTGGCCACAGATCAGCGTATTCATCGAACCTGTGAATGTTTTAACGAATTGGGGTTCGAAATATTGTTGATTGGAAGGCGTGGCAAAACAGATGTCCCGTGTGATAAACAGATTAAGGTGAAGCGATTTTCACTTTTAATTCATAAGGGATTTTTATTTTATGCAGAACTAAATTTCAGATTATTCCTGACACTGCTGTTTTCCAGGAAACAAATACTCTATTCCAACGATTTAGATACCCTATTACCCAATTACCTTGTAAGTAAGTTGACTGCCACCCCGCTCATATATGACAGCCACGAGCTTTTTACAGAAGTGCCTGAGTTAATATCACGCAACCATGTGAGGAATTTTTGGATGAAACTGGAGGAATTCATCTTTCCAAGATTAAAAAACGTTATTACCGTAAACAGAAAAATAGCTGAATTTTACTCTGCCAAATACGGGGTTCCGATAACGGTAATCAGAAATGTTCCCATACCGGTTCTGAATTTGGATCACAAAACCCGTAGCATGTCCGCAAAGAATAATAAAATCATCTATCAAGGTTCCTTGAACCTTGGCAGAGGAATCGAGTTGATGATAGATGCCATGCAATTTTTGCCGAATTATAAATTGAACATTTTTGGCGATGGTGATATCTCAGATCATTTAAGGCAGCGGGTCTTTGATTTAGGCCTTGACGAACAAATAAGTTTTGCAGGCAGATTAAATCCAAAGGAATTAAAGACGCATACAAAACAATCGGTCGTAGGCTTGAGCCTGGAAGAAGATCTGGGCCTGAATTACAGATATTGTCTTCCTAACAAGGTTTTTGATTATATCCACGGCGGAATTCCCATTATTGTTTCTGATCTGCCTTTACTAAGCGATTTAGTATCTTCATACAAAATTGGAAAAGTACTTAAAAACAGAGACCCTCAGGAATTGGCCTCTACCATTGTAAGCGTAGTCAAAAACAAAAAATCATATTTGAAAAATTTAGAAGTTGCAGCAAATAACTTAAACTGGAACAACGAAAAAATTAAACTGAAAAATGTTGTCAAAAACATTAGATAAAAAGATTCACATCATCTGCTTTGATGTTCCCTATCCTGCCGATTACGGAGGTGTAATCGATAGCTTCTACAGGATAAAGCTGTTATCAGATGAAGGTTATCAAATACACCTCCACATTTTCCATTACGGCCGGGAGCCGCAGCCAGTTTTGACCGATTATTGTAAAGAAGTTTATTATTACAGGAGAAAAACGAGCCCCATCAACGGGTTAGGACTTCTCCCGTATATTGTTAAATCAAGAAAGAGTGAAGAACTCATTGAAAACCTGAAAAAGGTGAAAGCTCCTATTCTCTTCGAAGGCCTTCATACTACGCTTATTATCAAGAAAGATCTTTTCAAAGATCGGAAGTTGCTTGTAAGAATGCACAATATTGAACACGAATATTATCAGGAACTCATGAAATCTGAAAACAATCTGTTTAAAAGAATTTTTTACAGGATTGAAAGCTCACGATTAAAGCGATACGAAAAAATATTGAACAAAGTAGATTTCATTTTACCTATTTCGAACACAGACAGCGCTTATTTATCAGAAAAGTATGGAGAAAAAGTTAAGTTACTGCCCGCTTTTCACTCAAGTGAAAAAATGCACGAACTATCAAAAAAAGGTTACTTTGGTCTTTATCATGGTAACCTGAAGGTTAAAGACAATATTAGAACAGCTTTATATCTTATTGACATTTTCAAAAAAATTGATTTTCCATTTATCATTGCAGGCCAAACTGATAATACTAAACTTCTTTCCCGAATTGATGCATATCGAAACCTTAGTTTCATTGAATTGAAAAATGATGCCCAACTCAGGGAATTATTCCATCGAGCTCAGGTGAATGTTTTTTTTACCAGAAATAAATCAGGTGTGAAACTTAAACTGATAAATGCTCTTTTTCAAAGCAGGCATGTCATTGCAAATCAAAAAATGATCCATGGTTCAGGCCTGGAACCCCTTTGCATTGAGGCTAATACAACGGATCAAATTATTACTGAATTGTTAAAAATAATCGATTCAAATTACACCAAAGAATTGCTGGCCCAAAGAAAAAAACAACTTGAATTGTACAACAATAAAAAGAATATAAAAATCCTTATAAATTTAATACAGCATTAAACTACTTCAAAAATTTTACCTCCTTCGCATTTGATTGTCTTATGAGGGAATTTCAATATCAAGGCATAATCATGAGTGGCCATCAGTATTGTAATTCCTGCCTTATTTATTTCTTCCAGAACATTCATGATTTCAACAGAGGTCTTGGGATCAAGGTTTCCTGTAGGCTCATCGGCCAAAATCATTTCAGGTGTATTCAGCAAGGCGCGGGCAATTGCTATTCTTTGTTGCTCACCACCGGATAACTGGTAAGGCATCTTAAAACCTTTTGTTTTCATATCCACTTTTTCCAGTACCTCATTTATTTTGGCGTCCATTTGATTTTTGCCCTTCCATCCTGTAGCTTTCAAAACAAAAAGTAAATTTTCATGAACAGAACGATCGTTTAGCAATTGAAAATCCTGAAACACTATTCCTATTTTACGTCTTAAAAAAGGAATCTCTTTTTCCTTGAGTTTCTTTAGGTCAAACCCTACAATGGATCCGCTTCCATCTTGCAGTGGAAGGTCTCCGTAAAGTGTTTTCATCAAACTACTTTTCCCACTTCCTGTTTTTCCAATCAGGTAATTGAAATCGCCTTTTTTAATCTCAAGATTAATATCCGAAAGTATAAGGTTTTCTCTTTGAAATATGTTTGCATTCTTAAGTTGAAGCATTTTACTTTTTTTGAAGTGATCTAGACTTCATTAAAGGTCATCTATTAATGACGATGAAATCTTAAGAGGAACAAACTTAACGCATAAATTTGAAATAATAAAGTTGAATTCGAAGGTTTTATTTATCTTTTAACAAAGTTTTTAAACAATTATTTCTTGAAAATTGAGAGGATTGACCCATCTTAGCGTCTTAAAAAGAAAATAGAGAAATCAAGATCTAAATTTCGTCTTTTATGATTACTGATAATATTTATATAAAATTCTACAGACTCAAAATCTTCAGTCTTTTTGCTTTAATAATAATTTCTTTTTCCTGTGAGGAAAAAAGGCCGGAATTAGGTTTGAAATCGGGAACGTGGAGAGGAGAAATTATTGCACAGGGAAATAGTATTCCCTTCAATTTTGAAGTCAATAAGGCTGATGGTGCCTATGAGATTCTTCTCATAAATGGAAAGGAAAAGCTAAAAATTGATCGAATTGATATTTTCGGGGATTCTCTGTTTTTTGATATGCATATTTTTGATATTAGCATAAAAGCGAAAATCGATCAGGAAAAACTTTCAGGATCCTACAGCAAGAACTATGCAGAAGGGTATGTATTACCTTTTAAGGCGGTATATGGAAAAGAAGGTAGATTTGACAATAAAAAAGTATCCAATGAGTTCGACGGTACATGGGAAACCACATTCAAGGATGTAAAAGGTAAAACGACTTCTGCAATAGGAATTTTTAAATCTGATTCTACCGGATTAAATGGAACGTTTTTGAGTAAAACGGGTGATTACAGATTTTTAGACGGGTATGTTGAAAAGGACACGATGCACCTGTACAGCTTTGATGGAAATCACATTTATAAATTCAAAGTGCATAAAGAAAATGACAGTATCTTAAAAGGAGAATTCTGGTCAGGAAAAACGAGCTACAAAAATTTTGTGTCGGTCAGAAATGACGGTGCCCGATTACCTGATGCAAATAGTTTGACCTATCTCAAAGAGGGATATGATGAAATAGATTTTTCTTTTCCGGATCTCGATGGGAACCTGATCTCGCTAAAAGATGAAAAATTTGAGGACAAGGTTGTCATTCTTCAGATCCTCGGAACATGGTGCCCAAATTGTATGGATGAAACCCGTTTCTTGTCTGACTGGTATAGAAAAAACAATTCAGAAGAAGTTGAGATTCTGGGACTCGCCTATGAAATAAGGCCTGACTTCGATTACGCAAGAGAAAGGGTTGTGACGATGAAGGAAAAAATGAATGTTCCTTATGATTTTGTAATCGCCGGTACCTCATCCACAAAATCAGCCTCAGAATCACTCCCGATGTTGAACAAGGTAATATCTTTTCCAACTTCAATAATTATCGATAAAAATGGCAAAGTAAGGAGGATTCATACTGGTTTCTCTGGCCCTGCCACAGGTATTTACTATGAGGAATTTGTGGATGACTTTAACCAGTTCATGAATTCTTTACTGAACGAATAATCGGAAAAATTAAAAAATCACTGTTACTTTTCAACAATACGGGCAACTAATCAACAATTTGACAATTTATTTTTTTTTTCGCGTTAGCTAAATAATGTAAGTACTATTTTTGATTTTTATCTCGATTCTCACGCAATGAATTTGCTAAAAATAATCCTTTTTCTTGGTTTGGTTTCTTCTTTAAATGGGTTCTCTCAGCAATCAATTATTTATACCCATGATCTTGTTGATTTCAATCATGCAATGAAACTTTATGAGAGTAAAGATTATGTGGCTTCTCAGCTCATTTTTGAAAAAATCAAAACCTCCTTTGACGAAGCTTCAGAATTAAAAGCGCGTTCCTATTATTACGAAGCTTTTTGTGCCATTAGATTAAAGCAGAAAAACGGAGATGACCTCATGAATTCTTTTTTTGAGAAATTCCCCACAAGCACCAAAAGAAATAACGCATTTCTTGAAGTGGGAAATTATTATTTCAACAACAGAAGTTATGCCTATGCTTTAAAATGGTTTAATAAAATAAATGAAAACAGCTTAACGCTTTATAATCAGGAAGAGTTCAACTTTAGAAAAGCTTATGCCTTATTTGCGGTCGGCAGCTTTGCCAACAGTAGAAAATACTTTTCAAGACTTTTGAATTCAGAAAAATTTGGATCACAGGCCAAGTACTATTACGGGTATATGGCTTATCAGGAAGATGATTATGATGAAGCGGACAGATATCTGAATCAAGTTGCTGATGATCAAAATTTTGATGATGACATTCCATATTATATGGCTAATATTAAATTCAAAACAGGAAAATTTAAGGAGGCCATTGATGCTGCAAAACCACTTCTCGAAGAATCAAATGGAATCCAGCGTTCTGAACTTTCCAAAATAGTCGGAGAAAGCTACTTCAACCTAAACGAATTCGAGAGTGCTATTCCTTATCTTCTGGATTATGAGGGAAAAAAAGGTAAATGGAACAATACGGATTATTATCTTCTGGGTTATGCCTATTATCAGCAAAAAGATTATGAAGAGGCCATGACATGGTTCACCAAAATAATTGATGGGAATAACTCGGTGTCACAAAACGCATATTACCATCTAGGGGAGTGTTATTTGAAAAGTGATAAAAAACAACAAGCTCTTAATGCGTTCCGAAATGCCAAACAAATGAGCTATGATGAAAAAATAAAAAAGGATGCCTGGCTCAATTACGCAAAATTAAGTTATGAAATCGGCAATCCGTACAAAAGTGTTGCGGAAGTGATTCAGGAATATCTGGCAGCTTATCCAGATGATTTCGATCAGTCTGAGGTTAAAGATTATTTGATCAGTGCATATTTAAATGAGAATGATTACGAAGGCGCCTTGAACTATTTGAAAAATTCAGACGCAAAGAATAAAGAAAGTTACCATAAGGTTGCCTTTTTATACGGGACTCAGCTCTTTAAAAGGCAGAATTATACCGAAGCTATAAAAAACTTCGATCTGGCCATTGAAACATCTGAAAATTCGGTATATAAGGCCAGATCTTTGTTTTGGAGAGGAGAATCCTACTATCGATTGAAACAATATGATCAGGCCCTTAACTCCTTCCGAAGATTTGGAGACCTGGATGAAGCCAGGGAAACCAAGGAAAACCTGATTTTACTGTATCATCTGGCCTACACCTTTTTTCAATTGAAAGATTACAGCCAGTCAGGAGGACATTTTAATGAATTTATTGCATCATCTGAAAATTCAGAGTTGATCATTGATAGTTATTTAAGGCTTGGAGATTGCTATTTTGCACTCAGCAATTATTTCAAAGCAATTCCTCCATATGAAAAAGTCATTTCTGCAAATGAAAGTGATGTCGATTACGCTCAGTTGCAAATTGCATTTTGTTACGGCTATATGGGAGACACGGAGAAAAAAATAAATTCGTTGAACAGTTTTACAAAAACTAACCTTAAATCAACCTTGCGTGATGATGCGTTTTATGAACTGGGAAATTCTTATGTTAAAATAAATAAAACAGAAGATGCTTTAAAGGCCTATGATCAGGTTGTGGAATATTATCCGATGAGCTCACTGGTTCCTAAATCCTTGCTTAAACAAGGATTGGTATATTTTAACAATGATCAAAATGAATCAGCTTTGGCCAAATACAAATTGGTGGTGAACAATTATCCCGGAACCGAGGAGGCGAAGGAAGCTGTGGCAAATGCTAAACAAATTTACGTGCAGCAGGGCCGTGTGGATGCGTATGAGCAATTCATAAGGAATGTGGACTTTGTAAATATAACCGATGAGGAAATTGAGAATACCATGTTTGCCTCTGCTGAGCAATTCTACCTCAGTAATAACCTGGAAAAGTCGGTTGAATCCTTTCAAAAGTATCTCGAACGTTTTCCAAAAGGGTCCAATGCGCTTACCGCACATTTCTATCAGGCGGATGCCCTGAGCAGGTTGAATGAAAATGAAAAAGCCATTCCTCATTACCAGTTCATACTTGACAAAGAAAAAACTCCTTACACAGAGAGGTCCCTGGTTAAGGTTGCGGAATTCTATCTTCAGGAAGAAAACTGGGAAGAGGCTTTAGAGTGGTTAAAAAGATTAGAGATTCAAGCCGAGAATGAATCGAACATAATTTTTGCTCAAAGCAATTTAATGAAAGGTAATTATGCCTTAAAGAATTTCGAACTCGCAGTTGAATATGCTGAAAAAATTTCGATGAAACCAAAAACAGATTCTAATATCATTTCTGATGCTCAAATAATTATAGCCAGATCGGCGTTTGAAACCGGTAATCTGGAAAAGGCCAGAGCCGCTTTCAAACAAGTTGAGGAAAACGCCACGGGTGAGCTAAAAGCAGAAGCTATCTACTATGATGCTTTCTTTAAGCATGAAGAAGGGAATTACAAACTTTCAAATGTTTCCGTTCAAAAATTAGCTTCAGATTATTCGCCTTACAGATATTGGGGTGGAAAGGGCCTTGTGATTATGGCAAAGAATTTTTACGAATTAGAGGATGCCTATCAGGCAACATACATACTGGAGAGTGTCATAGATAAGTTTTCGGAATTTGATGATATTGTTGAAGCCTCCAGAAGTGAACTCATTAAAATAAAAGAAAAGGAAGCAAAAACCAATTCCTCGGTTATAATTGAAAAAGAATAAGTGAAATCAGAATTTTTCCAATGATCAGAATCATCCTATTTTTCATGATACTTATGATAAGTGGCACAGTATTTTCTCAAAAGAAGAAAAAGGACAGGATAACCACGGAAGAGGTCAATGTGGTAAAACCATTTTCTCCCACGGTTTCTGAAGCGTACAAAATAAATGCAGAACCGGTGGTCGACAGTATAGACCTGGGAGGAAAAAAGGAAATTACATATTCGATAAATTCAGTTCCGGTTGCTTCAACCTTTACGCCGGCCAAAGGAAAGGCCAAGACCCTTAAAAGGGTTCCTAAGGAACGTTTTTATAATAACTTCATCTCCGTTGGGTATGGTAGTTACAGTACCCCTTTGATAGAGATCTTTGCTCATAGTAATTCTTCAAAATACAATGATTTTGGAGGGTTCCTTAACTATCATTCCTCTGGAGGAGGTATTGATGGAATCGTATTGAACGATGATTTCAAAAGATTTGATGCCGACCTTTTTTACAAACAATCTGAAAGAACCTTTGACTGGAACATAAAAGGGGGAATGTCGTATTTATCAAATAACTGGTATGGTCTTTCTGATGAGATTTCATATTCAGAATCAACCCTAAACTCCATTGATGAAAGGCAATCTTTTACAGATATTTTCGTCAGTGGAAATATTGAATTTGTAGATGCCTTATTTCATTCAGGAGATGTTTCTATCAGCAGATTTTCAGACAAATATAAAAGTGGAGAAAATCATGTTGAGTTGAATTCTGTAATCGACTTTCCTATTGGACAGGAACTCATGTATTCTGAAATAAGTCTGGAATTTTTAAATGGAAAGTTTGAAAATGATTTTTTTCAAATTGACAATATAGATTATACCTACTTCAATCTGGGATTCAGTCCGAATTTTGAGGTGTTAAGGGACAACCTTACGCTAAATATAGGAGCCAGGCTATATTACAGCATTACGAACAATTTTGAAGGAAGCAAGTTCTATATTTATCCCAACGTTACAGCTTCCTATAACGTTAGTGAAGAGGTACTAATCGCTTATGCAGGTGTAATTGGTGATCTGAATCAAAACAGCTATAAGAATTTTGTTTCAGAGAATCCTTTTGTCTCTCCAACCTTATATATTCAAAGAACCAATCAACAGTATAACGCCTATGCAGGAATCAAAGGATTGTTAAATTCAAAAATTCGATTCAACCTAAAGGCAGCTTATATCAATGAAGAGAACAAAGCATTATTCAGGTTGAATCCTTCGCTTACCGACGGCTCGAATGAAGTTGCCGAAGGTTACGAGGCCGGAAATTCCTTTCAGGTTGTCTATGACGATGTGAATACCATTCATTTTAATGGTGAAATCATTTTTGACCTGTTTCAGCAATTTAAATTTGGGGGAAATATTGACTTTAATTCCTATAGCCTTAAAAACGAAGAGCACGCCTGGAATTTACCATTGGTAAAAGCCACGCTTCTCGCCAAGTACACAAGGAAAAAATGGAGAGCCGGTGCCGATTTATTCTTTTCAACCGACCGTAAGGATGAGCTGTCCATCATTCCCGACACAAACATCAGAATTACAAATTCGGCTTATTTCGATATCAATCTGAACGGTGTTTATACCATTGATGACAAATTCGACATCTTTGTGAATGTCAATAATATCTTAAGTGATAACTATCAGGTTTATACCAATTTTAAGGTTCAGGGCCTGCAGGTTCTGGGTGGTGTAAAATACAAGTTTGACTTCTAGCTTTTTTTATCAACCTGACTATACATCTTTTTATAATAGTCCTGATAAGATCCTGAGGTTACACCTTCCAGCCATTTCTCATTAGAGAGGTACCAATCCAAGGTTAAAGCCAGCCCCTCCTCAAAAGTAACTGAAGGCTTCCATCCTAATTCACGGTTTAATTTCCCGGCATCAATGGCATAGCGACGGTCATGACCTGCACGATCCTTTACAAAAGTGATCAGTTTTTCTGAACTTCCTTCGGGCCTCTTCAATCTCTCATCCATCAGCTTACAAAGAAGTTTGATCAAATTCAGATTGGTCCACTCATTAAAGCCTCCAATATTATACGTTTCTCCTTCTTTTCCACGATGAAATATTTCATCTATGGCTATGGCATGATCCACAACATACAGCCAGTCTCTGGTATAATTACCATCTCCATAAACCGGTAAGGGTATCGAGTGTTTAACGTTATTGATAAAAAGTGGAATCAGCTTTTCCGGAAATTGATTGGCCCCGTAATTATTCGAGCAATTACTTATGACAAAAGGTAAGCCATAGGTGTTTCCATAAGCACGAACCAGGTGATCCGATGCTGCTTTTGAAGCCGCATAAGGCGATTGTGGATCGTAAGGGGTAGTCTCCGTAAAAAGTCCTGTTTTTCCAAGTGATCCGTAAACCTCATCTGTAGAAACATGGTAAAACAATTTCCCCTCAAAATTCCCCCTGCAACTGTCTCTGAATGCATTCAGGAGATTTGCAGTTCCCAGTACATTGGTTTCTATAAAATCATTCGGATTCGTTATGGATCGGTCAACATGGCTCTCTGCGGCCAAATGAATAACGGCATCAAACTGAACTTCCTCAAATAAAGAATTGATGAAATCAATATTTTTAATGTCCCCTTTGACAAACTCATAATTAGGCTCATCCTCAACATCTTTTATGTTTTCAAGATTCCCTGCATAAGTAAGTGCATCCAGATTATAAATGTTGTAATGAGGGTATTTGTTCACAAACATCCTGACCACATGAGAACCTATAAAACCGGCTCCCCCGGTGATCAATATTTTCTTTTTAATTTTATTCATAAATCATTCTATTTATTCCATATACCGAATCTGCCATTATTGTTTTAACTGCCATTTCCAGGCCGAAGATAGAGCTTCCTTCAGGCCTAATTTAGCATGCCATCCAAGCTCTTTGTTTGCCAGTTCAGTATCAGCGTAGGCGGCCGTTATGTCTCCTTCACGTCTGCCCGCAATCCTATAGTTAACTTTTGTTCCGTTGGCCTCTTCAAATGCCTTAATTACCTCAAGAACAGAACTACCCTTTCCGGTTCCCACATTGAAAAATTCCATTTGTGATTTATTCTTACCTTCCAGTAATCTTTGTAAGGCGCAAATATGTGCCTGGGCCAGATCCACCACATGAATATAGTCTCGGATCGCTGTGCCATCCGGAGTAGGATAATCATCACCAAAAACCGCAAGCTCTTTACGAATACCTGCAGCGGTTTGGGTTACAAAAGGAATCAGGTTTTGCGGGACTCCCAATGGAAGTTCTCCAATATGGGCACTTTCGTGAGCCCCAATTGGGTTAAAATATCTCAATGCAATCGCCTTGAGGTCGGTTACTTTAGTCGTGTCCTCAATAATTTCTTCCCCTATTTGCTTTGTATTGCCATAGGGAGATTCCGCCTTTTTGACGGGAGCCTTTTCAGTAATAGGCAATTCATCAGCCTGTCCGTAAACGGTACAGGAAGAACTAAAAATAAAATTTAATACCTTGTTCTCTGACATACTTTGCAAGAGATATACCAATGTTGCGATATTATTCTCGTAATACTTTAAAGGTTCTTCAACACTTTCGCCTACAGCCTTTGAAGCAGCAAAATGAATCACTCCGTCAATTTTGTAATCCTTAAAAAAAGATTGGACCTTTTCCTTTTCCTTAAGATCCAGTTTAACAAACTCGGGGCTTACACCAGAAATCGCCTTTATTCCATCCAGAACCTCAACACGCGTATTTGAAAGATCGTCGATAATTACAACTTCATATCCTTCTTTCAACAATTCCACAACCGTATGGGAACCAATAAATCCAAGGCCTCCTGTTACTAAAATCTTATTTTTTTTCATGGCTAATCCTTTTGTTAGCTAATGCATCACGGATAGATTACTGAACAAAATCCAAAATAGTATTGATAATAAGATCTTGTTGTTCCTTTTCCAGTTCAGTATGCATAGGTAAGGAGATCACGTTTTTAACAAGTTCATTAGTTACTGCAAAATCCTCTTCTTTATAGCGATCATCCTGATAGGCCTTTTGTTTATGCAAAGCAACAGGGTAGTAAATTGCATTAGGAATTCCCTTTTCTACAAGATGCTGGTGTAAGGCATCCCTTTTACCATTTGTAATTTTGAGGGTATACTGGTGAAATACATGACAATTGCAGGTGTCGCAGATCTCTCCACATTTTTCAGTAACCGGAGTAACTATGTTGGGATTACTTTTAAAGCCTTGATTGTAGTATTTGGCAGCTTTTCTTCGTTCGCTACAGTAATCGTCAAGGTGAGGAAGTTTTAATCTAAGTACCGCTGCCTGAACGCTATCTAACCTGGAATTCACACCAACCACATCATGGTAATATCTTTTATACATGCCGTGATTGACAATTCCTCTTAAGGTATGAGCAAGGTCGTCATCATTTGTAAAAATAGCTCCTCCGTCTCCGTAGCAGCCCAAATTTTTCGATGGAAAAAAAGAAGTGGTTCCAACATGGCCAATCGTACCAGCCTTTTTGCTACTTCCGTCGCTAAAGGTATAATCTGCCCCAATGGCCTGAGCAGTGTCTTCTATGACGTATAGGTCGTGCTCTTTGGCTATTTTTAAAATTGCTTCCATATTGGCACACTGTCCAAAAAGATGGACAGGAACAATTGCTTTCGTCTTTGGAGTTATGGCTTTTTTTAAGGCCTCCAGATCGATATTAAAGGAATGAGGATCAACATCTACCAAAACAGGAGTTAATTTTAACAAGGCAATTACCTCAACAGTTGCAGCAAAGGTAAAATCAGCCGTAATTACCTCATCTCCCTGTTCTAATCCCAGTCCCATCATTGCTATTTGAAGGGCATCCGTTCCGTTGGCACATGGAATAACATGTTTCACATCAAGGTATGACTCCAGGTCCGATTGAAATTTTTTTACCTCCGGTCCGTTGATAAAGGCAGCAGATGCAACAACTTCGCTGATAGCAGCATCAATTTCGGGCTGGATTTTCTGATATTGACTTTGCAAGTCAACCATTTGAATTTTCTTCATTTGAGTATAATTTAATTCTTAAATTTGGCTACAGCCAGACAAAAATACAAATATTTTACGCGCTCTACCCCTAAATTTTTAATTTAGCCTCCAAATGAGATACCTCTATAATTTCGCGATTTTCTTCACTGGAATTGCTGTCCGTATCATCGCTTTATTCAACGAAAAAATTAACCTCTTTGTGCAAGGGCGCAAGGAAACATTTTCAATACTTAGAAAAGGTGTTTCTTCAGAAGAAAAAACAATTTGGATGCATTGTGCTTCCCTGGGTGAATTTGAGCAGGGCCGACCTGTGCTGGAAAGCCTCAAAAAGTCCTTACCCGAATACAAAATAGTACTTTCATTTTTTTCTCCTTCAGGATACGAAGTCCAAAAGAACTATGAAGGAGCTGACCTGGTAGTTTATCTGCCTCTCGACACCGAGTCAAATGCAAAAAGATTTGTTCAATTAGTACATCCAAGTATTGCCCTGTTTGTTAAGTATGAATTTTGGCCAAATATTTTAAAGGAATTGAAGTCTCTTAAAATTGAAACCTTACTTGTTTCAGGAATATTCAGAAAGGATCAATTGTTTTTCAAGTCCTATGGGAACTGGATGAGGCAATCTTTAAAGGCATTTACTTATTTTTTTGTGCAGAATGAAGATTCTCAAAAACTCCTGGATGGGATTGGTTTCAAAAATATCAGTGTCAGTGGAGATACACGGTTTGACCGAGTCTCAAATATTTTAGAGCAGGATAATCACTTGAAATTTCTTGATAATTTTGTTAAAGATCGAATTGTAATTGTTGCCGGAAGTACCTGGCCCAAGGATGAAAAAATTTTGGCTAAATTCATGAATGAAAATCAAAATGAAGCCGTTTGTATGGTTGTAGCACCCCATAATATTGTTCCAAAAGATATCCTTAGATTAAAAGAATCCTTTACATGTAAAACCAGTTTGTACTCGGAAGGAATATTTTCCTCTGAATCAAAAGTCTTTATAGCCGACACCGTTGGGATCTTGACTAAAATTTACAGCTACGGCCATTTGGCTTATGTAGGAGGAGGCTTCGATAAAGATGGGGTGCATAACGTCCTGGAACCCGCTGTGTTCGGAATTCCATTGATCATTGGCCCGGAATTTGAAAAATTCGAAGAGGCCAAAGATTTAGTTGACCTGGGAGGCTGTCTGGTTGCAAACGATGAATCAGATTTTCTGAATAAAATGAATCTGCTGATTAAAGACAAGAGCTTGAGAGAAAAAACTGGAGATATCACGAAGTTGTTCATTAAAAATAACACGGGAGCAACCGAAATTATTAGCAGTTATATCCGCGAGAAACTCAAATAATTACTAACTTCACACCTAAACAATCAAAAAAATGATCAGAGAGAAACTGGAAGAATATTACAGTGTGGTTTTCGAACCGGAATTACTGGATGAAATAGCTGAGGTCGGAACCTACAAAAAGGTCAAGGAAAATGATTTACTTCTCGATATAGGTGACACCTTTCATCAGATTCCTTTAATTCTTACAGGAGCGATCAAGATCAGCAGAGAAACCAAAAAAGGGGAGGAAATTGTACTTTATTTTTTAGAACGTGGAGATACTTGCACAATAACCTTTGGCAGTGGCCTTCAAAGTCATAAAAGTAAAGTCAGGGGAGTTGCAGAAAAAGATTCTGAATTGATTTTTATACCGGTGGAAAAGCTGGAAGAATGGATGGTTAAATACGCTTCATGGAGAAGTTTTGTAATTGACAGCTATGATATACGTCTAAACGAAATGCTGGAAGCCATTGACACCTTGGCATTTTTGAAAATGGACGAACGTCTGTTCAAGTATCTTGTCGATAAAGTTCAGATTATGAGAAGTACCGAATTGACTACGACTCATCAGGAAATTGCTGTAGATCTGAATACTTCCAGGGTTGTAGTTTCCAGGCTGCTTAAACAGCTTGAAAATGAGGGTAGAATCAAATTGTTTCGAAATAAAATAGAAGTACTGGATTTTTAAAATGTAACATTTGTTACCTGAAACAGTACTGAAAAATATATTTTTACGAATTAACCTGGATTTATTATGGATTTTATTTTACAACCATGGCCATGGTATGTAGCTGGTCCCATCATCGCATTTTGTATGTTTCTGATGTTCTTTTTCGGAAAGAAGTTTGGTGTTTCTTCAAATCTCGAAAGTGTATGCGCAATGGGAGGAGCCGGTAAATTTGTCGATTTCTTCAGGTTCGACTGGAAAAAAAATTGGTGGAACCTGACCTTTGTTGTCGGTCTTATAATTGGAGGGTTTATAGCTGATCAATGGCTTACCCCAGATGATACGGTAGCATTAAATCCGGACACTGTAGTTGCGCTATCTGAAATTGGAATTCAAAATGCCGGATCAACTTACTTGCCTGATGAAATTTTTAGCATTGATGCCTTGTTAACCGTCAAAGGATTCCTGATCCTGATCATTGCCGGTATACTGGTAGGATTTGGATCAAGATATGCCGGAGGATGTACTTCGGGTCATGGAATCGTTGGGTTAAGCAGTCTTTCAATGGAGTCCTTCATTGCTGTAGGAGGATTTTTTATTGGAGGTTTGATCATGACCTGGCTAATTTTACCTTACGTTTTTTAAACCGTTTAAGATGAGATTTATTAAATATTTGTTGGTTGGAATTTTATTCGGAATCACCCTGAGCAAGGCAGAAGTCATATCGTGGTTCCGTATTTATGAAATGTTTAAACTTCAGTCTTTTCATATGTACGGGGTAATAGGATCAGCTGTGGCTATAGGAGTTATATTGATCTATTTGTTTAAAAACGAAAGGATTAAATCTCTTTATGGAAACCCGATTACTGTTGAACCAAAGAAAAAAGGTATTTCGAGAAACCTGTTAGGAGGAATTATTTTTGGGTTCGGATGGGCTCTCGGTGGTGCATGTCCCGGACCCATGTATATTCTTGTGGGGAAAGGAGTAGTTTCCATATTGGTTGTTCTATTTGGGGCTCATCTTGGAGCCTTTCTTTACCATGCCGTTAAACACCGCCTTCCTCATTAATTCGAACCAGGAGTTCACTATTCTTTCAAATCAAAACGATGACTGAAGTCTTTTTTGTAAATTTAGCAGTTTATTTGCCGAATTATATATGAATCAATTAATTGATCAATACGGACGAAAAATTTCTTACCTGAGATTGGCTGTAACTGACAGATGCAATCTTCGATGTCAATACTGTATGCCTGCAAAAGGTATTGATATTGTTGACCGGAAAGAGTTATTGACTTATAAGGAAATGTATCGAATTACCCGTGTTTTAAGTGAACTTGGGGTTGATAAAGTACGGCTGACAGGAGGAGAGCCTTTTGTGAGAAAGGATTTTGTTAATTTTCTTGAGTCCCTGTCCTTTAACGATAAGCTAAAGGAAATCAATATAACCACAAATGGGGCACTCATCTCAAATTATATAGACAGACTTGAAAAAACAAAGATCAAATCAGTTAATTTGAGTATTGACAGTTTAAACAGGGAGAAATTTTTCCAAATTACACGTCGTGATGTTTTCGATAAAGTAAAACAAACCTATAAGGATCTTTTAATGAGTGATATGAGATTAAAACTCAATGTCGTTGTACAGTCTGGATTCAATACCAATGAAATTATTGATTTTGTTGAACTCACGAAAAACGAGGATGTTTCGGTCCGATTTATAGAAGAAATGCCCTTTAACGGAAAAGGGATAAGGAAAGTGGATGAACTTTGGGATTTCACAAAAATCCTTGACCACATCAGATCTGATTACAAAAGCATTCAACCTTTGGAATCCGATCCGTCTTCAACTTCCAGAAATTTCAAAATTGAATCCTATAAAGGGTCTTTTGGAATTATTCCAGCGTATACAAGAAGTATTTGTTCCGATTGCAACAGAATAAGGATTACGGCAACTGGAATGTTCAAAAATTGCTTGTTTGACGACGGCGTTTTTAACCTGAAAGATTTTTTGAGAGCTGGAGCCAGCGACGAAGACCTAAAGAACCTATTTATTTCTACTGTTCAAAAGAAACCTGAAAATGGTTTTGTGGCTGAGGCAAATAGAAAAAGTAAAAATGTTTCCGAAAGTATGTCAACTATTGGAGGATAATAAACTATGGATAAAAAAGTATCTCTTATTCCTGTCTCTGAGGCCCTCAGAAAGGTTCTGGGCCAGACTGAAGATTTTGGCATCGAAGAAGTGGAATTCACTAATTCTCTAGGCAGGGTTCTAAAAGAGTCAATAAAGGCTGACAGGGACCTCCCTCCATTTGATCGGGTAAGTATGGATGGAATAGCCATAAACTCAAAATCATTTGATGAGGGACTAAGAGAATTTCCTATTGAAAATGTTCAGGCAGCGGGAAGTAAACAGCTAAGCTTACAAAATAAAATAAACTGTCTTGAAGCAATGACAGGAGCCATGTTACCCATTGGTACTGACGCCGTAATTCCCTATGAGCTGATCACAATAGAAAATGACATAGCCAAGGTCAATATTGAAGAGTTAAGAATCTTCCAGAATATCCATAAAAAAGGGTTGGACAATGCAGAGGGAGAAGAATTGATACCTGTAAATACAAAAATTTCTGCTGCTGAAATCGGAGTACTGGCCACTGTGGGAAAAGACAAGGTTAAAGTGGCAAGAAACCCGAAAATTGCAATTATTTCTACCGGGGATGAATTGGTAAACGTTGATCAGGTTCCGGAACCATTCCAAATTAGGAAAAGCAATGTGCATACCTTGTCGGCCTTATTAGAAAATGAAAATCTCGAGACATCTGTTTTTCATATTACCGATGATAAAACGCTGTTGAAAAATCAAATTGCCCATTTACTGGAGGTATTTGATGTTCTGATGTTCAGTGGCGCTGTAAGTAAGGGAAAATTTGATTTTTTACCCGAAGTCCTTGATGAATTGGGAGTAGAAAAATACTTTCACAAAGTGAAGCAAAGACCGGGAAAGCCTTTTTGGTTTGGAAAAAAGAAAAAGGCTACCATTTTTGCCTTTCCGGGAAATCCTGTTTCAACCTTTGTAAGCTGCCTGAAATACTTTATGCCCTGGTTTCAGAAAAGTCAGGGTCTTGATTTTGATCATAAGCATTATGCTGTTTTAGCCGATGATTTTTCATTTAAACCAGAATTGACCTATTTTCTTCAGGTGAAAATTAACAATGAAGAAGGGCGCCTGATGGCAAAACCGGTTGCCGGTAACGGCTCCGGAGATCTGGCTAATCTGACTCTGAATGACGCTTTTTTAGAGTTGCCGTCGAATAAGGATTTATTTAAAAAAGGAGAAATATTTCCAATTGTTAAGTATAGATATTAAAAAGAGGAGCTTTGAATAAATTTTCACATATTGATGAGAACAATAAGCCAAAAATGGTTAATGTCAGTGGTAAAAAAATTACCAAAAGAATGGCTTCAGCAGAGGCCCTTATGTTCTTGGGTAAGGATATTATTAAACTCCTGAACAAGGATGAGATCCAAACCAGGAAAGGCCCTGTTTTTCAAACGGCAGTAATCGCCGGGATACAGGCGGTTAAAAAAACGGCTGAACTTATCCCAATGTGTCACCCCTTGCCTCTTGATGGAATCAAGATTGATATCGAAATTATTTCCGAAGAGGCAATCAGAATTCTTTGCAGGGTTGAAATGGAAGGTAAAACCGGCGTAGAGATGGAGGCCCTTACAGGAGCTAGTGTTTCTGCCCTGACCGTCTACGATATGTGCAAAGCTATCTCTCAGAAAATGATCATTAAGGAAGTAAAACTTCTCGAAAAAAGAGGGGGTAAATCTGATATACTCCGCAGTCAGTAGAAAATATAAAACCGGCAGAAAAGACCCTGATGGATTTAATAGAATGATCCGAATACAGTTTCTGTTGAAACTCAAATTAAACTTATTAATCTGTTAAGATCGAATCTATCTGTAACTTAGCTTCAAAACTGATCTCAACAATAAATTCCATAAGTGCCTCATCTCCTATTGCTTTTGTTTACAGGCAATGCTCCTGGTTGGTGACTAATTTTGACATTTTAAGACTCATTTCAATAGAAAAGAAAGATTACAGAGGCACCCTATCAAGTAATCAATATTGATTATTTTAGCGATTGAAAAATGATGCAACTAAAATTTGAAACAGGTCTATGAAAAAACATGAAAAACACGCAAAGCTAACGCGTCGACAATATGGAGAAATAGGCTCTTTTGAACTCTCAATTCTCGGTACTAAATGTTCTTTGATCAAAGATCTTGTCAGCGAAGTTTCATCAAGATTAAAATCGAATTACAAAATTGCCTATGCGGATGCTTCTCACGATAAAAATGTTGAGGCGCCTGTTTATGATGAATATGTCTTTCATTCTTCCGGTGATTTAAAAGTAGGTATTGATTTTATCAAAAACCCCTATACAGATAAATTATTATTCTCAGGCTATGACTTGGTTTTTATCAATGGCAACCATTTCCTGGGCAACAAGCAAATCCTTATTCTTGATCCGGATAAAGAGGCTTCTATACTTAAAAGACTGGATCAAATCAATGAAATTGCGTTTTTGATCAATTTGAATCACAACTCAAGAATTTTTGATTTTTTAAAAGAAAAGCATCCCGATATTGAAAATTTAAAAACCTATTCGATACATGATCTTGATAATATCAGTACACATGTTGAAGAACTGATTCATAATAGTGCAGCAACTCTTAACGGTTTGGTACTTGCAGGTGGAAAGAGCGAGAGAATGGGTAAAGATAAAGGCTTGCTCGATTATTTTGGAAAATCTCAGCGCTTATATTCCCTGGAAATGCTGGAGAAACTTAATTTAAAATCCTATTTATCCGTAAGAAAGGAACAGGAAATCAAACAAGATAATATCATTGAAGATAAATTTATTGGTTTGGGGCCTTTTGGAGCAATTTGTTCAGCATTTCAATACGATCCAAATAATGCATGGCTTGTTTTAGCCACCGACCTTCCTTATGCAGATGAAAAATTGATTCGACATTTAATTGAACAAAGGGATCCAAGTAAAGTTGCCACCGCTATAAAAGGTAAAAACAAGCGTTTTCCAGAACCTTTGATTACAATTTGGGAACCAAGATCGTATTCTGTTTTGTTACAATATATGGCTATGGGAATCTCATGTCCTCGAAAAGTTTTGATCAATTCCGATGTGAAAATTGTTGAAGTAGATGATGACTATATTGTCAATGTAAATACACCCGAAGAGTTTTCTATGGTCAAAAAGCATTTAGAAAAATAAGTGGAATGACCATGGAAGAGACGAAAAAGAAAATGTATATCCGTCAAACTACCCTTCCCGAATTAGGGCTCAAGGGTCAGAAAAAATTGAATTCGGCCAAAATCGCAGTTATTGGTTGTGGCGGATTGGGAAGTGCCGCTGCCGTATATCTGGCAGGGAGCGGAATCGGGCATATTCATCTTATCGATTATGATCAAATAGATCAAAGTAATCTTCATCGACAGGTTTTTTATCATTTGGACCAGGTAGGAGAAAGTAAAGCTAAAGTTTTATCAGAGCATATCTCATTATTGAATCCGTATGTAAAAACCAGTATCGATAATCGGGCCTTAACCAAAGAAACAATACATTCGCAATTATCCGATTATCAGATTATAGTTGATTGTACGGATAGCTTATCGACCAAGTACCTTTTGAACGATTACTCTGTACTCAATGAAAAAGTACTGGTTTATGGATCTTTATACAAGCATGATGGATATGTAGGGGTATTCAATTTAGAAACCGAAAGTGGCCGATCCTCCAATTTGAGGGATGCATTTCCACAAATGCCAAAGAATCCTGTACCTAATTGCTCAGAGATAGGAACCTTGAATCCAATTGCTGGAATCATCGGTTTGATGCAGGCCAATGAAGTGATTAAAATTGTAACCGGACTGGGTGAGCCACTTATTAACAGTATTCTCATTTACAACACCCTTGATAATTCTCAATATAAAATGAATCTCAAACGCGGCTTTTCAAAAGCAAAAATTGATTCCTTCTATGAGTCAGAACCCTATTTTGACCCCGCTTGCCAGCCCCAGGAAAAGGTTTTGTTGATTGAAGGTGTTGAATTGAAAAGCAGGCTGGGCTCAGAAAGTCTTATGATACTATCCGTTATTGAAAATGAGGAGGTAAAACACCCTTTTGAAGTGGACCTCAGGATGTCATTAAAGAAATTTGATCCTGAAAAGCTTCAGCCTTTCCATGATCATGATATCGTTGTGGTATGCCATAAAGGTATCTCCAGTTATTTAGCGACAAAACGCATTAAAAAAGAATTTCCAGAGATGAATGTCTTAAGTCTCAAAGGAGGGATTGACAGGTTCATGTAAAATCTTTTTTTAAGACCTGTTCAAATAATAATTCGCCAAATAAACCTAATGTCTGAAATAAAAAATCCTTTATCCTTTTACCAGTCAGAAAAACGAAGATTGGAACAAATTGGAAACACCTTGAAATCACAACTAAAACTGATAGGGCTTCTGAGGACGGGACTGTTCCTGATCCTGTTGATTTCGAGTTATTATCTGATCGAACGTACCTTGATTCTTTTAACGGTGATCGGACCGGGATCTGTTTTATTTTTGATGCTGGTTCTCAAATATCAAAAGCTACAAAAAAAAAGGAAACTCTCTTTGCATTTGTTAAATATAAACCTCGAGGAAATTGAAATTTTACAGGGAGAATTTCATCATTTCCCTTCTGGAATAGAATTTTCGGATCCCCGTCATTACTACAGTAACGACATTGATCTTTTTGGCCAGGGGTCATTTTTCCAATTTATGAATAGGACAGCAACCCGGTCAGGTACATCGAAACTTGCATCCTTGCTTCTTGAAAACAAAGTCGAACAGATAAAACAAAAACAATTCGTTGTTCAAGAGCTTGCACAAAAAGTATCCTGGAGACAACATTTTCTGGCTAAAGCCCGAATGGTCAAAAATGAAACAAATCCTGAAGACATCATTTCTTGGATAAAGAATCACAAAAGGTTTCTTCCAGGGTTCATGAAATATTTGACGCTGATATTTAGTTCTCTTTCTCTCATTTTTGTCATCCTCACGGCACTATCCCCGGACTTTTTTTACCTCCTTGTAATATGGTTTTTTGCAGGTCTACTGATCACTTTACCTTATTTTAAAAGAATAAATACACTTTATGAAGCTTCGGGCAAGATCAAAAATACCTTTAAACAATACGAATCTCTACTAAGCCAGATTGAATCGGTTGAATTAAATGCCGTTCTCGCCAGGGAGCAACAAAACAGAATACACTCTACTGATAAGAAAGCCTCAGAAATTTTTAAAGAATTTTCACAAATACTCGATGCTTTTGATCAAAGAAATAACATGCTCTTCGGAATTCTCGGGAATGGATTTCTATTATGGGACATAAAAAATACGAACAGAATAGATTCTTGGATTTCAAAATACCGGCATCAGGTTGATCAATGGTTTGAGGTGATTGCTTACTTTGATTCTCAGATCTCTTTATCCAATTATGTTTTTAATCATCCCGATCATAATTTCAGCTCCATCGTGGATACGAATCAAATTTTGAAGGCCAGGGAACTGGGTCACCCCTTGATAAGCAGGGACCAGCGAGTTTCAAATGACTATGAAATAAACGATAAAGAATTTCATATTATCACCGGGGCTAACATGGCCGGTAAAAGTACCTTTTTAAGAACGGTATCTTTAGCATTGGTGATGACAAATGTCGGGCTTCCGGTCTGTGCAAAACGTATGGCATACAGTCCAATTAAATTAATTACCAGTATGAGAACCAGTGACTCTCTTAAGGATGATGACTCGTACTTCTATGCTGAAATAAAGCGATTGAGATTTATAGTGGAATCCATGAAAAAAGAGTCGTATTTTGTTATTCTCGATGAGATCCTAAAGGGAACAAACAGCAAAGACAAGGCACTTGGATCTATAAAATTTGTTGAAATACTGGTTCACTCCGGGTCCTCCGGAATCATTGCCACACATGACCTGAGTTTATGTGAAATTGAGAAAAAATTTGATCAGGTTCAAAACAAGTATTTTGATGCTGAAATCCGAAATAAAGAATTGTTCTTTGACTATAAATTGAAAGATGGGGTTTGCAAAAACATGAATGCGTCGTTTCTACTTAAAAAAATGGAAATTATTTAATCAGGGATGCGCATTGACCCATACCTCTCCATCTTCAAAGTATTCTTTTTTCCAGATCGGTACAGTTTTCTTCAAGGTATCTATAGCATACTGACACGCTTTGAAAGCCGCTTCTCTGTGCGCTGAAGATACAGCCACGATCACAGGAACTTCACCTATTGCCAGTACTCCTTTTGTGTGATGCAATGCCAGCCTGTGCACACCAAACTTTTCTACTGCCTGCACGGCAATCAAACTCATTTCCTTAACGGCCATTGGATCATAGGCTGAAAATTCAAGCTTTAAAACCTCTTTTTCTTCAGTTCGGTTTCTAACTGTTCCCACAAAAAATGCAAGCCCTCCACAGCCCTCATCCCGAACAAACTCATAACATTCATCAAGCGACAATGCTTCCTCGGTAAGTTTAACAAAAATTCTGTTGTTCCTCATTCTTTACCCTCCGCTTACGGGCGGTATAACCGCGATTATGTCATTATTATTGATTTGTGTATCATCTTCGGCATAACTTTCATTAACAGCAATAGAAAAGGTATCCATCGAACTGAATGAAGGATAGTTTCTTAAGAGTAATTCTCTAACATCCTTAACTGAAATATCTTTCTCGATTTGAAAGTTTGTGCTGTTTGTTCCAGCCAGGTCTTTGGATATACCAAAGAACAGTATCTTAATCTCCATAGTTAGGTTTTGACAAAAATAGTTAATACAGTCAAGAGCAAAAAATTAACTCAGAAGAATCAATAAATACCTTCGAATGATATTATGTAACTTAAGTAACTAATGTTACAACCCAACCGTGGCTTTTCACTAAATTTGAGTAACTGTACCCGGACTTTCCTTTTCGATCCTTGTACTCGTTCTTTACGCCTTCTTTATCAGAAGTTTAATTAACAAGAAGCCATTGCGCATATGAAATACGGATTTATTATTGACAACAGAAAATGTATTGGTTGTCATGCGTGCACCACAGCCTGTAAAAGTGAACATGATGTTCCCATAGGGGTTAACAGAACCTATGTAAAACAAGTCGAAAAAGGAGTATTCCCAAATACCCGAAGAATTTTTTCTGTCATGCGATGTAATCATTGTACTGATGCACCCTGTGTGGAAATCTGCCCGGTTGAGGCTTTGTACACAAGAGAGGATGGAATCGTTGACTTTGACAATAACCGTTGCATAGGATGTAAATCCTGTATGCAGGCTTGTCCTTATGATGCCCTGTACATTGATCCTGACAACAAAACAGCTGCAAAATGTAATTATTGCGCGCACAGAGTAGAAGTAGGAAGGGCACCGGCATGTGTAGATGTTTGTCCTGAACACGCCATTATTGCGGGCGACATGGATAATCCGCATACTGAAATTGCGACCTTACTTGCAAGGGAACAGGTAATGGTAAGAAAACCGGAAAAAGGTACGAACCCTAACTTGTTTTACATCAACGGTGATTACCAATCTCTTGATCCTGATACCACGGCAAGATCGGGTCCAGGTCTGTGGAATTCTCAGGCTCGGGGAGTTGGTCATTACGCCAAGGCCGCTGAAAAACTAATGAATACCAATGACGACATCAATCTTTTGCAAATGAGTATTGATAATGATCTTCAGGCCGCATATCAGAAAAAAGAAATGCAAAATCCAAATTATATTGATGTGCTCAATGGAAAAGCCAGGCGTGTATACGATACTCCGGATAAAGGAATTCTATGGGGCTGGGAAGTATCCGCATATGTAACAACTAAAGCGATCGCTGCAGGAGCTTTTTTGATCCCTTTGATGGCAATCATTTTTGGTTATGAGATCTCTTCCACAACAAAGCTTATTTCTGTAGGGCTTTCTCTGGGATTTCTTGGATTGACCGGACTGTTTCTTGTGATGGATTTAGATCGTCCGGATAGATTTCTGAATGTTCTTTTACGTCCTCAATGGAATTCATGGCTGGTAAAAGGAGGATATACGATTTCAATTTTTGGCTTGCTGATGACTGTTTGGGGCGTAGCTACTTTTTTAGAATGGAGTATTCCTGAATTTTTTATTCTTGGGCTCACAGGAGTTTTCGGTGTGATTTTAGCTATTTATACGGCCTTCCTTTTTGCTCAGGCCAAGGGTAGAGATTTTTGGCAAAGTCCAACCTTACCCCTTCACATGCTGGTTCACAGTGTTCTGGCCGGTGCAGCCGTTTTTGCCATCCTCGCTGTTGTCTTCCAACCTGAAATCTGGATGGAAATTCTGGGAAGCGTAATCGGGGTTTCTTTAGTGATCAACCTGCTGACATTGGTAAGCGAGCTCACCATTACACACCCAACAAAAGCTGCGAAAAAAGTGGTGTCCATGATTCTGAAAGAACAATATCGCGGACTGTTTTGGTTTGGAACTGTTATTCTTGGAAACATCGTGCCGCTATTGCTGATCATCTTTGTGCCGGGGGCAATAACTCTTGCTATTGCAGGAGTTTTGATCCTGATCGGGATTTATATAACTGAAAAAATATGGGTGGAGGCACCGCAACGAATACCTCTTGCTTAAATGAATTCACATAAACTACAGACTGAAGTATTTTAAACTTTTAAATCAAAAACATGGGCTATAAGAAGGCATCTTTTATAGAGAATCTGGCAGAGAAAATTGGCCTTATTCCTGATCTTCACAAGGAAGGTTATCAAGAACACGATCAAGACATGCGTCACTTCAGTGATGAAGAGGTGGCTGCTATGTACGAAAATTTTCCACCTCCGGAAAAATGGGATAACTGGATCGAGTATGATCCCAAAGCCTGGCCGAAAAAGAAAAAAACGGATTATCAAATTGTTCCCACTACATGTTTCAATTGCGAGAGCGCCTGTGGTTTAACGGCTTTTATAGACAAGTCTTCGGGGGAAATTAAAAAATTTGAAGGCAACCCTTATCACCCCGGAAGCAGGGGCAGAAACTGCGCAAAGGGGCCTGCAACTATTAATCAGATCACAGACCCAGACCGAATACTCTTCCCTTTGAAAAGAAAGGGTAAAAGAGGTGATGGGGAATGGGAGAGAATTTCCTGGGATGAGGCGCTGGATACAATTGCAAAACGTATCAGAAAAGCCTTGAAAGAAGATAGGCATAATGAGATCGCTTATCACGTTGGAAGACCAGGGCATGAGGGGTTTATGAACTGGGTTCTGCCTTCTTGGGGAATTGACGGACATAATTCTCATACCAATATCTGCTCTTCAGGAGCTCGTTTTGGATACAATATCTGGTATGGTTACGACAGGCCATCCCCAGATCACGCTGAAGCCAAATTTATATTGTTGATCTCAGCACATCTTGAATCCGGACATTATTTTAATCCACATGCCCAGAGGATCATTGAAGGAAAAATGAAAGGTGCCAAACTTGCCACAATGGATCCAAGATTGTCAAATACGGCCTCCATGAGTGACTATTGGCTTCCTTCCTATCCGGGAACAGAAGCTGCTGTTTTACTGTCAATGGCACTCATTATTCTTCAGAAAAATCTATACAACCGAGCCTATCTTGAAAACTGGACCAACTGGGAAGCATACTTAAAAGCCAAACACCCTGATAAAGAGCTGGTATTTGAGAATTTCATTGAGGCGATGAAAGAAGAATACAAGGAATTCACACCTGAATTTGCTGAAAAAGAATCCGGGGTCAAAGCAGAAATGATACGAGAAATAGCTGTTAAGATAGGTGAAGCAGGAGAGCGTTTTGCAAGTCACAACTGGAGAAGTGCAGGTGCTTCCAATTTAGGGGGCTGGGCTGTAGCCAGATGTCTTCATTTTCTCACGGTACTCACTGGAGCCGTTGGGGCAAAAGGAGGAACTTCGCCAAATTCATGGAACAAGTTTAAACCGGAAGTTCCCAATCCTCCCAAACCCCAGAAAAAATGGAATGAGATACACTTTCCCAAAGAATACCCTCTTGCATTTTTTGAAATGAGTCAGTTGCTCCCGCACTTCCTCAAGGAAGGAAGAGGAAAAATGGACGTCTATTTCTCCAGGGTCTTTAATCCCGTATGGACCTATCCTGACGGATTTACCTGGATGGAAATGTTTATGGACGAAACGAAGTTTGGCCTGCACACTGCCCTAACTCCTACCTGGAACGAGACTGCTTTTTTTGCAGATCTTGTCCTGCCCATGGGTCTGGCAGCGGAAAGACATGATATCAATTCCTATGCTACTCATGGAGGAACCTGGGTTGCATTCAGGCAGCCGGTTTTAAGGGAAGCTGCGCGCCGAAATGGTTCACCGGTGGAATATACTTATGAAGCTAATCCCGGCGAAGTATGGGAAGAAGATGAATTCTGGATCGAGTTGAGCTGGCGCATTGACCCTGATGGAAGCATGGGTATCAGAAAACATTTTGAATCTCCTTACAGGCCCGGTAAAAAAATAACAATTGAAGAATATTACCAATATATTTTTGAGCGCATCAAAGGATTACCGGAGGCTGCTAAAAAAGAGGGTCTTACCGAATTTCAATATATGTCAAAGTACGGTGCTTTTGAAATTGAAAAAGGAGAGTCCTATAAAAAGAATGAAACCCTTTTGACGAAAGAAGAACTCAAAGATTCTGTTGTTGACAAAGACACGGGAGTCATCCGAAAAAATGGAAAAGATATCGGGGTGATGATCCAGGGCAAAGCTATGGTTGGTTTTCCTACGCCCTCGCGGAAAAATGAATTTTATTCTCAAACCATGGTAGACTGGAACTGGCCCGAATACGCAATTCCACAATATATAAAGAGTCATATCCATAATGAGGTGCTTGATAAATCAAATGGTGAATATGTCCTGGTACCTACTTTCCGTTTACCTACCCTTATTCATTCCCGATCAGGAAACGCAAAATGGCTGGTGGAAATCTCTAACCGAAACCCTATTTGGATGCACCCTGATGATGCAGCAAAATGGAATTTTAAAACGGGTGATCTGGTTAAGATGAATACAGATATCGGTTACTTTGTAGATAAGGTCTGGGTTACTCAGTCAATGAAACCAGGAGTTGTAGCCTGTTCTCATCATATTGGAAGATGGCGCCGTGAGCAGGATACTATCGGAAACCGATGGGCAACCAATACAGTTGACATTAAAAACGAAGCCAAGGGAGAGTGGAAAATGACTACAAAAAGAGGGATAAAGCCTTTTGATTCTGATGACAAAGATTCAAAGAGAATTTTTTGGAAAGACGGCGGAGTTCATCAGAACATAACACATGCGGTTCATCCTGATCCGATAAGTGGAATGCATACCTGGCATCAAAGGGTACGTATTGAAAAACCGGGTCCCGATGACAGTTACGGCGATATTTTTGTCGATACAAATAAGTCTCATGAAGTTTATAAAGAGTGGTTATCCATGACTAGGCCGGCGCCTGGCCCCGATGGCTTAAGAAGGCCTCTTTGGTTTAAGCGTGCTTTTAAACCCGATGAATCCACTTATTATATAAAAGATGAGAAAAAATAAATCTGAAATCTATAATTAGTTCTATATTTGGCTTTAGAATTTTAATTTAAAGCTTACTAATGAAAAAAATTGTATATCTACTGGCTGTAATAGTCCTTGCAGCCTGTCAAAATGAACCCAAGGATTACGTTACAATCTCAGGACAGATTACGGACAAAAATAGCGATTCGGTAGTGATCAGAAGCAGGACCTATTCTAAAACTATTCCTGTTGATGAAAACGGAAGTTTTTCAGATACCCTGAAGGTAGAAACGGGTACCTATAACTTTTATGACGGGGGAGAATCTACTTCGATCTTTTTGAAAAACGGATTTGATCTTGTTATTTCACTGGACACCAAGATGTTTGATGAAACAGTAAAATACTCAGGAACTGGTGCAGAACACAGTAATTTCCTGGCTAAAAAAGCCTTGCTTCAGGAAGAATTATTAGATCTTGATGCCCTAATGGCAATGGACTCAGTTTCCAGAGAAGAAGAATTTTCTTCAATAGAAAATCAACTTACAGAATTTTATAATTCTGACAAAGCAATCGATACCTCAGTGGTAAATAACAGTATCAGAACAATTCAGCCCATGCTGAATTCGTATAGAAGGTATATCAATAATGATCTTGCAATGAAAAGGGACCTTCCAAAAGGAGCTGCCTCTCCTACATTCACGGATTACGAAAATTTTTCAGGTGGTAAAACCTCTCTTTCAGATCTTAAAGGAAAATATGTTTATGTTGATGTCTGGGCAACCTGGTGTGGACCATGTAAGGCTGAAATACCATCTTTGAAAAAAGTTGAAAAATTGTACCACGATAAGAATATTGCTTTTGTAAGTGTCTCTATAGATGATGACAGATCACATGGAGGGTCATGGGAACAGGCAAATAAAGATTGGAGAAAAATGGTTGAAGAAAAAGAATTAGGAGGTATTCAGTTGTTCGCTCCTAATGGTTGGAAATCTGAATTTGTGGAAGCCTATAAAATTAACGGTATTCCTCGTTTTATTCTTATCGACCCAGAAGGTAACATTGTTACCCCTAGCGCGCCAAGACCATCAAGTGAAGCGCTGATAGAGCTCTTCAATGAAGAGCAAATCTAAATGCATCAGGAAAAATAAAATAAGGAGAGCAAAGTCTCTCCTTTCTATATATTCAGCAAAAAACATAGGCCTGGTCTATGTTGGAAAATTGTCTTGCAAAGAGGCCTTTTTTTACCTTTTTAAAAGAAGTAATGCTGTTTATAGATTATTGTAATTCTGAGTAATGTTACAACGATTATTTCCTTTTCTCGTATGGTTACCACAGGCAAAAAAGTCATGGAAAGATGATTTAGTTGCCGGATTGACCGGTACCATTATTGTTATTCCTCAGGCTGTGGCTTTTGCCATTATTGCAGGGCTCCCACCAGTTTATGGATTTTATACGGCTATGATTACTCCAATCATTGCTGCTTTGTTCGGATCCTCATATCACTTGATTTCCGGACCTACCACTGCCATTTCTATTGTAGTCTTTGCCACGGTAAGTGAAATGGCAGACCCTATGACTGAAATCGAAACCTATGTTTCCCTCACCCTTGTGCTCACTTTTATGGCTGGATTGATTCAGTTTGCCATGGGACTGGCAAGAATGGGAAAACTCGTAAATTTTGTGTCGCATTCTGTGATCATAGGTTTTACTGCGGGTGCCGGGGTCCTGATTGCTTTTAAGCAGTTACAACATGTATTTGGAATGGAAATTCCAAGAGGAAGTTCGTTTTATACCATTCTGAAAACGATCATATCAAACATTGAACAAACCAACTGGTATGTTTTTACGGTTGCTATTGGAACCATGGTGATTGCAATTATCATCAAGAAATATATTCGCCCCCTTTCCAGGTTCTATATGCTTATTGCAATGATTCTTGGAAGTATTTTGGCCTTTTTACTAGGGGGAGAAGCAAAAGGGATAGAAAACATCGGTACAATTCCCTCAAATTTACCCCCGTTTAGTATTCCTGCATTTTCTCTTACCAATATTCAGGAACTTAGTACCGGAGCATTAACCCTGGCCTTACTTGGACTCATTGAAGCCGTTGCCATCGCCAGGTCAATTGCCTTGTCATCTCACCAAAGAATAGATGGAAATCAGGAGTTCAAAGGACAGGGATTGTCAAATATGATAGCCAGTTTTTTTTCCAGCTATGTGGGATCCGGTTCCTTCACAAGATCAGGTGTTAATTATCAGGCAGGAGCAAAAACTCCCTTATCTGCCATTTTTGCCGCCGTTTTTTTGATGATTGTTCTCTTGCTTTTTTCACCTTATGCTTCCTACCTTCCCAAATCCGCTATGGGCGGAATTATTCTTTTGGTTGGTTATAACCTTATCGATTTTCATCATATTCATCAGGTTCTAAAAAGCAGCGGTCGCGAGATCATTGTTTTGGGAACAACGATGTTTGGGGCATTATTTTTTGAACTGGAAACTGCCCTGTTTTCCGGAATCGGGCTTTCTCTGTTTTTCTATCTCGAAAAAACGGCTAAACCTAATATTGCGATTCTTGGAACCACTAAAGCTCATCGTTTTATCAATATTATTAGAAATCCGGAAGTAAAGGAATGTCCTCAGCTAAAAATAGTTCGAATCGATGGTTCTATTTATTTTGGTGCTTTGGAGGTGGTGTCGGAATTCTTTTCAAATCTTTATGAAAAAGGCGAAGTAAAGCATGTGTTGGTCATTGCCAAGGGAATTAACTTTATCGATCTATCCGGTGCAAGTTGGCTCGCTTATGAAGCAAAAAAATGGCAGGATCGAGGAGGCGGAATTTATTTTAGCGGTTTGAAAATTGTCAGTCAGCAAATTCTAAAGAAAGGAGGCTTTCGAAACGAAATTGGTGAAGAAAATTTTTACCCTGACAAACCTTCGGCGATCAGTGATATTTATTCCAAATTGGACAAAAACATTTGTGAGACCTGTAAAGTTCGTATCTTTCACGAATGTTAAATTCTGCAGTTTTATTTATACAATAACTTCTCAATACCTTTATTACTAGTGTCTTATGCGTTTAAAACAGCATATTCCTTTTCTTCAATGGCTCAAAGAATATCAGTTGAGCTGGTTAAAAAATGACCTCTTTGCAGGTATTACCATTGGAGTCATACTTATACCACAAGGAATTTCATATGCCATTATTGCGGGGCTACCTCCTATTTATGGCCTCTATACGGCTTTAATACCGCAAGTGGTTTATGCCTTTCTGGGGACTTCGAGGCAACTGGCCATTGGGCCCGCAGCTATGGACTCGTTGATCGTGGCTTCAGGGATTGCCACACTGGCAACGATTGGATCCGAACATTTTATCGTTTTAGCTATATTACTTGCTTTTATGGTTGGGTTCTTTCAAGTGATTTTCGGGATATTCCGTATGGGATTTCTGGTGAATTTCCTGTCAAAACCTGTAATCAGTGGTTTTACATCAGGGTCTGCCATAATCATCGGAATGAATCAGATTGGCAATTTGCTTGGCGTTGAAATAAACAGAAGTAACCAGCTTCAGGAATTGATAAAGGCAGTTTTTAACGAATTCAATAACATGCATCTCTACTCAGCATTGATAGGAATCATCTCGATACTATTGGTTGTTGGAATAAAGAAACTTAATAATCGGATTCCTGCCGCATTGATAGCGGTTATTCTCTCAATTCTAGTCGTATACATGTTTGATCTGGATGGAAAAGGGGTAGTTATATTAGGTGAGATTCCAGCCGGTTTGCCTCAGTTTATCATCCCGGTTTTTGATACCGATCTGATGCAGGAAATTTCAGGACTGGCTTTGACACTTGCACTAATTGGCTTTATGGAAGCCATTTCAATAGCCAAATCAATTGAGTCAAAACACAATAGTTACAGAGTAGATGCAAATAAAGAATTAATTGCCCTTGGATTTGGCAACATGGTGGGATCCCTTTTTCAAACCTATCCAGCCACAGCGGGTTTCGCAAGGTCTGCGGTTAATGACCAATCCGGAGCAAAGACACCTTTATCTTCTTTATTTGCGGCCATGGTCATCGCTTTGTCATTACTGTTTTTAACACCGGCATTTTTCTATCTACCCAAAGCCGTACTTGCAGGAATCATTATTGTTGCTGCCTATGGCCTGCTGGATTTTTCCATGCCCAAAAAAATATTGACCTACAATATAAGAGACCTCATTATTTTGAACAGTACCTTAATGGTAACCATTTTTGTTGGGATCAAGGAAGGGATTATGTTTGGAATTATTCTCTCTCTGGTTATGCTGATTTACAAAACAACCAAACCCCACATCGCTGTTCTGGGTAACGTCCCCGGTACTCATTTCTACAGAAATGTCAGGCGCTTTAAAGATGTGATCGTTCATAAAGAAATTCTTATTATCAGATTTGACGCCCAGTTGTATTTTGCAAATACTCAATATTTCAAAGATAAGCTCAAGGAATTTTCGTCTGAAAAAGGAAATGATCTCAGGCTTCTGGTAATTGACGGAGAAAGCCTGAATGCACTTGACAGTAGTGCAATTTATGCGCTCGAGGAGATTCATGATTATTTTACCGCAAAAGGTATTACCATCGTATTTTCTGGATTAAAAGGTCCGGTAAGAGATACTTTAGTGAAGTCAAAACTGATGAAAAAAATTCGGTACGATCATTGCTTTATGAGTATACAGGAAGCAGTAGATTGCTATAAAGAAAACTGCTTTGAATTACCGAAACGGTATAGTTATCAGGAATATACGAAACAATCGAATCGTTAAAATAAAAAATATTTCAGGTAACAAGAGTTACATATGATAATAATCCTTTGCTTAACTTTGAGTAAATTTAAAACAAAAAATGATGAAAGTTGAACAATTATTTACAGGATGTCTTGCTGAAATGGCCTACTATATTGAGTCAAATGGAGAGGCTGCAATCATTGATCCACTGAGAGAAACTGAACCTTATTTAAGAATGGCGGAGGCTGACAATGCGAAAATTAAATATGTGTTCTTAACTCATTTTCACGCAGATTTTGTTTCCGGGCAATATGACCTGGCTCAAAAAACCGGAGCAAAAATAGTTTTCGGTCCAAATGCGACTGCAGAATACGATATATACAATGCTAAGGATGGTGAAGAATTCCCTCTTGGGGAAGGTAAAATAACCTTATTACACACTCCGGGGCACACTATGGAATCTTCTTCTTACCTGATTACTGACGGGGAAGGAAACACGCCTTATATCTGTACTGGCGATTGCCTGTTCATCGGTGATGTGGGAAGACCTGATTTAGCTGTAAAGCAAGGTAAACTGACAGAAAAAGATCTGGCTGGTTACTTGTATGACTCATTGCGAAATAAAATTATGACACTACCTGATGATATCATTATCTATCCAAATCATGGCGCTGGTTCGGCATGTGGTAAAAATATGAGTAGTGAAACTTTTGACACCCTGGGTAATCAAAAGAAAACCAATTATGCACTTCGTGCAGACATGACCAAAGAGGAATTTATAGATGAGGTAACAACCGGTCTAAAACCACCACCACAGTATTTCCCTAATAATGTAAGAATGAACAAAACGATCAATACAAGTATTGAAGACATTCTTCACAAAGGGACGACTCCTCTTGATGCAGCCACATTTAAAGAGATGAGTGAACAGAAGGATATTCTTGTTGTGGACACGCGTAGTAAAGAATTATATGCTGAGGAAGGAACGGTTCCTGGAGCCTGGTACATAGGTATTGATGGCAGTTTCGCACCTTGGGTTGGAGCTCTTATCAAAGACATTAACCAAAAAATTATATTTATTGCAGATAGTGAAAACAGGGTAAATGAAATTGTAACAAGATTCTCACGAGTAGGTTATGATAATACTCTTGGGTATTTGGAAGGGGGAATCGCAAACTGGAAAAGCCATGGTTTCAAAGTAGACACGATAGGTTCTATTTCTGCTCATCTTTTTGCAGAGAAACTCGCGAAAGGTGAAATGGAAAAACCATTAGACGTGAGAAAAGAATCAGAGTATCTGTCGGAGCATGTTGTTGGTGTAGAAAATTTCCCTCTGGATTTCATCAATTCGAATTTTGCTGAAATAGATCCTAAAAAAGAATACTTTCTTCACTGTGCCAGTGGATATCGTTCATTGGTAGCAGCCTCAATTTTCAAGGCCAATGGCGTTGAAAAGGTAACGGATGTAAGAGGTGGATTCAAGGACCTAAAAGAAACTGACGCTCCTTTGACAGATTACGTTTGTCCTACGACCCTCTTGTAAATTTGATTTAAGCAATAGTTCAAAAGGGAGTGAATCACTCCCTTTTTTCGTATCATTGTAAATGATAATCTAATTATTTGAATGATGAAATACTTAAAAAAAATAGTTTTTATTGCCTTGATCTTTAGTGGAATACTGTCTTCATGTGGCCAGGATAAAAAAACCAAATCTGGAATGAGCGAGGTGGAAGAGTCAAAAATTTCACTGATTACTGCTAAGGAACTTCACAAATTAAACGATTCAATCCTCCTGATTGATGTGAGGACACCAGAAGAATTTGCTTCAGGTCATATAGAGAACTCCATCAATATCAATATGAGATCCGATGATTTTAAAGAACAAATCGCTGCCCTTGAAAAAGGTAAGGAAATTTACCTCTACTGTAAAAAAGGAGGCAGAAGTAACAGTGCCGCAAAGATGATAGAGGATATGGAGTTTGAAAAAATCTATGACCTGAAAGGTGGAATTACTGCATGGGAAGACGAAGGGCTGAAAACCGTAAAATAAAACTTTAAATAATTAAATGAAATGATCCGGTATGTTTTTCTTCTGCTTCTGTCAATAGTTTTATATTCCTGTTCTAAAAAATTGACCAAGAAAGAAGCTGGACTCTTTAAAGAAAGAGGAAATCTAATTGTTCAAAAAACAGCAAAAGAACTATCTGGAAATCTCATGTCAAAAATGAAAGAAGGTGGTATTCCGCTGGCTGTGGAGTATTGTAATACGGCGGCCATTCCACTTACCTCAAAAGTATCAGAAACCGAGAAAGTAACCATAAAAAGGACTAGCCTAAAAACCAGAAATCCGTTAAACAAACCCAATGAAGAGGAACTAAAGGTTTTGAAAAAGTATTCCTCCAGGATAAATAAAAATGCTTCCCTTGAAGCCATTATTGAATTGGATGAATCGGGCAAACCCCATTATTATGCACCTATACTGGTTGAAAAAAAGTGCCTTATGTGTCATGGAAGCCTTGACAAGGAGGTCTCAAAACAAGCTGACTCCATAATAAAGTCGTTTTATCCCAACGATCTCGCCACGGGGTTTAGCGAGGGAGACTTAAGAGGAATCTGGAGCATTTCATTTCCCTGACATAATATCCATGCTCCAGTCAAGAATCGTTTTTCCATTATCCGCTCATCCCTGCAGCCCTTGTAGATCTTCTAGAACCTGAGGTTAACCCCTAGCAGAAAATTGATTTCGGCCTGCGGATAATATCCGGCTCCGGTTATTGTTGTTACATTATCAGGGTCCGTCCAGGTATCATCATAGGTATAAAAATATCCGTTAGAAACGTATTTCACATTAAAAAGGTTATTTACAAGGCCGCTAAACACGATGGATTTAAAAAGCTTATTGGTAATGATTTCATAACTGACTTGAAAGTCATTAACAAAATAGGCATCAAGTTTAGACTCCTCTAGCTCTATATTGCTCATATATTGCTCACCAACGTACTTTGAAAGCAAGCTGAACTGTAGTTTCTCCAAAGGCTCAAATCTAATATTACTTCCTGCTATAACACCTGGAGAAAATGACAGTTCGGTATTTCCAAAATTCACCAGCTCACCGTCAAACTCATAATATTTATCAATATTCTTGTTGGTACTTAGCGCCAGATTAGGCTGCCAGGTTAATTTTTCACTGAATCTAAACACCGCATCGATTTCAAGTCCAAGTCTGTAACTTTTACCAATATTGTCCGCAATTGGGTTTCCTACATCATCAATATTTCCTGTCAGCACAAGCTGATCGATATAGTTCATATAATAAACATTGGTTCTAAGCCTGAAATTTTCAGCATTATAATTCCATCCCAGTTCAAAATCATCTAAAGATTCTGGTTTTACATCAGGGTTAGCCAGATAATCCGCTCTTTTGGGTTCCTTGTTTCCCTTGGCGTAAGACAAATAGAAATTACTCTTGTCGAGAAAATAACTAACACCAAATTTAGGATTGAAAAAATTATTTTCATCCTTTATCGAAATTTCTAACGGCCCCTCATCAATTCCTTCAACCTTGTAATCCACATTGCGATACTGTAAATCACCAAACAGGCTCCATCGCTCATTTAAAGCATAATCTGCCTTGGCATAAAGGTTAAAATCTGTCTTTTCGCCTGTATTGTCATAAAAACGCTGGTTGATCATCTCACTGCCGTATTTGGCCCATTTAACCTCCCCAAAATGATCTCCGTCATATTTATTGAACGCTCCTCCAATGATAACATTGACATTTTCAAAATTCTTTAGAACCGAAAAGGTAGTTCCGTAAAAATCATTATCCAGCCATTTTCGCTGTACAAGGTCCGTGGAACTTATTTCCTCACCGTCTACATTGATCGGATCAAATCCGTATACGGAAAAGTCAGCATCATTTTCATACTGCTCATAAAATCCTCTTCCATACGTATAATGAAAAGCCAGATTCCCTGTCCAGTCATTCCCAAAATCATGGTTGATATGCAACTGATAATGATCCTGCTTATAATTGTCAACCTGATTGTCATAAAACCCAACCAACTCTCCATTTTCATCGTAAATTTCCCCGGCCGGATTATACTTTCTGTCCGTCTCTAAAGTCTCCTGATCAATTCCATACCAGGCCTGATAGGTTATTTCATGGCCTCCAAAGGCCAGGGCCTTTATCAAGGTGTTTTCATTAAAAAAACTAGCTGACAGGTAAATAGACCTAAGATCTGAAGTTGCTCTGTCAATATAACCATCAGATTGAATTGTGGATACCCTGCCTGTAAATTCTGACTGCCAACCTCCTTCTGCACCAATAACGCCTGATCCAAACTGAACATTGGCCTTTAGAGTATTGTACGAACCTCCCGAAAAACTTGCTTCTCCAAAGGCATTATCTCTTATTCCATTGGTTGACAAACTCAGACTTGCCCCAAATGCTCCTGCTCCATTGGTCGAAGAACCCACACCTCTTTGAAGCTGCATACTCTGCGTTGAAGTTGCAAAATCCGGAAGGTTAACCCAAAAAACGCCATGTGACTCACTATCATTTAGCGGAATACCATTGATGGTTACATTAACTCTCGTTGCATCACTTCCCCGAACACGAATACCTGTGTAACCAATTCCGTTACCGGCATCTGAAGTTGAAACAACGTTCGGAAGAAAATTCAACAATACCGGTATGTCCTGACCGAGATTTCTTGATTCTATTTCTTCTTTGGTTACATTACTTCGAACAAAAGGTGCTTTTTCATCAACCCGGGTAGCCTTTACCAGAACCTCGTCCAAATTGATGGTGTCTTTTAAAATACTTTTTTCCTGTGCCCATACAACCGTAGACAAGCACAAGATGAAAATTACAGTTAACTGTTTCATTTTCTATTCCTTAAAGGATATTTAATTGATGATAATCGAATTAAAGAGGTAAGATCCGATTCTTTCTAAACTACCATTCATTTCTTATGAATAGCCATCCCTAAACAGCATTACCTGTTCCAGGTTCAACGGGTTTAATCTCAGCCGATATTTGGCACCCCTTTTAAGATTGCCGCAAATTTAAGCAACAATAACCAATTAAAAAATGAAATTTTGATTTAATCAAGCCCTGGCTTCTGACGCAGTGATTTTTTGTAAGAATGCCTTTTCTTTTCATCCAGCCTTTTCATTTTTTTAAGTCGTCCAATTTTGGTAGGAATTCTTTTTTTTTCACTTTTTAATGCGCTGCTTATTAATTTTAAAAATCGATGGGTTACTGTTTCCTTGTTCTTATGCTGACTTCTGCTTTGATCACAGGTTAGAATCAGTTTTCCCTGTTTATTAAGTTTTGTGGACAACCTTTCAGATATCTTAATTTTTTCCGAACCGTTCAGGGCCATTGAATGATACAAGTCAAAAGTCAGTACAACTTTGGATGAAACCTTATTGGCGTGTTGCCCTCCCGGACCGCCAGATCTTACGGCTGTATATTCTATTTCTTCCTTAATAAGATCTGTATCCATCTTTTTTAGAATCTAGATTATTTTAGAGACTCCCTGAATAGGTACTCAGATTATCCCGTTGGTTCATTAATTCATCAATAGCTTTTACAGCTACTTTAAACCTTGTTTTAATGTCTCCGTTCAATCGGATAAACGGGCGGTTATTTGTGATCAGGGCATTTTCAAATGCTTTGTACATTTCCTCCCGCTGTTCAGGACGGTCTCTCAAATCGTCTGCCTCCCACGGCGTGTCAATATTCGTAAGCAGGTAAAGGTCATATTGATTTTTGAGGGCATACAAATTCAGTTCCGGATGAACAATTCCTCCATAATATTCCTCAGAATACACCTTGGTTTCTAAAAGATCCGTGTCACAGATAAGCACTTTATCCGCCTTAAGAGCCAATTCGTTTTCAAGTCTTATCTGCCCTCTGGCAATAGGCAGTAAATCAGTATCTTCACAGGTTTTCCTCTCATTGTTCCATTTGTTTTGAAGGTATTCACGTGCATACTCAGGAACCCAGACCGTATTGTAATGTTTGGCAAGAAGTTCTGACATGGTTGTCTTACCCGTTGATTCGGGACCAAACAAGACTACTTTGATTAAATTTATTGGTAATTGTTCAAGTGCTTTTTCCATGCCAGATATCCATAAATAGCGATAATTGTAAAGCCAAGATACTGAAAAGCTGTAAAAGCAAGCCCTTTATATAAATACAAGGGTACAGAAATAACATCCCCGATAATCCAGTAAATCCAGTTTTCAATTTTTCTTTTTGCCATTAACCACATTCCAACAAAGAATATAGCAGTGGTAACCGTATCAACATAGGCAGTCCAGCCCGTCCATTTATCGTTGTAATAATAGACAATAAACACAAATATTATGGTGGCTAAAAAGATCAGTCCCGACTTCTTTTTTTCTAAAGAAGTGGTTCTGCTTATAGGTGTTACGTGAGATGCGTCAACTTTTCGTGTCCAAATATACCATCCGTAAACACTCATGATAAAGTAATACCCGTTAATCATCATGTCACCTAAAAGACCCCATTGAAACAAAAGGTATACAAAAATAGAAGTACTGATCATTCCAGTCGGAAAGACCAGAACCTTGTTTTGTTTGGAAAACCAAACAGATAAAAATCCAAAAACAACGGCGACAATCTCTAAAACAATATCTAAGTAATGGTAATCCTGATACTGTTCAAACAAGTAATCAATAATCTGCTGCATGATGTCTGCGGTCGTCAGTGACTATTTTTAATACAAAAACACAATTTTTTTCATCCAACAGGGCACTATGGATATTCTCGTTTAAAAAGTTCATTACTTCCTTATACGCTCCAAATATTTGAGTGCTCAAACCGTTTTCCTCAATATGAAATCCGGATGTCCTTAAAGATTTTATAAAGTTAATAATGGGTTCCTCAAAATCCTTATGAAGAGGATACATGGATATATCAACAGATATGTTCATTGTTCAAATTTTTTTCTAAAAACTCTATATTTTCTTCAAATGCAGTTCCGATTACAACCAGGTCAGCACCATTTTCATAAGCCTGTTCCAAGGCCGATTTTGAACGTATTCCACCTCCAACGATCAAAGGGATATTAAGGGTCTCTTTTACAGATTTGATAACCTCAGGTAAAACAGGGTTCAGGGCCCCGCTCCCAGCTTCCAGATAAATAAGCTTTTTACCCATGTACATACCGGCCAAGGCAGTTTGACTTATTTCCTCCACATTCTTCGCCGAGATTGGCTTAGTTTCACTAACTCTTTGAACAGCTGTTTCCTTTCCTCCATCGATGAGAATATATCCCGTCGGAATGACCTCAAGATTTGATTTTTGTAATTGAGGTACTGCTTTGATCTGTTGTTCAATTAAATACTCAGGATTCCTTCCGGAAATTAGCGATAAAAACAAAATGGCATCTGCATGATCAGAGATTTGCTCATAATTTCCTGGAAACAATACAATTGGTAATTCAGAATAATTACGGATTTTAAGAACCAGGTTGTCGGTCATTTTTTCCTGAACACTGCTCCCACCAACAAAGATCATATCAACAGAAGTATTTCTGATCCTGTTAAAAATTGGCTCCAAATGGCTTTCGTCTACTTTATCAGGGTCCAGCAAGATGGCCAACAGCTTTCTCCCATTCCTACTCGAAGTGACTATTTGATTGTATATCCTCATTCCTGTTCAAGTGCAATGCACGATTTGGATTTAGTTTATGATTCTGCTTTTAATTGACTTTTTCAATGGCATAGACTAAGGTGAATCCTTCCCTGAAAAACTCAAATTTAATTTCGTATTCCTTTTTCCAGTTTCCAAAGATAACTCTTCCAGAGGACCTACCATCGGCAAATAAAAACGGATTTATGCCGATATGGTCATGAAAGCTCAGGCCCCCATAAGGATAGGTTTTGTACATGGACTCTTTAGCCCCCCAGATAACCGTAAGCTGTTTTACCAGATCTTCATCTGAGAGCGAATCAACTTCCGTATTCACAAATCGATGCTGAATTTTAACGATCTTTTCCCTGTTTTTTTCAATGTCCACACCTGCTTCCCGATCACTGATCAAAATGGCAGCAAACTCAAACGAATGTGTTATTGAAATATGCTTACCATTGTTCAAAAGTGGTTTGCCATATTCATTATATCGCAGATTTGCATCTTCATATCCGGCAAGAACAAGCAAATTCCTGACACTTAAAAACCCTTTCTGATGCAACTCAGATTTCATGCCCTTTATCCTGTTGATACTATTCTCAGTCAATTGAAGCCCGTCCTTTAATTCCGCTAAAGACTCTTCTATTTTCCAAACATAAATTGCAGTTCCACCTTCTGAATTAATGGTTTTATAAAGTGCCATAACATCTTTAAAATCTATTTTGTATTTTTACCGCCGAAAACAAATATAAAAATTATGAGTTCAGAAACATCAACTTATGTGAAATATAAGGTTAAAGATATCAACCTTGCAGAATGGGGTAGAAAAGAAATTCATTTGGCCGAAGCTGAAATGCCCGGACTAATGAGTTTAAGGGAAGAGTACAAAGGTGAAAAACCTCTAAAAGGAGCCCGAATTGCAGGATGTTTGCATATGACGATCCAAACTGCAGTTCTTATTGAGACTTTAGTTGAACTTGGTGCTGAGGTAACCTGGAGTTCATGTAATATATTTTCCACGCAGGATCAGGCTGCCGCCGCAATCGCCGCAGCTGGAATATCGGTATATGCATGGAAAGGCCTTACTGAAGAAGAATTTGACTGGTGTATAGAACAGACACTGTTCTTTGGTGAGGACAAAAAGCCTTTAAACATGATTCTGGACGACGGAGGTGACCTTACAAATATGGTTTTTGATCGTTACCCTGAATTGGTAAAAGGAATTCGCGGTCTTTCTGAAGAAACCACAACAGGGGTTCACAGATTGTATGACAGAATGAAAGAAGGAACTTTGGTTATGCCGGCAATCAATGTGAATGATTCTGTGACCAAGTCTAAATTTGATAACAAATACGGTTGTAGAGAAAGTGCCGTTGATGCCATAAGAAGAGCTACTGATACGATGATGGCAGGTAAAGTTGTCGTTGTGGCAGGGTATGGTGATGTTGGAAAAGGTACTGCAGCTTCTTTTAAAGGAACGGGTGCAAGGGTGATTATAACTGAAATTGACCCGATTTGTGCGCTTCAGGCCGCAATGGAAGGATTTGAAGTCAGGAAAATGGATAATGTTGTGGGGAAAGCAGATATTGTGATCACAACTACAGGCAATAAGGATATTGTTCAGGCCCGTCATTTCAAAGCCCTTAAAGACAAAGCCATTGTATGTAATATCGGGCATTTTGACAATGAAATTGACATGGCCTGGTTAAACGAAAATTATGGATCAACCAAAGTTGAGATCAAGCCCCAGGTAGATCAGTATAACATTGACGGGAATGAAATTCTTGTGCTTGCTGAAGGAAGGCTTGTTAACTTAGGTTGTGCAACAGGACACCCTAGTTTCGTGATGAGTAATTCTTTTACGAATCAGACTTTGGCACAGATCGAACTTTGGAACAATGCTGGGAATTATGAAAACAAAGTCTATATGCTTCCAAAGCACCTGGATGAGAAGGTAGCAAGACTTCATTTGGCAAAAATAGGTGTGGAACTTGAAGAACTCAGACCCGATCAGGCAGAATACATTGGGGTAAAAGTTGAGGGTCCGTTTAAACCTGATTACTACAGATACTAAAAATCGAAGATGACCAAATAAATAAGACTTCCTGGTGAAAACTTGGAAGTTTTATTTATTTTTAACTTTCCTTATTTCTAATTCAAGAACTCATGAAAAATATTTTGGTTCCTATTGGCAGTAATGACCATGCCACGAACACCTTACAATACGCAATTGATTTTGCACAGGTTTTTGATGCAAAAATATACTTGGTTCATGTTTACAGCAGTCCAAAGATCAGTGGAGGCATCCTTAATGTGGATCAGATCATGGAAAGGGACAGCAAAGCGATTTTAAAGGATCATTTGAAAAAAGTTGATAAAAAAAATGTTGATATCATGACAAGTACCCTAAAAGGATATTCGATCATTGATACCTTAAAACAACTGAATAAATTACTGAATATAGACCTGATCATAGCCTCTACCAAGAATGACGGGGCTGATGAAAACATTTTTGTTGGAAAAATTACAGGAAATATAATTAAGGACACGAAAGTTCCGGTTTTGATCGTACCTTCTCAAGTGGCCTTTAAACCCATGAAAAAGATCTTAATGACCATTAAATCGGGGTCGATAAAATCTGTTTCTACCCTGGATCTTTTGATAAATATAAAAGAGAAGTTTAGTGCAACGATCAATCTTCTACAGGTAAAAACGCCCAAACTGGAAGCAAAAGACATGGAACTGAATGAAACCCTGGAAAGCCATATCAGTAAATTGGTTCCAACAACAAATGCAACTGTTTATCAGGGAGTGCTGGAGTTCTTACATGAAGAAAACCCGGATATGATTTGCGTGATACGAAGAAAAAGAGGGTTCTTTAAAAAGCTCTGGGAAGATGACCGCGTGAAAAAAGTTGATTTTGAAAGCAAGATTCCTTTGCTTGTTTTAAAAGGAATGTCGTAATTTGCGTTCTTAAATTTACCGGGGCTATAGCTCAGTTGGCTAGAGTGCTTGACTGGCAGTCAAGAGGTCCGGGGTTCGAATCCCCGTAGCTCCACAACAAAAAAGAAAAGCCTTCATCCGAAGGCTTTTTTTATTTCTAAGGAATTCGACTAAGCAAAGCTTAAAGGAAGGATTTCTAAGAAATAAAAACCATGCTGCTTTGCAGTATTTTCTTTTTTGTTGTTAGGCGCACCATTCAGGGATCAGCGCAGCTAATCCCTCGAAATGTTCAGAAGGCTTTTTTTATTTCTAAGGAATTCGACTAAGCAAAGCTTAAAGGAAGGATTTCCAAGAAATAAATCGTTCCAAATAAAATTGTTCTTTAAGTTCTAGTTCAATACCTGTATTAAATAAGTAGCTAGTCCAATGGTACCTAAGAAACCTAGTTTAGCCAGGTTTGCCAAGGTTCTATTTGGATGATTCCACAAACTGAATGCTCCAAATGCGCCACAAGCTCCAAGAGGACCTATCCAGATACCCAGTAATCCAAGCAGACCCAAAGCACCTAATGCTCGCATTTTTGATCCAGATGTTTCCTTTGGAACTTTTTTTACAAATGAAATTAATCCTAGTAATCCTACGGCACCTAAAATTGGAATATATTCTATCATTTTTATAATTTGTAATTACTGTTTTGTTTTAAAGCAAATGTGAGTAGAGCTCATTTCCCGAGTTTATCAAAGAAGGAGAACTCTTGATAGGAGCTTTGAATTTATATTAAGTTTAGATTTCACCTTTACTCCGATTTAAAGGTCAAAATAATAAAAGGGTCAATGACCATAGACCCCTGAAAATATTTTAATGAACATCTTATGAATCTTGAATTATGAAAGACCTCCGCCATCAGCACGGATCTCTGCACCGTTTATGTATGCACCATCTTCACTCGCCAACATTACAATAACACTTGCAATCTGATCTGGGGTTGCGGCTTGACCAGTAAGCGGGTTTCCACGGGACATTAGAGAGAAATCTAAACTTTCTGGATCAGGCATAGCTGGTTGAGCCGTCATTGAAGTGGACACCTCACCGGGAATAATAGTATTACATCTGATACCCTTCTTAGCAAATTCCACGGCAATCCCTCTGGTCATAGCGCTCACTGCACCTTTTGTGGCACCATAAAGCACTCCATACCCTACACCACAATAAGCTGAAGATGAACTACAGTTTACAATGTTACCACCTGATGCAAGTAGGTGTGGCATAGCTTCTTGACAAACCATGAAAGTGCCTTTAATATTTATATTCACTAAAAAGTCAAACTGCTCTAGTGTTGTTTTCTCAAAATGCTCAATTAAGAGGACACCTGCTATATTTAATACCGCATCAATTCCTCCCAATTGTTTGGTGCAATCTGCAATAGTAGCTTTTACCTGAGTCTGGCTAGAGACATCCAATTTAGCGGTAACTACTTTTGCACCATACTTTTTGCATTGTTCAGCAGTGCCAGCTAATCCTTCCTCATTCAAATCGGTAAGATATAGAGAAGCTCCTTCGGATGCCAAACGAATAGCTGTGGCCTGACCAATACCTGATGCAGCACCTGTTAAATACACTTTTTTGCCTTCAAATCTGTTCAATGTTCTTTCTTTAGTACTCATTATTATTATTTTTTGATTGTTGTTAATTCATTTATTGAAGTCTTCCTTCGAAAATTATTAATCGGAGACCTTCTTTTCTCGGCAGTTAATTATTATCGATTGGAACCATCTTAACCTGTTCTCTAATCGCTTCATCCAGTCCACCAGATGTAAGACCAAGGGCAATGCGCGTTGGTTCCGGATCGAAAAATGCGTTAGCACTTGCGATCTGAACATAAGAGACCGGGTTTATCCCAGTAACCAAACCAGCTTCATCAAGTTTATTTTGATTTTCTTTAGCTGTTACCATTAACTGATCATGACTTAGGGTATTGATTTCTCTTTCTACACCATCAATCTCAGCAATTTTAGAAATGAGTTCAGTCCATGTTACATTTTGGTCTCCAACAGGGTAACGGTGACCTGAGATTCCTCTTTCCAATGCTCCTAAAGCTGCTTCAGCAACGTGAAGTACACTTGTCATGATGGTACCACCACCTTCGTAATTGATTGTTTTTCCGTCTCCTCTTAAGGTATGAATCAAATCTTTCCATTGTGGCTCTCGGTTAGGCATAGTACCCCAGATATATGGTAATTCTAAAACCACTACACCAAAATCATCTGTAACAAGATCAAATGCAACTTCTGATTGACGTATACGACTGGCTATGTATGGGTGTTTTTCAGCCATTTTTAAACTTGGCCACGCTCTGGCGAAATATTCAAAATAGGAACCAAAAATAACGGCTCTAGTCACTCCTGCTGAACGACCTGCTTCCATTACTCGTTTTGTAGAAACAACATTAATTTCTTCTAATAGCGTTTCAAGTTCATCTTTTGGAAGAGGATAAGTATCATGCCCTCCGGCACTAAACACTAGCCAATCATACCCCTTCATTAATGACTGAAGCTGGCTGTCACTCATTTCAGATATGTTACCATAGTGCATAGGAACTGATTGAGGAAAAGGCTTGGATGTGTCTGAAGGTAAGGTTAAAACACTAGGAAAATGCCCATTTTCAATAAGGTGATTAACAGTATGATAGCCAAGTAAACCAGTACCACCAATGACAAGGACTTTCTTTCCTATTGAAATACTTTTTAACATTTTCTCAATTTTCATGATTGATAGTTTATTTGTAGAATTTTTCTTTAAATGCAGTTCTTCTTTCTTTGGATTGAACGGACTCATTACTTTCTAATGGTTGACCTGGCTCAGGAAAATTCTGAAGCATTGGAAATTTTGAAGTGTCAAATGACATCTCTTCGCTACGAGCAGCGATTTTCCATCCATCTTCGGTACGCACATAATCATCAATGTACCAACCACCACAAATGTAGAATACAACGCCATTTTCAGTTTGGATCGGCATTGGGTTATAGAACCCAACTCTACCGATTGCTTTGTCTCCCTGGATGTCAATCTCATGATTAAGCATAAAGTGCTGGTGGCCTACAAATGGCACTAAAGCTGTACTTAAGAAGTCAATAATACCATCTACATTGCCTCTTATACCTCCCATCGCTGTATAGTCAATCATGGCATCTTCTGTAAAACATGAACGTAGGATATCCCATTCTCTACGGTCAACACCTACGGCATATCGAGTGCCTAAATCTTGAATTTGAAGCCTGTCCGCAACATATTCGTGCGTGTACTGATTTGCTTTTAATTGTTTCATAATGTTTCTTATTTATTGGTTCTTTTTGATTTGTGTTCCTGACTGAATTGATCGATGACTAAAAATTAGTGCTCTTAAAAAGTGAGGACATTTGATCGTTACTCCGGTTTTCTGGAAGCAAGCATCTTGTGGATTTCCTCTGCTAGGTCCTTTTGGGCTTGACTAAATTTGAGGAATAAAATTGATCCGTTCTTCTCCTCCAACTTTTTAATTTGTTGTTTGCAGATATGATAATCTTCGATAAGCTCTATATAATGATCTATTTCCCAGTTGAGCGTCTCGATGACCTCCTTGTATTCCGGAAATTCAATTTTCAAAGATTCAATCCAAATTTGTTTTTGTTTTTTTTGCATTCTCTTTAGTTATATTGATATCCAAAAATGGGTGCTTTTTGATTTAATTAGAATCGATATCCTAACATTGCTGTAAGTGAATTCCTGGAACCAATACCAGCCTGAAGGGTAATCTCCCAGTGCTTTGCAAATCCTTTATAAACTCCACCAAAGAAATTCCAGTTTCTTGGTTCGAAATCCACGAGATAATCAAGGGTTTGATCCTCCCCAATACTAATAGATCCACCTATTTCAGTATCATAAAATTGTCCCTGTGCACCTGCCATAATATTCATTCCGAAAGGCAACATATAACCTATCATTGCGGTTAGCGTCTGCGCATTTGTTCGAGCTCCCACATCGGGCACATCAGCGATTAAGTATTGATAATTCAGTGTCAAGTTAATGTCCTCTATTCCTGCTGCCATGGTGGCCCCTCCACCTATCAAATTTGCCGTAGCATCTACATTGAGATTTAATGCATCCGGAACATCCTGTCCCAATAATTCCAGAAGGGCTTTGATTTCGTCTGTAAGCACCAGATTCCCATTGACATTGTTTTCAGCTCGACCAACCAATCCCATTACATTAAGGAAAGGAAAGATCCAAACGTCGGCCCTTGCGATGTAAGTCAATGTAGATTGTGTTAAACTCGATTCTTCCAGTAAGAATACCCCATCCAATTCGACAAGATCTCCACCATTCAGTCCAAGTGATAATCCTGTAAATTGTAACTCTTGGGATTGACCATGCGTTAAGAGACTCACCCCAACAGGTCTGGGTAACTGATATCCCAGTTTTGCTGCAGGTTTTCCAAAAAATGGCAATACTCCACCTAGTTTAACCGTCAATGTGTCTGGTTTCTCAAACATACTCACATTCTCTTTTGATTGTGAGTTAAACAATACTTCGCCATCTCTTTCGCCATAAGTCAAAGTTTCTGTTTCTATCCGCAACGTCAAAGGTTCTCCTTTTTGACTGACTTGATAACTCTCTTCTGCCTTTGAGACAAAATGCCCAATTCCATTGGGGATTTTTTCAAAATGCACCATCTTCACATAGTTGTCTACTCCCTTTTTCAATGGCCGAGTATTCGTTAATTTGACCATTTCCAGCTCCCCGTTTTTCAGGTAGACCTCTCCCTTCAACCTTTTGACATGAGTCATACTCGGATCAACTGAGATTCTTCTGTAAAAATATTCAACCACTATTTCTCCTCCCTCATTTTTCAAAATTTTCATAGTTGTCTCATCGTATAAATATTGCTCGACGAGTCTGCTGAAGTGATGAAGGTTCTTAATCGATTCTTTCAATAACTTGTTACTCTTCTTGGAAGAATTTTCACTGTCAATTACCATCCTAATATCAAGGCCCTCAGTATAGGAAGGATCATAAATCGACTGAAGAAAATATTCTTCTTCATTTCCCAAATAGCTTACTTTCACTTTCACATTCTCTTTAAACCAACCATCCTGAAGAGCACTGTTCGCTGCAAAATCAAGGACTCTTGGAGAAATCCCGTTTGCAATCAAGACATTTGTGTTCATATCTGAGGAATTTTGCGCACCACAGGGGAGAAATGAAAGAACTATGAATGAATTTAAGAATAACTTAAAAAATAGTTTGGTCATGGTAATTTATTTTATTGATTGAAACTTTGAATTCTTTTGAGTATTACAAATTAAAAATTGCATAGTTCAAGTTCAGAAGCTCGATGACTTCCTTACTTTCTGAAAAATCAATTTTTTAAGAGGCAATTCAAATTTGTTCTTGATATTGCTGCATTGTAATTTTGTATATTGTTCTACAAAAGTCGTAACAAAATGAAGATGATGTTAGTAACACACCGTGTGTTACGGTAACTTTAAACATTAAAATCAGACATGGAAACATGCCAAAAAGGAAATATTCAAAAGGATGAAGTCCATAAAGAGCTGTCACGAATTTGCAAGAGTAAGGAATTCAGCAGCAAACCACTTATGGTCAAGTTTTTGACCTATCTCGTGCAAGAGTACCTGAAAGGAAGAGGGGATCGGCTCAAAGGTTATACCATTGCTATTGAACTGCTGGAACAAGGTGAGCATTTTGACCCCGATCAAAACACTCTTGTAAGGATCTACGCAGGTCGATTGAGAAGATCTCTTAAAATCTATTACCTGGAAGAAGGACAAGATGATCCCATAATAATTGAAATTCCAAAAGGGAGATATTGTCCGACTGTCATTAAAAGAGATACTAAATTAAAGGATATCAGAACAAGTCAGGTTTCGGACATCGAGACGAGCGAAAACTCTATCGCAGTATTGCCATTTAAAAACCTTTCAAGGAGTGAAGAGCTCGATTATCTTGCTTTCGGATTTGCACATGAACTATCTGATGTTTTGACCAAATACTATGAATTGAAAGTGGTCGGGATCAATAAGAAACCGGATAGTTCGGTTTCTGAGGAGGCGCTTATGAACCAAATAAAAGCAAATGGTGTCAAATTCCTGGTTCTTGGGGAGTTGGCAGGGATCGGATCAAAAATCAAAATAAGCTTTCGGTTGATCCATGTGCCGGAGAATGAAAAAGTTTGGGCCAGCAGCTGTGTTTTCAACAAAGATGAAGACGCCATGTTTGAAATTCAGGAAAAAGTAAGTAAAGATATTGCTGGTAACCTTGGTGGTGCCTATGGTCGTGTGAATAAAAAACGATTTGAAATTCTGTTAGCCAGCAAACCTGCTTCTCTAAATGAACAGGAACTTCTCTTAAAACATTATCATGCCCAAACTATCTTGACTCCAGAATCCGTTAAGGAGTCTTATGAACTAGCCTATGACCTTATTGGAAAAGAGCCAAATTCTGTTTTGGCCAATGCTCTTGTAGCCAGCGTCAATTCTACCGTTTACTCTCAAGATTTACCAGGAGCAGAGCAAGCCTACGTCACCATGGGGGAGTTGTCCGAGAAGGCCTATAACTTAAACCCTAACCATAAATTGGCTTTTACTACCCTGGCCAGCAAAAGCTTTTACTATGGAGAAAGGGATCGTTTGAACCGACTGTTCGAAGAAGGACAAAAGTGGCTACCCAACACCCCTATGGGAATAGGATTATTTGGTATGTGGTTTTCTCTCTTTGGTGAATGGGAGTTTGGCAAAGAGTTAATTGACAACCTATACGAAGATAATGTATTTATTCCCTCTTGGTATAGTGGGGTCCGCTGCCTAAATCATTATAGAAATGGAGATTATAAAAATGCATGCTTAGAGGCTAGTAGATTCCAATTGCCTGGAACTTTCATGGGGCCCATGTACAGAATTCCTCCATTAGCACAATTAGGACGTATAGAAGAGGCAAAAAAGGAATGGAAGAATCTGCTGAAATTGCGACCAGACTTTAAAAGACGTGGAAGGTACCTTCATAAAATTCACATTAGAGAAGATACTCTCGTCGATCATTTAATTGAAGGATTTGATAAAATTGGTGTGATAATTGACTGAAACCTTTAGTCCTTTTCTGGTTCAAACAAACTAAACAAAAAGAAAGGTGAGAATACCAATAAACCCTAAAAAGCCCAGGTAAGAGGATTTAGATAAAATTGTGTTCGGATGATTCCACAAACTGAATGCACCAAATGCTCCACAAGCCGCAAGAGGACCTATCCAGATACCCAGTAATCCAAGCAGCCCCAATACTCCAAGGAGGCGCATTTTTTTTCCATCAGTTTCCTTCGGAATCTTAAACTTAAACGGAACTAATCCCAGAACTCCTATGAGGCCTAAATATTTAATGTATTCAATCATATTTATAGTTTTATTGAGAAACCCGTATCATATTTTGGTCTATTTTAAACCTATTTAAAAGATATTATATATTTTTCTTATCCTTCAAATAATCAGAAAGCTTCATTGACTCCAAAATAAAATCCGCTGTTTCCGTCAATTCCAACCCCAATATCCAGACGAAGTAGCGTGTCTTGACTCTTATTGAATTTATATCTTATACCTCCTCCAACACTCGGCTTTATATTTTGAAAAAAATTGTCCACCCTGTCGGATACTTCTCCGGCAAGTAAAAATCCGGCAGCGCTCCATCTCTGGTGAAATTTATATCGATACTCCGCTTGAAACACATACAGAAGGTCATCTATAAATCGACCACGAAAGTATCCCCTAGCCCTTGATCCTCCTCCATACCATGACTTGGCCTGAAATGGTACATCTCCAAAAACCCCTTCCCAATAAAGCTGAAAGGCAAGCACATTGGACCTTCCAACCTTCTCAAAGACCCTTGCATCAAAAGTGAACCTGTTAAAATCTGAGCTGGCTCCAAAATTCTGGCTTGAAAATTGTGCTTTTAACTGAAGTAAATTGCCCTTGCTGGGAGATATGTTATTATTCCGTTTATCTTGGTTGAAGATCACTCCCAGCCCTGTGATTCTGGCTCCTTCAGCACCCAAAACATCACCCTCGTCCAATATACCTCCTTCTTCGACTTCCGTAATATCATAGTCATTGAAAAAATATTCAAAACCGAAATTCAGGAAGGGTGGTAACCTTTTGATAAATGCCACAGAGAACTCATTGGAAGTCATATTATAACTTTCCATATTCTCATCAGGGGTATCTCCACCAATTCCCCAAAAGGAGTTCGGAAAAATCTTGAACTGATATGCCATGTCAAGGAGATAATCTCCTTTCATCAGGTATATTTCGGGATTGATATCAATGAGAAGCTGATTATTCAAGGTATAGATTCCACTCACAAGAATATTGGACTTTCGAAAATTGTATTTATTAGAATTCTGAAGCAGAAATATCTGTCCTCCCCCTCCAAATCCAACGTTGGTTTCAGGCGTGTAAAATGCAATGGGAAGGCCAATGATCTTTACCTTTTTGGCTTTAATAGAATCAATAGGAACATAGGGTTCCTCTGAAAACTGAGAAAAAATATGAGTTGTACTCAGGAAAAGAAACATAAAAAATTTTACTCGTAATTTCATCTAAAAAAAGAATTTATCAAGAATGACACTAAACCCAAACGAAAAGGAAAGGTCTGCAACCGTGAAGTTCTCCTTTGACTTTTTATTTTCAGGGGTTTCAGTCACATCAGCGGACAACCACGAATTATTGTAATTCAGGCCAAGCCCAAAAACCACTCGGTCATGCAAAACATAGGAATATCCGAATCCTAACAGAATTCCAAATCCATTTCCGTCGATAAGAATTAGAGGGGGGTCTTCCCCCTGGGCAAGTCCTGATTCATCCCTGAAACTTACATATCCCCCGGCGCCATTCAAAAATAAGGAGCCTTTTTCCCCATCTGCCAAATACCACATTACCATTGGTGCAGCAAAAAGGGTTTCTGCAGTTCGTTTCACAAATTCGTCTGATTTGTCTCTTGAGAAAGATATAAGCCCGCCTACTAATAATCTATCTTTTATAAATTTCCCAGTCCGGAAATCAATGGAATACTGGTTCCTGTTAATGCCAGAATTGCTGCTTTTAAGACTATTGGACCCTGAGCTAATGGATCCTGAAAGTCCCGTAATCCATCTGCCTTTGCGAAAAGGGGTCTTGACTGATACTGAGTCTTGTTGATTTTGAGACAACAGAGGAATACTAATCAAAAGTAGACTTACAAAAATAAACAGGATCCGTGGTTTGGTATTGAACATAGGATAAATTTAGAAATTGTCAGGTCGAACCTTTTCAGGCCTCAGGATTTTGTTTCATCAAGCTTCACATCTCTTGAACTAAATTATAAAAATAACATTATGAAACATCACACTTGATTAACATTTATTTTATAGGTAACTTAATACTCTATTCACAACAGATGAATTCTAAAGAACATACTTCTGAGAAAAAACCTCCTATGCCCAGCAGAGGGATTCTATCAGATATTGCGAACTTCTTTATAAATAAACCAAAATATGATACATTTATCAAATTTGATACATCAGAAGAGCGCTACCAATACAACAACAGGATCATACAAAGAATCGGTATTGATTCCGATCAATACTCTGTGTTAAACATCAATAAAATTGGAATTGATGCCCCGGTAAATAATATCTTCAATGAGTTAATACTCTTTGACGGCAATCCGCGCTGTTGGCCAAACCATATCGCTAATGTGGATCGAATTAATAATGATTTCAAAAACATTCGAATGCTTCCTTTTGGCTGGAAACGATATCCATTCAAATCGATGAAAAGTTTCTTTGGATTACCGTTGATTCCATTGTTTCTGTTAAAAGCGGTCAGAGTAAAAGATGTTCCGGATAATTTTGACTTTGACAATGCCCGCTATGTGCTTTATGAATGCTCAGGAGGATATCCAATAGGGTTTTTAGCCATCTATGTCCGGTCCTCTATTCCGGAAATGGGGGAGACATCCAAATCACAGTTGGTTTTTGGAGTGGGTTTCAATTTCTTTGGCCGAAAAGAATGGCAGGGAAAACGAAGGTTTCTAAGTTCTTTATGGGAAGCAGTGCACAATCGGGTGACTGCCAATGTCCTTAACCGAATAAAACAGCTAAGTGAATGGCGAGTGGAAAACCTGCTTGAAAGTGTAAATAATCCTCCCAGAAATAACCCGGCAAAAAGTAGTTGGGATTGAACCTTAAATATCAAAAATATTTGTAGTTTTGGACACTCGTTTTTAAACGAATAAAGGGTCATTAACTCAGTTGGTTTAGAGTGTTACCTTGACAGGGTAGAAGTCACTGGTTCGAATCCAGTATGACCCACATCGAATACGATCCCGGTGCCGCAGGCACTGGGATTTTTTGTTTTAGACCCGTAAAGTGTTTACACTTTTAAGGGGATTAAGCAAAAAATCCCAAAGGAGCGGAGCTCTCGGGATCGTATTTGCAGAAGAGGATCTTCTCTGGATCACGCCAGTAATCCAATATTAATCCTCCAGGTGACAAATATCATTTATTTAAAGACTCAAGATCTTATTTTTGTCATTCCAATAAATACAACATCGATATGGCAGCAAACGAGTTCAAAAAAGGAGAAAAATTTAATTTTAATGAAAGTATTGATTATGCAGAAAATGCTGTTGTCAGTAAACATATACTGAAAAAAAACAACGGAAATATTTCACTTTTTGCCTTCGATAAGGATGAAGGGTTAAGTGAGCATACCACACCGTTTGATGCTTTGGTACACATTGTTGAAGGAGAAGCTGAAATTACGATCGATGGCCACCCGGCATCTGTAAAAAAGGGAGAATCCATTGTAATGCCGGCAAATATACCCCATGCACTAAAGGCAATCCAAAAATTCAAAATGGTGCTTACTATGATCAGGAGCAAACAGGAATAGATCCTGACAGCCTTAGGATACTTTTCCCATTACCGAATCAAAAGAATCGATTAGTTTAAATTGATTTTTTGACCGGTCCAGGTTGTGTTCCGGATAGCTGGTTTTATAATAGACATCATTATTCAGATAATCTGTAAGGAATCTAAGAGCCATTATAAAGATCATGGTCTTGGCCGCCAGTGGAAAATATTTCCTTTCCATCGCTGAAACTGAATTTCCAAGAGCCTCCAGATACCCTTTTAAATAGGAATCATAATATTCCTTGTTAAAGTTGACAAGATCCAAATTGGTTTCGTCTTCCCGGGCTGTATTACAAATGGTTCTTATCGCATCTCCAAAATCATAGTGAATGATTCCGGGCATGATGGTGTCTGTATCAATGACGCACAAACCTTTTCCATCATGGTCAAATAAGGCATTGGATATTTTCGTGTCGTTATGTGTGACCCTGATCCTGATTGCTCCATCATCTTTTAAGTTTTCCAAAAGCTGCATTTCGGTTCTTAAGGCAAGGGCTTTTTCGATCAAATTTTTAGCTCTTTCTCTGCGCTTCGCCGAGGAATCCTTAAGAGCCTGATCAAATTGATCAAATCGGAAAGACATATCATGAAATTTTGGAATCACTTCGATGAGTTTGCCCGGATCAAAATCTTCTGTGTCCCTTATAAAGGATCCAAAGAGCTTGCCTCCTTCGTAGGCAATTGATTTATCCTCCACCGATTCAAAATTTTGACTCTTTTCAACAAAAAGAGTAACATTCCAGTAATTTCCGTTCTTATCCCAATAATGATAGCTTCCTTGATGGGATCGCACAAAAGTCAAAACCCTTCTTTCCCTCTCAGATACGGGAAGATGAGTATGTTTTTTATGCAAATGCCGGCTTACCTGAACCTTATTCATGATCAGGCCGGGAACATCCGGAAACACATCCTTATTGATCTTTTGGAAAATATATCTTTTATCTGAAGCGCCTTTAACAAGATAGGTGTCGTTGATATGCCCCGATGTCAATTCCTCTGCTGAAACCAGGTTTTCTTCCGGTAAGAAGAACTTAAAAACATCTTCAGATATTGACTTCATTTTACCATAAATGTCTTGGATATACGTTTTTCTCCTTCAGGGCCTGAATCTCCTTCTGAACAGATTCCTTATCCTCTTTATACGTTACTCCAAACCATTTGGCATCCGAAGTAAGTACCTTTACCGATCCAGTTCCATTCTCAATATAGCCATTGACAATTAAAGGAATGTAGTACTCCGATTTAAGGTTGTCCTTATTGTCTTCCAGAAAGGTTTCAAACAGGCTTTCAGTATACTCAAAGCATCTCGGCGTAAATCCCCAGAAATTCATTGAAACCACAGTGTCTTCATCAATTGGAATAAAACTCCCGTTATCATCCTTGCGCATTAAAACACCGTCAATTCTTTCAATATGAGTCCTCTCAACAACATTTGTAAGATATCCGTCCTCGCTTACAGCACATTCTCCTCTTGAGACAAATCCGTGTTCAGAAATGGTATTTTTCAGCAGGTAAGCCATGGTGCCAAAATCATGTGAATTTTTATCAATAGATCGCAAATAGGCAGCCATCTCTACAAAAGCTTCTCTACCATAAAAATCATCCGCATTAATAATGGCAAAGTTTTCTTTTACAGCATCTTTCGCCATCAACATGGCATGGCCCGTCCCATAGGGCTTGACACGATCAGGATTGAAATATTTTTCGGGTACTCTGTCCAGTTCCTGGAAGACATACGCTACCTCAGCTTTTCCAGCTAACTTCGGGTCAATCTCCGCTCTAAAATCCTTTTCAATACTTTTTCGAATGATAAAAACAAACTTTCCAAATCCGGCCTGAAGCGCATCATAAATGGAAAAATCTATGATCGTGTCTCCTTCTGGGGTAAAAGTATCTAATTGTTTCAATCCTCCGTATCGGCTTCCAATTCCTGCCGCCAGGATCACCAAGGTTGGTTTTTCGGTTCCCATGCTTTTAAATTTTCCGACGAATGTACAAAACTATTGGCTTTTAGGGAAGGAGATTTTGATTTATACTTTTTCCAGAAGTTGTATAGTCACCATTACCCCATATCCTCCAACTCTCTCCCCGGGATTATTTTTGAAAGTATCCTATTGAGTATTGGGTTTCTGTTGTCCTTATTCCAGGCAACAGACAACAGGGTACGCTGTTTAAACTTATCCAGTTCGATAAACTTTACATTCATGTCATAGCCCAATTGAAGGGAGGTAGGCACAATTGAAATGCCCAGATTATTTTCAACCAGTCTAAATATGGTACTTGCATGGACGGTGTTATGGGAAATTACAGGTTGAAAACCACTCTTCTTAAAAAGTTCCATTACTTGTTCGTGATAGGCGGGGCTATAGGATTGCTCAAAAAGAATGAAAGGCATTTCTTTAAATCGTCTCAAAGAACTGAAACTTTTTTGGTCAACAGGATGATCCTTGGGCAATACCAGGGAAAATGTGTCTTCAAAAACCGGTGCTATTTCGAGCCCCTTGGGCACCTTGTCAAGCCTTACAAAAGCGAGGTCGATTTCTTTGCGCATCAGGGCATCAACCTGGTCAGGGTTTTCCATTTCCCTTAGTGAATAATGTACATTAGGGTGCTCTTCCCTGATTTTCAGCAACAACTCGGGAATTACGTTTTGCATCGCAGAACCCACATAGCCAAAACTAATCTGCCCTTCCATACCTTCATGAATCATCTGAGCATGTTCAATACTGTCATCAAGATGTTTTATCAATAATTTGATCTCCTCCTGTAGGTACCTTCCTGCCTTGGTCAAAATGACTTTACGATTGTTTCGCTCAAAGAGATCAATGCCCATGGTTTTTTCCATTTGTTTAATTTGACGGCTTAGTCCAGGTTGTGAGATAAACAGCCTTTCAGCTGCTCTTCTAAAATGAAGTTCTTCTGAAACTGCCAGAAAATACCTCATATGTCTCAATTCTATTTGATAACTCATAGTTATTGATTTATGATAATAATGGTATTATAAAGCATCAAATATAATCGTAAATTTGATACAATTGAAAAGCAGCAATCATGTTCAAATACGGATCAGATACTTTGACTACCGGTAAGGCACTGGCTATACTCCGAAAAGAGTTAAAAGCAGGCATATCCAACAAGTCCAGAGAGAAAATTTCAGCCTCCCACAATATTGTTTTGGAAACTGTAAAAAAAGATAAGGCCGTGTATGGCATCAATACAGGTTTTGGGCCACTTTGCGATACGATCATTTCAAAAAATGACACCACAGAGCTTCAAAGAAAGATTCTGCTCAGTCATTCTGTCGGGGTCGGAGATTCCATTGATAAGGAACTCGCAAAATTGATGCTCATCTTAAAAATGCATTCGCTTTGCCAAGGATACTCCGGAATTTCTTTAGCTGTTTTAGACAGAATACTTTGGCATATTGAGGAAGATGTGATTCCTGTTGTTCCTGAGCAAGGATCAGTCGGGGCTTCGGGTGATCTGGCTCCTCTCTCCCATCTTTTTCTTCCCTTGATCGGAGAGGGTAAAGTGATGTATAAAAATAAAACCATGAATTCCTCAGAGGCATTAAAAGATCACGATTTAGAGCCTTTAAAACTTCATCCTAAAGCAGGACTCGCCTTAATCAACGGAACCCAGTTTATTTTGGCTCATGCAGTGATGTGTGTGGATAAACTTTACAACTGCCTCTCTCATGCTGATATCATTGGAAGCCTGATGATCGAAGGGCTTATGGGATCGCAAATGCCTTTTCATGAAGAACTTCACAAGACCAGGCCATTCAAGGGGAACATTCATGTGGCTCAAAGGATCAGTCAATTCCTGAAAGACTCCCAGATCGGAAAATCCCATATGTTTTGTGGCAAAGTCCAGGATCCTTATTCTTTGCGTTGCATGCCTCAAGTACACGGAAGCTCAAGAAACGCCTGGTTACATCTAAAAGAATCTGTGGAAACCGAGATGAATTCGGTAACCGATAACCCGGTAATCATATCCGAAGATCTGATCATTAGCGGTGGTAGTTTTCATGGGCAGCCACTGGCCCTCCCATTAGATTATGCCTGTCTGGCTGCCGCCGAATTAGGCAGCATCTCAGACAGAAGAACGTACCTTTCACTTGAAGGAAAATATGAAGGCACCCCAAGGCTGTTGTTTGAGGATTCGGGCTTAAATTCAGGATTTATGATCCTGCAATATACTTCAGCTGCACTGGTCAGTGAAAATAAGGGACTTTGTTTCCCTTCAAGTGCCGACAGCATTCCTACCTCACTAGGTCAGGAGGATCATGTAAGTATGGGGTCAATTGGCGGCAGAAAAGCCCTGCGTGTTATTGATAACCTCGAAAAAATTCTTGCGATTGAACTTCTTTGTGCGGCTCAGGCTTTTGATTTCAGAAAGCCCTTATTGTCAAGTGAAGTGCTCGATGATGTCCACGATACGATTAGAGAGTGTGTAAGTTTTGCTTCAGAAGACAGAATATTTTCACTGGATATTGAAAAAGCCATCGAACTTATCAAGGAAAGAGAATTACTATCGACCGTAGCTTTTCATTGCGAGGGCTTTGGTGATTATGACGAATTATTTGAATCCTATTAATTTCTACGACGTATGATTTCAGAAAAAAATACAATGACCTTTAAAGATCAGATTATTCAGGGGGTTCCGGAACAACTTCCTGGTAAAAAAACCTATCCCAAAGGAGTAAACAGAGCTCCTAAAAGGAAAGATATTTTAACAAAAGAAGAAAAAAAACTGGCCATCCGAAATGCTTTGCGATATTTCCCAAAAGCCTGGCATAAAGAATTATCCGAAGAGTTCCTCAGTGAACTTAAAGATTTCGGAAGAATCTATATGTATCGCTTTAAACCGGATTACAAGATGTATGCCCGGCCCATCGAAGACTACCCCTCAAAATCCAGAAAAGCTGCGGCCATAATGCTCATGATTCAGAACAACCTTGATCCAGCCGTGGCTCAGCATCCCGAAGAACTCATTACTTACGGTGGTAATGGTGCTGTATTTCAAAACTGGGCACAATACCTGCTTTGCATGAAATATTTGAGCCAGATGACAGAGGAGCAGACACTTCATATGTACTCAGGCCATCCCATGGGTTTGTTCCCTTCTGATAAAAAGGCTCCCAGAGTCATTGTAACCAATGGAATGATGATTCCCAATTATTCTAAACCCGATGATCTGGAAAAATACAATGCACTTGGTGTTACTCAATACGGTCAGATGACTGCCGGTTCATTTATGTACATAGGCCCTCAGGGAATTGTGCACGGAACAACCATTACCCTGATGAATGCGTTTAGAAAGATTCTCAAAGAAGGTGAAACCACAAAAGGCAAGGTGTTTCTGACCTCTGGCCTTGGTGGAATGAGCGGAGCTCAACCCAAAGCCGGAGATATAACTGGATGTATCACTATATGCGCCGAAGTCAATGAAAAGGCGGCTCGAAAAAGGTATGAGCAAGGCTGGGCCAGCGTCATTATTGACGATATGGATGAGCTCGTTGAGCGCGTAAAAGAGGCAAAAGAAAATCTCGAAGTTTTATCAATCGCATTTCACGGGAACGTTGTGGATGTATGGGAAAGGTTTGATAAAGAAAATATTTTTATCCATGTGGGGTCTGATCAGACTTCACTTCACAACCCCTGGTCTGGTGGTTATTACCCGGTTGGACTTAGTTTTGATGATGCCAACAAAATGATCAGCGAAGATCCGGATGGGTTTAAGAAATTGGTTCAGGAATCGTTACGAAGACAGGCATCAGCCATCAACAGGCATGCTGCAAAAGGAACTTACTTTTTCGATTACGGGAACGCGTTTCTTCTGGAAGCCTCAAGGGCAGGAGCAGATATTATGGGTGAAAAAGAAGGAGAATTCATTTATCCTACTTATGTACAGGACATTCTTGGCCCCATGTGTTTTGACTACGGGTTTGGCCCGTTCAGGTGGGTATGCACCTCAGGTAATGCAGAAGATCTTGATAAATCTGATCAGATTGCTTTGGAGGTTATGAGAAAAATCCAGGAAGGTGCCCCTAAAGAAATTCAGCTGCAAATGAATGACAATATCATCTGGATTAAAAATGCAAAAAAGAACAAATTGGTTGTAGGCTCGCAGGCGAGAATTCTTTATGCTGACGCCGAAGGAAGGGCAAAAATTGCCTCTGCTTTTAACGATGCCATTGCTGATGGAAAAATTTCGGCTCCTATTGTTCTCGGCAGGGATCATCACGATGTAAGCGGAACAGACTCACCTTTCAGGGAAACCAGTAATATTTACGACGGAAGCCAGTTTACAGCTGATATGTCAATTCACAATGTCATTGGTGATAGTTTCAGAGGTGCTACCTGGGTGTCAATTCACAATGGCGGTGGCGTAGGCTGGGGAGAAGTGAGTAACGGAGGATTTGGAATGGTACTGGACGGTTCTCAGCAAGCAGAAAAACAACTCCGTTCCATGTTGTTTTATGACGTCAATAATGGAATTGCCAGACGCAGCTGGGCCAGGAATAAAGAGGCGTTGTTCGCTATCAAAAGAGAAATGGACAGGTCTCCGGATCTTAAGGTTACCCTTCCTAATCTAGTTGAAGAGAATTTACTGGATAATCTTGACATTTAGAATTGATCCAAAAAAAGCCCATTTTAAAATGGGCTTTTAAATATCTTAAATTAAAAAGAGTTACTTTTTAATAGAACAGCCAATTGCCTTGGTACTTGCCAACTCTACAGGCATTCCTTTCAACAGGGCATCAACTGCATTTTCAACATATCTGGTCTTCACACTTCCTTCATTTCTGGCACTATCATCAATTGAACCAATATATTGAACGATCAGATCCTTGTCTTGCTTCTCCAACACGTATACATGAGGAGTTTTTGACGCGCCATACTTTGGATAAACTTTTTGCCCTTCGTCGAATAAATAAGGAAAGTCAAATCCTTTTTCCTTGGCTCTGACCTTCATAAGTTCATAACTGTCTCCGCCTGAAACCTCCGGATTATTCGGATTAATGGCAATAACAGGAAAGCCCTTGCTTTTATACTTCTTGTTCAGTTCAATGATTCGGTCTTCGTTAGCTACAGATACAGGACAGGTGTTACAGGTAAAAATAACAATGAACCCTTTGGCTTCTTTAAAATCGGAAAGTGACACCATTTTCCCATCTACATTTTTTAACCTGAAATCGTCTGCTTTGTCACCTATTTTATAACTAAAAATAAAATCTGAGACCCCGGCATTAATTCCGGAGAAGGCAAATACTGAGATTATTGTTGAAAGGGAAATAACGGTCAACAACAAGATATAATGTTTGTTTTTCATAATATTAGGTTTTTATAAATTCTGATAGTTCGTATTCGAGTTCTTCCTGAGTAAATGACCTTTCGTAAAAGGCCTTTTTATCCTTGTAAATCATAAGTGTTGCAGGAATGGCTCCGCTCCAAGAAGCATCGACCTTGGGAATCCATTCATTTTCGTAAGGGTCATCCAGTAATATCACTTGTGACTTCAACTCTTTTCTATTCACGAAAGGTTTGAGTTGACTTTCCAGTTTATTTGGAAAATCAAGACTTACAAGAATAACTTTTACTTTTGATTTATGATTTTCCTGAAGAGCTTCAAAATAGGGTAATTCCTCAATGCAGGGCTTGCACCAGGTTGCCCAGAAGTTAACTACGAGTAACATATCATCCTCTGATTTAAGGAAATTTTCAAGCTCATTAAAATCATAGACTTCAATATCCGTATTCTCTTGTTTTTCACCTTTTTCAACCTTAAAACTAGTTCCTTGCTGGCTCTCTTTCTTAGAACAAGAAAACGACAATAATAAGACAAATGCAATGATAAAATACTTCATTTCAGAGGGTTCGTTTCAACAAATTTATATTTTATCACCACTCCAAAATGACGAATTAACAATTTTATAAAAACTTTAACGAATTAAAAATCAAGATTGAAGACCCGTAAATTGCAACCTGTCAATTCTTGAATATCAGTGAAAATGTAGTTCTAACTCCTGGTTCAGAACTCACAAGAAGGTTGCCTCCATGTTTTTTTAAGATGTTTTTGGAAAGACTCAGGCCAATTCCCGAGCCATTCTTCTTAGTAGTAAAAAATGGAATAAAAATCTGATTCAATATTTTTTCCTCGATCCCTTTACCATTGTCCGAAACCATGATTATACTCTTGTCCTGTTCTACCAGACAGCTCAATTTAATCCATGGGTTCTCAATTCCTTTTAAAGCATGAAGACCGTTATTGATAAGGTTAATGATCACTTGTTCAATGAGCTTTCTATCCATATGTACAGTGGCATTCGCAGGAATCGGAAGTAAACTGACTTCAACTCCTGCCTCTTTTGATGCCGAGGCCATAAGCAACTCCATTTCGGACAAGAAACCTTTCACATTGACGGGTTCCATTTTTGGTACCGGTATGCTGGCAATTGTGCGGTAATCCTGGACAAAAGCCAACAATCCGTCAGATCTTTTTTTTATGGTAGATGCCGCTGTATTAATATCCTCTATATCCTCACTATCCAGATCATTCAAACCGATTGTGGCACCGCTCTCTGTTTCTGTTATACTTTTAATGGTAGAAGCCAGGCTGCTCACCGGGGTAAAGGAATTAAGCATTTCATGAGCCAGAATTCTGATTACATTATGCCAGGCTTCAATTTCTTTCTGTTCGATCTCTGATCTGATATCCTGAAATGCAATAATTAAATACGGAGCGTTTAGCAACTGAATTTCCATGACCTCAAGTGACAATTGCTTTCTCTGGATATCATCTCCAAAATCAATCAGGGACTTACCTCCGTTTTCCAGTTTTTTGATCTCGCTCTCCAGCCAGGGTAAATTTGATGCAATTCTATGCCAGTATTTGTGCTGGGGTTGTTGTAAAATATCGCATGCAGCCTTATTTAAAAACAAGATTTCAGAAGCTGAATGATGGTTGTATAAATCCTCCTTTTTAATTGAAATAATCCCGAGGTTCACATGTTCAAGGATGTATTTGAAATATTTATACTGAGCCTCTTTCTCGATTTTATTTCGTTTGAAGATCTTGATGATCAGGTTAAAATCATCGTAGACTTTAGAGAAAGAATCTCCTTTTTTAGTAGGCGAAAAATAAACCGAATAATCCTCCGTTTTTAAGGCGTCTAAAAACTTAACCAGCGAATAATTTGTGTTGTTCACGTAACGGATCAAAAAATAAACCTGCAGGATAATCAAAGCCGCGATTCCCGCGCTGCTGAACCAGAAATTCTTAACAAGAAAATAAGAAAACAAAACACAGAACAAAAGAATTATAAAAATTCGAAGGGTAACTTGTATGGTAAATCTTTTAATCATATAAATCCTTATAAATTAAATTTTTCCAGTCTTCGGTACAAGGCCGCTCTGGTAAGGCCCAGTTCCTTTGCAGCTTTTGAAATATTTCCGTCGTGCTTTTCGAGTGCTTTCTCCACTAACATTTTTTCTATTTCATGAATATTGAGGTTTTCTATTTCATGCACAGGGGAAGAAGCCGCGGGAGGAGCAGCAGAAAGGTTGAAATCCGTAATTCTAATTTCATGACCGTCTGACATAATCACACCCCTCTCAATGGTATGTTGAATTTCCCTGACGTTCCCCGGCCAGCTGTGTTCCCTTAAGAGGTCAATTGCGTCCTTGTTAATGCTTAGATTCGATTTATGGTATTTGCGCTTGAATATTTCCAGAAAGTGAAAAACAAATTCCTCAATGTCCTCCGGTCGGACTCTTAACGGAGGTATTTCTAATTCAACAGTGTTGATCCTGAACATCAGGTCCTGTCTGAATTTACCTTCATCTACCCATTCCTTTAAGGGAGCATTAGTAGCAAATAATAATCTGGCATTAAAGGGTCGTTCCAAACTTTCTCCGATCCTGGAAACTTTTCTGTCCTGCAAAACCGTAAGCAATTTAGACTGCAGATTGTAGGGAAGATTTCCTATTTCATCCAAAAAAAGGGTTCCGTTTTCTGCAAGTTCAAATCTACCTGGCTTATCCTCATGGGCATCTGTAAAGGACCCTTTCATGTGTCCAAACAGTTCGCTTTCAAACAAATTCTCCGATAAGGCACCTAAATCAACATGTACAAATGGCCCTTCTTTCACATGAGATCTTTTGTGAATTTCACGGGCTAAATGCTGTTTTCCCGTTCCGTTTTCGCCAAGAATCAAAATATTTGCGTCGGTCACACTCACCTTATCCACCACTTCCATCAACTTCATCATTTCTTTTGATTTACCTACTATGGGGCCAAACTTCTGATCAATATCCTTTTCCAGAACTTCTTTTGCTCCCGTAAGCAGCGTTACCTTGTTACGGCTTTTGCTTAACTTAAGTCCTGCTTGAATAGTAGCAAGAAATTTTTCATTGGTCCAGGGCTTCAGAATAAAATCGAAAGCACCTTTTTTTATAGCGTTGACAGCCAATTCTACTTCCCCATAAGCCGTCATCAAAATAACTACCATCTCCGGCCTTACATCCAATATATGCCTCAGCCAATACATTCCTTCCTTTCCATCATTGAAACCAATTCTGTAATTCATATCCAGAACGATGACATCAATAGGCTCTGAAGACAATAATTGGTTCAGTTCCTTGGGTGTGTCTTTTATAAGAACTTTTGAATAATGCTTTTTCAGGAGAAGTTTAGCCGACAAAAGAATATCCTCGTCATCATCGATTATAAGTATTGTCGCATCTGTTTTTGCCATTTTACACAACGCATAAATTATTCGCCTAAAGTACGAAATGTTCGAAAACGAACAACGTTTTGTCCGAAAATGAACACTTATAAATTTTTGTAAAAATCTTAAATAGTTGTTTTACAGGGGTTTAAAAAATGTAAAAGTTGTGGCACGTAGATTGAACTAAAAAGGGCAGACCCCAAAATTCAAAAGTTATGATAGGTATTTTAATAAATATAGTAATAAGTATAATTAATGCTCTCGAAGCGATTCTTATGTAGCATTAATGTTGAAACCAAAATTGAAACCCCTTAAATTAAAAGATATGAAAACGATATTATATAACACCACAACCGAAAGCAGAAGTCACGAATTACACCTACTCTTTAGAAACAGCAGAAGAGTTCAGTGGTCAACTTACAGAAATTACAAACTTTAAAAAGCAGAATGTCTAAAAATGAGACAACTTGGTATGGATAAGAGGATTGAAAAAAAGAAATGGACCAGAAAAAAGATTACATATATCACTGGTTCCATTCTCTTTGTGTTACTGGCTTTTTTTGGATTTAAATCTTTCAACAAAAAAATCTTTAAGGCTGATGCTTCAAGAATTACAGTTAAGGAAGTTATAGAAGGCCAGTTTCAGGACATGATATTGATCGATGGTGATATTGAACCCATAAACCTGGTTCTTGTCAACACACTGGAAGGAGGATCTGTAAAGGAAATTTTTGTTGAAGATGGTGTATTCGTTGAGAAAGGAACACCATTGATTCACCTGAGCAACCCAACAGCAACCTTGGGCTATTTAAATCAGGAGACGGCAATTGTAGAACAGATCAATAACCTGAGAAATTTAAAATTATCTCTTGAGAAGGACCAGAGAAATCTGGACGAATCCCTGATTGACAGTGAAAACAGTCTTGCTGAAACTACCCGACGCTATAAAACAGATTCCATTCTTTATGGAAAAGATGTAATCGCTAAAAACGATTTTATAGATATAAGGGAAAGCTATCGCTATGAAAGAGAAAAAAGAAATCTATTGAGTAACAATGTGAGAAAAAGCAGTCTTGATAATAAAGTTCAGATCGAGCAGATCAATAAATCCATTGAAATGATGCAGCGAAACCTTGAACTGATTCATGAAAACATTGAAAAAATGCTAGTTCGGGCACCCGTAAGCGGTATGTTATCATCTTTCGATCCTGTTATTGGAGAATCTTACGGCAGAAATCAGACCGTAGCAAAAATAGATATTCAATCAGGATTTAAGATAAAGGGAAGAGTGGATGAATACTATTTAAGCACCGTTAAACCGGGCCAACTTGCAAGATTTTCTTTTGATGGCCAGTTGATTGACCTAAAAGTTAAAAAGGTCCTTCCTGAAGTTAACAACAGACAGTTTGAAATTGAATTGGAATTTGTTGGTGAAGTGCCTGAGGCAATTACCATAGGTCAATCCGTTCAGGTCAGACTAGAGCTTTCAAAGGCCCAGCACTCCGTGATGATACCAAGAGGAAATTATTTCCAGGCCTCAGGTGGTCAATATGTTTTTGTTCTGAACGATCAGGGAGAAGCGCACAAAAGGTATATCAAACTTGGAAACAATAACCCTGGTTACTATCAGGTTCTTGAAGGACTTGAGGCTGGAGAAAGATTTATCAGCTCGTCCTACCAGGATTTTAAAAATTATGAAACAATCGAAATCAAATAATACTAAAATTATGATCAAATTAGAAAACCTCAGCAAAGTTTACAGAACTGACGAAATAGAATCAACAGCCCTGAACAAGGTGTCCTTTGAAATTGAAAAAGGAGAATTTGTTTCAGTAATGGGACCATCGGGTTGCGGGAAATCAACCCTACTTAACATACTAGGAATGCTCGACAAACCTGAGAGCGGAAGTTATGAGTTTCTGGGTAAGGAAGTGAGTAATTTAAATGAAAAAGGCCGTTCTTCGGTTCGAAAACAAAATATCGGTTTTATCTTCCAAAACTTCAATTTAATTGATGAATTAACTGTTTTCGAAAATATTGAATTACCTCTTATCTATACAAAAGTAAGTTCCTCCGAAAGAAAGGCTCGCGTAAATGAGCTCATCGATAGGATAGGTATCTCACACAGATCTTCACATTACCCACAGCAATTATCCGGTGGGCAACAACAAAGAGTTGCAGTAGCAAGGGCGCTTGTTACCAAGCCACCATTGATTCTTGCTGATGAACCTACCGGTAACCTAGACAGTTCACATGGAAATGAAGTTATGGAATTACTATGTAACCTCAATGAATTGGGAACTACCATTGTAATGGTGACGCACTCTTCGCACGACGCGAGTTACTCTCAAAGAATTATCAACCTTTTAGACGGTCAGATCGTTTCTGAAAAAAGGAACAAACTGAGTCAAGCTGCCGTTTAATCAAACTTTTCAACGATGTTAAAGAATTATTTTAAAGTTGCCCTTAGAAACCTTAGCAGAAACAAGGTATATGCCTTTATCAATATACTCGGCCTGGGATTAGGATTGGCCATTACAATTCTGGTCTTTATGTTCGTAAAAGATGAAACAAGCTACGACAAACACTGGCATGGGTATGATCGTATATACCGCACAGGTATTAAGGCAGACATGATGGGGCAAAAAATGGATGGACCTTCATCTCCGAGCCCTATGGCCCAATCCTTCAGAACAGAGTTCAATGAAGTGGAAACGGCAACAAGATTTCAGCCTGTTCGTCAGGAAATTATGATGAGACAGGAACAAAACAAAGTTTATATTCAAAAAGGAGTATATGCAGATAGTTCCTTCTTTAAAGTTTTTGATTATGAATTCGCCCATGGAAATGCAGAATCGGCTTTGAATGAGCCCAATGCCATTGTACTGACCGAAGAAACCGCCAAAAAACTTTTTGGTGATAAAAGTGCCATCGGGGAGGTTGTGAATTACGACAATCGAAGAGATTATATTGTAAAAGGCATTGTTAAAGAGCCTAAAGGACATTCACATTTTCATTTCGACATGTTCATGGCACAGAATCAAATCGAAAATATCTGGATCAGCAATAATTTTTATACTTACTTCAGGTTGAAGGAGAATACAAATTTTGCCGATTTTGAAGAGAAAATGAAGGCTAATTTCATGAAAAAAATTGAGCCTAATGTTGAAGCTTTTTTAAAAATTAACATTGAAGAATTTTTCAAGCAAGGAAACTCCTTTGAGTACCAGCTCCAGCCTATTACCAGCATTCATTTGCATTCACAAAAGCAATGGGAAATTCAGCAAAACGGAAATATTATTTATGTATATGTCTTTATCGGAATAGCTGTTTTGGTCATCCTGATTGCCGGAATCAATTTTATGAACCTTTCAACGGCAAGATCGGGTAAAAGAGCCAAGGAAGTTGGTGTAAGAAAAGTAACAGGAGCCTCAAGAAAAATGTTGATCGTTCAGTTCCTAACTGAATCTGTAATTCAAAGTGTACTGGCCTTATTCCTTGCCTTTATCCTAGTGGAATTATTTCTTCCCGGATTTAATAATGTCATGGGAACCGAGCTAAACCTTTTCAATGATTATCTGTGGCAAACCGTACTATTTTCTGTAGGTGTAACACTATTTTACGGGATTTTTGCAGGAAGCTACCCCGCATTTTTCCTTTCCAGCTTCAAACCTGTTTCAGTTTTAAAAGGTGACTTAACCAAAACAAAGGGAGGTGCTTTTCTTAGAAAGTCTCTTGTTGTGACTCAATTTGCGGCATCAATTATACTCATTATTGGAATGATCATCATTTTCCAGCAAATTTCATATTTGCACAACAAAGACATTGGATTCCAAGGAGATCAGGTTTTGATCGTACCAATACAGACAGACCAGATGCAGCAGAATTTCAGAAATTACAAGGATATTTTTCTTAAAAACACCAATGTTCATGGGGTTTCACGTGCATCCTATTTTCCGGGAGATAACCCCTGGCAAAACATGTATGTTCTCGAAGGAACCGAAGATCAGATCCCTCTTTGGAATATGTTCGTAGATTTTGACTTTTTCAAAACACTTGACATTCAGTTGTCAGAGGGTCGATTATTCGACTTGGAAAAGGATAATGATTCCATTCCAACGTATATTTTAAATGAAGCGGCAGTCAATAATTTTAACATCCAAAACCCTATTGGTAAAAGAATGGGAACTTTTATAGACATGGAAGGTAATATAGGCTACGGTGAAATTATCGGTATCGTAAAAGACTTTCATGTAGAAGGTTTCGACCAGCCAATACGTCCTATGATCTTATCTGTGAGTAATAATGTCTGGTTTACAGCCTTCAAAATAGCTCCTGAAGATATGAACGCCACAATAACCTATATAGAAACGGAATGGAACAAACTGGAGCCTACGCATCCTTTCAGATACAGATTCCTTGATGATAAGTTTGGCGAACTTTTGAAGCAACAGGAAAACTTTGGTTCCATGTTCCTCTACCTTACCATACTTGCAATTATAATTTCTTCAATGGGTCTTTATGGTCTTGCCTCATACACTGCAGAACAGAGAACCAAGGAGATAGGTGTGAGAAAAGTTCTGGGTGCATCTGTAGGTCAGATCATGAATATGCTGAACCGCGACTTTATGAAACTTGTACTGATTGCTAATATTTTTGCCTGGCCGATCTCATATTTGTTGGCTAAGGACTGGTTGTCCAATTTTTCATACCAAATTGATATGCCTCTGCTTCCTTTTGTTTTTGCGACACTGATTGCTTTGATCATAGCTTTGATAACGGTAAGCACCCAATCCTATGTGGCTGCAAATTCAGATCCAGTTGATGCGCTTAAATACGAATAATATGATCCTCATTTAATTTAATCATACTTTTGTCTAATCTCGAAAATGGTCAAGCATAAGCTTGGCCATTTTCTTTGAATTCAAAAAAAAAAAGAATCGTTGAAGGAAGTTTTCCTGTACCTTGAAAATCTCACTAATGAAGGTTCTGGATATTTATAAATATAACATTGCCATTCGGCAAATTCTATTATATTCACTTAAGAATTTGTCCTGTAAATAGTGAATCCAATCTGAATATATGCGCTGGATTGAAAAAAGAAAACCTGAAAAAGAAAAAATTGAACTTCTTTCAAATGCCTTGGGAACAGATCCTGTTTTAAGTACTATTTTGATACAGAGAGGTGTAGAGAATTTTGAGGAGGCTAAAAATTTTTTTAGGCCATCCCTGGACCAATTGCATGATCCTTTTTTAATGAAAGACATGGACAAAGCAGTCCGGCGAATTGAAAAGGCAATTCAAAATTCTGAGCATATCATGATCTACGGGGATTACGATGTAGACGGCACCACTGCCGTGAGTCTTGTTTATGATTATATGAGCAGGACATATGAAAAAATCTCTACCTATATCCCGGACAGATACAAGGAAGGTTATGGTATCTCTTATACGGGAATAGATTATGCGGATGATAATGAAGTCAGCCTGATTATTGCCCTTGATTGTGGTATAAAAGCCATAGAAAAAGTTGATTATGCCAGGAAAAAAGGAATTGATTTTATAATCTGTGACCATCACAGGCCCGGAGAAATTATTCCTGGGGCAGTTGCCGTTCTAGATCCAAAGAGGGGCGATTGTCAATATCCCTATAATGAACTTTGCGGATGCGGGATTGGCTTTAAGCTAATTCAGGCGATTGAGCAAAAAAAGGGGAACGGACTCGAGAATCTGAGTTCCTCCCTCGATTTGGTCGCCACCTCAATTGCAGCAGATATTGTTCCGTTGACAGGAGAAAACAGGATTCTTGCTCATTATGGTCTCCTGGTTATCAATAGTCAGCCCCGTCCTGGGATAAAAGCATTGCTTCATGGTGTTAAGAAGCCTTTGTTAAATATTACAGACGTGGTATTTATAATAGCTCCAAGGATCAATGCAGCGGGCAGAATGAAACACGGGTCATATGCTGTTGAACTACTAACTGAAAATGATTTCTCCAGGGCAATGAAATACGCAGCTGCCATTGATTCCTATAATTTAGAAAGAAAAGAATTGGATCAGTCTATTACTGAAGAGGCATTGTCACAGATCATGGAAAATGGAGAAGAAACCAGATCCTCGACCGTGGTCCGAAAAGATACCTGGCACAAAGGAGTTATTGGAATTGTGGCTTCTAGGTTGATTGAAAAATATTACAGGCCCACCATAGTTTTTACCAAAAGTGGAAATAAACTGGCTGCTTCTGCGCGGTCTGTAAAAGGTTACGATGTCTATGCGGCGCTGAACCAATGCAGTGATTACATAGAACAATTTGGAGGACATAAATATGCAGCCGGACTTACACTTTTACCTGAAAATTACCTGGCATTTAAGGAAGAATTTGAAAAAGTTGTTGCCAAGGAAATACCACTTGCCTCTCAGGAACCTCAAATTGAAATTGACTCGGAAATATACCTTTCAGATATAACACCAAAATTTAATCGAATATTAAAACAGATGGGGCCTTTTGGGCCGCAGAATATGAAGCCCGTGTTTATGGCCAGGGGCCTTCGCGATAATGGATATGCCCGAAAAATTGGTGCAAAACAGGATCATTTGAAACTCAACATCATATGTGGAGCGGATCAAAAGACCTATAATGCCATTGGGTTCCGACTTTCAGAAAAATATGAACTGGTCACCTCAGGCGCACCCTTTAAAGCTGCCTTTACCATTGAGGAGAATCATTGGAATGGAATTACCTCAATTCAACTAAATATAAAGGATTTGAAACCAGACGATGATTAAAATTTTAGTACTTCAGGTGCTTAAGGTCATGGATGGTTTGTTCCGGATCTTCACTTCGAAAGACGAAACTTCCCGCCACTAAGGCATTTGCTCCAGTAGCAACCAGCTTTTCCGCATTTTTATCATTAACCCCGCCATCGATCTCAATAATGGCCTGTGAACCAGATTTTTCGATCATCTGTCTTAACTGGGCTATTTTCTTGTAGGTGTTTTCAATAAAACTCTGGCCTCCGAAGCCCGGATTGACACTCATTATCAGCACAAGATCAAGATCTGATATAATATCCTCGAGTACAGATACCGGAGTGTGTGGATTCAAAGAAACCCCTGCTTTCATTCCCTCCTGTTTTATGGCCTGAACCGTTCTGTGAAGATGCCTGCAGGCTTCATAGTGAACCGTTAAAATATCGGCGCCAACTCTTTTGAAATCGGCAATATATCTGTCTGGATCAACAATCATCAGGTGAACATCCATGGTTTTTGAAGCATGTTTCTTGATGGCTGAAATTACCGGCATACCAAATGAAATATTGGGAACAAAAACCCCATCCATGACATCAATGTGAAACCAATCCGCCTCACTTCGGTTTACTAGTTCGATATCTCGTTGAAGGTTGGCAAAATCTGCCGCCAAAATAGAAGGTGCAATAATGTGTGACATGAATCAAAATTTTTACAAAACTAAGACAAAAAATAAAAAGCCTGCGATTAATCACAGGCTTTTTAAAATCTATTTGTTCTTCATTTTATCCAAGGTATGTTCTCAATATCTTGCTTCTCGAGGTGTGCTTCAATCTTCTGATTGCTTTTTCCTTGATCTGTCTGACTCTTTCACGCGTCAAATCAAAAGTCTCCCCGATTTCCTCAAGTGTCATGGGATGCGCATCTCCTAATCCAAAGTACAATTTAACCACATCAGCTTCTCTTGGTGTAAGTGTCTCCAATGCTCTCAAAATTTCCACTTTAAGAGATTCATGCAGCAAACTTTTATCCGGATTTGGCGATTCCCCAGAATTTAATACATCATATAAGTTCGAATCTTCTCCTTCGATCAAAGGTGCGTCCATGGAAACATGTCTTCCGGAGTTTTTCATAGACTCTTTTACATCACTAACGGTCATATCCAGTTCTTTTGCGATCTCTTCCGCCGATGGAGGCCTTTCATTTTCCTGTTCTAACCTGGCAAAAGTCTTGTTTATCTTATTGATCGATCCAATTTTATTCAATGGCAACCTGACAATTCTGGATTGTTCAGCTAATGCTTGTAAAATAGATTGCCTAATCCACCAAACTGCATATGAAATAAATTTAAATCCTCTTGTTTCATCAAATCTTTTTGCCGCTTTGATCAAACCCAAATTTCCTTCATTGATCAAATCAGGTAAAGTCAACCCTTGGTTCTGATATTGCTTGGCAACAGATACTACGAACCTTAAATTTGCTTTTGTCAATTTTTCCAAAGCTACCTGATCTCCTGCTTTAATTCTTTGTGCAAGTTCAACCTCCATATCAGCTGTAATCAAATCAACTTTACCTATTTCTTGCAAATACTTATCCAAAGAAGCAGTCTCCCTATTCGTAACCTGCTTAGTTATTTTTAGTTGTCTCATTAAAAAATTGGAATTTTAGTTTAAAAAGTTTTGTCGTGTACTTGTTATACGTACGATTCTCGATAAATGTTACAAAACATCATAAAAAAACCTCGAGAAATATCTCGAGGCCTTCTATAACTATTTGTTTTACAGACTACTTACCGTCTCTTGAAGGTTTTCTGTTTTCGCGTTCAGGTCTTTTGAGCAAAGCCTTTCTCGAAACTTTTTCCTTTCTGGTTTTTGGGTCAACCCCAAAATATTTAACATCGATGATATCACCTAAATTGACGACATCGGTTACATTATTGGTCCTTTCCCAGGCAAGTTCAGAGATATGAAGTAAAACCTCATTACCTGGTGCTTCAGTATATTCAACTACTGCTCCAAAGTCAAGTAATTTAATAACCTTTACTTCGTACACGCTTCCTTTTTCCGGTTTAAAAGTAATTGCCTTAATCTTGGCAAGTACTTTGTCAATACCTTCTTGTTCCGTTCCAAGGATCTCAACAACACCGTCTTCGTCAACTTCATTGATCACAATAGTTGTGCCCGTTTCTTTTTGAAGTTCCTGAATTACTTTGCCTCCAGGCCCTATCAAAGCACCAATATAATCTCCCGGAATGGTTCTGGTAACCATTTTCGGAGCGTGAGCTTTGACATCAGCATTAGGTTCAGCTATTGTTTCAGTTAACTTCGAAAGAATATGTAATCGCCCGTCTTTCGCCTGTTTTAGTGCGCTGACCAAAATATCATAGGACAGGCCTTTGATCTTGATATCCATTTGACAAGCTGTAATTCCGTCTTCAGTACCCGTAACTTTAAAATCCATATCTCCAAGATGATCTTCATCTCCTAAAATATCCGAAAGAACCGCGTATCTGTCTCCGTCGGATATCAATCCCATTGCGATTCCTGAAACCGGTTTCTTCAATTTGATACCAGCATCCATTAATGCCATGGTTCCTGAACACACTGTTGCCATAGACGAAGATCCATTACTCTCTAGCACTTCACTCACAACACGAACTGTATATGGGCAATCCTCAGGGATCATTCCTTTTAAAGCTCTTTGTGCAAGATTACCATGTCCAACTTCTCTTCTTGAAGTCCCTCGCAAAGGTCTGGCCTCTCCCGTACTGAATGGAGGGAAGTTGTAATGTAAATAAAAAGTTTCCTCACCTTGATAACTCGGTAGATCAATTGTACTCGATTCTCTCGAGGTACCAAGAGTTACCGTTGCCAAAGCCTGAGTTTCTCCTCTTGTAAAAATTGACGAACCATGTGTTGATGGTAAATAATCAACCTCACACCAAATTGGTCGAATTTCCGTAGTCTTTCTACCATCGAGCCTAAGGCCTTCTGACAGGGTAAGTTCTCTTACAGCTTCTTTCTGTGCTTTACCGAAATATTTTCCAATCAATCCCCCAAACTCTTCAAGCTCTTCTTCAGAAAAAGAAGCCATGATTTCTTCCTTAACCTCAGCAAAGGCCGTTGACCTCTCATGTTTAGAGGTTCCCTGTTTCGCTATATCATAGCATTTCTGATATGCTGCTTCATGTATTTTTGAAGCTAATTCTTCGTTTTCTTCTTCAGGTTCGTATTCCCTTGTTTCCTTCTTACCAAATGCTTCAGCCAATTTAATTTGTGCCTCACACTGAACCTTAATAGCTTCATGCGCAAATTTTATCGCCTCTGCCATTTCTTCTTCAGAAATTTCATCCATTTCACCTTCAACCATCATTACAGAATCTGAAGATGCACCAATCATCATATCAAGGTCAGATAACTCCAGCTGAGCCCTGCTTGGGTTGATCACAAATTCTCCATCAATTCTTGCAACTCTTACTTCTGAAATAGGAGTCTCAAAAGGAATATCGCTCAGCTGAATTGCGGCTGAAGCTGCCAGCCCTGCCAAAGCGTCCGGCATCACGTCATCATCATGTGACATCAACTGGATCATCACCTGAGTCTCTGCGTGGTAATCTTTAGGGAATAGTGGTCGTAAAACCCTGTCTACCAATCTCATGGTAAGAATTTCATCGTTACTGGGCCTTGCTTCCCTTTTAAAGAATCCACCTGGATATCTTCCTGCAGCTGCAAACTTTTCTCTGTAATCTACTGTTAGTGGAAGAAAGTCTACCGGACTGGCTTCATAATTTGATACTACCGTACAAAGCAACATGGCGTTACCCATTTGTACTACTACCGATCCGTGGGCCTGTTTTGCCAACTTTCCGGTTTCGATGGAAATCTGTCTTCCATCACCAAGGTCTATGACCTCATTAAAAACTTTTGGAATCATAATTTTTCTTTAGAATTTGCCCAATAAGGCAAATCAGTTAATTCATGGTTAAACTTGTTGTAGTTGTGTTGTCGAATCTCCGGACGGAGACAATAGTTTGCCAATGAATTACTTTAGTTCGCCATTTCTTTATCACAAAGAATGACATATTGGATTTTTTAACGAAATTAAATAACTTTTATTCCAAATCCTAATGAATAAAAAACTAAAAAAAAGAGAGGCTCTTTGCCTCTCTGATTTTATTTTCTTAATCCAAGTTCTTTAACGATCGCACGGTATCTTGTAATATCCGTTTTGATCAAATAGTTCAAAAGGTCTCTTCGCTTACCAACCAGTTTTACCAATGAACGCTGCGTATTAAAGTCTTTACGATTGTTCTTTAAATGCTCCGTCAAGTGATTGATTCTGTAAGTAAATAAGGCAATTTGTCCTTCAGAAGAACCTGTGTCTGCAGCAGATTTGCCGTGCTTGGCAAAAATCTCCTCTTTTTTCTCTTTTGTTAAATACATGCTAACATTAAGTTTAAAATTAATAATTTTTATGTACTAATAATTTAATTAGGCGGCAAAGATACTATTATTTAATTGATTAGCAATAGCACTGATTGAATAAGTTTTTTTGTGGCCAGATTAAACCATTGTATCGAATTACTGTCACAACATATATTAACCGAAACATTCTTGTAAATTTGAATGTTTCATATAAACCTCTAATTATTATGAAAAGTAAATATTACAGTAAAAGTATTTTAGGGATCTCAGCACTATCATTCTTTTTTCTTTTTACAACATTAAGCTGTGACTCGGACAGTCAGGATATAGAAACTAACATGGCCGACATCAGCCTGGCTGAGGTTTCTGACTTTACGGAGATTGAGAATGCAGAAGAATCCATTGATGAAATGACCGAGGGCCTGTCCTTCTTAATGAAATCAACAAACGAAAAGGACCTGGGAAAAGACTTGACTAAGGATTTTAAAAATCGACGAATTCCTGATTGCGCTGATATATTTGTTGAAACTGCATCCAATGTTACAACAATAACCATTGATTTTGGTGATGAATGCGTTACAGAAAAAGAAAATGTCTTATCCGGAAAAATTATAATGAAGTTCAGATTTATGCTTCAAAATGCCTCCATGATGACTACAAGGATCTATGAAAATTTCTATTTTAATGATAAAAAAATGGAAGGGAGGGTTTCAAAACAACGTTTTGGTAGAACAGAAAATACGAATCCTTATTCAACGGTGAGCAAGAACATTCAGGTAACCTGGAAAGATGATAGCTATATGACAATGACTGCAGAGAAGAAAAGAGAATGGATAGAAGGAAATGAAAACATGATCTGGTCTGATAATGTTTTTCTCATAACAGGTGAGAGTAGCTTTCAAAAAAGAGGCGGAAAATCCAGATCGGTTTTGATTACCAAACCATTGAGACGAGAAATGTCTTGTAAATTCATCGTGAGTGGTACCAAAAAAATATCCAGCGACAAAGGGGATGCCGTTTTAGACTACGGCAATGGAGAATGTGATGGCCTGGCCTATCTGACGGTGGGTGATCAAACCACAGAAATCCAAATACGTAAAAGAAAAAAGTAACTGGAAACTTATATTTCAAAAAAAGCCTCCAACTGATTGGAGGCTTTTTTTATTTTCTAATAGGGTTGTTCTGAATCAAATCAATGAAAAGGTTTATCTGCTCTTTCAGTTTTTTCCTTTCCACGATTTTGTCAAGAAAACCGTGTTCCAGTAAAAATTCTGATCTCTGAAAACCTTCAGGTAAATCTTTACCAGTTGTATCTTTCACAACTCTCGGGCCTGCAAAGGCCACAAGAGCATTGGGTTCTGCAATATTGATATCTCCCAACATGGCGTATGAAGCTGTAGTTCCTCCTGTGGTAGGGTCTGTACACAGCGAAATATAAGGGACTTTTGCATCTGCAAGCTGGGCCAGTTTTGCTGATGTTTTTACGAGTTGCATCAACGAATAAGATGCCTCCTGCATTCTCGCTCCTCCAGATTTTGAAATCATCAAAAACGGAATTTTCTTTTTAATGGAATAATCTATGGCGCGTGCGATCTTTTCACCAACTACGCTTCCCATGGATCCACCGATAAAACTAAAGTCCATGGCAGCAATAACTAGGTCCTTACCTAATGACTTTCCCACTGCGGTTCTGACTGCATCGTGAAGATTCGTTTTTTTTTGGGCCTCCTTGATTCGGTCAGTATACTTTTTTGTGTCCTCAAATTTCAATGGATCCTTAGCCGACAACTTTGCATCCAGTTCTTTAAATTTATTATCATCGAACAGTATCTCAAAATATTCGGCGCTTCCTATTCTAACGTGATAGCCATCTTCAGGGCTGACATAAAGATGTGTCTTTAGATCATCAGAATCAATGATTTTTCCACTGGGTGTTTTATACCAAAGTCCTTTCGGGGTATCTTTCTTCTCGTCTGTTGGCGTCTGGATCCCTTTATTCTTTCTTTTAAACCAAGAGCTCATAGTTAGCTGTTTTACATTGTCATTTGAACCGACAAAGATTATAAAAATTAACTGAAAATGGCAAATCAATAAAAAAATCGGAGTGGCTCGATACCGGCCACTCCGATTTTATTTAACTGTAATTAAAGCGTATTCACATTATTAAGATCCTCGAAGGCCTGCTTAATTCTTGTGATAAAAGCATCCTCTCCCTTTCTTACCCATACTCTTGGATCGTAGAATTTCTTATTCGGAGAATCTTCTCCTGTCGGGTTACCAATTTGGCCCTGGAGATAATCCGTCTTCTCCGACATATAATCTCTTACCCCAGACATATAGGCGTATTGAAGGTCGGTGTCAATATTCATTTTTATAACCCCGTAGCCAATGGCTTCTCTGATCTCTTCCAAGGAAGAACCTGAACCGCCATGGAACACAAAATCAACCGGGTTCTTGTCGGTTTTGTATTTTTCCTCTATAAACTTTTGAGAGTTGTCTAGAATTTTCGGGGTCAGTTTAACATTTCCTGGTTTATAAACACCGTGTACATTTCCAAAAGAAGCTGCAACTGTAAAACGAGGACTTACTTTTAGTAATTCTTCATATGCGTAAGCTACTTCTTCAGGCTGAGTATAAAGTTTGGAAACATCTACATCTGTGTTATCAACACCATCTTCCTCTCCTCCTGTGATTCCCAATTCTATTTCGAGTGTCATTCCAAGCTTGTCCATGCGCTCAAGGTACTTTTTTGAGATCTCGATGTTCTCTTCTATTGGCTCCTCAGATAGATCGATCATGTGAGAACTGAATAATGGTACTCCGTTCTCTTTGTAGAAAGCTTCCCCGGCATCAAGCAATCCATCAATCCAGGGCAACAATTTCTTAGCACAATGATCAGTATGAAGAATTACAGGAACACCATATTCCTTTGCCATAACATGTACGTGCTTTGCACCAGCAACAGCACCTGCAATAGCAGCTTTCTGACCTTCATTGCTCAAACCTTTTCCAGCGTTGAAATGAGCTCCTCCATTTGAAAACTGAATAATAACCGGTGCATTCAATTCCTTGGCCGCTTCTAAAACAGCATTTATGGTACTTGAACTAATAACATTAGCCGCCGGTAATGCGAAACTCTTTTCTTTGGCAAGTTTGAAGATCTCCTGAACCGCATCTCCGGTAGCTACTCCTGATTTGATTTTTTGTGACATTTTTATTTGATTTTATTTAAAATAACTAATGCTCAAAAGTACGAAAATATTAGCATTAGAATGGATAATTTATACCAATATTATAGACCGCGTTACCAAAATTATAATTGACAAACCATCTGCTACCGGCCGGAAGGTAAGGCTCATAAGTTTTAAACCCGATATCAAAACGGAATACAAGAAATCCAAAATCATACCGCAATCCAAAACCTGATCCTACAGCGGTGTACTGTAAAGAACTCAAACTTGTCAGTTTTCCTTCCTCACTAACAAGATTTGAATTTGTGATATCCCAAATATTACCGGCGTCAATGAACAATGCACTGTTAAATTTGTTGGTCAGTTTGAATCGGTATTCAAGGTTTCCTACTAATTTAAACGTCCCTACCTTGTATTCCAAATTATTGAGCTCCCCTCCGGGCCCTAGGTCAAAAGTTCTCCAGGCTCTTATCTCATTACTACCACCGGCGCTGTAACTTCTACTAAAAGGTATATCAGAGGAATTACCATAGGGAAAGGCCGCCCCGATAAAACTTCTGAATACCAGTATATTCTCATCTCTGAGTTCCCAGTACTTTTTATATTCAAATTCCGTCTTGATGTACTGGGCAATAGGAACATCTCTTAAAGTTCTTCTCCCAAATTCATCTTTATTTGGAAATATCAACTCGGAAAAGGTTCCTGCCGAAACCAACCGTGCGGTGAAATAAGAAAAATCATTGTCATTAATATTTTCCCGGGTATTATAAACAAAGGAGTAGGAAATGGCAGGTACAAAGGAATCCTCAATCAAGATATCATGCCTTTCATCAACATCTGAAACAGTATCATATTCATCCGGATATAGTTCTGAATTATCCGGATCCGCAAGAAAATCATTCATAATACCTAAAATTTCCAAATAATTTTCCTGTTTATTTTCAGGAAGAGGATCAGCACCAATTGATTCCTGAACATCAACCAGTTTGTTGTACTCCGATTTATAGATCACAAAATAGTTATCAACATTCTGGTTTTTTATATATTGTAAATTGAACAGATCGACTCTGTGTGCCACTTTCTTGGAACTTTTCCAGCCATAAGCCATCCCTGCTGTTGTGGTTTGTCTGTCAAGCCCTACATTTTTTTGAAAGCTTAAACTTGCGTCAAAATTAGTAGTGGGAGCCATATATTTTGGAATTATCTTGTCAGTATTGACAGGGAATAATATTCTTGGAAACCTCAGTGAGGCACTCGATAATATTTCCCAACCATTAAAGAACCCCCTGCTGTCCGAGGGGTCCTCTGCCAGATTGAATATGGATCCCTGAAAAGACAGTTCCATAATTTCTGATCCCCTGAACATATTTCTTCCCAGAAAAGAGAATTTTCCCAAAATACCAAAGGGCTTTATATTAGAGGTAGTTGCATCCAGATCTACGGTTATGGCATATTTCTTCAAGGGTGTAAGATATACGTCCGCAGTCAAAGACTCGTCCTCATTTTCCGTGTACGCAATGTCTACTGAGGAAGAAAAGGTTTGTAAATTTCTGATATAACTCTGAGTTTGTGCCTTTTCCGAGTCCTTATAAAGTCCGTTGGGAGTTATAAACAGGGAGTTGACCAAATACTTTGGTTTAAACTTTAATTTATCATAACTGTAGAACCTGTATCCTTTATAGGTGGCAGAATCCTTAACTTTTTTAGTTCTGTTCGCCGGTGTGGCATCCGTGTAAACATTAACCTCTTTAACAATTTGTGCTTTGTAAGGTTCTTTGATCAACGTGTCATTTCTGGTGATCAAACGATCCGGTATTTTCAGGAGTACATCTTTCATGTAAGATTCTTTTATGGAATCTGTCCAGAATCCCATACTGAAGTTCTTGAAATGATAAACGCCAGAATTTCTGAATAACCTTACCAGTCTGGCTTCTTCCCTTTCAAAATCTTCAAAAATAAACGGGTATCCGGTCTTGAGAAACGTCTTGTCTAAGTTTGCTTTGTAAATGGAATCAAGCACAGGAGATTCAATATCCGCAGTTACGGAATCAATTCTATACTGGGTTTTTGTAGTGACATTATAATTGACCGAAACTTCTTTTTCTCCCAGGCTCAGGGTGTCGTATTTTACATCAGCTTCAAAAAACCCTTTTGATATATAATAGTCCTTCAATGTACTTGCCGATTTCCTCGCTTTGCTTTCGTCAAAAATTACCGGAGCTTCTCCTTTATTTAAAAACCAGTTATTGACAGCTTTCTTGTTGCTGTAAATAATGTAAGTTTGTTTCTTAGAGAAAAATCTTTCATAGCGGTCGTACTTTTTTTGATGATTCTGGATCCATTCATCAAAAGTCATCTCAAAATCGGGGTTGCCAAAATTATAAAAATAAAGAGACAGCGGCATCCCGAGGGATCTTCGATTCGGTTTTTGAGCAAGATATTTGTTGATTTCCTGGTCTTTGTTTTTTTCTCCATTAACAAGTACCTTATTTTCTTTCAGCAATTTTTCATTTTCTTGCACATATTTAATACTATTGCAGGACACCAATTGTATTAGTATCAATACAAATAGCAGTATTTTGGTGGTAGAAGATGGCAATCGCAGTATTTTAAGTTATTCAAAAGTAACACTATTTAAATGTTAAGCAAAAATCAAATTAAGTTTATCAGAAGTTTGAAGAAAAAAAAATTTCGTCAGGCTGAAAAGCTGTTTTTGGCGGAAGGCATCAAAGTAGTTGAAGAGTTGTTGGCTTCTGCTTTTGAGCTTCATAGACTTTATGCAACTTCCTCATATAAAAACCCCTTTAAAATAAAGGACCTCACTATTATTGAGGAAAAAGAGCTTGCAATGATCAGCGATTTTACAAATCCCAACCAGGTTTTTGGAATATTCAAAATTCCTTCTGAAAAAGATCTTACAAGAGAGGGTCTGACCTTGGTGCTTGACGGGGTAAATGACCCGGGAAACCTGGGAACAATTATCAGGTTATGCGACTGGTTTGGGGTCAGGCAGATTGTTTGCTCTGAAAATACGGTGGATTGTTACAATCAAAAGGTTGTCCAGGCCAGTATGGGATCTTTGACAAGAGTATCCGTCAGTTACCTGGATCTGGCTGAATACCTCAGATTGGAAACACGCATGATCTATGGCACTTTACTTGACGGAGAAAATATTTACCAGCTAACTCCGGAAGAAAATGCCGTTCTTATTTTAGGCAACGAGGCAAATGGGATCTCAGAAGAGGTAAAAAGAATGATCCGGCAAAAACTAACTATCCCGCAGTTTGGTGAAACTCAAAAAACAGAAAGCCTCAACGTAGCCATGGCTGCAGCCATATTCCTAAGCGAATTCAGAAGATGATTAGAATTGATTAATTGTCCTTCTGATGGAAACCAGCTTGCTTAACAAATCTTCCAAATAATCTAATTTCAGCATATTTGCACCATCTGATTTGGCAATACCAGGGTCATGATGAGTTTCTAGAAATATTCCATCAACACCCACGGCAATACCAGCTCGAGATATGGTTTCAATCAATTCTGGTTTACCACCGGTGACCCCGCTGCTTTGATTAGGTTGTTGAAGAGAGTGGGTGACGTCCAAAATAGTTGGTGCAAATTCCTGCATTACAGGAATACCCCTAAAATCGACAATCATATCCTGATAACCAAACATCGTTCCGCGGTCCGTAATCCATGCTTTTTCATTCCCTGAATCTTTAACCTTTTTTACAGCATGCTTCATGGCTTCCGCGCTCATAAACTGCCCTTTTTTCAAATTGACAACCTTATGCGTCTTTGCTGCAGCAACTACAAGATCTGTTTGTCTCACTAAAAAAGCCGGAATCTGAAGAACATCAACATACTCAGCAGCTTTTTGTGCATCGGAAACCTCGTGGATGTCTGTTACCACCGGAATCTCGAATTCCTGACCAACTTTTGACAGTATCTTCAATGCCTTTTCATCACCTATACCTGTAAAACTGTCTATGCGGGACCTGTTTGCTTTTTTAAAACTGCCTTTAAACACATATGGAATCTCTAGCTTATCTGTAATTTTCACAACTTTTTCCGCAATCCGAAGGGCCATCTCTTCACCCTCAATGGCGCAGGGACCTGCCAATAGAAAAAAGTTTCCGCTGTTTACATGTTTTAATTTAGGTACAGAAGACAATTTCATGGGTTGTATATTTTTTGCAAATATAAACTATACGAGGCACATCACTAGAAAATTGATACATCCCATTGAAGTCTTACCATGTGGTCTACATTATCCTCAATGTCAAATTGATTGAATTTGAGATATGAATAATCAATGGTCAATTTATTTTTGTGGCCCTTGAAAAACCAGTTTAACCCAAACGTATATTCATAATTCAAATCACTCGAAATATCTGCATTGGGATCAAAGAATGCCTGACGGGCAAACACCTCCAGGGGTTTAGGGAATTTATCAAAAAGATAATGAAAGAAATATCCTACCTGAAAATAATTACCAATCAAAAGGGTTTCCTCCAGGTTTACTTTATCATCAATGTTTTTGAAATGTAATTCCTGATCGAAACTTAAGCCTCTGTATTTAAATGCAGTTTCAAACAGGAACTGATCAACTTTGTATTGCCCGTCCACACCTGGTTCATATCCGTACAACTGCCCACCTCCACTAGTGGAGAATCTGGTATATTTAGAAGTATTGGTTACCCCGGCAATAGCAACTGAACCCACAAATTTTTCATGGAATTTTAAATCCGAACCTGAGAAGCCCAATTCTTTCCCATTCGGGTTCCATTGGAGCCTCATCATATACATCAGGTTTTCATCATCCCCCACGGCACCTCCGCGTCCACTACCGGTAAGAATCTCTGCCCAATAGTTGAAATTAGCCGCTCCCCCACCATCAAGATTTCCGTATAGGGAAACTCCTTGCTGACGATCAATTGTAAATATTCTGTTGATCAAGGAACGTTCCAAACCGGTTTGTTTCCCTGAGGAAATAACCCTTTCTCTTGAATACCTTGCCTTCCATTGTCCAACTCTGAATTTTAAGTAAGGTAATTTTTCAATTTGAGCTCTGAAATCCAGAAGGTTACCACCACGAATATCCTGTTCCAGATAAAAGTTATAACCAGGTTCTCCTACATAGCCTCCAAATTTGATCCTGGCCCTGCTAATACCCATATTAATATCATCATCGCTAAAATCATCCTCGTTGGTTGGAAAGTTCTGGTGCGGATAAGAAGCTCTGAACTGACCGCGGAAATCAATGTAGAACATGTATTTATCCTGATCAAAATGAAATTCAAAACCTTTTCCCTTCTTTAAATAAAAATCTTTGGTGTCGGTGGCTTCTTTTTCTTGAGAATAGGCAATTGCCACAATCAAAAAAAGAGCTGTAAAAAAATATTTTTTCATTATTTCTACCTCTTTCTAAATGGTTCTAATTGGTTAAACTTTGGAATAGTGATTCTAAATTTGTTGATTTCTGATTTAGCTCCAAGGTTCGTAATCTGTTCTCAACTGCAAAATCAAATACATTTGCCCTCATATCTTCATCTGTTTCAAAACTCAGGTTCCAAATATTTCCTTCGGGATTTGAACATTCTATTAAATGAGCAAGTTTTCTGATCTTAGCTTCCTCAACTTTCTTGTCAAACTCAACCAGTATGGTCTGGCATTGCCCGCTTAACAGGTTTTCAAGCTCTTCGTCCGCTACAATATCTCCTTTGTTTATAATAATCACTCGATCGCACATGGCTTCTACTTCCTGCATGATATGAGTTGACAACAGGATGGTTTTTGACTTTCCAATTTCTTTGATCAGATTTCTTATGTCTCTTAATTGATTTGGGTCTAGTCCGGTTGTGGGTTCGTCAAGAATTAAAACTTCAGGATCATGGAGTAAAGCAGCTGCCAATCCCACTCGTTGTCTATATCCTTTTGATAACTGTCCGATTTTTTTTTCTCCTATATCAACCAAACCTACCTTATCAATGACTTCTTCTATTCTTTTATTTCCTATACGGTGTATCTCAGCATGAAATTTAAGGTATTCTTTTACATAAAAATCAAGATACAAAGGGTTGTGTTCAGGAAGATAGCCCACTGATTTCTTAACTTCAAGGCTTTGATCTTTAGTCCTGAACCCATTGACCAGAACAGTTCCCTTATTTGGCTCAACATAGGTTGTGATAATTTTCATCATAGTTGATTTTCCCGCCCCGTTTGGCCCCAGGAAACCAACTATTTCTCCTGTACTAATTTGAAAACTTACAGAATTCAGAGCCGTTTGGGATCCATACTGTTTTACTACGGAATCAACTTCGATTGACATTTAAAATTACTTAAATAACGGGGCAAAGTAAATAAAATTTATCTTAATTATTCATGATAAGGATCATTTCTTAACCCAAATCCCACCAATATATTTGAATTATCGTTAATCTTTTTTAAAAAACTCTTGTAATTGACAAATTAATTCATAGATTTGCTGACTAATTTTGATTTTAATGACAATATCTGTACAAATATTAAACTGGTTTTACTTTTATTTTTTTACAAAATAAAGGCTGAGACTTTTGATGTATAGATCGTTTATAATAACATATTAAGTCTCGTTTTCGAGGCTTTTTTTTTTATGATCAGGGAGGAACAATGAAAATAGCAATTCAAGGAATAAAGGGTTCATTTCATCATATCGTTGCCAATAAGTATTTTGGTAATGATATCGACCTCGTGGAATGCATGTCTTTTACTGAGATCCCTCCATTGCTTGAAAATGATGAGGTGGATAGTGCTGTTATGGCCATAGAAAACTCAATCGCCGGGGCAATTCTTCCAAATTACGCCTTGATTGATGAATACAATTTAAGCATCGAGGGAGAATATTTTACCAATATTCATCATCATTTAATGGCATTGGATGGCCAGGAACTGGAAGATATCAAAGAGGTTTGGTCTCATCCTATGGCCTTGTTGCAATGCAGAAAGTTTTTTCGTGAACGTCCTGAAATAAAATTGATCGAGGAAAAGGATACAGCAGAAGTTGCAAGAAGGATCCAGAAAGAAAACATTAAAGGTGTTGGGGCCATTGCCAGTAAATTGGCAGCTGACATGTACGGACTTAAGATTGTGGCTGATGACATTCAGACAATAAAGAATAATTCAACACGGTTTTTCATCTTGAAAAAGAACAATGACAGTCCGTATCATCCCAGTAAACTGGGTGAAGTAAAAGATAAAGCCTCCCTAAAATTCGTAACAAAACACGATGCCGGAAGCCTGGCTGAAATTTTGGATATTTTTGGGAAGCACGATTTGAACCTTACAAAGATTCAATCATTACCAATCATTGAGAAACCTTGGAATTATGCCTTTTTTATCGATCTTGTTATTGATGATTTCGTGCTTTATAAAAACGCACTTCATCTTATTTCAAAAAAAGTTACCCATTTAAAAATTCTTGGGGAATACCATCAAAATAATGCCGTATGATACCTGTTGCAAATAGACTTAATGACGTAAAAGAGTATTACTTCTCCATCAAATTGAAAGAAGTCAGGTCACTTATCGAACAAGGCAAACCTATTATTAATTTAGGAATAGGAAGTCCTGATCTTTCCCCTCCGGAGTCAGTAACCAGGGCTCTTTATGAAGCCGACATTCATGGTTACCAGAGCTATCAGGGCCTTCCAGAACTCAGAAAAGCTATGTCTGATTTTTATAGGAAATATTATGATGTTGATTTAAAATTTGATGCTGAAGTTTTACCCTTGATGGGATCAAAAGAGGGCATCATGCACATTTCTATGGCTTTTCTCAATAAAGGTGATCACGTTCTTATTCCTGATCCTGGCTATCCTACATATGCTTCGGTAAGCAAATTGATTGAGACTGTGCCCGTAAAGTACAAACTGGCAGAAAAGAATAACTGGTGGCCTGATTTAGAAGCTCTCGAAGAACTCGACTTAAGCAAGGTAAAGATCATGTGGGTTAATTATCCTCATATGCCAACCGGGAGTAATGGAAACAAAGACTTGTTTGAAGCTTTGATTGAGTTTGGAAAAAAACACAGTATTTTAATCGTCAACGATAACCCTTATAGTTTTATCTTAAATGATGACCCAAGAAGTATCCTTTCGGTTAAAGGTGCAAAAGATGTTGCCATTGAACTGAATTCGTTAAGTAAAACATTCAACATGGCTGGCTGGAGAGTTGGAATGGTAGTGGGCCAGAAAACTTTTTTGGATTCTATTTTAAAAGTAAAAAGCAACATGGACTCTGGCATGTATTTCGGGATTCAAAAAGGGGCTATTGCCGCGCTCAATATTTCTCGAGACTGGTTTTCAGAAATGAATGAAGTCTATAAGAAAAGAAGACAGGTTATCTGGGAAATCTGCGATCTTTTAGGTTGTACCTATGACAAAGATAGCTCCGGTCTTTTTGTTTGGGCCAGAATTCCTGAAAATAGAACCTCAGAAGAATTAACCGATCAAATCTTATACAAGCATGACGTTTTTGTTACTCCGGGAACTGTTTTTGGAGAACAGGGCCAAGGCTACATTCGATTTTCTCTATGCCTTTCTGAAGACAAGATCAGAGAAGTCTTATCTCGTTTAACCAAATTTGAAAAGCTATGAAAAAAGTCGCTGTCATTGGTTTAGGTCTTATTGGCGGTTCGCTTGCCCTCGAATTGAAGAAAACAACCTGGGCCACAATCTATGGTATTGATAAGAATAAGGATCATATCAGGAAGGCTCTTGAATTAGGCATAATATTTGAAGAAATTGCTTTTGACAAGATTCATGAAATGGATGTTGTCATTATAGCGGTACCCGTAAATGTTATTCCCGAAATAGCCGTAAAAGTTCTTGATCTTATTAATGAAAATGCCCTTGTTTTTGATGTTGGTTCCACAAAAGCCAAGGTATGCGAATCAGTTAGAATGCATCCCAACAGGAAGAACTTTGTTGCACTGCATCCGATAGCCGGTACAGAGTTTTCAGGTCCTCAGGCGGCCATTTATGACCTATTTACCGACAAAGTCAATATTATATGTGAAAAGGAATTAAGCAGTCGGGAAAAGATAGAACAAACACGGGACCTTTTCGAAAAACTCAAAATGAAAAATGTCTTTATGGAATCTGCCGTTCAGCACGATATTCATATCGCATATGTTTCACACCTATCTCACATCAGCTCTTTTATGCTGGGAAAAACAGTACTTGAAATTGAAAAAGACGAAAAAAACATTTTTAACATGGCCGGAAGTGGTTTTGCTTCAACGGTAAGACTGGCCAAAAGTAACCCTGAAACATGGACCCCCATATTTATGCAAAACAGGGATAACTTGCTTAAATCACTTGAAGAATACATAAAGAACTTAAATAAATTTAAAGATATTTTAACTAGAAAATCAGCCGAAGACGTTTTAAAAATCATGGAAGATACGAATAGAATCAAAGACGTATTGGCGGGAATTAAACAACAATGACAATGGAAAATAAAAATTTTAGAACATGGTTGGATGAAATGGAATTGTCTCATCCGCTGGTAATTGCCGGTCCATGTAGTGCCGAAAGTGAAGAACAAGTGCTTGAAATTGCACACGAGTTAAAAGATACCGATGCCACCGTATTCAGAGCTGGTGTTTGGAAACCAAGAACCCGGCCTGGATCATTTGAAGGTAACGGTGCTGTTGCTCTTCCATGGCTAAAAAAGGTAAAAGAACAAACTGGATTGATGACTGCGGTAGAAATTGCAAACGCACAACATGCAAAACTTGCTTTGGAATTTGATATTGATGTATTATGGATCGGTGCCCGTACAACGGTTAATCCGTTTGCAGTTCAGGAGATTGCAGATGCAATCGCCAACACAGATAAAATAGTGCTTGTTAAGAATCCTATAAACCCCGATCTTGCCTTATGGATAGGCGCCATCGAAAGATTGCATAAAAAAGGAGTTAAAAACCTTGGGGCGATTCACAGAGGATTTTCCTCATTTAGAAAATCGAATTACAGAAATATCCCAAGCTGGCAAATTCCGATTGACCTTAAAAGCAAGTATCCAACCTTACCGATAATCAATGATCCGTCTCATATCTGTGGCAACAGAGAAGGTATTTTCGATGTGTCCCAAACAGCTCTCGACCTAAAAATGGATGGACTGATCATTGAGACACATTGCCATCCTGATGACGCATGGAGTGACGCTATGCAACAGATTACGCCTTCTCGACTGGTAGAAATTATGGAGGATCTCAAGGTAAGAAAACCCAGGTTTGAGAGAGAAGAGTCGCTTTCAAAATTAAACGCCCTGAGAAGTGAAATAAATGCAAAAGATGAACAGTTGCTGGAAACCCTATCGGAAAGAATGCAAATTGTTGAGAATATTGGAAAGGCCAAAAAAGAAAGCAATGTTGCGGTACTTCAAAACACCAGATGGAATGAAATTCTGGAAAAGGTAGTGGACCAGGGGAAAAACCAAGGCCTTTCTAAAATATTTATCGAGAGAATTTTCAAAGCTATCCATCAGGAATCCATTGCCCATCAGGAAAAAATTATTAACGGCTAATAAATTCTTAAATCCAAAAAATTATTCTTTGGGATTCTTATCTTTACTCGAGAATCTCAAAGAATTTTTTATTTCCGGCATTATTGTAGGTGCTCGAATCAAAAAATTCGAAAGAACTGAAAACAATCGAACCTTTCAAAAATGACCATACATAATTTAGACATTGATAATTCCGTACTGAATCATTTCATAAGTGAAATAAGAGACGTAAAGATTCAACAGGACTCAATGCGGTTTAGAAGAAATATTGAGAGAATTGGAGAAATTCTTTCCTACGAATTAAGTAAATCCTTGTCATACGAAAACAAAGAGGTCATCACCCCTCTGGGAAGCAAGAACATATCTGTTCTGGCGGACAATCTTGTTCTTTGTTCGGTTCTCAGGGCAGGATTACCACTTCATCAGGGAATACTAAATTACTTCGATCATGTTGAGAATGCCTTTATTTCAGCATTCAGAAAACATAGTAGTCCTGAGAAATTTGAAATAAAAGTCGAATATCTGGCTTCGCCTTCTCTCGATGGAAAAACCTTGATCCTGGCGGATCCCATGCTTGCAACCGGAAGCTCTTTGGTGGCTGTCTTTGAGGCCTTAAAAAGTCTTGGCAAGTTGAAACAGATCCATTTGGTTTCAGTAATTGCGGCCAAAGAAGGAATCGAATTTGTTCAAAATCATTTTCCGCAAGACACTCATCTTTGGGTTGCAACAGTCGATGAAAAACTCAATTCAAAAGGCTATATTGTTCCTGGTCTTGGAGATGCTGGTGATTTAGCCTTCGGAAACAAACTCTGATTTTAAAAAAAGTTGCTAAATACGGTCATAATGAAAATATAGATGATCGATTCCTTTATCCAATACCTCTCAATCAGCTGCAGATAATTCGTGAACAAAATACTTAAGGGAAAGAATAAAAAAAGAAACTCGGATCCGTCCTTTAAAGGAGAAATGATGACTACCAGAAGAGCTACCAAAATATGGGTTAACAGTAAGGACCAGGTTGATTTGAAATCGATCTTTGCCAGTAAAGATCTTTTCGTTGTTGGATAAATTGCGGCAAGGGTTAAAAATCCTATCAAGGCTAAGGGCACCATCATTTTTTCCTCAACGTAAATTGAAACATCGAGATTAAACTCAAAATCCCACAGTTTATAAAAACGTTCGAGGTCATCAAACGCTAGAAGGTATGTGTAAGAAAGGAAAACCGGTGTTATAAATCCGATCAATGGGATTATGAAATTGCGCCAGTCCGTTTTCCTGAATATTACGATTCCGGCATAAACGATAAGAATGAAAAGAACACTCCACGCATAAAAAAGACTGGCTATCCCTATCCAGAATGAACTGTCGAAGATTTTTTCTTTGGTTTCTATTGAGGACCTAAGACTGTAAATACGCCTAAAACCGAATAGCAATATGAAATTTGATAGAAATAAACCATCGTTCATAAAGATATCCGGAAAATAGCTGATCATTAAGATATAGAAAAGTATTGCCAGTGAATTATCTTCTGTCAATCCGTTTTTTCGAATAATAAAATTAAAAATAAACAGGGTAAGGATGGAAAAGAAAAGGAAAAGTCCGTTTTTAGCGAAAAGATAAAAGCTTAGTGGCTCAGAATTCAAATTAATAACAGCAACGATAAAAATCAGGGCGACCAATATTGAAAGCAACAAAAAGTTAATTGGCTTCGTTTTGCTAAAAAAATTGGCAATCATGATGATATTTTTTAATTTTGCCGCTCAGATAATGGTTTTTATCCATTATTTAAGAATAAGCTAATGTAAAAACTTTTACAACATAAGCCTTAAGGTTAAAGTTGATTTTAAAAAATTTAATATGATTTCAAATAATTTTTTCAGAGCCCTTGGAAATTTCTTTACAGAGGTATTATTCTACCCGTATGAGGCAATCAGGTCAATAGATGGATGGTGGATGTCAAATTTGTTCAACATGGTTCTTTTTGTAATAACTTCAGGTTTGTTCATTTACTGGCTGGGCCAGCTTCGAAAATACAGAAAGGCTAACGCCGACTAATCCGAATTCAAAACCATACCCAATTGGGAAGCAAAAACAAATTAAAACGATTCAAAGAAAACGAATCTTTTAAAAATGTCATTCAGCCAAGTCGTGAAGAAGTTCTTGATGGACTGTCAATCAGGGGAGAATGGCATTCTTTTTTTGGTAATAATAATCCAATTATTCTTGAATTAGGTTGTGGAAAAGGAGAATATTCGGTTTCTCTTGCGGAAAAATATCCGGAAAAAAATTTCATTGGTGTTGATATAAAAGGAGCCCGTTTTTGGAGAGGTGCGAAAACAGCAATTGAGAATAATCTTGAAAATGTGGCTTTTTTAAGAACTCAAATTGAATTGATAGATTCCTGTTTTGGAGAAAACGAAATCTCAGAAATTTGGATTACTTTTCCAGATCCGCAGATCAAATACAAGAGAACCAAACACCGTCTGATCACAAGGCCCTTTCTCGAAAAATACCAGCATATTTTGGCCAATGAAGGCGTTATTCACCTGAAAACAGATAGTGAATTTCTTCATGGCTATCTGTTGGGGCTTTTGCACGAAGGAAATCATGAAGTCCTTTATGCCCATCATGATATTTACAACAGTTCGAGTCCTCCGGAGGAAGCAACGGCCATTCAAACTTTTTATGAAAATCAATATCTTGAAATTGGCAAATCAATTACCTATACTAAATTCCGAATTAAGTATTAACTTACGGTTTATGGATTAAATAATTTAGGATGTCCGGCACTATCTCTTCAGAACAGAATAATTTTTTTAATCGAGTATATCAGGTGACCCGATTGATTCCGTTTGGCCGTGTTACCAGTTACGGATCAATTGCCAAATACCTGGGAGCACCTAGATCTGCAAGAATGGTTGGCTGGGCTTTAAACTCTTCACATACAGATGATTCCATTCCCGCCCACAGGGTTGTTAATCGTAATGGTATTTTGACCGGAAAACATCATTTTGAAGGAACAAATCTAATGCAGCAACTGTTGGAAAATGAAAATATTAGGGTCGAAAAAAATCAGATTGTCAAGTTCAAAGAATTATTCTGGGACCCAAATATTGAGCTTCGTGAACAATAATTCTCTGTTTTTTTTGTTTTTTGTTTATAAAAAAAAGAATTAAGCATTTTCTTTTTTATATTTGTGCTACATTGTATATAAATTTTAACTGAACCATGAAGAAACATTTACCTAAACTTTATGTAATATTACTGTTCTTCTTTTTTACGAATTCTCGTGCGCAGACTAGTTTTAGTCATGAAGTTGGAGTGTTTTTTGGACCGGCATCTTTTCAGACTGATATGGGTTTGAGCACTGAATTTGCTGCTGCAAACCAGGCTACACTTGCGTTTGGGGTTTCTTATTATTTGAAATTTTTTGGCAGTCAGTACAACTGGAGAAGTGGATCTTCATTTTTTAGTGAACACTTTAAACTGAAAACGGAACTGTCATATATCAATAATACAAATGTAAGTTTTGAAGGTGACGTAGGTTCGGGAGAGTCGGCTGAAAAGCTGGACGCCATGAAGGCTCAGATAAAACTCTTTAGTGCGGGTCTTAACCTGGAGTACTACTTTTTTGAACTTGAAGATTATACCAGTTTTTACAGAAGCTCTGGAACCGTTAATCCTTTTGTTAGCCTTGGGGTTCACTACAGTTACTCTCAGCCAGACATTTTGGTCGACAATGTGTCTCTTAAAGGTCAATTTGAACCTTATACGCAACTCATAGATAAATGGCAGGAAGGTGCCGTGTTTTTGGATTCAGAAAATATTTTTTCAGCCTCTGCCGGATTAGGTGTAAGGTTTGGTTTGGAACGGCTTGATTTTTCCCTTGAAGGAAGATATCAGCATTTTTTCTCTGACGTTGTTGAAGGTCTTAACGCACCGGATGACCCTGCTAATAAAAGCAATGACACGATGGTTTTTGTCAATGCCGGGGTAATTTATGTTTTCGGAAAATACTAAAGCAGTTTTAACGCCTTTTCAAGATCCGATAAAAGGTCTTTTTCATCCTCAATTCCAACACTTAATCTGATCAAGGAATCAATGACTCCAGACTTTTGGCGTTCTTCCTTGGGAATAGAAGCATGGGTCATACTTGCCGGATGTCCGCTTAAGGATTCTACCCCTCCCAAAGATTCTGCAAGCGTAAATATCTTAAGGTTTTCAAGAACCTTTATGGCATCTTTTTGATCATCACCTTTAATCGAAAATGAAACCATTCCACCAAAATCATTCATTTGATTCGTAGCAATATCGTGATTGGGATGGTCCTTAAATCCAGGCCAGTAAACCTTTCCTATTTTTTCATGGCTTCTTAAATACTCCGCCACGACTCGCCCGTTTTCACAATGCCTCTGCATACGAACATGAAGTGTCTTGATTCCTCTCAAAACCAAAAAGCTATCCATAGGGCCGCATACAGCCCCACTGGCATTCTGAATAAAATAGAGTCTTTCGGCCAACTCCTTGTTATTCACCACTAATGCCCCCAGTATAACATCCGAATGGCCTCCAAGGTATTTCGTTGCCGAATGCATAACAATATCAGCACCCAAATCAAGTGGTCTTTGTAAATAAGGAGTAGCAAAAGTATTGTCAACTACCAATAATAAATCATGCTTTTTAGAAATCTCAGAACACGCTTTAATATCAATAATATTCAGCATCGGATTGGTAGGTGTCTCAACCCAGATCATCTTGGTATTTGGGTTTATTTTTTTTTCAATTTCTCCTTTCTGGTCCATTCCAACAAAATGAAAATTAATTCCATAGGTTTTAAATACCTTTGTAAATAATCTAAAAGTACCTCCGTACAGATCGTTTGTTGAGATCACCTCATCTCCGGGATTCAACAATTTAATGATGGCATCTATAGCCGAAAGTCCCGATGCAAAACCCAAACCGTATTTTCCATTTTCAATGCTTGCCAGCGCATTTTCAAGTGCCGCTCTGGTTGGATTTCCGGTTCTTGAATATTCATAACCTTTATGTCCTCCTGGTGTGCTTTGAGCATAAGTCGAGGTTTGATATATAGGTGTCATAATGGCCCCTGTAACAGGATCATGCTCCTGATTTCCATGAATCACTTTTGTATTAAACTCCATAAGCCGTGCTATATAACTTTTAATATTGCGAGTACGATTCCAAGATGAATTCCATCGTGAAAAGTACTGAAACTAATCACATCCTCAATATTTCTTAATTCAATTCCCGTACTGGTTTTATAAGTTTCAACTTGATCGAATACTCCCTTAAAGTAGTCTTCCCTGGTTTTTTCCATGGCTGATACCAGGAGGTTCATCACATAATCAATGTCATCTTTACTTACCTTTTCAGTTGCTACACTACCCTTCCCGTATTTCACCACCATTTCAGGTTCTATTCCTAAACTTTTACCAGAAAGCCTATAGAAAAGCAACTGTTGGGTAACTAAGAGGTGCGCAATATTCCAAAAAAGGGAGTTATTAAATCCCTGTGGAATTTTGACAAGTTCCTCATAGGATTTACTCTTGAGAATCTGTAACATCGATTGTCTTGTGAAAACAGCAGTTTCAAATAATTTTTCCATAAACTTTAAAATTGTTCAAAAATAAGTAACTTTATTCTTAACAATTGCCTAAGTCACAATATAAATGAAAAAAATTTACTTCCTTAAAACCTGTGACACCTGTAAAAGAATCATAAAGTCAATTTCCACTGAAGGATTTTCTTTTCAGGAAATTAAAAGTGAAGCCTTAACCAACGATCAGCTGGATGAACTAAAGCATCTTTCGGGAAGTTACGAGTCTTTGTTTAGTCGAAGGGCAAAAAAATATAAAGCAATGGGACTTAAAGATCAGCTTCTTAGCGAATTGGATTATAAGCAGCTGATCCTTAGTGATTACACTTTTTTAAAAAGACCAGTAATCGTTGATGGTGACCAAATATTCATTGGCAGCGATAAAAAAAATCTCAGTGCTTTAAAAGAACATTTTGAGACTAAGCCTTAAAACAATCAATTCTCAATGTGATTTTTCCATTTTCCAAAGATGAAACTAAAAAGAAAACACAAAGTCGGTTTAGGAATAATTATCTCCTTAGCACTGTTACTGCTTCTGGGAAGTTTCGTCATTTCCAAAGTTTTGTCGAAAAAAGTAACGGACCTTCTTGAAAAACAGAACATTGAGCACTTCTATTTCTCAATTAACAGAACAAAATTCAGTTTATTTGACCGATCCGTCGTATTCACCGGAATCGAACTCAGGCCCGAAGATTCAGCTCTTACAATGCTGAAAAACAAAAATCTCAAAAGAAACAGTCTATACAATATTACAATTTCCAGGCTTAAATTTCGTGGATTGCAACTAACTCCATTATTATTTTCCAAGGAAATCAAGGTAAATAAACTAATCATTGATGATCCAATGATTCAGGTTTATTCAAATAATTCAGAATCAAATAAAAAATTGGATGAATCCTCTTTTGAGCTTGATTCCATAGAGTTGAAACAGATCCAGGGATTGCAAATCGATCTAATCAAGTTTTCCAATCTAAAGGTTCAGTTGATCGATATTCAAAGTGATAAGGTCTCGTTTGCAAACAAGCCACTCGACTTCGAAGTTTCGGGATTTAAACTTGAAGAAGTATCTCCCGATTATTTCAAAATTAAACCCGTTAATGAACTTCTGGAAATAAGCAGGATTCATGTTGATTTTCCAAATACAAAATACACTTTCTCGGCCGGAAGCTTAAAATATCATTTTGGTGAAGATCACCTTCAGATCAATGGCCTGAAGTTTAAACCAATGGTCAATAAATTGACTCTGGCGAATTCGTACACCTTCAATGACGAAATTTATGATCTAAGTATAAAAGAGGTCAAAGTTTTTAATGTGAACGCTTTAAAACTAATCCAGAATGAAGGGGTGTTTATTGATAGTATTCAGATTTATAATGCTGATATTGAAATATATAAGGATAAGAGAAAGCCTTTCGACCTAAAGAAAAGACCACAGTTACCCCATCAGTTTCTGAAAAATATGAAGCGTCCATTTCTAATTGAGAAAATCTCAATATTTGAGAGTAAATTAGGATATGAGGAAAAATTGAATCACGGATTTCTGATGAGGGTCACACTTGACGATTTGAAATCGAACCTCTTTAATATTACATCGATCCAGTCTTTGCGAAAGGTCCCGCTCAAAATCGATTTGTCCGCAAAACTCATGAATAAAGCCAGGCTGAATATCGATATGATATTGCCACTAAAAGATGGAAACAATACCTTTTTCTTCAGCGGATATATGGGGCCTTCAAAACTTAGTTATTATGACTCTGCATTAATCCCGGCTTTAGGCTTAAAGGTCCTTGATGGAAATATTGAAAGTTTATATTTTCAGGCTTCAGCCAACAATTATAGTTCCAAGGGCACTTTAAAGATGACATATAAAGATCTGGAAGCAAAAGTTTATAAAGCAGACCATTCAGAAAAGAATAAATTTCTGAGCTGGTCGGTAAACAACCTTCTATTTAAATCCAATCCGGGTAAAAATGGTGAATTCAGAGAAGCCACAATGAAATTCGAAAGGGTTATTTACAAGGGATTTGGAAACTACCTTTGGAAAACAATTCAAAACGGAATTGTTAATACCATAGCTCCTTTCGGTATGACAATCGAAAAAGAAGAGGCGAAGAAAAAAAGAAAGCTCAAAAGACAGGAAAAAAGGCAAAGAAAGAAGCAAGGATCATAGAAATTTTCTTTCTATTAAACCCTTGAACCGGTCTTCCAGTTCCTCTTTCCCTTTCCAGTTATAGTTTGGTTTTACCTGATATTGAAAGTAATTGAAGGCCTCCTCTTTTGAATCACAATCATTTAGACGAGCTAAAACTTTGTTGAAATCAGACTGGCTAAAATTAAATAATTTGTTCACAAAGGCAATTCTGTCGTTAAGGCCTACCTGAATACTATTACCCAAGAGTTTGTCATTTAAAGAGAGCTGTTTCGAAGCCTCCTTTTTCACCTGAAACATATTTTCAGTTTCATCCAAAGAAATGGTGTCTTTAAATTCTGATTTCTGACTAAAATCATCTTTGATCTCTTCAAAGGTAGGAACAAACAAATCGCTCAAGGTAAGGGGTTCCTCCTCTTCCGTTTTATCATTTTCAACCTGGTTCAATTCCTCTTCCAAAACCGGTGGGTCTGCTTCAATACTCTCTTGAGTAGCCAATTTGCTTTCCTCTGTCAAAACCAAGGCTTCATCTTCAGCAGATTTCTCTACCTCACCCTGACCGGATTGAAATGAATCTTCTGCCGCGTTGTTCAAATGCAGATGATTTAATATCAAAAATTTTTCATGTAGGGCCCTTGATAGCTCAAGACTTGATTCCAGATCGTTAAGTGCCTCTTCATTCAATATTTTTTCAGCAAGAGACTTGAGCTCTTCGATCAAATTATCTTTCATAGTTGCAAATTTTTGCAGGTAAGGTTGGCTGAGCGAGAAAGATACGAAATTAACTTTTTCAAATGAAAATACTACTAAAGAATTTCATTACTTTTGTTACAGATTTAAGGATGAATTTCTCATTATACTCGGAAAGAATCTCATATGTTTTTAGAAAATACGGTTAATCATACAGAAAAATTTGGATGGATTGAAGTGATCTGTGGTTCTATGTTTTCCGGTAAGACTGAAGAGCTTATCAGACGACTAAAAAGGGCTCAATTTGCCAAGCAAAGTGTTGAGATTTTTAAGCCGGCAGTTGATACACGATACTCCGATGAATTGGTAGTGTCTCATGACGAAAATGAAATTCGCTGTACTCCGGTTCCCTCTTCTGCAAATATAAGGATCCTGGCTACCAACATTGATGTGGTGGGTATTGACGAAGCACAGTTTTTCGATGATGAAATAGTTAATGTTTGCAATGATTTAGCCAACAGAGGGGTTCGAGTTATTGTAGCCGGACTTGATATGGACTTCAAAGGAAACCCCTTTGGACCTATGCCAGCTTTAATGGCAACTGCAGAATATGTTACTAAAGTACACGCGGTTTGCACAAAAACCGGAAACCTGGCTCATTTCAGTCATAGGACGATTCCCGATGACAGGTTGGTTGTATTAGGAGAGGTTCATGAATATGAACCCCTTAGCAGAGCTGCGTTTTTTAAAGAAAGACAAAAGGAAAAAGAAGCTGAAAAGCCAATTTCAAAAGAACCTAATGAATAACAGCCCAACGGTCCTGGAGATCGATCTTTCCTCTATCGAACACAACCTGAATTTTTTTCGTTCTCAATTGAATCCGAAAACTAAAATCCTGGCTGTTGTAAAAGCCTCCGGTTATGGCTCCGACTCCGTTATTATGGCGGAGACGCTTGAAAAATTAGAAGTTGATTATTTTGCTGTTGCCTATGCAGACGAAGGAATAGCATTGAGATCTTCCGGAATTTCCACCCCTATACTTGTTCTTCATCCTCAGCTTCAAAATCTAGAGATCATATGTCAAAATAATCTTGAGCCAAATTTATACAGCAGACGAATGCTGAGCGAATTTCTTAAACTCGCTAAAAGCCTGCGGCTGAATAACTATCCGGTTCATATAAAATTTAATACAGGATTGAACCGTTTGGGCTTTGACGCCGCAGATATTGATTTTGTCTGCGATAATCTTAAGGAACAAAGCCTTGTTCGGGTCAAAAGTATTTTCTCACACCTTGTTGCCTCAGAGGATGAAGGGGAAAAGGAGTTCTCATTGGATCAGATCGAAAAATTCAAGTCAATTTGTTCTTCTTTTAATTCGAGATTGGGTTATACTCCCATAAGGCACATGAGCAATACCTCAGGGATCCTCAATTATCCTGAAACGCATTTTGACATGATCAGAGTAGGATTAGGGCTTTATGGTTTTACCAATCTGACTGAAAAAGATTCGAATCTAAAAAACGTGTTGACTCTTAAAACGGTAATTTCTCAGATTCACAGTATTAAAACGGGAGAAAGTGTTGGGTATAACAGGGGGTTTCATGCTAAAAGTAATATGAAAACGGCTACGCTCCCAATCGGTCATGCTGATGGGTTTTTCAGAAGCCTGGGCAATGGTAAAACTTATGTTTCGGTAAAAGGCAAAAAATCACAGGTTATAGGAAATGTCTGTATGGATATGATCATGATCGATGTGACAGATATCCCGTGCAAGGAAGGGGATGAAGTGATCATTTTCAACAGCAGGGAGGAAATACTTCTAATGGCAGATCATTCCAATTCAATTAGCTATGAAATTCTGACTGCCTGGGGCAACAGGATAAGGAGGGTCTTAAAATAGATTTTTTAGTATCTTCGTTACAAACAAACACAAATCTTAAAGTCATGCTAAAAGAATTCAAAGAATTTGCCTTAAAAGGCAACCTGGTAGACATTGCAGTTGGTTTTGTAATGGGTGCCGCGTTCAAAAGCGTTGTTACTTCCTTTACAGGAGGAATTGTCTCACCATTAATTGGACTGGTATTCAAATCGGACCTCAAAGAATTAAAATGGATCATAAAGGAAGGTGTTGAAAATGCAGAGGGTGTCATAGAAGGTACAGTTGCTGTATTGTACGGTGATTTTATTACCAATGTTATTGATTTCATTATTGTAGCATTTGTCATGTTCTTAATTGTCAAGGCAATCAATAAATTGAATAAACAGAAAGAAGAAGAAGCTCCACCGGCACCTGCAGGGCCTAGTCAGGAAGAATTGCTTGCTGAGATTAGGGATCTGCTGGCAAAAAAATAGGAGGTGATAGGGCTTGTATTTACTTCCTGTTTGCATAACAATAAAAGGTCTGATTTCAACTGAATTCAGGCCTTTTTTTAAGACAATGAGCTCTTTTTAGTCAATCAGTGTAGTAAGTTGATCTGCTATCTTTCTATCATTCGAAAGCCTTGGAATCTTATTCTGGCCTCCCAGCTTACCTATGGACCTCATATATTGGTCAAATCCGTTTTTTTTAACGCGCCTTATGATCAGTCGTTGAAGAATATTTCCTTGCAGAAGATCAAAATAATAAGAATTTTGATGTTGCATTTCCTTGTCAAGTTCGTTTGCAAAACTCTCCAAATCGGCAGGTTCCTTTTCAAACTCAATGAACCATTCGTGATAAGGCAGTACCCCATCTTTGGGATTTACCTGTGGAGCCACTGTGAATTCCTTTATCAGAGCGCCAGAAATTTTAGAAGCGTGCTGTATGGATTCCTCAACCTCTTTTCCTATAACATGTTCTCCAAAGGCCGAAATAAAATGCTTAATCCTTCCGGTAACAATTACCCGATACGGAGAAAGAGATGTAAAGGCTACGGTGTCTCCAATGTTGTAACTCCATAAACCGGCATTCGTGGAAATTATAAGAACATAATTCACTCCCAACTTGACATCTTTGATTGAAATTCTTTCAGGATTATCGTTGAAGAAATCATCTGCAGCAATGAACTCATAAAAAATACCACTGTTTAATAAGAGTAACATGCCCTTATCGGAATCGGAATCCTTCTGCTGCCGGTCCTGATATGCGAAAAAACCTTCTGAAGCAGGAAATAATTCTATAGAATCGACTTTAGTTCCGATAAGATCTTCCATATTCTGCCTGTAGGGTTCGTAGTTGACTCCTCCATAAACAAACAGTTTAAAATTTGGGAATATCTCAGAGACCTTCTTTCCTTTATGCCGGATCAGTTTTTCAAAATACATTTGAACCCAGGAGGGTATTCCGCTGATAAGTCTCATATCTTCAACTACGGTTTCTTTTACGATGGCGTCAACTTTTTCCTCCCAGTCTTCTATACAATTTGTTTCCCAGGAAGGTAACCTGTTCTTTTGAAGATATTTAGGCACATAATGGGCCACTATTCCTGAAAGCCTTCCTGTTTTAATTCTTTCATTGTCCTCGATTTCCGGCGAACCCTGCAGAAAAATCATTTTCCCATCAACAAAATCTGCGTTTCCGGTTTCAGCAATATACAAAAGGAGGGCTTCTTTTGCTGCTGCAATCTGGTAGGGCATAGATTCTTTTGAAATAGGAATGTATTTTGCTCCTGAAGTAGTTCCCGAAGTTTTTGCAAAATAAATTGGCTTCCCTTTCCAAAGCACATTTTTTTCTCCGGATCTAATGCGCTCTATATAATCTTTTAAACCTTCATAATCTCTGACCGGAACCTTCTTTTTATATGATTCATAATCCATTATTTCAGAAAAGTTATGATCAGAACCAAAAGCCGTATTTCGTGCCGATTTTAAAAGGTTGTGGAATACCTTTTCCTGAGTGTTTACAGGATCGTCAGCCCATTTGTAAACTTGTCTGGCCACAATTCCCGCGTATATTTTTGCAAAAAAAGATTTAATCACTCTATCAAATATAAATATGGGAAAGAAAATCCCTGAGGTTATTCAAAACTTATATAATTACTTGGATTGACAGGATATCCATCATTCCATAATTCAAAATGCAGATGAGCCCCGGTAGAAAATGTTCCTGTAGAACCTGCGCTAGCAATCACTTCACCACTTTTAACCAGTTCTCCCTGTTCTTTAAAAATGGATGCATTGTGCTTATAAACAGAAGTAAATCCCTGACCGTGTTCGAGAATGATCACGTATCCGGTATCAGCAGTGAAGCCCCTAAAAATAACCGTCCCATCCGCAACGGCCTTAACCGGAGTATCTTCATCTACCGCAATGTCTACCGCCAAATGTTTTTCCTGATCGTCATACAACTGGGTTACATCACCTTTTATTGGAGAAGTAAAAACGATATCCGTATTTCGTTCGGCCTGCTGAAACACGCTGAATCTGTCTTTTTGTTCAACCTCTTCCCTAAAGATTGAGTCGACAGCTGAAGGTGCAAAATCTATTTCTTCAATTTGAAATTGCTTTAAAACTGAATCCTTATCAAAAGTGACCCTTTTAATCTCACCTTTTAGTACCTGTTGAATATTTTCAATGTAAAGGTCATTTACGGTAAGGGCCTTATTCAGAGAATCTACTTTATACACAAGGTTGGTGGCTTCCTTCTGTAATTCAGAGGAAGAGTATCCCTGAATATACTCCTTTAAAGGTGTGAGGGTAATAAAGACTATGGTCAGGCTGATTAACAAAATTGAAAAAACCGCCCCAAGAACAAAAGCATTTAAACGATTTAGTTTGAAGGAAAACCGCTCTTCAAAAGTATCCTCATTAAGAACCACAAATCGGTACTTAAAGGTTAACTTGTCCTTGATCTTATCTTTCTTACTTTTTGCCATTCCTTTGAATTGAACAAATATACAATGTTTTTATGTTCTGACTTGAGTCAGGAAATCTACAGTTAACAGGAATTTCCTTCAAAAATTACTTGTAAAAATTCATTTCATCAAGGTAGGACCAGGCTTTGTAAGGCATTAAAGGTCTGACATTCTTACCCTCCTTTATTGCTTTTCTGATCGATGTGGAAGAAATTTCAACGATTGGAGCATCGATAAGGTGCACTCTCTCATGGTCAATTAATTCGGGTATTGTGGATGAGGCTGTAACCCTTGGATAAACGTATAGATCATGAAATTCCAAAATTTTATCATGATTTTTCCATTTTTTAAATGAATTTAAATTATCCCTGCCCATAATCAGATTAAAATGATGTTCAGGGTATTTTTCTTCAAGATAAATTAAAGTATTAATCGTGTAGTTTGGTTGAGGCAGCCCGAATTCAATGTTACTTGGCTTTATTTTCGGATAATCTTCAGTGGCCTCAAGGACAAGCTGATACCTGTGGTAATCATCTAAAAGGCTATGCTTTTTTTTAAGAGGATTGTGAGGAGTAACCACCATCCAGACTTCATCCAGGTCTGAGTTCTCCACGATATGATTTGCGATGATCAGATGCCCCACATGAACCGGGTTAAAACTTCCAAAAAACAAACCTATTTTCATTTTCTTCTCAAAAATGATTACGCAATGAAACGATCAATTACCTCTTCAGCCTCTTTCTGAGCCTCCGCAAGATTATCATTAACCAGTATATAATCAAACTTTCCGGCAAAAGACAGTTCCTTTTCTGCTTTTGCAAGGCGAATCTGTATTTTCTCTTCAGACTCAGTCTTTCTTCCCCTGAGTCTTTTCTCCATGATCTCCAATGATGGTGCTTTTACAAAAACAGCCAAAGTTCTTTCAGGAAATTTCTCTTTGATTTTTAATCCACCTACAACGTCAATGTCAAAAATGGCGTGCTTTCCTTCAGACCAGATCCGTTCAACTTCAGATTTCAATGTTCCGTAGAAGTTATCTTTGTATACCTCCTCCCATTCCACAAAATCATCATCCTCAATATGTTTTTTAAAATCTTCAGGACTCAGGAAATGATAGTCCTTTCCATCTATTTCCTCACCTCTTCGTTGCCTTGATGTTGCCGAAACAGAAAAGTCAAGATCTTCTTTTTTTGCTTCTAACAAATGATGAACAATGGTTGTTTTACCCGATCCCGAAGGTGCAGAAAAAACAATGAGTTTTCCATTTTTATTTTTCATACCTAAAGAACATTTAGCAATTGTTCCTTGATCTTTTCCAGCTCATCCTTCATCTCAACCACTACCTTTTGCATAGGAGCAAAATTAGCTTTGGAACCTATGGTATTGATCTCGCGCCCTATTTCCTGGGAAATAAATCCGAGTTTTTTTCCGTTTGAAACCTTAACTTCAAGTTCCTTTAAAAAATAATCAAGATGATTGGTCAATCGAACCTTTTCCTCAGTGATATCAAGTTTTTCAAGATAATAGATCAATTCCTGTTCAAAACGGTTCTCGTCTACATTTTGTTCGAGTTCTTTTATTGATTTGTTCAACCTCAATCTGACCTGATCCAGACGGTCTCCATCCAGATCAATTACTTCTTTCAGTTTAGTTTTCAGTACATTTATTCTGGACTCAAAATCATTCTTTAATTCATTCCCTTCTGAAACCCGGTATTCCTGTAAAGCATTCACGGCCTCCTCAATACCTTTCTCTATTTCCATCCATTCCTGCGGGTCAAGTTCTTCTCGTTCTGTTTTTAAAACATCTGGCAGACGCATAGCAATTGCCAGGATATCAGCTTCCTTGTGAATCTCCTCAAGTTGTTCGATATAGCCGCTTACGATTCCCTTGTTGATCTTTGTCGATGTCTCTTCGGCTGTAGTTTCAATGTAAAAAGACATATCGATTTTTCCACGAACCAAACGGTTGGCGAGCAGCTTCCTTACCTCTATTTCCTTTTCTTTGTAAATCCCGGGAAATCTTGCGTTAATATCCAGATTTTTACTGTTTAAAGATTTTAATTCAAGACTGATCTTTTTAGAATCCAGTTGAATGATGGACTTCCCATATCCGGTCATCGATTGTATCATCGTATTCTTTTAGTTTGACAAAGTTAAAATAAAAATATGGTCTCATATGTGATATTGTCAGATAATAAATTAATCGAAACGTTCTTTTGGTCGGAGAGTCACAAGATATACTCCGCTAAAAATCAACAGGCTTGCGAGAATTTTAATAAAACTCAGCTCATCACTTCCTACAATTAAGGCATAAATACTTGCTATAACGGGCTGTAAGTAAATAAAAATACTTAGAGTGGTGGGTTTCAACTGTTTTATAGCGAACAGATTAAACATATAGGTCATAAAACTTGTAAACAGAATTACAAACCCGATTCTGTAATAAATTGAAGCAGGAATAGTAATCCATTGAACACTGTTAAGTTCGGACAGTCCAAAAGGAAGCACCATAATCAAGCCAAACAAATAAAGCCATTTAGCAAGCGTAATGGCATGATAGCGCTTAGTCAGGTTTTTGATCAGGATCAGATACAAAGAATATGAGGTTGCATTCAGGAAAACCAGAGCGTTTCCCAGGGTGGCATTCGAAGCAACGCTATTGTCTTTTCCAAATACAATCAAAACTACTGCTCCGGTGAGTCCTATAAAGATTCCCAGGATCTTTTTCTTAGTAGCTCTTTCTTTTATAATTATTGAGGAAAATATCAATACCAGAATTGGGGAGGACACCATGATCACCGAGGCGTTAATCGGGGTGGTCATGCTTAACCCTTTAAAAAAGCTGAGCTGATTTAAGGCAATTCCAAAAACGGCCCCCATCAATAGTCTGGGGTAATCCTTGAGTTCAATAGTTTCTTTGCCAATGAACAGGCCCACAATCCAAAATAAAATTGTTGCCCCGAGCACCCTTAGAAGAATGAACCCAAAAGGCTGGACGTATTCCGGCATTACCTCTTTGGCTACCGTAAAACTCACCCCATAAATCAGGGCTGCTAAAAAGGCCAGAAGGAAGGCAATTTTTCTGGAACTCATTTTTGGAATTCTTAGTATGTGGGATAATTGTATTTATCTGAAAAAAATTAACCACGGAATCAATCCGTGGTTAATTAAATTCAAAAAAGATCTTTTCTTATTTACCCGCGGCATATCTTCTGTTCACCTCTTCCCAGTTAATCACATTGAAGAAGGCTTTGATATAATCAGGTCTCCTGTTCTGATAGTTCAGATAGTAAGCATGTTCCCAAACATCAAGGGCCAGAATAGGAGTTCCCGAACAACCAATTTCAGGCATCATAGGATTATCCTGATTTGCTGTTGAACAAACTTCTACCTTCCCTCCTTCATGAACACATAGCCATGCCCATCCTGATCCAAAACGGGTTGCAGCAGCTTTTGAAAAAGCTTCAACAAAAGAATCAAACGATCCAAAAGCTTCATTAATCGCATCAGCAACAGCTCCAGTGGCCGCTCCACCCCCGTTAGGAGACATTACTTTCCAAAACAGGTCGTGATTATAAAAACCTCCTCCGTTATTTCTAACTGCCGCGTTTGACATATCCAGATTCTCGAGAATATCCTCAATGGATTTTCCTTCCAGATCCGTTCCTTTAATTGCGTTGTTCAGGTTATTCGTATATCCATTATGATGTTTAGAATGGTGGATCTCCATTGTCATGGCGTCAATATGAGGCTCTAAAGCGTCATATGCATATGGTAATGTTGGTAATTGAAATGACATAATATTATTTTTTGAGATTATTTAATTTTTATTCAAAGATACGCATTAGAAAGGGCTGTTGTCAAACGATTCAAATAGAAATAATTTATTTTTTTATAACCAGCCCCTATTTATTGTTCCGTTTTATTGTTCCGTTCTCAGAGAGTGGAGGTATTCTGCAACGGCACTGTGAGAAACCGTTTTACCATTGAAGGCTTTTGTAATCACTTCCTTTTCGTGTACATTGGCTTCAAGCTGATTTAAAATGTTAAGCAAGTGCATCTTCATATGACCCTGCTGAATACCTGTAGTTGTTAGCGCCCTAAGTGCGGCAAAGTTCTGAGCGAGCCCGGCAACGGCAACAATCTGCATGAGTTCCTGAGCGGTTGGGTTTTGCAAAATCTCCAAAGAAAGTTTCGCCAGTGGATGTAATTTTGTGAGGCCCCCAACCGTTCCGAGTGATAACGGAAGTTCAATAGAAAAAATAAAGTTGTTTTTTTCTATCCTGGCATTTGTGAGGCTTCTGTATTTACCGTCTCTGCAAGCATAGGCGTGTGCTCCTGCTGCCACGGCTCTGAAATCGTTCCCGGTTGCCAGTACCACTGCATCTATCCCATTCATAATTCCTTTATTATGAGTTACGGCCCGGTAGGGTTCTACCTTCGCAATATCTACAGCCTGAACAAATTTTTCAGCATAAAGCCTGGGGTTTTCCGGAAAGAAATCTTTCACTTTACAACTCACTTCTGCGCTTACCAAACATTCGGGCACATAATTTGACAAGATGCTCATCACAATTTGTATTCCTTCCTTCTCAAAAGATGAAGCAATGGCCTCAAGACAGGAGTTTATAAAATTAGCACCCATTGAATCTCCTGTTTCAAAAGTCACGTGAAGTTGATAATAATCGTCCAGGGAATCTCTTTTATCTCTTAATTCAATTCCTACAATTCCACCACCTCTTTTCCTCATATTCTCAGTGATATGATCCGTGGCTTTAATCAGGTCATCCTTTACATTGTCAAAGTAAGTTTCCAGGGCTTCAGCACTTCCTTTATAAATAAAATGAACCTGACCTACCTTTCTTGTGGAGATCACATCTGCCTTAAAACCTCCGCGGTCACTCCAAAATTTAGCAGTCAGGGATGCTGCAGCAACCACTGAACTTTCCTCAATGGCCATTGGTATCGCATAGGACTTGCCATTTATTACAAAATTAGGGGCAATGGCATAGGGTACATAAAAGTTACTGATCGTATTTTCAATAAACTCATCATGAAGCTGTTGTAATTTATGGTCCTTATTTACATATTGCTCTAATGTTTTGATTCCTGATGCTCTATCCAAGAAGAAATTTTCAGCAAGCCAGTTAATTTTATCTGCTTTGCTCAGTTTTGAAAACCCTTTGACCAATTTTGACATAATTGTTTTGTTAAGACCCTACAAATATAAACAATAGGCAGAGGAAAAAAGGCGTGGATTTATTTTAAGGATTTTGCCAAGAAAATGTATGAAATTCAACAGATAAATACTATTTTTTAAAACTTTCTTGCATATCAAAATTTGTTTTGAAAGACCCTCATGAAGCATTTACCCTAATTATTATTCACACTATTTAGATTATGCCAAAAATCAGAATTCAATTCATATATTTTTAGTAAACTTGGCAATTATTTCAAAAATGTTCACATGAGAATTCTTCTGATTTTCCTTCTGCTACTGATTCAACCCTTACATGCACAAAATAAAGATATAACCCTGGAAGACATCTGGGTCAATAATACCTTTGGTACAGAGTCTCTGCAATCTTTTCATTCGATGAAAAATGGTGACTTTTACACCATTTTGAATCACAACTCATTCGGAACTTATTTGGATAAATATGATTACCGCACATTGGAAAAAGTTGAAACTCTGGTGTTAGGTAAGGACCTCGAAGGGCTAAAATATTTTGAAGACTACACCTTTAGTGATGATGAAACAAAGTTGATCATTGGAGTTAACCTTGAGTCTATTTACCGTCGGTCAAAAAAAGGAAAGTATTACGTTTATGATCTTCAGAGCAAATCACTTGAATTGATCTCAGATCAGAACATCCAGGAGCCTACCTTTTCACCAGATGGAAAATTCGTAGCCTACGTATATCTGAATAATCTATACGTTAAGGACCTTTCTTCAAAGGAAGTCAAACAAGTCACTTCAGATGGTGAAATCAACAAGATCATCAATGGTATTACCGACTGGGTTTATGAGGAAGAATTTTCAATAGTTAAGGCTTTTGAATGGAATTCTGATTCCAGTAAAATTGTGTTTATCAGATTTGATGAAACTGAAGTTCCCGAATTTTCCATGGATGTTTATGGCAAGGGTCTTTATCCGTCACAGCAAGTCTTTAAGTACCCGAAAGCGGGAGAAATAAATTCTGAACTAGAACTTCATTTATTCGATCTGGATTCAGGTACTTTGTCTGAAATCGACCTAAGTGGTTTTGAGAACTACTATATCCCTCGTATTCAATGGACACAAGATCCTGACAAGCTTGTCATCACAACCCTTAATCGACATCAGAATAATCTGAATTTGATCTCCTTTGACGCTCAAAGTAAAAACCTCTCACTACTCATGAATGAAAAAGATGAGGCCTATGTTGATGAAAATTACAAACTCACTTTTCTTGATGATAACAGTTTTATTTGGGAAAGTGAAAGAGACGGATTCAACCATCTTTATCATTTTAACAGCGAAGGAGAGCTTAAGAATCAGATTACTTCAGGAAACTGGGAAGTAACCCAATATTATGGATTCGATAAAAAATCCAACAAGGTTTTTTATCAATCCACCGAGGAAGGATCCATAAACAGAAGTATATATTCCATCAACATAAACGGGAAGAAAAAGAAGAAATTAAGCAAGTATATCGGTATCAATTCGGCAGCTTTCAGCAATAGCTTAAATTATTTTGTCAATACCTATTCAAGCGCTACCAACCCTACTTCGTATACACTCTTTGATGCCAAGACAGGAAACGAAATCAAAGAAATAAAAAATAACCTGAATCTTGCCGAAAGATTGACCGAATACAATTTACCGGTAAAGGAGTTCAGCACAATAAAAACAAAGAACGGCGAATTCAATATGTGGATGATCAAACCCGTTGATTTCGATCCCAACAAAAAATATCCGCTGCTGATGTTTCAGTATTCAGGGCCCGGATCTCAAAGTGTGGCAAACCGTTGGAACAATGCCTGGAGGCACGATTACTGGCATATGATGCTCACACAAAAAGACTATATCGTTGCTTGCGTTGATGGCCGTGGAACAGGTTACAAAGGACGAGATTTCAAAAAAGTCACCTACAAAGAATTAGGAAAATATGAAATAGAGGATCAGATTGAATCCGCTAAAGAATTGGGTAAAAGAGCATATATCGATGAAAACAGAATCGGAATCTGGGGCTGGAGCTATGGAGGTTTTATGAGTTCCCTTGCCATAACAAAAGGAGCTGATGTATTTAAAATGGCCATTGCCGTTGCTCCGGTGACTAACTGGAGATACTACGATACGGTATACACGGAAAGGTATATGCAGACCCCGCAGGAAAATGCCTCGGGATATGATGAGAACTCACCTGTTAATTTTGCGGATATGCTCGAAGGAGATTACTTGTTGATCCATGGTACCGGTGATGACAACGTACATGTTCAAAATGCCATGCAGATGGTCAATGCCCTGGTAGAGGCAAATAAAGAATTCGATTATTTTATTTATCCTGACAGAGCACATGGAATTTATAAAGGCAAAAACACCCGACTTCATCTTTTCAAAAAAATGACTACATTTATCGATCGTTCGCTGGGAGAGCCTTCTCAACAAAAGCAAAATATCATCGACTAATTTAAAATTCCTTTTATGACATCCTTAGCAAAATCGCCTGAACAAAAAGAACTATTTGGACATCCTGTAGGACTGTATATTTTGTTTTTTACTGAAATGTGGGAGCGTTTCTCATACTATGGAATGAGGGCAATCCTTGTATTATACCTGGTTCAGGCCACAACAGATGCCAACCCAGGTTTGGGCTGGTCCAACGGTGAGGCTTTGGCTCTATACGGATGGTATACTATGCTGGTATATGTCGCTTCAATTCCCGGTGGTTGGATTGCTGATAAATTTATCGGCCAGAAAAAATCCGTTCTTTATGGCGGGATCCTGCTTGTTGCAGGGCACAGTATACTGGCCATTGAAGAATACTGGGCATTTTATACCGGATTGGCACTTATCGTTGCCGGTGTGGGTATGCTGAAACCAAATATTTCTACCATGGTCGGCGGGCTTTATAAACAAGGAGACATCAGACGTGACAAAGGATTTACTATTTTTTATATAGGAATCAACATCGGAGCTTTTTTATCGAGTTTGATCGTGGGTTATGTTGGAGAAGTGCACGGATGGCATTATGGTTTCGGGTTAGCAGGTATAGGTATGGCTATGGGATTGTTACAATATTTAATCGGTCAGAAATATTTGAAGAACGTTGGAAACTTCCTTGGAGTTTCTGAGAATAAAGCCGAAAAGGAAGCCATGAAAAAACCACTGACCAAAATTGAAAAAGACAGGATCGTGGTACTTATGATCTCTTTTTTACTTGTTATCATTTTCTGGGGTGCCTTTGAACAGGCAGGAGGACTGATGAATATCTATGCAAAAGAAAAAACAAACCGTATGTTGATGGGCTGGGAAGTTCCTGCATCATGGTTTCAATCTTTGAATGCCATGTTTATCATTTTTCTAGGTACCACAGTGGCTGCATACTGGGCAAAGAAAAAACTAAAGGGCAAGCTTTCAACTTCTCTGTTTAAAATGATCATCGGATTAATCATAATGGGAACCGGATTCTTTTTTATGTCTGCTGCTGCTTCGCAATATGAGACCGCAGGATCATCCGCGATGTACTGGCTTGTATTGGCCTATTTGTTCCATACGGTAGGTGAACTCTGTATCTCTCCGGTTGCTCTTTCATATATTACAAAGCTAGCTCCTCTGAAATACGGGTCCCTAATGATGGGAATCTATTTTGCAATGACAGGATTTGGAAACAAACTGGCAGGTTTGCTGGGAGAATCGGCAGAAGGACTGGGAGAATTTACTGTATTTACAGGTATTGCCTCGTTCTGTATTGTTTTTGGAGGCCTGGTACTGGTCTTTAGAAAAAAACTCGAGAAACTCACACATGGAGCTGAAGATGACGAACATGAAATTACAGAGGACGAAAAAGTAGCCACGGCAAATAATTGATCATAATACCCCTTTTAAGAAAACAATTCTTTTAAGGGGTTTTTTTTAATATTCAAACATTGTATCTATGAATACCGATATAGAAAAGCTTTTTAAGCACAGGGTCCTAGGGCATCCGGCAGGACTTTTTATTTTATTTTTTACAGAGATGTGGGAGCGCTTCTCATTCTACGGAATGAGAATTCTTCTCGTACTATTTTTGACGGCTCCCCTGATCAGTGATAATCCGGGTTGGGAATGGCCAAGAGAAAATGCCCTTGCACTTATCGGGACTTATGCTTCATTACTATATCTGACACCGATTGTTGGTGGGTTCATAGCCGATAAATATACGGGTTATAAATGGGCCGTTGTTATTGGTTGTTTTATCATGACCCTTGGCCATGCGTGTATGGCAATTGAAACTCCTTGGTCGCTCTATTTGGGACTTGGGTTATTAGTTATTGGAACTGGTTTTTTTAAGCCAAATATCACTTCTATTATTTCTTCAATGTACAAGGGGAAAGAATCAAAAAAAGACGGAGCCTATACAATTTTTTACATGGGGGTAAACTCAGGAGCTTTTTTTGGAATGATGCTTTGTGGATATCTGGCAGAGAATTTTGGCTGGTCATGGGGCTTTGGACTCGCAGGTATTTTTATGTTTCTCGGTATGCTTCAGTTTTGGCTCGCAAAGGATCTTTTCGGTTCCATTGGAGAATCTCCGAGTAAGGTAAAGGAGATTGAAAGTAAATCGGCTGATAGCGTTATAGAAAAAGACCCTGATGAAAAGTTAAACCCGTTTACAAAATTTGATCTTGTTTTGATCGTATTATCGTCCATTGGAGGTCTTCTTTATTTGTTCAATCACCCACTGGAACTCATTGAAGGCATCAATTTACTTCCCTTCGAACTTGGAGGATTAAGTGGTTCGAATGTTGTTGTGCTAGGAGCCCTGCTATTATTCCTGGTCCTGTTGGTAACGAGGGTTTCCAGATATTTGCCCATTGTTAGGGACCGTATTATAGCAGTAGCAATCTTTGGTTTGTTCACGGTATTCTTTTTCGCCGCATTTGAACAATCGCTGGGTTCCATGACCTTATTCGCCAGAGATTACACAAACAGGGACCTTGTAGGAACTTCAGCCATTATATTCAAAATAGTCGATGGACTTCTAACCACGGTTCCATTGATTATAATTACCTGGGTATTGATTCTTTTGTTTAAAAAGACCTATGTCAAAATACCTTTTTCAAACATTATATTAGCTATTGCTTTTATCGGTGTATGGGGACTGGTTATTTATCGATTAATGGACAAATTTTCTCAGGAAGGCAATCAGATCGATGCGAGTTGGTTTGGAATTCTGAATTCCTTCTTTATCATTAGTCTCGCTCCCTTATTTTCGAGGTGGTGGGAAAGTAAATACAATCCGAGTGCAGCTGTTAAATACGGCCTGGGATTGATCCTTCTGGGTCTGGGATTTGCAATTCTAGCTTTTGGTACGGCGAATATTCCGCAAGGAGCCAAAACTGCTTCAGTAAGTATGATCTTTTTGGTACTTGCCTATTTACTGCATACTATGGGAGAATTATGCCTTTCTCCGGTTGGACTGTCTTATCTCAGCAAACTGGTTCCTCCAAGAATGATCGGTTTTATGTTTGGTATCTGGTATCTTGCCATTGCCATTGGACAAAAGGCAGCAGGAACCATGGGAGGAATGATCGATAAAATATCCGAACAATATTCCTTAAGTACGTTCTTCCTGATCTTTACATTAGTACCTATAGGGGTTGGGTTTATTTCAATTTTATTGAATCCGGTACTCAAAAAATTAATGCATGGTGTAAAATAATTCGAACTCAAAGTAGTTTGTTTAATACACGTTTTAACAAACTTTTTAGTTTTGATTATGTAATTTTGCAATGATCATAGCTACTAAAGCCATGAAAATTTGAACAAAATGAAGAAGATAGTTTTTGTAATAGCTGTGTTTATTTTGAGTATTTCCTTACAGGCTCAAAAAGCAAAAATCAACTGGATGAGTCTTGAAGAAGCTGTAGAAGCCCAGGCTGTCAATCCAAAAAAGATCATGATGGATGTCTACACAACCTGGTGTGGCCCTTGTAAAATGCTCGATAAAAATACATTCCAAAACCCTGATGTGGTTAAGTATGTCAATCAGAATTTCTATGCCGTCAAATTCAATGCAGAAGGAAACAAAAAGATTAATTTTCAGGGATACACTTTTGAGAACCCTGATTTTGACCCTTCCAGAAGGGGGAGAAATGCTCAGCATCAGTTGGCCAGTGCCCTGAAAATAACAGCCTATCCCACGATCGTATTTTTTAATGAAAAAGGAGAAACTCTTTTACCCGTTCCCGGTTATAAGACACCTGGCCAGCTGGAATTATACCTTAAACTGTTTTTCAATAACGATCATGAGACGATAAGTACCCAGGAACAGTGGAATCAATATCAAAAAGATTTTGTTTCCCAATTCAAGGGATAGTAATTTCAGTTTAACCTGGATTTATGAACTTGACAAGATTATACCTAAAACAGCAAAACATAAAATAAGTGAATTACCTCTCCGTCGAGCAAATTTCCAAATCCTTTGGTGATCGTATTCTGTTTGAGAATCTTTCATTTGGAATTAACAAGGATCAGAAAATAGGATTTGTTGCGAAAAACGGTACAGGTAAAACCACCCTTCTTAAAATAATCGCCGGAGAAGATTCTGCTGACACCGGACAAATAATTCTTCGCAATAACCTAAGGGTAGGTTACCTTTCACAAAAAGAAGATCTGAATGAACAGCTTTCCATTGAAGAGTCCATATTCAATTCTGACAATACAGTTCTTAAAATAATCCAGCAGTACGAAAAAGCCTTAAAAAATCCTGAGAATGAAGAAGCTTATCAAAAAGCTTTTGACCTTATGGAGCAGAATCATGCCTGGGATTTTGAAACTCAATATAAACAGATCCTTTTTAAACTTAAGCTGGAGGAACTGGATAAAAAAGTATCCTCCCTTTCCGGAGGGCAAAAAAAGCGTCTTGCACTGGCTATAATATTGCTCGACCAGCCAGAACTCCTGATTTTAGATGAGCCCACCAACCATCTTGACCTGGAAATGATCGAATGGCTGGAACAGTATCTTAAAAAAACCAATACCACCTTATTCATGGTAACTCATGACCGATATTTTCTGGATCGGGTCTGCAACGAAATCCTCGAATTGGATCATGGATCTCTCTATCGTTACAAAGGCAATTATTCCTATTTTCTGGAGAAAAAGGAAGAACGTCTTACCGCTGAGCAAAGTACCATCAGCAAGGCAAAGAACCTTTTTAAAAAGGAGCTGGAATGGATGAGAAGACAGCCCAAGGCGAGGACCACTAAATCAAAATCAAGGATCGATGACTTCCATGAGATAAAAAAGATTGCGCATCAGAGAAGAAAGGATCACCAGGTTCAGCTGGAAATTCAGATGGAAAGACTGGGGAGCAAAGTGGTCGAATTACATCACATTTCCAAAAGTTTCGACGACAAACTGCTCATCGACAAATTTGATTATGTTTTCAAACGCGGGGAGCGAATCGGAATTATAGGTAAAAACGGAACCGGTAAATCCACGTTTGTCAATATGATCACCGGGGCCTTGAAACCGGATTCGGGTAAAATTGTTATTGGCGATACCATAAAATTTGGCTACTATTCTCAATCAGGTATACGAATCAATCCGGGTCAGAAGGTCATTGAAGTCATAAGAGAATTTGGTGATTATATACCCCTTGCCAAGGGCCGTACCATAAGTGCAGGCCAATTGCTGGAGCGCTTCCTGTTCGACAGGAAGAAGCAATATGATTATGTGGAGAAGCTGTCAGGTGGAGAGCTAAAACGCCTGTTTCTTTGCACCGTATTGATTCAAAACCCGAACTTTCTCATTTTAGATGAACCCACTAATGACCTGGACATTGTAACCTTACAGGTCCTTGAAAATTTTTTGCTCGACTTCCCTGGTAATTTGGTAGTCATATCTCACGATCGTTATTTTATGGATCGAATCGTGGATCATTTATTTGTCTTTGAAGGAAACAGTAGAATTACTGATTTCCCCGGCAACTACTCAGATTACAGAATTTATGAAGATTCAAAACCATCTGAAGGGGGTGAAAAAATTAAAAAACAGGATAGCAGAAAAGCTGAACCAAAGGCCGGTCAGTTATCCTACACAGAAAAAAAGGAGTTTAGCAGGCTGGAAAAGGATATCGCTAAGTTAGAACGAAAAAAGAGAGAAATCGAAGACATGTTTTCCAACAATGAGATCCAACCGGATCAAATTCAGGAATCATCCGTGAAACTTCAGGAAATTATCCAGTCTCTGGAAGAAAAAGAAGAACGCTGGTTTGAGCTTTCCATGAAAATGGAAATATAGTTTGAGGCGGAATTACATAGTATGAGAAAGAAAAAGCCCTTGTGATTCTGTTTTCGAATCACAAGGGTTTTGTTTAAGGTAGTTTCTGGAAACTAATGCTTTTTTATTTCATGATTCTTTAATTCTTCTAAAATCTGTAAGAATATCCCAATGAAATTCCCATACCGGGGCTAAAGCTTGAGAAGATCTGGTCCTCTGCCCCATAAGACTGATATCGTACCTCTCGTTGACTGTCCAGTAAGTTTTTAACCGAAAAGCTAATGTTCGAACTAAAGTCTTCTCCAAAGCTCTTATTCAAGATAAAATCCAGGCTGTTGAATGGCATAGTATATGCGTCAGGAACGTCACCTGTACCCACTACCTGCAAAGTTTTACCTTGTACATTATAAAACAGGCTTGTTTGCCATCCATTCTCATCATTTGCATAGTTCAATCCAAAGTTGACCAGGTAAGGAGATTGCCCTTGCATCTCTCTTGTGTCACTAATGGTTTCTCCATCACGAGCGCTTAAAAGTCTTCTTTCATATTCAGCATCAGACATTTCAAGCTGGGACTCAATTAACGAGAAGTTCAGATTGAAGCTGAAATCCTCCCAGCTTTCGCCACCAATGAATCCAAAGTTTTTTCGCATTTCAAATTCAGCCCCATATACTTGGGCCTTATCGGTATTTACCGGGATGAACTGGTCAGAAGCAGAAAGGAAGTACGACAATTCTATTGGATCTTTGAAATTCTTGTAAAACAAACTCACCGCAAACATCTGTGCTTGCTCTCCAAATCGTTCCCATCTTAAGTCAAGATTATCCACATAAGTAGGCTGAAGATCAATATTTCCATTAAAGGTAGTACTTGAGATCGGGTCAAAAATCTGTGTTATCGATGCTTCTTTGAAAGAAGGCCTCGCAGTGGTTCGGCCATAGGCCAGTCTCAAATTTGATTCGTCATTTAACGCATAAATGAAGTTTGCAGAAGGGAACAGGTCTGCCTTGTCAAGAATCTTTTCATTGTCTAGTACAACATCTCCCTGGTTGTTGGTACCTGTATAGTACAAGTCAAATTTTTCAAATCTAAGACCGATAATGGACTTTAACTTGTCCGTGATCTGAAATTCTTCAGATACGTATGCCGCAGCAACATTCATATTTGCATCGAAGGTATTAGTAGGCTCGAAATTTCCTTCTGCGAAAGTTCCTCGTCTCGTGCTAACAGTCCAGATATTCTTCGGGTTCAGAATCTCGTCCGCATCTCCCTCAAACTCAACACCAGTACCTCCCTGATACCTTATTTGGTATTGCTGAATGGTAAAATCACGCTGCTTGTAGGTATACTGACCTCCAAAAAGCAATCGGGCACTCCTTCCAAAAAGGTCATGTCGTTTGGTAAGGTCTAGTTTACCCACCAGATTTACCTCTTCAAGGTCTCTCCAGATACGCAATGGACTACCTGCCGAACTTGGACTTAAAAAATAATCTCCTGTATCGGAATCATATTCAAAAGGTGCAACACGGATGTCTTTGTCATTAATTTTTGAAAGGGTCGGAGAAAGCTTCCATTCAATGTTCCAGGTTCCGTCTTCATTTGAGTGCTTTCCATTTAACAAAAGGTTCGTTATCTGGCTCTGCGTATACTCCAGATTATCCTTGAAAATAGTAACGGCATCGGAAAATAAGATTTCCTGTCTTAGATACCCTGCCGTTGATACCCCATTCTGAATATGGAGACCTGAGAGTTTGTATTTACTTTTATCTGTCTTAAACGTAAGCCCGGCCAATACGTTCCAAAGAATATTGTTTTTGGCTAGGTCACCGTTTTGCAATTTATCCGGATCCATTTCATTGATCGATTTATCGGCAAACTTTCTCCAGTTCCCGTTTTTATAATCTTCATAATAGATATAATCGTTTCGATAGGAACCGGCGAACTGATAACCCAATTTGTTACCCCCTTTTCCTACGTCATACAAGTTACCCGCGGTTAAACCCAGATTTGTATTCATAAAACTAGTCTCCCTCTTTGCCGCCATTTCTGGGTTAAACTGTGAAGTCCAGTATGAAGTAGCTGGGTTTTGGGCAGAAGGAGGTGGTATGTTCACGTCCGGAGGGATCGGGTTTGAACGCAGGCCACCATCAAATCCCAGTAATTCGGAGTTACTTTTTGCTGAACCCAGATAATCTTTATTAAAGTGCATACTCGGATTATACTCAGCTCCTATTGAAACACTGTATTCTTCCTTATTTGGAAAGTCCTTGGTTATGATATTCACAGTTCCTCCTGTGAAATCTGCAGGATAATCAGCAGTAAAAGACTTTACCACCTGGATATTGTCCAATATATTCGTAGGGAATATGTCCATTTGTATTGTATTACGATCCGGATCTAATCCTGGAATATCAACTCCGTTTAAAATGGATTTGGTGTAGCGGTCTCCAAGCCCCCTGACATATACATATTTACCTCCCTGAACAGAAACGCCGGGAACGCTTTTAACCGCTTTGGCTGAATTACTTGCCCCTATTTTACTAAAAGTTTGGGCTGAAATTCCATCTAAAAGATTGATGGATTTCTTTTGAACGTTTAATAAAGAAGCTTCTGTGTTTTCTTGTGTGGTGGCTTTTACCACTACTTCCTCCAACTCATTGCTCAATGGCCCGATGCTCGCATTAACTTCGGTAATCTCATTTTCTTTGATCACAACTTCAGAAATTTCAGCTGTTTCATAACCGATAAAAGAAAATACCACAGTATAGACCCCTGGTTCCAGTTTTATGGAATAAGCTCCTTCAAAATCGGTCGTTGTTCCGGTTCCATTCTCTTTAACAATGACATTGGCAAAAGGCAGTACATCATTATACTCCTTATCGATCACTTTACCTGACAATTCACCTGTTTGGGCAAACATCCCTGATGACCAAAGTAACATTGCCGATAATATTAAAATTACTCTTTTCATAATTGTTAGTACTCTTCGTTTGTTTTGTTTCCGTTTACAGACGAATTGCTCACCTTCATACAGGTGAGCAATTGCCCGTTAATTTTTTGTTTTATTATATGCTTTAGAAAGCACCCTTACCTTTTGCGTAAGTCCAATTGAAATCTCCAAGATCGGCTCCCACTGTATTTGCACCTAGCTCAACCTGAGTTGTCCATTCCGCTGCCCTTTCCGTAAAGTCAGGGTTTACAATGATTTTTTCTTCAATAGGTTCATCATTGTCGTCTTTGGCAACCTTTTCTACAAAGATCGAGTTGTCAAAACCAACGATCTCCCAATTGGAAAAGGTCAACTTTCCATCCAAAAATTTCTGAGAAACACCATTATTGTCTAACTCCACATCCGCAGCATCTTTAAAACCATACGCGTAGATATTGTTTGAAGCACCCATTGCAAGGCTTCTGTAATCCGCATATTCTCCACCTGGGGTATCTGGATTTCCAATTAAAGTAATATTGTTCAATGTAAATTCTCCCGGGGAAGAACCTTCAGGCCCATCGATTTCCAAACCATGGTCCGAAGAGTTACCTAAAATCACCACCGAGTTACTAATTGTCCCTTGATATCCCTGATCGATGTCCAAACCGTCATCTCCCTGAGCCCATACCAGCATATTTTCAGTATTTACAGTTCCACCGAAGTACTCTATTCCGTCATCTACATTGGCTACAACTTCAACATTGTTGATTACCGTACCTGTTCCGACACCACCTAAGGTCAAACCATTGATTTCATTTCCTTCTCCAATCAAGGCTCCACCATGACGAATAGAAACATACTGGAAAACCCCTGAATCGTCTTCCGGATCTTCTCCTCCGTACAATCCGTATGTATCACCGGCTGGAATACCTTCGATCTGAACCTCTTTAACGTCGCCTTTAAATGACCCAGGGGCGTACCCGAGGATCAATACTCCACCCCAAAGACCCTGGTCGAGTTCACTTAAGTTGGTACCAGCCTTTTGGCCTATAGATATATTATCTTGAACTGAGGTAAAGACAATAGGGTTCTCTGCGGTTCCTATGGCCATAATTTTACCTCCTCTGGCAACGATCAAGGCAGAAGCCAAAGATCCTATTCCTTGCTGCCCTTTGATAATGGTTCCCGGTTCAATTTCCAGGGTAACCCCGTCATCTACTACAACTTTTCCTGATAATTGATAAATATTGTTTGAAGTCCATTTTTCGTTTGCGGTTAACATTCCGGACTTTACAATCAAGCCCTCACACGGAGCACAATCAGGTCCTCCACAGTCAATTCCCGTTTCTCCTCCGTTTTGAATACCATCGTCACATGTTGGACATGGGGCACAATCAGGCCCCCCGCAATCAACCCCTGTTTCGGTACCATCTTGAATACCATTAAAGCAAGTAGATGTAACTCTCGCTTCATCGCTGCAGCTGCTTATAAAGGCAAATGTTACAAATAGTGTTGAAAGAATTAATTTTTTCATTTTTTAGACTTTGTTAGAATAATTGATTTAAAATTTCTGTTGCAAATTTGAAGATCATATGTTACAGAAATGTTAAGTGCTTTTTAAAACTCAATCAATAAATCAAATACACAGTGTTACTATATTAAGTTATTGTTAACTACATGGAAAAGGGTCAAATTTGCCTATTTTTGTATATGATTTTATCTAAAGAAAAGTTGTATGGATAATGGATCGATTAAGATTTTGCTGGTTGACGATGAACCCGATATTTTGGAAATCGTGGGTTTTCATCTTCAAAAAGAGGGCTATCAAGTTTTTAAATCCAGTAATGGAAGTGAAGCGGTTATCAATGCCAAGGTAATTAGACCTCATTTGATTCTATTGGACATAATGATGCCCGAAATGGATGGTATTGAAGCCTGTGAAAAAATAAGAAATATTGAAGGTCTGGAAAATGTAATTATCGCTTTTTTTACTGCACGCGGCGAAGACTACTCTCAGGTTGCAGGATTCGAAGCAGGGGCCGACGATTATATTACAAAACCCGTTAAACCAAAAGTTCTTGTGAGTAAGGTCAGGGGGCTGCTCAGGCGTTTGAGTTCAAAAGAAGAAAAACAAGAGAACATACTTCAATTTGATGGAATTACAATCAATAAGGATCAGTACTTTGTAGAAATAAACGGACAGGAAATTACCCTTCCCAGAAAAGAGTTTGAATTACTCTGTTTGTTGGCCAGCGTTCCTAATAAAGTCTTTAACAGGGAAATTATTCTCAAAACCGTTTGGGGTCAGGATGTGATCGTAGGCGGGAGAACAATAGATGTTCATATCAGAAAACTTCGTGAAAAAATTGGTGACGACTTCATACGAACCATAAAAGGAGTTGGTTATAAATTTGTAGTTTAAGGCCTGGTTCCCGTATATTTGGGAATGAAATTATCGCTTCTGCAAAAGCAAGCTCTGAAGACAGGGCTGATCGCCGTTTTTATCCTGGTAGTTACAGGAATTCTCCTTTGGTTTTTTTTTAATATGGGTATATTTCAGATCGTGCTTGCGGTGATTGTTTACTTCATATTGATTTATCTGCTCTTTATATCTCAGATGAAGAAATTTATCTATTTGCAATTGCAACGTGTCTACGAATCCAATCTATTTGAAAATGAACCGGTTCTAAAAAACCGAAGCAGCGAATTGGATTTTGAACGCTTTATCCAAAAAATTATAAAATTCGCCGAAACCAAACATCAGGAAATCGAACAGTTACATGACAGAGATGACTTCAGAAAGGATTTTTTAGGAGATGTTTCTCATGAATTGAAAACACCCTTATTTACGGCTCAGGGTTACCTGCTAACGGTCCTGGACAATTCCATTGAAGATCCTGACTTAAGGAGAAAGTATCTCGAAAGAACAAATAAAAGTATAGAAAGACTTGGTTATATTGTTAAGGACCTCGACATGATTGCTCGTTTGGAATCTGGAATGAAACTTGAACAAAGTGATTTCAACATTGTTAAGACCCTTGCAGATGTTTTTGAATTATTCGAACTAAAAGCCGGCAAAAAAAATATTCGAATTGATTTTAAGGAGCCCTATGAATTTCCTATTATGGTGAGAGCCGATAAAGAAAAAATAGAACAGGTGGCCATAAATTTAATTTCAAATTCTATTAAATACGGCAAACCAGGAGGAAGCACGCTGGTGAGCATAGAAGCTCATTCTGTTCATCAGATGATCATTAAATTCGAGGATGACGGTGTTGGAATCCAAAAAGAAAATCTCCCTAGATTATTCGAAAGATTTTACCGAGTAGACAAAAGTCGATCAAGGGATCAGGGAGGGTCGGGCTTGGGGCTTGCCATTGTTAAGCACATTATAGAAGCTCATGACCAGGAGGTATTGGTTGAGAGCGAACCTGGAACCGGTAGCATCTTTTCATTTACCTTAAATAAAGCCGTTTAGGTCAGTATTTTTATAAGATAATCACTTTATCACACAATAACCAGTGGCTTTCCAATGTTAAGTTATTGTAAACTTATTGTATATTTTATGTTAATTTTGTAAATTTACCCTATTAAAAGGAAATATTGAAAATTATGAAAAAGTTTCTGGCAAGCCTCGTTATATGTGTTTTGATGACAATTACAGCCTCGGCACAAAGTATAGAACCTACCTTTGAAAAGCAGGATGATCTGGTAAAAGCCACCTATTATCACGATAATGGAATGGTAAAAGAAGTTGGTTTTTTTAAGGATGATAAACTTCATGACAAGTGGATTCGATATAATGAAGAGGGTAAGGTGAAAGTTGTTGCTCTTTATAATAACGGAGTGAAAGAAGGTAAATGGTATATGGTAGGTGAAGAATCAGTAAAAGAAGTTACCTATAAATCCAATAAAGTTGTGGAAGTCAAAGAAGTCGATGGCTCCGAACTGTCGTTTATTTAGATTTAAAAGATTATTTAAAAAACATCAAACAAGGACTTGTCGAAGTCAGGGTTTGATGTTTTTTTATGCTTAAAGCCCTTGAACTTTTCCAGGTATTTAATCTTGTCCAAAGTGAATTCCGACTGCTTCGAAAAATTCGCAACACCCTTTTTTTTAAGGTTTTCTGCCAGATATTCCTGTTCGTACTGACCCGGTGTTGGAACGAAGAAAACCTGGCTTTCCATTGTAAAAAAATCCATAATACTTGTGTAACCAGACCTTGATATAATGAGATGGCTTTCGGCAATCACCCGCTCGAGTTCAGACCTAAGCATAAAATTTACCGTAGTAAAATGCTTATCCTTTGAAAAAACCTGTTTCTTTTGGATAAGGCCTTGAACTATGAGGCATTTTCCGCTAAACCCTGAAAGTTCTTCTTTAACTTTCGATTCCAAAATGCTTCTCTGGGGTTCAGGGCCACTTAGAACCACCAAAACATCAATTTTTTTTTCTTTTTCCTGTTTTTTGAAACTACTCAAGGGGCCTATAAATCGTACCTTATTCATTTTCTCCATTGGCCGCGATAATATCCCCGCTAATCCATTTTTTTTAAAATCCGGTACCCAGCACTCATCAAACCCAGAAATGATATTCTGGTGGAGTTTGGTTGTCAATCTACTTGAAGATCCACTGAGTACTCGTAACTGATGGGTAATATATATACTTGGAACCCCCTTCAGTCGTAATCCAAAACGATTGTCTGAAATTATCCCGCTCAGATGTTCAATGCTATGAATCTCTCTAACAGATTTTCTTTCTTTTAAAACTCTCTTAAACAGCAACGGTGCCTGTTGAAGCAATTTAAATTTCAAAAGGTTTCCCTTTGAAGTATAATTTACACTGGTCGAGGGAAGTTCATAACTTTTAAGATTCGGGAAAACTTGTTTTAAATAAGAAAGAGAATCCCCGTCACCCGCAAGTATAGGAACAAAACCCTCGTTTTTCAATGCCCGGATAATCGGAATACATCGAACGGCATGTCCCAGGCCCCAGTTTAATGGAGCAACCAGAATTTTCTTATTTTCAATTGGATGATTCAATAATATACTTTGATCCAAGATACAAGCTTAAAGATCAAGATCAAAACTTGATCACTAAAGATCGAACCCTATATCCTTTCTAAAATTCATTTTATCAAAATGAATTTTATCAATATTGTCATAAGACTGTTTCAGTGCAGATCTAAAATCAGCTCCGTAAGAGGTAACTGCCAAAACACGTCCTCCATTCGTAACCACTTTATCTTCAAAAAGTTTTGTTCCGGCATGAAAAACTATTGAAGTATCAATTTCATCCAGACCTTTTATTTCCTTCCCTTTCTCATAGGCCTCCGGATAGCCACCGGAAACCAGCATAACCGTGGTCGCTGATCTGGCGTCAATATGGAGATCAAATTTATTCAGTCTTTTCTCGGTTGTTGCCTTGAACAGATCTACAAGATCAGACTGAATACGAGGAATAACAACCTCCGTTTCAGGATCACCCATTCTAACATTATATTCAATAACATAAGGCTCATTATTGACTCGGATCAGCCCGATAAAAATGAATCCCACGTACGGGATATTGTCTTTTTTTAAACCCTCTATGGTAGGCTTGATCACCCGGTTCTCCACTTTTGACAAAAACTCCTTATCAGCAAAAGGAACAGGAGAAACAGCTCCCATACCGCCGGTGTTCAAACCAACATCACCTTCTCCAATTCTTTTGTAATCTTTTGCATTGGGGAGAATGACATAGTTTTCACTGTCTGTGAGCACAAAAGAACTCATTTCAATACCGTCTAAAAATTCTTCAATTACAACTTTTGAACTGGCTGCTCCAAACTTCTGATCCCCTAACATCGCCTCAAGCTCTGATTTAGCTTCATTCAAATCCTCGAGAATCAAAACACCTTTTCCCGCTGCCAGCCCATCAGCCTTCAGTACGTATGGAGGCTGTAAAGTTTCCAGAAATTCCTGGCCCTCTTTCAAAGTATCAACAGTAAAACTTCGATATTGAGCTGTAGGAATATCATGTCTGTACATGAATTCTTTGGCAAATTCTTTACTTCCTTCCAGTTGGGCAGCAAATTTCTGAGGGCCTATTACAGGTATAAGTTTCAAGTGATCATCATTGAGGAAAAAATCATGAATACCATTTACCAAAGGATCTTCTGGCCCTACAACCACCATTTGAACATTATTTTCAATCACCGCATTTTTCACGGCCTCGAAATCATTTGGGTCAAGGTCAATATTCGTAGCGTATTTGATGGTTCCCGCGTTTCCCGGGGCCACAAACAGATTCCCACATTGAGAACTTTGTGCTAGCTTCCATGCAATTGTACATTCTCTTCCGCCAGAGCCTAAAACAAGTATATTCATGTATCCATATTTTATGCCAGCAAAAGTACTTTAAAAAATTTATTTAGCCCTCTGAACTAAGTACTCAAATTTGAAACAGGTAAAAATATTAGAAGATCTGTTCCAGTATTTTTTGAGTAATAAGGTAAGTGGGCCTTACACCCGAAGTTCCCAAACCTCCTGAAGCAAGTGTGCTTCCCGTTTCCAAGGGGTTGTCAGAGGCATAATAGGCATACCTTACTTTGATGTCTTGCTTTACATTTCCCCGGATCTTTGAGGCCGATTGAATTGCCTTTTGATAGTGTGCTCCTTCCATTTCAAGACCAATGACCCTCCAGGTGGAATTGTAGAAGAACTCAAGTATATCCCTGTTCTGAAGTGAAGTTCCAAGTACAGTGATCATGGCTCCTTCAAAAACATTAAGCTCCTCATCCTTCAGGTCCTCAGCGCTGAGTTCATTTATAAAAGGATAATTATCTGCGGTCCCTTCAAAAATATGTGAACTTGGTATCATAATGTCCCCTTTAACTCCTTCCAGGATTCCCGCCTTTCCCATTACAGAAACTGATTCTACATTTAAATGTCTTTTTTCTCCTGAAGATAGCGTGTAAGGTTTTAGAAGTTCGTCCAGCGTTTCATAGGCCTGCTCTCCAAAGGCATAATCCATCACTATAATTACCGGTCTTTCCTCCTTGGAATTAATTAGCTTATAATTCGTTTTCGACAGGTCAATCTTTTCAGTATCTATGATTTGAACATCAATGTTTGCCCCTGTATTGTCCTTGATGAAGGTCAGGCCTTTCTTGGCTGCCCCTTTTTTTATGATCTTCCTTAGGTTATTGTTTTTCTCGTTTCCTATAAGTTCAAAAAGGGCTGTTCCGGAATGGGTCTTTGCTTCTTCGCTAAGAAAAATCGGAGCGTAAATAGAGTTCATTACACTGTGCATATTGGCACTGATGATATGAATAGGCCTTTCAATCAAACCTCTTTTTTCAAGTTCATATTTAATATTGATGGCCCAGCTTTCTCCCGAAATGTGATGCCCGATTCGCTCCCTGAGAATAGGACTGAAGGTAATTTCATGCTTTTTATCTTCTATAATCTCATCCAGGGCTAGTTTTCCCATCCAGTAAATAACCTGGAAAAAGCGGTTTGGAGAATGTTCATTTCCAAATTTTGAATCTGCCTTGTGTAATTCTTCATAACTTCGGCCTAAAAATGTTGACAAATGAGCCAGAAGCACTTCTCTCTGGTTATTATCGATCTTTTTATTAGTCAAAACAACCTCCTCCAGGTGTTTCCATTCTCTAATGGTACGCCCATCATCATTGATCAATACTTTTTTTGCAATTTTATTGGCTTCAACAAACATGAAAGTCAGGTGGGTCAGGATGTCATAGATATCAGACCTGCCGCGCGTAATTTCAATATTCATCTGATCCCGGTCAATCCTGTAGCAATTTCTTCTTCTTTTGGCAGGAACTATTTTCTTAAAATGAGACTGGCCCAATCCTTCATCTGCAGTGAGGCTTATAAACCTGCATTCGGCTATGCCTTCCGGAAGCCTGTCAATGATGTAAAGCAACCCATCCAGTTCCGTTGCCTCATTGGCAATAGATCCGTAAATTTCAGGTTGCAGAATTAAAAGTTCATTAATCAGGGTATTCCCCGACACCCCCATCGGTTTGTAAAAACCTCTTATAAACAAATGGCGCATGGTAATATAAATACGCTCAATTGCATTTGTTGAAATCTGGGCTCTTGTTCTTTTAATTTTTTCCATTCAATAAAATACTTCTGTAACGATCCTGATTTTCCAAGACAGAAACGGCCTCTTTGATATAAGGGCTGAATTCTATATGGTTTTGATATTCACCCTTTTTAAAGTAATACCGGTTTATAATTTCGTCGCTCAGCATTCCCTTAATTCTTTCTTTATTCGTATTTATTTCCTGTATTTTCTGATCCTCAAGAGCTTTTGATAAGGCCTTGTAAGAACCTTCTATTCCTCGTGATAGATTTTCTTTTTCAGATAATTCAAAAGCCCTTTCGAATTTCTTTTCAGAATTGGTTTTAAAATTCGTTTCTCCTTCTTTTAAAAAGTCGATAAAAGCATCATATTCCGAATCCTTAAAAACATATGTATCAGGGCTGGCAATGCTCTCATGATTATAATAATAAAAGGATGCATAATTGAATATAGCATCAGATCTCAATAAGGCCTTGGTCGAAGCTGTAAGATCTTCTTTTTTCACCCATACATCCGGTGATATCCCTCCTCCGTCATATACAGTTCTTCCGTTCCTGGTTTTGAATGCATTTCGCTTTTCTTCTGAAAATTTTGGAACATCCTCTCCGTCTCTATGCGTATAATCAAGTTCCTGAATGTTTCTGCCACTTGGGGTATAGTATTTTGAAATTGTCAATTTTAACTTAGTGCCATAGGTAAGGTTCCTGTAACGCTGAACAAGGCCCTTTCCGAATGAGCGCTCACCTAATATGACAGCCCTGTCCAGGTCCTGTAAGGATCCTGCAACAATTTCCGAGGCAGATGCAGACCTTTCATTAATGAGCACAACAATTGGAATTTCAAGGTCTATAGGTTCGTATTTTGTTTTATAAACTTCACTCCATTTTTTTAATTTCGCTTTTGTGCTTACCACAACCTCATTTTTTGGAACAAAGAAGTTTGTTATTTCTATAGCCTCATTTAAGAGTCCTCCCGGATTGCCCCTTACATCAAGAATAAGTTTGGTCATACCTTGTTCTTTAAGGTCCACAAATGCAGATTTTACAGAAGAAGAAGCTTTGTTATTGAATCGGTCAAACGCTATGTATCCAACATCATCCGTGATCATTTGGAAATGCGGAACCGGGTCAACAATGATCTTCTCTCTTTTCACATTGAAGTTCAGTTTCTCATTATTTCTCTTAACAACCAGTTTCACCGTAGTTCCTGCGGTTCCTTTAAGAAGAGAAGTTATTTGATCGCTGTTATAGTCAGCAACATAAATGTCCTCAATTTTAATGATCTCATCACCTACTTTTATTCCTTCTACTTCCGCAGAATAACCCTCATAAACTTCGGCAATAACAAGTCTATTGTCATAATATCTTGATTCAGCCCCTATGCCGCTGTATTCACCGGAAGAATTGATCTTAACCTCTTCAACCCCTTGTTCATCATAGTATTTGGTATAAGGATCGAGGTCTTCAAGCATTTCATTAATCGCTTTCTCAGTCAAAGCTGCCGGATTGATCTCATCGATATAATAAAGGTTTAGTTCCTTAAACAGGGTTGTATAAATTTCCATTTGTTTGGCAACTTCAAAAAAATCAGATTTGAAGGCAAACAAAAAGGTACTCATTACTGCTAATCCTCCTATAACTACAACTTTTTTCAATCTTTTCATACACTGTGAGGTTTTTGTTTTGTCAAAAATTTGCGAATCAATTGATTCATTTTTCTATCCATCAGTTCAAAGGATATTTCCTCCTTCGCCTGATATATAAACATGATTATGTGCTTTTTAGTATCAGCATCATTGTATATAAGTGATTTATTCTTCCTGTATGCTTCCCGCATCAGTCGTTTAATGCGATTTCTTTCCACTGCATTTTTAAAGTTCCTCTTAGAAACTGATACTCCGGCCTGGATTTTGAAGGGTGATAAATGATCGTATTCAAGATAGATCATTTTTAACGGAAATACTGTGGCAGATCTACCCGAGGCAAATAATTCTGAAATGAGATTTTTCTTTTTTAGCCTTTCTTCCTTTCTAAAAGTTTCCTGCATGGAGCACAAATATAAATAATTATTTATTATGCATTTAAAAGTTTACTGTACTTGTTTTTATCAATCCAATAATTGTAACTTTGCTTTATTAACAAAAATTAAATTACTATGGCTGTAGATCAATTTCAGGCTCCGGATTATTTCCTTTTAGACGACTTGCTTTCAGAGGAACATAAACTTGTAAGAGACGCTTGCAGAGACTGGGTAAAAAGAGAAGTTTCTCCGATCATTGAAGAAGCTGCGCAGCAAGCAAAATTTCCAAATCAGTTATTAAGTGGATTGGCCGAAATCGGTGCTTTTGGCCCTTATATTCCCGAAGAATACGGAGGTGCAGGCCTGGATCAGATCTCTTATGGACTGATCATGCAGGAAATAGAGCGTGGAGATTCAGGAATAAGGTCTACGGCATCCGTACAGTCCTCTTTGGTCATGTATCCAATATGGAAATATGGAAATGAGGCACAAAGGTCCAAATATCTTCCAAAACTGGCTTCCGGTGAAATGATCGGATGTTTTGGATTGACAGAGCCCAATCACGGATCAAACCCCGGAGGAATGGAGACAAAATTCAAGGATATGGGCGATCACTTCCTTTTGAATGGAGCAAAATTGTGGATTTCAAATTCTCCCTTTGCTGACATTGCTGTTGTTTGGGCAAAGAATGAAGAAGGAAGGATCCACGGATTGATCGTAGAAAGGGGAATGGAAGGATTTTCGACACCGGAAACTCACAGTAAATGGTCTTTAAGGGCATCTGCCACAGGAGAGCTGATCTTTGAAAATGTGAAGGTTCCTAAAGAAAATCTCCTGCCAAACAAAAATGGGTTGGGAGCTCCTTTGGGTTGTCTTGATTCTGCCCGATACGGAATTGCATGGGGGGTCATAGGATGTGCCATGGACTGCTATGATACAGCTCTTCGGTATGCAAAAGAGAGAGTTCAGTTTGGGAAACCAATTGCTGCCTTTCAGCTTCAGCAAAAAAAGCTTGCTGAGATGATCACAGAAATAACCAAGGCTCAATTACTGACCTGGAGGTTGGGGGTGTTGAGAAATGAAGGAAAAGCAACTTCTGCTCAGATTTCTATGGCGAAAAGAAATAATGTGGAAATGGCATTGAATATCGCCCGTGAAGCCCGACAGGTTTTGGGAGCCATGGGTATAACAGGTGATTATTCGATCATGAGACATATGATGAACCTGGAATCTGTCATCACATATGAAGGAACTCATGACATTCATTTGCTTATTACAGGACTGGATATAACCGGTATTGCAGCTTTTAAATAAAATAGTGTAACGAATTATTCAGAGTGTACGTCCAATTACTTTGAATAAATCTTTTACTATGACTACTAAAATTAAATTTGCAAGGATAAATCCTTTCTTCATTGCTTTATTGTTTACTTTTATTTCGGTTTCCGGATTTGGCAACGGAGAATCCCATTCTGATAAATATCAAATTCATATCGATGGCAACAACGTGAAAACAGCCATAATTGAGTGTGAGATGCTGCTTGAAGATGATCAGCTCTATATGAGTTCTATAGGTGCAAATCAGTTCTCTTCTCGATGGGCTCATTTTATCCAGGATCTGGAGGCCCGGTCATTGAAAGGAGATCCGATTCAAATTGATACCCTGGCAGGATCAAACTGGAAAATTCATGCGAAACCAGGAAGTCGGATCAAGCTCAAATACATCGTAAAATTAGACCATGAAAATTTTAAATGGAGCGGTGGAGTTGACGGGGCTGCCTATTCCAGAGAATGGGGTGTATTCTATACGGGAAGAAGTATTTTTATAATGAACGGTCAACATAAAAAAGACATCATTGTAGCATTTAATATTCCCAAAAAGTGGAAGGTTTCGTCACCTTGGAAAAATTCATCATCTCAGCCCTATGTGTACTCCGTGAATAATTTGACGACACTGTCAGACAGTATGTTCTTTGCCGGGACACATGAAGAATATTTGATAAAAAGAGAAAACTTTGAATTGATATTCGCATTTGGAGGCAAAGAAATTATAGCCCAAAAAGAAAAATTTACCGCTATGGCGGAAGGTATTATGGATTACTATATTAATCTTTTTGGAGGTGTTCCAAAGCCTTCGCCGGAAGACTCTTTTGACAAATCCATGGTCATCATGAGTTCCTCTTCCAATACAGATGGAGAGGTAATTGGAAATCATATCAGCATTTTGCTGAAAGAAAACGGGGACATGATGTCTGAATTGATCGGAAGATTTATTTTTGCTCATGAATTTTTCCATTTATGGAACGGAAAATCATTTACCCCTTTGGGAAATGATTGCGAATGGTTTAAGGAAGGGGTCACTAATTATTATACCTTGAAAGCTTTATATCATATAGGGTTTCTGGATCAAGATTCCTACCTGAAAACCTTAAATGACTTATTTTATCAGCGCTATGATAAAGATAAAGCCGTAGGAATTCATTCCTTGACTCAAGGGGATTTAAAACACGATCACTGGGGCCTTATTTACAGCGGAGGGATGTTTACTGGAATAGCACAGGACATGATTATACGCTCATCAACATCAAACGAAAACAGCCTCGACAATGTAATGCGTCAACTTTATAAAAAATATGGTGGAACCAATGAGGGTTATGATCTTGCAGCATTGGAGTCACTTATGTCTGAGGCCAGCGGATCTGATCAGGCCGGGTTCTTCAAGAATCATATTTTGGGGCCAAAAAGAATTCCAGTTTCCAAATACCTGAATATGGGAGGTTTTGAAGCCCAAGAAATTGACGGTAACCTCGTTGTTGGATTGAAAAAAGAAGTCAGTGGGCCTGAAAAGGAACTCAACGATGGGTTCTTTGGCATAAATTAAGGTTTGATTCTTTGATTCTCGATGTTCTTAAATTAAATTAGCACATCAAGATTAGCAAATGTCAAAATCAAAATCTGCATACGTCTCTTTTGAATCAGCTTTTTCGGATAAAAAATTAGGTAATTCAGCTTTGTGCCTGAAATCCCGTTTTATTAAAGCGGCCACTTATGAAGGAATGGCAGATAAAGGTATTCCCAACCAGAAACTTATAGCGCATCACCTGTCTATGGTCAAAGGCGGGGTTGGAATGACAACAGTTGCCTACGGAGCAGTTTCTTCAGATGGAAGGACTTTCAAAGATCAATTGTACATTAATGAAGAAAGTTTGGCAGTGTTAAAAGAACTGGCTGATAAGGTGCATGATGAAGGTGGTAAGGTGTGCATGCAATTGACTCATTGCGGTTATTTCTCAAAAGACAATAGTTCGAAAAACCTTCTGGCCCCCAGCAAAATTTTCAACGCCTATGGTTTCCTGTCCGGTTTATTTTATTCTAAGGTCATGGACGAAAATGATCTTGAACGTGTGGCAAACAAATTTGCCTCTTCGGCGCGTAAGCTGCAAGAAATTGGATTTGATGCTGTGGAAATACATCTGGGCCATGGCTATTTGCTGAGTCAATTCTTAAGTCCGCTGACTAATAAAAGAAAGGATAAGTACGGTGGATCAATAAGTAACAGGAGTCGATATCCATTGTACGTTGTCGATAGGGTGATCAGATCTGTCGGACCTGATTTTCCGGTACTTGTAAAATTGAATCTTGACGATGGTATCAAAGGAGGTTTTTCTCTGGAGGACTGTATTTATGTTTCCAAGAAACTTGAAAAAATAGGCTGTTCTGCAATTGTATTAAGTGGAGGTTTTACGAGTAAATCTGCATTTTATTTATTGAGAGGCCGTGTACCCTTGAAAAAAATGATCAAAAATGCTTCCTCCATTGCTGAAAAGATAACCATGGCCCTTTTTGGACCTGTACTTGTAAAAAAATTTAAATTCAAAGAGAATTTCTTTTTGGAAAAAGCCATAAAAGTGAGAAAAGAAGTTAATATGGATCTGATCTATTTAGGAGGAGTCGATTCTAAAAAAGGCATAGAAAAGATCCTCTCAAATGGCTTCAATTTTATTGCGCTGGCCAGGCCATTGATCCACGATCCGCAGTTTCTTGTTAAAATGAAACAAGGCAGAATCTATAAAAGCGGATGTAATCGCTGCAATGAGTGCATCGTGGAAATAGACAGGGGTGGTGTAAGATGTGTACTAAATTAATTTGGAGTTCGGGGAAACAGCATACAATGAGTTTTATATAATGTAGCGCGAATGATGAAAATACATTTTCAAAAAGCCAATATGACGGATCTGAAACAAATCCTGTCATTTTTTAAAACCGCAAGTAAATCGCTTGAGAAAAAAAATGTCAGTCAATGGAGCTACTGGCAGGATCCTCCAGACGACAAAATTGAATGGGTGACTGAAGGGCTTAACAAAAATGAATTTTACTTTGCATTAAACGAATCTGGTCATAAAATTGGTATGTTCCGACTCCTTGAGAATGATATTCTTTACTGGGATGAAAAAGGTAAAGAAAAAGGTGTGAGATATATTCATTCTTTGGTGGTCAAACCCGAATTTTCAGGGCTTGGAATAGGAAAAATAGTAATACAGGAAGTTATTGAAAGGCTTAAGACCAAAGGAATAGGAAAACTGAGACTTGACTGCGACGCTTCCAATGAACTTCTGTGCCAATATTATACAAACCTTGGTTTTTTAAAAGTAGGCAGGAAACAAACCTCTTATTCGCTCAATAACTTATACGAAATGTATATTAACTAAAAGCCTGTCACTAGAAATACGTATCTTTCAGTTATGAATAAAACAAAAAAAAGTTATAGCGTTGAAGAGCTTTGTGAGTTGCTCAGTGGGACATTGATCGGACATACTACTGAAGAAATCTCTGAACCCGAACAAATTGAATCTGCTGATAAGAACTCCATTACTTTTATAGGGCATAAAAAATACATTTCCCTGTGGGAAAAATCAAAAGCTTCTTCAGCAATTGTGAACAAATCCCTGGGTCTTAATGAACCGGGGCATAACAGAGCTTTTATTGAGGTTGAAAATGCGGATCTGGCAATGGCTCAATTGCTCGATCTGTTTACACCTCCTCCGGTTGAATTAAACTCGGGTATTCATTCATCAGCTGTTGTTGAAAGTACTGCCCAACTTGGAAAAGGAGTGGTTATAGGTGCAAATGCATATATAGGTCCTGGCGTTCAGATAGGCAATAATACTCAGATTTATCCTAATGTCACGATTCTTGATGACGTCGAGATTGGAAGCCATACCATCGTTAAATCAGGGACGGTCATTGCTGAAAGGTGCGTGATCGGTCATTATACCATCCTACAGGCTAATGTTAGTATTGGATCTGATGGTTTTGGTTACAGGCCAAGCCCCGATGGGAAGGGAATCGTGAAAATAACACACATAGGCAATGTTGTAATTGGAAACCAGGTGGAGATAGGGTCATCAACCTGTATTGACAGAGGAAAGTTCAGTTCAACCACTATTGGGGACGCAACCAAAATTGACAATCTGGTACAAATAGGCCATAACTGCAAGATCGGTAGAGCCTGTCTGATAGCAGGAAGCTGTGGAATATCCGGATCCGTCACCCTGGGAGACGGGGTAGTGATGGCCGGTCAAGTCGCGGTCAAAGATCATGTCACCATAGGAAATGGAGTCACTATCGGAGGCAAATCAGGCATTATCAATGATATTCCTGATGGGCAAACCATTCTCGGCTTTCCTGCCGTTGAGGCAAAAGAAACCTTAAAACAATGGGCAATAATCAGGCGACTTGCTAAAAACCGATAACTAACCACAACTATGAAAAATATCACTTTTTTTATTTTGATTCTCATGATTTTTTCTTGTAAAAATGAAGTGAAAAAAAAGGTTCAGACTTCTGGGGAATCAATGGACTCGACTGCATTATCTGATGAAAGGGTTCAAGAGAAATCAATGTATGTTTCACAATCAACAGATGAGCAAACTGCCAATAATCTGAAAAATTTTCTTTCACTCGAATACTTAAAAGATGATCTGGAATTTCTGCAACCCATTGACAGGAAATTTCAATTTTACAAAACAGATCTCAATGACGATGGCAATGAAGAAATTTTTGTAAGGTTCATGGGGCCTTATTTTTGCGGCTCCGGAGGGTGCACCTTTCTGCTTTTGGATAAGTACGGGGAAATCATAACAAAATTTACCGTAACCCGAGCCCCCATATTTGTTGAGCCCACTAAAACAAATGGATGGTCCATACTTCTTGTTAGAGACAGCGGGGTATTCAAAGAATTATCTTTTAAAGATGGCTCTTATCCTAATAATCCTTCTATTCTCGATAAAGCCCCCTATGACGCTCCAAGCGGACATGCTCAGGTTATGTTCGATGATGAGGGTTTTCCTTGCCAAACCTTTGAATTCTGAATTTTGGCCGGGACTTTGACCTAACATCTAGAGGAACTACTGAAATATATTATTGGAGGCCCCAGTATTTTTAAATGGAATCGAAATCAAACAAGAACATACTCGTTAAAAAAACCGTTGCTGTAACGGGTGCAACTGGTCATTTGGGAATAAATCTTATAAAACACCTCATTGGCCGGAATTTCAAGGTGAGAGCGCTTATTAGAAAAGATGATCCTCCCTGGTTTCATTCTGAACTGGACTGGATTGAGGGAAACTTATTGAATAAAGACAGTCTTTTGAATTTCATTAAAGACTCAAATTATTTAGTACATTGTGCAAGCGCCATATCTGTTGGAGAAGGAAATCAGGATTTGATCTACCGTGTAAATGTTGAAGGTACAAGAAATCTTTTAAGTTGTTGTTTGAACTTGAATCTAAGGTTCGCTTACATCAGTTCTTCTACCGCAACTGAGGATGTAATGGGAAATGATGTTTTCGATGAAAACCGGCCTTATAGAAAAAACAAGTCCTTTTATTATGCCTGGACCAAGGCCAGGGCTGAAGAACTGGTGCTCGATTATGTGAATCAAAAGAACCTGGATGCTTTCATTCTCAGGCCCACTGCCATTCTTGGGCCTGAAGACCCCAAAATTTCAAGGTTTGGCCGAACAATACTCGATATGCATAAGGGTGAACTCCCTTTCATCACCGATGGTGGTTATAATATGGTTGATGTCCGGGATCTTTGCAAAACAATTGAGAACAGTTTGTCCAAAGCAGCAAAAGGCTCCGTTTATTTGACCGGCGGTCAATATGTAACTCTTAAGGAATTGGCGAAAATGGCCAATCCTTCGAAAACACCTACTGTTCTTTCCGTAAAACTTCTATTAGCATTATTGCCTTTTATCAATTTTTACAATAAATTGTTTCCTCTAAGATGGCCCGTTAACAGGGAAAGTCTTATTACGCTTCAAACTGCTCCAAAGAATATGAACTGTAACAAAGCTAAAAGAGAATTAGGGCATTCGAACAGGCCGGTTAACGAAAGCGTTCGGGCCCTTATTGCCTGGTTTAATGAAAACAATATCAAATGACTCCTGCAACCCTTTATACGATTTGCTGGATTTGGATGGCTGTGGGAATCGCTACTTTCCTCCTTTTACAGTTCGTAACAGCTCCTTATGGCCGACATGCAAAATCGGGATGGGGGCCTCAAATTTCCAATAAGGCGGGATGGATTATTATGGAAGCTCCTTCTTTCCTGGTCATTCTATACTTCTTTCTGACTTCAGATCAAAGTACTTTCGCCTCCATGCTCTCCATCCTTTGGTTACTGCATTATTTTAACAGGACCTTTATCTTTCCCTTCAGAATCAGAACAAAGGGTAAACAGATGCCGGTTATAATTGTTGCCTCAGCTATTTTTTTTAACCTGATCAATGCCGGGTTAAACGGCTATTTCCTTGCCCATTTTGAAAGCTATTCAAACAGTTCCTTCACAGAATGGACATTCTTTTTGGGGATCTTGCTTTTCCTGGGAGGATTTATAATCAATCAGATCAGTGATCATAAATTGATCCATCTGCGAAAGCCCAGTGAAACAGGCTATAAAATTCCTAAAGGATTTCTCTTTAAATATATTTCCTGCCCCAATCTTTTTGGTGAACTTATTCAATGGAGCGGGTTTGCAATGATGGCATGGAATCTTCCCGCCTTGACTTTTCTGGTCTGGACATGTGCCAACCTCATCCCCAGAGCCACTAAACATCACAGCTGGTATAAGTCTCATTTTTCTGAATACCCAACAAATAGAAAGGCTTTGATCCCCTGGTTATTTTAACAATAAGTAGCATAAAATGAGTCCATTAAACCATAATTTGAGCAAATTATGGCATTATTATCTATTTATAAATAGTAACTTTATAAGATTATAACTATCAAAACACCAAAACTAATTTAACTATCAAACCTATGGAATCTAATTTTGAATTATTTAAGAGCAGTATTCGAGGAGAGGTAATTCTCCCTCAGGATAACGGTTATGAAGAGTCTCGCAAAGTGTACAACGCGATGATTGACAAACGACCCGGAATGATCGTAAAATGTGTGGACGTTGCAGATGTCATTTCCTGTGTGAACTATGGAAGAGAGAATAACCTGCTGATCGCTGTTCGAGGTGGTGGCCATAACGGCGGCGGACTCGGAATTTGTGATGACGGTATGGTGATCGACCTGTCAGGAATAAAGTTCGTTCGTGTCGACACGAAGAATAATACAGTTCGTGTAGGAGGAGGAAACGTTTGGGGAGAAGTAGATCATGCTACTCATCCTTTTGGACTTGCGGTTCCGGCCGGAATAATCTCGACAACAGGTGTAGGAGGACTTACCCTTGGTGGAGGAGTAGGACATCTCTCAAGAAAATTTGGACTCACAATAGACAACGTGCTGGAAGCTGATATGGTTCTTGCAGACGGAACTTTTGTCACGGTCAATGAATCTCAGCATTCTGATCTTTTCTGGGCAATCAGAGGTGGAGGCGGTAATTTTGGTATTGTTACCTCTTTTAAATTTCAGGCTCACCCGGTTAAAACTGTCATTGGAGGGCCAACCCTGTGGCCCATAGAACAGACTGAAGAAATCATGGAGTGGTATCATGACTTTATTCATGATATTCCTGAAGAATTAAATGGTTTCATTGCAACAATGATAATACCAGGACCTCCGTTTCCTGAAGAATTACACCTAAAACAATTCTGTGGAATCGTGTGGTGTTATGTTGGGGACCCCAATAAATTTGAGGAGCTCTTTCAACCTGTGGTAGACAAGAACCCGATATTCAACCATGTGGGTGAAATGCCATATCCATCTGTTCAAACCTTGTTTGATGGCCTAATGCCATCTGGAATGCAGTGGTATTGGAGAGCTGACTTCTTTAATGACCTGAGGGCCGAAGCCCGGGCAGAGCACAAAAAGTTTGGTTCATGTATTCCTACCCCGTTGTCACAAATGCATTTGTATCCAATAAGTGGAGCTGCCAGCCGGCCTGGACCAACCGATACACCCTGGGCATACCGACATGCAAAATATGCGGGTGTTTTTGTAGGTGTTGACCCTGATCCTGCCAAAGCAGAGGAGCTGACAACTTGGGCAAAGAGTTACCAGGAAGCCTTACATCCCTATTCTTCGGGAGGGGCATATACAAACTTTATGATGGATGAAGGACATGATCGTGTTAAGGACAGTTATGGCCAAAACTATGATCGTTTGGTCGAGATCAAAGGTAAGTACGATCCCAACAACTTGTTTAGGGTAAATCAGAATATCAAACCGAAATAATAATCAAGTGTTTTGATTCGTAAGATTCATGCTATTTTGGTATTTTGAAAGATAGGATATAGCTCAAAAACCCATTACATTTGACATAGATTAATTCTTGTATGATGAAACAAATTTTGACTCTGTTAATTGTAATGGGTTTTCTCTTACTCCATTCCTGTAATTTGGACCAAAAAAAGAATTCAAACCAAAAGGACGAGGTACTTCCTGGGGCTGATCAGATGTCTGAATCGAAATACCACCCAAAACCCGGTGACATTATTCTTTCAAGGGAAGACTATAAAAACCAGCTCTATGGTTTTTGGTTGGGCCAGTGCATTGCCAACTGGACAGGTTTGATCACTGAAATGGATAAGATCGGTAGTATAGGTGAATTAAAAACTGGAGATTTTTACACACGAGAAGATTGGGGACAACCGGACCAGCCAAGTATTTGGGGAGAAGGGGTTCCAAGTGCCCTATCGCCAACCATCGATTTTATTCTCATTGGCCAGGACAGTGTTTGGGGAGCGGATGATGATACAGATATTGAGTATATCTATCAGCACCTGATTTATACAAATAAAGCTCCCATTTTAAGTCCTGAACAAATAAGGGAAGGCTGGCTAAAGCACATAAAAGCTGAAGAAGAAAACTTTCTTTGGGTTTCGAATCAAACGGCTTTCGATCTGATGCGAGAAGGGGTTTTACCTCCTAAAACAAGTTCTCCCGAAAAAAATGAGAACTACATGATGATCGATGCCCAGTTGACTACTGAAATATTCGGGCTGTTTGCCCCTGCGCGTCCTGATGTTGCATTAAAAATGTCAGAGCTTCCGATAAGAGTAACAGCACGTGAAGATGCTGCCTGGATTTCCGAATTTTATGTGATTATGTACTCACTGGCTTCGGCAGTCAATACAGAGGATCATATAAAGGATCAAATCCATTGGATGGCAGAAGAGGCGAGGAAAAGACTTCCGGAAAATTCTTATTCAGCAAAAATGTTTGATTTTGTGAAGGCAAAATATCAAGAGGGAGCCACATGGGAAGAGGCCAGGGACGCAGTATATCAAAGGTACCAGGTGGAAGGAAAAGACGGATATGACCTAACTTCAAAAAATTTATATTGCAACGGATGTTTTGCAGCTGGAATTAACTTTGCGGCAAGTATTGTTAGTCTTCTTTACGGGGAAGGTGATCTTGTCGAAACGATTAAAATAGGAGCATTATGCGGATGGGATTCGGATAACCCAACAGCCACCTGGGGTGGTCTCCTGGGCTTTATGATAGGAAAAGAGGGTGTTGAAAAGGCTTTTGGCCAAAAGTTTTCCAACAAGTTTAACATCCATAGAACGAGACAAAATTTCCCTGATAATGGCCTCGATACTTTTGAAAATATGTCTGAAAAAGGAGCAGCTATAGCAGATGTGGTGGTAATTGAATTAATGCAGGGAGGCATCGATCTTGATAAAAACGTGTGGTACATCCCGATTACACCTGATGAACCGATCATAAAACCAGCGAACAACTAAGCTAACACTATCATTTTAACTTTCAAAAACATAAGGTATGAAAATCCTGATTATCGGAGGAAGAGGAACCATCGGAAGGAGACTTGTTGAGCATTTCGAGGAAAAACATGAAGTGCTTGTAGCCGGAAGAAATAATGGTGATTTTTTAATTGATCTGACCGACTCAGAATCGATAAGAGAGGTTCTCGAATCCATTCCGTCTCTGGATTCCATAATTTGTGTTGCAGGAGAGGCAAAATGGGACGATTTCAAAGATCTGTCAGAAGAGGACTTCTATATTGGAATAAAAAGTAAATTGATGGGGCAGGTTAACCTGGTTCGAATTGCTCAGCACTATTTACGGTCAAAAGGTTCAATAACACTTACAACAGGGATTCTGGCCGATGACCCGGTGATCAAAACCACAAGTGCTGCCATGGTAAATGGAGCCCTTCATAGTTTTGTAAAAGCTGTTGTTCTTGAAATCGAAAACGAACTCAGGATTAATGTCGTTGCTTCTGGAGTGGTCCAGGATGCCTATGAAAAATATAAAGATTTCTTTCCGGGCCATAACCCGGTTCCTATGTATAAAGTTGTTAATGCTTATGTAAGGAGCCTTGAAGGGAAAGGGAATGGAGAAATTATTCGCGTTTATGAATAATTTTTATTCCTAAATTTAAAGGTTGAGATGCCTTAAAAATTACCAATTACCGTAAATGAAAAGTTTCGACCCGGAGCGCTGATCGCTGATGCGAATTCTTTATAGTGATGGTCCATGATATTGTCTACGTTAATCAATAGGTCCACATATTTTGACGTCTTGATCCTCATGTAATAATTCAGCGTATACCAGGGTGGGGTTCCATAATACGCATCTTGATCGATCAAATAGGGGGTTTCCTCAATATTGTCAATTCCCTCAGAAAGGTTGTAATCCTCTGCCTTCTTAATCCCGTTAAATACCATATTCATCCCCGTTTCGATTCGGTTTCTTACATAATTAAACTCGACCCTGCCAAATAATGGTGGGATTGAAGAAAGGGGTTCTTCTGTATCATAGGTATTACCTTCCGTATAAGTTATAGTTGCTCTGGTATTCCAGGTATTGGTCAATTGTCCCTTAAAGGTAAAGGTTCCTCCGATCAAATAAGCATTACCTTTATTTACGTTTGCAACCACATTTGAAAGTTCTCCATCGTAAATGATTTGCGAACTTCCGTTAAGTATATAAGGGGCTCTAACGATATAATTATTTAGCAAGGTATAATAACCTGTGAGCCCCACAAAAGATTTCTTTTCATCAAAAAATTTAATCATTCCGGCCTCAAAGTTATAGGCAAATTCAGGTTGTAAGTCTGCATTGGGTACGGTTACGTCCCCTCTTTTTTCCCTCACCTTGCCAATGTCATCAATGTTGGGTGATCTAAAGCCCGAAGAAAATACGCCGTTAATCTGCCAGTTGGTATTAGGTTTATAGGCGTAACCCGCTGTTAAAGTAATCGCCGTATTCATTGATTGAATGTCACTGTCAGGCAATTTGATATAGGTAGTATCTATCCATTTGGCGTTTAAAATGGTATTTGTTACTCTTAGCCCTGTATTCAAGGTAGACTTCTTTCCCATATCCTGTCTGTAACTGGCGTAAATCGCCGAGCTCAGGTAACTGCTTCCTCCATCCGGATATCGGGTCTGAACCACATAATTCTCCTCAACTCCTATTATTTCATTACCCTGAACCTGAAGCACATCCCCTCTTGAAGTAGAATTAACATCATTGTAAGCCACTTCAAAACCATAACCAAAATCCCGATTTATTTTTGGATCAACCTTTTTTGTAAAATCACCATTTAGGCTAAATACCTGAACTCGCTCAAACTGAGAAGACCGATCAAAGGAATCAAATCTACGACTGACCCTGGATTCTTTGATATTCTGATAGGCCACCGTAAATCCACCCTTATCCATCAGTTTTTTGTTAGGTTCAATATGATACTGGGTTGAAAATAAAAACCGTTCCTGTGGCCCGTAATACCATTCCGCAAACCTCAACATTCCGTCCTTCCTTTCTGTGAGTTTGTCAAACCTATTGATATCCGAAGAGGTACTGAATTGCAAATTAAACAGCAGATCACTTCCGTTTTTAAAAGGAATAAATACCTTTTGGAGAATATCTGTCTGTTCAAACCCTACATTTCTCTGAACATCTGGATTTGAATTTAGGACCGGTTCCGGATTGTAAAATGTTTTTGTATTGTCAGAGTATTCATATTGAAGGCCCCAGTTGCTGAATCCGTGAGGCCTGTATTCTCCCATTCTAAGATCACCAAAGCTGCTGTGTGAAATACTTGTAAAAGAGGCTATATTTTCAAACTGTAACTCTACGGAAGCATTAGCAGTCTTTTCGTCATTTACAGTGCTGTACCTGCCCAAAAAATCCAGATTTACCGTGGTCCTTTCCGAAACTTCCGGCTTTCTGGTGTAGTAATGAATAACTCCTCCCAAGGCATCAGATCCGTAAACTACTGAAGACGGCCCAAAAATCACCTCCGTTTTATCCAGCTGACTAGGGCTTACTGTAATTGAATTTTGCAAATGCCCTTTTCTATAAATGGCATTGTTCATTCGAACTCCATCCACAACCAAAAGTATCCTGTTCGCCTCCATACCTCTAAGGACAGGGCTACCTCCCCCAAATTGAGTCTTCTGTACTTTGACACCAGGTATTTCCGCGAGCATATCTGCAGAGGTTTGAGGTACAGCCTTTTGAATATCCTTACTGGAAAAAACAGCCACCTCCTCAGCAATTCTGGTTCTTTCAAGATCTCCCATGGCTGCAGAAAGGAAAACTTCTTTTAAAAGTTCCGATTTGTATTGAAGAAAAACAGTTGTAAAGTCTTTTCTAATTTGTTTTTTGAGCAATTCCAGTTCAACATAACTCACATGATGAAATATGAGTAGTTCCATTTCCTCAAAACCACTCAAATCCGCTATTCCATTTCGATCTGAAACCACAGATATCGACCGGTCTTCATTTGTGATCTGAACATTGGAAATAGGAAATTCAGAGTCCTTATCTACAATCACACATTTTTGCGCAAAAGAAAAATGTCCAATCAGGACAATTAATACTGCATTAAGAAACTTCATTAAAGACCTCTTTTAGTACTTTTAGCGATCGTGGTTTTTTAAATCCCGGTAAATGAAGTTCATAGTATTTTAATACGATTTCGAGCACTTGATTCCTTGACTCTGAACTCCATTTCAATCCTTGCATATCATCAAATTTTATGCCGATAATGGATTTAAATAAAATTAATTTATCCCCGCTAAGATAATTTCCCAGAGGCTTAAGCTCATTAAAGCTGCCTTCATCAAGGTTAAAATAATTATTGTTATTTCCCTCAAGGTCAGGAAATATACCCAGGAATTTGGAAAGGTACCAAAGAAAAATTAAATGAAAGTTAGCATAGGAATCATGCTGATCCAGCCATTTAAAAGAGGTTTCAATATATTCGAAAAGTGCCGGGTTTCTCTCTTCCTCTCTAAGTGCATATGCCAGGCACTCAGATAAAAACAGAGCGATGGACTGTTTATAGACATTGGAACCAATACTTGTGTAAAGGTAGGACACCCTGGCTTCGGACATCTTGTTTAAATTTCCTTTATTATTGTGAAATGCAGAAATTTCCAGTTGACTCAGCGGCTGAAAGTAACCAATCTGAAGTTTTTTACTTTTACTCCGGAAAATACTGCGGATCAGGTAAGATTTTACTCCTTCTTCAGTCAAACATTTTACGATAAGATCAGCCTCGCCATATTTGATGGAGGTAAGAACTATCGCTTTGGTTTTAATCTGCATGTTTTTTAGTTCGCTGTAAACGCTAATTAATAAGGGCAATTTTGGTAGAAGCCGTTTCTGATTTATCAGGACTTGTTAGCAGCACAATATACACTCCCGAAGCAACCTTTCTTCCTCTGAGATTGGTTTTGTTCCAGATCACTTTACCTCCCTTTATTTCCTGTCCTATATCTACATTGGTCTCATAAACCAATCGGCCTGCGATGTCAAGAATTTTGACATTCGTGCCTTTGGGTAAATGGGATCCGTTTCTTCCATCAATGGTTACAAATTCATGCTCTTTTTTTACCGGGTTTGGAAAAGCATATACTTCCCTTAAGGCTTCTCCAAAAGGAGCTACTCCACTGTTGAAAGCAACAATTCCCTTATCCGTTGCGAAATAAACTTTTCCATTTGAATCGTCCACCTTTATCTTTAAGACACTATTTGACGGCAGAGGCGAATTGTCTTTATTAAAATTGTACAAGGTTTCACTTCCCGAAGGATTTGTGCCCAAAACCCCTCCCGTATCGGTTCCAAACCACTTGTTCTCTGCTCCGTCAATGGCAATGCTGTTGACCGGCTGATCTCCCAACAAGCGTTTGGGAATTCCATTGTCATCAATGATGACCGGCTGGGCGTCATAGATATCAGCCTCAAAAAGTCCTGAGGCATCAGAAAAAACCACAAGTCCTTTTTGTGTTCCGATCCAAATCCTGTTATTTCTGTCAACCGCCAGGGTCCTGACATTTAGATCTGGCAGTGAACCTTTTGTTGATTCAGTAACTAAAGCTCTTTTTCGATCTCCTGACTCGTTGTAAACTAAAGCGCCATTACGTCTTGACCCTATCCAGATACTCCCTGATTTATCAATTATCAGTTCCGTCAGGCCAAGAGCTCTTTGATCAGTAATAATAGAATTCAAATCAAAGCCACTCCAGTTTCCTCCCGGGTCTAATTTTTTCAATTTTTTTGGAACCCATGCGTTTGCGATCCAGAAATTTCCTCTATTGTCAAAAGCTGCTCCATTTACCCTGATACTTGATTCGGGCCCTCCGTTTTGATACAGATCTTCCAAACCACTGTTAGTGTCATCCCATATGATCTGTGGCATATCATCTTCAACAACCATCATTCCGCTTCCCCACGAGCTCAAATAGGCCTTGTTTTCGGTCTCAGGGTCCAGTGTAATATTCACAAGATCCTGAGCAGGAAATGCTTCGTTATAATCCACATTTACCCATGCTGATGTTTCCAGGGCAGATCCGTTATAATGAGAGAATCCAAGTTTTTTATTCAGAGGGTCAAAAGACAGATTATAACCTCCATATACGACCCACAAGTTATTGTTCATGGCCTCAATTGAAAAAACCTTATTCGATGAGGGGCCATCCGGATGAATCTCTCGATACACTAAATCAGAAAAACTCTTTTTTAAAACCCCAAAGTTTTTGGTTGCAAGGTATATTTCATCACCTTTTGCAAAAGAGCTGTTTAACTCAAAATCATAACGATCAGTTCCTTTGGCCTCATAGACCAATGTCAAGTCCTTGTCCAGGATAAGAGCCGATCTGTTTAAGCTGACAGCCATTCTATTGGAAGAGGATCTTAATTTCAAAATGGTCCTGTTGAAATTTCGTCTCTGCCGTAATTCATCAATTCCGATCAATTGAAATAAAAGACTTGAACTACAGGTAAAAATTTGACCTTCCAAAATCGATATTGACCTGAAATTTCCTAACAGGTCTCCCTCAGGTTGCAACCAGTTGTTGTAATCAATCAGATTCGGGTCATTAACATCAGCAGAATAAATTCCTTTTTCTGTAACGGCATAAATTGTTTCTTCATAAACAAGGGTCTCATTTACATAAACCGGATTGGAGTTTTCATCAATATAGTAGGTGTCACCGAAATTCAGATTAACAATATCATAAACTACGATTCCAAAAGGAGTTGACAGGTACAGTTTTCCATTGTGCTCACTGATATGATTGATTTGCTTTTGGCCCGTGATGTCAAGTCTTTCTATGTCATTAGCAACAGTGATTTTACCTTTTTCATCTATGATCTCAATGAGCCCGCTCTGGTATCCTATCACAAACCTGTTGGTTTCCTGACTAAAATAAAGGCTCGAGGTTTCTTTTCCCGATAAACCATGTACAGAGGAAATCTTTTGGATTTCATCGAATTGATTAACATAAATAAATGCGGCATTGTCGGCAATTGCATAAATGTTTTCATCATTTATAAAAAAATCCTTGACATTATTGTAAGAGAAATAATCTTCCCATGTGTTGCTAAAATCAGTTTGACCCGAAAGACTTTGGAAAGCGACGAACAGAATAAGGAAATATAAAATGTGTTTTTTAGCAAAAACGGGCATTTTTTGGAATTTTTATCAAAGATATTTAAATCCTTTAAAATCCTGTCATCTATTCCATACAGGGATGTCAATTTATTCTCTGATAATGTACTAAAAAAATAGCCCTGGCGGATTCCAGGGCTATCACTTTGATTTATAATTACGATCTTATTCAATCAATCTTAATACGGTTGAATTAACTTGTTCTAGTAAGGGTTTTGGAGATCTAATTTGGTCACGGCCATTAATTCCCCCTCAAGGAAAACCTTGATCGGATAAACACCTTTTTCAAAATTCTCTCCTTTTCTCTGAATAAACATCGTTACATCAACATCGTGATTATTATAATTGATTATAGCATGATCAGTATATTTCGATTGTTTCTCGGTATTCTTAACCGTAAAAATACCCTTGGCTTCTTCAACCTTTCCTTCCGGGTTCTGAAGAACCAGATGCGCTTCTTTTCTTCCCGAATCAACCTTTTCATTGCTTCGAAGCTTGAAGGATACTTTGATCAAATCCGTTTTGTTGGCACTGCTGGTCTTTTGATATTTTCCCTTACCATTTTTTTTCATGGCGGTAATTTGAATATCGTCAACGCTTAAAGTCTCTTCCATCTCGGCAATTTTCGCCTTGGGCTTTTCAACTTGTGCAACCGTATTTAATTCCGTCTTTTCCGGAGCTCGGGCCAATTGTCTTTCTATTCGTGAGGTAGTACCGGAAACTCTGTTTCTGCTGTTCTGAACCATTAGATCCCTGAACTTCCTTTTAAAATGCAATACGTTGTTTTTGTAGGCTATGATATCGGACCATCCTGTTTCTTCCAGATTCTCGGCATTTGTAATGATCTCGCGTATTTTGTCTTTCTGAACCCTAAGGGAATCTGAAAGCTTGGGATACTTTGGAATCGCCTCATCGTATTTCTTTTCCAGATCAGAAAGTTGTTCAATCATTTTGACCTTTTCTGTACCAATATAATTCAGCACCTTATTACTTTCAGGATTAGTCGCTACAATGGATGAATTGTAATTGATAACAACTGCCTCCTTGATAGCATTCTCATTTGTTTGTTCTTTTTCTTTTTCACTGGAAACCGCTAAAGTTTCCTTGTCAATTTTCCCACTTTCGTTTTTGTTTTTACCTGTAGGTTTGTCATTTTTAATTTTATCTACTGATGCAATGGCGGGAGCAACTGCTCGCGCATCCTTAACTTGAGCTGTTTCTTCGGTAATTTCTTCTTCAGGTACAGAAGTAATTTCTTCTGATTCGATAGCTTCTTCTTTTACCATGGCAACAACAGGTTCTGGTTTGGCCATTTTCTTCGCGTCCATCTCAGGAGCCACGATCGTATTTTTAGTTTCTGCCACAACCAGTGATTCCGATTTTGTACCTTTAATAGGAGAAGATTTTTCCAAAACAGGTTGTTCTTTTTCGGGAGATCTTACTTCCTCGACAGCAGCGACAGAGGTTACTTCAACTTCTTTTTTAACAGGTTTCACTGAAACCTCACTTAAAGTCACTTTAGATTCGGTATCCACCTTTTGAAGACTTTCAGCTTTTACTTCAATTGGACGAACCGACTTCTTGCTTTGAAAAGCAACTTTAGTCTTTGCTGAAGATGGTTTCTTCTTTTTATCCGCCGGAATTTTTACAAAATTGAATTCTGTTCTACGGTTCATCTGATGGGACTCATCTGTACAGTCAATACCGTTGACACATTGATTCATCAATTTATCCTCGCCATAACCTTTAGATCGGATTCGGCTTTCATCAATTCCTTTAGACTTAAGGTATTCTACAGCTGCTCGTGCACGTCTTTTTGAAAGCTCCATGTTATAGGCATCCGTACCTCTTGAATCAGTGAATGAAGATGCTTCTATAATAAGGTTTTCATTTTCCAGCATAACCTCAGCGATTCTGTCCATTTCCTCAGCCGCATCCGGTGTGATGTTATAAGCGTCAAACTCGTAATAAATTGGCGACAACTTATCAATGACAGGTTTCTTTTCAATTCTGCTCAAATTCATATTTGTATGTAGCGCAGAATGATAATTTTCTTCCAGGATCTCGATACGTTTTTTATCATCAAGATAATTTGGGTTAGAGGCTATTAACTGGTATTCTTTGGCACATGAAACTGTAAAGTGGTAGGTCCCGTCACTATAAGTGTCAACAGACTCAAGTAGCTTACCGTCAATAGAATACAAGTCTACAGTGGCTCCTGCAAGGGCTTTATAAGATTCTTTATCCCGTACCTTACCATCTACAGTAATAAAACAGTCGGAAGGCCTTACATCTTCTTTAAGAGTAAATGAATAAAGATCATTAAAACCGTCACCCTGCAATCTGTTAGAAGTAAAAAATCCCTGGTTGTTATCTTTGTTTACGATGTAAGCAAAATCATCATTTATACTATTAATAGGAGAAGCCAGATGATAGGGCTCTGAAGTTCCATTCTCATAAACTTCTACAGCAAATACATCTAATTTTCCTTCACCTTCATGACCGTCTGATGAGAAATAAAGTATATTGTCTTCAGTAATAAATGGTGTAGTTTCGTTTCCATCTGTGTTTACGAAGGAACCCAAGTTTCGGGGCTTACTATAGTTTCCTTCCTTTAAAATATCAACAACAAAAATATCGGACTTACCTTTTGAAGGTAACCGATCTGAAACAAAATATAATTTGCTGTCATCAGCACTTAAGACTGGATAGCCTGAAGAGGTTTTCTTTTTATTAAAAGGTAATTTTTTTATTCTTTTCCAGGAACCATCCGCTGCAACATCGGCTTTGTATAAAATAAGGCGTTGATTTTTTTCAAGCTTTTGTTTTTTCAGTTTCCTTTTGTATTTATTTCTACTGAAGTAAACTGTTTTTCGATCCTTAGTATAAGTTACTCCTGTTTGATTAACTCTCTTGTTAATCTCTTTTGTAACACGTTCTACATTTTTAATCTCTCCATCAAAATCTATATCTCCTGAATAAAGATCTTTTCTCGGATTATAATTTTTTCTAGCTGTTGTTACTTTGTGGTCAGCAGAAGTAAATATAAGTTTATTCTCATCCAATATGGCAACACCATAATCAGAGTTCTTCTTATTCACTTCAAGAAACTTAATCTGATACTTACCGGTTGATTGACCAGTAACTTTCAAAAAACATGCTAAAACAAAAAATAATATGAATCCCCTTTTCATAAATACTAAATTAATTTGTTTGTAATTCTGGTTATTATTGTTAACACTTTTGTTGATCTTAGAAATGGGTGTTTTGAATAATTTTATTTCTATCTCAGAGCCCAAAACCTTTAACTTATCAACAGTGTGTTAATAACGTAGAAAACTCGATAAAATTATATGGCATCGGGAATTTTAAAATATTTATCAAATCAATGGGCATAAAAAAAGCCCTGCAGAGCAGAGCTTTTTTAGCTATTGAATAAATCTTTTAGTTGACCGGAGCAGGTTCCTTTGCTGATTCAGAATCATTAGGAGTTTCCGTAACTTCAGTAGACTTCGCATCTTCAGTGGCCTCAGATGCGTAGCTTTCGTTTAACGCATCTATTACGGCCTCAGTAATATTCAGAGAGGCCTCTCCGTACAATACGCTTTTAGTCTGCATGGAAGATCCCAAAATGTAAGTGTATCCATTTGACTCACCAAATTCTTTCAAAAATGATTCAATATCAGAATTCATTTCTTCAAATATCCTTTGTCCCTCTGCCTGGACTTGTTGCTGAGCCATTTGCTGTTGCTGCTGAAACATTTGCTGCTCTTGCATTAATTCCGATTCTTTCTTCTGACGCGCAGAAGCAGATAAATTATCCTTGTTTTTCTGATACTCCTGGATTTTCTCCTGAAGAGGCTGTGCCAATTGATCTAACTGCTGTGAAATTTCCTGCGATTTTACCTTCATGTCCTCTTCAGCCTTCTTGGCCCCATCATACTCTTTTAATATTTCCTCCACATCAACATAAGCTATCTTAACCTGGTTACAGGAGGCCATCATCATCATTAGAGAAAATACTACTGCTAATTTTTTCATGTTAATTAAATTTTGATTTAGTGAGGCAAATGTAAAATAATGATTTGATTAATGATCAAAAAGTACAAGTAATTAATAATTGAAAGAATAAATGATTCTTATTGCGTTTTTGAAATGAATAAGTAACGTTTATAGAAAGAGGGTTTGCTATATGCAATCTAAGAGCGTTGCGAGAGTTTTAGGGTAAATTGTAGTCCTTACCATTTAAAGTCTCTTAAAACGGCTTAAAATGAATTATTAGCTGTTTTTCAACAAATAGATAAGTGAAGAGTAGTTTCCGCTACTTCTTGCTTTCAGATTTGACATCAGGCCCGTCTTAAAAGCCCTGATCAAATTCGAGCTTCCGTATTTATATTTTTCTGAGAGCAAGCTGACATAAAACGAATCAAATATCAAAGGTAATGTTTTTACAACCTCAAAGTTTTTCGCAGAAAATAACTTATGAATAGATTTTTGGCTAAAGTGCCATAAATGTCGAGGAACGTCATAAGCCGCCCAAAACTCATTGTAATATTTTGCGTCATAACTTTGATAATTTGGAACAGCGATAATTAAACAGCCATCCTTCTTAAGTAAATTCTTCAACAAGTCGATATATTCCAACAGGTTCGGTACGTGCTCCAATACGTGCCACATTGTTATGACATCATAAGATCCGTATTCATCCTCTTTTATTTCCTTGATATCTCTAAACAGCCTTCCTTCTGGCCCAACTTTTTTTTCAGCAAAAACTGTAGCCTTTGGGTTCGGTTCTATTCCTGTAACTTTCCATTGATCTCTAAGACATCCTTCTAAAAAATCTCCGGTTCCACATCCAACATCAAGTATTTTCCCCTTCTGACTTGTGTTTGAATTAACCAGTTTAAGCTTTCGTTTTATTGAATAAGATTTGACCATTTGGTAAACCTTATCCATCAGTGACTTCGTTGAATCCGTATGCGAAATGTATTCCTCACTTTCGTAATAAGCAGGGAGATCCTTTTCAGACGGCCTCGGAAAAGTTACCAGCAATTCTGTTTCAGGATCGATTAAAAGCTCAAACGTTTCACGTGAAACAGTGTAATCCAAACACTTCAAAAACGGTTTTAAATTCTCTTTACTTACGTAAGGTTCAAGACCTGAGTTCTCGTTGCTCATTATCAAATTGCTATTTGGTATAATAGTTAGCGGCCCATGTAGACCAGGAGTACAGAAACATCGCTTGGGGAAACCCCCGAAATTCTACTTGCCTGAGAGATTGTTGAGGGCTGTATCTTTGAAAGTTTTTCACGAGCTTCATAAGAAATCGACTGAATCTTTTGATAGTCGAAATTTTCCGGAATCTTAATATTCTCTAATCGCTGTAATTTATCAGCAGAATTCTTTTCTTTTTCAATATACCCTGAATATTTAACATGTATTTCCGTCTGCTCGAGAACCTCTTCATCAATATCATTCTCTAACATAAATTCATTTACCTTCGGAAACCTTTTTACATCATCAAAATTAAGTTGAGGCCTTGAGGCTATTTTAAACATTTTCATTGACTGCCTAATCGGAGCAGTTTCCTTTTCTTCCAAAATAGGATTCACCTCCTCAGGAAGTATACTCGTTTGTTTTAAAAACTGAACAAACAGATCTGTTTTTCTCTGCTTCTCCAGCACACGATCCATTCTTTCTTTAGATGCCAAACCAATTTTGAATGCTCGAGGAGTCAGTCTTAAATCAGCATTATCCTGTCGCAACAATGTCCTGTATTCCGCCCTTGATGTAAACATTCTGTACGGCTCCTCAGTTCCCTTCGTAATAAGATCATCAATTAAAACACCAATATATGCTTCATCTCTCTGGAGAATAAAAGGCGATTCACCCTTAAGTTTCAAAGTTGCATTTATACCAGCCATCAAACCTTGCGCTGCTGCTTCTTCATACCCGGTCGTTCCGTTTATCTGCCCAGCGAAATACAAATTTTCCACGAGCTTAGTCTCAAGGGTTCTCTTCAGCTGTGTTGGCGGGAAATAATCATATTCAATGGCATAACCAAATCTTAAAAACTTGACATTTTCAAACCCGGCAACCTTTTTTAAAGCTTTATACTGTACCTCATGGGGAAGTGATGTCGAAAACCCATTAACGTAAATCTCAGTGGTATTCCAACCCTCTGGCTCAACAAAAATCTGATGCCTGTCCTTGCTTGCAAAACGGTCAATCTTATCTTCTATGGATGGGCAATAACGTGGCCCAATACCTTTAATTCTTCCCGTATACATAGGAGAATTTTCAAAACCTTCTTTAAGCAACTCATGTACCTCAGGAGAAGTGTATGACATATAGCATGATCTTTGGTCACTTAGTTTATCAGTGTCCAGATAAGAAAATTTTGAAGTAACTTCATCACCAGGTTGCTCGATCATCTTTGAAAAATCCAGGGATCTTGCATCCACTCTTGGAGGAGTTCCTGTTTTCATCCTGCCAGACTCAAAACCTTTGGCAACCAAATCTTCTGTAATACCTTTTGAAGCACCTTCTCCCGCTCTGCCACCCCCAAAAGTCTTTTCTCCTATATGTATTCTGCCGTTTAAAAAAGTCCCCGCCGTAACAATTACAGTTCTGGCATAAATATCCAACCCTAATTGGGTTCGTACTCCGGTTACTCTATCTCCTTCAAAAATCAATCCATTAACGGAATCCTGAAACATGTCCAGATTATCAGTCTGTTCCAAGTGTAACCTCCACTCTTCTGCAAACCTCATTCTGTCACTTTGTGCTCTTGGACTCCACATTGCCGGTCCTTTAGACTTATTGAGCATCTTGAACTGTATAGCTGTTTTATCCGTAACTATTCCGCTAAAACCCCCAAGCGCATCAATCTCCCTTACAATCTGCCCCTTAGCAATTCCACCCATTGCAGGGTTACAACTCATTTGAGCTATATTCTGAAGACTCATCGTAATCAATAGGGTCCTGCTTCCAAGATTCGCAGCAGCGGCTGCCGCCTCGCTTCCTGCGTGGCCTCCTCCTACTACTATAACATCATATGTTGATTCAAATAAGTTCATTTCAATTGTTTCACGTGGAACATCATCTATCCATTTCAAAAAGTGCGCAAAGATAAGTAATAATCCTCTTTCTTCCTCATTTCCACCTTCTCTTCAATGCTCTTATCGCGGTATCCGCAATAATGAAGAACGCCGTGAACCATAACCCGGTGCAACTCATCTCTAAATACAACACCCAATTCTTGAGCGTTATCAATTACCCTTTCAAAAGAAATATAAATGTCTCCTGAAACCACTGATCCTAAGGTGTAATCAAAACTAATAATATCTGTTAATGTATTGTGTTTCAAATCTTTAATATTAATATCCAAAAGATAATCATCATCACAAAAAATGTAATTCAGCTCTCCTAATTCTTTGTGCTCTTCATCTAAAACAAATTCAATCCAGCTCGTAACATGATCTTCTTCTTCAAGCTGAAATTCTCCAACAAAATTATATGTTATCATTATCTATTTATTTCCTGATCAAAATATTCTTTAACCTTGGCCTTGTAATCGGGTGACAAATCAAGTCTTTTTCTTTTTAACTGTTCATCCTCTGCTTCCCTCCTATACAATTCTTCCAGAGCCTTAATCTCGCGATTTGATTCTTCCAGCCTGTTCGTTTCAGATTTCCTTTTTTTGTCCTTATTTCTCGTTAAATCCGCATTTTCAAGCTCCAGCAACTCATGCTCAAGTTCCTGCATTCGTCTTAGTGTTTCATTTGTTATGCCCTTCTCCAATAATAACTTTTCAAGTTCTTCCATTTGATCAAGAGCCTTTTTCCCTTCTTTGCTACCTGAACCTTCTTCATTCATAAGTTCCTGTAACTCCTCTCTTAGCATTCTTTGCTCCTGAAATAATTGAAATTGTTCTCCACTCAAGGCCTCTTTTCCTTTTTTGCCCTTTCCTTCTTTACCTTGCATTCCCTTTTCCATCTTCTGCATAATCTCTTGTTGCTGTTTTATTATATCGGGTAAATTCATTTCCCCTTCCTTGCCCTTTCCCTGGCCAGAACCAGGTTTTTGGTTTTGCAAATTCTGAAGCATGTCACTTAGTAAATCAGCCAGATTATTCGCTGATGTCATGGTATATTGCTGATTACTCATGCCCTGCTGAATCCTGTTTTCAGCTATATTCTCTAATGACTTATCCAAATTATAATGTGCATTACTCAGATCTTCCTGAATCGTAGAACTCAATTCAAACATTCTAAGTGATAATGCATAAAGACTGTCATCGATATGTTCAAAATGCTCTTTTAGTTTGATCTGCTCTTTTAGTTTTTTTGGAAAATCAGCACTCCTGGAATCCACCTGATCAAATGAAAGCATCAGTTCTTCCTGATCCATTGAAAAAAGCAATAAGTTTTTTAGAATTTGCTGTAAATCTTCTATATTCTCCTGAACGCCCTGCATCTCCATCTCCATTAACCCAGATTCCATCTTCTTACTCAGCTCCTTCATCCTGTTCGATGCCTGCCTTTGTTTTTCTTTGGCCTTGTTCATGTTGTCCTCTTTCTTCAGATCTTCACCCGCTTCACTTTTCTCCAATAGCTCTTTAGCCTTTTCCATATCCATTTCTATCAACTTCTCATCAGGTTTACTCTCAAACAAATCCATCGGTTGTTTCAGGTCTTCGTTCTGTTTCCTTAACGCTTCAAAATCTTTCTGTAACGAATCAAACTTTTGGTTCAACTTTTCCTGTTCATTTGTTGAATTCATATTTTCCGTACTCAGATCCAGCTGCTCTTCAGAAAGTTCCTTTAGTTTACTGATGATCTGAGCCGATTTTTTTTCAACATAAAACTGTTTGGTAAGTTCCAAAATCCTTTCCAGTGATCTCTTTTCCTGCTTGCTTTGCTCTTTTAGCTTGTCAATTTTCTCCAAGAGATCTTCTTTTTGAAGCTTTTCAGCCAACTCTTCTAACTCTTTGATAAGTTCTTCCTTCTCTTTATAATCCGAAAGCTCATCCCATCGCTTTTTCAGCTCTTCTTGCCTATCCTTTAAAGATTCTTGATCATCAGGATTTACTTCATCAAGATTATCCATCATTTTCTCGGCATTTTTCTCAATCATTTGATCATATGACTTCTGTCTCTCCAGAAAATTTTCTAACTCTTTCTTATCGTTCCAGTCCGTTTCCTCTTTGTTTTTTAATTTCTTTGAAAACTCTTCGAGGGATTTTTCTAACTCCTCACCTGAATCTTTAGAATCCTCCATTTTATGAATTCCATCCATTTGCTCCTGAAGTATTTCTTCCTCCTCCTCCTCTTGCGTCATATATCGATAAGTGAAGCTTCTGGATTTCGTTTTTTTAGGCCCACTGATTGCATCATTATCAAAAACTTCAAAATACAATTCATAAGAATGCCCCTCTTCCAAGAGTATTCCTTGTGGAAATACATAAAAGAATTCCTCAAAGTCAGTGTTTCCGGAATCAATCTGACCCTGACTTAATTTTCCATTTTGTAAATCCTTAGCCACAATTTGTACCCTTGATATTCCGTAATCATCGGTTAATTGACCTCTAAACTGTATCGGGCCCCTGCTGACAGAATCAATATCCGATTGTACATTTATATTCGGAAATTCATCATTCACCACATCCAGCTCATAGCTCAAAACTTCAAAATCCTTCAATTCCTCATTGGAGGATCTAACTTCATAGGTTAAACTATGTAATACCTCCCTGGTGAAAGAAAAAGTATTGTCATCCTTCGATCCGTCGAGCAACAATACTTTCTTCAGCCCTTTAACCTCAAGATCGATGGTCTCTGCATTCTGAGATCCAATAATCCAGTTAACCACGGTACCCTTCGGAACTGATCCGTTACCCGTATTTCTGATCGTATCGTTTGCCTTACTCAAATAGTCGGGGTAATCAAGTACCATAATAAATTCGGTAATCTTGGGGGCTGATAAAACTTCCAATCTGTATTTTCCGGACCTTACAGTACCTCCTTGAAGGCGAAACTCAATATCGTTCTGTGGTGATTCAAATGTATACGTTATATTTCCATCCTCATCTGTTGATGCATAAAAAGAATTGTCTCCAATGATTACTCTCGAATTCTCAGGAAATACTTCGCCTTCAGTTGTAAATTTTAACTCATAAGACTGATCCTGAACCGTTTGTAATGAGTCATTCAGGATGACAAAGCGAAAAGGTGCCGGAGGTTCAAAAGCAGTCTGATGATGTACTACCCTGTTCAAGCTTTTGGTAAAAACCGAATTATTTCCTGTAATCCATACGATAAACCAGATCACTACGGGAATCAATAAATACTTTAGATATGCTATATTGTTTTTGAACACAACCGCCCTCCTAAATTTGATCGGCCTTAACTCTTTTGATTTTTGTTCTATGCCTGCCAGAAGCAGCTCGTTTTTTGCATCTGAAGAATCAAGTTGAATAAGGTTCAGCAGCTTATCCTCAACCTCAGGGAAATGCTCACCAATTATCCGAGATGCTTCATAGTTCGTTATCCCTTTTCTGATTCCTATCAGTTTCATTACCGGAATAAGGATAAATCGAAACAGGAAATAAAATTCAATTCCTATAAACAACCAGAACAAAATCGTTCTGGCAAGGGGTTCGAGCCAGAAATAATGTTCCACCGCAAGAGTCAAAAGCAAATACAATAAACCGAACGAGAGAAAAAAAATTCCTCCTTTAATGATTTCATTCGTGTAATACTTACGAATAAAAGCTTTTAGCTTATCGTGTATGTTCTGAAAATGTTCCAAATCTAATTTCTAAAATTACAATTAATCTTTAAATTGTATTTTAGTAAAGTGTTAAAATAAAGTATGAACGTAAATACGGATAGCGTAGAAGTATCTGCTCTTAAAATCGGGGTCCTGGTAAATTTGCTGATGGCCGTTGCAGGCTGGGTAGCTTACTCTCTCACAGGCTCTGAAGCATTGCTTTTAGATGGAAATTTTTCATTTATATCTTCTTTAACGACCGTTGGCGCCATTCTTATCATAAAAAGTAAGCATAAAAGAACTGTTGTTTTTCCTTATGGGCGTTATTTCTATGAATCTTTCTTCACCTTGTCAAAAGGGGTCTTAATTCTCGGCCTTACTGTCGCCGCGCTTTTTCAAAACGTTATCAAAATACTGGATTTTATCGAAGGAAAATCTCTGGAAAAATTAAAAACAGGGCCAATATTAATTTATATGACGCTCATGCTTGTTCTTTGTTTCGGAACCGCTTTTTTTTATCGCTTTAAAAACAAAAAAATCAATAATCAAAGCACTATTTTAGGGGTAGAAACAAAAGCAAGCATGATCGATGGATATATGACAATAGCCATAGGGATAGCCCTGGTTCTTACGACCATTGTTCCGGAATCATCTGAATTTTCATTTTTACTTTATATCGGAGACGCCATAATCGTAATCCTGATGTGCTTCTTCCTTTTGAGAATTCCCTTTGGGGTCATAAAAGAAGGGTTTATTGAATTGGGTGGTGGGAGCCTTCAGGACGACAAACTCCTCAAATTAGTAGATAATACAATTCAAACCTATATTCCTGATTCTATCAAAATCATAAAATTCCATGCTTCTAAAACCGGAAGCAGTCATTTATTGCTTATTTATGCAAAACCAAGGGGCCCTGAGGTCAATGTAGAGCTTATTGAGCGTTTTCGATTGGATCTTTTTGAAAATTTGGTAAATCAAATGCCCAACCCCGAAATAGAAATTGTACTCAGGCCTTAATTCTTGCCTTGATCTCTTTCAATATTCAGATTTACACCAAGGGTAAAACTGAAATTATGATACTGTGTAGAGGTATTGTTTTTTAAATCTCCTTTAAGAAAATTTGCCTGTGATGCGGAGGTCATGTCCGCAAACTGCCTGTCGCCTTCAGAACTTCCGTTTGCATAGTCTATTCCAACGGTTAAATTCAGTCTTTTGCTTGACATTTTTATTCCCGAGGTAATGTGAAACAGGTCCCAGTATGTAAAACTCGGAACAAATTCCTCAAACCTGTCTATCGCCTTGTCATCAAAGAAATTCTTATCCGTTCGAAAACTACCGATATAACTGATCCAATCCTTAATCTGATACCGCAGGGAAAAACCAAAATTCGTAACGCTTTTATGCGCCATTACCGGGATGGCATAATCTGAATCCGGTGCGGTTGGGAACTCCGGAGAAATACTCCTGTCATTCTCCACAATCATTTTATAGGGGTCTACCTTGGCAAACCACTCCAAAGAAAAGGCCAGTAGCAATTTTCCAAAATCATACTCAGCACCAAAATTGGCAGAAAAAGGTGTTTTGTATACTCCACTGAACTTGTTATGAGAATCAGAACTGTTTATTCGAATATCTTCATCAGGCAAATAAGTAACCTGTGATCGATACGCATAATTATTAAGCAATCCCAGGCTTATAGCAGGGGTTGATAAACTCAGTCCCAGTTTTAATTGATCCAGATCCAAATCTACGGCAGGTCGGAATATAAGGCCCATTACACGAGCGTTGAATTTTTGTTCCTCAGTGTTTGATGTAAGTGCGGAAAATTCCGGAAAACTGCTTTCCAGGTCTGACTTTGGGAAAGCGCTGGCAAAATACCCGCTAAAATAATCCTGTGACCTGACAAAAATATACGTTCCAAGGCCTACTCCAATCTTTTCCGAAATCTTATATGCCATGGCTCCCATCACCCAGCTTTCTCGGACTCTGTTGTCGTATCGCAACTGGCCCTGAAAAATATCTTCCTGGTTATCCGGCTTTAAATAGTTTCCTTCCTGTTCGTGCTCGATTAAAAATGAAAGGTTTGAGTTGTATCTTGTCATTGCCCCAAAAACATAAGTGAAATTAGGATTCTTTTTGGATCTTTTTAAATAAGCGATCAGGGAGGGAGCAATGTCAGCAGAAAAATAATCAAGATTGATCATTTCACCCCCTGCATTCTTAATATTTAGGGCATCAAATGAAACCACATCAGCCTGACCTTCAAAGTATTCTCCGTCAATAAAGGCCATCGCTCCCGGATTATAATAGGCTGCTGCCACATTCCTTATTCCGGCCACTTCGATACCCCCTTTTAAAGAGGATGTAGCTCCAAAATTATGAAACCAATAATGGTTTTCCTGACCTTGAACCTGGAGGGATATAAACAATCCCAGCAATAATAAAATCTTTTGTTTCTTCATTTCTTCTTTTTTTATCGCGCCCAATTACTTCCAATGGTAATGTTCCACGCCCATATCTCCGGGCCTCTCGCAATGTCAATTCCGGCATGCAAACCGTATTGTTTGGCCAAAAAATATCGAAACCCCGTTCCACCGGCTACTTTAATATCCTGAAATATATCTCCATAATCTTTTAACGCTTCGCCTGCGCCAATAAATCCAACAATACTCCATCTTTTTATAAAATTCCAGCGCCACTCCGTTTCCAACGTATATACGTTATCATTCTGATAACGCAGAGCAGGAATCCCTCTTAAGGATATAAAGGGAAGCTCATAAAAAGGCACATCTCCCCATTTAGACGCAATATGAAGCCGGTATCCTGAAAACACTTTTTCACTCACCGGATGGTAATAATAGGTCCTTGAATCCAGGTTTCCATAATCGCTGTCTCCTCCCAAAGCTTCGGAATAAAAACCAATTTCAAGAGCGGTTTTAACTCCCTTATTAGGAGTTAGGGAATTATCTCTTCCGTCATATAAAAAAACTGCATTCATGCCCGCGGTACTCGTATTTATTTCAAGTTCCTCCAGTTCAGGTATATCAATACCGGTTTTAAAGTTAATATCATTATTAAAATAAAGATAGTTCAGACCAACAAACAAAGGAATCTCCTTCTTAATTCTGTATAGTAGTTCCTGAAGGGTGAAAAAACCCTTCATACTAAACTTATATTCCTCATTCAGATTATCAAATCCGGCACCGTAAAAAGTAAGGTTAGGCGCCACATAAGCAAGAATACCCAAATACCGGATTCTATCCTCTAAATAGGAACCCTGATGACCACCTCCTACAAACCAGGTTCCGTTACTGGTATATGCCCCTGCCGCAAAGCTAACAGTTGGGCTTAAACCTTTTGCTCCTTCATTATCAAATGCTTCGCCTTTATGAAAATAAGCTAAAGCCAATCCGCCTCCAAAGCCTACCGCGGGCTCCGTAATTATTATCGGTACCGGTAGAAAACCCGTATTTGAATTTAGAAACTCACTCATGTCAATAGCTCCGTCCTCCTTGCTAATGAACATATCTCTGAAGCCCTGAGATGCAACCTTAAGGTTTAAAAACAAGAAAACTAGAAAAAACAGCCTTAGCATGGATGTTGTAACAGACTGTGGTAACATGTATCAGAATTAGTTGAGTTTAACAAATATACCAAAAAACAGATTGATAATCTAAGTTAACAAAAATATTGATCTAAATTAAATATTTATTGATAAACAATAATTTTATATTGTTTTATAATATTTTTTATTATCTTTGATATTCCAAATAAACGATCATGAAAATTATAAGACCACCTTTAAGTTTAAGATTAATCCATTGGTTCAATAATATCGTATTGGGATTGTTATCAATCGTGACCTTGGGCGCAATTGTGTTCAATATTTTGCTTTACACGGATTTCTTCGGCGATGATATGCAGCTTCGTACCAGTTTTCCAGCCAAAGTCGATTTTATGGAAAAAGGAGACCTCTATTTAAATGGTGATCACCTTAAGGTTCAGCTGGTAGATGCTAACACGAGAATTCATTTTATCAACACGCCCGATTATATCACAAAAAAAGCGGGTATCGCATTGCTGATAATTCTCTTAACGATTCTGTTGCTCGTCTGGGAATTCAGAAAATTTGTCCTTAATGTCAAAAATGGGGATGTGTTCACAAAAAGTAATATTCATTCTTTGCAAAAAATATCCTATATTCTGGTTGGAATCTGGGTTTTTACGGCAGTGTACATGCGTCTTGCCTATTATTATTTGAACGAAAATATACATTTTGAACAGGTCGTAATCACTGATGAAGTACCTAACTACGAAGGCCTTCTTTTTGTTGCCTTGTTTGTATGGGTTCTTGCCCATATAATGATGAGTGGATTAAAAATCAAAGAAGAACAAGAACTAACTATATAATAATGGCTATTATCGTTAATCTTGATGTAATGCTGGCTAAAAGAAAAATGAGCCTTACAGAACTTTCTGAAAATGTGGGTATAACAATGTCAAATTTGTCCATCTTAAAAAAAGGAAAAGCAAAGGCAATCCGATTTTCAACGCTTGAAGCCATTTGTGCAGTGCTTGAATGTCAGCCTGGAGATATTCTCGAATATGAAAATAATCCTTGACTTTTTAGATTTTAGAAAAGTATTTCTATATTCATCTTCTTGTTTTCAAAAATAAAAGCTCGTAAATGGACTTCAGATGTATATTTATTATCCTCTTCTTTACTTTTTCAGGAACTCTTTCTGTTTACACGCAGGAACATAAGACTCAAGGTTCAGTGGCTCCAGTCGAGGGCCTTGAACAAGGAAAATATTCATTTTCTGTAGGTTTTAATTTCGGTCAGTTTATCAGCAAAAATGAAGATGCTTACATTTATTATATTCTTGATGATCAAAATATAAAGTATAATGTTAAGCTGGGATTCGGATATAATGTTCAGGACATGAAAACTATCGGAGTTGGGTTTCGATATTACTACGATAAATACGATGTAGAATATGAAAATGTAGTAGGTGATACAATTATGAGTAGTTCGCTGGATAAAAGATTAACCACAAATCTTTATTATGGTATTTCAAAGCCTCTGTTTGGTTCCAAAAAAGTTTTTTTTATTAGCGATCCGAGTCTATTTCTGACTTTCGGAAACGGGGAATCAACCCGAGAATTAGATGATATTAACGAATTAAGTGAATCCACAACATTCGCAATTTCACTGGGTTTAAATGTTGGTATACAAGTTTTTCTTTCAGAAAAAATGTCAGCTCAAATGTCGGTGGGTCCGGTGGGTGTGGGATACCAATGGGAGTCGTATTCTTTAGATGGGCTTCCTAACGGCTCCTCCGAAAACTTTTTTGCCCGAATGTCTCCTGATATCTTTAATCTTGAATTTAGTATTTCAAGATATTTTTAAAAGATTGTTTAATCTATTAAGTTCACATTGCCTCAGTTACATTATCAAAATTTAGTCTTCAGTGACGTTTTAATGGCATCTAATACCAAGGGTTTCATAATGTCATAACCTTTCTTTGTAGGATGAACCCCGTCCTCTGCTAAAACTTTAGGTAATCCGTTCCTATCGTCAGCCATAACCGAAAAATAATCAAGATATACCATTCCCTTGGCCCCGGCATAGTACTTTAGCATTTTATTCAATTTAGGAATTTTGATATTAGGCTCTAAACCCGGCCTCCAGGGATAATCATAGGCGGGTAGAACAGAAGAGATTACAACAGATATCCCATTTGACCTTGCCAGCTCGGCCATTGACGCTATATTATCTCTTATTTCCTCTAAGGTCATTGGACCCGTATTTCCGGCAATATCATTGGTTCCGGCTAAGATCACAACAACTTCCGGCTTGAGATTGATAACATCCTGTCTAAAACGCACAAGCATTTGCGGGGTTGTCTGACCCCCTATTCCACGGTTAATAAAACTATTATTACTAAATAGCTCAGGATCAGAAACTTTCCAGCCTTCAGTAATAGAATTACCCATAAAGACCACTCTGTTCTCCCCTTTTACAGGAATACCTAAAGCTTCATTCTGTTTTTTAAATCGGTTCAAATTGGCCCAGTCTTGTGCATTTAACACTTGTAAAGAAAAGAATAAAAATGCAGAAAAAATTATTGAATATTTTGACTTAAAAATCATTTTGAATAGGTTTAAGTTTAATTAATTCCTTTAAGGAGGTTCCAAGACACATAACTTTGGCCAAAAATACGATTATAAAATTAGAGCCTTTAATTTCTAAAAAGATAATAACCCATTATCTTTGCGGCAAAATTCGAATCAGATGGATCATAAAGTCAGAGTAAGGTTTGCTCCAAGTCCAACAGGACCTTTACACATTGGTGGTGTAAGAACTGCATTGTTTAATTATCTTTTCGCAAAAAAACATCAGGGCACTTTCGTTTTAAGAATTGAGGATACTGATCAGAATAGATACGTTGCCAATGCTGAACAATACATTATCGATGCCTTGAACTGGTCCAATATCCCATTTGATGAGGGGCCTGGAAAAGATGGGGGATATGGCCCTTACAGACAGTCCGAAAGAAAAGATCTTTACAGGAAATATGCCGATCAGCTTATTGCCTCTGGAAATGCTTATCTGGCCTTCGATACAGCCGAAGAGCTTGAATTTCACCGGAACGATCATCAGGAAAAAGGGAAGACATTTATTTACAACTGGCACAACAGGGAAAAACTATGCAATTCCCTGACTCTTTCCAGCGATGAAGTCCAAAAGAAGATTGAAGATGGCGAAAAATACGTGGTTCGCTTCAAATCCCCGGTAAATGAAACACTTGTTCTCAATGATATGATTAGAGGAGAAATGAAGATCGATACCAATATACTTGATGACAAGATCTTATTCAAATCTGACGGAATGCCTACCTATCATCTGGCTAATATCGTTGACGATCATTTGATGGAAATAACTCATGTGATCCGAGGTGAAGAATGGTTGCCCTCACTGGCCCTGCACGTTCTTCTTTACAGGGCCTTTGACTGGAAAGCTCCTGAATTTGCTCATCTGCCACTTATTTTAAAACCAACCGGAAAGGGCAAATTAAGTAAGCGTGACGGGGATAAACTTGGTTTTCCTGTGTTTCCACTGGCTTATACAAATGAAGAAAGCGGAGAGGTGTCACGAGGTTATCGGGAAGATGGTTATTTTTCAGATGCCTTTATCAATATGCTGGCTTTTTTAGGCTGGAACCCGGGTACGGAGCAAGAATTATTTAGCCTTGATGAATTGATTAAGGCTTTTGATATTGAAAAAGTGGGAAAATCCGGTTCAAAATTTGATGCTGAAAAAACCAAATGGTTTCAGCACCAATACCTCATCCGAAAAAGCGATCTTGAAATTGCAAAACTTTTTATTCCAACGCTGGAAAAACATCTGGGGACCTCTTTTGATAAAGAACTGGATCTGGAATATATCACGAAGGTTGTAAGCCTGATCAAAGAAAGGGCAACCTTTGCAGATGACCTTTGGGATCTGGGAAGTTTCTTTTTTGTTACACCTGAATCTTATGATGAGAAAGCGGTCAAAAAGAACTGGAAAGAAGGAACTTCCGATCTAATGACCGAACTTAGTAACATGTTTGAAAAATTAACTGATTTCAGTTCGAATCATGTAGAAACCGAATTAAAAGCCTGGATAAGTGCAAAAGAAATTGGGTTTGGTAAAGTTATGCAACCCTTGAGATTAAGCCTTGTAGGGGCTTTAAAAGGGCCTCAATTAGCAGATATTGCCAATTTAATAGGCCAGGAAGAAACTGTAAGAAGAATTAGAAATGCAGTAGAAAAATTAAGCTAGGTATTAAAAATCGATTTTGACATTGTAATTTTCCAGTTGTTTCCTGTAATTTTTTGGTATAAAATTCTCTTTGCTAAATTCAGATTTGCGAATCTTTCGGTTGTTGATGTGTTCAATAGATCTCATAAACCTTCTGAGATCATCCTGATCCGATAGGATCAAACCCGGAACCTGAATACTTTTTCCCGATTCATCCTTAGCTACCATGGAAAAATAAGAAGAGTTACAATGCTTTTCCTCTCCGGTCTGTATATTCTGGGAAACCACCCGCATTCCAACAACCATGGAAGATCTGCCAACGTAATTTACCTTTGCTTTCAGGGTGACCAACTCCCCTACTTCAATGGGGTTCAAAAAATCCACACGGTTAACAGATGCAGTGACACAATATTTCCCACTAAATTTTGAGGCCGCCGAAAAGGCCGTCTTATCCATAAGAGATAAAATAAAACCACCATGTATTTTTCCACTGAAATTCGTATATGAAGGCAGCATGAGCTCAGTCAGTACAATCTCAGATTCTTTAGTGGTTTTAAATTTTTTGACGTTCATTCTTTTACTGGCTTTCTATCAATTCCGAATCTTTTTTCAGAATTTCAACCTCTTTCACATAGTATTTCGTATCTCCCAGCCAGAAGAAAGTTCCAAATCTTTCGATATAGGTAAGTTTAACCCTTTTTCCTTGAAATTCCTTAAGTTTCTCCAGTACTTCCTTGTCGCTTTTCTGCACCGAAAAATTAAATTGCTGTTCTTCAGAAACCCCCTGGCTCAAACGTCCTTCCCAGGTTTTGAATATCAGACCGCGCTTTGATATTTTAATAAGTTCACCGGCCCGGTATCCCTCGCTAAAAGTAACGAAATAAATAAACAGGATATAAACCAGAAACACTAATAAAACTGAAATTCCGGCGTATTTAAAAAAACGATTCATGACTTATTTTTAGAATGTGAAAGTCAAAAGTAATAAATATATTTTCTAATCTGTTACAGGCAGTCTGTTGAAATTATTATTTGTAACTTTCAAATAAAATTCAAAACCATATGGAAATGACCACTTATATACCAATCATTGTTATAACACTCTTAATTCTTTTCCTTGGATTGTTTATGGTAAAGCAGCAGACTGCCTTTATCGTCGAACGGTTTGGAAAATTCAACAGTATACGATTTGCCGGACTTCAATTCAAAATTCCATTTATTGATCGGATCGCAGCTAGGTTGAGTTTACGAATTCAACAACTCGATGTTGTAGTTGAAACAAAGACAAATGACGATGTATTCGTTCAGTTAAAGATTTCTGTTCAATATCAGATCTTAAGGGACAAAGTATACGATGCTTACTACAGGCTTCAAAATCCGCATGAACAGTTAACAGCCTATATTTTTGACTTGGTAAGAGCGGAAATTCCAAAAATGATTCTTGATGACGTGTTTGAAAAGAAAGATGACGTGGCCTTTGCCGTGAAAAGGGATTTAAAAGAAGCAATGCTTGACTACGGATATGATATTGTAAAAGCCCTGGTTACTGATATTGATCCTGATGCCTCCGTGAAAGAGGCTATGAACCGAATTAATGCTGCTGAAAGGGAAAAAGTAGCCGCTCAACATGAAGGAGATGCCCAGCGTATACTTATTGTTGAAAGAGCAAAAGCGGAAGCGGAGAGCAAAAGGCTTCAGGGTAAGGGTATTGCTGATCAGAGAAGAGAAATTGCAAAAGGTTTGGAAGAAAGTGTTGATACGCTCAACAAGGCAGGTATTAATCCTCAGGAAGCCTCTGCTTTGATTGTTATTACGCAGCATTATGACACCCTTCAATCCATTGGGGCCGACAGCAGTTCTAACCTTATCCTGCTTCCAAACAATCCAAATGCGGCAAGTTCAATGCTCAATGATATGACAGCTTCTCTATTGGCTGCAAATAAGATCAAAGAAATGAACACTAAGAAATAAGTATATTAAAAAACCTCAACTTGTTAAGTTGAGGTTTTTTAATCTATATCCGTCTAAAAGGATCATTTTTTTTCTTCTGCCTTTTTGGCTTCTTCTTCTTCATTGGTGGCATTCTTGAATTCTTTAATACCGGTTCCAAGACCTTTCATCAACTCTGGTAATTTCTTACCTCCAAACAGCAATAAAATGGCTAAACCGATGATAATCCATTGCCATGGACCAACAAAACCTAAAAAAATTGCTTGTAACATCATAGTTCTTTACATTTAGATCACAAAGTTAACAATTAAATTTAGAAATCACTGACTATTGACGAACATATCCTCCAAGGGATTCACTTTTCTTGACTTCCTTAGGATCTCCGTTTATACTTATAACTCCACCCGTACTTGCTTTTGCATCTAACATTTTTGAGGCATAAATATCAGCAACTCCACCTGTACCGGCAGAAACTTCGACATTTTCCGATTTTAAAAGTTCTCCTTTAAACATTCCTCCAGTATTGGCCTTTACATCCAGTTCTGTCGTGCTTCCCTTCACCTTAACCTCTCCACCGGTAACAGCACTTGACTCAACTTCTTTAGCCTCAACTTCCAGTTTGATACGACCTGCTTCCTGAGCTTTCAGGGTCACATTATCCTGCTTGATGACTTCATCTGAGAAAATATATGATCCTTCATTAGCATCAATCAAATTAACATCATTGTTGTAATGAAGATAAACCATAACCTCATCTGCTGAAAAAGTATGTGATATACTCATAGAAATTCTCAATATACCATTTGAGTTCTTTACGGTTACTTCTGAAGATCTGTTTCCTTCAATAACAACCTTAGATTCATTTGACTTGATCATCTCGACCTGTAAACCTCTATAGGTCTTTAGGCTGTGAAAATCTCCCACATTCATAGTTACTTTTTCCTGAGCCATTCCAACTGCAGCGATCAACATTAACGCAAATACTAATTTTTTCATCATTTTAAATTTTTGTTTTATACTATGATTTCGAAAAAATACCTTTAAGGTATTCAATCCGATTATTAGACATTCATAAATTTTTAATGTTACACTTCTAATCTTCAATGAGATTAAAATCTAAATGTTTTCGTTCAAGATCTGTATTTTTAACAGTGACCGTGACCGGATCTCCTAACTGATACATTCTTTTATCAGCCTGTCCCACTAAGGCATATTGTTTTTCATCAAAAATAAAGTAATCACTCTGGATATCCTTTATTCTAACCATTCCTTCGCATTTATTCTCAATGATTTCAACATAAATACCCCATTCGGTAACTCCGGATATAACCCCCTCAAATTCCTGATCTTCATGATCCTGCATGTACTTAATCTGCATATACTTAATAGAGTCTCTCTCGGCCTTGCTTGCTAAAAATTCTTTTTCCGAGGAATGACTGCATTTCTCCTCGTATTTTTCAGCCTTTACAGAAGGATTCCCATCCAAATATAACTGAAGCAAACGATGTGCCATAACATCCGGATAACGTCTAATAGGAGATGTAAAATGGGTGTAATGGTCAAATGCCAGCCCGTAATGCCCAATATTATCAGTCGTATAAATAGCCTTACTCATCGATCTGATCGTAAGGGTTTCAATCATATTTGATTCTGCCTTTCCATGCACATCTTCCAGTAATTTATTTAGAGAATCAGAGGTTGATTCTCTTGTGTTCGTATTAATCGAATATCCAAATTTCGTAATGATGCCCTGTAACAATGCAAGTTTATCTATATTGGGCTCATCATGCACCCTGTAAACGAAAGTTTTCTTCTTTTTAGAAATAAATTCAGCTACTTTCTTATTGGCTAAAAGCATAAATTCCTCAATGAGCTTATTAGCATCCCTGGATTCTTTGATATACACCCCTATTGGATTCGCTTTGTCATCCAGATTGAACTTTACCTCTGTTTTATCAAATGAAATCGCACCATTCTGCATTCTTCTTTTTCTAATCTTTTTGGCAAGACCATCTAAAGTCGTAATTGCCTCTACCAGTGAGGACTTAACTCCATCCGTATTACCTTCTATGATTTCCTGGGCCTGTTCATAGGTAAACCTTTGATCAGAATACGTTACGGTTCTTCCAAACCAGGGTTTGACAACGTGTCCTTTTTCATTCATCTCAAACACTACCGAAAAGGTTAATTTCTCTTCGTTGGGTCGAAGAGAACATACGTTATTCGACAATATTTCCGGTAGCATAGGTACTACCCGGTCCACCAAATAGACAGAGGTGGCTCTTTCATAAGCTTCCTCCTCTAGTATCGTATTTTCCTTTACATAATGGGACACATCAGCTATATGAACTCCTATTTCAAAATTGCCGTTTTCAAGAATTCGAAACGACAAGGCATCATCAAAGTCTTTAGCATCCTTAGGATCTATGGTAAAGGTCAGATCTTTACGCATATCCCTTCTTTTAGCTATCTCTTTCTGTGTAATTTCTATTGGAATCTTTGAGGCATATGCTTCCACTTCTTCAGGAAAAGAGTAGGGTAAACCGTATTCAAGAAGAATAGAATGGATTTCAGTATCATGATCCCCGGGCCGTCCCAGGACTTTAGTAATTCTACCAAATGGATTTTTTGAATTCTTTGGCCAGTCCGTAATAGTGGCTAAAACCTTGTCTCCATCCTTGGCATCATTCATTTCTTCCGGAGAAATAAAGATGTCAACGTACATCTTAGGGTCATCCGGAATTACAAATCCAAAATTTTTGTTCTTCTGAAGAACTCCAACAAACTCTGATTTTTCCCTTTCAATGATCTCAACAATATCACCTTCCTGCTTTTTGTTTTTCTTGCGTTTATAAACATAAACCTTTACGTAATCATTGTGAAGTGCCTTATTTAAATTTCGGGAAGGAATATAAATATCATGTTCCAGATCCTCACAAACCACATATGCATTTCCTCTTGAGGTAACCTCTACAATTCCTTCATGATAGTGACTCATAGGAACCAAAATGAATTTTCCCCTATCTACCTCATCAAGTCTGTTCTGTCCTTTAAGCCACTGTAATTCCTTTATAATCTGGTTTCTGCCGTTGGTATCTGAAATCTCAAGTTTGGATGCAATTTGTTTATAATTGAGAGCTCTGTTTGAATTCTTATTAAAAATATCTAATATTTTTGTATCTAAATTGTTGATTTTATTCCGTTTAGACTTCAATATTCTTCTTTTCCTTCTTGACATAAATTCTTTTTTTCTACTTTTTAAAAGTACATATTAAAATCATATTATGATTTATAAAATCATGAATAAAAAACAAATTGTAATTTGCAGAAATGGAGTCCAAAAAATTAAGATCCCATTGGTATATTGTCTGTAATCCAACCTCGGGAGGTGGAATAAGCAACAGAAGTCTGAAAAGAATCCTTAATTATTTTAAAAAATTCAATCTCTCCTATGAAATTGTTATAACACAATATGCTCATCATGAAGAAATATTAGTACATGAGGCTATTGAAAAAGGTCATTTGAATTTTGTATGTATTGGTGGAGATGGCACCATTCATCACATGATCAACGGGATAATGAAACAAACCTTGGTCGAGCCAAAAAAAATAACCCTGGCTGCTATTCCCAAAGGGACCGGTAATGATTGGGTTAAAAATTATAATATTCCGAAATCTGAAGAAAAGGCAGTTGAACTTATTTTTACAAACAAAAGGATTACTCAGGATATTGGTAAAATAACACTGCTTAAATCCAATAAAGTTTTCTTTTTCAATAATGCAGCGGGAATAGGGTTTGATGCCCATGTGGTCAAAAACATTGAGAAATACAGAAAATGGAAAAAACTCGCATACCTGTTTGGTGGATTGACCAGTTTTGCATCTTTTAAAAATTGCGAACTTGAATATACTTTAGATTCCCTTGCACAGAAAAATGAGATATTTATGATAAATGTAGGACTCTGTAAATATTCTGGAGGAGGAATGCAATTAACCGATTATTCAAATCATCAACAAGGTATTTTTGATCTAACTGTAATAAAATCAATTCTTTTCTCAAGAATAATTCGAAATCTGAACAACTTGTACAATGGTAAAATCGCTGAAATCAAGGAAGTCCATTGTCGTAAAGCAAAGAGAGTTCAAATACTCAAAAACAAGGACCATTATATACAGGCTGACGGGGAATTATTAGGTAAAGGATCCGCATTATTTGAAATAATTCCCTCATCCATTCAATTTATTGTTTTATAAATTTTAACATTTTTGTAACATTTTAAAAAGTTGTTCGTCTATAGTTATATGAAGCCCATTGTTAAAATAATTATTCTTTGCATAATTATCTTCGGATTAAGCCTGTTTGCAGCAAAAAAAAGTATAGATTATACTTTTAAGCAAGTTGAGTGTTCCCAGACTACAGAGACTACGGCTTTAGATTTTACATTAGCTTCTGATCAAATTTAACATCCATTACATTTAATTTTTTGTTTGTCTGAAATAATCAGATTTTATTAACATTTATAATAATATTAAATGTTCTGTTTAAAATTTTAAAAAAATATTAATGTTAATGATAGTGTGTTAATATCCGCAATAAAAAAAACTGATTTTATTATGATTTTTGACTTTTAAAAAACTATTAACAATTAATAAAAACCTAAATAGTTAAAAATCAATTTCATTTTACACTTATTCACAGAGTAAAATATTTGTATTCAGCAAAAATTGAAAAAAAAATAAAATTATCCACTGCTAATAATTATGTTGAAATATGTTAATAAATGAATTTTAAAAACTTATAAATAAATTTGTCGGTTTTGGATTTTATTTGGAATAAAAATTAGTTTCTTACTTTCAAAATTTATTTATCATTTTTCTATAAAAATTAATTAACAATTCGCACAAATTATAAGGTATTTGCAATCAGTATAATATGTACATACTTTAACATTTCAATAATTTTATGTTTATTACTCTAATAAATGTAATTTTGTTTAAAAATTAGAACATGACTATAGCAATTGGAAATGATCACGCCGGAACTTCTTACAAGTTTGAAATCGTAAATTATCTGAAAAATAATGGTAATGAGGTCCTTAATTTTGGAACGGATAACGAAGAAAGTATGGATTATCCGGATACTATCCATCCGGTGGCAGAGGCTGTTGAGACTGGAAAAGCGGATTTAGGTATCATTATTTGCGGTAGCGGAAATGGTGCTGCCATGACGGCTAATCATCACAAAAAAATAAGAGCAGCCCTTTGCTGGAATAATGAACTGGCAGCTTTAGCGAGGCAGCACAACGATGCTAATATTTTAAGTATTCCGGCACGATTTGTTTCTGTTGATGACAGTATTGAATTTGTTAAGACATTTATAAGTACTGATTTCGAAGGGGGAAGACATCAAAAAAGAATAGACAAAATTCCTGCAGATAACTGCTAATTTCAAATGGGTCATCATCATTCACATTCACATGGCCAACTATCGGGTAACAGATTACTATTCTCCATAGTACTTAATATCGTTATTACTGCGTCTCAGATTATTGGTGGTCTTATTTCAGGCAGTTTAGCTTTAATCTCAGATGCAGTTCATAATTTATCAGATGTTATCTCTTTGATAATTAGTTATTCTGCTAATTTATTGGTGAACAAAAAGAAACAGACCCTTCACCAGACTTTTGGTTTTAAAAGGGCTGAAATTATAGCTGCCTTTATTAATTCGTCTACCTTGATTGTTATTGCTTTTTTTCTGGCTATTGAGGCTGTTAAAAGGTTAAATCATCCCACAGAAATCCAAAGTAACCTGGTTATATGGCTGGCATTAATTGCAATCCTGGCCAATGGTTTAAGTGTATTGTTATTAAAAAAAGATGCAGATCATAACCTTAACATGAGATCTGCCTATTTACATTTAATTACAGACATGTTGACTTCAGTAGCTGTATTTGCAGGTGGTTTATTAATGAAATATTATCAGATTTACTGGCTGGATGCAATTCTAACCATTGTTATTTCAATATATCTTTTTTATATGAGCTGGAATATTTTTATAGACTCGCTCAAGATATTAATGCTTTTTGCACCCAAGCACCTTGAAATAGAAAGTATTGAAAAAGAAATACTTACCCTTGAAGAAATTCAAAATATTCATCATGTCCATATTTGGCAGCTCAATGATCATGATATCCATTTTGAGGCACATATAGAATTCAAAAAAGATATTAAACTTTCGGAATTTGATAGGATTTGTTCGAAGGTAGAGATGATACTTTTTGAAAAATTTCATATCAATCATTCTAATTTACAACCGGAATACGAAAGAGATGATCATAAAGATTTTATTATACAGGATTAAGGAAAGAGTATGAAATGGATACTTAAGAGTTTTAATGAATTGAGCCTTTCTGAATTTCATGACATCATTCAGCTTCGTCTGGATATTTTTGTCGTCGAACAAGATTGTCCTTATATGGATCTTGATGGAAAAGATAAAATAGCATATCACTTTTTTGGTAGCACTGAGGAAGGTAAAATCATTGCCTACACCAGATTATTTGGCCCAGGTGAATATTATAAGGAAGCAGCTATTGGAAGGGTAGTCGTACATAAAGACCACAGAAAATATGGAATAGGTTTTGAGTTAATGAAAAGATCCATAGAACAGATTGAATCACTTTATCGTACCCGAACAATTAAAATCGGAGCCCAAAGATATTTAAGAAAGTTCTATGAGTCCTTAGGATTTAAATCTACTGACGAATTTTATATGGAAGATGGTATTCCCCATATGTATATGATTAAAAGCTAGATTTTATTATTTTCCATTTTTTAATTTCTCATTCTCTTTTTTCAACTTTTCGTTTTCTTCAATCAGAGCCTGATTTTTTTGTTTCAATCTCCAATCAGCTCCCATACTTTGTCTTAAGTTTTCAGGTAATGCCTCTACAGGAACCACCAGATCTTTATTAACGGGCCAGCTTTCAAGCAATTCGGGATAATATTCTTTTGGATAATATTTGGCTGGATCAATTTCATGATCTCTTACAAATGCTTCTTGAATTTCTTCACGACTGGTAGGTGGATGTGGCACCACCAATTGGCCATTATCAAAGTTAAACTGTGGAGCTCGACTATTGGGATAATCGGGCAATATTCCTTCTCGGACCCAAACCAGGTCTTTCGTCATGTTGACAACAATGCCGTCTGGGGCTCCAAAATGATATGGACCTTTCCAATGGTGTCTTACTTCGGCCACAACTTCTTCATTCAAAAAAGGATCAAAGTTCATGTGAGTGGTCATAAACATTCGGGGTTGAATTTGGTTTGCCAGATATCCAGCAGCATAGCCTGGAGTATGGTGAGTGTCAACGGTATACCTGCCTAAAAAAGGAGGAACTCCTTGAACTCCTGAATTTATTTCTAACAATTCAGGTTGAAGTTCGGTAATATATAAATCCGCGCCCTTGGCATATTTCAAATCCAATTCATTGGGTCTTCCATCTCCGGTCCAAACCACGCTCATTCCATTCCATTCTAATTTGTAGCCAGAAGCACCGTCTTTTGCATGAGAACGCTGCCAGTGAATGATTTTAACACCATTTTTTTCATATACAACTCCTCCATTATCTCTGAAATCAAATTCATTAACTTTTATATCATGTCCCTTGCCTACCGGAAACACACTAAAAGCGTCCCGGTGCCATCCCAGCATCATTTTCATCCCTTCTACCATGGTTTTGGTTCCGTACTCAGGTGTCCTTCCAGACGGTCCATGTATTGTAAGTGGTTCATGCCACCCTCCGGCCCATGTTCCAAACATCCATAAATAAGGTAAAGCACCGAAATGATCTACATGTAGATGAGTAATAAAAACATGTTTAATTTGATTTAATGCAACTCTGGAGGCAACATAATTTGCAACTGATCCCTCACCTATATCAAAAACAAAATTATCTCCGTTTCCTAATTCTACGAAAATAGATGTATTCATTTGGCCAGGACGTATCATAGGAGCTGATCCCATAAAAGTTACCCGGATTTCATCAGGTTGAATTTCTTCCGTACCGGGAAACCAATTAGCTGCACTCTTTAACCATGGCATAGGCCTGACGCCTTCGAACATTAGACCTTCTTTCCATCTACCCATTGGAACTCCTCCGGTTAATCCCGCTTGAATTTCTTCTTGTGAGGATGGTTCCTGGACTTCTTGAGAAATTGAAGTTGTTTGACTTATGAGTAATATTAAAAATAGACAAAGTAAGTTTTTAAACATATCATTGGGGTCTTATAATTTTCTATATCTAAGCTTGTCATTCTTACGATAGACTTCATTAGAACTAAAAACCAAAAATAATAAAACAGAGGATTCGTACTTATCAAAAAACCGCAAAACTAACCCGTGGTTTTGGATTAATGCCTTATATTAGGAATAATTAAATTCCTGAAGAATGCACTTAATAGAAACTAAATTTGACGATTTTGATCATTTTAAAGAGTTTGCCGTGGGTTGGGACCTTGATTTTAAATTGTTGAGTAAGAACAACTTTAATGCATATTTGAACATATATTCGAATGATACTTTTCAATTAGCGAGAACAAAATTAAGAGGAACAATTCATCAAAAGGGTTTGGTACCTAAAGGTTTCAGATCTATTGTTTTACCGGGAAACAAGGGAGTTAAGTATAATTGGCTGAATAAAGATGTACATAGTGGTCAACTACTTGTTTTTCCCCGTAATGGTACTTTAGAATCTGTGTCTTTTGATAATTTTGATGTCTACGTTATATCTATCCACGAGGCAAAATTGTTTGAACTTATCGAGTGTTACGGCTTTAGAAATGCTGAAAGGGTTTTTGTAAAAAATGAAAAATACTTGAATTTGGAGGCTTCATTTTTATATGGATTTTGGAAAGATGTTGAAATGTTTTTGAATTACGCCAAGATGACCGTTTATGATCAGTCTTTTCAATCTAAGCAGTTTGAGGCCAAAATGTTAGATCATGTGATTTATAAAGTTCTTAAATATCTCGACTCCTTCAATGAAATCCTAAGTTTTAAAAAACCCAGAAGAAGAGATATAGCCTTAGCTAAATCGATCGAATATATAAGAAATAACAAAAGCAGATTGGTTTCTGTCAAAGAGCTATGTAAGGAATCCAAGATAAGTGAAAGAACTCTTGAATATGCATTTTTAGAAAAGTATAAAGTGGGTCCAAATTCTTACATAAAAGCACATCAGTTAAATCTAGTTAAAAACGAGTTGGTCAAATTCAAGGGTAGAAAGGTTAGGGTTTCTGATGTTGCTGTTAAATTTGGTTTTCATCATTTGGGCCAATTTTCTATTGATTTTAAAAAGCAGTTCGGCTACAGCCCCTCTAAAATCAGATAAATTTAAGTCCAGTTTACTTTGATTTTTTTGGAAACAATAATTGTAACTGAATTCTCACCTGCCAGTCACCCCATCCATCCGGTTTAACCGCATTATAATATCCTTGGGCATTTACATTAATAGGCTGCTTACCCAATTTAAAAACCTTACCGATTCCTCCTCCAAAGGGAACAATCCATTGCTGACCGCTTTCAGCGTTCCAATTCGCTGTCAATATTGGTGCAGATACCAGGTAAACAGCCTTGGGTAAATTATAATTGATGAAATATTGAAAAAGGAACTTATTTTCTTTCAGGTTTCCAAAAGTCCAGATATTATTGATTATAAACCCGGCCACCCATTTATCAATGGTTTTAAGTGCCACCAAGGAAGGCCCCAGACCAAATTCTCTTGATCCGAATTCATCTGCTGAAGAAGCGGTTGGTATTTGAATTACGGGTCCGGCACCCCAGATTATTTTTTCTGCTTTTTTTGGAGATACAAAAGCTGTGTAGCTGATATCTCCTATTCCGGTGGATGAATTCATTCCATTATCTCCATAAGGCTGTGTAATTACAGGCAAAATAACCCTGTTAATGAGGTTTAGGCCTTCACTTAAGCTAATTGGAATAACGGGTTGAATATTTAAAATATTCTGAGTCCTATCTTTCGGGCCAACATTGAATGTGCTATTGTTTTGAAACGGTATACTGTACATGGCAGCGACAGGATTTTGAGTGGCTTTTGCCAGTTTTGCTTCTTCAGATTCAAAAGTTGAATTCGTACTTTTTTCTGTTTCCTGGGCAGCAACAAGAGTTGAGAATAAGAGTGCGGTAACAAATAATAAATTATAATGATTAAGTTTTACCATGATGGATTAATAAGGAGGATACAAAATGGATTTTTTTCATCTTTTTTTCCTCTAACAAATATAATTATAAACCATTAATCATATGATCGAAATTCTTCTAATAAAAGCATGGCACATAAATCTTTGACTTTGGTTTACTTTGATTTAATTTTTCAATAAATAATTAAGAGTAGGAAAATTTAGTAGATTCTGATATAGAATTGTTAATAATTAAGTTGATGTTTATGGGAATCATTACCCTTAAAAATTCCTATTTTAGCTACCGTTGAATAAAAAAGAATAAAGACAAATTTTACGATCGATTATGGCAGAAGACAAAGAAAAAACAGCAAAATTAAAAGCTTTGCAGCTTACCCTTGATAAACTTGATAAAACCTATGGTAAGGGTTCCGTGATGAAAATGGGTGATGTGGCGAATGAGAATATAGAAGTAATTCCTTCTGGATCACTAGGACTGGATCTTGCGCTGGGAGTCGGAGGATATCCAAAAGGCAGAATCATTGAGATTTTCGGACCAGAATCTTCTGGAAAAACAACTCTCGCCTTACATGCAATGGCAGAAGCTCAAAAGGCTGGTGGAATTGCTGCTTTTATAGATGCGGAACATGCTTTTGACAGGTTTTATGCTGCGAATTTAGGTGTAGATATTGATAACCTGATCATTTCCCAACCTGACTATGGAGAGCAAGCTCTTGAAATTGCAGATAATTTGATCAGTTCCGGTGCTGTTGATATTGTAATCATTGACTCGGTGGCTGCCTTAACACCGAAGAGTGAAATTGAAGGAGAAATGGGTGATTCAAAAATGGGCCTTCATGCCCGTTTAATGTCACAGGCCCTTAGGAAGCTTACAGCAACGATTAACAAGACCAATTGTACGGTGATTTTTATAAATCAATTAAGGGAAAAAATAGGTGTGATGTTCGGTAACCCTGAAACTACAACAGGTGGTAATGCCTTAAAGTTTTATGCATCCGTTCGGTTGGATATCAGAAGAAGAACTCAAATAAAAGATGGTGACAGAATCCTTGGAAACAGAGCTAAAGTTAAAGTGGTCAAAAACAAAGTAGCTCCGCCATTTCAGACCACAGAGTTCGACATTATGTACGGTGAAGGAGTTTCAAAGGTTGGTGAAATTCTCGATCTCGGGGTCGATTTGGAAATTATTAAAAAGAGTGGATCCTGGTTTAGTTATGGAGATACTAAATTAGGTCAGGGAAGAGACGCGGTTAAATCGTTAATTGGAGATAATCCGGAGCTTGCTGAAGAGTTAGAAATCAAGATTACTGAGGCCATCAAGGCAGACTAAAATAAAAAAGCGACTTCATGAAGTCGCTTTTTTTATTTAATATCATCTGATATAATGATCAAGGATTATTTATTCACCTCTTTGATGTACTTTTCTAAAGCCATTGTCATAGAGGGTGTTTCCTTTGAAGGAGCCGCTATATCAATTTTTAAACCAGCTTCTTCAGCTGCCTTTACGGTTGAATTACCAAAAACTGCAATTCTTGTATTATTTTGTTTAAACGATGGGAAATTCTCGAAAAGCGATTTTATTCCGCTTGGGCTGAAGAATACCAATATGTCATAGAATACATTTTCAAGATCCGAGAGATCACTGATAACAGTTTTAAACAAAACAGCTCTTTTCCATTCAACATTCAGGCTATTCATCTTATCTATCATAGTCTGCTTTACTTTGTCAGAACTGGGCAAAAGAAATTTCTCCGTTTTGTGCTTTTTGATTAAAGGCATCAGGTCATCAAAGGTTCTTGTACCTACATAAATCTTACGCTTTCTGTAAACGACATATTTTTGCAGATAAAAGGCAACAGCCTCTGACAAACAAAAGTATTTCATGTCATCCGGAATGGAAACCCTCATCTCTTCAGCGAGTCTAAAATAGTGATCCACAGCATTTCTACTTGTAAAGATAACAGCAGAAAAGCTTAAAAAATCAATTTTTTGATTTCGTACTTCCCGAGATGTTTCTCCTTCAACATGAATAAATGAGCGAAAATCAATTTTCACTTTTTGCTTATTCATTAAATCAAAGTAAGGAGATTGTGCTGCCTTGGGTGCTGGTTGTGAAACGAGTATAGTTTTTACTTTCATATAATCTTGTTTTAATCAACAAACAGTTTATAAATAACTATAAAGGGGGCTAATTCAAGGGCGCAAAGGTACAAAAATAAATAGAAAATATTGTTAAAACTCAACTTTTCATTTTTGATCAATACAAAGTAACGAAATAATGCTATTGCAACAGAGACGATTAATCCAAAAGTTATCAAGAACTTATGAAAAACCCCGGCGCTGTAATTGGCCAGTACAAGAAGAGGAAGGATTAAAATTGAAATAAGAGCTAAATTACTGATTTTTAGGAATGTAAAATAGTTTTGACTTTCTTCTAATTCAAAAATAAAAGCGAGAAAATATCCCAAAACATATCGGATGCCGAAGTAAGTAATGGTCATGACGAATATTTTTGAATAAAGGTAAAATGGGCTAATTTCAACTGACTCTTTAAAGGTATTTAAGGCAAAAAATAGCGCCAGTGAAATGTTAAAAATAATGATGAAAAAGAAAATAACATGAAACCAATTAAAAATTAATGGCCTGGTTTTGTAAAAATCAGTGTAATATTTTTCAGAATAAATCAAAGAGAATAGTTTGGAAAACCTTTCCGTAAAATTAAGTTGAAGAACGGCAACAAGTATCAATACAGCTAAAAATATCAATGTGATCCAGTCACTAGAAACAGATATTCTTTCAATTCCTTCAAACATTTTTTGAATTTAATTTTTTTTGATCACCACCTTTACCTTGTTACCCTGAAAACCTTCCATGAGTTGATAAAAATCAAGCCCGGCCCTAAATGTCATTTTTTCTGATGAAGGCATCTCTGAAATATAGAAATCAGCCCTTATCGTCTTTTTTTCATTGGCTTCAAGAGGGTTTAACTTTTCTGTATTTAATGGAACTTTCAATAAAATTTTATTCTTGGAACCTTGAAAAACTCCAACCAAATCAACATTATCAAAGAAAATGGTTCTTTTATAATTGTTGGTCAATGTAAATTCAATAGTATTCAGTCCATTCACGATATGGATCTCATCTCCGCTGATCTCACATTTTACTTTTTCAAAAGTATAATAATTGTCGATAGCTTTGCCATAATAAATACGTCCGGTCCTTGATGCTATTTCGGGAAGATCAGATTCATATTTACTTACTGAATAGACGTTCATTCCTTGCATGTTCTCCTCAAAATCAAGAAGATCGTATTGACTTTTGCGCCCTTTTAAAATACTGTAAGAATGCGTTTGAACCCCGGTGTAAAAATTATAAAGCGAGGCTTCGCTGTAATTATTGACAAAGATTAAGGGCCTCCCCTCTGTGTTTTTATACAATTCCGGAACCCATTGAGTTGACAGATGAGGCTCCAACGGTATAGGCGATATTGAAGGAAATGCGAACAAAGCCCTTGCTGAAAGAAGAATCACCAATTGAATGGAACCCAATACAAATAACCAGCGACGAGCTTTAAGTTGTATGACCAAATAAGGAAAACTGATTATGACCAAAGGGATGGAAACAACAATGACCCATTGGGCCTGGGGTTCTGAACTAAACGTACTGATCAGAAAAAAGACAAAAAAACCATAGACAATGTATTTCAGGGACCTTTCAAAGAGGTTTGATGCCTTATGTTTGAAAAAAGCAGAATATATCACAGGAAAGGTAATCCCGACTATAGCAATCATATTTACAAAATGAAGAAGTGTTTTACCTATATGATAAGGTTTTTTGTTTCTTTCTTTTAAATGATAAAGAAAAGACGGAAAACCATTTTCAAACTGCCAAAACAAATGAGGTACGAACAAAACAAATCCAAAAACACTTGCCAGCCAAAACCGCGGGTTTTTAAATAGTTTAAGGTTAGAAAGAACAACAAAAATGATGACTAGTATACCGTGATATTTACTGTAAAGCATTCCTGCCATGGCAAATCCAAGAAAAAGGGAATTGAAAAGAGAATCATTGTTGAGAAAGCGTTTATAGGCCAGCATAAATACTGCTGTAAACAGAAGCAGGGGAGTGTCTGGAGTCATTATAAAACCAAAAACCTGCCAGAAAGCCAGAGAAATGATCAAAATAAAGAAAAGAAAAATATGGTTCCATTTTTCTTTAAAGTCAATCATTTCCCAAATCAACCAAATCATCATCGAAAAACTCAGGGAACTAAGTAACCTGACACCTAATTCACCTTCAAAAAACAATTGTCCAAATGCAGCCCAAAGGGCTACCATTGGCGGATGATCAAAATAACCTAAAGCGAGATCTTTGGACCAGACATAATAATAGGCCTCATCTTCAAACAACAAAGTAATATAGCTTTGTAAGAAGTTGAGAATAAAAAAAATAAGGAGTAATGAGAAAAACTGAAACTTGGGGTCTTTGAATATTTTCATTAAGCTTGATCTTAACACAAAATTAGCAATTATTTATTTTACCTTTGTGCCTATTAAACAAGTATTATGCAAGATACGCTGGTCATTATCCCAACCTATAATGAAAAAGAAAATATTGAGAATATTATTACAGCAACATTTTCTCAGGAAAAATCTTTCGACATTTTAATTGTTGACGACAATTCCCCCGATGGTACCGCAGATATCGTAAGAAAATTACAGATAGATCATCCTAAAAGCCTATATCTTGAGGTTAGAGACAAAAAAGATGGTTTGGGAAGAGCTTATATACACGGTTTTAAATGGGCAATTGAAAGAAAATATGACTACATCATTGAGATGGATGCGGATTTTTCGCATAATCCAAAAGACCTGGTAAGACTTTATAACAGATGTGTTGAAAAAGGAGCCGATGTTTCTATTGGTTCAAGGTATTCTAAAGGTGTTAATGTTGTCAACTGGCCAATGAAAAGAGTATTGTTGTCTTATTTTGCTTCAAAATACGTTCGATTTGTAACGGGTATGCCCTATAATGATACCACGGCGGGATTTGTGTGTTATAATAGAAAAGTTCTTGAAACCATACAGTTGGATAAAATTCAGTTTGTTGGTTACGCATTTCAGATTGAAATGAAGTTCAAAGCTTGGAAACATGGTTTTAATATCCAGGAGGTTTCGGTGATTTTTACAGATCGCACCTTGGGAGAATCAAAAATGAGCAAAACAATAATAACCGAAGCTATATTCGGAATAATAAAAATGAGGTTTTCTGGTTTGCCAAAACCTTCAAAGAAAAAGTAAATGTCAATGAATACTTTAATTAAAGGAGCAACTATAGTTAATGAAGGTATATCTTCAGTTCAGGATATTTTGATTGAAGGGGAATTCATAAAAAAAATTGCCCCGACTATTGAGGTATTTCCTGAAGATAGCTCAGTTATAGACTCATCAGGAAAGGTATTAATACCTGGAATTATAGATGATCAGGTTCATTTTAGAGAACCTGGACTTACCCACAAGGCAAATATAGAAACGGAGTCACGGGCAGCTGTTGCCGGGGGGATAACTTCTTTTATTGAAATGCCAAATACAATTCCTCAGGCTACGACTCAGGAATTACTCGAAGATAAATTCAAAATAGCGGCAAAAGTTTCCTATGCAAACTTCTCGTTTATGATAGGAGGAACAAATGACAACTTAGAGGAACTTTTAAAAACAGATCCAAAAAAAGTAGCAGCTATAAAACTCTTTTTAGGCTCTTCTACCGGAAATATGCTGGTTGATGACGAAGAAGTTCTTGAAAAAATATTTTCATCAACAAATCTTCTAATCGCAGTCCACTGTGAGGACGAGACAACCATAAAAAATAATTTAGACAAGCAAAAAAAGATATATGGTGATGATATTCCTATAGAATTGCACCCTGTGATCAGAAGTGAGGAAGCCTGTTACAAATCATCGTCAAAAGCCATTGAACTTGCAAAAAAGACTGGCGCCAGGCTGCACGTTTTTCATCTTTCCACAGCAAAGGAAACGGAATTGTTTACCAACAAAATAACGCTAAAAGAAAAACGTATTACTTCAGAAGTTTGTACCCACCATTTGTGGTTTGATGATCGAGATTACAAAGAAAAAGGAACCCTGATAAAATGGAATCCGGCGGTTAAAAGTGAAAATGATAAAATCGGTTTGTGGGAGGCCTTGCTTGATGATAGAATTGATGTCTTGGCAACTGACCATGCCCCTCACACCCTGGAAGAGAAAGACCAGGTCTATACCAAGGCCCCGAGCGGAGGGCCTCTTGTACAGCACGCACTTCAGGCCATGCTCGAGGCTGTGAGAAGCAATAAAATAAGCCTTGAGAAATTGATTGAGAAGATGTGCCATAATCCTGCGATACTTTTCGAAATCGAAAAAAGAGGCTTTATTAGAGAAGGCTACTATGCTGATTTAGTGCTGGTTGACCTGGACTGTGAGTATCAGGTTAATAAATCAAACATACTTTATAAATGTGGCTGGTCACCATTTGAAGGAGTTACCTTTCACTCTGAGGTTCTTAAAACTTTTGTGAACGGTAAACTTATATATAATAATGGTTCCTTTAATGACCAGGTAAAAGGAAAGCGCTTAACATTTAACAGGACATGAAAAAATTGGGTTTTGTATTTATTACCATGGTTTTGTTTTCGTGCAACAGCAAAATTGAGTTTGAGAAACCTGATGATTTGATTGGCAAAGACACAATGATCCTGATGCTCTATGATATGCATCTTGCCGCAGGTACTTCTAACCTTCAAAATGTTCATTTGGAAAAGAACAGGAACTATATGGCCTTGGTTTATAATAAATACAGGATTGATAGTGTTCGATTTGCAAATTCCAACATATATTACACCGCCAAGATCGATGATTATGAAGAAATTTTTGAAGAAGTTCAGAGACGATTGAAGATCCTTGAGGATGAAACGGAAGCTGTAACGGATTCAATTCTGGGTGTGAATAAAAACGCCAGAGAAGCTACAAGAAAGAAAGACAGCATAGAAAAAGCTCTCAATTTAAAAAAGTAATGGAGTTTAGACTGGATAATCTTGATAAAAATCTTTTGAAACTTTCTCTATACAGGATTCAAGAGGCTCAAACTTGAAATTCAGATGATCTATTATTTTTTCCGAGGTATATGGATGGATGGACATTGCGGATTTTGCAGATCGTTTTGTTATGCGAGGAGTTGCATAAGTTATACGGCTTCTGATAAGTTCTAGGCGCCAAAATATCCCCATGAGAAAGCGACTAATTTTAAATTTTGGTGGTTCCGTACCAAGATATTTCGCAATTAAAAAGAATACGCCTTTAAAAGAGAGGTTCTCAGAAACAAGAATATATCGTTCCTCCTTAATATTCGATTTCATCAACAGGATCATGGCCTTTACAACATCCTGAACCCCGACAAAGCCTGTAACACCTTCGGTATAAAATTTTAAGCCCTTTTTTATATTGCTGAACATTCTTCCCGTCCCCTTCTGCCAAAAACCGGACCCAATAATCACCCCGGGATTGACAATAACGACAGGAACACCCTCCTGTGAAGCCCGCCAAACTTCCATTTCAGCACCATATTTAGTAATGGCATAGCCACTTTTATCTGATGTACTGCTCCAATTGTCTACTTCATCCGTCAGGTTTCCCCCATTGGAATTTTCAATTGCTGCCACAGAACTGACAAAACATAATTTTTCAATCGGTTTGGAGATACATAAGTTGGCAATATTTGTAGTTCCGTCAATATTGATGCGCCTCATCTTTTGATAATCTTTCGAGTCAAATGAAACCAAGGCTGCACAATGATACACTTGAGTGACGTCCTCAAAAGCACTTTCCAGCGACGGGATATTATCTAAACTGGCTTCTACCCATCTGATTCTTTGAAAAAGGTCTTCATAATCAGTTGTATAATAGTTGAATACCTTTTTCACAGCATTCAGATCGCTACTTTTTTGATGTATAGCTCGAATACTATCATTTTCCTGTAAGAGATGATATAAAAGGTGTGATCCCACCAGGCCAGTTCCTCCGGTAACCAAAATCATGTTACGAAAATAAACAATTGAATCGTATGAAAGGTTTCCTAAAACCCTTTATTTATGTGAATAATTACAAGATTTGAATTTTAAGAAAGCTTTCTTTTTTATATTTGCCACAAATTTTTAGAAATGGAGAAGAACTTTGTTGAAGAGCTTCGCTGGAGAGGCTTGTTACACAATATAATGCCCGGAACTGAAGAGCAATTACTAAAAGAGTCAACGGCAGCTTATATCGGATTTGACCCTACAGCTGATTCTTTGCATATTGGCAGTCTTGTTCAAATCATTTTATTGATGCATTTGCAAAAATCAGGACACAGGCCCATTGCATTAGTTGGAGGTGCCACAGGAATGATTGGAGATCCTTCTGGAAAATCGAATGAAAGAAATCTTCTGGATGAAGAAACTCTTGCAAAGAATATCAAAGGAGTAAAATCCACTTTAGAAAGGTTTATTGATTTTTCCGGAAACGTCGAAAATTCAGCACAGATGGTGAACAATTATGACTGGATGAAGGAACTATCATTTCTTGAGTTTGCCCGGGATATAGGGAAACATATTACTGTTAATTATATGATGGCCAAGGATTCTGTAAAAAACAGGATCAGTTCGGAATCAAAAGAAGGAATGAGCTTCACCGAATTCACTTACCAGCTTGTTCAGGGATATGATTTTCTTCATTTATACAATCACTACAATTGTAAACTTCAGATAGGAGGAAGTGATCAATGGGGGAATATTACAACAGGAACAGAATTGATCAGAAGAAAAGTTCAGGGTAAAGCCTATGCCTTAACCAGTCCTTTGGTAACAAAAGCTGATGGAACCAAATTTGGTAAGACTGAAGGAGGTAATATTTGGCTGGATGTAAAGAGGACCTCACCCTATAAATTTTACCAGTATTGGTTGAATGCTTCAGATGTTGATGCAGAAAACTATGTCAAGATTTTCACTTTCTTGGACAGGGAAGCCATTGAAAAACTTATTGCCGAACACAAAGAAGCTCCTCACCTTAGAATCTTACAGAAGAAAGTAGGGGAGGAGGTGACAATAATGTGTCACGGAAAAGAAGCTTACGAGAAGGCAGTAAAGGCCTCCCAGATACTATTCGGTAGATCAACAGCTGATGATTTGAAAAATTTGGATGAGCAAACATTCCTTGATATTTTTGAGGGGGTTCCTCAGGCTGAGATCGTAAAAGAAGAGCTTTCGGAAGGTATAGATATTGTGGATGCCCTAAATGAGAAATCAGGATTTCTTAAGTCAAATGGAGAAGCAAGAAGAGCCTTAAAAGAAAACTCGATCTCTGTCAATAAAGAAAAGGTAAAAGAGGGTTTTTCATTGAATAATGAGAACCTGATTGCGGACAAGTTTGTACTGCTGCAAAGGGGTAAAAGAAATTATTTTCTGCTGAGAATAGTTTGATAAAGCGTGAATGTTTTAATTATTCTTATAAATGGATTTTTAGAATAATCTGACTATCTTTCATTTAAAATTGAAATCTAGTGCTTTTTAATTCAATTGACTTTGCGATATTTCTTCCAATAGTGTTCATTCTTTACTGGTTTGTCTTTAATAAGAATTTAAGAGCTCAAAATTTACTAGTAGTAATTGCTAGTTATGTATTTTACGGCTGGTGGGATTGGAGGTTCCTTTCATTAATTGTATTTAGCACTTTTGTAGACTATAATGTTGGAATAGCCTTAGAAAAAGAAGAATCAAAGAGAAAAAGAAAAATACTTCTATATACTAGTATAATAGTTAATATAGGGTTTTTAGCATTTTTCAAGTACTTTAATTTTTTCGTGGATAATTTCGTAACCTTTTTTTCATTATTCGGACAAAAGCTAAGTCCATTTTCACTTAATATTATCTTACCTGTCGGTATTAGTTTTTACACATTTCAAACTCTGAGCTATACAATTGATGTATATAACAAAAAATTAGATCCTACTCAAGATTATATCGCATTCTCAGCGTTTGTAAGTTTTTTTCCTCAGCTTGTTGCAGGACCAATCGAAAGAGCATCTCACTTATTACCACAGTTTTACCGTAAAAGAAACTTTGTTTATTCAGAAGCTTCTGATGGTCTTCGTCAAATTTTATGGGGACTTTTTAAAAAAATTGTAATTGCTGATAATTGTGCGCAATATGCAAATCTGATTTTTAATAACTCCGTTGATATGAATGGTACCTCATTGATTTTTGGAGCATTATTTTTTACATTTCAAATCTATGGGGATTTTTCTGGATATTCAGACATAGCCATTGGAATCTCTCGTTTGTTTGGTTTTGACTTAATGAAAAACTTTTCTTTTCCATATTTTTCAAGAGATATTGCTGAATTTTGGAGACGGTGGCATATTTCACTTTCGACATGGTTTAGAGATTATCTCTACATTCCTTTAGGAGGAAGTCGAGGAGGGTTGAAGTTAAAATTGAGAAATACTTTTATTATCTTTATCGTGAGTGGGTTTTGGCATGGTGCAAACTGGACTTTCATTATTTGGGGCATCTTGAATGCGATCTATTTTCTTCCTCTTCTAATATCAAAGAAAAATCGAAATCACATTCAAATAGTCGCTAAAGGGCAAATTGTTCCTTCATTCAAGGATCTCACAAGAATGATTTTCACCTTTTTACTTACTGTATTTGCTTGGATATTTTTTCGTGCAGAAAATATTTCTCACGCCTTACAATATATAACGGATATTTTTTCTTTCAATTTGTTTAGTTATCCTAATTATATTGGATTTAATAAGTCATTAATTATAATATTGATCACAATTATTTTTATTTTTATTGAATGGGCAGGAAGGGAAGGGGAGCACGCTCTAGACAAAGTTTTAAGGAATGATTCAGTCATTCTGAGAAATGGCTTTTACATTCTAATAATATACTCTTTGTTCATTTTTGGAGGATCTCAGCAAGAATTTATTTATTTTCAATTTTAAAAAGCTATTATGAGAAAATTTTTTAGAAAACTTGGCTTTTTTTCTATCATTCTAGTCCTGCTGATAGCTACATCAACAATTGTTAACAGATATATTTTATGCAGCTCTAAGAAGTTTGTTTTAGATTCGAATATAACTCTTCTAATTGTTGGAGACTCACATACTAAATATGCATTCAATGATGAAATTATGGAAAACAGCATCAATTTGTCTCAAGATGCGGATTCATATTTTTACAGTCTTCAGAAAATTAGAAGAATAATTCAAAGTAATGATCAGATTAATACAATTCTTCTTTCTTTTTCTCAGCATAATATTCATGAGTGCATCGAAGATAGATGGTTGCTTAATGATAAGCATTTAAACAATCGATTGAAGATATATCTACCTTTTTTAAAGGTAGATGATTATGCTTTTTTAGCAAAGAATAATTTTTCTAAGTTGTTGGGTGCCATGTTTCAACAAATTTCTTTTCCTGTAGTATTCTGGAGAAATGGAATTAGAATGTATGGAGGATACGAAAAATTTCCCTACAAAAATAAATTGAAATTTGAAATTGAAAAGCAAAATAAAAACGGTTTAAGAGAGGAATATCGAACTTTTAATGAATCGTTAATTGAGAAAGAATATTTGCAAAAAATAGAAGAATATTGTAATCAAAAAGGAATTAATTTAATACTTGTAAATCCGCCGATTCATTCTTCTTTAAGGGATAAACAGAAAAGTCTATACAATTTCTATGAAAGAAATTTTTCACAGATTCAATTTTATGATTTTAGTAGAATAGAATTTAAAGAAAAATATTTTGGAGACTTGGTCCACCTCAATGCCGAAGGCTCAGAATATTTGTCTAATTTATTTGTCAAAAAATGCTTAATTGAGCCCAATAATGCAAAAGAATTTGAGATTTTATACATCGATTAAGTTTGAGATCGAAATTATTTCATAGAAATTAGTAACGGAATTCAAAATATTAAAAAACGCCCTTTAATTTATTTTAAAGGGCGATTATTTTTATCGATCAGTCAAGTGGGTTAAACCATATGACCAGATGGAATACATTTCCCGAAACCAGGATCCTATGGCATAGCCGGCGGCATAGGAACCTTCGGCGGGATCAACTCCACCTTTAAAATAGTACATTTCATCTTTGTTCAATAAAACTAGCGTGTTACAATTAGATACTTTCATATTTTATAATTTATAGGTTTTTTTAAGCATTTTGTTTCCAGCAATCAAAAGAAATGCAGCAATTAATCCATATAAAACGGAATTGATTGTTTTGTTGGTTCGAACCGAGAGAAACTGATATTCAGCTCCGGAATCGGTTAAAATTGTATCAATAAATAGGATAATATTTAAGATTCCTACAATGAGAAAGATATATGCCAAGATGTTTTCAACCTCCGCAGACTCAGATTTCTTCATACCACAGGTTCCTTTCCCATAAGTCCATCATAAATTCCTCGATAAAAACTTCCAACGGATTTGTAATACCACTCAAAAGCATCTTTTATCGGCCCACCTCCCTGAACCATCATTAGTTCTCCGGAATCCAGGTCTGTCCAATTTTTATTATATAATTCTTTCATGACCGTTATTTAGGGTTATTCCAGCCTTCAAGAAACCATTCTCCGGCCTTGTCCATTATTTTTCCAAAACTTACAGCTGCCGTTATGGCTCCAAGAACGGGTAGAATTGGAATTCCTCCTTTGGTTTTTACCAGTTCATTTCGGCTTATTAGATTCGTTTTTGTATTGATTTGTTCATTCATAAGCATTAAAATTTTTAAACTCCTTATCGAAGTTTCGATTAACATTTGATTTTCAAAAAATAAGGTTACGTCTAACCGACTGCGTCCAGTCTTTGTTTCATCATTCGAAGGTAATTTGGTGCACTGCACCTTCCTTGCATTTTATGAATAATATTTGCAGTAGATCGCCCAGCATAAATATTTGTAAGATTACCACGAGAAATTACATGGACTGAAATAGTGATATTAATATCAAAATCTCTTTCATAATAATATGTTTTAGCTTTCCGGTTGAATTTTACCGGGGCTTCAAGTTCTCTCATTTGTTCCAGCAATGAAAATGTCTGGCGTATACTGATACGCAGTTTTTTTGACAATTCTTCTGGCGTTCCTGTAGATTCTAATCGTATAAGGTTATGAATTTTTTTTATTCGTTCAAGCTGCTTTAAGTTGTTCATTAATGATTAGGTATTAAATATTAGATCAGTATTTTTTAGATTCAATAAGATTGTTTATGCCAGAGATTTTGATAAATTCCCTTTCGTTTAATAAGTTGCTCATGAGTTCCTTGTTGAGATAAGGTTCCTTTTTCCAAAACAATTATCTTATCGACTCGTGACAGGCAAAATAGCCTGTGAGAAATCAGAATTATGATTTTATTTTGAATTTTTAGACGTTGTAAGACATCCTGAAGTACTGATTCAGCTCTGCTATCCAAAGAAGAACTCGCTTCGTCCAGAATAAGAATATCAGTTCCTTTATACAATGCCCTTGCAATTCCCAAAATTTGTTTTTGTCCTCCCGATAGGGAGATTCCATTTTCCCCAATATTGGTTTGATAGCGATCGGGCAGAGATTCAATAAAATGATTAATTTGAAGATCAGTACATATTTTTTGCAATTTGTTTAGGTCAGGATCTTTTGACCCAATTGTGACATTGTCGATAATGCTCCCCTCAAAAAGGTGAATATTTTGAGGTACAACAGAAATGATCTTTCTCAGGGTATCGACGGATATGTCAGAGTGATTATAGCCATTGAATTCGATTTTTCCACTGTTCAACGGATACAATGCCTGAATAAGTTTGGCAATCGTAGACTTTCCAGACCCGCTTTCACCAACAAGCGCGGTAATTTCACCTGCCTTGAAACTCAAACTTACATGCTCTAAAGCAGGCCCGCTGTTATTATAGTGAAAAGATACATCCGTGAAGGTTATTTTTTTAATCTTTTCGATTTCAAATGACAGCCCATTGTTTTGGTTTTCATTTTCGAGGTCCAGAATCTCAAATAACCTGTCAGAAGCAATCAAAGCATTTTGAATTGTTCTATTTGAAGATATCAATGCGGCAGCCGGCCCTGTAAAATATCCGATAATTGCATAAAAAGAGAACATTTCACCCGCAGACAGCTCCTTTCTCAGCACAAGGGTTGAGCCTATCCACAACAATACAATAGTAAATAGTCCTGAAATTCCTTGAGTGGCGGATTGACCAATCACTTGATTTACAGAGGACTTGTACCCAAAACTTAATAATTTTATAAATCTGCTCTCAGTTTTTGACTGCATAAGTTTTTCCAGTGTAAATAATTTGATTGTGCTTATGGCTCCTATAGACTCTACCAATTGGCTTTCCAGATCTGCAGATTTCTCCATTATAGTGCGTTCTGTTCTTTTGTTTAAATTATTTGTAATCCAATAAATGAAGAGATAAATAGGAATTATGAGAAGCATGATGAATCCCAGCTCCCATTTATAAAGGAACATGAATACGAATGAGAAAAAGACGATAAAGAAATTTACCAATAAGGAAAGCGCCGTGTTGTTGATAAAGACCCGTATTTTCACCGCGTCATTAATTCTTGATATTAATTCGCCTACTCTCATAGTGTCAAAAAAGCGCTGGGGCAATTTCAGCAGGTGTTTATAATAGCCCAGAATGAGCCTGGCATCAATTTCCTGTCCCGATCTTAAAAGAAAAATATCTTTATACATGCTCAAAAAAATTTGAACCAATAGAATAATAATCATGTAAATGCTCATTAAATGAAGTAATTTAGAGTTGTTGGAAACCAGCACATGATCCGTAATTTTTTGAATGTAAATTGAAGTTGAAAAACCCAGTAGGGTATAGAACACAGAGCCTAAAAGAGCTTGAAATAAAATAAATTTATGAGGCTTCAACAGGTTCCAGAACCGGCCAGTTCTGGACTTTCTTTCATTACCGGTTTTAAAGTTTTCACCGGGAAGCAATATGACCAGAACTCCGGTCCACTGTTTTTCAAATTCCTCCAGTAAAAATTTTTTTAACCTTCCTTCACCTGGGTCCATGAGGTATATATGTTTACTGAGCACCTTTGAGATAACAACAAAATGTTGGAGTTTGTTATTAACAATGACATGAGCTATTGCAGGTTTGGGAATTTCAAACAGGCTGTTTCGATCTCCTTTGACCCCTTTAGCATCAAAACCTAATTTTTCAGCCCCCTCAACAAGGCCAAGAATATTGGTTCCCTCTTTTGAAGTACCAGTCAACTGGCGGATTTTAGCTATTGGTAAATACAGTTTATAGAATGCCGCAATGCAAACTAGACAGGCGGCTCCACAATCTGAAATATCCTGCTGTTTTATTGGTTTAATTTTATTCTTCATCCTAAATCTGTGTAAAACCACTCATCAGCCTGGTCGAACAAAAGCGTTAGAAGAGTGGCTTTTCTATCAAAAAAACAAGCCCTAAGGGTCATTCCGCTTTTCAGTTTACCTCTTGTAAATTCATTGAGGTATAGTTCCGATTCATTCAATGAGCAAACGACCTTAAATACCGGTAAACCTTGATTCAAACTAATTTCGCTGGAAATCGTATTAATTATTCCTGAAGCCATTCCCCATTCCTTGTGGTTAAAGACATCAATTTGAAACTGTACCCATTGATTATTTTTCACAGAGCCGATTTCTCGAGGTGATAAAAAACATTCAACAAAAAGATCCGTCTGAGGAGACATTTCGGCGATGGAGCTGCCTGAATATATAGAGTTGTGAATATCGAGATTCTTAAATTTGGAAACATGACCATCTTTAATTTTTGCTGAAACAAGGCTGTTTTTTTTGCTTTTAATTATTCCCGGAGCGGATTTGTAAATATCAATCCTGACGAGGGGAAGTGAAATCGAAAAGCATATAAGGAATAAAAGAAGAATCAGGTAAATCTTGTTACTGCGCCTTAAGAACTTATACCGAAAAACTTCGGAATGATATTTTAAAAAAATTTTTGAGTTTACGGATCCCATGGTGATTGATGATTGAAGGTTATTAATCGATAGCAAAGCTCAAAAAATCACGAGTCAATTTCTCGTTTAAAACCATGGTATTTGTAAGGTGTTGCCTTTTTATTAAATTAGAGGGAACCAACCAAACAGCTCAAATGAAAAAAACAGTACTTATAATTGTTGTTCTTTTTTTATCCTCCTTTACGGGTCTTCAAGTATCATATGATATTGATAATCAACCGGATAGTTTCGACTGGTTATTGGGTTCCTGGGAAAGGGTCAATGATCCTCCCGGAAAACGGACCTTCGAGTATTGGGAGAAGTCAACCGATGCGGTTTACAAGGCTATGGCCTGTACCCTTAAAAATGGAGATACCATTTGGAAAGAAAGGATCAGTTTATTTCGTAAAGGCGACGACTGGCATTTTGAGGTGAAAATAAAAAACGAATTGAGTGGAACGGTTTTTAAAGTAACAAAAATCGGGAAATTTAATTTTAGCTGTGAAAATTCGGAGAATGATTTTCCAAAGAAAATAGAATATACGTTAGTCGATTCCGGATTGAAAGCCAGTATTTCTGGTGGAGGTGATCAGGTTGATTTTAATTTTAAAAAAATGCATTAAAAATCTTAGCGGAATGATGAAACGAATTCTATTTTTATTTCTTGTAAGTGTGTCAGTTCAAGGTTATTCTCAAAAAGCCTCCTTTATCAACCCGATTCTTCCGGGTGGCTATCCGGACCCTTCCATTTGCCGCGTAGAAGACAACTTTTATATTGTCAATTCTTCTTTTGAATATTTTCCTGGACTTCCTATTCACAAAAGTAAAGATCTCGTTAACTGGGAGTTGATTGGCTACGGTTTGCACAAAAAAGAGCAGTGCACTGATGAGGTCAACTTAGTGGACGTGCAATCGGATGGAGGAATTCATGCTCCGACAATTCGATATAACCAGGGTACGTTTTATATAATCACAACCAACGTTTACTACCATAAAGACACTAAAACAACTGATTTTATTAATTTCATTATTACTGCAAAGGACCCTGCGGGTCCATGGTCTGAACCCCATGTTCTGGAAGGGGCCCCGGGCATTGATCCGGACATATTTTTTGACGAGGACGGAAGGGCCTGGTATGTTGGAACACATTCTCCGGACAAACCCAATTTTCCTGGGGAAGGAGAGATTTGGCTTCAGGAAATTGACCTTGACAATTGGAAACTCACAGGTGAAAGATCTTTTTTATGGAGAGGAGCTTGTGGAGGCGTATGGGCTGAAGGGCCCCATATGTACAGAAAAGATGGCCGTTATTATTTGATGATTGCTGAGGGAGGAACCAGTTATAACCATGCCATGATGATTGCTGTCAGTGATGACATCAGAGGGCCTTATGTTCCAAATGACAGAAACCCGATTATGACCTCTCGTCACCTTTCTTATGACAACTGGGTGCATAGTACGGGACATGCCGATCTTGTAGAACTTGAGGATGGACGCTGGTACATGGTGGCTCTGGGAATACGGGGAGATGAGAGAAGAGGTTCGAACATGGGAAGAGAAACCTTTTTGCTTCCTATGCAGTGGGAGCGTGAACCCTTTGATTGGAAGGAAATTAAATATGAATGGCCAGTCATCGCTCCCCTAACGGGTAGAGTGGAGCGCTTTAATCCTCTGGTATTTCAAGGGACCTCACAAAAAAGAAATAGCACATTTATAGATTTCTTCGACAAACCAGGCCTAAATCTGGCTTGGAATTTCAGAAGGGTTCCCATTGAAGGAATGTATTCACTCGACCCGGAGAAGGGTAAATTGACACTTTACGCAATGAAAGAAACAATCCGTGACAGGGGAAGGGCTGCAGCAATGGGTTTCAGGCAAAGCGAAAGCGACTTTGAATATCAGGTAAAAATGCAATTTGATCCTGCTAAAGATGGATCTGAGGCAGGAGCCCTGCTCATCCAAAAGGATAATAATTATATCAGTTTCACCCTCATTAAAAGAGACAAGGTGCAATGGATTCAATTAAAACTTATAACACCTGAAGAAGGAACTTCGATTCTGAAAGAGATGAGGGTTGATAGAAAATTTGAGAATATTATTTTTAAAATTGAATCCACGAATCATCAATACGAGTATACGTACAGTTTGGATGGAAGAAATTTTGAGTTCTTCCACAACTCGGGGGCCGATTTGGTTTTAAGTAAAAAATACACGGGTGCCAATTTGGGCATCTATGCAACGGGTAATGGAAATCAGAACATGGATAAAGCAGTTTTCGACTGGGTAATGTATAAAGGTTTTCAAAAATTTTAAAATATGAAACTAACAAGAAGAAAATTTGTAAAAAAAAGTGGACAGGTATTGTTGGCTGGGCCTATACTTGGAAGCAGCCTTTTATCGTTTAATTTTCCTCAAAAGACGAGACGGCTTAAAATACTGATATTAGGAGGAACAAGCTTTCTCGGGCCGCATCAGATTGCGTATGCGCTTTCAAGGGGCCACATGGTAAGTACCTTTACCCGAGGGAAGTCTAAACCGACGGTTCATCTTGATAAATTTAACCAAGTAGAGCAGCTTATTGGAGACAGGGAAAACGACCTTTCAGCAATCGAAAAAGGTGAGTGGGACCTGGTCATTGACAATTCAGGAAGAAAGACCGAGTGGACCAGAAAAACGGCCCAATTGCTTAAAGACAGGGCGTCAATCTATATGTATACCTCATCAACAGGGGTTTATTACCCTTATCTTAAAGCAGCATTGGACGAGAATGACCCTGTTTTATTGACCGAACCAAAAGATAAAATGGATGATGAAACAAGACTTGAATATTGGTATGGAGTCATGAAGGCGACTTCTGAAGAGGAAACCATCAGAGCATTTGGTAAAAACAGGTCTATCATTGTAAGACCCACATATATGATGGGGCCAGGCGATAAAACGGACCGATTTATTTATTGGCCGATCAGGTTGTACAGAGGAGGAGAAATGCTTATACCGGGTAAAGCTGAGGACCCTGTTCAGTACATCGATGTTAGAGACGTTGCAGAATTCATGATCAATCTTGCTGAAAAAAACATTACAGGAACATTTAACACAGCAGGGCCGGAAAAAGTGCAGGGTATGCACGGTTTTGCAGAAGAGATCAAGCTCACTTTTAACAATGATATTTCTTATGTAAATATTGAGGATTATTCGTTTTTGCAGAAAAATGAACTTCCTTATCTAATTCCATGGATCATGCCTACTGGTAATAATTATGGCACCGCGAGGATCCTGAATAAGAGGGCTTTTGAAAACGGGCTTAAATGCAGAGATTTAAAACAGAGCATTAAAGACACCTTAGACTGGTGGAACTCAGAAGCGCTGACTCAGGAAAGACGGGATCAATATGAAAATGACCCGAAGGGATTGCTGAAAAGAGAAGAGAAGATTCTATCCAAATGGAAGTCCCTAAAGAAGTAAGTTATTAAGACAAAAGTTTAGCACGGATCAATCATGGTTACCAGGGAATGATTTAAATCATTTTGTTAAAGTTACGATTTGTTATATTTGCGGCTTTTAAACTAAAAATTGATCTTAGATGAAGAAATTGTTGAAACCATTTGCTTTATTGATATTACTGGTGGTTCAGTCATGTAGTGACAAGGATTGCGATGATATATCATGTTTTACGCCCCCATTCATTTTTACATTTGATATTCAGGACAAGGAAACAGGCGAAAACCTTTTTGAAAATGGAACATACACGGAAGATCAGATCGAAGTATTGAACAAATCAGATGGTTCGGAAAGGGAGTATCAATTCGTTGCCGGGGACATCAATTTTTTAAGAATTCCATCTATAGGCTGGGAAACTGAAATTGCTGAGGTGGTTGTGAAATTGGATGGAGAAGAAGCATTTACGCTTTTTGTAGATGTTGAAAGGCTCACTGAAAATTGTTGCAGTTTTTCAAACTACAATGAGACAAGAATTGAAAATGCAGAATACGAATACGATCAGCAAAGAGAACTCTACAGAATATTTTTGGAGCAATAGCTTATTTGACCCTCGAAATTGTCAGGCCGTCACGAATCGGCAATAATACGGTTTCAACTCTTTTATCCTGATTGATCAATCTGTTGTACTCAATGAGTGCCTTTGTGTCTTCATCCTTTAATTTTGGTGGCTCAGTTACCTTTCCACTCCACAGGACGTTATCAGATAGTATTACACCTCCTGGATTCATTTTTTCAATAATAGCATTGAAATAATTCGAGTAATTTGCCTTATCAGCATCAATAAAAACAAGGTCAAAGGGGCCCTGTATTTCAGGAAGAATATCCAGAGCCTCCCCAATATGTTGAATTATATGCTTCCCAAATTCAGATCGGTCAAAATATTTCCTCTGAAAATCATATAGTTCTTCGTTGTGGTCAATGGTATGAAGGGTTCCACCCTCAATCATACCTTCCGCGAGACACAATGCCGAATATCCGGTATATGTACCAATTTCAAGTATGGTTTTAGGCCCAACCAGTTTGGAGATCATGGACAAGACCCTTCCTTGAAAATGACCGCTGATCATTCTGGGAACAAGTGCCTTTTGCCAGGTCTCTTTAAAGAGTTCAGCAAGCAGTTTCGGTTCGGGCTGAGAATGATCAGCCGCATACTTATCGATATGTTCGGGTAAAAAATTCATTGTATTTATTTATAAAATCGGAGCAATTAATCGGGCAATGGAACAAAGTACCTTGATATACCAGGGCCTGTTTCTTAAATCTTTCATTTGCAATTTATAACAATCCTTTAAATCTTCCCCAAAATGGAACCTGAGTTTTTTCGCCAGCACCTCGTTGTAGATAAACGCGTTTACTTCGGCGTTCAGGCTAAAGCTCCTCTGGTCCATATTGGTACTGCCAACCGTGGATATTTTGGAGTCAACGATCATTGTTTTAGAATGCATCATTCCCTTGGTGTAAAAATAAACTTCAACCCCACTTAAGAGCAGGTCCTTTAAATAAGTCTGGGAAGCAAAAAAGGCCGTTCTGATATCGGGTTTTTCAGGGATAATCAATTTGATCGAAACACCACTTTTTGCGGTTATTTTAAGGGCATTGAATATGGAATCATCGGGGATAAAATAGGGAGTTGTTATCAGGATTTCCTCTCTCGCACTTGTGATCATGCCAAAAAAGGCCTCTTTAATGGTCTGATTGTTCTTGCCGTAGTCACTCCCCAGAATACTGGTTGGAATTTCATTTGATATTTTATGCCTGTTTTTAAATTCAACTTCTTTCAGGTCAATTTTTTCCCCACTCACGAAAAACCAGTCGCTGATGAACAAGTATTGCAGGTCTATAACAGCTTCTCCTTTGATCATTAAATGGGTGTCGCGCCAAAACAGGTCATAATTATTCGGGTTGATGTACTTATCTTTTATATTGATACCCCCTAAAAATCCTGTTTCATTGTCAATTACGACAATCTTTCTGTGATTCCTGTAATTTGCCTTGTGCGCAAGTCTCGAAAAAAGCACAGGCATATACGGATATACCCTGACTCCGGATAGTTTTAAACGATTCAACCCGTTTTTACTGATAGAACTTCCGACATCGTCATAAATTAGTTTCACCTGAACCCCTTGACGGGCCTTGGAGCATAAGATATTAAAGACTTCGTTGCCGATATCGTCATCTTTGATGATATAATAATCCAAATGAATGCTTTGTTTTGCTTTTAGGAGCTCTTCCTTAAGAACAGGGAATTTTTCTTCCCCATTGTTGAGTACACTGATTTCGTTGTTGTACGTAAAACTTACTTGCTCGATATTATAAAAGAGTACGGGCAGTTTTTTGTAGTCAAAGGATGGATTCGTTTTGACAATCTCTTTGCTGGCCTGATTGATCTTTTGAAGATATACCTTATCAAAATACCGTTTTTTGGTAAACAATTTTCTTTTTTGATACTGAGCCCCAAACAACAGATAAATGATCACACCAGCCACGGGAACCAGAAGGATCAGGAAAATAAAGGCAAAGGCTTTTTCGGGCTTTTTATTATCGAGAATAATGAGGATAATAACAAAACTGATAAAAACATAATAAACGATCAGCGCGAAGGGCCTTATAGTTTCAATGTAATCCATAGCCTTCTTTTAAATGCACCAGAATAAACACCAGAGAAGTGTTCCGCAGGGTGCTAATCAAAGATAAAAAAAAAGGTATTGATTTCTCAATACCCCTACTTGCCTTTTTCTCTAAATTCTAATTCTTTTTCAGCTCTTTCTTTAAATTTTTTTCAATCTCAGTTTTATCCTCCTCACTTAATGCATGCGTTTCATCACAATGCGTAAGAAACTGTCCAAATAATCTCGTCATCAGATTGTTCTGCTTCGTATATTTTTTACAGTATTTACATATCAGAAGGTGAAAGGTCAAACTGATCTTTTCCGTAATACTAGCCTCTCCATATTGATTCTTATCGCAAATGGCAGTTGCTTCGTCACAGGTTAACATTAATTTCATAGGTTGCTTTTTAATTTATAAACCACTTGGCTTCCATACAATTTCTTAGCTGCATTCTGGCTCTGTGGATTATCACCCACAAGTTTGACGCTGTAATTCCGAGTTCATTACAAATTTCTTCGGTTTCGTAATTCTGCACGGTTTTTAATAAAAAGACCATTCTGTACTTTTCAGGCAGATTGGAGATACAGGCATCAAGAGCATCCTTGAGCTCTTCATTTTCAATATTTTTTTCAGCTTCATTACCCCAGTTTTGAGGAACTCTTTCTTCGATCCAGCTACCTTTTTTGTCGCCGTCATCATAGAAGTTCATTCGGACTTCCTTTTGTCCTTTTGCAGAGTTGATCTTTCGATAATAATCAATAATCTTTCGTTTTAAGATAGAGACAAGCCAGGTTCGTTCAGCCGCCTGTCCCCTGAAATTATCTTTCCCTTTTACCCCAGAAAAAAAAGTCTCCTGTACAAGGTCTTTTGCCAGGTCCTGATTCTCTACTCTTGTGATGGCATAATTGTACAAATAATCAGCGTACAATTCAATCCATTTATCAGGGTTTAACTTGTTTTTAGGGGCTTCAGCCATTATTGTTCAACTTTATTCGATTGTAAATATAAGAATGTTAATCAATTTAAAATAATAAGCTAATTTACACCCGAAAATTTTAAGTATTTGGTATATTTGTGGTCGATTTTATAAACCAAATAAAATGAGCGGATTTTTATCTTCATCAATTGCAAGAAAGGTCGCCATGGCACTTTCAGCACTTTTTCTAATAATGTTTCTGGTTATACATTTAGCGGTCAATATCACCTCTCTTTTCAGCGAGAAACTTTTTAACGAGTTATCCCACTTTATGGGTACCAACCCACTGATTCAATTTGCACTTCAACCCGTACTTATTTTTGGTGTGGTTTTTCATTTTGTGATGGGATTTATTCTTGAGTTAAGAAACAAAAGGGCCCGGGATGTCAAATATGTTAAATTCAATGGAGCGGCAAGTGCCAGTTGGGTATCGCGAAACATGGTTGTCTCAGGTTTTGTCATACTTGCTTTTCTTGTATTGCATTTTATCGATTTCTGGTTTCCTGAAATGAACTATAAATATGTTGAGGTATTACCTGAAGATCCCAACAGGTACTTTGAGGAACTTCAGCACAAATTCGTAAGTCCCTTGAGAGTAGGTGCCTATGTAATTGCCTTTGTTCTTTTGGCACTTCATTTACTACACGGTTTTCAATCGGCATTTCAGTCTGTCGGATTCAACAATAAATATACCGGTGCGGTGAAATCTTTTGGTAAGTTTTATTCATTTGCCATACCATTCGGTTTCATCATCATTGCTTTATATCATCATTTTAACCATTAATCTATTCATTTATGACTAAGTTAAACTCTAAAGTACCAAAGGGTCCAATAAAAGATAAATGGACAACATATAAGGACAATATAAATCTGGTAAACCCGGCAAACAAAAGAAATATTGACATTATTGTGGTAGGAACAGGTCTTGCCGGCGGATCAGCTGCAGCTACTTTGGCTGAACTGGGCTATAACGTCAAGGCATTTGCCTATCAGGATTCCCCAAGACGAGCACATTCTATTGCTGCTCAGGGAGGGATCAATGCCGCCAAGAACTATATGGGGGATGGAGATTCGAATTACAGACTATTTTACGATACCGTAAAAGGTGGTGATTATCGTTCGCGTGAAGCAAATGTTCACAGGCTTGCGGAAGTTTCAGGTAATATTATAGATCAATGTGTGGCACAGGGAGTTCCTTTCGCACGTGATTATGGCGGCCTGCTTGACAACAGGTCTTTTGGGGGCGTACTGGTATCCAGAACCTTTTATGCGAAAGGCCAGACGGGTCAGCAATTGTTATTAGGTGCGTATTCTGCCATGAACAGGCAAATAGCAAGAGGTAAGATAGAAATGTTTAACCGTCATGAAATGCTTGATGTGGTTATTGTTGATGGAAAAGCAAGAGGAATCATTACCAGAAACCTGATAACAGGCGAAATAGAAAGACATAGCGCTCATGCCGTTGTCATTGGAACAGGTGGATATGGAAATGTGTATTTCCTTTCAACGAATGCCATGGGATCCAATGCAACAGCCGCCTGGAAAATACATAAAAAAGGAGCTTATTTTGCAAACCCTTGTTTTACTCAAATTCATCCTACTTGTATTCCAAGATCAGGTGATTATCAGTCAAAACTGACCCTGATGTCAGAATCATTAAGAAATGATGGTAGAATTTGGGTTCCGGCTAAAATTGAAGATGCAAAGGCCATTCAGGAGGGTAAATTAAAACCAACTGCAATTGCCGAAGAAGACAGAGATTACTTCCTGGAAAGAAGGTATCCTGCATTTGGTAACCTGGTTCCAAGAGATGTGGCTTCAAGAGCGGCTAAGGAGCGGTGTGATGCAGGTTTTGGTGTGAATGCAACCGGAGAAGCAGTTTATCTTGATTTCGCTTCTGCCATTGAAAGATATGGAAGTGAGCAGGCAAAATTAAAGCACATTGAAAATCCTTCCAAAGAAAAAGTAACGGAGTTAGGAGAGGCCATTATAGAAGCCAAGTATGGTAACTTATTCCAGATGTATGAAAAGATCATAGATGAAAATCCGTATAAAACTCCGATGATGATTTATCCGGCCACTCATTATACAATGGGAGGCGTTTGGGTTGATTATAATTTGATGACCACAGTTCCCGGATTATACTGTATTGGAGAGGCAAATTTCTCTGATCACGGAGCAAACAGACTGGGAGCATCAGCCTTGATGCAAGGCCTGGCAGATGGATATTTTGTGTTACCCTACACTATAGGAGATTATCTATCAGACGATATCCAGACAGGAAAGATCCCTACGGATAGTCCGGAATTTGATGCTGTTGAAAAAGAAGTAAAAGACAGGCTTGAATTCTTTGTGAGCAACGAGGGGACTAACTCAGTAGACTATTATCATAAAAAGCTGGGTAAAGTGATGTGGGATAAGGTTGGAATGGCCAGAAACTCTAAAGGATTGAAAGAAGCCATTAAGGAGATTCAGGAAATAAGAGAGGATTTCTGGAAGAATGTGAAAGTACCCGGTGAAATGGATGAGTTAAACCCTGAACTGGAAAAAGCAGGAAGGGTAGCAGATTTTCTTGAATTGGGAGAGTTGTTTGCCAAAGATGCCCTGGAAAGAGAAGAGTCCTGCGGAGGTCACTTTAGAGAAGAGCATGTTACCGAAGATGGTGAAGCTAAAAGAGATGATAAGAATTACGCATATGTGGCGGCCTGGGAGTATACAGGTAAGCCCAGTGAAGCGATCTTACACAAAGAACAGCTTGAGTTTAAAGATATAGAATTGAAAACACGTTCCTATAAATAGATAGACATTATGAATTTAACGTTAAAAATTTGGAGACAAAAAGGGCCACAGGATAAGGGGCGTATGGTTGATTACAAAGTAACCGATATTTCTGAGCACATGTCATTTTTGGAAATGATGGATGTTCTCAATGAAGGATTGGTAGCAAAAAATGAGGAGCCTGTCGCTTTTGATCATGATTGCAGAGAAGGAATTTGCGGGGCATGTTCATTGCATATCAATGGTGAACCACATGGGCCGGACAGAGGAATTACAACCTGTCAGTTGCACATGAGAATGTTTAATGACGGAGATACGATTCATATTGAACCCTGGAGAGCCAAGGCTTTTCCTGTAATCAAGGATTTGGTGGTAGACAGAACCGCTTTTGAGAGAATTCAACAAGCAGGGGCATATATTTCAGTGAATACTTCAGGAAATACCCAGGATGCTAACTCCATCCCCATTCCTAAAAAGGATGCTGACCTTTCTATGGATGCTGCTGCCTGTATTGGATGTGGAGCCTGTGTAGCTTCATGTAAGAATTCATCAGCCATGTTATTTGTAGGAGCCAAGGTTTCTCAATTTGCATTATTGCCTCAGGGTAGGGTGGAAGCGAAAGAACGTGTGATGAACATGGTGAAACAAATGGATGAAGAAGGTTTTGGAAATTGTACAAATACAGGAGCCTGTGAGGTAGAGTGTCCAAAAGGAATTTCATTGGAGAACATAGCCAGGATGAACAGGGAATACTTAAAGGCAAGCATTTAATGATAGCCTGAATTAATTCTGAAAACCTTTTAGGATAATAAATTAAACCTTTCTTTTACAGAAGGGTTTTTTTGTGCGCTGCAATTAAAAGCTTAAATTAGTTATCAGGTTAAAAACCCTATTATAATGCCAACGTATCCTTTTAGACCTTCATCTAAGTTAGTAAACGCAGAAACAAGCATTTTTGCCGTGATGAGCAAACTTGCCACAGAAGAAAATGCCATTAATTTATCACAGGGATACCCTGATTTTCCTTCTTCTCCTGAATTGATTGATTTGGTTTATAAAGCTATGCGCGAGGGTTATAATCAATATGCTCCCATGCCCGGAATATTCAGCCTTCGACAAGCGATTGCGGATAAGATAAAGACACTTTACGGGACGTCTTATGATCCTGATACCGAGATTACGGTAACGGCTGGTGCGACCCAGGCAATTTATACCATCGTGTCGGCCTTGGTTGAAAAAGACGATGAGGTGATCATTTTTGCTCCCGCTTATGATTCCTATGAACCTACAGTTCGCCTCAACGGAGGTAAAACAGTTGAAATAAAACTGAAGGCACCGGATTTTGGAGTGGATTGGAATGAAGTTGAGTCCTGTATTTCTCCAAGGACCAAAATGATCATTATCAACACTCCTCATAACCCAACAGGAACCGTATTAAGCAGAAAAGACATGATAAAACTTGAGGCGCTGGTTAAAGACACGGAGATAATTATACTCAGCGATGAGGTTTACGAACACTTGATTTACGATAATCAGGAACATCAGAGTATTGCACGTTTTCCAGTATTGGCCCAAAGAAGCTTTTTAGTTGCATCTTTTGGTAAAACCTTTCATAATACGGGTTGGAAAATGGGCTATTGTGCAGGGCCGGCAGTTCTAATGGCTGAATTTAGAAAAGTACATCAGTTTAATGTGTTCAGCGTGAATCATCCTGTCCAGAAAGCCTTGGCTCAATATCTCAGAAACGAGAATAATTATTTGGGTTTACCAGGGTTTTTTCAAGCAAAAAGAGATCTTTTCCTCAATGCAATAAAGGATTCAAAATTCAAATTTAAGCCCTCCAGGGGTACTTATTTTCAGTTACTCGACTACAGTTCTATATCGGCTGAAAATGATTTTGTACTGGCTCAAAAATGGACTTCAAAAAACAAGGTGGCTTCGATTCCTGTCTCTTCTTTTTACCTGGATAAAACAGACAACAAAGTACTTCGTTTTTGTTTTGCTAAAAGTGACGAAACCCTTTTGAAGGGGGCCGAAATCCTCAATAGACTTTGACGAGTATCCCGCTTAATACCATTATTCATATGGACAATACGAAAAAGAATTTAAAGCTTTCATTGATACAGGCAGATAATGTATGGCAGGATATTGATGCCAATTTGGATCATTTTGAGTCAAAACTTCATGCTTTGACTGAAAAATCAGATCTGATACTTCTCCCTGAACTTTTTACTACTGGATTTACAATGGATGTAAAAACGGTTTCTGAAGGGATGAACGGCAAAGGAGTAAGCTGGATGAGAAAAATGGCTGCTAAACTTGATTCGGTACTTATTGGCAGTTTATTGATTGAGGAGGATGGAAACTATTACAATCGACTGATCACCGTTTTTCCGGACAATGATCTGTTAACTTATGATAAAAGGCATTTATTTTCATTTGCCGGGGAAGATAAATTTTTTACTGCGGGAACGCATAGGCTGGTTTTCGAGTATAAAGGTTTTAGAATTTGCCCGATGATCTGCTATGATCTACGATTTCCGGTCTGGGCCAGGAATACAAAAGACTTTGATCTACTGGTTTATGTTGCCAACTGGCCCAAGGCAAGGATATTGGCATGGGATTCTTTGCTCAGAGCCAGGGCTATTGAAAACCTTTGCTATACAGCAGGATTAAACAGGATTGGAAAGGATGGTAATGATTTAGAATATATCGGCCACTCAGCCGTATTTGACGCTATGGGAAATCAGATTTTTTCTTTTGAAGAGGGACAACAGGCAATCGGTAGCGTTATTCTGGATTTGGAGCACATCAGAAAAACCAGGGATCAGTTTCGTTTTTTAGAAGACAGAGATGATTTTGAGATCCAAGGAAATAGATCAGGTCATACAAGTTAATCAGACTTACGCTTCTATCGGATTCAATTTTAACAGCGCCTGTTTTATAGTATTTTCGGTTTTTTCCAATAATTCTGAAAATTCCATAGAATCAGCTTTTATGGGTTCATGTACTTCCATGGTCACTTTTATTCCAACACCTAACGGGAAGGCTCCTTTTCTCACCAAACGCCAGGAATTATTGATCGAAAGCGGAATTACATAACAGGAAGGAGCTTTCTTTACCATCATTTTAAGTCCGTTTTCGCGAAATGGTTTGGGAACAGCAGTTTTGCTTCTTGTTCCCTCCGGAAAAATAACTGCAGTAAGCTTTTCTTTTTCGATCTTTTCTCCAAATTTCATTAATGCATTTATTGACTGCCGGCGATCTTTTCTGTTTATCAAAACATTATTTCCATGTCTTAAGTTGTAAGAAACACTTGGAATTCCCTTACCTAATTCAATTTTGGAAACGAAATTTGGATAGTACTTTCCAAGAAAAGCATACATCGGAGGAATGTCATAGGTGCTTTGATGGTTTGACACGATGATCAAAGGTACGTTTTCAGGAATTTTGTGGTTGTTAACAAACTTGACCCTGGAGAATAAAAAATACAGGCTAAAAGTAAGGCACTTATTTAAAATGATTACAGTTTCTCGGTGCGCTTTTTTACCAAATACATTAAAGGCAAACCATTGAACGGGATGAAATACCAATAAAAGCAATCCAAAGAAAAAATAATGGATCACGGATAAAGGGTAAGAAATTAGTTTTAAGAACTGCGCCATAATCTTACACTTTATGAAATCTAAGGATAGTATTTAAATTAAAATGAAAGCCATTTACTCCATGGAATTCTGCTAAGCACAAACAGTAAGGCAACCCCATAGTATAAGGCGATGGTTTTAAACTTTCCTTTATCTGTGGGTTGTTTCTTGTGTTTGGAAAAACCTACTGTGATAGCAACAATGGCAAGAATCATCATCAAAGGGTGTTCAACAATCGCTAATCTGATTTCCGGTTCTTTCATTGCGGCACCCATTCCATTTTCACGCAGAAACTGAAACTGAGCAGAAACAAAGAAGGCAATGATTCCTATAATTAACTGAATATGAGAAACGATCAGGGTAAACAAAGGGATTCTCAAGTCTTTTTCTTTAAAATCTTTCTTTGAACTTAACCCGATAACTGCATTGACAACTGCAAAAACCAAAACAATCAAAGTGATGTATGCCCAGCCTGAATGTAACATTTTAATCATGATAACCTGTTTTTTTAATTAGTTGCTCAAAAGTAATCAAAAAAAAAAACCTACACTTCATTTCGAAGTGTAGGTTTGAATTCTTTTGATTTGAAAAAATTAGAATCTGAATCTGACAGCAGTATTCCAGGTTCTACCCCATCCAAAAAAGACTCTGTTTCTCGTATTGATTCCTTTCCATGTATCATCTCCATCTTCAGCAAATCTGTTGGTTTCGGATTCAGAAATGTATAATGTGTCAAATAGGTTATTCACATTTACACTGAACTCAAGCGAGTTCTTTCCTTTTAATTGCCAGTTGTATGACAATCTTGCATCCATAAGATTGAAAGAAGGTAATTCAAGGGAACCATCATTGTCTTCATCCACAAAATCAGTAACATCGATATCAGCATAAAGGCTGCTTGCAAGCCTCCAGTTTAATCCAGCTCTGAAATTTCTAAAGAAAGTATAATTGGCACCCAAGGCAGCAGTTACCTGCGCTGCATCACCAACTTTTACACCATCAAGATATAAAGTAGAAGTTCCAACATAATTTTGGCTCTCATCAAAGATATCGGCCTCAGCATCACCCTGGTACTCCCAGTTTCCGAAAGAAGCCATACCATTTATTCTTAGGTTATCTAGCACTCTCCAAAGGAAATCAACCTCCATTCCCATGTGAACCTGCTTGATACCCTGATAATTGGCAACACCTCTGAAATCACCAATTTGAACTGAACTCGACTCAAATCTGTCAGCCCACTCAGTTCTGTACAAGTTTGCGTTAAGCGAGAATTTTGGACTTGTATAACCATAACCGAATTCCAATCCAATAATTTTTTCATTAACCAGGTCAGGATTAATGGTATTACTGAAATTGATGAATACAGCGTCGAATAAAGGTTGCTTTGAGTAATAACCCGCATTACCAAAAATATTATGGTTTTCGTTAATGTTAAAGTTCAGACCACCTTTAATATTTCCACCTGCCATATTTTTCTTTTCAGACTTTTGTGATTCTGGCGGTTCATTGAAATACTCAACTCTCTGGAATCCTTGATTTGAGAAAGAAGCCTGAACGAATGCCGAAATTCTGTCATTTTTATATTCAAGCTGTCCAAATAATCCCTGCCAGTTTACAAGACCATCGTTATAGTAGTCAATTTTTTCCTGCTCTGTAATGTTATCCCAAGGGTTCCAGCTCGGAGAAGCTTTTACAAACTGATCAGGTTCGATAATATTCGGCCTGTTGTTCTGGTTGTCGTAGTCAATGTAATTATCAGCTCCTAATACATCGTTTACTACTCTGTAATGGATTCCTTTATACGTACGAAGGTCGGCACCAACATCAAAACTCCAGTTTTCATTGATATCATCGTGGAAATTGATGATACCTCCATACCAGTTATGGCTGTTCATAGAAGCTCTTCGTGAAATACCATTGTCTGATCCGTTTCTTCCACCTCCGTCAGGGTGTCCGTTATTTCCTGTGTTTGAATACGCATTATTAAATTTGGTCCTGTCATCTCCAAAACTTGGAACAGAGCCTCCAGAGTTCCAGTTGAAAATGTCATCAACCGGGATCAATCCTGAAGGAGTTTTCAGCTGGTATTGTCTTCTTCCGTTGATTCTACCAATTTCACCTGTTCCTCCTCCACGGCCCCAGGAGCCGTAAACAACAGTTGACAATCTCATTTTATCGTTGATAACCCACTCCCAATTCAATGACATTACAGGCTTATGATAGAAGTTTCTTCTGAAACTATATTCTTTCCCATCAAAATATCCCCAGTCACCATTGTATTTTCTATTTGGCGTTGTCGCGTCGGGATCTGGTCCGTTTTTCTGATATAATTGATGATCAGCAATTGACGGAGCAAAGCTCTTTTGGTGGTGCCATTGAGGAGCTCCTGTAAAGATAAATTGCAGGTCGTGCGCGTCATTAATTTTATATCCAAGTCCTATGAAATAGTTGTTTCCTTCAAACTTTGTTCCATCCACGTATCCATCTCCCTGAGTATGGCTAATCAAGATACTTGCAGAAAAACCACTTTCCAAAAGGCCTGTACTATACGAACCTTGAACCTTGGTATAATTGTCATTTCCAAAGGTGGTAGCAACAGTACCTCCTTCTCTTGCAGTGGAAGTTCTTGTGATCACATTAATTGTACCACCAACAGATGAGATGGCCAACTTTGAAGAACCAAGTCCCCTTTGAACCTGCATGGCGGTTGTTACATCAGACAAACCAGCCCAGTTTGACCAGTAAACCCAGCCATTTTCCATATCATTCACAGGCTGTCCGTTGATCATAACCGCGGTATTTCTCTGGTCAAATCCACGAATGTTGATCCTTGAATCTCCAAATCCCCCTCCTTGTTTCGTCGCATAGACAGAAGGCGTAACGTTTAAGATTTCAGGTAATTCCTGAGTTCCCAAATTTTCTTGAATGTCTATTGCCCTGATTGTTGAAACAGCAACAGGAGTTTCCCTGTTTTTAGCAATATCAATGGTTCCTGTAAGAATTACCTCTTCCAAAACATTATCTTCATTAGATAAGGTAATTGTTCCTGCGTCAATATTCTGACCACTGGTAGCTGTAAAAGCAAATTCAGTTGTTACCATTCCAACAAAAGAAATTTCCAATACACCTTTACCTTCTTCAACCTGGATAGAGAAATTACCATCAAAATCCGTAGAAGTTCCATTGGAAGTTCCTTTTTCCAATACGTTCGCTCCCGGAACTGGCCCGCTTGCATCCACAACAGTTCCACTAACCGTTGTTTGAGAGTAAACCATTGCCGTCATTAAAAATAAAGCAATAGTAAAAAACTTTTGAAAAGTATTCATAAGTAGTTTAATTTGAGTTAATAACTGCCGCAAAACTACTTAAAAAAGTGATGTCAATTGTTAATTAATGAATAATTTTTTTAACACAATTTAACAATTACTTAATTAATAACTTATTTGCCAATTCTTTGCCCAATTCTACTCCAAACTGGTCAAAACTATAAATATTCCAAATAATTCCCTGAACAAAAGTTTTATGTTCATAACTGGATATCAAAGATCCCAGGCTTCTCGGGTCCAGTTTTTCAATCAAAAAGGAGTTTGAAGGCCTGTTTCCTTCGAAAACCTTGAAAGGAAGTAAGTTATTTATTTTCTTTTCATCACCTGAAATTTTCATATCCAGATGCACTTCTTTGGCTGATTTACCGGCGTATAGGGCCTCAGCCTGGGCATAAAAGTTTGCCATTAATTTTGAATGGTGATCTTCGTTGCCGTGCAAGGACTCTTTGAAACCGATAAAATCAACCGGTATCAATTTGGTTCCCTGATGGACGAGCTGCATAAATGCGTGTTGAACATTGGTTCCGGTATTCCCCCAGATGATATTTCCCGTTTGGTAGGTAACTTTTTCTCCGTTTCGATCAACAGATTTACCGTTGCTTTCCATTGAAAGTTGCTGTAAAAAAGGAGCTAGTTTTTGAAGATATTGTGTGTAAGGTATTACAACTTCTGATTCTGAACCGAAGAAATTATTATACCAGATACTGATCAATGCCATAATTACAGGAATATTCTTTCTGAAATCAGTATTTTTAAAATGCTGATCCATGGCATATGCCCCGTCCAGAAACTTTCTGAAATTTTGGAACCCAATAGCAAGGCTTATTGATAAACCGACGGCGCTCCAAAGGGAATAACGTCCTCCCACCCAGTTCCACATTGTGAAAATGTTGTTTTCGTCGATTCCAAAATTTTTCACTTTTTCAAGATTCGTCGAAACGGCAACAAAATTATATTGAATATCATCTTCTGTAGCCGACTTTAAAAACCATTTTTTAATCGTTTCAGCATTCGTAAGTGTTTCCTGTGTGGTAAAAGTTTTAGAAACGATGACAAATAAAGTGGTTTCAGGATTGAGATCTTTGATCACTTCCGCTACATGATCCCCGTCAATATTCGAAACGAAATGCGTATTCAGATGATTCTTATAAAAGTGTAACCCCTCAACCACCATGTTAGGGCCAAGATCCGAGCCTCCAATACCAATGTTCACAACATCAGTTATCGCCTTTCCTGTGAAACCTTTAAAACTGCCGTTGACGACCTGTTCTGTAAAGGCTTCAATCTTGTTAAGGGTTTCATTGACTTCGGGCATCACATCGTTGCCATCAACCAGGACGGGGTTATTGTCAATATTTCTCAAAGCCGTATGCAAAACAGCCCTGTTTTCTGTTTCATTTATCTTGTCCCCACTAAAGTATTTTTCAATGGCATCTTCAAGCTTACTTTCATTTGCCAGCCCAACCAGTAATTCCAGGGTCTTTTCCGTGATTCTGTTTTTTGAAAAATCAAGACTGAGACCTTCAAACTGCAATGACATTATGTCTTTTCTGGCGCCGTCTTCGAGAAACAAAGATTTCATATGAACATCTTTAATTTCTTCATGATGTTTTATGAGTTCTTTCCAAGAAGCGGTCTTCGTTGGATTGATATTGATTAATGACATGATCTGTATTTTTTAAGTATTTTTAATCTGTAGATAGGTTGGCAGCCACCTCTGTTTCCAGATAGCGTTCTGGTACCTCATCAAGCTGCTCTTTTAAAGGACCGATATAGACAAAATAATCGTCCTTTAAGTGTTCTTTGATTGGTTCTGCCGAAGGAAGTTTCTGTCTGAACGGATCAACCTGCTTACCGTTTTTCCAGAATCGATAACACACATGTGGCCCGGAAGTGTTTCCCGTCATTCCCACATAGCCAATAACATCACCCTGCTTAACATAGTCTCCTTTTTTAACAGCCCTTTTTTTCATATGCAGATACTGCGTACTATAGGTAGAATTGTGTTTTATCTTTACGTAGTTTCCGTTTCCACCCTTGTATCTGGATTCGGTGACCGTACCGTTTGCAGTGCTCATGATCGGGGTTCCCACGCTGGCCGCAAAATCGGTTCCTCTGTGTGCCCTGACTCTGTTTCCGTAGTATTTGATCCTTCGCTTTAAGTTGTACCTTGAAGAAATTCTGCTAAATTTAATTGGAGATTTTAAAAATTGCCTTCTAAGGGTTTTCGCTTTTTCATCGTAATAATCATTCACATTTTTGGTCGAATCCGTGATAAAGTTAAAAGCATAAATAGGGTTATCCTTGTGAACAAAATAGGCGGCCTTGATATTTCCTATACCGACAGGGATTGTGTCATTTATGAACTTTTCCTCATAGATGAGCTTGAATTTATCTCCTTTCTGCAAGTGAAAGAAATCAATGGTCCATGCATAAATATCGCTCATTTCATGCGCAAGGATATAATTCAAGTTTTGACTTTCAATGGCTTCCGATAAGGAGGATTCTATAATTCCAGAAGCCGTTTTCTCGACAATTTTAACCTCTTTCCTGCCAAATTTCGTTTGAATGGAATCCGTAAAATCCACGATGAGGTATTCAACTTTGTTAGGCTGATAAATAAAAACCTGGGCCCTTTCAGTGGAATCGTTTTTTGCAAGTACAGTATAGGGTTTGCCTGCTCTTAGTTTGCGAATGTCAAATGTATCTTTTGCAGCAGCAGCAATTTTGTAAATTTCGGGGTATTCAATATGGTGCCTGTCAAGGATCTCGCCAAAACTTTCTCCTCTTTGTATGGTGTCTTTGATTACTTTATAATCGTTGAGAACATAGCCAAACTCCTCAATTATAACCGGTTTTACTTCTTCAGGGGCCTCTTCAGCAATCCCGTCTTTTGATTCGTTCTGACAAGACATGAGCAGGAATAAGCCCAGAATAAAAACAATACCTCTTTTCACCTTTGAATTATTTTCTAACAACGCTGCAAATTTATCGAATTTGATAAATAAATATGCCTAAGAACCGTTAAAAATTCACGGAAAGGGATGAACTAATCCATTAAATTCAACTAATTCGGCCTTGGCCGACCCAACAATCAGGGAAGCCTTTATTTTTAAAGGGATTTTATTATGGTCATCACTGATCCAAATGGTGACATTTTCTTCATCCTTAAAAACTCTTCCCTTGAGCACCAGGGGCCTGACTTTTATCGCATCCAGTTTACCATATCGGGTCTTCACTTTTTCTCTCCCCAAGACAATAAGTTTAATGGGATTCATTTTGCCATCGAAAAACATATTCACATCAATTGAATCGTTTGCCTTCATTAGATCAAAATTAAAGCGTCTCATATAATAAAATGAGGAAAGCATATCCTGAATGTTATTCTGAATAAAATAAGATTTTTCAGTACCTTTTTTATGGTTTATTTCCTGGGCCTGATGTTTTATATAATCAAAAGAGATTTCTTTATCCTGGGTGTATCCACCTTCACTGACTTTTCGTACAAAGTATTTAGGCTTAAGTTCATTTTCTGTAAAATAACTTTCGTATCGATCTTCCACGGGGAATAAAAAACCAACCATTCCGGTGGTCCAACCTTTCCCTACAGCATGAATCAAGGTGTCGCTTATTGCATTTTCAGTTTTGAGTTCAACAGTGGCAAAACCCGCATTTAACAAACCGTATTGGATTTTGTATTTCAGAAATTCACCACGCTGAAAAGATAAGGTGTCTTGCTGAGCATAAAAGGTAAGCGGAAAGAAGAAAAAGAAAATTAATAACCTTATCATAATATTATAAATTCTAATCACATCAGGTGAAAGCAATCATCATTTACTTCCACGCAACGAGTAATATCAAAATTTATACCAACATAAAATCTAAACTAAGGTTTAAAGTTTGCAATACCCTCATTCAGCCAGGCCAAATAATCATCAGCATCAGGATTATAAGCGGAATATTCATTCAAATTTTCTTCATCATGATCAATAAGAACATAATAGGGCTGGGCATTTGCTTTGTATTTATTGATCTGGAATTCACTCCATTTCTTGCCAATCGTAGTTACTTCCTTACCATTTATAGATGAGGTATATTTTTCTTCCTCAGGTAATTCTCGTTTATCATCGACATAAAGCGAAATCAGTACAATGTCATTTTTTAAAACCTTTAGAACCCTGGGGTCAGACCAGACGCGTTCCTCCATTTTCCGACAATTAACGCAGGCATGCCCGGTAAAATCAATCATTATGGGTTTGTTTACTTTCTTTGCATAGGCAAGACCAGTTTCGTAATCTAGAAAAGCAAGAATATCATGTGGCCCCAAATGAGCACCATCAGGGATTTCTTTTGACGTTCCTGATCCAGCATCACCTAATTTTGTGTATCCTACCCCATAGGAAGATTCACTGTAATGCATTGGCGGTGGGAAACCACTGATCAGTTTCAGAGGGGCACCCCACAATCCGGGAATCATGTATATTGTGAATGCAGCAACAATAAGTCCCATACTTAATCTTCCTACCGAAATATGAGGAAGATCAGAATCATGAGGTAATTTGATCTTTCCAAAAAGGTATAGGGCCAAGGCTCCGAAAATAGTGATCCAGATTGCAATGAACACTTCTCTTTCCAGAAAATGAGTCTGTAATACCAGATCAGCATTCGATAGGAACTTAAATGCAAGGGCAAGTTCCAGAAAACCTAAAAATACTTTTACAGTATTGAGCCAGCCACCAGATTTTGGAAGTGAATTCATCCATCCTGGAAAAGCCGCAAAAATAGAGAAAGGTAAGGCTATCGCCAGGGAGAAACCAAGCATACTGATAACCGGTGCAATACCTCCCTGTGCCGCTGCTGCAACCAAGGCTGTACCAACAATAGGGCCTGTACAGGAAAAAGACACTATGGCTAGTGCCAGAGCCATAAAAAATATACCGATTAAGCCACCCTTATCGGCTTGTGAATCCACTTTAGTTCCCCATGAACTCGGAAGTGTAATTTCAAATGCGCCTAAAAAGGAAACCGCAAAGATGATCAGAAGCAAAAAGAATATAATATTGAACCAGACATTGGTCGATAATGCATTTAGAGAATCCGCACCAAATATTGAAGTCACCACTGTTCCCAGCAATACATATAGAAACACTATGGATACACCAAAAAGGATAGCGTTTCTTATACCTACCGATTTATTTTTACTTTGTTTGGTAAAAAAACTTACCGTCATCGGGATCATCGGAAATACACATGGCGTAAGAAGCGCTGCAAAACCGGCAAAAAAGCTCAAAATGAACAGAGTCCAGAGTCCTTTTGTTTTCTCTTTTTTGGGTTTACCGGTTATCTTTTGTGTATCGGTTTCAGCTTTGATATTTGAAGAGGCCGATTCCTGGATTCCTGTCACATCTTCAGTTGTATTTTGAAGGAAACCCTTATTGTCATCGCTTACAACGGATTCAATCTCAGGCTTTCCAGCCTCTCCCTGAAGTTCAAAATTTAAATCGATCTCAGTGGGAGGCAGGCAATTAGTATCATCGCATACCATAAATTCCAATACCCCGGTAATGGTTATTTTTTCATCTGTAAGAACCTTTATTTTTTGGACGAATTGAGTTTTATTTTCAAAATATTTGATGTTCATTTCAAACACATTGTCAAACTCTTCATGACCCTCTCCTTCAGTTGGTTTACCAATAAGCTCAAACTGACCTTTTTCCTCTTTAATAGTAATGGTAGTGGGTATAGGCCCTCCATCAGGTACATTTTGAGAATATAGGTGCCAGCCCTCTTCAATTTCCGCTGATATCAGGAGTTCAAATTCAGAAGCATTGATTTTCTTCGCAGAAGTTTCCCAGCTTACGGGGTCATGAAGCTGAGCATAAGCAATGTTTCCAATGAGGGCAAGGAACAGAAATATTTTTGAAATATGATTCATGATTGAATTGCTACTTTTAAGATTTTTTTTGTCCGGTCCGTTACTCTGAAACGATCATCCATTCTTTTTCCAATGATCCAGACAATATCAGATCCGGAGCAAAGTAACCAAATATTTTCTTTTTCTAAAAGAGAGTATTTTTCATCTTTAAAAAACTTACTAAGTTTTTTTTTCCCCTTCATTCCCAATGGGTAAAAGTAGTCGCCTTTTTCCCATTTTCTTACATGTAATGGAAAAGTTAACAGATCTTTATCAAAAAAACCCTTCAATTTTTTGCTGCCTGTGTCTGACAAACTGAACTCTTCAGAATCTAAGGTTGTAAAAGTCAGGTGAAGATCATCTGAATCTAATTTAGTTTGATCTTCTGCCACCCTTATACAGATTGAATTTTCAGTCGATGATTTGGGTGCAAGAATCAAAGTTGTACGATCTCTAAGAAGTCTATGTGAATCCGAAAAAATTTGTTTTCCGGGCTGGGCGGAAAGCAGCGAGATCAAATCTTTATAATTGTTAAACCCAAATGGATAGAACAACTCAAAAAGATACACGGTATTTCGGGATAATTCCTTTAAGACCTCCAAGGAGAAATAAAGAATACGTCCTGAATCCTCTTCTCGAACAATGACTTTTTCCCTAATGCTATTTAAATGCTTTTCAAGAATTGATCCGCTGCCTTGTAAATTAGCTTGGGTCTTCGCAAAATTATTGAGGAATGAAGGGTTCAGTTCTTTGAGCAAAGGAACAATTTCTTTTCTGATTTTGTTTCTGAGGTATTTTGTTTCTTCATTCGTATGATCCTCTCTCCAGCTAATATTGTTTTTTCTGGCATATTGACTTATTTCCTCTTTGCTGAAAACCAATAAAGGACGAAGAATATTATTGCGTTTTTCCGGAATTCCGCTCAGACCCGCAATGCCCGTTCCTCGAGACAGATTGATCAAAAAAGTTTCCAGGTTATCATCGGCATGATGTGCCGTCAACAGAAATTGATACCCTTTTTGATCCATCAGTTTGCGAAACCAGTTATATCGTAATTCTCTTGCAGCTACCTGGATAGAAAGCTTATTCTTTGTGGCATACCCCAGGGTGTCAAATTTCTTTGCAAAAAATCTAATACCGCTACTTTCTGTCTGTTGCTGAACCAGTCTCTCATCAAGATCTGATTCCTGGTTTCTCAATCCAAAATTGCAATGAGCCACTGAAAAATCAGCCTGAACAGATTTCATTAAATGGAGTAATACCATACTGTCAATTCCACCCGAAACAGCAAGAAGGATTTTACTGTTTTCAATTTCAGGAAATTTCTGTTTCAGATGTATGTGAAATTTTTCGATCAATGTACTAAGAGTAATCAGTAAGGCAAATTTAGCTTATTCAGGCAACCTATAAAAAAAGCCCCTAACAATATCATTTCTGTTGTTAAGGGCTTGTAAATTAAATATTTTGACCTAGTTTTTTACCAGGAGATTTTTATTCATTTCCAGTTCAGAAAGAACGGTCAGAGCTTCTTCCACATAGATGTCTTTCTTCAGATTTTTATGCCAGAGGTCTCTCTTTTGTGCCAAGATTGAATCTTTCTCCAGAATAGGAAGTTCATATTTTGGAGAGATAAATTCCAAACGGCTTTCGTACAATGCGATGTCATCGAAAGCCTTACTTTCTTCTTCTCTTTGCTCCAGCTCTTCTTTAAACTTTTCGTAGTTTAAATTTACGAGTGTATTGTCACGGCCTTCTTTTAACCATTTGGCATTATCATCTATGATAATAAAATGAGGATTATCCGCAATTCGTCTTTTACTGTCGTTCACCACCTGGTGGAAGTTCTCATAAGCATTTACCGGTGTGTATTCGGCGGGTTCAATTTTGTCCCAGCTCAATGGGTTTTTTTCATCCCGTTCACCGATTTCAAAATAGGTATATTTATCAGGCATTACAATATCGCTTGAAACTCCTTTAAGCTGTGTTGAGCCTCCATTGATTCTGTAAAATTTCTGGATTGTCATTTTCATGGCTCCAAGATCTTTGTCGTATTTAAAGACATTGTTAAGGGGCAAAACCTGTTGAACCGTGCCTTTCCCAAATGACTGTTTGCTTCCGATTATTACCGCTCTGTTATAGTCCTGCATGGCAGCAGCGAAAATTTCGGAGGCCGAAGCACTCAACTCATTAACAAGCACCACCAACGGGCCGTCCCATTGAATCCTTTTGTCTTTATCCGATCTGATATTTGGTTTTTCTCCGCGATATTTCACTTGTACCACCGGGCCATCACTAATGAATAAGCCTGCTATTTCTATGGCTGTTTTCAGAGATCCCCCTCCATTGTTTCGAAGGTCAATAAGAAGGCCTTCCACATTTTCTTCCTTGAGCCTTTTGATCTCCTGCTCCATGTCGGTCGCAGAATTTCTGAAATTTCTTTCATTAAAATCAATGTAGAATTTCGGAAGGTTGATAATACCAAATTTCCTGTCATTAACATCTACAACACTTGATTTTACAAAAGTTTCTTCCAATTCAACAATATCTCTTATAATAGAAATGACCTTGATGGATCCATCAATTTTCTTAACAGTTAATTTAACTTCAGTTCCTTTTTTACCCTTGATATATTCAATGGCATCGTCAAGTCTCATACCCACAATGTCAACAGGAAATTCATCTCCCTGACCCACTTTTAAGATCAAATCACCCACTTCCAGTTCACCACCTCTCCATGCAGGACCTCCTGAAATAAGCTCAGCAACTCGGGTATAATCATCTCTCTTTTGTAGCCTTGCGCCAATACCTTCAAGTTTTCCGGACATGGTTTGATCAAATCGTTTTTTGTCTTTGGGTGCGAAATAATTGGTATGAGGATCAAACTGAATCGTCATGGTGTTTATAAAAATGGCAAACCAGTCAGTGTCATCCAATTCAAACATTACCGTGTACAAATCATCGAGACTTTTTAAGGTCGCCTCACGTGATTCTTTTTCTAGTTCTTCAAATGATTTATTTTCAACCTCAATTTCAACTTCTGAACTTGAGCCCTCCTCCTCTTCATCATCATCTAATGCATCTTCCTTATCTTCACTGTTACTACTTTCCAGCATTGATTCCTGTAACTGGATCTTTTCATGCAGCCTGGATAAGGTGCTGACCTTTAGCTGTAATTGCCAGTTCTTGATCAACTCGGCCTGATTTTTTGAAAAGGATTTTTTATCGTAGTCCACATCAAAACTGGCCTCTTTGTCAAAATCAAAAGGGCTTTGAAGAATCTCTCTGTAGTACTGCTGAGATTCAAGTACCCGCTGATCAAATCGATCCATTACCTGATTGTAAAAACTCAGGTCTTCACTTTTGATCTGATCATCAATGAGGTACCTGTTTTTTGAAAATTCATCGATATCGCTTTGAAGAAAGAACCTTTTGTAAGGGTCCAGGGCATCGATAAAATCTGTAAATACTTTCTCAGAAAAGGCGTCATCAATTGCATGAGGGGAATAGTGCCCCTGTTTCAAAGCATACCTGACGATTCCAATTAATATTTTGTCTTTTTCCGGGTCCGGATCCTTGGCTATATTAAAGCCAAACAGCATTCCGGATAGAATGATAAGCGGAAAAATGAACTTGATCTTATTTTTCATAAAGAGGGAAATTTTACTCATAAACTCGCTTCATACATGTTTCAATTGATGACAATATAATCAAATCTTATTTATACAACGAAAAATAACGCTTAATATGACAAATGTCCGCAATTTTCTACAAAATGGGAGACAATAGTACTAAATTATTGGCGAAATCGCTCACAATTAAATGTTAAACATAATTTTCTAACGGTATTGACAAATGTTTTATTTTTGCTTTAAAATTAATCCCAGATGCAAAATCGCCCCCTAATTCTTGTTACTAATGATGATGGTATCACAGCTCCAGGGATACGTACTTTGATCTCCGTAATGAACGAAATCGGAGATGTAATTGTAATTGCACCTGACAGTCCACAAAGTGGAATGGGTCATGCTATAACTTTGGATTCTACTATTTATTGTGATGCAGTAACGATTGATGAGGGCCCGCAATTGGAATACAGATGCTCCGGAACTCCTGCTGATTGCGTAAAAATGGCGATAAGTGAAATACTGAACAAGAAGCCGGACCTGTGCGTTTCCGGTGTAAATCACGGATCTAACAGTTCTGTAAATGTTATCTATTCCGGAACAATGAGCGCTGCCATTGAAGCTGGAATTGAAGGTATTCCGGCTATCGGGTTTTCATTGCTTGATTATTCCTGGAATGCAAGGTTTGATCATTTAAAGAAACACATGAAAAACCTTGCATTACATGTTTTAGACAAGGGACTTCCCGACGGTGTTGTTTTGAACGTGAATTTTCCAAAAATTGAAGGCCTTGAATTCAAGGGAGTCAAAATCTGCCGGCAGGCAAGAGCAAATTGGGTAGAGGAGTTTGATAAACGGGTCAACCCTCAGGGAAAGGAATACTATTGGCTGACGGGAAAATTTGTTGATATGGACCATGGGGAGGATACGGATATCTGGGCACTGAAAAACGAGTTTATTTCAGTTGTTCCTGTGGGATTTGATCTTACTGCTCATCATTTTTTGCCGGCTTTAAATAATTGGAAATTGTAATGAAGAAGGAAATTTTAATAGGTTTTGTTGTCGGTATAATTGCTACGGCCTTTGGGTTCTATATATATGTTGAGTTTGTATCGGCCTATAGTTTTGAAGAGACTTTGAAAATAATCAATGAAGGTAATTTGTACGGTAAAATTCTGGGACTGGCAGCGGTTCCCAATCTTTTTGTTTTTTTTATCTTTCTCAAAAAGAAACAGGAATTACGAGCCAGAGGAGTTCTTCTGGCATGTTTTTTCATTGCCTTCTTGATTTTGATCAGTAAATTTTTATAGATCATCGATTTAAACAGAAACGAAATTGAAATACTACATAATTTCAGGAGAGGCATCGGGTGACCTGCATGCTTCAAATTTAATGAAGGCCTTAAAAAAGGAGGACGATCATGCCGATTTCAGGTTTTGGGGAGGAGATTTAATGTTGGCACAGGGAGGTACCCTGGTAAAGCATTACAAGGATCTGGCTTTTATGGGATTTGCAGAGGTCATAATGAATCTGAGAACTATTTTGAACAATATCAAGTTCTGCAAAAACGATCTTTTGGAATATGCTCCTGACGCCTTGATCTTAGTTGATTATCCGGGTTTTAATTTGAGAATTGCAGAATTTGCAAAGAAAAACGGGATTACTGTGCATTATTATATTTCACCACAGATCTGGGCCTGGAAAGAGAACAGGATAAAACGAATCAAAAGGGATATCGATCAGATGTACGTTATACTTCCTTTTGAAAAGGAATTTTACGAAGGCAAACACGGTTTTCCTGTACATTTTGTTGGGCATCCCCTTTTGGATGCCATAGCAGAAAGAAAACCTATCATCCCTGAAGATTTTGCCAGGGAAAACGGATTGAACGAGAAACCTATTGTTGCACTTTTGCCCGGAAGTCGAAAACAGGAGATAACCAAAATGCTTTCTGTGATGCTAAAAATGGCAGCAAAGTTTCCTGACCATCAGTTCGTTATAGCAGGTGCTCCGGGGCAGGAATTATCATTTTACAATCATTTCCTGAAAGAAGAAAACGTCTCAATTGTCGAAAATAAAACCTATGATCTGTTATCAGTTGCAAGTGCCGCGGTTGTAACCTCGGGTACGGCCACGCTGGAAACGGCATTGTTCAAGGTCCCGGAAGTAGTTTGCTACAAGGGAAATGAAATTTCCTATCAAATAGGGAAAAGGCTTGTCAATGTAAAGTATATTTCCTTGGTTAACCTGATTCTTGATACAGAAGCCGTAACTGAACTTATTCAGGATGATTTCAATGAAACCAGTTTGGAGAATGAATTGTTCAAAATTCTTGATTTTAAGGGAAGAGAATCAATTTTTGATCATTACTATCAACTTGAACAGGCTCTTGGAGGAAAAGGAGCTAGTGAGAAAACGGCAAAGTTAATCATAAAAAATACCTGACCCCCAGTTTTCAAGGATCAGGATTTGTGATTCTGTTTGTTCCCGGCACTTCTGAACAAAACATAGTTTATAGTTCACAAAGAGCTTTGAAAGTTTCTTTAAAGTCACCCGGCGTACTTCTTATTTTCATGAACGTGCCCATTGTGAGTTCTGGCCAGTGAAGCGCTATCCTGTACCTTCCGTGTAGCATCGTAGCTCTTTTTCCGCTTAGAATTATTTCATAGGGAAGCGCCGACAAATGCTCTTCTCCAATAATTGGAAGAAATTGTTTTTCTCCTTTTTCTTCATCTAAATAACCAATACCAAAAACAGCGACATTCTTATCTTCAAATATTAGCTTGTAAACCAGTTTTGTGGAACCCTTGCCAGATTTCAGATTCTTCTCTATGGTAGCAACACCTTGTTCGAAACTATCAAAATCTTTCAATTCTACAGGATCGGTGAAATAAGGCATCATGATCTTATAATGGTATTCTCTAAGATCTTCAGCAGTCATCGCCCCTCCAAATCCTTCATTAAGGTCTCCTAATTGGCTCAAGGCATTTTTTACATCAGATTCTATTCTTTGCAAGCCCTGTTTATGGGAATCATAAGAATCCCTCAGATAGGCCTGGAACAGGTATTCCGGATTCAAATAGGATACCTTTGTTGACGGACCATCAGATTTGAGCCCAATTTTAAGTGCTGCAGCCAATGCTCCTCGATCTGTTACCTTGAGCGTTATATCCTGTAAATCTTTTCTGGAGTAAACAATGACCTTTAAGGTTTGATTATTTTCAGGCCGGTAATCACCAAGAATCTCGAATCCGGCATTCTGTAAAGCCTTCGTGACTTTTTCTTCAGCGATTTCCTGAGAACCTTCCACTTCACCCACGAAAATATATGGACTGATTTCCTGAGCTCTTAAAGCTACAGAAATCAGCATGAGGAAAAGGAATTGAAAAGCAGTTGAATTTTTCATCGGAAATGAATTTAAATTTCGGATAAAATTAGCAAATCAAGACATCGTAAACCCTAACTTATGTCATGTTAAGGGCTTAAGAGAAAACTTTTTCTTAAAAACAAAAAGTAGAATTCCGGCACGCATCATCATCCAAACAAAAAAAGCGATCCAAATGGCGTATAGGCCAAGATCAAAATAATCACCCAGCAGCAAGACAGGGATAAATCCAAGAAATGTTGAGGCTAAAAGTGTATTGCGAAGTAAAACGGCTTCGGCCAGGCCTTTAAAAATTCCATCGAACACAAAAGCTATTGCGTTTATGGGCTGCATCAAAATGACGATCCAGAAAATACTTTTAAAAAGCCCAAGAACCTTTTCATCCTTACTGAACATTTGTCCAATTTCTGAATAAAAGGCAAAACAAGACGCACCAAGAAGTAAAGCAATCAATACGGTGTATGTATTCAGTTGACTGCTCAGTTTCCAGATCTTTTGATAATTTTTTTGTCCCAGGAATTTTCCTGACATAATGTTTCCCACACTGGAATAACCATCTATGAAAAATGCAAAAAACAACCAGATCTGGAAAGCAATGGTTTGAGCCGCTATGTGATGAGCGCCATATTTTGTTGCATAAGCATTGGCGAGATACAAGGCAATATTCAATGAAATTGCCCTAATTATAAGGTTTAAGCTCAATGAGAGTAGTCTTTTGATTTCAGGATGAAAGGGCAATTGAAATTTCAGGGAAAAAGGAGTTTTTCTCAGTAACAGAACAAGTGAGAAAAGAGCCATGGTCAATTGAGAGATCACACTGGCCCAGGCTGCTCCCTCCACACCTAGTGCCGGAAAGAGGTCTTCTATTCCAAATACGAGAATAAAGTCGAGTAAAATGTTCAGACTGGCTCCGGTTATGCTGACAACCATGGGCCAAAAAGTATTCTGCAACCCTCTAAAGACTCCGAAAACGGAAAAAACAAACAGCGTAAGTGGCAGGCCCAGGGCCCTGATTTTATAATAGGAAACCGATTTTTCTAAAATCATTCCTTCCGCATTGTACAAAACAAAAATATTTTCAGCGAAGAACACGGTTACCAGATAGATGACCAGACTGAGACAAACATTGATTCCGATGATCTGAGCAGGTAGGTGATTTATATCCTTCAGCTTATTTGCACCCAGATATTGAGCAATTATGGCTGAAATCGCGGATCGTGTCTGGGCTAGAATCCAGACAATTGCCGAAATGAAAGATCCGGCAATACCCACTGCAGCAAGCGCTTCGGTTGGATTTATCCTTATATTTCCAACAATGGCCGTATCAGTTATTGATAACAGCGGCTCTGCAATTCCGGATATGATGGCCGGAATGGCCAGTTTATTTATTTGCCGAAAAGAAATTTTAGGAATATGATTCAATGATCTGAATGTTTACCAGGCGAAAATAATACAATTAATTTTGAAAGATTAGCTGGTTTGCTGGATTTAAAGTTTGTACCCTTTCATTTCTGTATATTTTTATCGTTTGGAATTCTTCTTGGTTTTTTTTTGAGTTCTCAAAAGCAGGAGTTTTTTGCGGGATTATCAGTCTCATTTTTATAAGTATTCGTTCTGCTGTTTTTCACGCGAAAGAATGGTTTAAGCCTCCTTACACTTTTGTAATTTCCTCATGGGTTCTTACCGTTTTTATCGGAATATATCTGATTTCGATATCAGGGCCTAAAATGAATTCCAATCATTTTCAGCACAGTTTGTCCAAAAAACCAGTTTACGGGCTCCTTGTTTTGAGGAAACTGAATAGCGGTAAATTCTACTCAAAATATCTGGTTAAGGTTACATCCGTAAACAGAATGAAATCTTCCGGATTTGTTTGGCTAAGAATCGATAAGAATAAGAATTCAGCCATTCTTAAACCGGGAACACGAATTGTTACCTGTTTGGAACTCAATGAAATTAAAGCTAAAAGAAATCCGGGCGAGTTCGATTATCAGGATTATTCAAAGAAAAAGAACATTGGGTATCAGCTTACCCTTGAAAACAATAAGTTCTTCAGTTCTCAGCCGGATAGAATAGGCTTGGTTGCCAAAGCTCTGAATTACAGGGATTACCTCAGTTTACTATTAAATAAGCTGAAATTTGACGCTATGGAAACCTCCTTATTAGAAGCCTTGCTGTTAGGAAGAAAAACCGATTTGAAAAAAGAGATGGCCTCTGTATACAGGAAAGCAGGCGCAATGCACTTACTTGCAATTTCCGGACTGCATGTTGGAATTTTACTTTTTTTTATAAGAACCCTTTTCATGCCTTTAAGGCGATGGCAAGTAGGAAAAGGATTGATGAAAATAGTACCCTTTTTTAGCCTGTGGGTATTTGCTTTCATTACAGGATTATCCCCTTCGGTTTTAAGAGCTGTGATCATGTTTAGTTTTATTTCAATAGCCCTTAACTTTAATCGCTTTCATCATTTGAATCCGATACTGTTTATCGCGTTTTTTATTAGCCTGTTGTGGAAACCGTCGTATTTGTTTGATCCTGGATTCCAATTGAGTTACCTGGCAGTTCTATCCATTGTTAATCTGGGTCCCAGGATAAGAAATCTATGGAGGCCAAAAAATAAGATCATTTTGTATCTCTGGAACCTGACCGTTGTTTCAATAGCGGCTCAAATAGGAGTTTTACCCTTAATTTTATATTATTTCCACGAGTTTTCGGGGCTGTTTCTCTTTAGCAGCCTTTTACTTATCCCGCTATTGGGGATAATTCTTGGATTTGGATATTTGCTTCTGGTTATGCTTCAGTTTGATTTTGTTCCTGAATTCTACATTCAAATCTTTTCTTTTATAATTGGACTTATGAATCGGATTGTATTTTTTCTATCCAGATTTGAGGTATTCATTGTGGAAAAGGTATTTTTTTCCAAAGCCCTTTTGACAATAAGTATAATTTCAATTATTGTATTATTTTTTTACAGAACCAAGGAGGCTTCAAAGGTGGTCATTGCCCTGCTGGTAAATGTAACCCTTTTTGCGACAACCGTTTTAATTGAATCAGTTATAAAGGAGAGTGGATCATCTTTCATTGTATTCCAGGAGTTTAATAAAAGCCTGATAATTAAAAGGTCTGGCAAATGGGTTTCACTTATTAGAAAAGCTGAGCAGGAACCAGGCTTGGATAGGTTGATGGAAAATTATCAAAGGGGGTTTATTGGATTAAAGATTGAGAAAGAAGAATGTGATCAAAATTTGATTGAACTCTCAGGCCAACGTATTATGATAGTCGACAGTAATGTTTTTTTGACAGATTTTGGATTTGACCCGGATATTATAATTCTTCTCAATTCACCAAAAATTAATCTTGAAAGATTTTTACAAGAAGTTGATCCTAGGTTAATCGTTGCTGACGGATCTAATTATAATTTCCTGAAAAAAAGATGGTTAAAATCGGCTGAGGAAAAGCAAATACCTTTTTACGATACAGCCATAAAAGGGGCCTTTGAAATAAATTTGGGAACCTGAGCCTCTGACAATTTTATGTATATTTGAGCGTTTTAAGGGGAAATATAGAATTAAGATGAAGATTATTGTACCCATGGCGGGAATCGGATCCAGGCTGAGGCCTCATACCCTGACAATTCCCAAACCACTTACTTTAATAGCCGGAAAGTCAATAGTACAGAGACTGGTAGAGGATATTGTAAAAGTGGTAGATCAAAGCGTAGAAGAGGTTGCCTTTATTATAGGACCTTCTTTCCCCCCCGATACGGAGGAAAAACTCATGAGAATTGCAAGGTCTTTGAATGCTGAAGGAAAGGTGTTTGTACAGGATGAAGCGTTGGGTACCGCTCATGCCATATATTGTGCAAAAGAATCTTTGAAAGGGCCTTGTGTTATAGCCTTTGCAGATACATTATTCAAAGCGGACTTCACACTTCAAAATGGAATAGACGGAGCAATATGGGTCAAGAAAGTTGAGGAACCGAGTTCATACGGAGTGGTTAAACTTAAAGACGGAATTATCACTGATTTTGTTGAGAAACCGGATGAATTTATTTCGGACCTTGCAATAATAGGGATTTATTACATCAAAAACGGAGAAGCACTGCGCGGAGAAATCCAGTATATTCTCGATAACAACATAAAAGATAAAGGAGAATTCCAACTGACAAATGCTTTGGAGTTTATGAAACGAAAAGGAGCTAAATTTGTTCCTGGTCAGGTGAGTGAATGGATGGATTGCGGCAACAAGGATATTACTGTAGATACCAATGGAAAAATATTGGAATTTGCTCAAAGAGATAATGAAGACCTGATATCAAAAACTGTTAAATTGTCAAATTCAAGAATTATTGAACCCTGTTATATTGGTGAAAATGTGGTTTTAAAGGATGCAACAGTGGGGCCAAATGTTTCTTTGGGAGATAATAGTGTTGTTGAAAATTCTCGTATAGTGAACTCACTAATTCAGACCCATACGACCATTAAAAACGCAAAATTAAGCGAAGCAATGATAGGCAATCATGCTTTTTTCGATGGAGAGTTTAAGTCTGTTAGCCTGGGAGATTATTCAAGTTTGGAATAGCATATGCTTAAAGCACGTTTATATATAAGTCTAATTATTGGAACATTTTTTTGTTCTGATGTCCTTATTGGACAGGAAGATTTGGTTTCAAGAGAGGAAATGCTGGTTGAACAGCAACAGATTAATTTTCAAACCTTTTTCTTTGAGGCTCTTCAGCAAAAGGCTATTGGTAATTATGATAAAGCGGTTTATGCCCTGGAGGCATGTAAAGACATTGAAAAGGAAAATGTTGCCGTATTGTTCGAACTTTCAAAAAACTACTATTTTCTCATTAAATATACAGAAGCAGAATACTTTATTTTAAAAGGACTGGAAATAGAACCTGAAAATATTCATATGCTTAGGCACCTTAAGGAGATAAAAACCAAACAGAATGATTATTCAGGAGCCATCAAAGTTCAACAGAAAATTGTCAAGAATAACCCGGAGGAGGAGGCTGATCTGGTAATCCTTTACATCAAATCGGGAGATATAGAAAATGCAACAATACTGTTGAAGAAACTGGATGCAGCAAACAAATTGCCAGAAGGCCTTATGGCTCTGAAGGAGTCACTTTTGCAGGAAGGAAATGAGGATTCAAAAGAAATACCCGAGAAGATATATGAGGAAATTCCAAAGAATAAGGTCGATATGATCAAGGAAGAGTATGATCTGAAAAAAGATTTTCACAGCCTAAAGATTTTACTGGAAGAAGAATGGAAGAGTAAAAGATATCTGGATCTATTGGAACATAGTAAAGAAGGCCTCTCTTTGTTCCCCAGTCAACCCATTTTATACCTCATGAACGCAAAGGCACTGAACAGTTTAAGAAAACACAGAGAGGCAAAAGAGATCTTAGAGGAAGGCTTTGATTATATAATTGAGAATGATAATTTAAAGTCTGAATTTTACAGGGAATTAGGGTTATCGTACAAGGCTATTGGAGACAATAAAAAAGCTACTGAATTTTACAATAAAGCGAACACTTTAAAATCAGAATAAAACCTAAATGAAGAAAATAGTTACTATTTTTATTTTTGCTGCCATTTTCACTTCTTGCAAGACGGCCAAAGTTTCAGATAAAAGTGTTGACTATGTCCCCGTTAAGACTATCATAAAAAACAACAACAAAGTACAATTTGCGAAATCTTCAATAAAGGCCAGCATGCAGGTCAAATATAGAGGAAAAGATGAATTGCCTAATATAAATGCCTCTCTTCGAATGGTTAAAGACTCCATAATTTGGTTGAATTTTTCCAAATTGGGTTTTCCCGTAGCAAAGCTTCTAATCACACCAAGAGAAGTAAAGTTTTATGAAAAAATCGGTAATACTTCTTTTGAAGGCGATTTTAAATTGATTAGCTCATGGCTGGGAACGGACTTTGATTTTACAAAGGTTCAGAACTTATTTCTGGGTGAAGCGCTAATTGATCTTGAATCTAGAAAATTTCAGGTAAATATAAAAGAGGGGAGATATGAATTGGTTCAAAAAAAAAGAAATCCTATTTTTGACATTACCTATGGGATAGAACCTGTGGATTTTAAAATTGTGAAGGAGGAAATCAACTATCGAGGAAAAAATCAAAATTTTACCATATTATACAAGGATTATCGTAAAATAAGTGAATCTTTGTTTCCAAAAGGGTTCTTAATTTCTGCTAAAACAGGTAGTTCGTCTACCATTATAGATGTGAACTATAAAAATGTGCAGTTTGATGTTCCTTTAAAATTCCCCTTTAAAATTCCGGACGGATATAGAAATATTGAACTTGAATGATCTTAAAAAGGGTTGACATAAAGGAAAATAGAAAGGGAAAAAGCTACCAATTCCGAGAGTTTTTTGGCTTAAATGTTATTGTAGTTCTATTTTTCTTGTTGATACCGGTGGCTGCCTTTTCTCAGACCCGTGAGGAGTTGGAGAAACAGCGTCTTCAGCTTCAAAAAGAGATCAAGGAAATAAATACCCTGTTATTCAAATCTCAAAAAAAGGAGAAGACTTTGCTTTCTGATTTATCTGATATCGTGCAAAGGATAGGCGTAAGAACCAAGCTTATCAATACCATCAGCGAAGAAACGGAACAGTTGAATTTTGAAATCAAAGAGAATGAAAGACAGGTAAAAATGCTGGAAGACCGGTTAGAGCTGCTTAAAAAAGATTATGCCAATATGGTAGTACAATCCTATAAAAGCAAAACAAAAAACAGCCGGTTAATGTTCCTCTTGTCTTCCGAAAGCTTTCTTCAGGCCTTTAAAAGACTGGAATATATTAAACAGTACGCTGCTTACAGAGAGCGGCAGGGAGAAGAAATTCTGGCTGAATCAATAAAACTTAAGAACCTAAACGATTATTTGGTTGAAAGGCGAAATGAAAAAGAGGAACTTTTGGCTTTAAATAAAAAGGAAAAAGACAGTATTACCAAAGAAAAGTCTACTCAGGAGAGCCTTGTTAGATCGATCAAAAAGAAAGAGAAAAAATACATCGCTCAAATCAATAAAAAGCAAAAGCAGGAAAAAATGATAGATGCCAAGATAGAGGCTCTTATCGCAGAAGCTATTGCTAAATCCAAAAAAGAATCAAACCTTAAAAGTTCGGGTTTCGCCTTGACGCCTGAGGCTGTTGCCCTTGAGAAGGATTTTATCTCAAATAAGGGAAAACTACCCTCTCCGGTAGAACGAGGAGTTATTGTAAGGCGATACGGGAAACAGTCACATCCTACTTTAAAAGGGATCACCATCGAAAGTAACGGAGTGTTCTATGCTACAGAAAAAAATGCAAATGCCAGGGTAATTTTTGATGGTAAAGTCCTGGCAATTCAGGTCCTTCCAGGGAAAAAGAAAGCGGTTTTGGTTCAGCACGGAAATTATATTTCTGTCTATAAGAACCTGGATAACGTTACCGTTCAAAAGGGAGATCTGGTCACTACAAAACAGGAAATCGGTAAGATCCATACAGATTCAACCACAGGAAAAACAATTCTGGCCTTCGTATTGTTTAAAGAAATTCACAGGCAGAATCCCGAGGAATGGGTCTATAAAAACTAGATTCTTTTTTAAATCATGTTTTTTAAGAAAAGTATAGAAAACAGGCTTGATTGCGAACTGATATCAATTAAACCTGTTGCCGGGGGTGATATTAATAAGGTATATTTTCTCCAAGGCGCTGAAAGCAACTTTATTCTTAAAAGCAATCTAAGTCAGAAGTTTCCGGAAATGTTTGAAAAAGAGGCCAGAGGTTTGGAGCTTTTGTCTGGAACTACCGTAAGGACCCCGAAGGTCATAGATCTTTACGCAGAAGAAGGTAATCAGTTTTTGATTCTGGAATATTTTGAGTCCGATAGGCCGACTCAGGCTTTCTGGTCCGATTTTGCCATTTCTTTGTCCTCACTTCATAAACGAACTTCTGATTATTTTGGTTTGGATGAAGACAACTATATAGGCTCTTTAAAACAAAAAAATGATCCTTATGATTCCTGGGAAGCCTTTTTTATACAAACGCGTTTAAACCCGCAGATCAAGATGGCATTTGACAGCGGATTCATTGAGAAAAGGGACTTGCTATTGTTTGAAAGATTCTGTAAAAAGTTTTCGACCCTTGTGCCAGAGGTTAAACCGTCCCTGTTACATGGAGATCTTTGGTCGGGAAATCTGATGTGCACAAAAGGGCAGGTTCCCGTTTATATTGACCCTGCTGTTTATTACGGCCATCATGAAATGGATTTATCAATGACTCAGATGTTTGGTGGTTTTGATAAATCGTTCATTTCCGTTTACAGGGAGAACTTTGAGCTGCTAAACGGGTGGGAGGAAAGAATTCAGATTCATAATTTGTATCCCAGTCTGGTTCACCTAAATTTATTTGGATCATCATATCTTTCCGGAATTCAAATTGTATTGAAGAAATTTGCATAAATCTCTTTCTTACCACTGGATCAGCTGCCAGACAATCTTGCTAAAAAATCAAACTCTAAATAAAGAGAGCTCTTAATTCTGTGGCGTCTTTGGGGTCCATTTTTTTCGAAAGCACCAGACTCAATTGCTTTCTTCTTAATGCTCCGTCAAACCTTTCTTTCTCAAGTTTGGTTTGAGGAACTATCTCCGGGACTTTAACAGGTGATCCGGTCCTGTCTACTGCGACAAAAGTGTAGATCCCTTCGTTGACCTTTGTTCTTTCCCCGGACTCTCTGTCTTCCATCCAAACATCTACAAAAATCTCCATAGAGGAATTAAACGCTCTTGAAACTTTTGCTTCAATGGTAAGAACACTTCCCACGGGAACAGCCTTGGAAAAAACAACATGGTTGACTGAAGCTGTTACCGTAATCCTGTTGCAATGCCTACGGGCAGCAATACTTGAGGCACGATCCATTCTTGCAAGTAATTCACCTCCGAAAAGATTGTCCAAAGGGTTTGTTTCTCCGGGTAAAACAAGATCTGTCATTACAGTAAGAGAATCATTGGGGATTTTGCTTTGCATGTTAAAACGGATTATAAAATTATATAAGAAAATGTATGAGCAGAAGCAGTTTTTAGAAATCCTGAATCAGCAACCAAGAGTCTTTTGCAACATTCTCTCTGATTTCAGATAAATTTTCAAGAGCTTCATCGCGCGTCAGGAAACTACCATAAGAAACCACGGTCAAATTCCATTTATTGACACCTAAAATACGAGCTTCATAACCTTCTGAAAGGAGCTGATTTACTTTTCTCTCGGCATTTTCAGGAAATCGGAAAGCCCCGGCAATCACATGAAAACTTTTTTTTCTGCTCTCCACTTCCAGGTTGAGCGTTGGCAGAGGCTTGGAAATAACGAAAGTGGCATTCTCAATTTTCTCTTCAATTAAAAGCTGCTTTTTCTGAGCTTCGACCAGCTGTTTTTCATAGAGACGATTCTGATAATACTTGCCTGCAAATCCAATTGCAGACAAGCCAAGAACGAAAATAGCCGCGTATTTGATGTAATTCGGAGCCTTTTTTTCTTTTATTGGAATAACTTTAGGAGCAGGTCCTGCCGAAGACAATGTCTTTTTAACTGTTTCTCGTTCAATCTCAGGGCGTATTACACTGGTCAATCCAAAAGATGAAGTAAGGTAATTCGTTTTCAGCTGAGGTTCAAAGTGCAATTTTCCCTCGGCCACGGTAAAGGAACCTAAACCATTTAAAATTAGTTCCTGATCTTTTAATTTTTCCCTCCAGGCATCGATTTCGAACTTAATATAATTTACAGCACATTCATAGGAAATGTTATCCACCGAAGCAATATAGTTGGCGAGTAAACCATCATTATTTGTTAGATGAGAATTAAAAGTAATTTGCTTGTATGGAGGATACAGGGTATTGCTGGCCTTATCAATTCTTGCAGATTTGTTATTCGTAATAAAACCTCCGAATTTTGGAACTATTACGCATTCATACCGATATAATAAATCACTGATGTAATTCGCTAAATTCAATGACAGGGAGTTTGATTTGACTTAAACAAATCTAAAAAAAAACAATCAGGGTTTACCAATGACGCATCATTTTTATTAACAAAAACATGCACAATTGAAAATCAATATTTTAGTATGTATAATGATGCTTTATTTTATGATCTGGCCCTCAGTTTTGCTAAGGGAATAGGTCCGGTAAATACCCACAGGCTTCTTAACCATTTTGGATCTTCAAAAGAATTATTTTGTGCCCAAAGAAAAAAATTACTTCGCTCAGGGGTCAACACAAAGTTAATCGATGCTATAAGACTTCCAGACAATTTGAGAAAGGCTGAAAAGGAACTAAAATTTATGGAGTCCCATAAAATTTTTGCAATCAGATATTCGGATAAGGAATATCCAAAAAGGCTTAAGCATTGTCATGACGCTCCTTTCCTGCTTTTTAGTAAAAGGAAGTTGAATATCAATAAAAAAAGGATTCTAAGTATAGTTGGAACCAGAAACATGACACTTTTGGGAAAACATTTTTTGACCAACCTGATGCATAAGCTTAAAAAATACGATCCGGTAATCATCAGCGGACTGGCGTATGGGGCCGATATATGCGCCCACAGAGAGGCGGTTAAAAACGGACTATCTACTATTGGTGTCTTGGCACATGGATTTGACACGATATATCCAAAACCCCACTATAATACGGCATTAGAGATGCTGGAAAATGGAAATTTATACACGGAGTTCACCTCGGGAACTAAACCTGAAAAGTCAAATTTTATCAAAAGAAACCGAATTATTGCCGGGTTATCTGAAGCCACTCTCGTAGTCGAATCCGCCCAAAAGGGAGGGTCTCTCATTACTGCGGATATGGCATTTTCCTATGATCGTGAAGTGTTCGCGGTTCCTGGCAGGCCCAATGATATTCAAAGTGCAGGATGCAATAAGCTCATTAAAGAGAATAAAGCATCTTTGTGCAGTAACGAAAAAGACCTGGCCGTTTGTCTGGGCTGGGAAGAGGAGGCAGGTAAACTTGAACACCTGTACAATGTAGAGTTCGAATCGATGGATAACGATGAGAGGCGTATACATTCAATTTTACTTGAAACAGATAGAATGGACACGGAAGACCTGTCACATAAAAGCGGACTTGAAATAAAAGATCTACTATCCAAATTACTGGAAATGGAGTTGAAAGGGCTTGTCCTTTGTTATCCGGGAAAAGTATTCGAAGCTATTAGGAAGTTGAATTAAAGAAGAGGCTTGGTTTGTTCAAAATACAGAACAACAGCCTCTTTCATCAGAATAGTTTGCTCACCGCCTTTAAGATTTGGCAGCTCTTCAATAGCCTTGTAGTGGGGCCATCCTTCCTCATCAAAATAATCAAACTCATAGTATCCAAAGGGTTCGAGTAATTTACAAATGGCAATATGCATGATATTGAGTTTTTCATCCTTGCTGAATTTTTGATACCCTTTACCCAGTTCCTGAATTCCAATCAGGAAAACAATAGCATCCAGATCCATTTTTTCGCCTCCTCCAAATTTTTCAGAGATATCTTTTTGAATCGCTTCCCATTGTATTTTGATCTTTTCGTCCCTGGCCATGCAACATTAATTTAGGAGCCAAAAATACTAATTAGGAAATACAAATACCTTATAATTTCTTACTTTTGCCTTATCTGTAAATAGCTTACAAAGGTTTCTGTTTGAACTTTTGAAAAAGAACATACCCATTTAAAATTACTTTTCCATGTACGGCAAAATAAAGGATCATTTAACTGAGGAACTGAAATCCATTGAGGAAGCAGGTTTGTATAAAAAAGAAAGAATCATAACGAGTTCCCAGGATGCTGTTATTAAGATCTCCACAGGAGAAGAAGTAATCAATTTTTGTGCGAACAACTATTTAGGGCTTTCCAATAATCCTGAAGTTATTAAGGCTGCAAAGGATACCCTGGAACAGCATGGTTATGGTATGTCATCTGTAAGATTCATTTGCGGAACTCAGGATATTCACAAACAGTTGGAAAAGAGAATTGCCGGTTTCTATCAAACAGAAGATACTATTCTGTATGCGGCTGCATTTGATGCCAACGGAGGTGTTTTTGAGCCTTTGTTGCAAAAAGAGGATGCGATAATTTCTGACTCTCTCAATCATGCTTCTATTATTGACGGTGTGAGGCTGTGTAAAGCAGCTCGCTATCGCTATGAGAACAATAACATGGAGGATCTTGAAAAGCAGCTGATCGAAGCGAATGAGCAAAACCACAGATTTAAAATTATAGTTACGGATGGTGTATTTTCAATGGATGGAATTGTAGCACAATTGGATCTTATCTGTGATCTTGCAGAAAAATATGACGCTTTGGTGATGGTTGACGAATGTCACGCTGCAGGGTTTATAGGAAAGACCGGAAGAGGTACAGTTGAGCTCAAGAATGTTATGGGCAGAGTGGATATCATAACAGGAACTTTAGGGAAAGCTCTTGGGGGTGCAATGGGAGGATATACAACGGGCCCAAAGGAAATTATAGAAATACTGAGACAGCGTTCAAGACCGTATCTGTTTTCGAATTCACTGGCCCCCTCGATTGTGGGAGCTTCACTAAAAGTGTTCGATATGATTGAATCAGATACGAGTCTAAGGGATAAACTGGAGGAGAACACCAATTACTTTAGGTCAGAAATGGAAAAAGCAGGTTTCGATCTAGTTGGAGCCGATGCCGCTATCGTCCCGGTGATGCTTTACGATGCTAAGTTATCTCAGGATATGGCTAACGCCTTACTTGAAGAGGGAATTTATGTGATAGGATTCTTTTTTCCTGTAGTACCCAGGGGAAAGGCCAGGATAAGAGTGCAGTTAAGTGCTGCACATACAAAGGAGCATATTGACAAAGCGATTGCCGCATTTATCAAAGTGGGAAAAGCGATGAAAGTAATTTAAACCTTGTGAACAAGGCTTGATCAAGTAGGATATGAAGAAAATTAGAATAACAAAGCATTTCGATTTTGAATCGGCTCATGCTTTGTATGGATACGACGGAAAATGTAAGAATATACACGGACACAGCTACCATTTGTATGTCACCGTAATCGGGAGTCCAATAGAAGATAGCTCCCACACTAAAAACGGAATGGTCATGGATTTTGGTGATTTAAAATCTATTGTTAAGAAAGAGATCGTTACGAAATTTGATCATGCTGTGGTATTGAACAGCAATTCACCTCACAAAGAATTGGCCAATACGATTTCGGATCATTCTCATAAAGTAGTACTTGTTCCTTATCAGCCTACGAGCGAAAATATGCTTATTGATTTTGCTGAAAGAATTCAAATACAATTACCTCAAAATGTTTTACTACATTCGTTAAAATTATACGAAACAGCGAATTCTTATGCAGAGTGGTTCGCTAGTGACCAAAGCTAATTAAAGCCTGGATTGGAATAAATTTCCTGAGAATGAATAATGCCCAAAAGAAAATATATTTTGCCTCCGACCAGCATTTTGGGATTCCAGATGCAGAACGTAGTAAGTTAAGGGAAAAGAAGTTTATTTCATGGTTGGATGAAATTAAGGTTGACGCGGAGGTTATTTTCTTACTGGGTGACCTGTTTGATTTTTGGTTTGAATACAAGACCGTTGTCCCGAGAGGGTATGTCAGGGTTTTGGGTAAGATAGCAGAAATTAGAGACAGTGGAATTCCAATTTATTTTTTTGTCGGGAATCACGATCTATGGATGATGGACTATTTTGAAAAAGAACTTGATATTCCCGTTTATCATCAACCCAAAGAATTTGAACTTGGGGGCAAGAAGTTTTTGATTGGCCATGGAGACGGGCTCGGGCCTGGGGATAAAGGATATAAAAGGATGAAAAAAGTGTTTTCTCACCCTTTGTCTAAATGGTTCTATCGCTGGTTGCATCCTGACATTGGGGTAAAAATTGCACAGTACCTTTCAACAAAGAACAAACTCATTTCAGGCCAGGAGGACATTAAATTTTTGGGAGAAGAAAACGAATGGCTCGCTCAATACGCCAAGAGAAAACTGGAAAAAAAGCATTATGACTATTTTCTTTTTGGACACAGACATTTGCCCATGGAAATAGAGGTTGGTCAGAACAGTATTTATATCAATACAGGTGACTGGATCTCGCATTATACCTATGCCGTTTTTGACGGTTCAGAATTAATTTTAAAGAAATACAGATAAATCCAATACAAGGGTCAATGGCCAAAACCAAAACCACTTTTTTCTGCCAGAATTGCGGAGCCCAGTTTCCTAAATGGGTTGGAAAATGTAATTCCTGTAACGAATGGAATACCATAGTGGAGGAGGTGATACAGCGCGAAGAGAAGGTCAGCTGGAAGTCAGAGTCAACGGTTAAAAGAGGTTCGAAAGCGATTAAACTGAAAGAAATAACCGCTGTAAATGAAGAAAGAATAAATACTTGCAACCATGAATTAAACAGGGTTCTGGGGGGTGGTCTTGTGAAAGGGTCCGTGGTTTTACTGGGAGGAGAACCGGGAATTGGCAAGTCAACTTTATTGCTGCAGATAGCTCTTATGATGGACAACAAAGTACTGTATGTTTCGGGTGAAGAGAGCATGACCCAGATCAAGTTGCGTGCGGATCGATTGAAAAAGGCCAATGATAATTGCCTGATCCTTACTGAAACCAAGACCTACTCAATTTTCAAGTCTGCGGAGGAAAACCTTCCTGAAGTCATTGTTATTGATTCCATTCAAACTTTGCATACAGAAATGATCGAAGCATCTCCGGGAAGTATTTCACAAATTCGGGAAACAACGTCAGAATTGATCAAATATGCTAAAGAGACGAATACACCGGTCATTTTGATTGGTCATATAACCAAGGAAGGAAATATTGCGGGGCCCAAGATCCTGGAACACATGGTAGATGTGGTGCTTCAGTTCGAGGGGGACCGAAATCATACCTATAGAATCTTAAGGGCACAGAAGAACCGATTTGGTTCCACCGCTGAACTGGGAATTTATGAAATGCTTCACACTGGCTTAAGAGAAGTTGAAAATCCATCGGAAATTTTGATCTCGGAAAAGGATGAGGAACTAACGGGAACCTCTATAGCAGCTACCTTGGAAGGAATGAGGCCCTTAATGATAGAGGTACAAGCCCTTGTGAGTTCAGCAGTATACGGAACACCTCAAAGATCCTGTACGGGTTTTAATATAAAACGATTGAATATGCTCCTGGCCGTTTTGGAAAAAAGGGCGGGCTTTAGATTAGGAGCCAAGGATGTTTTCCTGAATATTGCCGGGGGATTACGGGTTGAAGACCCATCGATTGATTTGGCCGTAGTTTGTGCAGTTCTTTCATCGAATGCCGAGATCTCAATTCCACAGAACATTTGTTTTGCTGCCGAGGTCGGCCTGGCCGGAGAGATAAGGGCAATCAGCAGGGTTGAACAAAGAATTCAGGAAGCGGAGAAACTGGGTTTTGAAAGAATCGTACTGTCAAAATTTAATAAATTGATGAAAAATCCGTCAGGCATTGAGATCATCAAAGTAAGTAAAATAGAAGAAGTCCTGAAGGTATTATTTTAAAATTTAATTTTGACAGCACAACTTTCTTAAAAAATGTTATAGCCTAAGATCAAGGCCATTGATCCAAATGATGAGGTTCTTCTAATCAAGCCCCTGTCAAATGCCCAATTTTCTTTTCCCTTATATTGATATTCTATACTGAATTTATCAGACATTTTTAGGCCCAGAGAAACACTGTAGTTTGTTCCTTTTTCGAATTCGAAATCTTTTTGGTTCTCTAGAGAAACACTCGAATTAATAGGAAAGACAAGGATCAGATTTGCATTTAGATAGAGTTTGTTTTTATCATTTAAAAAAAAGTAATGCCGAAGGCCCACCGGTAATTCAAAGGAAGTGTAACTCAACGAGGACGGAAGCTCATCTTTGTCGATGGCATCTCCTTTAACGAAGTTGAAACTTGGTTCAGTGAGCAATGACCATTTGTTTTTATTAAAAGGGAAAATATGCTCTATTTCCACACCCAGTCTGAAGCCTACCATATTATCGAAAGTAACAACATCTTCCTTAATATAACCATAGCTGCTACTGAGATTGTACGAATTAAAACTGACACCTGGCCTTATGGACAACCTGTAAACCCCCTTTCTTGTTTCTTTTTGATAGTTTAATGATGGATCAACGCATTGATTATAGTCCTCAAAAATTTTGATCATACTCTTTTTTGTGTACTCCAGTTGTTCAAATCGATTCTTTTTAATCCCGTCGCATTTCATTACCTGTATTAATTGCTGTTTGTAAAGGTTGTTACTTCCAATTTCCGAGGAACTTCTTCGATATTTTTTATAGACAAGCTGTTCAGGGGCCTTTTCCTTTTCACCCATGAAATACCTGAAGGTATTTTTATCATAATAAGAATATAGATCCAGGCTGCCCTGAACTTCCAGCCTTAGGAAGAGCAGTTCTTCCTTGAACTGAGGTTGTTTATTCCAGCTTAATTTATCAATATCGCTGCTGGATCTGTCAATTTGGACGGAATACTTTTTAAAGGTGTTTCCCGAAACATAGAATTCAGTAGCCTCATTGGCCGTAATAGTTTTAGAAGGTGAATCAGTTGATGATTTGAATTCGAATCGGGATGGATTATTCTTCCAGTCAATGTTTTTGATATAACCGCTGATCTGATTTCCATTTTCATCTAGATAATGTCCTGGTTCAAATTCAATTTGTGCGGTTGAAATTAGCCCTAAATGACACAAAATAAAGGTGATAAAAAGCTTTTTCATAGTGAGATTTGAGAGTTGTATATATAATAATGATGAATTTAATTATCCGAAAGAGTAATTAAAAAACCAGCACAAATGAAGGGGTAAGAAACATTGTGGACAATAGTGAAATCAGGTATTTTTGGTGAAAACAGCAATTTAAATCGATTCTAGATAGACCCAATTAATAGAGGTGCTAGTGAACTGAATTTAAAGCGTAGCGAGTTGTTTGATATGATCAGGACCGATTCTGCAGCATCCACCAATGATATCAACTCCGGAACTGAGCCATTCTGAGGCCATTTTCTGAAAAGTAACAGGATCTGAAATACCTTTCCAGGATTTTGTTTCTGGAAGATAAATCTCTCCTGAATTCGGATAGATAATCAGTTTTTTGTCCTGAATAAAAGGAAGAATATTCTTAATGATATCACTTATATAACGCGGGGCGGTACAATTAATGCCAAGAGCAAATAAATTTTTATTAGATGATATTGATTTAACGGCATCAATAATCGAATTTCCGTCATTTAGAGAATGCTGGTTCCTGCATGAGAAAGAGAGCCAACAGGGTTTTTTACAATCGGAAATGATCTCATTAAGAATTTTAAATTCTCTGAAACTGGGAATGGTTTCAAACGCCAAAAAATCTACAGTTGTTTCTTCCAGGATGCTAACCTTTTCAGTATGGAACTCCTTAAGTCTTTGATCTGAAATATCGTATTTTCCTTTATATTCTGATCCATCTGCAAGGAACGCTCCATAGGGACCAATACTTGCCGCTAAATATATCCTGTTACCTTCAGAATTTTCCTTTAAAAAAATTCTTCTGGCCTCCTCGGCAAGTTCCACCGATCTTAACAACATGGCTTTTGACTCAGACCTTGTCAATCCAATTCTTTCAAAGCCCTTTATTGTGGCCTGATAACTTGAAGTAGTTATGCATTTTGATCCAGCATTCAAATAGGCTAAATGAGCCTTTACGATCATTTCTGGTTTCTTAACAATTAGATAAGCAGACCAGAGTGGATGGTCAAGGTTACAGCCTAAACTTTCCAAAACATTAGACATACCCCCATCCAAAATCAGTGGATATTTTATTTCTTCCTCAGCTTTCATTCCTTTTTTCTGACTTCAGTGGCCCATCCGTCATATACCCCTCCCATAGATCCGGACAAGGCTCTTAGCATAGTGGTCAGTTTATAAATTGATTCCGGGGTTATTGAATCTTTTCTTGATGCCTTGAGATGATACGGAAACTGATCATCTCTGTCATAGGAAATAGATTCCAGAGAAAATTTCAATTTTTTAATTTTTTCACCAAATTGTTTTCTCTTTTCCAGATTCTTAAAGTACATCCAGTGCTCAACCTTTCTTAAGCCTTGAAGGTCATCCCCCTGAAGGACAAGATCATTTAAATAGCCATGATCAATCAGATTTTCCGATGAAAAATTCCTGGGATAGAGATAATCAGAATAGTATTTCCAGCTCTTATCTCTTTTTATATCCAGATATATTTGATTGCCTTTAAAGTTTCCTTTTATCATTTTATTCAGGTTCTCTCTCAGGCCTGTGGTATCCTTGACATAGAACACATCAAAAGCCATACACTGGTATGTCAGGAACCCTGCTAATCGATTTGGTGTTAATTTTTCTATGGATAGGGCAATGGAATCTGAAAATGTAAAAATTTCATCCAATCCGTTTTCCTCTGGAAATCCATTTTTCATGCAGTTACTGAACTTCGACCCTACCACCAGAAGATTTTTGTAGTTAGGTTTATACAGGTCAAGGCTTAAGTCTATCGAAACGGACATAACACCGTCGTTCTTTATACTTACATACTCAACCCAATCATTCTGACTGTAGACACTTGCATAAAAAAACAACAGGATTAAAAAAGTCATTTTTTTTATTAATGCTTTATTGTCAAAGAAATACTTCAATATTAAATTTTTTTACAATGATATTTGTCATAAGGAAAATACCATATTTTTGGTTACTTTAATGTACGTTTTCAAAGATGATATATATGAGAAAGATAATGATTTTATTATTTGTATTAAGTGCTACTCTATCTTTTTCACAGGAAAAAAGTAATCAGAAAATTGAACCGATAGGGGATTTGTACGAGGTAACTATATACTATGATGATGGCAGTATTATGCAACACGGATTTATGACCAAAGACAAAAAGCTTCATGCTTCCTGGGAGAGTTACTATCAGAATGGCAACAGAAAATGTGTTGCAATTTATGATAATGGAAAAAAGGTAGGGACCTGGTATTATTGGTTTATGGACAAAAAAACCAAGGTAGTCTATAAAGACAATAAAATTGTCGAGGTTGAGGAAATGAGTATAGAGTAGCCGGGAACATTTAGCGTTTTATTTTGCCAGCTCAATATAAACAGGAAAGTGATCGCTGTAACCACCATCATATTTCTGCCCGCTAAAACTTCTTTTTGGATATCCTGAAAAGCGCCCTGTCATATTGATCAGGTATAAGGGGTTGTATATTCCAGATCTCACGTAGTGATAACCATCGGATGAACAGGAGCTTTTAAGTAAACTTTTTGATATTAATATTTGATCGAAAAGATTAATTCCATCGCGATAGGCCAGGGTGTTCATCCCCTTTTTAAACATACTCTGCATGGGATTAAAGAACAATGGTTCTGAATTCTTTCTATGATCCTTGTTCCCTGAAAGAATGGCTTTGATGCTTTGGTCGAAAGGATCGTCATTAAAATCTCCAAGAACCAGAATTTTTGCTTCTGATTCTTGGGCAAGGATCTCATGGACCTTTTGATTGACAAGGTATGCAGCTTTAATTCTTTTGGGCTGACTTTTCGTTTTTCCTCCTCTTCGGGACGGCCAGTGATTAACAAATAGGTGAATTTCATCTCCATCAAGAACCCCCTGGACATATAATACGTCTCTGGTATATAACCTTTCCCCCAGTTCGTTCCATAATTTTAGTTCTAAAAATTCATAATTAACTGGGAAAAAGATATTCGGCCTGTATAACAAAGCGACATCAATACCCCTGTGATCAGGAGAATCCTTATGTATGACCTCATACTTTACATTTTCCAATTTCTTGGAAAGAATCAGGTCCTGAAGAACAGAATTGTTTTCGATTTCCGCAAGGCCAACAAGAACCGGTTCTTTATTTGATAATGAAGCTCCTATTTCAGAAATTACCTGAGCTGTTTTTTCTATTTTTTCCTTGTAGTTTTCACTTGAATAATTATATAGGCCCTTTAAGGTGTAATTTTCGTCAAATGTATCAGGATCGTCGATGGTGTCAAATAGATTTTCAACATTGTAAAAAGCGATTATTTCGCTGCTGGAATTTTTGATCTGCCCGTAATTACAGAAAGAAATCAATATGCAAAACCAAATCAAGTTATGAATATTTTGCTTTCTCACGATCCTTTCCTTTTTATTCTATTTATGATTGAATCCTGATTGGGTTAACAAGGCCAGGAGAATAATTTTATCCTGTTAACTTTGGCTGACCTGGAATAATAAAGAAGAAACAACATCCTGAAAAATGGATTCAAGATCTAAATTTATTATGGGAGTTTGTATTGCTTCGTTTTTTGGCCTGAATGCTCAATCGGCAGGTATGACCCAGGATGATTCCATTCCCCAAAGTAATGAAGATAGGGCTGGGGATCATTATCAATTTGAAGTTCAGAACATCTCAGGAATATTATCCTCAAGAAAGAATTTATTTGATCGAACCCTGGCATATGAGTGGAGTTCCAATTTTTTCAAGCGAAGATTTTTAGAGAACGACCATTTCAATCTGATGCTAAACGGAGTTTCGCTGAATAAAGAAGATACAGGAAGTCCTTTATGGACTAACCTAGGGGGCTTGAATGACGCTTTAAGGCATCAGGTAAATTATCCGATGATGCAGGATACACCTTTTAATATTGGAGGTTTGGCAGCTTCAACAAATATCATCACTGAAGCGAATAAACAAACAAAAGGGTTTAAAATATATTTGGCAAGGGCAAATAAAAACTATCTGAACAGGCTTATGGCCACCTTTTCAAGTCAGATTTCGAAAAAAGGATGGGCTTATACGGTTTCAGCCTCGTTTAGAGAAGGTACGGAGGGTTTTAAAGAGGGGACCAATTATTCGGCTCATTCAATTTTTGCTTCTGTGGATAAACAGATTGGAAAGAAACACTTGTTTAACACAACCTTGATCTATGCTTGGAATAAGAGGGGTAAATCTTCCCCCATGACCAAAGAAGTTTACGAACTTAAGAATCCCAGATATAATTCGTATTGGGGATTTATTGGAGATATCAAGGTAAACTCAAGGGAAAAATTCATTTGTGAGCCCATTCTACAAATGAATTATTGGTTTTATCCGAGTAAAAATTTTAGAATAGAAAGTCATTTTACTTATCAATTTGGAAGTGTTGCCTCCAGCCGGCTGGATTACACCGGAGGAAGGTATATTAAAACTTCTGACGTAGTAGTGGGAGGAGGAAGAAACCCTGATCCCGTATATTATCAAAAACTTCCAAGTTTTCATTTGAGGCTAAATGATCAACCTGACCTTCAAAGGGCTTATCTCGCTGAAAAAAGTTTTATGGAAAATGGACAGATCAGGTGGGATGAAATTTTTTTGGAAAATGCGAATACAATAGATAAGTATTCCATTTACGCTCTTTATGATGACGTAGCAAAAAGTTACAGATGGTCTTTTCAAAACGCAATTTCGTTTACAAAAGCTAAGAATATTCTATTGGAAGGGGCGATCAGCGTCAAGGGTGGAAAGTCTCAGAATTTTGCTCAGTTAAAGGACCTTTTGGGCGGTAAGGGTTTTTTGGATGTTGACAGTTTTGAAAAAGATATCAATCGTTCTCAAAATGATCTCAGAAATTACAACAGAATTGTAAAACAAGGAGAGAGGTTCAAGTATAACTATGAATTGGATCACAAAAGCATCAGAACTTTTTTGAGAGCGGAATACAGTATGAAAAAATTGGATCTTTATTCATCGTTTCAATTGGAATTCATGTCATACGAGAGAAATGGATTATATGAAAACGGGAACTATAGAGGTTCATTATCCATGGGGAAAAGCGGGGAAAAGTCATTTGTAACCAAAGGCTTTAAATCGGGAGGCCTGTATAAATTCAATGGCCGGCATTTATTATCCTTAAACGTCAATTATCTGGAAAGGCCACCTGTTTTGAACAAGGTCTTTTCTAACCCAAGGGTAAGTAATGCCTATGTCAAAAATCTTCTGCCTGATATCAATTATGGATTTGACCTGAATTATTTCTGGCGAAGCCGTTATTTTAATTTCACTATAGCGCTCTATCAACTTTTTTTAAAGGATCATACAAAGATCTCCTATTATTTTACAGAGGGAATTTCAAACAGCGATAGAACCAATGAAGGAGCTTTCGTTCAGGAAGTGCTAACTGGGATTGATATCAATAATGTGGGGCTCGAAGCCAGTCTTGAGGTGCCACTTGGAGGAGGGTTACATTTTAAGGGGGCAGCATCTTTTGGAAGGTCAAATTACAGTTCAAATCCCGATATTTACCTGACTTCAACAACTTTTAACGAACCCGTTGACCTTGGAAAGTCCTTTTTAAAAGGATATATATCCAGCGGAAGTCCACAAAATGTTTATTCAATAGGGTTTGAATATTCGAGTCCTGATTACTGGTGGATCAGCGGAAGTTTAAATCATTTTGACAAATCATTTGTGAACGTTGCCCCGATAAAAAGGTCCAAAAATTTTGTCATTGATAATGATGGACTTCCCTTGAATAACCTGGACATGAATAAAGTTAATAAGTCTTTGATACAGGAGCGTCTCGACCCCTATTTTAATTTAAATATTGTCGGCGGAAAATCATGGAAAATTGACAAATGGTATCTGGGATTTTTCGTATCCCTAAACAACATATTGAACTCTTTTTACAGAACAGGAGGTTTTGAACAATCCAGAATCTCTAACTACAAACAAATGGAGGAGGAACTTAAAAGATCAATACCACTTTTCGGCCCAAAATACTGGTATTCCTATGGAGCCACATTTTTCACCTCATTATACATACGTATATGAAAATATCTCTAACTCTTATCCTGGCGGTCATTTGTATTGTGCTTTTAGCTCAATGCTATCCGGAGAAACAAAACATCAGTTTTGATGAGGAAATCCCTTCTCGTCACTTAGGTGAGAACATAGATATGAAAACCATCTTAACCAATTTTAATCAAGAAGAATCAGAGATACTTTCGTTTGATGCAGATTATTCAGTTACCGGGTTTGTAGTATCTAGTGATGAGTCTGGGAACTTTTACAAGACCCTGATCCTTCAGGACAAAGCAGTAAGTCCGGAAGTAGCATTAGAAGTAAAAATCGATTTAAGGGCCTATTTCTCAAGGTACAATCTGGGAAGAAAAATACATCTTAACTTGAAGGGTTTGAGCATGAACAAGATTAAGGGAAAATTTATAGTTGGGTATTTATCCGGAAATCGTGTAAAGGAGATTCCAGAAAGTTTGATCAAAAGGCACCTTATTCGAACGGATGAAACAATGGAGCTCCAACCAGAATCAATTCGATTTGAAGATGTAACAATCGAAAGAACAAATACCTATGTATTTTTGGAAGACATTCAGATCTCGAAGGAAGATTTAGGAAAATCCTTTGCATCGGAAGTGTATGATCAATACAATGGAGAAAGAATTATTCAGCAATGCAACAATGGAGTTTCAGGGAAATTAGTAACGAGTGAGTATGCGGATTTTAGCGGGTATGCCACTCCTGCCGGAACCTTTTCAATGAAAGCTGTTTTAACTATAGATTCATATTCAGGAGAGTTTGTATACATTTTGAATAATCCGGATGATCTCTCGGAAACAAATAAAGGTCGTTGTGACATAGAGGCATTTAAATGCCCTCTCAATGAAGTATCTGAGAACGACATTATCTTTTTCGCGGATTTTAATCAATTAAAAAGCTCTAAGGATATAGAACTGCAGGGATGGAAGAACACGAACGTAAACTTTCTGAGTAATAGATTTAAAAAAAGAAGTTCCAATGAAAACACCTATGTTCAAATATCATCATATAATTCTTTGGAGCCGGTCAGTGAGGTTTGGCTTGTGAGCCCAAAGATTGATCTTGACAACTCCAGTAAAGAGTTTCTATTTTTCGATTCCCGTGCAACTTTCGAGGAAGGAACCCTTCTGTCAGTTTGGTATACTGAGAAACTTGAGGAAAATTTGAAATATTCAGATTGGAAACTTCTAAATGCAAAAATTTCAGAGGGATCGTTAGATGGCAGTAACAAAATATTTACCGGTTCAGGAAAAATTCTATTGAATTGTATAGAAGGGTCAATACATTTGGGTTTTCGCTATATTGGATATGATCCGGGGGCATCTACAACGTATGATATTGATAATATTCGCATCCTGGGGAAAAGAAACATTTGAAGGTTCGAAACCAATGAAGTACTGGCTTTAAGTCCTTCTGAAAAATAAAAACACGGGAAAATGATCACTATAACCGTTTTGATGGTAACTGCCGTTAAAAGTTCTTTTTGGGTAACCTTTATACCTTCCCGATTTTTGAATTAAATAGGGTTCTATAAATATATGAGCGCTTTCAAACTGGATCCAGTTTTCATTTTTAAAGGATCGGCTAATCAGAATCTGATCAAAAATCATCCATTTCCCCTTAAATCGAACCGTCCCTGATTTTGGTCTCTGCCACTGAGATATTGGATTTATAAAATCATTTTCAACAAGATTTCTTACACTTTGAGAATCAGGCCCATCATTAAAATCACCCATAATTATGATGTTCTGAGATGATTCATTTTTCGAAATCTGATTTAGAATGGTTTTTACCACTGCATTGGCCAGAAGTCTTTTTGGATTTGTTTTTCTTGTGCCTTCCGTTCTTGAAGGCCAATGATTGATCAGAATATGAATTTTGTTTCCATACAGATCCCCGCTTATCATCAGGATGTCTCTGGACTTATCATTTTCTAATCCCGGATCAGGTAGGGGGAATGCCCTTTTTTTACTCAGTTTAAAAAAGGATTTTTGAAAAAGAAGAGCCACATTCATTCCTCTTGAGTCTTGAGACTGATGAAATACATAATCGTAATCATATGGTTTTAAATGATCTGATGCAATAAGGTCTTTCAAACAGGATTCATGTCCAATTTCACATACTCCTGCCAATACAGGAGGTAGTTTAGAATGATTTTTACCAATTCTTGAAATTACTTTGGAAATATTTTCAATTTTTTGGAGGTATTTTTCCTTTGACCAGTTTAGTTTTCCATTCGCTGAATAATCCGGATCAAATATTTTATGGCTTTCTCCGGGATCAATTAGGTTTTCCAGATTGTAAAAGGCGATGGAATAGTATTCAGACATGGAATATTTGCAAGTATTTCCCAAAATAGGAAAATTCAATTAAATTAATGTAAAAAGGGTTGTAAATTTGCGTTATGATAGAAAAACGGGATTCAAATATTGAAAGTGTTGTATTGATTGGGGTCATTACTAAGGAACAGGACGAGGAAAAAAGTAAAGAATATCTGGACGAACTGGAATTTCTGACATTTACGGCTGGAGGAGAGGTGATAAAAAGATTTGTTCAAAAACTTGAATTTCCTAACCCAAAGACTTTTATTGGCTCAGGGAAGCTGGAAGAGGTAAAGGGTTTTTTAAAGGAACACGATGTAAAAACCGTAATTTTTGACGATGAGCTTAATCCGGCTCAGTTAAGGAATATTGAGAAGTATCTGGACACAAAGGTATTGGACAGAACAAATTTAATTCTTGATATTTTTGCCCAAAGAGCTCAAACTTCCTATGCGAGGACTCAGGTTGAATTGGCTCAATGTCAGTATTTGCTTCCAAGGCTGACCAGAATGTGGACTCACCTGGAAAGACAAAAAGGAGGAATTGGTATGAGAGGTCCCGGAGAGACTGAAATAGAAACGGACAGACGTATTATCAGGGATAAAATTTCCTTACTGAAAACAAAGCTTAAAAAAATTGACCGCCAGATGGCCGTTCAGCGAAAAAACCGTGGCAAGATGGTAAGGGTGGCACTGGTAGGTTACACCAATGTGGGTAAGTCCACTCTTATGAATGTGATTAGCAAAAGCGATGTGTTTGCAGAGAACAAGTTGTTCGCCACCCTGGACACGACCGTGAGGAAGGTTGTGATCAGAAACATTCCTTTCTTGCTTACTGATACTGTTGGGTTCATAAGAAAGTTGCCAACACAGCTGGTAGAGTCATTTAAATCAACATTGGATGAGGTCAGGGAAGCAGATCTTTTGCTCCATGTGGTTGACATATCACATTCAAACTTTGAGGATCATATTGATTCAGTGAATAAGATAATTAGTGAAATCTCTCCTGAATCGGACAATGGGAACAAACCTACGATTATGGTTTTTAATAAGATCGATGCCTATAAACACGAAACAATTGATGAAGACGACCTGACAACTGAAAGGACCAAAGAGCATTATACGCTGGAAGACTGGAAAAAGTCCTGGTACGCTAAGATGAATAACAAATGTGTTTTTATTTCAGCCCTTAATAAAGAAAACCTGGAGGAATTTAAAAAGCTTGTTTTTGAGGAGGTAAAAAAGATACATGTCACAAGATTCCCATACAATGATTTTCTGTATCAGGAATATGAACAACAGGGTTAAGACTGTTCTTTAAGATCGTCTTCGTCTTCGATGATCCCATGCCTTTTTGCCCTAATCTGCCAAAGTTTTCTGGCTAGCACCTGAAGATCCTCATCACTGTCACTTTCATCTACAATTTCAAAACCAAGCAGGGTTTCAATGATGTCTTCCTGAGAAACGATACCACTGACGGCACCATACTCATCAACAACTAGGGCAATATGTTCCTGTTTTTCTATCAACTGATCGAAAAGTGTCTTGATAGGCGTATCCCTCTTTGTGATAAAAATTTCACGTGAAATTGTCTTTAGTTCCTCCTCACCTTTGCCATCAATAATTGATTCAAACAGTTCGTCTTTAAGAAAATAACCTGAAATATCATCAGACGAATCCTTGTACATTGGAATTCTTGAAAACTTCAATTTTGGGTTATCATCGTAGAATTCTCTGATCTTCATATTTTCCGGAGCTGTTTTTAAAACAATTCTCGGGGTCATAATATCCTTGACAAGTATATTGCTAAAATCGATCAGATTTTTGATAACTTCGCTTTCAGACTCCTGGAAAACACCCTCTTCTTTTGCGATATCGGCCATTGCGTGAAAATCTTCGCGACTCACATTCATGCTGTGGGCATTTTTACCAACTAATTTTGTTGTAAATTCAAGGAGCCATAAAATCCCTGTATACTTTAAAGGGAACATCATTAAAACAATTGCTTTTGTAGAAAAATTAGCCAGGCTTTTCCAATAGTTCGCTCCAATTGATTTAGGGATGATTTCTGACAATACCAAAATAAGAAAGGTCATGACTGCGGAGACAATTCCCACTGCATTATTTCCGGATCCAAAAGTTTTTTCTGCCTGGACCCCAACCAAGATAGCACCAACAGTATGCGCAATTGTGTTGATGGTTAATATTGTTATTAAAGGCTGATCGATATTATCCTTTAATTTCTTAAGAGTTTTGGCATAGCCCTTCTTTTCATTGATCTTTACTGTAATAAACGTCGGTGTGACACTGAGCAATACAGCTTCAAGAATAGAACAGAGAAATGAAAAACATATCGAAAGAGCTCCGTAAACTATTAATAGGGTCATGAATCTTAGTTTAGGCTAATGTATAAAATTTACATTTACAACTAAAATTTTAATCAAATCTTTGTCTTCGATGTATTTATCAATACAGATTATAAGCTCGTTAATCAAGTGTTATATTAAGACCGATCAGCCAAAAGGATTGCAAATCGTTATCCACGGTGTCAAATGTTGCATCAGGATCATCGATAAGGGCATAATTAAGGGCTTCCTGGTGGTTTTTTCTCAATCCGAAATCAAATCCTACACCCAGTGATTTCCATACGGTGTAACTGAATGAATTTGTCCAGGTATAATTTGAGAAATTAGATCCTTCGTAACTCAAAAATATTGACAAATTCGATTTTACATTTAATCCGCCAAAACTATTCGTATAATCTGCTACTACTTTGGCACCAAAGGTAGAATCATAAGTCGCATCACCACTGCTGAACACAAAATTATAGTTTGCCGGATGAATCACCACCGTTAATTCGGGCAAAGGGATCCAGGTACCACCAACACCAAGATCCAGAAATCCAGGGTTGTTAAAATTTTCGACCAGTGTTGATCTGTATTCCATCAGGGCCGAAACAGCGAATTTTTTTGAAACTTTATAGCCATACAATGAACTTATGTTGAAGACATCAGTGGCTACTTCATAATCATCGCTGTCGTCCGGATCATCCTTGTCATCGAACTTGACCCACCCAATGTTTACATTCATTGCATTTTTCCAAAAATACTTCTCCTCAATTAAGTCCGCAAAGGCATTCACATTAATTCCGAAATTTCCTACCGAGGAATTTGGAGAAGATTTGGCATACCAGTTATTGAATCCTGAGACACTTCCTCCAATTGTTCCTGTGGCCTTTAGTCGCCAGCCTGGTAATGCATCGATCTCTGCCTGAATGGCATCCTCTTTTGCTTTAAGGGCAGCTATTGAATCTGTTTTCTCTTTTTTTAGTGCTTTGAGCTCTTCTTTTGTTTGAGCCTGAATACTGCTAATTGTGGCAAATAGCAATAAAGCCAAAATGACTTTTTTCATGGGGAAAGTAATTAGGTTAATGTTTTACAAAAATAAGGAAAAAGCACAAATCAAAAGAGACTTACTTTTTCTTTTTGAAAAGAGGAACACTGGAGCAGGCTTCTCCAAACATCAGGGAGCGTACCACAGGTACAAGTTTTTGACAAAGCTCTACATATGCCGATTCAGGGATTCGCTTATCAGAGCACCCCTTGACAATGACCGGGCGATCTTTAAATTCTTCCACGGAAAAGTTTTGAATAATATCATTGAATATCAAATTTTCAAGAAGTTCCAGGTCTCCCACCACACATTTTTCTGCAATATTACTGAGGCTTGCACTGATCAATAAATAGGCCCATGAAGGTATGATGGCATCTGTAGAGCAATAAAGCGCCACATAACAGTTTTGATACTGTTCCCATTGATGCTCCTTTACAGCTTCTCTGAAATCTTTTTCACGCAGTATCAATCCCTCATATAACCATTCACTTATATCGAGTCGAACACGTTTACCCTTGGGGTAAAGATCTTCGAGATCAATGGTGATCAGGTTACTCTTGGCTACCCTATTGACTATTTCTCCAGACATATTTAGTATTTGAAATTTAGCAGGCAGATAGGTTTTATAAAAACCCAAGTTCTAATTTGGCCTCTTCACTCATCATATCCTGAGTCCAGGCCGGATCAAAAGTTATTTCGACCTCCGCGTTACGTACCTCTTCAATGGAACGGATTTTCTCCTCAACCTCCATAGGAAGAGTTTCGGCCACTGGACAGTTTGGGGAAGTAAGCGTCATCAATACTTTAACATCCATATCTTCATTGACAAATACGTCATAAATCAGGCCTAATTCATAGATGTCTACGGGAATCTCGGGATCATAAATGGTTTTGACAACTTCAACGATCTTTTCACCCAGATCTACCTTTGTTTTATCGTTCATTACAGTTCTTTAAAATCATTCTAAATAAGGCAAAGATACATTAATGCCCTGTTTCGACAAAATCAAGAATTAGCATCAGTTTTTTGACTTAAAGGCAAGGGCAAGAAGCTTAATCTGTTTGACCATAGAAAGCAATCCGTTCGCGCGCGTTGGAGAAAGGTGTTCCTTTAAGCCTATTTCATCGATAAAATAGGGGTCCGAATTCAGAATATCATCCGGGGTTTGTTCATTGTAGACCTTGAGCAACAATGAGATAATCCCTTTTGTGAGAATGGCATCGCTATCTGCGGAAAACAGAAGTTTTCCGTTTTCGTAATCGGCATGTAACCACACTTTTGACTGACAACCTTTGATCAAATTATCTTCCGACTTGTTCATTTCTTCAATTTTTGGAAGTGATTTTCCACTTTCAATGATAAACTCATAACGCTGCATCCAGTCATCAAACAGATCGAAGTCATCAATAATTTCTTCCTGTATTTCTTTAATAGTCATTTTTTAAACTTATTTTTGCAAAAATAACTAATTTGGATTGACATGGGAAAACTTTTAATAGTTGGTACAGTAGCATTTGACGCCATTGAAACCCCGTTTGGAAAGACGGATAAAATATTAGGTGGTGCAGCTACTTTTATTGGTCTTGCGGCCTCTCAGTTCAAACTTGATTCAGGTTTGATCTCTGTGGTGGGAGGAGATTTTCCTCAGGAGTATCTTCAAATGCTGTCCGAAAGGAACATTGATATTTCAGGTGTGGAGGTCATCAAGGAGGGCAAAACATTTTTCTGGAGCGGAAAGTACGATTATAACCTGAACACCAGGGAGACTTTGGCTACGGATCTTAATGTTCTGGCAGACTTTAATCCCATTGTTCCTGAGAACTATATAGATTGCGATTTCCTGATGTTAGGAAACCTTCATCCTTCCGTCCAAATGTCGGTTATTAATCAGATTCCCAAAAGGCCTAAGCTTGTTGTACTTGATACGATGAATTTCTGGATGGATAATACAATGGATGAATTGATGGAAGTTTTGCCAAAAATTGACGTGATCACTATCAATGATGAAGAAGCAAGGCAACTAAGCGGAGAATATTCCTTAGTAAAAGCAGCGCAGAAGATTCATAAAATGGGGCCACAGTACGTGGTGATTAAAAAAGGTGAAAACGGAGCCCTCTTGTTTAACAACGGAGACGTGTTTTTTGCCCCGGCACTCCCATTGGAAGAAATTTTTGACCCGACAGGTGCCGGAGATACTTTTGCAGGAGGATTTATAGGCTATTTGGCCAGCACCCATGACGTTTCCTTTGAAAACATGAAAAGAGCCGTGATCTATGGATCAAATTTTGCCTCTTTCTGCGTAGAGCGATTTGGAACGGAACGGATGATAGACCTTGATCAGGAGGAAATACAAAAAAGACTTGGGCAGTTTAAGCAGCTGACACAATTTGAAATAGAATTAACGCATTAACTTTAGGTAATGAGCGACGCGATCAAACATGAGTGTGGAATTGCAATGGTCAGGCTTCTTAAGCCACTTCAATATTACAAGGAAAAGTACGGTACGGCTTTTTATGGAATCAACAAAATGTACCTGTTGATGGAAAAACAGCACAACAGAGGACAGGACGGAGCCGGTTTTGCGAGTATAAAGTTTGATGTTGATCCCGGGACGAGATATATCAGCAGAGTTAGGTCAAACGAACAACAGCCAATTCAGGACGTATTTGCGAGAATCAACAGCCGTCTCAACGGAGTCATGAAGGAACATCCGGAAAAAACCGATGATCTGGAATGGCAACTTTCTAACATGCCCTATCTGGGAAACGTTTATTTAGGACATGTAAGGTATGGAACCTTTGGAAAGAACAGTATTGAAAGTGTGCACCCTTTTTTAAGACAAAATAACTGGAAACACAAGAACCTTATCGTTGCGGGAAATTTTAATATGACCAACTCGGGTGATCTTTTAAAGGAATTGATCGAATTGGGACAGCATCCTAAGGAAAATACGGATACTGTGACTGTTATGGAGAAAATTGGACATTTTCTGGATGATGAAGTCCTTGACCTTTATTATAAGTTTAAGCAACAGGGTATCAGTAAAAAGGAAGCCTCTCCTTTGATTGCTAAGGAGTTAAATATTCAGAAGATACTTAGAAGAGCATCAAAGAATTGGGATGGGGGCTATGCTATGGCTGGGATGATTGGCCATGGTGACGCCTTCGTTTTAAGAGATCCGGCAGGTATTCGTCCGGCTTATTATTACAAGGATGATGAAGTTGTGGTAGTAGCCTCGGAAAGGCCTGTTATACAAACTGTATTCAACGTAGACTTTGAAGATGTAAAGGAGATTGAAAGAGCTCATGCCCTGATCATTAAAAAGGATGGTGATGTCAGTACAAAACAGATCATGGAACAACTTCCTAAAAAGTCTTGTTCATTCGAGAGGATCTATTTTTCAAGGGGAAGTGATGCGGCTATTTATCAGGAGAGAAAAATGCTGGGTAAATATATCTTTCCAAAAGTGCTGGAGTCCGTTAATAAAGATATATCGAATACTGTATTTTCATATATACCTAATACAGCTGAAACCTCTTTCTATGGAATGACTGAAGCTGCTGAAGAATATCTGAATGAGCATAAATTGCAGACGATCCTGAAAGGGAATAAGAACATTTCGGCCCAAAAGCTGACCGAAATCTTATCCGAAAGGCCAAGAATTGAAAAAATAGCGATAAAAGACGCGAAACTCAGAACTTTCATAACGGATGACAATAGCAGAGATGACCTGGTTGCACACGTGTACGATGTCACTTATGGCGTGGTCAGGGAATCAGATAATCTTGTGATTATAGACGATAGTATAGTCAGGGGTACTACCCTGAAGAAAAGTATTATCAAAATCCTCGATCGGTTAAATCCGAAAAAGATCATCGTTGTCTCATCCGCTCCTCAGATCAGGTACCCGGATTGTTACGGTATCGATATGGCCAGGATTGACGAATTTATAGCATTTAGGGCTACGTTGGAACTCCTTAAGGAACATGGAAAATATCATTTGATTGATGAGGTCTATGAAAAATGTAAAGCCAGTTTAACCGAGGAATATCCCAAGAATCATGTTAAGGAGATCTATTCATTATTTACTCCGGAACAAATTTCAGATAAAATTGCTGACCTCTTAAAAACAGAAAATATTAATGCTGAAGTGAAAATCATATTTCAGTCGATTGAAAATCTTCACAGGGCGTGCCCAAATGACAAGGGTGATTGGTATTTTACCGGCGATTTTCCGACTCCCGGAGGTATGAAGGTAGTTAACAAGGCCTTTATGAACTTCTACGAAGGAAAAAAAGAGAGGGCATATTAGAAATCTGAAGAAATTAGAGAGATGAAGAAACTGACTTTTTTGATAACTATTGTGATTTCAGCTGGCCTGCTGGGATGTAAATCACAAAGTGTGGAAACCTCAGCACCTTTTGAGATCAACGAAAAATCCTATTTTCAATGGATCAGTGGGAAACAGGGTACTAAAGGGACCACTATACGTGTTGAAGGTCGTGTAAAATCTTTAAATGTATCTTTTTCAAAACTTTATTTTCAGAATAATGAATATGATGTTGTTCCTCAATTTAGAGACAATATTTTTGTGGTAGAGGGAACTTCCTCTGAATTCAGAAATAGAGAATTGATTCTTTCTAAGGATCCGGCTGATGAATATGGCAATCAACCCAGTATTCCAAAGAAGAAAATTCCCTTTGATTTGAAAGATGATGAGGCCATACTGCTCTACACCGTAAACGGGCTTGAAGGCTTTTATAAAATTTCGGACATTGTAAAACTCGATCAGGTGTATAAACCTTAGGACCCAAATATCAAATTGTTGAAACAGATATAATTAAAAAAGGTGGTCTATACCTGTTGAATGTTGTTATACATTAATGCTCAGTCCAATTGAGCCTGTATTTCCAATTTCAGCATAAATACCTACTTTCTTAGAAACAAAATACCTCAATCCCAGATAACCGGCAACCCCAATTTTTTCACTGGACAGATACCCAATTTGAAGCCCGGGATACAGATCAAATTTTCGTGGAAGATCCAAAGCAATACCAAGGTGCAATTGACTTCTTACAAATAAAAGATAATCATTTTCATCTCCGCTAAAATAGACGGTTCCACCACCACCTATGGAGAACATATCACTCAGTCCATAGTCGTAGGCAGCTTTTATACCATTTCCGAAGCCATAAGCCTCATAACCAATACTTATTTTACTGTCCGATTTACCTTCATACGACTGTGAAAATCCTGTAAATGAAAACAAAACGAAACCCAAGGTGAAGAATATATTTTTCATAGCAAATTTTAAAAATATAATACTTCAATTATAACGTATAAGATCATAGTTTTAGTATGCAATTAAGCATTTAAAATTTCGCGTTTTACGCTTATTTTGAAGAACGTGAAACCCTCTTAAAAGCATGCCATTTTTTCAGGTTGAATTCTGCTAATAAAAAGAACCAGTATCGATCAAAATTGTTGCTAAATTCCAGTGAAAGGGGATGAGAACGTTAAATTTATTTAGTTAAATATATGAAAAACAATTAATTATGAGTATTTACGGAGTCTTGTCCAACTCTAATAATTTAGGAATTTCTTAACACCTAAAAGTGTTATAAGATATAAGTTGGCACGGAAATTGATTTATCGTTAAAGGGATATGAACAAAGTAATCTATGTAATGATGAAAGGAAACTTTAACAATAGATTATGAAAAATTTACAAAAGATACGTTTATTTTGCAGGTTCAAAGTTGAGGATGAAGTTAGAATGAAAAAATCCCCTCGTTCTTGTTAAAAATGTTAATGTTTTGAATGGGAACAACAATAAAGAAAAGTTGACGTTTAAGTTTAAAAGAGGCAAAACGTATAAAAATATTTAAAATAAGGTTTGGTTAGTTGATTTTGGTTGATTTATTTCAACCAAATGTCGCCCCGAGAGATCGGGGCGATTTTTTTTTATAAATATTACAGATCAAATTTGATTCCCTGTGCCAGGGGCAGTTCAGTAGTGTAATTAATCGTGTTCGTTTGACGCCTCATATATATCTTCCAGGCATCCGATCCGGATTCTCTTCCTCCTCCGGTTTCCTTTTCACCTCCAAAAGCTCCTCCGATCTCGGCTCCTGATGTACCAATGTTGACATTGGCGATTCCACAGTCAGAACCTGAAACCGACAAAAATTGCTCTGCTTCTCTTAAATTATTGGTCATTATGGCAGAACTAAGGCCCTGAACCACTCCATTCTGAAGATCGATGGCATTTTGAATATCACCTGAATATTTTAATAAGTACAAAATAGGAGCAAAAGTTTCGTGCTGTACGATTTCAAAATTGTTGCTAGCTTCGGCGATAGCTGGTTTAACGTAGCATCCGCTTTCAAATCCTTCTCCGGATAATTTTCCGCCTTCAAGCAGCAGTTTACCACCTTCCTGAACCACTTTGTCCAATGCCTCTTCGTACATCCTTACAGCGTCTTTATCGATTAATGGGCCCACATGGTTGTTTTGATCCAGGGGATTTCCTATTCTAAGCTGGCTATATGCCGAGACTAAAGCGTCTTTTACTTTATCATAAATACTTTCGTGTATAATAAGTCTTCTTGTAGAGGTACATCGCTGCCCCGCGGTCCCGACAGCGCCAAAAACAGCGCCAATAACTGTCATTTTAATATCCGCGTCGGGAGTCACAATAATTGCATTATTTCCACCCAGTTCCAACAACGATTTACCGAGCCTGGCGGCTACTTTTTGCGCGACAATCTTACCCATCCTGATTGAACCTGTTGCCGATACCAATGGTACTCTTCCATCCGTAGTCATCATTTCACCAACCGTGTAGTCTCCATTGATTAAACAGGATATTCCTTCTGGCAGGTTATTTTCCCGGAAGACGCTTGCTGCTATCTGCTGACAAGCAATTCCGCAAAGGGGCGTTTTTTCTGATGGTTTCCAAACACAGACATCTCCACAGATCCATGCCAGTGCAGTATTCCAGGCCCAAACTGCTACAGGAAAGTTAAATGCTGAAATAATGCCAACAATCCCGAGAGAGTGATATTGCTCATACATTCTGTGTCCGGGTCTCTCGCTATGCATAGTAAGGCCGTGCAATTGTCTTGAGAGGCCCACAGCAAAATCACAGATATCTATCATTTCCTGCACCTCTCCAAGCCCTTCCTGAAAGCTTTTTCCCATTTCATATGAGACAAGCTTACCCAAAGGTTCTTTGAGCTCTCTTAATTTTTCTCCAAATTGTCTTACGATCTCTCCTCGTTGAGGAGCAGGAATTTTTCTCCATGATTTGAAAGCCTCAGAGGCTGTTTGGATTACCTTTTCATAATCTTTCTGTGTGCTCGATTGAACGGAAGCGATGAGTTTACCATCAACCGGAGAATAAGAATCCAGCATTTCTCCTGATGCAAAGAAATCTGATCCTGTTGAACTTCCGGCATTTACCTCTTTAATACCAAGTTTATCCAAAGCTTCTTTAATTCCGAAATCGGTTGCGACTAAGCCCATATATTTAATTTTTTTATTGTTAGTTCTTACTTCATGCTCAAAATAGGAGCGGGATTGTAAAATTAATAGGATTTAGTGTAAGAATTACGGAATAATGAAAAAACTTTGAAAATTTGCCAATCAAAATTGAGATATTCTCAAAATTGATAAAAAAGGTGTCAGATCAGGAAGTTCTGATTATTAGAATTTGTAATTCAAGCCCGAATAAAGACCAAAGTAATAGGGTCTGAAATTACCTGAATTTCCTGAGTAGGTATTAAACTGGTATTTAAACATCGGAGCCACATTTAAAAACCAACTCTTACTTAATTTGTAATCGAGGTCTACACCAACATTTCCGCTAAAATTAAGGTCATTCAAATTATTTGCATTGCCAAGATCAACAACACTGTTCTGATTCACAATTGAGACAGAATTGTTAGATAAAATAAGCGTACTAAAACCACCTACCAGATTTAAGCCAAGCCTTTTATCATAGAGGTTATACTTCATTTCAATAGGCAATTCATAATATTCAATGGACTGATTAACATCCCCGTTCAAACTTGATTTGAAAAGCTCGTTGCCTGAATTCGGGACCTGACCATTTCTAGAAGGGGTTAGAATGACTCCGTATTTATCTGTATTAATATTGTTAACGGCATTTTTAGAAGAAGAAATTAAAGCGTTTACATCCTTTGTATTGTAAGCAAGCTCAACTTTGTTTACCCCGGATTGAATAAAAAATTTGTTCGTTAACTGATAATTGATTTTTACACCAACAGAAAGCGCATTGTCAGAAGACCTTGAGTTATTTGAAAGGGCTTCATTAAGCGGAGATCCATCCTGAAGTGAATTATAAAAAACAGGTGCTACCGTAGGTCCGACCGACCATTTTTTATCAATTTTTTCCTTTTGTTTCTTCTCCGGAATTGCCTCCATACGAGCCGTAATCGATTCGCCACCCTTCAGTTCCTGAAGGAAATCCTCTTTGTCAACAATGTATTTATCCTCAATACTCGAATAGATTGTCGCGATTTCATTATCAGTTACAATGACCTTATTATTTGGTTGTTTAACAAAAATTGGTTTCTCCGTAACCTTGATTTTATTCTCTTTTGGCCTCATTTCTGCCGCCAATTCAGTATCGTCATTAATGATTATTGCGGGATTCAGTTCAGGAGTTGCTGAATTATCAACACTTGTACCATCAACTTCTACAACCTGGTTGTCAACTGATATCGAATTATTTTGATAGAATAAACCCGCAGTAAGAATTATACCCGATAAAATCGCTGCGGCACTTAGTTTTTTCCACAAAGCAACAGAACGTCTCTTGCGATTATTCAGACGACCCTCAATACCAGACCAAACCCTCTTATTTGGATAAATTTCCAAATCCTTCAAGTTCTCTTGAAAAACTCTGTCTATGTTTTTTCTTTCTAACATTTTCAAGTTTGGTCAATCAAATCAGACCTGCATTTTTTTGCTGTTGGCTCAATTCAATTTTTTCCTTCAGGATCAGCCTTGCCCTAGACAAGTTTGATTTCGACGTGCCCACAGCAATATTCAGCATGGAGGCGATTTCCTTGTGGGAAAAACCGTCGAGAACATAAAGGTTAAAAACCATTCTGTATCGCTCTGGCAATTCCTGAATTATTTTTAATAAAAAATCCAGAGAAATATTGTTTTCGTCAATTTCAACTTCAACCTCCTCAGGATAATTTTCTTCAACCAGGTTCATAATGTTTTTTTGACGGTAGGTCTGAAGGGCCGTGTTGATAACGATCCTTTTCATCCAGCCTTCAAATGAACCTTTAAATTTGAACTGGTCAATTTTTTTAAATATCGTAATGAACGCTTCCTGCAAATTGTCCTCAGCTTCCTGTTGTGTCTTTGAATATTTCAGACATATTACAAAAAGCTTCCCAGCAAAGAGGTGATAAATCTCTGACTGGGAGATTATATCTCCATTTTTACATTTCTGTATGAGTCTCTTCAAACTCATTGGCACTTACATTGCTTATATTAATTACTGGTACTTCTACCGTCAGATAAATGGGCTCTCCATTTTCATCGTCGCCTTGCCAAAAATTGAAAATATAAGGGTTTTTCTGAAGGGCATGTACCCTAAAGGTCAACTCTTGTTCCAATTCAAGGTCTTCACAGTCATTACTTTCTATAACCAGCGAAACCACTGCTATGTTTCGAGAAGTATTTTCATACTCGTAAAGTATGTCATTGTTGACATAACAATCATCAGGAAGAAGATACGTAACCGTTAGGTCATAGATCTTTCCGTATTCAAATACCTCAGGCACCTGCGCATCCTCAACCGGAAGCAATTCATAATGATATTCATAACTGTCATCATCGGAACAGGATGCCATGGTTATAACGGCAAAAATTACAAAAAAAATCTTTTTTAGGTCCATATTTTAACAAAAAAAGCAATAGTTTGTCTTTTTAAAGATACCCAATTGATATATGGTTGCGTAAAAAAGGGGTACTTTTGTCAAAAAACAATACATCCCATAATGGACATTTTTGATATTCACGATGAACAGGATTTTAGAAAGAAAGCCCTGAGCATTTTTCGATATCAGGCTCAAAACAATATTGTATATAAAAAGTTTATCGAACTCCTCAGGATTGACCCATTTTCCGTGTCAAAAGTTGAGGATATACCTTTTTTACCAGTAGAATTCTTCAAATTGTACGATCTTTTGAGTGCAAAGGAAACGGTGCAGGAAGTATTTACAAGCAGCGGAACTACCGGGTCAGTTACGAGCAGGCACCTGATTACCGATCTGGGTCTTTATGAGCAAAGTTTTTTGAAAGGCTTCGGCCTTTTCTATGGTAAACCTGAAAAGTATACAATTCTTGCTCTTTTACCAGGTTATCTGGAAAGAAAGGGCTCCTCTTTGATCTATATGGTGAATCAACTTATCAATAGCAGTAAATCCAGCTACAGCGGCTTCTACCTGGATCAAATGGAAGAGTTAAGTCAACTGTTGATCAATTTGGACAAGAGAGGAGAGAAAGTCATATTGATTGGTGTGACCCATGCCTTACTTGATTTAATCGAGATCCGTCAGTTTAAATTGAAAAATACGATTATTATGGAAACAGGGGGGATGAAGGGCAGACGCAAAGAAATTGTAAGAAATGAACTTCATCAAATCCTTTGCAGGGGATTTGGAGTAGATAAAATTCACTCGGAATACGGAATGACTGAATTGCTTTCCCAAGCCTATTCAAAAGGGAACGGACTTTTTAAAACGCCTCCCTGGATGAAAATTTTAATAAGAGATACAGAGGATCCGATGACCTTACTCGGTGAGGGAAGCACAGGGGGGATAAATATTGTGGACCTGGCAAATATAAACTCCATTTCTTTTATTGCCACCCAGGATCTGGGTCGTAAAATCGGTCCTGATCAGTTTGAAATTTTAGGTCGATTTGATCACTCTGATATTCGAGGCTGTAACCTTATGGTTGTTTGAGCCTTTTATCCATTCTGTTGAATAGATACAGGCTCATTTTATAGAAGGAGTAACCAATGAAAATACCTAAAATTGCTCCAGTTAAAACGTCTGCCGGAAAGTGAACCCCAAGATACATTCTGCTGTAACTGAATAACAGAGGCCAAATGAAGAAGAAGATGGTGTATTTGTAATATTTCTTCAGGGTCAAATGCATCAAAAGCGTTACCGCAGTTGAAGTTGTGGCGTGACCCGACACAAAACTATAACTGGAATTATTTTTAACAATTCTTATAATTTCATTTATTGAAGGGTCTCTGTTAGGTCTGAGACGCTCAAAATAATTTTTCAGAAACACTGTAAATTGATCCGAAAAGGTAACCATTAAAGCCGTGAGCAGAATCATGGCGACCCCTTTCTTCCAACCCAAGGATTTGAAAATCAAATAAAAAAACAACAGGTAAAGGGGAATCCAGCTTAGTTGATTGGTAATAAGCAACCAGAAACCATCCCAGTTTTCAGAACCCATCGTATTGATAAAGATTAAGAGTTCTTTATCGTAATGAATAATTTTATCTAGAAGACTCAAATTAACTTAAAAGTTTCGTTTTATCGGACCGGTAAGGTCATCTATATTGTCCTGAACCTTATTCTTAATATTCTTAATGTCTTTTTGAATATCTTTGGTAAGATCCGTGTCTATTCCCTGCTTTTTTGCTCCTTCAGAGATTTCTTTTTTTACCTCATTAGTGGCATTTTTGAGTTGCTGCATTCCTTTCCCCAGACCTCTTGCAAGCTCTGGCAACTTGTCCGCTCCAAAAAGCATCACCACTATGACCAGGATAATAAAAATCTCAGCTCCGCTAATAAATAAAAACATATTCGTAAAATTACCCTACAAAGATAATATAATTAGTCAATGCATTTCATCCTTTCGAAGGCAGGTGTCTTTTTTATTTCTCAAGGACATCATTCCTTATACCTCCAGCTTGACAGGTCCGCACCCGCAGGAGCCGATTCTGCTATACGCTTCATGATCTTAGGGACGTACATCGAGTTGTATCGCAGTCTCGAGATATGATTAGGGTTTTCCTGATCCCCGTTCCAGCAATGTTCTGCCCTGTCGCCGTAATCAACCTCACCTTCATAATAAGGATCTGTAGTATTTTCTAAAAATGCCTCCATGGAATAGACCGCATTATTCAGGTAGTAATTATCCATGTCTCCGCAATAGATATGGATTTTTCCTCTCAACTTTTCTCCAAGCTTGTCCCAGTCTCTTTCTAAAATATATCTGAGGTCATAGTTTTCCTTCCAATAATTGGCTACTTCGTGATCGATTTCTCCGGTATATTTATCCCAGATCCTTTGGGGATATCCGTCTTGACCTTGAGGTGAATAGGTTGCCTCCCAAATATCAAATTGCTGGCCCGACCTGGATTTATCACCGAGAACCAGTTCCAGATGATTGTCTTGTTTTACTGTTGAAGAGATCTGGCCAAGAAAATCTCTCCTTGAGGGGACTTCAAGTTTCTTAAAATCACTTTCGTAATAGTAGGCGTTTTGATCCTCATAGATATTGGTGAGACAATAGCTTGTAAAATCAATCGGGTCGGGGCATGCGGCAAAACAACCATTGTATTCATCTGGATATTTAACCTGTACCGCAAGCGCTTCCCATCCACCGGTGGAACCTCCGTATAAAAACCTTGACCATCCCTTGCCGATGCCTCTGAATTCTTTTTCAATATACGGAATGAGCTCATAAGTGATAGCATCTCCATATGGGCCTTGACTGGCAGAATTTACCGCATAGGAATCATCGTAATAGGGAGTAGGGTGTTGAATCTCGATGATAAGAAATCTTGGAAAATCAGGGCCGTTCCAGCGTTGATAAAATTCATAGGCTTCTTGTTGTTGAATGCGGTTGTACCCTTTAACATTAAACCGTTCGGAATAATCCGGCTCAAGGTCCTTATCCGGCGGGGTGGTTCTGAATCCTCCAAAATCCGAAGGGAAGTGACCATGAAATATCATCAAAGGATAGCGGGCCTCCGGGTGTTTATCAAAATTTTTTGGGAGTAGGATGTGAGCACCGAGATATATATCCCGACCCCAAAATGCGGACAGCTTTTCAGATTTGATTTTAATGTGTTTTACCCACTCTGTATCCTTGGGCTCCTCAATTTCGGGGATGACCTGATCGAGTTTCAGTTCAAAATCAGCTAAACCATTTTGCCCAACCAAAAGCTTTACCGGTTTACTGTAGAGGTTTCCGGGTGAACGATTCCATTGCTGTCCTTCCCCGTTATCCATGGGCAGTTTTACTGTATGTCCCGTTGAAAGGTCAAAAGTTTCGTATACATGAAAAAGGGCCTGAACATAGTATTCACCTTCCTGGAGATCGCTTATGGATTCAACCGGAAAACCCATAGATTCGGTGTCAAAATAGATCTTATCGCCAGGATTGTGATTTTCAATATTCATTCCAAAAATCACTTGCGTGTTAAGTCCTCCATTGATTTGGAATCTCGGTTCTTTATCATTGTTCTTTGCAAAAATCAAAAGCAAACGACCATCTTTCGGAGTCTGATCTTTTGAGGTACTAATTTCAATGCTTATTTCTGCTTTATTTTCTTTTGATTTCTGCTTGCATGAGGACGCGATAAATAAAAAAAGGGAAAAGAGGAAAAGGTAAGGTTTCATGTACATTAATTTTGACATGAAGTTAAGTATTATTTTTTACCCCCGGATGGTACTTATTTTTTAGTGAGCATTCTTTTGATCTCATTGAGCTTCATCAACGCTTCTATTGGGGTCAGGGTGTCTATATTGGTGCTTAAGATTTCATCTTTAATTTCCTCGAGTAAAGGGTCGTCAAGATTGATAAAACTTAACTGAACCTCTTTTTCAGAGGCACTCTTCAGCTTTTCCTGTATTTCTTCCGAGGCGTGGCTTTTTTCCAGATGTGCGAGCATTTTGTTCGCACGGTGAAGCACGGGGCTTGGCATTCCTGCCAATTTAGCCACATGAATCCCGAAGCTGTGTTTACTGCCTCCCGGAATCAGTTTACGAATAAATATAACCTTATCTTTTAACTCTTTAACAGATACGTTGTAATTTTTGATTCTGACAAAAGTCTCACTCATATCATTGAGTTCATGGTAATGGGTCGCAAACAGGGTTTTGGCCCTTGTTGGGTGCTCATGCAGATATTCTGCTATGGCCCATGCAATTGAAATTCCGTCATAAGTACTTGTTCCCCTTCCGATTTCGTCAAGCAGTATAAGGCTTCTTTCGGAAAGGTTGTTGAGGATATTGGCAGTTTCATTCATTTCTACCATAAACGTTGATTCCCCCATGGAAATGTTGTCACTGGCACCTACTCGGGTAAAGATTTTATCGACGATTCCCAGTTTTGCATTTTGGGCCGGTACATAAGATCCTATTTGCCCCAACAAGACGATAAGGGCGGTTTGTCTCAATAGGGCTGATTTTCCACTCATGTTAGGACCCGTGATCATTATGATCTGCTGTTGCTCCCTGTTTAATACTACATCATTGGCCACATAGAGCTCACCCGCGGGCAGTTGCCTTTCAATGACCGGATGTCTTCCGTTATTGATCTCTATGACAGTAGAATCGTCAATGACCGGGCAAACGTAATTGTTCCGTACGGCAACCTTGGCGAAAGACCCTAAACAATCCAGTTGAGCAATTACTTTCGCCGACTTTTGAATCTTCAGAATATGAGGATGCAGATCTTTAAGTAATTCCTGAAAGATTGTGTTTTCCAGAAGACCAATCTTTTCCTGGGCACCAAGAATTTTCGATTCGTATTCTTTTAATTCTTCCGTAATGTACCTTTCTGCAGATACAAGTGTTTGTTTTCTGACCCAGTTTTCGGGTACCTTGTCTCTATGCGTGTTTCGTACCTCAATATAGTAGCCAAATACATTATTGAAAGCTATTTTAAGACTTGAGATCTGGGTACGTTCAATCTCACGCTCCACAATATGGTCCAGGTAGGCTTTCCCCGAAGAAGAGATATTTCTTAGATCATCCAACTCCGTATTCACACCTTTTTTTATAACATTACCTTTGCTCAAAAGAATCGGGGCATTTTCTTCAAGGGTGGAGTCAATCTTTTTTATCAGCTCAAAATTTGGCTCAATTTCTTCCGCAAGCGAGACCATTGTTTTATGGTTGCTCTTCAGGGCCCGTTGTCTAATGGGAACTATGGCTTCAAGAGAATTTTTTAATAGGACAACTTCTTTCGGGTTGATTTTTCCTGTGGCAAGTTTTGAGATAAGTCTTTCAAGATCACTTACCTGATCCAGCTGATGGTCAAGAAATTCAAGATCTTCTTCCTTTTGAATAAAATAGCGAACTACTTCATGTCTTTTTTGAATTTCTTCAATATTTTTTAACGGAAGGGCAAGCCATCTTTTCAACATTCTCCCACCCATTGGAGAAATCGTTGAATCGATCACGTCGAGAAGAGTTACCGCTTCAGGACTATTTCTTTGGTACAACTCAAGATTTCTGACTGTAAATTTATCCATCCAGACAAAGTCATTTTCGTAAAGCCGCTGGATATTGGAAATATGTTCCAGTTGATGATGCTGGGTTTCAGAGAGATAATGCATGATAACCCCGGATGAAATGATACCTTCTTTCAGATCTTCTATTCCAAATCCTTTTAAAGAAGCGACTTTAAAATGACGGGTAAGAATTTCGTTTGAGGCTTCTTCTTTAAAGATCCAGTCATCAAGAAAAAAAGTATAAAATTGGTTTCCGAACAATTCCCTGAAACGAAGCTTAAATTCTTTTTGAACCAATATTTCACTCGGACGAAAATTCTGTAATAGTTTATCAATGTACTCTGAGTTTCCCTGAGACGTAATAAATTCTCCGGTAGAGACATCGAGAAAGGAAATACCGATTATTTTTTTTCCAAAATGTACCGAAGCCAGAAAATTATTGGATTTTGAGTTCAGGACTTCATCATTTAAGGCAACTCCGGGAGTTACGAGCTCCGTTACCCCTCTTTTCACGATTTTTTTTGTCATTTTGGGGTCTTCCAGCTGATCGCAAATTGCGACCCTTAGACCCGCTTTGACCAATTTTGGCAGGTAGGTGTTCAGGGAGTGATGAGGAAACCCCGCCAAGGCTGTTTCACTTTCAGACCCCGCACCTCTTTTGGTAAGGATGATTCCAAGTACCTTGGCGGCTACCCTGGCATCTTCACCAAAAGTTTCATAAAAATCACCAACTCTAAAAAGAAGCATGGCATCAGGGTACTTGGTTTTGATGTTGTTGTACTGCAACATCAACGGAGTTACTTTATTAGATTTTGCCAAGGCCTGAAATTTTTAGATTGTCTTTGAATTACCTTAGTCTTCAGGTAAGATGAGCAAAGATATAATATTAATAAGAATACAAAAATGCTCTATTGACGAAAATGATATCCCGGATGTTTGAATAAAAGCATCTTTCTGCTGATAATGATTCCTGTTGTGAACTGATTTAAAGGTGCAGTCCGCATTCCGTTTTGGGTGAGTTGTTCCATCTTCCATTGCGGTCTTCCCCGGGAACCGTACAATGAGAGCAACCGATGGATGCGTATCCTTTAGACTTGAGGGGATGGAAAGGAAGATGGTGATCTATAATGAACTGATCACGTTCAGCAGAATTAATATCCAATAAAGGGTAAAATTTTAGGAGAGTTTCTTTCTGTTCAAAAATATTTAATCCTTTGCGGTGATCACTTTGCCATTTCATCAGGCCCGATACCCAGATTTTATAATCTTTCTTTATCAGGTCAAGAGGTTTAACTTTATTGATATAGCAGCATCTGTTCGGACTATTCTTCCATAATTGTTTTTCCTGGCTAAACCTGAATTCACTGGGATCGGCTTTGATGCTTACAACATTCAGGTCGTATAATTGTGTAAGGTAATCTTTGTAAATGAGTGTTTCTTTGAAATGATATCCCGTATCTATAAAATAAATTACCTGGTTCTTGTTTATATCTGAGAACACCTTTAACAAAAAGGCTGAGGTGGCAGCAAAGGCAGAAGTAATCATGATATCCTCTGAATTGAAATCAAGATAAAGCTGTTCCACTCTTTTATAAACGGTCAGTTCATTATACTTCCCGTTTAGTTTACTAATTTCCGGTGTTTTCAGGGTATCAATCATTTCTCAGATTTCAATATTCAGTGGCAAAAATAATAATATACGGGGGTAAAGCATCAAAATAAATGTTAAAAAACTAATAATCCTATAGGAAAAGTATGATAAAAGTCATGTTTGGGCAAAAAAGATTGGATTTTGATGACAATTTACCATGAGATTTCGATCATCTGACACGAATTATTTAATTTTGGCCACTTGAAATGGTTCAAACTTATGCGAAAACTTAAAAACAGCGAGTTAAACAGACTGAACATTGAAGATTTTAGAAATTCTGAAAAAGTCGGGCTGATCATTATTCTCGATAATATAAGAAGCCTTAATAATATTGGTTCAGTATTCCGAACCGCTGATGCATTTTTAATTGAAAAGGTATATCTCTGCGGAATTACGGCTCAGCCTCCACATAAGGAAATTCATAAAACAGCCTTGGGAGCAACAGAATCTGTTGATTGGGAATACGAGGAAAATACCGAGGAACTTGTTAAACGACTGCGAAATGAGGGCGTTACCGTTATTTCAGTGGAGCAGGCAGATAAAAGCACTTCTTTGGAGAATTTCATTCCCAAAAAAATGCAGAAATATGCCCTGGTTTTCGGAAATGAAGTTAAGGGTGTGGGACAGCGTGTTGTGGATGCATCGGATCTTTGTCTGGAGATTCCTCAGTATGGAACAAAACACTCCTTGAATATTTCGGTAAGCTGCGGTATTGTTCTCTGGGATTTGGTTTCAAAGTTGAAATTTTATCAATGACAGGCACTCATATTAAATTTTGATGATTTTTTAACAGCTTTCACTTCAAAGTTTTTTATTTTCGCTAACAAGGAATCATATACCATAGTCAAGAAGCATGACGGAAAAGAAACAGAGAAGGTATGATCGGGCCTATTTGAAAATGGCGATGGAATGGTCAAAACTTTCACACTGTAAGAGGAAACAGGTTGGAGCTCTGATCGTAAAGGATAAAATGATCATCTCAGACGGATATAACGGAACACCCACAGGATTTGATAATTGTTGTGAAGATGAAGAAGGAAATACAAAATGGCATGTGTTGCATGCTGAGGCGAATGCCATTTTAAAAGTGGCCTCATCTACTCAGGGTTGCCAGGGGGCAACATTATACATCACCTTGTCTCCCTGTAAGGAGTGTAGTAAATTGATCCATCAATCGGGAATTCGAAGGATGGTCTATGCGAATTCTTACAAAGATGATTCCGGTATCGAATTTTTGAAAAGAGCCAATGTTGAAATTTTATATCTGCCCATAGATGAATAGAAAAACAAGAATATTTCTTCCATTGATCATAGCGATTTCGATTGCTGTGGGCATCTTTTTGGGGACTTCTCTGAACTATCAAAAGAAAACCATTACCTTTTTTGGGGGCACACCTCAGGAACGAAAAATTAAAAGGCTCATAGACTATATCCAGTACGAATACGTGGACGATGTGGACACAGACAGTTTATTGGATGGGACCATCAAAAACATGCTTGATAAACTGGATCCGCATTCTGTATATATATCTGCAAAGGAACTGGAAGGAGTTTCCGAGTCAATGAACGGTAAGTTCGTTGGAATTGGAATCCAGTTCAGAATGTATAAAGACTCTCTTACGGTTGTTAAGGTTTTGGACAATGGACCAAGTGAAAGAGCAGGTTTGAAGGCAGGTGATCGAATTTTGATTGCTGATAATGACACTTTGTTTGGAAAGAGAATAGGCAGCGATTACATTCTTAAGACTTTGAAAGGAAAGCCAAATACCGATGTAAATCTTGTTGTTTACAGAAAGTCGGAAAATAAGGAGTTGCCTTTTACAATTACCAGGGGAGAAGTACCCATTGCAAGCGTGGATGCCCATTATATGCTCAATGAAGATCTGGGTTATATTAAAGTAAATAAATTTGCTGCCACCACTTATGACGAGTTTAAGGAATCCCTGGATGATCTTATTGATCAGGGTATGGAAAAACTGGTTCTTGACTTAAGGCACAACCCTGGAGGATATCTTCAGGTAGCCACCCAGATCATCGATGAATTCCTTGAAGACGGAAAACTAATAGTTTTTACCAAGAATAAGAAAGAAAGAATTGATGAAACTTTTGCCACCAGCAAGGGAGATTTTGAAAAGGGCCATGTATTTGTTCTGATTAACGGAGCCTCTGCTTCTGCAAGTGAAATTGTTGCCGGTGCTCTTCAGGATAATGACAAAGGCACGATTGTTGGAAGAAGGAGTTTTGGCAAAGGACTGGTGCAGCAGGAAATGCAATTGGGAGATGGATCAGCTGTCCGTTTAACAGTTTCAAGGTATTATACACCTACGGGAAGGTCGATTCAAAAACCTTATGAAAATAAAAAGGGGGGAGAATACTTTAATGATTTTGAAACCAGGTACCACAACGGAGAATTAATGAATGCCGACAGTATTAAGGTAAATGATTCACTCAAGTTTGAGACCCCGAAAGGTAAAATAGTTTATGGAGGAGGTGGAATAATTCCGGATGTCTTTGTATCTATTGACACAACAATGTTTTTTCCTGATTTTCATTATCAGAAATCCCGCCAGTTCGTTTTTCAGTATTGTGACAATCATGTGGATGAATTTGAAGGATGGAGTTTTGAAAGATTTAACAAAGAGTTTGACAGGGATGATCATATTTTTGAAGAATACATGGCTTCAGTACCAAAAAGTTTTCAGTATTTTACAGACGAAGAAAGGGCTAATTTCAGACTCTATTTGAAGGCTCTTTTTGCACAACAAATATTTGATGTCAATGCGTATTTCCAGATCATCAATGATCAGGACCTGATGATAAAAAAAGTCCTGGAGTTAGATAGGGAAGGTTATCCACTTGAACCCTAAAGACCATTTTTTTCTCAAATTCTATTTGGGTTCCGAATCGTGAACCATAGCAGTCTGTCCTCCGTTCCAAATCGTGAGAATATCTGTAGCAACGTGGGTACCGCTACCTGCAGCTGTGGCAAATTGGCTGCGCCACCCGGCCAGAACTCCTGCCACAAAAAGATTTTCTTGAATTTTGTGGTTTGTGTTTTTTAACTGAATCCGTTCTTTTTTTGCAGGTAAATTTCGATGTGGCTCAATGAACTGTTCCAGGCCTTTAATATTAAATAAATTAGATGGCCCTACCGCAATAACTACAATTTTGGCAGAATAAGCACCTTTATTTGTCTTGACATTGAAAAACTTCCCTAAAGGCTCTACTTCACTGACCTTCTCTTTTTCGATTTGGATAACATGAGGATAGGTATGAGATAAATGTTTTCGGCCGTTTTCCAAAATCTCATTACCTGTGGTTCCAGGAGGAATTCCCAACACATTATTGAATAAGGCCCCATTAAGTGCTGAGGTCCTCTGGTGCATTATAATTCCAATTTTTTTATCCTTGGCAAATGGTTTGTTCTTTGCTGAACCCAGGACAAGCGCAGCAGACATACCTGCTACTCCTCCTCCTACTATTAAAACATCGAAATCCATATTCTATTAATTAAGCAGCCCTTGAATATTTGAAGCAAATAATTTTACAGCAATCGCCAGAAGAATAACTCCAAATATTTTTCTCACAACACTGATTCCACCTTCACCGATCAAACGTTCGATCTTCGAGGAAGATTTGAGTACGGCATAAACGAAAATTATGTTTACAATTATTGCAACGACAATATTAATGGTTTGAAACTCTGCTTTAAGTGATAAAATAGTTGTCATGGTTCCTGCACCGGCAATCAGCGGAAAAGCCAAGGGAACCACACTGGCCGTTTTTGGAGAATCTTCCTTGTAAAGTTGAATGCCAAGGATCATTTCAATGGCAAGGAAAAATATAACAAAGGAACCGGCAACAGCAAACGAATATACATCGATGCCGATAAGGTTAAGTATTTGGACCCCAACAAAAAGAAATAAAATCATCAATAACATGGCCACAATTGATGCTTTTTCCGATTGAATATGACCAACTTTCTTTCGTAAGCCGATAATGATTGGAATGCTCCCGATAATATCGATAACTGCAAAAAGCACCATGGTTGCCGTTACAATTTCCTTAAAATTTAATCCCATTTCCTTTTCTTTGGTAAGGTGTCAAAGTTAGAAAAATTGAATTAATAAGACATGACTCCATCTAAGGATCTTATTTGAATTTTATTCTTGAGATGAATTAGCCAAAAAGAATGTATTTTTGCTGATCAAAATTCGTCAATTATGTTTCAACTTAGAAAGACGGTAATTTCTGAGGATATTCTGGATAAGGAATTTGTCTGTAACCTAAGCGCTTGTAAAGGTGCTTGTTGCGTGGATGGTGATGCCGGAGCTCCGCTGGAACAGGAGGAGTTATTGACATTAAAAAAGATTTTACCCAAGGTAAAAAAATTCCTGAGAAAAGAAGGGCTGGAGGCCATAGAGAGTCAGGGCCCTTATACGACTAACGAATTTGGGGAACATGAAACCACATTGATTGAGGGAGCCGATTGTGCCTATGTCATTTATGATGAGAAGGGAGTGGCCTTATGTGGAATTGAAGAGGCGTATAATCAGGGCGAAACAAGTTTTAAAAAACCAGTTTCCTGCCATTTATACCCTGTTCGAATAAAGCAATACAGTGAGTTTGCAGCTGTGAACTATGATAAATGGGAAATATGTGATGATGCATGCTCCTTAGGGAAAGAATTACAGGTTCCGGTTTACAGGTTCGTCAAGCAGGCTTTAATCAGAAAATTTGGTGAGCAATGGTATGAAGAACTGGATCGAGTTGCGAAAGAAAGAAATGTAAAGAAACTGTAAGGAAAACCATAAGATGAATTTGACAACTTAGTTTATATTTACGTTTTTATTTTATCCCTGTCAATTAAATGGTTTTAAGACGCTTAAGTTTTGTTGTATTTCTTGTGTTTCAGTTTGGCTGGGGGCAGAGCATTGATAATGCTTATGTTTTAGAAAAAAACAGAAAGGCTTTAAACCTAAACAGAGAAGGGAAGTTTGTGGAGGCGAATGCTATTCTGGAATCTTTATTATCAAAACTGAAGGAGGAAAACTCAAGTGAAAACTATTTTGCAGTTACCTATCAGACTAAAGCCAAGATCGTTCAGAATCTTGGAAACTACGAAGAATCGAATTCATTGGCCCGGAAATCCCTTCAGATTAGTTTGAGGCTTTTGGATAGCGTAAAAATTGCGGATAACCTGAATACCATTGGAATCAATCATTATTTTCGGTCGGATTATGACAGTACTACTTTTTACTATGAGAAGTCGCTGGAAATAAAAAGAAAATTAAAAACGAATCCTTACGCACTTGCTGTTTCCACATACAATCTGGCGTTAGTTTATGATGATCTGGGTCAAACGGAAAAGGCCCTTGAAATGTACCACCAATCTGAAACCCTACTTTTAGAGAGTAAGGAGAAAAGCAACTTTCTATCTGATGTTTATGTAGGGATGGCACTTATCCATTTTTACTCAGGTGATCTGTCCAAAGCAGAAATCTATGTGGAGAAGGCTATGGAAAAAGGATTGTCCTCTTATGGCGAGTTCAACCCGAATATGACTTTTGTTTACACCACTTATGCAAATATTTTGGAAGCGAAGAAGGAGTATAAGGCAGCCATTGATTTACTGGAGAAAAATTTAAAGATCAGAAAGGAAAGTTACGGGGAATGGCATCGATGGACATGTGAAACGAATTACGATCTGGCAAATTCATACGTATTGATCAAAAATTATGATAAGGCAGAGGAACATTATCTTAAAGCGATTGAGATTGGAAAAAGGATCAACAGCAGACAGTATCTGGCAAATGCAAGAAACTTTCTCGGACAGCTTTATCTGGATCGAAGAATTCATCTTGATAAAGCAGAGAGTTTATTTCACTTGGCCCTGGAAGTAAACAAAGAAATTTATGGTGACATAAGTGATCTTGTAGCAGAGAATTATTTGCAAATAGCCAGGTTATACAAGATTAAAGGAGATAATGCCCAATTTATTCAATATGTGGATCGGTGTTTAAAAGCGGCAAATTATAAGGCTGACAGACCAAATGAGGTTATAGGACCCCTTCAGGCGATCGAAGCTTTGATGTTATTGACGGACTTTTATTTGGATCAATATCAAAAAAACGGAAACATCGGGACTTTGGAAAAGTCTTTTAGTCAAGTAGATCAGAAAGTAAAATTGATTAAGCTGGCACAAAGCAATTTTTCTTCTGACAGATCTCGAATTGACTTCGCTAATAAATACAGAGAGGTATTTGAGAAAGATTTAGGTATTTGCTGGCAATTATACCATGAAACAAGGGATAACAAATACCTTGAAAAAGCATTTGAGCTTTCGGAAACAAATAGGAACACAACCTTATTGAAGGGATTGCAGGGAATAAAATATATGGCTTTCAGTGATATTCCCGAAGAGAAAATAGAGTTGGAGCGATCTGTCAAAAAGGACCTCGAAAGGGTTAAAATGGACCTTTATTTTGAAAAATCCTCGAGCAAGCCGGATAAAGAATATTATCAATCTTTGCTGGATCTCAGAATTAGCCTGACTTACAGATTAGACAGTATTTATAAGGACTTTGTCAGTAATTACCCGAAATTTAATCACGGCGTAAATAGTAATTCCGTTGTTAAAATTAAAGAAGTTCAAAGCATTTTAGACGAAAACTCTCAGGTGTTGACTTATTTTTTAGGAGAGGAGAGTTTATTTTCATTTACAATTACAAGAGACACAGTAAGTCTGTTGAGAGCTGATATTGCACCTAAATTGACTCAGATAACCAATGACTTTAAGAACCACTTGTCAAAAAGGGAAGAAATAGAAGAACTGAGTTATGATCTGTATATGTATCTAATGGGTCAGCAATTGTATAAAGACAAAAAAGATCTGATAATCATTCCTGATAATGTGCTGAATTATATTCCGTATGAGGTGCTCAAAACTCCTAAGGGTTCATTTTTAATTGAAGATTATTCGGTTAGCTACAATGGTTCAGTAAGTTTATATATGGAACTTCAAAATGAGTTTTATAATTATGACACTCCTTATAACTGGGCAGGTTTTGCTCCAGAGTACCTGGATAGCGAAAGCTTGTCTCACACAAAGAGTGAAATTGAAGAAATTTCAGCCATTACGGGAGGAAGAAAATTTACAGACGGAACTGCTGTCAGGAGTAATTTTAATGCTCATAGCCTTGAATATTCGATTTTACACCTGGCGATGCACGCAGAAATTGATGATGACAACCCTATGCACAATAGCTTGTTATTTGATGACGGACCCTTGACAGCTTCTGAAATTTATACGATGAAATCAAATGCAAATCTCGCAGTTCTAAGTGCTTGCAATACAGGATTTGGCAAGATTGAAAAAGGTGAAGGTGTTATGAGTATGGCCAGAGCTTTTCACTTTTCCGGGGTGCCGTCTATTGTGATGAGTCTATGGAAGATTCCGGATAAGCAAACTAAATCTGTCATGGTTGATTTCTATAAAAATTTGAAAAGGGGTGAGAAAAAAAACCATGCACTGAGAAAGGCAAAAATCAATTATCTTAACAAGAACAAGCAAACTGCTTTGGCTCATCCTTACTACTGGTCTGGTTTTGTTATCAATGGAAATATTGAAGAAATATACCTTCAACAGCCAACCCATCCGATGATATGGATTTTATCAAGTTTATTTGGGATTGTAATCTTGCTCCTTGTTCTAAAAAAAATAAAGAGAAATCATTCGAGATAACTCTTTAATTTCTGAGCCTCTTTTTTCTTAAATACAGAATTTTGCTGGTCAATAACTCTATTGAGCTCATCTATTGCTTCCGTATTATTTCCCATTTTTATATGGGCAAGTGCCATGTACCAATGTGCGCGAGTCTCAAAATTAGAAAATTCATTTTCTAAGGCCCCTTTCTCAACCACCTGATTCATCAGGTTCGAGGCCTCATCAAATTTGTCAAGAGACATGTAGCAAAGAGCCTTATAATAAAGGATATAGGTTTGTTCAGGATTACTGATTGAATTAAAAAGATTTATCGCTTTATGGTGGTTCTCTTCCTCGTAGGCTACGAAAGCCCTATATTCTATACTGTGAATCTCTTCTCCTCGAACAATGGGAACAACGGTATTTTCATCTGCCTGAAAATACTCTGCATAAAGAGCTTCATTTGAAGGATAAAACGTAGATTTCACACCCCATAAACCCAAGGCGAAAACGACCATAATAGAAGCAGCAACCAGCCATTTCTTAGGAATTGAGAAAAAGTAGGATCGTTTATCAGCTACTTCCTCAAAATTGCTTAGGGTCGATTTCAATTCGTCATTCTGAATTGATGAAAGAACCTTTTTCAAGTCCTTCTGGAAAACAAATTCCTCTTTAAATTCCGGATCGTTTTGTAACAACTCATTGAATAATTTCTGATCCTTAGGGGAGAGCGAATTCTTAAAATAACGATCGATTAAATCAATATTTTCCATAGTGCTTATTTATCAAATCCTTTAATTGCTTTATGCAACGGGATTTTTGACTTTTTAAGACAGTTTTACTGCTGTAGTTAAGTATGTCCCTTATTTCATCGAGACTGTACCCTTGATAATAGAACAAATTTAATATACTTTTGCATCTATCACCCAATTCAGCATAGTATTTTTTCAATAACTGTTGCTCTTTAGTTAAAATTTGACCATAAAGGTTAACATCTAAATCAAAATTTTCTTCAACCATGTTAAAATCGCTGGTCAGTTCTGTTCGGGACTGAACCCTGAAATTTTGATAGATTCTATATTTACCAATGGCAAACAAGTAAGTTGAAATATTACTTTGCAGTTCATCGATTCTTCCGTTTATTGCGTTTTCTCTCAATATGATAATTGCATCCTGATAGATATCAATGGCATCCTCCTCACAAACATTGTATTTCCTGGCGAAATTGATGAATCCTTCTCTGTTTTCCAGGTAGATTTTTTCAAGGGTCACTTTGTCCCCTTGTTTTACGAGTTCAATAATATTTTTTGGTTCCTTATTCATCATTGGCAAAGATGGTGAAAAGATTTATAATCGAATAATTTCTATGTATCCTGATAGGATTTACATTTCTTTTGTAAAACTAGGTTCCTGGATCAAGAAAATTGAAGAATAAACCGTTCAGTAGGTAAGGCAAGTCCATTAATTCCCCGTTCGATAAACTGTTTATATTAAAGATTAAAATATATCTTGCTTTAAAAACCAATGACAAGTTTGTATCTTCGAAGCTTCAAAAAATAATCTATGAAAAGGGTATTTCCTTTACGGGGCCAAATTCAACATTACGCCTGGGGCGGATTCAGTTTTATTCCGGAATTTTTGGGTATGAACCCGGATGAGAAACCATTTGCAGAATACTGGATGGGGGCGCATAAAACGGCTCCCTCAATAGTGAGCACGGAAGAAGAGGAAATGAAACTCGATACTTTTATCCAGACAGATCCCGAAAAAGTTCTTGGTTCAAAGATCAGTTCGGAATTTGGCAGGCTACCCTACCTGTTTAAAATTCTCGATGTTAAAGAAATGCTTTCTATTCAGGTTCATCCCAGCAAATCAGAAGCAAGGAAGGGTTTTTTAAAAGAGAATGAAACAGGAATTCCTTTAACAGCCCCCAACAGGAATTACAAAGATGATAACCATAAACCAGAAATTATGGTCGCCCTGGGGGAGTTCTGGTTATTACATGGGTTTAAAAGCAAAGAAGCGCTTCTGTCACAATTAAAGAAGGTTCCCGAATTAGCTTTCTTGGCGCCCCTTTTTGTCAAAGAGGGCTATAAAGGCTTATATCAATTCGTGATGAAATTATCAGAAAAGGATGCTGATATCATCTTAAGGCCGTTAATTGATCGGATCATTCCCTTGTTCAGGGAGAATAAACTCCTGAAGTCTTCCCCTGATTTTTGGGCAGCCAAAAGTTGTGTAAAAAGGGGATCCGAAGCCCAATTGGACAAAGGGATTTTTTCTATTTATTTTTTTAACCTACTCAAGGTTCAGAAAGGAGAAGCCGTTTTTCAGGATGCAGGAATTCCCCATGCCTATCTTGAGGGTCAAACCTTGGAACTCATGGCAAATTCAGATAATGTTCTTCGAGGAGGTTTAACCGAAAAGCACGTTGATGTTGAAGAGTTACTGAAGCACGTTGAGTATGTGGAAACGAAACCAAAGATTATTAAGGGTGAGCTGTCAGATAATCAAAAAGAAACGATTTATAAATGCAAGGCAAAGGATTTTCAAATAAATCAAATTTCTCTGGATACCGATGAATCACTTGACCTTTCATCAACCACAGTCGAAATTTTTCTTGTCATGAATGGTGAGGTTGAGGTTTATGAAGGCGGATCAGTCTATATATATCATAGAGGGGAAAGTTTTTTGACTATTTCAGGAGCCAGATTTAGCTTAAGATCAAAAAAAGGGACCACTTTATTTAAAGCAACCACTCCTCAAAAATAGTTTTAGTTAGAGTAAGAGAACCCCAATTTATCAAGGCCATTTTGAACCTCCTCGTTCTGCATGAACAGATTCCATAACAAACCTGTCCTGTAATTTTCAATCATAACGATAATCGGCCCCTGGTCAATGGCAAGGTACGCATCAGCAACCCAGGAACTTCCCGGTTTAAAGGCATCGTAGAATCCTGCCGGGCCTAGAAGTTTTTCTCTGTGACTGTAAAAATATCGCAAGGCTCGTAAGGACTCAGCAGGGGTATAGGGCATTGATGACAGAGCCGCAGTCGGAGAGATGATCCCAAGATCATTCCCGGGGGCATGCGCTGCGTAACCGATGCTTCCATCAGGATTTCTTGAGTAACTCGCAGTTAATCCCCAGCAATCTTTTCCGTAATCCATATAGTTCTTCGGATTCTGAACACAATACTGATAATTTATTTTTGAATGATTTACATTGACATCCCAGTAGTTAACAAATTCATCCTGAAGACCGTTAGGATTTAGACCTAAATAGGAGTAATGGGCCCAAAAAAGAGGACCCCCATAGGTTTCTGCACCATTGTGTTTTACCAGTAAAGGCTGGCCATAGGCAATACGGTCACTTTTAATGCCTCCATCAATAGCCCATCCTGAGGTATAAGCCTTTTTGCTTATTGTATGGTCAGGAGATGCTGCCGCCATCACATAGGTGATCAATACCTCGTTATATCCTGACAATTTAAAATTCATGGCAAAATTATGATTTGGGCTCCAGTGCCAGTATAGTGCATCCTGCCCTTGAGTATACCAATCCCATTCAACACCTTTCCACAATTGATCAGCTAGCTCAGCCAAAAGCTTTTCTCTTTCATTCCCATCTTTGAAATATTCCTTTACACAGATTAGGCCCTGACACAAAAAGGCTGTTTCAACTAAATCTCCCCCATCATCCTGAGGGCTAAAAGGAACAACTTTTCCCGTTTCACCATTCATCCAATGTGGCCATGCCCCGTGAAAGCGATCGGCATTTTCTAAAAACCCAAAGATTTTTTCAAATCTTTCCACCGCTTCTTGCCTTGAAATAAAATTTCTTTCTATTCCCGTAAGAATGGCCATTAGCCCAAAACCTGTGCCTCCTGAGGTTACTACCTGATCAAGTGTTGAGCTACCGGGATGAAACCGCTCTCTTGCTGCCCCGGAATTTGGTTCGGCATAATCCCAGAAATAGTTAAAAGTTGATTCCTGAGTCAGCTCGAGCAATTCATCATCAGATAAATCAGGTATCGGAATGCCCGGATTGGGATCCGGAATTGGAATATCCATTGGCTCGTCTCCACCGCAGGAAAATACAATCCAGAAAAAGAGGGAACATAGGAATAGATATCTTTTGGCAATTATTTTTGGCATATGTTTAATCATCTGCGTTCATGGCGCAATATAAACAAATCCTGTAAAGAGCGAATGACTAATATCATTTGAATACTCTCTTTGAAAAGAGTTTCACAATTTTTTATTTAGATTATGATACTGAAATCAAGTCAGGAGTCGAACCGAATCTAATTATTTTGTAATTTCCCGAAATTTTATGGAGTATATGACATTATAAAAACAGGGCTCTTATTCCATAGGCTATCTCTTAAAACGATTAAAATGATATTCAGATCCTTTATAGCAATATTTTTATTGCTCTTTACAATTAATTCTGTTCTGGCTCAGGACGCTTATCAAAAAAACAAGTCGGCAGATGTGTTACATTATTGTTTTCAACTTTCACTAAATGACGCATCGAATGTAATTGAAGGAAAAGCTGAGATTAAAGTTAATTTTACCAAAGATGTGGAAGAGTTCAACTTGGATCTTGTAGGGAAAAGTGGAGAATACGGGATGGAGTTGATACAAGTTTTGGAAGATCAGAAGGAAGTAAAGTACGAATATTCACAGAATAAGCTTTCAATATATCCTAATATGGAAGGAAGTGGCACAAGGATCTATGAAGTAAAATACAAAGGTATTCCTGAGCGGGGACTTGTTATTGATAGAACCAAATACGGTCAACGTTCTTTTTTTGGAGATAACTGGCCCAATCTTGCCAGGTATTGGTTGCCTTCGGTTGATCACCCCTACGACAAGGCTTCCGTAGAGTTCCAAATTTTTACCCCTGATCATTACAGCGTCGTGGCCACTGGAATTAAAATTGAGGAAAGTAGCCTGGGGAACGGTGAGAAACTGACGCGTTACATAGAAAAGGCTCCTGTAGCTACCAAAGTGATGACAATTGGTGTTACAAAATTTGCTTATAAATACCTTGGAAATGTTGGCGGTATTGCCGTGAGCGCCTGGGTGTATCCGGAAAACAGAAAAGAAGGATTTGACGACTTTGAGGAAGCCACAAGGATTCTAAATTATTTTATCGAAAACATAGGGCCTTATTCCTATGCCAAACTTGCCAATGTTCAGGCCAAGACGCAATGGGGAGGCCTGGAAAACGCAGGAACTATTTCCTATGCAGAGAACTCGATTACCGGGAACAAGGGGCTGCAACGTTTAATGGCGCACGAGATAGCTCATCAGTGGTTTGGAGATTCTGCCTCAGAACGTAGTTGGAACCACGTATGGCTCAGTGAAGGTTTTGCTACCTATTTTGCCATATTATATCAGGAATCAGTTAGTGGTAATTCAAAGAGAAAAGAAGAGTTGATTCAGGACAGGAAGGAAGTCATTGAATACTACAAAAAGAATCCCTCTCCCATCGTTGACCTGTCAATCTCAGATCCCAAAAAAGTATTGAACAGAAATACATATCAAAAAGGTGGATGGGTGTTGAATATGTTGCGTTACCGGCTTGGAGAAGAAGTTTTTTGGAAAGGAATCCGGTCCTATTATCAAAAATTTAAAGATGGTAACGCCATGAGTTCGGATTTTCAGGAAGCAATGGAAGAGGTTTCAGGAGAAGATCTTGAGTTTTTCTTTGATCAGTGGCTTTATCAAAAAGGTTATCCTGAAATCAAATGGTCCTGGAATTACAAAAAAGGAAAACTGATCATTAATTTGGAACAGCTTCAAAAACATCATGTTTTTCGGTTTCCCATTGAGTTTGGTATCAGATCAGGGGACGAAATCAAAAAGGTAAAATTTGAAATCAACAAATCTTCTGAAACTTTTGAAGCCGTTTATGAGAACAAACCTGATGAAGTAATAATAGATCCGGAAGTCTGGCTGTTGTTTGATGAGAGATAAAAAAGGGCTTTTCAGAAAATTGATCTGTAATTTATTTGTTATATACTTGAAAATAAGCCTCTTTGATATTATATTTAGGCATAAATAATCGATCATGAAATTTAAATATTTGATTTTAGGGTTGTTTTTAGTGGCCCAGTTATCCATTGGACAGGAACTAAAAGAATATAGCGGGCCCAGTTTACAGGACTATGAATCTTTTTCGGTTGATTCTTTTTACAAGAAGATTGAACTTGATTATGGCACCCTGGATGAATACGGTAATCATATCAGTATTATTTACGCTAAATCAGAAGCCGAAATTGAATCGGGTCAATATGAAATAGAAATTTCTGATGGCCCTGGAGAATTATATGAGGTGATAGGAGCGGATATGTTTGTTCAGTTTCGGGGTTATTACGGAGATGTAGGATATCGTGACAAATGTGTTTTAGCCGTTCAGGAGGATGGTGTATCAGTGGTTTATAAATTAGAGTAAAGGAGTCAAACACTTTGTTTCATCAACGTTTGCTTTTGAAGTATTTTTTATGGGATCTCACCCTGTCAATCTTTTTTTTAGGTTTATACTCGAACTGGTTTTTTTGGTTGTTTTCTCTCTATGGGGATATAGGCAGATTGAGGGATGGCCCTCAGTGGTCCTCGCTGTATTCATGCCTGGAGTAGTGATGCTGGTTTGGGGTATTTTCAATGTTCCAGATGATCCAAGCCGTTCGGGCAAGGCTCCAGTTCCGGTTCCCGGGATTCTTAGATTATTTATTGAATTCAGTATTTTTGGGTTTGCCTTATGGTTCCTCTATGATCTGGGATATCAAAGACTTTGTATCATTTACGGAGTACTCGTAATCGTTCATTATATTTTCTCTATTGATCGAATATCATGGTTACTATCTCGATAGAAACCCCTTAAAAGAAAAATTAAATTCACTGCAGTTATTTATTTATTTTTAAAAAAAGTTGACACAGGGTGTAATAATTCCCTTTTCCGGCCACTAATTCCATTAAGTGAGTGAAGATTTTTACAAAGTATCCATTTTACCCTACGCCGGTATCATCATAAAATTATGCAGAGCCTATACGAACTCTCAGGAAGATTTTGATGATTACTACCAGGAGGTATGCCTGCAGATCTGGCGGAGCAGAGATAATTTCAGGGCTGAATCTGAATGGTCTACCTGGGTGTACAGAATTACCCTGAATGTGTGTATGACCTTGTTGAAAAAGAAAAAAAGGAATGTCCAGCATTTTGCGTCTGACTATGTCCCTGAGGAAGTTGGCGAGGAAAGCGGCGTCTTTGATGATGAAAATCTGAATATACTTTATGACGGTATCAAACAGCTGTCCGAAGTTGACAGGGGTGTCATATTATTATACCTCGATGAAAAGTCCTACCAGGAAATAGCAGATATTTTAGGTACGAACAAGAATAATATAGGAGTTAGAATTAAAAGAATTAAAGAACGATTAAAAAAGATCCTGGATGGAAAAATCAATTGAAAGTATTTGGAAAGAAGGATTTCTGAAAAAAGATGCCTTAGTGGCTCCAAAAATAATGGACCTCTACAATAGAAAGTCAATTCATATCATTGACAAGTTCAAAAGAATGTTTAAAATAAATTTGATTGCCATCGTGGTGTTTTCATCCGTTTTTTTGATCGTCTCATTTTTTATAGGCATCCCACTTATGGGAATCATATTTTTTGTAACGCTTAGCATTCTTGTGGCAGTCAATAAGCGATTGCTTAATGAGTTGGAGAAAATTGATAAGGGCGCCAGCAGTTATCAATACTTAAAAGCTTTCAATGAATGGATCAAAGAACAGATAAACATCAATGAGCGCGGGTCTCGATTTTTGTATCCAATTATTTTTATGTCTTTTATCATTGGATTTTGGTTTAAAGATGTTCGAGGAGAGTTATTGGGAGAAAGGCTGGTTGATAAACTATTGAATAGCTATCCTGAGATGTATCTTGTTCAGGGAGTTCCTCTGATTGGAATCATCGCAGTTCTTGTTATTGTAATTATCCTGACATTGCTGGGAGGAATAATTTACAGATGGGATTTAAATATTGTTTATGGCAGAGTATTCAAAAAGTTAGATGAATTAATGGCTGATATGGAAGAGCTGAAAAATAATTAATTTATAATAGTCTGACAACGAGCGTTATATGAATTATATGAAAAAAATCGCCGTTTACCTGTAATAAATATTGTTATGGGCCACTAACCAAGAAAAACAATGAACATGATGACAATAGATAAGGCAATTAGCTTACTTACAAGTTTAAAAAACGAATCGACAAAGGAATCCGAAATAAGAGTGTACAAAGAGTTTATTCATATTTTGAAACGATTAGACGAAAGAGGTCTTTCTAAAGAAGAAATAGAGTCTGTAGAAGAGAAACTGCAGGACCTGAATTTGGAATCCGAACCTAAAAACAGAAAAAGGTATTTTAAGAAACAACTCCATAGTTTCAAGGAATTTTTGAATGAATCATTTTCTCTGACCACTAAAAATCACTATGAGAACCTGTATTTAATTATCGGAATGGTTTTCGGAGTAACCTTTGGAATCCTTATTGGAGAGGCTTCTGATAAATCAATGGGAATATCCCTCGGTATTTGTATGGGTATGTTGATTGGAATACTTATCGGTAGGTTCAAAGACGCCGAGGCCGAGAAAGAAGGTAAGGTCATATAACCACTAAAAGGCAAATTAGCCTGCAATGTCAACATCTTTTTCTAGTGCATATTGCATCCGTTTGATGCAGAACAATTTTATGTGTAATATTTTCTAAATCAAAGTTTTGAAGTCAATGATAACAACAGTATTTGTAATCGTAGTTCATATTATTAAGATACTCTCTTCTTATCTTTAGAGGTTCTTAATTTCAGTCCACTTTTTTAAAGGTTATGAGTTTTACATTATTTTGATTGTAAAATTCTAAAGACAGTCCTTCTCGTTTAAAATAACTCACTTTGGCCAGAGCCCCGTTGTAACTGTTTGGGATACTCATATCCCGACAAGCCTTTTTGGTTCCCATGATGGGACCAAACCTTATTTTGTTTTCAGATAAGGACTCTATTTTTGCTTTGTATTGATTACAACCATCCGATCCCATTATGCTCATGCTTCGAATATCAATTTCCAGATTTGGGCGAGGCCCTGATCCAGCGACTCCTGTCTCTAAACCCGATATATCGGTGACGACCCAAATATCATGAAGCGATAAAAAAGGATCTCTTTCTTTTGATAAAACTTCAAGAAGCCGGTATTCCAAATACGATTTATCAGCAGGTAACGTGTTTTTATCCAAGGTGTCAATGGCAACTTGAAGCTTGTAGATATAGCCTGGTTCAAAATCAAACCCTGAAATTTCCTGATACAGGTTGGTCCAGTCCTCATTCTCGCTACTTTTAATTTGAAAGCATTGCATGGGGCCAACCCCAACACAATCAACTTTTGCACTATTTACCCAAAGCGTTTGTGCGCCCTGATCCGATTCGCAGGACATAAATGAAATAAGGATTATAATTATACATGCATTCGTGCCGACACAAAAATTTTTGAGCAAACTACGATTTGGAGTCCGACAAAGCCATTTAATTAAACGCATCATTTGTTTAATTTTAATTTATCATTTGCTTAGAGCAATTAATCGTCAACTGAATATACAGTTCTTCCCGCTTTTATAGTTTCTAAAACAACAATGTCCTTAATGTCTTCTTCTTCAACCTTTAATGGATTCTTATCAAGGATAACCAAATCTGCAAGTTTTCCTTCTTCAAGAGTTCCTTTATGGTCTTCTTCAAAATGTTGATAGGCAGACCATTCTGTTATGCCCTTTAAAGCTTCGTAAGCTGTTAATTTTTCACCGGCACCAATAACCTGTCCAGATCTGGATTTACGTTCTACAGAAATACCAACCATACGCATTAAGTTAGGTAAGGCAACAGGAGCATCGGTATGAATTGTTAATCTTAATCCTTTGTTTAAAGCCGATCTTGTCGGGCTGATTTTATTTCCTAATTCTTCCCCTATGATCTGTTTATGCCAGTCACCCCAGTAAAAGGTGTGTAACGGAAATAATGAGGCGATTACATCGAGATCCTTAAAGGCATCTAATTGGTCTTCCCTGACATACTGTCCATGAATTAAAACATTTCGCCGATCCTTCTTATCATAATCCTTTGAAACTTTAGACATGGTTCGTATCATTTGATCCATGGCAGCATCTCCATTGGCATGTGTCAGGATTTGCCAGTCATTTTCAAATGATTTTTTATAAATTGCTTCTACATCACTATCGTTAGGAATGGCCGGATAGCCTAAATAACCCTCTTCTGCACCATCAGGAAGTAATAAATAGGGTTGCGTTCTCCAGGCTGTTCTTCCTTGAGGTGAGCCATCTAATGTAAGTTTCATACCACCGATGCGATAACCCTTCGTATATTCTTTGCTATTCCATTTGGTTGCCATCAGGGAGTCAACAAACATATAGTCCACATAACTTACCACGTCCAGCTTTAACTTATCCTCCTTAGCTTTACCAGACAAAAGAGCATGACTTTCCAACATGGCTCTTCCTTCTTGAGCTGTAGTGTAACCGTAAGAAAGTGCCATATTTTGTCCTGACTCAAAAAATAATTCTGCTGCTTCTAAGGTTTTTGGTGTTAAAGCCCTTGCAAAATATGGGATAGCAGCAAGTTCTTCCAGAACTCCATTGGGTTCATTTCCGTTTTCTCTTCGAATAAGCCCTCCTTCAGGATTTTTTGTCTCTGCGGTAATATTTAATTGCTCCAAACCTTTAGAGTTTACAGCGGCGAAATGGCCTGAGATATGAATGATCATGATCGGAAATTCAGTAGTCACCTTATCCAGGTCATGTTTCGTTGGGAAGCGCTTTTCCTCAAGAACGCTGTCGTCAAATCCAGCTCCAAAGATCCAACCCGTTAATGCACGGTTTTCAGGGGTGTTCCAATCTTTCAAAATATCAATCAGTGCGGCAATGTTATTAGCACCGGCATCTGGCGGAGGTAATATTTGAGCACCAATAGCTTGTGCTGAAAAGGCGCCAAAATGAGCGTGACCATCAATAAAACCTGGAAGCATTGTTTTTCCCTGTAGGTCGACTAGTTCCGCTTTTCCCTCAAATTGTACTAACGCATCAGCCTTAGTACCGGTAAATATAATTTGACCCTCTCGCTGCACTACTGCCTCGACATAAGAGGGCTCTTCTCCGGCCATCGTAATGATATCTCCTCCGTGGTACAGGGTTTGTTGGAGTTTGTAGGGCTCAGCTACAGGATCTGATTTACCCTCTTTGGATGCTTCATTTTTGCAACCAAAAATTGTAAAAAGAATAGAGACTGTAACTAAAAAATTTAAGATTTTCATATTGATAATTTTAGTTATTATTTACCTTTTAAATTATTGGTCTTAACAATATTAAAGTTACCCTCATAAATGGTCGCCAAGACCTTTAAGTCTTTTATTTCTATCGAGTCTACTTTGAAAGGGCTTGCATTCAAAATAACAAAATTCGCACGCTTGCCTTCCGCAATGGATCCTATTTCCCTTTCCAAATTAAGTGTACGTGCCGCATCAATGGTTATGGCCCTCATAGCCTCATAGACAGGAATACGCTGGTCTTGAGAAAAGGCACTGTTTTGTGAGGTGACACGGTTAACCGCAGTCCAAACCAATGTTAAGGGCTCCATAGGTGCCATAGAAAAATCAGAATGGAAAGACACGGGAATGTCTCGTTTTACCAGGCTATTGATACGGACTAAATTTTCACCTCGCTCTTTGCCTAATCCATTATCACTGTATTTGTCTGCCAATGCCCATAGATAATAAGGGTTAACTGAGGCTTCAACACCTAATGATTTTATTTCTTCAGCCATATCATCGGTGTAATAGCCCATATGATGCAGAGTAAACCGGTGGTTGATTCTTGGATTTCTTTTTTGGTCCAATTCAAGAAAATCCAATACCTGCTGAATACCCTTATCACCATTGGAATGCACATGGATTTTATAACCGTTGTCCCAATACATGCTAATCTGTTCCTGAAACAAATCTAGTGGAGTCATCCATTCTCCCTCATGGCCATCTGTGTAACCCTCTTTCATCTGCATCAGCTGGGAGTAAATAGCTCCATCAGAAAACAGTTTCACCTGTTTAGGTAAAAAATGGATATTGTCTGTATTGTAGGTTTCATCTAAAGTTTCCATAAAAGCCATGGCCTCTTCATTACCTCCCTTCATACCAAATAATTGAGTTCCACTTGGGATCAAATACACATCATAGGGAGGGTTTTTTTCCATTTCTTTTTTAAGTAATGTCAACTCACCGTCAAAATCAGCACTTGGAAAGCCGGGCTCTGCAACCGTGGTTATGCCATTTTTCTGAATGAGCTGGGTCATCACTCCAAGTCCTTTCATATAATTAGCCGGCTCCAACATAATTGGTGCCATTTTGGGGACTAGGGCCAACCAGCCGCCTTCGTAGAAATGACCTTTGTCCCATTTAACCTGCGGGTTGCCTTGAAAGTCTTCTTCTTTAATACCGAGCAACTCAATAGCGGCATCATTCAGGAATATTTCATGAAAGGAGCGGTGTATAATTCCTACAGGCTTATCTTTTGTGATCGCATTGATCATATCCCGAGATAATTCTCCATGCCATAATTGGTGGTAACCCCATATAAAATACATTTCGCCTTCTTTGGCATTTTCGTTGATTGAACTTGTGATGCGTTCCATATAGGCTTCATGTCCGGAAACACCTTTTTTTGTAATTGTAGGCAGAACCCAGTCATAAGGTGCGATTATTTCATTAGGAAGCATCGTCGCTGCTATAGATGGGTGAACATGCGGCTCCACAAAACCGGGGAGTAAAACATTTCCTTTTAAATCGTGTTGTACAGCTTCAGGAAATTGAGCCAATGCTTCAGATTTAGCTCCAGTAAAAACAATTTCACCATCCCGGGTGACAACAGATTCAATGGTTTCCATTTCCTTTCCCTCCATGGTGATGATATCTCCTCCATAATAGACTGTTTGTTCGGCCTCTGCGGTTGATGCCGTTGATTTTTCTTCGATTTGCCTTTTTCCTGATTCTTTACACTTTAGGAAAAGTAACAGTGTAAAACAGATTAAAATTATGTTGATAGATTTTTTAAACATATATTATTTTGATTAGCGGATAATCTTTTTCCTGGTCGATTTTGTGTTCTCTTGTCGTATTTTAAAGGTACTAAACCTGTGAGCATTGACACAAATTTCCACTTTTGGACAAACATAATTCAGAGGCTTTAGTATTTTAAAAAAGGTAGGATTTTGTTTAAAGATACACTTATTTTTTGGTATACCCAACTTGGTTAGTAGGCAAATGGTTCAGGATTATGAGTTTGTACAACATTAGGGAACAGAAAATCCAGATAAGGTTTACAATGATGAAAATCATCAATCCGGTTGATGAGGGTCATTAATCAAATTAGGAATCATTCGTAACTTTTGTCATTAATTTAAAAACCCAATGATATGTCAGTTTTAAAAGTAGTAGAGATTTTAGGCAACTCCACCGTGAGCTGGGAGGATGCGGTTGATCAAGTCCTTAAAGAAGCGTCAAAAACTATTAAAAACATCAAATCCGTTTATATTCAGGATATGCAGGCCATGGTTAGAGATAACAAGGTGAGTGAGTATCGTATAAATGCCAAAGTGACCTTCGGAATTTTAGATGAATAGTCTTTAAATCAGTCTTAAAACAATAAAAGAATTTATTCTGGCAACCCTTTCCTGTCATAGGCACCAAACATGGTTGTATCCAGGCCTTTTCGATCAAATATTCCTTTTAGTGCAATATTGCCAATTTCAGGGCCCTCTTCTTTCATGGTCACCCAGGTAATATGATCCACATTGCCTGGCCCGTCATGATGCCAGGAAGCGCCGGCAGGGCCCATTGTGATGTATTCACTACCATCGATATTGTCATAGTCATAATAGTGCAAATGACCTGCAAACCAGGTAAAGGATCTTCCTTTAAGAAGTAATTGAATTTCCCTAAAACTCTCCGATGGGTTTTCCCATGCAGGTTCGTGCATAAAAAGAAAAGTCCAACGCACAGTTGAATGCTCCTGTAGGGTATTTTTGATCCAGTTCAACTGTTCTTCAGGAAATTCCACGGGTTTGGTCAGTCCGGCTACCACGGCTTCGTCTTTCATGAATTCGGCCAGCATTTCTTTTGCTTTTTGAGGGTTCTCGGTTTGTAACCTGTTATACAGTTTTATGCTTTCCTCCATCCCAGGAGGGGGCTCCATTCTCTGAGCATCTTCACTGTTCAGTACAAGAAACAGAACATTGTGGTACAAAAAGGAGTAATAACCCTGGCCATAACGTTCGTTCCAAACCTCTTTGGCCTCAGGATAACTTAGGTCATGATTGCCGGGGGTATAAAAAAAAGGCATCTTGAGTTTAGAAATCAAGCCTTCTACTTCATTCCACTGAGAATGCAATTCATCTTTTTCTCGCGTGTATCCTTCAATCAAATCCCCTACATTGATCACAAATTCAGGCTGAAGAAGGTTTAGTTGATCCATTGCTGCTGCATAGGTTCCCTTAACATTCGCACACCTGTTCGGTCTCCGATGATTGCAAATTGAAAGTTTGCGGGATTGTTTTTAAAATTCTCGCCAGTCCAGGGAAATGCCTGGCTGAACTTAGTTTGATTGTATTGAAAGGGAGTATCATTATCTTTTGATTTTTGCTGATCCTGGATGCAGCCAACAAATAATAAAAGAACCCATGGCAATGTAGTCAACCCAATAGTAAGAGGTCTCGAAATTTTCATAATTTATTGTTTTATTTTTTGATTCAACAGGGTTTAGATAATTAAGGCTTAGTGTCAGAAGAAAATTTCAGGAATCCCCTGTAAGCACCAATGTAAATACTGTTATTGGGGCCAAAGGTGTAGGTCGCCCAAATGTTGTTAAATACTTTTTTATCATAATTCTTCATGCCGAGTGAAAAGGACTTCATCAGGAAGAAGATATTATCATTGAATTCTCCTTTTCCAAATTCAGGCCGAATATAGAATACCTTTCTTCCGGTTTCGTAATCGAGCGCTGTCAATTGCCAGTCATAATGGCCAAAGTCTGATTCTTCGTGCCGGTTGTATACATAAATCACACCTGTTTTTGTAGACATCTTAGGAGTCGCTGTTTTGGCGTCTACGTGTTCGAAAGGCCAGTTTTCAACTTTTTCGAATTTTCCGGATTCCGGATTTAAGTCATAACGATCAATACCACCCGGGGTATCATTGAATTTGAAAGGATCAACATAATTATAGGTGTTGCCTATAAATAAACTGTTCCTATAAGCTACAACGGAGTTCTCACAGGCACTGCTGTCTTTTTCAAACAAGGGCAGTCGATTTACAAGTTGACCGTCTTCCTGAGAATATATGTTCAGATTGATCTGGCCTTGGTCATTATCTGCAATGATCACGAATCGATTATCCATTAGGGTGGGAGTAGTCCCGCTTCCATCATTAAGGTGCCCCCTTTTTTGCGTTCCGTCATTGGGGTAGATCTGATCACCAAGGGTACGGAAGGTTTCTTCCCATTTTGGATCCATTTCAATGGTTTTGGTTTGATCGTTGAATCTCAACTTGTAGAGTGCTATGTTGGAAACGATATAGACTCCATCAGGACCTACTGCAAAAGAATTTTGAATTTCTTCACGAGTATCGGGGTCCAGCATGAAAAACTCCCTAAACAGCCTTCTGTATTCAACGTCAGACATCCCTTCCTTATAAAATTCAAGATCTTCCAATGCGTCATATTTTCTACCAAAGAAATGCTCAATTTTTCTCAGCAGGCCGAATCCTCCAATGTAAAAAGAATAGGTTTTAGGGCAGAGCCCTTTATTTTGATAGTCTCCTCTCCTGAAGTTTTTCAAATCAATAACACCAATAACCCCCATTTTGGAAGTATACCAAATATTACCCTCACCATCCGGCATCACTGCAGTGAGTTTATTTCGGCCCTCTTTAGCTTTTAAACCCTCCACAAGTAAGTCTCCTTTCTCAATTTCTTCCAGAATGTCATATTGGAGCATCCGGTCTCTTTCAAATCTCCTGTTCTTGATCGGGATATAGAAAATGCTGTATTCAGGGCCGGGAATAATAACTTCATTTTCTTTGGAAAGGAAGAAATATGCTCCGCCGGAGGTATTACGGAATAATGCCATTCTTGCCTTTTTGCTTGCGAGTTCCATGGCAGTGTGGCCTCGCCCGGGAATTTTTATGGCATCAAGAACTTTAATTTTATTTTCTATATCCAGAATGAGTAGGGTAGTATTCGTCCTTCCAAAAGACAAAGTAACCATGGTATTTTCATCAACAAAGGCAAATGAAGGGCACATCCCTGAAAATTCTTTTCCTGTTTCTCTCACCTGGAAGTACTGCACCGTGGCATTCTCAGGAATCGGCCCTTGCATATTGCTAATGTCCGAGGCGTAAGAATCTTCATGCATGGCACTGGGTAATTTATCTTTCATAAAAGGATGATTCCACTTCTTTAAGGGAGGTAAGGGCTCGGGATATTTCAATTGCCCTTCTCTATGTTCAAGCCACGAGGGATACCAGCCCGCATTAACTTTGACCACACGGGTCTCGGATTTAAAATCGGTTTCTTCAATTTCAAAAGGGTTGCAGTACTGGGCTCTGAGTTCTCCTGTCATAAAATAGGCGAACAAACTAAAGTAAATGATCAAAAACCGAATCATAATTCGTTGTATAACTTGATGGAATTAAGTTTGTCTTGTTGAAAGGTCAAGGTTGAAAATGGTTACTAGGCTGCTACAACAAGACTATCAAAGTTACCTTGTTTAAAAAGGAATTTTCATGATGATGATCAATGAATCGATTGACCGTAATCAATGATTTTTTATGTATTTATTTTTTCCGGTAGTGATCAGGTTCACGGCACCAGCAAGCAATTCTATAGAGATATTTTTGAATTTCCCAATCACTTCGCCATCGAGTTGAAGCAATCTGGGGGTGTCAAAAATGAATTCGGCCATGGAAGTGGAAAGCACCTGGCTGGTTTGATTATCGTAAAACTTATCGTCAAAAGCGGAAAGCCCTGCCTTCAGCAGCGAGGAAAGGTTTATGGATTCTATTAAGACAATCTCAAATTTACCATCCATTGGATTACCAACTATATTTAAAGGGACCCCGGTCCCGTATTTACGTGAATTGCAGATGGCAGACATCAGGACATGGGTTTCAATGGTTTCTTCATTTGTAACGACTTTAATGGGAAAGGGCTTTAATTGCTTTAATTCCTCCATAAAATATTTGGCATAAGTGGTCATGCCCCTGTTTTCATCCTTTTCATAGGAATCAACAATGCTGGCATTGATTCCAACATCTCCTATATGCAGCGTGTAAAATTCATTATTGATCTTTAAAATATCTAATCCCTCAACTATATCCGACATGATAATATCTTTAAAAGCCTCTATTGGTGAAGGGTTCACAAATAACTCAGTCGCCATTCCATTTGCTGAACCTAATGGGATTATTCCCATGGGATAGCCAGTACCTAAGAGTAAAATTGAGGTAAAAAGTGTGGTACCGTCTCCGCCCACTGATATCACTTTTGTTGGTTTTGACTCATGAAGAACTTTTAAGGCCTCTTCGTGATCGTTCACTCCCGTTGTCTTGAATATGTCGTATTCTAATCCGTAATTTTTACATAAGGTTTCGGCCTGTTTTAAAAAGGGTTCCTTATCAACACCTCCAGAGATGGGATTTACAATGAATAATAGTTTCATGATTCGTCTGTTTTAATGGTTTTTGAAAAAATTTCCTCAAGTTTAAAGTAGTAAGCATCAACTCCGGTTTCTTTCAAGTATTCCCAGCTTCGCATTTTTTTTCTGTTCAATTTGTTTTGGGTTTGTCTTATGTATACCTTTTTAATTTTTGATGGGTATTTCTGCACTATTTTTGTATAAATTTCCATATCCCGTTGAGAATCATCTCCTATCAAAATAAAATCTTGTATTGGTGAATTTTCGAGAATATCCCTTATCACTTTAAATTTAAAGTTTTTATCCTTTGAAGTACTTATTAATTGCCATAAACTTAAATAAGGAGTCAGAAATAAATTACCTTGAGGAAGACCATTGTGACTGATAAAATTTGAAATGGTAGGCATTAAATTGCATTCACTTTTTGAAACGTAGAAAAATCGAGCCCCATTCTGTTTATATTTCTGATAGAGTTCCTGTGTAAAAGGAATAACTTTTCTTTGATGTGAAGGTTTTAAAAGAGTCGTTAGAAATCTCTTGACCTTCGTTTTGGTATAGGAAACCATAATGGAATCATCAATATCTGATATGATAGATATAGAGCTCTCAGAGTTTATAAATCGAATGGGATAATTTTGAATCACTTCCAGAGAAGTGGAACCCGTTTCCTCAAAAATTGCTACTTCCTGATCCGAACAAAAATCAAATAGTACTTGAAACCCTCCATGACTGTCTGTTTGAATCTTGATGCGCTCACCCATTAATTTGACTACAATATTCCTTTTAGAGTAGGCAGTATTAAAATAGGAATCAATAATCATCAGTGCATTTCTAAAGGAAGAATTCCCAGGATTAGAAATACTTGGTTTTTTCCTCAATAGTACCCCGGACACCAAGGTTTTATTCGAAAATTCAACAGAAGATAAGTACCAGACAATTGCCATTTTAGTTCGTTGCGCGTTTTTTATATAGAGGAATAAGATTGTAACTTCCATTCATTTGATGATGAAAGATAAACATTTGGTTTTAGTTTTATTGGGGAGGTGTAGGAAGAGATTTTTTAAGAGCCTCCCAGGTCTCAGTTGAGGATAAATCACAATTACATCTCAGGGATGCAACCTTTGCATCAATATTCGAAATTCTTTTTTTGGAATCCGGATGATCACTTAAGAATTCGGGTATGGCATCATCTTCGCCTCTTTCAACGAGTTTCCTGAAAAATCCCCCAACCCCGTCACAGGCGAATCGGCTGTCACTGAGATAGACTACGGATAATTCATCTGCTTCGGTTTCCTGATCCCTTGAATATTCGAGTGTCAGCATCTGAGACAATATACGTGCCTGAATATAACCCCCGACCCCAGCGCTACTAAATAATATAAAATCTAAAATTTTATCGCGTCCAAATTCTTTTTGAAGCCTAATGGCAGAGTGTCTGAGCTCAGCATGGGCAATTTCATGACCTATAACTCCGGCCAAATGATCAGGATGGTCCAGGTATTTAATTAATCCTGTGTATACATAGATATAACCTCCCGGTGTACAAAAAGCATTTAGAATATCATCCCGCTGAATAATTCGGATACTATCGTATTTATATAAGTTGTCATACTCAATGGATTCGGACTTGGTGATTTCTGAAACCATTTCACGGATATAAGCATAGGCTTTAGGATATTCCCTCTCTGGCAACAAGGGATTCTCTAAACTGTCATTTTGAATGGAAATTACGGATTCCCGACCGATCTGAATATCATACTTGGGCTCAAATAAAGGGTCCTGTCTTATGTAGCCTAGGTAAATAAAAAGAGGTAAACCAATGCCTAGAAGCGTCAGTATAACCCTTCGAAACTTATTAAATATCTTCCTGATAAAGCGCATACATTGATTATGAGAGATTAAGATATAAAAAAAGGAGCACATTTGTACTCCTTTAATACCTGTTTTGAACCTACTTTCATAAGTTTCAATGACAGCATAGATTTGTTTTTTTTTAGAATCTTAGAATTTTCGTTTATTCTATGGCTACATTGAACGTAGCTGTGATATCCGTCTCACCTCCTGCATCTGCCAGGCCGGAATTTGGTTTCTTCGGCTCATGACGAAGCGTAAAAGTCAATGTTCCTGTGCTGGCGTTAGCGGCATTCAAAGTAAACTCGGTTCCCAGTGGGTGTCCGTTGCCGTCGAAATTGGTAGCGAAAGTTGTTGCATCAAGTGCCCCTCCAACGGTATGGAAGAACTGATGCTCTTCCGCTTCCTCTTCAACTTCTTCCGTGATGTCCTCAGCGGGGTTTACTGATTCATTTAGTAACTCAATACTGCCCTGATAGGTAGTCCCGGTGCTAAAAGGTCCCGATACCGTAATTACCGGAGGATTAGGTCCGTCGCCGTCTAAGTCAACCGTCTTCAGTACCACGTTCGTTCCTCCACCTTCCGGTATCAAAGTAACAGTCATTGTCGTGATCAATTCCTCTTCGTTCACAGGAGGAAGATCATCATCGTCATCATTACAGGAAATCAGTAATGCGGAAAAGAAAAAGAGGGCTGCTAATAATTTTAAAGTTTTCATATGTTTATTTTTTTAATTATTTAATAATAAAATTTAAGATTTAATAAAAAGTTTCTCCCCAGATCATCTGCATAATAACGCAGGCGGTTTAGGTAATTTCTGTAGGAAGTATTCATCATGTTGGTGATGTCAAGTCCTACGGTGAATTTTGATTTATTTGTCGACTTTAAGGTGATGCTGGAACTGAAGTTCAGCAGATGATAAGCACCGGGAGGTGTGCTTACATCAACCAATTCGGTCGTTCCCGTTTCGGGTATATAAACTTCAAAGTTATTGTCCGGGTATTCATTTTGCTCGAAAACATAATTGCTTTGAAGTGAAATCCTCAGGTCCCTTATCTTGGGATTTTGATAAACGATCTCGTTTTGAGTGTTTGCCGGAGGCATGTTGATCAGGGCTTCGTCCTGAATTCGGTCATATCCTTTTAAAAAGGAAAACTGATGATTGAATCGGAAATTCTTCGCAAAGAGATAAGACAGATCCCAGTCAAAACCGAGCAGTTGAGCATCGGTTTGTCTGTATTCCCAAACCTGGAAGGTCCCACGAATCGTTTGCTGAACCCCTGTGGGTTCGATCACAATAAAATCCTGTATGGTATTCACAAAAGAATTTACCGAAATGTTCAGGACCTCATTTTGATACTGATAAGAAAGAGACAAATTATGTGCAACCTCAGAATTGAGGGCCAACTCACCTATTTCGATGCGCGAGGCTGAATGGTGTAACCCTTCACTGAACAGTTCTGAGGGATTTGGCGCTCTGGAAGCCAAGGAATAATTCAAAAAGAGCTTTGAGCTGTTATCAAATGAATAGGTTGCTCCAAGAGTCGCTGACAAATTGGGATAGTGCAACTGAGGATTTGTCAAAATCTGATTGCCTACCTCTCGGACCTCGAATTCGGGAAATAACACATCATAACCCTTAGATTCCCAGAGTGAGGTCTTGTAGAATTTCAATGCATCCAGAAAGGAATAATCAAAGCGGGCACCCGCTTCAAACATCCAGTTGTCCCTGAACTGATAATCGGCAACGGCATAAACACCAAAGTCATACTTGTCATAATCAGGGATCAATCTTCTTACACCAGTACTCGGGTCGGCAAAATTGTTTTGATAAGACCCCATAAGCCCTGTTTTTAATCTAAGCTCATCATTCAGATATGAATCGAGGTCAAGCGTCAGGGAGTGGGTGTCAAGTTCCAGATCGAGCGATGCTTTATCCTTGTCGTCTCCTCTCCTTATATCGTACTCCAACCGATTATTTCGCTGAAAATCATAATGGAGGCTCAACTTACCGAGTCCATCAATTCGCTTGAATCCATTAATTCTGGCCACCTGATGTGTTGCGTCCTGCTTCGGCGGATCAATATCATAGGTAAAGGGCTCAATGATCAAAGGAACGTCGCTGTTAATCGCCCTGACCAGATCCTGGGCACTTGATAAATGAGATGCACGCAAAATACCGATTTCAGTTTTAAAAATACTGTAATAGGCCTCGAACCCTTGGTCATAACGATTTAATCCAATTGTAAAAGATCCGTTTCCTTCAATTATACCGGTATTGCTTAAGACATAATCCGGGGCCTCAAAGTCACCAAATCGTTTGAACGATCCCTGAACCGCACCATACCATCCCGTATGAGAGGTTTTTGTCAACTGTGTTGCCACTGACAAACCACGTCCGTTCGTAGCCCCGGTGAGCAGGGTTTTTCCAAATAAACTGTCGACAACCGGAGCGGTTGGAGCCTCTGCCACGATAATGCCACCTACAGCATCACCACTGTATTGTAAGGCACCTGCCCCTTTGATCAGGGTTAGATTGCCCACCGAATTGATATCAATGTTAGGGGCGTGTTCAGCACCCCATTCCTGATCTTCCATTCGTACTCCCTTGTTAATGATGACCACCCTGCTGCTGTGAAGCCCGTTAATCATGGGTTTAACTACAGTACTCCCTGTGTTGAGTGAACTAACACCGCTCAAACTATTTAAGGCATCACCTATGGATCCGCTGCTAAAACGCTCCAAATCCTCTGTTGATACCTGATTTTCTACCAGTGTTTCGGTGTTCTCTCCAAGGCTTTTACCTCTTAGGACGATCTGATCAAGTTCCTCCAAATGATGTTCCATCCGGAATTTTTTTGAGGTGTCACCTGAAATCCTAACAGTAAATCCTTGAGTAAGACAACCTGGATGGGCTATCTGTAACGAGTATGTGCCATTGCATAAATTTGAGATTTTGAATTCTCCATCCAGATCAGTTTGGGCATATATCTCAGAACCAGCCACGATAACGGTTGCTCCCACAAGTACAGATCCGTCGTGCAAGTCGGTAATAATTCCGGTAAGGGTATTGTCACATTTCTGTGAAAACAATTGAGTAGCTGCCAATAGCAGCACCAAAAGGGCAGTATTTCGCATTCCAATTCATAATTAACATCAATATTTTGCTTGTTTAACTAAGAATAAAAGAAGGAGGGCCGCGAAGTGGGTTTGAATTAAAAGTTAGTCTGCCAAACTGAAGCCTTGGAAGATCCTCGGTTTGTAAGATCTCAAAATCCGGAGATAACAATTCCGAATTTCCAGAAAGGTTAGAATCGAAGGGTACGAATTGAATCGTACAGATTTCGCATTTTACAGGAGTCTGATGTACATGGTCTCCCTGATCGTCGCAAACGAAATGCTCGTGGACACCAAAAACATGAACAAACTGAATGGCTGTCGGCAACATGAAGGCCATCAATAGCGCCAATGCCGAAACTAATTTTACAATTTGTCTTTTTCTACTCATCATGAGTGCTCCTCTGAAGGATGCAAAAATAGATAAAAAAATTAATACTTGCACAATTTGGAAGTGAATGGTTCAGCCGGTTTCAACTGACTTTCATTCTGATTGTGGAATATGTCAATTGCCGATAAGCAATGAATCATCTTCTCACTAAAAAAGATGTTGGATTAAGCTTAACGAAATTTTTACGAATGCATAACATTCACGATATATGTTCTCACTAATTTGGTCTCAGAATTAACTTAAATTGATCGGACCATGATAAAAAATTTGTTCCTACTTTTTTTCCTCTTATCATGTATCAGTATTTGTGCACAAAATGATAAAGGAATCAAAGAAATATCAATATACAAAACCCCGGTAGTAAATTATGATTTAAAGGGTTCACTTCATTCTAAAATACGATCTGTAAGTTTAAATGGAGAAACGAATTATTATTTAGATATCAACGAAGGAAGGGTCTATTGTACAATTAGATATGAAAATCTTGAAACCCTAATTTCAGGAATTAAAAGACTGGAAGCTAAAGCTCTATTAGATGAAAGAAGACAGGAAGATGGAGTGAAGAGTATTGTAATGACGCCGTATGGATTTGTAGTTGGCTATTATATGAATAAGGGAAAAGCAAAACGTTTTTTTGGATTTGGAGAGGTCAATGATATAGGAGAAGATATCAATAGACAATTTTCAACCTATGAAGAGAATTTTGAGTCATTCAATATAGAAAAAGAAACTTATGGGACTTATAAGGCCAAATTAACTGACTTTAAGATTGGTATCGATTTTTTCAGCGATGTAAAGGAGCGAATTGAAGAGATAAAATTATCAGAGTCAAAACTGTGAATTAATTACTTGTCGGCAAATAACATCTTTGAATAGAAAATACGCTCAAGTGAAAACTTGGCGACTTTTTTATTTTTTTGGTAAGGAGGGATTAACTTCGTTTGTCCCTAATACCTCCTACTATTCTGAAAATTGAATAATCGGATTGTCATCCGATATTTCCTTTGTCAACATTTAAGAAAGTGAGGGATTAGCTGCGCTGGTCCCTAGTGACTCCCATTCTGAGAATCAATATTTCAAAGGTTAACACCTTTTCACATCTTTCGCGACCCATAAAAAAGCGAGCTATTTTTTTGGCTCGCTTTAGATGTGTTTCAAAAATATTGATTAATTTGTGGAGATGGAGGGAGTACATATACGATGTCAATAAACGTATAATAAACGTAGTCAAAATGCAAATAAACTACATATAAAAAACTTTATAACAGTTATTTATGTAAATATAGAGATTGATTTGAGTTGAATTAAATTGGAAGTAATTGAAATAAGCCGTACATTTATCATACAATATGTACGATATGGCAACAGTAAATTTTTTGTATAGATCTAAAAGAGAAATGGCCCCTCTCACAGTACGTCTTTTATACCGATGGAATGAAAAGGACTATGTATTCGGGCATAAAACGAGGTTATTTATTAGTAAGACCTATTGGAATAAAGATCATAAAAATAAAAGGCCAAGAGATATTGATCTAATCAATGAACAAAAAAAAATTAATAAGGAACTGAATAGAATTGAGAATCACATATTATTAAATTTTAGTGAAACTGATCCGAATTATCTAAGTAAGCAGTGGTTTGCAGCAATAATTGATAAATATTACAATCCTCCAAACAAGAAGAGGTTTCCTAAAGATTTAATTAAGTATATAGATTACTATCGTGACATCAAAAAAAATGACGTAACTCCGAGTTCTTTGAAAAAATTTAATGTTACAAAGCATAAATTAGAAAGGTTCGAGACGCATAGAAGAAAAGTTATAATGATCAAGGATGTTGATTTATTATTTATTAATGAATTTGAGAATTATTGTCTGGATCTTAACTACGCCAAGAATACTATTGCCAGAGATATTAGATTTATCAAATCGGTTTGCAATCATGCTAAGGACAATGGCCTTGAGACTAGTTCCCAGCTTAGAAAGATCAAAGGAAAATATGTAAAAGTTGATAGTATATATCTCAATAATAATGATATTGAAGCAATAGAAAATGTAAAGGAATTACCTAATCATTTGGATAATGCAAGAGATTGGTTACTCATTAGTTGTTATACTGGCCAAAGAGTATCAGATTTCATGCGTTTTCAAAAAGAAATGATAAGATATGAGGTAAATCAAAAAAAAGAGTCTAAACCTCTACTTGAGTTTACTCAGCATAAAACAGGTAAAGTGATGACAATTCCACTTATGGATTCAGTAATGGCCATCTTAGATAAAAGAGGAGGTGAATTTCCTCACTCTATTTCTGATCAAAATTATAATGTATATATCAAAGATGTGTGTAGGCTTGCTGGGATTGATGAATTGGTTAATGGAAGTCGAAAAGAAGAAACTTATTCGGGAAGTGGCATTTACAGAAAACAAGAAGGAGATTATAAAAAGTATGAGTTAGTGACTTCTCATATTGGCAGGAGGTCATTTGCTACTAATTATTATGGAAAGATTCCAACTTCATTCTTAATATATGTAACTGGACATAGCACTGAATCTATGTTTTTGAATTATATAGGAAAGAGTAACAAGGATATTGCACTGGAACTAACGAACTATTTTTAAAATGGAGAGAGAAATGAAAGATCCTTCGTTGAAGGAGATACATCAGAGACTTACACAAGCCTTCTTGAAATTTGAGAATTACCTGGACCGTTTATCAAATAACTATAAATACTTTGGATTTAGCGAATGGATTTTATCACTTCTAGAAGTTAGTAAAGAAGAAGAAAAATTTGAAGTAGAGAATTACAAAAGAATAGCAGATTATTGGCTTTTAATAGATTATTATAGACAAAAATTTTCTGCCGATGATTTTCAGCGAAATACCGAATATTATAATGATAACTTTCTACAAGATGGCCGTGAACTAATGGTCATAAATGCAGCGCTCTTTGATGACTTTTTGGAGTTTGACCTAGATAAGAACCCCTTAAGTGAGATGTCAATAAAAGATATTATTCGAAAGGACCACCCTAATATTTACAACGAGAAAGATATATCTGATTCAAAACTTATTGATTTCTCCGATCAGAATCAGCCAAACAAACACTCGAATATATTTGTAGGTAATGCATTCGAAGTATGGCAATCGATGTTTGATGAATTTGAAATAGCTGAAAGCAATAGGGCTGACATCAAATTTATGTTTGAAGAAATGAAATTCAAAGGCCTTATCCATAAGAATGTAAAACAAGTAGACATACTTGAATGGATCAATGAAACTTATGAATTGACAATCGAGAAGACAAGCAGATACCAAGAATCAAAGGAGAGAATGAAAGCTTTTGAAAGGGCTTATAGTCTTTTTAAGAAATGAAGGTACAACGCGTACCCAAAAAGGTACAACACACGGTCTTTTAGGGTACAATCTCCAACCCACTTTTGTTGCATAATTCTAAATATAACGATTATGCGAAACTCGATTTTACTTCAGGAAATTACACCAAATCAATTATCTGAGCTTATTGACAAAAGTATCAAAGTTCACTTTGATCAGTTTAAAAAGGAACTTCAAAAAAAGGATTTTGAAGATGAGCTTCTTTCAAGGGCAGAGACGAGTAAATTACTAAAGATTGACTTGAGCACACTATGGCACTGGACGAACAAAGGAAAGGTCAAAGCTTATGGGATTGGGAATAAAAGATACTATAAGAGGTCAGAGATTATTGAATGCATTAAACTTTTAAAGAAATAGGGCTATGAGTAAACAAGGAAAAGAGCCCAAAACTTCCGAGGTTAAAGGCTCAATTAAAGACGATATAAAGATAAATAAACTAAAACGATTGTCCAATGATTTAGAGGCCTTATTGATAGACCCGAAGGAACCTCTTCAGCCTCCACCAACTGCATGGAAAATATTGGAAGAGAATGGTGATCAAAGTATCCTTGGTACTTTAGGAAATTTCTCTTTAGTAATTGGAAAGGCCAAGTCAAAAAAGACATTTTTTATAGGTATAACCGTTGCTACAGCTATTTCAAAAGACATATTTTTTAATAAATTTCAAAGCGAATTACCAGATGGCAAGGAGGAAGTCCTTTATTTTGACACAGAACAAGGAAAGTATCATGTCCAAAGCTCTTTAAAACGCATTTGTAAGCTTACAGGAATTGAGGAACCTTCCAACCTTAAAGTATATGGCCTTAGAAGTAAAAAGCCACAAGATAGGCTTAGCTTAATTGAACACGCTATTAATACAACACCCAATCTTGGCTTTGTTGTTATAGATGGCATCAAGGATCTAGTTACATCTATTAACAGTGAAGAAGAGGCAACCTCAATTGCTAGTTGTCTTTTGAAATGGACTGAAGAAAAAGGAATTCATATAATTACTGTTTTACATCAGAATAAGAGTGATTTTAACGCAAGAGGTCACATAGGAACGGAACTTGTAAATAAAGCCGAGACCGTTATTTCAATAAGTGTAGACGAAAAGGAAAGGGAACTCTCAATTGTAGAGGCACAGCAATGCAGAAATAAGGAGTTTCAGAAATTTGCATTTGAAATAGATGAGAATTCGTTACCAAGAATAGTTTATAATTTTGTTGATAAAATTGAGGTTAAAGAAACTGTCAAGAATCATTTATTAGCTCTATCGTCGGATGACTCTTATTTACTGTTATCTCAAATTTTTGAAAGAAACACGGATTATAATTACGGTGAATTGGTGATTCAGATTAAACTCACTTCTAAAGATTTTTTAAAAAAGAATATTGGAGATAATAAGATCAAGGAATTCATAACACATTGTAAGAATAATGGATGGTTGTTTCAAGATGCTCGGAAGAAACCTTATAAGTTAGTTTCTAGAAGTGAGTTCGAAGAGAGTAAGGATAGTTACCAAATGGGAGACTACCAGCAATAGTGTCTAAAGGTTTAGTTTAGGGCCTATATATAGGCCCGTAAACTGATAAACCGTAAACCTTGGTTAAGTTTAAAGTTTGAGTAAAGGTTTAAACCCCAAACTGAAGAGGTTGTTTTTTGAAGTTGTTTTTCGACCCTATGATTATCTGGAGGGAGTCCTGAGATGAGCTTAGTGGACTTAAAATATTGTTCGGGTTGTGATAATAAACAAACTTCAAAATAATAGGTGACAAAATCAAAAAAATAGTTTTTCTTATACTATATTCGATTAGGAAATTATAAAACAAATAAATATGGGATCAATACATCAACGAGATGAAAACCTTTTTAAATACTTCGATCTCAATGATCAAATAATCAAAGATTTAGTATTTAAATTTAAACATTATTATGAAAATGGAGAGTTAAGCATTGGAATAAGACATTCTGAAAACTTTTTTGAGAGAGAAACAATGTATACTGTGGTTGACAGTGAATTCGAAAATTTATTTCTACACCTTAAATATAAAAATGTTGAATTTGGCAATCCTTTTGAAATCCATATGATTATCAACCATTCAGATAGTCCTACTGAAATAAAAATTACTTTGGATGAATTTTGGCAACACAAATTGCCAGAAGAAATGCTTAAAAATTTAAGAAATAAGCTGTTTGATATAGATTCTCCTAATTAAAAAACACCCCCCCCCATGTCTCGATATACCCTATGGTAAATTCCTGTTTCGAAGGAATTCGGTTTTTTATCATAGACAGCATTAGAGTAGAATTTCGTCTTGAATTGACCCTTATGCTTCATTAACAAAAACCATATTAAAAGTCATGTAATAGACACATTATCAAAAGAATAAGGTGTATATAATCCATTTTTAACATTTCGACTCGTTAATTGATATTATGTAATTTTTCAAACATCAATAACTTTAATTAATACGGTTTTCCGTATACTTTTTAAAACTAACTTTATTTACTTTAATTTTTAAAATATGTCGTCAATCTATTTATTTACAAATGTCAATTAATTATATTTAACTTAAATTTAATAAGGCTATGAAAATTCTGAAAAGGCATTCTTACATTATAATTATTTTATTATTTACTATCAATCTTTTATTCGCTCAAGATGACCCGTTAACATTTAACGAAGATGATGAAGGAAATGTTATTTATACGGATGTAATAAAAATTGATGGGAAATCTGGATTAGAGCTGTATAATAGATCAAAGGATTGGTTTGTTGAAAATTACAATTCTGCAAATGATGTGATTCAGTTGGATGATAAGGACAGGTTGAAAATAACAGGTAAAGGATTCTTTAATGAAGTCATAAAAGTAGGGATGGCAAAATTAGATTTAGACGTGTACCATACAATTTCGATTCAGGCAAAAGATGGAAGGTATAAATATGAAATAAGTCAGATTTATTGGAAGTGGAATTCCACTACTGTTTCAAAATGTCAGAAAACTAATTTTACTTTGAATAGTGAAAGAATTAAAATCTGCATGAACAAAAAGCAGTTTTATGCAATGAAAAGCCATATTGATATGAGAATGAAAGACATCATCAAAAATTTAAATAATGATATGTCTGAAAAGAAAAAAGTAGAAGAGGATTGGTAATTGTATTTAGAGAATTCCTTAAATAGGTCTTATTTCGGATCAAATTAAATATGTATTTCAATGAATAATTTAACACTTATTATTGCTTTAATCTTGAGTTTTAATGTATTTGGTCAAGAATTTGAAGTTGAAGAAAGAGGCATGACAGCAGTTCTTAAGGAAGAAAACAAAAGTAAATCTGAATTATTTGCGAATATTAACAAATGGATTTCAATAACTTATAATTCATCAAATGATGTCATACAATTGAATGATAAAGAATCCGGGGCCATAATAATTAAAGGGATAAATACAGTTACATATAAAAATTATATGAAAGAGTTATATCCTAGAAACAAGTATATTCAAGGAAGTGTTACGCAGACTTTCAACCATTTAATTGAAATTAATATAAAAGACGAAAAATATCGCGTAATTTATAAAGTTACGAATGTTGAAAATGATGTTCAAGGAATAATGATGAGTTTAATCGACCTAAGGGGTAGCAATGAAGATAGACTTTATTTATACGAAGAATTATTTAAAGCCAACGCCAAAGGAGGGGTAAGTAAAAAGAAAATGGAAGAAATGATAGTTTGTCAGAAAAAAGGCCTCAAGGAAATGAATGATATTCTAATTCTAAATGTAAAAAGCACAATTCATTCTCTAAGATCATTCGTCAAGCAGGAGTTAGAAGAGGATTGGTGAAATATAGACCATGTAGTAGTATCTTTTCAAACTTTAATTTTGCTCCTTCTCAATTGGCTGGTAGGATTGGCCAATTCCCGGAATCTTTCTTAATCATAAGTATAATAGATGACTGTGAGGAGGGTGATGATGCGGATGTCTCACAGACCGATAATCATCTTTTAACATGAGAATAAGCCATTGCTAAACTTAAAGAAGCAAAAGATCTTGTCGAGTTAGATGTAATGACGCAGGAAGAATATGACGTGTTGAAAGAAGAGTTAACCCCAATAATTAAAGGTTAGAATAATTCTAATACATGAACTCAATGGCTTTAAAATAATTCATTCTCCAGCTCCTCAATCATTACACCAAACTCCATATTCCAATATTTCACATAACCCAGGTTGCCAAACCATATACCCTCATCAGGGTAAATTTCAATAGATTGATAATTCTCATGATATAAAATTTATCGGTAGGTTATATTTGGGTTTATTTAAAAATCAATTTTTAGAAATGAAGTACATAATAGCAATCATCGCCTTGATGTATGCAACAGATACGTTTTCACAAAAAACAGACCTGAAGCATATCCCGAAAAAAACAACTAAGATTATTCTAGAAAACGATTTATCCAAAGATGATAATTTTTCTTACGTTATTGAAACTCTTTTAGATAATGACTTTTCAATAGCTGATAAAGACGCAGAATATGCAACAATCGAAACTGATTTAGAAGAAGTCAATGGATTAAATGCGTCTTACCACTTTATTATTCGTACTAAAGCAAATCAAATAATTATTAGGGGAAAATATATCATACACGCAACTATAGACTATGGTGGCGCAGAATCAAAACCTTCTTTTAGCAATATTGAAAATAGAGGTATGAGAGGTTCTGTTTCCAAAAAGAGTTTTGCTGCAATGTATGAATTTGCTCAATTATTAGAATCAGATAAAATGAATTTTGAATTATAGCTTATTCTAATTTATCCAACCCCTCAATCATTTCATCCAACTCCATATTCCATTATTTCCAATGATTAGATAGTATTTCTTTTTGGTGTTCTCTGGTTTTGCCCTACTTTGGCAAGGGGCTTTTTTTTTGTATATTTCGGTTTAATTTATTATCCAATTGGCAAAAAGGAAAAAGGAAACCGTGGCCGGAGTTAATAGTCAAAGTCTTGGATCTGCTTCAAGTATTCTTCACATAGTGGCATCAATTATTACAATTTTAAATTTTGTAATTGTGATAATTTCTGGAGAAACCTCATTCGATATTCCTCTAAATTTTGATTTAGACCTTGCTGAATACAGTACTAGTTTTAGAGTAACAATTACAATTATTTTAGAAATATGCTTAGCCTCCTTTTTTGGTTTTATTTTTAATTATATAACTCGTTTTTATGAAAATGCTGCTGCCCTTTTCATGATCTTATTAATTATATTCGCTCTTATATCGGGATGGATTTCTTTATTTAACATTGAATTCATATTGCTAAGCAATGTTCAAATTGAAGGTGGGCTGGTCTATGCAGGATTTTTTGTTTTATATGGTCTGGCTTGGTTAATAGGTGCTTTTTTTATTTTTATACATTTTGGTGATGACGAAGAAGATAGGCAATTTGGAATACATTTTATAACTGCAATTGCGTTCGTAGTTTTATTTATTGGAAGAGCGATAGGGTAATTGTTCAATTAGTTTCTAGGTGGGGAAAGCTAATTCTTAATAACTTCAATTCACCCTTACAATTGGTGAGGGTATGACATAATGTGTCGGTTAATTGTCGAATGAAGAAAGTTAATTTTGTGATAAATATTAAACAATATGAAAAAGATACTTCTATCAATGATGATATTAATCTCAGGGTCTATGAATGGTCAAGAGGTTTTACACACAATGCACGTAATTAATACTAAATCTGGTGAAGAGTTTACTATTGAAATTATGGAATTGGGGGATGATTATTTCCTTAAGAGCAGTGATACAGAATCATATGAAAACAAAGTAATAAGTAAATATTTTTTTAAGGAGACTATTCAAATGTTTTTGGAAAAGGAATTTATTACGCCTGAAGACTATCTTGCTTTAATGGAGATTCATGAGGGAGGAGAAGAACCGAAAAGAAACAATAAAGATGCTTTAATGGGAGGGTTTTCTGTTGAAACTGGAGATCCAAATGCCAGTGGTTATTATGGTGTCGGAGGAGATGGAAGTGGTGGAAATTATCGTTTAGGGAACAGAAAGGCTTTAAATAAGCCCAAACCTGAATATGATTGTAATGAAGAAGGAAGAGTAGTGGTTTCAATTTCTGTTGACCAGTCGGGAAGAGTGATTTCAGCTGACCCGGGGATAAAAGGGACAACCAATTCAGCCAAGTGTTTATTGAAAACAGCAAAAGAAGCAGCACTAAAATCAAGATTTAATGCGGACAGTAATGCTCCTTCAAACCAAATTGGAGCAATAATCTATAATTTCAGTTTATCCGAATAATATTAAGCAGAAACTTAATAAGCAACAAAAGGAGTCAGTCCAACAACTGGCTCTTTTTTCTTGCCATAATGGTACAAACCTAATCAACACTTACAGTACCTTCTTAGTAATTTTGGAAGGTGATTTATACAAAATACTTTGCCGGAATACTAAACGAACACGGTTCATTGAATCTTAATTCTGATCAATGGAGGCGAGTGATGAACATTGTTTATCTTGAAGGAAGTATTCACAGTTTGAGAAGTATTTTAGACCCTAAAAACCCTTACAAATTTGATACAGTAATCTTCAAGTATCAAAAACGACTAACTGACCTTACCGGCAACCAAAATCCAGAGAATTTAATCAAAGAAATGTATATCCTTTCTGAAAATTAATATATACCCTTTGCATTTTAAAATCAAAATAATTACAATCACATTTGATCACTTTTTCATCATGATGGATCGAAATTTGACGTTTTTGACTAAAAATTTGGAAAATTCCACTAATTATAGAAATATACCCTGTACATATTAGAAAAAGTATAAAATTCTTGATTTGATAAAAAATATAGTTCTTTCGAGAAATAATATTGGCCATTCGTACTATAATAATTGACTTTTATAGGATTCTACCATTACTCAAAAACTGGTGGTTTTCAGGGATTTTCAGTGAGTTACAGAAATTAATAGATTTCCTTTTTAACTTAAATGGAATAACCCCTTTAAAAATAAAATATATGGAAACAGTAGTAATTTTTGAATTATTGAGAAAAAATGGACAATCTGAAACTCTCACCCTTAATGAGGGTCTGACAGCTCAAGATATTGGAGATATTCAACGTGACGTGGAATCAAGCGTACCATCCATGGATTCAGATGATGCAGAATCACAAGAGTGGATGCCTTTAGACGTTGAATTTTTTGATGAAAATGATATTGTTGATCGAAAGGATTTCACTCTTCTTAAGTTGTGGGTTAATGCTGAGACTATGTGGCGCGGGAGGTCTTTAAAATGTCGAAATGTATACAAAGTTGCGTATGCACGAATTACATACAGATATGATATGGATGATTCAATTGAACAAGCAGTCAAAGATTGCACAATTTTGGCGGGAGCTGCAGCAGCTGTAGCAATTGGTGCAAGTTGGAATTTAGCAGCTGGAATGGCAACTTTTGGTAAATTATGGTGGCCTTGTATCAAAAGTAAATTATCTAAGGATATAGTGAGAGCATTATCTTTTTCGATTAAAATTAAAACGGTGAAAGGTCGTTGGAAAAATTGCACTTAGAAATTATGAGTTACCAATGCGAGATTAAACTTAAATTTCAAGGCGATAAAATTAAGCTAATAGATGACTTGAGGAACTCCGTGGAAAATACGGGGGGAACTTTTTCTGGTGATTATACAAGTGGAAGTGTTCAGGGAACAAGTCCATTTGAATATAATTTTGAGTATTTATTTACTTCGGGTCATCTCAATATTAATATTGTCGAAAAGCCATTCTACGTTTCATGCGATTTTATTGAAGAAAAATTAATAGAGGTACTTTCAGAATATAAATGGAATATTCTCTTCAAAGTTTTTATTAAGAAATGAATTTTAAATCTAATAACCCGAGTGTTAATTCATTCGGGTTTTCTTACCCATAAGCCAGAAAGATGTTTTCAGAGGTATATTTTTTTGAGTTGTACTATTCTTAATTACTGAAAACCGTAAGTGAATTTGTCGGGATTAAAAAAATCAAGTTATAAAATTCTACATCAGAAGTTTAATAATGAAGGTGAACACAGTGAATCATATTTTCAAAACTAAACTTTCAAAAATTCTAGAGAAAATAGTTTCGGGAAAGTGAATTCACTTCGTTCACCCTATAAATTGAAAGTTGGGAACTACTCAGTAATAAACCCAACCTCTATTCAACTCTTCGGACATTTATATTTCAGACTATGCCAAGGTTGTTTAAGAAAAAAACACGCCCCATGTTTTGATGTACCCTATAGCAAATTCCTGTTTCGAAGGAATTCGGTTTTTTATCATAGACAGCATTAGAGTGGAATTTCGTCTTGAATTGACCCTTATGCTTCATTAACAAAAACCATATTAAAAGTCATGTAATAGACACATTATCAAAAGAATAAGGTGTATATAATCCATTTTTAACATTTCGACTCGTTAATTGATATTATGTAATTTTTCAAACATCAATAACTTTAATTAATACGGTTTTCCGCATGCTAATTAAAAATTACTTAGTTTAATTTGATATTTAAAAATGTCAATTAATTATATTTAACTTAAATTTAATAAGGCTATGAAAATTCTGAAAAGGCATTCTTACATTATAATTATTTTATTATTTAGTTATAACACTGTGAAATCCCAGAATGATGCGGATTCATTGAATCTCAGCGAAATTAAGACAAGTCTTAATGAGCAGATTCAAGAATTAGAAGATTCTATTAAAGTTTTGGACCATTTAATTGCCTTGAGAAAGCAGAAAGAATTTAAGCTGAGCTCGAGAAAAATATCTTTAAAGGCTAGAATTAAAGTTGGAGGCAGAATTCAATCTGAGCCCAGAACAGGAGCAGAAGAGATTTATAAAGCTGGTTTTGATCAATTGGATTCGGTAATGATAATCGGTTATTCAAATATGTATTTTAAAGTTTGTCAGATCGATGGAGTTTGTGGTTATGTTTTTGGGAGTTCAATAGAGAAGAATGAAAGAATCAGGAAGTATGAGAAAATTTGTTTCGATAGAGAGTTAGCCTTAAATAGTGCGGGTGATGATTCAAAAAAAATGGAGCAGGCAGAAGCAAAATATTATAGTCAATTATCTCAGTTCATATCAGTTTTGGATGCCGAAAAAGAGATGAAAATAAAGAACGACAGCATCGAATTAATTGAGTATAATTTATTGAAAAAGAAAAAAATTGATATTGAAAATATAGCTGTTTCAGAAATAAATTCTGCAGATGGAGTTTCTTTGGTAATTAAGTGGGGTTTCTTTAATCCTAAGAAGGTCATAAAGTATATTAGATTCTATGTTGTTCCATATAATGCTGTTGGTGACATAGTGCGAAGTGATATAGGAGGAAAGTCAAATTCAGTATTGGAAATTACCGGCCCAATATATCCAAATAAGAAATATGATTATTCCTATTGGGAAAATGTATGGTATAATAATACGGTTCAATGTATTAAATTAAAAAGTGTAGAGGTAATATACATGGATGGAAGTTCATACTTTTATGTCAAGGAATTACCGAAGATTTTATCTGCAAATTTTAATAATGATTGCAGTTATTAGAATGTTTAAGAGCATTTATAAAATTTAGTCACAGTCAGCAACACCTTATTAAATTTAGATTCAACCAAAAGAATATGGCTTGTTAATAATCCTCTTGAAAAGAATCATTAGTAAGGGTTTTAAAAGAGTTATACTTCTTTTATAATTGGAGTCAACTCTTCTTTTAGACTATTAAATTCTTCTTTTGACATCATTTCCAAATCAACTAAGTCTTTAGCTTCTTTTAATTTGGCAATGGCTTCTTGTCTGGGGGTTGAATCTAACTCAACCTTTAAAGTTTCTGTGTTCAATGGTTTAGAAGCAATAACTATCAGAAGTCCAATTAATGGGCTAAGAAGGGTAGACACGATAAAAGCACCCCAAAAACCAATTTCTTTCTTCTGACCTAGAAAAGCCACAATAAATGTGAAGAATAAATAAAATAATAATATTGGTAGAATAAATACTGCCATCATCTCCATAGCTTTTTTTTTCGTAAAAAATAATTCTTTAAAGAATCGAGAGTTTCAAATGAATTGTTAAACTCCTTTTTTATGCAGACAAATAAAATAATTTTCATCAATTCTAACAACTTTTTTATATAACCTCACCAGGGTAAATTTCAGTAGGTTGATAATACTTTTGAATTAGATGTATCGAATTTTATATCTTCGAATCATGGATATAAAACTTATAAAATGCCCGCATTGTAACTTCACAATGAAGGAACCAACACTTGTCCAAGGAAAACATGTAATAGTGGGTCATGATTGTAACGGATTCAAGGTTCCAAATAGACAGGTAGGTGATGATTCTCCAATAGAGAAATTGACCAAAGTTGTCACAAAAGACAGTTCTCAAAGAACTATTGAAAAGCTTAGTGACAGGCAATTGATAGAGTTACAAACTCAAACTTTGATCGAAATTTCAAAAAACACCTCTAAGACTCAATCGATAATTAATTTCTTCTTTTGGATTTATATTATAGGGTTGCTATTCTGGATAATTTCAATATTTATCTAATGTTTGGCTTTATGCCTAAATTTTAATTGGACCAAATGAATGATTTAAAAACCTTTATTCGAGACAAGATGAGAATGTCTCATATCTATCAACCAGTAATGATTAAGACACTTCTGGAAGAAACGGGAGAGGCTGATAAAACAACTATCGCAAAGAAAATACTTGAATATGACTTTTCCCAAGTAGAGTATTATGAGAATGTAACTAATGTCATGGTAGGCAAAGTTTTAAGAAATCATGATATTGTTGAGAAGCAAAAGAATCTCTATTCTTTGAAATCATATGATCAATTGAGTGAAACTGATGTCCAAGAACTTATTGGTTTGTGCAATGAGAAAATTGATCGTTATATTGAAAACAGAGGTAAAAAGATTTGGGAACATCGCAGAAGAAATAGAAGACCAGTACCTGGATCGATCAGATACAAAGTGTTAAAACGAGCAAAGGGAAGGTGTGAACTATGTGGTATCTCTAAAGATGAAAAAGCAATTGAGGTTGACCATATAGTGCCCAAGAACCAAGGTGGTGAAGATTCAATAAATAATTATCAAGTTCTTTGTTACTCTTGCAATGCCAATAAGAGAGATACGGATGATACAGACTTTAGAAACCTTAATGACCAGTTTTCTAAAAGAAAAAAGGGATGTATTTTTTGTGACTATCCAGAATCGAGAGTGATATTAGAGAATAATTTGGCAATTGCCATTAAAGACAAATATCCAGTTACTGAACTTCACTCTCTAATAATTCCTAAAAGACATTGTGATTCGTACTTTGATTTGTCACACGCAGAATTGAATGCGATAAACCAATTACTCAAGGGACTAAAAAGTCAACTTGAAAATAAGGATGACACAATAGAGGGGTTTAATGTAGGCATTAACAATGGGGAGGTTTCGGGGCAAACCATTAGTCATTGTCATGTTCATTTGATGCCGAGAAGGGAAGGGGATGTTGATAATCCAATTGGGGGTGTAAGGAATGTAATTGTAGGGAAAGGGGATTATAAGATATAAATCTTGCTATGAATTTAGTAATATAAATACCTAGAATGTGCATACCCATTTCGAATCTTAAAATTGTCAGATAGGCTCTTTTTTAATCAAGAAAATTTGCTCCACAGACAAATAGAATGCTATTCCTAATATTATTCGAATTAGTCAAATGAAATTAAGTTTAAAACTCTTAATTTTAGGAAAATATTTACTACTTGACTGTAGTTCTCTGAATAATAAAAATAAAAATTATGGCGATATTGTTAAATGCGGATAATGAATTGGACGCATTTTATTTACTCCTTAATCATATCAAGTCAAAAGGCTTTAAAAGTAATAGATATCTAGAGGTTTCAAATTGTCTACTTTCTATTAATTATGATAGAAATAGATTTGATGATTTTATTCTTTTTAAGGAGAGATATTTTTCAAGTGTGGGTGAAACGGCCAATATTTCCTGGAAAAGAGCAATCAGAGTTTACACAACATATTCAGATAGGATTACAAAACCAAGTTACTTGAAAAGATTAAGAAATTATAAGGAATTGTATAATGACGAGATTATTGAAGTAGATCAAATTGAGAATATTATTTATGAACTATCAATGAAACCTGGTTACAGTTTATTGACTTTCTCAATTTTTAGACCAATTGATTTGGTAAAAAAGCAAAGACCAGGATACGTTCCATGCCCAGTTGTTGGTGATTTTAAATTTCGAAAAGGAGAGCTTCAATTAAATGTGTTTTTTAGATCACATGATGCATTAAATTTTTGTTATCCTGACATTTATTTTTTGCGAAAATTACAAAAGTATGTTCTATATGAATCTCAAAAGGTTACAGAAAACAAGACGCTTTTAAAAGGTAAAGTAGGAAGTCTTAATTTGCACTTTTCTAGAGTATTTTTACCGTTAAGGATGGAGATGAAAAAAGGAGTATATGTAAATGGGAAAGAGGTTGAAGGAATAATAAATAGGTTAAAACGAAATTTACTTACTTCTATTCGTAATTCTAATGAAAGTTTTAAAGAGATAGAGAAAGCATGAATACATATTTTGAATCGGAAAAAAGTCAATTTAAAGAGAGTGAAGACACAATCATTGATCTTAAAAACTTGTCTGAAGACGAAATATCTAATATTCAGGAAAGGTTATATAAGATGATTGATTATTCATCATCTCTCCATGAAAGATATGATCGTCAAAGAAATGGATTACTGCAAATAGGGTTAACATTGATTGCGGCTTCATCAGGAATTGGAACAATTGTTCATAATATTTCAATTGATTCGTCAGTGCTGACAAATTCATTTTTATGGGTATTCATATCAGTATTGTTTCTTACAGGATTGATAATTTTAATTAATTTCGCTCGAAAAATTGAATTGAATCATCCTTATCGGAAGGTTGCGGATATAAGAAGTTGGTATTTTAAATATAATTTTCCTAAAGTATTTTCTGACCGACTGAAAGGGGATATTTCAGATCAAAAAACTCAAGTAAAAGAAGTAAATGATGCTTACGGTGATTTTTTATCAAGATGGATGGAATATGCTAATGAAAAAGACAGATTTGTTAAGGAGGATCTACAACAGGTTTTTATTTTGCAATTATTACAGAGATTTAAATTTCAACAAGTAAAGTCAATGAAATTGATATTAGTATATGGGTTAATTGTCGGGTCTATATTTCTAGCTTTAACTCTTATAGCGTATTTCTTTTCTTAAAACTCAAACAACAATACGAAAATCGTACATTATTAAACAAAAAAAATCACAACTATTTGTTATACAAACAATTGTGATTTATTCTAGTGGAGATGGAGGGACTCGAACCCTCGTCCAAACAAGCAACTAAAATACTTTCTACATGCTTAGTTTTTATTTGATTGTAGACCTAAAGCCGACTAAAAACCACCTACTTTAAGCTTAGTTTCTTTAGTTTCGAAAGACCAGCGAAACAATGATCCTTCTAGGTTTACTTTTACGATGCCTCTAATCAGAACGCCGTATACCAGGGCTTTCAAGAGACATTTAGCTTTTCCGCCTTGCGGAACGAGGCTCTATCCTACTGTGATTCAGATTAAGCAGCTAAAGCGTAATTATCTTCGCCGTTTAAATGTTTGAAATCGATTTTTACGAGTACTATTTCATGGCTCGACATGCTTATATTCTAACTGATCTCGCTGTCAAAACCAGTCATCCCCATATTGTAAAGAACATTCGAAGAGCAAATGTATAAAATTCAACTTGAATGTTTGTGCATTTGTACAATTCAAAATACCTTAGCGCAAAGACTGTTCCAAATGATTAATTCAGGAAATTTTGTCAGGTTTAATGTAAAAAATTCAATTCAATGAAGTTTGGTATTATCAAAGAAAGAAAGGACCCGCCTGATAAGCGTGTTGTGCTTACCCCAAATGCTTGCGTAACGCTAAAGAAAACATATCCAGACCTTGAAATTATCGTTGAAAAAAGTGAAAACAGAACTTTTTCAGATCAGGAATATGAGGAAAAAGGCATCCAGGTGCTTGACGATGTGAGTTCTGCAGATGTTTTGTTAGGTGTAAAAGAGGTGCCGATAGAAGCTTTGATCCCGAATAAGAAATATTTCTTTTTTTCGCATACGATTAAAGAGCAGCCTTATAACAGGGATCTGTTAAGGGCTATTTTGGAAAAGAATATTGAATTGCACGACCATGAGGTCATTACCGATAAGAATGAAATCAGGCTTGTGGCTTTTGGTCGCTATGCCGGAATCGTAGGGGCCTATAACGGGATTCGGACCTTTGGCTTAAAGCAAAAAAGCTTTGAACTTCCCAAAGCTCAGGAATTAAAGGATCAGGCCGAATTAATTGAGGAATTGAAAAAAATTGCTCTCCCCAATATTAAGATCGTACTGACCGGAAAGGGCAGGGTCAGTAACGGGGCAAAAGAAATGGTGGACGGAATGGGCATCAAAGAAGTGTCTGTTAAGGCCTATTTAAACGATTCATTTGACGAAGCGGTTTATTGTCAGATTGATGTCCTTGATTATAATAAGAGAAAAGACGGAAGGGTCATTGACATGTATGATTTCTTTGATCACCCCGAGGATTACGAAAGTGATTTTATGCGATTTGCAAAAGTAAGCGATGTCTATATCGCAGGGCATTTTTATGCGTCAGGGGCTCCTTATATCTTTACTCGTGAAGATGCTAAATCAGAGGATTTTAAGATACGTGTTGTTGCTGATATTAGCTGCGATATTGACGGCCCTGTGGCTTCCACCATCCGGCCCTCAACCATTGCCGATCCTGTATATGGATATGACAGGATTGAAGAAAAGGAAACATCCTATTCAGATCCTGAGGCCATTGCAGTTATGGCTGTGGATAATCTGCCAAATGAGTTGCCCAGAGATGCTTCCAGAGGCTTTAGTGAAGGATTTGTGACACATGTGATCCCGGCTTTTTTTAATGGTGACAAGGATGGAATACTGGAGCGTTCCGCGATGACAAAAAAGGGTAAATTAACTGACAGGTTTAGCTATCTTGAAGGATACGTTCAAGGAGAATAAATGTAAGATCAGGATAGTTCCGGTTGTCGTTTTGATTTTCTTAGCAGGATTAACCCAAATGCAATGGGTAAAATTCCGAAGCCTGTATAAATAAATAGCCAGTTCAGTTTTGGCAGGAAAAAAGAAACCACACCTAACAGAATCAAAAGAAGGGCCATATACATAAGCTTGCTGCTTACAAATCGATTCAGGTTGATCAGTATGAGCCCAAAAAGGCCCAGAGCTATGGGAACAATGATGTGACTCAGATTTAGCTTTAATAAAAGAAAAAGAATGATCCAGGACATGAATGCAGGGATCAGAAAGTTGAACCTTTTTTTAAACCCTACCGGATCGGTACTTCTTTTTACAAGAATCGATATGGTGATAAGGGTGATCAAAAAAGCAAAGAAGGCCCAGCCAAAAATGAGCAATTCAAATAAATCAATGGGTAAGACATTCAGGCCGAATTCACCAAAATAATAATTCGAGAACAATTGCCTGGCCACAAAGGTTGCTGCCAAACCATAAATGCCTGTCAAAATAAACAATTTAGGACGGTAATTCATAAGGCTTCATTCACCCCAAAAAAATAATAAAATATTTTTAATTTTATAATGAGAAAAATCGTGTTCTCATGATTTTCATCGTAAATCGCCGCGCAGCAAGACTTTTAAAAAGTTAAAAAAATGTTAACCGCCAATTGTTAATAATTAATAAAAGACCATTTATTTTGATCTTTCTTTTGTGCTAATTTTAGGTCGCGTTTCTAATTAAAAATACATTTAAAATTATGGTGGAAGAAAAAGTTACAAAGGGGAATTACACTTATGAAGAGGTTCTAAATAGCTCATTATCATACTTTAACGGTGATGAACTTGCTGCAACTACATGGATTAATAAATATGCGTTAAAGAAAAGTGATGGTACCTTTTTGGAGCGAACACCAGATGATATGCATCGCAGAATGGCCAGGGAATTTGGCCGAATAGAAGCGAAATACAATAAGCAAAAAAAGAAGCTTGAAGGCTTATCCCTGTACGGACAAAAAAGGAAAAAATCAACCGAAGAATTCATCTATAACCTATTCAAAGATTTTAAATATGTCATCCCTCAGGGGAGTGTCATGTTCGGGCTTGGTAACAAAGAAATCATAGCATCCTTATCCAATTGTGTGGTTATCCCACCCGTTTACGATTCCTATGGAGGAATTTTCTATACGGATCAGCAAATGGCTCAGCTTTTTAAAAGAAGATGTGGCGTTGGGGTGGACCTTTCAGAGTTAAGGCCGAAAGATTCAAAAGTATCCAATGCGGCAGGAACAACCACAGGAGCCGTTTCCTTTATGAATCGTTTTTCAGCTACAACACGTGAAGTTGCTCAAAACGGTAGAAGAGGGGCACTAATGCTTACCATGGATATCGCCCATCCTGATATAGAGGATTTTATTACCATAAAACAAGACCTTACCAAAGTTACCGGAGCAAATATTTCTGTGAGACTTTCTGATGAGTTTATGAAGGCCGTTGAGAATGAGGAAACTTTTACTTTAAGATGGCCCATTGAATCAAAAACTCCAAAATACACCAAAGAAGTTGATGCTCAGCAGTTGTGGAAGACCATTATAAAAAGTGCTCATAACACGGCTGAACCCGGATTGATCTTCTGGGACAGACAGCACCACTATTCAACTTCATCGCTTTATCCAGGTTTTAAGAATTCATCTACAAATCCATGCTCGGAAATTGCCATGCAGGGTGGTGACAGCTGCAGGTTGATCGCAGTTAACCTTTATAATTTTGTTGAAAACCCATTTACGGAAAAAGCAAAATTCGATCATAAAAAATTCTATCAGGTGGTTTATGAATCGCAGCGATTAATGGACGACCTTGTAGATCTTGAATTGGAATCTGTTGAAAAAATACTTCAGAAAATAGAAGGAGATCCTGAGCCTGATACAATTAAGCAAAACGAGATCGAGACCTGGAAGCTATTGCAGGAAACAGGAAGAAAGGGAAGAAGGACAGGATTGGGCTTTACGGCGCTTGCGGACGCTATGGCAGCACTTGGTTTGAAGTTTGACTCCTCTGAAGCCATTGAAGAAGTGGATCAGATCATGAGAAGCAAGATGACGGCTGAGTTTGACAGCAGTATTGATATGGCCATTGAAAGAGGGCAATTTGAAGTTTTCAACCGAAACATTGAAGACACCTCTGAATTCGTTCAGATGCTCAAAGAAGAATTTCCGGACCTCTATACAAGAATGATGGATCACGGTAGAAGAAATATTTCAATAAGCACCGTGGCTCCAACGGGTTCATTAAGTATGCTGGCCCAGGTATCCTCAGGTATTGAGCCCGTGTTTATGACTTCCTACAAAAGAAGAAGAAAGATCAATCAAGACGATAAAAATGCCAAAGTTGATTTTGTGGATGATCTCGGCGATGCTTTTGAGGAGTTCACAGTATACCACAAGAAACTTGAGGAGTGGATGAAGGTCACAGGGGAGACGGATGAGCGCAAAAGCCCTTATGCCGGAGCAACAGCACCGGAAATCGACTGGGAAAAGCGTGTTGAACTTCAGGCTTTGGTACAAAAGTATACGACACACTCCATCAGTTCGACCATTAATCTTCCTACGGATGTTTCTCAGGAACTTGTAGGAGATATTTATATGGAATCCTGGAAGCAGGGATTAAAAGGGATCACCGTTTACAGAGACGGATCGAGGAGTGGAATTCTTGTTGCCGATGATAAAAAAGAGGAAGAAGACACAGCCTATGAAAAAGAGGTACAGTTCAAGAAAAGGCCGAAGAAAATAGAAGCAGACATCGTACGGTTCCACAATGAATCTGAAAAGTGGCTGGCTGTTGTAGGTTTGATCGATGAAAGGCCTTATGAGATATTTACGGGTAAAATGAAGGATGCCTTTAATGTGCCTCAATGGCTCGAGAGAGGATGGGTCATCAAGAACCGTGATGAAAATGGGGATGCGCGATATGATTTCCAGTATATGGACAGAGAGGGATATAAAATTACCATTGAAGGGTTATCCAGATCGTTCGATAAGGAATTCTGGAACTATGCCAAACTGATCTCTGGTATCCTACGCCATAAAATGCCAATGCCTTACGTGGTTGATCTGATTCAGAATCTTAACATGTATGACGATCACATCAATACCTGGAAAAACGGTGTGGCCCGAGCCTTAAAAAGATATGTCAAAGACGGTACCGCTGCCGTTGACAAAAAATGCGGTGAATGCGGTGATCCGGAAGGTATCATCTATTCTGAAGGTTGCTTAAAATGCGTAAGCTGCGGTCATTCAAAATGCGGATAAACTCGAAATTTGCAGATTGAAAATTATTCAAAGGTCAGGTTCAGATAGATTCCTCTTGTTCCAAGAAAATCTATAGGGCCTGTCCATGGGCTTGAGTACTGGGGATAATCAATAGGGTTGTCATCATTGACCAGTTCATTGCTCATGGCAAACACGCCCCTGATGGAAGGAGTAAACTTAAAGAAGTACATATAAAAATCAACTCCAAATCCAATTTCATACATAAAATTATGTTGGGTCATTCTGAATTCCCTTTCAAAATTGTCTTTACCGTTCTTTTCGTTGCTTGAGAAATTATAATCATAAGAGACCCCTCCAATAATATAGGGTCGGATATTGTTTAATCTGTTGGTACTTAATTTAAGTAATAAAGGCAGGTGCAAATAGGTTCCTGCAACTTCACGCACCACGTCATCGGTGGAATTCGCATAAATAGGCACCCCGTTTGGAGCCGCATCAAGATTCGGATCTATAAAGGTGATGGTCTTTGCATTTGACATCAGCCCTGGCTCAAACCGGAGGTTGATATTGTTATGGATCCGATAGTCGACCACAAAGCCTATGTTAAAGCCCAAAGAGGCATCTACAGAGACAAACATATCCTGTTCCAAGGAAGGTGGACTAACTGGTGAATTTGGGTCAAAACCGCTTTGGTCAAAATAACTGACCTCAAAACTGTTTTTGTTGATCCCAAGGTAATAGCCAAAGTGAATGGTCCTTTTATCAAAGTTTGGCAGGTATTCAATTCTTTCCTTTTGCGCATAAGCAAATGGAACAATCAGAAAAAAAAGAAGACTTACAAATATGAATTGCCTGTTCATGTTTTATTTAATTGCGTGATATATGGTTGCCACCCCCAATGTCTGAGGGTATATCTTAGAACTATTAAACCCTGTTTTTAACAATATATTGTTGAACTTTTCTCCAAATGGAAATGCAGCAGCTGATTCAGGTAAATAGTTGTAGGCATTTTTATCTTTAGAGAATAATTTTCCCACACTTGGGATGATATATTTTGAATAGAACTTGAATCCCTGCTTTACAGGGAATTTGGTTGGTTGAGAGGTCTCAAGCACGGTAAACGAACCTCCTGGTTTCAATACACGATGAATTTCTTTAAGGCCCAGCTCGAGGTTCTCAAAGTTCCTGACTCCGAAAGCGACCGTAATGGCATCAAAAGTTTCATCCTTAAAAGGCAGATTCTCAGAATCACCAATGACCATGTCTATCGTGCCTTCAAGGCCTTCGTCTTTCACTTTTTGTTTTCCGATGTCAAGCATACCCGGTGAAATATCCAGCCCCACAACTTCCTCAATGCCTTTTTGGGCCATCATAATGACCAAATCACCTGTCCCGGTTGCTATGTCCAGTACCTTTTTTGCATTTCCGGATTGCACAAGCGCTACAACTTTTTTTCTCCAGCTGACATCAATTCCAAAGGTCAATACCCGATTAAGGAAGTCATAATTAGACGAAACCTTATCGAACATTTCAGTTACCTGCTGCTTTTTCCCAAGTTCAGAACCCTTGTATGGAGTCACGTTTTTTGACATCGCAAAATTTTGGGTAAAGATAGGCATTCGTCAAAACAATTTGTAAGAAGGGTCTAAAAATCCAATTTAATTCCTAAAACACTTGACAAGGGCCTGTTTGAGATTGTATATTTGCAAGCATTTTAACGAAAAAAACGTAACAGAACTATGAAATTATCGAATTTCAATTATGATTTACCCGAAGGCTTATTAGCCGAATACCCCTCTGAACACAGAGATGAGGCTAAGTTGATGGTGTTGAACAGAAAGGAAAATACTATTGAGCACAGGCATTTCAAAGATTTGGTTGATTATTTTGACGAAGGAGATATCCTGGTCTTTAATAATACTAAGGTATTTCCGGCAAGATTATACGGAAACAAGGAAAAAACAGGTGCTCGTATCGAGGTGTTTCTTTTAAGGGAATTAAATGCTGAAAGCAGGTTATGGGACGTTCTTGTTGATCCCGCAAGAAAGATCAGGATCGGTAATAAGTTATTTTTTGGAGAAGACAGCGGCCTGGTTGCCGAAGTAATTGACAATACAACTTCCAGAGGTAGAACACTTCGTTTTTTGTATGACGGAACCTATGAGGAATTCCGCAAGAAATTGAACGAAATGGGCCAGACGCCATTGCCAAAATACATCAAACGTGATGTAGAACCTTCAGATGAGGAACGTTACCAGACTATTTATGCTAAACACGAAGGGGCGGTTGCTGCGCCAACTGCGGGATTGCACTTTTCCAAGCACTTGTTGAAAAGGCTTGAGATCAAAGGTGTAGACCTAAAAGAATTGACTCTTCATGTTGGGTTGGGAACTTTTAACCCGGTTGAAGTTGAAGATTTATCCAAACACAGAATGGATTCTGAAGAAGTATTTATTCCTGAATCTACAGCTGATGCAGTGAATAAAGCCATTGACAATAAAAAGCGAATCTGTGCAGTAGGAACTACGGTAATGAGATCTATGGAGAGCTCGGTATCGGCAGATTCTCACCTAAAACCATTTGAGGGCTGGACCAATAAGTTCATTTTTCCTCCTTATGACTTTAGCATTGCAAATTGTATGATTACCAATTTCCATACACCGAAATCAACCTTGATGATGATGACTTCGGCGTTTGCAGGACACGATTTGTTGAAAAAGGCGTACCAGGAGGCTATAGACAATGAATACAAGTTCTATTCCTATGGTGATGCCATGCTGATCATTTAATTATAGTAGACAAAGATTTGACGTCCGAATACCTTTGAACGTTGGTTTTCGGACGTTTTTTTATACAATATGGCTGAGAAAACCGACATAAGGGCATTAAGTAAAGAAGCCTTGAGAGACTTTTTTGTTGAACATGAAATGAAAGCCTTTCGTGGCAATCAGGTTTATGAGTGGCTATGGAACAAAGGGGCTCATGATTTTGAGTCGATGACCAATATCTCGAAGGATACCCGAAATTTTCTCAATGAACATTTTGTGATCAATCACATCCAGGTGGATGATATGCAGCAGTCAACCGACGGGACCATCAAAAATGCGGTTCGATTGCACGACGGGCTCGTGGTGGAATCCGTTTTTATACCAACACCTACCCGAACCACGGCCTGCGTATCAAGCCAGGTGGGCTGCAGTTTGAATTGTACTTTTTGCGCAACCGCTCGTTTGAAAAAGATGCGAAACCTGAACCCGGATGAAATTTATGATCAGGTTGTGGCTATTGATCGTCAGAGTCGGCTGTATAAGGGGCATAAATTGAATAATATAGTTTTTATGGGGATGGGAGAGCCGCTTCTTAATTATAAGAATGTCCTGAAGTCCATTGATATGATCACCTCGGAAGAGGGGTTGGGAATGTCTCCGCGAAGGATCACTCTATCCACGGTAGGGCTGCATAAAATGATCAAAAAGCTTGCCGATGATGAGGTAAAATTCAATCTGGCAGTTTCCCTTCACTCGGCTATTGATGAGGTGCGTTCTGAAATGATGCCGATCAACGATAAGTCAAACCTCGCAGACCTTTTAGATTCACTACAGTACTGGTATGCGAAAACCAAACGTGTGATTACCTTTGAATATGTGGTATGGAAGGGAATCAATGATAAAAAGAAAGATATTGATGCCTTGGTGGCTTATTGCAAGAAGGTTCCTTCAAAGGTGAACCTTATTGAATACAATGCCATTGAAGAAGATGGTTTTGTTCAGGCCGATCCTGCGGCAATTGCCTATTACCAAAGAGAATTGGAAAGGAACAATATCACCGTCAATATAAGACACAGCCGAGGTAAGGACATTGATGCTGCCTGCGGACAGCTCGCCAATAAATCAGCAGTTTAAAATTTCAGTTCTACCCCGATAGGACAGTGGTCACTGTGCTTTGCTTCTGGTAATATAAAGGCCCTTTCGATATTCGATTCCAAAGGAGCACTGGCCATACAATAATCGATCCTCCAGCCCTTATTATTATTTCTGGCATTCGCCCTGTAACTCCACCAGCTGTAATTATGAGGTTCTTTGTTGAGATGCCTGAAGGTGTCTATAAAACCGCTGTTGATGAAATCGCCGATCCATTTTCTTTCAACGGGCAGGAACCCCGAGGTATTTTTATTTTGCTTTGGATTGTGAATGTCAATGGCTTCATGGCAGATGTTATAATCGCCGCAAATTAACAAATTAGGCAGGCTCTGTTTCAGTTCATTTACATATTCCTGAAATTCCGCCATATACCTTAGCTTAAAATCAAGTCGTGCATCATTGGTCCCGGAAGGGAGGTACAAGCTCATCACTGAAAAATGGTCAAAATCCAATCGTAGGTTTCGGCCTTCAAAATCCATGCTTTCAATACCCGTTCCGTATTCCACATGATTTGGCCTTTGTTTAGAAAGTACTGCAACCCCGCTATAGCCTTTTTTTTCAGCGGAGAACCAGTAATGAAAAGGATAACCAAGATCTTCAAACAGGTTCAATTCAAGCTGTTCCTTATGGGCCTTTGTTTCCTGAATACAGATCACATCGGGATCGGCGGCACTTAACCAATCCAAAAAACCTTTTTTCATTGCGGCTCTTATACCATTAACATTATAAGATAAAACTTTCATAGGAGGCTATTTATTCGTGGCAAATATCGCAAAAAAAGTTACACATGAACAGGAGAGTTTTGATCAAATCGGAAATTACTGCTGTAACATGTCCCGCAACTTACGACGCATGACCTTGCCAGAAGCAGTTCTCGGTAAGGCTTCAATTTCGATGAGTCCTTCAGCTTTAAACAGAGGATTCAAACGTTCCCTGATAATGTTTCGAACCGTTTTTAATTTTTCATCCTGATCAATTTCATTGTCCTTACTTACGATATAGACAAAAAGTTGGCCGGGCCCTCCTTTTGGGGGTGAAACGGCAATAGCTGCGCTCTCTTTAACAAAGTCCAGCAAGTTGACGACCTCCTCAATCTGGATAGAGCTTACCTTAATGCCTCCCAGATTCATAGCGTCATCAGCACGTCCCTGGGCTTTGTAATATCCGTTAGGAAGACGTTCAAGCTGGTCACCATGTCTTCTAAGAACCTGGCCCTTAAAACTTGGATTGCCCTCAAAATACACCTCATGATGGTCCCGGTTAAGCAATGATTGGGACAGGCCTAATACGGGTGGAATTATAAACATTTCGCCACGATCCGTTTCATTTCCTTCATCATTCAAAAGGACAAATTCCCCACCGAGAGCCTGAGAAGTAAAAGTACTTGCTATATTGGGTTGAACCACCGTACTGGTCACATAACCTCCTCCGATTTCCGTACCTCCACAGTATTCTATAACAGGTTTATTGTTTCCGAGCCGCATCAGATATTCCATTTCATCCGGATTCGAAGCTTCCCCTGTAGAACTGAAGCATTTGATCGAGTTCCAGTCAAATGAATCCATGGTCCCGGTGTTTTTCCAGTGCCTTACGATACTCGGAACAACACCCAGCATGGTTACCCTGGCATTCTGAACAAATTCACCAAATCCTTCTCCCATAGGAGCTCCGTAATACAAAGCAATGGATGCTTTATTGATCAGGCCGGCAAAAATGAGCCAGGGGCCCATCATCCAGCCAAGGTTGGTTGGCCAGCATACTACATCATTTTCCTGAATGTTATGATGATAATAACCGTCAGAAGCGCATTTAATGGGAACCGTATTTGTCCATGGTATCGCCTTTGGTTCACCGGTTGTGCCGGACGAAAACAAAACGGTAATCATATCCTCCGGGCCCAATATGACCGTTTCAAATTCATCCTTTTCAGACAAAAAATCTTCAAAGAACATATCTCCTTGCCGTAAGGAACATTCAGATGACCCACCTTTCACAACAACAGCCATCGAGGCATTGGCCTTGATCACTTTATCATACAGGGGAAGGGTTTTTCCGGCTCTGTAGATGAAATCTTGTGTAAAAATCAATTTTGGCCTGGTGATCTTTAAACGTACTTTAATTTCATTCGAAGTAAAGCTGTCCGCAATAGTTACTACAGGACAACCTGCTTTGATTGCCGCCAGATAGATAGCAACAGCCTCATAGGTCATTGGCATGTCAATGGCGATCCGATCCCCCGGAAGGAGTCCGTTTTCTTTTAAGCTATTGGAGATTCTGTTTACATACCTTTCGAGCTCCAGCTGAGTTACCTGATGCAGGCCGCCTTTTTCATTTTGATATACAAGTGCAATCGCATCTTCGTCACGTTGAAAACAGGAGTCAATTATGTTAAATTTTGACCCCTTCAGCCAGCTGGCATTTTCGACCCCGTCTGAAATTTCAAGTACCGAGTCAAATTTTCGTATAAAGTTGATGTCAAGATTGGCAATGGTTTGTTCCCAGAAATTACTTTTGTTTTGAACCGACCAATTCCATAAATTTTGGTAAGAATCAAGTTTATTTTTCAACATCATTTTATAGATGTTGCTGCCTTTTAATACCTCATCATTTGGATACCAGTGCGCAGTCATAATTTTAGAAATCTATTTCTTCATCAGGGTCAGGTAGCTTTTCGCCTTCAATTTTCTCTTTTTCATCCTCACTTTGTACCTTATCACAATCTACATTGATGGTCAGTTCTTCAGGTTTTTCAAATTCTTCTTTACTGATATTCAGATCTTCTTCAGCATAATTTCTCTGCATATACAAGGCCCAGATTGGCAACGCCATTGAGGCTCCCTGGCCCCTTGCGATATCCACAAAATGAACCGATCTGTCTTCAGCTCCAACCCATACTCCTGTGGATAGATTCGGAACCAGTCCGATAAACCATCCGTCCGATTGATTTTGCGTGGTTCCGGTTTTACCGGCAATTGGGTTCTCAAATTTATAAGGGTATCCGGTGGCCACGTTATCAGGGTAATTCCCTCCTGTGGTTCTAAGCCGGATTCCGGACCCGTATTTAGTAACGCCTTCCATCAGATTGATGGTTGTATAGGCAATGCTTTCGCTAAGAACCTCTTTGGTCTCGGGTGTGAATTCTTCCAAAATCGTCCCGTTTTTGTCCTCGATACGAAGTATCATCATCGGTTTTACATACATTCCCTTATTGGCAAATGTATTTAAGGCACCTACCATTTCATACAGGCTCAGGTCAACCGTTCCCAATGCCACAGAGGGCACCGCGGGAATTTCTGTTTCAACTCCAAGGTTCTTTGCCATTTTCACCACGTTTTGAGGCGTGGTCTGATCGATCAGATTTGCTGAAATAACGTTGATAGAATTAGCAAGTGCATTTTTAAGGGACCTCAAACCTCCATACTCTTCACCAGAATTTTTTGGGGTCCAGTCTTCGTCAAGATGGTACTTCCCTGCAGGGATGGTATAAGGTGTATTCGGGTATTCATCACAGGGAGACAAACCGAGCTGATTGATCGCCGTCGCATAAACAAACGGTTTAAACGTTGACCCAACCTGACGTTTACCTTGTTTAACATGGTCGTACTGGAAATGCTTGTAATCTATTCCCCCAACCCAGGCTTTAACATGGCCTGTTGTAGGATCAGTCGATAATAAACCTGCCTGCAGAATGAACTTATTATATCGAATGGAATCATAGGGGGTCATTACCGTATCAATGTCTCCCTTCCACGAAAATATCCTCATTGGAGTTTTTTCATAAAATGAGGCCTTGATTTCTTCTTCCGAGGCTCCATTTCGTTTCATTTTACGCCATCGATCACTTCTTTTCATCGCCGCCAGCATAGTACTTTCAATTTGCTCAGGTTCCAGATCATAAAAAGGGGCCGTACTGTTCTTTTTCTGTTGTTTGAAGAAAACTCTTTGCAAATTGGCAAGGTGTTCTTTCATGGCTTCTTCCGCATTCTTCTGCATTCGGGAGTCAAGAGTAACATAAATTTTCAGACCGTCTCTGTAAATATTATAACTTTCTCCATTGGTTTTTGGATGGTCCTTGATCCATTTTTTCATAAAATCACGGACATATTCCCTGAAGTACGTTGCCGTTCCGTCACTGTGGCCTTCAAGATTGATATCAAGTTCCAAAGGAAGCTGTTGAAGTGAATCTTTTTCGGCTTCAGTAATGAATTCATTTCGAAGCATCTGGCCAAAGACCACATTCCTTCTTTGCTTTACCATTTCAGGCCTTCGCATCGGATTGTATAAAGATGAATTCTTCAACATTCCTACCAGCATTGCAGATTCTTCTATCGCCAGCTCATTAGGCTCTTTTCCGAAATGGATTCGACTGGCAGATCTTATTCCAACAGCATTATGGCCAAAATCGTATTTGTTGAAATACATGGTGATGATCTCATTCTTGGTATATTGTTTTTCCAGCCTAATGGCAATAACCCACTCTTTTACTTTCTGAATCAGTCTTTTCGCAATGTTCCCCGAAGCTTTTTTGGTAAAAAGCATTTTAGCCAGCTGCTGCGTGATGGTACTGGCCCCTCCGTCTCTTCCAAACTTTGCAGCTGCTCTTGCCGTTCCCTGAAAATCAATTCCTGAATGATCATAATATCTTTCATCTTCAGTGGCAACCAGTGCCTTAATTAAGTTATCCGGCAGTTCACTGTATTTTACCGGGGTCCGGTTTTCCCGATAGTATTTTCCAAGAGTCTCACCATCAATGGAAATTACCTCTGTGGCAAGGTTATTTTCAGGGTTTTCAAGCTCCTCAAAGGTTGGCAGCTTTCCAAAAACATTTAATCCTGCAAGCAAAAAAACGATAAATAAAAGCAGGAGTCCGCCAATGAATATTTTCCATATCCATTTTGTAAACTTACTGGCACCTGTATTTTGACTTTTCTCAGCCATCAATTCAATTTTTCAATTTGTAATCCAACATCTGTAATTCCATTAAGGTGGGTCAGGCCATCAATGTCTCTTGTCCTTCGCATGGCCTGCTGTACTGAAACATTGTAATCCCCTGTCATGGAAAACGTAACATTGGTTTTATATTCAAGTTTATTCTCTTTGATATCTGTCATGCCACTTCCCAGAAACCTGCCATCGGGTGTTGTCATTTCATATTCTAAAGTATCAACGATTTGATAGTTGTTGGGGAATTTAATTCCAACAATCAGAAACAGATTGCTAAATTCATACTCTTTGTTATTACGAAGGGTAACATAAAGATTATTTTTCGAGATTGTATCAGTTGAGCTGACCTTGAAATTTATAATGGAATCTTTGTGCCAGGCTCCTTTTTCTATCGGAACATATTGATTGTATACCAGGTTGTTCGAGCAGGATACAAAGGACACAACAAAAAACAAAGCCAAAATAATTTGGGTGAGACCTTTTTCACTTTTCTTCAATTCAATTCTCATTCTTAATTTTTCTTTTTCTGAAGATTCTTTTTGTTGTTTCTGAAATTGCGATTCTTCCTTTTTTTCTTTCTTCTGAATTTCGGTTTGTCAAACCGGGTCAGGCTGTCCTGTCCCACAACATCGGTAAACTTAGAAGTTTCCGTGGCCTCAAATTCCAATTCCAGCGTGTATTCTTCAAGACTTGTAGCTTTGGTTTTGTTTTTGTTTAGTTCGATGATCTGATTCGTCTGGGCCACGGTTAATTTATGCCAGGTAACCGGATTTTCTTTATAGGCATACCATAACCAGCCTTGAAATATATCCATTTTTTGAAACACAGCCGGGCCTTTTTCAGTCTGCAGCCAAACATTGGTTTTAGGAAAATTCTTTAAGGCGTCCATATACGAATCCAGTTCATAATTCAGGCAACACTTTAATTTTCCGCACTGACCCGCAAGCTTTTGAGGATTCAATGAGAGCTGCTGATATCGTGCCGCAGAAGTACTTACCGATCTGAAGTCTGTAAGCCAGGTAGAGCAGCAAAGTTCTCTTCCACAAGATCCGATACCACCTAAACGAGAGGCTTCCTGCCTAAGGCCAACCTGTTTCATTTCAACCCTTAAGCTGAAGGTACCTGCAAGTTCCCGGATCAGCTGCCTGAAATCAACGCGTTCATCAGCGGTATAGTAAAAAGTGGCTTTATTTCCGTCGCCCTGAAATTCAACATCGGATAGCTTCATTTTCAATCCTAAACGGGTAATGATCAGTCTCGATTTTCTCTGAACCTCAACTTCTTTATTTCTTGCGTTTGTCCAGATTTCAATGTCCTTTTCGGTTGCTTTTCGATAAATCTGATTGATGTCTTCTTTTGAGGGAGATACTCTCTTCTTTTTCATTTGAACCTTAACAAGTTCTCCTGTAAGAGATACGACCCCAACATCATGGCCCGGTGAACTTTCTACAGAAACCACATCTCCAATAGAAATTGTCAGCCCCTTTGTGTTACGATAAAAACCTTTTCGGCCATTCTTAAACCTTACCTCGACAATATTAAAAGGTTTCTGCCCATTGGGCAGGGACATGTTGGAGAGCCAGTCAAAAACATTCATTTTATCACAGCTTCCCGAAGCACAGGCACCATTGTTTTTACAGCCAAGAGGCAATCCATTTATAGAGGATGAGCACGAAGTACAGCTCATAATATGTCTTTATTTTGAATTGAGAAAAGCTTTTTGCCTGTTTATCAGCAATTTAAATCTTAATAAATTTCTCCGTACCAAACATTGTTGCTGAAGGCAAAATCTCAATATAGATTCTAAAAAATTTAGGTAAATATACTCAATAATGATAAACTAAAAACATGATCGGGATATAATCAGAGGCAATGCTATTTTTCCTTCACACTAATTATGTTTACCGGACATGCCTCTTTAGCCTTTGTCACATTTTCAAGTATGGACATATCGGGCGATTTAATGGTAAAGAAACCTTTCTTATCCGTAGCGTGAAGCAATACGGATTTACCGTCCTTTTTGGACATTTGAAACTGTTTTGGAGCAAGTTCGACACAATAATTGCATCCAATACACTTTTTCCTCTGCAAAGTGATTATTACCATATCCGAAAATTTCGATCAGTCTTTTCTGATTCACATTTTTTTACTGACGATTACTTGATCGCTTTTTAGATTTTGGCAAAAATAGTTTTTTTTAAGTTATCAATAAACCGGAATTTAGATGTTCATTAGCCATCTAAATCCTAACTTTTTGTTTTCTTTGTACACTAAGATTAGTTAGGATGCTTTTTTCGGACGTCATCGGGCAGGAACATATCAAACATCACTTGATAAGGACAGTAGAGAATTCCAGAATTCCACATGCTCAATTATTTGTTGCTCCCACCGGGAGTGGAGTCCTTCCTTTGGCCATTGCCTATGCGCAATATATTCTTTGTCAGAACAAGGGTGGCGAGAATAATACGGGTAATGCAGCCTGCAATGTGAAGTTTGACAAACTTGCTCATCCTGACCTCCACTTTGTCTTTCCGGTAACAAGAAACGAAAAGGTAAAAAAACACCCCACCAGCAATGATTTTATGGAGGAGTGGCGAAAATTTATTCAGGAAACCCCGTACGGAAGCCTGTTTAACTGGTACCAGCTTCTGGGAATCGAAAATAAACAGGGTCAGATTGGAGTAGATGAGGCAGAAGACATTGTTAAGAAGCTTATTTTGAAACCCTATGAAGGAGGATTTAAGGTAATGATCATCTGGATGGCTGAACGGATGAACCAATCGGCTTCGAACAAGCTGCTAAAGCTGATCGAAGAGCCGCCGGAGAAAACCCTGTTTTTGCTGATTGCCGAGAATGAGGAGCTGATTATTAAAACCATTTTGTCAAGGTGCCAGGTACTTCATTTTCAACCGCTGACAGAGCAAAATATCATTGACACCCTTATGAGCCGCCATCAGGTTGATGAAAATCAGGCGATCAAAATAGCTCAGCAGTCCAACGGTAACTGGAACAAGGCCCTGCATCTTTTAAAACATGATGATAATGAAGAGGCTTTTGAAAAATGGTTCGTAACATGGGTGAGAGCCGCCTTTAAAGCAAAGGGTGATGCAACCGTAGTTCAGGACCTGATCAAATGGAGTGAAGAGATCGCAAAAACCGGAAGAGAAACCCAAAAAAGATTTTTAAAATACTGTTCACATTTTTTCCGTCAGGCGCTACTGACAAATTATAATGCCCGTTCACTGGTTTTTTATGAATCTCAAAATAATTTCGATATCGAAAAATTTGCTCCCTTTGTTCATGGAGCCAATATCGAGGATATCAATCAGGCTATAGAAGATGCCATGTATCATATCCAGAGAAATGGAAATGCCAGAATCATTTTTCTAGATCTTTCAATGAGTTTAACACGATTTCTCCACCGGAAGGAAGAAAAGTAAGATTTATTCAGGAAGGATATATTTAAAAACAGCCATAAAATGGCAAAAACTGCCAATTAAAACACATACATGAAAGATAGCATGGTTGAATCGGATTTTTTTGATACTGTATAAAACCGCTCCGAGAGTATAGGCAACACCCCCTCCAAACAACCAGTACAGCCCCCCTGCGGGAAAGTTTTCGATTAGAGGCTTTATAGCCAATATGACAACCCACCCCATAAGCACATAGGCTATAGTGGAAAGTTTATCGAACCTGCCAAAGTAAAAAACTTTAAAGATGATGCCGGCCAGTGCCAGTCCCCAGGAAATTCCGAAAATGGTCCAGCCCACCCATCCTTTTAAGACCACCAGCGCAAATGGGGTGTAGGTTCCTGCAATTAATACATAAATGGCAGCATGATCCAGAATATTCAATTTTAACCTTAGTTCCGGATTTTTGGTATAGTGATAAAAGGTGGAAGCAGCGTATAAGAGGATAAGACTACTTCCAAAAATGGCAAAACTGGTAATCAGGGTTGCCGATCCTTTTTTGGAGGCACTCACCAACAGCACCACTAAGGCAATGATACTCAGAACAAAACCAATTGCATGAGTTATTATATTAAGCGTCTCCTCTTTAGAATCGTAAAATGTGGTTGCCTTTTTCATAGTGTTCAAAATTACTAAAAATGTCAGGAAAAGAGTTCAAATTTTTTCGCTACTTTTATATATGTAACTAATTAAACTTTTGATTATGAGCTTTATCTACTTTATTGTCATCGGTGCCATTGCCGGATGGCTGGCAGGAAAAATAATGCAAGGCGGTGGTTTTGGCCTGCTTATGAATATGGTTTTGGGTATCATAGGTGGAGTAGTTGGCGGATGGTTATTCAGTTTTCTCGGATTCTCAACGGATGGCGGTATTTTAGGTTCTTTGGTTACTGCAGTAGTTGGCGCGGTCTTGATATTGTATGTAGGGAGGCTTATAAAAAAGTAAAAAACCCTGTTTCACTTACCGAATGGATCTACGTAAAGAATCTCTAGAGTATTCCTTATGAATTCAATGGTATTTCCTTATTTTTGCGATTGAATTTTAAGAAAGTCACATGTCAAGAATTTTAACAGGAGTACAGAGTACGGGTACACCTCATTTAGGTAATTTGCTGGGGGCCATTATTCCGGCCATCGAGATGTCGAAAGTTTCAAAAGAAGAATCTTTCCTTTTTATTGCTGACCTGCACTCTTTAACTCAAATTAAAAATGCGGAAGAGTTAAGACATAACACCTACAGTACAGCAGCTACCTGGCTCGCTTTTGGTGTGGACGTAAATAAAACTGTGTTTTACAGACAAAGTGATGTACCTCAGGTTACTGAATTATCCTGGTATCTGAGTTGTTTTTATCCTTATCAAAGATTGACATTAGCCCATAGTTTCAAGGACAAGGCAGATCGTTTGGGAGATGTGAATTCAGGCCTGTTCAGCTATCCTATGCTCATGGCAGCAGATATTCTTTTATACGATGCTGATGTTGTTCCGGTTGGAAAGGATCAATTGCAGCATTTGGAAATGTCAAGAGATGTAGCCAATAGATTTAATCATCAGATGGGGGAGACCCTGGTTCCTCCTCAGGCGAAACTTCAGGAAAGCACCATGTATGTGCCCGGAACGGATGGTGAAAAAATGAGTAAATCCAAAGGAAACATCATTGACATCTTTTTACCCGATAAAAAACTCAGAAAACAGATCATGAAGATCAAGACAGATTCCACACCCATGGAAGATCCGAAAGATCCTGATAACTGTAATTTATTTGCACTCTACAAGCTGGTTGCAAATGAAGAGCAGGTTGAAGCCATGCGATCAAACTATCTGGCAGGTAATTACGGTTATGGCCATGCCAAGCAGGCCTTTTATGAGCTGCTTATTGATAAGTTTGGCCCTGAGAGGGAAAGGTATCATTATTATATGGAAAACCTTGGAGAAGTTGACAAAGTGCTTCTTGAAGGGGCAAGAAAGGCGCATTTGGTGGCTGATGAGGTCCTGAAAAGAGTTCGAACCAAATTGGGGTACTAGAAGTTGTAAAAAATACATTTCTGATGAAGAGAAAATTAATAAGTTCAGGTTCTGCTTTTGAAGATCGGGTCGGGTATTCAAGAGCGGTTGTTGCCGGCAATATGATTTTTGTTTCCGGAACCACGGGATACGACTATGACACAATGACGATATCTGATGATATCGTTGAACAAACTGAACAATGTATTCGAAATATCGATAAGGCCTTGCACGAGGCAGATTCTGCCCTTGTTGATGTGGTAAGAGTAACTTATATTTTACCGGAGGCTCAGGAATTTGAAAAGTGCTGGCCCGTTCTGAAGAAGTATTTTGGTATTATAAAGCCGGCAGCAACGATGATTTCAGCGGGCCTAGCGGATGATAAGATGAAAATTGAAATTGAGGTTACCGCAGTTAAGACAAGTTAAAAGATAAAATTCTTAAGAGCGATTGGCCCAACTGTTATGAGTTTCAAATCCTGCTTTTTAAAGTAACTCCAATACGATAATCGTATCGATCTTGTTTTTTTCCTCTTTTGAAACTTTAAAAGAAAGTCCGTACTCGTCAACTTTATGCTTTACTTTTTTACCACTGTCATAAAAGGACATTTTTCTAATTTTTCCCTGGAAATCAGGAATCAGGTAGGTCTCAGTTTGATCATCGAGTAGATGAAGGTAGATTTTTTCATTTTTTTGTGTTGATACCATATTCAAACTTGGAGGAACCGGTCCTTGTCGGGTACCATAGATGGTTTGCCCGTATTTTTCGAGCCATTTGCCGATGCTTTTTAATGATTTAACATGTTCTTCCTGGATCTTTCCATTGGGCATGGGTCCAACATTGAGTAATAAATTGCTTCCATAACCTGCGGCATTGATCAGGTACTGGATCAGCTCCTTGTCTGATTTGTGTTTTTTATCCTGAAGGTTAAATCCCCATGAACCGTTGATGGTTTCACAGACTTCTTTTGGTAAGGAGCCAATATCATCAGAACTTGTTCCCCATCCGGTAGTATTCTTACCCGGCAGATCTTTTTCAAACATTTGAAAATCCTCTCCGGCAATTGGGGCAAGGTGATGGTTGTTTCCTATGAGGCACTGAGGCTGCAGTTTATGGATAAGACTGTAAATTTCATCATAGTGCCAGTCTACTTTTACGGCACCAAATTTTTTACCGTCCCATTCCTTTTGATCCCAGTGGCCATCAAACCAGATTCCGGCAATTTCCCCATAATTTGTGAGCAGTTCAGTAAGCTGAAGTTTCATAAATTCAATGTAATTCTTCCATTCTCCTGAATCTGCCCGTCCCTGGATTCCGTTTCCGGTCCTGCCTCTGGGGAAATAATCATCATGCCTCCAGTCCAGGAGCGAATAATAAAAAAACAATTTAATTCCTTCCCTTCTGCAAGCCTCCGCCAGGTGCTTTAAAACATCTTTTTTATACGGAGTGGCATCAACGATATTAAAATCAGAGGCTCTGGTATCAAACATGGAAAATCCATCATGATGCCTGCTGGTAATGGTGATATACTTCATTCCCGCCGCCTTTGCAAGTTTTACCCACTGATCTGCATCAAATTCCTGAGGATTAAAAAATGAAGGTAATTTATTATAGGCGCCGATCGAAATATTTTGATTGTTCATCACCCATTCCCCGTCACCCAGAACACTGTAAACGCCCCAATGCACGAACATGCCAAACTTTGCATTTTCAAACCATTCCCGAGCTTGCAGATTCTCTTTGGAGGGTTTATAATCAGTTTGCGCCGAGACCTGAATCGAGCAAATGAGCAGTAGGAATAGGGGAGCGTACAGGAATGAAGGAGTATACCTTTTCATATAATTATGTTTTTTACCCTTATAATTATGTTTTTAACCTTTAGGGTGCTGGATTGGGTTGTAAATTCTGTATCGTATCAATTTCATCAAGAATTTCTTTAGAAAGATTTACCTTGATGCTGCCAATGTTCTCTTTGAGTTGATCCATCGTGGTAGCGCCAATTATATTTCCGGTTACAAAGGGACGCTGATTCACGAAGGCCAGGCTTAATTCGGCCAGGCTCAAATTATGTTTCTTTGCCAGTTCGGCGTAAAGTGCCGTCAGTTTTAAAGCCTGAGGATTACTGTATCTGGAATAAGCAGGAAACAATTTTAATCTTGAATTTTCAGGCATTTTATTATTCAGGTATTTACCTGACAAAACCCCAAAAGCTAATGGTGAATAGGCCAGAAGCCCAATATTTTCTCTCAGGCTTACTTCGGCTAAATTGATTTCAAAAGTTCTGTTCAACAGGGAATACGGGTTTTGGATGGTCTTGCAAACCGTTAGCCCGTTTTGTTTGCTTTCGGCAACCTGTCTCATCACCCCCCAGGATGATTCATTTGAAACTCCGTAGTGTCTGATCTTACCCTCTTTAACCAGTTCATCAAGCGTCTGGATAACCGATTTAAAATTATCTTTCCACTGTTCATTTGGATTGTGGTTGTAGTTTCGCTGGCCAAAAAAATTGACATTTCTCTCAGGCCAGTGCAGCTGATAAATATCTACATAATCTGTCTGAAGCCTTTTTAAACTAAGATCCAACGCCTCTCTGATTACCTCCTTTGAAAACCCTAAATTTGGACGTATATAATTAAAATAGGGCATGGGTCCGGTAACCTTTGTGGCAACCACCAGTGAATCCCTTTTTTGATCTTTTAACCAGGTTCCAATGTATCGTTCAGTACTACCCTGGGTTTCCTTTCTTCCGGGAATAGAGTACATCTCGGCGGTATCTATAAAATTGACTCCCTGATCAATAGCGTAATTGAGTTGCTCATGGGCTTCTTCTTCTGTATTCTGCTGGCCATAGGTCATCGTTCCAAGGCATATTTTACTGACTTTTATATCTGTTTGGGGAATAGTGGTGTATTTCATGATTTGTTTGAAACTGATTTTTGGTTATATGAATGGTGCAAAAAAAGGCCTGAAACCTTTTCCAGATTTCAGACCTTTAAATTTATGAATTAAATATGATATTTCTTAGTCCAGGATTGCCTGAATTCCAGGTAAAGTTTTACCCTCAAGCATTTCTAGCATGGCTCCACCACCCGTAGATACATAACTCACCTTATCGGCAAATCCAAATTGTTTTACTGCAGCAACAGAATCACCACCTCCTACAAGAGAAAATGCTCCCTCAGCAGTAGCATCGGCAACAGCATTACCCAGCTCAATGGTTCCTTTTGAGAAGGTCTTCATTTCAAAAACCCCAACGGGCCCGTTCCACAAAATCGTTTTTGACTGAGCGATCACGAATGAAAACCCAACATTGGTTTTAGGCCCTGCATCAAGTCCTTCCCAACCTTCGGGAATATGATAAATATCTACAACCTGGGTATTGGCATCATTGCTAAAATCATCACCGGCAACCACGTCAACCGGTAAATGGACTTTGACCCCTTTTTCTTCGGCCTGTTTTAAGATATCCAGAGCAAGATCCTGTTTGTCATCTTCGCAAATGGAATTACCGATGTCTCCGCCTAAGGCTTTGATAAAGGTAAAACTCATACCACCACCAATAATCAAATGATCTATTTTATCAAGAATATTCTCTATTACCGTTATTTTTGAAGATACTTTTGATCCGCCTAATATAGCGGTTACAGGTTTTTCGCTTGAGCCCAGTACCTTTTCAAGACTCTCGATCTCTTTGGCCAATAAAAAGCCAAAACATTTTTGCTCCGGAAAGAATTCAGCGATGATCGCAGTAGAAGCATGAGCTCTGTGTGCAGTACCAAATGCATCATTGACATAAATATCACCGCATTTTGAAAGTTTTTCTGCAAAATCTCTGTCACCAGCTTTTTCCTCACCGTAAAATCTAAGATTTTCCAGTAAAAGAACTTCTCCATTTTGCAAATCCGCAACAGCCTGCTCAACTTTTTTACCAACAGAATCGTCAACAAACTTTACCTGTACTCCAATGATTTCACTTACTGCGTCAACAATATGGCCTAATGAGAACTTATCCTCAACACCTTTTGGGCGGCCCAGATGAGACATCAGCACGGCGCTGCCGCCATCCTCTAACACTTTTACAATTGTTGCTTTTGCAGCTTCAATTCGTGTCGTATCCGTAACCTGTAATTCTTCATTTAAAGGAACATTGAAATCAACTCTGATAAGCGCCTTTTTATTTTCGAAATTAAAATCGTTTAATGTTTTCATTTGTTTATTTCGGTTGTTATTTCATAGAGAAGTGAAACTTCCCATAAAGAAATTCCACTCTTTGTAATTCAAGATTTAAATAATTCGTACCCAATTAAAATTGGGATGACAAATATACTAAAAAGAAGTGCTATTATGAGTGTAAATAAGCAATATTTCAAGGGAATTTCTGATCATATTTCATTAAGGTGAGAATATCAATCTTTGATGATATTGAGTCCCTCCCATTTAAGATCCATATCATTGAATACCTGTCCGGCCATATCTTCTTGTTCATTGAAAAGGTGTTCTTCAGAAACCGGTGTCGCAATAGAATCAACCTGGTTGATCAAAAATACCTGTCCAATATTGATATCAGAATTTTCATTGGGATCAAAAGTGTGCTTTTTAGTCAGCTTTACGTTGGCATCCCATCGAAATAACTGAGGGTACCATTTTTCTTTGTATTTCTGATAACTGATTACAGTGCTAAATGTAGGATTCTGAATTTTTAAGCCAATCACGAATAAAATTGGCTTTACGATAAAAGGAATACTGAACTTCCCTTTTCGCTCGATGGAAACAATGGCAAAATCTTCCGTATTGATAAGAATTTTACCCGAGTCCTTGATATGATCAATTGTTCTTTTGGCTTTGAAATTGATGGTAACCAGTCGCTCACCATTTAAGGAAGTTTCGTCTCCGAAACTGTATTCGTATTTTTTAAAATACTTAGGGTTGAGGTAGTTGTCTCGTTCATTGTTAATGTCAAGATCGATAACAGATTCAGGGCCACCAAGGTCCATATCCATATCACTGTCATATTCCTCTTCATCAAATTCCTCACCTCTTTTTATGGCCTTTTTACGTCTTTTCTCCTGCTTGGCCTCGAACCACTCTCTCATGAATTGAAATTGCTGAGGGTTCTCCTCGGGTTTATACAAAAGGAGTTGATGTTGGTTTTTTGACGAATCTGCAACCTTAGGGTAATAGGTTTTAAAAACCCCTTCTTCTTTGTTGATTACGGCGCCGTTTTCGATGAATTTTTCTCTGTAATAGGCAAGAGACTGATAAGGTTCCTGAGGATAATTTTCTGAAAGCCTTTCCAGGGCCTTTTTGATATAGTCAAGAGGATCCTTCTCGGTCAAGATGATCTCATCAAGTACGTTTGAACTGGGAGTCAGGATGATTTCAAGGGCACGATCTATATTTTGCAGCGGCACCTCATAACTGTTAAACCCAATAAAACTGATACTCAGCGTATCATTGCGCTTTGATTTGGGAATATAAAAATCGAATTCCCCATCGTCATTACTGATGGTTCCTATCTGGTGGTTCTTTAATCGGATAGAGGCAAAAGGAAGCGGTAGATTGTCTTCCCCATTAATGATTTTCCCGGTGACAAAACTGTTATCCTGGGCATGAAGATTCAAACCTCCAAGGCTGACTAAAAGCAAAAAGGCAAATAATAATCTCAACTGCATGCAATAATTTTATCATTCGACGAATGAAAAAAAGCTTTGTTACAAAAAGATTTGGTTTCCGTTTGTTTCATTTGAGATTTGACAAAATCTCATTCTTTTTTAATCAATAAAAAATAGTCGTTATCCAATTCCAGATATCCCTGATCATATACGTAATAGTAAACCTTACCCGCCTTGGTCCGGTAGATGGATGTGAATAGAGAAAAATCAAAATTATGCCTGTTCAGGGTGTTGCGAATAACTTTTGTTTTTCCCCCGGAATTAAGTTCGGTCAAAATCCTGTAGTTTTTGCGCAGACGGTTATTCGTATTTCTTATCAGGTTTTTACTGTCTTTGTTCACCTTGTTATTATAGGTGTTTCGACAATAATCACTACAGAATTTTTTGTCGCTTCGTCCCTGGATTGGGTCTCCGCATTCAAGGCACAATTTTTTTTCCATAATAAAGGAATTGGATTTTTTCTGGTCAATACTGATTTGTTGGATCTGGAGACCAAAATAAACTTTAAAGTTACAATAAAATAATCATTTACAAACGACTACATTCAATTACATACGAAAGTAAATGTTTATCGTGTATACTTTTTGACTTTGCTGTTACAAATTTGCAAAAGCGAATCAGAAATTGAGGAGCAGAAAGTTTAACCGTCAAATCGTTTTGACAAAAATTAGATAAAAATGAATAGATTAAGAAACAGAGTACAGTTAATCGGACACCTAGGAATGGACCCTGAAGTTAAAACCCTTGATTCAGGAAGTAAACTGGTAAAATTTTCATTGGCAACCAATGACAGCTATGTAAATTCAAAGGGAGAAAAAGTTGAGGATACCCAATGGCACAATATTATAGCGTGGAATAAAACCGCTGATCTGATTGAATCTTACCTTGAAAAGGGAAAGGAGGTGGCTCTTGAGGGAAAACTTGTCACCCGATCCTGGGAAGATGAAAATGGGATCAAAAAGTATATCACAGAAGTGGTTTGCAGTGAAATTCTATTTCTTGGTCAAAGAGAGCCGGAAGGAGTAAAGTAATCATAAGAGATTATCATCATTTTAGTTAAATTAGTCTGATCTAATTATACATATAAAATGAAATCGTTTCAAAAAGAAATCAGTCTGAGGCCTCATTCCAGAGGATTTCATTTAATTACTCAGGAGATTCTTCAAAATATTCCTGAAATTAAACAGATCGATACAGGTTGGATGCAGGTTTTTATCAAGCATACTTCAGCGAGTTTGACGATCAATGAAAATGCGGATCCAACCGTAAGAACTGATTTTGAAAGTCATATGAATGAGATGGTTCCTGAAGATGCTCCCTACTTTATACATACCTATGAAGGGCCTGATGATATGCCGGCTCACATCAAAGCCTCTTTGATGGGAGCCTCAATTCAGGTCCCTATTACCAACGGCAGATTGAACATGGGTATATGGCAGGGTATTTATCTATGTGAGCACAGAAACAGGGGAGGATCCAGAAGATTAGTAATTACGATACTCGGAGAATAAAAAAGGTCATTTCTGGCTCAACTATTAGCTTACTGACTCACCATCCACTGAACCCCAAATTTGTCAAATTCTATTGAAAGTCAGGTAGGTGTTTCAAGTAGGTATAAAATGTTAGTATAGTTTTCGAAGTTTCGCATCTACTCGACCCTTACCAGATTTCACCTTTATTTGATGTGCTTTTAATTGATTATCTACGTCTTTTTCCAGTCCTTTTAGAGCTCCATGATCTTTTAGTTCTTTTTTGAAACGGCTCAAGGTACTGTGTCCGGGTACACTGTCTTCCAATGTCAATCCGCAAAATCGAATGGCTGATATGCTGTCATAAACCATTGTCTCAGTCTGGGTATCGGAAAGTTTATACCATTTTGAAATGAGATGCATTTTGAAAAGCAGCAAAGGTGAATAGGCCTTGGCTCCCCGATCGGTAAGCCCCTTTGTGTAAATCAACTTAAGTTTGACGTTTATGGGGTTCCAGTCAATATAATCATCAATTTGTGCAAAAAATTCATTTTTCCTGCTGTGTTTATCCACAAAAGGAGCTACAAAACTTCGTTGTGGATCATTGATGTTTTTATAACTTTTCACCTCTCTAAGTTACAAAGTAATGCGCTGTTTTGCAAGGGAATCTGGTATTGCATTAGAATGCTAATAATTATCATATTATTAACTACATTAGCTTTCAAAAATTCAATAATTGACTATGCTCTCAAAATTCACGACAACTTCTCGTTTTATTCTGCTGCTTTCTCTTTTTATGATCATTCCGATTCAGGCACAACGCAAAAAGCAAAAAAAAAGTAACGCTCAGGCTTCTCTTTATGACGAATCTCTTTACAAAGGTCTCGAATACCGTCTAATTGGCCCATTTCGAGGTGGGAGATCCGCGGCGGTGACGGGAGTTCCCGGTGAGGAGAACCTGTTTTATTTTGGATCGACAGGTGGAGGAATATGGAAGACTACAGATGGTGGAAGAACATGGGAAAACATCTCTGATGGATATTTTGGAGGGAGTATAGGGTCTATAGCCGTTTCCGAATCGGACAATAATGTAATGTATGTAGGTGGAGGAGAGAAGACCGTCAGGGGAAATGTTTCTTCCGGTTATGGAATATTCAAAAGTGAAGATGCCGGGAAAACCTGGATATCTTCCGGACTGGAAGCCTCGAGGCATATTTCAAGGATCGCCATCCACCCCAGGGACCACAACACAGTTTATGCTGCAGTCATGGGAAATGTTTATAAACCTACCAAAGAAAGAGGGGTATACAAATCTGTTGACGGGGGGAAAACATGGAAACAGGTGCTTTTCTCAAACGAGCATTCGGGTGCCGTTGATCTTAAAATGGACCCGAATAATCCCAGGATTATTTATGCTTCAACCTGGAGGGTTCAAAGAACTCCTTATAGTTTGAGCAGTGGAGGTGAAGGATCAGCTTTGTGGAAAAGTACAGACAGTGGGAATTCCTGGAAGGAGATTTCAAAAAATGAAGGGTTTCCAACGGATACTTTAGGGATCATTGGGGTTACAGTGTCTCCTAAAAATTCGCAACGCATCTGGGCGATGGTCGAAAATAAGGACAAAGGAGGTTTATACAGAAGTGATGACGGAGGAGAGGAATGGACCCGAGTTAATGAAGAAAGAAAATTACGTCAGAGAGCCTGGTACTATACAAGGGTATATGCCGATACAGAGGATGAAAATACGGTATATGTATTGAATGTAAGATATCATAAATCTACGGACGGAGGTAAATCATTTACGACCCATGTTGCACCCCATGGAGATCATCACGATTTGTGGATCGATCCTCAAGATTCTAAAAGAATGGTCATAGGGGATGATGGTGGCGCCCAAGTGACTTATGACGGTGGTAAAACCTGGTCAACGTATCACAATCAGCCGACGTCTCAGTTTTACAGGGTTACAACAGATCATAGTTTCCCGTTTAAGATCCTTGCGGCTCAACAGGATAATTCAACGGTTCGAATAGATCACCGAAGCAGCGGCGGAACAATATCTGAAAGAGACTGGGAATCCACGGCAGGTGGGGAATCCGCTCATATAGCAGTGGACCCTCTTGACAATGACATTGTTTATGGTGGAAGCTATGATGGATATTTAACAAGAAAGAATCACAGGACCGGAACGGTCAGGGCGATTAATGTCTGGCCGGATAATCCAATGGGATCAGGTGCAGAAGCCATGAAATATCGTTTTCAATGGAATTTTCCAATTATTTTTAGCCGGCATAATCCTAAAAGGCTCTATACATTTTCCAATCATGTTCATATGAGTGAAGATGAAGGCCAGTCCTGGCAGCTGTTGAGTGGTGATCTTACCAGAAACGATCCGGAAAAACTCGTATCCAGCGGGGGCCCGATCACCCAGGACAACACCAGTGTTGAATACTATTGTACCATTTTTGCCGCGAATGAGAGCCCGTTGAAAGAGGGGTTGCTCTGGATAGGGACGGATGACGGCCTGGTTCATGTTTCAAAAAATGGGGGATCTTCCTGGGAAAATGTGACCCCTGCAAACATGCCGGAATGGATGATGATCAACAGTATTGAACCTTCCTATTTTGATGAAGGGACATGTTATATCGCCGGAACAAGATATAAACTGGGTGATTTTAAGCCTTATTTGTATAAAACGTCCGACTATGGAAAGACCTGGGTTCAAATTAACTCTGGAATCGATAAGGAACATTTTACTCGAGTTATCCGGGAAGATCCATCCCGCAAAGGGTTACTCTACGCTGGAACAGAAACGGGGATGTATATTTCCTTCAATGAAGGATCAAGCTGGCAAAAGTTTCAGTTGAATTTACCGGTGGTTCCTATTACCGACCTCGTGGTGAAGGACAACAGCCTGGTCATCGCCACCCAAGGAAGAAGCCTTTGGATGCTGGATGACCTCACTGTTTTACATCAACTCGAAGAGGCAAAAAACGCGTCTGGTAATTTTTTGTTTGCACCAAAGAAAAGTTACAGGACCAAAGGCTACAAAGCCAAAAAGCCAAAATCGGCAGGAACGAATCTCGAAAATGGGGTGATCACCTATTTCAATCTCCCTGATTATGATCAAAAGAAAGATACAGTTTACCTGAACTACCTTTCTATGTCCGGAGACACATTATTTTCTTTTTCCAATGTTTCAGAAAAAAAAGCCAAAAAGCTTGAATTAGAAAAAGGACCCAATAAACATGTTTGGAACATGAGGACAGAGGGTGCTGAAAAACTGGACGGAATGATATTGTGGTGGGCGGATCTTCGCGGGGCCAAGGTTGTGCCTGGTGAATATCAGGTAAGTTTAAATGTAAACGGAGAAGTATTAACCAAGTCATTTACGATTCTTGCCGACCCCAGAGCTGAAGCAAGCCTGGAGGATATGAAAAAGCAGTATGAGTTTGTGTCAGAGGTCAATGCCACGATTAATGAGGCACACCAGAGTTTAAAACAGATCAAAAAAATCAATGATCAGTTAAAGACCTTTATTGATCAGTATGACGGCACTAAGTCAGTGCAGGCCCTCGTTGATAAGGCTAAGAACCTGAAAGAGTCCTTTGGAAAGATTGAAAATGAACTTTACCAGACAAAGAATCGAAGCAATCAGGACCCCTTAAATTATCCTATCAAACTCACCAATAAACTGGGCCATCTGAACAGCCTTGTTACTCTCGATGATTTTCCTCCAACAGCCCAGGATATAGATGTTAAAAATGAGTTGACGGCAAAGATCAAAACAGAGCTGGATGCCTATGAAAAACTCATTTCAGAAGAAATAGTTAATTTTAACAAAGAATTTAATCAACTTCAATTGGAGTATTTGAATTTGGAATGATGAAGAAACTGAATTAAAAAATGATGAAAAGGCTGAAATACCTGTTTGTTTATATACTTCCCTTATCTGTGTATTACTCCTTTAACAATGTGGGTATCAAAACTTTTTTCCCCATTATCCTTGTCTTTGGCATTGTTCCGTTTCTGGAGCTCTTTTTAAAACCTGACAGGACTAATTTTGATCCTGAGAAGTCCTTAAAGGAAAAACACAATAAGTTCTACGACTGGATTTTGTATTTGTCCGTACCAGTTCAGTTGTTGATGCTTGTTTCTTTTTTCTATGTGATCGAGCTCACCCCTGTAAACTCTGTATCCTTTGCCGGAAAAGTTTTTTCAATGGGTTTATTGTGTGGGGTCCTTGGAATCAACATTGGTCATGAACTAGGACATCGTTCATCGAGATTGGAACAGTTTCTGGGTGAAATATTGCTGCTTACTTCGCTGAATACCCACTTTCTTCCTTACCATAATGAAGGGCATCACAGGGAAGTGGCTACCGCTTCTGATGCGGCAACTGCCAAAAAAGGCCAATCTGTGTATTCGTTCTGGTTTACTTCGCATTTTGGAAGTTATGTCAAGGCCTGGAAACTTGAAAATAACAGGATGAAAAGAAAAGGAAGATCGGTTCTATCGTTATCGAACAGAATGGTGGTTTATTCTATGGCAAATGTCTTGCTACTCGGTTCGATCTATTATTTTTTCGACCTTAAAGTGTTATTTGCCTTTTTAGCGGCCTCTGTTATCGGGATACTTCTTTTGGAAACGGTGAATTATATAGAGCACTACGGTTTACTGAGGGCTAAAAAAGAATCTGGAAGGTATGAAAGGGTAAATGCATCGCATTCCTGGAATTCAGATCATCAAATAGGGCGTTTGATGCTTTTTAACTTATCGAGACACTCTGATCACCACTATAAAGCCAGTAAAAAATACCAGATCCTGGAATCATTGCCTGAAAGCCCTCAGATGCCTACGGGTTATCCGGGGATGATGATGCTTTCCCTGATATCACCACTATGGTTTTCAGTCATGGACGATAAAATTGCTTCCTAAGTTCTAGCCGATTTATTCTTTACCGCCCGGACTTTCTGAAATGATGCGTCTTACCGGCGCAGGAGCCTGAATACCTTCTTCTTTCAGGGTTTTGAAAATAATCAAGGCAATTTCGCTGTCAGTTTTCAATGTATCAGAAAAGGTGGTCCAGTACAATAAGGCAAAATTCAAATTACCATCAGGGCCGTATCCGTAGAAATAGGTTTTAGGAGCAGGGTCCTTACTGGTATGCGGATGGTCACCGGCTATTTTGTTGAATAGTTGTATTACTTTTTCAGGATCAGCATCCGGAGATGTCTTCATAGGGATCTTACTTCTTCTATTTCGGTTAGAAAGCGTCCAGTTTACCACTTTTTTGGAAATCAGATCTCCATTGGGAATAATGACTTCGGCTCCTGAATAGGCTCTGATATTACTTGAACGGACACCGATGTTCGTTACCACACCCATTTCCATATCAACCTCGATGGTGTCTCCTAAATTGATGGGCCTTTCAAAGGCTAAAATAAGTCCGGAAACAAAATTCAGCACCACATTCTGCAAACCAAAACCAATACCAACGCCCAGGGCCCCTAAAATAAATCCAAGTTTACTCAGATCAACTCCCGCAGCGGAGAGTCCGGCATAAAGACCAAGTCCAATAACAACGATTCTCAGGACAAGTGAAATGGCAGGTGCAACTCCTCTTGGAAGCACATTCACCATCCATTCATCCTGAAATAAAGTTGCGGCAATTTTGGCAATGAACAGTGTAATTATAAATATACCTATGAAGGCAAGAATACCGCCTAGAGATATGGTCATTTCGCCCACGATCCATTCAATTGCCATAATCTCTCCATACCAGTCGACAATGAAATCGAATACCTCAAAACTCGAGAGGGTAAAGAACATCCAGGCCACAAACCCAATAAAATTGAATAAGGGCCGAATCCTTTGATGGGTAGCGTTGACCATGGAAGTAATGGTCTGAATATTGGTCGATTTTCTAAACTTAAAAATCAGGATAAAAATACTTGTAAAAACTTTCACCGCCAGGTAAAGAATTACCCCAAATGTAAGCGATACGATGACGGCTTTTGTAATATAGTTGGCAAGGGCAACCATTCCAATGATATTCGCAACCAAGGCTAAAATCAACAAGAACATATACAGGGCCGAAATAATTTTGAAGGATCTGAAAATCTGGGTAAATTTTTCAGGGTACGTTTTGACTATCTTACGCCCAACATATAAAGACATGAACAGCAGAATAGTATCTGCAATTAAAATCCATCGGATCAAATTAACCTTTACCCCGATAAAAGCCTCAAAGGTATTGATCAGATAGACCACAAAAAGCAGCCAAAGAAATATGCTGAATTTTTTATGGGTTACTTTAGGCAGTAACAGGACCGTGGCGAAGAGTATCACCATAACATGAAACTCCGCATATGCCGGCACCATGGAATCATAGAAGAAGGCAGAAACAAGAATTCCTACAGAGAGCACAGTAAGTAGCGGGTTTTTAAGAATTATTTTTGCCTGTATTTCGATAGGGTTCCTTAAAGTGAGGATATTTTTTTTCCATTTAGAATTCGCCAGGATCAAAAAAGCCAGAAGTAAGATCAGGAAGATGACCTGCAGGACAACAATTTTTGTGTTCAGATGAAAAAAATCCAGGAACTGCTTCTTGTTCTGACTAATTCCTTTTTTGATTAAACCGAATGAAGAAAGTGATTCCGCAGAAACACTGTCGCTGACCATTACGGGCTCTATTTTTTGCCAAATGGGAGGGCTGTCAAAAACAAAGTAGTCTTTCCTTCTTTGATTTTCAGCAAACTCAATATTGGCTATTTCCTCATCCACGATGAGCACCAGTTCGGTAATTTTTTTTTGTGTAACAAAAACACTGTCTAACCTTTCCTGGGCCAAAGACATGATCTCATTCAGTGCATCAATAGAAGTTTTAAAGCTGTCGGCTATGTCCTTGGACTCCGTTCTGCCCTCCAGCTCTTTTTTTGTCAGTTCCCATCTTTTTAGGTCATTATAAACATCGTTGATGATTCGGCTGATTTCCTCAGACCTGTTTTTAACCGTAGACTGGTATTGATTTAAAATCGATTTGTAATTCGACCATTCTACTTTTCGGACCTTCAGATCCCTCAGCGAAACATCTTCTCTTTTTAAAAATGCCGAGTCTACCAGATCAAGAATTTCAGGCGCAGCCTGCTCAACAATGGAATCTATATCTGATATTTTAGAACTTTTCTCGAGAGTACTTTTCAATTTCAGATAAGATTGCCCCAGTTTTTCAGATTCCTCTGAAATATCTCCAATGGCAATTGCTTCCTGTTTTACAGCGGTGGTGTCTGAGGCCTGTGAAGAATCCTGAGCAATGACATTATGAGGACTCAAAAAAAGAAGGCACAGGGCCAAGAGGAATTGAACCGAGTATAGCTTTGTAACGCACTTGAGCTTCATATTGAGGAGATTTGAAAGGAACAAGATACTTATTTTTTACAAAAAGACTGAGATCAGCATTACAGGGATTTATGAAGAGCCAGTTGAATGCGTTTACGTTCTTTATCTACTTGTAAAACCTTGACAATGACCTGCTGCTGAAGAGAAACAATTTCATTTACATCCCTTACAAAAGTGTCTGAAAGATTAGATACATGAATCAGTCCGTTTTCTTTGATCCCAATGTCCACAAAGCAGCCGAAGTTGGTTATATTATTAATAATTCCGGGTAACAAAAGGTTTTCTCTTAGGTCATCGATACTCTTAACGTTTTGGTCAAAACTGAAAACTTTTGCTTTTTCCCTTGGGTCAAGCCCGGGTTTTTCCAATTCTTTTAGTATATCCTTTAGCGTAGGCAGGCCAACTTCTTCGGAGCAGTACTTATTAAGGTCGATTTTTGAAATTAGCTCGGAATTACCAATTAACTCGGTTATGGAATGACCAGAATCCTTTGCCATCTTTTGAACAAGAGAATAGCGTTCAGGGTGCACAGCAGAATCATCAAGTGGATTTTTGGCATTTTTTATTCGAAGGAACCCCGCGCTTTGTTCAAATGTTTTTTCACCCAGTCTTGAAACTTTTTTGATGTCCTTTCTCGATTCAAATGAACCGATCTCGTTTCTGTAAGCCACGATGTTTTCGGCTAGTTTCGTTCCTAAACCAGAAACGTAACTCAAAAGGGGAACACTTGCCGTATTTATATTTACGCCGACAGTGTTTACACAACTTTCTACCACTGAATCAAGGCTCCGTTTCAGTTTATTCTGATCTACATCGTGCTGATACTGGCCCACTCCAATGGATTTAGGATCTATTTTAACTAACTCAGCAAGAGGGTCTGAAAGCCTTCTCCCTATGGATATGGCTCCCCTGACCGTGACGTCGTAATTAGGAAATTCCGCTCTCGCGATAGGAGAGGCAGAATAAATAGAGGCTCCTGCTTCATTCACCACAAAAACCTCTATTTCTCTGTTAAATCGAATCCTTTTTACAAGATTTTCAGTTTCCCGTGATGCTGTGCCATTTCCGATAGCAATGGCTTGAATACGATGCGCGTCAACGAGAGAACTTATTTTCTTGATTGCATTTCTGGAGTCATTTTTTGGAGGATGAGGAAAAATGGTTTCATTGTGCTCCAGTCTTCCCTGTGCATCCAGACAAACGATTTTACAACCTGTCCTGAAACCAGGATCGATAGCGAGGATTTTTTTCTCTCCAAGTGGTGCCCCAAGCAATAATTGTCTAAGATTTTTTGAAAATACAGTAATCGCCTGCTCATCTGCATCTTCTTTTGCTGCCTGAAGAATTTCGTTTGAAAGGGAAGGATAAAGGAGTCTTTTGAAGGCGTCATCAATGGCCTTGTCAATTTGAACGGAACACTCATTATGATTGGAAATTACTCTTTCTTTGATCTCATCGAGAACCCTTTCTTTATCCAGGTTTATATCTACACGTATAAAACCTTCTTTTTCGGCTCTTAAGATGGCAAGAAGACGATGTGAAGGACAAGATTTCAAGGCCTCTTCCCACTTGAAATAATCCTTGAATTTTTGCCCCTTTTCCAAATCTTGTTTGGACTTGACTACCTTGGTCTCAATTCTTGCAAACTTACTGAGGTGCCATCTAATTCTGTTTCTGATACTGCTTCTTTCGTTTATCCATTCGGCGATGATGTGCCTTGCTCCTTCAAGTGCTTCAGCTTCTTCAAGCTCCTCGGAAGTGAATCGTCTTACAATCTGGTCCAGATGATCGGGTTTTTGGCTCATGATGATCTTTGCCAGCGGTTCCAAACCGTTACGTCTGGCCGTTTCTGCTTTTGTCTTTCGCTTTTTCCTGAATGGAAGGTAAAGGTCTTCAAGTGTATTTAGATCAATGGATGATTCAATCTGTGATTGCAACTGTTCGGTTAAAACCTCTTGTTCTTTGAGTGATTTTAAAATACTTAGTTTTCTTTTTTCTAACTCTTCAAAGCTTTTTTTGAATTCAAGAATTTTGCCTATCTCCAGCTCATCGAGATTGCCGGTACGCTCTTTTCTGTATCTCGAAATGAAAGGTACTGTGCAGTCTTCATTTAGAAGCTGAATCGTATTTTCAATGCCTTTTAGAGGAAGATTTGTTCTGGAATTTATATAATTGAGTAATTGCATGGATCATATTTGATAAATGCAAAGGTATTGTTTCGGTTTCAGAAACAATACCTGATAGATCAAAAGCCAGTGAAATTATATGTCATGAATTTCTGATTGAATCCTATAGATCGAATCGCAGGCCTAAAGAAATATTATTTTCCTTTCGATTAGGTTCGTTGAAGATCCTGTTCAAATCATATTTTACATATACTGAGAAGGCGTCTACTCCAATATAACTGCTTACCCCATAGATCAGATTACTCGTATTATAACTTTGGGTGATCTTGTCTTTTCGTTTCGAGCCATCTACTGTATATTTCAGTTTTTGCCGGGTTCTAAGATTAAATCCAAAATAGCCTCCAATTCCGTATTTGAATTTTTTTCGTGTAGAGTATCGAAAATAATTTCCTTTGTCAATTTTTCGGGAAGGACCAAATTCAAAATGAACAGGGACAACCAGATTATCCATTCGGAGTTTTGATTTGGTCAGGCTTCCGGGAAATTCTTCTAAATAGGTCAGTTCACCATCCTGAACAAAATACTTGTTATCGGTAGGGTTTAAGCCATTGAACTGAAAGGCAAAACCATACCGAAAGCGAACCGAATTCGAGTTCTGTGCCAGTCGGGTGGTCCATGTCCACCCCATTTCAAAGAATTTGCTTTTTCCCATTTTATAGGGAGATTTGTTTATGGACTGCCCTTCAATAATAGCATTGTTAAAACCAAAAGCAATTAATAAATTGGAATGGGTCCTTTTGTCATATTTTTTTTGCTTCCCGGTAGAGATTTCAATCAATTGATCTTCATCATCAAATACCTGGATCTTTAACCTTGAAGGATCTTTGCCTTCTTCAATATTGGTATCTATGGTATCCTTGTAAACTCCTCCTCTAGCTGATAAAGCCACAGAATTCTCAAGAATGGCGATTTTGTTTTCAATATTTAAAGCATGAATTTCGGCGGCCTCTTCCTTGAGTTTTTCAGCCTCTTCAGCGTCGATCTCACCTTCATTGTATCGTTCGTTTATGGCCAGGACTTTTTTCTTGAGAGCCTCTTTTTCTTCACTGATTATTTGCTCCTTTTTTTGCTGCAAAGTATCTTCGGTTTCCTGCCCTGAAATTTCAGAACAAAGCATAAGATGGCCTAATAGAAATGTAAATAAAACTATTTTTTTCATGATAAATATGTTGAGGAATTAGTTTTCTTCGGAGGTTACTACCTCGTTATCTTTTTTGAGTGTATTGACTATTTTTTCGATTAATTTTTGCCTCAGATCCTTGTCGAGGTCATCTTCAACGGAATTTAAAAGCGCATTTGTATTGACGTATTTTTTAGGAGAAATCTGGCCATTTACAATGAGTTTCAGTTTTGAATCATGAAGTAATTGATCTATTTCTGCATTTAGTAATTCATCCTCATTGGAAAGGTGTCCCGAGGTAGGTAATTTTTCAGAAACAGAGTCATAATCCCCAGTCTTCAGACCCTGATCAAATCCGGCTATAAAGTTGGTATCACTGGTTGAAGAGGATATTTTTTCGGATTTGGGGCCCCATTTTTCTTCATTTATGAATGAATTCTTTAAAGTTTCAGTCTCTTTTCGATTCTCGGCAATGTCAAAATCATTTTGATTATCCAAAGATTGAGGATTTTTTACGCTCTTAGAAATTTCGATTTCCGGATCAATGGATTTTTCTGCAATTTCAGTTTCAACCTCATTCTTAGGAATGCCAATCAGATCCTCTTTGGAAACAGGAGCCGCAATTTCCTGTGAAGGAAGTTTATTTTGTTGCGGTTGAAAAAAATAAATTCCAACAGAAATCAGAAGTAAAATTACAGAAGCAATCTTCAAAACCATCCAATTCCTGGATTTCTGTGAAGTCTCGTAAACAGTCAACTGCTTCTCCAGCTTTTCCCAGGAACCTGAAGAAGGTTCTATTTCCCTGTTTTGAAGATACTCTCGGTATTGAAAACGTTTCATAGTATTTTCTTTTTTTGATGATGCGAAATCATATCCTGTAATGCTTTCCTGGCCCGATGTAGCTGGGTCTTACAGGTGCCGACACTTATGTTGAGCATGTCTGCGATTTCAGTATGTTTATAGCCTTCAATTACATACATGTTAAAAATAATTTTACAGCCTTCTGGTAACTTGTTGATAAAGATTTGAAGGTCTTCAATGGCTATCTTTAATTCAATCTCGTTTTCAACAACACTTTCATAGAATTCAATCTCATCGGTAAAAAGGAGGGTATTCTTTTTTCTTAAATAAGAAATACATTCATAAACCATTATTTTTCGAACCCAGCCCTCAAAACTTCCCTTCTGCGAATACTGATGAAGTTTTGTAAAGACTTTGAGAAACCCACTTAGCATTACCTCCTCTGATTTTTGCAGGTCTTTTATATAATAAGCGCATAAACTCAACATTTTTGGAGAATATTTCTCGTATAGCATTTTTTGAGCCCTCCTGTTATTTTGAAGCGACTGCCTGATTAATTCTGAATTGCTATTTGTTTTAATGATTCTAAGCATGCTCCTGAAAGGCCTTACACTAATAAAGACGTAAAAACCGGATATATGGTTGACAAGGGTGGTTAAATTATTTTAAAACTTCAATTTAGGGCATAAAAAAACATGAAACAAATCTATGTTTCATGTTTTATCAGATCAATTCCATGTATCAACTTACTTTTTCACCATTGGCAACGGTCTTTCCATCAGGTTCAATAAAACTGAGTTTCCCATCCAGAGTATCACTCATCAAAATCATTCCCTGACTTTCCACGCCTCTTAATTTTCTCGGAGCAAGGTTGACAAGTACCGTTACCTTTTGGCCTATGATTTCAGAAGGATCGAAACTCTCAGCAATTCCGCTTACGATGGTACGGGTGTCAATGCCTACATCCACTTTAAGTTTGAGAAGTTTTTTTGTTTTCGGTACTTTTTCTGCCTCAAGAATTGTCCCAATACGGATATCCAGTTTGGTAAAATCTTCAAAACTGACGGTTTCTTTTTGAGGCTCTGGCTTTACCTCTTGGGATGTTGCTTTGGAAGCTTCCAGTTTGTCGATCTGTTTTTGAATTTCTGCATCTTCAATTTTTGAAAAAAGAAGGGAAGCCTTGTTTATTTTTTGATCGGAAACCATAAAAACATTATTGGGTTCAACAGATTGCCAGCTTAAATCAACACCTGCATCAAGATTCAGCATCTTCTTCAACTTTTTACTCGTAAATGGTAAAAAAGGCTCGCTCAAAACAGACAAGGCCGAAGCGATCTGCAAAGCAACATACATGATTGTTTTAACCCTGTCAGGGTCAGTTTTAATTTTCTTCCACGGCTCTTCATCAGCAAGGTACTTGTTTCCCAGCCTTGCTAGGTTCATCAATTCAGAAAGGGCTTCTCTAAACCTGAATCTTTCAACAGATTTTGAGATGATCCCAGGATACGCATACATCAGCTTTAGGGTTTGCTGGTCCACTTCTGAAAAATCTCCGGGTTTTGGAACAACTCCTTCATAGTATTTGTTGGTCAAAACAATGACTCTGTTTACAAAATTTCCAAAAATGGCAACGAGCTCATTGTTGTTTCTCGCCTGAAAATCTTTCCACGTAAAATCGTTATCCTTTGTTTCAGGTGCATTTGCTGTTAAAACGTATCGCAGGACATCCTGTTTTTCAGGGAAATCCTCCAGGTATTCATGAAGCCAGACGGCCCAGTTTTTTGAAGTCGAAATTTTGTTTCCCTCCAGATTAAGAAACTCATTGGCAGGGACATTTTCAGGCAGAATGTAGCTTCCCTGGGCTTTTAGCATGGAAGGAAAAATGATACAATGAAAAACAATATTGTCTTTTCCTATAAAGTGCAATAATTTGGTTTCACTGTCCTTCCAGTAAGGCTCCCAGTCTTTCCCTGTTTTTTCGGCCCATTCTTTCGTTGAAGAAATATAACCAATAGGCGCATCGAACCAGACATACAAAACTTTCCCTTCCCCTCCTTCAACCGGAACAGGAATTCCCCAGTCAAGATCCCGGGTTACGGCCCTTGGTTTTAAACCATCATCAATCCATGATTTCACCTGACCTAAAACATTTGCTTTCCAATCTTTTTTATGACCTTGAAGTATCCATTCATCAAGCCATTTTTCATATTCATTAAGCGGTAGATACCAGTGTTTGGTTTCTTTTAGAGATGGAATATTTCCGGTAATTACTGATTTTGGATTGATCAGGTCCTGTGCGTTATGGCTTGTCCCGCAATTCTCGCATTGATCTCCGTAGCTTTCTTCAAAACCACATTTAGGGCATGTTCCCACTACAAATCGGTCTGCTAAAAATTGTTTTGCTTTTTCGTCATAGAGTTGAGCTGAGGTTTCTTCTAAAAACTTTCCATGCTCGTAGAGATCCTTAAAAAACCCTGAGGCGGTTTCATGATGAACTTTAGCGGAGGTTCTTGAGTAATTATCGAAGGTGATTCCGAATTCCTGAAAAGATTTTTTGATGATTTCATGGTATTTATCCACAACAGCCTGAGGCGTTGTCCCTTCGGCTTTTGCTTTTAAAGTAATTGGTACCCCATGCTCATCGGAACCACAGACAAAAGCAACGTCCTTATCATTTAACCTTAGGTACCTGGCATAAATATCAGCAGGAACATATACCCCGGCTAAATGGCCAATATGAACCGGTCCATTGGTATAAGGCAAGGCGGCTGTAATAGTATATCTTTTTGGATCTTGCATGTCATAAAATTAAGACCACAAAAGTAAGAAAAACGGAAAACATGACCCTGTTTATTTTAAATTATCAAACCTTCCCGTATTGAACTTCTTTACTCGGGTTTTAATTCGTTTTTTAATTATACTTTTATCGAAGATTTATAGAAACTTTTTATGAAAAGACATATCGCTTATTTATTGTGTTTGATTCTTGTTATGGCACAACAGGTCGAGGCTCAGAATGATGAAGAAAGGCTCATCACCAGAGACCTTGTAAAGCCACCAAGTTTAAAAAAAGGGGACACGATCATTATCCTGGCACCTGCGGGTAAGATAAAAGACAGAAGTGCGGTTGACGCCGGTATAGAACTGGCGAATCACTGGGGCCTTGTAGTGTTTTTTGGAAATCATTTACTTTCGGAAAACAATACTTTTGCAGGTACGGATCAGGAAAGATTATCTGACCTTCAAAAAGCACTTGACGATCCGAGTATCAAGGCAATATGGGCAGCAAGAGGAGGATACGGAACCGTAAGGATCATTGATGACCTGGATTTTAGCGGGTTTTCAGAAAATCCAAAATGGATCATTGGATATTCTGACATTACGGTATTGCACAATAAATTGCATGATCTTGGATACCAGTCCATTCATGGTCAGATGCCCGTGACCCTGGAACTGGAGGATCCGATTCAAAAAGAATCTATTCAGTCTTTGCACAAGGCTTTATTCGGGAAGAAAATGCAATATAAAATTCCGTCTTCAAAATTTAACCGAACCGGAAAGTCTACAGGCCAGTTGGTTGGAGGAAACCTCTCAATTGTTTACAGTATGCTTGCTTCTGACACTAATCTCAACATGCAGGGAAAAATACTTTTCATAGAAGATGTGGGAGAGGCCCTTTATCATATTGACCGTATGATGATAAGCTTAAAAAGAGCGGGTTATTTTAATGGATGTGAAGGTATACTGGTTGGAGATTTTAAATTAAAACCCAATGAGAGTAATCCTTTTGGCAAATCCCTTGAAGAAATAGTTCTAGAGGCAGCTGAGGGAACAGATTTCCCCGTCGTTTTTGATTTCCCGGCCGGACATCTGGACGACAACCGATCGTTAATTCTTGGGAGCTACATCGACCTTAACGCCAACAAGAACAGAGCCAGAATCAAATTTAATTGAGTTCATGGCTGCCCACAATGAATTAGGATTTGAAGGAGAAAGAATTGCGGTTGAATTTCTGAAGAATAAAGGCTATCAGATCAGGCAGCAGAATTGGCGATTTCAAAAGGCAGAAATCGACATTATTGCCCAAAAAGATGATTTGATTGTCATCGTAGAAGTAAAAACCAGGTCCAGTAGTGATTTTGGTAAACCCCAGGAGTTTGTGAGCGGACAAAAGATAAAGTTTTTAATGAGAGCCGCTCATAATTACCTGCTGTCAAACAAAATTGATAAGGAAATTCGTTTTGACATTATAGCTGTAATCAAGAATTCCAATGAAGTAAATATCGAGCATTTAACAGATGCTTTCCACCTTTTTTAATTTTCATCGAGATATTATCTGGTTTCAAACATGGATTTTAATTCATTGAAATCTTCAGGTTTAGCAAGGATATTTTTGTTTGAATCAAGAACCAGATATGTAGGGATGGCAGTGATCCCGTAATTCTCAACTTTTTGACTCGACCATTTATCTAAATCCAAAATATTGATAAATTCGTCGTAACCTTTGGTCATAATTTCCCAGCTTCTTTTTTCGTCTTCAAGCCCTACAGCCACTACTTTAATATTTTCAATGCCGCTTATGAACTTGTAAAACTCAGGTATTTCTATTTGACAATGAGGACAGTTGGAGCTAAAAAATAACACAACGTAATAATCCGTTCCTGAGAGTTCATAAAGGGAAGTTTCAACTCCGTTCTCAGACCAGCTGAAATCAGGAGCCCTGACCCCGATCATTGTTTTTATCGAAGCATTGATTCTACTGATCATCTCTTTATTTAAAGACTCCTCAGGAAGCTTTAAGTAATATTCATTAAGTACGTGATTGATCATTTCTACATTTTCCTGCTCCAGATAAGTTTCCAGCAATTCTTCCTCGAATTCCATTTTGATCTCGTCATATTGATCCATCCAGAGAACTGCTTTTTCAATGGCATCCTTTTGCAATTCATTTTGCCTCTCCAGTGTTTCGGCCTGATTCAGGTAGAAAACATAATCGTTCAGCCGGTTGTATATAAAGGTTGAATGCGACAAAACCTCGTCAGAAAGATCCATCGCATCAAAGAAGTGCATTTTTATCATGTTCAGATACTCCTGGGGGTTCTCAATAGGTTCTGCAGCATTATGCTGTGCACTAGCTCTGATAAAATGATTTGCAAGTAACTCAGAGGATCTGGCTTCATAATCTTTTTGAATCGCAGTAAGTTCTTCAAGAATCGAAGTATAAGATTTTTTTAATGTTTTCTTTTCCTTTTTATCACCGGACTCAAAGAAAAGGACCTGAACAGAATCTAATTTTTCCTGTATCGCTCGAATGTTTTTGTAATAACTCCGATAAATTTTGTTTTCAGCTGACTCTAAAAAATATATGGTGGATTCCGGATTATTAGGGTCAAATGAAAACTCAATTTCTTCCTGATTATAGATAAATTCAACATATAAATCATTCTCAATCTGATAATAGGCACGGTAGACTCCCGGTGATTGATTTTCATCAACATTAAACGTGAATTGACCATCTATAACATCAGCATTATCAACATAGCTTTGCTCTCCGTTTTGCATCTGATAAAGCAGAATCCACGAGTAGTCATGGTCGGGATCAATAGTTCCTTTTATGGAATACTGGGCTTGCACGTATGAACTTGCAGCGAGAAGGATAACAAGTAAATAAGTCTTCATAAAGGATTTTTAACAAATGTACAATATTCCTCAATATTGTTATGATCAGGAACTATTGCATTGGTGAGGTCTAAACTTATTATATTTGGGAAACATCTGATATGAAAATGAATAATAAGGTCGTATGGATTACCGGAGCTTCCTCAGGAATAGGAGCAGCTCTTGCCGGCGAATATTCCAAACTGGGCACTCGTCTGATTCTCTCATCAAGAAATCTTGAATCTTTGGAAACAGTTCGTTCACAATGCAGATTTCCGGATAAAATAAGGATCCTCGAAATGGATCTTGAGCAATATGAAATTTTATCAGAATCGGTGGATAAAGCGGTTGGATTTTTTGGTAAAATAGATGTTCTGATCAATAATGCAGGAATAAGTCAAAGGTCTTTTGCTGCTGACACAGATCTGGCCGTGGACAAAAAAATAATTGATATCAACTATTTTGGAACAATTTCCCTGACCAAAGGGCTAATTCCTCATTTCAGAGAACAAAATGGTGGGCACTTTGTGGTGGTGACAAGTGTAGTTGGAAAAATAGGCACACCTCTCAGAAGTTCATATTCTGCTTCAAAACATGCTCTGCATGGATTTTTTGATTCCCTGAGAGCAGAATTATTTGAGGACAATATTAAGGTCACACTGATCTGTCCCGGTTATGTAAGAACAAATGTTTCCATCAACGCGGTAACAGGTTCAGGCAAGAAACAGGGAACAATGGATCATGCCACAGAAAATGGTCTCGACCCCAATGAATTTGCTAAGAAGGCTATAAGAGCCATCAGGAATGAACGGCAGGAGCTAGTAATTGGAGGGTTAAAGGAGCGACTAGCCGTATGGGTAAAAAGATTCTTTCCATTGATTTTGTCCAGAATGATTAGAAAAATAAAAGTAACATAGATTTTTTATACTTCTGTTTGAATCAGATTGTCCAGATCTTCCTGGGTTAAATTCGTTTTTAAACCGATCAATACCAGATCTTCTCCTGAAGAGATTTCCAATACAATTTCTTTGATTCGATCCTTTTTTTCAAGGGTAAAAAACGCAAGTTTATCATTCTCACTTTTTAATTTAACCATCTCTTCAAATTTTGACCGGTTAATAAACTTGTCAAACTTATCGGATTTATCTTCAGCGTTATCCGAGAAAACGAGAATTCTGATGTGTTTGGCCTTCTTCAACAGGGGCTTTATATCCTCGAGGTCCTCATCAGGTAAAAAATTGGCTATTAAGGAGCTGCTTAATCCAAATGAGAAATTCGAATCATCTTCATGGTTTTGATAGAAGGTATTAAAAGAGGTATTGGTTGCGCAGGAAGTACTCAGTATAACGGCAACCAGTAATATAAATTTTTTCATAAGTAGTGTTTTACCTATGACGACTGAGTTGATAAAATGTAACAAAAAAACCCAGAGATTCGTAGAGGTTGAATCCCTGGGAAAGGAAAATTGTTAAAGCATTTCATTTGCTAAATTGGCTAACTGAGAACGTTCTCCCTTCTCAAGTTTGATATGTGCAAAGAGAGAATTTCCTTTTAGCCTGTCGATCAAATAGGTGAGCCCATTACTGTGTTCATCCATATAAGGGGTGTCTATCTGATTGATGTCTCCGGTAAAGATCACTTTTGTGCCTTCACCTGCTCTTGTTATAATCGTTTTAACCTCGTGCGGTGTTAAATTCTGAGCTTCGTCTATAATAAATATGGCATTGGTCAGACTTCGACCTCTGATAAAGGCCAGTGCTGTTATTGTTAAAAGGCCGGATTCTTCTAATTGCTTCAGGACACGGCTCTTTTTTTCGTTTGCCTTGAATTGATTTTTTATAAAATTCAGGTTATCCCATAAGGGTTGCATATAAGGTGAAATTTTGTCTTCAGCATCCCCCGGCAAATATCCTATTTCCCGGTTGCTCAAAGGTATGATTGGCCTCGCAAGAATGATCTGGTCGTATTTGTTCTTCTGCTCTAGGGCCGAAGCCAGAGCCAGTAAGGTTTTTCCGGTTCCGGCAACTCCTTCCAGCGCAACAAGTTTGATTTCTTCATTAAGTAAAGCGTTCAGCCCAAAAGTTTGTTCAGCATTTCTGGGTTTGATACCGAATACATATTTTTTATCTACCTTTTCGATGGAATCTGATTCTCCATTATATCTGGCAAGAACTGAATTCGTACAATTGTTAAGAATATAATATCCATTGGTTATTTTTTCTTTACCCAAAATACCTTTTTCTTTCACCCTGTTTTTCTGATAGATGCGCTGGATGATTTCGGCATCTATATTTTCAATGACAGGGAGACCTTCAGAAAATTTTTTGATGTTTTTGACTTTTCCGGTTTCATAATCTTCAGAGGTCAATCCAATGGCTTTGGCCTTAATCCTGAGATTGATATCTTTCGTTACAAGGATAATCTGATGTCTTTTTTCTTCATTTTGAAGAGAGATGGCAGCATTGATAATTTTATGGTCATTTTTACGGTTTCCATAGATTTCTTCGGCATCCACCTTATCAAGAGTAAGCTCATCCATAATCACTTTGATCTTACCCCTGTCATCGCCGAGCTCCATCCATTTGTTCAAACCATTGTTTCCTGAAAGTTTGTCCAGAAACCGGATTACCTCTCTGGCTTCAAAGTTTTTAGTCTCGTTTCCGATCTTAAACTGGTCAAGTTCTTCAAGAACCGTAATCGGAATTGCTACGTCATTTTCTTCGAAACTTGTGATAGAGTTGTGGTCAAATAATAATACTGAAGTGTCAAGAACATAAATTTTCTTTGTAGTGTTTTTCTTCATATACAGTCTTTTAGGCGAGGCCCTGCCGCTAAATTATCAGCAGGGTTATTTTTTCATAGGCAGCGGTGCAAATAGCTGCATTTAATTTTTTAAAAATGTACAAAAAAATAGGATTGAACAAAGTTGGATTACTCAAAATATGAGCAGACTTATCAACAAGAAATTAACTAAATGCTTTTTAATGTTTCCAAAGCCTTTTCAACACTGTCAATTCGGATGAAGGTAATTAACAGCCGGAGTCCTTTTTTGGTCTCCTTTTCTTTCATAACACAAGACGTGCCGTTTTTCTGAACATACTGAAGTATTCGGGTGAAATATTCACTTTGATAAAAATCGCTTTGCTGATCTGAAAGGAAATAGCCTATCATTCGTTTTTGCTTTAGGATCAGGCGTTCAAGGCCAAATTGTTTTCCAATCCATTTGAGCCTTACTGAATTTAAAAGGTCTACAGCTTCAACGGGAAGCTCACCAAATCGGTCAACCAGTTTATCTTCAAAAGGCTTTAGTTCTTCTTCGGTTTCGAGTTCACTCAACTCTTTGTATAAGCTCAGTCTTTCGGCAATATTGTTGATATAATCATCAGGGAAAAGAATTTCAAAGTCAGAGTCAATCTGAACCTCTTTGACATATTCCCGGGTTGTTTCACCTTCTTGCTGGTACAGATCCTTGAATTCATTCTCTTTTAATTCCTGAATGGCTTCATTAAGGATTTTCTGATACGTTTCAAAACCAATATCATTAATAAATCCGCTTTGCTCAGCTCCTAACAGATCTCCCGCACCTCTTATTTCGAGATCTTTCATCGCTATGTAAAAACCGCTTCCAAGATCTGAATGCAGCTCAAGAGCCTGAATTCTTTTACGGGCATCATCAGTCATCATATGGTAGGGAGGAGTGATCAGGTAACAGAAGGCTTTTTTATTGGATCTCCCAACTCGACCCCTCATTTGATGAAGGTCACTTAATCCGAAATTATTGGCGTTATTGATAAATATAGTATTTGCATTGGGCACATCAAGGCCACTTTCCACAATAGTTGTACTCACAAGGACATCGAAATCTCCATTGATAAACTGAAGCATCAACTGTTCAAGTTTCTTGCCTTCCATCTGCCCGTGACCTATTCCTATTTTTGCATCTGGTACGAGTCTCTGAATAAGGCCGGCTACCTCCCTGATGTTTTCTATTCGGTTATGAATAAAGAATACCTGTCCTCCTCTCAGTATTTCATATCGAATAGCATCCCTTATAGTTTCCTCTCCAAACCGGATCACATTTGTTTCTATGGGATGTCGGTTGGGAGGAGGGGTTTTTATTACAGAAAGATCTCTGGCAGCCATAAGAGAAAACTGAAGTGTACGAGGGATCGGTGTTGCGGTAAGGGTCAAGGTGTCTATATTCTCCTTCAGGGTTTTTAATTTGTCCTTAACGGCGACCCCAAATTTCTGCTCTTCGTCAATAATAAGCAGCCCAAGATCCTTAAAAGAAACATTTTTACTCACCAGCTGATGGGTCCCAATAACAATATCAATGCCGCCGTCACTCAATCCGGCAAGAACTTCTTTTCGTTGTTTGGCTGTTCTGAATCGATTCAGATAATCTACCTTAAGAGGAAAATCCTTCAATCGTTCTCTAAAGGTTTTAGCATGTTGAAAGGCAAGTATGGTTGTTGGGACCAGTATGGCAACCTGCTTTCCGTTGTCCACTGCCTTAAAAGCCGCTCGTATTGCGATTTCGGTTTTGCCAAAACCAACATCCCCACAGATCAGTCTATCCATAGGCTGATCCTTTTCCATGTCCGCCTTAACTGCCTCAGTGGCACTGAGCTGGTCGGGAGTGTCTTCGTAAATAAAACTTGCCTCAAGTTCATGCTGAAGATAACTGTCTTGTTTATAGGCATAGCCTTTTTGAAGTTTCCTCTTGGCGTATAATTCAATCAGATTATAGGCAATGTGCTTTACCCGGGTCTTGGTTTTCTGTTTTAAATTTTTCCAGACATTGGATCCTAGTTTATGCACTTTGGGAGCTTTCCCATCTTTTCCATTGTATTTCGTGATCTTATGGAGTGCATGAATACTTATGTACAAAACATCCCTTTCGCCATATACGAGCTTGATCGCTTCTTGTTTTTTGCCTTCCACATCGATCTTGTGCAGACCTCCAAAACGTCCAATTCCATGATCGATATGTGTAACGTAATCTCCAATTTCAAGATTGGTCAGTTCTTTTAGCTGAATAGACTGTTTTTTGGCAAACCCGCTTTTTAACCTGAATTTGTGATACCGCTCAAAGATTTGATGATCAGTATAGCAGACAATTTTTAAATCTCGATCTGTAAAGCCCTGATACAACGGCGTAGTGACTGTTTCATACTGAACTTCGGTTTCCAGATCGTCAAAAATATCATGAAACCTTTTGGCTTGATTTTCATTGTCACAAAACAGATAATTGATAAAGCCATTGCCAGTATTCTCATTAAGCGTCTCAATCAGCAGTTCAAACTGTTTGTTAAATGCGGGCTGAGGAATGGTATCAAAATTTATGACTCTATCATTTAGCTGAGGCCCCTTTGGATCTATAAACACACAGTTAAATTCAGAAAGCTGTTCTTCTATTAGGTCTCCGGTACAAAACAATTCCTCCGGATTGCTTTGTTTTATTTCGCCCTCAAGCTTTTCAAAGGCCTCTTTTGCTCTTTCAAACAGTTTGTCCAGCCTGTGTTTATTAATCTCGTTGTCTTTGGAAAAGATCACAGTTTTAGAAGAAATGTATTTTAAAAAACTTTGCCTTTTTTCTTCAAGAAACTTGTTTTCAACATTCGGCATGATGTCTATCTTGTTCAGACGACTGATCGAAAGTTGAGACTCAATATCAAAGGTTCTTATACTGTCAATCTCATCCCCGAAAAATTCGATTCTGAAGGGGTGATCGTTCGAAAAGGAAAAAACATCAATAATACCACCTCTGATGGCAAAATCCCCGGGATCAATCACGAAATCAACCCGGTTGAACTTATATTCATGCAAGAGGTCATGAATAAAGTCAATTGAAAGGGAGTCCCCCACGCTGAGTTTTAAGGTATTTCGCTTTAGCTCACTTTTTGTGATAACCTGCTCAAAGAGGGCATCGGCATAGGTAACGATCAGCGCCGGTTTCTTTTGAGAATTGATCCTGTTGAGTACTTCGGCTCTTAAAAGAATGTTTGCGTTATCCGTATCCTCAATCTGATAAGGCCTTCTGTAGGAACCCGGATAAAAAAGAACATCGTGTTTTCTTTGAGATTTGTTTGCATCGAGGAGTTGCTCCAGGTCATTAAGAAAATAAGCGGCCTCTTCCTTATCACCGCAAATTAGCAAGAGAGGTTTTCCTATTGCCTGATAAACCGAGGAGATCACCATGGACAATGAGGATCCTGACAGATTGCTGATTCCAATCTGCGCATTATCTTTTTGAATTCGGTTTACAATTTCTTTAACCTTATCAAAATCGGAATAAAGTTGAGCAATGTGTTGCTTACTCAAGGTATCTGTTTTTCAGCAAATATAAGTCGAATAGCTCAGACTTTTACCGCAAATTTTGAAGGGATTGGGTTATAAGATTATTAATTTTTTGTATCTTTAGATAGTAACCTAAACACCTGTAGCTATGGGAATTTCTGATTTGTATATGGGTATAGGACAGAAAAGAAACATCAGTCATTTTGCAAATATTGTCAGAATTGCAAAATCTGATAATCAGATCTCGCCTGAAGAAATTGAATTTCTATCCAAAGTTTCGAAAAAGTATAATATATCTGATGAAAAATTCAAGGAGATATTGAGGTCCCCGGAGGATATTCCTACTCTGGCACATATTGAGTGTGTTGAAAGAATTGAAAGATTATACGAATTATTGGTGATGGTTAAGGCTGATCATCACATAGAAAATGCAGAGGTTGCTGTCTTGAGAAAAATTGTAACGGGCCTGGCTTTTCCTTTAAAACTTGTGGATGAAATTGTTGACCATTCGTTAACGATCAACCTTGATTCTGCGGACATCGAATCTTTTAAAAGGTCCATACTTGACTTATTACATCTAAAATAAATCATTCAGGATAGAATAAATCAATATTCTCACTGGGATACAGGCTTTTTGATTAAATAATTTAGATATAACTAAAAAAATATTTAAATTTGCAAAAAAAATAGCATGTATTCCCAGGCAGAAGAGAATTATTTAAAAACTATTTACAACTTAGAGAACAGGTACGGCAGCGACGTAAGTACGAACCTGATAGCCAGTAAAACCAATACCAAAGCCTCCTCGGTAACCGACATGTTAAAAAAACTGTCAGCAAAGAACCTTGTTCAGTACAGAAAATACCAAGGTGTTCATCTCACAGAGTTAGGAAGAAAGGGGGCCTTAAAGGTAATAAGAAAGCACAGGTTATGGGAATCTTTTCTTGTACAAAAACTCAATTTCAAATGGGATGAGGTGCATGATATAGCAGAGCAGTTGGAGCATGTTAAATCAGAGGTTTTGATAGACAAATTAGATGCTTTTTTAAAATTTCCAAAGCTGGACCCTCACGGAGACCCTATTCCTGATGCCCATGGAAGAACCATATTGAACAAAACAGTAGTAATTTCAGAAATGAAAATTGGTTCGGCAGGAGTTTTTGTGGGAGTACGTGATTCTTCATCTGAGTTTTTACAGTACCTGAATAAGAAAAACCTGGCTTTGGGAGATAGAATTAAAGTAATTGATATCGAACCTTTTGATGGCTCTTATCATATTGAAACCAGAACCCACAGGTTGGTAATCACCAACAGCGTGGCCGATAACCTTTGTTTGAAAAACGTTAAGTAATGAGCTATAATCCGTTAACAGCTTTATTAATTTTTACAGGTGGCGTCATACTGGCCTACGTCCTTTTCAGACCTGTTAAGGGATGGTACTGGTTATTGAGAAATAACTGGAAGTCAAATGAAAAGACAGTAATAGAAGATATCCTAAAACAACTTTACAGACTGGAAAGTTATGGTTCTGAAACGGATATTACGGCCCTTACAAATTCTTTAAAATTTAAAGACAGTACAGTAATTGAAGCCATCCACAAAATGTCAGTCAATGAATTGGTTAAAGTGGAGGGAGATCTTATCGGGCTGACAAAAGAAGGCAGGCAATATGCCCTCAGGATCATAAGGGTTCACAGGTTGTGGGAAAAATACCTGGCTGAAAAGACGGGGTTTGACAAGTCTGAATGGCATGATCGGGCGGAAGAGATGGAACACGTTCTGAGCCATGAAGAAACAGATGTTCTTGCTACTGAATTGGGGAATCCTATGTATGATCCCCATGGTGATCCTATACCAAATACACTGGGAAAGCTTAAGGAGGTGAACGGTTTTCCCCTATCTTCTCTTGAAGTGGAAAGTATCGGTAAGATTGTACACATAGAGGATGAGCCTGATGTTATTTATAAGCAGATACTGGCTGAAAAGATATATATAGGATCTGTCATAAGGGTCGAAGAAAAAAACAGTGAGCGGATTGTTTTTTATTCTGAAGGGGAAGAATTCGTTCTGGCACCTATTGTTGCAGCCAACATTACGGTTGCAGAATTAAAAAAAGAAACGGTTGAAGAAGACACTTTCAGACTTTCAGGTTTACTGGAAGGGGAAGTGGCAAAAATTACGGGAATGTCGAAAGAATGCCGGGGTGAAAACAGGAGAAGGTTACTCGATCTTGGTTTCGTTAAAGGCGCTGAGATTAGTATAGACTTAAGTAGTCCGATGAAAAATCCGATTGCCTACAAAATTAAAGGCAGCAGTATTGCTCTTAGAAAGGACCAGGCATCCAAAATATTGATCAGTAAAATTGAATCATGAGTAAGAAATCAGAATCGGCATGTGAATCATGCGTCCATCATAATGCTGACAGTTTGAAGAAACTGGGTGTTCATACAGATAATTTCGACCACGTACTGGCGATCGCAGGAAACCCCAACACGGGTAAGAGTACCGTGTTCAACGCACTGACCGGTTTGCGTCAACATACAGGAAACTGGCCAGGGAAAACAGTTAGCAGGGCGGAAGGGGCCTATATTTACGCGGAAAAAAAATACAAACTTGTGGATTTGCCTGGAACCTATTCTCTGTTGTCTACCTCACAGGACGAAGAAGTAGCGAGAAACTTTATTCTTTTTGGAAAGCCGGATGTTACAATAATCGTTGCAGATGCCTGCAGGCTTGAAAGAAACCTGAATTTGGTTTTACAGATCCTTGAGATCACGGATAAGGCGGTTTTATGTTTGAATTTGATGGATGAGGCGGACAGAAACAATATACAAATTGACGTACGGAGCTTGTCAAAAGACCTGGGAATTCCGGTTGTGCCAACCAGTGCCAGATATCAGAAAGGAATTCCTGAGCTTCTAAAAACCATAGACGAAATAGCTTCGGGTAAGATTGTTTGTAAACCCAGGCAAATCAAAAATGTTCCGAAGAAAATTTTGAAAGCTGTGACAAAACTTAGTCAGGAGATTGAGTCTGAATTTCCTGAAATTCCAAATAGCAGATGGATAGCTTTAAGGCTTTTGGAGGGAGACACAAGAATAATTGATGCGCTTAAAACAGGAGAATTCGTTTAAAATGGAAAACACATCAGTAGATAGAATATTAGCCATGACCAACGAACTCCGTTGGAAGATAGGTGAGGATTTTCACGATAATCTTGCAGAAGGAATCTATGCGGATGCTTCTGAAATCGCTGAAAGCGCAGTGCTAAAGGAATCAGGCAAGAAACGATTCCGAATGGATCGGAAAATAGATGAGATTGTTACGAGTAAAACCTGGGGTTTTCCCATCATGTTCCTCCTTCTGGGCCTAGTATTGTGGATAACAATTGAAGGTGCCAACTACCCATCCGCAATGCTCGCCGAATTGCTGCTCAATACCATTCATCCTGTTTTAAAGAATTTCGCAGCCGGGATAGGAATGCCTTGGTGGTTGGACGGATTTCTGATCGATGGAGTTTATCTTGCAGTTGCCTGGGTTATTGCCGTGATGTTGCCTCCTATGGCAATTTTTTTTCCGCTTTTCACCTTATTGGAAGACTTTGGTTATTTACCTCGCGTAGCCTTTAATATGGATAACCTTTTTAGAAGGACTGGTGCTCATGGTAAACAGGCACTGACCATGAGTATGGGATTCGGATGTAACGCAGCCGGTGTCGTTGCCACCAGAATAATTGATAGTCCAAGAGAACGATTGATCGCCATAATTACCAATAATTTCTCTTTGTGTAATGGTCGCTGGCCAACTCAAATCTTAATAGCAACTATTTTCATCGGTGCCGCTGTACCGGCTGGTTTTTCAAGCCTTGCCTCGCTACTATCGGTTGTTGGAATAGCAATTCTGGGTATTGCGTTCATGTTTTTGGTTTCCTGGGGGCTTTCAAGAACGGTTTTAAAAGGCGAGGTCTCAACGTTTAATCTGGAACTGCCACCTTACAGGCCCCCCAGGTTTTGGAAGACCATTTATACCTCGATCATCGACAGGACATTGATCGTGTTATGGAGAGCCATTGTATTTGCAGCTCCGGCAGGTGCAGTTATATGGTTGATATCGAATATACACATAGGTGAAATGAGCATTGCAGGATGGGCCGTCCAGAGTATGGATGGGTTTGGATTTTTATTGGGATTAAATGGGGTGATACTACTCGCTTACATTGTTGCCATTCCTGCAAATGAAATTGTAATTCCAACGGTACTTATGCTTACGGTTCTGGTGACGGGAGTTGCCGGAGGCGAGGGTGCAGGCGTTATGTTTGAACTGGATTCTGCTTCGGATACGGCTACGATTTTAAAGTCAGGGGGATGGACCTTGCTAACTGCAGTTAATCTTATGTTATTCAGCTTGTTACATAATCCGTGCAGTACCACAATATACACCATATACAAGGAAACCAATAGTGTTAAATGGACAACAATTGCCTCCATTCTTCCAGTTATTTTAGGATTTGTAGTTACCTTTTTAGTAGCTCAGATCTGGAGAATACTGGCTTGAGCCCGGAACAGAAAAAAACTTAATTTTTTTAAGCCTGTAAAATGAGCGTTATCGCGTCATTTTACTTACTTTTATGAAAAATAGATTAAGTGATCTATCCTTCAACATTCAAAGTTTACAATGCCTCCGCCGGAAGTGGAAAAACCTTTACCCTGGTCAAAGAATATTTAAAGATTATTTTGACGGATCCGAATGTAAGGTCCTATCAAAATATTCTTGCCATAACGTTTACCAACAAAGCGGCATCCGAAATGAAGGACAGAATCCTTGAAAGTCTTTTGGAATTTTCTAAGATGACTGAGGATCGCCAATATGACGGAATGCTGTCAATTCTGATGGAAGAAACCGGACTGGAAAGTAAGGTGATTCAAAAGAGGGCAAAGGAAAAACTACAGGACATTCTTAAAAATTATGCATCTTTTCATATTAAAACCATTGATAGTTTTACCAATAAGCTCATAAAGTCCTTTGCCTTTGATTTGAATCTGACTTCAGATTTTGAAGTAGAACTGGATGCAGATTCAATCTTAAGGGAAGCAGTGGATGAAGTTTTGTCTCAGATAGGAACCAATAAAGAACTCACCAAATTACTTATTGATTTTTCCAAAGAGAAAACCCTGGAAGATAAATCATGGGATGTAAGCAGGGACCTTTATGAGGTTTCAAAGTTGATTTTCAACGAAAATCATGCAAAACATCTGGAAGCCATAAAAAATAAAACCATCAATGACTTTACGGAGTTGTCACTTCAATTGAGAAGAAGTCAGAAACATCATTTGGAGGCTTTAAAAGAGATCGGTGAAAAGGGACTTAAACTTATTGATCAGAAAGGGTTAGCGTATTCGGATTTTTATTATTCACAATTACCAAAATTTTTTAAAAAACTTCTGCTAAAACTGACTGATAAAGTATTTGATCCGGATAGCAGTACATCGAAAAATCTGGAAAATGGAATTTATTATACCAAGAATAAAAATGAAAGCACAAAATTTGCCATAGACAGTATAATTGATGATCTAACCCTTCTTTACAATAAGTCCTTCAAAGTTTTCAGAACATTTAAATTGAATGAAATGATTTTGAAGAACCTGGTTCCTCTTGCTGTGATCAAGACAATCAATCAGGCTTTGGAGACTATCAAAATGAACAACAATATTCGTTTGAATTCTGAATTCAATCAGCTGATCAGTGATCATCTTATCAACGAACCGGCGGCCTTTATCTATGAGAAACTGGGTGAACGATTCAAGTATTTCTTCATTGATGAAATGCAGGATACTTCAGAATTGCAATGGAATAATCTAATTCCTCTGGTCGATAACGCCTTAAGTTCCGAGAGAACAGGTTTGATGCTGGTTGGAGACGCCAAACAGGCTATTTACAGATGGCGAGGGGGCCATGCTGAACAATTTATCAATTTGTCCTCTGAAAGAAACGGAATAGAAACGAATCCGTTTCAAATCCCCAAGACGCTGAAAAATCTTGATACCAATTACAGAAGCCATCAGGAAATAATACATTTCAACAATAACTTTTTTAGTCATATCGGACATCATTTTGAGCTCACAGGCTACAAAGCTTTATACAGGATAGGGAACAGTCAAAAGACAAACAGTAAGGAAGGAGGATTTGTACGGCTTCAATTTACCGAGCCGCTCAAGAACAATGAAGAAAGAAATGAAGTTTACCCTGAACTGGTTCTCCAAACTATAAAGGAGCTTTTATCTCAATTTGATCCCGGTGAGATCTGTGTTCTGGTCAGAAAGAAAAAGGAAGGAGCGGCCGTTGCAAAGTTTTTGACCGAAAGAGGTGTGGATATAGTCAGTTCAGAAACCTTGATGCTTAAGAATAATACAGCTGTTAATTTTGTTATAAACATGCTGCAATTCTTTGAAGACGAAGAAAATGAGGATGCTAAATTTGAAATCCTGGAGTTTCTTTATCATCATTTGGGGGTTGAAGGGGAGCAGCATGAATTTTTCAGCCGCATGGTAAAGTTGAGCAGTAAAGAACTGTTTTTGGCCCTGGAGGAATTCGGAGTTTTTTTTGACAGGGAAAACTATAATCAATACTCAATTTTAGAGGGAGTTGAAGAGCTGATAAGGAGTTTCAGGCTGACTGAGGAATCCGATTCATTTCTTCAGTATTTTATGGACTTTGTCTTTGATTTTTCACAACGAAAATCTCAAAAGAACGTTTCATTTTTGGATTTTTGGGAGGAAAAAAAGGAAAAGCTGAATATTGTCAATTCAGAAGGTGTAAATGCCGTTAGGATCATGACAATTCATAAGTCAAAGGGGCTTGAATTTCCGGTTGTGATTTACCCCTATAATATGGCCCTATATGAAGAAAGGGATCCAAAAGCATGGCTGGATTTACTTGATAAAGAAAGGTTTCTCGGATTTGACAGAATACTTATAAACTCGGGATCTTCAATCAGGAACCTGGGAGAATCCGGGGAGGATATATATCAAAGGCAGCAAAGGGAAAGACAGTTGGACAGTTATAATTTGCTTTATGTTTGCTTCACAAGGGCTGTTGAACAGTTGTATGTGATATCAGAAATAAAAAAGTCAAAAGACGGCCTGCGAAACAGTTCGGAACTGTTTATTGATTATTTAGAGCAAAAGGGATTGTGGAAAGAGGAACAACTTCGTTATGAGTTTGGAGAAAAAATAAGATCAGGTAAACGTAGATCATATTTAGGATCTGCTGAAATTCAAAGGGATTTTATCAGTAGCAGCTGGAAGGATCACCAGATTCATATTGTTACAAATTCAGAGTTGCTTTGGGATCCAAAACGCGGTGATGCTATAGGGTACGGTAATTTGATTCATGAGATCATGGAATCGGTAAAGACAGAGGAAGATGTTGACAATGCCTTATCAAAATTTGTTGCCAGGGGGCTTTTGGATACAGGGAAAAGGAAGGAAGTGGGCCAGCTTATTCGATCGATAATTAATCATCCTGACCTGAGGGAATACTACAAACCGGGGTCAAAAATTCTGAACGAAAGAGAAATTTTGTCTGAATCGGGAGAGATTTTGATTCCAGACAGATTAGTGTTTGACCAGGACGAGGTTGTTGTTATTGATTACAAAACAGGACAGCCAAGTACCAGCCATAAATTACAGGTTGAGAATTATGCCAATGTTTTGAGTAAAATGAATTATCGGGTTAAAGAGAAAATTATTATTTATTTAGACAAGGAAATTAAAATTATTAAGAGTTAATTATGGAATTCAATACAATTGATATCATCTTAGGAGTTATACTGATTTTTGGTACCGTAAAGGGATACATGAATGGATTATTTTTGGAAGTCACCACCCTGGTCGGACTTGTTTTAGGGATCTATGGAGCGATTCACTTTTCGTATTTTCTGGGAGATTTTTTGAAAGATAGTGTTACCTGGGATGAATCCATGATACAGGTAGTGGCCTTTGCGGGGACCTTTTTTATTATTTTGATAGCCTTGGTTTTACTGGGTAGGGCACTTACCAAAATTGCCGAGACCATAGCCCTTGGTTTCTTTAATAAGCTGGTGGGAGCCATTTTTGGTTTTTTGAAATATGCTTTGATTTTAAGTATTGTCCTTATCGTCTATGAGGAAATCAATTCAGGAATTAGATTTATGGAAAAGAAGAAGGCCAAAGAGTCAGTTCTCTATGAACCTGTCAAAAATTTTGCCCCTGCCATATTCCCCAATTTGGTTAAAGTAGTGGACAAAAGAAAATCAAAATCATCAAAAGTGCTATGAAAATAAGTTGTAAAGGGTCGATAGGCAAATAAAAATTATCGCTATTTTTGCGTTGCAAAATCAGAATTATGTCCACAGCAAAAAAGGAATACAAGAGAATTACTACCAAGACCCTGGTGGAAATGAAAAAGGAAGGGGAAAAGATTGCCATGCTTACGGCTTATGATTATACAATGGCCAAAATTGTTGATCATGCCGGGATAGATATCATCCTTGTTGGAGACTCGGCTTCAAATGTGATGGCAGGACATGAAACCACGCTTCCAATTACTCTTGATCAAATGATATATCATGCCTCTTCAGTTGTCCGTGCCATTGAAAGAGCCTTAGTGGTTGTTGACCTTCCATTTGGAACCTATCAGGGGAACTCGAGACAGGCGCTGGATTCTGCCATACGGATCATGAAAGAGTCCGGAGGACATTCGGTTAAGCTTGAAGGTGGAGCGGAAATTTCAGAGTCGATCACTAGAATCCTTTCGGCTGGAATTCCCGTTATGGGCCATTTGGGGCTTACACCTCAATCAATTTATAAATTTGGAACTTATTCAGTAAGAGCCAGAAAGGAGGAGGAGGCGAATAAATTGAAAGCAGATGCTGTGCTTTTGGAAGAGTTAGGCTGTTTTGCGATCGTACTTGAGAAAGTCCCTGCAAAGCTTGCCAGGGAAGTCGCGGAGAGCGTATCAATTCCTATTATCGGCATTGGTGCCGGAGATGGAGTGGACGGACAGGTTTTGGTGACTCATGACATGTTGGGTATGACTCATGAATTTAGTCCTAGATTTCTAAGACGTTATCTCGATCTTTATACTGAGATGGGTAATGCATTCAAAAGTTATATTTCAGATGTCAAATCTCGGGATTTCCCCAATAAGGAAGAACAATATTAATTCATATTTCTCGCTGCTTTGGCGAGTTTTTTTATTTTTACTTTTAACCAAATTTTAACAAGAAAAAACTAACCTATCCCTTAGATTTGTTGCCCTTGTTGTCTAAAGAACAAATTGAAATTTCACAAGATAAATGGATACACACAACACGAATGTTGATATCAGAATGATCAACGAAAAAATAGAAAGAGAAAGTGCGTTTGTCGACCTTCTTCAATTGGAAATGAATAAGGTTATCGTAGGTCAGAAACAAATGTTGGAAAGATTGTTAATCGGTTTGCTCGGTGATGGTCATATTTTGCTTGAAGGTGTGCCCGGTTTAGCTAAGACACTGGCTATAAATACATTGTCAAAAGCGGTTAAAGGTTCTTTCAGCCGGATTCAGTTTACACCTGACCTTCTCCCGGCAGATGTTATTGGTACCATGATCTTTAATATGAAGGAGAATGATTTCTCTATAAAGAAAGGGCCTATTTTTGCCAATTTTGTGCTGGCCGATGAGATCAACAGAGCGCCGGCAAAAGTGCAGTCAGCACTACTGGAGGCGATGCAGGAGCATCAGGTGACCATTGGTGATGAAACGTTTAAATTGCCGGAACCCTTCCTGGTTCTCGCTACCCAGAACCCTATAGAACAAGAGGGAACCTATCCGTTGCCCGAGGCTCAGGTAGACAGGTTTATGCTAAAAACCGTGATCGATTATCCTAAAATTGATGATGAACAAATGGTAATGAGGCAGAACCTTAAAGGTAGTTTTGAGACTGTTAACCCTGTTGTTTCGATCGATCAGATTGCAAGGGCAAGAGAATCTGTTAAGGAGGTTTATATGGATGAGAAGATCGAAAAATACATACTTAATATCATTTTTGCATCAAGATACCCGGAAGACTACCGTTTAAATGAACTCAAGCCTTTGATCAGTTTTGGAGCCTCACCCAGGGGAAGTATCAATCTGGCCATGGCCTCAAAGTGTTACGCATTCATCAAGAGAAGGGGTTATGTGATTCCTGAGGACGTCAGGGCAGTGGTACACGATGTATTAAGACACAGAATCGGAATCACTTATGAAGCCGAGGCAGAGAATGTGACCTCCGTTGACATCATAAACAAAATTGTCAATGAGGTTGAAGTGCCTTAGTCTTTTCAAAAATCAGCAACCATGCTTCACTGATCTGAATGATTCAGATTATTGCAGAGTTTGAGAAGTTTAATTAGAATATCGGTTAGTGGATACTAAAGAATTACTAAAAAAGGTTAGGAAGATTGAGATCAAGACAAGAAGATTGTCTGATCATATTTTTTCAGGAGAATACCACAGTTCCTTTAAAGGGCGTGGAATGACCTTTTCTGAAGTAAGGCAGTATCAGTACGGGGACGATATAAGATCCATTGACTGGAACGTCACTGCGAGGTACAATGAGCCTTATGTAAAGATCTTTGAGGAGGAGAGGGAGCTCACAATGATGCTTGTGGTGGATATCAGTGGATCGGAATCTTTCGGAACCACGGAACAGTTCAAAAGGGATATTCTTACTGAAATAAGTGCAACCCTGGCATTTTCAGCAATTCAGAATAATGACAAAGTTGGGTTATTGCTTTTTTCCGACGAAATTGAATTGTTTATTCCTCCGAAAAAAGGGAAAACCCATGTTTTGAGAATCATCAGGGAGCTGATCGAATTTGAACCACAAAGCAAAAAAACAGACCTTGCCCATGCCTTAAGATACTTGTCAAATGTGATGAAGAAAAAGGCTATAGTCTTTATTCTTTCTGATTTTATTGATACAGGATATGACAATGCTTTGAAAATTGTGGGTAAAAAGCATGATGTGACAGGAATCAGAGTTTACGACAAGCTTGAAACAGAAATGCCCAAACTGGGTATGGTTCCAATGCGGGATTCAGAAACAGGCAAGATCGTTTTGGTGAATACCAATTCGAAAAGAGTACGAATCAATTACAGAGCAAAATATCTGGAAACAGTTGATTATTTTGAAGATTCGTTTACCAAAAGCGGCTCAGGAGTGATCAACACCCGAGTGGATGAGAGTTATGTTAAAAAGTTATTAGGATATTTTAAACGAAGGGGCTGATATAGAATTTCAGTTAGTTGAAATAATGAAAAAAGGATTTAAGAAGACATATAATCAGAAAGAATCAGGGCATAGGCTCACAGGCCTGGGATCCTTGATTGATTCAAAATTATGTCTTGTTGTCATTGTTTTTTTGATTTCTTTTTCTGTTCAGGCTCAGGTATCAACGAAAATTGACACGACTAAAATAAGAATTGGAGAACAGATCAACTACGAGATCATTGTGGATGAGACTCAGGATGTCCGATTTCCAAAATTTGAATCCGACAGCCTGAACAGGGTAGGAGTTGTTACTTCCCATAAAATTGATTCCTTAAAAAACAGACTGATTAAAAAATATACATTGACCAGTTTTGATAGTGGAAGGTATGTTTTACCCGGACAGGAGATTTTTATAAAAAACAAAAGGTTCCTGACCGATCAGGTGATCATCGATGTTGGTACGGTAGAGGTTGATACCATAAAACAGCCCATGCATCACATAAAGGATATCCAAAATGAACCTTATCTGTTTAGTGACTATCTCAATTATTTTTGGGGATTGATAGCTTTGCTCCTTGTTATAGGGCTGATACTGTATTTTATTTTGAAAGATAAACCCACGGAAGAAGAAATAATTTCAAGAATACCACCTTTCGAGGCAGCTAAGATGAGGTTAAAGGAACTGGATGAGAAAAAATTGATATCGCAGAACAAGATTAAAATGTATTATGTTGAGCTTACGGATATTGTCAGAACTTTTATAGAGCGAGAGATGAATATTCCGGCACTGGAGTCAACTACGGATGAGCTTCTTGAAACCCTAATCGATTTTAATAGCAGCAGTAATTTGAATATTCCTAAGGAAACAGTGAATAAATTAAAAAAACTGCTTCAGGAGGCCGACCTGGTGAAATTTGCGAAATCAAAACCTCTGCAGAATGAAATTGTGCTGCATCGAGAGGATGCGGAAGGAATTATCGACACCTTGCATCCTGTAACTGTTGAATCTAAAGAAAATGCAGATGATGGGAAGTAACATGGAATTTACAAATCCGGAATTTCTCTGGTTGCTGTTGCTGATACCGGTCATGGCAGTATGGTACTTTTTCGTTAGGAAAAAGGATGCGGCGGACCTTCATGTTCCTAGTACTTCGGGTTTTGAACATAAAAATATCTGGTCTAGATTGAAGCCCTTGCTATACGCTTTTAGATTATTGGCTATCGCTTTGCTGATCATTGCGCTTGCAAGGCCCAGAAATGTTGAAGTAAGCAAAAGAACCAAGACAACGAGAGGAATTGATATAGTCATGGCCATTGATGTTTCGGCAAGTATGCTTGCAAAGGATCTAAAACCAAACAGATTGGAAGCGCTTAAAAATGTTGCCAGCAAATTTGTTCAGAAAAGGCCTAATGACAGGATTGGAGTAGTTGTTTATGCAGGAGAAAGTTTCACTCAAACGCCTATTACAAGTGATAAGACAATTATTCAGAACACCATACGAAAAATAAGATGGGGACAGATTGAAGATGGTACGGCCATAGGAATGGGCCTTGGATCAGCTGTAAACAGGTTGAAAGACAGTAAGGCAAAAAGTAAGGTTATAATCCTTCTTACTGACGGAGTCAATAACACAGGTTTTGTCGACCCAAAAACGGCAACGGAGTTGGCCAAGGAGTTGAACATAAAGGTTTACACGATTGGACTGGGAACCAATGGTACCGCTTTGTTTCCGGTAGCAAAGGATCTGAACGGAAAACTGATTTTTAGGAATGCCCCTGTTGAAATAGATGAAGAGCTTTTAAAATACATTGCTGCCGAAACGGAAGGCCAGTATTTCAGGGCCACCGGAAACAGGAAACTCGAAGCCATTTATGATGAGATTAACAAGCTTGAAAAAACGGAGATTGAAGAATTTAAATACTACAATTATCAGGAAAAATTCAGGCCCCTGCTTATGATGGCCGGTTTTCTTATTTTAATGGAAATGATGTTGAGATTTACCGTGTACAGAAGTTTTATCTAGAGATTAGAGTATGTATCAAATAGAAGAACCAAAATATTTTTACTTATTTATCGCTGTTGCGATCCTTCTGCTGTTTTATATGCTCAGCTGGTTGTGGAAAGTAAGGAAGCAAAAAGAATTTGCAAGTTCTTCTCTTTTGAATCGATTAAGTCCGGAAAAATCGGTGTTTAAACCGGTTTTAAAGATGATCTTTGTATTGTTGGGGCTGTCATTTTTAGTTATCGCCATGGTCAATCCAAAAATGGGGACCCAGTTAAAAACAGTAAAAAGACAAGGTGTGGATATTGTGTTTGCTCTGGATGTTTCCAAGAGTATGCTGGCCGAAGATATTGCGCCAAACCGTTTGGAAAAATCAAAACAGATTATTTCAAAAATAATTGATAAACTAGGCAGTGACAGGGTGGGAATTATTGTTTACGCCGGAAATGCCTATCCACTTTTACCGATAACCACAGATCACGGTGCAGCCAAGATGTTTTTGCAAAATGCCAATCCGGATATTGTTTCTTCCCAGGGAACAGCCATCAATGAGGCTCTGCAGTTGTCGAAAACTTTTTTTGATGACGATACGCAAACCAATCGTTTTTTGTTTATAATTTCCGACGGGGAAGATCATGAGGAAAATTCAGGAAAAATAGCAAAAGAAATTGTAGACCTTGGTATTCGAACCTATACCATAGGGGTTGGATCCAACAAAGGAAGCCCTATTCCCGTTAAGAAAAACGGGAAATTTCAGGGATACAAGAAAGATAAAAAAGACGAGGTTGTCATCACAAAGCTCAATGTGGAAACCCTGAAAGACATAGCGAGTAATGGGGATGGAAAGTATATTTATGGCAATAAAACCTCCAAGACCATAGAATATGTTGAAGAGTTATTACTGAAAGCTGACAAGAAGGAATTTGAATCGAAACAGTTTTCTGATTACAAGGATCAGTTCCAGTGGTTTGTGGGTTTTGGATTGCTGCTGCTTGTTTTGGATGTTTTCCTGTTGGACAAGAAGACCAAGTGGATACAAAAGTTGAATCTATTTAATGAAAGGTAAGATGAAAAATATTGCATTTATATGTTTCTTTTTACCCCTGGCGATTTTAGCCCAGGAAAATGTAAGTAAGAAACAGGAAAGAACAAAAGAGAATCAAAAGCCTGCTAAAATCAAACTCGCAGAAAAGCAGATTCTTAGAAAAGGGAATGATCTTTTTAAAGAAAAGAGGTTTGTTGATGCCGAAGTTAAATATAAAAAGGCGCTAAAGGAGAATCCAAATTACAGGACAGCGGGTTATAATTTAGGAAATGCCGTTTATGAACAAAATCGATTTGAAGAAGCCTTGCCTCAGTATGAACTTGTAGCTAAAAGTGCGGGTGATAATGAAACAAGAGAAAAGGCGTTTCATAATATTGGCAACGTTATGATGAAGCAAAAGCAATATGCAAAAGCAATTGAGGCTTACAAAAACTCATTGCTTATCAATCCGGGAGACGAGACTACCCGTTATAATCTTGCTCTTGCACAGAAGCTTTTAAAAGATCAGCAGCAAAATAACGAGAATCAAGATCAGAATCAGGATCAGAACAAAGATCAGAACCAGGATCAGAACCAGGATCAGAATCAGGATCAGAATAGTGAGAATAAAGATAAGGAAGAGGAACAGGGAGAGGATGAAAAGAAAGATCAGGATAAAAACCAGGGCGATAATAATGAAGATGAACAGGATCAGCAGGATAATCAGGATCAGCAGGACAAGGGAGATAAGCAGGAGCAACAAAAACAACCTCAGCCTAATCAGCTGAGCCAGCAACAGATAGAACAGCTCCTTGAGGCCATGAGCAACGAGGAAAATAAGACTCAGAAAAAAGTAAACGCAAAAAAAGCAAAGGGTAAAAAGTTAAACCAGGATAAAGACTGGTAAATAAAACTTGAATTTTGTCGTTTTGACAGATCGAAAGTAGAAGAAGAATGAAACGAAAATTTTTAGGCACATTGATAATACTGCTGGCAGTACAAAGCGTCATGGCACAGGTGACGTTTAAAACTGCTGTAAGTAAGACTGAACTCGGTCTCAATGAACGTTTGAGAATTGAATTTTCAATTGACAGGCAGGGAGGTGATGACTTTACCCCTCCCGATTTTAAGAATTTTAAGGTTCTGGCAGGCCCGAGTCAATCGAGTAGTTTTTCTTCCATTAACGGTAAAACTTCCTATAAACTTACCTATACCTATGTGATCCAGCCTATCGCTAAAGGTACTTTTATAATACCCTCGGCAACAATTACGTATGAAGGAGAGAAGATCAAATCAAATACCGTGAGGGTTACGGTGTCTGATGCCATTGAGATTCCGGAGGACCCAAATGACCCTAGGTATGTGGCACAGCAGAATATTCACCTGGTGGCTGAAGTATCTAATTTAAGGCCTTATGTAGGAGAAAGTATTTCCGTGGTATATAAATTATATGTTGACATCAACAAGGTAAATGTTCAAAATACCAGGGAAGCTTCTTCACCTTCTTTTAATGGATTCTGGAATCAGAACATCGAGGTAAAAAAATGGGTGGCAAAGAATGGTACCTATGGAGGAAAACCGCATCGATTTGTAATTGTTCGCAAGATGGTATTGATACCTCATAAATCAGGGAAGCTCGAAATTGATCCCCTCGAAATGGAAATAACAGCCGGAGTTCCTATTGGAAGGAGGGATTTCTTTGGAAACATGCTAATGAACGATGTGAATTTCACCCTTACCTCTGGGAAAAAGACCATAAGGGTGAAGGAATTGCCCGAAGTGGGTAAACCTTTTAATTTCACGGGTGCCGTTGGAGATTATAAGTTCTCGGTAACCCCTAATAAAACTGTTTTAAAAGCCAATGAATCCGCGCTGATCAAAGTAGAACTTAAGGGTAAGGGAAATCTTAAACTGGTTAAGCTACCAGGTATCGAAACTTCAAGCGGTCTTGAGGTATACGAGCCGGAACACAAGGAAAATATTAAAACAACGCTTAACGGGTTGACCGGATCTGTTTACGACCAGTACGCGATTGTGCCTCAGACAAGAGGAAAATTTAAGATACCATCGGTTGGTTTCTCATATTTTAACCCGAAGGAAGAAAAATATTATTCAGTAGAATCCGAGCCAATTTTGCTCAATGCATTACAAGGTGCGGAACCCGTTGATGAAGCTGTGGTGACGAATAAAAAATCAGTGATCAGCAATGAGGGCGACATACGATATATAGCCTTAAAGTCAGAGTTTGATTCCGTCATTAAAGAAGACGATTTCTTCGGATCCAATCTATTTTACTGGTTGATGATTTTGCCATTATTATCAATTCCGCTGGGTATTTATATTGGAAAGAAAAAACAGGAGAGAGATAGCGATATCATAGGAAATAAAAGACGTAAAGCGGATAGGCTGGCCCGGAGATATTTGTCGCAGGCGAAAAAGGAATTGGGAAGAAAAGAAGCTTTCTACATTGCGCTGGAGAAGGCACTTCACAATTATCTTAAGGCAAAGCTTCATGTTGAAACTTCTGAAATTTCAAGAGAAAAGATCGCTGAAATTCTCAGAAAGAAAGAGGTGGATCAGGATACGATAAACGAGTTTAGTAAAGTTTTGGAAAATTGTGATTATGCCCGTTATACGCCTTCAACGGATGTGATGATGAAGAAGGAATATGAAAATGCGAAAACGGTAATTTCAAAGATTGATAAACAACTATAAAAAGGAACAAAGAAGTATGCAGAAAGGGTTTGTAAATATGGTTCTGATTATGATGGTATACCTGACCGGAATATCACTTAAGGCACAGGATGCAGACAGTCTTTTTACATCAGCCAACAAGTTTTACCAGCAGGAAAATTATTTGGAAGCATTGGATCTGTACAAGAAAATAGAAGGTCAGGGACTTGAATCCTGGTCTTTGTATTTCAATATGGCCAATATATATTACAAGACAAATCAGGTTGCTCCGTCTATATATTACTATGAAAAGGCTTTGCTATTGGACCCCAACAACAGAGATATTAAGTTTAACCTGGAATTTGCCAACAGGATGACCCTTGATAATATCGAGCCCCTGCCAAAAAGCCTGGGGCAAAAGTTCATGGATGGAATAGTATTGAAGTTTAATTATGAGACCTGGGCCAAAATAGCGGTTGGTCTGGCCTTTCTCTTTGCGCTATTATTCTTGCTTTATCATTTTTCATACAGCACAAGCAAAAAAAGATTCTATTTTATTACGAGTGGACTTTGCGTAATATTTGTGACCACATCCGTGTTTTTCGCATTTAGAAATAAGCATTATGTTGATAATAACACCCAGGCTGTGGTGTTTTCAAACGCAGTTGCGGTGAAGAGTGCTCCTACAAAATCAAGCGAATTATATTTTGAACTTCATGAAGGCACCAAGGTTACGGTACTTGAGACTTTGGACAATTGGAAAAAGATCAAAATAGCTGACGGTAAAATGGGGTGGCTGGATGCTTCTTCAATAAAGGAAATCTAGAAAATCTCTACAAAGGTTTAGAACAAACAGGAAGTATTTCTCCATTCGCCAGGCGGTATTTATCAATATCCTCCGGACTAAGCACTTTTGAATAATCTATTTCTTCAACTTTGAATCCAGCATTACGAAGCCGGTCAAAATAGTCTCTTCCATACACTCTTACATGGTCATACTGTCCAAAATATTTCGCTCTTTCTTCAGGATCGGTAATTGAAGGGTCTTCAAAAGTTTTTTCTCTGTGAATTTCCTGAGGAACCTGAAAAATTCCCGTTCCTCCTTTTTTCATGACCCGAAAAAGTTCTTTCATGGCCTTTTGATCATCATCGATATGCTCTAAGACATGATTACATAATACAAAGTCAAAAGAATTATCTTCAAAGGGAAGGTTGAGAATATCCGCTTTAATATCCACAATCGGACTGTAGAGATCAGCAGTCGTATAATCGAGATTTTTCATTTTTCGGAACAGCGATAAAAAACACTGTTCAGGAGCCATATGCAGAACCTTTAATGGTTTAGTAAAGAAATCGGTCTCGTTTTTCAGATAAAGCCATATCAATCGATGCCTTTCCAGAGAAAGGGTACTTGGAGATAAAACATTGGGCCTTTGGACAGCGTAACCGTAGGGTAAAAATCGTTTAAAACTTTTCCCATCGATTGGATCTGTGTACCGATCACCCCTTAGCCATAGAGACAAGAATGGTCTGGCCAAATAACTTAATTTGATCAAATAAGGTCGAGGAAAAGTGTTTAGGACCAATTTGAATATCTTCATATCAATAGCTTATTTAGACCTGAATTCAAGTTCTTCATCAGTTTCAATTCCTAAAGCTTCGTTGATATATTTGAAGGTTGAAAGTAATTCCGGTTTGCCTTTGACGATGGCAACATCATGCTCAAAATGTGCACTGGGTTTCATATCGGCAGTTTTAATGGTCCATCCATCGCTGTATTGTTTAATCCGATGCGTTCCCATATTGATCATGGGCTCAATGGCAACAACCATGCCCTCGACAAACTTTTTACCCTTGCCTCTTCTTCCGTAATTAGGCATTTCAGGGTCTTCATGCATTTCTCTACCTATTCCGTGCCCTACCAGCTCTCGAACAACCCCGTAGCCATGGCTTTCCGTAAATTGCTGAATGGCATATCCCACATCACCAACCCTGTTACCTGCTCTGAACTGCCTGATACCCACATAGAGGCTTTCTTTTGTAATTTCAAGCAGCTTTTTGGTTTCCGGATCTATTTCACCAACAGCAAAAGTATAGGCATGATCCCCGTAAAAACCATTTTTTAAGGCCCCGCAGTCAACCGAAATGATATCGCCTTCTTTTAAAGGTTCATCATTTGGAATCCCATGTACTACCTGCTCATTGGGACTCATGCATAGTGTATTTGGAAAATCATATAAACCGAGAAAACCGGGAACAGCTCCCTGATCTCTGATATATTCCTCTGCAATTTTATCAAGCTCCAGAGTGGTTACACCTGGTTTGATAACTTTGGCAATTTCTCCAAGAGTCCTTGAAACGACCAGAGCACTTTCTCTCATCAATTCTATCTCTTCAGGGGTCTTAATTTTAATCATGATTCCAAATTATGCGGCAAAGATACTATAAAAAGGTAATGACCTGAAAATTTAAGTTTTTATCTCTTAGCCTGCCTCAAGTAAGCGGTTAATTTTCTGGACAATCGTATTTGATTCTATGGATTGCATGCAATCTTCATATCCAGGAATTATTTTATTTCCATATATCGAAGTTGGAATAAAAGGATATTGATTCAGATCGGCTGTAATACTGTTTTCCAGAGGCTGTCCAAAAGGAACAAAACCTGCATAAGGATGTGTATTGCCCCAAAGGGTGATAACCGGAACCCCAAAGAGGGCTGCCATATGTCCGTTACCCGAGTCCATGCTTACCATAAGGTCTAAATTGCTGATCAGTTCGAGTTCATGTTGGAAAGACAACCTTCCCGCAATATTGACACAGTTTTTAAAGGAGGAAGAAATTTTATCCAATGATTCAGTCTCTTTTTTTCCTCCTCCAAACAGAAATATTTGGTGTCCTTTTTTTTCGAGGCCCTTAATGACCTGCTCCATTTTATTCAACGGATAAACCTTCGTCTTGTAGGTCGCAAAAGGAGCGATTCCGATCCATTTGGAATTTTTATTTCCTGTAATTTCAACCACTTCTGCGGAGATTTCTTTTTGTCTGAAAAGTTTCACATTTGACAGGTCGATGGGCAGACCAAGTGAGCTGCAAACATCGGAATGACGCTGAAAAATTGATTTAATCGGCTTTAGTTTTTTTTTGCTGAGGGCAACAAGTTTTTTTCTGTCCGCTCTTCCCTTATCAATTGATGCATTATGAATTCTACTTGCTTTGAAAAGGTTTTTAAGGACTTTGGTTCTTAAAACATCATGTAGATCTGCTACCGCGTCGATATCATATTCAGAGAGTTTCCTAAACAGTTTATAAAGGCCGGATAATCCCGAATTTAAGTATTCAGGATCGATGGGGTGAAAAATTATTTCCGGGATTTCATTGAAAAAAGGTCTGAAAAATTCTCTTGATAAAATCGATATTTTAAGATCAGGATATTGCTGTCTCAGAGCCAGAACTATCGGAACGGTCATGGCGACATCTCCCAATGCCGACAAGCGGAGAATAAGTATGTGTTTAGGTCGATTAGATTTATTTTCGAGCACGAAGCACCGGATTTAAGTTATCATCGTTGTACATTTTCATCTGCTTGTAAACTTTCATGTATTTATCACCATTTTGAAAATCAGTTAATAACTCATCAATGGCAGTACTAAGATCCTTTTTTTGTTCCATAAGAATCGATAATTTCAAAGAACAATTTTCGCGATGGGCATCAGATGCATTTTCTCTTTCAGCTTCCTCTTTCATATGATAGATTTTCAAAGCCAAAATAGATAATCGGTCATAGGCCCATGCAGGACTTTCAGTATTGATCCTGGCATTTTCTTTAACCTGGATATTCTTATACTGATCAAGGAAATAGCTGTCTATATACTCCACCATATCCGTTCTGACCTGGTTGGACTTGTCAATACGCCTTTTTATTTCAAGGGCTTCAAGAGCGTTGATCTCGGGATCACGAATTATATCTTCTAAATGCCACTGAACAGCATCAATCCAGTTTTTGTGATAAAACAGATGCCTGATATCATCTTTTTCGTATGGATTTTTGATTACTGAATTAATATCATCTGTAACATGGTAATCCTCAATGCTTTTCTCAAAAATGGTAAATGCTTCGTTTGATCTCATATATAGTTAATTCGTTGTGGTATTCACCTGATTGATTTTGATTTAAATTCGATACTCTTTAGTATGATACCAATAAAATAACGAATTTTCTAAAGGATGAAGTTAGGTGTAAATTAACTTTTAAACAATCCAAAAAGACCCTTTTTAGATTTGTGTTCCTTTGGTTTTTCCGTTTTTAAAAGTTGTTGATAGATTTCTCCCCAACCCAAAAGGCCACCAACATTCCTATCATCGATAAACACGTCGGCATTTACCTTCCTGCTCATACTTCCGTCAAATTTCTCTTCAGGATAACTCTTATTTACAGCGTAGAACTCGAGACCGTTTTTTTTACAGAAATCAACGGCTTCCTGCAATCTGTCTCCATACCTGTAGGTCCAAAGGATCAGCCGATGTCCTTTTTGTTGTAATTCGAGTAGCGTATCAAAAGCAAAAATTTTGGCCTGACCGATTTTGGGATATGCATCTTCCACAATCGTTCCATCAAAATCAACCGCAATCAGTAAAGAATTTTTAGGTAAAATCTTCATCTTCAAAATTTTTATCAAATCTAACTATAATAAGTGCTTAAATCAAGCAAAAGCCTTTATAAAGACTCGTGCAGCACTTTTATAACGTTAAAATGAATAATTTCTTGTAACCAAATCTATAAACCCCTTATAATCAGGGGTGAAATAAATCTGTCTATATCTAAATTAAAAGGGATTCTCTTGTCATTTCATCAGGTTTTTCAACCTTTAAAAGGTCCAGAACTGTAGGAGCAATATCTCCCAAAATTCCGTTTTGAATTCCATTCTCCTTATTTTTTTCTACCAATATGATAGGCACTGGGTAAATGGTATGTGCCGTATTTGGTGTACCGTCTTCATTGATCATCTTTTCACTATTTCCGTGATCCGCAATAATGATACTTGAGTAATTATTTGCCAAGGCAGTTGTAACGACTTTTTCAAGACAACTGTCAACCGCCTCTGCAGCTTTCATGGCTGCCTCCATAACTCCGGTATGCCCAACCATATCTGTATTTGCAAAATTCAAACATATAAAATCTGCTTCCTGAGCTTCCAGCTCAGGAACGATAGCATCTCTGATATCATATGCGCTCATTTCAGGTTTAAGGTCGTAGGTTGCCACCTTAGGTGAAGGACATAACAAACGTTTTTCTCCTTCAAATTCCTCTTCTCTTCCCCCGGAGAAGAAAAAGGTTACGTGGGGATATTTTTCAGTCTCTGCGATACGAATCTGTTTTTTACCATTTTTTTCCAAGACTTCTCCCAGAGTCAAACTCAAATTATCCTTGGGATAGATTACGGAAACATTCTTAAACGAATCATCGTAGTTGGTCATGGTAACATAATAAAGAGGTCGTTTATGCATACCGAACTCCTGAAAATTCTCCTGGGTCAATACCCTGGTTAATTGCCTTCCCCTGTCAGTTCTAAAATTGAAGAATATAATGACATCATCTTCTTCTATTTTGGTAACGGGTTGATTATGGTCATCTACCATTACAATGGGTTTTATGAACTCATCAGTAATCCCTTCATCATAGCTCTTTTGAATACTTTCCAAAGCATTGGAAGACTTATCTCCTTCACCATTGACCATGACATCATAAGATAATTTAACCCTTTCCCATCTTTGGTCTCTGTCCATTGCGTAATACCTTCCGCAAACACTGGCAAGTTTTCCGGTAGATTGAGCCATATGATTTTCAATATCCTCTACAAATCCGATACCGGATTTAGGATCAACATCTCTTCCATCCGTAAAGGCATGGACAAAAACATCATCAAGGTTTGCATCATGAGCCGCATTCAAAAGGCCTTTTAAGTGGTTGATATGAGAATGAACTCCTCCATCTGATAACAGTCCCAGAAAATGAATTTTCTTACCTTCATTTTTGGCATAATCAAAAGCGTCAGTAATTACTTTTTCCTGAGCCAGGGAACCGCTGTTAACGGCGTTATTGATCTTTACAAAATCCTGATACACAATTCTACCTGCACCCAGGTTCATGTGTCCTACCTCGCTGTTACCCATCTGACCATCAGGTAAACCAACGTTGTAACCATCCGTTCTTAAATTCGAGTTGGGATAATTTTTGATCAGATAATCAAAATAAGGCGTACCTGCCTGATAAATTGCCGAGACATCCGGATTTTGGGTTTCACCCCATCCGTCTAAAATGATAAGAATAACTTTTTTTTCCATGGCTTGTTGGGTATTGAAAATTCAGATGCAAAGATACGGAACAATTAGATTTTGACCTCTGTTTTCCTAGAAAATAAAAGTGAATTTTTCTAATTTTTACCGATATCCGGAACGATAAAAATATTTACCCGAACAATAGTCTCATAATGGTTCAATCGGGCATCAGACGAACAATTCCCAGCTGCTCCACTGAGACATAAATATAACCGTCAGGTCCAATTTTGACTGTTCTTACACGTCCGAGGTCTTCCATCAGTTTTTCCTCAGAAACAACTGTGTTATTTTCAAGGCGAACCAGATTTAAATATTGAAACTTAAGAGAGCCTACAAGAAGATGCCCTTTCCAGGAAGGATAGATATCGCTGTTTATAAAAGCCATTCCACTAGGCGCAATAGATGGGACCCAGTAATGAATAGGTTGTTCCATTCCGGGCATTGACGTTTTATCTGTGATTTCGCTACCGTCATAATTGATGCCGTAGGTAATCACAGGCCAGCCATAATTTTTTCCGGATTCGATGATATTAATTTCGTCCCCTCCCTGAGGCCCGTGTTCATGAATCCATATTTTTCCTGTATTCTTATGGAGAGCCATTCCCTGTGGGTTTCTGTGCCCGAAAGAATATACTGCCGCCTTAGAGCCTGGTTCGCTAACAAAGGGATTGTCAGAAGGAATACTTCCATCATCATTTAGCCGATAGATTTTTCCCCCGTCTCTGTTGATATCCTGAGGATTTACATCTCTGTTACCTCTGTCACCGACTGAAAAAAACAAATACCCTTCGTTGTCAAATTCTATTCTTGAACCGAAGTGATGGCCCCTTTTTGTGTTCGGGGTTGCTTTATAAATGACTTCCTTGTCAATAAGATTGTTATCTTTTAATCTTGCCCTCATGATAACTGTATTCGAACCTTTATCATCGTTCTCGGTATTTCCTGAATAGGAAAAATAGATCCAGCCATTATTCCGATAATCGGGATGCAGCTTTACATCGAGTAACCCTCCCTGATTGTTATAATAGACTTTAGGAACATTATTAATTTCGGTCCTTTCTCCATCTTTATACAGAATCATTTTCCCTTCTTGCTCAGCTATTAAAATAGAACCGTCCTCTAAAAATTCGAATCCCCAGGCAATCTCAAGATCGTCCACAACGGTTTCAGCTCTATAGTTAAAATCATCAGCACTTTTGAATTCGGTGTTCTTTTGGCATTGGATAAAAAAAGCAGATAAAAAGCAAACGGTGAAGAGAATTTTTTTCATGATCGAGATTTTGACCTAAAGTTACGATTTTTCAGAATCTATATTGTAGTTGAACACTTGAATAATAGTTTCTTGGCAGTCCCGGATAAAAATATCTCGGTGAACTGGAACCAAAACCAATTGCATTGATCTGAAGCATGGAAGCATATTTTTCATCAAAAACGTTATTAAGGCCCAGAGAAATTGCAAACTGAAATTGATTACCGATCCGTTTGATATAACCCGATTTTAAATTTACCACCTGGAAGGCATCTGAATAAACAGAATTATCATCGGTTATCGGTATTTGTCCGGTATACCTGTAATTAAGGTAAGTAAAGAAACCGTTCAAGGTATTCAGATGTAATTCCGTGAAGAAGATTTTATCGGGAACCCCCGTGAGGTCATTCCCTGAATAATCCTGATCCAGATCCTGAAACTCTTCAAATTTAAAATTCTGGAAACTGAAAGAGTTTGAATGACTTAATTGGATTGATTTTTTGTCGATGAGAAAATAGTTTAAGGCGAATTCTATGCCTTTATGCAGGGTTTTTCCGGCGTTAACCCCAACAAACTGATCATCTCCGGTTCTTCTGGGAACCAATAAGTTATCAATATCCATCGCATAAAGGGAAAGTTCATAATTAAATCTGTTTTTGAGTAATTTCCCTCGGCTTCCTATTTCATAGTTCCATCCGGTTTCGGGTTTAATATCTGTATTTATTACGCCTTCAGGTAAAAGAGTTTCTTCCAGTTTGGGGGGAGAAAAACCATGACTGACCGTGGCGAACAACATTTTATGTTTATCTGCCTGGAAGGTCAGACCAGCTTTAGGCGACACGACGAGATCAAAACTATAGGAACCGGAGGTATTGAACTCATTTTCATTGTATCTGTCTTTCAGGTCATAACTCGTCTGATTTAGATTAAGGCCCAGATCGAGAATGAATTTTTCAGACAAATGATATTTCCCTTCAGAGAACAGATTAGAATAAAATCTGTTTTCAACAAAATCACTTAACAGGTCTCCCTGAACACTTCCAGTTTCAGGTGGATAATCTCTGTAAAGGTTTTCATAGGTTTTAAGAAAGCTTCGGTCATTGAAGATTTCAATTCCAACAGTCCAAAGAAGTTTTCGGTTCATTAAGTTCGAATTTTTTATATATCGGCTTCGGAGCCCGGCTGAACCAATTTTTTGATCCTGAATGTTGAATGGTCTTGCCTCATAAGAGTCAAAGTATCCCCCAAAAATACTGCTAATCAACTTTGACGTTTCACTGAAACTATGCTCCCATGAGAGACCAAGCAACAATTTGGAGTAGTCTTCAAAACCTTTTGATCTTCCCCAGGTGAAAGCGGCTTTTTCAGGATTGTTCAAATAATCCGTTTCATTGAGAGAGCTGGGAATATAAGCCTTCATGTCGATAAAGTTTCCGATAACATTTAGGACATTGTTTTTATCCAGAGTATGATTGGATGAAAGCGTTAAATTGTATCTGTTGGTTTTGTTGTTTTCTCTGTATCCATCACTACTCGTGCTGGAAAAATTTATTTTAGCTGAGTTGGTTTGATTACCCAGATTTGAACTCAGTAAGAATTTTCCCAGTCCATAGGATCCAAAAGTATATGAAGATTCAATAAAAAAAGAATCGAAGGTGCCTTTTTCAGGAATCAACTGAATAGTTCCGCCCAGACCGGCACCGTATAAACTTGATGAAGGACCTTTGATGATTTCCATTCTGGCAATACCTTCAAGTTCAAGATCCTCAAGTGTTGTTTCTCCAGATCCGTTGGTCAGCGGAATGTCCTCGTAATAAGCTCTTATCTTGCTGGTTCCAAACAGGTTCCTCGATCCAATTCCTCTGATGGTTATTCTATTGGTGTTTAGTGTTCCGCTATGCATATATACACCCGGAGCGCTGTTTAGGATGGGTGCAAAATTTAATCCGTCATTACTCTTGATACGGCTTTCAGGGATAATTGAAATCGATGCGGATATTTTTTTTAATTCGCTTTGAAAATGATTTGATTTAATCACTACTTCCGACAGCTCGAAAGGCTTCTCCTCTAAAATAACCAGGATAAAGCTACTTGATTCAACGATAACTTCTTTTGAGTGATAACCATTTTTACTAAAGGAATAAGCTCCGGGAACATTTATCTGAAAAAACCCGTTGATGTCTGATAAGATCGAATCCGTTTTGGAACTATTGCAGATCAGTACTCCGTCCAGGGGTATCCTGTTGTCTTTGCTCAATATTTTGCCTTGAAATTTCTGCGCCTTGAGATCAAATGAATAGAAAAGCAATATGATCCATATGAAGCAAAAAGTTCTCACAATATGTATAAAATTAGAAAATTCTTTCTACTTGACAACTGCATTTTTAATCAGGTTTTCTCCCTTTTTCACATGATAAATAAATCCGTTGATAATGGCATAAATTACCTCTCCTTCCTTTTCAAGAATAAGGCTGGGATTTTCCTCAAGTTTTATGGGACTTTGAGGGATCGTGTTATTTTTAGGAATTCGAATATTTTTAACATCAATGATATTCATCGGAAAGGGAGTGAATTTTATTTCGGGGGGCATGTTTTCAATGCTTATCGCTGAATACCCCTGGCTAAGCAACGACCTGAAATCAAGTTCTTTGAATTGATCAAAATCAGAAAGAATTTTGGGATGAGTTTTTCCTATTTTGAAATCAAACCCTTCTGCGTTCAGATTTGTGTAGCCAAAGTAATTGGATAAGTCTCCTATATCCGTCACTTCTCCCAGATAATAAAATTCGCTATGGTCCTTATTTTCAATCTCTTTATGTTTGATTCCCAGATCAACTTTGAACTCTTGTCCGAGATATGAAAACCTCAGGTTTTCAATCTTAAGATCAAAAAATTTACGGTCATTCATTGGGATCGAAAGATATTGATCCAGGGTTGCCGATGTATAGCTCTCGGAGGCAATAGATTCAAAAGCAGTTAAAATAGACAGAAAATTTAATTTTCGGATTTCAAGTTTTTCAGGGTCTTTGTACTGACCACCAGACTCGATCAAAATGGTACTTGTTCCCCACTTTTGAATATTGTCCCCAAAAGCACGTGGCTCAAACTCATCGTTGTACCTTGCCACTTGTCCACGAATGTATCTTTGCAACACGGTATTCATTTTTACAATGACCCTCATTGCGTTTCCTCGGGTCTCATTAATATCTTTGTTGCTGTTAAAAGCGGGTGCTAAAAACGAGATTGTAGCAGGTTTATTTGTGTTCCTGGCATTGTAAAATTTACTCTGGTCATGCAAATTGAATCCAAAATCAGGATCGATACTGTCTCTTACCGCCTTTAAAATTCTGGATTCCGGAGATTGCAGGTTGAGAGCATCTCTGTTGATATCAATGCCAATGGCATTTCTTCTGGTGAATAATTCAGCTCCGTCCGGATTTAGCATAGGGATAAAATGCACCCTGATTTTTTCGAGAATTGATCTGTTTGATTTTAAATAATTGACAATGTCAAAAATTGCGGCGGTGGCAGTGGATTCATCACCATGCATCTGGGACCACAACAGGATTTGTGTTTCTCCGTTCCCCAGGCTGATCATTGAAATACTTCTACCTTGTACTGATTGTCCCAGTCTTGAAATTTCAATTCCTTTTTGATTGCGGAGTGAATCGATAAGAAGACTTATTTGTTCATGTTTAAACCGTCTGTTGAACAATGATTCTTCTTTGTATAATTCATAAGATTCAAACAGGTCTTTGTCAATCGATTGTCTTTGGCCCATAAGGGTCAGCGGCAATAAAACTAGAAGCAGGTATTTTATCATGGTAAGAGATTGCATTCCGGCTAATTTAGAGAAAATAGATTTTGAAAATATCAATATTTAAAGCTTTTTTAGAATTCTTTTCTGCCGAGTTATTTAAGAAAAGTACACTGTTAATCAATAAATTATGACCTGATTGATTTGTGCAACATGGATTTGTTAAAAATATTTTCTCTGTCCTTGACGACTAATTTTGTCAATCTGTTGTCTTTAAGCTTAATTATCCCGAGGATTGATAAGATCTCTGGGCTTGTAATATGAAATTTTCAATTGACTTGAAATTTGATTAAGAAAGTATTAAAGAATTTTAAATCTTTAAATTCCATAACTTTACATAAAGGCGCTTTATGGGGAGAAATTATATTTCAAACAGGGTATTGGATAAACTTCCGAATCATCTAAGGGACTTCATTGTGAAACAACCCTATGATGAATATACTGCTCAAAATCAGGCTGTTTGGCGTTATGTCATGAGGAAAAATATGGATTATTTATCCCTGGCTGCTCATGAGTCTTATATTCCAGGTTTAAAAATGGCGGGAATTTCTATTGAAGAAATACCAAGGATGGAAGGAATGAATCGTATTCTGAAAGAAATTGGCTGGGCTGCAGTTTCGGTAGATGGCTTTATTCCACCAAATGCTTTTATGGAGTTTCAGGCTTATAATACCTTGGTTGTTGCGGCTGATATCAGAACCATTGATCATATTGAATATACCCCTGCACCGGATATTATACATGAAGCTGCCGGTCATGCTCCTATTATAGCTAACCCGGAATACGCCGAATATTTAAGGAGATTCGGGGAAATTGGTGCCAAGGCGATATCATCTTCCAAGGATTTTGAATTATACGAAGCCATCAGACATTTATCGATAATAAAAGAAGACCCTTCAACAAAGCAGTCAGAGATTTCAGAAGCAGAAGAACGTATAGAATTCATTGCAAAAAATATGGGTGATCCCAGTGAAATGGCGGGGATAAGAAATATGCATTGGTGGACGGTTGAATATGGCTTGATCGGAACCATTGAAAACCCTAAAATCTATGGAGCGGGATTATTGTCATCGATTGGGGAAAGTAAATGGTGCATGAGTGAAAAAGTGAAGAAGATTCCGTATACAATAGCTGCTGCAGAGATGGAGTTTGATATCACCAAACCCCAGCCACAATTATTTGTTACGGAGGATTTTGCTCATCTGAGTTTTGTTTTAGAAGAATATGCAAATACAATGGCCCTGAGGAATGGTGGCTTAAAAGGGGTTCAAAAACTCATAGAATCGAGGAACTACGGGACCATTGAATTAAGTACGGGAATACAGGTCTCGGGTAAGTTTTCAGAAGTTTTTTCTGATCATAACAACAAGCCAGTTTATTTCAAAACAACTGGGCCTACCGCTCTGGCTTATAAGAACAAGGAATTAATAGGGCATGACAAGTCCTATCATTTTGAAGGTTTTGGATCTCCGGTTGGAAAGCTTCGAGGGATTAATCTTCCAATTGAAAATATGTCTCCTACCGATCTGGAAGCCTATGGTATTTATGAAGGAAGAAAGACCTGCTTAAAATTTGAAGGAGGAGTAACTGTAGAAGGCGAAATAATTACCGGAAAGCGAAACCTTCAGGGAAAGATCATTTTGATATCTTTCAGGAACTGTAAGGTTACTTTAAAGGATGAGATTTTATTTCACCCGGATTGGGGCATCTACGATATGGCAGTAGGGGAATCCGTGATATCAGCTTTTTCAGGAATTGCTGACCCAAATTCATTTGGCCAGCAATTTGAAGTTCCTAAAGAGAAAACCCATAAAATAACATATTCGGAGAATGAACTGGCCTTGTTTGATCTGTATCAGGAGATTCGGGATTACAGAAATCAAAAGCGTAAGGATGAGAAATTTTTAAGGAGGATATTCAAGTCCGTGCAATCAGAATATCCTCATGATTGGTTATTGGCTCTGGAAATATATGAGTTGGCGGATCCGGTTCAAGACTCCATCTTACGAGATGAAATAAGCCGATATCTTGAACAAAACTTTACAGATGATTCCATCCGGCAGCTTATACTTGACGGCATGATGCTGGTCAATAAAATCTGAAATTTATTTACAATTGAGAAACTCTCAGGGTGTTTACCATTCCTTTGTCGTGAACAGGCATAGAAGTCAGATTAATTACAAATTCACCTTTACTGGCATAACCTCTTTCTAAGGTAATCTTATTAAGATCCTCTACGGTTTCATCGGTACTTACCATTTTATCATAAAACTGAGCCTTTACCCCCCAAAGTAAATTCAATTGAGCAAGAATTCTTGGATTATCAGAGAATGCAAGTATATTCGATTTTGGCCTTCTGGCTGATATCTGAAATGCGGTATACCCACTATTTGTTAAGGTTGTAATGGCAGCTGCCTCAATTTCATCAGCAAGTTTGGCGGCATTTGAGCATACAGCTTTAGAGATATAGCGCTCATTGATACAGTTTACGCCTTGAACGTAACCTTCGATCAGTTCAGAATCTTCAACGCTTACAATAATACTTCTCATTGCCTGGATCACCTCAACCGGAAATTCTCCTACAGAAGTTTCTCCTGACAACATAACAGCATCGGCGCCGTCCATAATTGAATTTGCCACATCGTTTACTTCAGCCCTGGTTGGAATCTGACTGGTAATCATGGATTCCATCATTTGAGTTGCAATAATTACCGGTATTCTGGCTTCTTTGGCTTTTCTCACCAGCATTTTTTGAATGATAGGAACCTTCTGCATAGGGATTTCAACTCCCAGATCACCTCTGGCTACCATTAAACCATCACAATAAGAGGTCAAATGATTGATGTTGTCAACCGCTTCTGGCTTTTCAATTTTAGCGATGATTGGAATTTTATAGCTTGACTTTTCCTTGATCAGATCGCTAAGTTTTACCAGGTCTTCAGGAGTACGTACAAAAGAAAGAGCGATCCAGTCTACTTCCTGCTCGATGGCAAACAAAGCATCTTTTATATCTTTTTCTGTTAAAGCCGGCAGTGAAATTTTGGTATTTGGAAGGTTAACTCCTTTTTTTGACTTAAGCGGACCTCCTCGAAGGACTTTCACCTCAACATTAGAGTCACGGTCTGTATCAATAACCTCAAAGAGAAGTTTTCCGTCGTCTACAAGTATTTTTTCACCTTTTTCAACGTCTTTGGGAAAATTCTGATAGGTCATGAAGGCCTTTTCTTTTGTCCCGATACATTTTTCCGTAGTAAATTGAAATTCATCACCTTTATCAAGAACAACTCCTTCTTCCATAACTCCAACTCTGAGTTTCGGGCCCTGAAGGTCTGCAAGAACAGCAACGTTATAGTTATTTTCTTTATTGAGCTCACGAATAAATTTAATTCTTGTCTTTACATCTTCATAGTCAGCATGAGAAAAATTGATTCTGAATACATTCACCCCCGCGACCATCATTTCTTTAATTCGTTCTTTGGTAGACGTTGCAGGTCCTAAGGTGGCGACTATTTTCGTTTTTTTTCTTTTTTTCATTCTTAAAAAATTAAATTATCCCTTGATTTAAGATTCATGGGATCGATAGCATAGGAAGCTATAATATTACTTATTTTATTGATGCCAAGAAGAGCTGAATTTAGCTCCATATCATCTTTTAACCCTGATATTTTTATAAAATAATCTACTTTTTTCTTTTCAGGAATCAGATAGGTTATTTTTGTTTCCTCAGGAAACAGGTTTGATCCTCCCTGAATCACATTTTCCGTGAACACATGTTTGTTAGCGATCAAGGACCATGTTGTAAATGCCGTTTCATCTTCAAATGTATAAAGCGGGAAACTACAATTGCCAGATTTAAAATCAAGATTCTCTTTAAAGCGGCTGAGCTGAATTTCCAAGTACTGATTTAAAAAATATGCCATCCGGTAGTCTGGAAGCGTCGAGTGGATCCCAATAAGATCATAATCATGATCATACTCAAAATCAATACAATGAATTTTTGACACTATAAATCAGTTTGAAACAAACATTTGTGCAAAAATAGAGATACTTTTGGTAAATCAACTTAAAATTTTGCGAAAACGATTGCGAAAAGTTGATATTTCCGTTTGAATAACAAAAAAATTATTGTTCTATTTGAGGTTTTAGCCTGTAATAGGCTCTTTTTGAAGCAATTTCTTCGGCCTTCTTTTTTGATGTTGCCCTGCCTTTTGAGATCAATTCCTGATCTACGTGTAATTTAACACTAAAGTGTTTTAAAGTATCGTTTCCCGTGTCTTCATACACATGGTATTTGATCTTTTTTTTATTCTTCTGACTCCATTCAATTAACACACTTTTATAGCTGGTAATTTTTCCCTCGAGCCTTTCAATATCCACATAAGGTTCAATAACGAAGCGGAATATAAATTTTTCAGTAAACGAATATCCACGATCAGAATGAATGGCCCCAATCAAAGCTTCAAAGAGATTACCATGTATATTGTCGCCAAAATTAGAATTCGGGATGGAACTTGCAACAAACTTGATCAGGTCAAGGTCTTTTCCCAGCTCATTTAGATGTTCCCTGCTTACAATTTTAGAGCGCATCTGAGTTAGGTAGCCCTCATCACCTGCAGGAATTTTTTTAAATAAATAATTGGCAATTACCGCTCCTAATATCGCATCGCCCAGGAACTCAAGGCGCTCATAATTCATGGGAACCCCGGCGTCATTCATTTTTTTTAATGAGCTATGGGTAAAGGCCTCTTTGTAAAATTCAATTTTTCTTGGACGATAACCAATAATTTTTTTAATCGCCACAACAAACTCTTCATCTTTACCAGCATGAGAATTTGTTATTTTGCGAATTAAATTCATTCAGATTAGTCTTCGTATTTTTTAAAAAGGATACAGGCATTATGGCCACCAAAACCAAATGTATTACTCATGGCGACCCTGACATCTCTTTTTTGGGCCTTATTAAAAGTAAGGTTTAGTTTCGGATCAATTTGATCATCATCCGTAAAGTGGTTAATAGTTGGAGGAACAAGCTCGTTTTTGATCGATAAAATCGAAGCAATGGCCTCAATAGCACCCGCGGCACCCAGGAGGTGACCTGTCATAGATTTGGTGGAATTGATATTCAGATTATAGGCGTGATCCCCAAAAACTGCTTTAACCGCTTTTAATTCAGCCACATCCCCCAATGGAGTTGAAGTCCCGTGCATGTTAACTGCATCTACTTCTTCAGGCTCGATCCCTGCATTCTGAAGACAGTTTTGCATTACTGCTTTTGCACCCAGACCTTCTGGATGAGGCGCCGTAATGTGGTGGGCATCGGCAGACAAACCTCCACCAATGATTTCAGCATATATTTTGGCTCCCCTGGCCTTGGCGTGTTCGAGTTCTTCTAGAATCAAAGCACCTGCTCCTTCTCCAAGGACAAAACCATCACGATCCTTATCAAAGGGACGCGAAGCTGTTTTTGGATCATCATTTCTTGTTGACAAGGCATGCATGGCATTAAAACCACCCATCCCCGCAATGGCAACAGCAGCTTCCGACCCTCCAGTGACCAAAACATCTGCCTGACCAAGGCGGATGTAGTTCAGAGAATCAATAATTGAATTTGCAGAGGAAGCACAGGCAGAGACTGTTGTAAAGTTTGGACCTCTTAGATTATGTTTGATTGAAATTTGCCCTGGAGCAATATCAGCAATCATTTTTGGAATAAAAAATGGATTAAACCTCGGGGTACCATCTCCTTTGGCATAGTTCAATACCTCATTTTGAAATGTTTCAAGACCACCTATACCGGCTCCCCAGATAACCCCAATTCTTGAAGTATCTTCTTTCTCCAGATCAAGCCCGGAATCGGCAATAGCTTCATCAGCTACAACCATAGCGTACTGGGTAAACCTGTCCATTTTACGAGCTTCTTTTCTGTCGAGAAAATCCGTGACATTGAAATTCTTGAGCTCGCAGGCAAACTGAGTCTTAAAATTAGAAGCATCAAAATAGGTAATAGGTGCGGCTCCGCTAACTCCGTTAGCCAAACCTTCCCAGTATTCTTCAGCAGAATTTCCAATTGGAGTCAAGGCTCCTAATCCTGTAACAACTACCCGTTTTAATTCCATCTTTAAAATTTTTGTTAATAATAACAAGAAATTACGAGCCGTTTCCAGTTAAGGAAAAGCTCGTAATTTTATAAGTAAAGTATAAATTTATTTAGCTTCTTCTATATAGCTAATTGCTTGACCTACAGTGCCAATGTTCTCAGCCTGATCGTCTGGAATCTGAATGTCAAATTCTTTTTCAAATTCCATAATTAACTCAACTGTATCTAATGAATCTGCTCCTAAGTCGTTGGTAAAGTTAGCTTCATTGGTCACTTCATTTTCGTCCACTCCCAATTTGTCAACGATAATAGCTTTAACTCTTGATGCAATGTCTGACATAATTTTTTAATTTTAAATTTAAATATTGCTGCAAAAATAATATATTTTAGGTTCAAATTGGTAAAAAGTAAAAAAAAGTTAAACAACTCAATCCAAACAAATACTTAATAAATTCTTTCTCAGATTTGGGAATAATGCTTTTTTTTGTCAGGATCACTAAATTTTACATTGATGCTAAATATTATCATTTTTGCTTCTGGATCAGGAACTAATGCGGAGAATATTATTAAATATTTCAGTAATAGTGATCTGGCAAGGGTTTCCTATGTACTTACAAACAACTCTGAAGCAGGAGTAATTGAGAGGGCAAAGAACCTAAAGGTTCCGGTAAGAACATTCAGTAAAGCTGAGATGAAGAGCCAACAGTTTTTGGAATTTTTGACTGAGAACGCCGATTTTATTGTTCTTGCGGGTTTCCTTTTGATGGTTCCGAAATCAATCATTTCGGAATTCAATAACAAGATAATCAATATTCACCCAGCCTTGCTGCCTAAATATGGAGGTAGGGGTATGTATGGGATGCATGTACATAATGCCGTGGTCGAGAACCGTGAAATAGAATCGGGAATCACTATTCATTATGTAAATGAACATTACGATGAGGGAGCTATTATCTTTCAAAAGACGGTTAAAGTTGACGATACGGATACCCCGGAAGACGTGGCAGCTAAAATACATTTGCTTGAGCATGAGAATTTTCCGATTGTAATTGAAAACCTTTTAAAAGAATTCAATGCAGGTTAATATTTTTACGGACGGGGCCTGTAGCGGAAATCCTGGAAAGGGCGGTTACGGAATCATTATGGAGTGGGTAGGGAAACCATACGTTAAGGAGTTTTCAGAGGGTTTTAGAATGACCACGAATAACAGAATGGAATTATTAGCCGTCATTGTTGCCCTGGAACAGTTGAAAAAAGACGGAATAGAGGTCGTTATCTATTCGGATTCCAAATATGTTGTGGATGCCGTTGAAAAAGGCTGGTTGTTCGGCTGGGTAAGGAAAGGGTTCAAGGATAAAAAGAATCCGGATCTTTGGAAGCGATTTTTGAAGGTTTATAAAAAACATAAGGTAAAGTTTGAATGGGTTAAAGGCCATAGCGACCATCCTCAAAATGAACGTTGCGATAAATTGGCAGTTCAGGCAGCGAAGAGGGAGAATTTATTGATTGATGAAGGATTTGAGAAAAATGAGGCCACATTATTCTGAAGTCAGATATCGAGTCAGTACTTTAACGATACCTTTTAATTCTTCAGGGGGATTTCCATGATCAAATTCGGTTGATTCATAAGAATGGCTCTTTGTGGTGATAGTTAATCGAGAGCTTAGGGCTTTATCCGAATATCTTTCATCCGTTGGTGCTTCAAATAGATCCATTTTTTTCATATCAAGTTTGGCGATTTGCTTATTCAGAAACAACCAATCAGCTTTTTTCGTAACTAATTCGATCTCCTTTTCCTGATCAAAAATAAAAGTGCTGTCTTTGCGTATGGTAATTTTCTTCGATGATCCCCTCGTAGAGGCTTCGTATTCAACGGATAATATTTCATTATCCTGAAACACTAAACATGTGACGAATGGTAGTACAATAAAGACCAGATTTTTTAACATAATAAAAAAAGGGTGCCTCATTGGCACCCTTTAAAGTTTATTTAATTTACAAAACCGACTCGCGCTCCTCCTGCAGCAAAAAGAGCTCTCATTCTGTCGTTTTGTCCATTGGTAAACATATACATACAATCATCATAAACATAATCCATATAATTCATAGTCATATCATTGGTCCTGCAGTGAACAGTTGGGTATGATGGACAACCACCATTCGACCTGTCCGAAGAAGGAGTATCGGCAACAAAATCATCTTGTTTACACCTTCCATCTCCCCAGATATGTCTTAAATTCAACCAGTGGCCTACTTCATGGGTGGCAGTTCTACCATCTCCGTATGGCCCAGATGTTTCTCCAAAATAATCAATACCTATAACGATACCATCTCCGGCGACATCCGGGTCCCCTGGAAATTGAGCATAACCTAAAATTCCTCCTCCTATATTGCATACCCAAATATTGAGGTTTGAAGAAGGGTCAGTAACAGCAATTCCACCCTGGCCAGGGTCTTTCATGCTGTCATTCGTACCCCAGGATGATTTCGTTGATATTTTTCTGTTTATGGTAACCGGACCAAAACTGATATCACAATTTGCAACCCTGTCAGCGAATTCAGCAGGAACTGAAGAAGTGTTCGGATTATTGTTATTGAAATCTTCATTCAGGATGGCAATCTGAGAATTAATTTGAGCCTGAGTGACCTGACCGGAGAAATCTTCTAGAATATTGATCACAACAGGAATTGACACTGCTCCCGTGTAAGGCCCTGGATCGTTGCCGCCTCCACCGTCACCACCGTTACCCCCGCCATTTCCATTTCCTCCCCCAGGTGAGCCAGTTGGTTTTTTGGCTGCGATGGTTTTTCTTGTGTGCTTTTCAACATTGTACATTTTTTGGTACAATCCTGGGTTTTCCTTTAACTTTCTGTTTAGAACCGCCATGGAGTGGCAATTCTTTTTCTTCCCGGAATTCTCTTTGTTAAACAATTCGGGGTCCATGTCTGTGTAAACATAAAAATCAGACATGTCAATTTCTACAGCGTTTTGGTCCATTGTCACGTCTTCATTATCCTCACAGGAAAAAAACAAGAGTGGAACGGCCAACACAGTTAGTAACCATTTTTTCATTGTAATAAGTTTTTTGTTAGAGGCTATAATTTAACAAAATCCATCCGGAAATTAAAACAAACGATTTAGAAAATGATTTTTGTTCAATAATTTATCAGAAATAATTGAAAATCTCTCAACACCATCCGGTAAAAAGTCAGGTTAAAATGAGTAAGGATTTAATATTTATGAAAACCCTTTTACATCGAGATAGCAATGATCAATAATTTATCGGTTTGATCATAGAGATAGAGTTCCTTTTTTACGATTTCATAACGAGCTATTTTAGGCAGCAAATTCAAGAAAGCATTCTCTACGCTCATGTCCGGACACATTTTTCTTGTTGATCCTGTATTTCCAAAACTTATGGTATTGCCGGAAAGGTCATAAGTTGAAAAATAAGTATTACAGCCTGCAAAACCTCCAACTTTTGAATCTTCCTTCTGAAATCTGATTGTGGGAGAGGAGACGAGATTTTCAAGACCATCTATTTTGATGACCTTCCACTCAGTCATCAAATCCGAGTTCTCCGGATCTGAATTTATTGAAGTAAACACAAGCGCGAAAGTTAACAATAGATATTTCATGTTTAAAGAATTAAATTAACATTGATTTGGCCCTGACAACGGCTTCTATGAACAGATCGATTTCTTCTTTGGTATTATAGAATGAAAACGAAGCACGAACCGTGCCAGGAATATTGTAGTAGTCCATTATAGGCTGGGCACAATGATGCCCTGTTCTGACAGCTATTCCTAACTTGTCTACTATGGAACCTATGTCATAAGGGTGAATTCCCTCTATGTTAAATGAAATCACGGCTGCTTTTTCATGTGCTGTTCCATATAGCTTCATGCCTTCAATTGTCAGCAATTTTTCTGTAGCATATTCCAACAACTCATTTTCGTAGGCTGCAATTCGGTCGAACCCTATTTTATTCATGTAATCCAGGGCGGCCCCAAAAGCGATCACACCGGCAATATTTGGAGTTCCTGCCTCGAACTTATGTGGAAGATCTGCATAGGTAGTTTTTTCAAAGGTGACTTCACTAATCATTTCACCACCGCCTTGATATGGGGGGAGTTTATGTAGCCATTCCTCTTTGCCATAGATCATTCCTACCCCTGTTGGACCACAGAGTTTATGTGCCGAACAGGTATAAAATTCGCAGTCTAATTCCTGTACATCAGGTTTTATATGAGGCGTTGCCTGAGCACCGTCAATTAATACAGCCGCTCCATGTTCATGCGCCATGTCGATGATTTTTTTAATGGGATTAATGGTGCCTAATGCGTTGGAAACATGATTGACAAAGACCAATTTTGTTTTTTCTGTCAAAAGCTTCTTATACGCCTCCAGGTCAAGACAGCCTTCATCACTCATTGGAATCACCTTTAGTATGGCACCTGTTTTCTCACAGAGCATTTGCCAGGGAACTATATTTGAGTGGTGCTCGAGCGCAGATACAATTATCTCATCCTCATTTTCGAGCAAATCGGCAAAACCTGTGGCCACCATATTAATACCGTGTGTTGTTCCTGAAGTGAGAATGATCTCATATGACTTTGCTGCATTAAAATGGTCTTGAATCTTCTTTCTGGCCGCTTCGTAGGCATTGGTTGCCTCCTGACTCAAGGTATGGACACCTCGGTGAATATTGGCATTGTAATTACTGTAATAATCAACAATGGTATCGATCACAATTTTGGGAGTCTGGGATGTTGCCGCATTATCAAAATAGACCAATGGTTTTCCGTTAACTTTTCGGTGCAAAATTGGAAAATCCCCTCTGATTTTATTTATATCTAGCATATCTTATTTAGAATCATTCAAAATACAAATATACGACAGTATGAACTCATTGCCGCGGAAATTGAATTTAAAAATTAGTTATTTTTACCCGAATTAAAGTCTTTTTAAAAATGAAGAAATGGTTAAAGTACCTTCTTGTATTGATCTTGTTGGTGATACTTTATTTTAGTTTCACCTACTACCCTGCACTCAATATTGTAACAGGATATGCCAGTAAAAATATGGCATCAGGAATGTTTCTTGCCAACAGGGATCAATTGAGCATGTCAGAGCAGGACAACGGATTTTTTCCCATAAGTCTGGCCAGCTATCGGGTCGATGAAAAAGAAAAGTCTGTCACTGCCTCACTTTTTGGGTTGATGAAAAGAAAAGCGGTATTTAAAGAAGGACTGGGTGCCATTTTGATTAATGACTCCTATGATTCGAATAAGGAATTCCCGGAGCCCAATAGATATTTTAAGAGTAATTCCTTACCATATCCTTACGGAGAATTGAAGCAGCATGACACGGTATTTTCAGAAGTAGATTATAAGAAGCTTGATTCGGCCGTGGCATTTGCTTTTGATTCAGCAGAAGATAATCTAAAGCAGACAAGAGCAGTACTTGTGATCTACAAGGATAAGATTCTAAAAGAAAAGTATTCTGAAGGTTTTGATAAAAATACATTGATGCACGGATGGTCCATGACAAAAAGTATTACAAGCACAATGTACGGGGTGTTACAAAATCAAGGAAAAATAGACATCAATTCTTCAACGGGCATCAAAGATTGGGCTTCGGATGAAAGAAAAAATATAACCATTAATAATCTTCTTCAAATGAACAGTGGGCTCGCTTGGGACGAAGAATATTTTAATATTTCTGATGTTACTAAAATGTTGTATCTCGAGAGTGATATGGGGTCTTCCCAAATTGAAAATCAACTTGTTGGTAAACCTGATAGCCTCTGGAATTATTCATCTGGGACCACAAACATTTTATCTGGGCCACTTCTTAAAAGTCAATTCAAGACGCATCAGGAATATCTGGATTTTTGGTATAAAGATCTTATTGACCGGATTGGAATGCATTCCATGGTCATTGAAACAGATCTTTCAGGCAGTTTTATTGGCTCCTCTTATGCATGGGCAACCACCAGAGACTGGGCGAAATTTGGATTGTTGTATTTACACGAAGGAAACTGGAACGGGGAGCAGGTTTTAGATAGTTCCTGGGTGAAATATGCGTCAACTCCGACTAACACCTCAAATGGAAGATATGGGGCACAATTCTGGCTGAATGCAGGAGGTCATCATCCTGATGTTCCTTTAGACATGTATTCGTGTAACGGATTCAAAGGACAATATGTATTTATTGTTCCGAGCAAGCAGATGGTTGTGGTCAGGCTGGGACTTGTAAATGAGCCTGAATTTGATGTGAATGCATTTTTAAGCAGAATAACAGGAAGTATCAATTAATTATAGATCATGGAATTGAATCTTCTCCCGATAGAACGTGTTAAAACCATTTCAAAAAAGGAATTTGTACAGAACTTCAGGAAGCCTCAGATTCCTGTTGTTATTGAAAATCTGATTGATGACTGGCCAGCCAAAAAGAAATGGGATTTTGATTATATCAAGGAAATGGTAGGGCAAAAAACGGTCCCCTTGTATGACGACAGACCCGTGGATTATAATGATGGCTTTAATGAACCTCATGCCAAGATGAAGATGGAGGATTATATTGATCTTCTGCAAAAAGAACCAACCCGTTACCGCATTTTTCTGTACAATGTTCTCAAAGAAGTGCCCGAATTACAGAATGATTTTAATTTTCCCAACATCGGATTGGGCCTTCTGAAGTCATTGCCGATGCTTTTTTTTGGAGGAGAAGACTCATATACATTTATGCATTACGATATTGATCTGGCCAATATTTTGCACTTTCATTTTCAAGGAAGGAAAGAATGTATTTTGTTTCCATATGCAGAAAAGAAACATTTATATAAGGTTCCTCATTCGTTGATCACACACGAGTCGATAGATTTTTCAAAACCTGACTTTGAAAAATGGCCGGCCTTAAAAAATGCCAAAGGTTTCAAAACAGAACTGGAACATGGTCAGACATTGTACATGCCAGAAGGATACTGGCATTACATGCGCTATATCACCCCGGGGTTTTCAATGAGCATGAGAGGATTGGCAAGAAATCCTTCGCACTTGTCAAAGGCTTTTTACAATGTATTCATCATGAGGAATCTTGACAATATCATGCGCCGCCTTCAAGGACAGAAATGGATTGACAGTAAGAATGAGAGGGCCATAAAAGACACGAATGCGAGACTGTAATCCTCTACATATCCATTCCTAAATTAACATCAAGTTTTTTGGCAATTAACTTGTTGATCCTGGTTTTAAGGCCTGCAATTTTAATTTTTTCAACAACATCGTTACAGAAAGCAAACAACATCAAGGCTTTCGCTTCTTTCTTAGGTATACCTCTTGATTGAAGGTAAAAGAGTGCCCTTTCATCAAGTTGACCAATGGTACAACCATGAGAACATTTCACATCATCAGCAAAAATTTCCAGTTGTGGTTTTGCATTAATACTGGCTTTATCCCCGATCAATATATTGTCATTCTGCTGATAGGCGTTAGTTTTCTGGGCCAGTTTGTCAACAATAACCTTCCCATTGAATACGCCTGTAGCCTGATCGTCATAAATTCCTTTGTATAATTCATGGCTCTCACAATTTTCTTTTTTGTGATGGATCAAGGTATGGTTGTCAACATGTTGCTTGTTGCCCAAAACCGAAATACCATTCAGATTGGAGGTGATATGCTCTCCTTCCTGATGAAATTCAAGATTGTTTCTGGTAAGTTTTCCTCCAAAAGAGTAGGTGTTGACTGAAACTATGCTACTGTCTTTTTGCTGAACGTAAGTATTGTCAATAAGAGAGGCAGCACTGTTGTCATTCTGGATCTTGTAAATATCAGCAATCGCTCTTTTGTGGGCAAAGACCTCGGTTACAGCATTAGTCAAAACGCTGTTGTTACTGAGACTTTGATGTCTTTCATAGATCTGTACATGAGAATTTTCCCCGACAACCACTAAATTTCGGGGTTGCAACATGATCTCTTTTTCATTTCCAGTTGAAAAATGAAGGATTTGAATCGGTTTTGGAAGTACAGTATTCTTTGGGATATTGATGAATGCACCTTCCTTTGAAAATGCAGTGTTTAGGGATGTAAGACTATCACTCTTAGCAGCTACCGTTCCAAAGTAGTGATCCACAACCATTTTATATTTTGGTTGTTTAAGGGCAGATGACAATATACAGATATCAGCTATTTCATGTGAGGTATCCGATAAAAATGAACTGTAAACCCCGTCAATAAAAACAATTTTGTAAGATTCAATCTCATGTAAAAAATATTTTTTCACATCTTTGAGTTCCAAAGCACTTTCAGCTTTAGGAAAAACAGAGTAATCATTTTTAAGCAAAGATTTCAAGGAAGTATATTTCCATTCTTCATTTTTTCTGTCCGGGAATCCTTCCTTTTCGAACCTTTCAATCGCGGCCGAACGAATTTCATGAACTTTAGAGTCGAGGTCTATATTTCCACGATTCTCAAAAGCCATAAATGAGGCTACTAATTTTTCTTTTAAATCCATATTAATCCGACTATTTCAACCAATCATACCCTTTATCCTCCAGCTCATGGGCCAACTCCTTACCACCAGACTTAACGATCTTTCCGTCGTGAAGTACGTGGACAAAGTCAGGAACTATATAATCAAGCAACCTCTGGTAATGCGTAATTACAATAACGGCATTATTTTCATTCTTTAACTTGTTAACCCCATTGGCCACAACTTTTAATGCATCAATGTCAAGACCTGAATCCGTTTCATCAAGGATCGCAAGATTTGGTTCAAGCATGGCCATTTGAAAGATTTCATTTCGTTTTTTTTCTCCACCCGAAAACCCTTCGTTTAAAGATCTTGAAAGAAATTTTCTGTCCATCTCCAGCAATTCAGACTTTTCTCTGATCAATTTGAGCATATCTCTTGCAGGGAGATCTTCCTGGCCATTGGCCTTTCGCTTTGCATTGATTGCTGTTTTAATAAAGTTCGTGGTTGTTACCCCGGGGATTTCCACGGGATATTGAAATGACATAAAGATTCCCTTATGAGCTCTTTCATCAGGCGCCAGTTCAAGAATACTTTCATCCTGAAATTCGATATCTCCGTCCATCACCTCGTAGGTTTCATTTCCCGCAATTACTGAGGAAAGAGTACTTTTTCCCGAACCGTTTGGCCCCATTATCGCATGAACTTCGCCTGGTTTAACATCGAGATCAATACCTCGCAAAATTTCTTTATCCTCTATTCCAGCGTGTAGGTTTTTTATCTTTAACATTGTAAAATGATCTAATTGACTTTAAAATTTTTATATATTATCCAACGGATCCCTCAAGAGAAATCTCCAACAATTTTTGAGCCTCCACAGCAAATTCCATGGGGAGCTTATTCAGTACTTCTTTACTAAAACCGTTAACAATCAGCGCTATAGCTTTTTCTGTATCGATACCCCTTTGGTTGCAATAGAAAAGCTGGTCCTCACCGATTTTACTGGTAGTGGCTTCGTGTTCTATCTGAGCGGATTTATTTTTGGCTTCTATATATGGAAAGGTATGTGCCCCACATTCATTACCCATCAAAAGCGAGTCACATTGTGAGAAGTTCCGGGCATTTTCTGCTCTTGAGCCTACCTGAACCAAACCTCTGTAGGAGTTTTGAGACTGTCCGGCTGAAATACCCTTGGAAATAATCGTACTTTTTGTATTCTTTCCAAGGTGAACCATTTTAGTTCCCGTATCAGCCTGCTGAAAATTATTGGTAACGGCAATGGAATAAAACTCTCCAACCGAATTGTCACCTTTAAGCACACAACTTGGATATTTCCAGGTGACAGCACTACCTGTTTCTACCTGGGTCCAGCTAATTTTTGAATTGGTATGGCAAATACCTCTTTTTGTAACAAAATTGAAAACCCCGCCTTTTCCTTCATGATCCCCCGGGAACCAGTTTTGAACCGTTGAATACTTGATTTCTGCATCATCCAGGGCAATAAGCTCCACTACGGCTGCGTGCAATTGGTTTTCATCCCGGGCAGGTGCCGTACAACCCTCGAGATAACTCACATAACTTCCTTTATCCGCAATGACAAGGGTTCGTTCAAATTGTCCTGTTCCACCTTCATTGATTCGGAAATAAGTAGAGAGTTCCATGGGGCACTGAACCCCTTTTGGAATGTAACAGAAGGAACCATCCGTAAATACCGCTGAATTCAAAGCAGCGTAAAAATTATCCGTTTTAGGTACTACGCTGCCTATATATTTTTTGACCAGTTCCGGATGCTCCTGTATCGCTTCAGAAATTGGGCAAAATATTATCCCTTTTTCCGCGAGAGTTTCTTTGAAAGTAGTAGCCACAGAAACTGAGTCTACAACAATATCCATGGCAACACCGGTTAACCTCTTTTGTTCATCAATAGAAATTCCAAGCTTATTGAAGGTCTTTAACAGTTCGGGATCTACCTGGTCCAAACTTTCCAGTTCTTTCTTTGGTTTAGGTGCCGAATAGTAACTAATATCTTGAAAACTAGGCTTTTCATATTTTACATTAGCCCATTCAGGCTCGACCATTTTTTTCCATATACCAAAAGCCTCTAACCTCCATTCCGTCATCCATTCAGGCTCGTTCTTTTTCTTGGAAATTGCCCGGATTATATCTTCGTTAAGACCTTTAGGAAAGGTTTCAGATTCAATTTCGGTATAGAAACCATACTCGTATTCTTTCGTTTCGAGTTCCTTTTTCAGATCATCCTCGGTGTACTTGCTCATAACATTAAATTAGATCGATTAAAACTTATAGTGAGAAGCTTTCACCACAGCCACAAGTCCTGTTGGCATTCGGGTTTTTAAACACAAAACCGGTCCCGTTCAAGCCACCGGAATAATCAAGTTCAGTTCCAACCAGATATAAGAAACTCTTCTTGTCAACTACAATCTTGATATCGTTGTTTTCAAACACCTTATCATTTTCCTTTTCCTCATTGTCAAAACTCAGATCATAGGACAACCCTGAACATCCTCCGCTTTTAACTCCAACCCGGATAAAATCTTTGGAAGCATCAAATCCGTCCTCTTTCATTAGCTCAATGGCTTTCAGTTTAGCTTTTTCAGATACTTGTATCATAACAAATTAGATTCATTCTAAATAAGTGCAAAGATAAGGCAAAAACTGAACTTATTAAACATCCCCAAAAAAAAGTGCCCCCAGAACACAATAAAAAAAATTTTTTTGCAGACTAAAAATGGCGCAATAAAGCCTATTTGATGGCGTTTCGGATATTAACAATTTTCTCGAGTTATTAACATCTTCTTAACAAGGATGGACTCCTCTTCTAGAACTAATGAAAATATCTTCGAGATAATTTGTTGACATACAAATAGTTAACAAAATATTTAAGATATGGACACCGAGAATTCGCGAACCGGTAGACAATCAAAAAATAACAATTTAAACCTGTTATCAGCAGTAGATTCTGTGATGACGGGCTTTGCCTATGCAACTAACAAAAACAAAATTAGTGCCAAAAGCACAAATTCTTTAACAATGGAAAAAGTAAAAAGTTTTGATTTTATCAGTAGGAAAACACAGAAAAAATCCTACTATTCTTCGAGAAGTACCAAGATATTATTGCTACTCGGATTATTATTTTTTTCGATAAGCATATTCGGTCAATATGCAGACAATGATGATTTTGACGGAGATGGGATTCTAAACGTCAATGACCTTGATGATGATAATGACGGGATTTTAGACTTGATAGAATGTCCTAGTTTACTTCCATTGAGCGATACCGGAGGCTACAGCTATATGCAGGATATCGATGGAAACACTTCAAGGCATTGGGCCAATCCTCCAACTCCGGCAAATCTTGGTAACAACAACCCGTTGTATATTTTTGACGGAGACTCAAATACAGAATTAAGGCTTCATGATGATGATGTATTTGAATTGGCACTGGGCCAGGAAATTCCGGCAGGCACAACATTATATTTACAGGAATCCGCAGGAGGGTCTGAGAACGAACGAATGGATGTTTTTGTATCCTATGACTCAACGGATCCAAATGGCGATACTAATGCCATTTCAGGAAACGGCTCAGGATGGACAACTATTCAGGCAAATGTAGCCAATAACAGTGCGAGTCAGGTACTTAATAATGCAAGAACTGATCAGGACAATTCATTTGTTGTTCCCTTTCCAATTCGATACATACAATTTAGAGCAAGAGCTTCACATGCCGGATGGCATGAGTTGATCATTGATCCTGCTTTAGTTGGTAATGGAAACTGTGATGCGGATTCAGACGGGATACTCGATTCATTTGAAATTGACAGTGATAATGATGGATGTTTTGATGTGGCTGAGGCAGGATTTACCGATTCGGATTTTGATGGAGAATTGGATGGAACAGGAATAGCAGCAGACGGAACCGTAACAGGAAATTCAGATGGATATACGGGGACGAACTCCATGGTGACTGATGAGAATTCTCAACCAGCAGATTGTTTATGTAACAATCCATTAATAACAGCAGATAATGATGGTGATGGAATAAAAGATGTTTGTGACCTTGATGATGATAATGATGGGATTTTAGACTTGATAGAATGTCCAAATTTACTTCCATTATCGGATACCGGAGGCTACAGCTATATGCAGGATATCGATGGAAACACTTCTAGGCATTGGGCCAATCCTCCAACACCTGCAAATCTTGGAAACAACAACCCGTTGTATATTTTTGACGGAGACTCAAATACAGAATTAAGGCTTCATGATGATGATGTATTTGAATTGGCACTGGGCCAGGAAATTCCGGCAGGCACAACATTATATTTACAAGAATCCGCAGGAGGGTCTGAGGACGAACGAATGGATGTTTTTGTATCCTATGACTCAACGGATCCAAATGGCGATACTAATGCCATTTCAGGAAATGGTTCGGGATGGACAACTATTCAGGCAAATGTAGCAAATAACAGTGCGAGTCAGGTACTTAATAATGCGAGAACTGACCAGGACAATTCATTTGTTGTTCCCTTTCCAATTCGATACATACAATTTAGAGCAAGAGCTTCACATGCCGGATGGCATGAGTTGATCATTGATCCTGCTTTAGTTGGGAATGGGAACTGTGATGCAGATTCAGACGGAATACCGGACACATTTGAAATTGACAGTGATGATGATGGATGTTTCGATGTGGCTGAGGCAGGATTTACCGATTCGGATTTTGATGGAGAATTAGATGGAACCGGAATAGCAGCAGACGGAACTGTAACAGGAAATTCAGATGGATATACGGGGACGAACTCCATGGTAACTGATGAGAATTCTCAACCGGCAGATTGTTCATGTAATAACCCTACGCTAACAGATACCGATGGAGACGGAGTAAATGATGTTTGCGACCTTGACGATGATAATGATGGGATTCTGGATTCAGTTGAAGGAGAAGAGGTCCTTTGCCCTTCGGTTGAAGAAATTACAAACCTGACCACGGGATTGCTTTATGGCAATGACCGTTCATGTTTCTCAGCTGGTGAAGAAATCAATCACCTGATCGATGGTAGTTGTACCAGCTCTTTTTATTTTGGCACCGGATCAAATTCTGGACCCATTGCAGGTTTAGAAATATTGAATTTTGAATTTACAGAAGCTCTCGTGATCACTGAGTTAAAGGTGAATACTGATAGGTCGAGCTCGTTTTTGAGAAATAACTCCACTTACAGGGTGGAAGGTTCGAATGATAATGTAAGTTTTACTGATCTGACCGGGACTTTAACATCGGACGGACAGGCAACAGGTAACGAGGAGGTATTTGATCTAAGCACCAACGCTTCTTCGTATAAATATTACAGGATATTAGGAATTAGTGGTAATTATTCTTGGGATCCATATATTCAGAGTGTTGAGTTTACGGCTGCACCATGTACACCATCAGTAGCAACGGATAGCGACAATGACGGTATACCTGATTCTCTGGAGATTGATTCAGATAATGATGGATGTAATGACGTTATAGAAGCAGGTTTTACAGGAAATGGTAGCGGTCAGTTAAGTGGAACCGGTGTTGATACCGATGGAACCGTAACAGGAAATCTGGACGGATATACAACTCCAGATTCCATAGTTACTGATCCTCAATTCATGACAGCGGCCTGTGATACAGATGGTGACGGGGTTTCGCCAGCGTTTGATTTGGATGATGACAATGATGGAATTTTAGATAAGCAAGAAAATAATTTACTTCTTTATGGTGGATTCGAACATGTTTCGGTTCCTAACGATGGAAATAATCAGTCGGGTCAAGGAGTTAATGCAACAACTATTTTACCGTGGGTATTAACTCCTGGTGCCTTAGGCTCAGGTGGTACCCCAAATATAGTTCAGGTAGATGGCGACGGAGTAGCCCCAGATTATAATTACGGAAATGGCGGACCTCCATCCGATGCAGATCCTAATACTGGTGATGGAATTAATCAGCACTATTTCGATATCAATGGGAATGCAGATTTTTATCAAACCTTTGTAATTACCAATACAACGGATATAACTTATTCAGGGTATTTTTCTCCAAGAGATAATAACAATTCAGCAACTGGTCAAATTTCTATTTATTCAGGTACTGGGAATTCAGGAACTTTGGTGTCAACTACAGGGACAGTTGCGTTTCCTCTTCAAGGGGGTTCATCTAGTACAACTCCATGGGAGCAAATTAGTGGTAATGTTGTTTTAACTCCGGGCACATATTCATTTGTAGTAACGATGTCAAATTTTTCAAATTTTGATGAAGGATATGTTCAAGTGACTAACTCGGATATTGATACTGATGGAGATGGCATTGCAAATCAATATGATCTTGATAGTGATAATGATGGAATTTATGACGCTGAGGAGGCCGGACATGGTCAGGCATATACCAACGGAATTGTGAACGGAATCGTTGGAACGGATGGTGTACCAGATGCTGTTCAAGACATAGCTGATGATGGAACCGTGAATTACGCAGTGGCTGAAAGCTCTGATGATGCAGATTTTATTCTAAACTTTTTAGACCTTGACAGTGATGGCGATACATGTAATGATGTTGCAGAAGCCGGATTTACAGATAATGATAATGATGGATTACTTGGATCGAGTCCGGTTGGGGTTGATTCTAATGGTTTAGTAATTTCCGGCTCAGATGGTTATACCAATCCTAACGGAGTATATTTAATTCCTGGAACAGCACCAAGTATAAGCACACAACCTACTGATCAGTCAATTTGTGCCTCAGGAAATGGTAGTTTTACTGTCACGGCCTCAGGTAATGATTTGGTTTACCAATGGGAATTAAGCACAGATAACGGAGGTTCGTTTTCACCCCTAAGTAATGGTGGAGTTTATTCTAATGTAGATGCAGCATCACTTAATATTACTGGGGCAACAACAAGTATGGATGCTTATCAATATAGAGTTATTGTGAGCAGCAGTACTTTTGCATGTGGTGATATAACTTCGGATGCGGCAACTTTGACCGTTCCGGATGTTGAATTTGGAGGTGGAAATGGGACTGATCCAACTACCTGTGGAGGTACTGATGGATTCATTAATTTCAACCAGCTTGAAAGTAATACAACTTATTCGGTAAGTTATTCAGATAATGGAACACCAATTGGACCAGTTAATATTACTACAAATCCTGGAGGAGTTCTTTTCATTAATGGTTTAGATGCAGGTGTTTATACCGATATTACTTTAAGTCTGCTCGGTTGTGATAGTGCACCTGTTGATGTGACTTTAAGTGATCCTACGTCTCCTGTGGCAGAGGCAGGACCGGATGCATCAATTGATTGTATTAATCCAACCGTGAGTTTCAACGGAGCAGGACTGACAACGAGTTTTTCCGAAACATTATTTAATAATAACGATAATTATAATGGAACTGCTGATGATGACTATTTAAACATTACCGGAGTAAATGGTAGTGGTCAAAATATAAATTTAAATGATGGGGATGATGTAGTCTGGTTTTCATCAGATTGGGCCAGTAGTGGAAACACTTCAATTAATGGAGGGTCTGGTGATGATACAATTGTTTTACCCTTATCAGCAGGAAGTTATACTGTTAATGTGAATCAAATAACTCGTAACGGAAGGACGATCACTTATAATGGTATTGAAAACATCATATATGATGGTGATATTTCATCTCTTTCCTCTGGAACCATAACTTATGCCTGGACAACTGCAGATGGGGTCATAGATAGTGGCGCGGCTACAGCCTCACCGGTCGTTAGTGCTGCGGGTACTTACACTTTAACTGTTACAGACTCATCTACTGGATGTACTGATTCGGATACAGTAATCGTAACAATATTGCCTGATACAACTGCACCTGTTACACCTACATTATCACCGGTAACGGTTGATTGTGATGGCGTGTTGACCGCACCGACCACGACGGATGCATGTGCCGGTACGATCACAGGAACCACGACAGATGTACTGAACTTTGTAGAAGGCGG
>NZ_JAIUZR010000005.1 GCF_020171465.1 Lutimonas saemankumensis
ACAGTAGTGGTAGATGATATTACGGCACCGGTTGCACCAACCCTGGCTAATGTAACAGGAGAGTGTTCAGCCACAGCTGTAGCACCAACCACGACAGATGCATGTGCCGGTACGATCACAGGAACAACAACAGATCCACTTAGCTATAATACACAAGGAACCTTTACAATCACATGGACTTTTGATGATGGTAATGGAAACAGTGTTGATGTAGATCAGACAGTGATCGTTGATGATATAACCGCACCGGTTGCACCAACCCTGGCTAATGTAACAGGCGAGTGTTCAGCCACAGCTGTAGCACCAACCACGACAGATGCATGTGCCGGTACGATCACAGGAACAACGACAGATCCGCTTACCTATAATACACAAGGAACCTTTACAATCACATGGACTTTTGATGATGGTAATGGTAATAGTGTGGATGTAGATCAGACAGTGATCGTTGATGATGTAACTGCATCGGTTGCTGATTCAGTTTCTTTGCCAGATGTAATAGCACAATGTGAAGTAACAAGTTTGACGGCTCCAACGGCTACGGACAATTGTGGCGGAGCAGTATCGGTATCCAATAATGCCGTATTCCCAATTACTGCTCAGGGTACAACAGTGGTTACTTGGACCTTTGAAGATTCAGAAGGTAACCTCTCAACACAGACTCAAAATGTAGTGATTGATTACCTTGCTGCACCTGTTAGTTCCGGAAATGAGGAGATTTGCCAAGGAGAGGTTATACCATCCATAAGTGTAACTGTTAATGCAGGAGAAACTGCAGATTGGTATGATGCTCCGGTTGGTGGTAACTTATTACTTTCAGGTAATACATCTTTTACTCCTTCAGTTGCAGGGACAGTCTATGCTGAAGCAAGAAGTATATCTTCATCTTGTGTAAGCCCTAACAGAACAGAGGTTTCTGTATTAGAGAACATAGCCCCAACAATAGACAATGTAACGGGTACCGACCCAACCCTTATCGCTTGTCCATTATTGGATAATGGTAACATTACAATTTCTGCTACAGGTTCAAATCTTGAATACAGTATTGATAATGGAGTAAACTTCCAGGCTTCGAATACCTTCTCAGGATTAATAGCTGGAACCTATACAATAGTAGTACGCGATAACGTGACTAGTTGTTCAACAGCTTATGGAACACCAGTAGTGCTTGCGGCTCCTGGTTGTATAGCAGATTATACAGTGAGTATGTCTCAAACAGGAGGACCTGCTTCAGTAAATGCTGTTGGACAGACCCTGGAGTATACGATTGAACTGGTTAATACGGGAACACTGGATGTTACAGGTGTTACTATTATAAATACCCTACCAGACGGTTCTAACGGAACAGTAGTGGGGCCGAATGGTGATGCAGGAACTCCGGGAGTACTTGATATTGGAGAAACCTGGACGTATACAGTGAGCTATACGACAAGTTTAATAGATTTCCAGAATGCAGTTGATCTAGTAAATACAGTTTCAATTACATCTACAGAAATTACAAGCCCTGAAACAGCCTCGGTAATTACACCTATCATAGTATCAGATCTAAGCTTGGCAGCTTCAGCAGATAATTCGAATCCGGTCGTAGGTACCAATGTAGTATTGACAATAGAAGTTCAGAATGACGGACCAAGTGATGTAACAGGAGTTCAGGTTACAGACCTGTTACCTAACGGATATACTTATGTAAGTGATGATGCAGGAACCTATAATGAAGTAACTGGTCTATGGACCATCGGAGGAATCTTAAACGGAACTTCAGCGGTGATCAATATCACAGCTACAGTAAATGCATCCGGAGATTATACAAATGTTGCAGAAGTTACTGCAGCGAATAACCTTGATCCTGATTCAACAGTGAATAACAATGACATCAATGAAGATGACCAGGATAGTATTTCAGTCACACCAGAGGCTTCATCTGATATCAGCTTCACAATGGATATTGATAACGATACACCAAATGTTGGAGATCAGGTAGTGTTTACCTTGACTGTAAATAATAATGGTCCAAGTGATGCTACAGGAGTAGAAGTAACAGATCTGTTACCATCAGGTTATACATTTGTTAGTGATGATGCTTCAGGTAGTTATAATTCAACCACTGGTGTTTGGACAATTGCTCCGTTGAACAATGGTAGTTCGGCTACTATGAATATCACAGCAACTGTCAATGCAAGTGGTGATTATACAAATATTGGTGAAGTGACAGCTTCAGATAATAATGATCCGAATTCAACGCCAAATAACGGTGTTCCAACGGAAGATGATTATGCCAGCGTTACATCAACACCGAATCCTGTTTCTGATATTGAAATCGATATGATGGTTGATAATGCAACACCATTAGTGGGTAACACCGTAGTCTTTACTATTGGCGTTACAAATAATGGTCCGAGTGATGCAACAGGTGTAGTTGTAGCAGACTTACTTCCAAGTGGATACACATTTGTTAGTGATGATGCATCAGGAGACTACAATCCGGTCACAGGTGTATGGACAATTGATCCTATTGCAGGTTCAGGTACAGCAACGATCAATATTACGGCAAGCGTTAATGCAAGTGGTGATTATGAGAACGTAGCGGAAGTGGTAGCTTCTGACAACCTTGATCCTGATTCAACACCGAATAACGGTGATATCAATGAGGATGATCAGGTGAGTATCAGTATATCACCAGTGGCAGTTTCAGATATTGAACTGACTGTTGATGTAGATAATAACACACCTTATGTTGGAAATGATGTATTGTTCACTATAAGGGTTTCAAACAACGGTCCTAGTGATGCAACGGGAATTCAGGTAACAGATGTATTACCAAATGGATATACCTATGTAAATGATAGTGGAAATGGTAATTATGATGCGGTGGCAGGATTATGGACTATTGGAGCCATTGCTTCAGGAGACAATAATGTACTGAACATCACAGCAACGGTGAATGCATCAGGCACCTATGAATATACAGCTGAAGTAACTGCGGCAGATAATTTTGATCCCGATTCAACTCCGGCTAATGGTATTGTCACTGAAGACGATCAGGATGCAGTAAGCACAAATCCGCTGCCTGTTTCAGATCTATCAATGAATATGACAGTAGATAATGCAACACCCTATGTTGGAGGAGAGGTCGTATTCACAATTGAGATCACCAATAATGGTCCAAGTGATGCCACAGGAATTCAAGTGACTGATTTACTTCCAAGTGGATACGCTTATATAAGTGATGATTCTGGTGCCTATGTTGACGCAACAGGAATATGGACAGTTGGAGGTATAACCTCAGGTAACACCTCTGTGATCAATATTACGGCTCGTGTTAATGCAACAGGAAACTATACAAATGTTGCTGAAGTAACTGCCTCAGATAATTTTGATCCGAACTCAACACCAAATAACGGAGTTGCAACAGAGGATGATTATTTCGAGATTACGACAAACCCGATTCCGGTAGCTGATTTAAGCATAGTGAAAACTGTAAATGACATGAATCCTACAACAGGAGATATCGTGACTTTTACCATCACTGTTACTAATGATGGCCCAAGTAACGCAACAGGAATTGCTGTTGAAGATATCCTACCTGACGGTTTTGGAAATATTACACCAATAACAGCAGGAAGTAGCCTTGCCGGATCAGCGATTTCATGGAATGCACTAGCTGTTAGCAGTGGAAACAGTTTGGCACTTGAGTTTAGTGCGGAAGTACTGACAACCGGAACTTATGTAAACCAGGCAGAGATCATTGCTTCAGATGTGATTGATTTTGACAGCGAACCTTCAGTAAGTTTTGATGCAGATGATTATGCTGATGGTATTGAAGATGATGATGAAAGTATCCTTGATGATATGATAATCAACTTCTTGCCTACAGCAATTGATGACGATGTCATTGCCGTTGAGAATACTGCCAACAACCCTATCATGGTATTGATCGATAACGGAAACGGTGCCGATGACTTTGGTGGAGACGGAGCAGGAACAATACCGGTTCTATTGGCAAGTCAACCTTCAAATGGAGTGGCCAGCGTTAATGATAATGGTACACCAACCGATCCTACGGATGACTACATACTGTATACTCCAAATGCTGATTATATTGGATTTGACTCCTTTACCTACACCATTGAAGATGGACAAGGATTGATCGGAAGTGCAAATGGGGACAGGTCTACGGCTACGGTAACCATTGAAGTATTGGTTGACACTGATGGAGATATGGTTGGGGATATTTATGATATCGATGACGACAATGACGGTATTCTGGATACGGTTGAAGGAGGTAATGATTCGGATAGTGACGGCTATATTGATAGTCTGGACCTTGATGCGGACAATGATGGATTACCTGATAATATCGAGGCTCAAGATGCAGCAGGTTATATTGCACCATCCGGAATAGATTCAGATAAGAATGGACTGGATGACGCTTATGAAAGCGCAGCTGGTGCGGGAGAAGGATTGAGTGTATTCAATAATGACGGGGATTCAACTCCGGATTATATCGATACAGATTCTGATAATGACAATGTTCCGGATAGTCTGGAAGGTCATGATGCCGATCACGATAGTCTGCCTGATGCATTCCTTATCGGTTCAGATGCTGATGAAGACGGTCTGGATGACGGTTTTGAAGGATCCGATGTGAATGATGGTTTTGTACCAAATGATGAAATTGTCAATCTATCGATTCTTCCGGATGCTGATGGAGATGCATCGCCTGATTTTAGAGACGAGGACGATGACAATGACGGAATTGCAACCAATGAAGAAGATTTAAATGGAGATAATGATCCTTCTAATGATGATACAGACGGAGATTTAATTAGAAACTATCTTGATATGGACGATGATAATGACGGAATCCTGACTGTTGTTGAAGGTACAAGCGATGAAGACGGAGATGGATTTGACAATTATTTGGATCTGGATGCAGATGATGATGGTATTCCGGATAACATAGAGGCGCAAAGTACCGTTGGATACATTTTACCTGGTCTTACGGATGCCAATAATAATGGAGTTGATGATGCTTATGAAGGGTCTTCCGGAAGTGTGAACGGATTGACACCTGTCAATACGGACGGTGATGGTGACGAGGATTATTTGGATAGAGATTCAGATAATGATAACGTTCCGGATGAAATTGAAGCACACGATTTCAATCATGACGGTGTAGCAGATGTCGCCCTGTCAGGCAGTGATTCTGATGGTGACGGACTGGATGATGCCTTTGAAGGATCAGAAAATAATGATGGATTTATTCCTAATGATGAAATAATTGACCCTCTTTTGGAGTTACCTAATACGGATACTGAGGATGACGTTGATTTCAGAGATATAGATGATGACAACGACGGAATCGATACAATAGAGGAAGATGATAATCAAGATGGTGATCCTACCAATGATGATTGCGATGAAGACCTGACTCCGAATTATCTGGATGTTACACCTTGCGACATTGTTCCAAATGGTTTCTCACCAAATGGTGATGGCAAGAATGACACACTGATAATACCTGCTTTATCAACTTATATGAACTTTGAGATGCAGGTGTTCAACAGACAGGGAAATAAGGTATATGAATACAAACGAGGAGGAGCATTGACGCCAGATTGGTGGGATGGAAGGTCTACGGGTAATTTAAATCTTGGAGATGATGTATTGCCTGCAGGAACGTACTTCTACCTGATCAAATTTAATAGAGATGACAGAAAACCGATAACCGGTTGGGTATACTTGAATAAATAAAAAATGATACAAACAAGACAGGCAGTGAAAGACCTGCCTGTCAAAAAAATATAATTTAACAATGAAAAATATTAAACTGTATATCGTATTAGGACTGTTACTTTGGATAACAGATTTTTATGCACAGCAAGATGCCCAGTATACACAATATATGTACAATATGAATATTGTTAATCCAGCATATGCGGGTTCAAGAGGTACCCTGAGTCTGGGTTTACTTGGAAGAAGTCAATGGACAAATGTCAATGGGGCTCCAAAAACGATGACTTTTGATGCCCATGCCCCGGTAGGTAAAAAAGTTGGAATTGGGCTTTCGGTGATTGCAGATGAAATTGGACCGGCAAAGGAACAGAATATTTATGCTGATTTTTCCTATACCATTACAACTTCTCAGGAAGGAAGACTGGCGTTTGGATTAAAGGGTGGAGTAACACTTTTAAATGTAAACCTTTTAGATGTTGTTCTGCCTCAAACCTCAACCGGCGATGATCCGCTTTTTGACGAAAATATAAATGATGCTTTTCCAAATATTGGTGCCGGGGTCTATTATTACACGGAAAAATGGTATGCAGGATTCTCAGTTCCAAATATGTTAAAATCGGAACATCTGGATAAAGACAATGTGAATACAAAAGCCTCGGAAGAAGTTCATTACTTTCTTACTTCCGGATATGTTTTTGATCTGTCCAGTACCTTGAAATTTAAACCTTCTTTTTTAATTAAAGGAGTTACCGGAGCACCCTTGTCATTTGATATCAATGCGAATTTCTTGATGTATGACAGATTTGAACTAGGAGCAAGTTATAGGTACCAGGATGCGGTTAGTATACTATTCAATTTTGGAGTGACCAGAGCATTCAGGATTGGTTATGCCTATGATTATACAATTTCAGAATTCTCAAATGCCAATACAGGAGGGTCTCATGAAATTATTCTCTTGTACGATATAGACTTCACTAAAAAGAACTTAAAATCACCAAGATTCTTTTAGATGTTAAATAATTAATTAAATTTACCCAAAATTCCCCAAGATGAAGAATGTAATAATTTTAATTTGTTTGATTTTTAGCGGTGTTTACGTTGCTGCTCAAACAACTCCAGGTGTTTACACAGTAAAAAATCTGGATATTAATACTAAGGAATCCGATTTTGGAACAGCTTTCCTTGGTAAGGATAAAGTTATATTCGCCGCCCCTACAACAAACACGATGATTGTGAAAAAGACCTGGAAGGAAAATGGTCAGCAATTTTTAGATCTATACACAGGTCTGATCACTGATGACAGACAGGTCATTCAAAAAAAGAGGATGCCCGGAGATGTGAACACCAAATATCATGAAGCTGGTGTCGCTGTTTCGAAAGATCTTAAAACAATTTATTATACGGCAAATAATTTTTACGAGAAAAAGTATCTAACAGATTCCTCAGGAGTAAACAATTTACAATTGTTTAGGGCCTCACTGAGTGTTGATGGAAAATGGACTGAAAAAGAAAAGTTGCCTTTTAACCATGTGGAATACTCAATTGGCCACCCTGCTTTGAATCATGAAGACAACAAGCTGTATTTTGTTTCAGATATGCCAGGAGGGTATGGGCAAACAGATATCTATGTGGTGGATATAAAAGAAGACGGCTCTTTTGGTAACATCAGAAACTTAGGGCCCAGAGTTAATACGGAAGGAAGAGAAATGTTTCCTTATATTGGAAAAGACAATATTTTGTATTTTTCTTCAGACGGACATCCCGGGTATGGAAAACTGGATGTTTTTGCCAGTAAGATTTTTGACACCACTGTTTCAGTTCCATTGAATCTGGAAGAGCCTGTGAACAGTATAGAAGATGATTTTGCTTTTATCATTGATGATGATAAAGACAGAGGTTTCTTCTCTTCGAACAGAGATGAAGGAAAAGGAGATGATGATATCTACTCGTTTTTAGCTGATCCGGGACTGCATATTTACTGTGGGCAGGATATCACTGTTAATGTGAGATCTGAGGCGACCGGAGAAATTGTTGCGGGAGCTACGATAGAACTTAGAAATGAAAGTGGAGAAGTTATAGAAACTGTAACTGCAGGCCCTGATGGATCATATACTTTTGATTTGACCTTATGTGATACGCCGTATACCGTATTTGCAACAAATAAAGGGTTTTTGAATGCGGAACAAACTATTCGTACGGTGAACGATATTGATCAGGCTCCGTATATAGTTAATTTGAATCTACCTGCTCAATTTGTATCAAACAAAGTGAACATCAATACGATATACTTTGATTTTGACAAATACAATATTCGTCCGGATGCTGCCAAAGAGTTAGATAAGGTAGTTCAGGTGATGAATGAGTATCCGGAGTTGCTGATTGAGGCAGGATCTCATACAGACTCAAGAGGTAAGGATAAATACAATATGAAATTATCTGAAAAACGTGCGAAAGCTACGGTTGATTATATAGTTTCGAAAGGAATAGACGCCTCAAGAATTACGTACCAAGGCTATGGTGAAACCCAATTGGTTAATGAATGTGCCAATGGTGTGAAGTGCTCGAGTGAAGCACATCAGTTGAACCGTAGAACTGAGTTTAAAATAGCCAATGAAAGCGGCTTTGAACTCGTACCTTCTCCCCAGGAATAATGTTTAAAACCTTGTTAACATTTGCTTAAGAAAAAAGAATGTGCTAAAAGTGATATGTACCAAATTTTTATATATTTGCTTATACGGTTTAGAATGTGGGAAAAATATTCAAAAATAAAAACGAATCTTATAAAATTAAAAGCTTGATTTTATGCTAATTATCAACTCACTTTGTCTTCAAGGCGAAGTGAGTTTTTAACGTATAAAAGGCTCAATACAAAATAATGAAACATTTGGCTTAATGTTTCATTCTTATAAAATTAATCATATGAAAAGAGATTACTTTAATTTCAAATTTGGAAATTCAAAAAACTTATCTCTGAAACGGATGTTTCTTGGTTTGTTATTCGTGCTTTCAGTTAATTTAGTATTTTCTCAAAGTACATTAACAATTGTAACTACTTCCGATTTAGGAGATCCACCTGGTCCTGTAAACTGGAACATGAGTATTAGTAATCCCATTAAATTAATGGATTGGACTGCTATAGGTGGTGGTGGTACGATTAACTTGAGCGTAAATAATACGTTGACTCCAAGTTTTAACTTTAGTCCAAACATTGGTAATGATCCGATCACTGTTCAAACCTCGGACACCCCGGGAAATTTTAATGGAATAACCACTTTGACCGCAGATGACGGGGTTGGACTTCAAATAATTTCAATCGATGTCTCAGATCTAAATAAACTGGAAAGATTATATGTTGATGATAATTTGCTCACGACATTGGATTTGACCAATAATAAAGACTTGTTGGAACTTAATGTTAGCCGAAATGATTTAACTTCGATTGATTTAAGTGAAAATAAAGATTTGGTAGAACTTGAAATTGACGCTAACCTAAACTTGACATCTTTAGATATTTCACAAAATCCGAAGTTGGAAAAACTCTCTGCTCGATCCAATCCTCTAATTACAAATCTTGATATCTCAAATAATACTGAATTAGTTGATGTTAGGCTTAATAATGTTCCATTGACCAGTGCATCAATTGATGCTATTCTGAATAATCTTGATGCTTTTGGTAAAAGCAATGGTTTTTTGAACCTTCAAAATAGTTCGGGAGGAACAATTACAAAAAACGGTATTGCGGCCTATATTAGTTTGAGGTTAAAGAACTGGGATATAATTCCTCCTCAAGGCTTTGATTATGGAGATGCGCCAGATTCTTATGGGACCCTTTTGTCTTCCGGTGGAGCAATTCATGTTTTTGATGCGTCAAAAGATAAAATTCGAATTGGAAATTCAAAGGATGCTGAAAGTGATGGTTTTCCAGGAGTTGGAGCTGATGGCGATGATAATGATAATCAAAATGATGAGGATGGAGTTGATCCGTCTGAGTTTGATGGAATTTTGACATCATCCACATCTGTTGATGTGGATATTGTTATTACCAGTAGTTATGAAGACATGTCTTATCTACATGCTTGGATTGATTTTGATGGAAATGGAGTTTTTGACACTGATGAATATACTAGTTTAGAAATTGCTGCAAATTCAGGGCAGAATACATATACATTAAATTGGGATTTGACCAGTTTGGGAACAGACATTAATGAGGGAGCTACCTATGCAAGATTTAGATATACAACAGACAATGATTTAACTTCTTCTGATTCAGGGGGTTATGCTTCTGCAGGGGAGGTTGAGGATTATTCTTTGGTTATCGGTGCAGATACTGATAAAGATGGTGTTCCTGACTCTGCTGATCTTGATGCAGATAACGATGGTATTCTCAATGTTGATGAGGTTGGAGATACAAATGGGAATGGTATCGATGACATGCTGGAACTGGATTCTGACGGAGATGGTTGTTTTGATGTGACTGAAGCAGGATTTACGGATGGTGATGATGATGGGATATTAGGCACATCACCTGTAGTTGTTGATTCTGACGGTTTGATAACGGATGATGCTTTAGGTCCGATCGGGGATGGTTTTACAGAACCTAACGATTTGGATAATAACACAGTTTATGATTTCCAGGAAGCGGGATCAGCAGCGAGTATTACAACAGAGCCAACGGATCAGGATTTGATCATTGGAGTTACCACATTTAGTGTTGTAGCAGTAGCTGACACCTACCAATGGCAGGAAGACAGGCAAGACGGAAATGGTTTTGTAGATGTGGTTGACGGTGGTGATTATGCCGGTGCAACAACAGCTGACCTTCAGGTAACCAACAGTGATGTAAGTAAACTTTTATACAGGTATCAGGTAATTGTAAACAATATTGCCTTTGCCTGTGATCCAACAACCACTTCTGTTGATGTAGGTTATATTACTCCAGATGATTTTGATGGAGATGGTGTGTTTGACATTGTTGATTTGGATGATGACAATGACGGTATAACGGATGCAGATGAAGATAATGGTGTAGTTGACAGAGATACGGATACGGACGGATTCCCGGACAGGATTGATTTGGATGCAGATGGAGATGGATGTTTTGATGTTGATGAGAATTTATACGACAATAATGGTATCAACCAGGTTGGGACACAGATTCCTGCGGCAGTTGATATTGATGGAATAGTTACCAGTTTAGGGCCTAACGGAGGTTACGGTGTACCTGTTGATGCGGACGGGAACGGAACACCTGATTTCCAGGAAGCGGGATCAGCAGCGAGTATTACAACAGAGCCAACGGATCAGGATTTGATCATTGGAGTTACTACATTTAGTGTTGTAGCAGTAGCTGACACCTACCAATGGCAGGAAGACAGGCAAGACGGAAATGGTTTTGTAGATGTGGTTGACGGTGGTGATTATGCCGGTGCAACAACAGCTGACCTTCAGGTAACCAACAGTGATGTAAGTAAACTTTTATACAGGTATCAGGTAATTGTAAACAATATTGCCTTTGCCTGTGATCCAACAACCACTTCTGTTGATGTAGGTTATATTACTCCAGATGATTTTGATGGTGATGGTGTGTTTGACATTGTTGATTTGGATGATGACAATGACGGTGTAACGGATGCAGATGAAGATAATGGTGTAGTTGACAGAGATACGGATACGGACGGATTCCCGGACAGGATTGATTTGGATGCAGATGGAGATGGATGTTTTGATGTTGATGAGAATTTATACGACAATAATGGTATCAACCAGGTTGGGACACAGGTTCCTGCGGCAGTTGATATTGATGGAATAGTTACCAGTTTAGGGCCTAACGGAGGTTACGGTGTACCTGTTGATGCGGACGGGAACGGAACACCTGATTTCCAGGAAGCGGGATCAGCAGCGAGTATTACAACAGAGCCAACGGATCAGGATTTGATCATTGGAGTTACCACATTTAGTGTTGTAGCAGTAGCTGACACCTACCAATGGCAGGAAGACAGGCAAGACGGAAATGGTTTTGTAGATGTGGTTGACGGTGGTGATTATGCCGGTGCAACAACAGCCAGCCTTCAAATTACAAATGCGGACTTCTCTAAAGTAAGATATGAGTATCAGGTAGTCGTTTCCAACAGTGCATTTGCCTGTGATCCAACCACGACTTCGGTTGTGGTAACTTTTATCAATCCTGATGATTTTGATAAGGATGGCGTATTTGATTTAGTTGATGAGGATGATGACAATGACGGTATAACGGATGCAGATGAAGATAATGGTATAGTTGACCGAGATACTGACAATGATGGATTCCCGGACAGGATTGATTTGGATGCAGATGGTGACGGATGTTCTGATGTTGATGAAAATCTTTATGATAACAATGGTATCAATGAAGTGGGTATTCAGAACCCGCCGGAGGTAGACCCTGTAACGGGTATAGTTACCAGTTTGGGTCCTAACGGAGGTTATGGAACTCCGGTTGATGCGGATGGTAATGGCACTCCTGATTTCCAGGAAGCGGGAGCTGCTGCAACGATTACGACACAACCTACGGATCAGGCACTGATCATCGGGGTTACAACCTTTAGTGTTGTGGCAACGGCAGATACTTATCAATGGGAAGAAAGCCAGGATAACGGAGCCAATTGGACTCCGCTGACTGATGGTGGAGATTATGCCGGTGTAACAACGGCTGATCTTCAGGTAACAAATTCAGATGTAAGTAAGTTAACCTACAGGTATCGGGTGGTTGTGAGCAATGTTGCTTATGCCTGTGATGCAGGTACCGTTTCGACGGAGGCAAGGTACATCGTACCAAGTGATTTTGATAATGATGGTGTTTTTGATATCGTAGATGTTGATGATGATAATGATGGAATCTTAGATACCGAAGAAGCGGGTAATACAGATCCATTAACAAATCCGGATGCTCTGAATCTTGATGCTGACGGAGACGGATGTTTTGATGTAACAGAAGCTGGATTTACAGATAATGGAATGGGAATGCTTGGAACCGTAAATCCACCGGATGTTGATGCAACAGGACGAGTTACAAGTGCCACAGACGGATATACAACACCTAATGATTTAGATAACAATGGAATTCCTGATTTCCAGGAAGCCGGAAGCGCGGCTGCAATTACAACGCAACCAGCAGATCAAAACTTTATTCCGGGCGGGTCGGTTACATTTGATGTCACTGCCTCGGCAGACACCTATCAGTGGGAAGAAAGCACCGATGGAACGACTTGGAATGATGTGGTTGACGGCGGTGATTACTCAGGAGCTACAACGGCGAGTCTCACAATTTCAAATGTTGGAGTAGGAATGTTAGGTTATTCATACAGAGTGAGAGTTAACAATATTGCTTTTGCCTGTGATCCTGTAACAACTTCGGACTCGGCATTGATCGTTAGCCTTCCTGATAATGATAATGACCTGGTACCGGATATAGTTGATGTCGATGATGACAATGATGGTATTCTTGATACAGTTGAGGATAACGGCGTAGTTGACAGGGATACAGATGGTAATGGCATTCCTGACAGATTCGAACTGGATTCTGATGGAGACGGATGTTACGATGTTACGGAAGCTGGTTTTACAGACAATGGAATGGGTATGCTTGGAACAGTAATTCCTCCGGAAGTGGATGTAAATGGTCAGGTAACGAGTGCAACAGATGGTTACACAACGCCAAATGATCTTGATAATAACGGAACACCAGACTTCCAGGAGGCTGGAGATGTAGCAAACATCACCCAGGATCCTTCAGATCAGGACTTTATACTTAGCGGAAGTGCAACGTTTACTGCTGCTTCAGATGGGGATACCTATCAGTGGGAAATTAGTATCGATGGTGCTGGTTTTGTACCGTTAAGTGATGATTCCAAATATAGTGGTACCAACACGGCAACTTTAACCGTTTCTAATCTTGTAATCCCGGATTATTTTGATGAATACAGAGTGGTGGTTACAAATATTGCCTTTGCCTGTGACCCTGGAGATACTTCAGAATCAGCAAGCTATAACATACTATTGGATTCTGATAATGATGGTGTGTTTGATATTGTAGATGTGGATGATGACAATGATGGAATTTTTGATTCTGTAGAAGGACAGGTTACAGATTCTAACCTGGATGGCATACCGGATAGAATCAGTATTGATGCGGATGGTGACGGTTGTGCCGATGCCATAGAGGCAGGATTCACTGATCCGGATGGAGATGGTAGATTAGGAACATCCCCTGTGACCGTGGATGCAGACGGAAAGGTTATTGCAGATGCCAATGGACCTGTTAATGACCCTGATGACGCATACGATACCCCGAATGATCTCGATGACAATGGTGTATTTGATTTCCAGGAAGCTGGAGAACCATCCTCTATTGAAAATCAGCCTGAAGAGATCGAGATTGCTCTTGGTGATGATGCTGTTTTCGAAGTTTCTGCGGTTGCGACTTTCTATCAGTGGCAGCAAAGTATGGACGGTGGTACTACTTGGGTTGATCTTGCCAATGACTCCAAATACAACGGTGTTGATACGGACCGATTAAGAATTAATGAGGCAAGAGGAAGGCTGGAAGGAAGCAGGTACAGAGTTGTATTAACTTCTCCTGATTTCGCATGTGACCCGAATGATGAATTGATCTCTGACGGAGTAAGACTGGTATTCAATACAAGTCTGATTCCTAGCGGATTCTCACCGAATGGTGACGGGGAAAATGATTTATTCAGTATACCTGGACTTATTGAAACTCCTGACTTTAGCATGGAAGTATTTGACAGATGGGGTAACAGTGTATACAAATACATGAATAATGGAAGTTTAAATCCTGATTGGTGGGACGGAAGATCCACAGGTAACATGACCTTAAGTAAAGGACAACTGGTACCAGCAGGAACATATTTCTATTTGATCAAATATAACGACGGTAACAAATCTCCTGACAAGGGATGGGTTTATGTCAATTATTAAGAAAACATCCAAGGCAGCATAGTTTATTCAATATGCTGCCTTTATATAAAAAAAGGGAGTACAAGGTTTGCTGAAACAAATTTTCCTGACCCTGTACTATTTAAATGACAATGCAATTGTCAAATGAATAAAATTTAACAAATGAAAAAAATAACAATTTTCTTAATTTTTGGTTTTTTATTATTCTTTAACGAGACCAAAGCCCAACAAGATCCCCAGTACACACAATATATGTACAACATGAACGTTGTAAATCCAGCGTACGCTGGTTCTAGAGGGACCTTAAGTTTAGGTTTGTTGGGGCGAAGCCAGTGGACAAGTGTGGATGGAGCACCAAAATCATTGACTTTTGATGTTCATGCGCCGTTAGGAAAAAAGGTTGGGGTAGGACTCTCTGTCATTGCGGATGAGATCGGCCCGGCTAAGGAGCAGAATATTTATGCCGACTTTTCTTACACGCTAACCACATCAGATGAAGGAAGATTGGCCTTTGGATTAAAAGGAGGTGTGACTTTGTTAAATGTTAATCTGTTGGACGTTGTGTTACCACAGACTTCAAGTGCCGGAGATCCGGTTTTTGATGAAAATATTAACGATGCATTTCCAAATTTCGGAGCAGGAGTTTATTATTATACAAATAAATGGTATGCAGGATTCTCGGTTCCGAATATTTTGAAATCAGAACATTTAGATAAAGACAATATCAACACCAAGGCCTCAGAAGAAGTTCATTATTTTTTAACTGGTGGATATGTTTTCGATCTGTCAAGTACATTGAAGTTTAAGCCTTCTGTCATGTTTAAGGGGGTAAGTGGCGCTCCGCTTTCAGTGGATATCAATGCAAACTTTCTGATGTATGACAGATTTGAATTGGGAGCGAGTTACAGAATTGATGATGCCGTAAGCGTTTTGTTTAATTTCGGAGTTACCCCTGACTTTAGAATTGGATATGCTTACGATTACACAATTTCAGAATTCTCTAATTCAAATACCGGTGGATCACATGAGATCATATTATTATATGACATCGACTTCTCTAAGAAGAATTTGAAGTCACCTAGATTCTTCTAGGAAAATATAAAAAAACATAAAAAAGGGGAATTTATGAAAAAGTACATCTTGGTATTGCTCCTGTTTTCGATGGGAGTTCTCTACGCTCAAACTGAAGGAGCAGGGAAATATGCAATCAATCGACTCACCGTAAATACAAAGAATTCTGATTTTGGAGCGGCTTTTTTTGGAGAAGACAAATTGGTTTTTGCTTCACCGAAGAAAGGAATAACCCTGGTTAACGATGTTTGGGAAGACAATAACCAAAGGTTTCTTGAATTGTATGTGGGAAATATTCTCCCAAATGGGGACCTTGAAAAGGTTTCCCTTGTGCCTGGAGAGGTTAATACACGATATCATGAGGCCGATGTTGTCTTTACGAGAGATCGAAAAACAGTTTACTTTACCCGAAATAATTTTTACAACAAGAAACTTGCACGAGATGAAAAGCAAATGGCAAATCTGGCCATGTTCAAGGCAACTGTAAATGAGAAAGGAGAATGGGTTAATATCATCCCTATGCCTTTTAATAACGTAGAATATTCTGTTGGACACCCGGCTTTGAGTCAGGATGAGAAAACACTCTACTTTATTTCGGATATGCCTGGCAGTTATGGTCAAACAGATATTTTTAAGGTATCCATTAACCAAAGTGGTTTTGGAAATCCTGAGAACTTAGGGTGGAAGATCAATTCTCCGGCAAAGGAATTTTCGCCATTTGTTGACGGTGAGGTCTTGTATTTTTCATCTGATAAGGATGGGGGAATGGGTGGTTTCGACGTATATGCAACAAGACTTGTTGATTACACACCGGAGCCCATTTTGTTAAACGAGCCAATAAATTCAACTGCCGATGATTTAACATTTATCATCAATTCAAAGACTAGGAAAGGTTATTTTTCCTCAAACAGAAGCGGTGGCGATGGAGATGATGATATCTATTCGTTTATAGAAGAAGAAGCACCTGTATTCAGATGTAGCCAGTTGATTACCGGAGAAGTCAGAGATCAGAATACAACCGAAATTATAAGAGGAGCGGTAGTTGCTATTAAGGATAAGGACGGGAATTTGATAAAAGAAGTAGTTGTGGATGAGGAAGGTGTCTTTGAATTGCCTGCCTTTTGTGAAACCGACTATAAACTTGAGGGTAGTAAGGAAGGTTATACGACCCAGCGAAAAACGTTTACTACATCTTCTGAGGCGGATAAAAAAGTCAAATTGCTGATTTTGCTAGGTACAGGAGAGATTGTTGAACAGGTTGAGCCTGTTGTAGCTGTGGTTGAGGACAAGCCGGAAGGTATGCCTGAGGAGTTACCTGAAGAGATTGTTAAGGTAAGACCTAGTACCTATGTTGTCAATATTGAACCGATTTATTTTGAACTGAATTCTTCTTATCTGAATAAAGAAGCGAAGCGTGAATTGGATAAGGTAGTTGATCTGATGAACAAATATCCGGAAATGATAATTGAATCAGGTTCTCATACGGATTCAAGGGGTATTACCGGATACAATATATGGCTGTCTACGAGAAGAGCAGCTTCTACAGTGAACTATATCCTTGAAAGAGGAATCGATCCAAGCCGTATTACGGGTAAGGGCTATGGGGAAACGCAACTGATCAATGGGTGCGCGGACGGAGTCGACTGTACTGAGGCACAACATGCCATGAACAGGCGTACGGAATTCGTTATCATAAAAATGTAGCCAAATCAAATAATAAAAGCCAGCGAATTTCGTTGGTTTTTTTATAATGATCCTTATATGAAAAGATTTTGTGCAATAACAATTTTATTGCTGTCAATGAGTGTATTTCCGCAACTGACAGCAGCGGAGTATAAAGTAAAGAGTCTTGAAGCAAATTCTGAGAATGGAGATTTTGGAACGACTTTTTATGGAAAAGATAAAATTGTCTTTTCATCATCCAGAAAAAACGGTATTTCTAATAAAAGATGGGAAGGAAATGATCAGCCGTTTTTAGACCTCTACATAGGTAATGTAGAACCGGATGGTGAGATCACTCGTGTAAGGCCTTTTTCAAGTGCCGTAAACTCCAAGTATCACGATGCTATGGTGGCTTTTACCCCTGATTTGAAAGAGATCTATTTTACTTCAAATAATTATATGGGAGGAAAGGTAAGATCGAGTAACTTGAAAATATTCCGGGCCAGCCTTACCTCATCTGGAGTGAGAAATAATATCATGACCTTACCGATCAATAATGATAAATTCAGTACGGGCCATCCCTTTGTCAGTAAAGATGGTAAGAAGCTCTATTATATAAGTGATATGCCGGGAGGTATGGGCGGAACCGATATATATGAAGTAACGATAAACAAAGGCCATTATGGGGCTCCGAGAAATCTTGGCCCCACAATCAATTCCAAGTACAAGGAATATACACCCTATGTTGATGGTGACATTCTTTATTTTTCCTCAAACCGACCCGGAGGTGAAGGAGGATTTGATATCTACATGACAAAACTGGATGGTTCTATAGAAGAGCCTATAAATCTGGGAAAGCCCATGAACAGTAAAGGAGATGATATTTCCTTTATCATTGACAAGACCACCCAGAGAGGATATTTCTCATCGAACCGAAGAGGAGGTAAAGGGGATGACGATATTTATTCGTTTAAAGAGTTGACGGTTAATCCTATTTGTGATCAGGTAGTTCAGGGAAAAATCGTAGACGAGATTACCGGTCAACCCTTATCAAACGCTTTTGCAACTATTTACAATAGTAAAGGGGAAAAATTAAGGAGAATTGAAACCTTAAAGAATGGCGAATTCTTTTTTAAGGTGGAATGTGATGCAACCTATAAAATCGAAGGTGATAAATTTGGATATTTCCAGGCAGATTCTACTTTAGTGACCAACAGGCAGAATGCTTTTGAAAACAAGGTCATTTTAAAACTGGATGAGAAAGAGTTTTTGGAAGTCAATGGCAAAGAGGTTCTCAATGTTAGATCCATTGAATTTGAACTGAATGAAGCAAATATTCTTGAAAGTTCTTATGATGAGTTGTCTAAAGTTGCCCGACTTATGGAGAAATTCCCTGAAATGATCATACAGTTTGGTTCTCACACGGATTCAAGAGGTGGTGATGGTTATAATATGTGGCTCTCTCAGAAAAGAGCTTCTTCAACTGTGAGTTATCTGATCGGAATAGGTGTGGATTCAAGAAGGATCACGGGAAAAGGATTTGGCGAAACAAAACTGGTCAACAAATGTTCTAACGGTGTAAAATGTACCGAGTTGGAACACAGGCAAAACAAACGGACAGAATTTGTGGTTATAAAAAAGTAGCCATCTGATAATCAGTAAAAAAATAATGAAAGCATCCTTTGAATTTGGATGCTTTTTTTATGGGTTTGATCAAAAATTTTTAAGAAAATATGTACTTTTGCAAACTTAATAGAATTTGCAAGAAAACATGAGTCAGACTTTTAAAGAATACAAGGGGTTGGATCTGCCGGAAATTGCCAAAAACATTCTTGATTTTTGGGAAAAGGAAGAGATATTCGAGAAAAGTATCAGCTCAAGAGAAAACAGTGAGACTTTTGTTTTTTTCGAAGGCCCGCCATCGGCAAATGGACTGCCTGGAATTCATCATGTGATGGGTAGAGCCATCAAGGATTTATTTTGCAGGTACAAAACACTTCAGGGATACAAGGTGCCAAGAAAAGCAGGATGGGATACCCATGGCTTACCCATTGAATTAGGTGTAGAGAAGGAACTTGGAATTACAAAGGAAGATATTGGTACCAAGATCAGTATCGAAGAATATAATCAGGCCTGTAAGAAGGCAGTCTTGAGATATACCGATATCTGGGAGGATTTGACGAAGAAGATGGGCCACTGGGTGGATATGAATGATCCTTACGTTACGTATAAACCAAAATACATGGAAACCCTGTGGTGGCTTTTAAAGGAACTTTACCAGAAGGGTTTATTGTATAAAGGATATACCATTCAGCCCTATTCACCAAAGGCAGGAACTGGCTTAAGCAGTCATGAACTGAATCAGCCAGGCACCTATCAGGATGTTACGGATACAACGGTTGTAGCTCAGTTTAAGGTGCAAGAGGATTCACTTCCGGAAAACTTAAAATATCTTGGGGATGATTTGTACATGCTCGCATGGACCACGACGCCTTGGACACTTCCTTCAAATACCGCTCTGACTGTTGGTAATAAAATTGACTATGTTGTTGTAAGTACTTACAATCAGTATACGTTCAAACCTGTTAAGGTTATACTGGCCAAGGCTTTATTGAATTATCAATTCGGCAAAAAGTACAAAATAGCCAAGGATACAGAGGAATTGAAATCCTACAAGGAAGGAGACAAATCCATACCTTATTCAATTCTCACTGAATGCAAAGGTTCTGAATTGGTTGGAATCAGATACGAACAATTGTTGAAATTTGCCTTGCCTTATCAAAATCCTGAAAATGCGTTTAGGGTGATTTCAGGAGATTACGTTACAACGGAAGATGGAACCGGAATCGTACATACTGCACCAACTTTTGGGGCTGACGATGCAATGGTTGCAAAGCAGGCGAATCCTGAAGTTCCTCCTATGCTGGTCCTTGATGATCACGATAACCCTGTCCCATTGGTTGATTTGCAAGGGAAGTTTACCAGTCATATGGGAGAATATGCAGGAAAGTATGTTAAGAATGAGTATTATGATGAAGGTCAGGCCCCTGAAAGATCAGTAGATGTTGAACTGGCAATTCAGCTAAAAGAAGAAAACAAGGCCTTTAAGGTTGAAAAGTATAAACACAGTTATCCAAATTGCTGGAGGACTGACAAGCCGATCTTGTACTATCCGTTGGATTCCTGGTTTATCAAGGTGACTGACAAAAGAGACAGGATGTATGAATTGAATCAGTCTATCAACTGGAAACCTAAATCGACGGGTGAAGGAAGGTTTGGAAACTGGTTGCAAAATGCAAATGACTGGAATTTATCAAGATCACGTTTCTGGGGTACACCATTACCCATATGGAGAACCAAAGACGGGTCAGAAGAGGTCATCATAGGATCTGTTGCTGAATTGAAAGCAGAAATGCAAAAATCAATTGAGAAAGGCTTTATGAAAGAGGATATCTTCAAGGACTTTGTAGTTGGTGATATGAGTGAAGAAAATTATGAAAAAATTGACCTTCATAAGAATGTAGTTGATCAGATCGTTCTGGTTTCTCCTTCCGGAAAACCTATGAAAAGAGAATCGGATTTGATCGATGTTTGGTTCGATTCAGGAGCAATGCCTTATGCACAATGGCATTATCCTTTTGAGAACAAAGATAAAATAGATGGAAAGGAGTTCTTTCCCGCTGATTTCATAGCTGAAGGAGTTGACCAGACAAGAGGCTGGTTTTATACCCTGCATGCCATAGCATCTATGAACTTTGACAGTGTTGCCTATGAAAATGTAGTATCAAATGGCCTGGTACTTGATAAAAACGGCAAGAAAATGTCCAAGCGACTTGGAAACGCTGTGGATCCGTTTGAAACGATGAAAAAATATGGTCCTGATGCCACACGTTGGTATATGATTTCAAATGCAAATCCCTGGGACAACCTAAAATTTGATCTGGACGGGGTAGAAGAAGTAAGAAGAAAATTTTTCGGAACGCTTTACAATACCTATTCATTCTTTTCACTTTATGCCAATATTGATCAGTTTTCATATGAGGAAGATGAGATAGCTTTTGATGAGAGGCCCGAAATAGATCGCTGGATCCTTTCTGAGCTGAATACATTAAATAACAAGGTTGAGCGTTTTTATGATGATTATGAGCCTACAAAAGTAGCAAGGGAGATACAGGAATTTGTTGGTGAGAATTTGAGTAACTGGTATGTAAGATTGTCAAGAAGAAGATTCTGGAAGGGTGATTATCAGAAAGATAAGATTTCTGCTTACCAGACATTGTATACATGTTTGTTGAGGATAGCGCAAATGGCTTCTCCTATTGCTCCGTTTTTTATGGATAATTTATACAGAGATTTAACTAAAAACGTTTCAAAAAATAAATTAAGTTCTGTACATTTGGGAGAGTTTCCTAAAGCTGACAAAGCATTGATTGATCCTTCTTTGGAAAGAAAGATGCACAAGGCACAGTCCATTTCCTCTATGGTACTGTCTCTCAGAAAGAAGGAAATGATCAAAGTACGCCAGCCTTTGCAAAAAATAATGATTCCTGTTATGGATAAACAGGACTCTTTGGATATTGAGGCCGTATCAGATTTGATTCGGTCGGAAGTAAATGTTAAAGAGGTTGAGTTATTAAAAGACGCCTCTGGCATACTTATAAAGAATATCAAACCAAATTTTAAGGTCCTTGGGCCAAAATATGGAAAGAATATGAGGTTCGTTGGTCAGGCAATCAATAATCTTTCCGAAAAAGATATTGCAACTATTGAAACCGAAGGGAAGCTTACAATTAAGTTAAATGGGGACAAAGTTGATTTACTTCTGGATGAAGTAGAGATATCTACTCAGGATATTGAAGGTTGGCTGGTAGCGAATCAAGGCAATTTAACAGTAGCTTTGGACGTTTCTATATCAGAGGAGCTTAGGAATGAAGGAATTGCCAGAGAACTGGTGAACAGAATTCAGAATTTAAGAAAAGAGAGTGGCCTTGAAGTGACCGACAAAATAAGGCTATCCATCAAAAAAGACGGAGTTCTGGATGAAGCGGTAAATAAAAATGCCGAATACATAAAAAATGAAACCTTAACGCAAGAATTAATATTAAAAGAAGAAGTCGAAAATGGAAATACAATTGTGTTTGATCAGGTTAACACAAGTATGTCCTTAGAAAAAGTAGAGAAATGAGCGAGAATAAAATTAGATATTCAGATCAGGATTTAGCAGAGTTTAAATCGATCATAGAAGAAAAAATCAGACACGCCCAGGAAGATTTGGTTCTGATAGAAAGTACGTTTAAGAATGACAGTAACAATGGTACTGACGATACATCACCTACCTTTAAAGCTTTTGAAGAAGGGTCTGAAACAATGTCAAAAGAAGCTAATGTGCAATTGGCGATTCGTCAGGAAAAATTTATTCGGGATTTAAAGAATGCCTTGCTAAGAATCGAGAATAAGACCTATGGAATTTGCAGGGTTACCGGTAATCTTATTCAGAAAGAAAGGCTCAAGCTGGTTCCTCATGCTACTTTAAGTATAGAGGCTAAGAAGCAACAGTATTAAGTCTGAAACAATATATGGCAGGTTAAGAGGATCTTGCTCATGGATCCTCCTGCTTTTTATGTCTCTTCCTGTGTTTTGTCAGGAACTGGTCGAAAAGAAAATTTTCTCATCTGCCGATGAAATTCTCATCGAATTAGATCTTATTGATCACATAAGGCTGGAAAATTCTGTAAAAGAGGGTGAAATAGCTGTTTATGCAGAAGCATTGACCCAGGCTCCGAACTTTAAGATTGAGGAAAAAGGAAATACAGTTTTCATAAAAGATGCGAGACCGATTCAAACTGAAGAAGTCGAAGGATTAGATAAAGTATGCAGTATTGAACCCAACTATACTTCCTACAGGGTTCAGATTCCTAAAGATAAAATTGTTTACGTTTCAATTATTGAGGGTAATTTTTATTCCGATTCCTTTTATGGGGAGATAAATCTAAAGGTTGAGGACGGCATTATCAAACTCAGCAATCCTGAAGATCATATTAATATCAGACTAAATACCGGGAGTGTCATCATTAAAGATATTGAAAAAGGGGTTATAGATGCTGAAACAAAAATGGGAATTTTGAATACTGATTTCGAAGGGGATAGTTTAATTGAGTCTAAAAAACTGTTCCATCACACTGTGGGAACATCTGGGCAATCAATCAATATAAGAACCATTATGGCCAATATTTATTTATATGAAAGAAAAGGCTAATTTTTTAGTATTATTGTAGCGCTTAAAAAAGCCTTTTGAAAAGGATAACAAAGAAAGGAAACCCGTGAAAAGAGCAGTTGTAATTATTATTTTGATTTTGTTGATTGATCAAATATCAAAGGTCTATATCAAAACTCATTTTGTTCTTAGTGAAGAAATAAAGGTTTTGGGACTTGATTGGTTTCGGATTCATTTCCTTGAAAATAATGGAATGGCCTGGGGAAAGGAATTTGGCGGAAGATCCGGAAAGCTTTTCCTGACACTTTTCAGACTGGTGGCCATCGCAGGTATTGGTTATTGGTTATATGATGCCATCCGAAATAAAGGACATTATATTTTGATCACCGCCATTGCCCTGATCTTTGCCGGAGCCATGGGCAACATCATTGATTCCGTTTTTTACGGGATTTTATTTAGTGACAGCTATCGGAGAGTAGCCGAGTTTCTTCCTCCTGAAGGAGGATATGACTCTTTGTTTTACGGAAAAGTAGTTGACATGCTGTATTTCCCTGTAATTGATACCATTTTACCGGAATGGGTACCAAGTATTGGCTACGATCTTCCGGAATGGATCCCTGTTTTTGGAGGAGACAGGTTTTCATTATTCGAAAACAGGAACCTTACATTTTTTGATCCCGTATTTAATGTCGCGGATACAGCTATAAGCACAGGAGTGGGTCTATTGATTGTGTTCAATAAAACTATATTTTCAAAAAAGAAGGAAGGAATCACTGAAAATATTACAGAAGAAGACGACCTAAACTAGGCAATTTCAATTCTTTCCTTCAGAGCATCAATAAGTTGAAGCAGATTATCAATTTCCACATGGTCCATGATGACCACCTTGTACCATTTATTGTTATCATTGTGCTGTTCCGGAACAAGATCGAATTTTTCTGCGATGTCCTTTGGAACATGCGAGGAATATAGGGTAACTATATTCATGTGCTCATTTCTGAAATATGGAACGTTCAATTGATCGAGTTGTTTGCAGAACCAATCTGTCCTCATTTGAAGAATACTTATTTTTTCATACCAGCCATAAGGTCCGTAGGTAAATAAAATCATATAAACGGCAATGGCATTGGCTCCTGATCGACTTCCGCAAAGTGTGAGATCCATTCCTTCAACATATTCTGCTTCTTTGGTCAAAACATTTTCGATCAATCCCTTTCTGGCCAAATATACTCCGGTTCCGTATGGTGCCTGTAACATTTTATGAGCGTCAATTGTAATAGAGGAAATCTTTGGATTAGAGAAGTTTACATCAGATTTGAGATTGCTAAAGGGATAGACGAACCCTCCATAAGCACCGTCAATATGCATTTTATACTCCAGGTTCATAGACTCCAGGATATCTGTGTAAACGTCTGGATCATCAACTGAACCAAACATGGTCGTTGCCATATTTGCAATTACAATAAAATATTTTTTCCCATTTAAAACCGCTTCTTCAATCATCAATTTAAGGGCTTCCGGATCAATTTGCCTGGTGTCAAACTCAACTTTAGCCTGTAATAAATCAAGATTCAAAAGATTGGAAGCCTTGGGGATGGAATAGTGGGTATCCTCAGAAGCCAGAATCGCTATTTCATCATTCGAGGCATCAAAATTATGATTAAAATAGTTTCGAAAAACCCAAATGGCCTGAATATTGGCTTCGGTTCCTCCAGGGGCAATATAACCATCAAACTGTTCATCTTCCATTTTGAAAAAATCAACGGCAAGAACTCTTAAAACCTCTCTTTCGATTTCCTGGGTTCCTTTGAAGGCACTTTCAGAACTCCCATAGGTGTGACATCCGATATGATTCGGATTGGCAACATAGGTCTTCAGGGTAGGGGCATCTTTCAGGAAAGGAGCATCTGAATAAAACACTTTATCATCCAGTTTGGATGCAGGATATCCGAGTGAGGTATCTTTTTCGAAATCTACATTTTCTTTCAGTGCCTGTTCAATTCTTGATTGTAAACTTTGATGTGGAAGTTTTTTCCAATATTTCATGTCCTTGAAGTTTTATGCCTTATTTTTATAAGGTTATATCATATCGCAAAAATACGAATATTGATCATAGAAATTGGATTTAAATCAAACTTAATGAGTTAGTTAGCAATTTTTATTGATTCTTTAAATATTTATTTTTTAAGTTGTTTAATTCAGTATTTTTCGATATGCCAGGTGTCATAAAGAAAAAAAAATGATGGTTTCAATATATATTTTGAAATTGTCTGGTAATTCTTTTTCATTAGAATATGTAAGAAAATCCCGAATATTTGACTAAGGGTTTTCGAAAAAGAGACAAAAACGAATGTTAAGAATTCAATTCAATGAGAAATTAGAAACAGGTCTCATAAATTGAATGAATTTATTGGATTTAGAAGTTCAAATAAAATCCCTGCCCAACTCCCCCGGTGTATATCAATATTTTGATCGGGATGAAAAACTATTGTATGTAGGCAAGGCCAAAAATCTTAAAAAGAGGGTTTCTTCTTATTTTACCAAACAACATGAGAATGGAAAAACCAGGGTACTCGTCAGTAAGATATGTCGGGTCAGGCATATAGTTGTGGAGACTGAAACCGATGCCTTGTTGCTTGAAAACAACCTGATCAAAAAGTATCAGCCCAGGTACAATGTCCTTTTAAAAGACGATAAAACTTATCCCTGGATCTGCATTAAGAAAGAACCATTTCCCCGTGTTTTTCTAACAAGAAATGTTTGGAAGGATGGATCAGAATATTTTGGCCCTTATACTTCTGTCAGAACGGTAAGAGCCTTGCTTTCCCTGATTAAGGAATTATACCCCTTACGCAGCTGTGCATATAATTTATCTAAGGAGAATATTCGGGAAGGCAAGTATAAGATATGTCTGGAATATCATATAAAAAATTGTAAAGGAGCCTGTGAAGGTTTGCAGTCGGAAGATGAATATGATCAGGATATCAAGGAAATAAGGAATATTATCAGGGGTCATTTCAAATCTTCTATCAAGCGGTTTGAAAGCTTAATGTTGGAATTTGCCTCAAATGCAGAATTTGAAGAGGCACAGAAGATTAAGGAAAAGATAGAATTGCTATCTAACTATCAGGCGAGATCTACGGTTGTGAATCCTTCAATAACTAATGTAGATGTCTTTAGTATCGTTTCTGATGAGTCCTTTGCCTATGTTAATTTTCTAAAGATTACCAATGGCGCCATAATACAATCGCATACGGTAGAAATTAAAAAGAAACTTGACGAAAAGGACAAGGATTTACTGGAACTGGCTATAGTTGAGATCCGGGATCGGTTTAATTCTGTTTCAACAGAAATTTATACTCCTTTTCCGGTGGAGATAGGCAGTATAGTCAAAGTAACCGTCCCAAAACAAGGAGATAAAAGACGTATTGTTGAACTATCCGAAAGAAATGCCAAATATTTCAGACAGGAACGTTTTAAGCAAATTCAGATTATTGACCCTGACAGACATGTGAACAGGATCATGGCTCAAATGAAGAAAGATCTGAGACTCAAAGACGAACCACGTCATATTGAATGTTTTGACAACTCCAATATTCAGGGATCGCATCCGGTTGCTGCCTGTGTGGTGTTTAAAAACGGAAAGGCTGATAAAAAGGAATACAGGCATTTTAATATTAAAACAGTAGATGGTCCTGATGACTATGCTTCTATGGAAGAGGTGGTTCACAGAAGATATAAGAGGCTGCTTGAAGAAGAAAGGGATTTGCCTCAGCTTATTGTTATCGATGGAGGCAAAGGGCAGTTGTCTTCGGCCTTAAAGAGTCTTGAAGTACTTGGGCTTAGGGGTAAAATAGCCATCATAGGAATAGCAAAAAGACTGGAAGAAATTTATTATCCTGGCGATTCCATTCCGCTGTATCTTGATAAAAAATCGGAATCGCTGAAGATCATTCAGCAGTTGAGAAATGAAGCTCATCGATTTGGTATCACGCATCATAGAAATAAAAGGAGTAAAGGGGCCATTAACAGTGAATTAACCAATATTAACGGAATTGGTGAAAAAACGGTTTTGACCTTATTAAAGAAATACAAGTCGATAAAACGTTTAAAATCTGCAACGTTTAAGGATTTAGAGCAACTTATAGGTAAGGACAAGGCATTGAAAATATGCAGTCATTTTAATATTGAAAACCCTTCAAATTCAGTTTCATGAAATATTATCTTTTCCTTTTGATATTTATTTTCATGCATCCTGTTTTTGGGCAGGAAAGGGCTGAACCCGCTGAAGATCTGAAAATAGGCCTGGTTTTAAGTGGAGGAGGAGCAAAAGGTTTTGCTCATGTAGCCGTATTGAAAAAACTCGAAGAGGCTGGTATTCGGGTTGATTATATAGCTGGGACAAGCATGGGAGCCATCGTTGGAGGCCTTTATGCCTCCGGATACAATGCCCGGGAATTGGATTCGGTTTTAAGGGTAAACGATCTGAGTGGCTTGGTCCGAGATGACCTTCCAAGAGAAGTTTCGTCATTTTATCAGAAAGAAAACGATGGTAAATATGCGATTTCGCTGCCTCTTACGAAAGGTAAAATTGAATTGCCCTCCGCCGTGTCAAAGGGCCAGAATGCTTTCAATATCTTTTCACAATTAACGGAACATGTTCATGAAGTCGATGATTTCAGTGAGTTGGATATTCCATTTTTTTGTATCGCCACAAATCTGGAAACAGGTGAGGAGGTAGTTATGGACAAAGGCTTTTTACCCGAGGCAATTCGAGCAAGCGGTGCTTTTCCCGGACTTTTAACACCAGTAAAAGTGGATGGAAAAGTACTTGTAGACGGAGGGATTGTTGATAATTTCCCTGTTGAGAAAATGAGAATGAAGGGTGTTGATTACATTATTGGAGTCAATGTTTCAGGAGGATTAAAGGATATTGAAAACATTAAAACACTTCCAGAGATCCTGTTGCAGATAGCAGGCTTCCAGATGTATAAACAATGGGATGATAAAATTGACGAATGCGATCTTTACATACGTCCTGACTTAGAGGAGTTCACTACATTTTCATTTGATGAAAGTGAGGAAATATTGAAAAGAGGTGAAGAAGCCATGCAAAAGGTTGAAGTGGAATTAAAAGATATTGCAAGCCGACAAAAGGGAGAACCCATGACAAGAACCATTGAATCGTTCAGATTCAGAGATGATTTCCTTATAACGGATATAAAGATTAAAGGAAATCGGAATTACACGGATCAGTATTGTATAAAGAAACTGGGCCTGGAAAAGAACGAGAGAATAAGCAGAAAAGATTTTATGCGTGGAATCGATGTATTGACTGCTACGGGTAATTTTGAAAGTATTTTTTATAAGCTGATCTCGGATGGGGAAGGGGTCAGGGTAGAATTTGAGATTAATGAAAATAATGAAGAGACTTACATTCAATTTGGGGCACACTATGATGACCTTTACAAAACAGGAATCCTCGTTAATTTTACGAACAAACATTTATTTTTCAAAAATGACTTTGTTTCGGCGGACCTTGTGATCGGTGATAATATCCGATACAATATCGATTATTTTTACGACAATGGATTCAACTGGAGTTTTGGAATAAATTCCCGTTACAATACATTTAAGGCAGATGTGGTTACCAGTACGCTTCCTGACACAAGAAGTAACGGGAGTCTTGATACCGGCTTAAAGGTTCCCATAAAATATTTAGATTTTACAACGAGGCTATTTCTTCAATCCACCATCAAAGACAGGTGGGCCTTTAGAGTGGGGATCGAACACAAATTCCTTAATACCTATACGGATGAGGTCATTGATAACGTGACCAATCGCATCTATTTTGAGAAAAGTCATTTTTTCAGTGCTTTTGGAAAAGTAATGCTGGACACCTATGATTCCAACTATTTTCCCAAAAAAGGAGTGTATCTGAATTCCGAATATCTTCTCTACGGACTGTCAAGCGATTTTAACAATAACTTCAATACATTTTCACAATTGTACGGAAGGGTGGGTCTCGCGTATTCTTTCTTTGATAAACTTACGTTACATCTAATTTCAGAGGCAGGTGTTACCATTGGCAACAATGAGAATAAGGTTTTGGATTACCATCTTGGGGGTTATAATGAAAACTACATAAATACCTTTATACCATTTTACGGGTATGGATTTGCAGAGCTAAATGAATCTGCATTTTTAAGAACGGCATTGACTTTCAGGTATGAAATTTTTAAGAAGAATTTCCTTTCTTTTACGGGCAATTTTGGAAGATTGAACGAAGATATCTGGAATGATGGCAGAATATTTGAAGATACCCGATCGGGTTATGCTGCGGGATACGGAGTCAACACTTTTATTGGACCGGTGGAACTGATTTATTCATGGAATCCTGACAATGAACAAAATCACTGGTACATCAATGTAGGTTTCTGGTTCTAAACAAAAAAACCGGGCTTTGCCCGGTTTTTATTTCAATTACTTTTTTTATGCTGCTACTTTTTTTTCTTCAGGTTTTCTTTTTAACCACATTTTGAACCTTGTGACCAAATAGAACAGAATGGGCACCACGATCAAAGTCAAAAATGTTGCTACAAAAAGGCCGTAAATAACCGTCCATGCCAACGGCCCCCAGAAAACAACATTGTCACCTCCAACGTAGATTTGCGGATCTAACTGGGTAAACAAAGTGTAGAAGTTTATATTGAATCCTATTGCAAGAGGTATCAGCCCCAGAATAGTCGTTATAGCCGTTAAAAGCACAGGTCTCAACCTTGCTTTACCCGCTTTTACAATACATCCGAGTAATTCTTTCTTATCCAGATAATCATCTTCATCGAGTTCCAGCTCAGCCTTTTTTCTGTCTATGAGTAGTTGGGTATAATCAAGTAATACCACCCCATTATTCACAACGATTCCCGCAAGAGAAATAATTCCTACCATGGTCATCATGATAACAAAAGAATTACCAGTTAGGATAAGGCCGCTAAATACACCTATCAGACTCAGGAAAATGGCCAACATGATAATTCCTGGTTTTGAAACTGAGTTAAACTGAAAGATCAGGATCAAAAAGATGAGTCCCAGTCCTGATATAAAAGCACCTACTAAAAAGGTCATCTGTTTATTCTGCTCTTCTATCTGACCTGTATAGTCAATTTTTACGCCATTCGGTAACTCGGAAAATCCTTCCATTTCTGACTGAATTCTGCTTACTACTGCCCCGGCGTCTGTAAAACCAGGTGAAAGAGCCGAGTACAAGGTTACGACTCGCTTTACATCTTTGTGTTTAATTGCACTGAATCCTGAATTGTTTTTTTGACTTGTTACGGCAGATACCGGAATTTCCTTGATCTTACCTGTTGCGGGATCTCTGAAAGTAATTTTTTGATTGAATACCGCGCTTTTGTTATTCTTGTTCAGTTCATTAAACCTTACGTATATATCATAATCCTCACCATCTTCTTTATATATTCCTGCCTTGGCTCCAAAAATTGAATTTCTAAGCTGCTGTCCTACCTGGCCCGCATTGACACCCAATTCTCCTGCCTTACGCCTGTCGACAGAAACATACATGGAGGGCTTTGATCGGTTTACGTCAATTTTTAATTCATCAATTCCTTCAATACTTTGCCTGTTGATGAAATCTTTCATCTTCTCAGCAGTAAATATGAGTTCAGCATAATCATCTCCCTCTATCTCAATATTAATAGGATATCCTGCAGGAGGTCCGTTCGCATCTTTTTCCACGCTAATGGCCACACCCGGGTAAATGCCAACAAGGGCTTCCTGGATTCTTTGCCTGAGGGCTTCACTGTCTTTTCCGCGTCTGAATTTAAACTCGCGCATGGAGGCCGTTATTTTTGCCTTATGAGGCATTTCAGCCGCCGAACCACCATCCGTTTGCGGATTTCCTGCACCTTCACCCACCTGGGCCACGGCACTTTCTACTAAAAAATTAAAATCATTATCCCTGTATTCTTCAGCATTTAAAAAGGAATACACTCTTTTTTCAATATCACTGGCGATTTCATTTGTCTTTTCAATATCAGTACCTTCAGGATATTCTATATATACAATAATCTGATTTGGAACATTGTCAGGAAAAAACTCCACTTTTGTTCTCTGCATTTGAACGGAAGCTCCGAATCCTGAAAACACAAGAAACAGCAGAAGAACGGTTCCAACGGATAGGGCATAAGGTTTCCAGCTGCTTAGAGCTCCTTTTAAGGTTTTTTCGTACAAGACTTCCCATTTTGTCAGGATATTATTCTGAAAATAATTGGCCATTTTTCTCAGAAAAAGCCTGTAGATCCATAATAGAAGCGCAGTTGTCAGCATGATCGACCCGAATATTTTGTATTCTCCTCCAACAAAAAGTATCAGAAGGCCAAAAAGGACCAAAATACCGGTTATTGAAAAAATACTTTTACGAGACATGTTCTTATCTTCAGTACTCATGAATTGCGAGACCAATACAGAATTAAAGAAGATGGCAACAAAAAGTGAGGAGCCCAATACCACAGAAAGCGTTATGGGAAGGTAAATCATAAATTCACCCATTACCCCGGGCCACAATCCCAGAGGAATAAATGCGGCAATTGTTGTCGCCGTTGAAATAATGATGGGAAAAGCAATTTCGCTGATACCTTTTTTTGCCGCAGCTTTCCTGCTCATTCCTTCTTCGTCCATCAGGCGGTACACATTTTCGACCACCACAATTCCATTGTCAACCAGCATACCCAATCCCATGATCAGGGCAAAAAGGATCATGGTATTCATAGTATATCCCAGTGCATTCAAAATCATCAGGGAAAGTAACATCGACATAGGAATCGCAAACCCTACGAAAAGTGCATTTCTAAATCCAAGGAAAAACATTAAAACAGTGACAACCAATATGATTCCAAAAACAATATTATTGACCAGGTCATCAACCTGACCAATGGTTTTTGAAGACTGATCATTAGTTATACTGATCTCAAGATCTGCTGGAAACTCATTGATTCGGGCTTCTTCAACAATGACTCGAATCTTTTCGGCTGCAGCAACCATATTTTTTCCTGCCCGTTTTTTTACATCGAGCATTACAACGACTTCTCCAAAATCTCTGGCGTAGGTTGTTCTTTCCTTCTCCTTAAAACTGACATCCGCAACATCCTTCAGGTAAATAGGGCTATTGTTTTCAGATTTGACCACAAAAAGGTCAAGATCCGATGGGTCATCAATTTCTCCAATGATTCTGATGGTTCTACGTTGCCCGCTGGAAACGAGATTACCGGCCGACATGGTTACATTTCCGTTACTGACCGCACTGATAACATCTTCAAAACTTACTTTTGCAGCCATCATTTTATAAATGTCAACAGCCACTTCAACTTCTCTTTCCTGAGCTCCTCGAATATCTACCTGCTTGATCTCTGGTAATCCTTCAATTTCATCTTCCAGATATTCAGCATAAAGTTTCAACTTTTCAACCGGATAATCACCTGAAATATTGATATTAAGGATGGGCATTTCCTCTGAAAGGTTTAACTCAAAAACATTAGGTTCTACTTTGGCACCATTAAAAGTTGGCCAGTCTTCACTTGCAGTTTCAGAGTCAATTTCGTCCTTTACTTTTTGTTTGGCAGCGTCAACACTTATGTTTTCATCAAATTCAACGATTACCATTGAATAATCCTCCTGAGAAGTAGAAGTGATTTCAACAACATTTGAAATGGTTTTCAATTTTTCCTCAATAGGATCCGTCAACAGTTTTTCAACATCTTCTGCCGTATTACCCGGATATAACGAACTGACATAAATTTTGGTTTCTTTTATTTCCGGAAAGCTTTCTCTGGGCATACTGTTGTAAGCTGACAAACCTGAGAATAGTATGATCAGAATGACAACGTAAATTGTTGTCTTATTGTTAATGGCCCATGATGATAAACCAAACTCCTTATCGATGACTTTTTTCTGTTTGACCATAATTAAGAGTCTTGATTGATTATTTTCACTTTTTGGCCGTCGTTTACACTTCGTGCTCCTTCCATGATAATTTCGTTTCCGGCTTGAAGGCCCTGGGTCACTTCAATATAGTCACCTTGTGTAAGGCCGGTAACAATTACTCTTTTCTCCGCCGTAGCTTCATTTTTCGTATCGTTTTCAGATATCACGTATACATATTGTTCTCCGCTTGCGTTTTCTGAAATAATACTTTGAGGAATCAACAAGGCATTTTCATTTGAGTAATCGTTGATTTTTAATTTTGCCGTCAAATTTGGCTTTATAGATCTGTCTTTATTGGGAAGGTCGATCTCAACTTTAAAGGTTCTGTTATTTGGGTTAATAAAATCTCCAACCTGTCTGACCTTCGAATCGATCTTTTTGCCTAAGACAGGAAATTCAACCTGCACCCTCTTGTTTCTGGTGATATTCCTAATATATTTTTCTGGGACATCGGTTTCGATATACATATTGTCAAGATTTACAATTCTCATGATTTGAGACTGTCCGGGCATGACAACACTTCCTTGTTCTGTAAGAACATCGTCAATGGTCCCTGAGAAAGGAGCTCTAATGATCGTTTTATCGACTTGCTGCTCCAGTTGAGCTATAGCCTGTATCTGAGCCTCATAATTGGATTTGGCCTGCAGGTATTGCATTTCACTTCCAATCTTTTGGTCCCACAAGCGTTGTTGTCTTTCGTAAGTGGTTTTTGCAAGATCAGCCTGAATTTTCAACTGAGCAAGTTGCTGACTAAGACCTCCGTCGTCTATTTGAGCCAATACTTCACCTTTTTTCACTTTTTGACCTTCCTTGACGAAAACAGTAGATAAAACCCCCGAGAATTCCGGATATATAATCAGTAGGTTTTTAGTGGTAACGTTTCCTTGTAGCTCAAGAAAATGCTTAAAGTCAGTTGTTTCAAGCTTATAAGTTGTAATAAGAGGGATTTTTTTACTCTCATCCAGTTCTGCAATGATAATATCCAGTTTCTTAATGTCCTGTTTGATCGAGTTCTGTTCAGATACCAGTTCAGATTTTTTTGCTCTGATGGATTCAAGATCTCTCGACTCGATCACATCTTCAACACTTTTATTGTCTCCACTACCGCATGAAGCCGTGAAAAGTATAACGAATAAAATGGGGAAAATCTTTTTCATATTAAAATAAGTTAAGTGCATTTTCTAATTCTACTTTTGATTGAATAATTTCAAGTATAGATTGTATGTAATCCTGTTGAGATCCAAACAATTGATTTTGGGTGTTAGTTAAGTCAATACTGCTACTGAGGCCTTCAAAGAATTTTATCTGCTCTTTTTCGGCGATCCGCTCAGCAAGAGCAAGATTCTTTTTAGAAGTCTGAAACTGATCAAGAGAAAACTGATATTTATTTTTGGCTGTACTTACCTGAAGCTTTAAATTTTCAGAAATCTCATATTTTTCAATTTCAGATTGCATCAAATTTATTTTTGCCTGCTGAGTTCTTGAACTTCTTTGTAAACTACTGAAAACAGGTATTTTCATGCTGATCCCAAATAAAGATGAATCAAACCAGTTTTCATCGAATTCTTGAAATGCCAATTCGTCACCATACTGAAAAGTACTGTAATTGACAAAGGCATTTATCGACGGAATACTTTTACTTTTTTCGTACTTTACCAAAAGCTCATCTGAAAGCACCTGATTATCAGCGATTCTGTAATCTACATGGTTTTCCAGGTCAAAATCTTGATAAAGCATTTGCAGGTCTGTACTTTTTAAAGCCAGATTCTCCAGATTTTCTGTGAGTTCAACCTCTGTTTCAATGGGTATTCCTAAAGTAATGTTCAATGCCTGCTTGGAAATAGTTTCCAGCCTTGAAGATCTGTTAATCTCATTTTCAATATTCAGGAGCGTGATTTGCTGTTGCTCAAAATCCTGTTCCTCAGTGAATCCGTTTTGTAGTAAGATTCGAGTTTCATTCAGGTTTTTTTCAAGAACTTCTTTATTCTTATATAGAATTGCCAGGGTTTCCTGAGCAACTAAAACATTGCCATAGGCATTAATTACTGCCTCCCTTATGGTTTGATCTGTTTTTTCCTTGGCAAGATTGGAAATCATCAAAAAGGTTTTGGCAGATTGTAAACCAACAAGATAGGAACCGTCAAAAATCAATTGATTTACCGTAACAGTGGCATTCATATTTTGTTTTGTACCAAATACAACCGGGGTGAATTCACCTGGCTCGCCTCCAATTATTTCTGAAGGAATAAATGAAACCTGTTGTTTGATCCAGTTTTGATAATCTATACCAGCATCAACCTGAGGAAGACCGAAAGAAGTGGCCTCCCATTTCTGTTTCTCGGCAGCTTCGATATCAAGCGACGCATTTCGAACCGTATAATTATTTTTTAGGGCATATTGAATCGCCTCATCAAGGCTAAATGAATAAGCCTCCTGTGCCATTGTTGCGGGTATCCAGCACATTACAAAAAATAGGGTAAATATCTTTTTCATTTTCTTAGAATATTTGATAATGTTTTGAGTCCTTTTTCGGTAGCGATAGCTCTGACGTGATATTCGAGAAATGCATCTTTTAAATCAGGCAATCTGTAAGTTTCCGAGGGAAAGAATTCTCTGTTAGACAGATTCATGATACCACTTAAATAAAACCGGGTGATCAGATCAATATCAATACCTTTCCTGTAGTATTCTTCTTTAATTCCTCTTTTCAGATTATCTTCAATACAAAGATTCAGGGATTGAAACTGTTCTTCCTTTAACTGTTTGAAGATTTTTGGATAATATTTTTGGAGTTGATAACTCGGACTTGATTTTTCGTTTTTCAATTGATCATTGACCATTGTCTTTATCGTAAAGATCTCTTTGATTGGGTCATGTTTGGCTGAACAAACCATACAAATTGTGTCGTGAACCTTTTCTAAGACAAAAAAAGTAGTCGCCTGAACCAATTCCTGCTTGGTTGGAAAATGGGCATAAATGGTTTTTTTTGAGATCCCCATTTCGTGGGCGATGTCATCCATGGTAACACTTTTGAAGCCCAGGTTCAGGAACATATCCGAAGCTTTTTCTAATATTTTTTCTTTCATAAGGCCGCAAAGATAAGCGCGGAAACTTTAAAAACAAAAAAAGTTTCCAAAGTTTACATAAAATTAATATGCGTCACGTTTGACGAATAAAAGCGGCCAAAGTTACAAGGGAGGTTCTGTTTTTTTTATGCCGATTATTACGAGGTTCGATTGGAGGTTTTTAGCCAAGAATGGTTATTTTTACAAAAAACAATTACTTTGAATATAGAAGAATACAGAAATGCTTTTCTGAACTATTTAAATGAAAAAATTGGTGACAGGGAACCACAAAATTTATACACTCCGATCAATTATATATTGACATTGGGAGGAAAACGAATGAGGCCTGTATTGGTCCTGATGGGTTGTCATCTGTTTTCTGAAGAATATGAAAAAGCCATGGAAGCCGCCATGTCAGTGGAAATGTTTCATAATTTTACTTTGATCCATGATGATATTATGGATAACGCTGATTTGAGGAGAGGTAAAGAAACAGTGCATAAAAAATGGAACCTTAATACTGGAATTCTTTCTGGTGACGCCCTTATGATCATGTCAAATCAAAGGCTTGAATCTTATGATGGATCCATATTTAAATCCTTGATATCCCTCTACAATAAAACCGCACTTGAAGTTTGTGAGGGACAGCAGTTGGATGTTGATTTTGAGGAAGAAACTGATGTACAGCTTGAAGAATATATAAAGATGATCAGTTTCAAGACAGCTGTTTTGGTTGGGGCCTCATTAAAAATGGGGGCCATTATTGGAGAAGCAATTTCTCAGGATCAGCAAAGGATTTATGATTTTGGATTAAATCTGGGGATTGCCTTTCAATTGCAGGACGATTACCTGGATACCTATGGAGGAAATGATTTTGGCAAACGCATAGGTGGAGATATTCTGGAAGGGAAAAAGACTTTTCTTTACATAAAAGCTCTGGAAGCATCAGATCTGAGTGATAAAAATAAATTACTCGCCTTGTATTCGTCTGAATTGGATCCCAAAGACAAGATAGAAGGTGTTAAGTCTATATTTAACAAGTACCAGGTAGATAAAGGGCTTTTGGAAAAGATTGAAGAATATACAAAGGCAGCTTTGACTGATATTGAAGAATTATCCATCGCTTCAGAAAAGAAAAAATTATTAAAGGAATTTGCATTAAACCTGATGAATCGTACTACCTGATAATCATGAAAACAGACGCTGAATTAGCGCTTATAAACAATCTGGAATCTTCGAACCTCATTTCTTCTCTGATTGAACAGGTCAAGAAAGATGCTCGGCTTTCAGGGCTTGATTTTAAGTGTTTGACAAGTATCTCAGCCGAAGAATTGGTCAAAGTAGTTTACAAATTCCTATTAGATCTTATCATCAATGATTTTGGAGCATATCTGAATTTTCTCTATCGCGTTGATATTTCAGAGAAGGATTTAAAATCCATTGATCAAATTCAACCACATGAAATTGCTAAAGAGGTGACCATTTTATTGCTGAAAAGAGAATGGCAAAAAGTTTATCTTAAAAGTAAAAACCAATAACGGGAGACCAGGCCGAACTGTATACGCTTCTTGTCGAGTCATACAATACATCATATCTGACCCCAAAAGATACGTTTCTCGAAACAAAAGATGCACCGAGGTACAGGGCATTGTTCCAATAGGAATAACTGTTTTTATCGCGGTCACCCACTTTTATCGTGCTGTCCCCATTGGTTTGCAGTCCTTCGTATTCTGCTGATAATTGTAAAAAAGGAACCGGTCTGAATGCACCCATTACACTGGGGCCAAATGAATTCTGGCTGTATTTGGCAAAATCATCTTCCTGACTCGAATAGATATAAGTGAGTCCAAAACCTGCTAAGAATTGTGGAGAAACATTATAATATGCCTTAGGAGCGATTAGTATATCAGTCCCATTATTCCAGAAGGAAAGTCCGATATTGCCTCCAAAGCTCCATGAGGGCTGGTATTGATAAGATTTTTTTGATTGTGTCTGTGATTGTGTTTGTGATTGCCTTTGGGATTCCGTTTGTGCGGATTGATTCTTTTCAGATTGAAACTGATAATCAGCATCAGTTTCGATGACTTTAGTTTCCTGTCCGCTGACAATTAGAAAACAAAATGAAAAAAATAATGAGATATATAAGCGTTGACGCATTTTATTCTTCTTTTAGGATTAGATTTTAAATATAATTATTAAATGATAAATATTGTAGATAACGTAAAAAAATAGTAATATTGCACTCCAATTTTGGACCCATAGCTCAGTTGGTTAGAGCACCTGACTCATAATCAGGTGGTCCCAGGTTCGAGCCCTGGTGGGTCCACATAAACCTGAAAGGATTCTTTCAGGTTTTTTTGTTTAATGAAGATTTTGAAAGAAATGTTTCGTTCTTTTGGGTTTGAATTAAATGACGATTAAAGAACTTGTAATAAAACAGTAATTTTTAAAGGATTCCTTTTTTATTGAAACCAAAATATTTAATTTTATATTTGTTTTTTAGTTTCCTTGTTAACATCGAAACATGGAAATTGATAAATGTTAAATAATTTAACTGTTGTTTATATATTTTTTATTCCTTTTCATATATTTGCAACAAATTAGATTTATTTTCGTTATAAAAATCTAAAAAGGGCAATATCATATGGCAAATAAATACTTTAAGGCAATTTTTTTTCTTGCTTTACTCTTGGTAACCAGTACCTCTTTTGCGCAGGGTCCGCCACCACCTCCACCCAAGTACCCCATTGACGGAGGAGTTATAGGATTACTTTTATTAGGAGTTGGATATGCAGTGAAGAAGATTCATGAGAACTCTAAAAAGTAATTACTTTCCAATTAATTTTGCTACATACTTCCCTATAACATCAAATTCAAGATTTACAGTTGTTCCTTTTATGATCTGATGAAAATTAGTATGTTCATATGTGTAAGGAATGATGGCTACGCTGAATTCCTGATCCTTTGAATTCACTACGGTCAGGCTTACTCCATTAACTGTTATCGATCCTTTTTCAATGGTTATGTTATTGTATGTATCCTTGAACCGGAATGTGTACATCCAACTTCCGTCCATTTGAAGAACCTCTGTACACTCAGCTGTCTGATCAACATGGCCCTGTACGATATGTCCGTCAAGGCGAGCACCCATCTTCATGGCTCGTTCAAGATTTAGCTTAGATCCTACTTTTAATTTTCCAATATTTGATTTATCAATTGTTTCTTTTATAGCCGTAACCGTATGTGATTCCGGCCCTAATTTCACCACTGTAAGGCAAACCCCGTTATGTGCCAGGCTTTGATCAATCTTTAGTTCTTCAGACAATTTACTTTTAACGGTAATATTCAGATTCTCCTGATCCTGAACCAGTTCGGTAACCTCTCCTAGCGCTTCTATTATTCCGGTAAACATATTCTTAAATTATTGTTTAAATTTGTGTTTGGTATATTTGAAAGACCAGTCAAAATTAAGAATTATTAAACAGTTGGATGAAAAAATCGGATAAAATAAAAGTAGGGATTTCGGTTGGAGATTTAAATGGAATTGGTATCGAAATCATCTTAAAATCCTTTGAGGATAACAGAATGTTGGATTTCTGCACTCCGGTTATTTTTGCCTCATCAAAAGCAGTCAGTTTTCATAAGAAAGCGCTGAAAATCAACACAAATATTCACGGGATAGATTCTCTTTCAAAGATTATTCCCCAAAAACTTAACCTTTTAAACGTTTGGAAGGAATTAGTGGATTTAGAACTTGGAAAGCCATCAGCACTTTCGGGTAAATACGCTCTTAAATCACTTGAAAAAGCTACGGAAGCTTTGAAAAAAGGGGAAATTGATATATTGGTGACGGCTCCAATTGACAAGAACAATATTCAATCAGAGGAATTCTCGTTCAAAGGGCATACAGAATATTTAGAAAGTAATCTTGAAGGAGAAGCCCTAATGATACTGTGCTCTGGAGATTTACGTGTCGGACTGATTACTGGTCATGTTCCCGTAAGCCAGGTGGCTGAATTGATATCCGAAGAATTGATCACTAAAAAGGTTGATATCATGTATAAGTCGCTGGTAGAGGATTTTAATATTTCGAAACCCAGGATAGCTGTTCTTGGACTTAATCCACATTGTGGAGATCAGGGAGTTATTGGTAGAGAAGATGATGATGTGGTAAGGCCGGTTCTTGAAAAAATTCAGAAAAAGGGACAGTTAGTTTACGGACCCTATGCCGCTGATAGTTTCTTTGGAAATGGAACCTACAAATCATTTGATGGTATTTTAGCCATGTACCACGACCAGGGGCTGGCCCCGTTCAAGACCATAGCCTTTGGTAAAGGTGTTAATTTTACCGCTGGTCTTGAGAAAATAAGAACATCCCCGGACCATGGTACAGCTTATGAAATTGCAGGAAAAGGAAGTGCGGATTTCGGATCTTTTAAAGAAGCTATCTTTATGGGAATCAAATTGTTTAAGGCTAGAAACGAATACCATCAGCTTGTTTCCGACAAATTAAAAATTCATAAGGACAAGAAAAAACAATATTCTAGATAAATTATTTTTAAATACTCAATTTTTTCATATCTTTGCGCGCTCAAAATTATGTTCAGATGAAAAAGTCAAATGATTTTGTGTTGTCGTTTTTTGGTTTAAAAGAAGGAAAGCACATATTTGAATATAAAATTGATAAACAGTTCTTTGAGTTCTTTGGGTTCGATGAGTTTTTGGTTGCTGATTTCAGGGTAACTCTTGAATTTATAAAAAAAAGCACCTTACTGGAATTGTATTTTTCGTCAAAAGGTTTGGCAACTGTTGCCTGCGACGTTACAAATGAGCCATTCGAACTGCCGATTGAAGGGGCATTGAATTTAGTTGTTAAATTCGGAGAGGAATTTGACGATGATAATGAGGAAGTTTTGATTCTGCCTCATGGAGAACATCAGTTAGACTTATCTCAGTATATATATGAGATGATCGTTCTGGCAGTTCCCCAGAAAAAGCTGCACCCGGGTATTGAGGACGGGACGCTGCAATCGGATATACTAAAGAAGCTTGAAGAATTGAGTCCAGATAAGAACAAAGAAGTTAAAGATACAGATCCCAGGTGGGATGATTTGAAGAAATTACTAATAGATAAAAAGAAGTAGAGATGGCACATCCTAAAAGAAAAACGTCGAAACAAAGAAGAGACAAAAGAAGAACTCACTACAAAGCAGTGACTCCTCAGATCGCGAAAGATCCTACTACTGGCGAAGCTCATTTATATCATCGTGCCCACTGGCACGAAGGAAAGCTTTACTACAGAGGTCAGGTTTTGATTGATTCACAGGAAAATCAGGCTTAGGTCGGATTTCAACTTATATGTAAAAAACCCTCATTTATGAGGGTTTTTTTATTGATTTAAGCCGAAAAGAGACAAAAAATGTCTTTTTTTGATGAATTGACATATTTAATTTTATTACTTTTGGACTCTGTTTTATTTATTTTAAATCTTTTGTTTACCTATAAAACAGCAAATAAAAAGACATGACTAAAGTTAGAGCCGGGATTACCGCTGTAGGGAAATATCTTCCTGATTATATTCTCACAAATAAGGAGTTGGAAACCATGGTGGATACCAATGATGAATGGATCACCACCAGGACAGGTATCAAGGAAAGAAGAATTTTGAAAGATGAAGGGAAAGGAACTTCCTATCTCGCTATTAAGTCAGCCGAAGATCTTATTTCAAAAACCAACCTGGATCCCAAGGAGATCGAAATGGTTATTCTTTGTACAGCCACACCTGACATGCAGGCGGCTTCAACAGGAGCTTTTGTAGCCTCCGAGATTGGGGCAGTTAATGCCTTTTCTTTTGACCTGGAATCTGCTTGTTCAAGTTTTCTTTACGGATTGTCAGTAGCCGCCGGTTATATTGAATCCGGCAGGTACAAGAAAATCTTATTGATTGGGGCAGACAAGAATTCATCAATGATTGATTATAAGGACAGGGCTACCTGTATTATATTTGGAGATGGTGCTGGAGCCGTTTTAGTTGAGCCTACAACAGACGGTAATGGATTACAGGACGAGCTTTTAAGAACCGACGGAACCGGGAGAGAGTTCCTAAAGGTTCCTGCCGGAGGTTCTGTTATGCCGGCAACTGAGGAAACCGTGAAAAACAGATTACATTTTGCCAGACAGGACGGACAGACCGTGTTTAAGAATGCCGTTTTCAATATGGCTGATGTATCTGAAAAAATAGTTGAAAGGAACAATCTTAAATATGAAGATATTGACTGGCTTGCAGCACATCAGGCCAACAAGAGGATCGTTGAGGCGACCGCCAGAAGAATTAAGCTTGACCCTTCAAAAGTAATGCTAAATATTCAATATTACGGAAATACTACTTCAGCTACCTTACCTTTGCTTCTGGCTGATTATGAGACTCAACTTAAAAAGGGTGATAACGTGATTCTTGCCGCTTTTGGAGGCGGTTTTTCATGGGGATCCATTTATTTTAAGTGGTGTTACAATTCATAAATATTCTAAACAAAACATTATGGAATTAAAAGAAATTCAAAATCTGATCAAATTCGTCGCCAAATCCGGTGCCAATGAGGTGAAACTGGAGATGGGTGATGTCAAGATCACCATTAAAACGGGTGGTGATAAAAATGAAACCACAACCTATTACCAGCAACCAGCTCCAGTTCAGATTCCGGTTCCTGTGCAGGCTGAGGCTCCCGCAACACCTGTGGCAGCTGACCCTGCTCCATCAGAAGAAAAAACAGCGGAAGACACTTCAAAATATATAGAAATAAAATCACCTATCATAGGAACTTTATACAGAAAACCGTCACCGGACAAGCCTGTATTTGTAAAAGTTGGAGATACCATTGAAGCAGGAGATACAGTTTGTATCATTGAAGCAATGAAACTTTTCAACGAGGTAGAGTCAGAGGTATCAGGTAAGATTGTCAAGGTTTTAGTTGAAGATTCCTCACCTGTAGAATTCGATCAACCCTTATTCCTGATCGATCCTTCTTAAGTTTTAAGTAATCACTTCCTTTAGTAGATACACTAAATAGTGATTCAGTATTCATATAATATGATAGGATTATGTTTAAAAAAATATTAATTGCGAATCGGGGTGAAATAGCGCTTCGTATCATTCGTACTTGTCGTGAGATGGGGATTAGTTCTGTTGCTGTTTATTCAACTGCTGATGCTGAAAGTCTTCATGTCCGATTTGCCGATGAGGCCGTTTGTATTGGACCAGCTCAAAGCACGGATTCGTATCTGAAAATATCAAATATTATTGCTGCTGCGGAAATAACAAATGCAGATGCGATTCATCCGGGATATGGGTTTTTATCAGAAAACGCCCGATTCTCAAAAATTTGTGAGGAGCATGGTATCAAGTTTATCGGAGCAACGGAAGAAATGATCAATCTGATGGGAGATAAGGCATCTGCCAAAGAAACCATGAAAAAGGCTGGAGTTCCCACAATCCCGGGTTCGGATGGCATCATGTCCTCATTTTCGGTTGCGAAGAAAACTGCGGAAAAAGTTGGATATCCTGTAATGCTTAAAGCAACTGCCGGTGGAGGTGGAAAAGGGATGCGAGCTGTCTGGTCACCTGATGATTTACAAGATGCCTGGGATTCTGCAAGACAAGAAGCTAAGGCTGCTTTTGGCAATGACGGAATGTATATGGAAAAGCTTATTGAGGAGCCAAGACACATTGAAATTCAAATCGTAGGAGATTCTAAAGGAAGAGCCTGTCACCTTTCGGAAAGGGATTGTTCTATTCAGAGAAGACATCAGAAACTAACTGAGGAAACTCCTTCCCCATTTATGACTGATGAACTCAGAGAAAAGATGGGAGAAGCTGCAGTAAAAGCATCCGAATACATTAAATACGAAGGAGCAGGTACCATAGAATTCCTTGTCGATAAACACAGAAATTTCTATTTTATGGAAATGAACACCCGAATTCAGGTGGAGCATCCCATAACCGAGCAGGTAATTGCTAATTTCGATCTGATTCGGGAGCAGATTAAGGTTGCAGCCGGAGTTCCCATAATCGGAATTAATTATATTCCAACACAGCATGCCATTGAATGCAGGATTAATGCGGAGGATCCCTTTAACGGTTTCAGGCCTTCTCCCGGAGTTATAAGTATTTTTCATGCTCCCGGAGGGCATGGGGTTAGATTGGACACCCATGTATATGCAGGATATACGATCCCTCCAAATTACGACTCGATGATTGCTAAGCTTATTGTAACCGCACAGACCAGGGAGGAAGCAATTAGTAAGATGAAAAGGGCACTGGACGAATTTGTTATCGAAGGAATTAAAACAACAATTCCTTTTCACAGGCAGTTGATGGATGACCCTGATTACATTGCCGGAAATTACACTACAGCGTTTATGGATGAATTTGTGATCCAGGGAGATGCTTAGCTAACAAATTTTTAAGATATTTAGAGAAGACATGATTTATTCATGTCTTTTTTTTTAATTTTATATGAAACAGAACAAAAAAACAGGGAATTGCTTAAAATTTGAAAGCATAAACATTAAATATTTTGAAGATGAAGGAATTGGGTGTTAAGATAGACGGAATTGACAAAATGATCCTCAACCAGTTAATGGAAGATGCGCGAACCCCCATTTTGAGTATCGCCCGGGACGTGGGGATCTCGGGCGCAGCCATTCATCAGCGCTTGAGAAAACTTGAAGCTTCGGGTCTGATCTCAGGCTCCAAGTTTGTCATTAACCCCAAAGTACTGGGCTATAAAACCCTTGCCTTTGTGGGAATTTTTCTTGATAGTTCAAGTAAATATAAAGAAGCCATCAAAAGACTGAAGGAAATTGACGAGGTTATTGAAAGCCACTACACTACAGGTAATTACGCAATATTTGTCAAGATTCTTTGTCGCGATAATGAACACCTTATGCAGGTATTGAATCACGAAATTCAGAACATCAAAGGTGTTGCACGAACAGAAACATTTATTTCTCTCGATCAGCAAATTGACCGTCAAATAAAGATCTAACTTCTGCTGTTGTAAATATTGATGTAGTAAAGTAAGGTGGCGATCGAACTCAGCGCGGCCACGACATAGGTCCGTGCTGCCCATTTCAGGGCGTCCTTAGAAGCATCGTGCTCCTCGTTTGTTACCATTTGCTTGTCCTCAAGCCAGGCCAGAGCCCTGTTACTTGCATCATATTCCACGGGAAGGGTCACGATGGTAAATAGAACTGTTGAAGCAAACAGCAATATTCCCAGTAAAAGCAATTGAGGAAAAATCTGAACCGTAAAAATACCTGCAATCAATAAGAACGAGGCAAGTTTCGAAGAGATCCCTACTGCTGGTACCAGTCTTGAACGCAACTGAAGCCAGGCATAACTTTTTGCATGTTGTACGGCATGGCCGCATTCATGAGCAGCAACAGCTGCCGCAGCCGCATTTCTCTCCGCGTATACCCCTTCACTAAGGTTAACTGTTTTGTTCTGAGGATTGTAATGATCGGTCAGCATTCCTGGAGTAGATATCACCTGCACATCGTAAATTCCGTTATCTGCTAACATCTTTTCAGCTATTTCACGTCCGCTCATTCCATTTTGCAGTCGGAGATTTGAATACTTTTTAAACTTGCTTTTCAATCTTCCCTGAACCAGCATTCCTAAAAGCCCGATGATAATAATCAATAAAAAAGAACCACTCATAACTATTTTATCTTAATTTTTAATTAATACTTTTATATCAAAAAGCGTGCTAACTTGGTTTTTATGGAAAAAAGGGTGCCACAGATACTGATTATTTATACAGGGGGAACCATAGGTATGGTTAAAGACTATGAAACAAATGCATTAAAACCCTTTGATTTTGAAAACCTGAAAACGAAGATTCCGGAACTTAATTTACTCGAATGCAGCCTGAAAACAACGGCCTTTGAGCAACCTATTGATTCTTCAGACATGTCGCCTGACCATTGGATCAACATTGCCGAGATCATTGAATCAAACCACGATCAAACGGATGGATTTGTGGTCCTTACCGGTACTGACACCATGTCATATACGGCTTCTGCCATGAGTTTTATCCTTGAGAATTTAAGTAAACCAGTGATCTTTACCGGCTCTCAGCTTCCTATTGGAGATTTAAGGACGGACGCAAAAGAAAACTTAATTACGGCCATTCAGGTGGCTTCAGCTTTTGAGAACGGAGAGGCTGTAGTGCAGGAAGTGGCCCTTTATTTTGAATATAAACTCTACAGAGCTAACAGGACCACAAAAGTCAGTGCAGAGCAATTTGAGGCTTTTCAGTCGCCAAATTATCCCAATCTGGGAGAAAGCGGAGTTCATTTGATCTTTAATCGACAGTTTCTGAAAAGAACTAAAAAAGACCTCCCCCTGAAAGTTCAAAAAAATCTTGATGCCAATGTGGTTATTTTGAAATTATTTCCGGGCATTCAGAGAAGCATGGTCGAATATATTTTGAATTATCCTGATCTTCACGGAGTCATATTAGAGACTTATGGGGCAGGAAATGCTCCAACTGATTCCTGGTTTTTTGAAATACTCATTAAAACGATTCAAAGAGGAATACCTATTGTGAATGTCAGCCAATGTATCAGTGGAGGAGTTTTAATGGGTCTCTATGAAACCAGTACCAAAATGAAAAGTATTGGAGTTATAAATGGAAAAAACATCACAACAGAATCTGCCGTGGCCAAACTGAAATTAATGCTGGGTTTGAAGATTCCGTATAATGAATTCAAAGAAAAATTCGAGACTGAAATAAGGGGTGAAATGAGTTAGTTTTAAGCTAAAAACTTTTACAAGTAAATATTTTTTTGTTACTTGCCGCTCATATAAAATTTTGACTTATTGGAGAGGTGGCCGAGTGGCTTAAGGCGCACGCTTGGAAAGCGTGTTTATGAGAAATCGTAACGGGGGTTCGAATCCCTTCCTCTCCGCGGAAGATGTGCTTATGTTCCAAAAATTTTTATATCTTTAAACCCGTTAACTAAATTTAAATAACAAACATTAAAAAAATGAAAAAAGTATTTACTATCCTTGCAATGACAGGATTGATGTTCTTGAGCTCAGTACAAGACATTTACGCACAAACAGAACCAGTTGCTGAAAAAACTTTTCATCAAGTTTTGAAACAGCGTTTTATTGAAGGTGGTCCTTTCTTTATGGGGATTGTATTAGTAACTTTGATTTTAGGTTTGGCTATAGCCATAGAAAGAATTATTTACCTTAACATGGCTACAACTAATACTGACAAATTAGTTAACAGCGTTGAGGAAGCTATGGGTTCAGGTGGTGTAGAAGCTGCAAAGGAATTATGTAGAAATACAAAAGGCCCTGTTGCTTCAATCTTTTACCAAGGTTTAGACCGAATGGATGAAGGAGTTGACGCTGCTGAAAAAGCTGTTGTAGCTTATGGAGGTGTCCAGATGGGATTATTGGAGAAAAACGTATCATGGTTATCTCTGTTTATTGCTCTTGCCCCAATGCTTGGATTCATGGGAACGGTAATTGGTATGATTTCTGCATTTGACTCTATTGAAGCGGCGGGTGATATTTCTCCTGCGGTTGTTGCCGGTGGTATTAAAGTAGCACTTTTAACAACGGTATTTGGTTTGGTAGTAGCGATTATTCTTCAGATTTTCTACAACTACATCATTTCAAAGATTGATAGTATTGTAAATAACATGGAAGACGCTTCTATTAAATTAGTGGATCTTTTGATCAGAAATAAATAAGAGAACTATGAACAGTAAGATAGCAAAAATATTATCACTTGCCTCAGGACTGATCGGCTTGATTGCGATTTACTTCCTGGTAAGGATAATTATGGAAGGCGATGATGCTGTTAAGGAGAGTTTAGAGTTACAAAATAGCCTTGTATCTCCTTTTGTATCATTTGCGAGGGTGATCCTTATAATCACTGCGATTATTGCAATAGTATTCTCCTTATGGAATTTAGTTAGACAACCAAAGCTTTTGAAAAAGACCTTGATTTCACTTGCCGGACTGGCAGTTTTATTGATGATTTCTTATGCAATGGCTTCAGATGCGGCGGTAACAAATGTTTCAGGGAATGTGATCAAGGATGGTGAGGCTGGTCCTGTCTCAAAATGGGTGAGTACCGGAATCTGGTATTCAATGATTTTGGGAGGTATAGGATTAGGCTTCTTTTTATGGGATTTTGTAAAATCATTAGTTTCAACGAAATAATATTATGGCAAAAAGAGATGTACCGGAAATCAATGCAGGGTCAATGGCCGATATTGCTTTCTTGTTGCTCATATTCTTTCTCGTAACGACGACAATGGATGTGGACACTGGAATTAGCAGGAAGTTGCCTGAAAAACAACCGCCAGATGCCCCGGAGCCTCCGAAATTGAAAGAAAAGAATGTGTTTGTTGTAACGGTAAACCGTAACAATGATATATTGGTCGAAGGGGAAACCTTTATGACGATTGATCAGATTCGTGAGGAAGCCATTAAGTTTATCGACAATGGTGGAGGCCTGGGCAACCCGATTGACGGAGCCGAACCCGCTGAATGCGACTGGTGTGAAGGTGCCAAAGATCCGGCATCATCAGATCATCCGAACAAAGCGGTCATATCGCTGGAAAGTGACAGAGGAACCTCATACGGAACCTACATTTCGGTTCAAAATGAATTGGTGGGTGCCTATACGGATTTGAGAAACAGGTTATCAGAGAAGATGTACGGGGTTTCGTATACTCAGATGTTAAAGGATCAGGGTAATAATCCGAACAATGAAACCTTAAAGGAGAGAATAAAAATAATTAAGGGTAAGTATCCTCAGATCATTTCTGAAGCTGAACCCACAAAGTAAATTCTTATGTCTAAGTTTAAAAAGAAGAAAAAAGGAATGCCGGGTATATCTACGGCATCATTGCCGGATATTGTATTTATGCTTTTGTTCTTTTTTATGGTTACCACGGTGATGCGTGAAACGGAGTTGAAGATAAAGAAGCCTCAATTGCCAAAGGCGACGGAAGTCAAGAAGTTAGAGCGCAAGAGTTTGGTCAGTTACATTTATGTTGGTAAAGTAAAAGATCAAAAAGGAGACAAGATTCAGCTGAATGACCGTATTGCTGATGTTAAAGATGTGAAGTACTTTATTTTTGCGGAAAGGGAAACACATCCTGAGGATGAAATTCCTTTGCTCACGACATCGATTAAGGCAGATATTGAATCTAATGTGGGTACGATTACTGACATTAAGGAAGAATTGAGAAACATCAATGCGTTAAAAATAAATTACTCTACCCTCAAGGGAGATGTTATGGATAACGTTAAATAGTTTAGTTAAGCTTTTAATTAAAAAACCCTCATGAATCATGAGGGTTTTTTTATTTTATGAGATGCTCCTCGAAGCCTATGAAATTAGGATCTCAGAAAATGAAAATTAAAAAAGGCCGTGAATCTGTGCATCGATTCGGTCGATAATCGAGCCCAGGTCTTCCTGATTATCTACAATATTCAAATTGTCAATATCAATGATCAGTAATTTTCCTTTTTTATAAGTGCTTATCCAGGCCTCGTAACGCTCATTTAATCGGCTTAAGTAGTCAATGCTGATGGTATTCTCAAAATCCCTGCCTCGTTTGTGTATCTGCCCCACCAGGGTTGGTATGCTTGCCCTTAGATATATCAGCAAATCCGGAGGGGATACCAGCCTTTCCATCAATTCAAACAAAGATCCATAATTGCCGAAATCCCTGTTAGTCATCAATCCCATGGCGTGTAAATTCGGCGCAAAAATATGGGCATCCTCGTAGATAGTTCTATCCTGAATGATATTCTTTCCGCTCTCACGAATTTCAAGAATTTGTCTGAATCTGCTATTTAAGAAATAGATTTGCAAATTAAAGGACCAGCGCTCCATGGATCCGTAAAAGTCATCGAGATAAGGATTCTCTGCAACAGACTCAAAATGAGGCTCCCATTTATAGTGTTTCGCTAATAAACTGGTCAATGTCGTTTTTCCTGCTCCAATATTTCCGGCAATAGCAATATGCATAGGTTTCTTAGTTTGATTTTAGTTAAAAAGCAATGGAAAGCGAAATTAAAAAAAATATGGCGTAATTCCTTTAATTGTGGATATTTTCAGCTCTTTATTTGGAATTCATAAACTTCCTTACCGTTATAAACGTAAAATTTAGAGCTATTGATAAAAATCGTTTCCGAAGGGCCTTCATAATTGAATTCTATCGGTAAAACCTGAGTCAGGTCGTTGTAGAAGAATTCTCCTTTGGATTCATAAATAAATCCTTTTTGAAACGGAAATATTCGCGAAGTATCCTTTAACGGATAACCTCGAATAAAAACACCATACTCGTTGAATTCAAAAACCCCAATATCTGCCAGTACCCATACATTTTTAAAACTGCTCACCAGGTCAATAGGTTTAAATTCGGGGTTGTAAAATGTCAGTGCCAGGGTCTGAAGAAGTTCAGTATTTCTTTTGTAATCGTATAAATGCAATTTATTATCATCTGCGTACAACCAGATATTATTTTGCGAAGAACCAGTAACAAAGGAAACATTATTGAATTTTGTTTCTCTTGTAAAATCCAGAACCGGGCTTAGCTCATTCAGGTTATTGTCAAGCAGAATTGCAGCATTGAAATCAGCATAGAAAAGAATGATTTTAAAAGGATTTTGAATATTAACCTTATGAACCCTTCCTAATTCTGGATTGCTGTATGAAAAGACTTTTTTATCGGTTTTCTTATACAGTACATTATCGCTTATGTAATAGAGATTGCTGAATTCATCTATCCCTACAAATCTATCGGCCTCAATCGCAAACTTCTCGATAAATTCAGTTTTCAGCTCTTGTGCGCTGGCTGAGATACTCAAATAGAGAAGTAACAAAAAGGCAAGGTATTTCATAGAATGTAAAGATTATTTACAGTCCAAAGGCTTCTTTAATCTGATCAACATAATCAAGTTTTTCCCATGTAAAAAGCTCAACTTCAAGGGTCTTATCTCCTGAATAAGGCGATGAAAACTTTTTAGTGACGGTCCTTGGATTTCTACCCATATGCCCGTAAGCTGCAGTTTCGCTGTAGATTGGATTTCGAAGTTTTAACCTTTTTTCTATGGCAGCCGGCTTCATATCGAATATACCTTCTACAATTCGGGATATTTCTCCGTCAGTTTTCCCGATTTTAGAGGAATTGTATGTTTCCACATTGATCGATGTAGGTTCAGCCACACCAATAGCATACGAAACCTGAACCAAAATCTGATCGCATACTCCAGCAGCAACCATATTTTTCGCAATATGTCGAGCAGCATAGGCGGCTGATCGATCCACCTTACTGGGGTCCTTTCCACTAAAAGCTCCTCCACCGTGAGCTCCTTTTCCGCCATAGGTATCAACGATTATTTTCCTCCCGGTTAAACCCGTATCACCATGTGGGCCTCCAATAACAAATTTACCAGTAGGATTAATGTGGTATTTGATCTGGTCATTGAACAATGATTGTATAGATGCCGGAAGATCAGCGGCCACACGAGGGATCAATATACCAACGATATCTTCTTTAATTTTTGCCAGCATGGCATCGTCCTCATCAAATTGATCATGTTGCGTTGAAAGCACAATGGTATCTATTCTTTGTGGAATACCATCATCTGAATATTCAATGGTTACCTGACTTTTGGCATCCGGTCTTAAGTACTTGATATCTTTATTCTCTCGTCTTATCTTTGCGAGTTCTCTCAGTAATCTATGACTAAGATCCAGAGCGAGAGGCATATAGTTTGTCGTTTCATTTGTAGCATAACCAAACATCATTCCCTGGTCCCCGGCGCCCTGTTCCTCTTCGGGCCCCCTGTCAACTCCCTGATTGATATCCTGAGACTGCTCGTGAATTAGAGAGATCACTCCACAACTTTCACCTTCAAACTTGTATTCACCTTTGGTATATCCGATTTTTTTGATGGTTTCTCTAGCAATAATCGGAGCATCAATATAGGTGGTCGTTTTAACTTCACCTGCAAGTACCACCTGGCCCGTTGTCACCAGTGTTTCACAGGCAACTTTAGCATGCGGGTCAAAGGCTAGAAAATTATCCAAAAGATTATCTGATATTTGATCGGCAACCTTATCGGGATGCCCTTCAGAAACAGACTCAGACGTAAATAAATAAGACATAGTAATTTTATATTTTTAAGAAAAAACCGAATTGAAAAACAGGGGCTAAAGTAGAATTACTGCTTTAGCATTTTTTCATGAGGTTGCAATCAGTTCAAATTTTTCCTCAGATTAACGGCACCAAATTTAAGTAAAATAAATATTATAAATCAACAAAACGTAAAATTTAAAGTAATAGTATATTACCTGGCATTATTTATAATTGAACTGTTTTAAAAATAATTTCTATATTTGCTAGCTCATTACCAATGAAGAACTATAAATTAAATATGGCAGAAATGATGATGCGTTGTTGCACGCAGAGGATTTTTATGCTATAATTTTAAACGATCATATATAAAAAAACCTCTGAAATTTTTCAGAGGTTTTTTTTTGACCAGAACCGAATAGAATTGAAGTTGAACAACAAAATAACACAATATGATGTGCTTTAACAAAATGATAAGGTATTGCTATATTCATTAATAAAAAATGACTTATTTTTGTGCCCGCTTAGCAATACCAAGGCAAAAAGGGCATTTTTTTAAAAATTATACACTAAAGAAATTAAAAATATTATTATGAGCGATCAACAAATTTCAACAAAAGCACTTCACGCAGGACACGACACAACCCAAACTACCGGGACAAGAGCGGTTCCAATTTATCAATCCACATCCTATGTCTTTAATGACACGGATCATGCCGCCAATCTGTTTTCTCTGGCTGAACTTGGTTTTATCTATACTCGGTTGAACAATCCAACCAATGATATCCTTCAAAACAGGCTGGCGGCCATTGAAGGGGGGATCGGAGCGGTTGTCTTTGCGTCCGGAACTTCGGCCATCTCCACGGGATTACTGACCTTGCTGACCGCGGGAGACCATATTGTAGCGAGCAGCAGTTTGTACGGTGGAACCTATAATTTATTAAATGTAACCTTGCCACGACTGGGAATTAAAACAACCTTTGTAGATGCCTCCGACCCTGAAAACTTTTCTTCAGCTGTTCAGGACAACACCCGGGCATTTTTCGTGGAATCCTTAGGAAATCCAAAATTGGATGTTCTTGACCTCGAAGCGATATCCGGTCATGCAAAAACAGCGAAGGTTCCTTTTATAGTTGACAATACAGTGGCCACCCCAGCACTTTTAAACCCGATCAAACACGGAGCAGATATTGTTATTCATTCCTTGACCAAGTACATTGGAGGACAGGGTAATTCTTTGGGAGGCGTAATTGTTGATGCCGGAAATTTTGACTGGGCCAATGGTAAGTTCCCGGAATTTACAGAACCTTCTGCCGGTTATCATGGTCTGAAATATCATGAAGTTCTTGGAAATGCTTCCTATACTTTTAAATTGATACTCGAAGGATTAAGAGATTTTGGTGGGGCCTTAAGTCCTTTCAATGCTTTTCAGATCATTCAGGGATTGGAAACGCTGCCGGTTAGGATCAAGCAGCACAGTGAGAATGCACTTGAATTAGCACAGTGGCTGGAACAGAGAGATGAAGTTGCCTGGGTCAATTATCCGGGACTTGAAAGCAGTCCATACAAATCACTTGCGGATAAATACCTTCCAAACGGACAAAGCGGTATTGTAACTTTTGGAATTAAAGGAGGGTTTGAAGCGGCGAAAAAGTTCACGGATGCTACAGAGATATTTTCTCTTCTTGCCAATATAGGTGATACCAAATCCCTGATCATTCATCCGGCAAGCACAACACATCAGCAACTCACCGAAGAGCAGCAGTCTGATGCGGGTGTGAGCCAGGACCTGATCAGATTATCAGTAGGAATTGAAAATATAGATGACCTTAAGGCCGATCTTGAAAACGCATTTAAAAGTTTGTAATATCTGAAACTTACCGGTTTCATTAGAACCGGTAAGTTTTTTACATAGTGGTTGTATAGAAACAAAATATTATGTTTCTTTGCAAAAAGTTCATTAAAATAGTTTTTGTTATAAAGAAAGGTGGAGGGATTAGACCCTTTGAAGCCTTAGCAACCCTTATATGTTTCCTGAAGAAGCTATAAGAAGGTGCTACATTCTACCCAATTTGGAAAGATAACTCATCATTTTTGAACCCATACCTTTTCTTTATCACAATTTCTTTTGACCCATTGCACAGAATGATACCTGATTTATCAGCTTATCAGACAATAATGATTTAAAAAAAGCAAGAAATTGAAACAGTTACTTAATATACAAATAGAGAATTTTACGACGGAAACAGGATACTATTATCCTGAATTTGGTCTGTCCTATCAGTTATTTGGGCTTCCATTGGGTCAGGCTCCAGTGGTGTTGGTAAACCATGCCCTTACAGGAAATTCAAATGTAGCGGGAGACGGAGGATGGTGGAGGTCTCTCATTGGACTCGGCCGGTTGATAGATACCAGCAGATATACAGTTTTGGCGTTTAACATTCCCGGAAATGGTTATGACGAGGTTGAGGCCAACCGAATAGATAATTACGAAGATTTTACAGCAAGAGACATTGCAAGATTATTCGGACTTGGTTTGGAAAAGATCGAGGTTGACAATTTGTACGCCGTTATTGGAGGGTCTCTTGGCGGAGGAATTGCTTGGGAGATGGCAGTTCTTTTTCCTGAATTGATCGAAAATCTTATCCCGGTGGCTTCCGATTGGAAGGCTTCTGACTGGATACTGGCGCATAATAAAACGCAACAGCAGATTTTATCAAATTCGAGCAAGCCGGTTCACGATGCTCGTATGATGGCAATGTTATTTTACAGAACTGCTGATTCGTTTAAAGAAAAATTCAACCGTACAAGGAACGAAGAGCAGGGCAACTTTAATACCGAAAGCTGGTTACTTCATCATGGTAGAAAACTTGAAGACAGGTTTTCACTACCTACGTACAAGATGATGAATCATTTATTGAGTTCTGTGGATATTACAAGGGACAGAGGGACATTTAATGAGGTTGCAAGCCAGATCAGGGCCCGAGTGACTCAGGTAGGGGTTGATTCTGATTTCTTTTTTGTTCCCAAAGAAAATAAGGAAACGCAAAAACTTCTGAACGAAGCAGGTGTAGAAAATTATTATGAAGAGATTAAATCGATTCACGGGCATGATGCTTTTTTGATCGAGTTTGAACAAATGGAAAAAATACTAACCCCGATTTTCAAGCAGCCAAAACGTAAGAGTTTGAAAGATAAGGGTATCAGGGTGTTGAAGTTTGGAGGTAAATCCCTGGCAAACGGGAACGGCCTGGAAAGGGTTTTGGAAATCATTGAGAACAAGGTAAAGCAGGAAGATCGGTTTGTAGTGGTGTTGTCTGCAAGAGGTAATTCAACGGATGACCTGGAAGATATTCTTGAGAAATCGAAAGCCGGAGAGGATTATAAAGAAAGCCTGGATTCGTTTATGGAATACCAGATTTTACCCTCCAGGGATATCGATTTTGAGCACGAATTCAATCTCCTGAGCGAGATTTTTGAAGGGGTTGCCTTATTGGGAGATTACAGTGAAAAAATAAAAGACAGAGTGCTTGCCCAGGGAGAAGTACTTTCTGTAAAAATGCTAAGCCACCTTTTGAATAAAAAAGGAATTCCTTCAAAGGCAGTTGATTCAAGAACCTTGCTGAAAACGGATAGTAGTTTTGGGGAAGCCCATGTATTAGAAGAGGTATCAAAAGACAACTTTAAAAAATACTTTGGCAAAAACGGACATGAATTACAATTGGTAACGGGGTTCATCGCTTCAAATTCAAAAGGAGAGACCACGACATTAGGACGAAACGGAAGCAATTATTCAGCTTCACTTTTTGCTAATTTTCTGGATGCAGCGGAGCTTGAAAGTTACACCCACGTCAATGGAATATATACGGCAAATCCCGATCTTGTATCGAATGCCCAGATGATTGAAGAACTTTCTTATCAGGAGGCCAATGAACTGGCTAGTTTTGGGGCAAATATTCTGCATGCCAAGACCATTATTCCTTTGGTTGAAAAGAACATACCCTTACGACTTCTCAACACCTTTGATAAGGAAAATAAAGGAACTCTGATCAAGTCTCATGCCACCAACAAAGGTATACGCTCCGTAACGGTGCAGAATAATGTATCGCTGATCAACCTTGAAGGAAGAGGGTTGCTTGGTAAAATTGGTGTAGACGCCAGAATATTTACAGCATTAAGTAAAGGCGGGATTAATGTAAGTATAATTTCACAGGGATCTTCAGAGCGGGGTATTGGATTTGTTGTGAGTTCCAATGACGCTTTCCTGGCAAAGGAAATACTTGAAGAAGAGTTTGCGCTTGACATTAAAATGAAAGATGTGAACAGGATCTATGTAAAAGAGGATCTTTCAATCGTATCTATCATCGGGCAGAACCTTTCAAGCTTCCATAAATCTTACAATGCCTTAACGATAAATAAGATAAAACCAATATTGATCAATAATACGGTTACAGGAGATAATATTTGCCTGGTTCTGGAAGATCAGGACCTTAATAAGGCGGTGAATGTAATTCACGGACAGATCTTTGGGGTTTCCACCAATATTAATGTAGCAATTTTTGGGGTTGGCCTGGTTGGAGGAACGTTGATAGAACAGATTTTAAAGAGCAGAAAAGATATTTTAAAAAGGCGAAATCTCAATATCAATATTTTTGCTTTAAGCAATTCAAAACAACTGTTGTTGAACAGCGACGGCATTGGCGAAAACTGGAAGGGAGATCTGCTGAAACAGGACGATTCAGGATTTACCATAAATGATGTCATTGGTTTTGCCCGAAATAATCATCTTGAAAATTTGATTGCTGTAGATAATACGGCTGACCGTGATTTTATTAAAAATTATATACCTCTTGTTGAAAACGGATTTGACCTGGTTTCTTCCAACAAGATCGGAAATACAGTTGAATTTTCATTCTACAAAGAATTAAGAGCTGCTTTAAAACGGAATGAAAAGAGTTATCTCTATGAGACGAACGTGGGAGCAGGTTTGCCCCTGGTAGATACCATCAAATTGTTGCATCATTCAGGGGAGAACATCACGAGAATCAATGGAGTCTTTTCGGGATCCCTGAGTTACTTATTCAATAATTTTTCGGAACAGGATAAAAATTTCAGTGATATTTTACAGGAAGCCGTGGATCAAGGGTTTACAGAGCCTGATCCGAGAGAGGACCTGAGTGGGAATGATGTTGCACGTAAATTGCTCATTTTGGCAAGAGAACTCGATCTTGAAAATGAGTTTGAAGATGTTAAAATCCAGAATTTGATACCCGAACATTTGCGGGATGGAAGTGCGGCGGATTTTTTGAGTAAGCTCAAAGATCTGGATCAGGAGTATCAGGAAATCAAAGAGGCTCAGGAAGAGGATCATGTACTCAGGTATGTGGGGGTATTAGCGGGAGATCTTTCAAAAAGCAAAGGTGAGCTGGAAGTAAAATTGGTTTCTGTTTCCAAAAAGAGTTCCCTAGGCCAAGTACAGGGATCGGATTCTATTTTTGAGATTTACACAGAGTCTTATGGAGAAAGGCCCTTGGTAATTCAGGGAGCAGGCGCAGGAGCCAAAGTTACGGCAAGAGGGGTATTTGGAGATATTTTAAGATTAACGGAAAAGGCCGTCTAAGATGGCTTGATAAAAGACAGCATAATGCGCTGAAATATTATGACTAAGAAAAGAGAATTTGAAACAGAGGCTATAAGGCAGCAAATACCAAGATCAGGTTTTTCCGAGCACAGCAGTGCCATGTATGTTACATCAAGTTTTGTTTTTGATGATGCGGAAGACATGAGGGCCTCTTTTGCAGAAGAAAAGGAAAAGAACATTTACAGTCGTTTTTCAAATCCCAACAACACGGAGTTTATAGATAAAATTGTGGCTATGGAAGGAGCTGAAAGCGGGTATGCTTTCGCTTCGGGGATGGCGGCTATTTTTTCCACTTTCGGGGCTCTGTTAAGCAGTGGTGACCATATACTTTCAGCACGATCTGTATTTGGGTCTACACATGCCTTGTTTACCAAGTTCTTCCCAAAATGGGGTATTGAAACCAGTTATTTTAATATCAATGAGGCTGAAAGCCTGGAATCGTTGATCAGGCCGAGCACGAAGATCATTTATGCGGAAACCCCTACGAACCCTGGCCTGGAGATCATCGATCTTGAGTTTTTGGGAAAAATTGCCAAAAAACACGGGATTTTACTCGTGATCGACAACTGTTTTGCAACGCCATATTTACAACAGCCGATCAAATTTGGAGCGGATCTGGTGGTGCACTCAGCGACCAAACTGATCGACGGGCAAGGAAGAGTCCTGGGCGGAGTTACCGTGGGAAGGGCTGATTTAATAAGAGAAATATATTTGTTCTCCAGAAACACAGGACCCTCTTTATCGCCATTTAACTCATGGATCCTATCAAAAAGCCTTGAAACTTTGAGTGTAAGGGTGGACCGGCATTGTGAAAATGCACTGGCCCTTGCGGAGTTTCTTGAGAACCACGAAAAAGTGTCCAAAGTACGGTATCCGTTTTTGAAGTCGCACCCGCAGTATGACATTGCTGTAAAACAGATGAAAAAAGGTGGAAATATCGTAGCATTTGAGGTTACTGGGGGATTACAGGGCGGTCAGGATTTTATAAACCGTATCAAGATGTGTTCCTTGTCGGCAAATTTGGGAGACACAAGAACCATTATTACCCATCCGGCCACCTCGACGCACAGTAAGTTGTCCGTAGAAGAGAGAACGACGGTGGGCATAACGGATGGATTAATTAGAGTATCAACAGGATTGGAAAATATTTCAGATATTGTAGAAGACTTATCACAGGCTTTAAACTACTAGTATCATGATCTTATTTCATTCCAAAAATGATAAATATTACAAAAGAGGAGAAACGAAAAGAAGAAGTATAGTTAAAGCATTTACCTGGAGAACCCTGGGGACACTGGATACCATAGTGATCTCTTATTTCCTTACCGGGGAAATCAAAACGGCGGTATCCATTGGAGGTATTGAAGTCTTTACTAAAATGTTTTTATACTTTTTTCATGAAAGAATTTGGAATTTTATAAAATGGGGAAAAAGAGGTATATGAGAGAAAAATTAGAAGAAATTTTAAAAGAAAGGATCATGATCCTGGACGGAGCCATGGGCACCATGATCCAGGCCTACAAATTTACCGAAGAAGATTATCGCGGAGAACGGTTTAAAGACTTTGAAATCCTGTTAAAAGGTAATAATGATCTTTTGTCATTAACACAACCGGAAGCCATAAAGGAAATTCACAGGAAATACCTTGAGGCCGGTGCAGATATTATTGAGACCAATACGTTTTCAGGGACCACCATTGCCATGGCCGATTATTCCATGGAAGATCTTGTATATGAATTGAATTTTGAATCAGCAAGGCTCGCCAAGGAAGCAGCGCAGGAATATACAGCAAAGGATCCTTCCAAGCCGCGTTTTGTGGCAGGCTCCATGGGGCCTACTAACAGGACGGCTAGTATGTCTCCTGACGTAAACGATCCGGGTTTTCGGGCAGTTACCTTTGATGAATTGAGAGTCGCATACAAACAACAGGGAGAAGCCCTTTTAGACGGTGGATCGGATCTGTTGCTTGTAGAAACCGTCTTTGACACCCTGAATGCAAAAGCAGCCTTGTTCGCTATTGAAGAGATTAAGGAAGAGCGAGGAATTGATGTTCCCATCATGCTAAGCGGAACCATAACAGATGCAAGCGGCAGGACCTTATCGGGTCAGACAGCAGAGGCTTTTTTGATCTCAGTGTCTCATATCCCTTTGTTTACCATTGGTTTTAATTGTGCTTTAGGGGCAAATTTACTGCAGCCACATCTTGAGGCGATTGCACCTAAAACGGATATTGCGATTTCTGCCCATCCGAATGCCGGGCTTCCCAATGCCTTTGGGGAATATGATGAAACCCCGGAGCAAATGGCGGGTCAGATTGAAGCCTATATGGAGCGAAACCTGGTAAATATTGTAGGAGGATGTTGTGGTACAACCCCCGAGCACATCAAAGCCATAGCGGACACTGCTGCCCGATATAAACCACGGCCAACAGAGGCCATAAAAAGTTAAAGATTTTTAAGAAGTAGTATCAGGGAGGCTCTTGATAGTGCATCATGATTGAAAAATGAAAAGCGAAAAGAAAAAATATTTAAAACTGTCAGGCCTGGAACCTCTGGTGCTGAATGAAAACAGTAACTTCATCAATGTTGGGGAAAGAACCAATGTTGCCGGATCAAGAAAATTCCTGCGCCTTATAAAAGAAGAAAAGTTTGACGAAGCCCTTGATATTGCCAGGCACCAGGTAGATGGTGGCGCCCAGATTATCGATATCAATATGGACGATGGACTGATCGACGGAAAAATGGCGATGGTCAAGTTTATGAATTTAATTGCCGCAGAACCGGATATCTGCAGGGTCCCGATTATGATAGACAGTTCCAAATGGGAGATCATTGAAGCCGGACTTCAGGTGGCCCAGGGTAAATGTGTTGTCAACTCTATTTCACTTAAAGAAGGAGAAGAGAGGTTTATCTGGGAGGCAAAAAGGATCAAAAGATACGGGGCGGCGGTGATTATAATGGCTTTTGATGAGGTTGGCCAGGCAGATAATTATGACAGAAGGGTTGAGATCGCCAAAAGATCCTATGACATACTGGTTCATCAAGTTGGATTTCCAAGTGAAGATATAATTTTTGACCTTAATATTTTTCCTGTTGCAACGGGTATGGAGGAACACAGGAGAAACGCCATCGACTTTATTGAGGCCACCCGATGGGTCAGAGAAAACCTACCGAATGTCAATATTAGCGGCGGGGTCAGCAATGTGTCATTCTCATTCAGAGGGAACAATACGGTGCGCGAAGCCATGCATTCTGTATTTCTATACCATGCCATCAGGGCTGGGATGAATATGGGTATCGTGAACCCGACGATGTTGGAGGTTTATGACGAAATTCCCAAAGATCTGCTCGAGTATGTTGAGGATGTGGTACTCGACCGAAGAGAAGACGCTACTGAAAGGCTGCTGGATTTTGCCCAGACGGTTAAAGGGACTAAAAAGACAGAAGTTGAGGATCAGGAGTGGCGAAAGGCCGATTTACAGGAAAGAATTACACATGCTTTGGTCAAAGGTATTGACAGTTTCATCGTTGAAGATGTTGAGGAAGCAAGAAAATCCGTAGACAGACCCCTTCAGGTTATCGAAGGCCATTTGATGAACGGAATGGATGTGGTGGGTGACCTGTTTGGATCGGGAAAAATGTTTTTGCCACAGGTTGTAAAGTCAGCACGCGTCATGAAGAAGGCCGTGGCCTATTTGAATCCGTTTATAGAAGCTGAAAAAGGAGAGAGCCAAAAGTCTTTGGGTAAGGTCCTGCTTGCAACGGTTAAAGGTGATGTTCATGATATTGGTAAAAATATCGTGAGCGTGGTTTTGGGATGCAATAATTATGAAATAGTGGATTTAGGAGTAATGGTTCCTCCCGAGAAGATTATTGATACCGCCATCAAAGAGAATGTGGATGCCATTGGTTTATCGGGACTTATTACCCCGTCACTTGATGAGATGGTTTACCTGGCGAAGGAGATGGAACGAAGAAAGCTTGATATTCCATTATTGATAGGGGGAGCAACCACATCCAAGGCCCATACAGCGGTCAAAATAGATACCGAATATAAAAATGCCGTAGTTCATGTAAATGACGCTTCCCGGGCCGTAACCGTGGTGGGAGATCTTCTGAACAAGAGTTCAGAGAAGCAGTATGTGGCCAATCTGAAAAAGGACTATGAAGAATTTAGGCAAAAGTTCCTCAAAAGAGGGAAAGCCAAACGCTATGTTAGCCTGGAAGAAGCCAGGGCAAATAGCTTCAAAATCGATTGGGAGAAGGCAGACATAAAAAAGCCAAAGGAAATGGGAATTCAGGCCCTGAAACAGATCAGTCTCAAGGAATTGCTTCCTTATTTTGATTGGCAGCCGTTTTTTATTTCCTGGGATTTGCACGGGAAATTCCCGGAAATTCTTAAAGATGAGCTGGTTGGACAGCAGGCATCTCACCTTTATGAGGATGCCCAGAAAATGATTGAAAAGATCATCTCCAAACAACTTTTCAAAGCCAAAGCCATTTTTGGTCTTTTTGAGGCAAATTCGGTGAATAAAGATGACATAATGATCAGTAAGAATCAAAAAGAAATAACCAGGTTCAGGACCCTAAGGCAACAGTTGCATAAAAGGCAGGGTGTACCCAATTATGCCTTATCAGATTTTATTGCACCAGTTGATACTGTTCAGGATTATATGGGAGCTTTTTGTGTTGCGATCTTTGGAGCTGAAGAGCTGGCTGGGAAATTTAAAGAAGAACACGATGATTACAATGCGATTCTTGTTCAGGCCATTGCAGACAGGTTTGCCGAAGCCTTTGCAGAATATCTTCATAAGAAGATCAGAAAGCAGCACTGGGGCTATTCAGAAAATGAAAATCTTGACAACCAGGCGTTAATTAAAGAAACCTATACCGGAATAAGGCCCGCACCGGGTTATCCGGCCTGTCCCGATCATCTGGAAAAAGATACGATCTGGGAACTGCTCGACGTTGAAAAGATCATCGGAGTAAAGCTAACTGAAAGTAAAGCCATGTGGCCCGCTGCCGCAGTATCTGGATATTATTTTGCAAACCCGGAAGCCAAATATTTTGGACTCGGAAAGATTAAGGAAGACCAGGTAATCGATTATGCAAATAGAAAAGGAATAACCAAAGAGGCAGCCTTGAAATGGCTGCAACCCAATTTATCGTTTTAGGAAGAATGAAAGTAACAGAACATATAAAAAATGCCAAAGGGAAAAGTTTATTTTCCTTTGAAATTGTACCCCCTCAGAAGGGGCAGAATATACAGAAGCTCTATGACAATATAGACCCTTTGATGGAGTTTAAACCACCATTTATTGATGTGACGACCTCACGTGAAGAGCATGTATACATTAAAAAAGAAGGAGGTTTACTGGAGCGTAAGGTAACTCGTATGCGTCCCGGAACTGTGGGTATTTGTGCTTCGCTGATGCACAAGTACCAAGTAGATACCGTACCCCATGTTCTATGTGGAGGATTTACAAAAGAAGAAACGGAATATGTATTGGTTGACTGTCATTATCTTGGGATAGACAATGTAATGGCTTTGAGAGGAGATGCACGGAAAGACGAGGCCTATTTTATGCCAAGCAGCGAAGGAAACAAATATGCTTCCGAGCTCGTTACCCAGATCAATAACCTGAATAAAGGAATTTATCTTCACGATATCATTGAAGCAACGTATAAAGCGGATTTTTGCATTGGTGTGGCGGGTTATCCGGAAAAGCATATGGAGTCGCCAAGTTTGCAGGCTGATCTTCGCAGGTTAAAGGAAAAAGTGGATGCCGGAGCGGAATACGTAGTGACCCAGATGTTCTTTGACAATCAAAAGTATTTTAAGTTTGTCGAGGCAGCCAGGGCGATGGGTATTGAGGTGCCGATCATTCCCGGCATTAAACCTGTGGCCGTAAAGAGGCATTTAAGTGTTTTACCCCAGGTCTTTAGTTTGGACCTTCCGGATGCGCTGGTCAGCGAAATAGAAAAGTGTAAGGATAATAAGACAGTCAGACAGGTGGGGATCGAATGGGCGATTCAGCAATCAAAAGAACTGGTTGAAGCCGGAGTACCTGTGGTTCATTATTATTCTATGGGGAAATCAGACAATATAAAGGCAATAGCCAAAGAAGTTTTTTAGGCCCGGGCTTGTGAATTTATGGCAACAAGGGCTGAAACGAATCAATAATTTAAATATCACTATAAGAAAAATAGATTTTTAATTGGTCCTAAAGGCAAAATAATTTCATATTTTTGTGCTCTAATTAATTGACAAGAAATATTTAAACTATAAAATTATGGCAATAGAAGTAACAGATGCTAATTTTGAAGAGGTAGTGTTGAACTCAGACAGACCTGTATTGGTTGATTTTTGGGCAGCTTGGTGTGGACCATGTAGAATGTTGGCTCCAATCGTGGAAGAGTTGGACAAGGATTTTGACGATAAAGCAAAGATTGTCAAGGTAGATGTTGATGCGCATCAGGAATTTGCTGCCAAATATGGTGTAAGAAACATTCCAACAGTCTTAATCTTTAAAGGAGGGGAAGTAGCGGATAAGCAAGTTGGTGTTGCACCAAAGAATGTGTATACAGAAAAACTGAACGCTCTTTTATAAAAGAACAGATTCGATAAGAAATTAGAGGTTTGACCCATCAGGTCAAACCTTTTTTTATGCCCTGTCTTTAAACAATTCTGCTTATTTTTGAACTATGACCAAAGTCGATTTAAGTCAGATCAGGGAGATTCCCAATATTGAATTGCTCGCCAAGCAGGTGGTTGAAGGGTTTATCACAGGTATGCATAAAAGCCCTTTCCATGGATTTTCGGTAGAATTTGCCGAACACAGACTCTATAATAAGGGCGAAAGCACAAGGCATATAGACTGGAAACTCTTTGCAAAGACCGAAAAATTATTCATTAAACGATACGAAGAAGAAACCAACCTAAGGAGTCATATTATCATTGACAACTCATCCTCCATGCATTATCCCAAAATGCAGAATATCTCAATCGATGACTATAATAAAATCGGCTTTACGGTTTTTGCTACAGCAGCTTTGATGGAAATACTGAAACGGCAGCGTGATGCATTTGGCCTGAGTATTTATGATGATGAAACCCGTTATTTTGCGCCGGCCAAAGGAAATGAAAAACACCGAAGAATGTTACTTGAACAGCTGAAGCAAATTTTGATGCAAAGCACTTCAAAAACAACAGATACCTATAAGGTACTCCATGAAATCGCAGATAAAATACACAGAAGATCCCTGATCTTCTTGTTTACCGATATGTTACAGTCCGACAAAAAGGAAGAAGAACTCTTTGCTGCTTTAAGACACTTGAAATACAACAAACATGAGGTGGTTTTATTTCATACCTATGATGGGAAGAGAGAACTTAATTTTGATTTTGACAATGCCCCCAGAAAGTATGTTGATGTTGAAACCGGTGAGCAAATAAATTTGTTTGCCGAGAATATCAAGGAAGCTTATAAAGAAAAGATCGAGAATTATTTTAAAGAGCTTAAATACAAATGTATGCAGTATAAAATTGATTATGTCCCTGTGGATATACACGATGGGTTTGATCAGATTTTAACGACTTACATGGTAAGAAGGAGCAAATTTTTGTAAAAAAAATCGATTTCTTTTTGACAAATCAAAAAACCAATTTATATTTGCACCTGCTTAGCAATAAGCGACGCTTTTATAGCAACGGTTTGGTAGTTCAGCTGGTTAGAATACCTGCCTGTCACGCAGGGGGTCGCGGGTTCGAGTCCCGTCCAGACCGCAACTTTTTTAAGAAACAATAGTTGTGTTGTTAACATTAAGAGTTCACTCTTAAATAGTTAGCTAATGAAAAACTTCAGGGAAATCTGAGGTTTTTTTGTTTTTGGGGGTGTATGAACCTTTATGCCTCTTTCTCTACTCACTATTTCATGTAAACCCCTTTATTGAATAAGGGTTTGACACTATAATCTTCTTTCTGAAGGGTAATCCATTATATATCTTTTTTAACCCTTGCAAGGTGCGCTACGAGGTGCGCTAATTTCTCGAGGTGCGCAATTATTCTAACTTTAAAATTATTCGAAATGTCAATATTAAAACTATACATCAGATTTACTGTTAAGTCAACTGAACTGAGCAAAACAAATCTTGCACCTATCAGGTGTAGAATTACCTACAACAAACAACGCAAGGATTTCTCAACAGGAATCAGGGTTAATCCAGACCATTGGGACCCTAATAAACAGAGACTTCTTGATCAATCAGATCAGGAAGAAACTACCAACATGCAACTAAGCCTTATTGAGAACAAAATCAGTAAGGCTTTTTTAATGCTTCAAGTTGGAGAAGAACCATTTACAGTACAGGATATTTATGACGCCTACAAGGGTAAAACCCTAGAAAAGGAGCTGGGTATATTGGAGGTATGGGACCTGCATAATGAGCGTATGGAAAGGCTTATTGGCAAGGAAATAGTCTATGTCACCTACCAGAAATACCTGGAGTCTCAGCGGCATCTAAAAGACTTTATCAGGCATCAATACAAGGTGTCAGATAAGCCACTTAGAGGGCTTAAAATGAGCTTTATCAATGAATATGCCTATTACCTTAGAACAGTCAAAAACTTTCAACAAAGCACCTTAAATAAGGCCATTCAGAGGATGCGTAAGGTGGTGAAATTTGCCATTGGACATGACTATCTGGACAAAGATCCCTTTCTTTTATATAGGGCTAAATCAGTCAAAAAAGAGTTGGTATTTCTAACTGTTGAGGAGCTTAAGAAATTGGAGAAATCAACTTTTGAAATCAAGAGATTAGAAGTCATTAAGGATTGCTTTGTTTTCTGTTGCTATACAGGTCTTGCCTTTAAGGAAATGACCAGTTTAAAGAAGGAGCATATTGTCAAAGGATATGATGGAGAGGATTGGATCAAGATGAAAAGGCAAAAGACTCAGAAGGAGCTGTCAGTACCATTGCTTCCCAAGGCTAAGAAGCTATTGAGGAGGTATAAATCAGATAGTGATCAGTTACTTCCTGTGACAAGTAATGCCAGATTCAATGGCTACCTCAAGGAAATAGCTGATCTGGTTGGGATAGAGAAAAGACTGACCCATCATGTAGCCAGAAGGACATTTGCCACTACTGTACTGCTATTGAACAATGTACCTATGGAGGTAGTTTCTGAATTATTGGGGCATTCTAAGATGGCAACGACTCAACAGAGCTATGGGAAGATTGTTCAGAGGAAGGTAGGTGAGGAGATGAAGAGAATAAGGGATGATTAACTAAAATCCAGCTATAGAAATATGGCTGGTTTTACTGTTTACCGTAAATAACCTTTATGCTGAAGGGCTACTTTTGATTCTTATAAAGTCTAAATTCAAATTTTCATGAAAGCACTTTTTGTTTCACTTTATGGAGTATTTGCCATTACTGCTATTATTACACATATATGGACCGTGATAATTGCATTCACGGAAAGTGGATTTATAGGAGGTATTATGACTCTATTACTCCCATTTCTTGCAGAATTATATTGGATGTTTAACATGTTTGGAGAGAATAATATCTATGCTTTTATAGCTTTAGCTCATTTAATTTTAGCCATTCCATTTTCAATGTTGAGCAAAGAGTAAAATCGAAAATAAAAATCCACTATTCAATTATGAAAAATTTCAAAACATTATTAGTCAGTATTGTTGTGCTACTCTCATTTAAAAGTTACTCTCAAGCCATTAAATATTATGATTCGGACTATTCAATAAAAGTTAAAATGGATAAGTATCAAAGCACAGATGGAGGAGAATATCAGGGTGCTCTTCAAGAAAACATTAGATTAATACACGATAAATCAAAATCCACTCTTCAGATAATACTTTCAGACTATGACAAAGTAGTCCATTTGTTTAAAAATGTAGAATACCATGAAATATTTTATAATGATGGTAATAAATACATTGCCTACACAGCAAATAAAGATGGGATGCCATACTTTATTTCTTTTGGAAAAAATTTAATTAAGATAGATAATAGGGTAAAAAAGTCGGTAATTGCATTTCACCTTAAAAACTGATCTGTGTGAAAAATATGGAAAAGTTCAAAATTGGAGCATTAAAATGATTCAAATTTTAAAAGAATAGTAGAAGGCTTAGAGGTTCTCCTTTGTGCATTTAGGAAGGTATTTTCTATGGAATTGACATAAATCATATTGAATCTTATGACGATAATCTATTTTTATAGATTATTCAAATTTAATCAGTAGTAAGTAAGATGAACAAGCCTATAAAAAAGTATACAATCGAAGAATTTTCAAATATAGAATTGGATCAAGTTGATCCAGGTAATTTTGTTAATAAACAAAGTTGGGATTCTCTGATAATAAAAATGAAAGAGATTAAAAATCTGTTAGATGAAATGATTCACATAATTGAATTGAATGATGAAATTCCTGATTCCTTGAAGTCCAGGTCTAGAGCATATATAGCAACGTTTACATCTTATTTAAATTCAATTACAAAAGAAGAAGAAAAAAAGGATGGATCTCAATTAGCTAGAGAAAAGGAACAATTAATAGTTAGAATTACGGGTTGGTGTAGAGAATTAATGGAAAAGACTAACAATAAATCTGATGAACTCAGTTTCTTCGAAACATTTTCTGCCATTAAGAATTTAGACAAAAGTTCGGGAACAATTGATTTTGATGAAATAAATAGATTAAGAGAGAAATCAACAGCTGACGCAGATAGTATTAATAGAATTTTGAGGGAAGTTCAAAAAAAAGGATCTAAAGAAACTGTTTCTGACTATGCGGAAATATTTAAAAGGGAATCAGATATTAACAGAAAAGCATCAAATATCTGGTTAACTATAGGTATCTGTACTTCAGTCATTTTTATTACGTTTTTATTCCTTTATAATTTCAATGATAAGTTTCCTACCCAAGAATTAATCCCAGGGGAAAATACTATTGTAATTTATAATATTGGAAATATATTAACGAAAATTTTAATCTATGCCATTTTCATATTTATTATAAGTTTTTCTTTTAAACAATATTCCATAAGAAGACATATATCCACTGTGAATAAGCATAGGCAGAATGGAATGGATTCTTTTAAAATTTTTATTGAATCAATTAACAGTGAGGATGTAGAGACTAGACATACGTTAATGTTACAACTAGCTAAATCAATTTATGAGCAAACATCTTCTGGATATATTGGAGATAAAAATTCAAATGTTAATTCTGGAATTGTTGAAATCACCAAAATGATTCGAGGCAATAATGAATCATGATTAATTTAATATAACTTGGTTGCTTTATTTCAATCGCAGGAGGATAGGGTATTTTTATAATTACCTTGAATTTTAAACAAAAACTTCTAGCTTTTGATAGGTATTGCACAGCAACCAATAGTTAAGTAGCTTAGGGGTTTGAAAAAGAAGATTTACAAACAAAATTTACCTTAGAATATAATTATGATCACAGGAGAATTAAAGTCGCAAGTTGATAAAATATGGGAAGCCTTTTGGACAGGAGGGATATCTAATCCACTATCTGTTATTGAGCAGTTTACCTATTTACTTTTTATAAGAAGATTGGATGAGCGTCAATTGCTGGAGGAGAAAAAAGCAAATTTGGTTGGGATACCCATTAAAGATGAAATATTCACGTCAGCTCAAAAGGAATTGCGTTGGAGTTCATTTAAAAACAAAGATCCTGAGTCTATGTTTGAACTGTTTGTAAAGCCTATGGTGGATGATATGACAGTATTTGATCATATGAAACAGGTGGGTCACTCTGCAGGCGTATTTGCTGATTTTATGAGTAAGGCTAATTTTATTATTGCTACGCCAAGACTACTGGATCAAGTGGTACAACTTATTGATAAGATCAATATGGAAGATAGGGATACTAAAGGTGATCTCTATGAATATATGCTTTCTAAAATTGCATCCGCTGGTACCAATGGTCAGTTTAGAACACCCAGACATATTATCAGAATGATGGTCGATATGGCTAAGCCTAAAAAGGATGATATTATCTGTGATCCATCATCTGGTACAGCAGGTTTCTTGGTAACAGCAGGGGAATACTACAGAGATAATCATGAAGACTGGTTTTTAGATAAAGACTTTAGAGATCATTTTAATAATGAAATGTTTAATGGGGTAGAGATTGATGATACCATGATTAGAATTGGGGCTATGAACCTACAATTACATGGTATTGAAGGACCAAATTTGATTAAAAACAATGCCCTTAGTGAAAGTCTCGCAGATATCAGAGATCAATACACCTTGATACTGGCAAATCCACCTTTTAAAGGGGCATTAGATTATGATGCAGTTGAAGGCTCAATACTTAAAACCGTCAAGTCTAAAAAGACTGAATTGCTCTTTTTAGGATTGATGCTCAGGATGCTTAAAACAGGTGGGAGATGTGCAGTAATTGTGCCTGATGGGGTATTATTCGGAAGCTCTAAAGCCCATAAGCAAATTAGACAGGAAATCATTGAAAACCATAAACTAGATGCGGTTATTTCTATGCCAAGTGGGGTATTTAAACCTTATGCAGGAGTAAGTACAGCGGTGCTATTTTTTACCAAAACAGGTACTGGAGGTACTGATAAAGTTTGGTTCTATGACATGCAGGCTGATGGTTATAGTTTGGATGATAAAAGAAATGAAATCAAAGAAAATGACATACCCGATATTCTTTCTAGATATCATAATATGGATGAGGAATCATCAAGAGCAAGAACTGACAAAAGTTTCTTAGTGCCTTTTGATGAGATCAAAGAAAATGATTGGGATTTATCCATCAATAGGTATAAAGAAATCGTCTATGAAGAAATAGAGTATGACCCGCCAAAAGTCATCATAGAGCAGATTGAAACTTTGGATAGAGAGAGAAATGAGGCATTGGAGGCTTTAAAAAAGATGTTGGGATGAAGTGGGATACTGAATTAGAAAAAATTGGAGCAAAAACTAAGTATCCTATTGGGGATGGTGATCATGGATCTATTAAACCTCAAGTGTACCAAGATAATGGTATTCCTTATATTAGGGTTGCAGATATTTCTAGAGAAGGTTACATAGATAAATCAAAGATGGTCTATATTCCAGAGGAAGTAAATGAAGCTAATCCTAAAAGTTTTTTATATCCAGGTGATATTGTAATATCCAAGACAGGAGCAACAATTGGCAAAGTTGCAATCATTCCAGATGATATCAAGTTAGCTAATACAACTGCATCAATAGGTAAAGTATCACTTGATTTTGACCTTGCTAACGCAAGGTTTGTTTTATGGTGCATGAAATCTCAACACTTTCAATCTCAAATGTGGAGAGTTAGTCATAAATCAGCACAACCAGGTTTTAATGTGAAGGACTTGAAAAAGTTTAAAATCCCCCTCCCTCCCTTAGACCAACAAAAAAAGATAGCTGCTATTTTAGATGCTGCAGATGCGTATAGACAAAAAACTAAAGCACTGATTAAGAAATATGATGAGCTTACCCAAAGTTTGTTTCTTGATATGTTTGGGGATCCTGTGACTAATCCTAAAGGATATAAGATTGTGACTCTAGGTGAAGTAACCTCAAAAATTACAGATGGGGTGCATTTTAAACCTGATTATAAAGAAAGTGGTGTAGAGTTTATATCTGTTAAGGATATTACCACAGGGGTATTAAAATTTGATAATTGTAAATTCATATCCAAAGAGGACCATGACAAGTATTATAAAAGATGCAATCCTGAATACTTAGATATTTTATATACTAAAGTAGGTGCTACTTACGGAAGACCAGCCATAGTGAATGTTAAAAGAGAATTTAGTCTTTACGTTAGTGCAGCATTGATAAAACCTATCAAAGAAATAATAAACCCATACTATTTAAAAGATGCAATGGCGAATCCAGCTATTAAACGTCAAGCAGATAGATCAATAAAAGGGATTGGTGTTCCTGATTTACATTTAAATATGATACGAAAGTTTTTAATTCCACTTCCTTCAATGCAGGAACAAAACCAATTTGCTGAAAGAGTTAAGGTTATAGAAGCTCAAAAAGGTCAAGCACAAGACAGTTTAGCCCAAGCAGAAAATTTATTTAACAGCCTTTTACAAAGGGCATTTAAAGGGGAGCTGGTATGAGGTTAATATTGCCGATTCTTACAAATAATCGATCAGGTAGTTTATCTGATTTTATTTCTTTTTGGAGCAATATTTATTCTTACGATGATTCTGAAAAATATGAGTTCATTCACAATGATATTCTATCAAAATCAGACCTAACTCAATTATATGAATGGAAAAATGGGATGAAACTCAGTGTTTCCAAGACCAATAGTTTGAAATCTAAGATTATAAAAAAATTGGATATTATTAATAGTCTTAAAGCTGAAGAAAACATTGATATTGATGAATTTTTGAAAGAGTTTAAGAATGTATCAGTAGTCTGGAAGATATTTCTGTTGCATATTATTAATCCAAAAATCTATCCCATATATGATCAACATATTCATAGGGCTTTTAGGTTTATAAATAATCAATCTACTGAAGGGATAAATGCAAGTATAAATGAGAAAGATAAATTAAATTTTTACTTTGTAGAATATTTACCGTTTGTTACTAGGACAGGAGAAACAGATCTTAAGAAAATGGATGAAGCCTTTTTTGCCTTTGGTCAATTTATCAACATTGGGAATCAAAAAATATTAGCAGAATAAAGAATGTCCAACTTCCAATTCCTACATAAAGAATTCCCTGCACTCTATAAAGAAGCTAAAGAGGCAGAACAGCTTACTTTAACCTCTCCTAAGGCATGTGCTATGATTGCCAGAAGTGCTTTGGAAAAGGCAGTTCAATGGCTTTATCAGAATGATGTAGAATTGGAATTTCCTTATGATACTAAACTATCGAGTTTAATTCATGAGCAGTGTTTTAGGGAAATCATTAAACCCTCCATGTTTAGGGAGATAAACCTGATTAGACTCACAGGAAATAATGCAGCGCATGGTAAGTCTATCACCCATGACCAATCTATAGCTAGCATCAAAAACCTCTTTAGATTTTTAAGTTTTTTAGGGATTTATTATAGTGAACAGGAAGTAGATATTCCTTCTTTTACTATGGGTCTTATTCCTGATGGCAATGAGCAAAAGGAAACTTTAAAAGCCTTGCAGGAACTCGAAGCTCAATTAGAATACAGAAGGGGAAAAGACAGAGAGGAAAGGGCTAAAATTGAGGCTCAGGCTGAAAAAATTGAACAGTTGCAACAGCAGCTTGAGACGCAACAAAAAGAGACTACAAAGAGAAGGTTAGAGAGGGAAAAAGTTAAAGACCCAGATAAGACCATCCCAATTCTGATTCCTGAGTCAGTTACCAGAAAACTCTATATAGATGTTTTATTAAAAGATGCTGGGTGGGATAAGCTTGAACAGGATAGAGAAATAGAATATGAAGTCACAGGTATGCCACTTTCTACTAATCCTTCAGGAATTGGTTATGTGGATTATGTGCTTTGGGGAAAAGATGGAAAACCCCTGGCAGCTATAGAGGCTAAAAAAACAATGGCAGATGCGAGAAAGGGAAGACATCAGGCAGAACTATATGCTGACTGTTTAGAGCAGATGCATGGGCAGCGCCCTGTTATTTTTTATACCAATGGTTTTGAAACCCATATATGGGATGATACTTTTTATGTGGATAGAGAAATTCAGGGGTTTTACTCACTTGATGAATTACAACTGCTGATTGATAGGAGAACTACCAGAAAGGACCTTAGAAACTTTAAAGTAGATACTGAAATAGCTGGTAGAGATTATCAACTTGAGGCTATTAAAAGAATAGCTGAAAATCTTATTGTTGATAATAAAAAGGGTGAGCTCAGAGGAGCCAGAAGAGAAAGCCTTCTTGTGATGGCAACAGGATCTGGGAAAACAAGAACAGCTGCTGCCATTGTAGATATGCTTACCAAATGCAACTGGGCAAAAAGAGTTCTTTTTCTAGCTGATAGAAATGCACTGGTTACCCAGGCAAAAAATGCCTTTAGTGAACACCTGCCAGAGTTATCCTCAATAGACCTTACTAAAGAAAAAGAAGACAATAGCACAAGACTTGTGTTTTCTACCTATCCAACTATCATTAACAAGATTGATAAAGTTAAAACAGATGATAAGAGGTTTTATGGGGTAGGTCATTTTGATCTTATCATCATTGATGAGGCACATAGAAGTGTGTATCAGAAATACAGAGCTATATTTGAGTATTTTGATGCCATGCTTATAGGACTCACAGCTACTCCTAAAAAAGATATTGACAGAAACACCTATACACTATTTGGTATTGAAGATGATAATCCCACCTTTGCCTATGAGCTTACTACAGCTGTTGAGCAGGGCTATTTAGTGCCACCCAAATCAATCAGTGTCCCCTTAAAATTTCAGCGTGAGGGAATCAAGTATGCTGAACTCTCAGAGAGAGAAAAAGAGGAATATGAAGAGAAGTTTGGTGATCCGTCTAATGAAGAAGCTCCTGATACCATAGGCAGCGCAGCACTCAATAAATGGCTTTTTAATACAGATACAGTAGATAAAGTATTGGAGCATTTGATGAATGATGGAATTAAAGTAAGTGGAGGGGATAAGCTGGGTAAAACCATCATTTTTGCAAAGAATCATAATCATGCTGTATTTATAGAAGAGAGATTCAACAAAAACTATCCAGAGTATTCAGGTAAGTTTTTACGGGTCATTGATAATTATGAGACCAAGGCACAGGATTTATTAGAAAAATTTACAGATCCATATGCTGAACAGGAACCTCAAATTGCTGTTTCTGTTGATATGATGGACACAGGTGTAGATGCTCCTAGAGTGGTGAATCTGGTATTTTTTAAAATGGTAAAAAGTCCAACAAAGTTTTGGCAGATGATTGGAAGAGGAACCAGATTATGTCCTGATTTATTTGGTCCTTCAGATGATAAAAAAGAATTTCTAATATTTGACTACTGTCAGAATTTTGAGTTTTTTGATGAGTTTCCTGATGGTGTGAATACCAAGCAAACCAAACCACTTTTACAACAGATATTTGAAGCTAAATTAAAAGTATCACAACTCATAACCCATCTATCAGACAAGACACCTTCAGAGGCTGAGATTAGAGATACCTATCTCACAGAACTACATAAAATAGTACTCAATCTGGATGAGAATAGATTTGTTGTTAGGAAGGAGCTTAGGTATGTCAAAGAATACAGTAATAAGAGTAAATGGCTGATTTTATCTAAGGGAGATATACAAGAGATAAATACACATTTATCACATCTGCAACCAGCAGCTAAAGAAGATGATGAACTGGCTAGAAGATTTGACATGTTGATTCTGATTTATCAGATGGTACTACTAATAGGTACAGCTGATACTGGGAAATATGTAAATAAGATCTTTAGGACAGCTGCCGCATTACAAAAGAAAGACAATATCCCGCAGGTATCTATCCATCTGCCACTAATTAGAGAAGTGCAGACTGAAAGGTATTGGAAAACCATTGATGTCAAAAAACTGGATGAATTAAGAGTTGCTCTAAGAGAACTAATTAAGTATCTGGATAAAAAACCACAAGAGTCTGTATACACCCATTTTGAAGATGATTTAGACTATGATGGAATTGTATCTAGAGAACCAGTAGGCACTTCCTATGTAAGTTTGAAATCTTATAAAGACAGGGTTGAAAGTTATATCAGAAAGAATAAAAATCATTTGACTATTACCAAACTATCCAATAATGTTCCTATCACCAAAGATGAGTTGGATGAATTGGAAAAAATGCTGTTTACAGAGAGTGTTGCAGGAACGAAAGAGCAGTTTGTAAAGCAGTATGGAGATAAACCCTTAGGTGCTTTTATAAGAAGCATTACAGGGCTTGAAAGAGATGCACTAAACAAAGCATTTGCAGAATTTTTACAGGTTGGAAACCTTAAGGCAGATCAAATGACATTTATCAAAAAAATCATTGATTACTTATCTAAAAATGGAACTATTGATAAAGGAATGCTTTTTGAATCTCCTTTTACAGATCTAAATGACCAGGGTCTTACTGGAGTCTTTGATAATGATTCTCAGGTTATACAAATTGTTAAGATAATTGACCTTATCAATCATAATGCTGAAGTGGCATAGCCAATAAGTTTTTTCTCATCCCAATTCATCAAAGAAATAATATCACATAAAGATCTTGTTTATATTCATTGCCTTTTTTATGGATAGGGATAGGAAAGGAATTGGCAAGAAATAATCTATGAAATCCAAACAATATTTTTGATATTTAATCGTTATTCTTAAAATGAGTTTACTCATTTTAAGACTCCCCATTCTTAACAGAAGTCTTTCCCAAAAATTCAACCCTAATTTATAATTGAATAATAGTATTGGAATATTTTTCTTCCAAAATCCCTCTAAAACTATTGTTTTATGCCATAAAAAAAGGCATTATCATGAAGTTGGAGCAAATAGTGGAAATGTAAAAACTAAAAAGTATTCATGAAAGAAAATATTAACTTAAATAACAGTAAAAAAGATTCTTATATAAATGAACAAATAGTGACAAACGAACGGGTAATAAACGCCCAGAATAAAAGGTATTTGTCAGAATTTATGGATGACTTGCCAGAAAATGTGATGTTAAATAAAGTTACAACTGGTTGTGGCATGACCACCGTAGCATTATCCAATAATAGAAAGTATGTTATTGCGGTGCCTTTTGTAGCTTTAATTCAAAACAAGCTAGAACACTGTAAGTATAATAATATCAATGCATTAGGAGTGTACGGAAACAGTAACAGTTACGATGAAATAATAGAGTTTAAAGGAGATAAAATAATAACAACATATGACTCTTTGGGAAAAGTAACGAAGGCTTTGGAAGAGAGGAAAGACATAATGCATTGGAAAATACTTATTGATGAAGCTCATAAATTAGTGGACAGTGCATCTTTTAGAACTGAGGCAGTACAGACTGTACTTGATTCTTACAATAAATATGGCTCATATGTATTCGGAACAGCTACCCCCATTGATGATAGATATCAACTACCACAGTTAAGGAATATCCCAAAAGAAAAAATTAATTGGGGAAACCTTACGCCAGTTAATGTAAATTTCTGTAGATATGATCAAAATATATATGATGTGGCAACTGTTATAGTTACCAAATTTCTTGATGGACGGGAAAAAGGAAATGCACATATCTTTATAAACTCCGTAAAGGGAATTATTTCAATAATAAATAAACTTAAAAGCTCGGGGAATAGTAATCCCAATCAAATTAGAATTGTATGTGCAGATAACAATTATAATAATGATTCAGTTAGCAAAGGTTTAAATGGAGAATATAAAGTAGAAAGTATAAATAGTCATGTCAAAAAGATTAACTTTTACACTGCAACAGCATTTGAGGGTTGTGACATTTACGATGAAGATGGTAAAACCATTATCCTTACGGATGGATCCAAAGATCATACGAAAATTGATATAATTACAGTATTACCCCAAATTATAGGTCGAATTAGAAATACAAAATATAAAAATACAGTTAGGCTATATTACAACAAATCACCTTTCTTTAGTGATATAACTGAAAATGAATATGAGCGTAGCGTAAAGTCAAAGATACAGGAGGCTGAAGACATAGTTAAAAAATATCATGAGGGAAGTGATATGGAAAAGGAAATGATTTTTGAATATGCCTCCAAAAGTAGTTACCTAAGAGTAAATGCTGATAATATTTGTGTTAATGAATTAGCACTGTATAATGAAATGCATAATTTTTCTACCCTGAACAAAACCTTTTATGTATCTAATAATGGAAAATCAAAAATTATAAGGGATGGTATTAAAACAATTAACACTATTGATTACGTATATATTGAGGATGATAAAGTTGAAATCAAGGGTATTAATAAAAAAATAGTAGGAAAAAGAGTAGCATTTAAAGATGAATGTGAAGACTATTTCAGATTAATGGAAAATCCACCAAGCTTTCCAAAAGTTTATAAAGACAAATTCGATAAAGTCATTCAAAATGGGTTTGAAATACTTGGTGAAGATAAAATGAGGGCTTTAAAGCTAAGAAAAAAGGATATTTCAAATGAATTAATTAAGGTAGATAAACTCAAATCTTCTACTGACAAAATAGTAGAACTTTTAAATCTAACAAATGGTAAATTCTACAGTAATCAATCTTTAAAAAAAGAAATTCAAAAAGTATATGATGTGTTAGAAATAATATCAACAGCTAAAGCAGTTGATGTCGAAAAGTGGTATGATGTTAAAAAAAGCAAACATCAAAATTCATTAGGTTACACAATTATAAACTGTAAATTTCAAAAACCCTTACAAATAATGAAATAAAATTTTTTAAAAATTTTTTTCAAGCCCAGAATAACCCTTAGAATGTCCCCCACGCTGCTTTGCAATTGGGAGATTGGGGTAGTCCTTTTTCCTAGTGAAATGCCATACTCAGTTGGCAGAAAAACATACCTGGAATAAATCTGGGATTAAAACATTTATTATGAAATCATTATTAAACACACAGAAAGTTGTAGCTCATCCTGAAACTGGTGAGGTAATTACTTATTTTTCTAAAATGGATTCGGAAGGGGTAGAAAAGAATTATGGTAAAGTTAGAATTGATGAAGAAGTGTTAACACTTACAAATGGCTACTTATCTCCAAAAAGGCGAACTGCTTTTATCACATTAGATGATGCTGCTTTGAGGATTCTAAGTCCTTACATTAAAGAAGGTCAGCCATATCCTATGGAAGGAAAAATTATCATCACTGAGTCACTTGAACCACAGTATGAAGGACAGGATCCTAAGTTAAATCCAAGTACCGGTAAGTATATCACTTCCGATGGTTTTTATATCTATAGAAGTACTGAATTTACAACCAACCTTGATGCCAAGGATAAGCTTATTCAGTATAATTCTAATATCATTCAAGAGAAAGAATTAGAGGTTATTGAACAAGATTTGGTGATATAATATTTACTCATCTTCTGAGCTAAAGGACTTATACTAATATAGTATTGGTCCTTTTTTTTATGCCTTTTAAATAACATTAAATACAATACATTATGAAACTACAAAAAGCTCAAAAAGAGCAAATAAAACTAAGAATAGGACTATCTGGTGCCTCTGGATTTGGTAAAAGCTATTCAGCCTTACTGCTTGCTTATGGAATCACTAATAACTGGAATAAAATAGCTGTAATTGATACTGAAAATGGAAGTATTAATCTTTATTCAGAATTAGGAGATTTTAGCACAATTAGTCTCAGTCAACCTTACAGTCCAGAGAGATATATACAGGCAATTAAAGCATGTGAAAATGCTAAAATGGAAGTGATAATTATTGATTCCATAACTCATGAATGGAATGGGAGGGGAGGATGCCTTCAAATTCATGAAAATCTGGGAGGAAGATTCCAGGATTGGGCAAAGGTCACTCCAAGACATCAAGCATTTATAGATTGTATACTTCAATCTTCTTGTCATATCATAACTACAGTGAGAAGAAAATCTGAATTTTCATTGGATCAGGATGCAAATGGGAGAATGAAAGTTGTGAAATTAGGTACAAAGGAACAAACTAGAGAAGGGTTTGAATATGAACTTACCATCAATTTTGAACTCATCAATGACAATCATTTATGTATTGCTTCAAAAGACAGGACTGGGCTATTTATGAATAAGCCTGAGTTTGTAATAAGCAGTGGGACAGGAAAGATTTTAAAGCAATGGTGCCAAAAAGGTATTACAAATGATTTTACAATGGACATAGAGAAGGAAATTAGTCAGTGCAGTACACTTGAGGGACTCAGACATATCTATATCAAATACCCAAATAAGCAAGGTGTAATAAGAGAGAAGCTCATTCAAAGAAAAAGAGAGCTTGAAGAGGCTAAAAGCACATACCTGGATAACAAAGAAATTATTAACAACATTAAAACATCTGAAAATGGAACCACAAGAAATGATTATTGATGAGTCTTTAAATCAAACTACATCCACATCTAATTTTATTGAGGCAAATACAAAACAGGTATCACTTAAACATTTGAGAGATGATACCATTATTCCTGTTTTTTCAAAGGATAATGAAATGACTATGAGTCATCATACTTTTATTGAAACTGCTCAGGAGGCTATTTTGAAGGTTTTTCCTAATATATATCTGGAGAACCCTGACATTAGAGTATCTCATATAGTGAAAGGTAGAGTGCCTTCAGCTATTGGAAAACCTGTAAAAGAGCTACTTCCTCATGAAAAAACTATTTACTATGAGAGAATGGCTTTTATGCTTCAGATTCCAGAGGTTCAGCACAATGTAAATGGGAATATGTTGGCTCTTACAATTGGTGGGGTGAGAGCTTATAATCATGAGAACTTATATTCCAAAAAATCTATGGAGAAATTCAAAGTATTCATTGGATTCAAAAACATGGTATGCACAAATCTATGTATATCTACTGATGGGTTTAAAGATGAATTAAGAGCAAGTAATACTTCAGAGCTTTTGAGGCAAATGATAGACTTATTTCTAGGATATGACCATCAAAGACATCTTGGGAATATGGAGAGGTTGAGTAAATTTTATTTCAGTGCTCAGCAGATGGCTCATTTACTAGGTAGGCTGAAAATGTATCAGTATTTGCCTTTGCCAGAAAGAAAAAGAGTCTTTCCTATTGCCTTGAATGATGGTCAGATAAATGCCATTTCCAAAGGATATTTTACAGATCATAATTTCAGTTCTGATCAAGATGGGAATATTAACCTTTGGGATCTATATAACCTCTTTACAGGAGCTGTGAAAAGCTCATATATTGATTCATTTTTAAAAAGAGAATGTCAGGCATTTGAATTTTCACAAAATTTAGCAAATGACCTTCAATATGATTCTGATAACTACTTTTTACTTCCTCAGCATGAATAATGAAAATCTGGCTAAACTACTTAAATACTCTTCCCCTTATAGTCTTTTAGTAGTTCGTTGGGACAATAGATTAATTCAGGTTTATTGTCCCTTCAAAGTGCTTGTAATAGCAAATTTTGAGGGGTTTAAGCAAGGAGATACAGCTTGGGTCTGGAAGGTTATGGTTTCAACTAATTCAAAGACTGTGTATATAATATCAGGGAAGCCTTACTATTACTATCATTTTGATATTTTAGCGTGATAACCCTCACCAATAGTAAGGTTATTCCTTACCTTTAAGGTAACATGAGTGATTAAATTTGGGTTATGGTAGAAATGAAAGGATTGTCACGAGAGCAAATTATGGAAATATACTATGATTCCCCTTCTGAGGTCAAGCAATGGATGCGTGATAATGCTCATTTGTTGTGGGAGAATAAAAAACACCTCAAAATTCAGTCGGGTGAATAAGGGGTTGGATGATATTTGAATTAATTTGGTACAGAAAGTTTGATTTACTGTTCCTAATTTATTTTGAGTCGAGCTCTACACTCTAATTAATCCTTTCAAAGTGAGTTTCCCAGTATCTGCTTTCGGTACTGTTACTCAATGATTTAAGAATAAGTATCCTTTTGTTTACAACAACTGAGAACTTACTACCTTCTTCATGAATTTCTAAAGTTATCCCATCATAACTATAAGTGTACACCTCTAATGTAGGTGAACAATTTCCTAAACCATCACTATCATAGGATTCCAATGTCATTCGATTTGTCGCATCAAATTCAATAGTTTCATCATGTTCGCAATCAGTACCATCATTAACTACTTCTTGTGAAGTTACACCATTTTCTACCAAAAATGACCTCGTAAATTTCCACTTACCTTCAATCTTAGATTCTAATGACTCTTCTGGTGATTCCGATTCTGTGCAGCTTAATATTGCTATTGCAAGTAACATAACAAATAATACCTTTTTCATATACTTTCTTTGTTTTTGCTAAATAAATAAATTTACTATGATTGATTTTATGGAATACCGTAAATATGAAATTTACCCTGATGAGGGTATGGATTAATTGATTAATGTCATAATAAATGGTTGAGGTTGTATCTATTTTTAAACCTTAAATATAAAATAACATGAGCACGGAAGAAAAACAAATACAAGAGCTAAAAAAAGAAATAGATAAGTTACAAAGAGCAGTAGCTTCATTATGGATGCATAATAATAGCAGGTACAGTAGTTTGAAAACATTTAGTGAGACAGAGTATGGAAGAGACATTCCTTTTTTACTGAATCTTGATTTGGAAAGTATGAAGGACGTAAAAGATAATAAGTATTATCCTTCTCTTTTTGAATCCCAACTAAATGAGGATGATAGTAACAAAAAGTCGGTGTCATCGAACAAAACAGAACAACAATTTAAAAAGGAATTAGACGACATGGGAAGCCTCCCTTTTTATGAATTTGACGTTAAAGATTTAAGAACAGGTAAAAAGGATAATATGATATGTATTATATTAATCAGTGAGGGTAAATTTATTCTTCAAAGAGAGGCACTAAATAAAGAAGAGGAGGAAGGTGATAAGGGAACAAGGAGTGAAATCTATATTAATCCAGATCAGGACCTTAATTGGCATTTACAAGCTTTATGGGATAAAGCAATTAAAGACTTAAAGAACAGTGAATTTTATGAATTAATCCAAAAATAAAGTGAATAAAAAACCCCTCACGATTAAGTAAGAGGTTCACTATGGGAAATTATAATTTGTCAGGCATTTCTGCCTTCTTCATTCTTTACTATTGCTCTTTTGTTTAAAGAACTCTCGAATTAATCCTTTTGCAGCTCTATATATCAAATAAGGAATTAAAAAAAAGAATAACCCTACAATCAACCATTGCCAAGGACCAATAAATTCAAGGGGTAAAATAAGCTGTGTCATAGTAACTTGTTTAATATTTACCACAAATTTATCTTACTTAATTAGACATTTAGGCGACAACTAATGTCATGTTGATGAAGCCGAAAATTATGATCTTTCGGGTTAGGGATATTTTTCTGACACATAAAGATCTTAATATAGTAAACCTGCCAAAAAAATATTCCAAAGTGTATTATTTTTTGAGTGGCAATATTTCTTTTTAAGCAAATCCGCCAAAAAAATAATGCAGTTAAGCTTTTAATAAGTAATCCAAAACCCTACTAATTTTACTCTTATTTTCAATTTAGATTTGATTCCAGATATATATACATAGCTAAAAGTGCTATAATTTTCTCCCTTAACTTTTCTCCATCCCATCCAAGAAGCAGTCAATGCTTATTAAAAAAGTATGGTTAAATCATTGATTTGGGATGGAAAAGGGATGATATAAGGTATATTTTATTGAAAAATAGCTATCAGCATATCATAATCAAAGTTATAAAGTAAATTGTTGTGGTCTAGGCGAGACCATGATAAGTTTTTTTTGTTAAAGACCATCAAGACAACGAGTGATTGCCTCCCTTATATCATCAGCTTCTGTTGACCCAATACCTTCTGCTGTACATGAATAAATAGTATCATAAGTGTTAGCGTCAATTAGAATTATAGTAACTTCTAAGGTGTATCCAAGACCCAATGAGACTGATCGTTTACCACTTTCACCATATTTCACTATTAAAGTTTTATCAACCTTATCCTGGCGAACTTGATCCATCGTAGTAAATCCCTTTTTCAGTAGTATTCCTTCAATTACCTCTCCAGGATTTACTTCTTTGCTTACGGATCCACCATATGTCCCATATTGATTTCCATAAACACTTCCAGTGCTTGAAGCTAAATCACTAGTTTCAGGGATCACAACATATTGATAGTTGTTGATAGATGAATCTTTTGTGACGGTTGGCTCTTTTAATGAAACACAGCCATTAAAAGCTATTAAACCCAATATGAATGGAAGATATTTAATTTTATTCCATGTAATGCGAAATACTTTATACTTTCTCATAGTTTCTATTTGTTCGATTAACTACAAAAATACTTTCAGGTGATTAATAATCAGACGACATAACATGTCCATTAATGGTGTAAGGAGCGGACTACAAATTTGGTATGAGCTGCAGCACTTGCATATTCAGAGTAGTATCTTAGATTCTTGTCTGGTTAGGACTAGTTTTCTTAATTTTTAAATAAATTGCTGTCTTCAATACGTCCAAATATAATGACAAAAATTAGTTGAGCTCGAATCTGATGTCAGAGTATTTTTTATTCATATCCTATATAAACCTCACGTAACTAGAGCCTTATAAAGACTAAAATAAATGGGACTGACTAAAAATACCTGAAAACCATTAGTTTTTGTTAACGATTATTGATTATTTTTGAGATAAACCAACCTTAATTCCCTCAGATCATGAAACAGTTCCTCATTTTATTTATTTTATTTCTGTTTTCTTCAGTTACAATAGCGCAAGAAGGAATTCGATATATTAACTTTGATCAACCCATAGTTCAAAATGCAGTCCCAAGTAGAGATGGGAACAATATTTATCATTTTTATTTTGAGTTTAATTGGGTTAATGAAATTTCATCCTACAGTGATGAATTGAAACCTAAAATTGAAGAGTTACAAATATATGAGTCAGGTACTGAAAACATTATCAAATCAAGCAAAGCACCGTTCAATCAAGATAATCAGATTGAGTTCAGAGTTAAGAAATCAGATATAGATAGGTTTAATCAAATAGAATATGCGGTTAAATGGCATATCAATGATGCTTCAGGAGAGAATATGCTTACTAAATTTACAAAGAGACGAACTATGAATGTAAATTTCAAAACTGATCCTAAACTTATAGTTCAAATATCTGACGAAAGGATTTATTATTTAGATGATATTAATAAACCCCGAATTAAGATTAAAACTAATCATAACGGAGCTTCCGTTGATGAGCTTACACTAAGATTAAGGAACGATCCAGAATCTGCAGTTGTTGCTAGAATAAATAAAACTGTAACGCAGTTAAATAATAACAAGTATTCAGAACTTGTCTTCGATTCAACAGAAGGAGAGGCAGAAATACAGGAAGGTAAAACCTACTATCTTTTCGGAAATGTGAGTACTCCAAATTTAAATGCAAGAATTTTTGAAAACAATACATACCAGATTTACAAAAGAGAACAATATTACATAAAACCTTTAGACGACGGAACGAAGACAATAAAGGTAAAAGGAAACTTGGATAAACAAATAGTTTTGGATGCTACGGGTAAAGTATCTGAAGTAAAAGCCACTTTGAAGTTAGGTGATGGTGGAAAAAAAGAATATTCTTTAGACGATCTAGATAACAATAGATGGGAACTAAAAATACCAGGAAACACCAACATTCAATATGGGACCTATGTTTTGGAGATTACGGGCAATGGCAGTAATGGACAGCCAATGAAACCAACATCCTTTTCTTATGTTAAAACTCCAATTAAACGTAAAATTATTCAAATGGAAATCAAGGATGGTATTTATAAAGTTAACGCAGAGTTTACAGAGACTCCAACTAATAATGTTTATTTAGTAATAGACGATTTTGATGTAATGATGAATAAAGATGCAGCGGATTCTAAAAAGTATTCTGTTAGTTTTGCATTCGATGATAATACATTACAATCAATAAGTAATAAAATCAAAGCTTCGGCAAAGAATACTAAAAAAGTATTACTAACAACAAAAATAGATGATATTAATGATGAATCATACCTAGCAACAAATGCAGTTATAATCGACAAAAATAAACTTGCAGATATGAAGAAGAAAAGTGAAGTTAAAAAATATTTGGAAGATATTGGATTTCAAGAGAATGTTGATAAGCTTGCCAAAAGTATTATGACAGAGTTGAAGAAAGAAGATAATGATCAAGATTGGGGGGCTAATGTATGGTCCTCATTAGTTGAGTGGGCCCCAAAAGCGATTCCGCTTGTTTTAATGTTACTTTAAATCTGAGGCGTTAAAAGAATTATGCTTGTCGAGTCCCGTCCAGACCGCAACTTTTTTAAGAAACAATAGTTGTGTTGTTAACATTAAGAGTTCATCCGCCAAGGTCGGACAGGCTATTAAATAGTTAGCTAATGAAAAACTTCAGTTATCACGGAGTTTTTTTTTGTTTTAAAGCATGTCCAAATCCATTCTTCACATATAAGACATATTTGAACAAAGGATTAAGATGATTTGGCGCTTTATTTTACCTTCAAATGGACTCTAAAAAACCAACGAAAAGTGGAGTTTGACCTAGTAGACATCGTTGAATTTAATATCTCGGGCAAAATAAAAAAACTGAAAATAATTTATGATACTGAATTGGCTAGAAAATAGGTATCTGAATTAAATTCCTAAGTTTATAAGCTTCCACAAACATCGATTGTTGATATCTCTGATAATCTTTAAGCTAATTTTTGAATAAATATGAGAGTAATAAGTCTCTTAACCTTTCTGATATCTTTTGTGATATTAGAGGCGAGCGATCTGTATTCCCAAGAAATTATTCATGATCCTGAACTTTCTACAATGGGAGAAATTGTTGGGGATAAATGGAAAACCAATGAAGGGGCAGTTCAAAAGAAGTTGGGCGCCTTAGAAAAAGAACATGGGAAGAAACTTAATATCATTAGTATCCTTGTAGATGATGTTGGTTATACTGAGTTGGGTGTTTATGGTAGTGGAAAGCTTAGAGGAGCTCCAACTCCCAATCTAGATAAAATGGCTCACCAGGGAATGAAACTTATGAGTTGAAAGCTTTATTTATAATGTGATTTAAGTTTGAACTGATTTTCGAAGATGTTGTGAAGGTAGTTTACCGAAAAGGTTTTTATAATCTTTAGCGAATTGACCTGAATGCCAAAATCCGAATGCCAGAGTGACATCAATTAATCTATTATACTGATTTGATTGGATCTTTCGTTTGATTTCATTCATTTTATAAAATAGAATGTACTTTTTAGGTGACACCCCGGTAAGTTCTGAAAAGGCATATTGAAGGCTCCTTTCACTAACGCCCAGCCGATTACACAACTCTTTTACAGTGTGGCAATCTTCAGGTTCATTGTGAATTAAATCTTTGGCTCTTTTAAAGGTTCTGTTGTTGGCTTTGAATCTGAGATCTCTTTTCTTTTCACTCTTTATAATTGAGCTGATGATCATTTTTGGAACTTCATATGAAATCAAATGTTCGTTCAGCATTTGGCTCTGACAAATATGAAGAACCCAGAACTGCAGAATTTTGGCACTCCTTTCTGAAATATGGAAATACTCCTCTTGATTAATATCATCAATAAAATTAGGGTGCCCGAGATCTAATGCCAATTTATTGAGATATTCCTGTTTGATTGAAACGGGAATTCCTACAAAATTAGATTGGCTAATGCAAAAATGTTCCATCCCACCTCTTAAAATCCCAATTGTATTCCCTTTAAATCGAATATTACGCCAAATGAAATCCTGATAGAAATTTCCTGGAATAAGAAATGTGAGGTAATTTTTTAGACCAGTCCCTTCTTGAATGATCTTCTGATTCATTTGATGATGGCTCAATATGACATTGGGTGTAATAACTTGTGTAAGGGAACCCTCAAATACCCCTTTACTTATCTGTGAACATTCCAGATTTGCTTGCTTTGTAAAATCTGAATAACAATCAAAGTCATTGAAATTGAATTGCTCGATTACTGGTGATAGGTTCATGGGTTTTCGGGTTTTAGACCTTTTTAAAGATAAGAAAAATTTAAATTTGGCTATAGTGTGGTACTTTTAAATCTTCTAGACTCTTATCTTAGGATCACCAATCACTCTTTTTTAATATCAAGCTAATTAATGACTTTCATTACAATCAAAACATTATGAAATTAAAAACTTTATTCCTTACCTTAATACTGCTATCATATTTTATAAATGCTCAAAACCAAGATGCTGAACTCTTAAAAGCGAAAGAATTTTTTGAAAATGCCGGAGTTCCCGGGGACAAATGGGTAGAAGGAGAGACCTTGTATCCGAATATTCGGCCTGCCAAACATTTTCACTCCAGTATGTTATACTACCCGGGAACGGAAGAACTCCATGAAGATGAGGTACGTGTGACTTTTATGGGTTCAAGTTATTCTCCCTCTCAGACCCAATCCGGAATGAGTATACTGGTTGAACTGGGCAACGGCGAAAAGTTTGTCTTTGACTTAGGTATTGGATCACTTAGAAACTACAATTCATTTAGTATTCCATTCAATACGATCAATCATGTTTTTCTAACCCACCTGCATATGGATCACGTGAGTGACCTTCCTTATCTTATGATGTTTAGACCTATCCAGGGAGGTTGGACACCTCTGCATGTTTATGGCCCAAGCGGATCAGAACCACAATACGGCACGGCCCATATGATGAAGCATATGATGGAAATGACAGCCTGGCACCAGGATAGTTTCCATTCCTGGCCCATAGGTGAAGGGTATGAAACCAAAGTGCATGAATTTGATTTTATGGATGAAGGAGGAGTAGCCTATGAAGCGAATGGCGTAAAAATAACGCATTGGCCAACCTCACACACGAAGGATGGAGCTACAAGTTATAGGCTTGATTGGAACGGCAGGAGTATTTGTTATACTGGTGATAATCGACCAAACAGCCTTACCATTAAAAAATGTCAAAATGTGGACATGTTAATAAGTGAAGTTCAAACTGCAACTGTTTCATTGTCGGCACAGTCACTAGGTATGCCTCCTGCTATGGCGGCATATACCATTGATACATCTCATTCTCCGGGGTATGGTTTGGGATATATTTTAAATGAAGCCAACCCTACGGTTGGTGTTGCGACTCATTATGGCTATGACGATATCTTTATAAATGAAACCGTTGCCCAGGTCAGGTATCATTACAAAGGAGCCTTTGCCTTTGGTGCACCGGATTTGGTGACCTTCAATATTCACGGCGACGGTAAAGTATGGTGGCGAGAAGGTGTAGCAGGCAATTCTATTCAAGTACCCAAGCCTCATATGACCTCTGAAACGATTACATTTCCAGCACCGAAGCATCAGGTTTATGATGTGATCAATGATACAGTAGAAAAAAATGAAATCCCAATGGAACTTTGGTATCCTAAAGGACATATGCCTCAAAGAGTTAAGGAATGGCCAATTACTAAAGACTTAACGCTTCCTAATCCATGGGCTCCAAGTAAAAAGAATTGAAAGCTTATTGTTTAGGTCTATAATTGATTGAATTTAAACTATATCAGAACTGAATATCCAAGATAATCACATACTCTTAAATATGATAATTCACGGCGTCGAGTCCCGTCCAGACCGCAACATAAATAGTTGTATTCTTAACTTAAGCATCATATTCTTAAATAGTTTCCTGATAGCTATCGGAATGAAGTTTTTTGAATTCAAAAGGTAATACACAATCTGAATTTCAATAATCAGTTTTTTTAATTAAATTTGATTTAGTACAATAATTAAAAATCTTAAATCGATTTTATGAAAAAGCTATTATTTCTTCTTGCTATATCTTTAATTTTTTCATGCTCAGATGATGAAGAGAGCACGAGATTAATGTATAATATTTCATATAGAGCAGTTGCTTCAGATGGAGCCACACTGAACAAAGTTGAATATATGGATGAAAAAGGTGATCTCATAGAATTAACCAATGTTAGTTCTCCATGGTCCATTAATCTTCAAGTTCGGGCAGGATTAGCATTGGAGGCCAGAGCTTATGGTGATGTTCCTTACCAAGGATCCTTAAGTATAACTGCCAATTGGACACCTGAGGGAGGATTAAAACAATCAGAAACGGTCACCTTGCCAAATGACCAGCCTGACACAGTTATAAATAATGGAAGTGTAGAAATATCGGGCAGAACCTTACCGGATTAAAGATATCCCCGTGTTCACTGAAGCATGTGAATTTACATGAGTAAAAAGTTGATCAATAATTTCGCTCATCAAGCTCATCTTCGATCTCTGTCAAGATCTTTAAAACGTGCTCTCGAATTGTATTGTAAGAATTCGATTTCAAGCTCCATAGCGTCATTACATAAAGTCCCATTCGACTTTCAAATTCTCGAATTTTAAAAACATCTCTAACATCTCCTTCAAAATTAGATTTCGATGGTAATGCATCAATAGTATTGTTTAGCCCTAATTCACCCGGAAAATTAAGAAACGGGGTATGAACAACCAAAATATTTAGAAGAGCCGTTCGATGTTCAAAAGTTTCTACTTCTTGACGAGAAGTGTTATTCAAAATAATGAACCATTCCGACAGTTGATTTCTCAAGGTAGTTCGACTAATTATTGAGAGATTCCCTGAATTGATTAAGTCTTCAAGAATACCTGGACTTGGAACGTACTTGGTGGCATTCTGCATACATCCTGCCAAATGGATGGATGCTGCTTGTTCAGAATCGGGAATGTTATTCTCGCCAGTCCATTGCAATACGGTTTCTGAGGATAACAACATATTTTCGTAGGTCTTAATACTTTCATCAATTATTTCAAGATTCTTTGTGAATTCACTCTTAAGAGCGACTAAATAAATGATCTCTGTATCTCTTTTTTTCCTGGCCTCATTCCAATTATTAATCTGCAGGGCTATTAAAATCCCAATCACTACCAGCACAATCTCACCAATGGCATATCTACTATACTTGAAGAACTGATTATCATCAGCCAATTTTTTTCGGATTTTACGGAAGAAGGGGATCATTGTTTTGGTTGTTGATACTTAAATATAGTGAAAACATCTATCTTAGTATTGAATTACAGATATTTAGCTGATAATGTACGCTCAACTCTTAAAAATATTAGGCAATTTTGCCAATCTTGATGAATATGAAACGGAACTAATCAAGTCCAGTTTTAAACCACATTCATTATTAAAAGGAGAATTTTTTTTGAAAGAAGGCACGGTGTGTAAAAATGTTGGATTTCTATATAAGGGCCTGGTAAGATATTTTGTGCATAAGGATGGGGAAGAATCTACATTTGAGTTTACTTGTGAAGGAGAGTTTATTGGGGATTATCAAAGCTTTCGAAATGCTTCATTGTCAGTTCAAAATATTCAAGCTATTGAAGATTGTGAGATGCTTATTATTGATTATCCAAAAATTCAAAACATCTATAATACAACGAATAATGGTAATCTGATTGGACGTCAGATAATAACGCATCGATTTGAAATCATGGTCAATCAAATTCTTGAAGTTTATATGCAAAATCATGAAGATCGCTACACGAGTTTTATTGACAAGTATTATGGATTGACTCAAAGAATTCCTCAGTATTTGATTGCGTCATATGTTGGTGTAAAACCAGAATCTCTAAGTCGTATTAGAAGAAGATTTGCTAAAAATATTTCTTAACTCAGGTTAACGAATAATTGATAGTGTTCTGTTTAAATTGCAATTCAAATGAAAATGCAACAGAAAATGAACAGCGAATACAAACACCTCGAAAAGAAATTCCTTATAAAATGGGTTAAAGCTAATGGGATAGGATGGCTCGTGGGTTTTATTGGTGCTATTGTTATGTCTCATCTGGTCGTTAATATTTTCTATCCAAAAGAAACGAATTTAATAGTAGGTCTTTGTATAGGGGCAAGTATAGGATATGCACAATGGTTTGTTTTAAAAGGAATGTTTAAAATAAGTAGTTTGTGGGGTCTGGTATCCACCTTATGTTTAGGAATTCCATTCATCGCTATTGAATTAATGGATGAAAACGGATATGAACTTCCATCTTTCCAGGGAGATTATGAGTTTGTTTATCGACTTATTTTTGGCCTGTTTATGGGTTTGGTAATTGGATCACTGCAAATGCAATTTTTAAAACCTTATTTCAAAAAAGCGGCTTGGTGGATCGCTGTAAGTTCCATGGGATGGGGTATTTGCTTTTTAGCATCCTCAGTACCAATGCCATTTTCTCTTCTGGGCTTATTACTTGGTGGAGTTTTATTGGGAGTTATAACAGGTTACGGTATGATCTGGATGAACAAATCTCAACCGTAATGTTGCCCTTTTCATAAGTAGATCCTATCCCATTTGATAATAGTTGTTTATGAGACTAAAATTATGCTGTATTCTAATTTTCATTTAGGCATTGTACGTAGTCGAGAAGAAAAAATATTCAAGAGGGTTTTCTCAAAGATATATATGCAAATTAGAAGGGCAAAAGCGATTTATATTGTTTGATTCTTGAGCGGGTTCGAGTCCCGTCCAGACCGCAACTTTTTTAAGAAACAATAGTTGTGTTGTTAACATTAAGAGTTCACTCTTAAATAGTTAGCTACTAAAAAACTTCAGGGAAATCTGAGGTTTTTTTTGGTGGTATGTGAACAATTATGCCCCTTTCCCCATTCAACCATTCCTTGGTGAGAACAAAATCAGTACTCAGACCGTTCCAACATTTTAAAAAAAAATGTAACATAATTCAAAGGACGCAGTCTCATTTATTATCAATCAATATAACAGTAACAAAATGAACTTATCTATTAGACTACTATATTTCGCTTTTATAACTTTTTCAACATGGAGCTCTTTTTCTCAGGAAACGAGTGATGCGGTTAATGGAGAAAAACTAACCAAAATCGAAGCCAAAATTCAGGCCTGGCAAAAGCAAACCAATGCCCCTGCTGTTTCAGTAGCATTCCAGTACCACGATTTTTATTATGAAAATGCCTGGGGCCTGGCGGATATCGAGAATCAGGTCAAGGCAAAACCGGCATCTTCCTATCAAATTGCTTCAACCACTAAGCCCATGACTGCCATGGCAATATTGAAACTTTGGGAAATGGGAAAAATCGATTTGGATGCTGAAGTACAAACCTATTATCCGTATTTTCCAAAAAAAGAATATCCTATTACCATTCGCCAGATTTTATCTCACACCGCGGGCATTTCTCATTACCGAAGCGACAGTAAGGAGGAAAAACATATCAAAGAACCTTATTCTACAACAATGGCGGTTGATATTTTTAAAGATTGGAAATTACTTTTTGAGCCAAATACAGATTGGAGCTATTCAAGTTATGGCTATAACCTGTTGGGCGCGGTGATTGAAGAAGTAAGTGGTAAATCCTACGAAGATTTTTTAAAAGAACACATTTGGATACCCGCAAACATGGAAAATACCATGATGGATGATCCGATTGCGATTGTTCCGAATCGAGTTCGAGGCTATTTTAAAAATGGAGGCAAAATTGAAAATGGGGAGTATCTCGACATCAGCAGCCGATTTGGAGCCGGTGGGGTGCGTTCGACGGTTCAGGATGTTGTTAAAATGGGAGTTGCCTTGAAAAATGGAAAAATTCTAAAACCTGAAACCGTTGAATTGATGCTTGAACCAATGGGCGAACAGGGCTGGAATGAATATGCCTTAGGAATTTCGGTACGTCCTTTTTTGGGACAACACATCATCATGCATAGTGGCGGAATGCCTCAAACCAGTTTTTTGTTTATCGCCGCGCCGGCGGATAATATATCTTTGTCTATCGGATCTAATCTGGGTCGGCAAGATGTAGAAAGTTTAGGGATTAGTTTGGTTCAAATCCTGTCAGGCATTGACACTAAAACTGTGGCCGCAAAAAAAGCCGAAGATAAGCTGATGTTGGACGCCATAAATGAAGTTTATAATTTTGGCCAAGGGTATTATCAGAAAATGGGCAAGACGAGGGTTGAAAATGATATAAATTTAGCTTCAGATTTCAAGTATTTCAATCGGTATATTAATCCAAAATACATCAGAGATAATTCTACGGAAGTCCGGGAAAAAATAGAGGCCGGGCATCAAATTCAACCTGAAAAATCTTTAATCTGGGATCGGGTAGGCGGATACATGGCAAGCCAGCTAAATCAAAATTTTTCCCAGGAAGGCGCATTAGCTTTTTTCAAGGCCTATATTGATTTGTACAAAAAAGATAAATCCATTTCGTACCGTTTTACAAAAGGATTTGAAAGTGCTGTGGAGAAATATGATCAAGACTGGCAAGTTACCAAAGCGCTTGATCCAAGCTTGACACGCTTTGATGAAAACACAGATTGGGATCAAGTACCGATTCAATTGGACAATGAATTGGGAGAATATAGCGTTTATCCTGATTTTTACGGTGATTTGATCGACTATACCTATTCAAATTTACTTTTTAATAAGAAATATGACGAAATTTCTGAAATTACAGGCCTGGCTGACACCTATTTTTCCGGTCGTTTCTTTACCGAGTTTTTGAAGGGATTCGAAGCATTAAGTCAAAAAGATTTGAACAAAGCGAATACTTGTTTTTCAAAGGCAAATGAAATCGAAAATCATTTAGAGAACCCGATGTGGATAGGCTCATTAATTTTAAACCTGGCCCAGGTTGACCCGGTAATGGCATTTGGTTTAGGTGAAGTTATGGCTACCTATAATCCAAAATCATACGAATTTCAGATAGGCATGTCAAACTTAGCACGTAAAATGGGCATGAAAGAAAAATCTTTATTTTATGCTCAAAAAGCTTTAGAGATAAAACCTGATGATGAAACGGCTTTGAAATTCATAGGGAGTTAATAGTCATTTTTTCAGCGTACAATAGTTTATATCCTGACCGTTGTGAGGCCTAGAAGGAAAGGTTTGAATTTAAAAATCTGGTAAACGGTTATAAAAATTTGGAAGGTTTTTCGACCTGCACCGACCAAGGTCTTAAATTCATAATAATTAAAAACCTTAATTGTATGCGACACCTTGGTATATTGAGTATAATTACGCTACTATTTTTTGCCTGTACGAATGATGAAGACATGGATTCAAATGATGTCAATGGTAGTGCGGAATATTTGGTAACTTTTAAAATTGATTGGAATAGCGAAGATTTTCCTACAAACTATCCTTCGAATGCGCATTTTTCCAGGGTAATTGGCTGGAGTCATGATGCTAACCAATCTCTTTTTAAGATTGGAACCGATGCTTCAGATGGCATAAGAAACATGGCCGAAACCGGAGGTACATCACCACTTGATACCGAATTAAAGGAGTTAATTGAGGAAGGAAATGGGCATAATTATTATATTGGAAGTAACCTGGGTTCAGGAACGGGAGAGATTGTTCTTAGAGTGGAAGCTACCGAGCAACATTCTTTCATAACCCTTGCCACAATGATCGCTCCAAGCCCTGACTGGTACATTGCTGTAGTGGACATAAATCTGATGGAAAACAATTCTTTTGTCAATCAAAAAACGGTTGAAGCACATGTTTATGATGCTGGTACTGACAATGGGATAAGCTATTCATCCCCAAATGAAACTACAGACCCTCAAGAGCCTATAACATTGTTTGTAGATTCACCAGTTGGTGACGGAGTTCAATTAAATGCAACAATTGCAACGGTTAATTTCACAAAAATGTAAGATTTGGGATCTTGCTAACATTTACTTTTTCATTGAACAGGGAATGTCAAGTGAAGTCAATTCAAACTTTAGAAACTTTATAATTTGAATCACTTTGGGTAGGTCTCTTTCCGAGTTGCCACATGAGGATTCCTCCCGTTACAAACATCCATATCGAATAAGCTCCTGTTGGAATTCCCATTTCCACATTCTTCAATATAGAAGTAACGATTACAAAGGCCAGTGTGCCATTCTGAATACCGCTTTCAATTGTGATGGAGATGGCATTTTCCATTTTCAACTTAAAAAATTTGGCGGTCAGATATCCAATCCCCATTGTCGTTATGTTGAGCGCCAAGGTCACTAACCCGGCCTCTTTCATTCCTTCTGCAAGTTTTTCAGCATTGGCTGCCAGAACTCCTATGAATACTAAGATAAAGATGACTGTTGAGGCCACGCGCATGGGTTTTTTCATCCGTAATGCAAAATGTGGACGGTGCTTTCGAATGAACATTCCGATGGAGATTGGGATCACAGTGATTCCCATGATCTGAATGACAGTATCTGAAATAGGCAATTCGATTTCAACACCGGTTCTGCCAATGAAATATTCCAATGCAAAAGACAGAATGAGTGGTATAGTCAAAATGCTCATTACACTTGCAAAGGCGGTTAATGTAACCTATAATGCGATATTTCCTTTGCTAACCTGTGTTATAAGATTGCTCGTGGCTCCGCCAGGGCAGGCAGAAAGAACCATTAATCCAATAGCCATTACAGGATTCAGATCAAACGCCAGGGCCAGGGCAAATCCGATGGCAGGTAAAAAAACAAGCTGATTCGTTAGGCCGATGATGACGGATTTAGGATACCTTAAAATTCGGCTAAAATCAGCTGGGACCAGGGTCATTCCCATACCCAGCATGATGATGCCGAGTGATACTGGTAAAAAAACGTTGCCGATGAGCTCTGCTGCATTCATAAATTCTTATTTAGTTTGATTAGTTACTTATATCCAATCGGCACCGAGGATTTATTGTTCTCGAATGGAGGTGCTTTACTAAGGACTCGCTTCTTTATTAACATTGACCATTAATGTCATCAGGGTCAGTGCCTGGTTTTATATAATGGGTCAAGGTACGAAATTTCAATTTTTTAGGTGTCAATGAAGGGGGAGGCTCATTGAGGTCTATTATTCCGATTTAACGAATCATTTGTTAATCAAAATCGGCCCATCCTCTTGCTTTGAAGGGCCCAAACTCCACAAACTTTCCTTTTATAGTCATAGTTCCTGTTGCTCCGTCAAATAATATTAATCGTAAGTATCGATGCACCCTGTTATTTCAATTGACTAAAGATTTAGAATTTTAAGGGCCTGGAATCTTATATTCGGAATAATTACTTATTTTAGAAAAAGCAATTCCCTGTTTATGAGGACTCAACGAAACATTCTTCTAATTCTTTTGGAAACTATTTAAAAGCTTCCTCATTAAGGATGAGCGCTTGTTGATTTTACAACCGGAGTTCGCTTGTATAAACAAGGAAATTCAGATATAACAACCAAAACCTACCCATTATGAGATTTAATGTCAGTAAATTCTTCCTCCTTATTTTCTTTTGTTTAACCATTTCCGTTGAGGGCCATGCTCAAGATTCCAATACAAAACAAAAGGCCGTCTTAGTAACGGGTGCCAGTAGCGGCATTGGCCTAAAAATCACTGAGGTCCTGTCATCAAAAGGATACTTTGTTTATGCCGGGGCCCGAAAGCAGGCTGATCTGGACAGGCTCAATGCCATGGACAATGTCAAATCTGTTAAGCTGGATGTGAATAAATGGGATGAAATCAACGCAGCAGTAAAAACAATAGAAAGTGAAGGCAGAGGCCTGTACGGACTGGTAAATAATGCCGGTGTAGCCATACTTGCACCCCTTATTGAAGTTGAAGAAGATGAATTGGATTATATTTTCAATGTGAACATCTATGGCCCTTATCGAATTACCAAGGCATTCGCTCCACTTATTATAGAATCTAAAGGTAGAATTGCTACCATAAGTTCAATTTCCGGTATTTTATCGGGTAGTTTTTTTGGACCCTACAGCATGAGTAAACATGCTATGGAAGCCTTTACAGATGCACTGGCGGCGGAAATGCAGAAATTTGATGTTCATGTCAGTGCTATTGAACCGGGAAATTACAATTCAAAAATTTCGGAAACCTTCTATAATAGGCTTATGTCACAGAATATGAACTTTGAAAATTCACGTTACAAAGAGGAGTGGGAAGGTCTGATGACTGGATTTAGTCCTGACAGAAGTCAGTATAAAGATCCTGATGAAGTTGCTGAAGCAGTAGAAAAGGCCCTGTTTTCTGAAAACCCAAAACGCAGGTACATGGTCGTGCCTCGCGAAGAAGAGGGGAGATGGACAATTACACAAATCATGCGTGAAATGGTTCAGCTTAATGAAAATCAGGCCTATAAGTATGACAGGGAAACCTTGATAAAGATACTGGATCAGGTATTGGAGGAGGCTGAATAATCAGTGAGTCGTATACCTGGATATACTTAAAACGCCACTCCTGGGGCTAAAACGAATTGGAAGAACATCAGTAACAGCAACAGAAAAAGAACCGGGCTCCAAAATATTTTATCATTTACTCTGTTCGAAGTTCCTCTGACAGTTTTATTTATTCCGGCTGAAGACCATGTCCAGGGAACAGAAACAAAGAATACAATAAACGGAGTAATAGCCTGACTTACCGGTGGAATACGAAACGGCACCACGAGTATGCTGCCCGCTATTCCCGCTGCTAAGGCGATGAAGCCAAGATATTTGAATTTTACCTTTGGGTCACTCAGGTTGGCATTGGCTGAAATGAATTCCAGCAAGGGTTTGCCAATCCATACATTGAACAAGATAATGGCCATAAAACTTGTCGTTGCGAGACCAATCAAAACTGGCGTACTCAGATTGAAATAATCCACTAGGGCCTCACCTACATCGGTTCCAGGATCTAAGTATGCGATCATTACCTGGGGTATGGATTGTACGATTCCGTGAAATGCCATCCAGAATATAAACAGCTTCCAGATGCTTTTTGAGTTTCGAATTCTAAGAAGTATCACCAGACTGATCAAGCCGATCAGAAAAATTGCCAGGGCTCCGGACCCCTGCATGAGTGAAGTCATGGGATGCTCACCAATCCATTCATGATTGTTATGATACAGAAATGCTTTTAATCCAAGGATCTTTTTTCCCAGAACAAGAAACACCTCTTGTAAAAAGAAAATTATATTGAAAGCCAATGCATACATAACGGCCGAATTTATAATTACCGCGTAATTGGCAATTCCTTTTGGGGAGAAAAGTTCTTTGTATTTTACTTTGTTATAAATGGTCCATACCACTGGTCCGATTAGAAGGAACCCAAGAAATATTTCTACTAAATTCATTTTTGATATTTTAAGTTATGTTGGCCATCTGCCTGAATTACTCCGCTTTGGCTGTAAATCTGAGTAAACGATTTTTTTATTAGAGTACAGGAGATCAGAAAAGGTTACTTTTTATCAGGGAATTTCGGTCAAAAAAATCTGTGATTTTAAAAAATGCCCGGTAACGGTATTATTTTTTATCTTGAGATGATTATTAACAATTAATCCTTAACCCAATGAAAAATCAATTTTATAAAATCATCTTATTGGCGATTCTTGTAATCGTATCTGTTGCATTTATTTCTTGTAATAAGGAAAAATCATCAGTTTATGCCGATACGATTTATCTAAATGGTAAAATTTACACTGTAGACTCGGAGCGGTCTTGGGTAGAGGCAGTTGCCATAAAGGATGGAAAATTTATGGGTATGGGAAGTCAAAAGGAAGTTGAAAGATTCAAAGGAGATAAGACCCATATGGTAGATTTAGAGGGCCACTTTGCAATGCCGGGAATTTTTGATCTCCATTCGCATCCCTTTATAACCCCCTGGTACGGGAATATGAATCTGCAGTTGACCGGAGCAGATTCAAGAGAGAAGATATTAAATATGGTCAAACAGTATGCTGAATCAAATCCGGACAAGGAATGGATCATTGGAGGCCAGTGGTTGTTGGGGGTATTCCCTAACGACAGCCCAAGAAAAGAATGGCTTGATGAGATAGTTCCTGACAGGCCGGTTGCCTTGTTGGATCAAACGGGTCACGGGATGTGGTTGAATTCTAAAGCACTGGAGCTTGCAGGAATTTCAAAAGACACCAGGACCAGCCAGCTGATTGTAATCCATAAAGACGAAAAAACCGGGGAGCCAACAGGTACCATTAACGAGCAAACCATCCAAATGGTTGAAAAAGTGATTCCTCAAGCCAAGCCTGAGCAATACATTGGATATATTTCAGAGATTTTTGAAATGTTCCTGTCATATGGTATTACCTCCCAACAAACCGCAGAAGGGCATAAGGTTCCTCTTGAGGCTTTAAAGATCATGGAAGAAAATGGCAATCTGAATGAGCGGGTTTTTGTCAGCTGGGATTGGAAAACTACCCTGAACCTGGCATATAGTCTTGAGGATATTGAAGCTCAAATTAAAAACAGAGAAAAATATGCCTCGGAATTTATCTATCCCAATTATGTCAAAATATTCGCAGATGGCGGACCTTTCTCGGGCACCTCAGGCCTTCTGGAACCTTATGAAGAGTCTTTTTCTGGCCAACCTGATTTCTTCGGGGGGTCCAACTTGTCAGAAGAAGAGTTTACAGAGGCCTTTAAAATGTTTGACAGCTGGGGTGTTGGCGTCCATGTTCATGCCATGGGAGATGGTACCATCAGAAGGGTTGTTAATGCACTTGAAAAGATGCAGAAGGAAAACGGAGACAGCGGTGTGCACCATAAGATTGCCCATAATCTGATGTTGAATGAGGAAGATATTCCAAGGTTGGCAGCACTGAAGGATGTTAATATAGACTTTTCACCACCCATTTGGTATCCGCATAAAGGAGCCACTCCGGGTTTAATTGCTGCCTTGGGTGAGGAGCGGAATAACAAGATATATCCCATTAAAAAAGCTTTGGAGTCCGGACTCAGTGTGGGCCAGGGTGCTGACTGGCTTACCGCAAACCCTACCCCGGATCCATTTATAGCCGTTGAATCCATGATTACAAGAAGTAACCCCTTTGATGAATCTATGCCCGGAACGGTGAACCCTCAGGAGGCGATCAGCCTGGAACAGGCCGTTTACATTTGTACCCTGGGAGGAGCTGAAGTTCTGGGGGTTCAGGAATTTTTAGGATCTATCGAAGTAGGTAAATTTGCCGATATGATCGTTCTGGATCAAAACCTTTTTGAAATAGATGTAAATGATATTTATGGAACTGAGGTCCTAAAAACAGTAGTCGGCGGTAAAATTGTATATGATCTGCAGAAGCATGGTGATCAGGATGTGGATTCAAAATCAGCAATGAAAAGAGGGATGCATTAAAGGATTTTGCCTTGAACGCAAATTTTATTCCTGATCAGCCATGTGTTTCTCGATTCGATCAAGAATGAGATTCACATCAGCTAGGGTGTTGGTCATAAGCTCATTCTGATAAGACATAACAATTGACATATAGACCATGCTGGTAATGATGTCTTCATCTTTATGGATTTGGGTATTTGCACTTGACTTTAAATTTAAGTTGACGCCATACATAAGGTTTATACTTTCTTTGGTTGTTAGATGAGATGAAGCCATTTCAGAAAAAGACCGGGTTCTATAGGCTATGGTTTCCTGAGTTCCTCCCTCAAAGTCATATTTATAATATTTTGACAATAGTGTTCTGAGCTCCCTGTTCGATATCAAGCTAACACTTTCTGTATCTAAAAGGTTGTCAAAAGCCGTTCTGTTTGGAAGAAAATGTTCGTATGAACCTAATATACCCATATGATTACTGAATGTATTGAGATCGAATGAATCCTTTCCTGCTTCCTCAAAACGAATCATTACATCTTGAATAGCGGCTTGTTTTTTCTCATTGAATTTCAATATCTCATCAATTTGTAACTTATCCTTTGACAAATTCCCCTTGATTTCATTTAAAAAGTCTGTTTCAAGATTTCTTTTTAGACGGTAATCGTTCCATTGGTTGATTTGTAAGGCGATCAATATTCCCAATACTACGAGAACAATCTCCCCAATAGCATATCGGGTGTACTTAAAGAATTGGTTATCTTGTGCTAAACGCCAACGTATTTTGCGAAAGAAATGGAGCATAGGTTTTGTTGTTGATTATTAAATATAGCGAAATTGAGTTAAAGAAAGGTTTGTTTATTTGAAATTGCTTTTTTCCATAAGACGTATTATCAGAAATATAAACTTCTTGATGCGGGATTGTTTTTTGTATTTTTGGTCATTCATAATCTAAATAGTTTAGTGTAATGAATTTTGATAAATCGGAAAAAATGGCTGTTGTCAAAGCCATTGCAGAAACCATAGTTCTTGACGACCAATATAAAGTAGGTGAACTCATGTATTTGGATGAGCTCATGCAAACCCTTGATTTTGATGTCCGGTACATGGAAAAGGCCAAGCAATTGAGTTCAGAGAAGACTGTAGAAGTGCTTAAGAAAATGACAAAAGAAAAAAAAGAGGCCTTGATCGTTATGATCGATAAAATGACTGAATCAGACGGCACCGTTCACTGGAAAGAAAAGGAATTCCTGTTGAACCTGATCCAAATTCTGGGTTGATTCCTAAAAAGATTTAGTTAGAATTCTGTTTTTTCTTGAGTTCATTTTTTGAACCAAAACCTATCAGGTAATTACTTTTAATGCTTGAATAAAAAAGTTTAAAGTCTTGTTAAGCAAATATTGAGAATTACTTCATCTCTTTTTTGGCCGTTTTTTCATCTACCTGTGTTAATTTTGGCCTTCCTGCATAATATCCAACTTTGACAGCAGCTTTGACATAATACGTTTTGCCTGCCTCAATGTTCAGGGTAACGGCATCTGCCGATAATACTTGGGAAAAAAATGTGCGTTCCCCCGGATCAACATTTACAGTTATTTTCCCTCCATTTTTTAAAGGGCCATAGTTTCTCTCGGAATCTTGAATATTGAAAGTGATGGCGCCGCCAGAGAATTTCTTGATGCGATAGAAAACAACGGTGCCCTTGCCTTCTTCGGGTTCATTGTTCTGAGCCAACAGATCAGTGTTGAAAAACAAACAAAAGAAAACACCCAGTGAAATGACATGAAACTTGTGCATAGTATGATTTTTATTTAGCATTTAAAACTAAGTATAAATTTTTTATCAAATTCTTCATTTTCATTTATTTGTTTTCTTTTTTTCGAAAGAATTTTATTAGACTTCAATGAAGATGAATTATTCGGAATACTTTAAAAATTGATTTTCTTTTTGCTATTACAATTTAACAAGCCTCCCTTATAACAATTATTCTGCCCCGTCTGTCAACTCTGTCTTCCGGCAGACATATTGTGTTTCATCGATCAGGGCCTTAATTCCTTGCTTTATTTTTCCAATCAAGAAGTTGCTGCCACCAACAAAAGAAGGAGGAATATTATGAATATAATTTAAGGTATAGTTAAATACTAAGGTCTGCGATTTATTTAACTGGAAATATCTCGATATGGATACAGACATCTTACTGGTTTCCTGAAACATGACCTTACCATATTTAAAATTGTGCTGAACAACGATAAGGTTAGGAGAAAGGTCTAAACCGTCATATGCATTGAAGTAGTTTTTAAGATCAGGGAAGTGACTGTCAAATTCTTCAGGTGAATAAAAATGTAACCTATAGTCAATTTCGGGGGCTCCAAATCCCACTGAAATATGATAGGTACTGTCAATCCTCTTGATTTTAGCAGCAGGCATGGTTTGTGAGATATAGCCCGGATCAGATAATCTTTCTTTTGTGAAAAATTCAATGGGTTTATCCAATACGTATCCCACTTTGGTCATCAGGATGTCATATTGTTCTTCACCCTTGTGTTCCCAATAATGATAAAGGTCCAAGGGTTTGGCATGTTCCGAAAAGGAGAAGGGAGGTGTTTGCGTTAAAAGGCTGTCGTTTTCTGATCTTTCGAGCAAGGCATGATAAAAAAAGATACTGTCACTGGTATAAACCTCTTTTGGGAAATCAAATTCAATGGTCTCAACATTCTTCCATTGTAACTCTTGTCTCTGCTGGGAAACAGAGCTAAGTGCAAGTAAAAAAAACAAGGAAAAAAATGAAAATCTCATCATAGCCTTAAATGTGCAATACGTCCTGACCAATGGCTCGGTAATTTCAATCTAATGGGTGTAAAAATAGCATTTTCGACGTAAATCTCAATAAAAACTTTGGCCAATAAAAAGTTAAATACTACTTGCGGTTTTCTATTGAAACACTGTATACCAATCTTATACTTGCGATCATTCCATCATGTATAGAGGCTGTTTTAGCGATTCGATTATCACCAAAAGTGATCAAGGGAATGCTTAAATCTACTTTCTGATCGGCTTCATATTGTTTATAGCTTCTTCCGAATGCATAGCCAATTCTTCCTTCCAAAAAGAAGTCACCAAACAGATTATATCTGGCATATAATGTCTCGTCAATACTTTTTCTTTCGATATAATCTCCTTCATATTCCGGATGACCAAGCCTGTAGGTGGTAACCAATCCAAAATGACTCCATCCGGCATCCAGTCTATCATTGATTTTATATTTTAATTTAGAGTAGATGGGCAACAATCCTACCAGGGACCACCTGCCGTTTATTTTCCAGTCGACATTTACAAGAGGGACCAGATTGGGCCCGGAAAATTCTTGATTGTATAAAGCGCCAAACCCTAGCCTAAGTGTTTCCCGGTATATTTTTTCATACACCACAATTCCTCCCAATTGAAAGTGATCAGAATTCACGTTTTTGAAATCCGTCATGAGCCTCGGTGCGAATAAAACCTGTAAAGAGCGATCATTTTCAAATTTTTGTATTAACCCGGTCCTTAAGATCAATCCATGAATCTGAATGGGATTCATGACATCTTCAGGCATTTGTTCGTCATTGGATACCTTCCAGTAAAAATAATTCAAGCTCGAATACCAGATACTCTTTTCGGAAAGTTTCGCCGGGGCAACAAGAGAAGCCATAAAACCGGATTCCACGCCCTTACCCTCGTAAATAGAATCATATGATGCAGGAAATCCATAACGTCCAGAGAGGGTCAGAATATCCAGTCTTTCCTGGGAAAATACTTGAATTAATGGCGCAAGGAATAATGCAATAAGAAACTTGTGTTTCATAGATTTATATATTTTTTTAGGGAAATGAAATGGGGTCATTCTTTTTGTATCAATTCATTTGAGCAACTTCATGGAATCAATCAGATTGATATTTGATCAGTTCAGGCCTTAATCTGTTGTAATTCTCCTGAAGGCCGTTTATTTTAAATTTCTTTTTCAAGGAACCAATAACAGAACCGGTTGCGGCTCCTAATATTCCTAATGAAACCGCTGCTCCACCTGCTTTTTCCTCTGCCGTATATGAGAAATCAAAGAAATATTCCGGAGGGGGATCGTCACCATCAGCCAGTCCTGAAATAATTCCTACAACGATTCCTGTGGCGGCACCTACGCCGGCGCCCATTCCAATCGATCCTTTCCTTCGAAACTTTAGTTTATCTATTTCCTTTACCGGAATTTCCAAAACTTTGTCTTCCAAGAAACTGATTACAATGGAGCTGTCTTTTAATTTGATCAATCTTCCTTTATATTTAATATCCTTTACATTTGATTCAATCCAGATTTTATAAGTCCGTTTTTTCTCTCGCTGACCATAATTATAGAACGGGCTCAAAAAAAATGCTATGCACGTTATAAAAATAAGACTTGTCTTCATTTCTCAACAGGTTTTGATTAAACTTATGAACAAATGTATTTACAGGCCTTTATCTTAATGTCTCAAAAAACACGATCTGTAATTAATAGGACAAATTACAGGCTAACTATTGAAAAAGGGTTCAATGTATTCGTTTTTTATACTGTCCGAGTTTTTCAGTACCTTGGAAGTCAAGGCCAATGACATCATGGAAAATAAAATTTCGTTAATAGACCTGATCAATCTATTATTTATAACCGGAGTCTTTTACGGCTTGATTTTTACGGTCACCCTTTTCTTTTTGAAGAGAAAAATGGGGAAGCCCATTTTGTTTTTAAATCTGCAGGTTCTCTTTATTACCCTTAATAATTTGCAGGCTTGGCTGATCGATATGAATTTGGTTAGTTCTTTTGTTTACATAAGATATATGAGAGTTCCATGGTACGTTCTTTGTATGCCAATGTTCTATGTTTTTATGGTCAATTACTTGAAATTATCCAAAAGAAGTTTTTATGTTCTCAGAATTACCATCGGACTTTTTTGCACCTTTATAATATTAAGGATAAGCCTGATTTATTATGCTCAGCAAAATCAATTTAGCGAAGTTCAAATCAAGTATTTTATGGATAATTATAGCAGTATTGAGGAAATCGTTTCCTATTCCTATACCTTGGTTATCTTTCTTTTATCTCTGACAACCTTCTACAAACGACAACATTTATTTTATCAGGTCCTCGAATATGACGATCTCAAATGGATCAAACATTTTATGAACCTCGCGGGAGTGATTCTTATTATTTGGCTGACAGCAATCATAAAAAGCATTGGAAACAGTGTATTCAGTTCCCCGGAAATCTATTACCCATTGCGCTTGAGCACAACAATTCTTATCTACTGGATTGGATTTAAAGGATTATTCAGGTTTCGAGTAAAAGAAGATCGTATCGTTTTAAGAAAGAGCATCAGGAAGCAGTTAAAAACTGAAAATAAGGAGTTTCTTTGGGACCATGAACAGAATCCAGAGATAAAATCTGAAAAACAAAGAGAGCAATTTGACAGGGTAAACGATTATGTTATTAATCAAAAAATATATCTTGATCCATTTCTTAGTCTCGATTCTCTGGCCTTAAGTTTACAGTTAAGTAGTGGATATTTGTCGAATTTGATCAATACTTTTGCAGACACTCATTTTACCGATTACATCAATAAGTTTCGTATTGAACAGGCTAAAAAAATGTTAATTGATAAAGATTTTGCGGATTATACGATCATATCCATTGGGTTGGAGTCAGGGTTTAATTCAAAATCAACATTTTATAAAGCTTTTAAAAAATTCACTCAGATCACACCTGTGGAATTCAGAAGGAATAATTTGTGATATATGGTTGCAAGAATTCAATTTGAATGTTTCACTGTGAATCTGGAAAGATCAGTTGACTTTTTTTGATTTTAATCGATACTTTCCATCACTAAAAGTCATTTCCATAGTATATCTTGTAGGAAGATTTGACACCAATGGGCACCTTACTAATCAAATCCGGTTTGAGTATCCAAAAATGTTTTACTCTTTCTGCTCAGAAGATCAAGAAGTTCTATCTCGTGGCCATAATTCAACAGGTCAAAATCAAAGGTATCGTCTTCCACATAGCGAATGAATTCTTCAACGCGATGCTCGGGAATACTAAAATTTTCAACTAAATAATCGGATCCAAAATAGTATTTAATGTATTCGGCAGGTACTTCCGGAACACCTGCTGCCTTTTTGTTTTTTACTTCAGACCTGAAAAGTGGTATCAGAAGCATATCAACAATATTAACCACATCCAGGCCATTGACCGTTGTTTTTCCTTGTTCGTTCTTTTCAAGATTCCTTATTTGACTTTGGCTATCATCAGTTAAACCGTAAATTTCATCATTGCTTATACCAAAATAAAAGGCATTTTGTTTCGGGTTAAAAGAATCTAACTTATTGGCATCTGCCACCAATGTGCCGCTTAGTTCTTTATAGGTTACTACTACTTCTTGAAGTACATTCATTTTTTCAATCAAATAAACCCTCATCCTTTTTGATTCTAATACGGCATTGTTCACCTTGACATTAATGCTTTGATATTCCAGGGCTCTAAACTCTAAAAGGTCATTTAAGGCTACAGAGATGATGAAATTCCCTTTTGCATCCGTCACAGCTCCTTTCTGAGAGGAGGTATTGAAAATAGTAATTCCTTCCAGATCACTGCCTTCTACAATGATTTTACCAACAATATTTTCTCGTTTGATCTCTTGAGAAACTGTTAGAAAGCAAGTGAAAATCATAAATACTGACAGAAATATTTTCATAGTCGAGGGCTTTACTATAAAGATAGGCATAAAACAATTGATTTGGAGATGAAATAATATAATCCTTTGTTAAATTAAAAAGATTCCAAAAAGAATGTATTTATAACGATTTCAGCATTCGTCAAAACTATGATCTAAAATTCTGTTTATTTTGTTCAAACTATTGGGGATTTTGAGGTAAAATTATAACTTGTAAGACGCAAAACCCATAATAATCAACCAGATACCTTTATTATGAAAGAATATACCGGTTCAACCAAAACAGAATTGTCCAAAGAATCTTCAAAAGCAAATCCCAAGGGGTCAATTGATCGCAGAAAGTTTATTGAAGGAGTAAGTTCAGCAGCTATAGGTCTGACCATTGTACCGTCAACTGTATTGGGAGGAAGGCATGTTGCTCCAAGCGATAAAATAAATGTAGCCTACATTGGTTTGGGTACGCAAGGTCTTCGTCAACTACCGGATATTATTCAATTGCCGGATGTTCATATCGCCGCGGTTTGTGATCCGCAGAGAAAAGCGATTAACTACTATGACTGGGGACCAACCTGGCTGCGTGATCAGATGCGAGAATTAACTGGTAATCCAAACTGGACTACGGGGGGCAACAATACGATTCCTGGTGGTTTGGATAATGGGAAAGAGATTGTAGACGCTTATTATGCCAAAACAGGAAAGAATTACAAATGCAATCCGTATACCGATTTTCGTGAGTTGCTGGAGAAAGAAAAAGACCTGGATGCCATTCAGGTTATGACACCAGATCACTTGCACGGGATCATCTGTGGGGCCGCCTTAAAGCGCAATATCGCTGTTTCGGTACACAAACCATTGTCAAACCGTTTAATAGAAGCTAATAAGGTGTTTGAAATGGCAAATGAATCAAGCGTAACGACCCATCTGCAACCCTGGGATTTAAATGGTGAGGATATGCCCAAAATAATGGACTGGATCAACAACGGAGCCATAGGAGAATTGCAGGAGGTTCATAACTGGTCCTTCCGTCCGGTATGGCCGCAATATGCTAATTTACCTGCCGATACACCCAAGGTGCCAGATGGTTTTGACTGGGATCTGTGGCTGGGTCCTGAAGCGGACAGGCCTTATCATCCACATTATACCAATATGACCTTTAGAGGCTGGTATGACTTTGGAGGTGGTTCCATGGCAGACATGGGGCATTATAGTTTATGGACCGTTTTTGAGCATTTGAAGCTGGGCAGGCCATCTATTGTAGAGCCTAATTTTAATCATGTCTGTGGTATCACCGATAAAGGAACTGCCTTTAAAATTCAAAATGATTTTAGCTTTCCTTATGCAAGTTCCATGCGTTTCAAATATCCTGCCGTTGAAGGCCGCCCGGCCATAGACCTGGTCTGGTATGATGGTGGAATGCGTCCTCCGGTTCCTGATGAGTTTTACGAGCAGGGAATTGAATTCCCGTCAGAAGGGATCATGTTTAAAGGGAGTAAAGGCATTATTATGACCCGAGGTTTTCACGCAACGGCCCCTTATTTACTTTCCGAAGGGGTGAAGGACAGTAAGGAAGTCACTGCGGCTGCGGGAGCCGTAAAAATGCCTGGAATACAGCGTTTTATTGAGGGGATTAAGAAGGGTAAGCAAATAGAAGGAGGGTTCCGTCAGGCCTGGCACATAACTGAAGCTGTGAATTTGTATGCAGTGGCCCTTCGTTCTCAAAAAACCTTGCATTACGATGCTGATGCGATGAAAATTAAAAATGACCAAAAAGCAAATGAATACCTGAACAGATCCTATAGAAAAGGCTGGGGGCTGAATGAAGTATGACTTATTTAGCTTAAGGCCAAAAGTTCTGATATTAGTGCCTAAGAACATTTGTTATGTTTTACTTTCCTATCTTACATGACAAATCAAACCCTAATATGGCACCATCAGAAAAAGAAGAAGGATTAAAACGCGTCATTGGCGTTACGGGATTATCGCTTAATATTGTAAATATCACCATTGGAGCCGGTATTTTTGCTCTTCCTGCAGGGGTTGCAATTGCCCTGGGAGGGTTTTCGGTATTTGCCTACATTTTTTGTGGCTTGATGATGGCAGCGATTATGCTCTGTTATGCGGAAATAGGAACCAGAATTACAAATTCTGGAGGAAGTTATGCCTATGTTGAAGCCGCTTTTGGAGATTACGCCGGATTTATCGTAAGCTGGTTAATGGTTTTTGGCTGGAGTATATTGGGAAGTGCAGCTTTAATGAATCTCATTGCAGATTCAGTTGCCGTTGTAATACCCGTTTTTTCTGAAAAAGGGATGCGTGTTTTCTTACATGCCGTTCTTCTTGGATTTTTGCTTATCACGAATATTAGAGGAGCCAGGGAAGGTGTGGCTTTTATAAAAGTGATTACCATTATTAAGTTGTTACCATTGATCGGTATTATAATTTTTGGATTCTCCTCAATAGATACAGCAAATTTGCAATGGGAACATTTACCGAGGTTTGAAACCTTTTCAAGTGCCACTTTGGTATTGTTTTTTGCCTTTGCAGGTTTTGAAACAGCGCTTGGGGTTAGTGGTGAGATTAAGAATCCGCAACGCACGATCCCTTTGGGGATTTTGTTTGGAGGTGCTATTATATTGGTGATCTATTTATTGTTGCAAGCTGTGACCCAGGGAATTTTGGGAAATGAAATGCTTGAAGTAAAAGATGCTCCCCTTGCTGCAGTGGCCAACAGAATTGTGGGACCGGCAGGTTCATTGATCCTTTTGCTGGCGGCGGCAATATCCTGCTTTGGGTCGGTAAGCACTGATATTTTAAACACACCTCGCGTTATCTTTGCAGGTTCCAATGATGGATTGTTTCCTAAGTTTCTGGGAAAAGTTCATCCAAAATTCGCAACCCCTTATTGGTCAATTACCTGTTTTGTTGCGTTGATTTTTGTCTTTTCTGTTTGGGGTAGTTTTGAGCAGCTCGCCTTGCTGGCAAGTGCCGCGATACTTCTGATTTATCTCATGGTCATTTTTGCTACCATCAGGTTAAAAGTGAAAAATAAAGCGGCTAATAAAAAAATTTTTAAAGTGCCAGGTGGATTGCTTGTGCCCTTAGTGGCTATTGCATGTATTGTCTGGTTATTAAGTAGTTTAAGTAAAATGGAAATACTAGCTACAATTGTTTTTATCGCATTTGTTAGCGTCATCTTTTTTGCAATGAAATGGATTAAAAAAAGAGCCGGAGTTGAGTAAAGACTTATGGATAATATTGGGTTTTGGGGTTTTCCGATAAAAACCAATTTTATTTTCCTTTTAAATAGCTCTCGTCTAAAATCTTTTTATAAGTTCGCCCTATGGGTACTCTGGCATTCGTATGCAAGTGAATCTCATTTCTTGATATTTTCTCAACCATCTTTAAATTCACGATATAGGATTTATGAACTCGGATAAATTCATGGTCGCTTAAGCTGTCTTCCCAATACTTTAATGACTCAGAGGAGATTAGTTTCTTATCTGCGTAATAGATATCCGTATAATCTGCATCCGAATTGATATGGGAGATTTGATCGATATCTATTTTGATGTATTCATGTCCGGATTTTAAAAACAAGGATTTTGTGGCCTTTGTGCCGGATTCATTGGCGTCCTGGACCTTAGGATCATTCAAGGGTAGTTTTGAAACCGCTTTGACAAAACGCTGAAAGGAAAAAGGTTTCAGCAAATAATCCACTACATCCAGGTCATAACTCTCCAAGGCATAATCGGTAAAAGCGGTGGTGAGGATGACCTTAGGAGGATTTGAAATGGATTTTAAAAATTCTATACCCGACAATTTAGGCAGATGAATATCCAGGAAAATCAGATCGACGGGTCTTGAATTTAAAAAAGACAAGGCCCTTAATGGATCGGAAAATGTTTCCAACAAGTTCAGAGAGCCCACATCTTCTATATACCGTTGTAAAATACGTTGAGCAGGTGCCTGATCCTCTATGATAATACAATCAATCAACTTCTAATGGGTTTAACTGAATTTCCAAAAATACATGATACAGTTCCTTTTGATCGGTTATAGTCAGTGTATGCTGTTTTGGATAGAGTAAGTTAAGTCTTTTTTGAACATTTTTCAATCCGATTCCTTTGGAGAGGCTTTCTGTATTTGATTGTTCCTGAAATGTGTTGCTGCATTCAAACGTGAGTTTACCTTTGGTGTTTACGGTTAAATGAATAGCTATTTCAATAGAATCGGATTGGCTGGATGTACTGTGTTTAAAGGCATTCTCTATGAAAACCATCAAAAGCAATGGTGCTATTTGAAATCCGGTTCCCTGGATATCCGATGTAAAAGAAACCTTTCCTCTTCCCTCCAAATGCATCTTATGCAAATGAATATAATTCTCCAGCTGTTCAATTTCCTTGTTAATACTCACGTATCTGGCTTTGCATTCATAAAGGGTATATCGAAGAAAATCTGATAAGGCCAAAATGATCTCTGGGGTTTTATTCGACTTTTCAACAGCATGAGCATATAGATTATTCAGGTTATTGAACAAAAAGTGCGGATTTATCTGAGTCTTTAGCAGCTGTAGTTCACTTTCCTGAGCCTTTAATTTGACTTCATCGAGCTCCTTTTGTTTGATAACAGCATCCCAGGCAAATTTGAACCCGGACAGGATAATTATGGGAGGGAGTACATCCAGTAAATTAAAAAAGATGTTAGGAATGTACTTACCCCGGGTATCCGGATAGTAGATCTTTTCCAAAACACCCTCTTCTATGACGATTACAGCAGAGATGAGCACAAAAAACCAGAAAAAGAAGCCTATGTAATTTTTTTTGTACAAAAACCGATCGAGTAAAATGTAATTCACAACCATGGCAGCGGCGACATAGGTTGAGAAAAAAACGATCTCATGCTCCTCTATCAAGGGGTCATTCTTGTCAAAGGAATAAAACAGGAAAACGATGATGATCAAAATCAATTGAAACAACAGTTCTGTTGACCATCTGTATTTTGTCTTGATCATTTTTGAAGGCTTTGTTCAGCAAATATATATACAAATTTTTCAGTGTTTAGGCATCAAATCCGCGAACGACATATTTTTACCGGTTAATGCATTTTTTTACTGGTAAATGTTTTAGCTGTCATTGACAAGATGATTTCTGTCGTTCACGGAATTGTTTTTAAAAACCGGCAAGAATTGGATTTCTTTGCATGAAATAACTAAAGAGAGTACATGAGTTCCGTAAAATATATGATTCTGGTTTTGTTTGTAGCCGCGGTTAATTCGCTTTTGGCTCAGAACAATGCTATCACCGTAACCGGTAAAATTGTGGAAGAAATCAATGAAGAACCTGTGCCCTTTGCGACAGTTTTGATAAGGGATTCCGAATCCAATGAAAACATCACCGGAACAACCAGTGATGAAGATGGGAAATTTATCCTCCAGGCGACAAGTTCAAAATTTAGCGTGGAAATTAGTTTTATTGGTTTTGAGAACATGATTGTTTCTGAATTCTCCATTGACGGGGGTGAGGCTGATTTAGGAGTTATTAGGCTGAAAAAGATCAATACTGTCCTTGATGAAGTTGAATTAAGAGCCGAGAAATCTTCAACTGAATTTAAGCTCGATCGAAGAGTTTTTAATGTCGGAAAAGATTTGAGCTCAACAGGAATGGGAGCTTTGGAACTGCTAAATAATGTTCCCTCTGTAAATGTAAGTATTGAAGGTGAAGTCAGTTTAAGAGGAAGCTCAGGCGTTCAGATCCTGATTGACGGAAAACCTTCGATTATTGCCGATGATCCGGCCAATACACTGAGTTCTATCACCGCAGAAATGATCGAAAGAATAGAGGTGATTACGAATCCATCTGCAAAATACGATGCAGAAGGAACTTCAGGAATTTTGAATATTGTTTTGAAAAAGGATGATAAGACTGGAATGAACGGGTCCGTAACCATAAATACGGGTATTCCAGACAACCATAGTATTGGATTTAGTCTTAATCGCAGAACGGAAAAGTTCAATCTATTTACGCAGCTTGGAGTTGGCTACAGATCCTTGCCACGGGACAGTGAGAACAGCAATCAGGATCTCGTGAACAACACCACAGTGAACAGTACAGGGACCGAGTATCGCAACGAAAATTTTTACAATATTATTTTAGGAAGTGACTACTATATCAACGAGCTCAATGTAATAACCCTTTCGGGAAATTATGCCTATGAAATTGAAGATCAGCCTTCAGAAACGAATTTCAGTTATTTTGACAGTTCCGGAGATTTGGTGTCTTCCTGGATACGTGAAGAGACTACAGAAGCAACAAATCCAAAATGGCAATTTGATCTGCAGTTCAAAAGGGAATTTGAAGATTCGGAAGATCATCTCCTTTTATTTAGTACCCAGGGTCGTTTTTTTGGTAAAGACCAGGCTTCGGAGTTTGAGGTGACCCCTACAGAGGGTGATCTGGAATTTAATGATCAACAAACCGAAACTGAGTTTCAACAGGCGGAATATATCTTTAAACTGGATTACACGAAACCCTTTTCAGAACGTATAACCATGGAACTTGGTTCACAGTATTTTATCAGTGATGTTGGGAATGACTACACGGTTCGAAATTTGATCGACGGGGAATGGGTTACTGACCCCAATCTTACCAATAATTTTGAGTTTGATCAAAAGGTTTTTGGAGTTTACGGCACCTTTGCTTATGAAGGTGAGGTCTGGGGGTTCAAGGGCGGTCTTCGATTGGAGAACACCGATCTTCAGACTTTTTTGACGGATACAGAAGAGAGGAACAGTCAGTACTATACGGATTTGTTTCCAAGTGCGCATATCTCCTATAAACTATCCGATGTTACTTCATTTCAACTGGGTTATTCCTCAAGAATATATCGGCCAAGGCTGTGGGATCTGAACCCATTTTTCAATATCAGGAATGATTTTGTCATAAGAAAAGGAAACCCATACTTGCAACCAGAGTATACAGATTCGTTTGAACTTATCAGTATTCTGGTTTTTGAAAAGATATCGTTAAATGCCGGAGTTTACTATATCTACACCACTGATGTCATCGAACGCGTTACCACCTTTGAGGACAATGTGAGTATTACGACTCCGGAAAACGTTGGTACGAATCAACGCATCGGATTTGAGGCCAATTTCAAATACAGCCCCATCAAATGGTTTACCCTGAACGGAGACTTCAATTACGGTTATTTCAAGCGACTCGGTGAGTTTGAGGACCAGTCTTTCGATTTTACAGGCGATCAATGGACCTCGAGATTGACGGGAAAGTTTAAATTACCGGCCCAGTTCGAACTTGAAATTATCGGTAATCACAGATCCTCCTTTCAAAACATTCAAAGCGAGATATCCAGTGTGACTTTTGCGGATCTAGGTTTAAGAAAGAAAATTTCCAAAGGAAAACTGGTCCTGAATTTTAGTATACGTGATATTTTCGCTTCAAGAAACCGGGAAATAATGACTTCTGGTGATGATTTTTATGTCTACAGCAACAGTCTTAGAGGGCGTTTTGTAACCCTGGGTCTGAGCTATGGATTTGGGAAAGGGGAAGCCATGACCTACTCAGGAAGAAGGCGATAACTAATTATGATATCTGAATAATTTTATGTCTAGTCGTCGATAAACTGATTTTCTTCGCCAAATCGGTCTATAATGAGGCCAATTATTTCATTTGCTGTGGATTCAATGGCTTTGTTGGAAATATTTATTTGTGTAAATCCACCTCTTTTAAAAAGAAATTTGGCATACTGCAGTTCCTGGCCAACTGTTTTCGTATCCGTGTAGTTCATCGTTGATAAATTACCCATGCCTTTCCATCTTTTTTGTCGCTGTATGACTAAATGGTTTAGATTGATGTTTAAACCAAAAACCCTGTTCTTATCAATTTCAAATAATTCTTTAGGTGGGTCGATTCCTTTTATAAGCGGCACATTGGCCACCTTCCATCCAAACATGGACATGTATACACTTAAGGGTGTTTTTCCGCATCTTGACACTCCGGTAACTACAATATCTGCTTTACTGAGATCCTGGGAATTAAGTCCGTCATCATGATGGAGTGTATATTCCATTGCCTCAATTCTCTTATAGTATTGGGCATTAATTTTATGATAAAGACCTGGCGTATTTACAGATTTCAGTCCATAATCCCTTTCTATGATATTAGCTAGGCCACCCATTAGATCCGCTTGTTTTACCTCTTGCTTTTCACATTCTTCGATCAAAAAGGATCTCATATCAGAATTAACCATGGTGTGGGTAAGTATCCCATTGGCTTTCTTAACTCTTTTAATAATCTCTAAGACCTTTTCTTCTGTGCGGACATCAGGAATCAGTTTAACTTTTAACTTGTTTTCCGGATATTGAATAATCAGGGTCTGGACAATCGTATGCCCGGTTACACCTTTACCTCCGGATACAACAAAAATTGAAATGGTATCTTTAGTTGTATTCCTCATAATTGTGAAGTTTGATAGCCTTAACAAATGTAGTGACAGATGAGGTGAATTTCAATAAAGATAAAGGGATATTTTATCTGTTTTTTTTACTTCTTTTGAATTTTTGAATATTCAAATAGATGCTGATACTAAATGAAGTAAAAAATAGTATAGCAGTTCCGTAATCAATCAAATTTTCAGGGAAATTAATATGGGTTAGTTTGAGTATAAGAAAATGAATGTAGGAAGAACTCCGATTATCATATCCCAGCATTTCTCTTACTTGCCAGTGCCAGTCTGTGCAAATACAATAACCCCAGCCAAACCATATTCCCAGGATGAACCATGAAAAAGCAGTAAGGCAAAGAGTAATCAAGTTCGCAAAACGCCATCGAGGGACCATCCACCCAAAAACATTGAAAAGGATCAGAATTGAATGAAATCCAAAAAAGAATAGATCTAAAATTTTAAGAAGCGATTCAGGCATTATTTTAGAATTTTCTGAAGACGAAAATCATTAATTGGTGTTATTAGCCCTTAAATATAGCTAAAAATGCGGTTGGCATTGGATTATGAAATGAGAAGCAGCCGGGCAGACACATATCAAAAATAAGGTTGTGTAAAATAAAACGATTCCAGAATTAAAAACTCTGGAATCGTTTTATTAAGATAAGGCTGTAGGTTTTACCTAATACGAATCTTAAATTCACAAAAAATTGAATCAACCTTACTCTTTAGAAATACGATAAAGTACATTGGCTCCCCCACCAGTAACATAAATGTCACCCGAAGGACCTACAGCTACGCCGTCAAACCACCAGGTTGGAATACTATTAGGTAGAGAAGGTCCACTCAGTTCGAGGCCATCCACAATGGTTGTTACATTATCACCCGGATCTTTTTCCAAGTCGATGCGTAACAGACTGGAAGTCCCAGTTTCAACGACAACCAGACTACCTTCTTTTTCAAACGCCAGACCTTCTGGAAATTTAAGATTGGTTGCAACTGGTTCAGGTGTATTTGGTGTATTGCCATTAAAATTGATCTCCCATACAATACCGGATCCCCAGTCAGCTACCCATAATTTTACCCCGTCAGTTGCCAAACCACCTGGTGCAAATACAGATGAGCCGTCTATGGGAAGTATAGGGTTTTTGCTATTTGCCCAAACCACGCCGCCAAGTCCGAGATCTGAAACTGCAATTTCACCATTCACCCTTGCAGCGTCAATAGGAAATACCATTTGATACTCTTCACTGACATCATTTGTTTTCGGGCTCCAGGATTGAACCAATCCGCTGAACCAAGAAGTAACCACGAGATTATTTCCATCCGGCTGAACAGAAAATGGCATGGTCAGTTTATCAGTCTCTGGCACTAAATACCCTTTGAAAACCTCTTCTTCTTTACCGGTACGGCCATTGAAATTTCGCATTCTAAATAAGTCGCCGACAAAAATGGCATCCTTGTTATTTTTTCCAGATAAAACAGCAACGCCTTGGGGCCCAATCATGCCTCCTCCGCTGATGGTGCGAGCCTGGCCACTTGGAAGAATTTGTATGATCCAGCCAAAATCGGCATTGGAGATATAGAGGTTGCCTTCAGAATCAAAAGCCAGATTATCAAGACCAGGTTGTAATGTAGTAAACAGAGTTTTGTCTCCAGTGTTATGATCTACCTTCCAAACTTTACCGTTTTGATCCAATACAGTGAGGAATCCATCAGGCCCGAATTTTGCAGCTACGGGATATTCCCAATCCTCATCATCATTCACAACTTCAGCTATTCCATCTGTAAAAGGGTCGGATGAGGTGGCATCTCCCCATTCACCTACATTTACTCTAATAACCTCTTTACGTAAAAATGAAGGCCCATATAAGAGTCCATCGGGGCCAAAGTCAAAGGCATTGAAAAAGCCCAGTGGAAAAGGATTTGTCGCACTTGGGATTATTATCTCCCGAAAAGTACTAAGATCGTCAGGATCCAGTTCATAAAGTCCGTCACCTTGAAAGTCCAAAGCAACAAAGAGTCTTTGACTACCGTCATCCGTGAAGGTGATTGGATTAACTCCATCTGCAAGATAACTTTTGTCTATTACATTACCATTCAAATCCATTCGTTTAACGAATCCGGTCAGGATATCCGTAAAGTATATGGATTCACCATCGGGATGAAATACAAGGTCATCCGGACCTTCCACGTCATAACCGTTTACTCCAAATCTATTGAGTATTTTTCCATTTTGATTATTCATGGCAACAATTTCCTGACCATAGAAACTGGCAATATAGAGGACATCGTCAGGACCAAAGTTTATTCCGTTCGTCCCGCGTATATGAGCACCTCGGGCTATTTCTTTTGCCTTAATTGCATTCTTAGATTTGTTGGCCTCAGGGCTTTCTTCAGTCAAAATAGAGTCTGGGCTACAGGAAAAGGCCGTTACAATGAGCATTGCCATAGCAAGCTTAAAGATAAATGTTAAAATACTTTGTTTTTTTGTTTTCATGAGGGTCTGGTTTGAGGGTTAAACAAAAGGGAAAGGTCACCAACAAGCTTATTTGAGTCGTACAAAAGGATTTTTAAATTCCAATAAGGACTTCTGATTACTTGAATTTAGGGTTTATTTGTTAAGTTTTTAACGTAAAAAGGACGAATGAATAGTTTAAATGTCCGAAAGTCTTAGAAAAGTTTCCGAAGATTTTTTTGATTTAGGGAATCATTAGCCAAAGGTATATGATCATGATCCAATTTTATGTACTTTCCAATTATTTCGGGATCGATTGTTATGTGTTTTTGCTCCAACTATAAGGCAACTTTTAACCCCTCAATAAGTTGATCAATGTCTTCCATGCTTGTATAATGAAGAAAGGAAATTCGGATCACACCCGGTTGTCTTGGGATTTTCATGTCATCCAAAGGCCGGACCGCATAAAAATTACCCATACCCAACATCAACTTGTGTTCTGTTAAAGTGGCATATACCTTTTTAATATTTTTCTTTCGTGGAATAATAGAAACGATTGGGGCTCTTTCTTTTGAAGTATCGGGCCCTACGATCTGGACATCATCACGGCTTTTCAGGAAATCAAGTAATGGCCCCAGAAGTTTGGTCTCATGGTTTTGAAATAAGCTATTGACTGCTCTATTTCTTTCAGCAGGACCGGCCTGTTCCTTAAAATGATGTTCATAAACCAAGTCAAAATAATCCAGTATTCCACTTGCGGCAGCAATTTGGGCATGATCCGGGCCTGCAGGGGTTAGCATGCTTCGCGTAATACCTTCCTTAAAAAAATGACTTTGGTTTTCCATTTTACCAATCAATTCTTTGTCAACATACATCAAGCCCAAATGAGGACCAAATGTCTTGTATAAGGAAAATAGATAAATATCTGCTCCCAGTTCTTTAAGGTCAGGGAATCCATGAGGGGCATAACCAACTCCGTCAACTACAGAAAGTGCTCCATAATCATGTGCTCTTTGACTAATAGCTTTTACAGGGTTAATATGTCCAATTACATTCGAACAATGAGGAAAAGCCACCATTTTTGTTCGCTTCGAAATCAAGGAATCCAGCTCTTCAAGGCTTAACAATCCGGTATCACGATCAACGTGCCATTCTTTTATTATCATACCGCGATCTGCCAGTCTTCTCCAGGCGCCTGCATTGGCTTCGTGATCCTGACAAGAAACAATGATTTCATCACCATTTTCCCACATCGGGCGCATAGCATTGGCCAGCACATAAATATTCTGCGTAGTGGAAGGACCAAAATGAACTTCTGTTGGATCAACATTCAAATAATCCGCCATCCTTTTGTAAGAAGCATCCATCAACCTGCCTGCCATAATGGAGGCTGGATAAGGATAATTGACCTGCACCTTATTCTTCATATAAAAATCTGTGAGTCTTTTAATGACTTGTTTGCAGGGGTAGGATCCTCCTGCATTTTCAAAAAAAGCCCACCCTTGCAGTGAAGGTTCACTAAAGGCGGGAAACTGTTTTCTTACAAATTCTAAATCAAGTGTCATTTTCCTAATTGGTTTTATATTCCTCCCGGTATGGTGTTTATCTTTTCATTTTTGACAGCGTTATTTTGCTTAGAGTGACTGAAATCTAAATATAGGTAAATTGATGTGATTTGATGCTGAAAATTGAAATCATTGAAGTATTTTTCAAGCACAGTTTCATCATCTAATATATCTTAAACCAAATTTTAAAGTATAAATCAATTATCACTAAATTCGTATCACTTAACTTCAAAAAACAATTTCCGCGTTATGAAAAAAGTATTCTTCATTCTTGCTTGTTTGATCAATGGCTTTGCATTTGGCCAACAGAATTTAGATTATCAGAAACCTCCTCAAGAAATAATAGAACTTGTTGATATTCAAAGGGCCCCATGGGTTCTTCTCAATGAGGATAAGGATTACATGTTATTGATTTACAGGGACCAATACAAATCAATTGAAGACCTATCTAAGAATGAATTAAGGTTAGCCGGGCTGCGAATAGACCCTAAAACGAATATTGGTAGTCGAACCACTTATTATAATAATATCCAGGTGAAGGACTTAACAAAAAAAGAAAGCCAACAGACGCAGGTTTCAGGACTTCCCGCTAATGCGAAACTGTCAAACTTTAGCTGGTCGCCAGATCAGACAAAAATGGCGATGACTAATACGGTGAAAGAAGGGGTTGAGTTATGGGTTCTTGACTTGGAAACGGCAAGTATCAAGAAGCTTACCGATGCCAGCATTAATGCAAATATGGGCTATGTTCTTAATTGGTTCGAGGACGGGAATTCTTTGCTTGTGAAAATGATATCAGCCGAAAGAAGCGGGTTAATTGATACCAGGACGGTCGTGCCAACAGGACCCACTATTTCTGTTAATGAAGGGAAGAAGGCCCAGAACAGGACCTATCAGGACTTGCTTAAAAATAAAAATGATGAGTATAATTTTGAGCAACTGGCCTTATCTGAATTGTATAAAATCGGCCTGGACGGATCGAAGAATAAATGGAGCAAGAGTAGCATGTATCACCGGATTTCATTTTCTCCCGATGGTAATTATGTCATGGTTACAAGTATAGATAAACCTTTTTCGTATTTGGTTCCTTACAGAAGATTTCCATCCAATACGTCCATATATGATAAGGAGGGAAATCTGATTGAGGTTGTATCGAAAGTGCCGCTGATAGAGGATTTACCAAAGGGATTTATGGCGGTTAGAGAAGGAAAAAGGGAATTTGGGTGGAGAAACGATAAACCTTCTACCCTTGTTTATGTTAAAGCTTTAGATAAAGGCGATCCTGAGGTTGCCACAGACCATAGGGATGAGGTTTTCCAACTTGACGCCCCTTTCAAGGGTGAAGGTCAAAGTGTTTTAAAGACGGAAAACAGATTTTATAACTTGTTTTGGGGAAATGATGATATAGCCATAGCCTATGATTACTGGTGGAATACACGTAACATGAAAACCTATGTTTTTGATCCTTCAGATAACACCAAGCAACCAAAAAAAATATTTGATCGAAACTATCAGGACCAGTATAGCGATCCGGGCGATTTCGTAATGAAAAGGAATGATATGGGAAGCGAGGTTTTGGCTCTTTCAAATGGATCCGCTTATTTGTTAGGGGATGGTTACACCGAAAAGGGGCAGTTTCCATTTTTAGATCAGATGGATCTAAATTCAGGCGACACCAAAAGGTTATATGTATCTGAAATGGACGACAAGGTTGAATCTCTTCAGGAATTCGACCCTAAGACCAAACAGTTGGTGGTTAGAATAGAGTCACCCTCGGCCTATCCGAATTTCTTTTTCAGAAGTTTAAAGAAGAATAAACTGACTCAGCTCACTTTTAATGAGAACCCTTTTAAGAGCATAACGGGAGGTTATAAGGAAGTCATTAAATATAAGAGAGATGACGGACTCGAACTCTCGGGAACTTTATACCTTCCTGTTGGATATGACATGGAACAGAAGGAAAAGTTACCCCTGCTAATCTGGGCATATCCGGAAGAATTCAAAGACAGGTCCAGTGCAGGACAAAATATCAAGAATCAGAATAAATTCACGTATCCTTCTTATGGGTCCATGATTTACTGGATCACTCAAGGGTATGCGGTTTTAGATGATGCATCATTTCCAATTATTGGAGAAGGCGAGGAGGAACCCAATGATACCTTCAGGTCGCAGTTGGTGGCTAACGCCAAAGCGGCCATAGACGCTGTGGATGCCTTGGGATTTATTGATAGAAACAGGGTTGCCGTTGGCGGACACAGTTACGGGGCATTTATGGTTGCTAATCTTCTTGCTCATTCTGACTTGTTTGCGGCGGGGATAGCCCGAAGCGGAGCTTACAACCGAACGCTGACTCCATTTGGATTTCAAAGAGAGGAAAGAAACTACTGGGAAGCCCCTGATGTTTATTATACCATGTCACCGTTTATGCATGCCGAAAAGGTAAATGAACCTATTTTACTGGTTCACGGAGAGGCGGACAATAATTCGGGTACTTATCCGATGCAGAGCGAAAGGTATTTCAATGCCTTAAAAGGATTAGGAGCAACCGCACGTCTTGTCATTTTACCCAAAGAAAGTCACGGCTACAGGGCAAAGGAAAGTATACTTCACGTTTTATGGGAACAGGATCAATGGTTGGATAAATATGTAAAGAACAGGAAAGAACCTTCAAGTATGGAATGAAATAAAAGTTAGGACTATTGATATCTGGAAACGAATCGTCTCAAAATTTCTTTGGGGACGGGAGTTTGAACGTTCTTAAGATTCGAGATCAGTTCATCGGCCTGTTCAGGATGGAAATAACCGTGATTCTTATAGATTTTTATTCTTAAAATGAATTCATCTTCATCAGCTTCAGGGTGAAATTGTGCTGCATAGATATTTTTCTTAATACGAAACATTTGGACGGGGCAAGCTGGTGAGGAAGCTAATAAAACGGCATTTGAGGGTACCTCATCACAGGCTTCCTTGTGTCCCGCCAGCGCAAGAAACCGCTTAGGTAACCCGATAAGTAAAGGATCTTTTTCCCCTTCTTCGGAGAGGGTAACATTTATACTGCCAATGGGCTCGGAGTATTTCGTTGAAATCGTGGTGCCGTAGTAGTTTCCTAACAATCCGTTACCCGAGCAGATTCCCAGAAAGGGGAAATCCATTGTAATTAACTGATCAAATAAACTGTTAAAAAAGGATTCAATATTTCGCTGAGTGGCAGTCTTTTTTTCTTCCGGGCAGGAAACGTCAAAAGGACTGCCACCGGCTATGATAGCGCTGTAATTATCGAGATGAATTTGATGATTTTCAACTTGTTCCGCTCGAATTCGATCAACAAATTCTCTGTTGATTTTACCAACCCTTAAAATTGATTCAAACTCACTTTCACAAGTTTCATTTTCGGGCCGCATATGTAAAATGAGAATTTTTTTCACACTCTTATTCTTTATCAAATCGCATGGCATCCGGATTTTCAAGTTTAAATATAGAGAAAATGGTATTACGTTGCGATTTGCCGTGTCAAAAGAAATGGTTGTACTGGTTTAAGATCCTTAAATCCGAGCTTGATTTCATCGGAATTGCTGTATTTCAAAAGTTTATAAATATGTATTATCTTTAATAATTAAATAGTTCATATGAAATTTTTTGATGAACTTAAACGGAGAAATGTCATCAAGGCGACCATCGCTTATATTACGGTGGCATGGGTATTATTACAAATAATTTCAGTCGTTTTTCCAAGTTTCGGCGCACCCCAATGGGTCATTAAGATCTTCATGTTTGTACTAATTGCCGGATTGCCAGTGTGGATTATTTTCTCATGGGTATATGAACTAACTCCAGAAGGCCTTAAGAAGACGAAAAAAGTAGCAATAGAGCATTCAATTACCGAACAAACAAATAAGCGCCTAAATATAATTATTATTCTTACCCTGATGTTGCTGGCCGCAATTACTTATTTCAAGAATCCTGAAACAGATGCAGAAGCATATACAGAGAAGTCCTCAATTCGGTTGAGCGAAAAATCTATAGCGGTTTTACCTTTTAAAAATGACAGCCCTGACAAAGACAATGTTTATTTCTGCGATGGGATCATGGAAGGGGTTCGAGAGAATCTTTCTAAAGTTCCGGAGCTGAGTGTTGTTTCCCGAACTTCGGTTGAACAATACAGGGAGAATTCACCTTCAGTAACTGAAATAGCTGATGAGTTAGGTGTAAATTATATTCTTGAAGGAAGTGTTTTGCGCATTGGTGATCGATCCATTATAAGGGCGCGTCTGATCTATGCTCCTGAAGATCAAAATTTATGGTCGGAGAAATATGACCGTGAAATGGAAGATATTTTTTCGGTTTTGGCTGAAGTGACTACAAGTATCGCGCAGAAATTGAAAGCTACAATTTCACCAGAAGTTCTAAAGAGTATTGAATATGAACCAACCACGGATTTAACGGCTTATGATTATTATCTTCAAGGCAAAGAGTATTTTAATAATTATTTGCTCAGTGCTCGGCAGGAGGACTTCAATAATGCTGATCGATTGTTTCAGAACGCTCTGGATCTGGACTCAACCTTTGCCCTTGCCTATGTAGAAAGGGCCAGAATTTTAAAGGAAAAACACCAATATGAATTCTATAACAATGAATATCTGGTTGATAGCATACTTTTTTTGTGTAATAAAGCGATTGAATTAGACCCGTCCTCGGCGGATGCCTACAGCATGAGGGGAAAATTTTATGATGATTTTCTATTTGAAATTGCCAAAGCAGAAGAGGATCTGAAAATGGCTCTGAAATTGAATCCAAATCATGTTGGCGCCTTGAGACAGATGTCCTGGTTGACAAGGCTACACCATCTGGACATAGTAACTGCATTGAAATTATTGAAAACCCTGGAGAAACTGGACAGATCGGTAAGAGAATTACAAAGAACCTTTGAGATGTACGCATTGTGTTACAGACAAATTGATTATCGAGAAAAAGAGCTTTACTATTTGAATAAGGCGATGGAGTTAGGTTCAGGAGTGAATTATGAAAAGGCATGGTATTTTGTAATTCATGACCAGATTCCTGAGGCTATTGAATTTATAATGGAATCTGAAAAAGATTCTCAGATTAAATTTGGAGCTCTTGGGTTTTATTATCTTCTATTAAAGGATTATAAGAATTCCTTGGTCTATTACAACAAATGGGCCGAACTTGTAAAAGAAGAAGGGGCTCATAATTCCTCAGGGGTTAAAGACTGGCACAGATACGGTCAAGTGTTGATGGAAACCGGCAGGAGGGATGATGGAATGAAAATTATGAAGGATCAACTTAAACGAAATGAAAAGCTTTTGGTCAATTTTCAGGTTGGTTATGAAATATTTTATGAAAATGCAGGCATCCATGCCTTTCTTGGAAATAAAAAAGAAGCTTTGAAAAATTTAAGAAGATTTGATCAGTCGCATCGATGGGAGAAAAAAATAGATTTGATCCAGTTTGACCCCCTGTTTGATGGTATTCGGGACAATGAAGAGTTTAAGGCTATGATCAATAAAGAACTGATTTGGAAAAGACAAGTGAGAGCTGAGGTTAAAAGCTTGGAAAACAAAGGAGAACTTTAAAAATTCCTGGAAAATTACTTCTCCTTAAGATTGTTTTTTGAGGCTCCACTTCTTTAGTTATTTGGTTGATAATCAATATTATTATGCTTAACTTTAAGAGGTAAAACAGCTAATTGACGCAGTATGATTAGTTTCTTCAAAACCATAAGAAAAAGGCTCATTCAAGAACAAAGATTAAGTAAATATATCTTATATGCCATAGGTGAAATATTGCTGGTTGTTATTGGTATTCTGATCGCACTTCAAGTAAATAATCGTAATATATCTGATGTGAATGATAAAAAGATCGAGATCATTTTTGATGAAATTGAAGAAAACCTGATTGCGGATATTAAATTAATGCATGATCTTATAGATTATTACAACCATGAGGACTCTTTAATTCAACTTATAAAAGAGGATCAGGTAACAAGACAAATGTATCTTAATGATCAGCATTTATTCTATTTACTTTATTATTACAAGTCTTTCACCCTAAATCAAAACGGCTACAATCTGCTAAGTCTTAATCTGGATGTCATTCCTGACCGATATACTCATTTGTTGCCTTACATCAACGAAACTTATTCTGCAATCAATGGCAGTTTTGAAAAATTTAATGAGTATATGATAGACTTTACCTTCAGGATACTGGAAAGGTGGGGAAAAGAAAAGTCATATTTTACAAAAAGTACTGAAGAAAAGATTAATTTTTATTTGACTGACTCTACCTATAAAAACGAAGCGATAATGTCAACGAGGTATTCACAGGATATGTTTGTTCGAAATGCACATACATTTATTTACAATGCTACTGTGGTAATTAATTCTCTCGAAAGAATGAAATCAGGACCCGATTTTGACAACATCGCCGTTTACAACCGATTGGTTGAACCCCTGGACACTTTATTGCTTTCTCCTTGTTTGGATCTAAGGAAGGAGGATTTTGAAGAAAATGAAATTATTCAGGTAATTCAGGAAAAGAAATCATATGATAAAACAAGCATTTTTATCAAGAACAATTCAGATCGGGCGGTTTATGTTTCCGATCAAACAAAAAGTAAAATTGAACCGTTTACTACCTTTTTTTACAGACCTGAAACTAACAGCCGGCTGAATCTTTTAAGAGAGGATGATCGTTGTATCGGATCTTTGATTGTGCCAAAAAGAAGTTTCGCCGTTCTGATTACTGATTAGCTCCTAGCAGCTAAGATGAACCGTAAAACTTGATTTCCCACAAAACTGGTTAAATCCATTACAAAACTTGTATTTCATCGACTTATAATTTTTGATTAAGGAATGGTTTGTATCCTTGCCATAAATTTAAAATCAAGAATCATGAAAAAATTAATTACTTTTTGTTTGTCAATAGTGCTTTTTCATTCCACCTATGGGCAAGGTACGTTAAAAGAGGCGGATAGTTTAAAGGACCAGGGACTTCTTATGCCGGCCTTGATGAAATATGGAGAAACCTTTATGCAAACAGGATCAGAAGAAGTTTCTTATAAGATAGCCATGACAAGTGCTCTTTTATGGACCTCAAAAATGAGAGACACCTCGTTTTATTTTTTAAACCATGCCATCAGAAATGATTCATCATTAAAGCCTCTATATGAACCACATTTTTTAAGCTTGATTGATGATCCCCGGTGGGAAAAAATAGAGGACGATCAGATTAAAAAATATGAAGCCAAAAATGGACCTATTCAAAACAAGCCCTTTGCGAAGGAGCTCTTCAGGATGATCATAAAAGATCAGGGGTTTATGTATGCTGGGAATATTGAAAGAAGAAAATATCTTCAGAATGGCGGCTATTTTTCTACGCCTGCCATATTTCCTGTACTTGCCCTGGAGGAGAGGAATATGCAGGAAAATCAAAAAAGACTCTTTGAGTTGCTTGATAAGTATGGATGGCCAACCGCGTCGGAAGTTACAGAGTATGCAGCCGCGGGAGCCGCACTCATTATAAATCATAGTACCTATGAGGCCCGGGCAAAATATTTTCCTATGCTCGAAGAGGCTTTTAAAAATGGAGAGGCACAGCCTTTAAGGTATGCCAAAATGCGCGATCGGTTGCTTGTTGAAGAAGGGAAAAAACAATTGTACGGGACACAAATCAAGTTGGAAAACCTAAAACGTGAACCGCATCCCATAGAAGAACCTGAACTTGTAGATCAACGCAGGGCCGAAATTGGGTTGGGCCCACTGGCTCCTTACCTAAAAGAAAGGTTTGATATAGACTGGCAGGTTGCTCCTTAACATTTTAATCCGGATCATGTAAAATGAGTAGGGGAACTGGGCTCTCAAAGGTTTGCTTTAATGTAACACTTTCCTGGAAGATCCTGTTTAAAAATCCTTTATGATGGCCTCGTATCAGACAGAAAAGTGCTGAGTCGTTCTTTACAATATAATCGTGGATATCCTTATTGGTATCGCCTGTTCCAAAGGTATATTCTATAGAAGGATTCAGGTCTTTAATGAGGGCAAGGCTGTTTTCGATGGAATCAGTTTTCTCTTCGGATACATGCAGTACCTTGATTTTGCTCTGTTGTAATTTGGCCAGGGTACGAACCGGGTCAACCAATTTCGATTCAGATATAGGTGTATTGCTGAGTGCCAGAACAATCTCATCCAAATGATGGAAACTATAGCCATCAGGAACCACGAGAACCGGGGCAGAAGTTTTGGAAATAACACCTCCTGCAACACTTCCTAAAAAGACCTCTTTAAGGCCGCTTGCTCCCTTGGTACCCATGACGATAAAATCATATTCTCCGCTATTGCCCAAAGAAGTAATTCCTGATACGGCATGATCGTGGAGGATATTGATTTTAAAAGAAACACCAGGATGATCTTTACTGATCTTATCAACGAGCCTGTCCATATTTTGTTTAGAATCTTTAGCGATCACGGCGTCAATATTTTTCATTGACATTGTCGTTGGATTTGAACTAAAGGCATGTACCAGTGTTATTTCCAAAGAAGTTTCACCAAAAAGTTGGATGGCATATAACAATGCGTTTGACGAAGTAGAGGAAAAATCTACGGGAACCAGAATTTTAACCATGACTTAAATATTTTAGATTTCCTTCCAATTCAATGCTGAAGTGGAATTACGAATCTCAATTTAATATTTAAAGAACTATGATTCAATGATTTTGGACAATACAAAGATTGATTGTGGTCAATATTCTGGATTTGAAAGAAAGAATTGTAAAAATCAGAGTAAAGATTATGAAATTGTCAATTCTTGGAAACAGCTTCCAGATCTCGAAGAAAATTATTTGCAAGATCTTGATACCTTTTATCAGGTTCCAGAACCAGGCACTTTTCAAAATATTCTGATGCACGTTCAAATTCAGAGACCCGGAAATACCCTACCCCCATATTAAAAGCCGCTTTATAATTATCGGGTCGAAGTTTCATATTGAGCTCAAAATATGGAATTCCTGCCTCCGGATTCTTCCCCATGCTTAGGATATGCCCCGCGTGATTTAATTCATCATAAGTAAAATTGCACTCATTGTTAAGCGAAAAAACCTTATGCATCATTTTGGTTAGTTCTTGAACAGAGATGAATTCAGTTACTCGATGGTAGTTGGATTGCGGAAAATTATCAAGAAGCCATTTCATAATTTCAACGGATTCTTTGGAGAACCCGGATTCAGCATAAAGGTGGATCAAATGATGCATTTCACCTTCAGGGTATTGTCCGGAACCACCGCTGTTAGTTTTGTTGAGGAAGACCAATATATCGTCTGAACGCTCGCTGGAATATGCTTCAAAAAGTTCGTCGGTTTTAGGAAGGCTCATTTTACTTTTTACACCTGCAAAATTCTTGTCGGAAGAAATGGATTGGAGTCTGGAGCTCAATAATTCAGGTTTCAGATCCTCTTTGAATACTCCATCGAGAAAAGTAAGTATATATTGACAGATCAATTCGTAGCCCAGATTCTGTGTTTTTAATCGAGAGTCGTCACTTCCATCTAATCCCATTCCGAGTTTAATAAAGAACGAAGCCATGTCAGTATGTTTTAGTTTCGGGAGATTGACGAGGTATGCATCACTGTAGAAAAGTCGATCATAAAACGGAAGTTCATTCATATACCCTACCGAATTTACAAATAGCATGGGGATGGTAAATTTTTCATACTGAGTATACGGGGAAGCCTCAAAGAGTTCATATGCCTCATGGATACTTGGGTCAAGACCGATCCATGCCTTGATGTTTTTGTTTCTGGCTGCAGAGATTACATTTGACAAACCGCCAAGACTGAATCCCATCGTTGCTATTTGTGACGTGTTGGAAAGGCCGGTTTCGATGATCTTTCCTAAAGAGAATTCCATATCTCTGGCCTGACACTCTATTCCGTCCCTTGTCAATGGCATTTCTCTGCTTACCGGACCCATACTCGGGGTTGATACAACAATATATCCATGACTGGCTAAAAACTCAAACATAGTTGCATTTTCAAACGCATTAGACCACCAGCTGGGTCCGTAAACGATAACAGGGAACTCACCGGGAGCTGAAACTCCTTCCTTGAGGGCTTTCATTTCAGCATCGAACTCAGCCTCAAGGCGTGCCCGGTCTATTCCATCAGAATTCACAAAATCTGTAATCATTTGATCAACCACTTTCTTTGTTACAACGATTTCACCTGTTTCGGAAGTTTTTAAGAGAAAATAATCTTTAAAGGTCATTTGGCCCTTAGACTTATCTTTAAGGGCCGGATACCATACACAAATCTGCATCGGCCTGAACTGTTTCTGTTTGTTGTTGTTTTCCAAGTTTTTTGATGCTGAAAAACTTCGAGAGTAGTCCGTGGTAAGAATCACTTTAAAACCAGGTTGGTGGTCCCCATAGGAGAGATTCGGATGCAAGACGGATTTCTGAGACATTCCCAAAAAGAAGAACATGAAAATAGCTATCGTAACAGAATATTTAAAAGTCATGGATATGTATTTTTTTGGCAACTTAATAAAATAATCTAATCCATTTGTCTGTCTGGTTCATTCAGACAACTTTTTGACATTCTGCTTTGATTTGATGTACTCTGATGGTGTCATACCCATGGTAGCCTTAAAGTACTTGTAAAAAGTTGCACGATTGTTAAATCCTGAATGGTATGCCATCCCGCTGATACTTAGTTTACGGGAATCTTTTGAGGTCGCAATTTTTTTAAAGGCCTCCAGTCGATGCGAATTTATCAGCTCAAAGAAATTCGACCCTAGTCCTTTATTAATGGTGTTTGATACTTCAGATTTTTTCATCGATAGAGTGTTGGCCAGTTCTTCAAGCGTCAGTTCTGGGTTCAAATAAGGCTGTAATTCGTTCAGTTTCTGTAATAAAATAGCACCATCATATTTTTGGTCTGTGCCATCGATTGATCTGGATTGTAGTGCTACTTTTGAAGTATGTTGACTTAAATCATTAAAAAGCTCTGGTTTGACCAGTACAAAAAAAGTGATTAGCATCATGGAGAAAAGTAATATAAATATCAGAACAGTATGTATTGATGGGAATGTTCCCAAATTGAATCCGGTTAAATGTTTCATTTCAACAAATACGTTCATAGCAAAAACGGAAAGGAAAATAGCAAGCACCAAGTTAGTCTCAAGATCGGTTCTAGGGTTTTTAGCCGATGGTTCAAGTCGAAGGGCCCTGAAGCATTTCAATAAGCTCATGGCCCCAAAAACTGAAATTAAAAGATTGCCCAAATAAAGCCTTTTTGCTTCTCCTTGATAAAGCAGTTCAACAAGTAAAGAATTTTCCAAGGTGAAATAAGGGATCGTAAGTATAAGGTACAGAACAACAGGAACTGATAATAAAAAATTCAGGTTCAAGGTGCTGATTTCTAGTTTTCGAATTTTATGAATGAATAACAAAAACAAATTTGGAATCAGTAATAGAAAGATAGAAGACAATAAATGAAGTTTAGGAATTGAAACCAGAAAAATGCTCTGAGTCTCTAAAGCAATGTAACAACTCAGAGAGAAAATCATTAGTGAAAATAAAAGGCTTGCTGTTTTTTTGCCTGATTTCATCTTATATATTAAGGATATACAGACAAAAATTCCGAGGATCACAGAGAATAGGATAAAATATTTGAGCCAAATCATGTTAGGAACTATTAAATTTTCTCTAAAATAAGTTCTTCCTTGTAAGGATTCATCAAAATGTCCTGTTTAAAAGAAATTTTAAGAAAAATTTATAAGTATTTGATGGAATTGCTGAAGATTGGAAAAGAAACTTGGCATTTTGAAGCGAGTTGATTGTAGAATATGGCTTTTATATTCGGACTTAAGCTAATTCGAATTTTCGTATTTTTAAGAAAATTAAAATTTCGGAATAATTTTGAGGTCAAACAGTTCATTTAAAAGAGAAGAAATAGAGACCCATTATACATTTTGTCGTATATGTGAGTCCTTGTGTGGTTTGGCGATAAAGACCCGGGATAATAAGGTCATTGGCATCAAGCCTAATGAGAATCATATTGCCACAGAGGGCTTCTCTTGTGTAAAAGGCCTTTATCAGCATGAAATGTACCAGTCACCGGATCGTTTAAAGTATCCGCTAAAAAGAGCGAGTGACGGTTCCTATGTTCGAATCACCTGGCCACAGGCTTTAAAGGAAATTGGTGAAAAGGTAAAACAATTACGTAAGGAAGACGGAGCAGATTCTATCGGTATGTATGTGGGTACCGCTGCGGGATTTAGCGCTTTACACCCGGTTTTTGCCCAGGGTTTTATGACGGGAATTGGTTCGAAAAGTATGTACAGCTCATCAACTCAGGACTGTTCCAACAAATTTGCCGTTTCAAAATTAATTTACGGGTTTCCCTTTACCTTGCCATTTCCGGACCTCGACAATACCAACTGTCTTATTATCGTTGGAGCTAATCCAATTGTGTCAAAGTGGTCTTTTCTGCAGGTACCCAATCCAGGTAAAAAGCTAAAGAACCTGGAAAGAAGAGGAGCTAAACTCTACATTATTGACCCCAGAAAAACTGAAACAGCAAAGATAGCAGGAGAGCATTTTTTTATTCGTCCCTCTACGGATGTGTTTTTCTATCTTTCTTTTCTTCATGAATTGATAAAGCAGAATGGGACCGATGAGGAGTTCATTCATAAATATACCACCGGCGTAGGTGCTGTTACTGATTTGGCAGAGGATTGGCCTCCGGAAAGAACAGAGGAGGTTACCGGAATAGAGGCAGCGGATCTCAGGAATATGGTTCGGGAGTACATTGAGGCAGATGGAGCTGCGCTTTACTGTTCCACAGGGGTGAACATGGGAGGAAACGGATCTCTGTCTTACTGGCTTCAGGAAGTCATTAATGCTATTTCGGGAAACTTAGATAAAAAAGGAGGTACTCTTGTTGGCAAAGGCGTGATGGATTTCTTAAAGTTTGGTGTAAAAAATGGAATCCTTATGCGTGAGGATAAATCGAGGGTAGGTGGAATGACCTCTGTGAATGACGCTTTTCCTGGAGGCTTGATGGCGGATGAAATTCTCACACCAGGCAAAGGGCAATTGAAGGCCCTTTTTGTCACTGGGGGAAATCCGCTGATTACCATGCCGAATTCCAATAAGTTGAAATCAGCCTTTCAGCAATTAGAACTTCTGGTTACACTTGATATTTACCAAAATGAGACGAGCTCAGAGGCCCACTATGTTTTACCATGCACGGACCCTTTACAACGACCCGACCTTCCCTTTATTTTTCCACTGATGTTAGGCCTTCAGCAAAAACCTTACCTGCAGGCAACCAAAGCGGTAACAGCGCCTGAAGCCGAACAAATGGATGAAAGTTCCATCTATTTGAATCTGGCAAGGGCATGCGGAATGCCGTTGTTTGGCTCGAAAATGGCACAGTCTTTTTTTACAGGGATACAAAAATATTACACGAGGAAAAACAAAAAGAGTTTACCAAGCTTACCTCAGGAGGCTATACTAAATGGACTATTAAGGCTTACAAGACAATCCTCCTTCAAGAAAATTCAGAAAAGTAAAAATGGGATTTTAAGAAAGAAGCACATACCGGGAAGTTTTGTTTCGGACAGAGTAATGACTGCTGACAAAAAATTAGTATTGGCACCTGACCCTTTGCTTGCACAGGCCAAGAAACTGGAGTCGGACTTTCAAAGAGAAAAATCAAACCTGAATCGCTTTAAATTGATTACCAAAAGAGCGGTTACAACCCATAACAGCTGGACCCATAATATTGAGCGAATGACTTCGAAAGGAAGGGATACAAATTATGCCTATTTGCATCCCTCAGACCTGCAAGAACTTAATTTAAAAGAATTGGATCTTGTTGATATTTGTTCTGAAACGGATTCAATCCGACTGGCCGTAAAAAGTTTACCGACCTTAATGCCCAAAACGATTGCCGTACCTCACGGCTGGGGTCATCAGCATGCAATAGGCTTACAACATGCCAGTAAAACCAAAGGGGTCAATGTGAATATACTTGCTGCAGATGGTCCCAATGAACTGGATGAGATATCAGGTATGGCTCATCTGACTGGGATTATAGTAGATGTCCAAGCGGCAAAAGGAGAACTTCAGGCAACCTGGTCAGGGCTTTGACTTGACAGGATTTTAGTCTCACCTCAGGCGGTCTGTTTGAGATCTTAGAAATGGAATTCGGAGAAAAAAGTGAAAATCGAGCTTATCATTTTGTCAAAATTTTAGGTTCAGATTTTCAAAATCCCAATTTGATATAGGCAAAATTTTTGAGCTGATAATTCGGTCATCAGATTAGCCGAAAATGCCTCAAACATGCCATAAAAATGTATCTTTATTGAATTCGAACCCTTAATTAACAGTATGAGAATAGGAATTATAATTGGCAGAATTGGAGGTGTGGATGGTGTCGCCTTAGAAACGGAGAAATGGATCGACATCTTGAAAAAATTGGGTCATGAGGTATTTATTATTTCAGGTGAATTTGAATCCTGGGAAATGGATTATGAGCATCATACCTTGTTTCCAGCCTTGTCATTTTTTTCTGCTGAAGCCGAATGGGAACAACGTAAGGCATTTTTTGAACCGGACAATGATCCCGATCCCTTACTGGATCATGTAGAGAATTGGTCAGACATAATTGAAAAAACCCTGTTACAATGGGTCAGGAACAAAAAAATTGAAGTTATTCTCTCGGAAAACGCCTCAGCTCTTCCCTGCCAGTTATCCATGGGTGTAGCTATAAAGAAGCTCATAAAAACCACCGGCCTGCCCATAGTGACGCATGATCATGATTTTCATTGGGAACGCGGAGAGCGATATTTGTCTGTTCATGGAGAAATTAATCAATATGTAGATGACAACTTTCCGCTTTTGCTGCCCGATGTGAAACATGCCGTGATCAACACATTTGGAGTGGAAACATTTAGAAAGAGGTTTGACATTGATGCCCTTCTGGTACCCAATGTAATGGATTTTAACCGTGTTTACGGTGTTCCGACTCCTGAGAATCAATTTTTCCTCCGGGATGTGGGGGTTAAAGAAGATGAGATTGCCTTGCTTCAGGTTACGCGTATTGTGCGACGCAAAGGAATTGAAACAGCCATTTCGTTAATTGACCAGCTCAATGACAAGAAGCTTAAATTAGTCATCACCGGAAATAACAACGATGATGAAAATAAAGAATACTACAACGAGTTGATAGATCAGATTCATGATCTTAACCTGTCCAGACAAATCATTTTTGCCGCTCACAAGGTGCTGGATCACAAGGATTTATCAGATGTTTATGCTCATGGCAGAGCCTGTACCTATTTTAGCACGTATGAAGGCTTTGGAAATGCCTTTGTAGAATCTGTCCTTGCTAAAAAACCCATTTTTGTCAATAACTATAAACCTGTTTATATGCAGGACATAGGCAATAAAGGGTTTGATACGGTTATGATAGAGGACAGCAATTTAACCCGTGAAAAAGTTCGTCAAATGGCGGAGATAATTTATGACCCGGTGCGCTGTAAGGAAATTGGTGAATACAATTTTGAAGTAGGTAAGAAGTATTTCTCCTATGAGGTACTGGAGCAAAAATTAGATAAGCTGTTTACGTTTTAATATCCAAGCATGATTGAAAAAGGAAATTTGAAAATTAGTGAAGTATTACAGGAATTACATCAGGAAAAAATAAATACATGGTTTGATCTCGGCCTTTTTCTGGACAGATTCAAGGAAAGAAAATTTAAGACAGCTTTTACTGGAGATGCGGGAGAATTCAATCAATATCTCGAGAATGGGGGGCTTGCTTTCCTGACATTCTATTTTACCATAGACGGAATCACGGTTGAAACAGAAAAATATGCCAAATCCTTTAAAAGCATTTATCCCAATATACCTATTCATTATATCGCCGGAGAAATTAAGGAGGAAGCCGATGAACTCATACCCAAGGATGCTTTTCAAAAGGTGATACCACAAATGGAGGCCTTCGATGCCTGGCCACTTTACAGGGACTTTTTTAAAGTAAAAATGGAACGCGGAAGTGTGGCCTATAATGAGTTGATCGGAAAGTTTTGGAAGGAAGTGTTGGTCCTGGTTGAAGCATTGGGGAGTTATATTGAAGAAAACAATATATCCTTGCTCTACCTGATCAATGTATGCTCCAATCCGGGCAATGTTTCTTTGGCACTGGCGACCGTGCTGATTTCGGAATATCTTGGCCTTCCGGTAATCAATAACAATCATGATTTTTACTGGGAAGGAGGCAACCGGGAAGTTGATATTAAAAGCAAGGGATTAAAAAAAGGGCCCAGAGATTTCTTTTTTCACAATGCACATGTTGGCGAATTTTTCTCTCTTATCGAAATGATTTACCCCTGGGAAAGTCGTTCCTGGATGAACGTGAATATCAATAAAATTCAACAAAATCACCTGATTGATATCAATGGCCATAATCCGGCAAACGTCGCATTAATAGGAACTGCAGTGGATACCAAAATGCACCGGATGAGCAAACGTGACATCATTAAGGCCTTTATGCAGGTGTCCAGTATTTTTGCTAATAAAAAAGATACGATTACAGTACATACTGCAGCAAGGCATACCAAAAGTGAACGCTCCTTAAAACCGATTTTGCTCGGTTATAAAACCATAAAGGAATTTGATTTTGTCAACAATAATATAGTCTTTCTTCAACCTACTCGTGTTATCAGCCGTAAGTCCATAGAATTGAATTTCAAGCTTATTAAGCGCCTCTTTTCTTATGATTCATTCTGTGAGAAGTTTATCACAAACCCGCAATTAACGCTCTCATTGATTGTTTCGGGGCCCATTCCTCATGGCCAGCAGGATTATTATCAGGATCTAAAAAAGGATTTTAAAAACTTTCTTAAAGACCTTCCCAAAGAATTCAGATCTAAGGTGCTGCTTGGGTTTTTGTTCAGTGAGTTTGATAAAAACGAATTCAAAAAAAAGTATAAAAAGCCACTGGACATTGAGCAGCTATACGATGTAGCTTCCTTGATCCTGTTACCGAGTCAAACTGAGGGAAGGGGACTGCCTATCATAGAAGCCGCGGCTTGTGGTACACCTATTTTTTGCCGGCAATACGAGCCTCGAGAGGTATATGACGAGGTCATAGGCCGTCATTTGGATGAGTCAATGCGTTTGAACGTACTCGAGTTTAAAGGTTCTAAAATTCCAAAGCGCCTGGTGGAAAGAATATCCGACCATGTCTTTTATCCGCAGAACAGGATGATTGACGTAACGCATAACAGAAATGTCATCAACAAGCGATTTAGCCTTGAGTCCCTGGAAAATAATATCGTATATATATTAAAAAGGCTTCATTTACAATTGGACTCCATTTCGGAGGAGGTAGATCCCCGGATCGTTCATTTGATCAAAGCTTACAGGGAGCTCGTGAATTTCTCAAACGACGATCTGGATGCGATCCTTAACAGATCAACCAGGCATTATTTACCGGGATACGGACGATTGTCATTTATGCTATATTTAAAATCCTTGATTGATCCCAGTTTTTTCAGGGTTGAAGAACAGCTTACAAAAGGAATGGTGATGACATATGCCAGAATGATGGAGAATGACATTCCTGACCTTGTTCATACTGATTTAGACCTTATTCATAATTTCTACAATGCCATTGATGATATTTTTAAATACGTTGATGGCGAGTTATCCATTAGGCATGATCATGCACTTTCTTATCGACATAGAAATAAAAAATCATTTGCGTATCAGGCTTTTACCTTTCAGGAAATAACCGGTTTGGTCAATATGATTTACCATGATGTCTTTAAGCCAAAAAATCTTAGCGACCTCACTTTGGCACCTCAGTTTTTTGCGGATTGGGAGTTGGCTTTGTTTCAACTGACCAATAGTGATTTCTTGGGAATTGACGACAGGAAAATGCTCACCAGCAAACTGAAGAATAATGTGCCTAAAGGCTATTTTCCCGGTCGGTATATCAAACACGAGTTAGAGTATTTTGTCTTGCAACCCATTAGAGCGCAGCTTAAACTTAGTATACAGGAGGAACTGACTTCAGACCTTCTGGAGGAGAGAGGTAAGAACCTTGAAAAGGTCTATATTTTCATTCATGAGCCTAGAATTACCAAGTGGTTTTCAAGCGCAAATATAAAAGAGTACTTAGAGAGTGGCACAGAGCCTGAATTAGGCTTATTGTACAAAACTGGTGTGGTTCAGATTGTTGAGACCAAGCAATGGTCTGAAGGGGTACATTTTCCTCAGATGGGAGCAAATGCAATAAGGATTTTGCGTCAGATCAAAGAATCAGGTGGATTTATTATTACCAATGGAGAGCACGCTGCCATGATGACCGACATCATAGAAATTGATCATTTTCATATCGGTAAGGTGATACATGAAATGACTGCTAAAATCATGGGCATTCCGAAAAACAGTGGCTTTATTCAGTTTGTGCCGGCGGGGGTCCGAACAACCCTAGCTTATCCCACTCCTGTTCAAACGGCCAAAGATTTTGAAACCCTGCTGAAGAGCGACCTCTTCAATGAACTAAAAGACAAGATAGGCGAAAAGGATCTCATGAAGAGGATTACTGTCGATGCGATTGAAAACGGAACTCCCTTGGCTCAGCTTTTGTTTCAGTTAAAGCAAGGGTTAAAAGAAGGCCACAAGACCGAAAGGGTAAAATCCTCATACGCAGGTGGCGTATATAAAGATGGATTGCCATGGAGTGGGGTTCTTGCCGAAGTTCACACAAAAGAGTACAACTGGAAGTTTGCGGCTCATATAGCCGAAAAAAAACCAAAAAATGTCCCGGCACTGATCAGGGAATACAAAAAGAGGAGCAATAATTCCCATAAAATAGAATTGGCCTGGAACGGAGGTTATATTTTAAATCCGGAACTGGTGGGTAAACTGGGCTTGCCCGAAACTTATATCGGTTCTCCCTTGGGCCTTCTTATTATGGACAATAAGGTGTTCTGCCCTCCACTTTTTAATAAGCCGGCTTTTATCATTTATAAAAATGGCGAAGTAGATATTCGAAAGGTGAACAGTAAAGCTGGATTTAAGTTAATTGGTCAGGACGATGAACTTGTGTTTCCTTCAGCAAACTATAATAAACACGCTACAGCAGAACCTTCTTACTATGATTTGTCATATCCTGAGGAAAAGATTCGAGGAAGAGGTAATGTAATAATCAGGGTAGCCGGCAATATTGTAAAGGAGGTTATAAAGACTAAAGAAAACGAAGATGTTCAAGTGATACCGGTTGGAATGACCCTTTCTGTTCCTTCCAAACTTTTTTCTGAGGATTTTTTTGAAGAAGGGAAAGCATTACACATGGATCTAATGGAGCCCGAAAACCATCCTTTTCGGTGGAGCGAAATTTTGTATGCCATAGAAGCAGGGCCTATGCTAATTAATGGCGGAAGGGAGGTTTTGGATATGGAAGACGAAGGCTGGAAAACTTCGAATTCAATCAGGACACAGGCTGCGAGATTGGATTTCACAGATATGCGAGGGCCCAAAATAGCAGTGGGTATCACCCGAGAAGGAAAACTCATGGTTCTTATGGTAAATGGCAGAATAAGAGAATCTGTAGGGGCGACTCACTTTGATATGGCTGATATTCTTTTAAAATACGGAATGGATAAAGCCATGGGATTTGATCCTGGCGGCAGCAGTACCTTGGTCGTCGACGGAGAGGTTATGAATATTTCACCTTATAACAAAAATTATGAAAAGGATATTTACGCTTTACCTCCTGAGCCGAGGTTTGTTGCCAATACGATTATGGGGTGGATTGAAGAGTAAGGCCTAATGAAAACAACCTCTCAATATTATAAACTATTCAGAGGTTGTTTTTGTGAATTTTGTTAAAGAATATGCGTTAAAGAACCCGGTTAAAAAAGGTTCACTTAACGATCCCTTATTTTGGTAAGAATCTCCTTGTCCCTTCCAGGCCGAGTACAAAGGCATCCTCATAGCGATCTTTTCTCATCTGCTTTAGATGGTCTAGAGCTTCTTCATAGGTATTAAAGACACCGGAATAAAACCGGTTGTAGCCGTCGTCATAACGATGATTGAAAAGGCCTGCCGATTTCTTGTAGGTTCCTGTTTTTACTTCTTGCAGAAAGGCACCAATCTGAACCGTATAGACTACTTGATCACTTCCAAAGTTATAGGCCTTACCGCTTAAGGTATTCTTGAAGTCTTCCTCAACCTGAGCAATTTCAGCTAAGTTCTCTGCCTCAAGAAGAATTTCAAGATCTCTCAGGTTTGCTTCTTCCTCTGCGAGCCTGATTGCCTCTTCTTCAACCGCTTTAAACGCAGCCATATAATCTTCTTTTGAGCCTGTAGCTGAAACATTTAGTTTGATAGGGGTTGAGGGCTCATCTTCATTTACAACTGAGGCGAAGACATCTAATTCTTCTCCATCGGTATCAATATCTGATGTAAAATAAAGGACATTGCTTTCGTCAAGCAAGGGCTGCATCTCGCGTTCTTCTGAATTTATTTTTGAACCCATGTTTTCAGCATTTCCATAAGTCCCGTCCTCAAGCAGATCGACAACAAAAATGTCAGTTTTTCCGGTAGACTGTGGACCGTCAGCCACAAAATACAGTTTGGTGTCATCATTGTTCAGTGAAGGATATCCCGTTGAATTTCGTTTGCCATTCACAGGAAGCATTTCAAGATTTTCCCATTCCCCATTTTCTTTCACATTGGCTTTGAACAGCTTGAGCTGTACCGACTTTTTGATCTTCACATCAGACGTATTCCCTTTTTTGGCTTTCAGTTTTTTATGGGCACTAAAGTAAACCGTTTTCAGGTCTTTTGTATAAGCAATCATGTCTTCCTGAATATCAAAGTTAGGGTCAGCAAGTAACAGATCATTTACTTCATAAGTTTCATACTCGGAAGAATTATCCTCGTACATGTTTAAATCGGGTGAGCCTTTTTCCTTGAACGGGTTGTCATTTGTAGCAATTTCTAATTCGGCATAAGAGCTGTTAAAAATGTCATTCGCACTTTCATCAACTCCCTGTACTCCCTGGGCAATCATTCCGAATGGAACAGCTGCCAGCATCATAATCATTAATTTTTTCATCGATCTATTTTTTAAGAAATCAAAGCAGAATTTGAATTCGGATTAATATCTCCCAACATAATAATTTTTTTAGTGAACTGATTATCCGACACTTATTAGTTATTAAGATAGTTATTAACGATTTATCCGGACTTTGATCTAGGTTCATGAGAAGGAGAAGGAGGAGGTGGTGGAGGTGGTGGATCAGCCTGTTGATTCAATGGTTTGCCTTCTTTCAATTTCATCAAATTGGCTTCAATTAAAGAAAGGTTAGAATCTTTGGTTCTTTTGGCAAGTTCATATCCTTCAGATAATATTTTAACAGCTTCCTCTTTTTTGCCGGCTATAGACAATGCTTCTGCGTAACTGTCATAGGGATTTACAGAGTCAGGGTAAAGTAGTACGGCGAGTTCAAAGATTCCCAGCGCTTTGTTTACTTCACCATCTCTTAGTAAATTATACCCTTTACGGTTCAAATAGGATTCTTCTGGCAAATAATTCTCTTTATAAAGTTCATTGTACCTTTGATAATGATTAATAGCAGCCCGTGCATAACCTAGTGTTTCAGTTTCTGCTTCAAATTGCTTAAACAGCTTTTCCAAGGCCGTTAAATCTAACCCTTTGTGGATTGTTTCTTTTGACAGGTTCCAGTGGGAGTATAAAGTAAAATTGGTTCCAACGGATTTAGACAGGCCCCGGAGTCCGTATTCTGTCTTGGTAAACTTTACCTGAGAGCTCAAATTTCTTGCGTTGTCAACCATAGTGAAATACAATTGATTTGACTTGATTTCCGTGTCCCTTACGATCATACTTTCTTTTTCATTCGGACTAAAGATGGAGAGCTTTGCAATAAGGTTATTATCTTTTTCCTCAATATCTAATATCATTCCCAGGTCATCGGATCCATAGGTCGATGTACCATACCATCTACCGGTAATGTCTTTTTTGATGATGTTCTCACCTTCAGGAAGCACCGGGATCTTAAAACGTGATTCGGGTTCTTTTAGATCATAAAAGTCTTTGTTTTCCCTTGCTTGTTTCAACAGATTCCAGCTTTCTATTTGAATTTGATTCGCATCATCTTCTGGAATATCTACCAATAAATTTGTGTTTAAGGAGGGATTTCCTGAGCTTGATAATTGCTGTCCTGAAATTTTCCCTGATAGCCCTATTGGATTTTCGTTGAAAAGCGTTGAAAATATTGTGGTAGCTGCTAAATAAGATCCGTGAGGAGAAGGGTGTGAACCATCCCTTGCATAAAGATCGAATTCTTTCCGATTGCGAACCATATCCCACACTAAACCTACGGGAGCAATTTCGGCCTGTAGCTCTTTGGCAATGGAGGAGTAGGCATAGGTCAAAAGTTCTTGCTCCTCAGGTCGATTCTTAACTGACCAGGTCATAAAAAACACAGTTTGTGCTCCTGATTTTTTTATTTCCCGATCAAATTTTTTTGCATATTCAAAAAAGAGATCGGTTTGGCCAAAATAGATTTCATTATCTATGATAACGGGCATTCCCAGTTTGCTTTGCTCCTGCAGAACTACATAATTCCAGGAACCGGATCTGATCGCTTTTTGAGCTACTCCGGATTCCCAGTGACGCTTGAGCGTCATGCCTCCCTGGCTAATCAGTTTAATTTGAATCGTTCGATCAGGAAATTTTTCCATAGCAAGTTGCTTAACCAGTTCGGGAGCACTATGGTAATACGTATAACTATTTCCTATAAAAAGGATTCTTGTTGTATCTGAAGGTTTGAGCTGCGAAAAGGTAAGAGACGTAACAAATAGGAAAAACAGGAAATAGAATTTCTTTGACCGGATCATAAATTAGATTTTAATTCGGTCAAAAATAGGTATAAATGATTGGATCTTCTGACTGAGGTTAGAATAAGATTTGTCTTTCTCTGTTTATTTCGGAAATGATCCTTCAGAATAATTATTTAAATGAATATCCCAGGAATATTGGTCGAACCTTAATTTATATCCATTAAAATCCTTGTGAAGGTATGCTTTCAAGATCTTCCTAATTCCTTTATTGCCTCCAAAATCTTTGTGAAACCATAAAAAGAGACGCGTTATTTTAACTTGTCTTTTTTCACTATTGATTTTTGTTTCGGATTCCAGAAAGGACCTCGTCGCAAGATCGAGTTGCTGATCCAAATCTTTTTCGGAATAAAATCGAATAGGCGGGCAACTTTTAGCACCACAGTTCAGGGCAAAATGGATACGAAAATCAACCGAATCCACAGCTAGATTTTTTATTGTTGAGGAGGTGAAGATATTTGGGAAATAGCCTAAAGAGTATTTATATCTGAACTTTCTGACGATTCCGTGTTCAATGTTGTCAAGGCTAAATTTATATCCTGCAACAGGTATTATTTTAGATGTGTATATTTTTGGTGCAGATAGATGATATGACTTGCTTAGAATTTGGTAGAAACTATTGTAAATATTGATCCAGAATACCAGTTTTAGATTGTCATTCGTTAGCTGCTCCTCCAAACGCTTCCATGAGATATTTTCCAGTTCATCAAGAATCCCCGACACAGGTTTTTCATTTTTAACAGAAAGAAGAAGTTCTCCGGATTTTTGAGTGAGCATAAAAGCCATGTATCATAGTTTAATTTTCCTGTTCATATAGGCGCATGATCATAATGGGTTTCAATTGAAACCTAAAGATAAGGAAAATGTAATCTAAGATGTATCATAACGATCAGGAAAGGAAACAGAATCTAATTGAACTTGCCAGATCCTGATCGTTAAAAAAATCATTTAGAGGTACATTGTAAGAAACCTGAAAAAATTCCCTTTGAATTCATTAAAAAGATTTCTTTGAATCTCGATTTTATATCTCAATAATTCATGTTTGGACACGAGATCTTTGTTGAGGACATCTTCATTCTTTTTGTAATGATCAGCCATATTGGTCTCGTGTAATTCTATTTGATTCTTAATGGAAAAAATGGCTTCTCTATGAACTATAATATGGTTTTGAAATTTTTCAACCTCAGCCAAAACCCCCTTGTCAGTCCATCTTACTACAAGTTCATCAAGTCTGTTTTGAAAGGAAACCAATTCGTCTTCCCAAAAAAGTAATTCTCTGTTCCAGTTTTCATGCTCAAAATGCAGGTCGGTGTTAAAAATCAGTTCTTTTTTCATAATTAATTCGTTTTATATTTATTTCTAATGAGGCTGTTCCTCTTTTTGATTAGAGGATCTCTGTCGTTTTCCCATGATTCTTTCTAATTCGTCTTTTTCAACCACTTCTTTAGTGATCAAAAGCTGAGTCAGTACTTCGAGTTCATCTTGATGATCCAGAAGGAGCTTTTTTGTTCTTTCGTAACAAGAAGTTATCAGATTTTGTACCTCTTTATCAATTTTTTGGGCCATGTCTTCGCTGTATGGCTTTACCAATTGTTGCTCGCTTTTTCCTGTGGAGTCATAAAAACTTATTGGCCCTATTTCTTCATCCAGTCCAAAATAGGCCACCATGCTATAGGCCTGTTTGGTAACTTTTTCCAGGTCGTCAAGTGCTCCGGAGGAAACATCGCCAAAAACGATTTCTTCAGCTACCCTACCTCCGAGTGAGGCACAAATTTGATCAATAAACTGGCTCCTGGTAACAATTTGTCTTTCTTCAGGAAGGTACCAGGCAGATCCCAGAGACTTTCCACGAGGAATTATGGAAACTTTCATCAAGGAATCAACATGACGTAAATGCCAGCTGGCAACTGCATGTCCTGCCTCATGATAGGCAATAATTTCTTTTTCCTTTGAAGATGTAATTTTATTTTTTCTTTCCAATCCTCCAACGATCCTGTCACGTGCCATCAAAAAATCTTCCTGATGCACCTGATTACGTTTTTTTCTTGCCGCGATCAGGGCTGCCTCATTACAGATATTGGCAATATCAGCGCCCGAAAATCCGGGACAAAGTGCCGCCATTTCATCAATATTGATGTCCTTTGCCTTTTTCAAAGGCCTTATATGAACTTTAAAGATCTCAATTCTCTCCTCTTTTGAGGGGAGTTCCAAGTAGATATGCCTGTCAAATCTGCCAGGCCTTAACAGGGCCTTGTCGAGGATGTCTGCTCTGTTGGTGGCAGCCAGCACTATAACTCCGGTATTGACACCAAAGCCGTCAAGTTCGGCCAGAAGCTGATTCAGGGTATTTTCTCTTTCATCATTCGACTGGAAAAAATTTCCCCTGTTGCGAGAACGTCCAACAGCATCAATTTCGTCTATAAAAATAATACTGGGTGTATTTTCTTTGGCCTTTTTAAAGAGATCCCTGACCCGAGATGCCCCGACACCAACAAACATTTCAACAAATTCAGACCCTGAGAGGAAAAAGAATGGAACCTTTGCTTCACCCGCTACCGCCTTGGCCAGTAAAGTTTTCCCTGTTCCGGGAGGGCCCACCAACATAACACCCCTGGGGATCTTTGCACCTAACTTGGTATAGTGTTCAGGGTTTTTAAGAAAGTCTACAATTTCCATGATCTCGGTCTTGGCCTCTTTTAATCCAGCTACATCGTCAAAAGTAATTTTGCTTTTTGTTTCCTTAGTTGTAATCTTGGCCGTTGTTTTTGTAAAATTGAACAAAGTACCGGTTCTTCCCTTGGATGCCATTCTGCCCAGAAGGATCATCCAGAAGAAAAAAATGAGCGCAAAGGGTATGATCCAGTAAAGAATATTGGTCCAGTCAATCTGATTCACATACCTGATAGGGACCTTGTCTTCTGAAACAGTATTGGCTTGCGCCTTTTCAAGTTTTTCCTCAAAACTTTCAATTGATCCAATCTGTATGATATAGTGTGGACCGGAACTGGACTTAGTGAATTTATTCTTTAGTTCCTCATATTTTGAATTTGACAATCTATCTTGTTTGATATAAATGTTAGCCACAGACTGATTGATCACCTCAATTTTTTCAACATCATTTTGAGTCAACATCTCTTGTTCAAATTCGAGCCAGCTTATTTCCCTTGGCCCATATCCGTACCTGGTAAGCAGTAAAGTGGCTAGTATCATGAACAGTAAGGTATAGAACCAAAACATGGGCTTTCTTCGGTTCTGTCGATTAAAAGGCCCCTTCTCATTTAAGGGCTTTTGTGATTTCTTTTTGTTCTGTTGCAGCATCCTTCAGGTATAAGATTTAAAACGCAGAAATTTCCTCCTTATAAAATTAGGATAAATAAAGACCCTGGGCATTTACCGTGGTCAACAAAACTATTGACCACGGTCAATGAAATGATTAAATTAATGATCATTTGCCTGGAGACATAATTTTCCATAATCTACATAGACTTAATCATTTGGTATTCGATAAAAGGTGGCTAAATAAATATGATCAGTTAATAAAAATATTGACAACTAATGAATTACATTTTGGATGAGAAAAATCAAATTCGTATTTTCGGAGCCACTTTTTACCCTTTAGCAGGGCAATTTTAACACTAACAAAAGGATCAATGAAAAATGCACTAATGATTATAATGCTATGCATTCCGTTTGGAATGTATGCTCAGGAAAAGCAGGTTGTAAACAACCTGGAAAATGATATCCTTAACTTTGCCTATGCAGATAACGATGATTTCTTTAGCAGGGAAAGCGATTTGAAAATCAGAAATCTTAATAAAGAAGGCAGGAATGTTAACATCAACTGGAGGGTGGCAAATGCAAAACTGTTCGATGAAAATGAGTTTGATTTAAATGAAGGAATGGTAACCTTTACGAGGGACAGAAAAACCGTATTCTTTAGTGTAAATCGTAAAATCAAGAAAGTAAAGAGTGAAAATGATCAGAGTGTAAAAACAAAGAAATCTGTTCATCTTCAGTTATTTAAAGCTAGTGTCAACGAGGATGGTACATGGCAAAATCTTGAAATGCTACCTATCAACGGTAATAGATTTTCAACCGGACAGCCGGCCTTGAATAATGACGATACGGTTTTATACTTTGTGTCTGACAGACCCGAATCTTTGGGAAGGACCGATATTTTTAGGGTGGACCTTAATGATGATGGAACTTACGGAGAGCCAGTAAATTTGGGTCCCGCGGTCAATAGTGTTGAACGTGAAATTTTTCCTGAAATTGATTCTCAAAATGTGCTGTATTTTTCATCGGATATTGATTCCGAAAATGGAGAGCTGAATGTTTACGCAAGTAAGATTTTAGACAATGAGATGTCTAGACCAGTACGATTGGATGTGGCAAAAGACGCTGGAGTTGATGCCTATGCCAGTGCATTTATGGCCATTACCCCAGAAGAGGCTGATCAGATAGAAAATGTTATGAACATGGGTGTGAACCCTGTACCCCAGAATCAAACCATCCTTGCAGAAGATAATACCACTGATAATACTATATATGAATCAGAGGCGGTGACCGACAATAAAGAATTTGTACCCTATGATTTTGGAGGTAATAGAAAAATTTTTACCGTTCAGATCGGAGCCTTTCAGGGAAAAGCCAGAAAAGAAAAGTTTCATCAGGTATATAATTTATTTGATCATATTTATCCAGATGGGTATCAACGATATTATTCGGGTATTTTTAATTCGCATGAAGAAGCTCTTGAGCACTTAAAATCCTTAATAAATGAAGGGTATGAAGATGCCTACATTGTCAGATTAAAGGGAGAGGAAAGATTCTGATTTCATTTTGATCAGATTGACTTCGCTATTTCAGCGCCGAAATACTTTTTCTTGATTCAGATCATATATCATAATGATCAGGATCATTGCATGAAACGCAATGATTTATGATTTTTCCGATTTCTCATAAGAAAATTGAAAATGAGGTGCTTTAAAATAGTTCTGGATTATTCATCCGCTTGATGACAATGAATTTAAATCTGAATTGAGATATACAAAAGCAAATGCACAATTTCCGATGACAGAATTTCGATTTATTCGGGTTGATCAATAGACACTTCTAACACTTCGTATTTCAGGAATCCGTTGCTGATAGCATAGGCCCATCCATTTCCGCCAGTCCCATAGATTCCAGTGAAGCCTTTCGAAGCGGATCCACGGTATCATTTAATTTCTGAAATCCAAAGTCAAGGCCTGCAATGGTTCTCAACGGCCTTTGTCCTGCCGGGGTTTCGATCAGTTTATCAAAGATATCTACAACGATCATTGGATCAGTTGGGGCCTCAGGATTTTCAACAGCTGCTTCAACCTGCTGTCCAAATCCTTCAAGAAAATCGTTCACGTGCTGATAAGAGGCTGCGATCTCTTCATTGGATGGAGGTATCACGTTTCCGAAAAAGTTAGTCGCAAATGGTCCGGGTTCTACAAGTACCACATCAATGCCCAATGGTGCCAGTTCATAGCGCATGGATTCACTTAGGCCTTCTAATCCCCATTTGCTCGCGTGATAGACACCAAAGCCCGGGAAGGCACCTCTTCCGGCGATTGAACTTACCTGAATGATCAGGCCCGAATTCTGACTACGCATTCCAGGGAGTACCGCCTTTGCCACTCTTAGGGTTCCTACGATATTGACATCCAACTGGTCGAGACATTGCTTTGAAGTGAAAGCTTCAAGAGGTCCACCATAGCCAAGGCCTGCATTATTGATAAGAACGTCAATAACAGGAAGGTCAGAAGTGGCTGATCTCACACTTTCATCAGAAGAAACATCCAGATCAATGACATGGATAGGGTTGTTTTGAGAGGATTGGTAATTTTTTAATTTCGCTGCTGCTTCAGCATTTTTTCCGTTGACATTTCTCATGCTGGCATAAACATTAAATCCTTTATCTGCGAAATGTTGAGCCGCTAAAAATCCAAATCCTGTACTGCAACCTGTTATCAAAATATTTTTCATGGTAGTATTTTTTATTAGAATGAATCAAATTAAATTTTATCAAAGATAATTTCGTTATGAATTAGAACAAAAAGGCTTAGGACGAAGCTACTTAAATTATGTCCGAACCTGTTGATTGATTTACCAAATAAAAAGCCTTCCAATTTGAAAGGCTTTTTATCTATTTCTAATAGTTAACGGGAATTACCACTGTCCTATTCGAACCCGAAGGCCTGAGCGGACTAAACTGGAACCACCATTGGTTTCCTGAAATGTTTTCCATCCGGCCTGGCGCGCAGCCTTCTGGTCATCGGTTAGACCTGCATTGGCACCTGCCATGGCGCTTTTAAAGTCTTTATAACCCACAACGGCCCAGTGATTTTCGCCGTGTGGAGAAACACCGGAGGCAAATCCACCCATCATAATGACTCTTCCCGTGGCTTTATGGTCATCATGAAATTTATTAAGGGCTGTTTCAAAGGCCTGGCTATCTTCCACATCGATTAAATAATACCTTTGAACCGTATAATCTCCTTCAGTATCTCCATAGGCAGTTTTTACGGTCCCCATTCTGGCTCCTGCGCCATCCTCGATATGATGATCAAGCCGGGCACCGAGTAAATCCCAGGCATCACCTCCGTCAGTGGCGTACATCCCGCCAAGGGCATCCAATGATCCGTGAAAAACGATCATATGAGTTGCATTATTTTCAGAGTCATGGAAATGGTTGGCATACAAAGAAACGGTTACGCCTTCTGTTTTATGCTCTTTGAAATAATCATCAATAAGTTTAAAAACGGTTGCTTCGTTCTCTGGCTCTACAATAAAACTGTAGCTTGTCCAGTAAGATTGCTGTGCGTTGATTGCAAAAGCTGTAAAGAGCAATAAACATGTTACTAATTTTTTCATTGTTGTTTGGTTTTAAGTTAATGGTAAAAAAATGAACTAAAAGGAGCCTAAACATTAAGGTTCACTAATGATTCTTGTCAAATTTAACTGAACCTGATCAAATCCAATGTTGAATATTGACGAATGGGTATTAAAACTGTCCGAGTACTATGAATTATTTTTCAAAACCTAATTTTGCACTACCAAAAATTAAATTCGAGGGAAAGGTTTCCGGATTTTACTGTATATTTAGCTTGCGATGTGTAAAGAATTTTATTTTTTTAATTTGAAGTTCTTTAAGATAAAAAAGCCAAACCATGCACAAAACAAACACCTTTTTTTCAGTAGTAATATCTAAGAAATATAAAAGGTTGATATTTCCCCTGTTTTTCTTCATTGTATCCGTCTCTTCTGTTGCGCAGGAAAACATAGCGACAAAACTGGGTTATGAAGCTGATGCCAGATTGCTTATCATTCATGCGGATGATCTTGGAGTAGCTCATTCTGAAAACAGGGCTTCGATTAAAGCCATTGAGGAGGGATCAGTGAATTCTGCCAGTGTTATGATGCCAACCCCCTGGGTCCTGGAAGCTGCCAATTATGCAAAAGAAAATGCTGAAACACATGATTTTGGGCTGCACCTGGTATTGTCATCAGAATGGAAGAATTATAAATGGGGGCCTGTGACTTCCAGAGATAAGGTTCCTAGTTTAATAGATGATCACGGATATTTTCATAATGAGTGCAAGTCGGATATGAATATTGAAGAAGTTGAAACTGAATTGCGATCGCAGATTCACAGGGCTTATGCCATGGGATTGATTCCGACTCACCTTGATACACATATGGGATGTTTGGTTCAGACCCAGGAATTGATGGAGGTTTATTTAAAGATGGGAAAGGAATATAAATTGCCGGTCCTTGCAAGCAAAATGTTTCCGGCCGATCTTTTGGAAAAATATGATGTCAGGATTGTTTTGGAAGAAATTTTGACCATAATGCCAGAACAATATGAAAAAGGAACAGTTGAGTACTATACGGAGGCCATTAAAAATTTGAAACCGGGACTGTCCACATTTTTGATCCATACGGCTTATGATGATGCTGAGCTAAAGGGGATGACCATTGAGCATCCCGACTGGGGAAATGCCTGGCGACAAAAGGACTATGATTTTTTCACCAGTGAAAGCTGTAAGGATCTTCTAAAAAAGGAAGATATAAAACTTGTTACTTGGAGGCAGCTTAAAGATGCCTATTTTACCAACCGCTGAATCCCTTTAAGAGAGGAACCTGCTTTCACCAGGATCTGTAATGGACATTGATAAAGGTGAATGGATGAAGGGGCTGGACGTCTTTTCTTTAATCGATTAATTCTCAATTGCATTCTAAGTATCAATAATCATTCGAAAATAATTTTTTCAGATACAATTAGAACGGATTTTGGCTGCCTGTGATGAGGATATCGAACAAATTTAAATTTTTCGTAACTTTAAGAGAATTTATTAACCTAATCAATCCAAAATCATGAAAAAACTTAGCATATTTTTAATGGCCATATGTTTTGCCACCTCCCTGAGTGCTCAGATTAGTTATTTGCAATACCGTCATGTACCTGCTGAGCATGAGGATAAATTTGTAGAGCGGGAAACCAAGCATTGGTCCAAAGTCGCTCAGGCAGCGATAAAAAAAGGACAAATGTCCTCCTGGTCTCTCTGGCGAAAAGTAGGAATCACGAATGCATCTGACAGAACTCCGAATTATGTTATTGTAAACACTTTTGAGAGTCTGGATAATATGGATTTGAATAAAGTCTGGTCAGATAATATGGACGCCCTGGGTGAGGTAAAACCTGAAGATGTTGAAACCATGTCCTTTACAACTACAACCTTTGACTATTTTGTTCAAAGAGAAGATTATATTGACGGAAACTATAAGTTCGCCTTGGTCAATTACGGTAAACCCACAGATTTGACGGCATTTATTCAGGAAAACAGATCGCTTTGGAAACCTCTTCATCAGGCGAGCATTGAAAATATTATGAACGCAATGACCTATTGGGGGATGTCATCAGTAATTTATCCCGTTGGAAATCTTGATCGATTCTCGGTTTTCACAGTGGACGGATTTAATAAACTCAATGATGCGCTGGATTATCTGCGATTTACAGAAACATCGGATAATTCTCCAAATGCAGCGGCTTGGAACGACGTAATAGATAAAACAAAAATGGATGAGCTGATGCCAAATGGTTTTGAGAGAAGGATTATTTATGAACGTGTCCTTACCGTAAACTAAACAGACTCAATCAAGGTTTTATTAATTGAAAAATCTCTCGGAATTTCTGAGGGGTTTTGATTCTTATGTTTTGAAAAAGTATAACCGAATTTTTTTAATTGTCATTTTAGTCCTTGTAGTTCTTTATAAAGGAGTTGAATGGTGGGTAGAATACAGGCTGGAAGTTCTTATCAACAGGAATCCGGATAGGGCTTATAATATTGAATATGCAAATATGGATCTTCATGTTTTATTCAAGGGGGTTACTCTTGAAGAAATGAAAATTGTTCCTGTTCGCATTGACAGTGGGACCGTAATCAGAGGCTCTGTTGAATATGCAAAGCTCGATGGATTGGTTTGGATCGATTTGTTTGCCGGTCGTAAACTAAATATTGGCCAGATCATTTTTCAGAAGCCTGTATTCAATATAAAATTAAGTAATGACACCGTTAAGAAATCAAGTGGAAAGGGGCTGCAGGAATTGTTCGGGGACATTTTGTCAAGGGGAAAATTAAGGAGATTTGAAATAAAAAACGGAGGCATCGTTCTATTGGAACCCCATGATAAAAGCATTGTAGGGGAATTAAGTAATTTGAACCTTGTTGCCAATGAATTGAAAACAGATTCGCTGCAATGGAAGAACCTCATCCCCTTTGAACTGGGAAGTTTTCAGGCATCTATAGACAGTCTTTACTGGGATATCAATGCGTATACTAAGGTTAGTACCGGGAGAATGGAATACCGCATGAGAGATAAGAGGTTTCGAATAGAAAACCTTAACATGGCGTATACTGAGGATTGGAAGATGGTCAGTAAGAAAATTGGAAAGCAAAAAGATCTCATGGAAGTTATGTTGAGGGAAATAGCTTTTGAACAACTTGAGGCATCGAGCAGTTTCTACAGTGAGCTTGATATCCTTGCAAAGAAAATAGTCCTTGAGGATCTTGTTTTTAAAGACTATCGGGATAAAAACATGGTGCGGCCTTCTGATGTGATTAAACCAATGTTCAAGGGAATGGTAGATGCGATTCCTTTTGAATTGAAAGTTGATAGTATTGTACTGAAGAATGCCGAGGTCTGGTATTCAGAACTTGGAAAGAACAAAACAGAAGCAGGTACTGTAAGATTTGAAAGCATCAACGGATTTGTTACCAACCTGACAACAATTGATGAGTTGCAAGACTCTTACAAGAACTTTAAAGCTACTTTTGATGCGAGCCTCAATGGAATTGCCCCAGTTAGCTTCAATCTTAAGGTCCCCTACAACAAAGAGGCTTTTTACGCGGAGGTTCGGATAGGAAAAATGGATTTGGTCAATATGAATCAAACTACAAGAACCCTTGCAGGCGTTGAAATAGTTTCAGGAAATTCTGATCGGATTTACTTTGAAATGAACGCCTCGGACAAAACATCAGAGAATAAAATGTTTTTTGATTATCGTGACCTTAAATTAAATTTACTCAAAGAGAACAAAGAACATCAGTTAAAGAATAAACCATTGGTTTCCGCCATTGCAAATTCAGCAATTCGACATCACAACATTCCTGATGAAGGGAAATACCTTCAGGCCTCATACTATACTGAAAGAAATCCTTACAGAGGCCCATTTAATTATATGTGGTTAGGTGTAATGGATGGAATGATGCACATTGTTCCGGGAAAATCGGTTCAAAAGGTACTAGGGCTGGAGAAAAAGGGGAAAAAAGAAAAAAATGCTAAAAAAAAGAAATAAAAGGTCGTTGAACAGCTGTTTTATCTATTCCCTTAATATTGCTTAAATTAGTGTCACTATGAACTGCAAGGGGAATAGCCTAAAGGCTTATTCTAAAAATCAAAACTTTAGAGGATGAAATGGAAGGGTAGAAGGAGAAGTTCCAACGTTGAGGACAGGCGAGGCAGGTCAGGACATGGAGGAAGAGGATTTAATCCCATGATGCTTGGGCCTTTGATCAGGCTTTTGTTTTCAAAAACCGGACTGGTAATAGTAGGGTTATTTCTTCTAATATCTTTTGCAACAGGCAACAACCCCCTAAGTTTACTTGGGAACTTCTTGTCCGGAGGGCCACAGCAAACCCAATCAGCTGCACCTTATATCGGAAGCGCCAAAGAAAATGAATTGGCTGAGTTTTCAGCCGTTATTTTAGCCAATACTGAGGATGTTTGGAACGGCCTTTTTCAGAATTACAGAGAACCTACTTTGGTTCTTTTTTCAGGTTCGGTTTCCTCGGCCTGTGGAATGGCTTCCAGCGCAACGGGGCCGTTTTATTGTCCCGGTGATGAGAAATTGTACCTGGATCTTAGCTTTTTTGATGATATGGAGCAGAAGCTAAATGCTCCCGGTGATTTTGCCCAGGCCTATGTCATTGCCCATGAGGTTGGACATCATATTCAAAAACTTATGGGAACAACTGATAAAGTACATGCTTTAAGGGGACGATTGAGCGAAAAGGAATACAATCAATATTCGGTGCGCTTGGAACTGCAGGCTGATTTTTTAGCTGGCGTATGGGCGCATCATTCCGAACAGATGACCCGAATGATGGAGGAGGGAGATCTGGAAGATGCTTTGAATGCTGCTTTCGCCATAGGAGATGACAGATTGCAAAAACAGTCTTCCGGTAGAGTAGTGCCCGATTCATTTACTCATGGTACTTCTGCCCAAAGGGTGAGATGGTTTAGAAAAGGTTATGAAACGGGGGACCTGGCACAAGGAGATACCTTTAATGCCAATCCTTTATAAAAAAAGGATCAATATTAGTCTATTTTGATCAATTTTACTTGTTACTAAGATTTAAGCGCGATCTCCTTGAAGGGAGCCCAGTCCAAACCATTGTCTCCAGCTTTTTGGTTCCGGAGTTTCTTCTTTCTTTGTTACTTGAATCTTTTCGAGCTCCCAGCTAATGAAGTTTTTTCCTTTCTCGGTGAGTCTGAAATAACCGGGCCTTCTTACCCGTTCAATACATCCTTGTTCCTGAAGAAAGTCCATGCTTTCAGTAATTAAAGGCCTGTTCGATTCATTAAAATGGAATTTTTTTCTTGAATAGTTCCAAATGCTGTATTCGTTAAAATCCATTCTGAATTGTTGAAGAAATCTCAGTATTTTAGTACTGTTACTAAGAGTAATTTCATCCATATTGTTATTGTGTTTAGAATTGTTATTCTCAAATATAAGGCTTTATTCTTTGTAAATCAATGATGTATATCATAAAAAGCTGACTCTTTCCGAGTGGAACATCTCAATAATTAGGATTTGGTTTCAGAATAAAATTTCAATGAATAATATGTAAATTGCTCCAAAAAACATTTCAATGAAACAAATAAAGGCAAGTTTTATCCTATTTCTTTTTTTAATAACTTCTATATCGGCTCAAGATAAGTCAGCCTATAAATTGTATAGTAACAAAGGCAAAGAGGTCAGGTATAAAAAAATGATTAAAGACCTCCAAGGAAGGGATATGGTATTTTTTGGAGAGTATCATACCAATCCGATTTCCCACTGGCTTCAACTTGAAGTTGCACAGAGTTTATTTGAACTTCGAGGGAAGGATCTGTTTTTGGGTGCGGAAATGTTTGAAAACGGAAATCAGCTGGTTTTGAATGAGTATTTACAGGGCTTTTATGGTGAGGAGAAAATGATTCCTGAAGTAACGCAGATGTGGGGAAATTACAAAACGGACTATAAACCCTTGGTTAATTTTGCCAAGGACAATGGACTTCGGTTTATTGCTACTAATATTCCTAGGCGCTATGCTTCAATGATCAATAAAAAAGGTATAGACGTCTTGCGCGAACTGAGCCCTGAAGCACGTAAGATGATCGGTCCGGATCTGGAGAAATATTTTGACCCTAATGTGAAGGCCTATGCTGAAATGGCAGAGATGATGGGGAGCCATGTTCCTCCGAATATGCTGAACATTCAAACAGCACAGGCATCAAAAGATGCAACCATGGCGCATTTTTCGTTAAAGAACTATAATTCTGGTAACCTGCTGCTGCATTTTCAGGGTTCTTATCATTCGAATTATGATCAGGGTATAATCTGGTGGATTAATAAGATTCAGCCAGGTTTGAATATTGCATCGATATCGACGGTAACCCATGCTGAATGGGAGAAGTTTTCTGAGGAAGAAAAAAATACGATTGCTGATTATATCATTGTTGTTGCTGATAACATGACCCAGACAAGCAGATAATAGAAATTTCAAAAAAAGCCCGGTTAATCCGGGCTTTTTTAATAGCTCATTAAATTTACATGGCTTCCAGTTCGGCCAAAAGCTTTTCAGAATTAGCCCTGACATTGGCAGGAGGATCCAGTGCTAGAGATTTCTTCAAGTATTTGACGGCATTTTTCTTGTCGCCCATTATTTTATAACATTCACCTAAACTATCGTGAACATTGGCATTTTCCGGATTGTTCTTTACATTTAATTTAAAGAATTTAAGGGCACTTTCATAATCTTGGGCATTAAGCATCTGATATCCCAATGTGTTCAGCTGATTCATATTGGCCATCTGAGCTGCTTCCTCCATCAAGGCGGCATATTCATCGGTATTTCCCATTTTTCTCAGGATCTGGGCCTTAAGGGCCAGGTTGTTGAATGTTTTCTGACTGTAAAAGTTTCCAGAGATGGCTCCATCTACCCATCCTAAAGCTTCCTCAAGATCTCCGTAATTATTCGCTGAAAAACGAGCCGCCTGTTCCCAGTTCTGGCGACTGAAACCTAATTGTCCTTTGCTTTTCTCCCTGAAATCAGACAAGACAATATCAGTTACATCAAATGAGATGGTAAAAGGAAACTCTTTCTTTTCCCAAACCAGTGCTGCAGTAGTACTTGTTGGTGTAAGCTGGACAAATTCAAATGTTAGCAACTCTTTATGGGGTACTTCCTTTGTTGTTACATCAACCCGAAGGGCGTCATTATTCTCGTCATAGAAAAAACTTCCCCATGAACTAATATCTTTAGAAAAAATAATTGTGGCGTTGTCTCCATCTTTTACAATAATGTGGAGTCCATAAGTTCCTGCTGGAATCTCTTTGCCTTCAATTTTGGCATCATGAGAGAATGAAATGGTAGTATTCTCATCAGCTCCTGCTCTCCAGGGAGCCTCGCTGGCGGTTCCAAAACCCGGGTTCGTCATTCCATAAGGTACCAGTTTACCCCAAACTTCTCGCCCTTTAACACTTGGCCTTGAGTAATTAATTGTTACATCAGAAGTCCCAACTGTTTGAGAAACAGTGGCTTTTGACTTCCACGAGGTAAATTGATCTGGCCCTTACTTATGAAGGCACCCAAGAAAAAAGTGAATGCAAATGCAATCACACGTAAATTTTTGTAATGATAGTTCATGTTATTTATGATTAAAATTGAATGACACTAAAATATGGGCTTTGTAAGCCTCTCATTGTTAGCGTTTTGTTAAAGTATCAGAACAGGTGCTCTTTTAACGATTATTTAAGAAAATTAAGGAAGGCTGATTCTCGTAAAACCATAATTTTTGGACTGATTGAGTTATATTTGAGAAATGGAACAACTTACACTTACAACCCCGGCCTTATTATTTTCAGCTATTTCTTTGATCATGCTGGCATATACGAATCGCTTTTTGGCTTACGCAGCAGTCGTAAGAAATTTGCATGACAAGTATAAAAAGGATAAAAAGAAGGTGTTTATGCAGCAAATTGAGAATTTGCGTAAACGACTCTATCTGACCCGTTCAATGCAGATTTTTGGCATAAGCAGTTTGCTTCTCTGTGTACTGACGATGTTTTTGATTTATGTTGAGCAACATGTTATTGCCATCTGGATCTTTGGTTTGGCACTCATTCTTTTAATTGTTTCACTTGGTCTTCTTATCAGGGAAATACAGATATCGGTAACTGCACTGGAACATCATTTAAGTGATATCGAGCAAAAGGATCAGGACTAATTATGGTATTATCGTTATAAACCTGACATATAGCTAATTGTTGAATTTTTATGTATTTTTAGTAACAATTTTAGTTTATCAGTAATCAGAATCAACAAGCCACCATGAAACAATTTCTTATTGTACTCTCCCTCTTTGCCACTTTCACCGCACTAAGTCAAACCAAATCAATTAAAAATTCTCCACCGCTATCAGAGGCGAACCCTGAAACTGTTGGGATGTCTGAGGAGCGATTATCCTTTATTGACGACGCGGTGATGGAATCGATAGAGAAAAAAGAGATTCCCGGAGCAGTAGCCCTGGTAGCCAGAAAAGGTAAAATAGTGTATTACAAAGCTTTTGGCATGGCCGATAGAGAGGCCAAAAGGACATTAAAAAAAGACGATATCTTTAGAATTGCTTCTCAAACAAAAGCCATAACCTCAACAGCTGTGATGATGCTTTGGGAAGAGGGAAAGTTTAGATTGGATGATCCTATTTCAAAGTATATTCCCGAGTTTAAAGACCCTATGGTTCTGGATTCCTTGATCGAAAAGGATTCTTCGTTCGTTGCAACAAAAGCCAATAAGGAAATTTCCATCAGACATCTGATTACGCACACTTCGGGTATTGGATATGGTTTTATTGACGGAGATGAACGTTTTAAAAAGATCTACACCAAGGCAGGGATCATCGATGGGTTTACAACTGATAACGTTACCATTGGAGAGAACATTCGTAAATTGGCTAAATTACCCTTACATCACAATCCGGGAGAAAAATTTACATACAGTGAAGGAATTGATGTATTGGGTTATTTTATAGAAATTATTTCGGGAATGCCATTGGATGAGTTTTTCAAAACCAGGATTTTTGAACCACTTGACATGGAAGACACCTGGTTCTATTTACCGAAATCAAAGCACAAAAGACTGGTTACCTTGCAGACCTTAAAAGATGGCCAGTGGGAAACCTATCCTGCATCAGATGTCTATGATCCTAATTACCCCATCACTGGAGCCAAGGCTTTCTTTTCCGGGGGCGCGGGATTGTCCAGTACGGCAAAAGACTATGCAACGTTTTTACAAATGTATCTGAACCAGGGAGAGCTTAATGGAATACGATTGTTGAGCAGGACAACGGTTCAGTTTATGATGGCCAATCAAATTGGAGATCTTTGGGGAGATTCAGGTAATTTCCACGGTCTCGCTTTTGGTGTAAATGGTCAAAAAGGACAAGATAAAGGAGGCGAGGGCAGCATGGGTTCCTTTTGGTGGGGAGGATATTTCAATACCATGTACTGGGCTGATCCTGAAGAAGAAGTTATAGGAATCCTTATGAAGCAGACCATGGATGTCAAAGAAGATAATTCAGGATGGAAATTCAGACAAGTTGTGGGACAGGCCATTGATGATTAAAAAAAGCCGCATGATTCATGCGGCTTTTTTTAATTCAAATATAAATTTGGACATTGAGCAGGTTTATTGAACCTCTTTAAGCTCTAAATTGTCGATATACACTCCGGTACCAAAATTACCTTCCCAGTTTCCTGCCTTGATTCCAAGATAAATGGTTCCATTTGCTGTAAGATCGCTTTCCAGGAAAGTTATGTTTCCATTCGAATCAAATTGAGACCCATCGGGTAAGACGCAACCATCTTTGATAATCTCAAATACATCTCCATCAAATGCATCATTACCGCAACCCTCTACGTCACCACCGAAACTTTTGATGTAAAGATCCATCCCGTCAGGGCCATAATCGGCCATGCCATCGGTGATCGGAGTTTTATCAAAATAAACTTCGATCCAGGAACCTGAGGTTCCCTCACTTCTGGCATTCATCTTAAATTGATAGGTTTTCCCGGCCTCTACTTCAATCTCCTGCCAAATGATGGCGTTTGAAAATGCGGTTCCTTCCGCACCAATGAATTTATATTCACCATCAACAAAATCATGTTCCACATTATTGTCATTATTGGTCCAGATTTGATAATAAGACCAGTCTCCGGTATCGTTCATTTCGCCGTCAGCCACAAGATTCGCTGATGGTTCAACAGGATCTCCTTCCACTACTGAAAAGTTAAATACTTCAGAAGTGGATTTATTTCCTATGGCGTCAATGGTAACGACCTGCCAGTAGTAAGTCAGGTCTTTAGTAACACTGACGTCAAGTGAACTTGAAGTAGGGCTTCCTACCAATGTTGTAGGAGGGTTTGAATTGTCCATATAAACTTCATAAGAAGCAATATCATTGTCATCGTCGCTTCCTGCCCATTCCAGTTTAACGGTTCCCTCATTCACCTCCTTGCCAGATTCAGGCCCTACAAGTGTGGCGGGGTTAGGTACGTGATTGGCTTCCGGAGGACCCGCATTGTAAAAAGTCCAGGTATCGCTTTTTGTTGTAAGTGAAGAACTACTGCTTTTTGAAATCACGAACCAGGAATATGAAGTAGCCCTTAAAAGAGTCACTTTGGCTTCTGTGTTGTTACTGTTGACCGATTTTTTAGATCCCGAATCAATATTTGTAACTTCAAGAGTATAGGAATCAGAGTTTGCAGAGGCAGCCCATTTAAAGGTTACCTCGGTTTCAGTGTCTGATACAATGGTTCCCTCATTACAATCTTTATTGTTTTCCGGGGCATTTAAACTGGCCTTACCAGGGCTTACAGGTTCAATATCGTCATCGTCCCCACAACTAAACCCAGCGTAAAGAATTGTCAATCCGATAAATAGATATAAGAATCGTCTCATTATTTTAAAATTTTATAGTTAAATGTTTGATTTTCATGAATAATTTTAACAAAGAACACTCCATTTGAAAGTCTTGATGCATCCACCTGAATTGATCCTTTTTTATTTCGTCTTGTCATCTTTTCAACAAGTTTTCCGGTAACATCAAAAATTTGAATTTCCATATTTGAAGAAGACAAATTCCCTGCAGAAACATAAAAGTAATCCCGCACAGGATTGGGGTATAAGTATGGAGCAGTATTGAAACTGATCAGTTCCTTGTATTCTCCCTGGCAGTCCAGATCAGTTTTCACAACAAGGTGATTTTCTGAATCTTCAAGAACAAGATTGAAAGAATCATCAGAAGTGGTATACTCGGTTCCGTTCAATGTGATGAGGTAGTTTTTTGACCCGGATAACTTTAAAGTCAACACCGAGTTTTCCTCGTTTAAGCTGGAGGTTACGCTGAGGTCCTCTGGCTGGGTTACCTCCACATTGAAGCACTGGATAAAGTTCTCATCTTCAGATGAAGTAAAGCAGATTTCATAGGAGCCTGCCTCTAAATCGTTAAATTCAGTTTCACTGGTAAAATTATTTGAGGATTCAGAGGCCCCTGATAGGGTAGCGGTGTATTGAAATGACTTTTCTGCTGTAACACTGATACGACCATTGTTGTTTCCACGACAAGTCTCGCTTTCTACCCTTATGGCAAAGTTGTCATATCCAATTTTAAAAACTTCACACCCCTTTTCATTAACTTCAACACCGGGATCACTGTCAGGGCATTCATCTTCAGTATCATCAATCCCGTCCTGATCCGTATCAAGTGCTTTTATTTCCATGTAATTCAGATTGAACCCACCAGTTAAAACTTTCATTCTTAAGGTATAATGACCCTCTGAAAGATCGATGGTACTAAATACATTTTGCCAGTTTTGCCACCCTCCGGTAACGGGCAGATCCAGTGTAAATAATTCGGTTTCGCTGTCATCTTCATTCACAAAATAGATGCCTATTTTTCCTCCTGCAGATTGACTGGCTGCCCTGGCAATAAAAGTAAATTTGGCTGATTCTGTAACATTGATCAGGTAATCAGCATAATCGCCTGGATCGGTGTATCCAAGATTCTTTCCTCCTCCCTCGTCACTTGTGTCTTCCGTTTGAAGTCCGCTCATTGATGAATAATCTTCAGCTTCAATTTTTCCTGGAATTACAAATCGTTCCTGAAGGTTATTCTTTAGAATAAGGTCTTCAAAAGTATTTAAGCTTTTCCCAGAAGTAGTTTTGACGGAGGTTCCTTTATAGCTTAGTTTTACCTCATCCGAAGAAAGTAGTTTTCCGTTGATTTCCAATACCAGAGTACGTTTTTTTCCCTCGGCAAGAGCAACAGATGTCAATTGGACTTCCTGGTCGTTCACGAAAAGCGTAAAGTCATCTAATGAACCATTTATTGTTGCTTCGTCCAAGCCTTGATTTGCCGTTAATTCAACAGTGGATTCGTTTAAGCCAAGTTCTCCGTTTAGCACCACAGCATCGAGGTCATCAAGGTTTCCTGTTTTTGAAAAAGTCATACTACTTATGTTAAAAGAGGTTGCTCCGTCTATATGAAAAGTGATCGTATGTACTCCTTTTTCTAAGGCAATATCAGTTACGGTTTGAGTTTCAAACGTTGTCCATCCTCCGGATGAAGATGTTGTTTGTGTTGAGGTAATCGCTTCATTGTTTAATGCAAGGTGGAACTCTCCACCGTCATTTTGACCTGCAATTCGTGCCTCCATTTTATAAAGGCCTGTTTCCTCTATTTCAACCGTATAATTGATCCATTCACCCTTATTTGTAAATCCTACATGATAGCCATTACTGTTTAGGTCATCTTCATTTTGTTCAATATCGACCCCATCGTTTCGATAGGTCCACCCCGAATTCCAGGCCTGAAAACTATTGGTTGACAACTGGTAATTCGCAGCGTCAATATCATAGTAAGCAAAATTGTTTTTACCCATATCATACTCAGACATATGGATTGTACCAGGAATCGTTTGTTTGCTAAAAGGTTTGGTTTCATCCGTCAAGATCTGTCTGAACTGGGCATCAAGCACATCTTTGTGGTATTCGCAAGAACTACTGTTCGTTTTAAGAGCAAGCTCCATCATGATCGAAAATGCTTCGGCTTCAGTAGGCTTGGCTTCATTTCCTCTCCAGTATTCCAGAATATCTTTATAACCCTGGGTAAAAGGAATGCTGTAAGGGCTTACAATAGTTTCAATTCTCTTCATCGGCCACCAGGACCAGCCAATATCATTTTTCTCAAAAAGGGAAATGGCTTCCTGGAACCAGGTGTTAGAGTTTTCACCTGCTTCACCCATCCATAAAGGAACATTTTCTGACTCTCTAAGATCAAGAACCCATTGGATGGAAGCCTGATCATTTATGGACCAGTACTTGTGAAAACTGTAGACCATATTGTCATCCCATGCCGGAGTCAAACCGGTAAAATCATTGGCAAACCAGTTCCCTTCAATAAAAATGATATGATTTGTATCAACTTTTCTGATTTCTGTGGTAATTTCCTCGTAAAGCGCACGAAGCTGAGTGCCTCCCGGAAGATTCCAGTTGACTTCATTTAAAAGATCATATCCTCCCATCCATGGTTCGTCCTTATACCTTTCAGCGAGCTTTCCCCAGAGTGCGACAGTTTTATTTTGGTTCTCTTCACTTTCCCATAAAGAAGGCTTGTCAGGATCATAATCTGAAATAGCAGCATTCGCACCCTGTCCTCCAGGTGCTGCATGTAGATCCAGGATGAGATACATTTGATTGGCCTCGCACCAGTCCAATAGTTCGTCAACCAAGGTAAATCCCTTATCGAGCCATGTATTTTCACCAGATACAGGCTCCTTTTCGATAGGAAGTGTAAATAGATTGTAGTGCATAGGGAGTCTAACGCTGTTAAAACCCCATTTGGCCAGGGAATCAATGTCTTTTTTTGTTACATGGTTTTCCAGCCAGGCATCGAAGAATTCATCGGTCTTTTGCTGTCCCATTAACGCTTCAAGCCTTTCTCTGAATTCGTGCTGTGTGTCTGCCACATCTGAAGACTGCATCATGTAGCCCTCCATGAGCATCCACCCTCCAAGGCCGGCCCCTTTGAGGATCACCTCATTGCCGTTGGAATCGACTATTTTTTTGTCTTGGGTTTTTAGATTTTGACCCCAGGAAAGAGCCCCGGAAAACAAAATTATAAGTAGAAGTAGTTTTATTTTCATAGGTATAGTATATTTGTTTACTTCTCAAATTTATCCTCCTACTTTAAGGCGACCTAAAAATTACCTACACTAAAGTTACACCATAGGTTGAAGTATTTACGTCAGCAATACATCATTTGCCGTAAAATACTGATAAACAGATTAATAAAATTCATATTTTTTAACTTAAATTGATTACATTTAATTTCTCGAAGAAATGATTTACTATGCGCTTTTTAGGATTCTTTAGATCGGAAAATGTTCATATAGTTACCAGATTTATCCTGTGTTTCCTGCTTTTTATTTTTGTAATCCAGTTATATTCTCAGGATCATGAAAACGAGGTTTCTGAGTTGCATTTTAACCCAGGTTTAACGGAATTTAAAATATCCGATTTTAAGTCCAGTGAACAATTTTATGCGATGGAGGAAGATGATGAGGGGATTCTTTATTTCGGTAACAATGACGGGGTTCTGGTCTTCGATGGAGAACGATGGCATAAGGTATCTCTTCCTAATAACTCACAGGCAACATGTCTTGTAAAAGCAATGGATGGTGAAATCTATGCAGGAGGGTTTAATGAGTTAGGTATTGTAAGGAGGGATAATTACGGAATCTATCGATTCTATTCTTTGAAGGAAAAGTTTAGCCTTTCAGAATACAGTTTTGATTACATATGGCAAGCCCATTCGTTCAAAGACTATATTGTTTTTAGATCTTTTGGAGAGTTGATACTTTTATCGTCAAATGGTATAACTCATATTAAGCCTAAAAATTTCTTTGTCTATTCAGGAGTGATTAATGGTCAATTTTATGCCATGGACTATGACCACGGACTCATGAAGTTTGACGGCGAAAAACAGGGGTTGGTGGAGTTTCTGGATACCGAAAACAAGGATTTCAACGGAATAACATCATTTCTTCCATCTTCAGAGTCGAATCATTTTTATATCGCTACTAAGGCGGGTAGAATTTATTCTGTTGATGCCGCAAATGGTTCGATTTCCACGTGGGCCTCCATTTTTCAAAATGATTATGAAGAGCTCACCACAGCAATAAAATTTGGCAAAAATTATATTCTTGGTACGGATCAGTCTGAAATTCTGGTCTTGACTCAGGAGGGTGATCTGATAAGAAACCACAAGGCGTTTTCTGAAGTTTCGAGTGCAACCTATGTGGATTTTTTTGTTGCCGACAACACCTTTTGGATCTTAAAAAATAACGGACTTTCAGCCCTTGAGTTTGATCTTCCCGATATTCAACTGTTCGACAGATCTTCAGTATATGATATCTTGATAGACCATGGAAATATCTATCTCGGAACCAGCTCTGGAGTATTTTTTTCGGAGTTTAGATCTCCTTTAAATACATTTGGTAAATTGAAATTCTCAAAAATATCCGGACTGGACGGACAAGTTTGGTCTATCGATAAAATTGATCAGAAAATAATTGTCAGTGGTCATAACGGCTTGTACAGGTTACTGGGAAATAAGTTAGATCTCATTTTTGGTCAAGATTCTTTTTGGAAGGTAATCAAGGTGGATCACAGGCCGAATATTCTTCTTGCTTCCAGCTACAATGGATTATATCTGCTGAACTTTGTTGATGGCCAATGGACGGTTACCTCGAAGGTTCAAGGATTTGATGAGTCGAGCAGGGATATCTTACAAGGAGATGATGCGACCACGTTTTGGGTGTGCCACGGATTTAAGGGCGTCTTTAAACTAAAACTAGAAGATAATCTTGATCGTGTATATGCTTTGGAACATTTTACGGATAAAAATGGGCTGGATTCTCCTTATAACATCAATGTGACTCGTTATGATAACCAGATAATTTTTACAACGAATACAGGGATTTTTCAATTTAATGAGAAAGGACAGAATTTCGAGCCTTACGAGCCTTTGAATAATATTTTAAGTAGTAAATATAATACAACAAGTATCGAAAAAGATGAGGCCAGAACCTGGTTTGTTCAGGATGATCAATTTGGATTTTTTACTCATGATACATCCGAACCGGTTCTTCAGACAAGTCTGTTCCTGAATCTGAAAGGAAAACTAAACAGAAGTATGGAATCTTATTTACCGATGGAAAACGACAAGATCCTTATAGGAGCAAATGATGGCCTATATCTCTATAAAATTGATTCTAAGGTTGATGATAAAGTTTATGAAACTGTATTGACTAAGGTGAGTTATTATTCAGGAGACGATAAGAAATGGATCGGTGAAAAGATTGACACGACAAGTCTGATTCCAGGGAAAATAGATGTTTTAAGATTCGAATTTGCCTCGCCGGGTATGCCTTTATCTGTTAAGCGGGAGTATCAATATAAATTAAATGGCATAGATTCCGAATGGTCGGATTGGACTGAAAATAATTTTAAGGAATACACCTATCTCGGTCCGGGATCCTATAAATTTAAGGTAAGGTCACGGAATATGAATGGAGAATTTGGAAATGAAGCGTCCTCAGTTTTTGAAGTTCCTAAATCCTGGTACCAAACCAACCTGTTTCGATTATCAGTGTTTGTGATTCTGGCATTAACATTAATCACCACCTTCCATATAGGGCAAAAAAAAATGCGGAAACAGGTTCAGAAAGAGAAAGAATTATCAGAAAGATCCAAAAGACTGCTTGAACTGGAAATAGAACAATTAAAACTAAAGCAGGTAAGTCAGGAAATTGAATTAGCAAAGAACAAGCTGGAAGAAGATCTTATTGCACAACAGAAAGAACTTGCCAATTATACGATGCTTCTGGTAAAGAAAAAGGAGATTATAGTTGATATTTATGAAGATTTAAAGGAATTTGGTCAAAGATTGAAGAATACGGTGCACCGAAAAACTATCCTTGGAATTTTATCAAAGATCCGTCAGCATAGGATTGGAGAGGAGTATATGGAAGTTTTTGATGTTAATTTTGAAAGAGTTCATGTAGATTTCTTTAATAAACTACTTGAAATTAATCCAAAACTGACCAAGAGAGAATTAAGACTTTGCGCCTTTGTGAAAATGGATTTAACAAACAAAGAAATAGCTCCACTTTTAAATATTTCTGTGAGAGGTGTTGAAACCGGAAGGTATCGAATAAGAAAGAAACTGAATGTTCAGGAGAAGAATTTTAAACTTTATCTTGACGCATTAACGATTGAAGCCAAAGAAAAAACCCCTGTATGAAACAAGGGTTTTTTAAACAAGCGTTAAGTCAAAATATGAGGGGGTATAACTTTTATGCTTTAAAGTGATAAAGGTTAACATAAAAAGTCAAATATTTTTTTCAACAATCATATTTTTTAATTCTGCTATTCTTTTTTCTTTCTCTGGTTGCCTGTTTTTAATGGCAAACTCCGTATGATATTGATGCTTTTCTAAAAATCGAATCTGAATTTTGTTCCATTCATTCTTGTCCTTAAGGCCTACCAATACCTTGAGCTCTTCAAAAAGAGAGTCACTGATCTTATAAAAATCAGGCCTTCCCAAATAATCAAGATCTACATCGCAAATAATTTGCTCCAATAAAGTTTGAGGATGTTGAGGGATTTCTGTAGCCAAAATCAAATTGGTAATCGTATTGATCGATTTTTGATCAAAATTGTATTCTTTTAGAATCTTTTGAGCTATTTCAGCACCTTTTTTTTCATGATCGACAGTTGTTTCCGTAAAACCAATGTCATGGAATAAAATACCTAATCGCAATAATTTGGCATCCTCAGGGTCAATCTTGATATGCCTTAAGTATTTATCGCTGGTTTCCAAAGCATCCAAAGTATGATGGACGCCATGGTAATGAAGATCCTTGGACAGTTTATTTTCCAGGATTTTCAGAATCTGTTTTCGAAGCTTGTAATATCCTTTCATTGCAATTAAATTCTCTTATACGGTAACTAGCCAAAAAGCAAGGGCCATGATAACGAATATAAAGCTCAATCCGAAAAACTTGATCGATTTTTGAACGCAGATGAACTTTTGGTCAATTATTTTACTCTCAATATGAATCTGTTGACTTAACTGTTCAAACATTTCATGTTCGCTATTACACACCTCCATCAGTTTCTTGGTATATTCTTTAGCATCCCCAAAACCATATACAGCATCGCGAAAGAAAAATACATTCTTGTCATACTTCAATTCAAGCTGAGGTTTGAAACATTTAAAACAATAATAAATGGATACCAGTACGCAGCCAATCCATAAAAAAGAAAGTACCACAAACACCTTGCTTGTTTCAATCACAGGCTGAAACTGTTCAATTCGGTCAATAAAAAGTCCAATGATAAGACTGTGGAAAGAAAAGATAATCCCCGCTTTTAATTCGGAGGCGCGAATCAGTTTTTCCAGGCGTTCGAGTTGCTCCCAATAATTGTTAGGATCCTGTCTCATCTCATAAAGTTTAATCAGTAATTGCTCCTAAAGTTAACACAAAACTTCGAAACTTTTATCTTTAACAGGATTATGGGGGATTTTTTTTGCTCCTTTGACAAAATACATTTTCATCATCCCCTTGTTCTTAACATCTATTTCACCTCGATATTCGCAATCATAATGATCTTTAATCAGCAGATAGGTATTTTCAGAAATATTAATTTTTCCGGCTTTAGAATTTGATTCCATTCGGGATGCTATGTTAACAGTATCACCCCATATATCATAAGCAAATTTCTTTGTCCCTACCACACCAGCCACAACCGGACCGGTATTAATTCCAATTCGAATGTTGAAGTGAGCAATACTGTCATCTGAGGAATGTCTCATCTTTTCAACAAACTTTTTGATCTCAAATGCGGCTTGAATGACCTTGATCACTTCTTCATCTGAAGTATGGGTCAGTCCGCCCGCACACATATAGGCATCTCCAATGGTTTTAATTTTTTCCAATTCATATTTATCGATAATTTTATCAAATTTAGAAAAGAAAAAATCAACGGATTTCACCAAAATCTCAGGTGATAGGTTTTCAGAATATTTGGTAAAGGCCTGAAAATCTGTAAACATAACCGTTACTTCATCGAATTTTTTGGCTTTCACCTTACCGTTTTCTTTAAGTTCCCGTGCTGTTGAACTTGGAAGGATATTCAGTAGCAGATCGTCGGATCTTCTCTTCGCCTTTCGAATGTTTCTAAAATAGAAGCCGGTTAATCCTAAGAGCGCAATCATACTAAAGGCCAGAATTCTCAGATTTGATTTTTGTTGATTTAAAAGTTCAACTTCGGATTGTTTTAAATCAATTTCGGTCTGCTTTTGAGCAACCTCAAAATCAGTTCGCATATTGGCAATTTCCTGAAAAGAGGCTAGATTGGTAACACTGTCTCGGTAGATTATATAATTCTTATAGAAAAGCATGGCCTGTTTGTCTCTTCCAGTCTGTTCATAGATTTTGGAAAGTTGAAGATTTGCTCGGCTTATTTCAGATTTCAGATTGTGATCCATGGCCAGTTCAAGGCTCTTATAAGCAGATTCGGAGGCTCTTTCCATTTCTTTTTTAACGAGATAAATTTCTGAGATTTCGATTAATGTTTGGCACATAACATCAAAATGTCCTTTTTTTTCAATAATCGGAAAGGCATTATTGATGTTTTTTTCGGCATTTTCGTAATCTTTATTCTGCGCATATACCAGACCTTTGTTCAATTGGTTATATGCCAGACTGATCGAATCATGAACACTTTTGAACAGCTCACCAGACTCCTTGAAGTAGATCATTGCCGAATCGGGTCTATTTAGATAAAAATAGTCAAGACCTAAATTCTCAATGGAGGTTGCTAACTTTATTGTATCTTTTTTTTCGTCTAAATTATTTCTTAAGATGGTTATGGCTTTTTGTTGATAGGGAACACTTGTTCTAAATTCGCTCATTCGTAAATATATGTTTCCAACTGACCCATAAATCATGGCCAACTGAATAGAATCATTATCTCGAATTGCAATGTCACTTCCTTTTAAATAATTATCAATGGCCTCCGGATATTCTCCTAAGGCACTATAAGCATTTCCTTTTTCTAAATAGACAGTAAATAAATATTGGCTCGAGTCCATCTCTTTGGCTAGATTCAAAAGTTCGTCTGAATACTTTAGTTTAGCCTTGAGGTCATGGTGCTTAATGGCAAGATTCTCGAGTATTTCAAGCCTCTTTTCTTCTTCAAAATCTCCGTTGACATAAATTGTTTCTAGACTATCAGCTAGTGATTGATCTTGACCGAATAGACATGTACTTAGAGAAATAAAAAAACCATATATCATCTTTTTACTAAAAGATGATATATGGGCCCTGATTATGTCTCTTTTTTGTGACATTTATGATCTCTTGGCTTTTATGGATGGTAATTAAGAACAGGGTCGATGGTAGTGGTTTGTTTTTTGTTACCTTGACCGAATGAAATTATGATTTTGTAACGTTCTTTGTCACCCAAATTCATGTTCTGTTTAACATCAAACTCCATATCATTATCTCCATCAATTCTTGTCCCGTTCGCAATAAGATCAACATTATCTGGTACATCATCTTTCATTGTGATAGCTTCGATTCTAGGTTTTTGTCCACTTACACCAGGAAGTTTTTTTCCTTTCCATTTTACTTTTTTACCGGCGAATACGGTCACCGTAAAATTTTGTGGCTGGCCAATGATAGAACCTGAATTTCCCTCAACCAATTGTATATAATCGTTAATGTTTATGGTATCTAATAAATATTCTTTTGGAAGTTGCTTTATTAATTTAACCTCAATGGTAACATCTCTAGGAGTTAAGTCTGGGCTAAAAATTTCCATAACATTCAAGACTGAATCCAGTTCCTGCGTTTTTTGTAAAAGAAGATTTTGTTGTTTTTTCCCCTGATCACATCCAGCTAACAATAAAAATGCGAATAAAACGAGTAAATAATTTTTCATGGGTTTGATTTTTAATTTATTTTGGTTTAAACTAAGCTAATACGAAAAACAGGCATAAACAATTGATTTTGGACCAAATACGATTATGCACATGCGAGACGTATTATTTTTTTATCAAAGGTTGATTTTGTAGAAAGTAGCATGAAGTTATATTGGATTCTGTCTATGGTGCAATTAAATGAGATTCAATCTCTCCTTCGCCAACGGGCTCTTTTCCGGTACATAACCTGCCATATTTACCATATTGATTTTTCCAGTACCCAATGAAAATAGGTTTTTCATTTCTCAAAATATCAACAATGATTTGGAATTTTGACATGGGATATTGCAAATGAACATGCTCCAAGTCTTTTGATTCATAGGGTTTGATCTCATTTTCATGAAATTGCAGAACTCCAATTACATTATCCTCTGTATCGTATAAATTAATGGTGGTAAAGCTTCTCATTTTATGGGAGCCTGAATCTATAAAAATTCTATAGGATTGTATTTCAGTGTACATAATATTTTATTTGTTTCAAGAAATGCAAACTAATTTATTATCATCAGTTTTCAAATGACCTGAATCAATAAAGAAATTGATTAGGATCAATAAATTGAATTAATTGAAATATCATGTTTTTAGCCCTCTGACGAAATACATTTTCAGTTTACCTTTGTTTTTGGCTTGAATTTCCCCCCTGTATTCGCAGTCAAAATCATCCTTAACGAGCTTATAAGTGCTTTCTGAAATATTGATTTTACCGGGTATTGAAGAGGATTCCATTCTCGAAGCAATGTTGACCGTATCTCCCCAGATATCATAGGCAAATTTGTCACTCCCTACTACCCCCGCTACCACCGGTCCGCTATTGATCCCTATGCGGATGTCAAACTTTTTAATGTCATCCGGGCCATTCAATTTGGTTTCTCTTACAAAAGCATCTATTTGTATTGCCGCGGAAAGAAGCTTATGGGCATGATCTTTTTGTGGAAAGGGTAACCCGGCAGCTGCCATATAAGAATCACCAATGGTTTTGATTTTTTCAAGGCCGTTTTCTTTGATGATTTCATCAAATTTCTGATAATAATAATCGACACTTTTTACCAGATCCTCGGGGCTCAGGTCTTCAGACAATTCGGTGAACCCTTTAAAATCAGTAAATAAGACAGAGACTGATTCAAATTTTTTGGCTTTTACTTTGCCATACTCCTTAAGTTCCCTGGCGGTCTGTTCCGGAAGAATATTCAGCAGTAACTTATCTGATCTGTTTCTTTCTATCTCAATTAGGGATTTGGTTTTTTCAATAAATTTATACCTTCTGAAAAGCCCGAAGGCCAGTCCGACAATCAATACAAGGGCGCCAATAATCAAATACAAAACGATTTTTTGAATTCTTTGTTTTTGTTGAAGCAAGTCAACTTCCAGCTGTTTTTGGGAGACCTCATAATCTGTTCTGATATCTGCCATTTGCTGAACAGTGGCAATGTTATTCACACTGTCTTTATAAGCGATATGATTTTTGTAATAAAAGAGGGAGGTTTCCGGATCACCTGATTTTTCGTATAAACTGGAGAGTTGTAAATTAGCCTTGCTTATTTCCCCTTTTAAACCATATTTTTCAGAAATTGCCAGGCTTCTTTTTGAATATTTGACGGCAAGGTCCAGGTCGCCCTGACTAGAGTAAAGATCGGATAAATAGGACAGGAAATTGGAGATGGCATAATAATTCTCCATTTTTTCAAACATATTCATTGCATGGTTAATCTCGGCTTCAGCTAGTTCATTTTGGCCGAGGTAAATATAGGCGACTCCTTTGTTTCCTATATTCATCGCTATACCAGGCAGGTATCCAAGTTTTTTAAAAAGTGGTCCGGACTGTTCAAACATGATTAGTGCCGAATCAGGTTTAGAAACCGTTAAGTATTCATCACCGAGATTTTCGAGAGCTTTTGCTAAACTTCTAAGGCTGTCGTTTTTCATGTGAATTGAAATGGCTTTTTTATAGAAACGTACAGAATTTGAATGATTTCCCATGGCGGAATAAACTCCTGCGATCGCCGTGTTCACATCTCCCTGGTAAAAATCATTATAAGGATTGATTTTCTCGGCTAATTTTGCCGATTCATAATAACTCTCCAGGGCTTCACTCTGATTTCCTTTTGAATTTAAGGCATTTCCTTTAAGTAGATGACCAAGATATAAGTAATAGGTTGAATCTGATTTCTGTGCGATTTGAATTAACTCTGTACTATAGAAGAGTGCTTCGTCCGGGTCAGGATGATTAAAGGATATTATTCGAAGAAATTCGAATAACTCATTGTTAGGAACCTGCTCGTTTTTAAAAGCCTGTTCCAAACTGTCAATATTCATTGTTTTTTGACCGTAACTTTCGAAGGGGAAAACCAATATAAAGAAGATGAACACGTATATTTTTCGTTTTGTCCAGTTTCTTTTATGCGTAGTTAATGTCAATATTGATAAGATTCGCTCGAATAGGATGATCATTAAGTTTAATCTCCGACTTTAAGTTTCGGATCTATAGAATACATTTTTCCCTTACCATCTATTTTGAAGGAAATGGTGTATTTGTAATCGGGTTTGTTTCTTGTATTTTTTTTGATGATTCCCGTGACAGTAGTGGTTCCGTCCAGTTCATCTTTGTCAAACACATTGGTCCCTCCTGAATATTTGATCTTTTGAATATCGACAGCACCAGATCCATCACTGGATTCACCGTTCCAAAAAATGGTATCGCCAACATTGGCATAAACCGTATACTCTCTGGTGTCAACATCGGGATCCTGACCAACGAACCGGCAGGCTTGGTGCTCCTCTGTTCCACTCTGAAGCGCCTGAATATCGCATCTAAGGGTCAAATTGATTTCATCCTGTGCAAATCCCATATGGCACATAACCAGAATTAATACGGCGCACGATAATAAGGTTTTTGTAATTTTCATCATAAAGGGTTTAAAGGTTGGTCATGAAAATAGAGCTTACTTCTTTAATTAATAAATCATTTAGGACGAAAATGTAAAAACAATGTCCAAAACCATTGTTTTACTTATCAAAGCATTTATGAAAAAACAGGAATTGAACCTTGAGTTATCAAAAGGGATGACTAAATTTATGGTTCAAAATTCTTTTATTATGAAAAAATTGAATTCTAGATTTAAGCTTATTCCAATACTGGCAGTTTTAGTGTTTTTTCTTACAAGTTGTGCCGAGTCTTTGCCGGTAAAGGAATGTATAGAGGCTGATTCCTATGGTTTTTTCGGCGGGCTCTGGCACGGTATCATTGCTCCGTTTTCTTTTGTGGCTTCCCTGTTCATGGATAGTGTAGCCTTGTATGCGGTAAATAATAATGGAGGCTGGTATGATTTTGGATTTGTGCTGGGAGCAGGGATCTTATTTGGAGGTAGTGGTAAGGCCTCGTAGAAATTGGAAAAAATTAAGTAATTCTGATATGATGATTTGAATCGTATACCATAAAAACTTTTTTATGTCTAAAAATAATTCAAAACCCCTAAAGTGGATCAACTGGTTTTTTCTTCTTATATTTTCATTCTTTACTTATGTCCAGTTCAATGATCCGGATCCTTATATCTGGGTTCTAATTTACGGGTCGGTTGCAATACTGTTTGGGCTATCCAGTTTAATTAAGGTTCCCGTATGGGTTTTGAAGATCCTGATAGCAGTCATCTCGATTATTGCAGTGTTTCATTTGGAATTCTTCTACGATTGGCTCATTAGCGAGGAAAAATCAGAATTATTTGGAGAAATGGTTTACACAAAGCCTTACATTGAGGGGACCCGGGAGTTCTTTGGATTGTTAATTGCTATTTTGGCTCTTCTGTACTTGCACAAAAATTCTGAATAAAAAACCTGTCTTTTTCTCTATTAGTTGCTTTTTATAACTTGTTTACAACTTTTTATCTCCAACTAAGTTTGAAATCCCTAAAATTGGGAAATTTAAAAGGTAGATCCAAGAGATCATTTTTTGAATTTTAGATGATTAACAAAATGAAAACAATTCGGATTTTGACTTTTTTTTCTCTCCTGTTCTCAATACCCTGTTTGAGCCAGCAAAGTGTTATAGGAGAGAAGTCAATCGAAAAAACATACGATAAAAACAATCTTGAAACCTCATTGATATTGTCAAAGGCAGAGCAGTGGTTTGGTATTGAAGAAAACGCTGAAACATTTCAAATTGAGGCTATAGATAAAAACAAAGGTACTTTATCTGCAAATGGAATATCAGCGGTACTTTATAAAAATATCGGGAGAGAACTTTACCCTAAAAGATCCGGAATGGCTGAGGTGCTGGAAGCCGATTTTGGCAAAAGGGTGTCCGTTATGGTGAATGAGGAAGGGTATACAATAAGATACGAGGTAATTGACATGAAAAAGGAAATGTACCATCGGGAAGATCTTTTTTATGATTGTGTTAGTTTTAAAGAGATTGATGAAGATGCTCTTGAGGCCTATAATGAGTCTATGAACAAGTTTCTTAAGGCCAACCTTGTGTTCAAAAAAAGGCGAGAAAAATTTCAGGCCAGCTCACGCGGCCAGTTTGAAGAGGTGAGCAGTTATTTGATGAATGAAGGTGAATTGACAATTTTTTCCCTACAAGAAGCTATACTGGGAGATGACAACTAACATAGTTTTCAAACTTGTTTAATAAAAAATTTTGAAAAGAATGAAATTGTTTTTGAAATCCATCGTAATTTTTGTTCTTGTTTTGCATCCGTTTTTGGGAACGGGACAGATTGTTTCTGACGTTGCTGTGGACTCCACTGGCAAGGCCATTCCGAAACCTATTAAAGTTACTGAAATCATTCAGAAAGTTGAGTCGGCCTCAGCAAATATAAAAGCGACTTCCCGAAAAACGACAATGGCTCGATCTGTCAAAAGAATTGACTCCTTGTTTCCGGAATACGCGGCTTTCTTAAAGGCTCAGAAAAAAAGGAAAGATCATTTCGTTTCAGCAAATCCGAATCGGCAGAAAATAAATAACCTTATTAAGAAGTGGAGAGGTTATCACGATCATTTAAGTGGATGGGAATCGATTATCAATGAGCGTGAGGATAGAAATGTAATCGTGCAGGAACTCACTACATTTAACGAAGAGACCTGGAAACTTACCTATGAAAATGCAGTTAAAGAAAAAGTTCCGCCTGAGGTTTTGAACAGCGTAAAGGGTATCTGGAACGAGTATAAAAAGATAAATCGCGCAATCACCAAGGAGAACAATCAGTATTTGGTGCTTGAGTCAAAAATAAATGATCAAAAATTAATTGTGAATGAGGTCATTGATGATCTCAATACCCTGAAGAATTCCGAGATCTATAATTTGTTCTATCTCAGACATGAACCTTTATGGAAGTCGTCATTCAAGAGTCCTGAAAAAAATCAGGGCGAAAAAGATGAAGTGGAGTCTATCACAGAAAATTTGATCGGAATAACGAAGTTTGTTAAATCCAATGAGAACAGCATTTACCTGTTTATTATCAGTATCGCAGTTTTGATTGGACTGATACTTTATTTGAAAAAGGCATTTCAAGATTATGAATTTAATGAAGAGGACGGGGATCTTCAAAACGCCAAGGATGTTATATTTAACCGAACCGTGGTAAGCATTGTTTTCTCTACACTTGTTATTGCTAAATTATACTTTGTAAACACTCCGATGCTTCTGGGAAATATTTTGATATTACTGATTCTCGTTGTTTCTATTCCACTGGTTCAGCCATATATGTACAAGAGGTTTAAGAACATTATTTATTTTGTGATCATCTTTTATGTTTTGGACACGGCGAAAACCTATATGTGGTTTTCTTCCGCCCAATACAGGATCTACCTTTTGTTTGAGGCCTTGTTGGTAGTGGGTGTTCTTATTGCGTTTACGCGTCCTTATATGAAAACCCGAAAAATGAAAATCGGGAATTTTGGATTGTTGCTGATCAGGCTGACACCGCTGGTTTATTTCCTTCTTTTTGTTTCCGTGGTTTCCAATATACTGGGGTATACTAATTTAACGGATCTTACGCTTAAGGTGAGTACCCAAAGTGGGGTGTTTACATTGATCTTTTATGGTATCCTAATGATATTAGGAGGTCTGGTGGTTGGAATAATCCATTGGAATTTCAGTACGAGGCAAGAGATCGATTTTGATAAGAAGTTCAGGCTGGAAATAAAAGCTTTACAGGTGATTCGTGTGATTGCATTCATTATGTGGTTCCTGTTTTTCCTGACAATGATCGATTTACTCGATCCCCTTCAAGCCTTTTTTACGGACATTTTTTCTGACCCCTATCAAATTGGAAATATTACATTCACGCTGGGAGACATTGTTCAATTCATATTTATATTATCAATCTCTTTTTTGACTACAAGTGTTGTATCATTCTTGTTTGACAGTGGTAATGTATCCTTGAAACTGATAAAACTCCCGAAAGGTGTTCCTGCGGCAATTTCTTTAGTGGTCAGGTATCTGATCATTGCTTTTGGAATTGTTTTTGCCCTCTCTTCTCTTGGTATTGATTTGAGTAAGTTTAATCTAATGGCCGGAGCTTTGGGACTAGGTATTGGCTTTGGGCTGCAAACCGTTATTTCGAATTTCGTATCCGGACTGATTCTGGTATTTGAAAGGCCTATTCATGTAGGAGACACAGTTGAGGTGAATAATCTTCTTGGCACGGTTGACAGGATCGGAGTGCGGTCATCCAGTGTTATTACCTTTGATGGCGCAGAAGTAGTGGTTCCGAATAACAACCTTATCGCCAATGATCTGATCAACTGGACCTTATCCGATAGCATCAAAAGAGTTGAAATATTGATTGGAACAAAATATGGGTCTGATCCCAATAAGATCCTTGAGATATTAAAGGAAGCAGTCAAGAGCAGTGAAGATGCATTGAAGGATCCCGCTCCTCAGGCTTTATTTAGTGATTTTGGCGACAGTTCATTAAATTTCAGATTGAGGTTCTGGGTACATTATGAAGTAGGATTGAAGGCGAAAAGTGATGTGTCCATAGCCATTTACAATCTTTTCGAAGAACACGGCATCGAGATTCCGTTCCCGCAACAGGACGTTTATTTAAAGGAGTTACCGGAAACTAAAACCAATATCTCATCTAAAAAGGATCTATAGATTTTCATTCGCGATTTGGACTTTTTTTAAGGGTTATTTTGTTATGCAGATATGCTTCTAATTTCTCATAATTGGTAAATTTGTAAAGGTCATCTAGTCAGATTCCTGATCATAGTATTTTACCTGGGATCCCTATCTGATCATTATCGAACTATTTTTATTAGAATTTAAAAATTTACATTATGGAGTTTAAAAAGAAAGCCTTCAAAGGATTGTTTTTTATTGGAATTTTGGCTCTGATTATTCAGGGATTTACAACGATAGACCCTCTTCCAAAAGATGATTTTATAGGTCTTCAGTTGTATTCAGTTAGACAGGATATGAATAAAGATGCCAAAGGGACCGTGGAGAAAGTTGGACAGATGGGATTTAAATTTGTTGAAGCCGCGGGTTACAGGGACGGAAAATTTTATGGTATGGAACCTTTGGAGTTCAAGAAATTATGCGAAGATAACGGATTGCAATTCTTGGGCTCACACACGGGTCAGAATCTTCCAACAAAAGAAAAATGGGAAGAAACCATGACATGGTGGGACCAGGCTATTGAGGCACATGCTACTGCTGGTGTAAAATGGATCGTTCAACCCTGGATGAGCAGAGAAGGTTATGAGAGCCTGGACGGATTAAAAAAATATGTTGAATATTTCAATGCGGTTGGAGAGAAGTGCCGGGCCAAAGGAATCTATTTTGGGTACCATAATCACAATAAGGAGTTTACTACAGAATTTGATGGGAAGCCTCTCTATGATCACATGCTCGAATTAAGTGATCCTGACAAAGTGATGTTTCAGTTAGATCTTTATTGGATCAATAAAGGGGGAAAAGATGCACTGGATTATTTTAAAAGATATCCCGGAAGATTTATGTTGTGGCATATAAAAGATGAAAAGGAATTAGGTGAAAGTGGTAAAATGGATTTTACCGAAATATTCAAACATAAAAAGGAGTCTGGTCTAAAGTATGGTATCGTGGAAGTGGAAAAATATAATTTCACCCCTCTGGTTAGTGTACAGAAAAGTCTGGATTACCTAAAATCGACTAATTATTAAAGAGGAATATCCTTAAATAGAACAAGCCCTGGTTTTTCCAGGGTTTTTCTTTTGAATGATAAGATTGCATAAGTCAAAATTTTCGGATAATTGTTTTAACGAGGGGTTAAAAATGGGATCCTCATCAATTTTGGCCCGATAATTGTCTTTAAAATTGAAAACATAAATTATGAGAAAATTATACATTTTATTTTTTACACTTATTTTTTTAGCCTCTTGTGAAGGTCCGGTGGGACCTCCAGGCCCACCGGGACCACCAGGTCCGATTGGCCCTCCGGGTGAAGGTGGTGGAGGCTTACTTGGGCAGGTATTTGAAGTGGAAGCCGACCTGAACGTGGTTACCAATTTTGAGTATTTTGTTGAAATTCCGTCTGAAATTGAAGTCTTTGAAAGTGATGTCGTTATGGTTTACAGATTGATGGGGGTTTTTGAAGGAACAGATATTTGGGAACCATTACCCCAAACAATCTTCAGGGATAGCGGAATCCTCTTGTATACCTTTGATCATACCTTATTTGACGTTCGTTTATTTTTGGACGGTACTGCGGATTTTGGCAGATTGGATCCGATTGATACGGATAATTTGATTTTTCGTATTGCAGTAATTCCGGCTGATTACGCTAAAGAGCTGGATCTGAAAAAAATGGAAAATGTTTTAAAAGGATTGGACATAGAAGAGGTGAAACGCGTCAATTAAAAAATCTCAAATCGTCTTGTGTTTAGTTTAAGTTTTGAACATAAAGTATAGACCTGAATCCCCGACCTGAAAAAGATCGGGGATTTTTAATTCTTTCAGATTTTGGTTGATGAAGAACTTTAAAATAGTTCGTCGAAACAACAGAAATTGTCCTATTTTTATTGATCAATTATAATAGATCAATATTCTGTAGCAATCATTTCGTGAATCCTCCATGGATCGTTGTTAAATTAACCTGGAAAACTTTAAAACATTATGAACTATATCGCACGCATGAGTATAATTTTTTTACTAATTGCTTTCTGTTCCTGTGAGCCAGCCGGAAAAAAGGATGTCTTGGATGCCGGATCAGAGCTTCCTCGAATTGCCATTGCCGGGCTTGCCATTGAATCGAGTACTTTTTCTCCTGCTTTAACGCACGAAGATGCATTTCATGCAAAATCGGGGGAAGATGTTTTTGATTATTATCCGTTTATGTCTGAAGATTCCATAAACAGGAAAAGAGCCATTTGGTTTCCAACCCTTAAGGGCCATGCCTTACCTGGAGGAACGGTGACTCGCGAAGCCTATGAGTCCCTCATGGGAAAGACGGTTGAAATGCTGAGAGAGAACCTTCCTTATGATGGTCTTTTTTTTGATATTCACGGGGCGATGAGTGTGGAAGGGATGGATGATCCTGAAGGAGATATGATTTCAAGAGTCAGGGAGGTAGTTGGAGATAAAACCATTATTTCTACCTCAATGGACCTTCATGGAAATGTATCCAAAAAACTTGCGGAAGAAAGTGACTTAATAACATGCTATAGAATGGCTCCTCACGAAGATGCTCTCGAATCAAAGAAAAGAGCACTGGATAATTTACTCGAACGTCTGGAGAAGGGATTGGGGAAACCAAAATTTAAAGCATGGATACCGGTTCCGATTTTATTGCCAGGAGAAAAGACTAGTACCAGGATTGAGCCTGGCAAAAGTTTATATGCTAAAGTTGACCCTGTAACAAAAAAAGAAGGTGTGATTGACGCAGCGATCTGGATTGGTTATGCGTGGGCAGATGAACCACGGAACCACGCTGTGGTCATGGTAACCGGAGATGATAAAGAGGCTGTTTCTGAGAGTGCGGAAGAATTAGCACAAAGTTTTTGGGATGTCAGAAATGAATTTGTATTTGTGGCTCCTGTGGCTACCCTTGAGGAAAGCCTTAATAGGGCGCTGGCGAGTTCCGAGACTCCTTTTATTATAAGTGATATGGGTGATAACCCTACTGCGGGAGGTGCAGGCGACGTTACCTGGACACTTCATGAGATATTTAAACGAAAGGAATTTCAGGGGGAACAAGGTAAGACACTTATTTATGCTTCAATACCCGGACCGGAACTGGTTGAATTAGCAATGGAAGCAGGATTGGGTGAGGTAATTGAAGGTTATGCAGGTGCATCAGTGGATGATCGTTTTGCTCCTCCGGTAAAACTGAAAGGAACGGTTACGGCGATCAAGAAAGGTGACAAAGATGCCGAAGTAGAAGTAGTTGTTAAGGTGGGGAATGTCAATGTCATTGTTACAAAAAAAAGAAAACCTTATCATCATGAAAGTGATTTTACGGAATTGAACCTTGATCCTCGAAAAGCGGATATCCTTGTGGTTAAAATAGGGTACCTGGTTCCCGAATTGTATAATATGAGGGCAGACTGGGTGATGGCATTAACGCCCGGAGGTGTAGATCAGGATCTTAGTAGACTGGGATATAAGAGAATCATCAGGCCCATGTTTCCACTTGATCCTGAAATGGAACAGCCTGACCTTTCAGCAAGACTGATACCCGTCTCGGGCACCTAATGTTTGAAGTAAGATAAAAGTTAGACCAGTTGCCTGCAGGCAACTGGTACTCAGGGGAAAAATAAGCGATATGTTTCTAACACTGCTTTTTTTTCAAATTTTCATCAAGATCAGGATTAAACAATTGCCTTTCAGATTTTGAACAATATATCTATAGTCTTGACTCAAATTTATGGATCGTTTTTTCTTTTAATTCGTTTCGACGAATACGGGTTTCGATTTTTTTCAAGAAACTCTTGATTTCTTCTCTGCTGGGGGAATGAATTTGAAACATAGCAAGTTGTTTATGTCTTAGTGTATTCTAAGAGTTAAAGTAAACATGTTATAAAAATACGCTCAAAAAGATGCCGCACAAGCAGATGATCGGTCTTATTCGTCAGTTCAGTTCCTCTTTGTTTTTGTGGAAGTCAATTTTTAATTTTGAAAGTTGAGTTTCCAGTTCAAGAAGAAAAACTTTTAGCTCTAAAGAATGGATGAGCAAATCCTTGTACTTTACCTTTTTCATAAATAGCAAAATTCTTTTTTTGATTCAGTATCCAAAGGATAATAAATATATAGCAATAGAATAATATAACGTCTGATTTACCGACTTAGTATAGAAGCCTCTATTTAGATTTGTTATTTAAATTTGATTAACTTTAGGCAAGAATAAATTGAAATATATCCCCTCTTTATGATAAAAGCTTTACCCTACTTATTTTTTATTTTTACCTTTTCAGGATTTTCGCAGGACTTTTCCCGTTTAACCTATTTAAGCGATGATGTTTCCGAAACCTCGGGGCTCATCTTCTTTGACGACAGGATAATTACCCATAATGATTCAGGAGGAATGAATGCCTTATATGAAATTAGTTCAGAAAACGGAAATGTGCTTCGGACAGTTGAGATTGGAAATGCAACCAATGTCGACTGGGAGGATATTAGTCATGATGACGAATTCATTTATATTGGAGATTTTGGTAACAACAATGGAAACCGAAAGAATCTTAAGGTTTATAAGATTTCAAAGTCGGATTATTTAAATTCAGAATTGGTCAATGCGGATGTCATTGAATTTTCATATGCAGATCAGATTGATTTTGAAAGTGCTCCGAACAATACAAATTTTGATGCTGAGGCTTTGATATCTTTTGGGTCGGACTTGTTTATTTTTACAAAAAACTGGGCTGACCAGAGAACAAATATCTACCAGCTTCCAAAAGTTCCGGGAACTTACGAAATTCAGAGAATCGATGAATTTGATGCTTCAGGACTTATAACAGGAGGTACATACAATTCTGAGTCAAATAAAGTCCTTTTGACGGGTTATACCGGCATTAGGGCCTTTTTAATTGAATTATCCGGCTTTTCAAACGGGATCTTTTCCAATGGGTCCATTGAAAAAAATGATCTTAATATTCCTTTAATTGAGTCCTTCCAAGTTGAGGCAATTACCTATTCTAACGCGTCACAACATTTTATTAGCGCAGAAAAGAATCAACTGGGTGACGCAGCGCTTTATTCCTTGATAGCTGAGACTCTCAATGTTGAGGATTACAATACGGTTTCAAATAGAGTATTTCCAAATCCGGCTCAGGATTTCCTGAATGTCGATAAGCAATTTATTCCTGGAAGAATTGAAATTTTCAACGTACTTGGTGAAAAAATTTTTGATCATGTCCTGGTCGATAATAAGAGCTTAGATATTTCCCAACTCTCTCATGGAATCTATATTTTAAAACTTTCCAATGAGAACAGGTCAGAAAGTTTAAAGTTCATTAAAGATTGAGATTTTATCAGGACGAAAAGGAAGATAGAAGGGCATCATTTAAGGATTTGGAATAATTGTTGTAATTTTATAAAATACTGAAAATCAAAAGTAAACCATACTTCAGTTGGAAAACCCGTTTTGGCTATGAAAAATCTGGTTCCCCTCATCCTGTATTTTTCCCTTACCCTTTTTGGGTATGGTCAGCATATCAGTAACTTCGATTCACTTGATGGAGCCTTGCAGAATAGCCAGTTCCATTTACCTTCAACGCATACGTTTCAAATTCTTTTTGACACTCAGGATTTCTTAGATGCTGGAGGTGTTATTCCTGATAATTGGTCAGGCCCTAATCTGGATTTTGCCGGATTTGTTCCAAGGGAGGGCAGCAGCAGGTTCGGATATCTTTCTATAAATTCTGAAATTGCTCCCGGAGCTGTAACCATTCTTGACATAGAGTTTGATGACAATTTGGGGCAATGGAATGTTGACAGTTCTGAGCTGGTTGATTTTTCTTATGATTCTTTTGAATTTGCCACTGCGGCGAATTGTTCGGGAACCGTTACTCCCTGGAATACGATTATATCTTGTGAAGAATACACAAGTATTGAACTGCAGGCAAGTTCCAGGTACCCCTTGATTACCTCAAGAGATCTGAACAATGATGGTTATGATGATTTTGGCTGGGCTGTGGAGATCGATCCCGCAACTAAAAAAATCATCAATCAAAAAGGAGGAAGAGAGGATAAGGATAAGCTATGGGCCATGGGGAACTTTAAACATGAGAATGCAGTGATAAGAGCTGATCTGAGAACCGTTTATCAAGGTGCGGATGCGGCATATATTGGAAACGATCCTGCAAATGGAGGAGATGGTTATCTGTTCAAATTTATTGCATCCAATCCTAAAGACCTGAGTGACGGGGATTTGTATGTATACAAAGGCGACAAAATGACGAATCATGCATGGGTGAAATTGGCCAATGATACCCAGGAGGATCAAAACTCAACACTTGCTCAATGCAAGGCTTTGGATGCCACCCCTTTTGGTGGAATTGAGGATGTGGAAATAAGCCCAAAGGACAGCCTGATCTATTTTGCGGTAAAAAGAGAGTCAATAGGGGACATTAATCTAAAAGGAGTGGTATACAGATTCAAGGACTCAGATGCCGGGATTAAGGATTTTGAAATTTACGTGGGAGGAAACAGCATTTATGATGGTGTTGAATGGGGAAAAGGAAATGATAACCTGGTTTTTGATGATCTTGGTAATTTATGGGTTGCACAGGATGGCGGAGATAACCATATATGGGTAGTTGAATATGGTCATTCGCAAAACAATCCCAAAGTAAAAATTTTTGCAAGGACTCCCCTGGGAAGTGAACCGACTGGCCTGACTTTCACGCCCGATCATAAGTATATATTCATGTCCATTCAACATCCTAAATCTTCGAATGAAGCGAATCAGACCGATGCCTTGGGTAATTCGGTGAATTTTAACCAGGATGTCACCCTGGTAATTGCGAGAAAGGAAAATTTGAATTATCAGGAAAAAGATCCTGTTGATGAAATTATGATTTCTCAATATTATCACGACGCTAACAGTGAAAGCAAATGGATCGAATTAAAGAATATTTCAGGGACCTATATATACGATTCAAGTTATTATTTACACTTATATGACGGTGCCACATTTGATCCGGAAGCTCCGGGAAAACCGATGGCCATACAGGCCATTCCCGCCATGGAAACCAATGAAGTTCTGCTTTTTAAAAATGAAGGAGCTCTGGTTCCTGAAATAACTCACTTAGGGGTTGATGATCCGATTGTCAGTGCTGTTTGTGATTTTGACGGAGATGATCTTATTTTTATTAGCTCCACCCCGGGAAATCTAAATTACAATAACAGAAGGGACCTTTTGGGAACTATGGCCCCAAACTCGAAATGGGGTCAAAACAAAGTTTTTATTCGGGGAGGGAATTCCAATGAATTTCCAGAGGAAGATTTTGACATAAATAACTGGATAGAATTGGATTCGCTCACTGAGGTTAGTCTGGCAGATAAGAATAAAAATATTGCATTGGGAACCCATGTTAAAGGGTCTACGGCATGGAATGGTGAATCCTGGGACAATCTTGAACCGGACAGGTCGAGAAATGTTGAAATTAATGGAAGCCTTAGCCTGGGTGGAACAGGTGATTTTCACGCCTATGATTTAAATATAAGTGAAGATGCAATATTTCATTTTGAAGATAATACGGATGAGAGCAACAGTAATGTCATCGTTTACGGAGATTTGAAAATAGCCACAAAAGGGTCATTAATTATTGGTGATACGGAGTCTTTGATCCTTAAAAAAAATTTAGCGAATGTCACTGGTGAAATTGAGAAGGTTGAAAAGTCGGCTTTAAGAAACAGTTCTGAGGCGATAACATATTGGTCTTCTCCTGTTAATGGAGCGAGGATTGAAGATGTTTTTAAGGGGGTTGATAAAAACAGGATATTCTATTTTGATCAGACAAAGCATTTGGAAAATGATCCCGATTCGAAAACATATTGGGACGTTTGGGTAAACTTGAGTAGTGGACCTATGGAGATCGGAAAGGGATATGCCGCTGAAGGTAAAGAGGGTAGTGATCAAATTCACGAGGTAGTTTTTAAAGGGAAACCCAATTATGGAGAGATTGAAACCAGAGTACTTGACTTTCATTCGGATACAATTGGCCAGAATGATTTTAATCTGATAGGGAATCCATATCCTTCAGCTATTGATATCGAATTGTTCTTAGACAAAAATAGAGATGTAATTGATGGGGCTGCTTATTTTTGGAATCATTCCACAGATTTAGTTAATGGAGCTTACAATCAGAATGATTATTTAACCTATAATCTAAGTGGCAGCATTCCTGATGGAGTGGGGAAGAATATTGGATCGGGTCAGGGGTTTTTTGTGAGATCACTTAAGTCCGATAAAGCAGTTTTTGACCCATCCATGATAATTCACAGTGCAAATAGTCAGTTTTTCAAAAGAACCGGAAAAAATGGTACTCAGGAAAAAAACAGGTTTTGGCTCAATTTGAAAAGTTCTGATAATTCTTTCAAACAGATTTTGATTTCCTTTTCTGAAAAGGCAACTGATGAATTGGATGCTGGTTATGACGCATTCTATTTAAGCGGAAATCAGACTATTGATTTTTATTCCGTTCTTGATAATAATAAACTGGCAATTCAAGGTCTAGCACCTTTTAACGAAGAAAAAGTGATCAAAATTGGCTTTGATTCGGAGATTGAAGACCAGGAAATGAAAATTGAGATCGATCATAGGCAGGGCCTGTTCAGAGACCGGCAAATTTTTCTTTTTGATAATGAAAATAGTACGATACATGATTTAACTGTTTCTCCTTATTATTTCAATTACGAAGGAACAGGAACGTATATGCACAGATTCAGTATCGTATTTAACCGAGCTATTTTAAGTTTAGATGATGAGATCGAAGAAGAGATTAAGATTTACATTCAGAACGAACATCTCATTGTTGAAGCCAATGATCCGATAGATCAAATAAAAATATACGATACCTTGGGAAGGCTGTTGATCAAGCGCTTCCCTAAATCATCGTATAGTAAATTTAGGCTCGACCCTGTTAAATTTGGAGGAGTTTTTATTGTAGAACTGTCAGGTTATGGGGGAAAATCTACTGCCAGAAAAATGATAAAATACTAAATTCATTAGGGATCCTTCTAAAAAATCTTATTATTCAACGGGAACAATCATTACAGGTATTTTGGATTTTTTGATCACTCCGGAGGCTACAGAACCAAAAAACGCTTTATACATAAGGTTGTGTTCATGGCGGCCAATAATGATCAGATCAGTTTTCAATTTTTCAGCTTCTTTTAAGATCATTTCAATGGTGGCACCCTGAATTAAGATTCCTTCACAACTCACATTTTCCAATTTGATAACATCTGTGTAATCCGATAATAACCTTCGTTCTCGTTTTAACTCTTCTGCCCTTGTGTCTCTGATATATTGTGGCCCTACTTCAAGCCCGACAAAATCAGGTTCCGGAGAAACCACGTGCAACAACCAGATTTTAGCATCAAATGCGGCTGCTATTTCGATGGCTTTATCAATAAGTACAATTTCATTGTTATCGAAGTCTATTGTAAGAAGTATATTTTTCATGACTACTGTATTTAAATGAAACAAAATGCTATTAAGAGGCGGCTGCTAAAGAACTGATGTAAGTTAATGCATTTTACTTGTGCTGTAAATGATTGGGGTCATGAATTCTAATGATCCGGATCACTACTGAGTCAAATTCTGAAAATCTTCATGTTCCATAAAGGTTTAAATTGTTCGAGAGATTGTGGTTGCATCACTTTGGGCTGCCGGGAAGATGGTCATGTCCGCAATTTGAACATGAGGAGGAACATTAACGCAATACAAGATACAATCTGCTATATCTTGGGCAATCAGGGGCTGGAAATTCTTATAGACCTTATCCGCTTTCTCTTTATCTCCTTTAAAACGAACCATCGAAAACTCTGTGTCAACCGCCCCTGGGGCTATATTGCTGACTCTTATTCCATGAGGAACCAGTTCTAATCTCATTCCTTTGCTAATGGCTTCTACACCTGATTTACTGGCACAATAAACCATTCCATTTGAATAGGTCTGCTTTCCGGCAATGGAACTGATGTTAATGATCTGACCTTTTTTGCGCTTCACCATCCAGGGAATTACAACTTTGGACACATAGAGCAGTCCTTTGACGTTATAATCGATCATTTTTTCCCAGTCCTCAATACTACCGTCAATGAATTGTTCCAGTCCATGTGCCCCACCAGCATTATTTACCAGAATGTCTATATTCTTCCATTCTTCTTCCAGGCCGTTTAACTTCTTGTTTACCTGAATATTGTCGCCAACATCAAAAGATAAGATTCTGACTTTAACCATGGGGCTCAGTTCCGACATCAAGGCATTTAGTCTCTCCTTACGCCTCCCGCATAGAATCAGGTTGATCTTATTTTTTGCGAATAATTTTGCTGTTGCTTCTCCAATTCCGGAAGTGGCTCCTGTGATCAGTGCAATTCTTTTCATGTCAATAAAAATTTTGAAGAGGAAATTTAACTCCTTCTGATAACAATATCCAATTTTTCTTCCAAACTTTTCGCTAAGCATAAAAAAACCGATATGAGTAATCATATCGGTCAAACCTAATCTGAAACCTAATTATAATTATGAAAAAATAATATTTTTTTTAGCTGAGGAGTTAAGCGTACTCCACTAGCACGTCGTCTAATTTTTGTTGATTCCTAAAAATTATCTTTTGGAATTCAAATTGATCAATTACTCCTTTTTTTAGGTTGGCTATCGCATTCTCTACCTCGTTCTTAATTTTGCTCGCTTCTATTTTGCAAAGAAAGCCTTCATTGATATCTGTGAATTTTAATATTCCTACAGCAAGTACTGCTTGTAAAATTGAATTTTTCATTGTTCTTGGTTTTTAATTACAGTACGAATTTACATGTGTTACTTTGAAAGAATTACGACATCACATGTCTGAAAACCAATGATTAAGTTAAAATATTGTTAACATTCTTCAAAGATGGTTTATGATATACATATGGTATACTGATCTGGTCATGACAGAAGTTGTTTACCGATACATATTGATATACAGGTTTTATAAGGAGAAAAATTTTACTTGAAATAAATACAGGTTTCATAAAAATTCTGACCTATAATGGAAATGAGTTTCAATTTTGGATTTTAAATACCTGATTTTGAAACTTGGAATTGTTAAAAATAATTCGGTTAATGATTTTTGTTTAATGAAAAGAGAGCATTCTATTGAGTTAGCTAAACACATTACTTTTGTTTAAGAAATTTAACAAAAAATTAGACAAATATATTTTTTGGACTCTTAACGGCGATTTATCTTTGAGTAAATTTAAAAAACTTATATACCATGAAAACTACTAATTTACTATCAACACTATCATTTTTATTCATTTTTTTCACATCAGTAAGCCTTAATGCAAACAATACTGATCCAATCAAATCAGAAAGTAATAAAGAGCCTGCAAAAACTATAGTTGATGTTGCCGTTGGCAATGAAAATTTCAGCACACTTGTGGCTGCGGTAAAAGCGGCTGATTTGGTAGGTACATTGAACTCCGAAGGACCCTTTACAGTTTTCGCTCCAACTAATGATGCATTTGCCAAGCTTCCAGAAGGAACCGTGGAAAGTTTGTTAAAAGAAGAAAACAGGGAGGCTTTGACAGCTGTACTAACATATCATGTAGTAGCTGGGGAATTTAAAGCTGCAGACGTTTTAAAGGCGATCAAAGAAAACGGAGGAATGTTTGAAATTCCCACTGTAAATGGAGAAAAATTAACAGCTCATTTAAAAGATGGGAAAGTAATGTTAAAAGATGCCCAGGGCAACATGTCAACAATTATAATGACTGATGTTGATGCCAGCAATGGAATTATTCATGCAATCGATACGGTAGTTATGCCCTAAAATTTAGCAGGATTGATACTCCATTCTATTTAACTTATAAATAACTGCACTGCCGAAAGGAAAATTGTAACATAAATGAAAGAGGAAGGTATGGTGTAAGTTGGATTAAATAGAAATCAATTCTATTTAGAAGGCTCTGGTTTCTGCCAGAGCTTTTTTCTATTTGCTCTTTTGACTCTTTCCTCTATTACATTCAAAAACGTTTTTACCATATCATTGGTTGTTACGTGTTTACTGATCATTTCTTTCACTTTTGTTAAGTTTAGGTTTCAGGTAAAAGTAAGTCGAGATTCTAAAGAAAATTTAAAGCTAATACTGTAGTTATATACGGCTTTGATAGGTAAAAAGTTCAAAGTACCTTCCTTTTTGCTCAAGTAAACTTTTATGCTTGCCCTGTTCTACGATTCTTCCTTCCTCTATAACTAAAATTTGATCCGCCTTTTGGATGGTACTGAGCCTGTGTGCTATTACAAAAGTGGTTCTGTCCTGCATCAGTGATTGCAAACTTTTTTGAATAAATGTTTCACTTTCAGTATCCAGATTTGAGGTTGCTTCATCCAGGATAATAATCTTTGGATCAGCTAGAAGGGCCCTTGCAATCGAGATTCTTTGCCTCTGTCCTCCTGAAAGTTTCACTCCCCTTTCTCCAATAACGGTATCCAATCCATCCTTAAACCTGTCGGTGAACTCATTGACATAAGCTCCGTTTACAGCTTCCAGTAACTCTTGTTCACTGGCGTCTGGTCTGGGGAATAAGATATTTTCCCTTATGGTTCCTTCATAGAGAAAATCATCCTGCAGTACCACACCCAAATTAGACCTGTAGCTGCTCAAATTTACCTTGGACAGGTCTGTGCCATCCAGACTCACTACACCTTTATCAGGATTTAAAAATGTGGCAGCCAGTCCGGCAATAGTAGATTTTCCGGAGCCAGAAGATCCAACCAGTGCTGTAACACTACCGGCCGGAGCCGAGAAGTTTATATCATGCAGGACTTCCTTGCCCTTATCATAACTAAAGGAAACATTTTTGAAGTTGATTTCTCCAATTACCTTATCGATAAGTAAAGTTCGTTCCTCAGGATCATCTTCTTCTTTCATATTCATCAATTCCTGTGTCCTGTCTAAGCCGGCCATTGCCTCGGTCAACTGACTTCCGATATTGCTCATTTGAACTATCGGAGCAATCATAAAGCCCAAAAAGAGAGTGAAGGATACGAACTCCCCGTAGGTCATGTCTCCATTCATTATAAAATAACCACCTATCCCCATGATCCCGGCGGAAGCCAAGCCCAGTAAAAGGGCTGAGGAACTTGTCATCATTGCGGTGGCAGTCAAACTTTTTTTAACATTCAAAAACAATCTTTCCACACCGTTTTCAAAAGTCCTTAACTCTTGAGCCTCTGCATTAAACCCCTTGATTACTCTTATTCCATTAAGAGTTTCGGTCAGTCTTCCGGTTACTTCTGCATTTATTTTACCCCGGGCTCTGAAAATTGGCCGTATATACCCAAAGGCTTTTAAGGCAATGACAGCAAAAAGGGCCACGGGAAGAAGTACAAACAAGGTCATTGTGGCATTTATCTTAATCAGGATTACAAGGGAAATAATCGAGGTAAGAGATCCCCCTATCAGTTGTACCAATCCTGTTCCAACCAGGTTGCGGACTCCTTCAACATCGGTCATTACTCTGGATACCAGTGCTCCTGATTTATTATTGTCGAAAAAGCGAATAGGAAGTGTAAGGAGTTTTTTTTGCACCTTGGCCCTCAGGAGAGAAATCAGATGCTGTGCCTCGACACTCAGTAAACGAGTCAATGAAAAGGAACTTACCGCTTGCACCACGATAGATAATACAACCACAACAAGCAGTATTTTTAGAGATCTCATATCCTGAGAAGGAATAATATCATCAATCAGGTTTTTGGTGGCATAAGGCAAAACCAGTCCCGCAAGACTTTTTAGTATGATTAAGATTAGTCCCAAAAGAACTATGTTTTTACGTGGCCAGATAAATTCTTTAAAGGCCCAGGCGAAGGAAACTTTATTTTTGCTCATAGTTTATGGCTATTTCTAATATCGAGCCAAACCCTAAAGGTATGACAAGAAGTCATGAAAGATCATTTTGAATGCAATTGAAACAATTTATTCGAGGTTCATACGTTAATATGTAGAAATAAATCTATCAATAAGCTATGAAAAATCAAATCCTAAAATTTAAGGCTCTGCTGCTTATCGCAGTCATGGCCGTTTCATTACATGCCTGTAGTGACGATAACGAAGATGAAAAATCATTCCTTGAGGCCCATGGAGGCAGTTTTTGGAAGTTTGGTGATCAGGATATGGGTCTAACCATATACGCTCAAATAAATAATTCTGAATCGAATCCTTTCGAAATTTGGCTTTATGACGTAATCAATGAATGTTACCTATATGAGAAAATTTCCAATGAAGGATCACCTGAAGTTTTAGAGAATAGGGAAAACAAAATTGAAATAAGGATTGGGGAAGAAACTGGAGACTACGGAATTTTAACAATGACGGTCTCAGGAGATATTTTAAGGGTTGAACTTGATTCCTATGAAGATGGAGAGATGGTTGAGGAAGAGAAATTTATTTTGAATCGATCATCAGATAATGCGAACGATTTGAACGTATGCGATTAATATAAATAAGATTATAAATACCAAAATTGAAGAGCCCATTGGGCTCTTTTTTTTGGTTGATAAGTATTGGGCGCGATTTTTGATAAATGATTACATTATTAGTAATTTTGTTTTTGATTAGGAATCGATCGGTCTATGATGAAAAAATACGTTATTCTTTTTTTTCTTTTATTTATTGCAGGTGTCGGGGCCATTTATGCCCAGGAAGATACTGTAAAAAATACATCTCAAGCCATCGATAACTTCGTGCTCAATCAAGAGGTCAGCATGTATCCTAATCCTGTGGAAAGATATTTGACCATTCGATCAACTCAGCCTATTACCAGAGTACAGATTTTTAGTTTGTTGGGAGATCTGATAATGGATGAAAATAAGAATTTTAACAGAATGGATCTTTATCGATTAAACTCAGGGATCTACATGATTAAGATTCATTCAAATCAATTTCACATTACGAAGAAACTTGTCAAGAAGTAGGCAGATTATTGGTGATTTTATTTAAAAGTCGTGATCATCCAGCTATGAAAACTCTAAAGCGAAATTTATCTTAAGCAATCAAATTCCATTATTTATTTGAAAAACGTGTATGGGAGAAAGTCCAAAAAAAGGTTTCTTATTACCGCCTGCAGTTGGTTATTCCTTTGGAGTTTTAACCTATCTTTTTGGAAATCACAGAATCTCTTTGAAATATTTGGGACGCTTGCTCATAACCCTTTTGATTAATCTGATCAATCTTCCTTTCAGGGTTTATGAAAAGTTATTTATCAATAATAAATACAGAAAGGAAACTCCCGATCATGCTCCAATATTTATTATTGGACATTGGAGAAGTGGTACCACGCATTTGCACAATATTCTTTGTCAGGACCATCAAATGGGATATGTGAATACTTTTCAAAGTGTTTTTCCCGATACTCTTTTTAATCGTATGGGCCGTTTTCTGTTTGAAGGATTCGCCAAAATACTGATTCCCGGGGTAAGAAAAGGAGACAATGTAACCCTTGGGACGCATCTTCCTCAGGAAGAGGAATTCGCCCTGGGAGATAAAATACCGGTATGTTTTTATTATTTCTGGATGTTCCCCAGATCAATTTTAAAATTCTACAATCATTTTATTCGTTTCAAAAATATTGATTCATTTAAAGTGAATTCCTGGAAGAATGACTACAGACTTCTTGTTAACAAGGCTCTCAAGGAAACCGGCGGGAAAATTTTTCTTTCAAAGAACCCTCCAAATACGGGCCGAATCGTTGAAATTTTGGAAATGTATCCCAATGCAAGATTTATTCATATTCATAGAAACCCCATTGAAGTTTATCTTTCAACCAGAAACTTTTTCGATAAAATGTTACCCCATTTACAGTTGCAAACGATTTCCTCGTCGGATTTGGATGAACATATTATCACCTTGTACAGATTGCTTATGAAGGATTATTTGGAACATAAAAAGCTGATTCCGGTTGGTAACCTGATCGAGCTCCGCTTCGACAAACTGGAATCAGAGCCCATGTCATGCATAAAATCTATTTACAATGGGTTAAACCTGAACGGATATGACAGGGCAAAACCTTATATTGAGGAGTATTTAAGCAGTAAGAAGAACTACAAAAAGAATAAGCATTATATCAACGAAGATTTGATGGAGAAGATCAAGTCTGAATGGGGATTTACAATGAAGGAGTGGGATTATGACACCCCTGAACATATTGAAATTGTTAGGGATGAGTAGATTGTCGTTATATATCACATTATTTCTTTGTCTCCTGATTTTCGACGTTTCAAACGGACAGGAAAACTGGGATCTTGTCAAGGATAAAAAAGAGATTCAAGTATATACACGAACAAACACGATATCTTCCTTTAAAGAATTCAAGGCAGTAACTGAGATTAAGGCTACAGTCAATGACTTTTTAGCGGTTATCTACGATATTGAAGGTTTGCCTGATTGGGGATATAATATCAAAGAATCGAGGTTGCTCGATCGTCCGGATGAATATATTCAAACTTATTACGCAGTTGCGAAGGCACCCTGGCCTTATAAGAACCGGGATGGGGTTTATAAGAATATCATAAGCTGGGACCCAAAAAAGAAGGAACTCCTGGTAAAAATAGAAATGCCTGAGGGTGTCATGTCCCTCAACGATTCCTATGTGAGAATGGATGGTTACGGGTATTGGAAGATTCGGGAACAAAATGATAATCTGATCCAGGTGACCTTTCAGATGCAGGTTGATCCGGGAGGCTCAATAAAGGCCTGGATGGCTAATATGTTTGTTTCAGATTCTCCTTTTTTTACCCTTCAGGGACTGAGGGAAGCAATTACGCTTGAAAAGTACCAGGATAAAGATTTTGAGATTTTAAAGAATTGAAAAGTCTTATTTAGCCGGTTTTAAATTCTCAACCGTAAATTCACTGTCTTCAAGACCTTGATCAAATTTGATTTTAGTAAGAATGATCTCCGTGGAATGTTCTTTTTTGATGTTTTTCATTATTACTTCTTCAGCATACCAGTATTTTCCCTGCTTTTTGTATTTGTAAGTTGCGTATTTAAAGTAATTTTTTTCTTTGTCAAAATATTCCATTTTCAGAGGATATAAATTTGTCTTATCCAGATAGGCTATGATCTTTGAATATCTTGATTTCATGGATTTTGGCATGAGCTCCAGCTGGTAAATTGAATCGTCTGAGGATTCAAGTATTCGGGGAGTAAATCTTTCGCTATACGAGTTTCCACTCATATCCTCATAGGAAAAATCAGTTCCCGTAAAAGCCTGACTTTTACTTAAGAGAGTCACTTTAACGGCCTTGTTAAAAGCAGGCATATAAAGCCAGATGATATCATCGGGCAAAGAAAGCGTCGCTATGCCAACCTGCTTTTCAGGTGCAGTGTATTTATAAAGTTTTTTGTATTGGCCTTTTTGCTTCATTATGGCCTCTCTTATTTTTTGTTTTCCAGACCTGTCAGTAAGGATCATTTTTACATTTGCTTCCTTGTCTTTCGGAGCAGACATAAGTTCATCCATACCTTTTAACAAAGAAGCGGCACTTTGGCCAAAAGACGCATTAGCCATAAACAAAATGGTTAAACTGAGCAGCGTTAACGATATTTTTTTCATGATTTCTTTGAAGTTGATTTTTTATGAATTGTAATGAGCAATGCCGGAAGTAAGGTGATGGCTCCAAGACTTGAACTTACCATACTTATGGCAATAAGGATACCAAAATACTGGAGAGGTACCATTTCGGAAAAAACGAGGACCAGAAATCCGGCTGAAACTGAAATCACGTTAATAATGATGGCTTTGCCGCTTATTTTTAAAGACTCATGTATGGCATTTTCTAATTTCCCGGTACTTTTAAATAGTTCATTAAAGTGTGATATAATGTGAATTGAATAATCAATACCTATTCCCAGAGCCACACTCGCTACCAAAACCGTTGCTATATTGAGTGATATCCCGGTAAGACCCATTACCCCGAAAAGAATCGTTATTGCGGCTATTATGGGTAGAGATGCATAAAGTCCGTTAAAAAATGACCTTAGCATAAGTCCCACGATAATAATTACAAAAATTATAGCAATTGAAATACTTCCCATCTGGCTGTTGATAAGGCTCTGATCCATGGTGATATCTACAAATGGCATCCCTGTTATTTGAATTTCACATTCAGTATTGGAATTTTCTTCTATAAAAGCAGCCATGTATTTTGAGAATACAATTTTTGAATCGTTATCCGGTGATTTGAATTTGGAAATGATGATTCCCTCTGTCAGGTCTTCATTTACAAAACGGTTCATGACCTCGTTGCCGTCAAGCAGAAACCACATCTGTTCTATCATTGCCTGGTCCTCAGGAACATCTCGCTCGCCTGTAATGGCCAGATTGATCTCGGCAATTAATTTTGCCACCGACATGGAGGTGTAGATATCAGGACTGGCCTCCATATAGGCACTGGTTTTCATCATGGTTTTCAAAACTTCAGGACTCTGCATATTCCCTTTGAAATGGACAAATACAGGCTTGGTGCCACCAAATTTTTCAACCATAATTCTTTCGGCCTCTCTTGTAGGGTTTCCTTCTTTAAAATACTCTTGTATATCAACACTTCGATTGATAAAAGCAACACCACTGAGACTGACCAGAATAAGAAGGATCCATATCCCAAGTACAGTTTTTGGATATCCAAATAATAAATCGGTAAGTGGATTGAGAAACCATTTCTCGAAGAAATCGATTTTGCCATTTTCGACATTTTTTTTTCTGGATGATTGTGGCAATACAGCGAGCATGGATGGGACAAAAAAGATCGCCATAATACAGGCAATAAATGTACCCAGAGCCGTAAAAATCCCGAAATCAACAATCATCTCGAGATAGGCGCCAAATATGAAAGATACAAAGCCTATGGCCGTGGTAATCGCAGCCAATACCACAGGAATCATCACATAATTTAAGGCCTTAACGATATTCTTTTCAACTCCTGAAGACTGCAGCTGATTTACTCGGTTTACTACATGTATGGTATAAGCGCTACCAATGGCTAAAAGTATGATAGGGATATTATTGGAGATCATTGACATCGAAAAGCCAAGCAAGGACATAGAACCGAGTGCCCATATAATGGCGATAAGGGCTGACAGTAAAGGAAGTACAACTCCTTTTGCCGATCTAAAACTCAAAAAAAGAATCACCGCAATCAATATTATTGCGATTGGGAGCAGCAAGGTAAGATCCTTTCTCATGAGTTCCGCAATGTATGTTATAAGCATTGGAGACCCTATATAATAGAGTTTTTCAGGGAGATCGAGTGATTCAGCCTTATCCAGAACGGCTCGGGCCACAATATTGACATCTGCTCTATCATCAAGGGTAAAAACAACAAGGCTAGAAGTTTCATCTTCTGAAACAATAGAGCCTTTGTACATTTCATTGGCAGCTATATTTTCTCTTAATAACTTAAATTCTTCCTCACTCCGGGGCAATTCATATTCGTCTACAAGTCTCCCGATTTCTATGCCTGACTCACCGCCTTTTATATTGATGATATTGCTTAAACTAGAGACTGATGAAATTCCTTCTATTTTGCCTATGCTGTCTGTTAATTGCCGTATGTGCTCTATAACCGAAGTTTTGTAGATGTTATCCGTTTCCAGAATAACGATTCCCATTCTGTTTCCGCCAAAATTTTCACCTATTTTTTTCAGCATAACAGCGTGTCGGTCATCATCAGGCAGGGAACTTAAAACATCGGCATCAATAGTTAAACGGGTAATTTGATAAGAAAAGAATACCGTGCAAAGAAGAACCGCAGTAATAATGATCCACCTGAATCTTACTATTTTATTTGAAATTGAATTGATCTCCAAGATAAATAATGTTTAATTGATAATCTCTTTGATGATCACAGCCGGGTTGCCTCCTACAACCACATTTGCGGGTACGGATTTGGTCACAACAGCGCCCCCGGCAATAACGGCTCCATCCTCAATGGTTACCCCGGGATAAATTATGGCACCACCACCTATCCATACGTTGTTTCCTATTGATACAGGTTTAGCATATTCCAGCCAGGAATTTCTTGTTTTAACATCGAGCGGGTGGGTAGCTGTGTAGATCTGAACATCAGGGCCAACAAGTACCTGATCTCCGAATTCCACCTTCATAACATCAAGAACAACACAATTAAAATTAAAAAACACATTTTTTCCTGTGTGTATGTTATATCCGTAGTCACAATAGAATGGGGGCTCAACCCAGAGTCCTTTACCACTATTTGGGAGTAACTCTTTCAATAATGAATTTCGCTTTTTTTTACTGTCTTCATTGAGCTGGTTGATTTTTTGAAAAAGAAGGCGTGCCTGATGTCTTTCTTCGACTAATTCCCGATCATTAGGATTGTAAAGTTCCCCGGACAACATTTTTGTTTTTTCTGACATAATACAGATTTGTTATATCAAATATAGTTATTAATAAAAATCAATCTCACTCAATAGTAAACAAATCAATCTAATCCTGGCTTTGTAGATATCAGCAATGCTTCTTTTTAATGATAATCATACTTTCCGCTATGAACGACTCAAAACATAATCAGCAAAATACCGGTTCTTATCTGTCAGTTTGGCAACAATTTTAAAATCGGTTTCATTTAAGATCTTCTTCATGATCTTATCGTCGTATTTTCTCGAGATTTCGGTTTGAATTCTTTCTCCTTTTTCAAAAGAAAAACTCCTGTCCAAACTCTCTATCCTTATTTCCTGAGCCCTGTTGCTCACAAGATAACTGCGAGCTATCCCTTCATGCATGTAATACTCCGGTGCATGATCGAAAGCAGAAATATCAAAATGCCCTCCAAGTTCCTTATTTATCCTTCTTAAAAGATTTAGATTGAACTCTTTTGTGATTCCATGTGGATCATCATAGGCCGGCCTTACAAGATCCTCTGATTTAATGAGGTCAACACCCAATATTAATTTGTCATAAGGTTTTAGATTGGCCCCAATCTGGTAAATGAATTTGGTTGAATTTTCATCAGTAAGGTTTCCTATATTGGAACCAAGAAAAAGAATCACTTTTGGATGGTTGTTTGTTTTTAATGTTTCTAAAACATTGAAATAGTCTCCGTGTTTTTTGCGGACATCGAGTTGAGGAAATTCACACCCCAGTTTGGCTTCCAGATCGTTTAGTGCCGTAGCGGAGATATCAATCGGAAGATAGCTGAAATCATAGCCTTCCTGCAACAGGCTTTGTAAAAGATATTTTGTTTTCGTACCGTCTCCGGCCCCCAGTTCAATAAGCTCGAAGAAAACATCTTTTTTCATGGACAAAGCTTTGATTATCTCCACACTTTTTTCTTTGAATATTTCGAGTTCCGCCCTGGTTGGGTAGTATTCGGGCATATTCATAATTTTAATAAAGAGAGCATCTCCCAGGGCATCATAAAAGTATTTTGAAGGAATACTTTTTGGTTTTTGGCCAAGACCTTCAACCACATCTTTTTTGAATTGTTCGATCATTATTTTGCAAGTCTTATTCCTGAATACTGCCAACTGAGGTCCGGTTGAAAAAAATTTCTGTATGATTTTCTCGAATGCCCGGGAGTAGTTACTGCGGATGAACCTCTCAGAACCATTTGATTCGACATAAATTTACCATTGTATTCCCCAACGGCACCTTCTGCAATAGTAAATCCGGGATAGGGCAAATAGGCCGAATTCGTCCATTCCCAGCGTTGCCCCCAATTAATCATTTCAGCTGCTGCTTCCCACTCAAACTCAGTAGGAAGTCTGTATCCTTTCCAGGTTGCAAATGCCATTGCCTCGTAAAAAGAAACGTGATTAACAGATTCTTCAGGGGAAATACTTTTCTCCCCGATGCTTGAAAAATGGACCCATTCTGAATCTTGTTTTCTCCAGTATAAAGGAGCTTTGATCATTTTATTTTTGACCCATGCCCAGCCGTCATCGAGCCATAGATTGAAATTTTCATAGCCGCCGTCCTCTATAAATTCCAGATATTCTCCATTGGTGACAAGTTCTTTTTGAATTTGAAAAGCTTCTAAAAAAACCTTATGCCTTCCGAGTTCATTGTCAAAGCAAAATCCATTTCCCTGAAATCCGATTTGATAAATCCCTTCTTTCATCTCGATCCATGAACCGGATGAATGCTCTGAATACATTATATCACTTATTTTTTCCGTTCTGTTTATTCTGTTAAAAGGGTTTTTAAAAAGAGAATATTTTATGTCAGTTTGCAGTAATTCCTGATGCTGTTCCTCGTGTTGTATCCCCAATTCCGTGAGTTCCATTACGGATTGTTCGTTGGTTGTTTTTAACAGCATTCGTAATCTGTCATCAACATAATCTCGGTATGCCAACACTTCTCCAATTCCCGGCCTGCTTAAGAGTCCGCGATTTTTCCTTTCAATTCGTTCTCCGACATTATTGTAATAACTGTTAAATAGCATACTGAAATATGGATTGAACACTTCGTAATCCTCCGCGTATCTCTTTAGAATCATTTCTTCAAAAAACCATGTTGTATGGGCAAGGTGCCATTTTGGAGGGCTGGCAAATTCGGCACCCTGCAAATTGAAATCCTCTGGTTGAAGATGTTCACAAAGGGTGTTCGTCCTGTTTCTTGTATCGGTGAATTTTTTGATCAGATCTGTCATACACTTTTTTGTTGCACCTTCCTGAAAATTAGTGCAAATTCTTTGTTTTCGCAAGTTGTTGTGAAATTAGTCCTTCTTCATTTTAGCGAATTTTCTGATGATTACTCTTGTGCCCTTATCATAATTGAGATAACTCCAGGCCCAATTCATAAAAACGACCATCTTGTTTCTAAAATCAACGAGCAACATTAAATGCACAGCCATCCAAATATACCAGCCCAAAATTCCGCTAAGCTTAAAATTCCTTAAATCAACAACCGCATTGTTTCTGCCTATGGTTGCCATCGTTCCTTTGTCGTTGTAGACGAAAGGTTTTTCCTCCTTTTTTTTCGATTTACGGTTAAAGTTTCTTGCCAGATGTCGTCCCTGCTGTTCCGCTACTGAAGCGAGCATAGCGTGACCGTTTGGATTTTCTTCTGATTTCATGCAAGCCACGTCTCCAATGGCGTATATAGTATTCGAACCCTTTAAAAGATTTTTTTCATCGACCAAAATCCTGTTGCCTCGAGCAATAAGTTTTTTATTTATTCCCGCCGGATAGTGGCCTTTTATTCCGGCAGCCCAAATCAGGGTTCGGGCCTCAAAAGATTTATCAGTTGTTGCAGCAACCTTACCGTCGAAACTTTTAACGCTGGATCGAAGCCAGATGTTAATTCCTCTTTTTTGTAAATACCGGGTGGCATTTTCCGAGGCTTCATTGCTCATACTTGCCAGTACCCTGTCATCCGCTTCAATGATATTGATCTGCATCCTTCTGATATCAAGGTCCGGATAGTCATTAGGAAGCACATGGGCCTTGAGCTCAGCAAGTGAACCTGCCACTTCAATACCGGTAGGTCCCGCGCCAACCACTAGAAAATTCATCAATCGCTCCCTTTCCTTTAAATCATTTGTGTTCAATGCTTCTTCAAAGTTCTGGATAATCAGGCTTCGAAGGTTGAGCGCTTCAATAACATTTTTCATAGGCATGGCGAATTTTTCAATATCCGGCATACCAAAATAATTGGAGGTGGCCCCTGTAGCAATGATCAAAAAATCATAGTTTATTTCACCAATGTCCGTTATTACATTTTTATTTTCGGTGTCTATTTTTTTGGTTGAGGCAAGTCTGAAATAAAAATTTTTCTTCCCTTTGAAAATTTTACGGATTGGATATACCACGGAATCGGGTTCCAGGCCGCTACTGGCAACCTGGTACAAAAGTGGTTGAAAAGTATGATAATTGTTCTTATCTATGAGAACAACCTGATATTGGTTACTGTCAATTTTTTTACAGAATTTTAATCCTGCAAAACCGCAACCAATAACAACAATTCTCGGAAGGTTAATTTGGGGGATATTCATTTTTTAAACTAGTTTGTCTAATTATTGTTAAGCCACCTGTTTTGATTTTTCTGCTCGTTTCTTTCTGCATTTGGGATCAAACTTGTCACATAATCCGAATTGTTCAGAAATACTAAATAAGTCTCTTTTTGTTCCCCGTAACGGTTAAATACAATTTTCACCTTATCACCGGGTTTGTACGCGTTTAATAAAGTTTTAGGATCTAGTTTGTTATTGGTCAGTTTTCCGTCAATTGATACAATTCGATCTCCTTTTGACAATCCTGCGTTATAAAATGAGCCCTTTTCAAGCGGGTATGAATCGATTAGCCACTTATTGTCAATAACCTGAACGGTACCGCCAAAAGAGGGTAAATGAAGGAAAGGCTGACTCAGGCTGACCCCAACAGAATTGAGTAAGCTTTTATAATCTGGCATCTTACTACCAAAAATGTAGGCATTAAAAAAATCATCTGCGAATTTCTCGTTACTGTAATCTGATAAAGATTTCTTTAGATCCTTCAGGGTATATGGGATTTCCTGCCTTCCAAAATTATTCCACGCAAGTTGCATATAACCATCGAGAGATTTTTCAGGATTGAGCTGCCTAAGGCTCAAATCGAGAGCCAGTCCCAAAGCATTTCCATATGAGTAATAGGATATAAATAGATTTTCCCAGTTTACCTGATCAATTGAGCTGGCCGCATCAACAAAAGGCGCCTGATAGCTCATTTCCACCGGAGAATAGTGATTTCTGCCAGGAGAATTCCAGACTTTATTAAGTAATGATGAGAGTCCTTGAATATATGCTTCTCGACTTAAAATTCCGGATCTGCAGAGAACCAGCCCCGTGTAATAACTTGTAAACCCTTCTGCAAACCACAATTCACCTGACATGTTCGCTTCTGTGAAATCAAAAGGTTCCAGGGAAGAAGGGCGCAACCTTTCAACATTCCAAGCGTGAAAAAACTCATGGGCCACTGTTCCTATATTTTCCTGATCTCCACCCTCTGACAAGGCCTTTAAATCTGTTAAAATGGTTGAATTTCTGTGCTCCATACCGTCTCCGTGAACATTAGGTGCATAACAGGCAAGAAACGTATAATTACCAAATTCAAAATCAGGAAGTTCTCCAAATATTTCCAATTCTGATCTTACAATTTTTTCAACATTTTTCATGTAATCCTCAAATCCATCATAACTCTCAGTTTGATGTAAAACGAACCGAATGTTATATTCCCTGTCATTCGATTTTATTGGAAAACTACGAACCTGATGATCACTGATTTCAATTGGGCTATCCATAAAATATTGGAGGTTAGGAGCCCTGTAATTTTTTTCATCGATGCGTTCGAGTTGGGTTGCTACCTTCCAGTTCAGATCAATTCGGGGATTGATTTTCAATTCAATTTTTTCCGATGCATGAGCAGGGGCATACAGAAAAGTTGCCGGTATGTTGAGGTGAGCGTGAGTTTCATCAACTTGTGAATAGGTTCCATCTCCATGGTTGGCAAAAAGCTTATAACTGACATTGACAATTCCATTATGACCCGTAATATCCCATTGATAGGGGTTTGGCCTGTGCACTTTTAGCTCTGTTCCATTATGATCAAGAGCAACCAGGTCAAATACATTTTTTGCAAATTCATGAACGGCATAACGGCCAGGAGAACTTCGACTCATCCTTATCGAGAGAGTATCCTTTTTCACATTTTGAAAATAAATTTTAATATCCGCCTGATGATGGACGGCATTTTCAAAACTGATTTCATACGAGACGGATGCTTGTGCACTCATCATTAAAACGCAAAACAGGCAGATTACTAAAATACGGGACCTTAGATTCATAGATTTCATGGCGACTTAAAACGGCAGGTAAATATATTCATAATAATTTCGAATTCATAGTACAGCCTCAAGGTAGTCTTAAATAAAAAAGAGATACATTTGCACCCATGGAGAACGGTAAGATTCATAAGCTTGAAATTGTTGATAAAGACCCAAGGGGATATATTCTTGAAGATGATAAGAGGAATCAGGTTCTTCTTCCCTTTACCGGAGTTGAGACAGATTATGAAATAGGATCATTTGCTGAGGTTTTTATTTATAAAGATCGGGTGAGGGTGGTAAGTAGTAAGTTACCAAAAGTGGAAGTTGACAACTTTGCCTTCATGAAAGTGACTAAGATTACCAGTAACGGGGCTTACCTTGACTGGGGTCTTGAAAAAGATCTTTTTGTCCCGGCCGAGGAGCAAATGGATACGCTGGTTGTGGGAGAATCATACGTGTTTTTTGTTTATGAGGATGAAGATTCGGGGGCTATAAGAGGATCCCAGCGAATTGAAGATTTCGTGTTTTTTGATGAAATAGACGTGGAAAAGGGCCAGGAGGTGGAGATCTTTCCTTATCGTAAAAGTCAGCTTGGTGTAAATGCTGTTGTAAATAACCTTTATTTTGGTTTGATCTTTAATTCTGATATTCATAAAGAGGTAAAAATAGGGAGTGCGATAAAGGGATATGTCAAACAGGTCAGGGATGATGGTAAAATTGATATTACTCTTGAGCCTATGGGATATAAACAAAGTATAGACCCTATTGCCCAGAAATTGTACAATTCGATCAAAATATCCGGAGATTTTCTTCCATTAACAGATAAAAGTGACCCGGCCGAAATAAGGGAACATCTGGGAATAAGTAAAAAAGCATTTAAACGAGCCGTGGGCCATCTCTATAAAAACAAAAAGATAAAAATTACCCCGGAGGGATTGATTCTAAACCAAACCGCTACCTAGTAAAATCTGTTACACCAGTGGATTCATCCATTTAAACTGATGGTTTGTATCCGGAACAACAATTCTCTCAGCAATTCTTTCCATTCTTTCAGGGAGCTTCATCAAGTAGTTTCGGGCTTTTTCAGCATCCGCACTTAATCCTGTGATTTTGTCTATGTTCCAGGCCTGGTTTAATTTCCTAAGGATATCGACATAATCAAAACTGGTGTAAACGCCTGCTCTTTGAGCTACTTCTGAAAACTTCTCAAATAAGTTGCCCTGTGCCCCAAATGATTCCCGAAGGTGCATCGCGGGCATCGTTATCTTTAGTTTCATCATGTCAAAGTAGGCCATCATCATCTCACTGGGGTCAACCGTAAAAATCTGTCGAATAAATTCTGTATAAGCCTTGTGGTGCCTCATCTCATCGCCAGCAATGATCTTACACATCTTTCCCAGATTTTTCATTCCTGCCTTTCTGGCAAGTTTAGCCACATTATTATGAGAAACATAAGTGGCAAGTTCCTGAAAGGAAGTGTAAACAAAATTCTTGTAAGGATCTCTGGCCGTACCAATGTCAAAACCATCAGCGATCAAATGTTGTGTAGTGATTTCAACCTCACGCATATTAACTCTACCAGATAAATAAATGTATTTGTTAAGCACGTCACCATGACGGTTTTCCTCTGCCGTCCACATTCTTACCCATTTTGCCCATCCATTGTCACCGTCTTCTTCATGCTGACTTACTCCGTCAAGATCCATCAGCCAAGATTCATAGGTTGGCAGGGCTTCCTCAGTGATCATATCACCTACCAGGGTAATCCAGAAATCATTCCCTAAATCTTTAGATATTTCTCTTATCTCCCGGACTTCTTCCATAAACGAATCCGACTGAGGATTGGGTAAAAAATCTGAAGGTTGCCAGATCTTTTCAGGCGGAATTAAATAGTCATCCAAAAAGGAATCAACATTTTTTTCCAGGGTTCGCATGACTTCTTTACGTATATTTTTGACTGACATCTTGATTTTTTTAGTGAAATGCGAAGTTAATCAGATTTTGCGAAACTACGGAGCCTGCACACTCTAATTTATTTATGGCTCTTTACTTCTTAGAGGAATATTTATAGTTTTCTTCGATTGAAAATCAAAATAAAAATTTTATTTTTAGAAAGCCAAACCTAATTCTTTATCATGCTTTTCAATATTTTCATCGGGCTGTTCGTTGTAGCATTAACAGTGATTATACAGGGTTATGGTACCGTATTCTGGATAAGCAGAGTAAAAAAAAGAGGTGGTTTGGAATCTTTTACAAAGCACAAGAACAGGTGGACATTACTGCTGATCTCATCATCATTTTTCTTAATATTTCTTCACCTTATTCAAACTGCTATTTGGGCCTTAACGTATCTCCTTTTACCCGAAGTAACAGAATTTGAGACTTTTGAGAAATCCATGTATTTTTCATTAGTGACATTTACAACCCTTGGATATGGAGAAATTACCATTGGGTCCTCCAACAGAATTCTGGCAGGTCTTGAAGCTATTAATGGAATAACCCTGATCGGATGGTCAACAGCTTTTATGTTTGCGATTTTCCAGCAGATGCTTGGACACGGAATAAAAATTAAAAAGAAAAAAGTTACCAAAGAATAACGAATTAGATTAAAGAAATTGGTATAACCAGTTATAGTTATGTTATGGGAAAGGAAAAAAAATCTATAAAAAAAGTAAGCTTTATAGTTCTAATCATTACGGGAGTGTTTTTTATATGGTATGTCAGTGCGGACCGTCATACACCATATACGGACCAGGCCCGAATACAGGGGCTGATAACTCCGGTGAGCCCCAGGGTTTCGGGTTTTGTAACTGAAATTAATATCAAACTGCATTCAAGAGTAAAGGCAGGCGATGTATTGTTTCAATTGGACAAACGACCTTTTGAAATTGCGATTGACATGGCCGAGGCCGAAATAGATAATACAACGCAATCCGTTGCCGCAAGCGGAGCTTCAGTAAAGTCTTCAGCCGGGAAACTCGGTGTTGCCAAGGCTCAGTTGGACAGGGCACAAAGAAACTGGGACAGGGTCCAAAAGGTGATGCGTGAGAATGAAGGAGCACTTTCAGAGGCAGACAAAGATCAGGCTGAAACTGCCCTGCTTCAGGCTACAGAACAGGTGGCTTCGGCAGAAGCAAGTCTGGAAAGGGCCAAACAATCTTTAGGTGTTTCGGGTCCTGACAATCCAAAAATCAGGAGAGCGGTTCAAAAACTTGAAAAAGCTCAACTCGACCTGGAATTTTCAACCGTCATGGCTCCCACAGATGGAGTAATTGAAAGTTTTGATGTTGACTTGGGGTATTATGCAAATGCAGGACAGCCGATAACTACTTTGATTTCAAGTTCTGATGTTTGGATTCAGGCCAATTTAAAGGAAAATAACCTTTCAAAAATGAACCTTGAAGATGAGGTTGAGTTCTCACTTGATATTGCCCCCGGAACAATTTTTAAAGGCCGGGTACGGAGTATTGGTTTTGGCGTTGCCACTGACCAGACAAACAAAGGAGGATTGCCATCCGTTTCTGAAAAAAAAGGATGGTTGCAGGATCCTCAGCGGTTTCCTGTCATTATTAGCTGCGACGACCCTGAAGTAAGGGATCTGTATAGATTGGGCGGACAGGTGGATGTGGTTGTCTACACAGGAGACAATTTTTTACTTAACTCAATTGCAGGATTTAGATTAAGGCTTATTTCTTTTTTATCATATGTCAGGTAGGACCAGGAAAATATCGCTGTTTGCAATTGACTGGGCCTCAATGATACCAGTAATAAGGTATGTTCTGGGCTCCTGTTTTATTCTCGGGGTTACCTCACTGATGAATTATGACCTGGCTTATTTAACCTCGGTACTTTCTTTGGGATATCTCGCTCCCGGAGCGAAACCCCTCAGTTTTAAGCAGGGAGGAGGGTTTTTGCTCATTTTAACTTTGATTACCGGTACGGCGGTTATTTTTTCTGAATTGTTTTTAGAATATGCCATGGTGTTTATGCCTTTGCTTTTGTTGTCGCTGCTTTGGTTGTATTACACAGATAAAATACCGATGATGGTAAAATTGTTCTCGCTTATCAGTATGGTAATCATTCCATTTGTTTCCATAGATACTGCGGCAATAGGTAGTTATGTGGCTTCCAGACTGGTTTTTAATGCTTTTATGGCGGTGTTATTATCACAGATCATTTTTATGGTTTTTCCGTTATGCGAGGCGGATATTCCCTTTGAAAAGAAAAAGGAAGAGGCCAGGAAAAAAACCGATAGAGAACGCTATAATTATGCCATCAGTATTATTGTCATCTTATTACCGGTACTTCTTTTGTTTTATATGTTTAAGTTATCTTCAAGTGTATTGATTCTTACTTTTATTGCGATCTTATCTATTAGCCCCGCACTTGCAAATCCCAAGGTGGGATTAGTGATGATCGTAGCCAACATTCTAGGGGGACTGTTTGGGATACTTGGATATAAATTACTGGTCATTGTACCCAATTTTACATTTATGATTCTATTGGTCTTTGTGATAGGGATGTTTTTTGGAAGCAGGCTTTTTTCAGACAGTAAGTACGCAGCTATTTTTGGGAGTGGATTTTCAACTTTCTTATTGATCCTTGGATCGGTTACATCATCTGATGCAGAAGCCGGAAGTAAGGTTTGGAGCAGGGTTATTCAAATATCGATAGCGGTGATCTATGTGGTGATCGCCTTCAATATTCTCAACAGAATTTTGGAATCTAAAAAGAAGGAAACGGCATGAAGAATCTGATAAAATATATGCTGATAATCGGTTTTACAGGCTTAGTGTTCTTTTTGGTGGAAGGATGTAAAGTAGGTAGAGACTACGAAAGACAACCGGTTGAATCTCCCGAATCATTTCAACTGGATTTTCCAAAGGACAGCAGTATTTCAAATATTCCCTGGTGGAGGTTATTTAATGACAGTGTCCTTGTGGATCTTATCGACACGGCTTTGGTAAATAATATAAACATACAGATCGCCATTTCAAGAATTCAGGAAGCCGAACTGCAAATTGACATCGCAAAAGCGGATTATTACCCGTTCATAGGTTACAATGCCTACGGTTCAAGTGGGACTAATTCAGAAGTTTCGGGTTGGAATAATGCGGCAGGAGGAGGTGTCAACGTCTCGTACACTGTCGATCTTTGGCAAAAGATCAAATCGATGAACAAAATTGCACTCCAGAATTATTTAGCCTCAGAAGAGGCCTATAAAGCGTTAAATATCAGCATCGTTTCCGCTGTGGCTTCTGCTTATGTATCTTTACGAGATATCGATAACCGAATAATCATTTCTCAGAAAACGGCTGAAAATTTCCAGGAAAACCTCGACGTCATGCAGGCGCGATTTAATGGGGGGTTTATCAGTGAAGTTGATCTTTCCCAATCAAAGATTCAATTGAGTGAAGCAAAAACCGCTATTGAGATCTTTGACCGTTCAAGGGGACAGATCGAAAATGCTATAAGTATTTTACTTGGGACTCCACCAAAATCGATTCCGAGAGGTAATTCGCTTTTTGATCAGATTTCTATACCTGAAATTCCTGTGGGGCTACCATCAGAGCTACTAGACAGAAGACCTGATATTTTGCAGGCTGAACGAAACCTTCATGCTCAAACTCTGAGAATTGGTGTCGCAGAAGCCCTAAAATATCCCTCATTAACCCTAAGCCTGGACATGGGGGCACAATTGGTAAATCCTTCATTTTTATTTGCTGATCTGGGAGCACAGTTATTGGGCCCGATATTCAATGCCGGAAGATTGCAAAGAAATGTAGAAGTAGAAGAAGCACGGACCAAGCAGTTGTTGCTGAATTATGAAGCCACTTACTTAACTGCGCTGCAGGAGGTGGAGGATGCCATGATAGCCGTTGAAACGTATGGGAGAGAATACGATCTGAGGAATGAACAAATGCAAATGGCCACAAAGGCATCACAACTTTCCTGGGTACGCTATGACGGAGGATTGACAAGTTATCTTGAAGTTTTGAATCTTCAAACCTCTCAATTCAATGCTGAGTTAAGGGCTTCGGAAGCTTTTAAAAATGAGCTCACTTCGGTTATTAAACTCTATGAAGCCCTGGGCGGAGGCTGGTATGCTCCCGAAAATGAACAAACAGTAAACTAATTTAAAATCCTTGATAATGAAAAATACAGATTCTAGAAAACCCTTTGATATTTATATCAAAATAGTACTGATCTCATTACTACTGGTATGGAGCTTTTTAATCGTGAGGCCATTTGTTACCTTGATCGTTTGGTCCATAATAGTAGCCGTGGCCCTTTATCCCTTTTATCAGAAACTTTTAAAACTAACCAAGGGAAAAAAGAAAGGTTTGATAACCTCACTTTTTACGATTATTCTAATTGCATTGATTGTTTTGCCAACAATTGGCCTTACATCTTCCATAATCGATTCAGGACAAGAGTTTTATCAAAGCTTTGAAGCCGGAACCTTAAAAGTTCCGCCTCCGGCAGAATCCATTAAAGAATGGCCTGTAATTGGGAAAGATATTTACAGTGTCTGGGCTACGGCTTCTCATGATCTCGAAAATTTTATCGTGAAGTATAAAGATCAGATATCAAGTTCTTTAAGCTGGTTTTTCAGCAGTTTCGCGGGCTTGATGGGATCCGTGGCCTTAGGGCTTTTTGCCTTGATCATTGCTGCTGTTTTTATGTCTTCGGCCGACTCGGGATATCAGTCTGGGGTTAATTTTATAAACAGGCTGGTTGCAGGTAAAGGAGAAGAAATAATGACAATGTGCGTTAGTACAATAAGATCTGTTGTCAAAGGGATTCTTCTCGTGGCAATTATTCAGGCCGCATTGGCATATATAGGATTTATAGTTATTGATCTTCCGGCAGCGTCTCTGTTTGCCATGTTGGTTTTGATATTTGCCATAATCCAATTGCCTCCGTTGATTGCAATGATACCTGCGATAGCTATTGTATTTTCTTATGCGGATTCAACGCCTGCCATTATATTCACGATCTATTCTATCATAGTTTCCATGTCTGACAGTTTCCTAAAACCTATCTTACTGGGTAAAGGACTTGAAACTCCAATGCTCGTAATACTGATAGGGGCTTTAGGAGGAATGATGTTACAGGGAATTCTCGGCCTTTTTATAGGGCCGGTAATTTTGGCTTTGATGTTTCAGCTCTATACAAACTGGGTGGCAGAGGGTCATCCTGATGCTCCTGTTGAAAAAAAGGTTAAGCCTACTTCAGAAGAATAATCTAAAAAAAGCTCCGAAAGGAGCTTTTTTTATGTGGAATCTGAGTCGTCAAGCTCGTGTAGCTCCCCAAGCTGTTTGAGTAATTCAAAAGTTTTTTTTGCCTCTTCTTCATTGACGATACTTATGGCGGCACCTACATGAACCATCACATAATCACCTACTTTTGCCTCAGGCACCAGCGTCAGGCTTACTTCCTTGATAATACCGTCAAAGGAGACCTTTCCAACTCGGAAAATATCATCGAGTTGTTCCGTAATTTTTATCAGTTTGCCAGGAATGGAAAGGCACATAGAACTACTAATTTAACAGATTAATTTTCAAAAACTTTAATTTCTTGATGCATCCAGTCATACCACGATTCCATACCCTCGCCAGTTGTTGCTGAAACTTCAAAGAACTTTAATCCGGGATTTACTTTTAACGCGTATGATTTCAGTTTTTCCAGATCAAAATCAAGGTAGGGCAGTAAGTCTGTTTTATTAATAAGGCAAATGTCTGAGCCATGGAACATGTCCGGATATTTAAGCGGTTTGTCTTCCCCTTCGGTGACGCTGATGATTACAATTCTTTTATTTTCACCCAGATCGAACATTGACGGACAAACCAGGTTTCCGACATTTTCGATCATCAGCACAGAATTTTCCACAGGGTCGAGTTTTTTAACCGCGTTGTAAATCATATCACTTTCTAAGTGACATCCTTTTCCTGTATTAATTTGTATTACGGGTACCTTCAGGGCATCTATTCTATTGGCATCCTGCATAGTTTGCTGATCACCCTCTATAACAGAAAAACGCATTATTTCTTTAAGATCTTGAAGTGTTTTTTCAAGAATACTCGTTTTACCAGAACCTGGAGAACTAACCAGATTGATGGCATATATGTTTTTGGCCTCAAAATATCCTCTGTTCCTGGCAGCCATCAGATCATTTTGCTGCAGTATATTTTGCTGAACCTCGATTACTGTTTTACGGCTTGTATGATGTTCATGAGGACGTCCATGTTCATGTTCGTGGTGATGTCCATGTTCATGTTCGTGGTAATGTCCATGATGTTTGTGGTGATGATCATGCTGATGATGTTCCTGTTGATGATCATGATGCATATGTCCATGCCCATGATCGTGATCATGATGCACATGTTGATGACCTCCAGGATCATGTCGGGGTTTTTCGATGGAAAAATGTCCTTCAGGACTTCCGCATCCACAGGTTCCACACATAGAATAAAAGATTTAAGTTTTCCAAATATACTAAAAGCAGAGTTTAACAGATATGACTTCTATCATGCCTATTATTTTGAATCATGCTTAGCTGCATTTTGATAAACTCCTTCGCCCGGTTTAGATTGATCAAACCATTTTCACTCAGACTCTGAGAGAGATCCCATTTGTATCCCTGAATTCCCAAAATATAAGAATTAGGATTCCTCTTGAATAAGTTGTTCTCAAGCCAGAGAACTGTTGATGGGTCCAGTGCATGCGATGTAAGTCCAAACCCTTCATTAGGTTTACAAGGTCTAAAATAGTAACCCTTATCAGTTGCTTCCTGAGTTGCGTCGATAAATATCACCGAATCGTAAGAGGAGATTATAGAAGCATCTTCAATCTGGAGTTGATATCTGTACAGACAATCTACTTCCGGGAATGATTTTTCGATATAACCAATTAGATTCCAGCCGAGTCCGTCATCGGAACGGCCGGAATTTCCTATACCTATGATCAGCAGATCTTTAGTTTTTTCTTTTAACATCCGTAAGATTTCCCAAATGATCGTAAAGACTAATTTCCAAAGGCATTTTACCCATGGCATGAGTTGCGCAACTCAAACAAGGGTCATAGGCCCTTATCGCTACTTCAACCTGATTCAGCATGTCTTCAGTGATCTTTTGTTTACTGTCTATCACGTTATTGGCAACCCATTTTACCGCCTGGTTCATGGCTTCGTTATTATGTGTTGTTGAAACGATGAGGTTGCATCGGGTTATTCTGTCCTTCTCGTCCACCTGATAGTGATGAATCAAGGTGCCTCTTGGAGCCTCAATAATACCAATCCCCTCATTTCTTCGCTCACCTCTACGCGTCAGATCATTACTCAAAATATCATCGTCTTCCAAAAGTTCTTTCATCATTTCAGCACAATGAAGCAATTCTATAAGTCTTGCCCAATGTGAAAACATTGAACTGTTATTGGTTTTACCCATTGTGGCATTCAAGTAGGATAGTCTTTCAAATGCAGCATTTGGCGTGTCAATTCCTTCACAAACATTCAATCTTGCCAGAGGGCCAACACGATTCCATCCGTTTTCTTTTCCCATATGTTTTAAATACGGGAACTTCAGATAAGACCATTTTTCAACCCCTTCATAGAAATAGTTTTGATATTCACTGGAGGGTATATCTTTCAGGGTGATCTTGCCTTCGTCATCAATAGCTCTGAGATAACCGTCATACAGATCCAGATAGCCCGTATCTTTATTTACAAGACCCAGATGACCGGAAGGAAAGTTAGCAAACTGATGGAACCATTCCTGATTTTTTGAATAATAGACTTTAATGAACTCCAATATCTCTTTTGACCATTCGATCATTGCATCAACAGAAGGAATCTCTTTTCCACTCAGAAAATAGTCACGTTCCTGGGCACTTATTTTTTTGTGCACTCCTCCAGGAGTTGTAGAGATCCCATGAATTCTTTTTCCGGCTATCATTTCAATGATTTCCTGGCCAAACTTTCTCATAAGAATTCCTTTTTTAGCAAGCTCCGGATATTCCATGGCCACAGAAACTACATTTCTCATCTTTGGTTTGGCATCCACTCCAAAAAGAAGATCAGGAGAAGCGAGATAGAAAAAATGAAGCGCATGTGACTGAAAAATTTGTCCATAGTGTAAAAGCTTTCTTATTTTTTGCGCCGGAACAGAAAGATCTTCCGGTTCCAGTCCCACAATTTGATCTATGGCTTTTGCGGCAGCCAGATGGTGACTTACAGGACATATTCCACATAATCGCTGCACCATAACCGGAGCTTCCCAGTAGGGATGGCCTTGAATGAATTTCTCAAAACCTCTGAATTCAACAATATGAAAAAATGAATCTTTTACCTTATTATTTTCGTCGAGGTGAATGGTTACTTTCCCGTGCCCTTCAACTCTTGTTACCGGATCTATGACTATTTTTTGACTCATGATATTGGCTTTTAATCGTATTTAAACTCTTCATGCATAACAGGGAATTCTTTACCCAACAGTATGCTTTTTACTGCCTTCCAGATGTGATTGGCGTTTGGGGGACATCCTGGAATGAAGTAGTCAATTTTGACAACTTCATTGGTAGGATAAACATTATTCAGAATTTTAGGAATATCCTCATGATTTGGAATAGTATTAGCGCCTATTTCACTGGTAATTCCGTGAATATAGGCTTCTTCAAGACATTCTTTGAGAGGAAAGAAATTTCGCATCGCAGGGATTCCTCCCATGATCGCACACTCACCAAAAGCGATGAGGATGTCACATTTTTTCCTAAATTCCTTTAAAACTTTAATGTTCTCGGAATTGGCAACACCTCCCTCGATCAATCCTACATGACAGCGTTTACTAAATTTTTTGATATCTGTAAGAGGCGATTTATTGAATTCAACGATTTCCAGCATATCGATGAGTTCCGTATCAATATCAAGCAAGGACATATGACAACCAAAGCAGCCTGCCAAAGAGGTTGTTGCCACTATAAATTTTTCATCTTCCTTCTTAATGGCACATAAATCACCTGAGGAGGTTTGCTTTGTTTTTCCCAGAATGTCATATTTTCTTTCTCCAAAAGGCTCTTTATAGATCATACCTTTCACGAGAATTGCTCCAACAGGGCATATATTCATAGCATGTAAGGCCTCTGCTTCTGAGAGCTTATCTTCCTGCTGGTAATCAATATGAACCCTTGTGTTGACACCTCGATTTACAAATGAAAAAATGTCCATTCCGTCCGAAGTACTGATCTCTTCAACGCAACGCCTGCAGAGAATACACCTGTTGGATTCCATGATCATTCTTTTGGGATTAAAATCCACATGCTTATTGCTAAATACATGAGGGAAACGAGAAACGGTAATTCCCATATCATAGGCAAGGTTCTGTAAATCGCAATTACCACTTTTTTCGCAAGAAGGGCAGAAATGATTTCCTTCAGCGAACAACATTTCAATAATTGCCTTTCGGGTATCGATAAGTTCAGGGGTATTGATCTCAACCTGCATCCCTTCTTTTACTTTTGTTGTACAGCTCGTGGTGAACTTCCCATTGACCATAACCGTACAGATCCTGCAGGTACCAAGGGAAGGTTCTATTTCTCTGAAATGACACAGCGTAGGTATATAGATTCCATTTTCCTTCGCTGCATCGACAAGTTTTTTATTCTCTAATACCTGGTATTCTTTACCATCGATATTAATATTGACTTTTTTATTCATGGACCTGTTCAATTTCGTTAATGATAGTATCGTAATCACTTACAACATTTTCCGATTCAAAGGATTTATTAAAATCACTTTGAGCCAACAAACATTTTTTAAATTCATTTGGAAATTTCAACAGCCCTGTTAGCAGACAGTTTGTTGAGGTTTTCCCAAGACCGCAACGGCTTGACTGTTTGATGATGGTACTCCATTGTTTGATCTCTTCAAGATCAGTTTCTTCAGCGTGGCATAGTGCTATTTTCTGCAGCTTTTTTGTGAGTAAAAAGTTACCCGTTCTGCAAGGTGCACAAATTCCACAGGATTCGGCAACGAAGAAATCAGAAATATTTTCAAAGACAGGAATGAGATCCCGGTCTTTGTTAAAAACCATAAAAGAACCACCGCTTCTTAGTCCGATAGCACTCATTTTTCGAGCGTATTGAATTGGGTCATCCCACTGGAATTGAACATGTTCGGCAAGTAGATTCTCACCTGATATCTCACGGTCAAAGTCAGCTGAAGACAAGCATTCACCGGCATAACCATTGAAGAGTATCATATAGGGATCCTCTGCTTCAATGAGTTTTAAAAACTGCTTTAACTTCATTCCCCATTCAATTTCATAAATCCCGGGTTTTCCGCAATCACCAGAAACGCTGAGTAATTTTGTTCCTTTCGTTGCATCCGTTCCGATTTTTAGATATTTATCAAGTGACATGTTAACGATTCTTGGAACAGCGCAAAGGGTTTCCACATTATTGATAATGGTTGGTTTGTCATATAAACCCTTTTCCACCGGGAAATACTCCTTAGTCGATGGTTCACCACGTCTTCCTTCAATGGAACTGATCAACGCAGTTTCCTCACCACATACATAGGCACCTGCTCCCATATGAATTTCGACATCAAAATCAAATCCGGGTATTCCCATAATGGTATCTCCGAGAAAATTTCTTTTTCTGAATTTTTCAATCTCTGCTTCAATTTTATCTTTTAAATAAAAATATTCGGCACGCAAATAGATATATCCCTTGGTGGCCCCAACTGCGTAGGCCGCCATTGACATGCCTTCAATCATAAGCCCCGGAAGTTTGTTCATGAGTACCCTGTCTTTGAAAGTTCCCGGTTCGCCTTCGTCTGCGTTACAAACGATATATTTTTGGTCAGCAACATTCTTTTTACAGAATTCCCATTTCATTCCGGTAGGGAAAAAGGCCCCTCCTCTTCCTGCCAATTTGGATTTTTTTACAATTTCAATCAACTGGTCAGGAGAAATTTTTTTTAGTTTGCGCAAAGCCTCTCCCGGCACATAAGGTTTCATAAATACGACCTTGTCCTTTTCAGGAACATATCTTATATTATTCTTCGGAACCGAACAGATTTCTGAAGGGTTAGTTCCCAATTTTAACTGGTCTATTATCTTTTTGACCTTTAACGGAGTAAGATTTGTAAAAGGCTGGAAATTGATCAGAGCCGAAGTTTCCTGATCACTAAGTCCTATACAGGAGGTTTCAAATAGTCCAAACATTTTATCTTCAGTAGTTTCGCCAAAAGAAATTCCGAGTTCTTTTTCAAAGGCCTTTTTGACCGCAGAAAAATCGGATTGTTTAGAAATGATACTGTTGTTCAGGTAAATAGTAAAATTCCCCGCATGAGTGCGATGGAAAAAATGATAAAAAGTGATAATGCCTTCTAATTCAGTACGTGAAATTTTAAATTCTTTGGCGATTTTTGTCATATCATCTGAAGAGATGAACCGTCTTTTTTTTTGAATATCCCACAGAATACCCATCAAAGAGGATTTTGGCAAAGGGGTTTTAGGAGTAGCCATAATCGTAAAAATGTGAAGAAAAAAAATAAGTATTTCAGCCCATTAATTCTATGATAAAAATCAGGGTTTATAATTTAAAAAAAAGTCGAGATCAACTGACCTCAAGGGCCTTTACCCTTAACTCCCTGCCTTGAATAATACCTTTCATATAGTTATTGCATTCAGGACAGGGATCATAAACATTTTCCAGTTCAAAGAAGGTATCACATTCCATACATTGAGCTTTTCCAGGAATGACAGTAACATGTTTTTCAGCATTTTCAAGAATGGTATCTCGAATCACTTCTTGCCAGGCAAAATCCAAAGCAGCCATCTCTACACCTGATAGGGTTCCTATTTCCAGCTCAATGGAGTCAACATGAACCCCTCCGGCTTTTTTGGTTTCCGTTTCCGCAATTTTAAGAATTCCCATGACTATGGACAGCTCATGCATGATATTCGGAACTAAAAGATTAACCTATAAATTTAGTCTAATAATTTTAAAAAATCATGATAAATATCATGTAATCAGACGATTAAAAATATTAAGTTTAGCTTAATTTTCTTTTCACAAAGATTTTACTCTTAATTAATACGGATATGGCGAATAAAAATGGGGTCAGAGAGACCTATTATGAAAGCGCAATAAGAAAAGGATATAACCGTCGTGATTTTATGAAATTTGCGGCTTTTATATCCGCCTATATGGGTTTGGAGAACTCTCTTATGGGTCAGGTAGCTAACGCTTTGGAAACAAAATACCGACTTCCGATCATCTGGGAACACTATCAGGAATGCACCTGTTGCAGCGAGTCATTTATAAGATCGGATCATCCGATAGTTGCAGATATCATTCTTGACAATGTCTCACTTGATTATACAGAGACGCTTATGGCCGCATCGGGCCATCAGGCAGAAGCTGCAAAGCATGACACCATGAAAAAATTTCATGGAGAATATATTCTTTGTGTGGAAGGATCGGTACCCATGGGGTCTAACGGGGTTTATTGTACGATTGCAGGAAAAACCGCCCATGACCATTTAATGGAATCAGCCGAAGGAGCAAAGGCGATCATTGCCTGGGGAAGTTGCGCAACCAATGGTTGTGTACAGGGGGCCAAGCCAAACCCTACTGGAGCCACTCCAATTCACAAAATAATCAAGAACAAACCTATAGTTCAGATGCCGGGTTGCCCGCCAATCGGAGAGGCCATGGCCGCCCTTATCGTTCACTATGTCACTTTTGACAGGCTTCCTGAACTCGACAGGATTGGCAGACCAAAAGCATTTTATGGCAAAAGAGTTCACGATACCTGTTACAGAAGACCGTATTTTGATGCTGGACTATTTGCAGAATCTTTTGATGATATTCATGCAAAAGAAGGCTATTGCCTGTATAAACTGGGATGTAGAGGTCCATCCACATACAATGCCTGTGCGAGTATGAAATGGAATAATGGGGTCAGTTTCCCAATTGAATCAGGACATGGATGCATCGGTTGCAGTGAAGCTAATTTCTGGGACAACGGACCATTCTACAAAAGAATGACCAATGTGCCCGGATTCGGAATTGAAAGCTCTGCCGACAAAATAGGAAAAATTGCCACCGGGGTGGTCGCAGCGGGATTAACGGCTCACTCAATTGCCGCAAACGTGTCTAAGTATAACGAGCTTAAAGGCCGATATACCAGAGGCCGAATTAATGAGGAAAAACTTAAAAAGAACGAAAAAAAGGAAGAAAACTAATTGAACATGGCAAACAGAATAGTTGTGGATCCTGTTACCAGGATTGAAGGACATTTAAGAATAGAGGCGGAGATCAAAGATGGTAAAATAGTTGACGCTTACAGTTCGAGTACCATGGTTCGCGGACTTGAGAATATCGTAAAAGGGAGAGATCCAAGAGATGTTTGGGCCTTTGTGCAAAGAACTTGCGGAGTGTGTACTACAGTGCATGCCATTAGTTCCGTGCGCGCTGTTGAAGACGCATTGGGAATTGCAATTCCTCCGAATGCGGAAATGGTTCGAAATATCATGGAAGGAGCATTGTATATGCATGACCATGCCGTACACTTTTATCATTTACACGCGCTTGACTGGGTGGATGTCGTAAATGCCTTAAGTGCCGATCCGGCTGAAACCTCAAAAATAGCCCAGAGTATTTCGAACTGGCCCAAAAGTTCTCCAGGGTATTTCAGTGACGTCCAAAAGCGAATCCAAAAATTTGTGGATAGCGGACAACTTGGGATCTTCGCAAATGGATACTGGGGGCATCCTCAGATGAAGCTTCCTGCTGCCGTTAATCTTTTGGGCGTGGCTCATTATCTTGAGGCGCTTGAATGGCAGAAGGAAATCGTGAAAGTACATACTATACTGGGTGGAAAAAATCCTCATCCGAATTATCTGGTAGGAGGAATGGCCTGTGCTATCAATGAAAACAGCACGGGCGGGCTTAATGCAGAACGACTGGCCCATGTAGGAAAGTTACTCAAACAAGGAAAAGATTTTATTGAACAGGTATACATTCCTGATTTACTGGCTATAGCTTCCTTTTATAAAGATTGGGGAGGCATAGGCAAAGGGGTTGGAAATTATCTGTCTTACGGGGATTTTCCGGTTAATGGATACGGAGACCCGTCTAATTTCAAGTTTCCTCAGGGAGTTATTCTGGGAAGAGATCTTTCCAAAGTGCACGATGTAGATCATCGAAATGGCGATATTGAAGAATTTGTCAATAATTCCTGGTACGACAATTACGCTGAAGGAGCAGAGAAAGGCAGGCATCCGTGGGATGGAGAAACAAATATAAAATACTCGGGCCCTGAGCCTCCGTATGAACATCTTGATGTGGAGCAAAAATACAGCTTTGTAAAGACTCCAAGATGGCAAGGCAAACCTATGGAGGTTGGACCGCTGTCAAGACTTCTTGTGGGATATGCAAGAGGTAACAAGGAAATTCAAGAGGCTGTCAATGGGGCTTTAACCCACCTGGATGTTCCTGTTGAGGCCTTATTCTCAACCCTGGGAAGAACAGCAGCTCGGGGAATCGAGTCGAAGCTTGTGGCCAACTGGACCCTGGAGTTTTATGATCAGTTGCTTCTAAATATTAAAAACGGAGATTCCCGAATGGCAAGTACTGAATTATGGGATCCTTCAAAATGGCCTGCTGAAGCAAAGGGAGTTGGCTTTACGGAAGCACCTCGTGGAGGGTTGGCCCACTGGATCAGAATAAAAGATGGCAAAACTGAAAACTATCAGCAGGTGGTCCCAACTACATGGAACGCATCGCCAAGAGATCCAAAGGGACAGCGATCGGCCTATGAATCGGCCTTACTGGATACTCCTGTTGCGGATCCGGAACTTCCGTTGGAGATCATACGAACCGTTCATAGTTTTGATCCTTGTCTTGCCTGCGCCGTTCATCTTTATGATGAAAAAGGAAACCATATATCAAGGGTAACAAATGTCGGAAGTTGTGACGTTTAATTTAAAATTAAAAAGATGGACTCCATTATAAGAAGAACATATGATTTTAAAAGAGTACTGGTGTGGGAGCTTCCCGTGAGGATTTTCCATTGGTTAAATGCCCTCTGTATAACGGTATTGGCCATCACAGGATTTATTATTGCCGATCCGCCGGCTTTGATGTCTACCGCAGAGGCAGTTGATTCCTATTGGTTTGGAACCGTCAGAATGATTCATTTCACAACGGCATATGTCTTTTTGTTAAATGCGATAGCCAGGATTTATTGGGCATTTAAAGGTAATTATTACTCCAATTGGAGGGCATTCGTCCCACTGACGAAAAAGCAAAGAGACAATATAAAACATGTACTAAAAATAGATGTACTTCTTCAAAACGAAGAAAAAGAGGTCCTGAAGAACATCAGTGTTGGACATAATTCTCTGGCAGCAATCTCTTATATCATTCTGTTTCTTCTGGCATTGATTCAGATTTTTACAGGATTCGGTTTGTATGCTCCAACATCAACCTGGTGGCTACCCAAATTATTTTCATGGGTTCCGGCTTTCCTTGGTGATGAGATGACAACCAGATTTGTACATCATATATCAACCTGGCTGTTTATTGTTTTTACACTGATTCACGTATATCTGGTGTTTTATCATGACTGGCTTGAAGGCAGAGGGGAGTCTTCCGCAATGATCAGTGGTTATAAATTTGTAAGAAAGGAACGTTTAGAAGATGATGATCATATTTAGATATCTGTTTAAAGGGTCATCAAAATTTAGTTGTGTTAATTTGGAATTAAGCTTGCCCGCGGAGAGCAGCCTGAAGTGTGTGTGATATTAGACTCAAGGCTGGACGTTGGGCAAGCTTAAAGAAAAAGTTTTAGGAAGTGAGAAACAAAAGGGGAGATACTTTAGCCATCAGCAGTGATGCATATTTTTTTGAAAAGGACAAATCTCAAAGTATTCTTGTGCTTGGTATTGGGAATTATCTGATGGGCGATGAAGGGGTCGGTGTTCAATTGATTCAGCAAATAAATTCTTTGGAATTACCTTCATATATGGATATTCTGGATGGTGGTACAGGGGGTTTTTTGCTTTTAAGTTGTATCGAGGCTTATGGACATATAATCTTTGTTGATGCAACCATGGATGGGAAAAGACAAGGAACTGTCACCCTGATCAGGCCCAGATTTGCCTCTGATTTTCCCTCAACCTTAAGTGTTCACGATGTGGGCTTAAAAGATATGGTTGAGGCCCTATATTTGCTGGATAAAAAACCGACTCTACATCTTATCACAATAAGTATCGATGAGATGAAACCTATGACGATCGATCTGTCTCATAAAGTTGCCGAAGCTATTCCTAAGGCCATTGAGCTAATTATGGAACTTGCAGAGGACATTTACACTAAAAATCATAATTTAGTGTGAAACATATTACAGGGTTCAAACATGCTTTCTACTTTTGAAATAATTTGTACCGGAAGGGTACAGGGAGTCGGATTTCGACCCTTTGTCAATAAACTGGCACTTTCCATGGGTTTATCCGGTACCGTTTCCAATAACGAAAATGGAGTCATTATTTTGATTACAGGAGACAAAAAAAAGATTCATGAATTTTATACTGAACTGATCAAAAATCCACCTCCTGTTGCAAAAATTAAAAACCATACCCTTCAACAGGCAGAACCCCAATTGTTTGATGGTTTTACAATTATACCTTCTGCGACAAAAAAGAAGTTAAATCTGGCCTTGACTCCGGATTTTGGCATTTGCCCAGAATGTTTAGACGAAATAAATGATCATAAGAACCGGAGGATTGAATATCCTTTCATCACTTGCGTAAACTGCGGGCCAAGATGGGCCGTCACCAATACATTTCCGTTTGAACGAGCTCATACCACAGTATCTAATTTTGATATGTGCCATGCGTGTAAAACTGAATATTCAGATCCCTCAAACAGAAGGTTTCACTCACAAACCAACTCTTGCTCCCAATGTGGCATCGAATTGAGCCTTGAAGATAATAAGGGAAACAAGATCCTTGTTGAAAAAAAGAATATATTTCGGAAAATTTCAGGCCTTATAAAACAAGGAAAGATTCTTGCGGTGAAAAATACCGGAGGTTTTCTGTTGTGCTGTGACGCAACGAATAAAGAGGTGATTATCCGATTAAGGCAGTTAAAGAGGCGACCAAAGAAACCTTTTGCAATTCTTTATCCTTCCATAGAGTTGCTCCATAAGGAGTTGCAGATTAGCAAGGTTCAGGAGGAATCATTGCAAAGTGTTGAACGGCCTATTGTCATTGTCTCCAGTAAAGGCTATAAGGGAGAACTTGCTCTTGAAGAAGTAGCCCCTGGATTACACCAGATGGGTGTGATGCTACCCTATTCAGGACTGCTTCATTTGCTTGGAAAAGAAATGAATTCACCTCTCGTGGCAACCAGTGGAAACATCCATGGAAGCCCGGTAATCAGTACTATGGAAACGGCAAGAGAATTGATCTCAGGAGTTGCGGATTATTTTTTACATCATAATCTTGAAATTTCAAATCCTCAGGATGATTCAGTGATTAAATTTAGTTTTAAAAACCATCAGAAGATAATCTTTAGAAGGGCAAGAGGCTTTGCACCAAATTACTTAAACTTTGAGAAGAAATATCAATTGAAAACAATGGCCTTGGGAGCTCATTTAAAAAGCACCATTGCCTTTGTCCCAAATGATTATTTATACCTGAGTCAATATCTGGGAAATTTGGATCATTACGAAGTTTACAGGCGATTTATTGAAACCGTAGGCGTTTTCAGAAGAATTTTTAAAGAAGATCCCGATCAGCTCCTGTGCGACAAACACCCTTCGTATCTCAGCACCCAGTTTGGCACTGAACTCAGTGAGAAGCTCAGGGTCCCAAAATTTGAGATTCAGCATCACAAGGCTCATTTTGCATCTGTACTGGCGGAATATGATCTCATGCTAACAGAAGACGATATTTTAGGTGTTATATGGGACGGAACGGGTTATGGAGATGATGGACATATTTGGGGCGGGGAATTTTTCTCCTATACATATGGAGAAATGAACAGACTGCATCATTTTCAATATTTTAACTGGTTGGCAGGTGATAAAATGTCTAAAGAACCCAGGTTGTCTCTTTTTTCCTTGAATGAGGACAGGAAGGCAGACTTTTTGCGAACTAAATTCCCGGGACAGGAATTGAAAATCTACGAAAAATTAAAACAAAGCAATACTCTTAAAACCTCTTCAGTGGGCAGACTTTTTGACGCGGTGGCTTCTCTTTTAGACCTGTGTGATATAAACACTTACGAGGGTGAAGGTGCCATTTTGCTTGAAAATGTAATTGACGGCTATCAGTTGGAAAATCTAAAATCTTATTTTAATTCAGTAAGGGGACATACCATACCAACACAGGAAATCTGGAACGGAATTTATATGGATTATTGCAACGGTGAAGACAGAAAAGTTATCATATCAAATTTTCTTTTCACTTTGGCTGAATTGATTATTAAAGTCGCTGATTTTAATCAAATAAAAAAAATTGCCTGTAGCGGTGGTGTGTTTCAGAATACAACTCTGGTAGATATGCTCATTGATCTTTTACCTGTGGATATGGAATTGTATCTCAACAGGGACCTGTCACCCAATGACGAGAATATCGCCTTTGGCCAGCTATTCTATCATGTACACAAAACAGATCAATAAGACAAGGAGATTTAATGTCCAAGTATCCAATAGATTCCAACCACGAAAGCAAATATACCTCCGGCTAAACGGATTCCTTTATAAAGATTTTGATTGTGTTCATTTCTTGCAAAATCCATCACTTTGGAAAGAATTAAGGAAAAGATTATCATTGCCACAAGTATCCCCGCAATAAAACCTGTTATATATAATCCCGCATCAAAATTATCCTTAAATCCGAGAACCGGAAGGAATAGTATAAAATGAGCAACTCCGGCCAGCCCGTGCAAAACTCCGATCCAGAATGACGCGAGATTACCTCGTTTTTCTATTTTCGAATCTTTGTGTTTATGGCTGTGTTCATGATTGGGGTTATGGCTGTGATCATGTTCATGTTTGTGAATGAAGGGTTGGTCTTCAGTATGAACATGTAGATGACTGTGTTCAGGATTAGGTTTCAAAATTTTATAGAATGCCCACACCCCAATAAGGATGAGCACCAGTCCCACCAATTGTTCGCTATAAGAAGAAATCTCTTCAACAGGAATGAGTTCTTTAAAAAACAGGAACAAAGAGCCTATCAACAACATGCCAAAAATATGCCCCAGGCCCCAGAATAAGCCAATTTTCCAGGCTTTTCGTTTAGACTCTATTACAAATGGCATAACAGCCGCCACGTGGTCCGGCCCCATGATGACATGAAGAATTGAGGCTAACAGTCCTGCAAAAAACGGGAAGGTCATTTAAAAACTGAGTTTAGGTTTTAAAAGAGATCGATCGGATCAGTATCCCTTTGATTCAATCAAATTTACGATTTAAAAACTGAAAAATATGTATTAAAAGGGCATTAATTCTGACCAGTATTCGGATAATTCATAGAGGAAGAAAACAAGGAAAATCAAACTTGCGAAAAGCTTCATGGTAGTTGAGGCAAGAAAGCCCACAAAGGAACCAAATGCCGACCTCAAAGCTCTTTTTAGGTCTGTTGGATCATGTATCAGTTCCCCGATAAGGGCACCTACAAAGGCTCCAATTACGAATCCAAGCGGAATCGGAAGGATCAGACCTATAACAAGTCCAAGAGTTGCCCCTGTTGAACCATTTTTAGAACCCCCGAATTTTCTGGCACCTATCCCGGGGATTATATAATCCAGAACAAATATTAAAAGGGCTACGAAAAAAGTAATTCCAAGAATATAATAGTTCATTGGGACCGCTGAGGTCAGAAATAGGGAAAGCAATCCAAACCAGCCTGTGATCGGACCAGGAAGAACAGGAAGTACCGATCCTAATATACCCAGAATCAAGAGCAATAACCCTAAAATGACCAAGAATAAATCCATACACGAATGTAAGTTATTTTTTCTTTCAGAAATTAGTATTAACAATTTCTTCAAGTTTTGTACAATACGGCAGGAGTTTCGAAAATATTTGTACATTCACAAGGTATAAGCGAATACAATGTTTTCTAGGCTGATTATAATCATATCCATTATTTTGGTATCGTATTCCTGTGATTTTATATCGCCTAAAAAAATGGCTCTAAAAAATGCCGTTCTTCTCGACACAGTTATCGATTACAATGAAGTAGATGTTTACCCATTATTTCTGGATTGCAATAATTGTGACAGTAGTGAAAAACAGAATCTTTGTTTTGAAATGGAATTGTTGAGGAGGCTTCAGAGGATCATGGGAGAAGAAATTATAGAAACCGCAATAAAGTCCCGGGACACCCTTACCGTAGAGGTTCTTGTAGATACTGAAGGTAAAATTTCGATCGTGGAAATCCATAAGTCCGAAGCCTTGGAAAATAATCTTCCACAGATTGACAGTTTGCTATTCCAAAGCTTTGCAGCGCTGCCCTCAACCGTTCAGCCTTCCCTGAAAAGAGGTATTCCTGTAAATTCGATGTTTAAACTGCCTATTGTAATAACACCCAGGCGATAAATTTAACGAAAGGATCGCTCTTTCCATCGATAGTTTTTATTGAGTGAAAGCAGACTTACCAAGACGGTATAAAAAGGGTGAATCAGCGATGAAAAAAAATAGGATCTCATGACATCGGTTTGTTTGAAAAACTTTGAGGTTTTATAGATCAGGAGAAAATCCAGATTGAATTTTATGAGAAATAACAATCCAATACTTCCCCATGGGACCATTCCCGCAAAACCGAAAAAAAACAGAAAGATGAGCAGGAGGTTATAGGCGAGTACAAGAAGGCCAATCATCTTTACTTTGATTGATTTATAGGCACTCGTTTTAGAAGCCCATCGAGATCTTTGAGAAATCAAGGCTTTCCACGTATTCTGGCTCGTAGTTTCTACCACGGCTTCTGAAGATTTTAAAAAATGAACCTGACCCGGGAATATTTCCTGAATTTTTTCCATGAGGAATACATCATCGCCACTGGCAATATGGTCATTTCCTTTAAATCCCTCAACGGATTTGAACGCTTCTTTATGGTAACATAAATTGGCCCCGTTGCACAAAAAAGGTTTTAGGAATTCTTTTTGAGCCTGTCCAAAACTTCCCATTGTGGTTCCCTGCAGGCTGAGAAAATCCAGTACCTGAAAATGATGAAGGAAACCTGTGTCATGGCCATAAGTAACCGGAGCCACGATCATCTTTGGGTCATTGGTATTGATCAGCTGATTTAAAGCATTAAGCCATTTAGGTGGAACCGTACAGTCTGCATCTGTAGTAATTATCCATTCAAAAGAAGAAGCCTCAATACCTTTTTTAATGGCCTCTTTTTTGGGAGACCTTGATAGTCCTTTTTGGTCTAATATTATAAGTTTTAGATCTGGATTTGAGGCTGTAAATTCCTGGATCAGTGAAACCGAATGATCATTTGAATCATCATTGACCATAATAATTTCATATCTTTCACTGGGGTATTTTAAATCTTTTAAACTTTTGAGAAGGGTTATAAGGTTTTTGGACTCATTTCTAAAAGGAACAATGATGGAAAATCCTTGGAAATAAGTTTGAGTTTTCATTTCGAATATAGGAAGGCGGTCAATCCCCTGACTCAAATACAAAATAAGTATTCCGTAAATAACAGCTATGACAAAACCCGCATAAATCATTTTATAATTTTACTTTCACACGACGTAAGAAATCGTGGATTGAACCGGATCACGTAAACACTTCCGATCATTGCCGGGAAGGCAAAATTCAAAATCCACATTGTTGTGGTAATGCATAAGATGACAATTTCACTCACGCCTAGATATCCAAAAAGAGTAACGGCAACCGAACCTTTTACCAGCCAGTCAAAAAGGACAAATCCCGGGATTGCTGAAGCGATAAAATACATTAAAAAGATTGTAGGAAGTGCTACTGAATAGGAAATATCTACCCCGAAAAAAATAAGCAATAAATAAAACTGATGCGAAAAAACAAGATAGCGGAAAACTGAAAAGGTCAGTGCCTTCTGATATTCCTGAACGCGAATCCTGAAAAAATTTTTTACCTTTTTTAACCAGGAATTATGATCTGTTCGTAACAAAAACCAATAAAATACACAACTTAGTAAAACCAGAATCGAAGTGATTAAAATAAAGTATTCCGTATAGCGAAAACCATCCTCCGGCAAATAGTCTTGTAAAAAAATAAGGCTGAATATGCCAAAGACTACCGTTACTGTCATCTGACTGGCGTTTCCAATAAAGTTACGCAGCATAATTTGAGGTCGTTGTTTTCTTGTGTAATAAATTGCTTTGGCTCCGTACTCTCCTATTCTGTTTGGAGTTATCAGAGAGGCTGTAAGGGAACCGAGGCTTTGTTCAAGCGATTCTGAAAAAGAAATATTTCGCAGGCTTTTTATCAAAGTTTTCCATTTAATGACCTCCAGTGTCCAGTTGACCAGACTTAAAAAAACAATGACCAGCATAAACACTAACCCTGCAGACCCCATAGAATCAAGTTGATCGGTCCACAAGCTGCCATTAAAATTTTTCTCATTAAAAAGTCGTTGAGAAATAATGTAATACGCTCCTGAAAGTATCAGGAGTTTTATGATAAAGAGTAAACTTGAAAAGTATTTTTGCAAGAAATTGTACATTTACACAAAGAAACAAAATATCATTCTGATATTTAAATTGAATTATCAAAACAATTCACGTTGCCAAAAGAAAGAATAATCTTAGGGATTGATCCGGGTACTACGGTTATGGGGTACGGACTTATCAAGGTAATCGATAAGAGAATGCATTTTATGCAACTTAACGAATTAATGCTTAAAAAATACAGTGATCATTATTCTAAATTGAAACTTATTTTTGAGCGGACGATTGAACTCATAGACACCTATCATCCGGACGAAATTGCGATTGAGGCTCCTTTTTTTGGTAAAAATGTACAATCCATGTTGAAGTTAGGGCGCGCGCAGGGTGTAGCTATGGCTGCTGGATTGTCAAGGGAAGTTTCAATTACTGAATATTCCCCTAAAAAGATCAAAATGGCGATAACCGGTAACGGAAACGCCTCTAAGGAACAAGTAGCAAAAATGTTGCAAAGCACCCTGGGATTGAAGGAGCTTCCTAAAAATCTGGATGCTACTGACGGGCTGGCGGCAGCAGTTTGTCATTTTTATAATGAGGGGAAACAGCAAACCGGGAAAAGCTATTCCGGTTGGGGCTCCTTCGTGAAGCAAAACGAAAAACGGATCAGTTGATACATATGTGTCGCGATCGTTTTAACTTGGTCCGTATGCAATGATTCAAAAGCACTTTTAGACTGGAATATTTAGTTTTTTTTTATATTTGAACATGCTAAAGTCCCCCTCAGCACTTGAACGACCCTCCAATAATTGCATTAGTTATCAATGCTGTCAGCGCTATATGAAGACAGGAGCATTCTTAAACGTTATGGGACTATTGGCATTGCCATTTTTTTTAATTTTTATTCATGAAATTATATATTTGTTTGCTTGAATAAGACAATTTTACCCATACAGCCTAGCCCAATCGTTTCCTATTTAAGAGTAGGTAGGTTATTGTATGCTTCACTGATACTATTTATAATAGAATCATGGATCTATGGTGTGCAGCTCATGAAATCAATTCGTTCTGGATCAGTGTTTTGGATTGTGTTTTGGACCTTATTTTTTCTGTTTTCGTTTGTTCACATCTATTTAGTTATCATGGATGGCTGGTCGCGTTACCAGAATTATAAACGTATAAAGGATCAATTTTTTATTCATGGTTTTAAAAAGAAAATTTCGCTCATTTATGTAGGTTCCAAATGCCAGCGTATGGCTGCAGAAACAGCTGCAGAAGAATTGGGGATAAAGGATCAGGTGCAACAATGTTATCGTGATTTTGGTGTAAAATGGTATCATTACATACCTTATTTTATGGTTAAGGAGCCCTTATTTCTGTTCAAAAAAATGTTTTGGTCCCGTACTTTTCTAGAAGATTACTACAAACCGAAATTTGATTACCGGGCTATCGCCAAATCGCAAATCGTATGATTTACTGTGAACGACTGTATAAAAAGTATGGTAAAGTTAGGGCCCTTCATAACGTTAGTATTTCGTGTGAAAAGGGAGAAATTTTGGGTTTGGTTGGTGCCAATGGAGCCGGTAAAACTACCTTGTTCAAAATTTTACTCGGATTAGTTTCTCCCGATAGTGGTGAGGTTGAAATTGCCGGCGACGGTGCAAAAAAGATCGGAGGGATTGTCGAAAAGCCAGCACTTTATCCCTACTTAAATGCACATGAAAACTTGCGATTATTTGCAAAAATGCAAGGGGCAGACTTCTCAAAAATCGCTATAGAAGCTTCCCTGGAACAAGTTGGTTTACCTTTAAATAGAACGGATCCGGTTCGTAATTTTTCTATGGGAATGAAACAGCGCTTGGGTATTGCTGTTGCCCTTCTTAATAACCCTTCTTGTTTGTTGTTGGATGAGCCTTTTTCAGGTTTGGATCCTCTGGGTATAGAAGCCTTAAAACAGCTCATTTTTGACCTTAGACAACAAACTAAAATGTCTATATTAATCTCTTCTCATATTATTGATGTTTTAAGTACGGTTTGTATGAAGTTATCAATAATTCATAATGGGGAAATTATTCAAACCGGTGAGACGAGCACGATCCTTTCTGCCTGTACCAAAAGTTATACCTTATGCGGAAGCGAAATTAAAAAAGCATCTTTTTTAAATGATTATGATACGGTTTCGAATGGAGACTGCATGACTATTTCGGCATCGGCTACCGAAATCTCTGAAGTCATATTTAAATTATCACAGCAGAAAATAGCAATCACTTCTTGCAGGCCTGTACTTGACTTGCAGCAACTATTTAATCCGAAGGAGAAATGATGCGACTACTTTATATTGAAACCTATAAATTGTTTCGTCAAAGCCGGACATATTATGCAATTTTGGCTCTCTTTTTTATTGAAGCGGTTGTGCTTTTAAGTGCTTATTATCAAGGTACAGGAATTATTGATATCGTGTTGGCCAATTTGAAGGATACATTCTACTTTCAAGGCAAGCTGCTTAACGGGAACTTGATCATATACTTTATACTCAACTCCTTTTGGTTTCATGTACCCTTGCTCTGCATGATAATTGTATCTGGCATGCTTACAACAGAATATCAGGAAAAAACGTTACAAACGGTGCTTATGCAACCTGTTGTGAAGTGGAAATATCTATTTGCGAAGTATATCGTTGCCAGTTTATTTACCATTTTTTTAGTGCTACTACTGGCCATAACGTCCTTTATATTGTCCTACGGAATTTTTGGAAAAGGAGACTTAGTGATCTATACCAACGGACTGACTTTTTTTGAACACGATGATGCTCTCTATAGATTGGTGTATGCTTTTTTGTTCGGGACCCTTTCTTTGGTATTCTTTTCTGTGGTAAGTTTAACCCTAGCCGTGTTGCTGAAAGAAAGTTTTAAAACTTGGATTGTGGCTGCGTTGTTTTTGATCGTTTCTACATTATTGTTGAAAATAGATTTAGCCAATGATGTATGGAACCAGATCGCCTTTTTTAAATTGAACAATACCTGGCAATATTTTTTTAACTACGACATTGAATGGGACACGATTATTATCAATTCGGTCTTAATGGTACTTTATATTTTAGTGACAATGATTGTGGGGCTATTTTTATTTCAGAAAAAAGACATAGGATGAAACTACATGGAATACTTTTACTGTTCTTATATGCTGCTTATGGCTTTTCTCAAACAGCTGAAGAACAGGTGCTTTTCGTTAAATCTAGACTGGATAGTATCCATGCCTTTCAAGCAGATATAAAGTTACATGTGGATATTTCATTCATTAAAATGCCAGATAAGGAAGCACTGGCAGTTTTTAAAAAGGGTGAAGATTTGGTCATCGAATCTGAAGATTTTGTCCTAATTCCCAAACGCGGATTAGATTTGTCGTTTAGTGAGTTGTTTGAATATCCATTTATGGTAGTGGACAGAGGTGAAGTAGAAGGACAGTCAACATCGCTATTGGCAATTTCTATTTTACCATCAGATAATAAGGCAGATTTTAGTGTGGCCAATTTGCATATAGATACCCAGAATCAACGTATCACCTGGGCCGAAATCAACACGAAAAAAGACGGTGTTTATACAATGAGGCTCACATACCCGGATAAACAGGCTATACTTCCAACCAAATTGGACGTTTTATTTGAAATGGACCGTATCAGGATTCCACTTAATTTTGTGGGCAGCGATGTCTCTATTGACCGCAAAGAAATGCGGGAAGCCGATAAGAAAACAGGAAAAATTAGGCTTGTATTAGAATATAGAAGTATTGAAAAAAACCTGTAACCTGAACTTATTCATGTGTTTAAATGGTGTTTTGATAGCATCCTCATTGTTAAAAACAGATTTAAATTTATTGCATTTTTCATCGATCCAATATAAACTTACCCCGCCTAAACGCACTCGAGATTCATTTAGTTAGGAGTGTAGCTCTTACTTTGTATCTTACGCCTGGATTTATTCTTAGACTTATGGCCGGTATCTATATACATATACCTTTTTGCAAACAGGCATGTTACTATTGTGATTTCCATTTTTCAACCTCACTCAAGAACAAGGATTCGATGTTGTCAGCCATTAAAAAGGAGCTGGTATTACGAAAAAAAGAGATCAGTGATTACGTAGAAACCATTTATTTTGGAGGAGGTACGCCTTCCTTGCTTAATCCTGCGGAAATAGAGGACATCTTAAATCTAATCAGAACTCATTTTCAGGTAACCAAGGATCCGGAGATCACTCTTGAGGCTAATCCGGATGATCTGTCTAAACAGAAGATAGAAGATCTGAGCCGATCACCTGTGAACCGGTTGAGTATTGGGGTTCAGTCCTTTTCTGATGAGGACCTGAGCTATATGAACAGGGCCCATAATAGTAAACAGGCGCTGAGATCTATGGAACAGGCTTCAAAATGGTTTGATAATATAAGCATGGACCTGATCTATGGATTACCCGGGCTTAGTGAAGAACGATGGGCTGAAAATCTACAATGTACTTTTGATTTTAAAGTTGGGCACATTTCGAGTTATGCGCTTACCGTTGAACCCAAAACGGCATTGGATCATTTTATTCGAACGGGAAAATATAAAGCCCCTTCTGATGCCTTGGCAGAAAGACATTTTAAAATTCTTCAGGAACACACAAAATCCAAAGATTATATACAATATGAAATTTCAAATTTTGGAAAGAAAGGTTATTTCTCCAGACATAATGCCTCCTATTGGAAAGGGGTAAATTATCTGGGTATAGGACCGTCTGCCCATTCTTTTGACGGTAGCCGAAGAAGCTGGAATATTACCAACAACGCCAGGTATATAAAGTCCCTTGAAAAAGACAGGTTGCCCAGTGAAATTGAACATCTGACAGTTGAGGACAGGATTAATGAAAGGATCATGACCGGAATCAGGACGATCTGGGGAATTTCAATTCGGGATATAATGTCAGATTTTGGTGAAACTTATAAAGAAGCGCTGATGAAGCAAGCCAAAAAACACCTTCTTGCAGGTAGTCTTTACATTGAAGAGGATCACCTGATTTTAAGGCCTGACAAATATTTTTTAGCCGATGGAATTGCTTCGGATATGTTTTTGATCAAAGTATGATTTATTTAGTATTTTTAAAGCCTATTCGATAATATGGAAGCTTTACTCGGACTTTTTCTTGGAGCAATAATCACCTACTGGGTATTAAAATATATCAAAATTCAGAAAAGAAAAGATATTACAAATGCGCAATCGGCCATTCTCATGGAAAAGATCAGAAAGGTTTGGAAACTCATCACTGTTGAAGGAGAGTTTGCAGAAATATACCATTACGAGAATACCAAGGAAAGATTTATGAGCATGGTTTCCAGTAAGAAAAAAGCGATTCTGTTGATTAATGCCAAAGCTCATGTGGGCTTTGATCTCTCTAAGATCAAAATGGAAGCCAATAATGAAAAAAAGGTGATCAGGTTAACCGATTTTCCTGATCCTCAGGTCCTGAGTCTGGAAACCGATCTCAAGTACTATGATAAAAAAGATGGCTTGTTCAATAAATTTGATTCTACGGATTTGACCGAAGTTAATTCTCAGGCTAAAGAATACGTATTGTTAAAAATACCTGAGAGTGGTTTGTATGACACAGCAAAAAGCGAAGCTCTTGAGGCTGTTCTTCTTATACAGAATATTGTGGAAACCATTGGTTGGAACCTGGACTATCAGGATCTGTTACTTGCAAAGAATAATAAGGGAATTGCAATACAGGAAAAGTTAGTGAATAAACTGGAACAGGAAAATTGATCCGTGAATTTAAGAATAAGTGAATCAAGATCAGGCCTTAGCGATATTGAAATCCGGTAGAAATGTTTTTTTAACAGGTTCTGCAGGTACCGGGAAAACGTATGTTCTCAATAAATATATTCAATACCTGAAAGCTCGAAAAATTCCGGTATCCGTTACGGCTTCTACTGGAATTGCGGCAACACATCTCCAGGGGACCACGATTCATGCCTGGTCAGGTATTGGAATCAAGGATAGCCTGAGCCAGCGAAACCTGAAAGCCTTAAAGGAAAAAAAGTATCTTAAAAAGCATATTGACAAGACCAAAGTGCTCATTATTGATGAGATTTCAATGCTTCATTTAAAGCAATTCAATCTGGTAAATGAAGTACTTCAGTATTTTAGACAAACGGATAAGTCATTTGGAGGCCTGCAGCTGGTTCTTTGTGGTGATTTTTTTCAGCTTCCACCAATAGGTACGACAGGGGAAACGAACAGGGATAAGTTTTGTTTTATGTCTCAGTCCTGGTTGGGTGCGGATTTGTCAATCTGCTATCTGACAGAACAGTTCAGGCAAACGGACAGTAAATTGAATGATGTTCTGAATGAAATAAGAACGGGTACAGTAACTGAAAATTCTATAGCCTTGCTTCAGGATTGTACAAGGCCAATAGAAGAAAAGGAGCCCACAACCCTTTATACGCACAACATAGATGTTGACAGAATTAATTCTACACACCTTCAGGGACTTCGGGGAAGGAAAAAGATTTTCCGGGCAAAAGTGAAAGGAAATCTAAAGCTTGCCGAAACCATTAAAAAATCGATCATGGCTCCTGAAGTGCTGGAATTGAAGAAAGATTCAAAGGTAATGTTCGTCAAAAATAATTATGAGAAAGGCTATCTGAACGGAACGATTGGGACGGTTCTGCGTTATGATGATGATGGATATCCGGTAATTCGATTAAACAACGGTTATGAAATTACAGCAGTTCCGGAGGATTGGCGAATTGAAGATGAAGGAGGGAAACTGTTGGTTAGCTATGTACAAGTGCCTCTTAGGCTGGCCTGGGCCATTACGGTCCACAAGAGTCAGGGAATGACCCTGGACAGTGCAGTTATGGATCTGAACAAAACCTTTGAAAAAGGGCAAGGTTATGTGGCCTTGTCAAGAGTGAAGAGCATGGATGGGCTGGAATTGAGGGGATTTAACGGAACGGCCCTGGAGGTAGATAGGCTTGCATTACGAGCTGATCAAAGGTTTCAGGAATTATCCAGAGAACTGGAATTGAATTTGGATGCGGATAATTTGGAAAAAGAGGCCAGGAACTTTGTTAAACAAAATGGAGGAGTTCTTAATAAAGATGAAATTAAGGAGAATTTGGACCGATTGGAAAAAGGAAAGAAAATAGTTAAAAAATCTACCTATCTGATAACAAAACAACTCATAGATAAGGGGTATTCCTTGCAGGATATCATGATAGAAAGGAATCTGACCATCGGTACCATTTCGACCCATCTGATCAGGATTTCGGAAATGTATCCGCAAACAAACCTGAATCGATTCAAGCCGGAAAGAAGTGTTTTGACTAAAGTTAAAAAAGCAAGAAGGCAATTGCTAAAGGGAGCAGGTGCGGAAGAAAGGATTAGTTTAAAACCTATATTTGAAATCCTGAAGGGTGAAATTAGTTACGATCAGATAAAATTGGCCCTGGTGTTTGTTTGATTTATTATTGAAATTGAATTATGAATGTAGAAGAATTCAGAATGTATTGTCTTTCAAAGCATATGGTATCAGAAGAATTTCCATTTGATGAAACAACGCTTGTCTTCAAAGTATGCGGAAAAATGTTTGCTTTAACCGGGCTTGACAGTCCCGAGTTTAAGGTCAATTTGAAATGTGATCCTGATAGAGCCCTGAAATTAAGAGAAGAGTATGATAGCATCAATGAAGGCTATCATATGAGCAAGGTACATTGGAATACTGTTACGGTTGATGGTTCATTTTCGGATAATTTGTTTCGTGATTTGATAGATCATTCTTATGAACTGGTAGTTAGCGGACTTTCGAAAAAAATAAGAGAGGAATTTTTTAACGAATCTTGATAAAAAAATAATATTTAATCAACAGTAAAGATTCTTCGGTAAATAGAATGGTCCATTCGAAAAGAAAATCAATAGTTTCGTCCTTAAAGTGTTTTATTGGAGCCGCGGAAGATTTAATTTTAGAGGTAAATAACTCAGGTTCGTTCAATGTAACAATCTATCATGTTTTAACATTTAAAATCTGACTTATATAAGTAATTTGTTTTTGTTAAGTTAATTTTCGCCGAATAGCAGTGCTGTTTGGCGAATTTTTTTTACAGATTTTTCATTTGACCTTTTTCCTAAATTCGGACGGTGTCATATTTTTTATCGATTTGAATTTTCGGTTGAAATTAGTCAGATTATTAAACCCGCAGCGATAAGATATTTCAGCGATGCTCAGGTCTGACTTTTTAGCTAAAAGTTTACAGGCGTTTTCAATTCTGATGTCGAGAAGGAAATTAATATAGGTTTTATTTGTCCGCTGTTTGAAATAGCGGCAAAAAGCGTTTGGGGTCATGTTTGCAATTTCCGCCACCTGTTCAAGTGAGATGTTTTCATCGTATTTGGATAGAGTAAATTCAAAGATATCTCTCATTCTTTTACCTTCCTCCTCGCCATAGGATTTGTTGTGAATTTCAGAGGATAAGGTTACAAGTTTTTCTTTCGAAATCAATTGAAGTATATTCATAAAATCGATGAATTTTTCAAATTTCGATTTCGAAGGGATTTTAAAAAAAAGGACTCCAAGTTGATCAGTCGCAGGTTTAATTTTTATACCAAGCGAAGCCCGATGAAAAATAGTGTTGAATCTTTTGAATTCCGGAAACTCAAAAAAATGTTGACCAAAACTAGACTGGGTAAAAAATAAGGAGATCACATGAACCCCTTCATCGGAAGGGTCGTTATTGAAGACATGAGGAACATTTTCACCAATGATGAAAACATCATTTTTTTTGAACTCCCCAACAAAATCCCCAATGATACAGTTCCCTTCACCCCTTACCACATAACTAATCTGTATCTCCCTGTGCTGATGCAGTTTGTTATAGAGCATATCTACTTTGTCATTCTGAACAATCAGGGTAGAATGTTCAGGTTTAGGAATCTTAAAAGGAAATACTTTCATTCTATTTTAGGCATATATTATTCAAAAATAGAGAATAATAATAAAATAGAGGTAATATAGTACTATATCTTGTTAATTTAAATGAAAAAACGAAACACTTCTTCCTATAATTTTGCATAAAAACAATTTCAATTATGACTATACAATGGAAAGGGGTTATGCCTGCTGTAACCACGAAATTTACGGATCAGGATGAACTGGATCTGGATAATTTTAAAATAAATATCCAGGCTCAACTCGACGCAGGAGTTCATGGAATCATTCTTGGCGGAACTTTGGGAGAAGCAAGCACACTGAGCGAACTTGAAAAAAGGACTCTGGTAAGAGAAACAGTAGCATTTGTAAAAGGAAGTGTTCCGGTTATCATCAACATTGCAGAGCAGTCCACCAAGGCTGCCATTGAACTGGCAAGAATGGCTGAAGAGGACGGAGCTAGTGGATTGATGATGTTACCTCCAATGCGTTACAAAGCAGATGACAGAGAAACAGTAACCTATTTTAAAAAGGTTGCCCAGAGTACTACCTTGCCGATTATGATTTACAATAATCCAGTTGATTACGGGATCGAGGTAACCTTGGACATGTTTGAGGAACTTTTAAAAGACTGTCCTAATATTCAGGCTGTTAAGGAATCAACAAGAGATATTTCGAATATCAGCAGAATCAGAAACCGGTTTGGAGACAGGCTGGCCATTTTATGTGGGGTTGATACCTTGGCTTTGGAAAGCCTTTTGATTGGGGCTGATGGCTGGGTTGCCGGTCTGGTTTGTGCGTTTCCGGCTGAAACGGTTGCGATTTATGAATTGGCCAGATCGGGTAGAACTGAAGAAGCCATAGCCATATACAGATGGTTTTTACCGTTGTTGGAATTGGATATAAACACTAAATTAGTACAGAATATCAAACTGGCGGAAGTAGCTACCCGAATAGGTACAGAGAATGTCAGGGAGCCAAGATTGCCACTGGCAGGAGAGGAAAGAAAAAAAGTTCTGGGAATAATTGATGAGGCGATCAAAAACAGGCCCTTACTACCGGATTATAAGAATCTGTAACAAATTGAATAAATTAAAAAATAAAAACTTAATGATAACAGGGAAAAATCACATTGGCTGGCAGTTATATGATAAAGGCGATAAGTTGTTCAAAACCTTCAATCCTGTCAGCAACCAGGAAAATAAACATGATTTTTATGAAGCCTCTGGTGAGGAAATTAATAGAGCAGTGGACCTGGCCTGGGATGCCTTCAGCAGTTATCAGTTGGTATCCGGTTCATCCAAGAGCGAGTTTCTAAATGCCATAGCAGATGAAATTGAATCCCTTGGTGATGAATTGATTGAAACCTATTGTTCAGAATCAGGACTTCCGGCTGGAAGAGCAATGGGGGAAAGAGGCAGAACGATTTTTCAATTAAGGACATTTGCCGATCTGGTTAAAAAAGGAGATTGGGTTGAAGCTCATATTGATACAGCTATTCCTGACCGAAGTCCTGTCCCAAAACCTGACCTGAGAAAGATGATGATCCCTCTTGGACCTGTTGTAGTATTTGGAGCAAGTAATTTCCCTCTGGCTTATTCAACGGCAGGAGGGGATACGGCGGCTGCCTTGGCAGCAGGCTGTCCTGTGATCGTGAAGTCACACCCTATGCATGCGGGAACAGGAGAATTAATAGCTTCTGCCATTATCAAAGCGGCTCAAAGAACGGGAATGCCAGAGGGAGTTTTTTCAAACCTGAACAGCAGCGGAATAGAGGTAGGGGTTCAGTTGGTCCGGCATCCTAAAGTAAAGGCTGTTGGGTTTACAGGAAGTATAAGAGGAGGAAGAGCCCTCTATGATCTTGCTGCCAATAGAGAGGAGCCCATACCGGTATTTGCGGAGATGGGCAGTGTTAACCCAGTGGTCTTTTTACCCAAGGCACTTGATCAAAGAGGTACAAGCCTTGCGAAAACATATGCTGGTTCTGTAACTCTGGGAACAGGTCAGTTTTGCACGAATCCGGGACTTCTTTTTGGTATAAAAGGTAGCTCACTGGACAATTTTATTTCAGAATTGGCCAAAGAGATTACAGCCATCGAACCTGGGTGTATGCTTCACCCGAATATTATAGGGGCCTATGAAAGCAATAAGCAAAAAGCACTTACTCAGGAGGGTCTTTCATTGGTAGCTCAATACGATGATACCATTGCAGATAATGAGGCGCGCCAGGCGGTGACCACAGTGGAGGGAAAAACTTTTCTTGAAAATCCTCTCCTGCATCAGGAAGTATTCGGGCCTTTTACTATGGTTGTACAGTGTGAAAGTAAAAAGGAGCTTGAAGAGATTATCTACAGGCTTGAAGGTCAGCTAACAGGAACATTGATCGCAGAGGGAACAGAAGCCAACGACTATGATGGCATTGTTCAGGCTCTTAAGAACAGAGTGGGCAGAATTATTTTTAACGGAGTGCCTACAGGAGTTGAGGTATGTCCGTCAATGGTACACGGTGGCCCTTATCCTGCATCCACTGACAGTCGTTTTACGGCTGTAGGCATCAACTCGATAAAAAGATGGGTCAGGCCATTCAGTTATCAGGACTGGCCTAATCATTTGTTGCCAGATGCCTTGAAAAATGAGAACCCACTCGGTATTGTAAGGCTGGTAAACAATCAACTGAGTTCAGAGCCTTTTTAAATTAAGGACTCGTATTTTGTGTTAAGTTGTTAAATGATATATGCAACAGCATGTACCAACTTTTTGAGATATAAAAATAATGGCGAAAACCATATTTAAATGTATAGATGGCCATACCTGTGGAAATCCGGTAAGATTGATCACCACTGGTATTCCTGATTTAAAGGGAAATACCATGAATGAGAAGAGGCTCCATTTTATGAAGGATTTTGACTGGATCAGGAAAGGATTAATGTACGAACCTCGTGGTCATGACATGATGAGCGGAAGTATACTTTATCCGCCACATGATCCTGAGAACGACTTTTCAATTTTATTTGTTGAAACTTCGGGATGTCTGCCTATGTGCGGCCACGGAACCATTGGAACCATTACCATAGGAATTGAAGAAGGATTGATCAAACCAAAGACCCCGGGACGAATTCGAATGGAATCTCCTGCCGGCCTTGTAAACATAAGCTATCAGGAAAATAATGGCAAAGTAGAGTGGGTAAAACTAACGAACGTAAAAAGTTACCTGGCTGCAGAAAACCTGACCGTGGACTGTCCGGAACTGGGAGAGCTGCTATTTGACGTAGGTTATGGGGGTAATTTTTATGCAATTGTTGATCCTCAAAAGAATTATTCAGGTGTTCAGGATTTTAAAGCGTCTCAGATAATACAATATTCTCAGGTTGTAAGAAAAAGAATCAACGAGCTTTATCCTGATTATTTTGTCCATCCTGAGAATGATTCGATAAATGGGGTCAGCCATATGTTATGGACGGGAGATACCATCCATAAGACTTCCTCCGGTAGAAACGCTGTATTCTATGGGGATAAAGCGATTGACCGATCACCATGCGGTACGGGTACGTCGGCAAGAATGGCTCAACTGCATGCCAAAGGATTGTTGAAGAAAGGAGAGGATTATATACACGAGAGTTATATTGGATCCACATTTACGGGTAGGATAGAGGAAGAAACAGAGCTTAACGGAAGATCAGCCATCGTTCCAAGCATCCAGGGATGGGCGAAAGTATATGGATATAATACCATCATAATAGATGATGAGGATGATCCTTATGCCTATGGATTTCAGGTAATTTGATAATTGAGTAAAGATTTAAGATCGTTATGAAAAAATGTGTGGTAATAGGGGGAGGGGTAATAGGTTTATGCACGGCATATTTTCTCTTTAAAGAGGGACATGAAGTAACTGTACTGGATCAATCTAATATGGATTCAGGGGCCTCATACGTCAATGCCGGATATATTTCACCCAGTCATATTATTCCTTTATCTGCACCTGGTGTTGTAAAAAAAGGGATTCAATGGATGTTTGATCCTTCAAGTCCTTTCTATGTAAAACCGAGATTTGATGCTGATTTTTTAAGATGGGCATGGGCTTTTAACAAAAGCTGTACAGATTCGCATGTCAAAAAAGCGATCCCGGCCATCAGGGATATCTCAGTGTTTAGCCATGAATTGTATGAATCAATCAGAAAAGATCCTGAATTTGATTTTCATTTTGAGAACAAGGGGCTTCTTATGTTGTGCAAAACTGAAAAAATGCTCGAAGAGGAAGCCAAAATAGTTAAGTTGGCTAATGATGTGAATCTGGCCGCTCAGGTAGTCAACAAGGAAGAATTGAAAAATCTTGAACCTGATGTAGATCTCGATGTGATCGGGGCCACATACTTTCAATGTGATGCGCATTCTACTCCTTCAGAATTCATGAAGAATCTAAAAGACTACCTGATCTCAAAAGGAGTGAATATTCATAATAAGGAAGAGGTTCTTGACCTGGAACTTAAAAATAACAGGATAACTGCAGCGGTAACTTCTCGATCGAGATATGAGGCAGAAGAGTTTATACTTGCAGCTGGTTCATGGACCTCAAAAATTGCTGAAAAGGCAGGGGTAAAAATCCTACTACAGGCAGGTAAAGGATACAGGATAGATGTGAATGAAAAAACAGGAATCAGGTTGCCGGCCATCCTGGTAGAATCGAAGGCGGCCGTTACTCCGATGAACGGATTTACAAGATTTGCAGGGACCATGGAGATCGCAAGGATTAATGATGATGTGAACCAGGTACGCGTAAAAGCAATAGCTGATGCCGCAGCTAGCTATTATAAAGGATTAGTTATTGATCAAAAAGCACTTAAGGAGGCTTCTTCCGGATTGAGGCCACTCTCTCCTGACGGACTTCCTTTTATCGGACGGGCCGGGGATTGCCGGAATCTAATACTGGCCACAGGACATGCCATGATGGGCTGGACCATGGCAACAGGGACCGGTAAATTAATTTCGGAAATAATATCAAATCAAAAACCCTCGATAAATTTAGAACCCTATAACCCTGCCAGAAAATTTTAACCTAAGTATGAGATATCAAAACCTTCCATCGACAGTATTTAAAAAGAACAGGAAAGAATTTTCAAAAGAGATGCTTCCAAATTCTATTGCACTTCTCGCTTCTAATGATATTCAGGTCACAAATGCGGATGACAGCATGGGTTTTGCGCAAAACAATGATCTTTTTTACTTGTCAGGAATTGATCAGGAGGAAACGCTCCTGTTGCTTTATCCGGATGCCTACAAGGAAGAGAACAAGGAGATATTATTCATAAAGGAAACCAACGAACACATTAAAATATGGGAGGGAGAGAAACTTTCAGCGGAGCAGGCTAAGGATATTTCGGGAATTTCCAGGGTTGAATGGGTTGATAATTTTGAAAAAATCCTTCAATTGATGGCCTTTGAAGCCGACAATTTTTATCTAGGTCATAACGAACATATCAAAAGGGTGACCAAAGATGTTGAAACCAGACAGGACAGATTGATTAAGTGGTGTAAAAGAAAGTATCCACTGCATGATTATTTCCGGGCTGCAAAAATTACAAGGTCTTTGAGGCAGATCAAGTCAAAAGAAGAGGTGGATATGATAAAGAAGGCAGCAGCGATTAGTATTCAAGGGTTTAAAAGAGTGTTGCAAAAAGTCGAGCCTGGAATTAAGGAGTATGCATTGGAGGCTGAATTAAGTTATAAGCTTATAAAAGAAGGAGCTCAACGTCATGCTTTTAAGCCAATTGTTGCCTCAGGATCAAATGCCTGTGCCCTGCATTATAATAATAATGATGACTTCTGCAAGGAAGGGGATATGATTTTGATGGACTTTGGTGTTTGTTACGGTAATTATAATTCGGATACGACGCGTTGTTTTCCGGTAAACGGAAAGTTTTCTAAACGACAGAGGGAAGTTTATTCAGCCGTTTTAAGGTGTCTTAAAAAGGGGTCAGCATTGTTAAAGCCGGGAGTTGTTCCAAAAGATTATGAAGAGCAAATGGCTTCATTGGTGGAAACCGAATTGATAGGTCTTGGATTATTGTCTCAGGAAGATATTGATAATCAGGATCCTGATAACCCGTTGTATAAGAAATATTTTATGCATGGAACAGCACATCACATTGGACTGGACGTACATGATGTGGGCTTATATTCCAGACCTTTGGAGCGAGGGATGGTTCTTACCTGTGAGCCAGGGATATATATTGCTGAAGAAGGAATTGGCTGCCGATTGGAAAATGACTACCTGATCACCATCAACGGTAATATTAACCTCACTGAGGAAATGCCGATTGAAATTGAAGATATTGAGCGATTAATGGAAAAAGATCAATGATTTCTGGCATCTAGCCTCATGGTTATTAGATGTTTTTCAAATCCTGCTTTTTCATAGGCTTTTATGGCCTGGGGATTCTTATCGTACACATCCAGCCGGATTTCATAGACACCTTTTGCTTTACACCATAGTATCAAGCTATCAACAATTTGCTTATTGACTCCTTTGCCACGGTGCAATTCTTTGACAAACATAAATCCTAGATAACCCTGGAACCTGTGCTTTAAATAATGTCTGTCTTCTATAATTTTTGCATAACCCGAAGCTATTATTTCACCTTGGAATTCAGCCACAATTACTTCAATCTCCTCAGACTTTATAAAAGATTCTATGCTGTAATAAGAGATATTTCCTTCCCTTATCGTTTTATCCATGGGCCTTTCCGTTTGGATCAGTTCCTGTTCAAATTTGAGAAGGCTTGGCAGGTCCTCCAGAGTTGCTTTTCTTGTGATATAATTGGATTCGTTTAATTTCATTTTGCACTCAGGATATTTATCACGATCCGTTTAGCAGGAAGTATCTGAAATGATCTTCCATTCTCCTTTGATTTTTTTAAAAATGATCATAAAGATCCCATCGGCATTTCCAACAGATCGTTCGAGATGGTATTCACCCATAACATAATAAGCATCTCTTGAAATTTTTGAAATGTCATTGATCACAAATTTTAAAGTTCCCGAATATTCCTTGGAAGGATAGGCTTTTTTATACCTTGCCAGGGTATTGTTCCAGCCATAAGTTACCCCGTTACTTCCGTAAAATTTCAACTCTTCGGATTTCCAGTAACCCTGCATGAAGCCCTCAAGGTCATAATTGTTCCAAGCTTCCTGTTGATCAGCCATTACTTTTCTGATCTCAGTTTTATCGTCTTTAGTTTCAATTTCGGAAAAGGAACTTAGGAGTACTACTGTCAATAAAAGAACTATTTTTTTCATAAATAAAATTTTAAATTTTCATATAATCTTCGTCCAGGACTTCTGATAATGCCTTTAAAAGGCTTTTCGAATTTTCCAATGAAAATACCATTGGGGGTTTAATCTTAAGGACGTTGTGATCTGGACCGTCTATACTCATCAGGATACCTTTGTCCTTCATACGATTTGCCAGATACTTTGTTTTGTCCGGAAGAGGTTTCAGGTTTTTATCAGTGAGCTCAATACCCAAAAAAAGGCCCTGTCCCCGAATATCTTTTAGAATAGGATAAGACAGGCTTAATTGTTTTAATTCTTCTTTGAGATAATTCCCTGTTCGCAAAGCATTCTTTTGAAGATTCTCATTTTTCACCAGTTGAACTACGGCATTGGCTATAGCGCAGGATACAGGATTTCCGCCAAAGGTATTAAAATACTCCATCCCGTTTGCAAATTTATCGGCAACTTCCCTGGTACAAACCACCGCTGCTACCGGATGGCCGTTGCCGAGCGGTTTGCCGATGGTTACGATATCCGGGACAACATCATACAATTCAAAGCCCCAAAAAGATGAGCCAACCCGGCCGCAACCCACCTGAACTTCATCGGATATACATACTCCACCCGCTTTTCGAATGGATTCATAGGTATGTTTTAAGAAGTCAACGGGTAATTCTATCTGTCCCCCGCAACTTATTATGGGTTCAATGATAAACGCAGCAGGAGATTTGCCCTCAGCACTTAATTTTGATATGACCCTTTTTATTTCCAGGGCATATTTCTTTCCTGTATTTTCTCCTCTGTATTTACCCCTGAATTTATCCGGAATAGGAAAAATATGAGTATGCTCAGGACAACCTGCACCACCTTTTCCATCAAACTTGTAAGAGCTGATTTCGATACAGGCATTTGTATTTCCGTGATATCCCATTTCAGAGGCGATGATATCATTTTGCCCGGTTACGGTTTTTGCCATTCTAAGCGCCAGTTCATTTGCCTCACTGCCTGAATTAACAAAATGGACAACCGACAACTCAGGAGGGAAGGTTGATAACAGGGTTTCCGTAGCCTTGATGATGTTCTTGTGTAAATACCGCGTATTGGTGTTCAATAAAGACATCTGTTCCTGGCCGGCTTTTACCACAACCGGATGCTCATGTCCTGTATGGGCAACATTGTTTACTGTATCAAGATACATGACTCCTTTTTGATCGATGAGGTAAGGGCCCATTCCCCTGACGATATGAAGTGGTTCCTCATAGGACAGGCTCATTCCTTTACCAAGAAATTTCTGCCTGAATTTTATCAGGTCCTGCTTGTTTTCACTTTGGTACGGACCAAGAGATTCGAGTTGGAACAAAAGATTGGGATCAGGACAAATACTTTTCCAGGTAAGGATTTCACTATCATATGCCACACCAGGAAAATCAGACCTAAAATTGAGCAGAGACAACATGATTTCGAAATGTAAATGAGGGGGCCAGTTTCCGTTTTCAGGATAGTTTCCAAGAGTGCCTACCTGATCCCCGGATTTTAGAATCTCTCCCGGTTTTAAGGAGGTTGCACTTTTTACCGACAGATGGCCATAAAGACTGTAAAACTCAAAATCTTCAGCAAGGTGTTTTAGGATAACCAGCCCTCCGTATTCCTTGTCTCCTGAATCATTTACAGCAACAACCACCTCCCCGTCAAAAAGTGTGTGAACCGGAGTTCCGGGCCCAAGCCAAAAATCAATTCCTAGATGGATTGTTCTGCTTTCATTCCGGTCATTGCCTTTTTTTTGATAGGCTTCAGTGGTGTACACAAGCCTTGGCTCCAGGTATCCCCCTGCAATTATCTTTTTTGGATGCTGCTTTTGAAGCTTGTTGATTTTGTAATCAAAATAGTCGAAATCACTAAAGTCGCTTAAGTGCCCTAACCATGTGCTCGAGACGCTTAAATCGATATCATAACAGTCATCAGCGGGTACTGTAGGGAATAAATTTCGAAGTTCAGATTTGTTGCCCAATGACCACTTTTTAAATTTGTTTTCATTGGGATGCGCGGTAAATCCGCAAGCTTGTCTAAAACTGTAATGGGCAAATTCAGGACTGATTTCCTTCCACAGAAGTAAAAGCTCCCAGGCCGGCCTGGAACTAATCTGGAGGTATTCATTATCGGGTTCCTTGATTTGGTTTATTCGAGACTTTGTCAGGGTGATGACGAGCCGCATGGCAATGCAATCATAAAGAAACGATAATTCTTTTTCCTGAAGAGCCCTTCCCTGATGATATCCTTTAACAATCTCAATGGCCCCTGAAAGGGGATCCGTCAGGTTCATTATTCCGTAAGCGCAGCACACGGCAAGGTCATTGATCGTCTGAGAATGAATGGCGTCTCCATAATCTATAACAGCTGTTAGTTCAGGATCTTTTAAATTTTCATCGACAAGGATATTGAAATCGTTGGCATCATTGTGAATTACAGATTTTGGGAGCTTTTTGTATTCTTTTTGAAATGACTTAAACCTTTTTTGAAAGTATTCTATGATGATTTGTTCCTTTGACTCGAAGATCTCAATATGGTCAGTTGTCCACAGTGAATTGGAAAGGTCCCACTCAAAGGTTCTGTGGGCACTGGGGTGTTCAAAATCTTCAAGCGCCGACGTAAGCCTTCCACAGTACAGTCCAAGACTTTGCCTTAAGTTTGACCTTTTGGGATGAACTTCGCTGTAAATCCTTCCCGGAATCCAGCTCAGCAACCTGACTGCTCTTTGATTTTTGTTGTGATCGGAATAAAACGAGATTGAATTTCCAGAGAGGTCAGTAAATGTTTCGGGAGCTACTAAATCCTTATGGCATTGTTTTAGATGATCCAATAATTGCTGCTGAAAATAGAGCGAATCCAAATCTGCATCAGGCCTTGAAATCTTCAGGATATATCGGGGACCTCCCTTTGAGGATATTCTAAAATTCATATCGTATTCCCCGGGAAGCCTTTGGGCTTTTCCCTGAATTCCATAAAGGTCCAAAAGTACTTTTTGTGCTTCTTGAGTACTTATCAGCAGGTCATTGTAAGCTGAATTCTTCATGTGTTAACGAAGTATGAATCCGTATTTCATTGCGTCATCAGGATCTATAACAAAGGTATGCATTCCTGTAATATGCGCCGTACCTTCAACTTGCGGCACAACAGCATTAAATGGCCCAAAATCAATTTCTTCCACCACAGACCCTTTAAAAACGGAATCGGTGATGCTCTCAATGCTCATTTTTTCTCCGATCTGTATTTCATTTCTCAGATAATGTATGGCCATTCTACCCGATACTCCCGATCCTGTGGGGCATCGATCCACCTCTCCATCGGCAAATATGCAAACATTCCTGCTATCGATATTCTCGTGATCTGACCTTCCTGTAAAAATAGTTCCGTAGAGGAAGCCCAGGGCTTCTTCAAAGGGATGAACTATCGATTCATCACTTTCCATTACTGCCTTTTTTATTTGCATTCCGGTTTTTATGAGCTCCTGATAAGAAGCTTTTGAAAGGTCGAAATCAAAATTGTTCTTATCTAAGTCCACATAGGCGTAAAATGCACCTCCATAGGCAAGGTCATAGGTAACGGTTCCAATTCCCTGTATTTCAACTGACCGATTCAGGCCGGCAACAAAACTTGGGACACAAAGAAACCTAACCCCTTTTACTTTGCCGTTTTGAACATGAGCATATGACATGATACGTCCGCAGGGAGCATCAATTTTTACCTCATTCTCTCCGTCTTTCGCATCGATCCAGTTCAATTCAATACTTAAGGTGGTCAGTGCGATGATGGCATGGCCACACATCGTCGAATATCCTTCGTTGTGCAAGAATATCACCCCGAAATCTCCCTCATCATCGTTGGGAGGAGTTAAAATACAACCGTACATGTCCGCATGCCCTCTTGGTTCAAACATGAGTGCCGTTCTTAAATGGTCAAGGTTTTCCTTGCAGTATCTTCTGTATTCAAGAACGGAATTCCCTTTGAGTTCAGGAAAACCTTCGGTGATCACCCTAAGAGGTTCACCTCCTGTATGCATGTCAATGGTCTTGATTTTAAGCCATTCCCTTGGGGGATCATAGCTTTTCTTTTGTTGAATTCTATCGAAAGTTTTCATCGCTTTGATCTGTCTTTTTTATACTGTTCAAAGTAATATCTGGCTCCAAATAAATCTTCAGAAGCATGCCCAACCGATTTAAAAAGGGTGATCTCATCTGAATTTTCCCGCCCCGGATGACGATCGCCGCACAAACCGAATAAATCAGCTTTGATATCCTCTTTTTTGAGCAATCCCTTGTGTAAAGGAATTGCTATATCACCTGATTCTTTCAGGCCACCTTGAAAGGTGTCTAAAAAAATGCTCGACCTTAAAACACAAGCATCATCAGCCTCTCTCATATCTTTTTTATAGGCTCCAACCAAATCAAGATGCTGTCCGTTTCGAAGTTTAGTCCCATCTATCAAGGGATCAGCTGATAATGTGGCGGTGGAAATAATATCACTTTCATGGATATAGGAATCATAGTCCTTTACAGGAATGACCTCGATATCTTCCTGTTCAAATAAACGGGCAATTTTAAGGGCTTTGTCATAACTTCTTCCCCAGATATAAACTTTTTTCAATGGACTTACAGTGGCATGAGCTTTGATCAGATTGGAAGATAATACGCCCGTACCAAGCATTAAGAGGGTTGACGCTTTGGGGTGGGCAAGATAAGAAGCCGCAAGGGCTGAGGCTGCTGCCGTTCTTTTGGCAGTCAGAGCCTTGGCATCAAAAATTGCATTTAGGCTTCCGTTATGCGCATTGAGATAAAGATAGGTCCCTTGAATTGAAGGAAGCCCATAGTTGCCGTTATTTGGGTTTACGGATACTATTTTTACGCCTAAATCTATACCCGCCTCCCATGATGGCATAAGTAGCAGGGTTGAATCAATATTCTCCTTTGGGTTTGCGTAATCGTGATGATGCCTCATGGGTGTCTCAACCTGATTTTCTCCAAATCCGGATCTTAAAGTTTCAATGAGTTCACCAAAATCTGTATGAGACTCAATAAAATCGTTTGATATAAAAGGCGTAGAACCCATTTATTTTTTTGAATAAAAATAAATATAACTTCAAACTAATCCTATGTTACCTCTAAATTAGGTAAAATAATATGTTCATAGCGTAATAAAGTACTACTGGTAAATTCAACTTTAAGAAAGGAGAAACAAAAAGACAAGTGGAAATATCAGGCCAGCGAGTGCCAGTTTCCAACCCCTTTTTTTAAAACCGTTCTTCCCTGATGGAATTAAAATACCGGTTACTGCAATTAAGATCATTGCCGCCCCAAAAATATCTGAGTACCAGATCCAGAATTTATTTGTTGTCTTATGCAGGTACATGGTATGGCCAAGAAATGGGGTGCGTTTTTTATACTCGAGTATTCCTTTTCCGTTACTCGCATCAATATCTGCAACAACATTGTTCTTAAAGTAGATTCTTAGATCATTACCTCTTAGTCTGTAACTATCAAATTCAACTTGTTTATCCCAGTCTAAAACAGCTTTTTTAAGATACTCTTCATCAAGATTTGATATGGTTTCCGGTACGGGGATACTCACCTCAAGCGATTCGTAGGTATAATCCATCGGATACCAGTCCTGCCTGTGATTCAATATGATTCCTGAAAATGAAAAGGCAATCAGTAATCCAACATAAAAGTAGGCAAAGTCCCTGTGTATACTCCTATTCGTAAATTTTTTCATTATTCCTATATAATTGTGATTGAATTTATTGTATTTGACCTTTGCATAAAGAGATGGTTTAACCAAAGAATTTGAAATGTTTTGCTACTAATTCTATTATTCAGGAAAAAAGCATGATATCTTTTTCTTCATCAGGTAATCTTACCATTTTTTCATAACGTAATCCTAATTTTTCAAGAAGATGTATGGAGGCCTTATTATCCGGGTTTACAATAGCTAGTATCTTTTCAATTTTCAACTCATTCATCCCATAGTCAAAAATGGATTTTGCCGCCTCAAAAGCATAGCCTTTCCCCCTGTATTCAGGTAAAAAACCATAGCCAATATCAACGTGTTCAAGCCCTTCCCTGTGAATCAGGCCCGCGACTCCAATAAAAGCTTTGTTACTTTTAAGTCTGACCGCATAAAATCCAAAGTCAGATTCATCATAACTTTTAAAAAAGCGCTCTTTAATATGTTCATGTGCCGCTTCAAGCGTCCTGATGTTTCTGTCCCCGATATTCCTGATCCAGTCCTTGTCATTCATCAATTTGATCAAAGAAGGAGCATCTTCCAGGTTTACTTTTTCAATAAGTAATCGATTTGTACTTAGAATGGCCATGTCATTTTTAAAGGCCTAAAGATAAGTTTATTTGTATTCAGTAAATAATGTTTTTAACCTAAAACATCTTTTTGTTTCTTGTAAAAAGAATCTGACTGCAGTTTTAGAATATCCTTGGCTTTACTGCGCTTGTATTCATAAATTTCATCATCTTCGGCCACATCATAATAAACTTTTTCATTAAGTGTACTGTCGGTTTGCATAACTGCTGCTCGCTGGTTCTTCTGTTGGGTGACCCATACTTTTAACGTGTCTTCCTGTTCTTCAAATTTTAGGTCATAGGCTCCTTTAGGCGCCATAACCTTTGCAAACACAGGAGCAGTTTCAATGGCCATAAACAGCAAGAGAATGAACATAGATGGCAAGGCCGGAAGCTTGTTTAAGGCGTTAATTCTGGCCATAAGGCCGTCAAAACCGTCAATTATAGGCTGGCTGTTCATAACCTGAGCCTTTTGCTTCTCACGAAGTTCCTTTAGTGTATTTTCTTTGGCTTCTATCTTTTCAGCACTTGATTCCTTCAGGGTTTGTAATTCTTTTAACTGAGCATCGTGCTTTTCTCTTTTTTCTTTATAGACAGGCCCTTTACCTAACTTCATCGTGCCTTTTGTGCCTTCAGCTTCAGAAATATAAGTGTCATATAGTTCGTTTACCTCTTTCTCTTTGTTATATACTTTTTCCTCGATGTCTTTGATCTCATTTTCAATACGTTCAATTTCAGGCGTAAATTGCTCTGAAATCTGAACCTGATTCGCTAAGGTCATTTCATTCTTTTGCTCAAGCAATACCTGATCGATTTCTTTTTCAAAGATTTTAAGCTCCAGCGGTTTTGAGATTACAATGGCTATTATTATGGCAAGTATGATTCTTGGTGAAGCCTGCAATAATTCCTGCCAGAAATTGTCACGCTTTTTAATGGTAGATACTATAAAACGATCTAGATTGAAAATTAACAGGCCCCAGATCAAGCCAAAAACAACTGACAGGTAAACATTGTCAAATACAGTATACAGGGCATATCCACTTGAAATGAACGCCATGACCGCTGTAAAAAATACGGTTCCGCCAATTCCGGCATATTTGATTTGCTCAGATTTTGGACTTTCCTGAAGTAGATCTGTGTCTGCGCCCGAGCACATCCAGAAGAATTCTTTTACCATAATAGAGGAGGGTTTAGTTAATGACAACGTAACAATCCTTCTATATGTTGCTCAGATATTGTCTTTGTTATGATAAAGTTTTGTTAAAATTTTCAAGAGAAAGGAATCCAGAGCGTATTTTAAGAAGGATTCATTTTAAATAAATCTACATAATACTTGTAAAACAAAGGGATGGTTTCTATTCCTTTGAGGTAATTGAAAACCCCGTAGTGTTCGTTAGGTGAATGAATAGCATCACTATCCAATCCAAATCCCATCAGAATCGTTTTGCTCTTCAACTCTTTTTCAAATAATGCGACAATAGGAATACTTCCCCCTGATCTCTGAGGAATTGCCGGAACCCCAAAAGTATCAGTATAAGCTTTGTTTGCTGCCTGGTAACCAATATTATCAATTGGAGTAACATAGGCATGACCCCCATGGTGGGGATTTACTTTGACTTTCACAGCTTTTGGAGCAATTTTCTCAAAATGATTTTTGAACAATTCAGTAATTTCATCAGGATCCTGATCCGGTACTAGTCGCATGGAAATCTTGGCATAAGCTTTACTTGCAATCACGGTTTTGGCGCCTTCTCCGGTATAGCCTCCCCAGATTCCATTTACATCAAGCGTGGGCCTGATGGAATTTCTTTCATTGGTAGTATATCCTTTTTCACCGTATACTTCATCAATATCGAGAGCCTTTTTATAGTTTTCAAGTGAAAACGGAGCTTTTGCCATTTCATTCCGTTCTTCTTCGGTTGCCTCGATGACCTTATCATAAAAACCGGGAATGGTGATGTGATTATTTTCATCGTGAAGTGATGCGATCATTTTTGATAAGACGTTAATCGGATTAGCCACCGCACCTCCGTAGAGCCCTGAATGAAGATCGCGATTAGGGCCGGTCACTTCAACTTCAACATAACTCAATCCTCTCAATCCCGTTGTTATCGAGGGTTGGGAGTTGCTGATCATTCCGGTATCAGATATTAGAATAACATCATTTTTTAATTTGTCCTGATTTCTTTTCACGAACCAGTCCAGGCTTTCTGAGCCCACTTCTTCTTCTCCTTCTATCATGAATTTGACATTGCAGGGAAGCGAATTCAGTTTCATCATGATCTCAAAGGCCTTCAAGTGCATAAACATTTGTCCCTTATCGTCACATGCACCTCTAGCAAATATTGCTCCATCAGGATGGAGGTCAGTAGACTTGATCACCGGTTCAAAAGGAGGTGATTCCCAGAGATCAATCGGATCAGGGGGCTGAACATCGTAATGACCGTAAACCAAGACCGTGGGGAGATTCTCATCAATTATATGTTCTCCAAATACGATAGGGTAACCAGGAGTTTTACAGATTTCCACCTTGTTGCAACCTGCTTTTTGCAGATAATCATGAACGGCCTGGGCAGTATCCAATACATCTTTTTCATAGGATTTATCGGCACTTACCGATGGTATTCTTAGCAAATGAAGCAATTCTTCAATAAACCGGTCTTTATTTTGATCAATGTATTTTTTTACCCCTGACATTTTTCACTAATTTTAGATGCAAACAAATATAGACAAAAGAAGTCTTTATATTTTCATGAAAGGAAATCAAATAGAAATTTAACTACAAATTAATTGATGAGTTCAAGGAGAAAATTTATTCAAAATACATCACTGGCAAGTGCGGGAATTTCGGTTTTCCCTCACATTGGTTTTGCTAATTCGAAAAGTGAAAGTAAGGTCAATATTGGTTTGATCGGTGTGGGTTTAAGAGGGACTAACCATCTCAACAATTTATTGTTAAGAGACGATGTTGAGGTGACCGCAATTTGCGATATTGACGAAAACAGGATTTCGCTCAATCTGGATACGATAGAGAAAAGCGGCAAGAAAAAGCCTGAAGTTTTTGGCAAAAATGAATTGGATTATAAAAATCTTCTGGAACTGGAATCCTTGGACGCCGTGATCATTTCGACTCCATGGCTCTGGCATGCCCGTATGGCAAAAGATGCCATGCTTGCAGGTAAATATGTTGGCCTTGAGGTCTCCGCCGCCAATACGATGGAAGAATGCTGGGACCTGGTGAATATTCACGAGCAGACCGGTACACATCTAATGATTCTGGAAAATGTGAACTACAGAAGAGATATTTTGGCAGTACTTAATATGGTAAGGCAAAATGTTTTTGGTGAATTGATGCATTTTAGATGCGGATATCAGCATGACCTTCGTTTTGTAAAACTGAATGATGGAAAGACAGCTTATGGTAAAGGTGTTGAATTTGGAGAAAAAGGAATCAGCGAGGCAAGATGGAGAACTCAGCATTCTCTGCTGCGAAATGCCGATGTATATCCCACCCATGGGGTGGGTCCAATAGCCGCGATGACCAACATAAACCGAGGTAACCGTTTTTTGTCAATGACTTCTCATGCCACAAAAAGCAGGGGTTTACATAACTATATCGTGGAGCACGGAGGTAAGGACCACCCAAATGCGAAACTGAATTTTAAAATGGGAGATGTGATTACTTCAACCATAGAAACATCTAACGGTGAAACGATTATAGTAACCCATGATACGAGTTTGCCAAGACCTTATTCCTTAGGTTTCAGGGTACAGGGAACACAGGGTCTTTGGGAAGTTGACGGTAATAGAATATATATCGAAGGAGTATCAAAGCCGCATACCTGGGATGATGCAGATGAATGGTTAAAAAAATACGATCACCCGCTTTGGGTGAAATACGGAGAGCATGCGACCGGAGCTGGTCACGGTGGGATGGATTTCTTTGTCATAAATGCCTTTGTGGAGTCTGTTAAACGACAAATTGCGCCTCCTATGGATGTATATGATGCTGCGGCCTGGAGTTCGATTACCCCGCTATCTGAACAATCTATTGCGAACAATGGTGAGCCCCAGGATTTCCCTGATTTTACGAGAGGTTTGTGGGTTAAGAGAGCTCCATATAACTGGATAAAAGATACTTTTTAAAAAGAGGGAACAAATTTCTTAAACATTGTTTGCTAATTTGCAAAAATGATTATATTTGCAATCCAATTTTCGCGGGCGTGGTGAAATTGGTAGACACGCTAGACTTAGGATCTAGTGCCGCAAGGTGTGTGGGTTCGAGTCCCTCCGCCCGCACAAAAAAGCCCTTCTGATCGAAGGGCTTTTTTTATGGATAATTTTAGGATTTTAAAAGGATGATCGTATAAAAAGCTTGTAAAGTTCGTGTCAATGGTTTTTTTGTTAACTTTCGGGCACTGAATTCAAGATAAAGATGCAGCCATAGAATGAAGAATAAGAAAATAACCCTTAAGGAGTTAGCCAGTATTTTAAAAGTCTCTGTTTCAACAGTTTCAAAAGCCTTAAACGATAGCTATGAGATAAGTGAGGCTACCAAGAAGAAGGTCAAAACAGCGGCAATAAAGTACAATTATTCACCTAATTTACTGGCCCAGGGTTTAAAAACCAGGAGGACTAAAATTATCGGTGTGGTTATTCCGGACATGAGGGCTCCTTTTTTTATTCGCGTTTTAAGGGGAATAGAAAAAGAGGCCAGTAAAAAAGGCTATAATATTCTTACTTGTTTTTCCAACGAGTCTTTTGAAAAGGAAAAAGCTACACTGGAAATGCTCTCTCAGGGAAATGTTGACGGCATATTGATGTCTTTGAGCAAGGAAACGCAGGAACTGGGACAGATTGATCATGTAAATGAGATCATGTCAAATGGAATCCCTGTTACACTATTTGATCGTGTAGATGACAGGATTGAATGTGACAAGGTCATTATCAATGATTTTGAATCTACTTATTTTGCAACAAAGGAATTACTTAAAGCTGGAGCACGTAACATACTTTTCATATCTCCGATAAGTACGACTACGATTGGAAAAAACAGATACAGGGGCTATGCTTTTGCGCTGCGTGAACATGGTAATCTTGAGGAAAAAGTACTGTCTATTGAGGAATACAAAGATTTTTCAGCAGATTTAAATAGAATTCTGTCTACAGAAAAGGTAGATGGTATTATTGCGGCCAATGAATTAACTGGAATATCTGCTGTAAATATTGCATCCCGGCATGGTCTAAGGATTCCTGAAGACATATCGATCATTGGATTTACAAATGGATTATTGTCCATGAACAGTAATCCTCCCCTGACAACCATGAGTCAGCATGGAAAAGAAATAGGCAGGGTAGCTACAACAAAATTGCTGGACAGGTTAAACAATAGCAAGCTGGATTATACAACAACGGTGATCGAGACAACATTGATCAAAAGAGGCACTACCAGGTTAGGATTCTAAAAGTGACTATTGACTTGAACTTCTTTAATTGGTGGCTTTACAGACTCAAACCATAGGAAATATCGATACTTAAAGAAGTCTCATTTGCACTCATATTATACTCATAAGAGGCTGATATTCCCAAAGAACTCTTTAGATTGAGAGGAATCTGATATCCGAAAAACAGAGCCGTTGACCAGTCTCCGTCAGCCCATTTGTATTTTTTTTCCGGATTGTTCGTATCCATAAACCCTTTACCAAGACCTGTTCCTACCGACCAGCGATCACTTATTAAATAGGATCCGGTAATGGCAGCCGTAAAAGTGCTGACTATCTTATCTTTCTTTACATCTTTTTCCTGGTCCCACATGAGGCTGCCTGCAAAACCAATGGGTATGTTCTGCAGTCTTCTGCTAAACTCTCCGTTGAATCCGTAAAACCAGGCATCTCTTTCAATAAATTCCCCATAGCTACCTGATAAACTGACTAAATTTCTCTTTTCTTCATTTCTGGATATATTCGAAGAAAACTGTGACCAAACAAGACAAGGCAACAAAAAAAGTGATACCAAAAGCAGTAGTTTGCCTGAAATCACCGAGGATGAAACCATCTTATATTTTATAATCATAAAACCTTTGATCAAATCTTACGAGACAAATGTATGCTTTTGAAAATTATTTTGAGATAATAGATGTAAATTTACAAATCATTAAATCAACCAAATTTAAATTACATGAAAAAAATAAATGGATTTATAGTTCTCTGTTCGATTTTGATCCTTTGGGGATGCGGGACCTCAGTAAAAGTAACGGATGCCTGGCAGGCTGATGATATTGATGAGGCCAGAGAGGAACAATATCTTGTCATCGCCAGGGTAGATGATCAGGTGGGGAGGCAACGATTTGAACAGGAGATCTCAACCCGACTCAGAGCAGGAGGCATAAAAGCTGTAGAAAGTTATAAGCAGTATCCCTCGTTAAACATTCTGATTCAGTTGACGGATGAGGAAATCGATAAATGGGTTGCTGGCATTCAGAATGAAGGGTTTAACGGAATAGTACTTACCGTTATCAAGGATGCTTCCAAAGAAACTCGAACTTCAACCTCAGGGGTTGGGGTAGGCGTTGGTTATTATCCCGGATACTATGACGGATATGGATATTTTGGAGATTATTTTGGGTCAATATATTCTCCTTATGGATATTCCGGGGCTTATGTTCCGGTGTCGCAAAGAACCTATACTTCTGAAACCTACCATTTGGAATCAGTGGTTTATGATCTGGAACGAGAACGTAATAAACAACTCATTGCGGCTGTAACAGTTGATATTACAGATCCTAAATCGGCTGCTGAAGTAGCGCCAAAATATGCTGATAAAGTTTTTGCTCAGTTTGAATAAGATTGAATTTGAGAATGGATTTTAAGAAAGTCTTATGATTTAAAAGCGTATATTAATTCGTATTTTTGTTTAAAACATTGATTAATTTAAATAATAAAGACATGAAAAAAATAACATACCGGATAGCTTTCTTTAGTCTGATTATGGTCTTGATTAGTTGTGGTCCATCTGTATCGGTTACCGATTCATGGAAAGCTCCTGATATTGCAGATTCAAAATCTGACGATTTTGTGGTCATGGCTCGGGTTGATGACGTTGTAGGACGGCAAAGATTTGAACAGGAAATCGTAAAACAGCTGAAATCAAGGGGAGTAGATGCCGTTGAGAGTTATAAGAAGTATCCTGATCTAAACCTCAATATGCAAATGACTCCCGATCAGATCGATGAACTTGAGCGTAAATTCAGAAATGAAGGAATCAATGGGATTGTTCTTACGGTGATCAAAGATATGAAGACAGAGATCAATACAACCACTACCGGAGGTTATGCAGGTGGATATTATCCTTATTTTGGAGGGTATTACGGATCTTACTATTCCCCTTATGGTTATGGAGGGGCCTATATGCCTGCTTCCTCTCGAACATACCAATCTGATATTTATAAACTTGAAACGGTGGTTTTTGACCTTGACAGAAAGGGAGATCAAATGGTCGCTGTGATATCAGTAAACATTACCGATCCAAAATCGGCTTCGGAGGTAGCACCAAAATATGCTGAAAAAATAGCAGGGCAATTTGATGAAAGAAAAAAATAGATAGAAGGCCTCATTTGAGGCCTTTATTTATTGGTTTCGCTTGTTCAGGGTATTGTAAAAGTCCAGTAGTATATTTTCTTTATCGAAATTTTCCCATATGGTAATCACGCGCTGATTGCTTTCATTTTTCTTCCATACTTCTTTTTCCATATATAGCCCTTTTTCTTCATATGAGTGACCCCATTCAGGATTCTTGATTATGGCAGCAGCAGCCATGTCAAACAGTGATCTTGAGGGAGGGTTCCCGTAATAATCAATGTGCTCAAAAAGATCCATGGCATAATCTCCAAAGGTGTAAAATGTGCCTCCGTGCCTTCCTGTAATCCCTTCTGGATAACGAGGACCTCTGCCTGCGATATTTTTTCTTGCGTCATTTTTGGTTAGCTTGACAGCGTCTGTTCCTGTACTTTCTCCGTATCTGACCGTTACCATCTCAAAAAGTACTTTTGAGTTTAAGATGTAGTTCATTGATCCAATATCATTTTCCAAATTGTATTCTCCAGGCTGAGGGTAATTAGAACCCAGCCAGACCAGACGAATTTTGCTCATAATACCCGGGTCTTTTTTCAAGGCTAGTGCCACATTGGTAAGTTTTCCAATGGCAAGTAAGACTAGTTTTTGATCCTGAATTTTATTCGCCTCGGATATAATAAAGTCCACTGCCTTATTTCCGTCATGATCAGGTGTGTTTAATTTGGGACTGATCTTTTCAAAGTTTTGATCCGCTCCTTTTAATACAGGAATTTTACCGCCTGCACCACATAATTTAGCAACCCTGTGTGCCTCCTCAAAATGTTGATCAATATTTCCCCCATTGTAAGTTGCATTCACAGTGATTCCTTTTACATCAAATACTTCCTTGTTCAACAAGACATAGGCAATTGCATGCTGATCATCGATTTCATTATTGGCATCCGTATCGATAATAACAGGAAGGGTTTGTGAATGAGTAACATGTGTCATGGAAACCATTATAAAAAGGAGTAAAAAGGAAAGATATCTAATTTGGGTTTTCAATATTTTTTTGTGCAAGTTCATTAATGTCTTTATTTTCAAGAATTTTCTTTTGGTAATTTCCGGAAAGGGTATTGATCATGGCCAAACCCATATTGGTTGTATTTGTTGCCGTTGAAGGAAAATGTTTTAAGAGCAAATAAATGGGTTTAAAGATCAAATATAAAAGCGCATACCACTGAGTTTTTGATTTAATACCCCTTAAAGGTTGTATATATCCCGGACGGAACATATAAGCACTTTTAAAACCCATGTTTAGCAATCTGTTCTCTGTTCTTCCCTTCACCCTTGCCCACATGGAATTTCCTTTTTCCGTGCTGTCTGTGCCTGCTCCGCTTACGTAACAAAAAATTGCATTATCATTTTTGTTGTATAAATTTTGAGCAAAATTTATGGTTAAGTCGTAAGTTATTTTTGAATAGGTTTCCTCTGATTGCCCAAGGGAAGTAATTCCCAGGCAGAAAAAACAGGCATCGTATTCTTTCCAATGGTCCCTGAGGCTGGAAAGATCAAAAAAATCCGTAATCAGGACTTCTCTAACTTTTTTATGATGTATACCGGCAGTACTTCGGTTTACGATTAGGACCTGTTCAATTTTTTCGTGATCTATACACTCGAGCAATACCCCTTTACCCACCATTCCGGTGGTACCTGTAATTATAACTTTAAAACCCATGATACATGACTTAACACCTTGCCTGTTTTCTTTTTTTACCTACTGTACCTCTGTTTTCTACCTTCGCTATATATTCTGTCGCCAAGGGAACTTTACAAGAGGTCTCGCCCATATAAACGTCTACTTTTCCAATATTTTGGGCCACTCTTTTGGCTTTTTCTGAAAGTTCAGGCACATAACTTCCAACGGCTATAACAAATCCATTCATGGTGTATTTTACCCTGTTTTTTGCTTTATGGATTGTTTTGTTAACTTCATCCAGTAAGGAGGAATATGTATCAAGATCAAGTTCAGTATTAATACTTGCGAAATTTGATAATGTAGACCAGCCGGCTGAGGCAACAGACTCTTTGTCTGACCTGATCCATTCCAGCCCCAGATCAAAACCATGTTGACTTTCTGCTGCTACCCAGGCCACCGCGTATTCACTTAAAAAATACCAATAGGCGCTTTCTACCCATCTATTTAACTGCTCCTTTGTGATTTGCTTTTCGTCGGCCATCAGTCCTGCCAAATACATGGCATCTGAATTTCCTGTCTCATATAAGGCCAGTGATAATTCATGATTTTTTCTTGTTTTTTTCAATATTTTCTTGAGATCTCCGACTTTGACCCCAAAAATAGGTTCCTTGCCTCCATGAATCATATGCGTATTTTTGGTTCGCGGGTCAGCATAGGATTCCAATTCTTTCATTACATCTTTTAATTCCATGGGGTCTTTGGTTAAGGTTATTTTGCCAGCTTCCTCTAATTTAGCAAAAAAAAACCTGCCAACCCAAAAGGGTGGCAGGTTTAGATCAGATTGATTTACTTCTTAAAAATCCAAGCGAATATAAGTATCTTTTTCACTAGGGGTATTGTCTTCCACTAAATCAAGTTTATAACTTTTAGGGACCTTATCCCAGTCTTCATAAAGTTTGCCGTCTACATAATATCGTTGAGGTTCGTTATTCTGTTTATAACTGTTATCCATCATTAACCCATAAATGTTTTTTGGTGCCGAAGATCCTGCCATATTACTGCCCAGGACCAATTCCGTTTTACCGTCTCCGTCCACATCCGCTCTTACCCAATTTAATTCCAAAATCCTGTTGAAACTTTTATCTGTAGTCATAGCTTCAATCGTTTTATCAAAATCGTCAAGGATTTCCTGCGCATTTTTAACATTTTTCCCAAGAGCCAGATGAAGAGATTTTACCATTAATGGAGACTGACCGATTGCCAGATACTTTGTGACATCATTCAACTGATGCTTTAACATATATTGAATGAGAAGGGCGTCAACAAGCATATAATCGATCTTCTCTGAAAGAAGATTTTCAAGATTCTTTTGATTGCTCAGGTCTGGTATTATCTCAAGATTTTCACTGTTATCAAAATCACCGTATTCGTAATTACTGACAACACCTATTCTTTTTCCTTCGAGATCAGAAAAAGATTTTGCACTCACATCACTGCCCCTGCGTCCAACTAAAATAAGCTGGTTGTACAAATAAGGTTTGGAAAAAAGGTATTTTTCTTTTCTTGCCTCACTGATCCAGAGTCCCGGGCTCCCATCATATTCTCCATTATCTATTTTACTCAAAACCTGAGAAAATTCATCAATCTCAAAAGTTGAACTAATCTCCGATCTCGATAAAGCTTCGCTTACCAGGTCGGTTAAAATTGATTTTTCATTTTCAACATTTGTAAACAAAGGCCATACGTCCGCGCCAAGTTTTAATTCCTGTTTCTGACCATATGCAATATAAGTGAGCAACAAGCTTACAACCAAAAATATTTTTTTCATAGAGTTTGTTTTCAGCAAAACTAATGAATATTGAATTCAGTTGCAACAAGTGTAACTATTCTGATTTTTCTCATAAACTCTCTTCATATCAATGCGTATTAAGCCTTACTTTCCTTAATTGCATGGTCACATGCCCTGGCCGTAAGTGCCATGTAGGTCAGGGATGGATTCTGGGTTGAAGTTGAGGTCATACAGGCCCCGTCCGTCACATAAACATTTTTACATGCATGCAACTGGTTCCATTTGTTCAATAATGAAGTTTTTGGATCTTTACCCATTCTTACACCTCCCATTTCATGAATATCAAGGCCCGGAGCTTGTTTAGAATCCTGGGTTTTGATATTAGAGAATCCGGCCATTTCAAACATTTCAGTGAACTGTTCATGATAATCCTTTACCATTTTTTCATCATTCTCATCGTAATCCACATCGATTCTCAGTAATGGAATTCCCCAGTCGTCTGTTTTTGTAACATCCAGTTTTACGTGATTCGTTTCTTTTGGAATTGTTTCTCCCATCATATGGGAACGCATTTGCCAAACCCCGTATTTTGGATTCAGAAGGTTTTCTTTTAATTCTTCTCCAAAGCCGTTGTAATCGGTAATAATTTGTCGGCGAGCACTAAAACCGGCTGCATAACCTCTTAAGAAATCTGTTTCTTGCTTCTTGACATTTCTAAACCTGGGTAAATAGGAGGTAGTGGGTTCTCTTCCGGTAGTGTGCTTGTCAGAATATCCATCATACTCAGCGTAAATGGTGGCTCTGTAATTGTGAAAAGCGATGAATTTTCCCATAAGCCCATTATCATTACCTAATCCCTGAGGGAAACGACCTGAGGTTGAATTCAATAAAATCAGATTCGTGTTCAAAGCTCCTGCATTAACGAAAATAATGGAAGCATAATACTCTTTGTCTTCCTTAGTTGAGGAATCGATGACCCTAACACCCTTTGCCTTTTCTTTTTGATCATCATAAAGAATGGAATGAACCACAGAATTATGGATCATGGTGAGATTTCCTGTTTTCATGGCCCATGGCAGGGTACTTGAATTGCTGCTGAAATACCCCCCAAACGGACAACCGCGCTGACACAAATTTCGGTACTGACAAGTAGCTCTGCCCTGCTTTGCAAAAATGTCCCTTTGTTCCGTAATATGGGCACATCTGCCACTGATGACATATCTGTCTGAGTAATTCTTTTCAACCGAGGATTTAAAATGCTCTTCAATACAATTAAGCCCCATTCCGGGCAAGAACTCCCCGTCAGGCAAGATGTCCAAACCATCGTAATTACCCGCAATTCCCACAAACTTTTCCACATAACTGTACCAGGGAGCCAGATCCTTGTAACCTATGGGCCACTCAACTGCAAATCCATCTCGCCTTGGGCCGTCAAAATCATATTGACTCCAGCGCTGTGTCTGCCGGGCCCATAAGAGCGATTTCCCACCTGTTTGATACCCTTTGATCCAGTCAAAAGGTTTTTCCTGTATATATGGATGTTCCTTGTCCTTTGAAACAAAGTGTTCAGCATCTTCATTGAAAACATAACACCTGCTTGCAATGGGGTTTTCATCTCTCGTTTTCTGAGTAATGACACCCCTGTGTTTAAACTCCCAGGGATTTAGATTTGTGGTCGGATAATTCACATTGTGTTTTACTTCTTTTCCCCGCTCGATCACCAAAGTCTTCAATCCTTTCTCCGCGAACTCTTTTGCCGCCCATCCTCCGCTCATTCCGGATCCAATGACGATTACATCGTAGCTGTTTTCTTTTTCGTTGTCTAGATTTATATTAGCCATTAACGTTTATTCTTTTTTTGGGGTCGATGGTTTCGCAGACTCCGTATTTACCGGGTACCAGTGAATAAGGCATTACTTCAGTCATAATGAATTCGGATTGCATGAATCCAAAAATACACAGTTGCTTTAAAGTTTTTAAAAATGGACCAACCTTATCATTTTCATCAACCGGAGCGCTTTCTTCCAGTGATTGCATAATGGATGACCGTTCTTTTTCCGTCAGCTTATTAAAAAAAGAACCACTTTTCGTGGTAACTGCATCGTTAAAAGAATTTAGGCCCTTTAAAAATTCCTCCTGTCCTTCTTTTGAAAAACAATCGTCAAGCATGACCCAAACAAATTCATCAACTTTAAGCTCAAGGGCTCCAGGAATCTCTCCGTTTGGAATTATGGATGATGTGATATCCTTAAGTAAGTTTTCCTGTGAAGCACTAATTTTAAGATTGTTCAATGCAATCGTTGCCTTTTCTTTTGAAAACTCACAGGAAGGCAAAAGAACCAACCCTCCGGAGATGATTCCCAAATTCATAAGAGCTCTTCTTCTGTCCATAAAATGATACGACTTGTAATTAGACTTTGTTTTAACAATGACCCTCTTTTGTATTACTCAATTAAAATAAGTTAACAGTCAATGGTAAATATAAATAAATTATGCATCCCCAACCTTGTGGATTTTATGCACCATTTGATTTAAGTATTTTTTACGAGCTTCTCAGTACATCGTTCAATACCATTTACCGCTTTTAGCCTTTTAGGGGCTCGCGTGAAAGTTGCATTATACTGATCCAGGGCTTCGTCAGTTCTTGATTGAGAAAACAGCCAGTCGGCATATAATTCAGTTGTTGGTTTCTGAATAACCGGGGGCCCGTAACTATAGCTCAGGTCCTTTTCAATTTCGATCGATTTTTTCAGGTAGAATTCGGTCATTTCTGTGTCATCCTTCATCCAGGACTGAAAGGCCAAAAGTTGATGGAGCATGATCTCAGTTTCCAGAAGCATTGAAGGAGAAGTCTCATATCTGTTTGCGCCGGAACAAAATGGAGCGTCTTTGTAGGTCACAAGATAGCGTTCTTTGTCCAAATCTTTTTTAATGGCTGAGATAGCCTTCTCAAGGGAATTGGAATCCTTTTTTTTGAAAGCGGCCATTCCTTCAATAAAATTATATTGTGATCTGGTTGACACATTGAGATCGGAAATATTCACTGGAATTTTTGAAACCTCGCTGTTCCAGTCTTCACTTTCCACCAAGTAGGTTCCTTTTAAAAATACAAGATGTGACCTGTAGTATTTACTTGGGTTTTCTTCTACATAACCTTCGAGTTCCAGAACCATTTTTCTTGCTTCTTCAACTCTGTTTTGCTGCAGATAGCCATATTCAAGCCAATGAAATGCATGTAGTCCACGCCCCCTGGGGGCCAGATTCTTTTTTTTCATTCTATTCAGGCTGGCCTGATATGAATTTTCATTACTGCTGACAACTTTGTCCCACATCCCTAAAGCCACATAGATATGCGAGGGCATATGCAGTGCATGACTCGCATCAGGGGCCACTATTGAATAAGAATCAGCCGCAGAAAGAGCAAGATGTGCATGGCCCGGATCATCATATGAATGTATCAGATAATGGAGTGCCCCAGGATGATTTGGATTCTCTTTCAGGATTCCACTGACAATTTTTGCACCTTGACCATAGATCGATTCATCTCTCCCGTCAGAAACAGACCCAAGTAATGACAGGGCATAAAAAGCGGCTATTTCATGATTGTCAGGATATTTTTTGAATAAATCTGACATAAAATTGGCATAATTATCATCTCTTTGTGTTTTTAGGGAGTCGGATTCATAGAGAATGTGTACACTTTTGATTAGGTCCTTTTCCAGTTCATTCACTTGAACATTTTTTGCGACCAGGCTTAATTTTTCAAGTGCCGCTTTTCCATTTTCAAAATCCTGTTCGGTCCAAAGAGGATGATTATAAGTCATTGCTTCGCCCCAATAAGCCATGAGCATATTGGAGTCCTCTTGTTGTGCCTTGAGGAAAGCTTCCCTGGAATCACTGTACTCAAAACTGTGAAGCAATAACAATCCTTTTTCAAAATGAACAAGAGCCGCTTCATTGCCTGTTACTTCAATGTTTACAACTCCTAAATAATCTTTTGCCGTGTTTCGTTTATTTTCTGAACACGAGACCATGATCAGAAAGAGAATCAATAGTAAATTTCTCATAATTGTATTTATTTTACAGGTAGCTCAGCCACCACTTCTTAGGATTTCCCAGTTTATATCTCATATATTTATGACACAACGGATAAAGTATACCAACAATCAATACCCAAACCAAATATACAACACCTAGTGAATAACCATAATTCACCATTTTATTCGTTGTAAACGATGCCTGATCAAAAATCATTAGTTTCCAGTCTTTTCCTAAGGCAATCAAAGTCAATAAGGCGGCAGTATGTATCAAAAACACATGCAATACGTAGTAAAAAAAAGGTACCCTTCCAAATACAACCAGAACGTCTGTTATTTTAGATTTTAAGTTTTCGATGAGAGATAACACCAAAAAAGTGGGTCCGATTGTTATTAGAATATACAGCAAAGACGGAGGATATTTATTGACGTTCATAAATGAGAACCACGTAAACAAAAAGTTCTTTTGTTTATGCCATGGTTCAGGGTCGCCGTAAACATTGATAAATCGAATGAGAAGAAATAAGGTAATTGTAGATATCCCAAGGAATATCAGATACCTTTTCCTTATCACAGGGTCAAATCCTTTTCGATACAGGAACCCAAAATTATAGCCCAGTGCCATTACTCCTATCCAGGGAAGAACGGGGTAAAAGAACCCGATCATCCTGCTCTCTCCCACGGGAAGAAACTGCTGTTGATGAAAAATATACCATAGAATCGAGGTAAAGCTATATCCCGAAGTACTGATGGAATCTAAAGAATTATGCCCAAAAACGATGACAAGAGCCAAGATCAGAAGCCATTTATAAGGCAAATAGATCAGTACTGATAAAAAAATCATGCACAAACCAATGGCCCAGATTACCTGAAGGTTGATAAAGCTGTATTCAGGGTCAAACCACCATAAAAAATTCATGATTACAATTTCTACAAAAATCAACCAAAGCCCTCTGGTGAACAGAAACCTGGATAATTGTTTTTTACTTCTGCTTTGTCCGTATAGACTTGCGGAGGTTCCGGTGAGAAAAACAAATACCGGTGCACAGAAGTGTGTTATATAACGAGTTAGAAATAAAAGGGGAGTAGTCGTTTCCAGATCCAAAGGGTCCGACACGATCGCACCAAGATGAAAATAATCTCGAACATGGTCGAGAGCCATAAGTACCATCACCAGCCCTCTCAGAATATCAATGGATTCAATTCTGGAGGATTTAAGTTTTTTAATCATAAAGAAGAATGGATTACAAAGAGGTTTTGAATTACAACGAAGATATTAATATTTAAAAATTATTGAATCTGAATTAACTCATCAGGTCATATCAAAAAGAGCAGGACATCTATTCTGAACCCTTTCCCCTTTATGAAATATTCAAAATAGATGTACCTGCAGTTAACTAAAGGTTAAACCGAAAATTCAATCCTTTACAATACTTTGGTTTAGTCTGCTGGCCAGTATGCCAGATCAGCGCGCATCCATCCTCTCTTCTGATCTGTCTTCCAGGTATGTTTACTCAATTCTTTTAACAGAGGGCCGAAATCATCTTTCATGATTTCCCAGTTTTCATCGCCCAATTGTGCACCACCTGCTTCATTTTCAGCAGCAATGGCAATCATGTAGTAAGTTCCCATAACTCCAAATCCTGTTTTGTAAACACGATAATGCATTTTTGAATTGTGCTTTTCAAATGCGCCCTTTATCTTTTTCAGAGATTCTACAAATCCTTTGTCGTTTTCGGGAGTCACGTAATTGTAATATAAGGTGCGGTAATTTTGTCCTTCTACAGTCTGGCTTACACCACCAGGCATGTATGAAAGCTCTTTGTTGAGGAAAACAATGTAGTCACCGTGTTCGTCATAGGTAGCATTGTATCGCTCAAAAAGGGCCGATACTTTGTCTTTTCCCATTTTTTCTGACAAGGAGGCAAATCCATCAATATCAAGGTCTGCCATTTTATCAACCGGGGTCACATACAGATAAGAATTGTCATTCAGAGACATGGCAAGCCATTTTGTTTCTGTTACCTTATGTTCTTTACAAGCAGCAACCAGATCCTTGGAAATTTGTTCATATTCATCGGTCATTCCAGGTTTTACTCGGTCTTCATGAATCCAATAAGCCTGATAGTTTTTTGTTTCCTGAGAAGATAACAACAAAGGCATACAGATCATTATAGCTGTGAGAACTGAAAGTTTAAATTGTTTCATTTTTTTGGTTTTAGGTTAATATTTAGAGTTTTAATCAATTTTTGGTTCATTAAGTTCGTATCCAAGTTGCTGAAGCAGCGATAGTTCATTGTAATAAATGGTTTCATGGATGATTTTTCCGTTTTCATCGAAATCAATTCGGGACAAACCATTGACATCCACTTTTTTTCCTGTAACTCCTAAGTCTCCGTAGGGACCAGTATTAGTTCCTTTAATGTTAAAATCAATCAAGACCATTTCTTCTGAGGCCTTGATATGATCAATGGTCAAATGAAGGTCCGGAAAAGCAATGAACAAATTATGAATATTGGCTGCGAGTTCTGAGTTGTCTGAAGCCATATCAATATTATTAACATTGCGCACAAAATTTGAGGAGAAAAACTTATTCAGACTGTCAACATCCTTGTTGTTCCAAATTATTTCAACATAAGATTCTGCCCTCCTTAGATTTTCTTTTTCCATTTTTTCTTTTTCCTTGAGATCTGTGCAACAGCCAAACATCAAAAATAAAAACAGTATGCTGATCGATTTTGGCATATGAGTATTTTTTGAAGAAAGTATGAATCTAAGTTTAGATAAAATTAGATTGGTTTTGGTCTAAATAAAAGTGATGTAGGACTAATGAGTAGTATTCTTGTTCGAAGCATCTGTTTTTTTTATCGAGCGACTTTGATAAAAATTTGTAACTTTCTACAACAAAGAGTTTCTTTTCTCCAAATTTAGAAAACAGTATCATGGATTTATAACATCTTGTTAATTGGGAGAATTTGAGATTAAATTCCTAGACATGAACCAACGGTTTTTTACATTTAAATTAATGGTTATTGTTTTGATTTGCCTTGGTAAATCCGTTATGGCACAGGATTTTATAGATCCTGAATCCTCCGATCCTTATAAAAGAGTCTTTGTTGATACTGATAATTTCGGATTCTCTTATCTTGATGATTTGGAACAAAATTATGACAGGTTACAGCAAGATAGCTTGAAATTTGCTGCCCTGAATGATCTGGCTTATTACTGGCATACCAGAGATCTCGCCAAATCACTGGAGCTCTCCCGTTATGGAGTAGAACTTGCAAGAAAAAAAAATGATTTCCTGTGGGAAGGAAGATTTCAAATTTCGGAAGGAGCTGCTCTACTTAGAATGGAAGAACTGGAATCAGCCGAGCAGGTCCTGATCGAGGCTCTTTCAAAAGTAAAGAAACCGGATCTTCCCCATTTGTTCACTCAATTGGGATATGTTTATGAAAGATTATCCAAAATTGACAGGGCCGCCGAGTATGCCTTAAAAGTGAGAAATCTTGGTTATGAACTCAACGATAAAAAAGCAATTGCCCAATCTTATAGTGACTTGAGCAATCTTTACTGGAAATATGGGGATTATCAAATTGGATTGACCTATGCCCTTACTTCAATACGTTTATTTGAGGAGCGTAACCTTAATGACATGGATTATGATTTCACCTTATATGTTTTGGGAAATAATCTAATGAGTCTGGAGAGACATGAAGAGGCCCTTATTCACTTTAAACACGCTATATCAATTGGCGAACGTTATGGATTTTATAACAATCTGAGCGATATTTATATTTCCCTGGTTGATTTATATACGGAAACCAATAGATATCAGGAAGCTGAAAAAGCAGGAGAGGAAGCTGTTAGATATGCAAATTTAATTGATAATGATTTTTTATTGATGCGCAGTTGGCTGGCCATAGGCAGGTTGAGACTTTATCAGGGTAGGTACAGTGAGGCTATTGAAACGTTGAACCAGTCACTTCAGGTGGCTACGGAGGAGTTTGGAGACAAGTTCTATTTATATCAGGTTTATGAAAGATTAAGCAAAGCCTATGCAAAGAGCCATAAATATAAGGAGGCACATTTCAATTTGGCCATTTACGATTCTTTAAAAAAAGAAGTATTCCTGGAAAACAGTCAGCAGCGTATGATTTTGGCCAGTACAGAAACGAATATAGAAGAAAAGGATAGTACGATACGAGGTATGGAGGAAAGAATAAAAAGGCAAAGTTCGTCACAGACCCTTATTTCTATTATTGCCGGACTTTTACTTGTTCTGTTGCTTGTTTTATATGTTACTTACGGCAACAACAAAAAGAAGAATAAATTGCTCGAAAAACAAAATGAGGAAAAGGAGTCCCTTCTAAAGGAAATTCACCATCGGGTTAAGAATAATCTGGGTATTGTTTCCAGTTTACTGGATCTTCAGGCTGAAAAAATAAAGGACCCTAAGATTATTCAGGCCATTGAAGAAAGTCGTAACAGGGTTTATTCCATGAGCATGATTCATCAGAATCTATATCAGGGTGAAAACCTGACTTCTATCGGAATGAGGGAATATCTTATCGATTTAAGTAAACATATTTCTGACTCATTCGGTGCGGAAGGCAGAATTGCTTATAACTATGATCTGGAAGATATGGAGCTTGATGTGGATTCAGCCATTCCCATGGGTTTAATCGCTAACGAACTATTGACCAATGCCTATAAACATGCCTTCCCTGAGGATGGAAAGGGTTTTATAAATCTGGTTTGCAAACGTATCTCTGATGATCGAATTCTTCTTGAAATTGAAGATAACGGTATCGGATTGGTTGAGTTTGACCAGGAGGATAAAAACGGAAGGGGGTTTGGAACTGAGTTAATCGAATTACTTATTCTTCAGCTTGATGGTTCTATCATGACTATGAGTGGAAATGGTACAAGGGTAAGAATGGAATTTGCCTTGGATTAAGGTTTTAAATCTAAAACGTCTGAAGTCGATTCATCAATTCACTTCTCATAGTTTTACTTAATGGAATTGCTTTTTTGCCAATGACAACATGAGTTCCTGCTACTTCATCAACATGGGATAAATTGATAATGAAAGACCGGTGTATTCTCAAAAAATGTTCAGGAGGCAATTTGTCATTGATTTCTTTTAAGGTCATCACCAAGAGACACTCTTTCTTTTTCGCATAGATTTTACAATAATTTCGGTCGGCCTCAAAATAATAAATATCCTTGATCAGTATCTTTATCATTCGCTCATTTCTTCGTATAAAGATACTGTCGCTGAGAATAAAAGGAGAGCTTCCGGAAGATATGGGCTTCGTTATGTTATCCTTGTTGTTCAGCCGCTCAAGGGTCAGTTCAATAGCATGCTGAAGATCTAGTTTTTTAAACGGTTTTGAAATAAAAGCATGGGGATGTGTTGATTTCGCTCTTTCAAAATGTTCATCATCTGCGTTCGCAGTCAGATATATAATAGGTATATCGATCTCGGTCTGCATTTTGGTCGCAGTTTCAATTCCATCCATAGTTCCTTTTAACTGAATATCCATTAATACGATATCCGGATTATTCTGCTTCAAATGAGTTATTGCTTCTTCCCCGCGCGAGACGATTCCTGTAACATCATAACCCAGTTTGGAAAGCTGCAACGAAATATTTGCACCTATGATCATCTCATCTTCAACAATCAGGATTTTGGCAGGGGATTTCATTATGATTTCAATTCTTATTAATGGAAGATTTTGATTTGTTATGCCAGGTAATAATTTCAATAATTTGCTTCTATTAAAGCAAATGGAATTTAGTGTAAGATACTAAATTTAGATTAGAGCGGCAAGAACAAGAGTTTATGGGCAAATCTTAGAAGGATAAAATTTTCATAATAGACTTATCTTCAATCAAAGTTAGCCTGTGAAATTTTTATCTGAATTGCAATTGATTCTATGGACCAATTTGAAGAGTTGTTTAGCTAAAAAGTAGTAATTTTGCTTTAACTTAACGAATCGGTATGGAATTGCAGGAAGCAAAAAAGAAATTAAAGGAAAGAGGGTTTTTGGATATATCTGTTGGTGATGATATTGATTACGCAGCAGAGATAAAGAGATTGAAGAAAGACAAGAACGCAGTTATTCTGGCACACTATTATCAGGAACCTGCGATTCAGGATATTGCGGATTTTGTTGGTGACAGCCTGCAGCTTTCTTATAAAGCAGCTGAAGCCGATGCAGATTTGATTGTTTTTGCAGGAGTTCATTTTATGGCAGAAACAGCCAAAATTCTTAATCCTGACAAGAAGGTAGTGCTACCTGATCTCAATGCAGGCTGTTCCCTTTCAGAGGCCTGTGAAGCGAAAGATCTGGCAGCATTTAAAAAGAAGCATACGGACCATCTTGTGGTGACTTATGTGAACACTTCAGCCGCTGTTAAGGCGATTAGTGATATTTGCTGTACCTCCTCGAATGCCAAAAAAATAGTTGATTCAATTCCGGAGGACCAGCCGATTATTTTTGCTCCGGACAAAAATCTGGGAGCCTATATCAATAAAGTTACGGGCAGGAATATGCTCTTGTGGGAAGGAGCCTGTATCGTTCATGAAGCATTTTCCATTGACAAACTTCTAAGCACCCATCAGGAGCATCCCAAGGCCAAGATCATTGCTCACCCGGAGTCAGAGGAACATATATTGAAGACTGCCGCATATATTGGCTCAACATCAGGATTGATAAACTATGCAAAAACAGATCCCTCAAAAGAATTTATTGTAGCTACTGAAGCTGGAATCCTTCATGAAATGCAAAAGGAAGTTCCGGATAAAAAATTATATCCTGCGCCTGCGGTTGAGGATAATACCTGCGCCTGCAGTGAATGTCCTTACATGAAAATGAACAATATGAAAAAACTGTATTTGTGCATGGAATATGAACTTCCGGAAATTCATGTGCCCGAGGAGATCCAGAAAAAAGCGCTGGTACCAATTCAAAGAATGTTAGATATTTCGTCCCGTTAAAATGAGTATTATTAATTCGGATATTTTAATCTTGGGTTCCGGTGTGGCTGGATTGTCCATTGCGATTAAATCAGCAGCTGAGATGCCGGATAAGACGGTTATTGTTGCCACGAAAGCTGAAGAAAGTGAGTCGAATACCAAATATGCACAGGGAGGTATTGCAGCGGTATGGGACAAACTGGATTCATTTGAAGATCATATCAAAGACACCATGGTTGCAGGAGATTTCATGAGTGATCTTGATGTTGTCAGAATGGTTGTTGAGGAAGCTCCTGAATGTATGAGACAGCTCATTGAATGGGGTACGGATTTTGACCAGAATAAGGAAGGGGAAATCGACCTGGGAAAGGAAGGAGGACATTCGGCAAACAGAATTCTTCATTATAAGGATATTACCGGCTGGGAGGTGGAAAAGACACTCCTTGAACAGGTGGAAAAGTTGAATAACATTCAGGTATTGCCCTATCATTTTGCCATTGATCTGATTACTGACCACCATATTGAAGGCAAGATTCCAGAGGAAGATATTTCTTGTTACGGAGCTTATATACTGGATCAAAAAACGAATAAAATTGACACCTATCTGGCCAGTTCGGTTGTATTGGCAACTGGAGGAATTGGTCAGGTTTATGCCGCAACGACTAATCCGGTGATCGCAACAGGGGATGGTATCGCAATGGCTTACAGGGCAAAGGCGAAGATCTCAGAGATGGAGTTTGTTCAGTTTCATCCGACCTCACTTTATCAGCCAGGCCAAAGCCCATCTTTTTTGATTTCTGAGGCTGTGAGAGGGTTTGGTGCCTATTTGAGGAATAAGGCGGGAAATCGTTTTATGCTGGATGTTGATGAAAGAGCAGAACTTGCTCCTCGAGATATCGTATCCAGAGCTATTAATTCTGAACTGATTTTTACCGGAGACCCTCACGTCTATTTGGATTGTACACATTTAGATATGCCCGAATTTAAAAAACACTTTCCAAATATTTTTGAGAAGTGTCAGAGTCTAGGAATTAATCCGGAAAGTCAGTGGATACCTGTGGTGCCTGCGGCACATTATCTAATGGGTGGTATTGAGGTAGACAAGACAGGCCAAAGTTCGATAAGAAACTTATTTGCATGCGGAGAATGTTCCAGAACTGGACTTCACGGGGCCAACCGGCTTGCCTCAAATTCCCTGCTCGAAGCACTGGTATATGCCAATAATATTGCGGAAGAAATCATTAAAAACAGGTCTCAGCTGGGATCGGAGTTGATTCCGAAGATTCCTGAATGGAATGAAGAAGGCACCATGGTACCCAAAGAGAATGTATTGATTTCACACAACAGAAAAACCATACAGAATATCATGACGGACCTGGTTGCTATTGTAAGGTCAAATGAGCGTTTGGAAAAGGCTATAGATCATTTGAATTATTTATATCAGGATACAGAAAAGGCATATGAAAAATCAAAATTATCTCCCCAAATTTGCGAATTGAGAAACCTGAATGCTGTTGCCTATCTCATTGTTAGTCAATCTATGGAGAGAAAAGAGAACAAAGGGGCATTTTTTAGTCTCAATAATATCGAGATTGAAGATTAATAATTACTTCCCCGTTTTATTCTACTTGAAACCCTTTGAAATTTTGATAGGCTCAAAATCTGGAGTTTTTGTCAACGAATCGAGTACTTTCAGTATTTCAACCGGAGGGAGCGTAAGTTTTCTTCTTTTAAGATCGAGCCATGCGGCATAAATTTCTATTTCAGCCGATAAAATGCCATCTTCCCTATAGATCCTGTGAAGAAACTTAAATCGTTCGCCTAATTCAGAACATCCCTTTAATAATACCTCCACTCTTATGGTCTGTCCAATTCCGATTTCCTTTAGAAAGTTGGTACGTTCCTGAAAAAGAACGGGCCCTATGTTCAACCTGTTCATTTCTTGAAGCGAGAGTCCGTTTGCTCTGAATAAACGGACTCTGGCTTCAGCAGCATAGTCGTTATAAGCGCTGTGCCGCATGTGATTATTTGGGTCAAAATCTGCCCATCTCGTAGGGAACTCAAAACTGAAACTCATTCAAAGAGGATTTCTTAAGCTAAAAGTTCGGCAATTCTGCGAACAGCTTCTTTTAACTCTTCCTGAGATGCAGCGTAACTTATGCGGATACAATTTGGGGCACCAAAGGCCTCTCCTGTAACGGTAGCCACATTCGCTTTTTCAAGTAACAGCATCGCGAAATCTGATGAGTTTTCTACTTTAGTTCCTGCAATGGTTTTTCCAAAATAGTAAGAGACATCCGGGAACACGTAAAATGCTCCTTGCGCAACATTCGTCTTAATTCCTTTGATCTCACCAAGTAAACCGAGAATTAAATCCCTTCTTATCTTGAACTCATCAACCATATACTGAATTCTGGAAACGGGTTCGTCAAGGGCAGTAATCGTAGCACGTTGAGCAATACAGTTTGCTCCTGAAGTAATTTGTCCCTGCATTTTATTACAGGCTTTTGCAATCCACTCGGGAGCACCTATGTACCCGATACGCCAGCCTGTCATCGCAAATGCTTTGGCAACACCGTTTACAGTAATGGTTCTGTCATACATACTTTCAATGGCTGCAAAACTAAAGTTTGGAGTACCGTAATTAATATGTTCATAGATCTCGTCAGACAAAACATAAATTTGGGGATGCTTTTCAAGAACTTTGGCAAGGGCCCTGTACTCTTCTTCAGTATAAACTGTACCACTGGGGTTATTGGGTGAGTTAAAGAAGATCATTTTAGTCTTTGGAGTAATTGCAGCCTCAAGTTGCTCTGGCGTAATCTTAAAATCCGTATCAATCGATGTAGGAATTTCAACATATTTAGCTTCAGCAAGAATACTTATTGCTGAATAGCTCACCCAGTAAGGAGCAGGAAGTATCACTTCATCTCCCGGATTAAGTAAAACCATAGCGACATTTGCAATTGACTGTTTTGCTCCGGTTGAAACGACGACCTGATTGATATTGTAATCCAGGTTGTTATCCCTTTTGAATTTTCTGCAAATTGACTCCCTCAGGTCCGCATACCCATTCACCGGGCTGTAGGAATTATAATTGTCATTAATTGCCTGGATTGCGGCCTCTTTGATGAAATCTGGTGTATTGAAATCAGGCTCTCCAAGACTAAGGCTGATGATGTCTTTTCCTTGTTCTCTTAATTCCCTTCCCTTGGCAGCCATAGCCAAAGTTTGCGACACGGGTAAACTGTTGATTCTGTCGGATAATAGTTGTGACATTTTAAAACTTTATGATTTATGATTTATGCGAATTCCGGATGTTTTCCCAACGTATCGAGCTGTTTAAAATGATCTATAAAGGCTCCGATCATTGTCTTGTATTCGTTATAGGGGAGATTAAATTCTCTAGTCGTTTTTTTTACGATTTCTGAGATCTTTTTGTAGTGAATATGAGAAATGTGCGGGAATATATGATGTTCTACCTGGTGGTTTAATCCGCCGGTAAAGAAATTGACAAGTTTGTTGTTGATGGCAAAATTTGATGTGGTATAAAGCTGGTGAATGGCCCAGGTATGCTCCATCACTCCGTTTTCATTTGGCTTAGGCATATCCGTATTTGGCATCACATGCGCCAGCTGGAAAACCACACTAAGAATCATTCCTGCGGTGTAGTGCATGATAAAGAAACCAATTAGCACCTGCCACCATGGTACATCAATTACCATAATCGGCAACACGATCCAAAGACTGTAATACAATAATTTTGTAACAACCAATATAGACCATTCTTTTGCCGGATTCGGAAATTTACCATAAGACAGTTTACGCTTCAAATAACTGTGCATTTGTTTAAAGTCCGTTGTAACCGCCCAGTTAATGGTCAACAATCCATATAAGAAAATCGAATAATATTTCTGGAATTTGTGAATTTTAAACCATTTTGCGTGTTTTGAGAAACGAATGATCCTTCCGGCATCTATATCTTCATCGAGACCCTGTATGTTTGTATAAGTATGATGCAGAACATTGTGCTGAACTTTCCAGTTGTAAACGTTTCCGGCCAGAACATAAATGCTGCTTCCCATGATTCTGTTTACCCATTTTTTACTCGAGAAAGATTCATGATTTGCGTCATGCATGATGTTCATGCCTACACCTGCCATTCCAACTCCTATCATGACAGTCATCAGAATCATTGCCCAGATTGGAAGCTTCACAGTAAGTAATATCACCATAGGAGCAATAAAAAGGGTAAACATCACAATGGCTTTACTGTACAGTTTCCAGTTACCGGTTTTCTTTATGTTGTTTTCCTTAAAGTAATTATTAACTCTTTTGTTTAGAGTTTTAATGAAATTGGTCTTATCTCTGGTAACAAATTTTATCCCTTGCATATGGTTCCTTTAAGTTTTGTCAATGTAACAGAATTCAGTTTGCAAAGCTAATTGTTTTTTGGTTAAATATTGTTAAAAAGAAGCCATATTCTTGTCAAATATTTAGACTAAAAATTGTAATGTTGTGAATATTTCAACAGTCAGGTATTCGTTGAATAAATATCAAAGGAGATTAATCGTATTTTTGTCAAAAACCTATTATGGATCAAATTGTTCAAAGTTTTCCGGATTTAACTGATAAACAGCTGGAACAATTTTCAAAACTCGGCAATCTTTATAAAGATTGGAATGCCAAGATCAATGTGATATCCCGGAAGGATATTGATTCCTTGTATTTGCGACATGTTTTACATTCTTTGGGAATAGCCAAGGTACAGAGGTTTTTGCCTTCGTCTCGAGTTCTTGATGTAGGAACAGGAGGTGGATTTCCGGGAATTCCTCTTGCTATAATGTTTCCGGAAACTGATTTTGTTCTTGTAGATTCCATCGGCAAGAAGATTAGAGTGGTGGAAGAAGTTGCTCATGAAATTGGTTTGGAAAATGTAACTGCAATTCACGGAAGAGCTGAGAAGGTGAAAGGAGAGTTTGATTTTATAGTAAGTCGGGCCGTCACGAGAATGGATGAATTTATGAAATGGGTAAGGAAGAAAATTGCAAGGAAGAACAACCACGAATTAAGAAACGGAATCCTTTACCTGAAAGGAGGGGATCTTACCGAAGAGCTTAAAAATTTCCCTAATGCCAGGCTTTTTGATTTGATCGACTTTTTTGATGACCCCTTTTTTGAAACCAAAAAAGTGGTCCATATCCCGATCAAATACAGACTTTAATCATGTTTCTCCCACCCTGTTAATCCGGCAGAAACTATAAATCTCATCAATTCACTTGAGTTTATATTGAGGTGTGTTATCTGATCTCTTGGAACCACGAACAATTCTCCTGAAAAGTTATAGGAATGAGGAAAGTAAACGGCAACCTTTCCTTCTGCTTTTATGACTTCGAGGTCTTCTTCGGTTACGAAGCCCAGTTTTTCGAGATCTGAATTCAGGTTAACCTTCACCAGAACAGGTTGGTTGAATTTTTTTTCCTTACCGACAAACGCAGAAAAAAGATCATTCAGTGCTGAATAGATAAAATTGAGCAATGGAACCTTATCAATAATTTGCTTAAAAATCTTTTTGAGGGGTTGAGCGATGATGGTCCTTCCCAGAAATCCTATAAAAACCAAGAAAACCATCAAAGATAAAAGTCCAAGTCCTGGAATTTCAAAGTCAAAGAATCGATTTAGTAATTTTTGAGATAAACCGTCCACAAAATTGAAGGAAGCATAGATGAGATATGCGGTAATTCCAAGGGGCGCAATGTAAAGCAGTCCTTGAAGCAAGTAATTGACTAGTTTTTTCATGATTTAATATTTTGAAGTTTTTCCTTTTAACGGCAATCAAATTACAAAGAAAAGATAGCATTTCGGACAGGAAAAAATCACCTTGGTAATTTCAAAATTTGGAGATTTGAAAGGCTTGTAATATTCAGGAATTCAAAATTGATGACATAAATAATTAAGGATTGATGATTTTCTTTCCTTAAATTAGCGATAAAATTAGAATATTCGTAATCATATCTTTTTGTTCCATGGATAAAGAACTCTCCTCAGTACACTACGATCAATATCTTCAGTTGCAGAAAATTCTCAAAGCACAGCGGCTCAGGAGCGAGGAATTTAAGAAACCCGCACATGACGAAATGCTCTTTATTATCGTTCATCAGGTATATGAACTTTGGTTTAAAGAGATTCTTCATGATTTGAATTCTGTAATGGAAATGTTCAGTGACGGAACGGTTGAAGAGTCACAAATAGGAGTTGCCATTTCAAGACTTGACAGAATCGTAAAGATTCAAAAGATTCTGGTGGATCAGATTGATATCATCGAAACGATGACACCTTTGGATTTTTTGGATTTTAGAAATTACTTGCTTCCCGCTTCAGGGTTTCAAAGCTTTCAGTTCAGGCAGCTGGAAGTTTCCTTAGGGTTGAAACGAGAAAGTCGGGTTTCTTATACCCAATGCGCGTATTCAGGAGTTTTTTCCGACGAGGAACAAGAAGTGCTCAATAATCTGGAAGTCCGTGACTCCATGCTTGAATTGGTTGAAAAATGGCTGGAACGTACTCCTTTTCTTCAATTTGAAAGATTTGACTTTCTTCAGGAATATAAGAATTCTGTAAAGAAAATGCTGAAACGAGAAGAGGAGGCGATTAAAAAGGCCGATTATATTTCTGAGCATGAGAAGAATTTACGAGTTAGAATGCTGGGAGAGACAAATACCTATTTCAGCTCCATCTTTGACAGAGATAAACACGAGGAGAAATTAAAGCAAGGAAGCCTTAAACTTTCATACAGGGCAACAATAAGTGCCTTGCTGATCAATTTATACCGTGATGAGCCACTATTGAGGCAACCTTTTATGTTTCTTCAGAAACTTATAGATATGGATGAGCTATTGACAACCTGGCGAAACAGACACGCACAGATGGTACTCAGAACTTTGGGTCAGAAAATTGGAACGGGAGGCTCTTCAGGGTATGATTACTTAAAGACCACGGCAGACAGCCACAGGATCTTTTATGATTTACATAATGTGTCAACTTTGCTTATTCCAAGATCTTTTCTCCCTGATTTGCCTGATGAACTTAAGCGTAAACTGGATTTTAATTTTTCAAAGGGAAGTGAAAAATAACAGCTCATGAACCTGGAATTCAAAATAGATGGCAAAACCTTTCGATTTGATTCAAATCATTTTGAAGACTTGTCCATACCCATGAAATTCAATGGAGAGCAGCCTAATGCCTTCGGAGTTCCTCAGGCAACCTCACAGGCTTTTGAGTATGGATCTGTCATCGGTGACACTCGTAAAGGGGGATCCTGCAATTTTGATGAAGTTCGTTTGATTCCTCATTGCAACGGAACACATACAGAATGTATCGGACATATTACAGATCAAAGATATTCAGTTCAAAAACAGCTAAGAGACAGCTTGATTCCGGCAACTTTAATTACCATAAATCCTGAATTAGGCTTAAACTCAATTGAACGCTATGTTCCCGATAAAGAAGAGGGAGATCTTTTAATCACAGAGTTATTGCTGAGGCAGAGCTTGTCTGGGATTTCAAAAGAGTTTGTAAAAGGATTGATAATAAGAACCTTGCCCAATAATAAATCAAAAATGAATCGATCCTATTCCGGGAGCAGACCCCCTTTTTTTTCCATTGATGCCATGAATTTTATTTCAGAACTGGGTGTAGATCATTTGTTGGTAGATCTTCCTTCGATTGACAGGTCTAATGATGAAGGAATGTTATCAGCCCATCATATTTATTGGAATATGAAAGAAGGTGGTCATAATGCATCCAGGGCCAGTTTTCTGAATAAGACGATTACTGAAATGATATATGTTCCCGATGAAGTAAAAGATGGAAATTATCTTTTGAATTTGCAAATAGCATCTTTTGTTTCAGACGCTTCACCCAGCAGGCCACTTATTTTTCCGATTGAGAATTTGACAGATGATGAAAAAGATTGAAACGATTAAAACGATGAAAATGAAATACCAGAATAACATAGAATTTGCATTGAGAATGGATCAGGAGGACCCCTTGGCGGATTACAGGCATCAATTTTATTTTCCAAAACACGATGATGGAAAGGAGACCATCTATTTATGTGGAAATTCACTCGGTTTACAACCTAAAACAGCAGAATCCTACATCAAGGCTGTACTTGATGACTGGAAACATCTTGGAGTTAAGGGGCATTTTGAGGGAGAGAACCCCTTTGCTACATACCATGAGGACCTCGGGAAGAAGATGGCCTCAATTGTTGGTGCGAAAAAGGAAGAAGTGGTTGCCATGAACAGTTTAACGGTTAACCTCCACTTGATGATGGTCACATTTTACAGACCTGAAGGAAAAAGAAGAAAAATAGTAATCGAAAAGAATGCATTTCCATCGGATCAGTATGCAGTTAAATCTCAATTGGAGTTTCATGGGTATGACCCGGATGAAACCCTTATAGAAATAGAACCAAGAGAAGGAGAAGACGTCCTAAGGACTGAAGACATCACCGATTTAATTATTCGTGAAGGAAATGAAATTGCCCTGATAATGTTGAGTGGGCTCAATTATTATACTGGCCAGGCCTATGACATGAAAGCGATAACGAAAGCGGGTCATCATATGGGTTGCCAGGTAGGTTTTGATCTTGCCCACGGGGCTGGTAATTTAAAATTGTCACTTCATGACTGGGGAGTAGATTTTGCCGTTTGGTGCACGTATAAATATATGAATTCAGGCCCTGGAGGGATTGCAGGTTGTTTTGTTCATTCAAAACATGTGAGTAATAAGGATCTTCCGCGATTCACCGGCTGGTGGGGAAACAAAAAGGAAACCAGGTTTTTAATGGATGATACTTTTGATCCTATTGAAGGTGCTGAAGGATGGCAAATGAGTAATGAAACTGTGCTTTCAATGGCAGCACTAAAAGCTTCTCTTGAAATTTTTGATCAGGTGGGGATGGATAAGTTAGTTGAGAAATCAAAAAAATTAACAGGTTATCTTGAATTTTTGATTGACGAACTCAAAAGTGATCGGATTCAAGTTATCACTCCAAGGGACCCCGAAGCAAGGGGCGCACAGCTTTCTATAAGAGTACTGAACAGTGATAAATCACTTTTCAAAGCAATAAGCGAAAAAGGAGTTATTGCCGACTGGAGGGAGCCTGATGTGATTAGAATCGCCCCTGCTCCAGTGTACAATAATTTTAACGATGTATACAGATTTGTGGAGATTTTAAAGGGATTGGTAGTTTAATGCCCCTGTGAATTCAGCATTTTAATCTTATCGAACGATTTTAAATACCTAATGAAAGTCATAGTTTAAGGTTTGACCAGGTTCTATTTTTGTCAGATAAAAGTTTAGAACATGGAAAATCAAAAAAAATGTCTGGTTTGCAATAAAGGGCCTGAGGAAATCCCTGTAACTCAGTTTTATTACAAGGAGTCGAGTTTCTTTATCTGTTGTCAGCATATTCCGGTTTTGATACATGATCCGCAGAAACTGGTTGGATTTTTACCGGATGCCGACAAGATGCAAGGTGTATAAAAAAGCCCGAAAACAGTTCAGCTTTCGGGCCCTATAATCGGTTAAATTACATTTATTCTCCCAGGAAGGGGTATCTGTAATTTGTTGGAGGTACAAACGTTTCCTTCAATGTTCTGTTGGATACCCACCTTAATAGATTCCAAACAGATCCTGCTTTATCATTGGTCCCTGACCCTCTGGCTCCACCAAAAGGTTGCTGACCCACAACGGCACCCGTTGGCTTGTCATTGATGTAAAAGTTACCGGCTGCGTTTTCCAACTTGCTTGTGGCTGTCTCGATCACATAACGGTCTTTGCTGAAAATCGCACCTGTCAAGGCATATTCTCCAGTTTGATCTACCAAATCAAGTACTTCCTCCCATTGAGCATCCTCATAAACATAAACGGTGATGATAGGTCCAAACAGCTCGGTACACATGGTTTCGTATTGAGGGTTTGTCGTAACGATAACTGTAGGCTCGATAAAGTATCCCTTTGATCCGTCATATCCGCTTCCCACAATAATTTCAGCATCACTGTCTTTTTTTGCCTGATCCAAATAACCTGATAATTTTTTAAATGCTCGGTCGTCAATGACAGCATTAATAAAGTTACCCGTATCTGCCGGTGACCCCATTTTGAAGGAATTAACATCCTTAATTACGGATTCACGGATATCATTCCACAGGCTTTTAGGTAAATAAGCTCTTGATGCCGCAGAACATTTTTGACCTTGGTATTCAAAGGCGCCTCTTGAAATGGCAGTCGCCACTTCCTGAGCATTGGCTGAAGGATGCGCCCAGATAAAATCTTTACCGCCTGTTTCACCCACAATTCTTGGGTATGAACGATAATGCTTAACATTCTCCCCAATGGTCTTCCAGAAATCATCAAATACCGGGGTTGAACCTGTAAAGTGTACACCTGCAAAATCTTTATGGTTCAACAATACATCTGTAATGGTACTTGAATTACCGGTTACCATGTTGATGACTCCATCAGGAAGACCTGCTTCCTTAAACAGTTCCATAATTACATTGGCAGAATATACCTGAGATCTTGCCGGTTTCCAGATAACAACATTACCCATCATGGCCGGTGCTGCCGGAAGGTTACCTGCAATTGCTGTAAAGTTGAAAGGGGTAATGGCATAAACAAATCCTTCAAGAGGCCTGTATTCCATTCTGTTCCATATACCCGGAGCCGATTCAGGCTGGTTACTGTAAATTTCAGTCATAAACTCCACATTGAATCGCAAAAAGTCGATCAGTTCACAGGCCGAGTCAATTTCTGCCTGCATGACATTTTTTGACTGCGCAATCATTGTAGCCGCATTCATTTTATATCGGAATGGACCGGCAAGAAGTTCTGCAGCTTTCAAAAAGATCGCAGCTCTGTCCTGCCAACTTGTTTTGGCCCATTTGATTCTCGCCTTCGCCGCTTCTTCAACTGCTAATTCAATATGATGTTTATCCGCTGTATGGTATTGCCCAACACAATGCTGATGGTCGTGAGGAGGATGAATATCTATTGTTTTTCCTGTTCTGTATTCTTCACTGCCAATATAAAAAGGAATATCTACCTTTTCATTAAACATTTTATTGTAAGTGGCTATTAAGTCTTTGTGTTCTTGTGTGCCAGGAGCATAAGAGTTAACCGGCTCATTAACAGCTTTTGGCACTTTAAAAAATCCGTTTGACATATGTTTTAATTTTATAATGGACTAAATCCGTTTTTAGTGATGGCAAAGGTACGAATTATGTAAGATTTTAAGACTGCTGTATTGCCTAAATGTTAACTTTGTAAAAGATGAAAGCCATTATTGATTAATCCGCATTATTTATGTGTACTGTTACTTTTCTTCCATTGTCAGAAACTGATTTTGTATTGACTTCAAGCAGAGATGTTGGATTCAGAAGAGCAAGAGCTGATTTTCCTTCAACAGTTCTAAGGAATAATGTTTCGTTACATTTCCCAAGAGACGGAAAAGCAGGAGGAACCTGGATTGGGACCAGCAGAGATAACAGACTGATTTGCCTTTTGAATGGAGGATTTCAGAACCATGAGAGAAGGGAGCCCTACAGAAAAAGCCGGGGCCTGATCGTCCTGGATCTTTTAGCGGCCGAAGATTTTGAAAAGAGCTGCTTGGAAATCGATCTGAACAATATAGAACCTTTTACACTTGTTGTAGTTTTGTGGGGAAAAAAACATAAGCTCTTTGAGTTTGTTTGGGACGGCTTACAAAGACACCTGAAAGAGTATCAATGGAAAGAATCGATATGGTCCTCGTCAACCCTTTACGATAAGGATGTAAGGACCATGAGAAAAGACTGGTTTGAAGAATGGCTGGTAAATAACGATCGATCTCCTTCGTCTATTTTAGAATTTCACAGAAACGCGGGTAACGGAAAGCCGGAATCTGATGTTTTTATGAAACGAGATAATGTTGGCACGGTAAGTTTAACACAGGTTTTTACCACAAAAGGAAAATCTTTGATGAACTACTTTCCTGAACGATCAGATGAGAAAGGCAAGAAAGGAAATTATGATACCTCCTATAATTGACATGATCATAAATGCGGAGTTTAAAATGAAGTATTTGACTATAGTTTTGAATCTTCCCTGCTGATAGAACTGTCTCATGGATTTGTAAAGATGCAGCATAAAGGTAAGTGTAAAAATAAAAATAACCAGATTTGAATTGGCGAACCTGTTTACAATCAGAAAGAGGAGCAAAAGCAAGAAGAATACAGTCTGGGCATGAAAAACGAACACCAGGTTTTCGGTGTAGTTATATTTTCTCCGGATATAGATTAAGGAAACAATCAGCGTAAAAATCGGAAGTAATAAAAATAATGCCACTGAAACCCTGGAAAGAATACGATCTAAAAACTGGGCACCATAATTTTCCGGATCCTCAACTGCCTCATTCCAATCGGTTGATTTGGAATATAGAAATACATTCCAGTAACTCTTTTCATAACCAAGATTTTCAATAGCTTTCAGAGCCGATTCTTTTGGATTTTCTTTTTGATGTTCCATTAATGTTTTGATCTTGCTAAAAAGTTTGCCAGCCCCTTGATTCTTCGGGTTTTCATTCGACTTTCGAATCAAGGATAGTGGTGTCTTGTAGTCAATGCTCCTGGCTGCAAACAGGCTATCCATTCTTTTGATTCCCTTTTTTTTGAGTTCTCCTTTTTTTGATAACGCCGCCCAGCCTTCACTTACCTGGATCCAGGACTTGACCATCACATCCTCATCCTCATCGTCCGCCATAAGAAGTTTTGCTTTTCTATCGATGGCAAAAAGTATTTTATTCATTGAAGAATCTTTTTCTTTCGAAGAAATCGAATCATTTTCAAAAGTCTCCATTGTCTGAGCATCAGACATGATAGAGTCTATAAAGGTGTACATTGATTTTTCCCTTCTAGCTTTGAGTGCTGTTGCTTTTAATTTACTGGAGTCTTTTGATTTACCAATCTGTTCTACTCCCATATTTATCAAAGAGAGGGTAGTGGAATCAACAGGCACATTGTTCTTTTTTAACTCCTCAAGGGTTTCCGTTTTTATACTATCCAGGTTTGTACTTAACTCATCCTGATCAAAATCTCCGAGAATTTCAGGTTGGTTTTCAGCAGTTGGTTTGAATTTGTCTATGGTTCCAAAAACACCAATAACCAGAAAAAATAAAATTGAGATATGGAGGTAGAGTTGAAATGGGTTGACATATTTCATGCGTTTTCCATCTACGTATTCTTTTGTCACAAAGCCGGGTTTAAATACAAGAGGTATTACAGTTTTTAAAAAACGGTTATCAAAATTTAGAAAACCGGATAAGTACTCTGAAAAATATTGTTTAACGCTGAGCCGTTTTGTATCATTGACCTGACCACATCTACTGCAAAAGTTGTCATCAGTAGTTAGGCGTGTTCCGCAATTCAAACATTCATTCCCACGCAGGTTTTTGGTAAATCTGGTAATTGATTTCATGAAAAGACAGTTTCAAGAAAAAATAAAAGTAAGGAAATTAATTAAATGTAGCAGGAAGCATCAACTGGAAAGTTGGTATACTTACTCTAAACTTTTCTGAGGTCGAGAAATTGATCATACGGTAATGTCCGTTCATCGAACCAATAGGAGAAACTAAAAAACAATGCGAGGAATAAGTATAAGATTCTTTTGGCTTTAAAATTGGTTTTTTACCTACAACACCTTCGCCTTCAACTACTTCAGTATTATTTAAAGAATCAAAAATATTCCATTTTCGACTTAGAAGCTGAACAGTGTCTGAACTTTGGTTTTCAATGGTGATGCTATAACTAAAGGCATAATAAACCTTGGAACTCTGATAGCGGTTGCCTTCAAAATTTGAGGTTATTGAAATTTTTATTCCTTTTGTAACTTGTTGAACCATAGCTTTTCAATGCCCTGAGTGACCGTACAAAGATAAGAATAATTTTAAAAAATATGTGACTTGCCTTTTTTTGTATCATTTGCAAAATCAGCAATACTCCTATTTCGTAAACCATTCAACATTTCGTTTCTTAAAGGTGCTGCCAGATTGTGAATCGTACAGGGATTGGAATCACTGCATTGAGGGAGCCCAATTAAACACGAGTTGAAATTGTCTGGCCCGTCTATGCATTCTATAATGGACATCAGGTTTCCTTTTAATTGATTTTTTTTCAAATAAAACCCTCCCTTTGGGCCTTTGGAAGAGGTAATCAGTCCTTCCTTTGAAAGATTTTGGAAAATTTTTGCTAGAAACGGTACGGGAACATTGATGTGTTCACCGATTTCTTTTGATCCGTATTTCCTTTTTTCTGAGGCGTTTATGGCTAAAAAAACAACTCCTCTGATAGCGTATTGACTCTGATTGCTAAGCATACTACAAATATAAAAGATAAATAAGTCCTTTATATGATAAATATCATCTTTTTAGTAACGTTTGTTACATAATTTTGTGACTCCAAGACAAATTTACAAGAAAACTAACTTAATTATTTACAGAATGAAAACTCACATAACTTTATTGGCACTTTTATTAATGTTTTCCTTTTCTTCATGTAAGAAAGCAACAACTGAGCAACAGGGAAGCGACGATGCGGTGACCGAAACAAAAGCTCTTTCCGGCCAGGCGGCCGTTAAGGATGGAGATTCTGATGCTAATGCCCTTCAGGTAGCCAAATCTCTGGATGATTTCAGTACACTTGTCGCAGCCATTGAGGCCGCAGGAGTAGAAGATGCAGTGGTTAATGTAGGGCCACTTACGATTTTTGCTCCTTTAAATTCAGCTTTTGACAAGCTTCCGGAGGGAACTGTGGAATCATTGGTGCAACCGGAGAACAAGGCAAAGCTTGCTTACATTCTCACAAATCATGTAGCACCCGCCAATTATCCGATCAATCAATTAAAAAAGGAGGCCAGGAAGGAAAGAAAATTGTATATGGCTTCAGGAAAATACCTGGTTGTTGAAAATAAAGATGGTAAAATCTTTGTTGGAGGGACCGAAGTATTGAAAACTGTTCAAGTGAGTAATGGCTGGATTCATGTTGTTGATGACGTTTTAGTACCAGCTGAATAAATATTTTTAAAACTAAGAAATGAAATTGAAACTAGTATTTGTATTAGTCACGGCTCTTGCCTTGGCTAGTTGCGGAGGCGAGAAGCCTAAAAAAGATGCTCCCGCAGGATCATTAGACGAGAAAAAAACGGAAGCCGTCACTGATGCTGATCCGATGTCAAACAAAGGAATAGGCCCAATTAGCAGCGTGACGCTTGGCGAAATTGACCAGGCTATGGTAACCGAAGGGGAAGCCGTGTTCAAGGCAAAATGCACAGCCTGCCATAAAATAAGCAAGAAATTTGTTGGGCCAGCTTTAAAAGGTGTAACTCAGAGAAGAACTCCGGAATGGATCATGAACATGACCTTAAATCCTGAAGAAATGATTGCCAAAGATCCAATAGCAAAGCAATTACTGGCTGAAGCTAATGGGGCTCCAATGGCGAATCAGAATATAACTGAGGAAGAGGCACGTGCTTTATTGGAATATTTCAGAACAAAAAATTAACCAGACTTTAATCTTAATTTACAAATATGAAAACTATATTTAAATACTTCATCACGCTTACAGTATTAACCACATGGTTAGTGTCATGCGGTGATGTAAATTCAGGAAAATCTTCCAGCCAGGGAGCACTCTCTACCAATGCGGCTGAGAAAGTTTATGTGGCACCGGGAGAACACGATGACTATTATGCATTTATTTCTGGTGGATTCAGTGGACAATTATCTGTTTACGGTCTTCCTTCAGGACGCCTGTTCAAAGTAATTCCAGTATTTTCAGTAGATGCTGAAAAAGCTTGGGGGTTCAATGAAGAGACCAAACCTATGCTAAACACTTCTCATGGTTTTATTCCCTGGGATGATTCTCACCATCCGGACATATCGCAAACAGCAGGTGAGCTTGACGGAAGATGGGTATTTATCAACGGGAATAATACGCCAAGGATTGCTAAAATTGATTTGACAACTTTTGAAACTACCGAAATCATTGAGGTGCCGAATTCAGCAGGGAACCACAGTTCATCCTTTGTTACCGAAAATACAGAATACGTTGTGGCGGGTACGAGATTCTCGGTACCTTTTCCTCAAAGAGATATGCCGATTTCTGAATATAAAGGCAACTTTAAAGGGGCACTTTCCTTTATTTCAGTAGCTCCTGAAGATGGTAGAATGGACCTGAAGTTTCAGATCATGATGCCAGGTTTTGATTATGATCTTTCTCACCCGGGTCGTGGTGATTCTCACGGATGGTTCTTCTTCTCTACCTATAATACGGAAGAAGCAAATTCCTTACTGGAAGTTAACGCTTCTCAAAATGATAAAGACTTTATTGCTGCGATTAACTGGAAGAAAATTGAGGAATATGTGAACAATGGTGGTGGTAAAAAAGTTCCTGCCAATTATGCCCATAATGTATATGATGACAAAACACATACAGCTACTTCTACCATGAAAAAAGAAGTTCTTGTTGTTGACCCAACCGAGGTTCCCGGAGCAATATTTTTTATGCCAACTCCAAAATCTCCTCATGGTTGTGACGTTGATCCTTCGGGTGAATACATCGTGGGGAGTGGTAAGCTTGCTGCTGAATTGACCGTGCACTCTTTCAGTAAAATGATCAAGGCTATTGAGAATAAAGATTTTGATGGAGACGCATATGGTATTCCTATTTTATCTTATGAATCTACCTTGGCGGGTGCCGTAAAAAACCCTGGATTAGGTCCTCTTCACACTGAGTTTGACGGTAAGGGAAATGCGTATACAACCTTCTTTATTTCATCTGAGGTTGTAAAGTGGAAATTAGGAACATGGGAGGTTCTTGACAGAAAGAAAACCTTCTATTCAGTAGGACACCTGATGATTCCTGGAGGAAATTCGAGAAAACCTTTTGGTGATTATGTTGTTGCCATGAACAAGATCACAAAAGACAGATACCTTCCTACGGGGCCTGAGGTGACACAATCTGCCCAATTATATGATATTTCGGGAGAGAAAATGGAACTTCTGCTTGATTTTCCAACCGTGGGTGAACCTCACTATGCCGCAGGTATTGCAGCCGATATTGTGGCTAAGAATTCCAAAGAGTTCTTTAGGCTTGACGAAAACGAACATAAGCATGCCGTTAAAAGTGAAGCTGAGACCAAGGTGGTCAGAAACGGAAATGAGGTTCATATTTACATGACCATGATCCGTTCGCACTTTGCTCCTGATAATATTGAAGGAATTCAGGTAGGAGATAAGGTATATTTTCACGTAACAAATCTTGAACAAGATTATGATGTTCCTCATGGAATTTCAATGATCGGAGCCAACACCTCTGAGTTGTTGATTATGCCGGGTCAGACTGAGTCATTTGTTTGGGAAGCTAAACAAGAAGGAGTATGGCCATTTTACTGTACGGATTTCTGTTCTGCCTTACATCAGGAAATGCAAGGTTATATCAGAGTTTCTCCAAAAGGGTCAAATGTACCTATTTCGTTTACTTTAGACGGAGATCCTGTTGATATCGAATAATATAAAAATTGAGGTTAAGTTAATTATTGTAGAAAGCGGGCAGGAGTAATTGAGAACTGCCCGTTTTCGTTTTAATCTTCATCAAGAATCCGAATTGGCAGGCTTCATAACTGGAAATATCGCTGAATAAACATTATTTAGAACTAAGAACAATGAAAAAATCCAAATTATTAATGATCGTAGGTCCCTTACTTTTGTTAGGCCTGTTTGTGTTTCCTCTCTGGAATATTACTTTGGAAGCGCCTCAGTATCCAATTCCTTTGGGAATGAATATGCATATCAATAAGTTTACGGATGTTCATGAATTTGATATCAAGAATATCAATTTGATGAATCATTATGTGGGGATGAAATATATACCGGAAACAATTCCTGAATTTACAATTTTTCCTATCGTGATAGGAACAATGGTAGTATTAGGGGTTTTGATCGGTTTTTTTGGAAACTATAAATGGTATTTGGCCTGGTTCGTTTTGATGTTTCTTTTGGGAGCTGCCGGGATTTATGATTTCTATTTATGGGAATATGACTACGGGCATAATCTCGACCCAAAGGCAATCATGAGTTTTAAGAATCCGGATGGTAGTCCAATGGGATTTCAACCACCTCTTTTGGGGACGAAGAACATTCTCAATTTTGTTGCTCATTCCTATCCAAGAGCGGGAGCGTATATGATGCTTGTAGGAATGTTCATGACTTTGGGAGCGTTCTTTACAGGGAAAAACGAGGCCGGCGAGAACAAGTGAAACAGGCTTTGAAGTTGTAGGATTGTTCCAAAGCAAAAATTCTTAACTTGGTCAGGAATTGACCTAATTAACTAAAAAAATCATGAAAAAAGTATTCTGTACTGCTTTTGCTGGAATTTTATGGTTGTTTTTTTCCTGTGATATTGCACCGGAGCAGATTCACTATGGAACCGATGCATGCTCGTTTTGCAAAATGACCATCGTTGATCAAAAACACGCCTCTCAATATGTAACGAAAAAAGGGAAACAGTTCAAGTTCGATGCCATAGAGTGCATGGTCAATGATATTGCAGAAAATGGACAGGAAGGTATCGGCATTCTCCTCGTAGCGGATTTCCAAAACCCGGGCAACATGGTTGAAGCCGGCGGAGCAAGCTATCTTATTAGTGAAACCATCAAAAGTCCTATGGGAGCGAATCTTTCAGGTTTTGCATCCAGGGAGGCAGCCCGGACCACTCAAAATGAAAGCGGTGGAAAGGTTTATAGCTGGGAAGAATTACTCCATAAATTTGACGCTGAATAAATGAGGAAAAGTCTGATCTTAATTACTGGATTTTTTTGTTTTCTTTCTTCCTATGGAAATCAGATTGAGGTTTGCAAATCCTGTGAGGTGAGCACAATCAAAGAAGCGATTGAGAAGGCTGAAGAAGGAGATGAAATTATTGTTCAGTCCGGTGTTTATAAAGAGCATGGGCTTGAAATTAAGAAATCTCTTCACATTAGAGGTGTTGACATGCCCGTGGTGGACGGAGAATTCAAGGAAACTATTTTCAGCATTTCGGCTGACAATTTTTCCGTCAAAGGGTTGCGGATCATTAACGTTGGCAAAAGTTACACCAAAGATTTTGCTGCCATTTTAGTGTCGAAATCAGAAGATTTTGTAATTGATCACAATGAATTTGACAATGTTTTTTTCGGAATATTGATTGAAAAATCAAAACGTGGAAAAGTTGAAAATAATTTTGTTCGCTCCGAATCCGTATCACAGGCAAATTCCGGGAATGGAATTCACTTATGGCATTGTTCCAAAATGAAGGTAAGCGATAATATGCTTACCGGACTTAGAGACGGAATCTATTTTGAATTTGTTAAGGATAGCGAGGTTTTTGGGAACAATAGTTACGGCAACCTCCGTTATGGGCTGCATTTTATGTTTTCAAATGATAATGCCTATTTTGAAAATGTTTTTAGAGATAATGGAGCAGGAGTTGCCATTATGTTTTCGAAATTTATAAAGATGCATGATAATCGTTTTGAGCACAATTGGGGTACGGCTTCATATGGCTTGCTCTTAAAGGAAATTTACGACGCCGAGATCGAGCGAAACGTTTTCGAACAGAATACCATTGGTATTAGTGTGGATGGTTCCACGCGAATAAATTATACCAACAATACATTTACCAGAAATGGTTGGGCCGTTACCGTTATTGGAGCCTGTTACGAAAATGTCTTTTCTAAAAACAATTTCTTGAACAATGCGCTTGACCTCAGTTATAACAGCAAGATCAATACAAACAGGTTCGAGAATAATTACTGGAGCGAATACGCGGGTTATGATCTTGACGGAAACGGGGTGGGAGATGTCCCCTACAGGCCGGTAAAGCTGTTTTCTTATATCGTGCACAATACCCCGGAGACCATTATTCTTTTGAGAAGCATGTTTGTGGATATGATCAATTTTTCTGAAAAAGTTTCTCCGGTTTTTACGCCTGATAACCTTATTGACAACAACCCTTTAATGAACCGGATCAATGATTGAAATCTCTAATTTGAATAAAAAATTTGGAAAACTGACCGTTCTCGATGGCCTGGACCTTCATATAGACAAGGGTGGTATCTTTGCTGTACTTGGCCCCAATGGTTCGGGTAAAACAACTTTGATCAAAAGCGTATTAGGAATGGTAATTCCTGACAAGGGTGAAATTAAAATTGATGATCAGTCTGTTTTGGGTGGCTGGAAATACAGAAATGATATTAATTACCTTCCTCAGATAGCAAATTTCCCGTCAAATCTAAATGTTAGGGAATTGATCAATATGGTCAAGAACTTAAGGCCGAAAGAGGCCAGTGATAAAGATCTGATAAAACGTTTTGGCCTTGAAGCGTTTCTGGATAAAAAGCTCGGTAATCTCTCGGGGGGAACAAAACAAAAAGTAAACATTTTACTAACCTTTATGTTTGAAAGTGATCTGATCATTCTCGATGAACCAACCACCGGACTGGATCCAATTTCGCTTATTCATTTGAAGGAAATAATTCGTGAAGAAAAATCAAAAGGAAGGACGATTTTGATTACAACCCATATCATGAGTTTTGTTGAAGAAATTGCTGATGAGATTGTATTTCTGTTGGATGGTGAAATCTATTTTAAAGGAAGTTCCAGTGAATTAAAACAAAAAACCAACCAGAAAGACCTTGAACACGCAATTGCCAAACTGATTTCCAAGGACCTATGATAAAGATATTAAAATACAGTTTCTATGACCTGATGCGCAGCCGATGGAGTTACGTATATTTTGCCTTTTACCTGGCTCTTGGGTTTGTTTTATTATTTTTAAACAATGATGTTGATAAAGCGGTAATTACCCTTATGAACATCATCATTGTTTTAACGCCTTTGATCGGGACCATTTTTGGGGTTATGTACTACTATAATTCCAAAGAGTTTACTGAATTGTTGCTGGCACAACCTATAAAAAGAAGTACTATTTTCACTGGTCAATATTTGGGTATTTCAATTTCTTTGACCCTGAGTTTGATTCTTGGGCTGGGTATTCCTTTTTTATTGTACGGACTTTTCAGGTCAACGGCTATATTCGAGTTTGGTTTGCTTTTGGTGGTTGGATCTTTGCTTAATTTTATTTTCGTTGCACTGGCATTTAATATTGCCTTATCCAATGAGAACAGGATCAAAGGATTTGGTTATGCCATTTTGATGTGGCTTTTCCTCGCTGTTATTTACGACGGGATCTTTCTTATTTCACTCGTAATTTTCAATGAGTACCCACTTGATAATTTTGCATTGTTCACAACCATGTTCAACCCAATTGACCTGTCGAGAATATTGATCTTGCTAAAGCTCGATATATCAGCTTTACTGGGTTATACGGGAGCTGTTTTTAAGAAATTTTTTGGGACAAATCTGGGACTCTTTTTGTCTTTGGGCATCATGATGCTCTGGGTATTATTTCCGGTATGGAGAATTCGTGCCAAATTAAAGAAGAAAGATTTTTAAAGGCTTATTCCGGTTTTCCGCCAATAATGGGATGGCCTGCGTTGATCCAGTTGAAAAATCCTTCGTCGATTACTGCCGTATTTTTAAAACCTTTTTTTCGGAGCATGTTGATTATTTTATCGGAAGCAGCATGAGGACATGCGCAATAGGCTATGATCCATGTTTCATCATTTGGAAGTCCTTCGTCCACCTTGTCTTCGGTTATATAATAAGGAATGGGGATGGCTCCGGGAATATGTGCATTGTGCCATTCTGAGGTCGTTCGGGTATCCAGCAGGACCATTCTTTTACCTTCTTTTATGGCCTGTGCCACTTGAGCCATAGGAACGTATCTGTTCTTTATTAGTTTGAAATCAGGGTGTTTTCCATTCGGGTTGGTTACATATTCTCCTGGTTTGGGATATGGAGATAGTTCTTTTGGTTCCGGGCTCCATCCCGAAGTCAGGCTTCGTATATATGCCGTCAAATCATTTATTTGCCTGTCTGAAAGAGTTTCTTTAAAAGGACTCATCTCGGTATCATCCCTTCCATTTACGATGGCGTACTTAATATATTCATCAGTGGCAAAAGCTAAAAAAGCCGGGTTTGCCAAAGCCGGAGCAGTAATTCCTTCTGCTTTTTCACCATGACATTCAGTGCAATTTTGCTGGTAAACAGAAGATCCCGTAACCGGGTCACCATCAATGGGTTTCAAAGGCAATGAAATTGTCTGGGCACCTGATTCGTGTTTGAGCCAAATGGCAAGAGTGAAGATATCCTTCATGGTCAAAGGGCCACCAGAATCACTTAAATAAGCCGCCATAGCAGTATTCGGGCGTCCAAACCCAATGGAGCTGGCCAAAAAATTTAAGGGCATTGTTGACATCAGTGAGTTAGACCTTAAAGAAGGAGCAAAGTCAGCTGCGTTCCCTTCCCGTTCCTTTCCATGACATAGTGCACAATACTGCTGATAATTCTGGTATGCCTTTTCCGCATCAATTTTTGTCAGCGGCGCGTTTCTGATCTGGGCATCTGCCGAAACAATACAGAAACTAAAGAGAATCAAGAAGTAACATCTTGTGAAAACGGAGTGATTTAAGGACCTTGTCATAGAGGCAAAATATGAAAAAGAATACAATATTACTAATGGCTTTTTAATATCTTTGAAATCGTTAAAAAATTAAAGTTAAGAATGGAAAATCAAATATCAAAGCCAAAGGATCAACTGGGAATTAAAAGTTATCAGGCTGTATTTATAACAAGGGTTTATAACTGGATGGCACTCGCACTATTTATAACAGGGTTAATAGCTTATTACACCGCCAGCAGCCCTCAGCTGTTTAACGCTATTGTAGGTTCTCGTCTCTTATTTTTTGGATTGATCATTGGTGAATTGGCCCTTGTGGTTTATCTGAGCCTAGCAATCAATTCGATGAGCCAGAACATGGCCATCGGCGCATTCCTCGTTTATTCGGTTCTCAATGGATTGACCATGTCCGTGATCTTTATGGCCTATACCTCCAGCTCTATTGCAACCACCTTTTACATTACCGCAGGGACATTTGCAGCCATGAGTGTCTATGGCTATACTACCAAAAGGGATCTAACAAGCATAGGCAATATGGCCTTTATGGCCTTGATCGGTATCATTATCGCCTCGATTGTTAACTTGTTTTTACAGAATGAAATGATGTACTGGATCATCAGTTATCTGGGAGTAGCCATTTTTGTGGGATTAGTGGCCTATGATACCCAAAAATTAAAGCAAATTGGAAGCAGAGGTTTTGTAAATGAGGAAGGCATGGAGAAATCAGCCATTATGGGAGCGCTTTCCCTGTACCTTGACTTTATTAATCTGTTCCTGTTTTTACTCAGAATTTTTGGTGACAGAAGATAAAGATATAAGCATCATTTTACCATTTAGCTGCTTGATATTAAAGAATTATGGGAAACTACAGACCTAGGAAAAGACTTGATGCAAAAGAATACGTCAGAGGAGTATTAGAAGGAGACCGGGTACTTTTATCAAGGGCGATTACCATTGTTGAAAGTAATCTGGCCAGCGATAAGGTCTTAGCTAAGGACATCATTCAATCCATTTTGCCGAGTTCAGGAAATTCCATCCGAATTGGAATAACAGGAGTCCCCGGAGTAGGTAAGAGTACTTTTATTGAGTCCTTTGGTAAGTATTTGATAACCCTGGGCCATAAAGTTGCCATTCTTTCAATAGATCCAAGCAGTCAACGCTCCAAAGGAAGTATACTTGGAGACAAAACCAGGATGGAGGAACTGGCAAACATGGAAGAAGCCTATATCAGGCCTTCTGCCTCAGGTGACACCTTGGGAGGAGTGGCAAATAAAACCGGAGAGACCATGCTTTTGTGTGAGGCTGCAGGTTATGACGTTATACTTATAGAAACTGTTGGCGTAGGGCAGTCGGAAACTGCCGTTCATGGGATGACCGATTTCTTTTTATTGCTTATGCTTTCGGGTGCAGGAGATGAATTACAAGGTATTAAAAAAGGTATTATGGAGATGGCAGACATGCTCGTTATCAACAAGGCGGACGGTGATAATGTGAAGAAAAGCCAGATGGCCAGACGGCAATATGAGAATGCCCTTCACATATTTCCACAATCCGAATCGGGCTGGACGCCGGTGGTTTCAACGGCATCAGCCTTAAAGAACATTGGGATAGCTGAAGTTTGGGATAAAGTACTTGAATTTAAAAAGCTGGTTACAGAAAACGGATACTTTAAATCCAATCGAAAGGAACAGCAGATCCAGTGGATGTACAACAATATCCATGAAGAATTGAAAAATCTGTTTTACAATTCGGATCAGGTTAAAAAATCCTTGACGAAACTGGAAAAAGATATAATCTCATCAAAGGTCTCACCTGTTAAAGCTGCAGAAATAGTAATAGGGGAGTTTAAAAAGACGCTGTAAGTACAATAAAAAAGGGTCATGATCATGACCCTTTTTTATCTTCCGTTTTTACAAAAGACTATTCATTTGAAAGATACATTTCCATGATCTTGATCGCAGATTCGGCAATAACGGTCCCGGGTCCGAAAACAGCAACCACTTTTCTTTCGAACAAATAATCATAATCCTGCGCAGGTATTACCCCACCCGCAAAAACCATGATATCTGATCGGCCTAGTTTATCCAGTTCCTCAATTAATTGAGGAATCAAGGTCTTATGACCCGCGGCTAAACTTGAAGCGCCTACAAAATGAACATCATTTTCAATGGCCTGGCGTGCTACTTCTTCAGGAGTCTGGAACAAGGGACCCATATCCACATCAAAGCCAAGATCGGCAAAACTGGAGGCAACAACTTTTGCACCTCTGTCATGTCCGTCCTGACCCATTTTTGCGATCATTACCCTTGGCCGTCGGCCTTCCAGTTCAGCAAATTCATCGGCTAATTGTTGAGCTTTCGCGAAGGTACTGTCATCACTTACCTCTTTTCTGTAGACCCCGCTGATCAATTTGGTATCAGCTTTATGTCTGCCAAAATGAGTCTCCATAGCATCTGAAATCTCACCCAAGGTGGCAAAATTCTCAGCAGCATCAACGGCAAGTTCCAAAAGGTTGCCCTGACCTGATTCAGCACATTTTTCAATGGCTTTGAGTTTTTTACTTACAACTGCCTGATCTCTTTGAGCTCTTAACTTCTTTAATCTTTCAATTTGCGATTCTCTTACTGCCGTATTATCAACTTCCAGAATTTCAATATCTGAGGCTTCCTTAGTCTGGTATTTATTGACACCAACAAGAATATCCTGACCTGAATCCAGTCTTGCCTGTTTTCTGGCTGAAGCTTCCTCTATCCTCATTTTTGGGACACCGGTTTCGATAGCTTTGGCCATTCCGCCAAGTTCTTCAATCTCTTCAATGAGTTTCCAGGCTTTTTTGGCAATTTCCTGCGTCAGGTATTCCACATAAAAGGAACCTGCCCATGGGTCAACTGATTTGGTGATCTGAGTTTCTTCCTGAATAAAGATCTGTGTGTTTCGTGCGATACGTGCCGAAAAATCAGTGGGAAGGGCTATGGCCTCATCCAGCGCATTAGTATGGAGGGATTGTGTTCCTCCTAGACCTGCTGCCATTGCCTCAATACATGTTCTTGCCACGTTATTGAAGGGATCCTGCTCACTCAAACTCCAGCCTGAAGTCTGGCTATGCGTGCGCAATGCCATTGATTTAGGATTCTTAGGATTAAATTGCTTAATGATCTTCGCCCATAGCATTCTGGCCGCCCTCATTTTAGCAATTTCCATAAAATGATTCATACCAACCGCCCAGAAAAATGACAACCTTGGTGCAAATTCATCGATTTTTAAACCCGATTTCAATCCTGTTCTTATATACTCCAGGCCATCAGCCAAAGTGTAGGCTAGTTCAATGTCTGCGGTGGCTCCCGCTTCTTGCATATGGTAGCCACTGATGGAAATTGAATTGAATTTAGGCATGTTTTTGGTGGTATACTCAAAAATATCACCAATGATCTTCATTGATGGAAGAGGGGGATAGATATATGTATTTCGCACCATAAACTCCTTCAGTATATCGTTTTGAATTGTACCGCTCAGTTTGTCAAGGCTTACTCCTTGTTTTTTAGCGGCTGCAATATAAAACGCCATGATTGGGATAACTGCCCCATTCATGGTCATGGAAACCGACATTTTATCCAAAGGAATCTGGTCGAACAAAATTTCCATATCAAGGACAGAATCAATAGCTACACCTGCTTTTCCAACATCTCCCGTCACTCGTGGATGATCGGAATCGTAGCCCCTGTGAGTAGCCAGGTCAAAAGCAACGGAAAGCCCTTTTTGACCCGCAGCAAGATTTCTCCTGTAGAACGCGTTTGATTCTTCAGCAGTTGAAAACCCTGCATATTGCCTTACGGTCCAGGGTCTTGAAACATACATCGTACTGTAGGGGCCTCTTGTAAAAGGAGGAAGCCCGGCAGTAAAATTCAAATGCTCGGCGTTGATTATGTCTTTTTTACTAAAATTTTTCTTCACAGGAATTCCTTCCGGAGTCATCCATGGAGTTTCCTTTTCAGAAACATTTTCTTTTACTTCAATATCTGTATTGATTGTCAAATCAGAAAAATCTGGTCTCATATCTCCAAAGGTTTAATTGTTCGTGAAATCTTTTGCTGAATCTCTGTAAGTGTCTTGTAAATGTCAGCCTTCATATGGATGAATCCGTCTAATCCTTCTTCCAGCATTGATTCCTGAATATCTTTAGGATATCCGGCCAGAAGTAAAATTTTATTTGGATTCTTGGCTCGGAAGGATTTGATAAATTCCAATCCCGTTGATTCATAATCCGGATCTGAACTACATATTACGACAATGTCAGAGTTGGAAACTGAGGTTTTGGCAGCTGCGTCCTGATGATCTTTAAAACTTTTTTCTTCCAAAATATCAAAACCAGAAACTCCCATATAATCAAAAGCAAAAGCAGCTCTTGCTTTTCTCATGATCAATTGTCCGTAACTCGCAATTTCAACAACAGGCCTAAACCCTTTTTCAGAAACAAATCGCTCCGTATTGTATCTGATCTTCTCAATTTGAAGACCGGCTCTTTGCGGAATCAGTAATTTGGAATCGGCCGCAACTAGCTCAGAACTTAAAGTCTCTTCAGAAATGGTTTCCATAAGATTTGGATACTTGTTCACACCTACCATGGCAACCCTTCGCTGTGACAGAAGTTTGATTTTATTCAATCTGATTTCTGCAATCTGGTTCTGAATGGTTTCATTTTCGATATTTGCGATGAATCCGCCTTTTTCTTCTATGGATTTAAATAAATTCAGTGCGTTTTCAGCCAGCTTAAGACTTACTTCCTCAATATAATAGGAACCATCCACTGGGTTAGCTACTTTACCAAAATAAGATTCTTCCTTAAGAATCGTGGCAATATTCCCGGCTATTCTGCTCGAGAAGTCATTGCTCGCTTTGAATTCATGATCATATGGATCCAATTCAATGCCATTGACATTACCCAGCAGGGCAGACATGGCTTCTGTAGTGCTTCTCAACATATTGGTATTGGCATCGGTAACAGACTTGGACCATATTGAGGTTCTTGCTGAAATCTCAGATTTTATCTCCTTAACACCATATTTTGACGCAATGTTTGCGAGTAAACTGTTAAAAACTCTGAATTTTGCAATCTCAATAAAGTACTCTGAACTAACCCCCAGAATCACGTACAGATTGTCAAAAATCTGTTTTTCAGTAATACCTCTGTCAGTTAATTTTTCTATCAGGGACACAATGGAATTAAGCGTATAAGCTATTTCCTGAACCTGATTTGAACCTGAATTCTGATAAATGGTACAATTAAGAGCAATACCCTTAACATTTGGGTATTCTTCAAAAGTTTCTATCAATGAAGCGATCTCAGCATAAACCGCTTCCTCCAAAATGCCTTTTGAAAGGTAGTTTTCATAAACGTTCAAGTTGATATAACCCCTAATTTTTTCTGCTTCCAATGAAAGGGATTGGATATGCTTTTTAAAAGCAGCAACAAATGATCCGGCTGTACCCGTTATGTCAAATGAAACTGCTACTTTGTCAAGGGCAATGTCTTTGAGAAGGTTGGCAGGAGAAACAGTGCCATGTATTTCAAAAACAAGACCGTTCATTCCTTCTTCAATTGCCTTGATCGCTAATTGATTGGCAATTCTCTCATCTTTCGCATCGATTCGCCGGAAATTGACTACTTCTTCACTATTGACACCTGTATTGTTCAGTAAAACTTTCTGATCATCCAGGTTGTAAAAAGGCTGAATGTTGATTCCGTTCAGATTTTTCCAAACGAGCCTTTTGTCAAAATCAGCTCCTTTCAGATCAACTTTCGCCTTGTCGATCCAGTCTTGCTTTGTTGGAGGAATGAATTCCTGAAACAGCATCTTGTCTTTGCTATCGTTGTTCATAACCTATATTTAATTTCTACATTGATTTATAAATTAGCACTATAAAAATAATGATTAAATGCTGACGAGCGTGCCACCAAATCTTTCATGAATGGCTTTGTTCAATTCCTCACGATGATCAGGGTGTGCCACATCTCTTAAGGCTTCCGCTCTTTGTCTTAAATTTTTACCAAAAAGTTCAGCCACACCATACTCTGTTGCAACGAATCTGGCATGTGCTCTTGTTGTCACAACTCCGGCACCTGGTTTTAACGAGGAAACGATTTTTGAGACCCCTTTTCCGGTCGTTGAAGTTATGGCGATAATTGGCTTACCACCTGGTGACAGGGCAGCACCTCTCATAAAATCCATTTGGCCTCCAACTCCAGAGAACATTCTCAGTCCAATAGAATCGGCGCATACCTGCCCTGTAATATCAATTTCTATGGCTGAATTGATCGCAGTTACTTTAGGGTTTTGTCGTATTATGGCAGTGTCATTGACATAGGCGATATCCCTCATTTCAATTTCTGCATTGTCATCCATAAAGTCATATAGCCTTCTGGTACCCATGGCAAAACCTGAAACAATTTTATATGGATTAACCTTTTTCTTGGCTCCTGTTACGATACCTTTTTCCACAAGATCTACAATTCCTTCAGAAAACATTTCTGTATGAACCCCAAGGTCTTTATGATTGTCCAGATAAGTAAGAACGGCATTTGGAATACCACCGATTCCCATTTGAAGTGTCGACCCGTCATCAATAATCTCAGCAATATTTTTTCCAATTCTTTTTTCCGCTTCTGTTGGGTCGACAAATTTCATTTCCTGTATTTCTTCATCAACCATAACGCAGGCGTCAAAATTATTGAGGTGAACGATTCCGTCACCAAAGGTTCTTGGCATATTTTTGTTGATCTGGGCAATTACAGTTTTACCCATTTCAATTGCCGAAACAACAATATCAACCGATACCCCCAATGAACAGAACCCATGCTTGTCTGGTCTGGAAACATTGACCATAACGACATCCAGATTCATATATCCCTGTCTAAACAAACTGGGAATATCACTTAAGAAAATAGGAATATAATCTGCTGTTACACCAATCATTTTTCGTATGTTCCCACCTATAAAGAAAGCATTTGTATGAAAGCTTTCTTTTAATTCAGGTGCGGTATATCCACACTCTCCTTCTGTATGCAGATGAACCACTTCAACATTTTTTAACTCCTTTCCTCTGGCTACCATAGCTTTAACCAATATCTGTGGAGTGGCTGCTGCACCCTGAATTAATACTCTGTCTCCGGATTTGATCAACTGCACAGCTTCATGCGCTGTCATTATGTTAGGTATTTTCATCGTATTTATTTTTATTCGTTTTTTTAATAATTAGTTCATTTTAGTTATGATAAAAAGCTCAGGATAATACCGGCTGCAATGGCGGAGCCGATCACTCCTGATACATTGGGTGCCATGGCATGCATTAGAATATAATTATGCGGATCCGATTTCAAGGCTTCAGCGTGAACAACTCGCGCACTGTCCGGCACAGCGGATACTCCTGCCGCCCCGATCAAAGGGTTTATTTTGTTGTCGCCCTTTAAGAACCTGTTCATGAATTTCGCAAAAAGCAAGCCACCCATGGTTGCAATGACAAAGGAAACCGCTCCCAACCCGAATATGAGCAGGGAATCCTTAGTGATAAAAATATCCGCCTGCGTTGAGGCCCCAACAGTAACTCCAAGCAATATAGTCACGATGTCAATTAATTTTGTTCTTGCCGTATCCGCAAGCCTTTCTGTCCTGCCTGATTCTTTAAGTAAATTACCAAAGAACAGCATTCCCAACAGAGGCAAAGCACTAGGTGAAATAAATGTGGTCAATAAAAGAGCAACAACAGGAAAAATCATTTTTTCTTTTTGCGAAACCGCCCTTGGGGGTTTCATTTTTATCTTTCTGTCTTTCTTTGAAATAAGCAATCGCATCAAAGGGGGTTGAATCACTGGCACCAGGGCCATATAGGAATATGCCGCTATGGCAATGGGGCCAATCAGGTTTTTTACAGTTGTTCCATCTGCCAGGATATTTACCCCATTGGCAAGTTTTGAAGAAAGGAAGATCGCCGTTGGACCATCAGCTCCTCCAATAATTCCTATGGCACCCGCTTCAGGCAAGTTGAAACCCAGGTAAAGCGCACCCAGAAAAGTGGCAAACACGCCTATTTGAGCTGCGGCACCCAAAAGCATAAGTTTAGGGTTGGCAATCAGGGAAGAAAAATCTGTCATGGCTCCTATTCCAAGGAAGATCAATGGAGGATAAATTCCTTTGACAACTCCAAAATACAAGTAGTTTAACACGGAACCACTTTCGTAGATACCAGTCTGGTTTCCTGCAACAAAAGGAACATTTCCAATAATTACACCGGCTCCAATCGGAATGAGTAAAAGAGGTTCATAATCATATTTAATTCCCAGGTAAATAAAAATGATTCCAATTAGAATCATGATAAAATTTCCTGAGGTTGCGTTAGCAAATCCTGTAAAGCTGTAGAACCGTTTTAGTCCTTTAAACGCTCCTGATACAGAATCGTTGTAGTCGCTGTCGGCATTTTGAGTAATTGTATCTAGCGAAGCAAAGTCAAGAGGTTCAGCAAAACTGCCTACACTCATAACTGACTGCAACAGTAACAACAATGCAATGGCTCCAAAAATGGTTAATAATCTTTTCATAGTGTTTTTTTTATTCCAGTTCGATCATTACTTCATTTTGCAGAACTTTTTGACCGACACTTACATGTAAGGCGATTATTTTTCCTGATTTTTCAGAAGTGATATTGTTTTCCATTTTCATAGCTTCCAGCTGAATAAGTCGGTCCCCAACTTTAACAGTGTCACCCACCTTGACGTCTACCGCCATAATTACTCCCGGAATAGGAGCAACGATTTTAGTTCGTTTTGATGAAGGGTTAACTTTTAAAGGTTCCACAGGTCTTTTTGACGCCGAACGCACAAGGGTCGGGGTTTTTGTTGTTTTGACCTCTTCCCTGAGTTTGACATCATATTTTGTCCCGTTTACTTCAAGTTCAATCGTATTTCCTTCGTGTGACAGAAGTTTTACCTTGTAGTTATTATCGTGGACTTTAAATTTGAATGATTTCATTTTTTTAATTTTTCTATGAGTTTAAGTCAATTTTGATCCGTGGTTAAAGTTTATGATGGATCCCATATATTTTTGAACTCCAGGGAGAATAAGACTTTTCAGCCTTTTTTATTGTGAGTATGGGGTTTTCAAAATCATGTTGTTCATTAAGATACATATGAATAGCGGCAGCAATAACGGCAGCTTCTTCACCGGTAAATTTGTCATCACTTGCAATTGGGATATCTTTGATCTTTTTATCGGGTCCTTTGGTTATAATTTTATAGATATATAACATGACCGGAAGTCCGAATTTGAAAAAGAGAGAAAGAGTCAATAAAGCTGAAAAGACAATAACCAGTCCTGAGAAAAGTATAAGATAGCCTTCACTTAATTTTGTCATTAATAGAATCGATAGTATCATTACAAGGGTAGATTTGAATGTTTTTTAGGAGGATTTACCTCTTTTTTATTTGCCAGTAACTCCAGGGCTCTGACTATTCTAAATCTCGTGTTTCTGGGTTCTATCACATCGTCTATAAAACCATATTTAGCTGCTTCATAAGGGTTTGCAAACTTTTTGGTGTATTCATCCTCTTTTTGAGAGATGTATTCACGTTTTTCTTCGGCATCATCAATCTTATTGATGTTTCTTCCTTCGAGTACCTCTACGGCCCCTTTGGCACCCATCACCGCTATTTCTGCTGTAGGCCAGGCGTAGTTTATGTCACCTCTAAGCTGCTTACAGCTCATAACGTCATGCGCTCCACCGTAAGATTTACGAAGTGTTATGGTTACTTTTGGAACGGTTGCCTCTCCATAGGCAAACAGCAATTTTGCACCGTGAAGAATAATTCCACCGTATTCCTGTCCTGTACCCGGCAGGAACCCCGGAACGTCAACCAGTGTTACAAGCGGAATGTTGAAGGCATCACAAAAACGCACAAACCGAGCTGCTTTTCGAGAGGCTTCAATATCGAGAACACCTGCATAGTACTTGGGCTGATTGGCAACAATACCTACCGGTCGACCATTAAATCTTGCAAAACCTACAACTATATTTCGCGCGTAATTACGGTGAACTTCCATAAATTCTCCCCTGTCAGTTATGGTTGATATAACGTTGACCATATCGTAAGGCTGATTAGGGTTTTCAGGGATAAATTCATTTAAAACATCTTCAAGTCGGTCAATCGGATCTGTACACTTTATAATTGGAGGGTCCTCAAGGTTGTTAGATGGAAGATAACTCATCAGTTTTCTGAGAAGAAGAATGTTTTCCTCATCATTTTCAGCGAGAAAGTGAGAAACTCCTGATTTGGTGGAATGAATATGTGCCCCACCCAGTTCTTCGGTAGAAACCACCTCACCAGTTACTGTTTCAACAACTTTTGGGCCGGTAACAAACATGTAACTTGTTTGATCGGTCATGATAGTGAAGTCTGTAAGGGCAGGTGAGTAAACCGCACCACCGGCACATGGCCCTAAAATAGAAGAGATTTGGGGAATTACGCCCGATGCCATAATGTTTCGCTGGAATATCTCAGCATATCCTGCCAGAGATCGAACTCCTTCCTGAATCCTGGCTCCTCCACTGTCGTTTAATCCAATGACAGGGGCTCCTATTTTCATGGCCATATCCATGATTTTACAGATCTTAAGCGCATAGGTTTCTGACAATGAACCGCCGAAAACTGTAAAATCCTGCGAAAATACATAAACGATTCTTCCGTCTATGGTTCCATGACCTGTGATAACCCCGTCAGATAAAAACTTTTGTTTGTCAAGTCCAAAGGATTTGGTTCTATGGGTGACAAACATGTCAAATTCTTCAAAACTGTCGTCGTCAAGTAAAAGGTCAATTCTTTCACGGGCGGTCAATTTTCCCTTGGCATGTTGTGATTCGATTCTTTTTTCTCCACCTCCTAGTTTGGCCTTTACTCTTTTTTCAATGAGTTCGTTAATTTTTGTTTGATTAACCATGGTGTTTTTTTTAGCTGGTCTCTGATTCTAATACTCAAAGTGATTGTACATCTGTTATTTGGAACATAGTTCTGTCAATACTCCATGAGTTGACCTAGGATGAAGAAAACCAATATTTAATCCCTCAGCCCCTGCTCTTGCCGTTTTATCAACCAGTTGAACCTCTTTTTTTGAAAGAGCGTTCAGCGCCTCATTCGTATCAGGAACAGCAAAGGCTATATGATGCATTCCCTCACCTTTCTTTTCAATGAATTTACCTATGGGCCCGTCGGGTGATGTGCTTTCAAGAAGTTCGATTTTTGTATCTCCAACTTTGAAAAATGCAGTTTTTACTTTTTGATCTGTTACCTCTTCAATGGCGTAACATTCAAGCCCTAATACTTCTTCATAGTACTTTTTGGATTCTTCAATACTTTTTACTGCAATTCCGATGTGTTCTATGTGACTGATCTTCATTTTTTTGGTTTTTGTTAATCATATTTGAATTACATGGCAAAATTATTGATAAGAAAGGCTTCAAAACATGACGAATATCATTAGCTGTTAAAACCCTTTAACATGTTTCAAAATTTGCAAATAAAGATTTGAAAATGATCCAAATTTTCAATTGAAAGCGGATCCAATAGAAGATTATTCGAAATTATAGAAGGATTTTGTTAAATTTTCATCAATGATATGAGAATAGGGATTTAGGGCTATTTTGTCATTGAGAAGGCCAGCTTAAAGGGTGTTCAAAAGGATCATTTTAGTCACTCATTTTTTATGAGTTTTTTGAGAAGGGTGATCTGACCCAGATGATAGTGGAAATGTTCTATTATTCCTAAAAAATTACGATAATAGGTGCCGTATTTTTCTTCGATCATGATTTCCCATAATTTTTCGTCCGGCATTTTTTCAATGTAAGCAGCGAATTCTTCTGCATCTCCCCAGACTTTTGACAAAAAGTCTTGCCATTCCCTGTCGGAATTAATAGTTGGAAGGTCAAAGCTAAACTTATCATGAGCCTCCAGTTTTCCGTATTTGAGAGCATAAAGGGTTTTATCGATGTAGTAGTTGGAATGGAAAATCAATAAGGCAATTGAATTTAAAGAATCAAAAGAAATGGTGGCTTTTTTCCAATCAAGATCCTGAAGCTGATCTTTTAGAGAAGACCCAGTCCAGTTACTTCCAAAATGCATTTCCCTGATCTGTCTGGCGATTTCTTTTGATAAAGCCATATTTAACTCTTTAGATGATGTGAAAGTTTATAAAATAGTCTTAATTTACAGGAACGGTTATCCCTTCGGATACGGACCATTCATAAAATCGTTCGATCCATTTGTCCGAAGGAAGATTGTTTTTTCGCATTCCAAATCCATGACCTCCTTTTGCGTACATATGAAGGCCCACGGTAATTTTTTCCTTATACCAGGAATTGTAGAGGTCGATTGATCCGGTCGCGAGCCCAAGTCCGTCATCGGAGGCGCAAATAATCAGCATTGGGGGAGAATCCGGCTGAGGTTTTTGTACGGGCATTGCGTCGGTCCATGGGTATACAGGAACCAGAAAATCAGGACGATTTGATTTGACGTATGAATAAGCCACTCCCATCGTCACAGCCCCTCCGGCTGAAAAGCCCATGAAGCCTATTTTTTTTGGATCAATTCCCAGTTCTTTGGCATTTGTCCGGGCATATTCAATCGCCTTAAGACCATCTGAAACAGAATAAGGAATGACCTTTCCTACTTCTTCTCCAATTTTTGAAGGGTTCTTTTCGGCCAGTTCGGATATTTCAGCAACACCATCTTCAGCGGTAGGGACAAGTCTGTATCTAAGGACCAAAGCGGTGACTCCCTTTTTTTGCAGCCATTGAGCCACTTCTGTACCTTCACTTGTTATGCTGAGGGCATAAAGTCCTCCCCCGGGGGCAATAATGACAGCAGTTCCTGTACTGTTTTCAGGGTTTGGCCTGTAGATCTCCAAACTTGGAGCAGAAACATTTGTATTCACCTGAGTCCCCCATATTTCTGAAAAATAGTTCTTTTCACCACCTGACCATTCCACATTTTCAGGTTTTTCAAAGGGTAAACTGACCAGGTTCTGGGCATATGAATTACCCATGATAAAAATGATAACTATAACACTAATAAATTTTCTCATTACGGAATTATTTCAATAAATCTTGATGATCATTCGATACTCTAAAGGTGCGAAAAAAAATAGTAAAACGAAAACTCATCCGCTAATAAATCAGATGGCTGAATCGGACGATTTCTAAAAATAAATACAGGCGTTTTAATTTTGCAGTATTCTGGAATTAGTGGAGCCCAGGCCAATTACCTGATCGTAACGATCACCAAATTTTCGGTAGTAAACGATGACCGTATATTCATTTTCAGTCTGATAGTAGGATCCTTCTACCTTGTAAGGATTGATCCTGAAGTCGCTATTTACGGCAACATAGGTATAATTGTAGAATCCCTGTTTCATCATCATGGTGGCTTCATACATTCCTGACGACTCGTTGAATTCCATTTTATTCTCAGGTGTGATCTGCCAGTCATTGAAGTTGCCATAAATGTAGATGTCATCCTGATCGAAATTTCGATCATACTTAAGAGAAAAATGCACCAATGAATAATCTCCTTCAAGAGATACATCCTCTGCATCAAGGGTCCTCAAAACAAAATTTCCATTGACGTCAGGATAAAAGGAATAGGGTAAATGGCCTCTGGATTCCGTGGCATAGAGATAGGTGTTGAAGATGTTGTCAAGTCTTGTTTTAAAGATATTGTTCGTTGCATTTCGAATTTCTTTGGTGTCAAAATAAAGGTATTCATTGCCTGCCCAGTAGGAGATGCCATCTATATAATTGTACCATAGTTTGGTTCCCAGGACATTTTTTGGTTTTATCTCTTTGATAACAGAATTCCAGTCATTGTTTTGGTAAACATCTACTTTGATCTCTCGGGAAGGATCATTCAATACAAGATTTGGATGGTTTATTACAAACTGAATACTGTGTTTTTCGTTGATTTTTGAAGGATCCGTGCTGCGATGGGCCGTAACGGCCACATTTACTTTTGGCTGGTACATGATGAACCTTCGGGTAAAAAGGACATTACCGTAATCATCAAGAATAGTAACAAGATAATTACCACTTAATTTGATCCTGTTGTTCTCATTGGGAATTTCCAATTCGTAATGAGTATAATATTGCAGAGTGTTAAAAGAATTCTGATAATTTCGAATTCTGTCTGATGCATAACCCGTCATATATTCAGTAGAGGACAGGTTAGAGATCTGCCAGTTGTAATCACAATGTTCTATTTTGTAGGAATAGATTCTTTGATCTGCGTTGATATCGTCAAAACTCAGTTTCAGCTTTTCTCCCAGCTTCACCACGGGAGCGTAAGAATCAGGATCTAATGGCTTGAATTCAATCGTTTTGATATGCGACGGAGGAGGGATGATGTTGTTGCGCTGGGCCTGGAGTTGCGGCAAACTGATAAATCCGGCGGTTGTAAAAAAAAGCACTAGTCGAATAAGTATTGATTCAGGCATTTGTCTTTCAGTGAGTTGTATAAAGATTAAATTCAATCTTGATACGAAAGTTGAACAAAAAAATCCGAGATTTTCGATTCTAAATAAATGTTTATTAAATGCTAATCTATAAAATATTAATTATTAAATTTGCACTCGATTAAGAAACAATTGATTTTTCCATTTTTAGAGGCCGAATGGGCAAGATTGGAAAATAAATTTAATTAAGCAAAGTATGTCTACAGACATTAAATTTAAAAAGGGTTTATCCATTAAACTCAAAGGAGTAGCCGCAAAAGATGTATCTACGGCAAATCGCTCTAAAATTTTTGCTATCAATCCATCAGATTTTCACGGTTTACAACCTAAATTATCAGTCAAAGAAGGCGATAAGGTAAAAGTTGGTGATCCAGTTTTTTACGCAAAGAACAATGATCAGATCAAATTTGTATCTCCTGTGAGTGGTACGATAAAGGAAATCGTAAGGGGAGCAAAAAGAAGGTTGTTGTCGATAAAAATAAGTGCAGATCAAAAAGACACATTTGTAGATTTTGGATCAAAAACACCGACGAAGCTGGCAGCTCCTCAGGTCAAGGAAGCCCTGCTTGAAAGCGGTTGCTGGCCAATGATCAGGCAACGCCCTTATGATGTTATTGCAGATCCTAATGACACACCAAAGTCCATCTTTATTTCAGCATATGCCACTGCACCTCTTGCAGCTTCCTATGAAGTGATTCTGGATGGTAAGGAAAAGGAGTTTCAGGCAGGTATTGATGCTTTAAGTAAATTAACAGAAGGTAAGGTTCACCTCTCTGTCGGTGCTTCGGATTCCTTTTTGGGCCAGGTAAATAATGCAGTGGTCAACAAGGTAAGTGGCAAGCACCCCGCAGGAAATGTTGGTGTTCAAATAGCCAGGCTGGATCCTATAAATGCAGGTGACAGGGTGTGGGTTGTAGATCCTCAGGATATTGCTTCTATCGGAAGTATGTTCCTTTCAGGAAAATATGATGCCAAAAGAACAATTGCATTGGCAGGAAGCCAGGTTGAAGGGCCTCAGTATTATGAGATCACTCAGGGAGCTCAAATTGCTGACTTGGTTGCTGGAAAACTGAAATCAGGAAAAAGCAGGATTATCAGTGGAAACCCGTTGACAGGTATAGCAGTTTCTCCTGATGATTCGATAGGTTTTTATGATAACCAGATCAGTGTGATCCCTGAAGGTGATCACTATGAATTCTTTGGTTGGGTTCCGTTTATTGGAAACCATAAATTCAGTATGAGCAGAACATTCTTTTCCTGGTTGTCTCCAAATAAAGAATACGATCTTGATACCAATTTAAATGGTGAGGAAAGAGCATTTGTAGTGACAGGAGAAATGGAAAGAGTGTTACCAATGGATATATATCCAATGCAGTTATTAAAGGCAACCATGATTCAGGATATTGAAAAGATGGAAAACCTCGGTATTTATGAGGTTGCCCCTGAAGATTTTGCGTTGATCGATTTTGTGAGCACTTCAAAGATCGAAGCACAGCAGATTATTCGTGAAGGATTAGATTTAATGATAAAAGAAGTAGGCTAAATGAATTTTTTTAGAAAACAATTAGACAAGTTTAAACCTCATTTTGACAAAGGGGGGAAATTTGAAAAATACGCTCCGGCATTTAACGGGATAGATACTTTTTTGTTTGTTCCGAATCATACAACAAAGCATGGGGCTCATATCAGGGACGGGGTTGATTTAAAACGTGTCATGATTACTGTTGTAATCGCCTTGTTACCAGCTTTGATCTTTGGGATGTGGAATGTTGGTTACATGAATATGGGTGACGGACATGCTTTTATGGACTATTTTATTTTTGGTGCGATTCGATTCCTGCCGATGATTATTGTTTCTTACGGGGTAGGTTTGGGTATAGAATTTGCCTATGCAGTGTTCAGAGGACATGACGTAAATGAGGGCTATTTGGTAACGGGACTTTTGATTCCGATGATAATGCCCATTGACTTTCCTTTATGGATGCTTGCAATTTCTGTAATATTTGCTGTAATAGTTGGAAAGGAAGCTTTTGGCGGAACCGGAATGAATATTTTGAACCCGGCTCTTGTTGCTCGGGCTTTTGCCTTATTTTCCTACGCTCCCTTTATGTCGGGTAATACGGTTTGGGTTGCAGATTCGGTTGCTGATGGAGTTTCAGGTGAAACGGTATTGGGTTCTCTAGCTGCAGGTACAGAAGTTCAATACAGTACTTTCGATATGTTTATGGGTTATATTCCGGGATCTGTTGGAGAAACTTCCGTTTTGATGATTCTTATTGGTGCAGCATTGCTATTGTTCGCAGGAATAGCGAGCTGGAGAATTATGCTTTCCTGTTTAATAGGAGCATCGCTCATGGGACTCTTATTCAATGCGATCGGAAGTGAAACGAACGAGTTGTTGAATTTCCCTTGGTGGCAACATCTGATTGCCGGAGGATTTGCATTTGGTCTGGTATTTATGGCGACTGATCCGGTTTCAGCGGCTCAGACAACCAAAGGTAAATGGATATATGGATTCTTAATAGGAATCTTTGCAATTCTGATCAGGGTGGTAAATCCTACTTTGCCGGAAGGAATGATGATGGCGATTCTGTTGTTGAATGTTTTCGCACCGACTATAGATCATTATGTTGTTGAGAGCAACGTAAAAAGAAGAAAAAAGAGATTACAAAAAGTTAGCGCTTAATTATGGATAGAAATAGCAATTTATACACATTTATTTTTGCCATTATCATGGTGATTGTTGTTGCGGCGGCCTTAGCCTTTACAGCAACTTCTTTGAAACCATTGCAGGCAGAAAATGTTCGCCTTGAAAAAATGCAGAGCATACTTTCAACCATTGGTGTTAATGTGGGCAGATCGGAGGCGGGAGCCAAATTTGAAGAGTTCGTAAAAGAGGAACTGGCTTTAAATGTGGATGGAACGGTAAATCAGGATATCAATGCATTTAGCATTGATTTGATGAAAGAGATCAAGAAGCCTCATGAAGATCAGGCTTATCCAATTTACATCGCGGAAAAAGAAGGGAAGAAATACTATGTAATCCCTTTGTTTGGTGCTGGTTTATGGAAAGAGATCTGGGGTTATATGGCTCTTGATAGTGATAAGAATACAATCATTGGAGCTTCTTTTGACCATGCCGGTGAAACTCCCGGGCTTGGAGCTGAGATCAATCAGTCATGGTATGAGGACCAATATATTGGAAAAACCATTTTTGATGAATCCGACAACTTCGTTTCTGTGAGAGCTCAGAAGGGAGGTGCTGACCCTGCTGACCCGCATGGAGTGGATGCGATTTCAGGTGGTACCATTACAACTGATGGAGTAAATAACATGGTTGAAGAACGATTAAAAAATTATATACCATATTTTAAAAATAATTAATTATGGCTGGAGATAAAGAAGGATTATTATCTGCTAAGAACAGAAGGTTATTAATTGATCCCCTAAACGATGATAACCCGATCACGGTTCAGGTTTTAGGTATTTGTTCGGCTTTGGCAATTACCGTGCAGCTTAAGACGGCTATCGTAATGTCGATCGCGGTGCTTTTTGTGATGGTTTTTGGTAACCTGATCATTTCACTTTTAAGGAACCTGATCCCGAATAGAATTCGAATTATTGTTCAATTATTGGTCGTTGCATTTTTGGTGATCCTCGTAGATCAGGTGCTTAAGGCATATGCATATGACGTGAGCAAGCAGTTATCTGTTTTCGTAGGACTGATTATAACCAACTGTATTATCATGGGACGTTTTGAAGCATTTGCCCTTGGAAACGGTGCCTGGAGGTCTATTCTGGATGGAGTTGGAAATGCATTGGGTTATGGAGTGATCCTGATCATCGTTGCTTTCTTTAGAGAACTTTTGGGATCAGGAAAGTTAATGGGATATGAAGTTCTGGGTCACAAAGCGAAGACTGTGGCAGAATCAACCGGGCTTTACGGACTTGGGTATGAAAATAACGGTTTTATGTTGTTGTCTCCTATGGCCCTGGTAACGGTAGGAGTTTTGATCTGGTTACAACGTTCAAGAAATAGAAAATTAATTGAAGAATAAAATTAAGGATTAGTCAACGCTAAATCTGAAACAAAATAATATGGAAGCATTAGGAAGTTTATTTGTAAGAAGTATTTTCATCGACAATATGGTGTTTGCTTATTTTTTCGGTATGTGCTCTTATCTGGCGGTATCGAAAACAGTAAAAACCGCAGTTGGTCTCGGAGCCGCCGTAATTTTTGTATTAACCATAACGGTGCCTGTTAACTATTTGCTGGACACTTATATTTTAAGGGATGGGGCCTTGGTTTGGCTTGGACCTGAGTACGCATCAATTGATCTGAGCTTTTTGAGCTTTATCATGTTCATTGCGGTGATTGCTTCTATGGTACAATTGGTAGAGATGATTGTAGAACGATTTGCACCTGCCCTATATAGTGCATTGGGGATTTTTCTTCCTCTGATCGCAGTTAACTGTGCGATTTTGGGAGGATCTTTATTTATGCAGCAAAAGAATTTCACTACAGTAACTGAATCGGCTGTATATGGTTTTGGTTCAGGGATTGGTTGGTTTTTAGCTATTTTGTCGATAGCTTCTATTAGAGAAAAGATCATGTATTCGAATGTTCCGAAACCTCTAAAAGGATTGGGAATTACATTTATCATTACAGGGTTAATGGCTATCGCTTTCATGAGTTTTTCAGGAATTAAATTATAAATCATTAAGATAATATAGAGAATGAGTCCAATTGCAGCGAGTATCGTATTTTCATTAGTGTTAATACTTATCTTAGTAACTGTCTTGCTTGTAGCCAAAGCTAAATTGCTTCCTTCTGGTAAGGTTAAACTATTGATAAACGGACAAAAAGAGGTTGAAGTTGAAACGGGGAGTACCTTGCTGACGACTTTAAGTGAACAAAAAATATTTTTACCATCTGCATGTGGAGGAGGGGGAACCTGCCTTCAATGTGAGTGTCATGTTTTAAAAGGTGGCGGACAGGCTTTGCCCACTGAAGTTCCCAATTTTACAAGAAAGGAATTAGCCGCTGGTGCCAGATTAGGGTGTCAGGTAAAAGTGAAGGAAGACATGGAAATTGAAATTCCGGAAGAGATTTTTGGAATTAAGAAATTTGAGGCTAAAGTAGTATCAAACTATAACGTAGCTTCCTTTATCAAGGAATTCGTTGTAGAACTTCCTGAGGACATGGATTATAAACCGGGAGGATATATTCAAATTGAAATTCCTTCAACAGAAGTAGATTTTAAGGATATTGATATTACTGCACATCCAAAGGAACATCCGGATGATGCCGAGAAGTTTAAACTGGAGTGGGATAAGTTTGACCTCTGGCCGTTGAAAATGAAAAACGGAGAGAATGTTGAAAGAGCCTATTCCATGGCTTCGTATCCTGCTGAAGGCAGAAATATCATGTTAAATGTTCGTATTGCTACTCCCCCATGGGACAGGGCTAAGAATAGCTGGATGAATGTGAATCCTGGTGTTGCTTCTTCTTATATCTTTAGTAAGAAACCAGGAGATAAAGTAATTGTATCGGGACCATACGGTGAATTCTTTATCAACGAATCAGAAGCTGAAATGCTTTACGTTGGTGGTGGTGCTGGTATGGCTCCAATGAGATCGCACTTATATCACTTGTTCAAAACGCTTCAGACAGGAAGAAAAGTAACTTATTGGTATGGTGGTAGGTCGAAAAGAGAACTGTTCTACATTGATCACTTCAGAGATCTGGAAAAGGAATTCCCTAACTTTAGATTCTATATTGTCCTTTCTGAACCAACCGAAGAGGATGACTGGAAGGTAATGAAGGATATCGACGATAAGGAAGGAGACGGTTTCTTAGGATTTGTACATCAGGCTGTAATCGATCAGTATTTATCAAAACATGAGGCACCAGAGGATCTTGAACTTTATTTCTGTGGTCCACCAATGATGAACCAGGCGGTTCAAAAAATGGGTGAAGACTTCGGAATGGCTGATGAGAATATCAGGTTTGACGACTTTGGAGGTTAAGCCTTGGCCTTTAAAACGATATGAAAATCCCGCCGACCGGCGGGATTTTTTTGTGTTTGAATGTTTTCCATTTGGAATTATATCATGAACTTTTCTAAACTTAATAGAGTTAAACCAGGATATTTTTCGAAGTAATTTAGTTTAAGAACTCAGAGCTTTAATTTGTTTTCATATGATTGATTACAGTTCCCTGGATTCGGGTGAAACAGGAACAAAGAAGTTTTCTCCTGGGTATCCAAAAGCTCTTTCTCTTCATCTTGTTTGGTTCATCTTGTTCGCCTGATCTAGCTGACAACCCTCCCCTAGTATTCAAAACAAAAAAAACCCACCTGCTGGTGGGTTTCTTTTAATTTCTAATAAGTTAAAAACTATTCAGGTTTTTGCTCTAGAATATCAAAGAACTCTTCTAGTTTTGGAAGAATTACAATTCTCGTTCTTCTGTTTATAGATCTCCCTTCAGCAGTATCATTGGATGCCAATGGAACATACTCACTTCTACCAGCCGCGATTAAACGCCCTGAGTCAACAGAAAAATCATTCTGAAGTACTCTAACAACCGAAGTTGCCCTGGCAACACTAAGATCCCAGTTATCTTTCATACAGTCTGTATTGATTGGCACATTATCTGTGTAGCCTTCAACCTGAACTTCCATTTCAGGCTTACTATTTACTACAGTAGCCACTTTACCCAATACCTCTTTGGCTCGGTCAGAAACGGTTGAACTTCCGCTTTTAAACAACATTTTATCAGCAATAGAAATATAGACAACAGTTTTTTCCACTTCAATCTGAATATCTTCATCCTGAATTCCTTTAGCTAAATCTTTCTTTAACTGAAATGCAAGTGCAAGGTTTATTGAATCCTTTTTGGTCATTGCATCTCTAACGCCGTTAATGTATTTATCTTTCTCACTTAATTGGGCAATAACCTCTTTGATATTATCAGAAGAAGATTGTGTAAGAACGGTCAAATTCTCCACTTGCTGGATAGATCGGGCTTTATCTGCTTCCAAAGATTTGTTTTTTTCCATTAAGTGATCCTTATCAACCAGACAGGCCTGTAATTCGGCTTTGGTATCAACCAGGTCCTGTTTTGTTTTATTGTGCTGAGTCTCCAGATCAGCGTACTTTTTGTTCGACACACAAGATGTTAACAGAACCGACAGAAAAAGGGTTCCAATAAATATTTTTTTCATAATTTGAATAGAATTTAATTTACAAACAAAACTATTAAATATTTTGCTTCGTTTAACATATTTTACTAAAAAAAAGCTAAGCGCAAAACTAAGATAAAACTTATCTTTGACTGTTAAATAATCCATAATTTTTGATATGAAATACACGGTTTTATTTCTTCTTATTTTGTTTGCAGTATCCTGCAATAAGCAGAAGCAGACAAGCTACCAGAAGTTCGAGGGAATTGCCTTTGGAACAACTTTTCATATCACCTTTGAAGGGCAGGAAGGACTCATTTCTGAAAAATCAATTGACAGTATTATTCACAGGGTGAATAAATCATTATCCACCTATATTCCAAATTCCGATATCTCCAAAATCAACAGGGGGGATACTTCAGTAGTCATCGATGAAATGTTCAGGGAAGTATTTGAAAAATCATCCATAATTTATAAGGAAACAAACGGCTTTTTTGACCCTACTGTTGGCACCTTGGTAAATGCATGGGGATTTGGCCCGGGGAAACAGATAAAGGAAATGAATCAGTCAACAATTGACAGTCTGATGCAATATGTAGGCTTTGAGAAAGTCAGGATTCTCAATGGAAAAGTGGTTAAAGAACATCCAGAGACTTTTTTGGATTTTAATGCAAATGCCAAAGGCTATGGAGTAGATGTAATAGGCAAATTTCTGGAAGGGAAGGAAATATCTAATTATCTCGTTGAGATTGGCGGAGAGATTAGGGCCAGAGGTGTGAATAGCAGGGGTACGATATGGAGGGTAGCCATTGAAAAACCCAATTTTGATGGTACCAGGTCCTTTCAGACCATAGTAAGCCTGGATAATGAATCCATTGCTACCTCGGGTAATTATAGAAAGTTTAAGGTTGATTCAATTAGTGGGGAAAAGTATGCACATACAATAGATACCAAAACAGGATTCCCAACCAAAAGCAATCTCCTGAGTGCCACTGTAATCGGAGAAATTGATTGCGCAGATGTGGATGCATACGCAACTTCCTTTATGGCCATGGGATATGAGAAAACCCTGGTTTTTATTGATAAACACAAGGATTTGAAAGTCTTTTTAATCTATAGTGATTCTGATGGTTCACTTAAAACGTTTACATCAAGCAATCTGTTACTTGACCAATAAGTACAGTATTGAGGAGGGCCGATTACGGATTATTTAAGCTCAATGGTTTTTAATATGGCCTCGAGTTCAAAAACCACATCTCTTTTTTTCGAACCAGGAGAATAGCTGAACCCTTCTACCACAATAAGCCGGTCATTTTCCTCGTCTTCGATCGTGTAACTGATAAATGGGCCTCCCATATAATCACCTTCTACAAACCAGAGACCCCTCGATTCAAGTGATTTAAAATTGTTGAATTCAACGGTTTCTGTTACGGGTTTAAATTGTGGTTCAGTTCTCATATAGGTGTTTTCAAACTGGCCGGGTATATAGTTTTTACCTATTGAATCCCTGAAGGAAACAAGTGATTCCTCAGAAAACGACTCCTCAATAAAAGGAATTTCATAGGCAATTATGTTGAGCAATCCTCTTTCAAAGGTATTTCTGTACCAAAGAAATTGCCCGGAGTCCTCTACCTGTTTATATTCAAAGGGGATCTTCATTCTGATTCCCAAAGCATTCAGCGTTTCTATTTCCTCAGGATTATGGAAATCTTTAGTAACTTTTTTTTGATAAAGAGCAAGATCGTTTTTCTTGAATATACCGATGATATCATCTTCATGAGATCGGATGTTTTGGATTAGTTCTTCCTTATCTTTCCCTAATATGGTCAAAGTTGTCTGAGGACTGGCATAAACATCATGATTGGTATAGAAATTTTCTTCCTTGTCAAGTCCTACAAACAAGATGTTTCTGTTTCTCTTGAAAAGACTGTTAAAAGTAACCGGATCTACCTGATTGATGGAGAACTGATTTTCTTCCTGAGGTAATCCCAGGACGGGCTGCCCAATGATCTTTTTTAGTTCATCACCAATTTTTCCATCCCAGTCTTCATTGTTCATGACAATGAGAACGTGATTGATTCTGCCTGTTGATGAGACAAGAGTAACTTTGTCACTTTTCTCACAGGAGATCATTACGCCCAGTATCAATAGAAACAGGGTAATTCTTTTTAACATTTTCAGGTTTTTTTGAGAGAACCGGCAATCAAAACAAGATTTAATAAATTTTGAGCTTGGTTCCTGGTTTCAGACTTTTGCTACTCCAAATATTGTTCCATTCTTTCAATTGAGCGACAGAAACTTTCGGATATTTTTGAGAGATCAGCCAAAGTGAATCTCCTTTTTGTACCACATAGGTTGAATATTCACCCTTAGGTGGGGTCTTTTGAGAAGATACCTTTTTTGTCGAAGAAGTAGTATTTACCGAAGCGACAGGCCTCCTAGGATATATTGTAAGACGTTGACCAACTCTAAGGTTATCACTTTTAAGACCGTTCCATCTCTTAATACTGCTTACTGAAACCCCATACCGGTTTGCGATCTTACCCAGGTAATCTCCGCTTCTGACGCGGTACCTTATTCGGTCATTGGCTTCAAAATATTTGGGTAAAGGTTTTTCTCGTTTTGCATCTTCCTGCTCCGCATAAGCATAAATCTCAGCCTCGTTAGAGACAAAACTGCCCGTTGCAAATTTAGGAAGTGTAAGCGTGTAATCACGATCTTTTATAACCGGAATTATTTTTAACTTGTACTGTGGGTTAAGAAATGTTAGCAGTTCCATATCTGTTCCAAGTACCTTGTTCACCTGGTCAAAAGTAATTTGCCTTTTTACCACCACCGTGTCAGTTTCAAAAGTATGAAGGACCTCATTTTTTGCATATAACTGATGTTCTTCTGCATATTCAAAAATATAATAGGTAGCGTAAAATGCCGGCAAATAACCCGCGGTTTCTCTTGGTAAATAATGACGAATGTTCCAATAGTTCTTTTGACCTCCGGACCTGCGTATCGCCTTGTTTACATTTCCAGGGCCCGAGTTGTAAGCAGCAAGTGCAAGATCCCAGTCATTGAAAATACCGTGAAGTTTTGTCAGGTACTTACATGCGGCTTCGGTTGCTTTAATAGGGTCACATCGCTCATCTACATAAGAACTGACCTTCAAATCGTACTCTCTTCCTGTTCCGTACATAAATTGCCACAATCCCTTGGCACCAACTCTTGAAGTTGCATTCGCTCTTAAAGCAGATTCAACGATTGCCAGATATTTTAATTCCATTGGGATATTGTATTTCGCCAGATGTTCTTCAAACATGGGGAAATAATATTTGGCTTTACCCATTAAATTGGCAAGGGTTTCCTGCCTGTTTTTTAAATAATGTTTAATTATTTTTTCAAGTGACGGATTGTATTCAAAATTAAAAGGTGTCTGGCTATCCAGGTAGGCGATCCTTTCTTTTAATTGTTCGGTTGTAAAATTTTCAATAACTACTTTTCCTGCCGTGTCCTCAGGTTTGATGATCAGGCTGCTGTCTATCACGTTGTTTCTCCATGATTCAAGCCATTTTTTATCAAAATCTGTAGCTTCGGCATGATCGATTAATGCCACCACCCTGCCTTCAATAAGTGTAGTGTCGATTTTTATCGTGTCAATTGCATTGAGAACCGCCAGCTCTGATAACCCATGAATTGAATCAGTTGCATCGAGCTCTCTGATATTGCTTGCAACATCCTCTTTCATATCAGTTGCAGATTCCAGGTTTGAAGAAGATAAAGAATCATCTGTTTCCTGTCCAAAGAACGGAACAGTAAAAAAGCAAAAGGTCAAAATAAGATAGAATCGCGTCATTTTCATCAGAACATTGTTATTGTCAGTGGGCTCGCTATAAAAACGGTAAAAATAGGACAAAATTTTATTTCACCAATTTTTTTTCAGGTATCATGAAGGATTTGGGAAAATCTTAAGATTTGTTTCCATGATCAATTTGAGGTGCTGCATCTTTGGTTCTTATTTTTAATTCGGTTCCTGGTTTTAAATAATTTACATTTTCCAGACCATTCAAAGTTCTAAGCTCTGAAATAGATATATTCCCAAATTTTCTGGAAATTTTAAACAGTGTATCCCCAAACCCTACTCTATAAATCTGGTAATTGGTATTATTTATATTTTTCTTTTTATTCACTCCCGGCTCTGTACTCTTTTTCTTATCTGTAACAACAAGCCTCTGGCCGGAAATTAAAAAATTACTATCGAGTCCGTTCCAGGTTTTTAGTTTTTCAAGACTGATATTATGTTTTATTGCAATACGGTTTAAATTGTCGCCTGGCTGAACGATATAACTGTTCATCTGGGTTATGGCAATGGATTCCCCTGGTTTTGGATTCATTTCAACACCTGAATGAGCTAAGTAGATGTCCTTTTCTGCCTCCAAAAATTGTTGCAGGTATTTGACGGGTAAGGTGAGATACATTGTATGGCCCGGAATATCCGGGATAATGTCTTTTTTGTAAGAAGGATTAGAAGATCTTAAAGTTTGGATAGGGATCCCTGCAAATTTTTTTATCATCTCAAAATTTAGAGAACCCTTGATCTGAACGGTATCAGTATGTTGGTATACAGTTTCTTTTGATTGGGGTTTTAAATTGTGAAAATCGGCATGTGTAAAGAGGTACATTGTTGCATAAAATGCGGGAACATAACTACTGGTTTCTTTGGGTAGAAAATGCCTTAATTCCCAATAATTCTTTGTGCCACCAGCCCTTTTTATTGCTTTTTTAACATTACCCGGCCCTGAATTATAGGCTGCGAGGGCAAGATCCCAGTCACCAAAGGTGTCGTAAAGAGACTTCAGATAAGAACAGGCAGCCCTTGTAGATTTTATCGGATCAAAGCGTTCATCCACAAACGAATCAATATACAGTCCATACTCGTTCCCTGTTCCATACATGAACTGCCAAAGCCCCTTGGCACCTGATGCGGAAACTGCAACCGGATTCAAGGCTGATTCAACAATTGCCAGGTATTTGAGTTCAAGTGGAAGATCATAACGGTCAAGATATTGTTCAAATAATGGAAAATAATAAGCAGATTTTTCGATAAGTCGGTTAAGATATTCACGTCGGTCTTTAAGGTATACTCTTATGAATCTTTCCAGGGTAGCACTATGGTAAACCTTGAAAGGAGTTGTTTTATTAAGAACGGAAAGTTGTTCTTTTAAAGTCATGGAAGAGAACGTATCAATTTCTTCGGGTTTTGGGATCTCTCTGTGGTCTAACAGAAAAATATCGGGTTCCATAGAATTTGAGATTAAATCCAATGTTTGGAGGTTTGTCACATCCATCCATAGATCTAGTTTCGATTTTAAGCCTGAATTTTTACTCAGATCCCATTGGTTTTTTGGGATGCTGTTTTGGCCAATCAGTAGACATGGTAATAGAAAAAAGGTAAAGAATTGTAATTTTTTCATAGCGCAATTAATTAGGTTTGTGTTTGTTCTTTAAGCCATTCCCTTATTCTCTCAAAAAGCTGATTTTTCTCTTTGTCGTGGTGAAGTTCATGATATCCGCCTTTTATGGGGTAAAATACCGCCTTTCCATTTGAGTTATAGGCAAAGGTTTGAGATGCCTTGCAGGATGTGATTCGATCAGAAGTTCCATGGACGATAAGCATAGGTACAGTTAAACCGGTGGCATTTTCTATGGCCCATGAACCCGTTTCCATTAATCGAAGTGAATATCTTGTACTGACTTTGTCATGTACCAATGGATCTTTTTCATAAGCCTCAATTTCTTTGGGGTCTTTTGAAAGTGCGTCCAGTTCCAGATCATTCGGCATGGTGAGTGAAGGAAAGATCCGGTCCATTATTTTTCCAAAGCTCAGCTTCCATTTTGGTGGATCAAAAGCCAGTTGTAAAAAAGGGCTGGTTGCAATAGATCCTTTTAAGTTATGCCTTTTTCGCAAGGTGTAATTGATCACTACGTTACCACCCATGCTATGCCCGTACAGGAAGACAGGAAGGGAAGGATATGTTTTTTGAGCTTTTTCCAAAACCTTATCCAAAGCTTCTAACAAATAGCTGAACCCGGGATTATCTCCTTTTTTACCTTCAGAAGTCCCATGTCCAAATTGATCATATGAAAAGACGGTATAGGATTCTTTGATCAACCATGGAACCACTGTTCTTTCGTATCGTTTCCCGTATTCACCCATCCCATGAACAATTACTATTACACCTTTGGCATCATCCGCCTCATAAGATTGGCCTTTTAAGGTATGGTTGGCTATTTGAAATTCAAATCCTTTTGACAGCATGATGAAGGTGTATTTACTCAAAAATAATTAAGCCCTGGATTGAAATTGCAAAATTGTTGAAAACTGATAAAAACTTGCGCGGTAAATAACTGATTTACAGGTTTTAATATTTTTTGGATGTCAATAGAATCCTATTTTACCTCTGATTTTGAATCTAATTTAAAATTAATTGAAGCTTCTCAGAATCATTTTTTTAGATTAAAATCAGAGTTAAATTCCTACATATTTTGTAACTTTAAGAGGACTACTAAATGCCTTGGCTTATGACTTCAGTAAACAATAATTCATCAGGAAATCCCGAAAAAAAGACCCTTACCATTGTTCATCTTTTACATCCATATGCGAAGCAACGGATTAGAGTGGGCGAAATATTGGGGATCTTTCCAAGAAACATGTACAAATCAAATGAAATCATTGATGAGGTTGTTTTGGAAACCTATGAAAAAGGACTGCACATGGAGAATCATATCGAAGAACTTCGACTGAGTATGTTTCAGATGCTCAATGACAGGTATCAGGGATTATTTCAAACGGAAGAATGGCATAAAGATGCAATAAGCACCAAGTATATTCTGGAGCAGGAATTAAAACAGCTTGAAGAAAATTTTACGACGGATGGAGGAAATGATCTGATTATGAATGAAGAGTTGGATGATATTTCCTATCATCAGGACGATTTGAAATCAAATGAACTTCCATATGACGATGCGGAGGAGGGAGTAAGAGCATTTTTAGGATTGGATAATGTTGAAAGCCATCCCGAATTTCATGACAGGAGTAATTTGAGAAAAGTATATTATAAGCTACCGGTGCATACTTCGAATATTGTGGATCTGTATGTTCTTGGAAAGTTAAGTTATCATGAGATCGCATCCATTCTGAATATGGATGTTTCGGAAGTTAAAGAAATAGTCAATTTTGTAAGGGAAACAATTAAAAAACAACTTGATTAGTGATTGATTGTCAAAGATTCGTTCATTTGATTGAAAAATATTGAATTAATTCTTTTTCTGTTTGAAATTTAATTGTAATATTGCAGTGTGAATACGAAAAGACCATATTCTTCTACACGATTTGAACGCCGCCGTCCCGCACGCCGCCCGCGTTCAATCTAATGGTATTAAAAATTTCAGTTCACATTTCAATAATTACACAATGCATTTTTTCAGGTTTTTTATTTCAACATTCATCTTTAAAGTATCAGTTTTAAAGAACTTTGTTTTTCCATTTCCCCTTAATCGCCGCCCGTAAGGGTATATTCTTGTATTAGGAGATAGGTGAGTCCATCTCTGTTTATCGCTCATTTTTTTCGAAATTTATTTAAGTCATCAGGATGGAAATTGTAATTGCATCACAGAAACATACAAAATACGCTCAAATCATCAGTAAAACCATTGATAACTCTGCAAATCAAAGAGGAACTGGTATTGCTAAAAGAACGCCCGAGTATATTGAAGAGAAAATAAAAAACGGCAATGCTGTCATTGCACTTGAAGGTGAAAAGTTTGCCGGTTTTTGTTATATAGAAACCTTTGGGGGAAAGAATTTCGTAGTTCATTCAGGATTAATTGTACATCCTGATTTTAGAAATCAGGGCCTGGCAAAAAAGATTAAGACCAAAGTTTTTAAATACTCGCAGGAGAAATTTCCCGATTCGAAAATATTTGGTATTACAACCGGATTAGCGGTCATGAAGATAAACTATGACCTGGGTTATAAACCCGTCACGTTTTCTGAATTAACGGATGATCCTGAATTTTGGAAGGGCTGTCAGACTTGCAGAAACTATGATGTTTTACAACGTACCAACCAAAAGATGTGTCTTTGCACCGGTATGTTATATGACGGAAAGAAAAAGGTCAAAAAAGAGCATCCTTATAATTCTAAAAGTTTAAGCAGGTTGAAAAGGATCAAGCAAAGCCTGTTCTTAAAAAAGAAAGAAAAGAATAAAAAAACAGATTAATAAAATATTAGGTCCAGGTCATTTACCGGATAAAAAAATTATACATAATGAAGAAATTAGTTTTAGCATATAGTGGAGGGTTAGACACCTCATATTGCGCAAAATACCTTTCAAAGGTTCAGGGTTATGAAGTACACGCGGTCAGTGTTAATACAGGTGGATTTGAAAAAGAAGAGATCACCTCCATTGGAGAAAAGGCGGTTCAGTTAGGGGCTTCAACCTATACTTCAATAGATGCCGTGAGCACTTTTTATGATAAAGTTGTCAAGTACCTCATTTATGGAAACGTTTTAAAGAATAATACCTATCCGCTTTCCGTTAGTGCCGAAAGGATCATTCAGGCGATTGAAATAGTCAACTACGCAAAAAAAATAGGTGCTTCTTATATAGCTCATGGAAGTACAGGTGCGGGAAATGACCAGGTCAGGTTTGATATGATCTTTCAAACACTTGCTCCGGATATTGAAATTATTACTCCGATAAGGGACAATAAACTTTCAAGGCAAGAAGAGATTGAATTTTTGAAGGAAAATGGAGTTGACCTGCCATGGGAGAAGGCAAAATATTCGATCAACAGGGGATTGTGGGGTACAAGCGTAGGGGGAGAAGAAACGTTAAGCTCTCATTCTGGCCTACCGGAAGAAGCCTATCCGAGCCAATTGAAAAAAAATGATCCGACCGATCTGAAGCTGACTTTTAAAAAAGGAGAACTTGTGGCGATCAACGATCAATCTTATGGACATATTGAAGCCATTGAGACTTTGGAAAAACTGGCTTCTGCCTACGCCATCGGAAGAGATATTCATGTGGGAGATACAATAATAGGTATTAAAGGAAGGGTTGGTTTTGAGGCTGCAGCACCATTGCTGATCATCAAAGCACATCACTTACTTGAAAAACATACTTTGACAAAATGGCAACAGCATCATAAAGAGCAATTGGGCAACTGGTATGGCATGCTACTTCATGAAGGGCAGTATTTGGACGAGGTGATGAGAAATTTTGAATCTTTTCTAACGGATACGCAAAAGAATGTAAGCGGAGATGTGTTCGTAACCCTTCATCCTTACAGGTTTACTTTGAATGGAATATCTTCTGATCATGACCTAATGAATTCTTCTTTTGCCAGTTACGGAGAGACAAATGAAGGATGGACGGCTGATGACGCCAAAGGATTTATCAAAATTACGGCAAATCAGGGAAAAATATTTAATCATGTCAATTCATAAACGATGATCAAAGCAGGCATAATTGGAGGTGCGGGATATACGGCAGGAGAACTGATCAGATTGATTCTGAATCATCCGGGGATGGAGCTGGATTTTGTTTACAGCACCTCTAATTCCGGAAATAAAATATATCATATTCACTCAGATCTTATCGGTGAAACCGAGATGAAGTTCAGCCAGGAGATCAATCCTGAAATTAACGTTTTGTTCTTATGTCTGGGGCATGGGAACTCCAAGGCGTTTTTAGAAAATCAAGATTTTTCCGATCATACAAAAATCATTGATCTGAGTAATGATTTCAGGCTTACAGGTGACAGTCAATTTAAAGGGAAAAAGTTTGTCTACGGACTTCCAGAGGTTTTTAATAAGGAGATTCAGGAAGCTTCCTGCCTGGCTAATCCCGGATGTTTTGCTACAGCCATTCAGCTTGCTCTTTTACCTCTGGCAGCGAATAATTTGTTGAATGACGACATTCATGTAAATGCCGTGACAGGAGCTACCGGGGCAGGAGTTTCCTTGTCCAAAACAACTCATTTTACCTGGCGCGATAATAATTTTTCTCATTATAAGGCATTTGATCATCAACATTTAGGTGAGATCAATCAGACTCTGGGAATACTGCAGGAAGGCTTTGAAGAAGAGGTGATTTTCATTCCTAACAGAGGGAACTTTAGCAGAGGTATTTTTGCCACGGCATACACGGATTTCAGTGGAAGTATAGAAGAGGCCAATTCCCTTTTCGAAAGCTATTATAAGGATGCCTCTTTTACTCATGTGTCATCATCGGAAATATTTCTGAAGCAAGTGGTTAACACAAATAAGTGCCTGATCCATTTAAAAAAGCACAAGGATAAAATATTGATAACCAGCGCTATTGATAATTTGCTTAAAGGCGCATCGGGTCAGGCAATTCAAAATATGAATATCATGTTCGGGCTTGAAGAAGATTTGGGTCTGTCACTTAAAGCTAACTTTTTTTAATCTAAAGAACTATGAAAATAGCGATCATCGGAGTAGGAAATCTAGGTTATTCCATAGCAGTTGGAATCCTTGGCCAAAAAAAGGAAATAGGATGCAAATCGCTGTATCTGACCAAAAGAAATACTTCTTCACTGAATCATTTTGATAAAGTATCACTGATAAAAACAACCACTGACAACAGACGTGCCGTAAAGTATTCTGATGTGATTATTCTGGCGGTTCAACCCACTCAATTGATGGAGGTTCTAAAAGAAATTCGAGATTTAATAGACCCTAAAAAACACATCATCATTTCTGTGGCTACCGGAAGAAAAATCAGTGACATAGAGGCTTTGTTACCACAGGGGGTACCGGTTATCAGATGTATGCCCAATACAGCGATTTCAGTAGGACAATCGATGACCTGTATCAGCGCAAATGAGGTGGCTCAGGCTAATGTCCATAAGGCAAAAAGCATATTCAATGCCTTGGGAGAAACCATGTGCATTGAGGAAAGTTTAATGCAGGCAGCTACAGTAATATGTGCAAGCGGCATCGCATTTTGGATGCGATTGATCCGAGCTACAACTCAGGGTGCCGTTCAACTAGGATTTCACAGTGAAGAAGCCCAAAAGCTTTCTATGCAAACCTGTCTTGGAGCTGCCAGTCTGCTTATTGATTCTCAAAGTCATCCTGAGCAGGAAATAGACAAGGTAACCACCCCAAGCGGTTGTACCATAGAAGGACTAAATGAGATGGAGCATCAGGGGCTGAGTTCCTCTATCATCAAGGGGCTGGTCACCTCCTATGAAAAAATAAACCAGATTTAAACGATACCACATGGAATTATTTGATGTATATCCACTCTATAACGTAACCCCAGTCAGGGCCAGGGGCTGTTATGTGATTGACGATAACGGGAAAAGCTATCTGGATCTTTACGGAGGGCACGGGGTGATCTCAATAGGTCATAGTCATGAACAATACGTAAAAAGGTTGAGTGAGCAATTGAGTAAAATGGGATTCTATAGTAACTCCATAAAGAATCCCTTGCAGGAAGAACTGGCAGGAAAGCTGGGAGAAATATCCGGTTGTCCGGATTATAATTTATTTCTCTGTAATTCTGGAGCAGAGGCAAATGAAAATGCGCTGAAAATGGCTTCTTTTGAAACAGGTAAAAAGAAGATCGTCGCCTTTCATAAGGCATTTCATGGAAGGACGTCGGCTGCGGTTGCGGCAACGGACAATATAAAGATCAACGCTCCTTTAAACAAACAACAGGAAGTAGTTTTTCTTCCTTTAAACGATGTGGGCGCCCTGGAAACCGAATTGAAAAAGGGTGACACAGCAGCGGTTATCATTGAAGGGATTCAGGGAGTTGGAGGGCTTAATCAAGGGTCAAAAGAATTCTTTCAGGCTTTAGAGAGTTTATGCAGACAATACCACGCTGTATTGATCTTGGATGAAATTCAATCTGGTTTTGGAAGAAGTGGTAAATTCTTTTCATTTCAGCATCATGGAATACAACCGGATATTATCAGTATGGCGAAAGGAATGGGAAATGGATTTCCGATTGGAGGAATTCTGATTTCTAATAAAATAAAGGCTTCTTACGGTTTACTGGGAACGACGTTTGGAGGTAATCATTTGGCATGCGCGGCATGTTTAGCCGTTCTCGAAGTAATTTCTGATGAGGGCTTAATGGATAATGTCAAAAGTATATCAAAGTATTTTCTGGAGAGAATAAAGGAAATTGGCCCTGTAAAAGCGGTTAAGGGAAAAGGACTTATGCTTGGTGCTTCCTTTGATTTTCCCGTAGCTGAACTGAGGAAATCCCTGATTTATGAAGAAGGTATATTTACCGGCGGGTCATCAGATCCTAATCTTCTGAGAATCTTGCCCCCTTTGTCAGTGGGTAAGAAAGAAATTGACCTTTTTATTGAGGCCCTGAAAAATGTATTGACAAAAATGCTGAATCATGAATCCAGTTAAAGACAGAAGTATGGAATCGATATTAACCACAGAGCAAAGGAACAGCGTTTTGTTCACCATGGCAGAACTTGTTCGCAAAGAACAAAAAGATATTCTTGAGGCTAACGCTCTTGACATGTCCGGATTTGATCAGAATGACCTGGCAATGTACGATCGTTTAAAAGTAGATCAAGAGAAAATAGACGGGATGATACTGTCTTTACAGCAACTGGCGCAGCAGGAAGATCCGATAGGCGTTGAACGATTTCATTTTAAGCATGAGAGCGGACTCGATGTCTACAACAAAACTGCCTCCTTTGGAACAGTGATGATCATTTATGAATCAAGACCGGATGTAACCATTGAAGCTGGCGGTATTGCTTTTAAATCAGGTAATAAAATTCTTCTCAAAGGAGGTAAGGAAGCTTTAAATTCAAATTTGGCGATTGTGAATTTATGGCATAAAGCCCTTGACAAAAATGGTATAAGTAAAGATTGGGTGACCTATTTAAATTATGATCGAAAACAGACAAGAACTTTTTTAAAGAATCCTGATCAAAAGATTGACCTAATCATTCCAAGAGGAGGAGAACGTTTGATTGAATTTGTAAAAGACAATGCCACTTGTCCTGTTATCGTCAGTGGCAGGGGCAATAATTTTGTCTTTGTTGACAAGGAAGCGGATACTGAAAAAGCATTGGAAATAATCATTAATGCCAAAACAGCTAAGATTTCAGCATGTAACGCTTTAGATAAGGTGCTTATTGATAAAAATTTTCCTGATTATGATGGGTTTGTCAAAGAGCTGATCAGGAAATTAAAAGACTTTGATGTGGAAATTATGGGTGGAAAAGGATTCAATGATTTTGAAGGTGTCAAAACAATAACTGACGAGCTAATATGGTACGAGGAATTTCTTGATTACAAGATAGTTTTGGGAGAAGTAAGTTCAGCTCAGGAAGCAGTAAGAATGATAAACAAATACGGAGGGGGACATTCAGCTTCGATTGTCACTGAAAATAAAAATGAGGCTGATTTCTTTCTCGAGGCAGTAGATGCTGCTGCTGTTTATCATAATGCCTCCACCAGGTTTACAGATGGGTTTCAATTTGGTTTAGGCGGAGAATTAGCAATAAGTACGGATAAACTTCATCAAAGGGGCCCTATAGGCCTTCAGCATTTGGTGACCAATAAATGGTATGTATACGGCAATGGGCAAATCAGGTAAAACAAGGGTTCTTTTAAAGATTGGAACAAATACCCTGACTAAGGAAACTTCGCAGATCTCCAGAGGAAAAATTGAAGATATTGGCAGACAGATTTCTGAATTGCAGGACAGATATGAATTCATTATTGTGAGTTCTGGTGCCATAGCCGTGGCAAAGCAATTTGTAAAGTTGGAGTCAAGCGGTATGGAAATTAATGTAAAACAGGCCCTGGCAGCAATCGGTCAGCCACACCTGATGAGGATTTTTCAGGAAAATTTCCGTGAACTTGGCTTGCTTACTTCCCAGTGCCTTTTGTCATACGCTGATTTTGAAAGGGAAAAATCCAGAGAGAATATTGTAAATACTCTAAATGTATTATTGGAAAATAATTATATCCCCATAATTAACGAAAATGATACGGTAGCTACTGATGAGATCCAATTTGGAGACAATGATAAACTGGCGGCCTTGACAGCAGCATTAATAAAGGCAGATCTGGTTATAATAGCTACCAATACAGATGGTATTTATACCAAAGAAAGCATGGGTCTAAACAACAAGAAAACCATTTTAAAAGTTGAGGACCTCTCTTCTCTGAGAAATGAAATATCCGATGGAAAAAGCTCTCATGGAACCGGAGGGATGCTCTCAAAGATAGAGGCGGCAGAAATTTTAAAAGATAATGATATAGAAACCTGGATTCTCAATGGAATTGGCGATAATTTTATGATCAATGCCTTCAATGAGAAGATCCCGTTCACGAAAATTTTAAACCAGATAAAATGAATTACTTATCAATAAAGGACATAGATTCACTGGAAAACTGGGTTGAGGAAGCCAGAAACCTAAAACGGTATCCTCTTAAATACAAGCAGCTTGGATCTGATAAAACAATTGGACTGTTGTTCTTTAATCCCAGTTTAAGAACAAGATTAAGCACTCAGAAGGCAGCGCAGCAATTGGGTATGAATTGTATGGTTATGAACTTTGATAAAGAAGGCTGGGCCCTTGAATATGGTGATGGCATCGTCATGGATCAGGGAAAATCAGAGCATGTCAAAGAAGCAGCGCAGGTTATATCTCAATTTTGTGATATAATTGCCATAAGGGCTTTTGCCGGGCTGGTAGACAAAGAGCTTGACCGGGCAGAAGTGGTGTTGAACGGTTTTGTGAAGTACGCTTCGGTTCCCGTTGTTAATATGGAGAGTTCGGTAGGGCATCCTTTACAGGCTTTGGCGGATGCCATAACCCTTGAGGAGGACAGAACAAGGATAAAGAATAAAAAACCTAAGGTAGTTTTATCCTGGGCTCCTCATCCTAAAGCCCTTCCTCACGCGGTTGCCAATTCTTTTATCGAAATGATGCAAAGGCAGGACGTGGAATTTGTAATTACGCATCCGGAAGGCTATGAACTTGACCCGGAAATTGTTAGGGAAACTAATGTTGAATACGATCAGAATAAAGCCTTTGAGGAGGCAGATTATATATATACAAAGAACTGGAGTTCATTCAGAGATTACGGTCAAGTTATCTCAAAGGATACTTCCTGGACTATTGATGAAGAAAAAATGGCATTGACCAATAAGGCCAGGTTCATGCACTGTTTACCGGTAAGGAGAAATGTCGTAGTGACTGATGGTGTACTGGATAGTGAACAATCGCTGGTTATTCAGCAAGCTGATAACAGAACGTATGCGGCACAGATTGTTTTAAAGAAGATTTTGGAAAACACTTAAATTCGAAAACAAAACAGCATGGCAAAGGAATTAACCATTGTAAAAATCGGCGGAAATGTGATAAACGATCCTGATCAGCTGATGTCTTTTCTTCGGGACTTTTCAAATCTTGAAGGGATGAAAATTCTGGTCCATGGCGGAGGTAAAAAAGCCACAGAAATGGCTGATTCCCTGGGCCTATCTCCTAAAATGACAGGTGGAAGAAGAATTACCGATGCCGCGAACCTGGAGGTGGTTACCATGGTCTATGCGGGTTTGTTAAACAAAAATATTGTCGCAAGACTTCAGGCCTTTAATTGTAATGCACTTGGATTAAGCGGTGCTGACGCAAATGTGATAAAGGCGCATAAAAGAATTGTAAAAGAAATCGATTTTGGTTTTGCCGGTGATATCGATGAGGTGGATGCCACAATGATATCCTCTTTTTTGGATGCTGGGTTGAGCCCGGTTTTTTCAGCTATTACGCATGATCAAAATGGGCAATTGCTCAACACAAATGCAGATACCATTGCATCGGAAATTGCCAAGGCGATGTCGGGTATATTCAAGGTAGATTTAATATATTGCTTTGAAAAGTCAGGGGTGTTAAGAGATGTCGAAGATGAGGATTCCATAATCGAGGAAATCAACAGGCAGTCCTATACAAGGCTGGTGGAGAATGGCGTCATTGCTGACGGAATGCTTCCTAAGCTCAAAAATTGTTACGAGGCCCTCGGGCAGGGAGTTGATAAGGTAAGAATAGGAAAGCCCGATTTAATTAGAAATAAAGAAATCAAGCATACAACTTTGAAGTTATGAAAAATGAATTGGGAAAGGAGGCAGTTGGATTATTGATCGACCTGATCAATACGCCTTCTTTGTCCGGCGAAGAGGATAAAACAGCATTGATCTTGGAGAGATTTTTGGAGCGAAAATCAATTTCTTTTAATAGGAATGGTAATAATATCTGGTCCCTGAATCAGTGTTTCGACGCTTCAAAACCATCGATCCTTTTAAATTCACATCATGATACGGTAAAGCCAAACAAGGGATATACAAGAGATCCTTATAAGGCATCGATTGAGGACGGAAAATTATTTGGCCTGGGTTCCAATGACGCGGGAGGTTGTTTGGTATCGTTGATTTCGGCATTCATATATTTCTATCAGAAAAAAGATCTAAAGTATAATCTGGTATTACTGGCATCAGCCGAGGAGGAGAATTCAGGGGAAAATGGCATAAGATCCATGATTCCTTTAATCCCGGAAATCGATTTCGCTATTGTAGGAGAACCTACTTTACTGGACCTTGCCATTGCAGAAAAAGGCCTTCTGGTTTTAGATTGTTATGCTCACGGAGAAGCCGGGCATGCGGCCCATATTAGAGGAGATCACGCCATCAACAAAGCGATGCGAGCCATTAACTGGTTTGAATCCTATACATTTCCCAAAATTTCAGAAACCCTAAAGGATACTAAAATGACCGTGACTCAGATAAATGCGGGGAGCCAGCATAATGTGGTCCCTGCTACCTGTCACTTTGTTGTCGATATCAGGGTCAATGACCATTATTCAAATGAAGAGGTCCTGAGTATTGTGAAGGACCATGTTTCTGTGGAAGTAAAAGAAAGGTCACTCAATTTGAATTCATCTTCCATACCTGAAAATCACGAAATCGTTCAGGCAGGAATAAAAATGGGAAAACAGATTTATGGTTCTCCTACCTTATCCGATCAGGCAAATTTGAAATGCCCTTCTTTGAAGCTTGGGCCGGGCGATTCCTTGAGGTCTCATAAGGCAGATGAATTTATATACGAAGAAGAAATATATCAGGGAATTGAACTGTATATAAAGTTGTTGGAACAAATATTATAATCAACGAATAACCAAAAACAAAAAATATGAAACTTTGGGATAAAGGATTTAGCACCGATAAAAAGATTGATTTGTTTACCGTTGGAAACGACCGGGAGCTGGATCTGGTTTTGGCAAAATATGATGTCAAAGGCTCTTTGGCTCATGCTAAAATGTTGCATAAAATAGGTTTGTTGACGGATGCCGAGATAGAATCGGTGCAAAAGGAACTTGAACGTATCCACGATCAAATCAATAAAGGAGAATTTGAAATTGAAGACAGTTTTGAGGATGTCCATTCAAAAGTTGAGTTCCTGCTCACCCAGAAACTCGGAGACACAGGCAAAAAAATTCATACGGCCAGATCGCGAAATGACCAGGTTCTCGTGGATGTTCATTTGTACCTCAGGGATGAGATTAAAGAAATCAAAGCTTTGGTGAACGAGTTTTTTGAACTTTTACTGGAGCTGTCGGATAAGTACAAGGAGATTCTCTTACCAGGTTATACCCATTTTCAGGTAGCCATGCCTTCATCGTTCGGAATGTGGTTTTCCGCCTATGCAGAGAGCCTTATAGATGATGTCTATATGATCAATGCAGCGTATAGAGTTGTTGATCAGAATCCTTTAGGATCGGCTGCCGGTTATGGAAGCTCTTTTCCCATAGACAGGGACTTTACCACGGAGGCTATGGAGTTTGGTGAGTTAAAGGTAAATTCCGTTGCGGCCCAGATGAGCAGGGGAAAAACGGAAAGAAATGTTGCTTTTGCAATGAGTTCTCTGGCAGGAACCCTTTCTAAATTTGCCATGGATATCTGTTTATACATGAGTCAGAATTTTGGATTTGTTTCTTTTCCGGATGAATTGACAACAGGATCGAGTATCATGCCTCATAAAAAGAATCCTGATGTTTTTGAACTTATTAGAGGAAAATGTAATAAGATTCAGAGCCTGCCTTATGAACTTACCCTGATCATTAATAATCTTCCAAGTGGTTACCACCGTGACCTTCAGTTGCTTAAAGAGGGGCTATTACCTGGAATACAAACCTTAAAATCCTGTTTGGAGATGTTTACATTTTCATTGAAAAATATTCAGGTGAACAAAGAGGCGGTGGATGACAGGATTTATGATTATCTGTTTACGGTTGAAGAAGTGAATCAGCTGGTCCAGGAAGGTATTCCGTTTAGAGACGCGTATAAAATTGTTGGAGCAAAAGTGAATAAAGGTGAGTTTCAACCTTTGAAAAAAGTATCTCATTCCCATATTGGAAGTATTGGAAATCTGGGCCTTGACAGAATCAGGAAGAAGATGATAAAGGCCAATGCCCATCACAAATAGATTGACCTGATAGGAGGGGAGTGGAACGTTTTAGGCTCCTAAGGCTTCTCTTAATGCCTTTGCCTTTAGCAGACACTCCTCAAATTCTTTTTCAATAACTGACTTTGAGGTAATGGCGCTTCCCACACTGAATGAGACATACCTTTTTGATGCATTGTAAAGAATACTTCGGATCACCACGTTAAAGTCAAAATTTCCCTGAGGATCGAAAAATCCAACGGCTCCGGAATAAAGCCCTCTTTTTGAGGCTTCTTCCTCTTCAATGATCTTCATTGCAGATATTTTTGGTGCACCGGTCATGCTGCCCATGGGGAACAAATTCTTTATAATATCCACCGGATGCAAATTATTTTCGGCTAATGCTGTTACGGTTGATATCAACTGGTGAACCTGTTGGAATGAATATACCTTGCACAGTTCTTCTACTTTTACACTCCCTTTTTGAGCTCCTCTTGAAAGGTCGTTTCGGATCAAATCAACAATCATTATATTCTCCGCCCGTTCTTTAGGATCTTGAGAAAGTTCTCTTGCCAGTTTTTTGTCTTCAGACGGAGAACTTGTTCTTCTTGCTGTTCCCTTGATGGGCTGAGCAATAATTTTATTCCCCGTTTTTTTTACGAATCGCTCAGGTGACGAGCAAAGTAGATACTTATCATCTTGTTTTACAAAACAGGCAAAAGGCGCCAAAGAGATGCTGTTTAATTTTTCGAAAACGGATACGGGTTCGATATCCGTTTGCGAGGCATAGAATTCCTGACAAAAATTTACTTCATAAATGTCACCTCTGTGAATATGATCAAGAATATTTCCAACGCTTTCGTAATAGGACTCTCTAGAGATCTTACTGTGTATAAAAGGCCTTTCCCTTGGTAATTCGTATTCCACCAAGTAATTTTCAATTTCTTTAAAATCGGAATTAATTTTATCTCCAACTTCCTCCAGATATAAAAATTCGACCTCATTGTTTTTCCAGATCAGGAGCCTCAAGGGCTGGAAAAAGTAAAGGTCTTTAAACCCAACCCGATCTTCATGAGAAGATGAAAGTTCTTCAATGTCATTTTTTAAATCATAACTCAGGTGACCAAAAAGGTAATCTTTATTCTCGTTTTGGAAAGACTTCAGTTTTTCAAATGCATTTTCAAAACTCGAGGATAAGCTTAAATTCGCACCTACCACTAAAATGGCATCATATTCACTGTAAGGTTGAATTGTGATTTGCGAGGAGGTATTTCCTTCGAGCAGAATAACTTCATTAAATTTCTGAGCCCACAGAAGCGCCTTTTTTTTAAAGTCACCCGAATTTTCGAGAGGAAAAATTTTCGAAATTCTTTTCACTTGCACAATATACGCTTAATAATAGCCGAACTCATTCAAAAATATAAACTTTTTTATCTACTTCAGTAAGTCGAAAGTATCCAAAAGCATAATTGTCAGGGTTACTTATATTGATACAGTTTCCTTTTATTTCAGCCGGAGTGGTACTAAAAGGCCCTCCCGGCCCACCTGACTGTTGAATGAGTAACTTTATATAATTATAATACTGCTCTGAGATTCCATGCAGATAAATATCGACTACATCTCCCGGCTGGAATTCTGTTTCACCAGAGTCGTCATCCTTTAATTTTTCATAAAAGATGGTCATTCTGTTACCATCGGTAAATTCATCCTTTAAATCGAACAAGGTTTGCAAAAGATCTCCTCTTCGTTTAAATTTCGTCAAGTAGAAATTTTCAATGTCAGCAGGATCATTCCACTCGATATTTACCTCCAAAGCATTTTTGTCGAAACCATTTTCCCTTGACTGAAATACTTCGGTAATATCGGTTACCGCTGTCATGGTTTCCGTGGCGCGATAGATTTCATTGTCGTACTGAATTTCAAGGGTGTAGGATTGGCCTATGGTGGGAACAAAATTACTCGTTGTGTAGGTACCGTTATTTTGATCGGTAAAAATAAACTCTGTCAGATCCGAATCATTTACGACTTTGACCAAGGCACCGGATACCGGTGATTCCTGAAGATTCTCAAAATAGGGTGTAGAGGTGCTTAATTTGATCGTTTGCTCGTTTCCGTCAGTTCCTTTGATCCAGTCCATTGAGGCCTCTACAACCAGGCGTGGAGGTGCATCAGGTACGTCCACGTCAATTACGTCTGTACAGGAATAAAAGATGAAATTGAGAGAAAATACGAGTATGTAGATATAATTTTTCATCTTTCTTAAAATTTAAAATTATAGGTTACTGATGGCACGATCCCAAAAATCGCTATTCGCGTTGCTTCATTGATTCCTGTTTCCCTGTTTTGAGAAAAAGTAATTGAGGCTGCATTTCTTCTGTTATATACGTTGTAAATACTGAATACCCATTCCCCTTTCCATTTTTTTCCAGGTTTTCCCGGAACAAGTATAGCCGAAAGATCTAACCTGTGATAAGCAGGAAGCCTGTCTGAATTACGATCCGAATAACTCGCTATAGATTGTCCCTCATATTCATACTGACCGTTAGGGTAGGTGACCGGTCGGCCCGTTTGATAGATCAGGTTTGCGCTAAACCTCCATTTTTTATTCAATCTGTAGGTCCCTGTCATGGATATATCATGGGTTCGGTCATAAGGTGTATAATACCATTCACCTTCATTTATACCTGGGCCTCCTGCTGTTCCTCCAGGAGTTCTCTGTTCTGACTTTGACCAGGTATATGCCAGCCACCCCGTAAAATCTCCTTTTGTTTTCCTCATCAGGAATTCAAGCCCATAGGCCTTTGATTCTCCATTCAGAATTTCTGTTTCAATGGTATTGTTACCAATGAGGTCCGAACCATCTATATAGTCAATTCTGTTGGCAATGTCCTTGTAGTAGGCTTCAACCTCCAAAGAAAGTCCGCTGTTTTTCAATTTTCGAAAATAGCCAACCGCATATTGATTCGACAGTTGTGGTTCAATATATGGCCCGCTGGGTGCCCAGACATCAAGAGGAGTAACAGAGGTCGTATTCGAAATAAGGTGAATGTACTGAGCAACTCTGGAATATCCTGCTTTAATGGAAGAATGCTCTCCCAGTTCATAAGCAAAGGCAAGCCTGGGTTCAAGATTGCCGAAACCTCTGATAACTTCACCTTTGTCATAATCAATGGCATCCGCGGGGGTTCCTCTTTTGTAGATCTCAAGTTCCTCATCATAAACCACCGGTTGATCATTTTCATACTGAACAATTGCCTGTCCTCCCATTCTTGCAAAATTGGAATAACGGAGGCCGTACTGGATGGATAATTTTGAAGAGACCTGATGCTCTGCTCCAATATACAGGCCCCCTTCAAAGGCCCTTTTCTGATCCAGTTTTAGATAATTTACCCCGGATGTCTCCGTTGTTGGGCTGATGATTCCCGGATTGAACAAATAATGAATGCCATTGAGTCCGAAATCGAGTTTTATGTCATTATTGAGGTAATAACTTAGCGCGTATTTTAGATTTATATTGTCGATTTCCGAGAGCCAGTCAAATTCAAATGCGCTAATCTCAAGATCGTAGTCATATTTGCTGTAATTAAGTGATAAATTGGAAAATATCTTGTCATTAAAGACATGGTTCCATCTTAAGTTTCCCGAGGAGTTCCCGTAAGAATTTTTAAAATTCTCATTGAATTCAAAAACATCCCTGCCAAAATATCCGGACAAAAAAAGCTGGTTATTTTCATTGATCTCAAAATTGGTCTTTAGATTAAGATCGTAAAAATAAGCACTGTTGTCCTTCAGATCCTCGTCCAGTTTGAGAAATAAATGCGCATATGAACCTCTCCCTGCCACAAGGAAAGAGCTGCGATCTTTTACTATAGGGCCCTCAACAGCCAATCTGGTTGAGACGGTACCAATACCTCCGGTCAGTGCAAAATTTTTGTTATTTCCATCCTTTTGTCTTACATCGAGAACCGATGAGGCTCGTCCGCCAAACTTTGAAGGAATATTTCCCTTGTACAATTTAATATCCTTGATGGCATCGGAGTTGAATATGGAAAAGAACCCTAATAAATGGGATGTGTTGTAGATGATGGTTTCATCCAGTAGTACCAGGTTCTGATCCACGGAACCACCTCTTACGTTAAAGCCACTTGATCCCTCACCATTATTGGTTACCCCGGGAAGAAGTTGTAGTGATTTGATAATATCCACCTCTCCCAAAACCGCTGGCATTTGTTTGATGGTTCCCACCTTGAGTTTTGAGACACTCATTTGAGGCTTTCTCAGGTTAATATCTTCAGAATCTTCGGTCTGTAAGACAACTTCGTTTAGTTGACTGGAACTTTCAGAAAGCTCAATATTCAGGTTCTGATCTTTGTCCAGCAGAACATCTTTTTTTATGTTATCAAATCCCAAATAAGAAATAATAAGTGTATGGGAACCTTCTGGAGCCGAGATCGAGTAAAACCCGTATTCGTTTGTTGTGGTTCCAATTGAGGTGCCTTCAATAAAAACTGTAGCACCAAAAAGTGATTCACCACTGCTCTTATCCTTAACGGTTCCACTAAGGCTGTATTTGTTTTGAGCCGCTGACAACGCTGGAAACAGCAACAGCAGGAATAAGAATTTTTTCATTGCATTTTTCTAAATCATGGTTAAAGCAATTGCTTTAGGGGAAAACCCGTTTAGACTAAACTATATTTTAACTGTGCAGGGCCCTGTTTTCAACCGCAAGGCACGCTTCTTTGATTGCCTCGGTAAAGGTTGGATGCGCATGACTCATTCTTGCCACATCCTCACTGGAGGCTCTGTATTCCATAGCAACAACGGCCTCAGCGATCATATCTGCCGCTCTGGCTCCAACCATATGAACTCCCAGGATTTCATCTGTTTTCTCGTCTGCCAGGACCTTCACAAGTCCATCTATATCCATACTTGCCCTTGAACGTCCCAAGGCACGCATCGGAAAACTTCCTGTCTTGTATTTTATCCCGGATTCCTTTAGCTGCTCTTCGGTTTGACCCACTGAGGCCACTTCCGGCCAGGTGTAAACAACACCGGGAATCAAATTGTAGTCTATATGTGGTTTCTGGCCCGCAATAATTTCAGCAGCCATGGTACCCTCTTCCTCCGCCTTATGTGCCAGCATGGCTCCTCGGACAACATCACCAATAGCATAAATGTTCTTCACATTGGTCTGTAAGTGGTCATTTACCTCTACCTGTCCTCTTTCATTGATATTGACTCCGGCGGCTTCAAGATTAAGGCCTTCTGTAAACGGCCTCCTTCCGACGGAGACCAAACAATAATCTCCCTTGATCTCCACTTCATTTCCTTTTTTGTCATCAGCCAGGACTGAAATTTCATCACCCTTACGGTTTACAGCTTTTACCTTGTGAGATACATTGATTTTGAATTTGGATTTCTTCAAAACCTTGGTCAACTCCTTGGAAAGACCTGCGTCCATAGTTGGAATGATTCTGTCCATATATTCCACCACAGTCACTTCGGCCCCAAGTCTTTTATAAACTTGCCCCAGCTCAAGTCCAATAACACCTCCTCCAATTACGATCAGATGCTTTGGAATTTCTTTGAGTTTAAGGGCCTCTGTTGAGGTGATGACTCTTTCTTTGTCTATAGTAATGAAAGGTAAGTTTGAAGGCTTACTTCCTGTGGCAATAATGGTATTCTTAGAGCTAATCTCTTCGATACTTCCATCATCTTTAGTCACATTTATATGTGTTGCATCCTTGAAGCTTCCCAGACCATGGAAGACTTCAATTTTGTTCTTTTTCATAAGAAAATCAATACCTCCGGTAGTTTGAGATACCACGGCATCCTTTCGGGCAATCATTTTTTCAAGATTCACTTTTACTTCTCCTGGAATTTCAATTCCATGTGTTTCAAAGTGTTTTACCGCATCTTCGTAATGATGTGACGAATCCAGCAAGGCTTTACTGGGAATACAACCTACATTCAGGCAGGTGCCGCCTAAAGTACTATACTTTTCAACAAGCGCAGTTTTTAATCCTAATTGGGCGCATCGTATAGCCGCAACGTATCCACCTGGTCCCGAACCGATAACAGTAACATCAAATGATTTCATAAACTTAATTCGTTTTTTTGTGCTTGCAAAAATAAGCGATTTAACCTTATATAAGAAAGGATTCACAGAATCATTTAAAGCCAGGTCGTAAGATTCTTAAGAGAAAGGCTATTTAATCTTCAGAAGTCCGGCACGTTTTAAAAGGGCATCAGGAGAAGGTTCCTTGCCTCTGAAACGTTTGTACAGGACCATGGGCTTTTCTGTACCTCCTTTACTCAAAATATTTTCTTTGAATTTAGCAGCAACTGATTTATCAAAAATCCCTTTTTCTTTAAACGCTTCAAAAGCATCTGCATCCAGTACCTCGGCCCATTTATAACTGTAATAGCCAGCCGAGTAACCCCCCTGAAAAATATGAGAAAACGCAGTGCTCATGCAGTTCTCCTTAACATCAGGATAGAGTTGAGTGGAACCGAAGGCCTCTAACTCGAATTCCTTTAAATCCTTAATCCTAACCGGATCTTTAGAATGATAAGCCATATCAAGCATCCCAAAACTCAGTTGTCTCAGTGTAGCTATACCTTCCAGGAAATTTGAAGAATCTTTGATTTTTTTTACGAGCTCCATTGGAATAGGTTCATCGGTCTTATAATGTCTTGCAAACATGATCAGCGCTTCTTTTTCAAAACACCAGTTTTCAAGAATCTGGCTTGGCAATTCCACAAAATCCCAGTATACACTTGTTCCGGACAGGTTGGGATAGGTAGTATTGGCCAGCATACCATGCAAAGCGTGCCCAAATTCATGGAACAGGGTAGTTACTTCGTTAAAAGTCAAAAGAGAAGGTTTTGTTTCAGTTGGCCTGGTGAAATTACAAACAATTGAAATATGAGGCCTTGAATTGTCATCGCCCTTTTTCCATTGAGGTTTATAGCTTGTCATCCAGGCGCCGTTCCTTTTTCCTTTTCTGGGAAAGAAATCTGCATAGAACAAAGCTACAAATTCGCCTTTCGAATCGCTTACCTGATAGGTTTTCACCTCTTTATGATAGGTGTCTACATTGCTTACGGGCTTAAAATTAAGGTCAAAAAGCCTGTTGGCGATCTTGAAAACGCCTTCAATTACATTTTCAAGTTTAAAATAAGGCTTTAGTTTTTCATCGTCCAGATCGAATTTTAGTTTTTTCAGTTTTTCCGAATAATAGGCGCTATCCCATTTTTCCAGATTTTCTATACCGTCTTCAAGGGCTAAATCCTGGATGAGCTTAAATTCTTTGGTTGCGGCAGGTTTGGCCTTCGAAAGTAATTCGGAAAGAAACGTATTTACTTTCTTCGGAGTTTCGGCCATTCTTTCTTCAAGAACATAGTGGGCATGAGATTCATAACCCAAAAGTCTGGCGCGATCATGTCTCAGGGCCACAATTTCTTTGACTATTTTCTCATTATTATATTCATTTTTTTGGAATCCTCTCGAACCGAATGCCATGGATAACTGCTCTCTTAGCGTTCTGTTATCGGCATAGGTCATAAACGGGATATAACTCGGATAATCCAGGGTGAATAACCATCCCTCTTTATTTTTTTCATTGGCTCTCATTTTGGCTGCCTCTCTAACCCCATCAGGAAGGCCAGACAGGTCCTCTTCCCTGGTTATGATAAGTTCAAATTTATTGGTCTCAGCCAATACATTCTCACCGAATTTTAGTCCTAATTTCGATTTTTTCTTGTCGATCTCCCGCAGCTTCTTTTTGTCTTCCTCATTCAGGTTGGCACCATTTCTGACAAAAGCTTTATAATTTTTCTCCAGAAGCATTTGCTGTTCTGGATTCAAATCCAAGGTTTCTTTCTTATCATATACTTGTTTGATCCTATTGAACAGATTCTCATTTAAACTGATGTCGTTGGCAAACTCACTTAATAAAGGGGAGACTTCTTGTGCAATTTTCTGAATCTCTTCATTGGTTTCAGCAGCATTGAGGTTGAAAAAAATACTTGATACCCTGTTTAACTGATTTCCTGAGAACTCGAGGGGAACAAGCGTGTTGTCAAAACTGGGAACTTCCGTATTATTAATAATTTCATCCACAGTTTGTTTGGCCTCTGCAATGTGGCTTTTAAAAGCGGGAACAAAGTGATCATTTTGAATGGATGTAAATGGAGCTGAACCAAAGGCTGTTGTAAATTCTTTAAGAAGTGGATTATTCATGTTAACGGATTGTAGTTGGCCTGTACAGCCTTACTGATTTGAACTCATTTTAAAAACCGGGAAAGATATTCTGAAAATTACTGCTTGATTCCTTTGGCAGCCTTCATTACTTTTTCTTTTAAACTTTCTTTGTATGCAATGATACTTTTCAAAACCTCTGGATTTGATGCACCGAGAATCTGGGCAGCCAGAATTCCTGCATTTTTTGCACCATCAAGGGCAACCGTAGCAACGGGTACACCTCCTGGCATCTGTAAAATGGATAAGACGGAATCCCATCCATCGATGGAGTTTCTTGATTTAACGGGAACTCCTATCACAGGTAAAGGGCTCATGGATGCTACCATTCCGGGCAGATGAGCAGCACCACCGGCACCCGCAATAATTACATTGACTCCTCTGTTATGGGCGTTTGAAGCATAATCAAACAATTTTTCCGGTGTACGGTGCGCAGAAACAATATCAACCTCAGTTTTAATATCAAAGCTTTTTAAGATGTCAATAGCTTCTTGCATGACAGGCAGATCTGAATCGCTACCCATGATAATACCTACCTTCCCCATAATTTCTAATTTTCTAAATCTTGTTGAATTGGACTAATAAAAATTGTATTTTTAAGGGCTAAAGGTAAGATAAAAAAGTGTTTTCACAGCAATGCAGATTCCATTATTTAACACTGTAGTATCCTGGATTTTAAAAAAAAGAAAGTACCAGGTTGATATGTTTTTGAACCATCCGGTGGAGGTGCAAAATGAGGTTTTGTACGAGTTATTATCGGAAGCAAAGCACACCCTGTATGGTAAAAAATACGGTTTTGAGGATATTAAAAGCTACAGGTCTTTTGCTAAGACCGTCCCGATTCGTCAATATGAAAGTATTGAGCCTTTTATAGGAAGAATTCGTAAGGGTGAACAGAACGTATTCTGGCCATCAAAGATCCATTGGTTTGCAAAATCAAGTGGAACTACCAATGCTAAAAGCAAATTTATTCCGGTCAGTGATGAAGCCATTGACGATTGTCATATGAAGGCGGGAAAAGACATGCTCTGCCTTTTTATCAATAATAACGAAGACACTGAAATTTTTAAAGGCAAAGGATTAAGATTAGGTGGCAGTTCTGCGATCTACGAAGATAACGATACTTATTTTGGGGATTTATCGGCAATTATTATCGAAAATATGCCTTTCTGGGCGGATTTCAGCAGCGCTCCAAGTCAGAAAACGGCACTGATGAGTGAATGGGAGACTAAAATGGATGCCATCATTAAAGAAACTATTCCTGAAAATATTACCAGTTTAAGTGGAGTTCCATCCTGGATGCTTGTCCTTCTGAATAGAGTATTGGAGGTTACCGGTAAGAACAATATCCTTGAGGTCTGGCCGAATTTAGAAGTTTATTTTCACGGAGGAGTAAATTTTAAACCCTATAAAGAACAATACCAGAAACTTATTCCTAAAAAGGACTTCAGGTACTATGAAACGTACAATGCCTCGGAGGGGTTCTTCGCTATTCAGGATCGTAATAATTCAGACGAATTGCTTCTAATGCTTGATTATGGGATTTTTTATGAATTTATTCCTATGGATCAATACAAAGGTGAAGATTCCATTGCAATCCCTCTGGAGCAGGTTGAAAAAGATGTAAATTACGCTATGGTGATCACCACCAATTCCGGGTTATGGCGTTATTTAATAGGAGATACCGTAAAGTTTACGGATACCAATCCATACAGAATCAAGATAACCGGTAGAACCAAACATTTTATTAATGTATTTGGCGAGGAACTGGTTGTTGAAAATGCAGAGGACGCCCTTGAAGTGGCCTGCAGAAACTACGATGCTGTTGTTAATGAATTCACCGTTGCTCCTATTTTCATGGATGGCGAAAAGAGTGGAGGACACGAATGGTTGATAGAGTTTCAGAAAGTTCCGGATGACACAGAAGGTTTTATTACCTGCCTGGATGAAACCTTGAAATCTTTGAATTCTGATTATGAGGCCAAAAGGTATTTGGATATGACCATCAAAAGGCCTGTGGTTCATTGTGCTCCCAGCGGACTGTTTTATCAATGGTTAAAAAATAACGGAAAATTGGGAGGGCAACACAAAGTTCCCAGACTCAGTAATTCCAGAAATTACCTGGAAGAACTCTTATCGATTGCTTAAGGAGACGGCAGGGTTAGTACCACATCATTGGTTATCCATGCCTCGCACAGTATTCCGAAATCGCCCTCGGGATCACCAGCTTGTTCCCAGGCCTTATAATCGATCCAAACGAAGCCATCATTTCCCCAGTTTTTACCCCAGGAATTGACAACTTTAAATGCATTCATCTCGTCGCTGTATCCCACTACAAGCATAGCATGACCCCCGGCGGGTTCTTTATATTTTCTGTAAACATATTGACCATCAGCATCTCTTGCTCCAAAATAACTTCGATCCACGGTTACTGCAATGACAACAGGCTGGTTATTCAATAAAGCGGCTTTAGTCTGCTCAAGAATGGAAACCGTATCCAGATAAAAGTAATTCTTAATTTTATTCACCCCGGCAAGTGCAATCTGAAAATCCTGAGGTTGTGTGGAACAATCATTCTCATTATATGGCATTTGTGACCATTCAGCAATTCCCTGGCTAACGATTGTGTCAAGGGCTCTTTGAATAACTGATCCATCGTCACAACCAGCAGCCTTTACCTGATTGTATATAAAAGCAGGACTCATTTCATTGCTGTTGGCCAATATCCCGTTTTGAAAATCTTCGTAATTTTCCTGAAAACTTTTTAAATAGTAACCTGCCGCCCATGCCACACAAGAGCCTTGTTTTCCCTGAGACCTTACTTCAGGCAAATATTCTGATAAATCATGTTCTTCAGGAAAGTCAATATCTATGTCTATTTCGGCAACCTCAGCTTCAGGTGTACTGTATCCGTAGCAAAACCCTCCTCCAACACCAAAGGTGAATAACTCTCTTTGCTCAGGGGTGTCGGCGTTTTCAATGACAGGATCTCCTTCGTCATCTATAGTGTATTTTACGCCACTTTGACGCTCACCCAATTCAAAATCATAATCGCTGTTGCAGGACCATAGGAAAGTAAGCAAAAAAAGGAGTAAGATTTTTTTCATAAGTTGATCTGCTTTAGCCTTTTAAGCTTCAAAAGTTATGCCATGAAATGTTAAAGTTATTTTTCTCGGTCGATGACGTAGTTCACCATGGTAAGAAGTGAATCCTTATAAGGTGAGCTGGGATAGGTATCTAAAATATCAATTGCAGCCTTTTGATATTCCTTCATTTTTTTTACTGTATACTCAATACCTCCATTCTGTTTTACAAATTCAATGACCTCCTTGACTCTGGATTTGTCCTTGTTATGTTTTTTTACCGAGTTTATCAGCCATTTTCTCTCTTTTTTGGAACAGTTATTAAGGGTATAGATCAACGGAAGGGTCATTTTTTGTTCCTTGATATCTATACCTGTGGGTTTTCCTATTTTTTCATCGGTATAATCGAAAAGATCATCCTTGATCTGAAAGGAAATGCCGATCATTTCACCAAATTTTCGCATACTTTCAATCTCTTCTTTACCGGCATCCACGGAAGTAGCGCCAATGGCCGTACAGGCAGCGATAAGGGTAGCTGTTTTTTTTCTGATAATATCAAAATATACATCTTCCGTTATATCGAGTTGTCTTGCTTTTTCGATTTGAAGTAATTCACCTTCGCTCATTTCTCTTACAGCAACGGAAATATGTTTAAGAATGTCAAAATCATCATTGTCTATTGACAATAACAGACCCTTTGATAAAAGATAGTCCCCTACAAGAACCGCAATTTTATTTTTCCATAAAGCATTCAGTGAAAAGAACCCTCTCCTTCTGTTGCTGTCATCAACCACATCGTCGTGCACAAGTGTGGCCGTATGAATCAGTTCAATAATGGAAGCTCCCCTGTAGGTTCGTTCTTTAAACTGACCATTTGATACCATTTTTGCCACAAGAAAAACAAACATAGGCCTCATTTGTTTTCCCTTTCGCCTTACGATGTAATGGGTTATTCTGTTGAGTAGGGATACATTCGAGATCATGGAAGCTTTGAATTTTGTTTCAAAGAATTCCATTTCCTTTAGAATGGGAAGTTTTATTTGTTCAACAGTTTTCAAGAGGTGAACAATTTACAATAAATAAAATTATTTCTTCTGTTGAATTTTTGCCCAGGAGTCCCTTAAAGCCACTGTCCTGTTAAATACAAGTTTGTCATTTGTTGAATCTGGATCCACATTGAAATAACCAAGTCGTTGAAATTGAAAATTGTCTCCCGGTGCAACCGTAGCAAGGCTTGGTTCAACATAAGCGTTTTCAATCAATTTCAATGAATCAGGGTTTATGAATTCCTTGAAGTCCTTATCCTTGTGTGAGTCAGGGGCTTCATCAGTAAACAGCCTGTCATAAAGTCTGACTTCCGCATTCAGGGCATGTTGTATAGAAACCCAGTGGATGGTCCCCTTAACTTTCCTCATACTGGCCTCTGAACCACTTCCGCTTTTGGAATCCGGGTCATAGGTACAGTGAATTTCAGTTATTTCACCCTCCTCATTTTTAACCACAGAATTGGCTTGAATGATGTAGGCATTTTTTAATCGTACTTCTTTGCCTAGTTTCAGTCGAAAGAATTTTTTATTCGCCACTTCCCTGAAGTCTTCTCTTTCTATATACAACTCCCTTGAAAAGGGAACTGTTCTAAAACCAGCTTCCTCGTCTTCCGGATTGTTTTCCGCTGTCAGCATCTCCTCCTTGCCTTCCGGGTAATTCGTGATCACCAGTTTTACAGGATCAAGAACTGCCATAACACGTGGAGCCGTTTTGTTTAATTCAGCTCTGATATGAAACTCAAGTAAGGCCAGATCCGTTACATTGTCTCTCTTGGCAATACCGGCAGTTTCACTAAAATCACGTATTGATTTTGGGGTGTAACCCCTTCTTCTCAACCCTGAAATGGTAGGCATACGAGGATCGTCCCAACCATTAACATGACCTTCTTCTACCAACTGAAGCAATTTTCTCTTGCTCATCACGGTATAGCTCAGATTTCTTCGTGCAAATTCTCTTTGTTTTGGTCTGATCATTTCAGGTTCATAGACACGGTCAAGGAACCAGTCATATAATTCCCTGTGGTGTTTGAATTCAAGAGTACACAAAGAATGTGTAATTTGTTCGATATAATCTGATTCACCATGTGTCCAGTCATACATTGGGTAAATCTTCCAGGTTTTACCCGTCCTGTGATGCGATCTTTTCAGAATTCTATACATCACGGGGTCCCTCATCAGCATATTTGGTGAAGACATATCAATTTTGGCTCTCAACACATGAGTTCCTTCTTCAAATTCCCCGTCTTTCATTTTTTGGAATAAATCAAGGTTTTCTGAGACGGGTCTGTCTCTGTAGGGACTGTTCGTACCTGCCTGGGTTGGTGTTCCTTTTTGTTCCGCAATCTCATTAGAGGTTTGGTCATCCACATAAGCATATCCCTCTTTGATCATAACCACGGCCCAGTCATAGAGTTGTTGAAAATAATCAGAAGAAAACAAAACCTCTTCCCATTGAAAACCCAGCCATTCAATATCTTTTTTGATCGCATCGACATATTCCTGTTCTTCCTTTTCAGGGTTGGTATCGTCAAAACGAAGGTTTACCGGGGCATTGTATTTAAGCCCAAGTCCAAAATTCAGGCAGATTGATGCAGCATGTCCGATATGCAGGTATCCGTTTGGTTCGGGGGGGAATCTGAATTTGAGATTTGCTCGATCAAGGCCATGAGCCAGATCTTCTTCAATAATTTGCTCTAAAAAATTGAGTGACTTTTTTGTTTCTGACATAGGATCAATTATAGAATGGCAAAATTAAGGAAATTTGCTCAGTAAAAAAGCGAAAAAAAATAAAGTTGCAGGCCAGCCAAATGAATAGAAAAGGTTAAAATCCCAGTATCAGTTTAGCGATGTAAAAAAAGATAAAAATTCCGAAAATATCATTACTGGTTGTAATGAAAGGCCCTGTTGCAACCGCAGGGTCAATTCCGTTTTTGTCAAGAATCAAGGGCACAAAGGTCCCAATTAAAGAAGCGAGTATTATGACCATGATAAGCGAGATCGAAATCGTAACGCTGATGCTGGTACTGTAATTCAGAAAAAAACCAAAGATGAAAATGAGGGCCGCCAATAACACACCGTTAATTATACTCAGGCCAATCTCTTTAAACATCCTGCTGAGCATACTTCCTTTGATATTGTCATTGGCCAGACCTTGTACAATAATGGCAGAGGACTGAACACCTACATTACCAGCCATGGCAGCTATCAGTGGTGTGAAATAGAACAGCTCAGGGAAATTGGTTAAGGCTTCCTCAAAACCACCCATGATGGAAGCAGCGGCCAATCCGCCCACAAGACCCAGAATAAGCCAGGGAAGCCTCGCTTTGGTCTTATCCAGAATACTGTCATCGGCATCAATGTCTTCTGTAATACCGGCCGCCATCTGATAGTCTTTTTCCGCCTCCTCTTTGATCAGATCAACGATATCGTCTATAGTAATTCGGCCAATAAGGGTGTTTTGATCATCCACTACCGGAATGGCCTCCAAGTCATATTTTTGCATGAGTCTGGCCACATCTTCACCTTTATCATTGACATGCACGGAATCTACCTTTGGAATATAAATATCGGATACTCGGTCCTTTGGCGATGCCACAAGAAGATCCTTCAGGGAAAGCCTTCCTATAAGGCGATTCTCCTTGTCCACAACATAGATCGAATGAACACGAGTAACTTCCTGTGCCTGGGAACGCATTTTTCTGACACAGGTAGGCACCATCCATGTTTCCTTTACTTTAACAAGTTCTTTCGCCATCAAACTACCCGCCGTTCCTTCTTCATAATTTAGGAGTTCGACAATATCCTTTACAAAGGCATCATCTTCAATTTCTGAAATAACTTTTTCAACTCGTTCCTCAGGCAGTTCCTGAATAATGTCAGCGGCATCATCCGTATCCAGCTCATCGATCTCATCTGCAATTTCCTCTGCTGACAGATTTTTTAATATTTTTTCACGATCATCTTCATGGATCTCAAGTAAAGCCTCTGCCGTGAGTTCACTATCGAGTAATTTAAAAAGGTAAGTTGCATTGTCTAAATCGAGTTCATCGATAATTTCAGCAATATCGGCCGGATGTTCTTCGGAAAGTAATTTTAATAAGGACTTCTCATCATTAGCTGAAATGAGCCGTTTAATTTCCTCTAAAAATTCTTTAGTCACTTCGGCTGCCATCTTCAGCTAGACTTTTTGTTAATTCCACAAATTGCTGAACACTCAATTGTTCAGGCCTTAACGCAAATATAGTATCTTCCTTTAAGTTATCCGAAATTTGAAATGATTTTAAGCTGTTTCGAAGTGTTTTTCTTCTTTGATTAAAGGCTGTTTTTACTACTTTAAAGAAGAATGATGTATCTACAGGAAGTGAATAATCTGCTTTTCTTTTCAGTCTCAGAACCCCAGAATCAACTTTTGGAGGAGGATTAAACACTGAGGGCGGAACCGTAAATAAATACTCAGCTTCATAGAACGCCTGAGTTAGAACAGAAAGTATACCGTAGATCTTATTTCCGGGCCCTGCGGTAATTCGTTGCGCAACTTCCTTCTGAAACATACCGGTAAATTCAGGTATCTGATCTCTTAGTTCAATAGCCTTAAAAACAATCTGAGAAGAAATGTTATAGGGGAAATTACCAGTGATTGCCAAAGGTTCATCCTTAAAGTATTTTTTGAGATCCATCTTTAAAAAATCTCCTTCAATGATCCTGTCGGTCAAGTGCAAATAGTGTGATTTTAAATAATCTATAGATTCATTATCGATTTCAATTACCCAGATATTCTTATTCTTTTTTAAAAGATATTTGGTCAGGACCCCCATTCCAGGACCAATTTCAAGAATATGATCATAACCTTCAAGGGTAAGCGTATCTGCAATTCTGGAAGCAATGGATTCATCATTTAAAAAATGCTGACCCAGATGTTTTTTGGCTCTTACGCTCATGTTTAATTTAGATTTAGTGCGTAAACTCCCGTACAATTTTCAGTTCGGTTCGAAAGGCACCAAACTTATCCGGAAATTTTTTATTCAGCTCATGTCGAAGCCGCGGAGCATCTTGCTCGTAATATTTCATTAACAATTCACTTGATTTACACGTGTATTGAACCGAATATGTTATACCTCCCAAATCTTCATTAACAAGTACCTGGCTCAGTAAGGCTTTGATGAATTTCCCCGTGGCCAGAACTTCCGGGATATGAATGTCACTCATCCATTGTATCCATTCATCATGAATGCTTTCGTCCACATTGATTGTAACATTGTAAATATACATGGTTAATTTTGTTTAAAGTTATAACTAATAATTTAACTCAAATCATGAGTGCTTAAAGTCAAAAATAGACAACAGTCAGGGTTTTCATATATCATCACCTCGAATTTGCCTGAATGCCGCCCTCGCATCAACCAGATAAATACTGGAAGGAAATTCAAAAATGATGCGCTCAAACATTTCTTTGGCTTTTTCCTTATTGTTCAACTCATCCCTGTATAAGACTCCAAGTTTATAGAGACAGTCATCTATTAAAAGGCTTTCAGGGTGAAAGTCCAAAATGGAGATTAGATTTTTTTCCGCTGCCGGGAATTCTTTCAGGGCTTCAAAACAAATGGCCTGGTAATAAAGTGCATCGTCTTCAATCTGTCTGCCTTTATATTCGCTAAGGACTATATTCAGGGTGTCCACGGCCTGTCTGAATTTATGCTGAAAGCCAAGAAGTTCTGCCTTCGCATAAAGCCTGACGCCTTCGTTGATACTATCTTTTTCAATATTGTTTCCAATTTTTAGGCTGAGTTCAAGTGCGTCGTTAGCAATGAGTTGTGAAGTGGACGATTTTAGTACCTTAAGTTGATTCTGGGCCCATTCAAAATCTCCTTTGAAATAGGAGGTTCGAGCAACTTTAAATCTGGCTTCCTGAGCAAGTTCACTGTTTTTTAAATCATATTGAATCTGGGTATACAAAATCAAAGCCTGGTTGAATTTATCATTAAAAACCAGAATGTCAGCAATTTTCATTTGAACGACTCCTGTGTTAAAAGGAGATTGAAGAGAAGCAGCAACACCCTCAAGATGGCTAATAGCCTTTTCTGCCTTATTGATATCAAACGCCAAAAAATCGGCATACGATAAATGTAGCTCAAGCGTTTCTGAATAAATACTGTATTTTTCGAGTAGCTCCTCAAATTTTTCCTCGATAATGACTTTTTCCTTCAAGGTATTTATGTTCAAATTTTCAATCTTCAGAAGGTAAAGCTCAGCAAGCATCACCGGTTGTACATCGGTTAAATTATCTTCACTGTTTTCAACCAGAAAAGAAAATGCATCTCTTGCTGTATCATAGTCCCTGGACTCAAAAGAAAGATACCCAATTTCAGCAACACGGCTCAAATTTCCGGGCTTTCGCCTGAACAAAGACTTTTCCTGAACCAGGGCTTTTTTGTAATCTTCCTGTTGCATGAACAACCAGCTTAACAGGATATTCCAGGCATCTTTAGGATCTGATTGAGCCCTTTTTAACAGGAGGTTCCTGAAGAGGATATTGTTAGGATCTGTTTTGTCGTTGCTTATGAAATTAGCGCTGTAGCGCTGAACTGTGGAAAAATAGTTTTCGTTTTTATCAATAAGATCAAGGAACAGGTTGAACATTTTTTCCAAATCCCCCTTTTCTCCATAAATTCTGGCTTCGCTAATTTCAGTATTGAGTTTTGGATTCAGTTCTTTGGCCACTGAATATGTTTCAAGTGCTTTATCCAATAAGTGATTTTGACTAAAGGATCTCCCGATCATAAATGCATAGCTCGGGTTCATCCTCACGAAACCAACGGCTTTTTCATAGTATTCAGCTGCGAGATCTTCTTCTTCCATCAATTGATGATTATACCCCAACTCCACATAAAGATATACCTGTTCCGGAAAGCGGATTAATTGATTCCGGATCAGCGTCTGTGCCTCTGAGTAGTCTTCAATCTGCTGATAACAGGTCAATAAGTTCTTAAAATAATCCTGCCTTATTGGATTTGCTTCGAGAAGAGGTTTGTACAATAAAATCGCTTTTTCGTATTCTCCTTTTCGGTAATAAGAATTGGCAAGCTCAGCACTCTGTGCAATGGATTGAAGCGTTACAAAAAACAGCGCAATAAAGAAAAGTCCTTTTATTTTTAGAGAATATTTACTCCTCATTAATCTAATCCGTTTAAGCTAATTATTTAATTCGCAATTTAAAGCAATATTATTGATGTTGTGCTAAAAACTTAATGGTTTTTATTTGATATTCTAAACAATGTTAAAATTTTAATAAAATAATTTCTAAAATGTAACGTTATTTAAAAATAACAGTCTTAATAGTATAAGTCAACAATAACAAAAATCTTAAAGTTATGAACGAAGTAAAAACATTCTACGAAAGAGCCAGACAAAGTGCAAAGAACCATATGAAAAATGGTCAGATCAACGATTACTTGAATGATTTGTTAATTATGAATCATTACAAGAAAATGATGGATGCATCTTAGTAGGTCAATGCAGAAAATAGATTTTAATCGACTAATCAATCACGTCAAAACCTGTATATTTTCTCAAGACTTCAGGGATTACAATACCATTTTCGGTTTGACAATTCTCTAAAAGTCCGGCCAGAACTCGAGGTAAAGCAAGTGAGCTTCCATTAAGAGTGTGCGCCAACTGACTTTTCCCATCTTTATTTTTAAAACGCAGTTTTAATCGATTCGCCTGAAAAGTTTCGAAATTAGACACCGAGCTGATTTCAAGCCATCTGTTCTGAGCGGTTGAAAAAACTTCAAAATCATATGTTAGCGCTGATGTGAATCCCAAATCCCCTCCACAGAGGCGCAAAATTCGATAAGGAAGTTTTAATTCCTTGAGAATACCTTTTACATGTTCAACCATTTTATCCAGAGCCTGATATGAATTATCAGGGTGCTCTATTCTTACGATCTCCACTTTATCAAACTGATGCAGACGATTTAACCCTCTTACATGTGCACCATAAGATCCGGCTTCTCTTCTAAAACATGGGGTGTAAGCCGTGTTGAGTATAGGAAATTCACTCTCTTTTAATAAAACATCTCTGTAAAGATTGGTAACAGGAACCTCGGCAGTCGGGATCAAATAGAGGTTGTCAATACCAACATGATACATCTGTCCTTCCTTATCAGGAAGCTGTCCGGTCCCTAAACCGGAGGCTTCATTGATTAGAAGCGGTGGTTGTACCTCCGTATAGCCGGCTTCTGAGTTCTTATCTAGAAAATAAGTAATCAACGCACGCTGTAATTTTGCACCCTTTCCTTTATAAACCGGAAAACCTGCTCCTGTTATTTTATTTCCAAGTTCAAAATCTATGATGTCATGTTTCTTACACAATTCCCAGTGAGGCATGGATCCGGTATGCAATTCCGGAATGTCTCCTTCCTCATGAACCACTTCATTATCCTCTTCTGAATTTCCCTTGGGAACAAGATTGTTTGGAACATTCGGGATCTGATAGAGCAGTTCATTTAACTCCGTTTCAAGTTTAGCCAACTGTTCTGAAAGTGATTTGGATTTATCTTTTAACTGGCTGGTTTTCTCTTTGGCAAGATTTGCTTTTTGAACCTCTCCAGACTGAAATAATTTCCCAATTTCCTTTGAAATTTTATTGCTTTCAGCAAGTACGGCATCCAGATCCGCTTGAGTTGAACGGCGCTTCTGGTCGGCATCAATCACTGTATCAACAATTGACTCAGCATCCTTAATATTACGAATTCCCAGTCCTTTGATGACCAGATCTCTGTTTTCGCGAATGTAGGGTAATGATAACATATTCTAATTTTTGACGTGCAAAGATAAATAATACCTCTTGATTAAATTAGTGTTGATCCAATTTACTCAACCAATTTCTGGCCAATAATTCGTCCTTGCCTATCTGTTCTTTCAAATCATCAATATTTTCAAACTTTTTTTCATCCCGTAACCGGGTCAATACTTCGAGCTGCATGCCCATACCATAAAGATCTCCATTAAAATCAAGAAGATGGACCTCAATGGTTTGTCCTTTTCCTCCAACTGTGGGTCTGAAACCTATATTCATGATGCCAAAACAGGATTCGTTCCTGAATTTGGCATGAACTACATAGACGCCTTTTTTAGGTATCAGCTTAAAATCTTCACTAATATTCAGGTTAACTGTCGGAAATTCTATCTTTCTTCCGATGCCCTGGCCCTTAACGATCTCTCCAGTCAATAAGTAATTATATCCCAGATACTTATTTGCCGTATCCATGTCTCCATTTTCAATGGCCTTTCTTATTTTGGTTGAGCTTACCGAAACATGTTCTATCTCCTGGGCTGATATTTTTTCGACACCAAAGTCATACAATTCACCATATTCGATCAGCTGCTCAAAGTTGCCCTCTCTGTTTTTGCCAAACTGATGATCATAACCAATTACTAACTTCTTCAGATGTAACTTCAATACAAGTATATTCCGAACAAAATCAAGTGCCGACTGCCTGGAAAACTCCTTGGTGAACGGTTCCACGATGAGATCATCCAGGCCAAATTTTTCCAGTAACTGAATCTTTTCATCAAGCGTTGTGAGCATTTTAATATCGTTTCTATGATCCAAGACACGTCTTGGATGCGGATAAAAAGTGAGTATTACGGATCTTTGCTGTGAATTGCTCTTTATTTCGTTTAATCTTTGGATGATCTTTTGATGCCCTATGTGAACCCCGTCAAACGTACCAATTGTTAAAACAGAGGATTCTTTTTTTGGGTCATAATTTTCAATCGATTGATGAACTCTCACTGTCTTTTAAATTAGTATTTTATATTTTCCTCAATATGAGTTACGATTTGTGGCACTTTTTTAACCTTAAAAGTGGTTCTAAGCTGCAGGTTTTTTTCTCTATGAAACAGAAACAGACTTCCTTCGTGAACCGGGAAATATCCCATAGAACCTTTGCAGAAGCAAATTCTCCCAAAAATCATTTTTACTTTTTGCAGTTCTTTGTCTTTCAAAATGAGCTGCTCGTTTTCGGGGTTAAATTCGAGATAGACATACTCTGAGTAACCGCTATCCATTAAATCCGGTTCCGGTTTTCTTTCATAATGATACTTGATAACAAAGTTTTCACCAGGTTCGATGGCCGGGTATAATTTACCCGTATCATCATATTTAAATTCCAGGCTTGAATTTTTAATTATTTCGAACTTGCAATCTCCGTCATCCGGGCAATTGATTTCGGGAGCCGCTGTAATTTTCCCGCCATTTTCTCCTGTATTTTTTGCAGTGGAACATGACATCAAAAGGGCCAGGAACAGACTATGAAAAAATAGTCTTGGTATACATCTTTTTGTTTTCACCCCTCGCATTAACAGCTTACTTGAAAAAAGTTCATAATTTTGTTTGTGTTCGAAAAAACCTAAAAATGAGAAAAATCTACTTTGGAGCAAAGCTATTTTGCCTTATGTTTCCGATTACTTTTCTTCATGCCCAACATATACAATCATGGTCTGTGATTGATGAGGCAAAAATAGGTATTTCAAAGATTCAAAGAAAGGTTCTTCCTAAAAATTATAAATCATTTGAACTTGATTTCGAAAGACTTAAAAACGATTTGAAGATTCTTGAAAATAAGGAAACAGAATTTAAGCCGGCCGGTGTTATAAGCTCCTTTCCGAACGAAAAAGGACAGATGGAAGACTATAGAGTTTTTTTATACCGGGTGATGCCAGAAAAATTGGCGGCTAAATTTTCCGGTAATCGATCATTTAAAGGCGTATCGCTTGAAGATCCATCAAAAATGATTTATTTCAGTATGAATGAAATTGGATTTTCGGGAGTAATAATGGATGGCAAAGGGGAAAATACGATAATAGAGCCAATGACAAGCGGCCGTAAATACTACAAAGTGTATTCTGAGTCATCACTGCAGGGAGAAATGGAGGTCCGCTGCTACACTGAAAGTTCAGAAGTTTTAATTGACAATGAAAAATTAAATGCCGGAAAGAATGACCAAAATTTCGTAAAGGTCTATAGACTTGCATTATCAGCAAACGGGGAATATTCAGTATATCACATAAGGAAACAAGACGCAATTCAGTCAAGCAGTGAGCAAAAAAAGGCCATTGTTATGGCGGCGTTAACAACGGCTGTTACAAGGGTAAATGCGCTTCTTGAAAGAGACCTGGCAATTCGTTTTGAACTGGTAGAAAATAATGACAGGCTTATTTTCCTGAGGCCTCAGGACGACCCCTACGATAATGATTTTATCAATCCGGGTGTTATGTTGGATCAGAACCAGTCCACCTGTGATCAGATTATTGGGAGAGCTAATTATGACCTGGGGCATGTTTTTTCAACCACCGGAGGGGTTGCAAAAATAGGCGTTATCTGCTCAGATGGTCTGAAGGCTCAAGGCGTAAGTGGTTCTCTGGAACCGGACGGAGATATATTTTATTACGATGTGGTAAGTCACGAATTTGGCCACCAGTTAGGAGCGAATCACACGTTTAACGGAGATGAGGATTCCTGTGGGTTAGAAGGACAAAGAATAGATTTTACGGCTGTTGAACCAGGAAGCGGATCCACAATTATGTCTTACGCCGGATATTGCGGATCCCAGAACATACAAAGCCACAGTAGTACTTACTTTCACGGCGTCAGTCTGGATGAGATCAATGCATACATCGGTACTGAAGGAAGTGCTGATTGTGCAAGGAGTGAACCATTTCTCAGGAATTTAAATCAGCCTCAGGTAAATGCCGGTAGAGATTATTTGATTCCTTTTGGAACCCCTTTTAAATTAGAAGCGGAGGCCTTTGATATTGACGGGGACCAGCTGAGTTATTGTTGGGAACAGACAGATGCAGGAATTAGTTCGGTTCCTCCTAATTCAAATTCAAAATCAGGTGCTTCTTACCGATCCTTTTCTCCAAACGAGTCATCTGTCCGATATTTTCCAGAACTGGAATCGATTGGTAAAGGTTTGGTCTCCACGAAATGGGAAGCAACACCGGATAGTGAACGCAACCTTAATTTTAAAGTTACGGTAAGGGACAATAATGAAGAAGGTGGAAGATTAAATTCAGATGATTTGATACTTACTACCACATTAAGTGCAGGTCCCTTCAAAGTGATTTCTCAGGATGAGGAAACAGATTTTTGGGTGGCCGGAACCCAGGAAATTATTAAATGGGATGTAGCCGGTACCAATAGTAATGGAATAAATGTATCCCGCGTTAATATTTTATTATCGATTGACGGTGGCAGAAACTTCAATATTGAGTTAGCCACCAATGTTTTGAATAACGGGATTCATTTTGTGACGGTTCCCCAGGTTCAGTCTCCCAATTGCAGGATTATGGTTGAAGCTGTCGGAAATGTATTCTTTTCAGTAAATCAATACAGGTTTTCAATTGGCGAATACAATACGGTATGTACAAGGTATGAAGCTGAGGATACCCCCATAGAAATAGAATATGGCAGTTCAAATGTTGTTCGTTCAATCGTGAATGTTGAAGAGGATTTTTTGATCGATGATCTTTCGGTGGAAGTAAAGATTCAGCACACATTTATCAATGATCTTGAACTGAGTCTTGTCAGCCCGGAAGGAAAGATTGTTGATCTGTTAAAGAATCCTTGTAATTTTAATGATGAGGACATCGATGCAGTATTCAGTGACAGCGGAGAGGAAATTTCCTGTTTTTCTTATTCCCCGGCTATTAAAGGTGTTGTCAAAGGATTAGGAGCATTGTCAAAATTGTCTTATCAAAGTTCAAAGGGTAAATGGACCTTGAAAGTTGCGGATCTGGCCGAAGGTGATTTCGGGCAATTGGAATCCTGGAGTTTAAATTTATGTACTTCCCAGTCATTATTGGGTATCGCTGAGAATAACCTCGAAGGTTTTCAGGTTTATCCAAACCCATCAAAGGGTGAGCTCAATGTTTTTTTCTCATCTGATCAGTCAGGAACTGTTTATCTTGACTTATTTGACACTCTTGGCCGAAGACTGTTAGAAAATGTTTACCCTGATTCCAGTGAGAATTTTGAAGAAGTAATCAACCTGAACTTTATAGAAAAGGGAATTTATATTCTGCGGATCAGAAAAGGTGACCGAAAATCATTGAGAAAAATAAGGATTAATTAATCATCTCATTCTAAACAAAAAATTCATAGATTTGTTATCCTCCGAACAACAAAATTGAAAATATGATCAAAAACTACTTGAGATTTTTAATTCTTCTTGTATTTTTTTGCACGAATCCAGGTTTTGCTCAGCAGCAGAATTTTTGGTCTCAGGTAAGTGAATCACGGATCAATATAGAAGACATTCAACATAAGGTTAAACTCAGAAAATCTGAAACCTTTTCTCTTCAGTTGGATCAATTCAAAAAAGAACTTTCAAAGGTCAATTCAATTTCCAAGGTAGGAAGGTCAGCCGGTTCAAGAGTTTTATTTCCTGACGCTGATGGTAAAATGTTAAGTTTTATGGTCCTGGAATCTTCGGTAATGGCTCCTGAACTGGCCAGAAAGTATCCCAACAATAAATCTTATGTAGGTTATTCAGAAAAGGATAAATCAAAAAGGATCAGGTTCAGTCTGAATGAGATTGGACTCCATGCCGTGATTATGGAGTCAGGAGGCAAAACGAGATATATTGAACCACTGACCAAAGACAAAAAGAAGTATAGAATATATGATCGAGCTGATCTGGAATCTGATCGAAAATTTGAATGTCTTGCTGAAGAAGTCTTACAGGAATTTGAAAAAGGCCAGTCTGCTAAAATAACCGATGATGGAATTTTGCGCACCTATGATCTTGCCCTGGCCGCCACAGGAGAATACTCTCAGTTTCATATCAATGATCAGAATGCCCAGAATGAGTCTGACGCTCAGAAAAAAGCCATCGTTCTTGCGGCTATGACCACAGCGATTACCAGGGTAAATGCCATTTTTGAAAATGATCTTGCTATACATTTACAGTTGGTTTCAAAGAATGAAGACATCATATATCTGGATCCCGAAACAGACCCGTACACGAATGATGATGGCAGAGAGATGCTGTCAGAAAATCAGGTAACCTGTGATAATGTCATTGGAATTCCTAATTATGATATAGGGCATGTTTTTAGTACGGGAGGAGGAGGAATAGCCACAAGATCCAGTGTTTGTGCAAGTGGATTCAAAGCAAGAGGAGTTACGGGTTCACCTTTTCCAATCGGAGATGAGTTTTATTTTGATTTTGTAGCTCATGAAATGGGACATCAGTTTGGTGCAAACCACACTTTTAATGGGGACGAAAGTGGTTGCTCTGGCGGGAACAGGAATGAACCAACAGCTGTGGAACCCGGAAGTGGTTCTACCCTTATGGCTTACGCCGGTTTATGTTCTTCACAAAATGTTCAGGGAAAAAGTGATCTCTATTTTCATATCATCAGTATAGAAGAGATCAGAGACTATATAATTAACGGAGCAGGGGGTAACTGTGCAGCCGAATCAAATTTGATCTTTAATCAGAACGTCCCTACTGTTGATGCAGGAGAAAGTTTTACCATTCCTAAAGGGACTCCATTCAAACTGACAGGCGAAGGAGAAGACCTTGATGGAGATCCCCTTTCCTATTGTTGGGAACAGGTAGATGCAGGTGTGACCATTGTGCCTCCGAGTTTTTTAGCAAAAAGTGGAGCATCGTACAGATCTTTTGAGCCGACGGAGAGTAATACCCGCTATTTTCCCAAGTTAAGCACTTTGGTAACTGGGGAGATTTCTTCAAAATGGGAAGTGACGCCAGGAGTTGGAAGAGATTTAAATTTTAAATTAACCCTTAGAGATAATAATACCGAAGCAGGGCAAGTGGTCTCGGATGAAATGAAAATTACTGTAAGTAATGAGGCAGGGCCTTTTGTTACTACCTCCCAAAATACGGAAGAAATTGTCTGGACCGTTGGAGAGGAAGAGACAATAACATGGGATGTGGCAGGAACTACAGCGAACAATATAAATGTAACCCAGGTTAATATTCTTCTTTCAACAGATGGAGGAAGAACCTTTCCAACAATACTTGCCAATGCTGTTGCCAATGATGGAAGCCATGACATAATAGTTCCTGACCTTAAAGCCTCTCAATGTTTTGTGATTGTCGAGGCGGTGGGTAATGTTTTTTTCTCAATGAATACCAAAAGCTTTTCAATTGGTAATTTTAATCAGGTATGCACCACCTATGAATCTGTTGATACACCCCGTGGAATTCCCGATAATAATCCTGAGGGAATTAATTCAGTAATAAACATTGAACAAGATGTTCTCGTAGAAGATGTAAAAGTTAGTTTTATAGATCGTTCCGGAGGAGCTGATGCCCCGGGAATTGTTCATACCTGGTTAAGTGATTTAAGCATTTTCCTTACAAGTCCTTCAGGTACAACGATAGAATTGATCAGTGGAGCATGTGAGGCGCAAGAAGATATTCAGGCTGTTTTCTCGGATGACGGGGATCCTCTTAATTGCAATAATTTTATCCCGGCTATTTCGGGCAATGTTGAGCCTGTTGATAACTTTACATCTTTTAAAGGCGAAAGCTCTTTAGGAGACTGGATTCTGACTGTAGCAGATACGGCACCACAGGATTTAGGATTCCTGGAGGCCTGGAGTCTGGAAATATGCAGTTCAGAAGAGGTATTGGCCGTGAATAATTATGTATTCGATAATTTTAAGGTATTTCCAAACCCTTCCGACGGTAATTTTAATATAAAATTTCGTTCGGAGGAGACCAGTGATGTTGAAGTCCAGATTTTTGATGTACTGGGAAGGAAAATTTTAAACAGAAGCTTTATTAATCCAAATACCGAATTTAATGAAAACCTGAATGTTCAGGATATTTCAGGGGGGCTTTATATTCTTAATGTCAAAAGAGGGAATAAAAGTTCATCCCAAAAAATCTGGATAGAATAGATTCTGAATTTAAACACCTCTTTTTTCTTGTTTTATTTCTTTTTTGTTAAAAATTTAGGGATAGTCAAAAAAAATTGTATTTTTCCGCCACTTTAACTTACGCAAATTATTTATCTATGAACAAATTTTTAACGTTGCTCGCTATATTATGCGGGACAGTGGTGTTCGGGCAAACGTCTATTTCAGGACTGGTTTCCGACTCGAACACAGGTGATCCATTACCAGGAGTAAATGTTAGGGTGGTGGGAAAAGCTATTGGAAACTCTACCGATTTTGATGGAAATTTTACTCTGAATACGAATGAAGAACTACCTTTCAGTATCGAGTTTACCTTTGTCGGGTACCAAACCCAGACAGTTGAAATAACAGGTGATACAGAAGACTTACAAATAGCACTGGTTGAAAATGCGACTTCTCTTGATGAGGTTGTTGTATCGGCTTCAAGGACACCGGAAAGTGTTAGAGAATCACCGGTAACCATTGAAAGAATTGGAATCAGGGATTTGAAAAGTGCCAGTTCACCCAGTTTTTATGAAGGACTAGAAAATTTGAAAGGTGTTGATATGAATCGTGGAAGTTTAACTTTCAATTCAATCAATACTAGAGGTTTTGCCACATTTTCAAATGAAAGGTTCGTGCAGTTGGTTGATGGAATGGATTCTTCATCACCAGCCTTGAATTTTCCACTGGGTAATCTGGTTGGAGTAAATGAGCTGGATCTTCAAAGTGTCGAAATTATTCCAGGTGCTGCATCTGCTCTTTATGGTGCAAATGCTTTCAATGGAATTCTTTTTATGAATACGAGAAATCCATTTGAGAATACGGGAATAAGTACCTATGCAAAAACCGGTCTGACGGTTCAAAAGGCAGCCGGTGATAATGTTTTTTATGATCTGGGAGCCCGATATGCGCATGCATTCAGTGAAAAATTTGCCCTTAAGGTGTCCATTTCTTATTTAAAAGGTACGGACTGGTATGCCAACGACGACAACATGTATTCCAATGCCAATACCAATGTTGGTGAACCGGACGAAGTATTAGCTTATCGATCAGGCCCTGCCCATGATGGTTTAAATATTTATGGAGATGAGGTGTCGCTCGCGGCGAATGGATTGAATTTTAGAGAATTTGCCCAACTTGCTGAGGCATCCGGGCAGTTACCTGCTGGTTTGAGTGGCTTGATCCCTGAGGTTAACGTTGCCAGAACAGGATATTACGAGCAAGCCTTTACTGATTATAATGCAGAAAGTTTTAAATGGGATGCTGCCTTCCATTACAGGCCCAATGGAGATGATCTCGAGATCATCTTTAATACGAGAGGAGGGTATGGTTCTACATTTTATCAGGGAACTAACAGATATGCATTGAAGAACTTCATCTTGCAACAGCATAAACTGGAAATTCGCAACAAAGATTTTTTTGTCAGAGGTTATATGGTGACAGAAGACGCAGGAGATTCCTATGATATGCGTTTTACCGGAATTAATATTGCCAAATACAAGGCAACGGAGTGGTTCGGTGCCTATTTGGGAGGATACCTGGAGGCTGTTCTTGGAGGCGCAACGGATGATCAGGCACATAGCCTGGCAAGAGTTGTGGCCGATTCTGACGAAACCACTACGCCCAGACCAGGTTCTGAATTATTTAATCAATTATTTGATGAGATCACTTCAGACGGGAATCTAGAAACAGGTTCTAAATTTATCGATCAGACCAAAATGTATATTGGTGAGGGTAATTATAATTTCGCAAGGCTACTTGATGACAAGTGGGACCTTCAGGTTGGTGGATCTTACAGACAGTACTCATTGAATTCAGAAGGAACAATCTTTACAGATTATGACGGCCCTATAAATTATGATGAATATGGAATTTATGTTCAGGGTATTAAAAAATTAATGGATGACCGTTTGAAGTTACAGGCCTCTATTCGTTACGACAAGAATAAATTCTTTGACGGCAACTATTCTCCCAGAGCCTCGATCACTTATGCTGCAGGTGATGCCAGAGATCATAATTTCAGGGCATCTTTTCAAACTGGTTTCAGAAATCCTACCACACAGGATCTGTTTATCGGATTAGATGCGGGTAGAGCCATACTGGTTGGATCTTCGCCTGATAACCTTGACCGGGACCTTCCAAACACACCTTTAACAGGTAGAAAAGTTTATAGTGATTCTTATACGGCTGCATCAGTTAGTGAGTTTGCGGCAACCGGAGACCCTACAAAACTAAGGCCGGTGGATCAAGAGTTTGATATTGACGGGAATCTAATACCTACCAATTTAGTTCAGCCCGAAAAAATAAGATCCTTTGATGTCGGTTATCGTGGAATTTTTGGAAAGATTTATGTGGATGTATCCGGTTATTACAGTAAATATGAAAACTTTATTAGTAATTCAAACGTAGTTACACCTATTTCAGGAACAACACTTGATCAGTCAGGAGTATTTGATATAGTAACAGGAAACTTTGATGTTTTTCAAACCTATACAAACTCTAAAGCCGATATTTCTTCTTATGGAGGTACAATTGGCCTAAATGCAAAAATTTTGAAAAAGCTGGATGTTGGACTGAATTATACACTTGCCAAGTTTGATTTCGACCAGTCGTCTGACCCGGATTTTTCCGCGGGATTCAATACGCCGGAACACAAATGGAAATTTTCTATTGGAAGCGCAAAAATTGTCGACAATTTAGGTTTTAATTTCAATTTGAGATGGAGTGATGAATATTTGTGGCAGGCAACCATTGCCAATGCTGTTATTCCCGAAAGAACTGTTATTGATGCTCAGGTCAACTACTATGTTCCAAAGATCAATTCAATGTTCAAGATGGGTGGAGCCAACTTAGGAGGAAAGGAATATCAAAGTGCCGTAGGAGCTCCTTTTATTGGAACACAGTTCTTCGTTTCATGGGTATTCAATCAGTAAAAAATTAAAAAGAAAACAATGTTAAGAATAAAATATATATGGTTTGTAATAGGGGCAGTGATCTTGTCCTCTTGTGAACAAGGAAAATATGACAGAGAAATTGAGCCCCCGGTAGAGGTGGTTTCAGGAGATGCGGATTTTAGTAAAATGGTTAGTCTCGGAGCTTCTTTTGTTTCCGGTGTATCTGATGGAACCGTGTTTATTAACTCACAGGAAAACTCCTTTCCAAATATTATGGCGAAACAAATGGAACTCGCCGGCGGTGGAGAGTTTGTTCAGCCTTTAGTAGATGACAACATAGGAGGTCTTTTATTGAACGGAGATGTATATACTGGTCCAAGACTCTATTTTAATGGGGCTGCACCCGTACCTGTTGAAGGTACACCTTCAACTGAGATTACCAATGTAATTTCCGGTCCCTTTAATAATATGGGAGTTCCCGGGGCCAAAAGCTTTCATCTGGTAGCGCCTGGATATGGAAATGTGGCTGGTGTTGAACTGGGACTGGCTAACCCTTATTTTGCAAGAATGGCTTCAGGCCCGAATGTTACCGTCCTGGAAGATGCAGCATCTCAGTTTCCCTCGTTTTTTGTGATTTCGGAAATAGCCGGAAACGATGTATTGGGCTATGCAACTTCCGGAGGAACCGGGGTGGATCAGACGGGTAACTTTGATCCGAGTACCTATGGTCCTAATGATATCACGGACCCAAATGTTTTTGCACAGGTTCTCAATACGGTGGTGGAAACCATGACAGCCGGTGGAGCCAAAGGTGTAATTGGAAATATACCGGCAGTAACGAGCCTTCCTTATTTTACTACGGTACCGCATGACCCTTTGGATCCCAATACGATACCTGAATATGCAGAGCAAATTCCTTTGTTGAACGCTGCCTATGCTCAGCTGAACCAGGCTTTTGTAGCTATAGGATATCCGGATCGGCAGGTGTTCTTTTCTGAAGATGAACCAAGTCCGGTTGTGATCCATGATGAGTCCTTACAGAACATTTCTCCTTTGCTAAAAGGGGCATTATTATTTGGAGGTGTAACAGAACCTACTGCAACGATTTTATCAGCGCAGTACGCCCAGTCAAGACAGGCCAATGAAAATGACTTGCTCGTTTTAACATCCAGCGGGGCAATATCAAGTATAAATGAGGAGTATTTTACATTTTTGACAGGCCTTGGTGTACCTCCTGAGCTGGCAGGTCAGTTATCGGTGAACGGCCTTACTTTTCCACTTGAGGATAAATGGGTGCTTCTGCCATCAGAGCAAGAGGCAGTAATGAATGCAACCGACGCTTACAATCAGGCCATATCGGCAGTTGTAACTCAAAAAGGCTTAGGTTTTGTGGATGCAAATAGTCTTTTGGAGCAATTATCAAATGGAGGAGTTTCCAGTAATGGATTTATCCTTACCGGTGATTACGTTACAGGAGGCGCCTTTTCATTGGATGGAATACATTTGAATGCCCGTGGTTATGCCTTCCTTGCCAATGAATTCCTTAAAGCGATTGATGAAACCTATGGATCTAATTTTGAAGATGCCGGAGCTTTGGTCGACATAGGAAAGTATCCTGCTTTTTATGGCCCGATACTTCCATAAAAAATAGATACCCGTAACGGGAAAATTGAATGATAAATATCCGCCAACCGGCGGATATTTTCAAATATGAGAGAATTATTTTACATAAAAGGATATGCTGTTTTGTTTCTTTTGCTGACGCTGATGGGTTCATGCGAAAAAAAGGAAAAGGTTCTTTTCTTAGAAAATAATCAAGCAGTTGAAAGTACTCAAATAGAGCTCTGTGATATCTGTCCTCCTGGATTTGTTTTAAATGAAGATAACAGATGTATTGCCAAAAATTTGTATCAGCAGTACGAATCGCTACAGGATAAGGGGGTTGGCGGGCTGAAAACTTCATTACCACAAGTCAGAGATGGTTTTAGCCCACAGCAGATCGATCTGGGGAGGTATTTGTTTTTTGACCCTGTCCTTTCAGCAAATGGTCAGATTTCATGTGCCACATGTCACGACCCTAAGAAAGGGTTTGCGGACGGCAGAAGTCTATCGAAAGGAATAAACGATTCCATTACAGAAAGATCCTCACCCAGTTTATGGAATGTGGCTTATTTGAAAAAGTTTTTCTGGGATGCCCGAGCAGGTTCTTTGGAGGAACAAATGCAAGGCCCCTTATATTCTCCTAAGGAAATGGGTAACAATCCTCAGCAACTTCTTCAAACCATGAATGCTATTCCTGTTTACAGAAGTTTATTCTCTGAGGCATTCCCTGAAAGACCTGAAAAAGACAGTATTCAATTACACGAGATTTACACTGCCATAGCAGCTTTTGAAAGTTCTCTGATCTCGCTAAATTCAAAATACGACAGATATGCCCACGGGTTTTCAGGTGCACTGAATGAGAATGAAATTAAAGGGTTGAACATATTCCGCTCCTTTGTGGCGCGATGCGCGGAGTGCCATACACCACCTTTGTTTACCAATCAGCAGATCGCGGTGATAGGATCACCGGAGCCTGAAGGCCATGCGTTTGACATAGGAGCGGAAAAAACGTTTAATGACGCAACACGAAGAGGTGGTTTTAAAGTGCCGAGTTTAAGGAATATTGAAAAAACGGCACCTTATATGCATTCAGGAAAGTTTTCAACGCTTCGGGAAACGGTTGAATTTTATACCAAAGGAAGGGGACATGCGGTGCCTGAAGGTGAAAAATTGTATCTTCATTGGCATATATGGGAACCTGAACTCACAGAGGAAGAACTGGACAGACTTGTGGATTTTTTAAAGACTTTGACCGATGAATCTTTTTTGCCAAAAGCTCCTGTCATCGTTCCTTCAGAAATTAAAAATAACATACTCGAAAATTCATAATTAGCAGATCATGATAAAAAAAATACTAGTTGTCCTTGTCGTTTTAATGGCCGGAATTGGCATCGGAAAATTTATATGGAATAATGGGGGAGGAACCGTAATGCCTAGTCCGAATGCTTTGTATCACGCTTCTTCTTCTGACGGAGTGGCCCTGAGGGCAAAGTTGGAATTTACGGGAACCATTCACGAGGTCAGGGAAGGTGACCTGATCATGGATGCGGTACGAAAAGCTGCTCCGGGTGATTTAATCAGGGTGTACCCGGGAACCTATAAAGAAACCGTATATATTGATAAGGATGATATCAGTTTTCAGGGCATTATAAAGGAGGGTGAATGGCCTGTTCTTGATGGTAGTAAAGAACTCAATGATGCATTTTTGTATTCAGGCAACGGTATTCGCATAGAGAACTTTAAAATTATCAACTACAAAGGGAATGGCATTATGGGCCAGGCCGGGAACAATTTTGTACTGAGAAACAACTGGGTCATTGACGCCGGGGTTTACGGAATATTTCCTCAGTTTGGAAAAAACGGGCTCATTGAGCACAATATTCTGACCGGCATTGAAGATGCGGCCATTTATGTGGGTATGTGCGACAATATTGATGTGCTGAACAATGAGGTATTTGGCAATGTGGCCGGGATAGAGATCGAGAATTCAAGACATTGTCTGGTAGAGAATAATCTGGCCTATAACAATACAGGAGGGATTCTGGCCTTTATCACCCCGGGATTACCCATTAAGACCACTTTTGATGTGATTATACGCAATAACTTTGTAACAAAGAACAATCATGAAAATTTTGGTGCTCCGGGCTCCATTGTTTCCGGAATTCCTCCCGGGACAGGGATATTGGTTATGGCTGCGGATGACGTGATCATAGAGAATAATATTATCTCGGGAAATGACAATGCAGGAATCATTATCACTGATTTTGCCAATGGAGGGGCAGAGGCCTCAAATGACCCGGATTCTGAACCTAACCCTGACCGTATAACCATTCTGGATAATTTTATGATTGATAACGGGAATAATCCGGTGGGTGAGTTAAAAGCCTTAATGCTGACGCAACTATCTTCGACGGGCCCGGATATTCTGGCTATTGGAGGTGGTGAAGGAAGCAGTATCAGGGATATTGAACGATACCGTACCTGGGGACTTGGGGATTTTGCTGTACCCGAGATTACTTCAACTTCCGACAGAAAGACCTTTTTACTGGATAAGCCGGCGGAGCCAAGGCAAATAAGCAAGGAGGACCTCGGTGAAATGACCTATTATGGTATTTGCTCCGGATGTCACGCCTATGACATTCGACTAATTGGAGTGCCTACCAATGTGATTCAAATGATTTATAAGGACAATCCACAGGGAATGGTGGACTACATGAACAACCCTAAAAACCTTCGTGATGATTATCCTGAAATGCCTCCGCAGGATTACCTTTCGGATGAGGCCAAACTCGCTGTGGCTGAGTATATTCTGACTTTAAAAAAATAATCAAAAAAAGAGTTTAATTTTTGTATTAAAAACATATCTTTGCACCGCAAAAGAAAAATGCGATTAAATTGATTCTGAGTGAGATCAGAATGTTTTAAAGACTAACAAATATTATATAAGAATGGCAAAGATCACAGGTAAGGTTTCTCAAATTTTAGGAGCGGTAATTGATGTTGAATTCTCATCTGAAAATGAGCTTCCAAAGATTTATGACTCATTGGAAATCACCAGAGAAGACGGTTCTGTCTTGATTCTTGAGGTTGAACAGCATATTGGTGAAGACACAGTACGTTGTATCTCAATGGATTCAACCGATGGTTTGAGTAGAGGTATTGAAGCTGTTTCCACAGGAAACCCTATTAAAGTTCCGGTAGGAGAAGATATTTACGGTAGATTGTTTAACGTGAATGGTGACCCGATTGATGGTTTAAAATCACTTCCTAAAGACGGAAAAAACGGTTTACCAATACACAGATCTGCGCCAAACTTCGAAGATCTGTCCACTTCGACAGAGGTTTTATTTACAGGTATCAAAGTAATTGATTTGATCGAGCCTTATTCAAAAGGAGGTAAGATTGGTTTGTTTGGAGGAGCCGGTGTAGGTAAAACGGTACTGATCCAGGAATTGATCAATAACATTGCAAAAAGTCACGGTGGTTTATCGGTGTTTGCAGGTGTAGGTGAAAGAACACGTGAAGGAAATGACCTGTTAAGAGAAATGCTTGAATCAGGAATTATCAAGTATGGTGAAGAATTTGAGAAATCAATGGAAGAAGGAGGATGGGACCTTGACAAAGTAGATATGTCTGGTTTGAAGGAATCCAAACTAACTTTCGTTTTCGGTCAGATGAATGAGCCTCCTGGAGCACGTGCTCGTGTTGCCTTATCGGGATTGACAATTGCAGAGTATTTTAGAGATGGAGCAGGAGACGGACAAGGGAAAGACATCCTTTTCTTTATTGACAATATATTTAGATTTACACAGGCAGGTTCTGAGGTATCTGCGCTATTAGGTCGTATGCCTTCTGCGGTAGGGTATCAGCCAACACTGGCAACGGAGATGGGAGCTATGCAAGAGCGAATTACTTCAACAAAAAACGGATCGATCACTTCTGTTCAGGCGGTTTATGTACCTGCGGATGACTTGACTGACCCGGCGCCTGCAACAACGTTTGCTCACTTGGATGCAACGACGGTATTGTCACGTAAAATTGCCGAACTTGGAATTTATCCTGCGGTTGATCCCCTGGATTCAACGTCAAGGATTTTAAATAGAGAAGTACTTGGTGATGAGCACTATGATACGGCTCAAAGAGTAAAAGAAACACTTCAAAAGTATAAAGAACTTCAGGATATTATAGCCATTCTTGGTATGGAAGAATTGAGTGAGGAGGATAAACTTGTCGTGCACAGGGCACGTAGAGTTCAGAGATTCCTGTCTCAGCCTTTCCACGTGGCGGAACAGTTTACGGGAATCCCGGGATCTTTAGTGGATATTAAAGACACGATCAAAGGATTTAATATGATCATGGACGGTGAATTGGATAAATACCCTGAAGCTGCATTCAACCTGAGAGGTACGATCGAAGAAGCAATTGAGGCTGGTGAAAAAATGTTAGCAGAGGCTTAAAATCACAAACTATGTTTTTAGAAATAGTAACACCCGAAGCAAGTATCTTTCAAGGAGACGTTGATTCTGTCACTGTTCCTGGTGTTGTGGGAGAATTTCAAATCCTGAATAATCACGCTCCCATCGTATCTTTGCTTCAGGAAGGTAATGTTAGAATAAGTGGTAAACTAGAGATCGAAGAAGCTTATCAGGATAAATTTTCAAAAGGAGATAACGATTCCAGAGTATTGAAGATCAACAGTGGTACCATTGAAATGAATGACAATAAGATCATCATTCTTGTTGATTAATTGATATTCAAAAAAGAACAGAATCCTCGCATTTTTTGCGGGGATTTTTTTTTGATTTTGATTACAGATACAGATTCATACCAAAGGTCAGTCCGTTAGATTTGGGAACAAATCTACAAACTCCTCCGATACAGATCAGTCCACCCCTTTGCCTTCCATAGTTGAGTGACAACCTGGTTTTCCCTTTTCTATAAGTGGCTCCGGCGTTGTAATAATGAATTCGCTCTGTCTCAAGCTCGTTTCCATAATTGTAGAGGTCATTAACATAAAGGGAAAACTTTCGTAAAAAAGTGAACTCGATTAAACCACCGGCCCAGTTTTTTCCATCATCTTGGGTCCAAAGATGTTCGGCCTGAATTCGTAATTCATTTTTTGCGCCAATGGTGAGGTACGAGTCAAGGGCCAGAATATTGGTATTTACCTTACCTCCGTTGCCTTCTAATGCTGTCTTATTATAATATTGATTGATCCAAAGGAATCTTGTTTTCCAGTTGGTGGACCATTGATTTTTGATCTCAAAATTCAGATCTGAATAGTATTGCTCTCCATAAGCAAGAAACTCACTTGAATACGTTCTGTTTTCAAGATCATAAGTTGCTTTGAGTCCAAACCATGAAGAATAATTGACAGCTAAAACGGTTTGATATTTTGTTAAGAAACTATTCTTCTTTGAAAACCTGTAAAAGGCATCTATTTGTTGGCCAATTTCCCCTGATTTTCCTCCGGATAAAAAAGAAATCTGTGGCTGAGCCTGATATACGTAAATATTTGAAAGGCCCACGTTATGTTGTTTTGTAAGTGCAGGTATATAGTTGACAATTAGTTCATTATAAATATTTCCATAAGCCTCTCTGTCCGTGTAAAAGGCCATATTTTCCAGCCTGCGAAAGGTGCCGTCAATTCCAAATCCTGATTTAAAATAACCAAAATTCAAAGACAACGCATTGCCCGTGAATAATCTGCTGTCAAAAACGTTACCAAATTCGACCAGGGCATCATTCCCTTTATAAATATATTCCAAATGAGAATAAAAGCTGCCGGAGGTATAAATTCCCTTGAGTGAGTAAAGATTCGTAAACTCTGAGAAATCGGGGTTCTCTGATTCGAATTCCTGATACCTGCTAACGATACCAAAATCAAGGTCTATTTTTTTACTAAGATTCAAAAAGGCATTCAATCCCATCAGGCTTCCATCAGAAAGGTCAAATCCGTTTTTCTGTTTTCCCGCAAAACCAGTTAAACGGATCGTTTTAAATTGATAGGCAATATGGGCTCCAAACAGAGCGTTGTTAAGCCCTAGTTGCCTGTCTTCCCAGGACCTGAAACTGAGGCCCTCACTGAACTGATCGAAGATATAACCGGCCTCAATACTGAATTTTTCTTTTTTATATGCAAGTGAAAACAGCGACAAACCAATTTTTTCATTAAAGACCGGAGAATAGCCGAGTAGTGCTTCCTCAATATAGGATTCAAGCTGAACATTAGCACTAAAATCATTTTTAAAATAATTGAAACGCAAATAATTATTCGAGCGAAAATCTGAATCTCCCGGATTGATGATCTTGTCATCATCTGTATAATAGGTCAGGGTCGATTCCAGGCTGCCTGAAAAATTCTCCATGAACTGTGACAAGGCTAACTGGGATCCAAAAAATAAAATGATAATAAAAAGAGGTGCCTTCATTAGTATTATTGCTTTTGAATACTCCTTATCTCCTCATAAAGAACCCGTTCATCTCCGTTAATATAGCCCGTATGCTCGTAAACAATTTTATTCCTGAAAACGATAATCGTATGAGGGATATCTATAATGTTAAAGGTTCTTTTCAGATCTTGGTTCTGATCCAAAAACACTTCAAATGACCATTCATTTCCTTTTAAAAGAGGTACAATTCTCGAGGTTGTGCGGGAATCATCAATTGATATTGCTGCCAGTTTAGAATTTAGCTCATTTTCAATAAGATCCAGATCTCTGTCCATGGCTGAAAGTTCCCTCAGACAAGGTTCACACCAGGTAGCCCAGAAACTTAAGATAACAGGATGATCCTCACTTAATTTGTTTAAGTTCATGCGCTTTCCTTCAAGATCCGACAGGAAAACCGGTGGTAGTTTTTTCTGGGCATGAACTTCAGTGATAAGCACAGAAAAAAGCAAAGTACATATGGAAATGATCTTTAACATATCAGATTCCCTGGATTAATCCACATATGTAAAATCCTCATAAAATTTTTCAAAAGCCCAAAGCAAGGCAAAAAATCCAGTATGAGACTCAAGCTGGTCACCTTCTCTCGGCCCACTTACAGCCTGTCCAAATACATTCCAATAGTTACCATTACTGTCTTTCATAACAGTTGGAAACTCTCCCTGAACGGCCGAGAAGGTTGCATTGGAATCATTGATATAATTTGTAATGTAATGATCAGATTCATTTCCCACTACAAGCGTGTTTACATTTGCAATATTAGGATTGTACAAAACTGTACCATTCTGAAAATCATCATAGTGATAACCAAAAATATTCGGTTCTTTTCCGGGTCTTCTTTCTATAACACCATATACCAGATCACCCTTGGGAATATCATTCTTGGCAAGATTTTGAGCTTGTGCATTGTCATCAATACTTGTATTCGAAAAAACTACGGCATCCGGAAAGTTTTCTTTCACGGTTTTCCAAGGCATCTCAATAAAATTAAAAGTTTCATTGATCTCTCCTTTAAAAGGCCCTTTGATGCATTCAACCAAAATTTGAGACCAATAACTTTCAGTAGCTTCATCCCATAAGATCACATTATCATAAAGCAAATATCCCGAGGCACGTATCACAAAATTGTAAATTTTATAATCACGATTCAATACCAATGCGCTTTGAGTGATAGGGCAATAAGTCATCGAAAAGGAAACCCCTTGCATTTCATCATTCACGGATTCATATTTACTAAGGTATTTATGCGGATAGACTCTTATTTCATCACCCATGCTAATTACGGCAGTCAGCTCTTCATCAGCTATAAAGTCAATATTCCTTACAGGGAAAAGAATCGGGTCCTTGGCCAGGGCAAAAGGCCTTCCCGTTCCGTCAATCAAAGGCAAAGGAAAGGTCCACCCCTCGTTATCGTCATTAGGTGTTCCAAATTCAGGTTGGTCCATAACCGGGTCCGAAGAACTATCGCTGCAGCTGAAAGCCACGAAACCCAGGAGTAATATCAGTAAGGCCTTCTTCATCTTGTTAGAGTTTTCCATATAGACGAAGCGTGTAAAGATTACTTACAAACTACTTTTCAATCCTTGGAAACTTCTGCTAAAACTGACCGGTAAGCCATTTGTAAATATCGTTTCCGTTTGCAAAAAGCAAGAGAGAGATTAGAATGATAAATCCAGTGATTTGGGCATATTCCAAGAATTTATCACTTGGTTTTCTGCCACTTATGATCTCGTATAAGGTAAAGACAACATGACCGCCATCAAGTGCAGGTATAGGTAATAAATTCATGAAACCCAGCATAATTGATAATAACGCGGTAATGCTCCAGAAAGATTGCCAGTCCCATTTTGAAGGAAAGATACTTCCAATGGTTATGAACCCACCAAGCTGGGTGGCACCTTTTTTAGTAAATACATATTTAAATTGTCCCATGTAGTCTTTAAGTGTCCAGTAAGCCTTAGAAAAACCAGGAACAATACTTTCACCAAAACTATATTCCTTGTGCGTCACAGAAAGGACATCTTCCGTGTACACCTGAGGATAAACTCCCAGTTTCTGGTCTTCTCCAGGGGTGATCATAAAAGAAATTTCTGATCCATCTCTTTCAACGGTCACCTTAATTTCTGTATTTTCAGGATTATTTCTGACAACGTTCGTAAACTCATCCCAGTAGACCATGGGCGTATCATTAAGAGATCTTATGATGTCATTCTTCTGCAGGCCACCCTCAGAAGCAGGTGAACCGGGTATTACACTATCGAGTACGGCATAAATTCTGGGTTGAAACGCATCCCTGTTCCCTGTTTTCCACATTTGTAAGCCCACATCTTCGGGCAGATCGATCACCTCATTATTGCCATCCGCATGTTCCACCTCAATATTTTGTACATCTCTTAAAAACAGAAATTTGTTGATATCAAGAACATTTTCAGGTACCTCACCATTGACTTTTAGAATTTTGTCTCCGTCTTTAAATCCATATTCTTTAAACAGGTCAGATACATAAAAACCAGTTTTTACATCTTCAGGAGCCACAACATCATTACCCCAGGCATTCAACATCATGATGTAAATGAAAATACCAAGAATGAAGTTAACCGTGACCCCACCCAACATGATGATCAATCTCTGCCAGGCAGGTTTGGTTCTGAACTCCCATGGTTTTGGAGGTTGGGCCATCTGCTCCTTATCCATACTTTCATCGATCATTCCAGAGATTTTCACATAACCTCCTAAAGGGATCCACCCTATTCCATAAACAGTTTCTCCAATTTTCTTCTTGAATAAAGAAAATTTGTAATCAAAGAAGAGATAAAATTTCTCAACTCTTGTTTTAAATAATTTAGCAGGAATAAAGTGGCCCAATTCATGAAGAATGATGAGCAAAGACAAGCTTAATAAGAACTGAGCAATTTTTATATAGGTTTCCATCAATGAATTTCAAAATTTTTTGGACGACAAATGTACACTTTATGCACAATATTAAGAAATCAGAAAAATGAAATAGTTGTTAAATTAACTATTTTTTCAGAATTGTTTTCCGCATTGTACCCTGATCGGTCTCAATAACCACTAAATGAACTCCGAATTCAAGACCTTGCATACTAATTCGGGATGATGGATCTTCCTCTTCCATCATTTTCTCCCCCAGCACATTATATATCGTTAATTTCTCTATTTGAACGATTCCATTTGTTCCAATATTTAAGAGATCCGCCACAGGATTAGGATAGATGGAAATCATATTTTGAAGACTCTCATCATCCAGGCCCAAAACGGCATTGTTATTTTTTGATATCAAATGATAATCCGGATCAATCTCAACCGATATAGCCCTGAAATCAAGCTGAGCGCTAAACATCTGGTCATTTTCCGATACCTCGAGCCTGAGTTTCTCAGTTTCCCCAAAAGGCCCGGTAACCGTAACCGGCACAGGCATTTCAAAAAAAGAAACGGAAGGGTGCGATTGCTCCTGGCGAATTCTTATATTCAGGATCAGGTCTGATTCCTTTTGACTCCAGATTGCTTCATAGGTAGGATAGCCTTCACCATAATACCAGTCTTTAAAAAATTCTTCAAGTTCCTTGCCGCTTGATGCTTCCAGATGCCTCTGAAGATCTGAGGTCACAGCATAGGAAAAGGCAAGATCAGGGTCTTTGAGATAATTTTTAATTCCGCTGAAAAATGCATCATCTCCCAATTTGTAGCGGAGCATATGTAAAATCATTGCTCCCTTTCGATAAGAGAGCCTGCCGTTGAATATTCTGTTTACCGAGGTGGTGTCATTAACAAAGGTGGATCCTGCGGTGCTCTGTGTTACCTGATCCACAACGAACCGTCTCCATTGTTTGAAGGTGCCTTCCCCGTCAAAGTTTTCATAAACCAGTCCGTCAAGGTAGGTGGCAAATCCTTCATTTAACCAGATATCCTGCCAGCTTCCGCAAGTGATCTTATTTCCAAACCACTGGTGAGCCAGTTCATGCGCGATCAGGCCTCTGCTCCAGGAGCCCATAAAGCTCATGGTGGTGTGTTCCATTCCTCCTCCCCATCCAAATTGGGCGTGCCCGTATTTTTCATCAGCAAAAGGGTACATTTCAAAAAGCGCGTTGAACAGGATCATAATATCAGTCGTCACCGCTGTTCTGGTCCTTGTTGCTGAAAGATCTTCGGGATAAACATAATTGACGATATCAAAATCAAGGCTTTTGGGATTATCCTTATATACACTGTAATTGGTGACGGCAATAGCAATAAGATAAGCCGGAATAGGATGCTTATGTCGCCAGTGAGTTATTGTCGTGCCAAAAATCCAGGGTTTTTCAGACATGAGTAAACCGTTTGATGCCGCCTTATACTGAGAAGGGTGCTGTATAAAGATGTCAACAGAGTCTATTTTGTCTATAAGGTCCTGTTTACACGGCCACCATCCTTTGGCTCCATAGGGTTCAGATAAGGTCCACAAGACGGGAACATTGGACCCATGGGTGCTTATTTCAAAGGAACCGAAACCTGAACTTACAGGATTGCCTGAATATTGAATTGAAAGGGAGTCTAGTTTTTTTGCACGAAGTGTTGCAGGAAACTTTACGATAAGTTCATCATTGTTGTTTTGACTGAATATAAGATCTTCTCCTCTTTGCTTAACAGCTGAAACCTTCATATTGTCTGCAAGATCAAATACAATTTCTTCCATGTCAGCATTAGCCGTAAAATGCGTTGTAACTTCTCCTGAAATTTGTGCAACGGCAGGATCCACATTCCAATAGAGCCTGTGGTAATTAATATCGTAATTAACCGTTTTGGGATTCGCCTTAAAAGCGATTTTTTGGGTTGCATTCTTCATCTCATGCTTTGATATTTCATTTAAATAATCAAAACTTGGAAGATCTTGCTGACCATATCCCAAAACAGAAAATAATAGAAGTACAAAGCGTAGAAAATACTTCATATAGATTATTTTTGTAACTGTTAGCAATTTTTCAGGAATCCCAAAGATACAAATTATGTATTTAATAGAATTTTTTAAAAAATCGAAATCAACCTTCATATTTCTATTTTTCTTTTCGATTGTATTTGTGCCGATTTTGTATTTTTTGGTGAAGCCAAAAACGGAGCTTCCAGTCTACAATCCTGTAGATGTGAATCCGAGGCTCGTGGCTGATGAAGTAAAACATATTCGTCGGGATCATCGCATTAGTGAATTTCATCTGATTAATCAAAACGGAGATTCCATTACGATGGAGGATTTTGAGGATAAGATCTACATCGCCGATTTTTTCTTTACACGATGCCAGACGATCTGCCCCATTATGGCAATAAACATGACCGAGTTACAGAACCATTATAAAGATGATGCCGATTTAAAATTTCTTTCTCATTCTGTAACCCCTGTGATTGACAGCGTACCTGTACTTAAGGCTTATGCAAAAAAGAATCGTGCCATAGATGGAAAATGGGAGATAACAACGGGTGATAAGGCTCATATTTATGAATTGGCAAGAAAATCCTATTTTGCTGTTTTGGATGAAGGAGATGGAGGAGATCAGGATTTTATTCATACTGAGCAGTTCGTTCTGGTGGATAAAAAAAAGCAGATCAGAGGGTTCTATGATGGTACCGACTCACGTGAAATTGAAAGGATCATAAAAGATATTGAGATTTTGAAGTCCGAGGAAAATTAGGTCTTTTCCCATGTGATACTTTAATTTGAGGTTTGGTGATAATTATCAGTTTTAAACGAAATTTTTTGCGTAATTTCGCATTGTATTTATAATTAATCTAAATAAAAATTGAATACAAGTATTGCAAACTTAAAGGTTGGTGAAAAGGGAATGATACAGGAAATATCTTTAGAGAAAATTCCCTTGTCCCTGCTGGAGATGGGATGTATGCCGGGAGAAAGTGTGGAGCTGATCCAACGTGCACCTCTTAAAGATCCGCTGTACATCCGTGTTAATGGAAGCCACCTCGCAATACGAACAGAAACCGCCGCTCAAATTCTGATCACCAAAGAATAATTCATGCCAGAACATAAAGCCATAAGAGTAGCTTTAGTTGGTAATCCTAATACAGGAAAAACCTCGCTTTTTAATCAATTGACAGGCTTGAATCAAAAAGTCGGCAATTATCCTGGTATTACGGTTGATAAAAAAGTCGGGAAATCACAGTTGGGAAAGGATGTGACCGCCTCTGTAATAGACCTTCCTGGAACATACAGCATCAACCCCACCAGCATTGATGAAAATATTGTGCTTCAAACGTTGTTGAACCAGGATCATGATGATTACCCGGATGTGATCGTGGTGGTAGCTGATGTCGAAAATATCAAACGAAATCTTTTATTGTATTCTCAGATCAAGGATCTTCAGATTCCTACCGTGCTGGCAATCAATATGGCGGATCAACTCTCTCTGAAAGGTGTTGAAATAGACCTTGACGGCCTGAAAAAAGAGCTTAAAAGTGAAGTTGTGCTTATCAGTGCCAGAAAAAATCAGGGAATCGATGATTTAAAGAATGTACTGGTTCATTACAAAAAACTTAATACTTCACCTCTGGCACGAATTTCAAGCAGGATTGATAAGGAGTATTTTGAGGAAATGGATTCGGCTATTTCGGGTTTATCGCTCTACAAAACCTGGTTGTACATAACACAGATGCAGGAATTTCCAGGATTGACCGAAAAGGAAATAGAAATAATTGAAAATTATAAACTGGACAGGGATAAACTGAAAAGGTATCAGCATAAAGAAACTATATTTCGATATCAGCAGATTAACTCCATCCTAAAGAAAACATATTCGGTAGATCGTTCCAAGGCAAAAGACCTCAGAAGTCGCCTGGACCGTATCCTGACGCATCGCGTCTTTGGATATTTGATCTTTGCCCTTATTCTAATGGTGATTTTTCAGTCTATATTCGACTGGGCCAATGTACCCATGGATTTTATTGATGGTTTTTTTGCTGAATTGAGTTCAAGAACACAGCAATGGCTACCCGATGGAAAACTGTCGGACCTGATCAGTCAAGGCGTAATACCGGGTATTGGGGGCATTGTCATTTTTATTCCTCAGATAGCGATACTCTTTTTATTTGTTTCCATACTGGAAGAGACAGGCTATATGAGCCGCGTTGTATTTTTAATGGATAAGATCATGCGCAGATTTGGGATGAGTGGGAAAAGTGTGGTCCCGCTGATTTCGGGAACGGCCTGTGCTATTCCGGCAGTAATGGCTACAAGAAACATAAGTGGGTGGAAGGAAAGATTAATTACCATTTTAGTTGTTCCTTTCGTGACATGTTCTGCGCGTCTTCCGGTATATGCAATCATCATAGCCCTGATAATTCCTGATAACAGGGTCCTTGGAATATTCAGTTTGCAGGGAATGACCTTGCTGGGATTATATCTTTTAGGTTTTTTGATGGCTATTGTTTCAGGATATATACTTCACAAAACACTTAAAGTAAAAGGAAAGAGTTTTTTTCTGATTGAGATGCCTGACTATCAGTTGCCCTCAATGAAAAACGTAATTTTAACGGTCATTGAGAAAACAAAGGCTTTTGTTTTTGGAGCCGGAAAAATTATTCTGGCCATATCGATCATTTTATGGTTTTTAGCTTCGAACGGGCCTTCATCTTTCGATACGGCTGACAAAGATTTTCAGGAGACCTATGTCTCTAAAGAGAATCGCAATACAGGTTATGAAGAGGCTCTGGCATCATATAAACTTGAGAATTCCTATATTGGAGTGATGGGCAAAAGTATAGAGCCGGCGATTCGTCCCTTGGGTTATGACTGGAAAATTGGAATTGCCCTTATTTCATCATTTGCGGCGAGAGAAGTTTTTATTGGAACCCTTGCTACGATATACAGCGTGGGAAACGATGATGAGGAGCAATCTACTATTAAACAGAGAATGTCTGAAGAGATCAATGAAACTACCGGGGAGAAGCTTTTTAACCTGCCGGTGGGGATGTCCTTACTGGTATTTTATGCTTTTGCCATGCAGTGTATAAGTACCCTGGCTATTGTCAAACGGGAAACCAACAGCTGGAGGTGGCCCTTGATACAGCTTATAGGGATGGGATTAATAGCTTATTTCGCTTCATTTATCACATTTTCAATTTTAAATTAAGGCCCATGACTGAGGATATTCTTATTTATGCTTTGGTGTTTCTTGCCGTTGCAATTTTGGTCAGAAGGTTCGTTCCAAGGAGGGGCAAGAATAAGAATGACTGTGATTCTGATTGCAATTGCTCCTGAATAATTTGGTTTTCACTAAAGTTTCTTTAGGTACTTTTAATGATTTATGGATTATTTCTATATATTTAGTCTGCTTTTAGCAGAGGCTGGTCTTCTGTTATTAATCCAAAATTAAATCAATATCTAAGTTTATATGAAAACTATTACCTCAAGATTATTTCTTTTTTTACTCGTTATTTTTTTAATTGAAACCACGATTGCACAGGTTAAAATAGGTGCCAAAGCCGGTTATAGTATCGGAAGAATTACGGATGACTCGGACAATATCTACACAAAAGATTATGAGTCTTCTTCGGGAGTGGATTTAGGTGTATTTGCAGAATTCCCTGTTTCGGATTTATTTTCGCTTCAACTGGAAGTTTTATACACCCAAAGAGGCGGGGAAAGGACAGGTCTGCAACCGATTCCTACAGCCGCTTTAGAAGATTTTGGTTCTATTGTACAATTGAATTACATGCTTCATTTACAAGGAAAAGCACCAGTTACTGACACAAATCCACTTTATGCGGATTTTAAGAATGTTTCTGAACTGCGATACATAGAGATTCCCTTTCTTGGTAAACTCGGATGGGGAGACACCTGGAGATTCTATGTAGAAGCAGGGCCCTATATTGGATTTTTGGCGAGTTCCACTCAAAAAACCAGTGGTACCAGTTTGATAACTTTGGATGCTCAGGGTACAGATCCTTTAAGAGTGTTGAACCCTATTTATGATCCTTCGGACCCTTCAACAGGTGCGCTGTGGGTTCCGGTACCTCCACAGGATTTTACTGCCGAAACGGACACAAAAGAAGAATTGAATGCCTATAACGTTGGATTTCATGCCGGAAGTGGATTGATTCGGAAGATCAATGAAAAGCATGAAGTTTTTGTGGGCTTCAGGGGCTCGTGGGGTGCACGTCCGATTCAAAAAGATGAAGTTTTTGGAAAAAGCCATGTAGGAGGGCTCGTCTTTTCACTGGGCTATGCCTATACTTTATAGAAATAAAAAAGAGTGGTTTTCCCACTCTTTATTTAATATGCAACTGCATTGGCTGATGTGTCTTTTTCATAACGTGTCTTTTGAAAATCCGAGACTGATATTTTGCCGTATTTTAGGGATTGTGATGTGATATCATTATGAAATAATATCACAATTAATGCTGTAAGTACATAGTACTTTCTCATAATTGTTGATTTTTGGTTAGTGCGATTTTTAAATGATCAAGTTGGTGAATTTTTTTTCTGAATTTTCGATAAGCCTCATAATCAGATGCAGGGTAGGTTCCTTGTTTGATGTGAAGGGATCGTTTATAGAGAAGAGCATTATCATTGATTCTTTCGATCTGTATGGAATAATTTCCAAACTTCGTTTCCAGGGACTGAGGGTTACCCATGGCCTCGATTATATAATTTGAAGGAAGGTTAATTGTGACCTCATCGGTATCAACATAACCATATTTTATTTCAAGAGGAAGTTTACGGTTTCTGATTCTTTTCGGAACACTGGAGCTTGTATTTACTATATTGAGCCTGACTAGCATTTTGTTTCCGCTGTTAACCGAATAATTTTCAGCTGTAAAATCAATTCGTTCAATAAATTTAGCCTCGGAACTTAGATTTTCGACTTCTATTGATCCAAGGGAAACATTATTGATCTCATCAAAAAAACTTTTGTAATATTTCTTTTGATCATCAGGGTCCAGATAGGCGATACCATAGTGATCATCATATTGGATTCCTTCACTCTTGATTTTTAGCGAGGCTTTTATGTTGCCATTGTTTTGAATGCTTAATTCACCCGAGATAAACTGTGTGTTATCCGAATCCTTGTATTTTTTAGTTCTGACGATCTTACCACCTTCCTCTGTTACAATAAGAACATCTCTGTCATCAGTGAATGACCCTATATGACCAAAAGGAGCCTTTTGATTTGTACATTCAAGCCAAATTGTATCTTTCGCTCCAGGTACCATCAAAATAGCATGATTTCCCTGAATCATGGCTAGATCACGATCAATATGCCTTTTGTCGTCAGCGTAGAGAACCGTATAATAGGAGGGAACATCAACAGCTTTTAAGAGTGCCATAGTGTAATTTGTAAGCGCCTTGCAATCACCATATTTTAATCGATCTACTTCGCTGGCCTTCATAGGCTTCCATCCGCCAATACCGATCTGAACACTTATGTATCGGGTTCTGCCCTGCATATAATCATAGACGATCTCAGCTTTTTTTACAGGGTCTTTAATTCCTTTGACGAGAGCCTTAACTTCAGAAACCGCATTTTCAGGTAGCAGGTCACGACCTTTCAATAGTCGTTCATTCATCCAAAATCCGAATTCTTTCCAGTTACTGGCCTCCCCATTCTCACCGGCCAGATTGAATTTGTTTGAAGCGAATCTTGTATGAGGAACAATTTCATTGATCAGAGGGCTTAATGGTTCATAATCATAAGCCTTAAGATTTGATATGGAATAGAAAAGATGTCCCTCACTTGATTGATTTTGAATTCTGTGTCCTTGATGATTGAAATCTTTTACATTAATGTTTATGTCTTTAGGGTATCTAAGGGAATAGCTGCTGTACTGTGAACTCAGATGGTGTTTATGAATAGGGTACCACGAGGGTAAAAAAGCCGTATTCGAGGTAACTGATACGTATTCGTACTCTATGGTATACGGATATGAAACAGGGTCGTACTCATAATAAAGTGATCGGTCATCGCTGTAAAGACTTATTCCGTCATAAGAAGAGATATCTTCAAAATCAGATTTTTTTACTTTTTCAAGTAGTGTTCCATCTGCAGTTAAAATTTTGGCGGATACTTTTTGCAGTTTGTTAAAGTCATCGAATGGGATATCTATTACGGCATCATTGTCTCCATATTTGTTCATCACCGTTATAGCTGTTTTGAAATGCAGGATCATTTTAGATTGACTCAAAATTTCCAGATCTGCTTTTTCATATCTGATCACAGAATGTGCATCTGTTTTTAAGCTGTCAGGGATTCGAGACACATTTAAATCAATGGATTGAGCGTTGGTTAGGGAATAAAGAAATAAAAAGAGTAGTAGGTTTAGTTGATTTTTCACGCAATTAATTTGATGTTAGATAATTATTTTGAGTCATTGTTTGAATTCTGTATCAATAATAATGGTTACTGGTCCATCATTCACTAACTCAATCTTCATATCAGCACCAAATTGTCCTGTTCCGATTTTTTTGCCTAACAAATCCTGAAACGTTTGAATAAAATCCTTGTAAAGGGGAATGGCAATATCGGGATTTGCGGCCTTGATATAAGAAGGCCTGTTTCCTTTTTTTGTACTTGCCATTAAGGTAAACTGGCTGACAACAAGAGCGTCACCTTTCACATCTTTTAAGGATAGGTTCATGACGTCATTTTCATCATTAAATATCCTTAGGTTCGTAATTTTTTTGCTTAACCAATTAATATCATCCTGGTTGTCTGTGGATGTTATCCCAAGAAGAACAAGAATTCCACGATTAATGGAACTTATGACCTCACCGTTTACTTTGACGGAAGCTTGTTGAACTCTCTGGATGACAGCTTTCATAAAATGGTCTCAGGTTGGTTAGCAAATAAAAATAAAAAACGAATACATCACTATGATTATTGTCATAAAATATTAAAAAAAAATAAAAAAATTAACAGTAATAGTGAACAAATTTGAACAAAAAGGCCTTATGTGGCAATTATATTTTAAATATCATAAGAGTTCGTTCGATAACTCTCTTCCTCACCTTCAATCATTTGCAGGTAACTTCTGTAGCGAGATTTTGCTATTTTCCCTTCATTTAATGCCTCCTTTACCGCACATTTTGGCTCGTTTACATGCAAACAATTATTGAATTTACAGTGGTGTTTTAATGCAAAGAATTCAGGAAAAAAATCGCTGATCTCGTTTTTTTCAAAGTCTACGATCCCAAAACCCTTGATTCCCGGTGTATCTATAATATAACTTTCGGGTTCAGTTGGCAAAGGGAACATTTCTGCAAATGTTGTAGTATGCTGGCCCTGCTTGTGTTGTACACTTACTTCAGCCGTCTTTAAGGAAAGTCCCGGGTGAATCACATTAATAAGGGAAGATTTTCCCACTCCTGAATGACCTGAAAACATGCTGGTTTTCCCTAACATAAGATTTTTTACAAGTTCGATATTGGTTTTTTCAAGTACTGAAATTTCAACACAGTTATAACCTATCTCACTATAGATTTTAATCAGTTTATTTTTCTTTTCCTCCAGATCCCCGTCGATCAGGTCCATCTTATTAAACAACAAAACGGCTTCAATGTCATAAGCTTCTGCAGTTGCCAGAAACCTATCTATAAATGCCGGGAAAGTAGGAGGATTGTCAAGGGTAACAAGAAGAAAAGCCAGATCAATATTCGCAGCAATAATGTGTGTCTGTTTAGATAGTTTGACAGATTTTCTGACGATGTAATTTTTTCGATCATGAATACGAGTAATGATACCCGTGTTTGAATTTTCTTCCAATTCAAAATCAACATGATCCCCAACGGTCAAAGGGTTTGTACTCTTGATTCCTTTGGTCCTGAATTTTCCTCTGATACGGCATTGAAACTGTTGATGCTTTTCAGTCCGAACCCAGTACCAGCTTCCTGTTGATTTTATGATTACACCTGTCATTGATCCTAAAGTTAAGAACAATAAGGACCAGAATCAATTAGCGATACCGGTCCTTATTCCATTTTATATTCTCAAATGCCTAATTTTCATCCGGCAATGTGGTAAAATCCTCGGCATACTGAAGCATTTGACCCGCAAAACTTTCAGGCTGTTCAACAACAATATCAGTGATTTCTCCGTTTTCATCCATTTTAGGTACCAAAACCGGATTGATAAAACCGGAATAAGGAGCGGATTTGAATTTGCTGTTTCTTTCAAGAATTTCTTTGTGCAATTCCTGATCTACTTTTACCCCGTAAGTTTCAACCAGGGCTTTTCCTGCTTCAAAGTCACCTTCAGATTTTATTCTCTGAATTTCCCTTAATAATTCACCAAATAGGGCCCTTAATTTTTCATAGTCATTAACCTTAAAGTAGGTTTTGCCGTCTTTTGTTATTTGTTCAATAACGTTGTCTTTACTACCTTTTTCCATAGCCCAGGCAGCAACCAGCTGACGATTTCTCATATGGGCCTCCTCAATGTCATCACCTAAGTTCAATCGGATAAGCTGGGTCATTAAACCATTTCTGATATATCCGTCATAAGCTGCCTTACCAATTCCAGCCGCATCAGGAGAAACACCAATTTCCACCAACTTGGTATCAGGTAAATAATAGAGGCCAACAAGGTCGGCTCTTGCTTCTTCAAGTGTGGAAGAATAGTTTTTTAGTGTTTCTTTTGGAGTGCCTACTCCGGGATTCAACTGTCCGCTGGCATGCCCGATTACTTCATGAAGTGCTGTATGCAATTTATCAGCTAGTTGCCCGTATTCTTCTTCGAATTTAATTTCATCTTCATCATAGGCAAATTCTTTAAGTCTGCCTGAACTTCCCGCATTATTATATGCATGTATTATATTTCCGAGTGAAACCGATTTAGATCCATGCTGTTCTCTTATCCAGTTGTTATTCGGCAGGTTGATCCCGATAGGGGTAGAAGGCGAGGCATCTCCGGCTTCACCGGCTACATTAACAGTTTTATAGGAAACACCTACTACATTCTTCTTTTTATGAGAAGGGTCAAGAGTAGAGTTATCCTCAAACCACTGAGCTTCTTTTGCCAGGGCGGCCATTTTTTGAGACATTTCAAAATCTTTTATTTGAACCACCGTCTCGTAGGAACCTTTATAACCCTTTGGGTCGTTGTAAACTTCAATAAATCCATTTATATAGTCTATATCACCGTCTGTCGCTTTTGCCCAGACAATATTGTATTCATCCCAGGTTTTCAAATCTCCTGTCTGATAGTATTTTATCAATAATTCCAGCCCTTTCACCTGTGCTTCGTTTTCAGCGACTTCCTTGGCTTTTTCCAGCCAGAATATAATTTTATCAATAGAAGCCCCGTACATTCCTCCGCTCTTCCAGACTTTCTCCACGATTTTACCATTTTCCCTGACTAATTTTGAATTTAAACCCTTTTCAATAGGTTGATCAGCATCAACTTCCATGGCATTGTAATAGGCACTTACATCTTCAGCTGTCAGCTCGGGGTCATAGAAATTAATGGCTGATCCCTTTATCAATCCAGTCTCGTCATTCAAATTCACCTTTTTACGATCCTGGTCGTTGAAAATAACCTCTAAAGCTTCTTCCTTAAGCTCGGTTCCCGTTGAATTCATTAATTCCTTTAAATACACTTTTGAAAATCCGGGTTTAAACTTATCATTCGCATAATGATGATGTATACCATTAGAAAACCAAATCCTTTTTAAATAGACCTCAAAATTTTTCCAGTCATCAGAATTTTTATCCCCTTGGTAATTTTTGTAAATATTTTCCAGAGCTCTTCGAATACTCAAATTATGTCTATAATTCTGGTCATACATAATGTCCCTCCCTGAGAGGCCAGCCTGAGTAAGATAGTATACATATTTTTTTTGCTGTAAAGAAAGCTGGTCAAAACCAGGAACCTGGTATCGTAAAATTTTTAGATCGGCAAACTGTTCTGATACATATTCAAAGGATTCAGCTTTTTTTACTTCCGCATTTTGAATATCGTTTACGTCTTTTTGTTTTTCACAGGATACTACAAGCATCAGCGCCAGTAATAAACTGAATAAATATCTGGTTTTCATATAATTTGATTTTGTTTTTATTGTCTAGTCAAATTTAGAGAAAACCTGAGGTTTTACCAAACCAAACAATTATATTAACTAACTGATATATAGATAAATAAATATTTAATTATTATATTTGATCTTATAATTACCAAACTGTCTTCTTATGAAATTTTTAAAAAATATAATTCTTCTTCTGCTGGTTGTTTTTATTATTGCGGCTGTATATCTCGCAACTTTGGATGGAAGTTATGAGGTATCCCGGACAAGACTGATTAAGGCCGATCAGGAGGTTGTCTTTAATGATCTGAATGATTACCGAAATTGGAAAGATTGGGGCCCCTGGTACGAACAGGATTCAACCATTCGTGTCCAATATGCAGACAATACCATAGGGGAAGGAGGTGCCTATACCTGGACTTCAGAAGTTGAAGGAGGAGGAAGTATAAAAACAGTAGAAGTAGTTAAACCGGAGCAGATTAAACAGGAAATAATTTTTGAAACTCCTTTTGGTGATATGAAGTCTGATATTTACTGGAATTTGAACAAGCAGGGTCTCGATACAGAATTAACCTGGGGTATGAAGGGAGAACTTCCCTTCTTTTCACGATTTATGGCGAGCGGTATGGAGGATCAGTTAGGGCCGATGCTGGAAAGGGGGCTGGAATTATTTGATGACAATATTCAGAGGAAACTTAAAATATACAGCATTGATTCCGTTGGGGTAGTGGATTTTAGCGGAGGGTTTTATTTGTATCTGAGTACTTCAAGCAGAATTGATCAAATGAATCCAAAACTGGAGGGGATGATGCAGAAAATTGAAAAATTTGTATCTGATAACAGAATTAGAGTAACAGGCAGCCCTTACACGATCTACCATAAATTCGATCAGGAGAACGGTACTACAATGTTTTCAGTAGCTTACCCGATTCAGGAGAGGATTATTACTACCGATTCAGATATACTGACCGGGTTTATGGAGAGAGGAACGTATCTCAAGACGGTTCTGAAAGGATCTTATAACAATTTAGAGGAAGCCTGGCAAAGAGCCATGTTTGATGCTGCAAATTTAAAAGATCATGTCCTGGAGGATGGTGGAGAACCTTTTGAAATTTATGTCAATTCACCCGAAAACACACCTGATCCCTCAAAATTGATTACGGAAATCTATATCCCTGTTCAGATGCGGTAAAGAGGTCATCGCTCAGTTTTTTAAAAAAATGTACCCATTCAGAGAGGTTGCAATAAGGAGCCAGACAAAGTAGGGTAATATCAGGATGGATTTAAATTTTAATTGTGGGGCATATCGAAACAAAAAATATCCTACTACCAGGGTCAAAACACTTATGATGAGGAGGCCGCCCAAAATATTCTGGAAATAAAAAAAAGTAGGGTTCCATGCAACGTTCAATATCCACTGAACTAGGTATACGCCGATTAAAAAGGGCTTGTTTTCAACAGTGGGCCATACATAGGCCATATAAAAGGAAAAACAAATCATAATTGTTGTCCATGCTGTTCCAAAAACCCATCCCGGGGGAGTCCATGGAGCTTTGTCAAGTTGCATATACCAATCAGAAGGCACCCCTTTACCCGTAAATAGACCACCAAGGGCCAGGGCAGAGAAGTTTAAAACCAGAAAAATAATAACTCTTACAGTCATAGTGGTTAAGTTGTTTTGAATTTAGTGAAATCCTTTATTTCATACGTCGTTTATCGATTTAAATTTTGGGCCATAATTTCCTTATGCCTGAAACAGGTGTTAACATGGTCATTGACCATTCCTATAGCCTGCATAAAGGCATAAACCACTGTTGCGCCAACAAATTTAAACCCTCTTCTTTTTAAATCCTTTGAAATGTCCTCGGAAAGTTTTGTAGAGGCGGGTAATTGGTCAGTTGGTTTCCAGTTATTATTCAAGGTTTTATTGTTGGTAAAACTCCAAATATAGGTCGAAAAACTACCAAATTCCTTCTGAATAAGTATAAAGGCCTTAGCGTTTTTTACGGCAGACTCTATTTTTAACTTATTTCTGATAATCCCTTTGTTTTTAATAAGTTCATCAAGTTTTTCATTGTCATATAAAGCAATTTCGTGAAAGTCAAAATGATCAAATGCCTCGGCAAAATTTTGTCTTTTCCTCAAAATTGTAATCCAGCTGAGACCAGCCTGAAAAGTTTCCAGCAATAGAAATTCAAATAATACGGGGTCCGAGTAGACCGGAACTCCCCATTCTGAATCATGGTACTCCAAGTATAATGGATCTTCACCGCACCAGAGGCATCTTTCTTTATTCATCCCAAAATTTTATAACACTAAGGTAATCGCTTTAGGTGAAAAACAGGCTAAATAAATTTCTGTTATTTTTGAGTCGAACCAGATTAGTGTACCTGAAATGAAAATAAAGGAATCCTTGTTAAATAAATGCAACCATGCTGTGAATGATAAATTGGAAACCATTGGGACTTTTATAACAAGCAACAGAGCTTCTCTTGATCAGGAATCAAAAAGCTCAGCCGGTGATAAACATGAAACCGGCAGGGCAATGCTGCATTTAGAAATGGAAAAAGCCGCGAGACAGTTATCAGAAACCCTTAAGATGAAAGAAATTTTACAAAAAATAGATCTTGGACAAGTTTCAGAAAAAGTAAAACTGGGAAGTCTGATCGAAACGGACCAGGGTAATTTCTTTCTGTCAGTCAGTATTGGACCATTAAAAATTGAGGACAAAACCTATTTTGCGGTTTCCACGGATTCTCCCGTTGGTCGCTTGCTGTTAGGAAAAGAAACCGGAGCCTGTGTTGAAATAGGCTCCAGAAAATTTAATGTTCTGAATATTCAGTGAACAGGAATGGTCTGGAATCTTTTAAAAGTTTTTTATGGGAGCGTTCAATTCACTGATCCCCATATTGAAAAGTGTGAAACTAAAGATGTCAGCATATTGATCTATAATTTTTGATACGGGAGTTCCCGCTCCATGACCCGCCTGTGTTTCAATTCTTATTAAAACAGGATTTAATCCGGCCTGTTTGTCCTGAAGTTCAGATGCGAATTTAAAGGAATGTGCCGGAACGACCCTGTCATCATGATCACCGGTTGTTACCAAAGTAGCCGGATATTTTACATCCTTCTTTACATTGTGAACAGGAGAATATCCGTAGAGATAATGGAACATTTCTTCACTTTGTTCAGAAGTTCCATAATCATAGGCCCATCCCGCCCCGGCAGTAAACGTATGATAACGGAGCATATCAAGTACCCCGACTGCAGGTAAGGCAACCTTCATCAAATCAGGTCTCTGCGTCATAGTTGCGCCTACAAGAAGCCCTCCGTTTGAACCGCCTCGAATTGCCAGGTATTCGCTAGAGGTATACTTTTCTTTAATCAGGTATTCTGCCGCTGCAATAAAATCATCAAAAACATTTTGCTTTTTCATTTGAGTTCCGGCATCGTGCCATGCTTTGCCGTATTCTCCGCCTCCTCTTAAATTGGCAACCGCATAAATACCTCCCATTTCAAGCCAGGTGGCATTCACAATACTGAATGACGGAGTAAGACTCACGTTGAAGCCTCCGTATCCATATAGTATGGTAGGATTGTTCCCATCTAATTCAGTACCCTTTTTAAAAGTTATAATCATTGGTACTTTTGTACCGTCTTTTGACGTATAAAAAATCTGCTTCGAGTCATATGCATCAGAATCGAAACCAACTTTTGGTTTTTTAAAAAGATTTGATTTTCCCGTGGAAGCATCGAACTCATATATTGAAGATGGAGTGGTATAATTTGTAAATGAATAATACAAGGTTTTATCCTTTATTTTGCCACTGAAACCCGAGCAGCTACCCACTCCCGGCAATTCTATTTCTCTTATTTTATTTCCTTTGAGATCAAACTGATATACTTTAGAAATGGCATCGATCATATACTCGGCAAAAAAATAACCCGATCCTGTAGAAATACTTAAAACATTTTCAGTCTCAGGAATAACGTCTTTCCAATGAACAGGATGGTAGCTGTTAAGATCAAACGAAACCACTTTTTTGTTTTGAGCATTCAGGTTGGTTGAGACGTATATTTGATTTCCTTTACTGTGAATCACACTGTGATCATTTTCAAAATTGTCTACTACGCAGATCAGTTCACTATCTTGCTTTTTAAGGTTTTTGATGTACAATTCGTTTCCTGAAGTTGAGACCGCTGCCGTAATTACTAAAAATTGCTGATCTTCAGTGATGTACCCAAACACATATCTTCTTTTTTGATCAAGACCAAAAACCACCTTGTCCTGATTCTGAGGGGTTCCAAGCTTATGATAATATAATTTATGCTGATCTGTTTTAGCTGACAATTCACTTCCATCCGGTTTGTCATAACTTGAATAATAAAACCCTTCATTTTTATACCAGGATAAACTACTGAACTTAACATCTGTTATCGTATCTTCCAGAATTTCTTTGTTCAGGGCATCCATGACGATGACCTTTCGCCAGTCAGAGCCACCTTCTGAAATGGAATAAGCTACTTTGGATCCGTCTTTTGTAAATGAAACATTGCTCAATGAAGTTGTACCATCTTCTGAAAAGGTATTTGGGTCAAGAAAAATTTCTGCGTCCATTCCCTTTTTCTGTCTGTAGAGCACATATTGATTCTGAAGTCCGTCGTTTTTGTAAAAATACTCGTATTCACCATGACGTGTGGGAGAACTATATTTTTCATAGTTCCACAATTTAGTCATTCTTTCCTTTATTTGATTCCGGTAAGGAATGTGATCAAGGAATTCCTGAGTTACATCGTTCTGAGATTTAACCCAGGCTTCAGTTTCTGTCGACCTGTCGTCTTCCAGCCACCTGTAGGGGTCCTGAACCTCTTTTCCATAATAATTATCAATCGTATTTCCTTTCTTTGTTATTGGATATTTCACGGCAGGGACAGATTGTTGAGCATAGTTACTGCTGATTATTGCACTGAGCATCATACTCATTAAAAACTTGAGTTTATTATTCATTTGATAGGATGTAAAACGTGATTTTAGTTAAGGGCATTTACAGTACCGATTTTTCCTGGTAACAGTTGTTTTAAGGTTGCTTCAATGCCATTTTTTAATGTAATTGTGGAGGAAGGACATCCGTTACAGGCACCCTGAAGTAAAACATTGACTTCTTTGGTCTCTTCCTCATAAGACAAAAACTGGATATTTCCCCCATCACCGGCAACTGCGGGTTTAATATATTCCTCCAGAACCGCAATGATCTGCTTTGAAATTTCGTCATCAGTTGTTTTGAAAACTTCCTTATTTTCACTTCCTGCCTGAGGAGTGGGTCGATAAGTTTCTGAAACAATACGCCGGTCACTTTGCAGGTATTCTTTTAAGAAATCTCTCAGGGCATTATTGATCTCAAACCATTCAAGATCGTTGGTTTTTTGTATTGATACATAGTTGTCAGAGATGAAAACCTCTTTGACAAACGGAAATTCAAAAAGTTCATATGCCAAAGGCACCTCATAAGCATCTTCCTTCTTATTTAATTCAATGTTCTGGTTACTCAATAACTTATTGGTAACGAATTTTTGAACATTTGGATTTGGAGTGCTCTCCGCGTAAACTTCAACGATCTGTTCTTTGGTGTCTTCGGTGAACACTGAGTTATTTTGATCGAGATAGGCCTCCAGTATTTCCAGCAGTTCTTTTTCAACCTCGCTCCATTCAAGAATATCGAATTTTTCCAAAGCGATAAAATTGGCGCTGATAAAGACTTTTTTTACAAAAGGCAAATGAAAAAGCTGTTGAACCAAAGTAGAGTTTTTCGCATCGTCAATTGAGTTGTATTCATAACTGCTTTCTGTAAGTATCTTGCTGGCTACAAACTTGATTATTGCCGGGTTTGAAGTATGTTCTATAGTAATTTTGTTCATAAGATGATTATTGGGAAAGCAAATTTACGAAAGTATTTTTTCTTACTTTTGACACTTATGTTAAATGAATCTAAAAAAAGACAATGATCATTAAAGAACTGAACGGGAACAAACCTAATTACGGAAAGAATTGTTTTTTTGCCGAGAATTCGGTGGTCGTAGGTGATGTAAGCATGGGTGACGATTGCAGTGTTTGGTTCAATGCGGTTATTCGAGGAGATGTTCATTATATCAAAATTGGAAATAAGGTGAATGTTCAGGATGGAGCCGTAATTCATGCTACCTATCAAAAATCTCCAACAACTATTGGGAATAATGTTTCAATTGGCCATAACGCATTGGTACACGGTTGTACAGTGCACGACAATGTTTTGATCGGCATGGGAGCCATTGTAATGGATGATTGTATTGTTGAAAGCAATAGTATTATTGCTGCTGGTGCGGTTGTGACCAAAGGGACGGTGATACCATCAGGCTCGGTTTATGCAGGAACCCCGGCTAAAAAGATCAAGGATATTGACCAGGAACTGATCGCTGGAGAAATCGATCGAATTGCCAATAATTATATTAAGTATTCCGGTTGGTACAAATAAAAAAACATCCCGGGAAAAGGATGTTTTTTTATATAACAGGCAGGAAAGTTTTATTGTATTCCCAGTTTAGCTTTTACCGCAGGCATTAAGTCTTCACCTTCAAAAACGATCAATCCTTTTCCCGGAGAAGAATCCAGAACATATTTGAAGCCTTTTTCAGTAGCTACTTCACTAACGGCTTTCTGCGCTTTTTCAACAATTGGCTTTAAAAGATCAAATCTTTTTTTCTGAATTTCCTGATCAGCAGTTTGCGCATACTTTTGAATTTTTTGCTTCAAACCTTCTACCTCAACTCTTCTTTCTTCGTTTTTGGCATCAGTCTGGGTTGGGGCTTCAGCATCATATTTTTGCAATTTTGCCTGTAAAGCTGTAGCCTGTGCATTGTACTCGTCGGCATAGGTTTGCTGAACTTTTTTCAATTCTGTCTCCATCGCTTTCGTTTCCGGCATTGCCATCAAAAGTTGTTCGCTATCAATATGTGCAACGTTTTGGGCCTGTACTGAATTAAAAGCCATCAAAAGGGCACATGCCACGAATAAATTTCTAAGTAATTTCATTTTTCTCTAGTTTGTTATTAATAATTTTTTTGTTTTTACTTGTTTAATTTTTGTTTTCTATTGCTTCTTCCCTCTGTTTTTTTCTATCTTCAATTTCTTTCAATTTAGCAGCTCTTTTTTCTTCAGCAACTCTTTTTAAAGAATCTCTCATTTTGGCTCTTGCTTCTTGTTGAGCTTTGATTCTCGCTTTCAGTTCCTCCCGTTTGGCCTGCCTTGCCTCCAGTTTCAACTGTTCTTCAGTTTTAACTTCATTTTCGGCTTCCATTTCATCTGCCCCGGCCGCAGCCGCTTCAGCTTCCGCCGGATCCAAATTCTGCTCATTTGAATCTTCCTCAGTATCATCTTCAAGAACAGTAGGTGTAGTTACAACACCTGCTTTTGCAATTCGTTCCTTTTTAAGGTCCTCTACTGCTTTTCGCTTTCTGTTCTTAACGATAGCATTCAATACAAGCTCGCTTATATCATATTTACTATTACTGTAAAGCATGATCAGGTCACTTGATTTATCAAATACGAAATCATATCTTTTTTTAGCTGCAATATCCTGTATAGCATTGTATACCTGATCCTGAACAGGCTTAACAAATTGTTTTCGCATTTGAAAAAGATCTCCCGTAGGCCCGAAATAGGCCTGCTGCAATCGTCTAAACTCTTCTTCTTTGATTGCTATGTCTTCTTCTCTTTCACCAATCAACTCCTTTGTCAAAAGGGATTTTTCGTTACTCAAGTCAGTTTTTAACTGTTCAATTTCGCCTGAAAGGCCGTCGAGTTTTTGCTGCCAGGTTTGTACTTTGGCATCTAACTGAGCTTGAGCACTTGCATATTCAGGAACATTTTCCAAAATATAATTCATGTCAATATAGGCAACCCGTTGTGGCTTCTGAGCCTCTACAATAGAGCTTAAACATATAAGGACAATAATTAAAACCCTTTTTACTCTCATTCTATTAGTATTCAAGAAAATATCGTGCCATTTCTTGATTGGGGCAAATATAGCAATTTAGCTTAAAATTGTTGCCCAATGATGAAATGTGTTTGCCATCCTGATATTTGATTGGATCCGGGAATTGTATCGAAACCATATCCGAAATCAACCCCAAGCAATCCAAATGCCGGCATAAAAACTCTCAGACCTGCACCTGCCGACCTTTTTAGGGTGAATGGTCTGTATTCTTCAAATTCATTCCATGAATTACCTCCCTCTAAAAATGACAGTGCATAAATAGACGCTGAAGGTTTCAATGTAATCGGATATCGTAATTCAAAAGCGACTTTATTGTAGATTGTTCCTCCTGTTTGAGAGGACAAGCTCGAGTTCGGATAACCTCTCAGGGCAATGGTGGTTCTACCATCAAATCTTCCTTGTTGCATTCCATCTCCACCCACGTAAAACCTTTCAAAGGGAGGGGCTCCAATTTCATCGTTGTAGTAGCCCAGGAATCCTAATTCAGCATTAGACATGAGTACTAGTTTTCCAACCACAGGGCTGTACCATTTTCCTGTAAAAACAATCTTATAGAATTCGATCCATTTGTACTTCTCTTCGTCGGGAAGATCCGTGTAATCTTTGTCGTCAAATAGTGAATAGGGTGGAGTAAGTTTTAACAATACATTAAATTGAGACCCACCTGAAGGGAATACAGGGTTAGGTCCTGCAGAACTTCTACCAAAATTAACCGCGAAGTTAAAGTTGTTTGAAATACCATTATCAAAATCAAAGGATGAAATCGTATAATTCTTAAGTTTAAATCTTTGGTAATTCAATGATGTCGATAAAGTGAAAAAGTCATCAGGCCATTTCAATCGCTGGCTAAGACCAACAGAGGCACCAATTATATCCAGTAGTTGATCCTTATCCACGTCATTGGTAAACGGGTCAAATCCAAACTGGCTCGAGTTGTAAATCGAGAAATTAAAACCTTTTGGTTTTTTACCCCCCATCCATGGCTCCGAAAACGACAAACTGTAGGTTCTGTAAAATTTACTCACCTGAAGCCTAAGAGCTACAGTCTGACCGTCTCCTCTTGGAACTGGTTTGTATTCATCAAAATTGAAAAGGTTCCTAACCGCAAAGTTGTTAAAAGAAAGCCCCAGAGTTCCTACAAAGGTTCCACCTCCATATCCACCCTGAAGTTCGATCTGACTCGATCCTTTTTCGGAAACCGAAAACTCAATGTCGGTTGTTTTATCTGCAAAATTGGGTTGAACGTCAGGAACAATATTTTCCGGATCGATAAATCCAAGCTGACCGAGTTCACGAATCGATCTGACGATATCACTTTTACTGAAAAGATCACCGGGTTTAGTCCGTATTTCTCTGAAAATTACATGGTCATTTGTAACATCGTTACCCTTTACGGTTACTTTTCTGATGGTAGCCGGTTCATCCTCAATGATTCTAATTTCAAGATCGATAGTGTTGTTCGCCGCACTGGTTTCCACCGCATTCACACGAGAAAATAAATAACCGTTATCCAAATAGGTGTTAGTAATATCTTGTGATTCAGGGGTCCCGTCACCATAAACGCGCTCATTCAGGGCCTTACCGTTATAGGTTACCCCTTTATCGATTCTAAGTATGCTCTGCAGCTGCTGATCGGTAAATACCGTATTGCCCAGGAAGCTAATCGTACCAAATTTGTAACGTTGACCCTGGGTCATGAAGATGTCCAGATTGATGGTATTATCTTCATTCCATGATATGGAATCTTTTAGGATAAGTGCATCACGGAATCCTTTCTCCTGAAACAGTTCAACCACCATATCAAGATCTTCTTCATAGAGATCTTCAACAAATTTTGAAGGGGAAAATATCCTGGTTATTCCTTTCTCTTTTGTCTTTTTCATGGTTTTCTTCAACTTTTTATCTGAAAAAGCCGTATTTCCATGAAATCGGATATTTTTTATCTTTATTTTATTGCCCCGGTCAATTGATATCAGTGCGTCCTGAGTATTCGGCAAACTCGTGTCTTTTCTGGTGTTGATCGTTACCTTGGTTTTGAGGTACCCTTTTTCCCTGTACTTGTCCTTGATATAGTTTTCGGTTGTGGTGATGAGGTTTTCGGTCAGCATGGATCCTGGCTGAAATTCAATTTCTTTTTCCAGGTCTTCAATTTTAGACTTTTTTAGTCCGGTTATTCTAAGCTTACCTACTTTGTCCAGTTCTTTTACATTGATTTCGAGATAAACAGCTTCACCATCCAGCTGTGTCACATAAACGTCCACATTCGAAAACAGTTTGGAACTCCATAATCGTTTAATGGAAGAAGAAAGTTTATCTCCCGGAATTTTAATCTGTTGTCCAGGGCTAAGTCCGGAGAAAATAAGAATAGATTGTTCAGAAATAGTTTCATTCCCAACTACGGAGACGCCTCCTAAAACGTATTTCTTGTTCTTTTCAAGTTTTATGGGTTTTGGGGGAACTTTTTTTATGGTATCCGATGGACTAACAACTGGTTTTATCGTGTCTGCCTGAATACCTTGTAAGCCAAGTGAATCCTTTTCCACCTGAGCAGCAGGAACTGAATCTTGTTTTGTGGTATTGTTTTGGCTAGTAACCTGCCCATTCACAGTAAGAATAAAGAACATAAAAAATATCGGAAGCGCCGTATTTTCTAATTTATTTATTACTGCTTTCAATTTGTTCACTTGTTTTTCCAAATCGTCTTTCTCTTCTTTGATAATTCAGTATCGCTTCGTAAAAGTCCTTCTTCCTAAAATCGGGCCATAAAATATCAGTAAAATACAATTCGGCATATGCAATCTGCCATAATAAAAAATTGCTAATGCGCATTTCCCCACTCGTTCGGATCAAAAAATCAACGACGGGCAAAGTAAATGTATATAAATGACTATTTATAATTTTTTCATCAATTTCTTCGATTTTTAATTCATTATTAACAATTTTTTTAGAAATGGATTTTGTGGCTCTGATCAATTCCTCTTTAGCCCCGTAGTTAAGGGCAAGAGTCAAGGTCATGGCCTTATTATTCTCTGTCATTTTTATCACTTCATGCAATTGGTTTCTTGCCTTTGAAGGAAGTTTGTCCAAATTTCCGATTGCCTGAAGTTTGATATCGTTTTTTTGGAAAGTCGATATTTCCTTTTTTAGAGAACTTACAAGGATGCTCATCAACGTATCGATCTCAATTTTTGGCCTTTTCCAGTTTTCCGTTGAAAAAGCATAAAGCGTAAGGGCCTCTATTCCAAGTTCTACAGATGCCTCTACGGTCTGTCGAACCGATTCCACACCTTTCTGATGACCAAGAACCCTTTTTAAACCTTTGTTTCTCGCCCATCTTCCGTTGCCATCCATAATAACGGCAACATGTTTGGGAATATAATTTTTATCTATTTGAATATCCGCTTGCATAAGCTAAAAACTTCCTGTATAACACCCTTCTCTTCCAAATCCGAAAACCAAAGTAATTCCTGTAAAGACATACCAGTCATTATTGTTCGGGTTAATCTGAACATTGGGGCTTTCCAAATCATATGGGTAACTGTCAATATCATCTTTGAACGTATACCTGAATCCTAATTCAAAACCAATTCCTATACTCGGAGCCAATATGGTCTTAAATCCGGCACCAAAAGGCATTGTAAAATTAAAAGTACGACCACCACCCAATTCTTCACTTATTCCGTAATTTACTGTCCCTGCTTCAATAAACACATAAGGCGTATTGGTATAACCCGTTTTGCTCAAACTGTATTTGAAAAAGTGATACTCAATTCCAACAGCCAGTTCATGTATGTCATTAGTGAAACTAAGGTCTCTGTATTTTCTGAATGAATTATTCGATTCGGAATCATCTCCCGATAATTTCGAATAGATATATGTAGCCCTGATTGAATAGTGAGGATGCATGTTCCATTTATAAATTCCCCCTACGGCGAAGCTGTTTGGGTATATATAATTGGTTCGACCAATATCGCCAATATAGTTACTTCCTCCTGCAAAAATTCCAATCTCGTTAATTTGTGAAAAAACCCCTCCGGAGACACAGAAAAACAGGATTACAAATACAATCTTTTTCTTCATAAAAATAGGTGGCAAATATAAAAAAATACATTTGCATTTGGTTTAAATGAATGCTCTTTTTTGATTAACAGATTTTTAAGCGTAAAATTGTATTATATTCAACAGTTTAGTTGCGTTTGTCTTCTCCCCAGAGAAGCTTTTCCCTCAAGGTTTTTATAAAAGTTTGTTCAGTTAGCTGCAGGGTTTTGATACAGAATGGACTTTTATTGATGACAACCCTTGATTTATTGTCCAGTGTATACATTCTCGAATCCAAAGTCAAAAGAACCTCATCGGCCCTGCTGTCAATATGCAATTCAATACGAGTCTGATCTGGAATGACAAGGGGCCTCACAGCCAGACTATGTGGTGCAATTGGCGTTAATACGATATTCTTTGAAGTAGGGGATATGATGGGGCCACCGCAACTTAAAGAATATCCAGTTGATCCGGTCGGAGTTGAAATAATAAGCCCGTCACTCCAGTAGCTGGTCAGAAATTCATCATCCAGATTCGTATCGACTCTAATCATGGATGCCGTATTCTTTCTCGTTATCGTAATCTCATTCAAGGCGAAGTTGAGCGTTCCCATTTCATTGTTTCTTTCCTTGGTGTGAACGGTCAAAAGCGATCGTTCCTGCACCTTAAATTCTCCTTTCATAATCTGTTCAAATGCCCTTCCCATACTTTCTTTGGGAATATTGGCCAGAAATCCAAGTCTTCCGGTGTTGATTCCAATTACAGGGATATTTAGGTCTCTGATAAAAGTTACTGACCTTAAAAAGGTACCGTCACCACCTACTGAAAAGAAAAAATCAATGTCTTTATTCAGGTCCTGATAATCTGAAAAAGTTTCTGGCTTCAATTGTCTTGAAAGCTGGTTGAATCCTTGTAAAAAGTTTTCCTCAAAAACCATGGAAACACTATATTCTTTGCAGAGCTTAACTAGCTCTTGCACGTATTTCATGGTAATCTGGTTATTGGATTGTCCAAAGATTCCTACTTTCATGGATATCAAAGTTCTAAATATTCAGGTATTTCTGCAGATAGTTGGAGCGGTCGTTGAGTTCCTCGAGGTATTTATCTTTTTCAAATTCATTTAGGATCTCATAATTATAGCGTCTAAAAGAATGCAAGGTGTTATTGATATCATGCAGGCTTAATTTTAAAGTAATATGGGCCACATCAGCATCTATCATGGAAACAAAAGCACCAAATAAGGTAGCGTTGTTGGATTCAACAATTTGAGAAATTTCACTAAAAGAGTAGTCCTTAATATTCTTGGAAACAACCAAAATGACTCCTTCTTCATGTAAAAAAGGCGTGCACTTGAAAAGGTTTAGAAAATCATCCAGTTCATAATATCCAATATATTCTTTTTCTGAATTCAATATGGGCATTAGATTTGTATTGTGCGTAGCAAAATTTTGTAAAACCTCAAACCAGTTCATATTTTCGGTTACGTAAAAAGGTTGAATCTGATGCTTAAATTCATTTAGTTTCTGCTTATCAGGACGCATCATCTCAACTTCTTCATGTGCAATAGCTCCATAGAATAATTTATCATCCACTACCGGCAAATGAGAAAATGGAAACATCTCAAAAGTTTCCTTCATCTCCAGAACTTCAACATTGAGTTCAAAAGGTACGATGTCTTTTAATATGTAGTTGATGGTTTGCATAAAATACAAGGTTACTTGAGATAAAATCGTAATTTTGTCAACCGATTCAAACGAACTGGAGTGTAAAGATAGGATATCTTTTTTATTAAAAATATAAATAAACAACCAATGACAAAATTAAGCGTCAATATCAATAAAATTGCGACTTTAAGGAATGCAAGAGGAGGGAACGTCCCGGACCTTTTAAAGGTAGCTCGAGACATTCAGGATTTTGGGGCTGAAGGTATTACGATTCATCCGCGACCGGATGAAAGACATATAAGGTATCAGGATGCCCTGGATTTGAAAGAGGTAGTAAGAACGGAGTTCAATATAGAAGGAAATCCGATTCCGGAATTTGTGGACCTGGTGTTAAAAGTAAAACCCGATCAGGTAACACTTGTTCCTGATGCGGTTGATGCAATAACTTCAAATGCAGGATGGGATACCGTAAAGCATGCGAGTTTTCTAAAGGAAGTAGTTGGTGAGTTCAAAAGAAACGGAATCAGGACCTCAATTTTTATGGACCCTGTTCCTTCTATGATGGAATCCGCTGCAGCCACAGAAACGGACAGAATAGAATTGTACACTGAAGCCTATGCTGTTTCGTTCGCCCGAGGAGACAAGCAAGGGGTTTTACCCTATGCGGAGAGCGCGAGAAAAGCAACTGATCTGGGTTTAGGTATTAATGCAGGTCATGACCTTAGCCTTGATAATCTCCACTTTTTTGTGTCGCAGGTACCTGGTGTTTTAGAAGTTTCGATAGGGCATGCTTTGATTGCTGAGGCACTCTATTTTGGGCTGCAAAATGTGGTGAGTATGTACCTTCAAAAATTGAGCTGATGAGCGTACTGCACTCACTTATTTTAGGAAAAGGGGAGCCCTTGATCATATTACATGGATTTCTGGGTATGGGAGATAACTGGAAAACGCTGGCAAACAGGTTTGCTGAAGATTTTCAGGTTCATATAGTTGATCAGCGAAATCATGGAAGAAGTTTTCATTCTGATGATTTCTCGTATGAACTGATGTCAGAAGATTTGATGAATTACATGAATCATCATCATCTGGAAAGCGCGCATATTCTTGGACATTCCATGGGAGGGAAAACGGGAATGTTATTTTCGGTTGAATACCCTGAGAAAGTAAAGAATCTGATCGTGGCCGATATCGGGCCTAAGTATTATCCTCCTCATCATCAAAGTATTTTGGATGCCCTGGGAGAAGTAGATTTTGAAACGATGACTTCGCGTGCAGAAATTGAACAGACTTTAAAAAAACACATACCCGATATGGGCATCAGGCAGTTTCTTTTAAAGAGTGTATATCGAAAAACGCCCGATGAACTTGCTTTTCGATTTAATTTCCCGGTTTTAGAGGATCTATATGAAGAAGTTGGGGTACCACTTCCACCAAGAACTATTTTTGAGGGAAAGGTTTTGTTTTTAAAAGGCGCCTTGTCTGGATATATAACCAGTGCTGATGAGGATCTGATCATGGCCCATTTTCCAAATTCAAGAATACAGGTTGTCCAGCGGGCAAGCCACTGGCTACATTCAGAAAATCCTTCTGATTTTTATGATTATGTTGTGGGATTCCTTGAAAATGACTAATTTGCCTTAACTGAATAACTCCCTGTTCTATGAATTATATCTTTAAAGTTTTGTTAACGGCAGTTGCTGTTTTGCTTATTGCGTATTTTTTACCCGGTGTGGAGGTTGATGATTACGGTACGGCAATCTGGGTAGCATTTATCGTAGGACTTTTGTTCTCAATTTTGAAACCTATTTTGGTGATTCTCACTTTACCGGTCACAATCCTTACACTTGGATTGTTCCTTTTTGTAATTAATGCTGCAATGATACTGTTGGCAAATTCCTGGATCGATGGGTTTAGCGTTTCTGGGTTCTGGACGGCTCTTTTATTCAGTATTTTACTCTCGTTTGTTGAATCCATCCTTCATAAACTGATCGAAAAAGATTGATCTGACTCAAGATCAAGTCATTGATATCAAATTTTAACATAAGATTAGGTCAATTTATATCAGTAAATGCAGGATTAATTGCATTTAATTGAGGTAAAATGATTATTTTTGCACCCTCAATTTTTTAAAAAAGAGATAAATTTATTTAGAATGAAGATTACCAAAGAAGACATTGATGCGCTGAATTCGGTTGTGAAGATTGATATTACGGCAAATGATTATCAGGATAAAGTTGATAGCCAGCTAAATGATTACAGAAAGAAGGCCAATATTCCAGGATTCAGAAAAGGACACGTTCCAATGAGTCTTGTAAAAAAACAGTACGGGAAATCGGTTATGATTGACGAAGTGAACAAGCTTCTCCAGGAATCTCTTAATAAATTTTTAGTTGAGGAGAAACTGGATGTTCTTGGGAATCCGCTTCCAAAGATGAAGGAGGATTTTTCATGGGATGAAGATCAGTTCAGTTTTGAGTTTGAATTAGGCTTAGCTCCGGAATTTGAGGTGAATTTAAAACCTAAAAAGGCAATTACTGCTTACAAAATTGTCGCTGACGACAAAATGGTTAACAATCAGATTGACAATATCAGGGAACAATACGGGAAATTGATCACTCAGCAGGAGGTGGAGGAAAATTCGAACATTACTGGGACCTTTACCAATGAGGAGAAAGATATTGAAAAGAAGTCAACTTTCAAATTGGAAAAGGTTAAAGGGAAAATCAACCTGAAGAAGTTTTTAGGATCAAAAGTTGGGGATACTCTGGAGCTTAAATCAAAAAACTTGTTCACTGATGATCATATGTTAATGAATGTTTTGGGTCTGTCGCATGATGATGCTCATGCTTTTGAGGCTCCTTTGACATTGAAAATAGAAGAAATTTCAAGAACTGAATTAGCTGAATTAAATCAGGAGTTATTTGATAAATTATTTGGTGCAGGGTTGATAAAAAGTGAGGAGGAATTTAAGAACAAGTTAAAAGAAGATGCCGAGAAACAGTTTGCTTCTCAGGCGGATCAGCAGTTACTGAATGCTGTAACAGAAAGCCTTATCGAGAATACAAAATTTGATTTACCGGCAGAATTCCTTAAAAAATGGCTGGCTGTTTCAGGTGAGAAACCAATGACACCAGAGCAAGCAGGTGAAGAGTATGAGAGATCTGAAAAAGGTTTAAGATACCAGTTGATTGAAGGAAAGCTGATGACTGACAACAATCTTCAGGTAACCTACGATGATCTTAAAGAATACACGAAAGGATTTGTTAAGGCTCAGATGGCTCAGTTTGGAGACAGTAATATAGAGGATAAGCAATTGGAAGATATTGTAAATCGGGTATTATCGAATCAGGAAGAGGTAAAAAGGCTGTCAGACCAGTTAAAGAATGAAAAATTGCTGGCCTTTTTTAAAGAGAATATTAAACTGAAGACCAAAGAAGTTACTTACGAAGATTTTGTAAAAGAGGTTTACAAATAATTTTTTTTAACATAAATAAACTCCATAATGAATTTACGATTATGGAGTTTTTTTGTACCTCTTTGTTTCTTGGATACAGGCACAGTGGTCCACCAAAGGAATGGTGATGCGAACATGCTAATTAATTAGTATATTTACAGACTAATTGAATAAAAAAATATTTATGAATATAGGAAATGAGTTTAAAAAATTCGCTGTAAAAGATCAGGGAATCAACAGTTTGTACGTTGATCAGATCATAAGTAGTGTAACCCCTTATATCATTGAAGAAAGACAACTTAATGTTGCTCAGATGGATGTTTTTTCCCGGTTGATGATGGATAGAATCATATTTCTGGGAACGGGTATCAACGATCAGGTAGCTAATATCATTCAGGCCCAGTTATTGTTTCTTGAGAGTGTTGACTCTTCAAAAGACATTTCAATTTATATCAATTCTCCGGGAGGAGGAGTCTATGCAGGTCTCGGTATTTATGATACCATGCAGTTTATTAAACCGGATGTGGCGACTATATGTACGGGTATGGCTGCATCTATGGGGGCCGTATTGATGTGTGCGGGTGAGAAAGGAAAACGATCTGCCTTGCCTCATTCCAGAATTATGATACATCAACCACTGGGTGGTGCACAGGGACAGGCATCAGATATAGAAATTACTGCCAGAGAAATTTTAAAATTGAAAGATGAACTTTATGCCATTATTGCAAAGCATTCAGGCCAAAAAGTAAAGAAGGTTCATGATGATTCGGACCGAGATTATTGGATGAAAGCGGAAGAAGCTAAAACTTATGGCATGATTGATGAAGTACTAACAAGAAATAAATAATCGTATTGCGGTGTGATCCCGTTTAAATATTTGGAAAATGGCGAAGAAAGAAGAACTTGAATGTTCGTTTTGTAAAAGAAAGAAGGAGGAGACCAATTTGTTGATAGCCGGGGTCGATTCGCATATTTGCGATAAATGTATCGAACAGGCACATGGCATTGTCTTAGAGGAGTCGATTAATGAAAAAAAGTCCTCAACCTCTGATTTTCTGGTAAAGAAACCCAGGGAGATCAAAACATTTTTGGATCAGTATATCATAGGTCAGAATCAGGCAAAAAAAGTAATGTCTGTTGCTGTGTACAATCATTACAAGAGATTACTTCAACAGCCTTCTTCAAAGGAGGATGACATAGAAATTGAGAAAAGTAACATTGTCTTAGTAGGAGAAACAGGTACCGGTAAAACCCTGATTGCAAGAACAATTGCGAAAATGCTTGACGTGCCTTTCGCGATAGTTGATGCAACAGTACTTACCGAAGCGGGTTATGTAGGTGAGGACGTTGAAACGATTCTTACAAGATTGTTACAGGCGGCGGATTATAAAGTAGACAAGGCGGAAAGGGGAATTGTATTTATTGATGAAATTGATAAAATTGCCAGAAAAAGCGATAACCCATCTATTACCAGAGATGTTTCAGGAGAAGGGGTCCAGCAGGCACTTTTAAAGCTTTTGGAAGGAACGGTTGTTAACGTACCCCCAAAAGGAGGCAGAAAGCATCCTGATCAAAAATTTGTAGAAGTAAATACAAAAAACATCTTGTTTATTGCAGGGGGAGCTTTTAGTGGTATTGATAAAGTAATCAGTAAGCGATTGAATATGCAGGCCGTAGGATATTCGGCTTCTATTTCAGAGGATAAAATAGATGAAGAGAATTTGTTACAGTATATCATTCCTTCTGATCTTAAGAATTTTGGTCTTATTCCTGAAATTATTGGTAGGTTGCCGGCTCTCACTTTTATGAGGCCACTTGACAAAGAGACACTTAGGTCAATTTTGACAGAACCAAAGAATGCATTGATCAAACAATACACAAAGTTGTTTGAAATGGACGGTATAAAATTTGAGATCAATGAAGCTGCACTTGAATATATTGTAGATAAGGCGGTTGAGTATAAACTCGGAGCCCGAGGCCTGAGGTCATTATGCGAAGAAATTTTGACCGATGCCATGTTCGACATGCCTGGAGCTGATGAAACAACTTTAAAAGTAACAAAGAAATACGCAGAAGGAAAACTGACGAAATCAACCATTAAAAAGTTGAAGGCGGTTTCTTAATTTTTTATTTCTTTTGATCATTGAAAATATGAAACTGTCAGGATCTGGCAGTTTTTTTATCTTTATATCCTTAGAATTTTCCTATCCATATGATAGCAAGAACAACAATTGATAAAGTATTTGAAACCGCCAGGGTGGAGGAGGTCATCGGAGACTTTGTTAATTTAAAAAAGGCTGGCTCAAATTTTAAGGGACTGAGTCCTTTTGCGGATGAGAAAACACCGTCTTTTATGGTTTCTCCTGTCAAGCAGATATGGAAAGATTTCAGCACAGGTAAAGGGGGTAATGCCATTACTTTTTTAATGGAACATGAGCATTATTCATATCCTGAAGCGATTCGATATCTTGCCAAAAAATATCAAATTGAAATTGAAGAAACGGTTCAGAGCAATGAAGAAAAGAAGCGATCAGATGAAAGAGAAAGCCTTTTTCTGGTATCTGAGTATGCTAAAAATTACTTCACAGATATCCTGTGGAATTCGGAAAAGGGAAAAGCGATAGGACTTACCTATTTTAAGGAAAGAGGATTTACTGATGATACGATCAAAAAATTTGAACTAGGATATAGTACAGATGAATGGTCGGCATTCACCGATAGCGCACTGGAAAAGAAATACGAATTGGAATTTCTGGAAGGTACAGGGTTGACCATTGTTAAAGAGAATAGAAAATTTGACCGTTTCAAAGGACGCGTGATGTTCCCGATCCACAGTATGAGTGGAAGAATTCTGGGTTTCGGGGGAAGAACCTTATCCTCAGACAAAAGAGCTGCAAAATATCTCAACTCTCCTGAAAGCATCATTTACCACAAAAGTAAGATTCTTTATGGTATTTATCAGGCAAAACAAAGCATAGCGAAAGAGGACAATTGTTATTTGGTCGAAGGTTATACGGATGTGATTTCAATGTGGCAATCTGGAATAGAAAATGTGGTGGCCTCTTCAGGAACTGCCTTAACTGCGGATCAGATTCGATTGATCAATAGATTGACCAACAACATTACCGTTTTGTTTGATGGTGACGCAGCCGGAATCAGGGCTTCTCTTCGTGGGATTGATCTTATTCTGGAACAGGGACTCAACGTTAAGGTTGTAACTTTTCCCGAAGGCGAGGATCCTGATAGTTTTGCCAGGTCAAAAACCGAGGAAGAATTGAAGTCCTATTTGGAGGATAATTCTCAGGATTTTATTCAGTTTAAAACCTCTTTACTCCTTGAAGAAACGAAGAATGATCCGATCAAAAGAGCGGGTCTTATAAGAGACATTGTAGCAAGTATATCTAAGATCCCTAATAATATTCAGAAGGAAATCTATGTTCAGGAATGCGCAAGGATCATGAATATTTCAGAAACGGTACTCTTTAATGAATTGTCTCAAATTTTAAAACGAGAAAATAAAAGTGGTGGTGCGGTACCAGCTATTGCAAAGACCCCTTTCACAGGAGTAAAGAAAGAAACCAAAGAAACCATTAAGGTCGATCAGCTGTTTCAGATGGAAAAAAAGATAATAGAAATTCTTTTGCTCTATGGTAACCAAGAGGTCGATTTTATAGATTTTACCTCCGAAACTGACGAGGACGGAAAAAAAAGAATAGTGAAGACCAACTACACTAATGAGGTTTGCAAAGAAATCTATATGCACTTGCAGGAAGATGAGATTGAATTTACCAATCCTATTTTTTTAAAGATTTATTATGAAATCATCCATCTTCTGAATCAGGAAGAGAAAATCAGCGCTGATCTGTTTACAAATCACGAAGATCAGGAAGTGGCATCCACAGTGACAGACATTTTGATGGATGAAGAAAGGTATGTTTTAAGCAATTGGGAGAAACACGATATTTATGTAAAGAATAAAGAGAGTTATCTGCCCAAATTGGTAATGGACGTGCTTTATAACCTGAGAAGACTTTTGATTGCTGAAAAAATTCAAGATTTGAAAAGTAATTTAAAAGATCATCAGGAACAGGATACTGTGGAAATTGACAACACTGAGATGCTTGAATCCATCAGGGATTATACGGCGCTCAAACAACTTCTTTTTGAGAAACTTAACCGAGTGATTTAACTTTTCATCTCCATAGGGATCTCACATACCGGTATGGGTACCATTTTATGTTTATTCGCCTTATGCATTTTTGTATAAATTTCAAGCACCTGTTTTTCTCTAGTTTTAAGAGAATCAGGATTTGATTTTGATTCAACAAATCGCATAGCCCATTCAAGTTCGTCGTAACTTGCGCCGATTTGATCTTCATCAGTACGATCATCTCCCCAAAGACCGTCTGTTGGGGCTGCTTCTATGATATCCTGATTGATGCCCATAAAATTTGCCAGTTCATATACCTCACTTTTCATAAGGTCTGCAATTGGGCTCAGATCAACTCCTCCATCTCCATATTTGGTGTAAAATCCAACTCCAAAATCCTCTACTTTGTTTCCGGTACCGGCCACAAGAAGTCCCTGAAGTGCAGCGAAATAATATAGAGAGGTCATTCTGAGTCTGGCTCTCGTATTGGCCAGAGACATAAATCTGTCCTCTTCATTCTCCACGGTGGGCAAAGCTTCTATAAGGCTGTCAAAAACCTGGGTTAGGTTTACCTGAGTCATTTCAACATTCGGAAAACGGCTTTTCATCCAGTCAATATGATTCAGAGCCCGACTTACCTGTGAAGGGGCCTGGTGAATAGGCATTTCAAGACAAAGTACCTTCAGACCGGTTTTTGCGCAAAGGGTGGAGGTCACCGCAGAATCGATACCTCCGGAAACTCCCACAACAAATCCGTTCACTCCAGCCTTAATGGCGTAATCTTTCAACCAGTTTACTATATGATTTATAATTTTTTCTGTCTTCATTATGGCAAGTATTTATTAGTTTTGCGAGGCACAAAAATATTAATTTTTCCGGTCAATTTATTTAGATGAATAGTATTAAATACATTTTTGTTTTTCTCTTTATGGTTAGTTTAATTTCATGTGGAAAGAAAAATGAAACGAGAATCGATCTCACCGGGATCGATTTAAACATGGAAATTATCCGCTTTGACGAGAAATTCTATTCCTCCGGGCCTGAGAATCTCAATCAGTTGAAATCAGATTTCCCTTACCTGTTTCCAGCGGGTAATCCGGATTCTGTATGGACCTCAAAAATGCTTGATGAGGATGAATTGTTTCTTTATAATTCAGGACGGGAGGTCTTTGGGGATTTTTCTGAAGAGGAAAAGACACTAAGTGACTTGTTTAAACATGTAAAATATTATTTTCCAAAATTCAAAGAACCAAAAGTGATTACGGTTTTGAGTAATGTTGATTATGAGAACAGGATCATATTTGCGGATAGTTTATTGTTGGTGTCACTCGATGTTTATTTAGGAAGGGATCATGAGGTATATGCAGACTATCCTGGTTACATCAAGCAAAATTTTCGAAAAGAGCACATGGTGGTTGATGTGGCTGAGAAACTGGCGGAACCTGTTTTGATGAATGCATCAACAGGTTCTTTTATATCGCGTATGATTCAGCAAGGTAAGAAAATGTATATCATGTCTGTATTTCTTCCGGAAGTCAGCGATCATGAGATAATGGGTTATGAGAGGTCCCAGTTTGAATGGGCCGAAATTAGCGAAGTTGACATATGGAAGTACTATGTAGAGAACGAAATGTTATATTCAAATGACGCGAGTCTCACGGACAGGTTTATCTCTGATGCCCCTTTTTCAAAGTTCTTTTTGGAAGTAGATAAAGATTCTCCGGGAAGGATAGGGGTATGGTTTGGATGGCAAATTGTAAATTCATTTATGCAAAATTCCGATTCGAGCCTGAAGGAAATGATTCTGATGGACAATGAGGAGTTGTTCAGGAAGTCTCGGTATAAGCCAAAGAAGAAATAAAAAATATCATTTATCGAATTTTAGAATAGTTCTATCAACTTAGAAATCAGAAATTATGGCAGTAAAGCACAAATCAGAAATAGGAATCAAAGTAGGATTGGATGAAAACAGGGTTCCGGAAGAACTCTACTGGTCAGCAGATGATGGTGGAATTACCGACATGGAAGCCAAAGCATTATTGTTGTCGGTTTGGGATTCAGCAGGTAAGGATACGTATAAGATCAATCTTTGGACCAAGGAAATGCCTGTTAATGAAATGATTCAGTTTTTTCATCAGACTCTTGTCTCGATGGCTGATACATTTGAGACCTCAACGGGTGATGAAAAAATGAGTGCTACAATGCGTGATTTTTGCGATTATTACGCTGAAAAAATGGGTATCAAAAGGCAATAACATAATTTTGAAACTATGCCGATAGCAGGGAGAGGATCACTGATGTCCATTTCCATTGTATTCTAAAATTTGTTTTAAAACTTTATGATAGTCGCTATCGTTACTTACGAAATCAAGTTCTGAAACATCAATGACCAGGGTATTTAAAGCCTTTTCTGATTTAATAAAGGAAGAGTATCCTTTATGAATTTTGTCTAGATATTCGGGCTGTATATTCTGCTCGTATTCCCGACCTCTTTTTTTAATATTCTCGATCAGTCGATCCGTATTTTGATACAGGAAGACATAAACATCCGGTTTTGATATCTCCTTGTACATGATATCGAACATCTTTCTGTACAGGTTGTATTCTTCTTTTGGAAGTGTGATCTGGGCGAATATCAAGGACTTGAATATATAGTAGTCCGAAACGATAAAGTTTTTAAACAGATCGAATTGAGCAAGATCATCGGTAAGCTGATGGTATCTGTCAGCAAGAAAACTCATCTCGAGGGGAAATGCGTAGCGTTCCTCATCAGCATAAAACTTTGGAAGGAAGGGATTGTCGGCAAATCGCTCTAAAACCAGCTTTGCATTGAAGTCATCTCCGATTTTGTTTGCAAGACTTGTTTTTCCTGACCCGATATTACCCTCGATTGCAATATAGTTGTATTTCTCAACCAATGAAATAGGGCGTTTCAATTTTATTTCTGTTTTTTCAATGTGTCCGGAGTCCAGACATTGTTGTAAACAGATAAGTATGGTCTTTTTAGCAATAGGATGGATTATATTAGGTGCGATCTCGGTTAGGGGAACCAGAACGAATTTTCTTTTCAGCATTTCCGGGTGAGGAACTTTCAAATCATTATAAAAAATGATCTCATCGTCAAACAAAAGAATATCAATATCAATGATCCTGTCTTTATAACCCCCATCAGGATTTCGATCTCTGCCAAGCTGATGTTCAATATCGAGTACTTTCTGAATCATTTTTTCAGGATTCAAACTACTGGAAATTTCAATACAGATATTATAAAAATCTTTTCCTTCAAATCCCCAGGATGGGCTTGAATAAACAGATGATATACGTTGCACATGGCCGATATAATCATTGATAAGATTAACAGCCTGTTGCAAATTTTGTATTTTATCCCCCAGGTTGGTGCCTAAGGATAAATATGTCGTACGGACAATTTTCAAATTGAATTCTTTTTAAATCAAATTGGTGGAATTTACATAATAACCTACTATATTGGCAAAAATTTCCTTCTTGAATAGATTAGTGCAAAGAAACTAAAACCATAGCTGAATAAGTTCAACTTTAAAGTTTAGTTTTTAACATTTGTAACATTACTATTTGGGGAGCGACAAATAGTAAAACAGTATAGATGACTTTTTTAAGAGAATTATTGGCGGCAATATTGGGAGTGCTCATATCATTTATGATCATGTTCTTTGTTTTTGTTGCCATAGGATCGGTGCTAAGTTCAAGATTGATGGAGGATGAAAAAATCGTTGTCAAAAACAATACGGTTCTTGTTTTGAAATTTGAGGACCTGATCAAAGACTATGCTCCTGCCAGTGACGATCCTCTTGCCCAGATTTTGGGCCTGGAAGAAAATAAATTAGGTCTCGACCAGATCCTGAATGCCATTGACAACGCTAAATATGATGATAACATCCTTGGAATTAGTATAGAATCCCTGGTATTAAGGGCGGGAATGGCTCAGATACAGGAAATAAGAGAGAAATTATACGAATTTAAGGAGTCGGGTAAGTTTATTACAGCCTTTGCCGATGTCTATGAGCAAAAGAATTTATACCTGAGTTCCGTAGCTGATTCTGTCTACGTGAATCCTGTTGGCATGATTGATTTCAGAGGATTGGCCGGTGAGGTTTTGTTTTTTAAAGATTTTCAGGATAAATATGGTGTAAGAATGGAGGTAGTTCGTCATGGAAAATACAAAAGTGCGGTAGAACCTTTTTTGGACAATAAAATGAGTGAGGCGAACAGGGAACAAACCGAAGCCTTTTTGCAATCTATTTGGTCCGAAATGGTGGATGATATGTCGGAGAGTCGTGCCATAGAACAAAAGCAGTTAAATTTTATTGCGGATGAACTGCTGGCAAGGTCGCCAAAACTGGCTATCGAGAATAAGATGGTCAATGGAGAAATGTATAGAGATGAATACGTAAAGGTCTTAAAGAAGCTCAGTGGAATTGATGAAGATGGAAAAATCAATTCAGTCAGTATCAAAAATTATATTTCTACCGGCAAAGGAAGGATCATTAACAATGCCTCTGACAGGATCGCTGTAATTTATGCCCAGGGTGATATAATGTATGGAAAAGGGGATGAGAATTATATTGGCCCTGATCTGATCATTAAGGCCCTGAAGAAAGCCAGAAAAGATAAAAGGATCAAGGCAATCGTATTGCGCGTGAATTCTCCTGGAGGAAGTGCTTTGGCTTCAGATATTATCTGGAGGGAGATTGAAGTCACCAAGAAAGACAAGCCCGTAGTTGTTTCAATGGGTAATCTTGCTGCTTCAGGGGGTTACTATATATCATGTAATGCAGATAAAATAATTGCGGACCCCATGACTATCACGGGTAGTATAGGTGTTTTTGGCATGATCCCAAATATAAGCAAATTTACTGATCGGATTGGGATAAATGCAGAACAGGTCGGTACGAACCGCAGGTCTCTTGATTATAGTTTATTTGAACCAATGAGTGATGACTTTTACAATGTTACCAAAGAAGGCATTGAAAGAGTCTACAAAACATTTGTAAGCAAAGTAGCTGAGGGAAGAAATATGACCTTTGAAGAAGTTGACCGAATTGCTCAGGGTAGAGTCTGGACCGGGGAACAGGCACTCGAAAACGGTTTGGTAGATGAATTGGGTGGCTTGGAGGATGCTATAAAATCAGCAGCTAAAATGGCGGATATCCAGGATTATAGAATAAGAAGTTATCCAGACTATAAAAAGGAATTTAAAGATATGATTTCGGGCCCAATGCTCAGTATAAAAAACGACTTAATACTTTCAGAAATCGGAGAGGAGAATCTTAAAATATATCAGCAGATTAAACAGTTTGGAGAATGGAAAGGAATACAGACGCGACTTCCTTTCCTGATAGAGATCAAATAATCATTGAATGATGCGCTTCATTTCACTTCTGTATTTCGAAGCGCTTTTTCCTGTGAATTCCTTGAAGAGTCGGTTAAAATGTGAAAAGTTGTTAAATCCACATTCGAAACAAATGTCAGTGATACTGGTTTGATTTTCCTGTAACAACTTTGTTGCATGAACAACTCTGTATTCATTCACTAATTTGGTAAACGTTTTACCTGTTGCTTTTTTAAAATAACGGCAAAAAGCAGGTGTGGTCATGCTTACCTTATCGGCAATTTCATCAAGGCTTATATGCCTTTTAAAATTATTGTTGACATGTTTAAATATAATATCAATTTTTTGACTATCCTGTGGCTCCGTTTCAAAGGCAAAACCATCTACATTTAAGAGTGAATAGTCCTTTGCAAGAGAAAGGTCATTTAATATTTCAAGTAGTTTTATTACTCTGGCCATTCCCTCACATTCTAATAAGCCTTCTATTTTTGGCCCTACAAGTTTTTTGGTTTCCGGTTTGAATATGATCCCTTTTTTAGCTCTTTCAAATAGAGAATTAATATTACTCATTTCAGGGATGTTATAAAAGATTTTACCAAGAAAGTCTAATTTAAACTGAACTATGGTTTCCCGTCCATGTGTTGTTAATCGGTCTACAAATCCATGATGAGGAAGGTTGGCACCTATTAGTATAAGCATACTGTTGTTAAAATACGATAGATGATTACCAATATGGCGCTTGCCCTGACCCTTGTTTACATAAACAAGTTCTACCTCAGGATGAAAATGCCAGTAAGCCACATTGTTGATTACCTCACTACTGTGTTGTTTTACTGAAATGCTGCTGCCCATATTCGGGCTAATTTTTTCGAAACTGGGTTTTTTGTTTATCATAACACTCCTTTTTTTTTACAAAAATAATTCATTTAAATCTTACTTTCTATACGAATTTAGCTTAAATGTGTATTATATTAACAATATACCATATTAAGAAATTGTAAATTGTTAATTAAGTGCATAAATTCGCAAATTCATGTGTTTTCTTGAAGGAATTCCGGTCTTATGTTTGTCATGTCTAATTTTAAATAATATAAAAATGAAAAATTTAGCAAGAAAGACAGTATTGGTATTTACCTTAATGATGTCGCTGACAGTTTTAGCTTCAAATACCAAAGTTGAAACAAAAGACAAAAACAGAAAACTAACAAATGTTTATTTTAAAAATGTTGAACCAGGTTCACAATTGATCATTAAAGATTTTAAAGGTTTAATTCTCTATAAGGAGGCTATAGAAAAATACGGAGCCTACTCAAAAGGATTTGATCTGACAAATTTACCTGACGGAGATTATTATTTTGAACTTGATTCCGATTTGAAACTTGTTGTGATTCCGTTTAAAGTTGAAAAAAATGATGTTGAATTTGACAAGACATCTGAAAGTACGATTTACAAACCATTAGTTAGAATGAACGATAATCTCGTGTATGTATGGAGGACGCCGACAGAGTCAACATCTTTGTCTTACGACATCTATTATGCCGAAAATAATGATCTGGTTCATTCAGAAAGCTTCGCTGAAAACGAAAAGGTGAGTAAAGTTTATGATTTTTCGACCTCAAAAAAAGGAAACTACGTATTTGTTTTTGAAATTGACGGAAGAAAAATCAAGCAAACCATAAAAATTTAGAAGTGTCATTAATTAGTTATTGTCAGTGATTTGTAAAAGTGAGCTCCTCCCATAAGAGCTCACTTTTTTTTATATGTAACAAAGCTGTAATCGTATTTGTGATGCTCATCAGCCTTATGATCTTCACGTTTAATCTCATCCCATTGTGAAAAGTCAATTTCAGGAAAAAATGCATCAGCATCATCAAAAGAATGATGAACTTCGGTTATGTCCATGACGTCAGCGTAATCAAGTGCCTGCCTGTAGATTTCACCACCACCGAGTATATACGGATTATCATCCGATTTAGCTTCCAGAATAGCCTTTTCCAGGGAATCAACAACAATACAGCCTTCTGCTGTATAATCAGGGTTCCTGGTTATGATAATCGTTGTCCTATGGGGTAATGGTTTCCCAAGTGATTCAAAGGTTTTCCGACCCATTATTACATGATGTCCGCGGGTAATTTTCTTAAATCGCTTAAGATCTGCCGGTAGCTTCCATATCAAGTCATTATTTTTACCCAAGGCGTTATTCTTTGCCACAGCAGCAATTATAGTCAGCATAGAAAAAAGATTTTTAAGAATTTTCTTTTAGTTCGTCAAATGCGCCTGATTTCTCCAGTTTCGCCTCTAACTTTTCTAATTTTTCCTTGTGTTTTTGCAGTAGTTTTTCCGTTTGAACACGCTCCCATTCCTTTCCAAAAAAACGATTCATTACAAATACATTAATTGTGTGGAGCACTAGTAAAACGAACCAGATCGAAATAGCCCAAACGTACCAATCCAACTCAGGGTGGAAATTTATTACTTTATTTAATATCACAAAAAAGGATGAACCTACAAGGAATAAAACAAAATGGAAATAGAGTCTTTTTTTCTGTTTTGTTCTTTTTCTGGCTCTTTCGTAATATTCGTGATCTAATTCAGTTTTCAAAACAAACGAAAATTACATGTCTTTTACCCATTCTTTTATGTAATCGGTGAAATCTTCTTTGTCATTGAATTCCTTATCCTTATTATTTCGCAATGAAGGTATTTCATTGAGTTTATCATTGTACAAAGACCCTGAAGTATTCAAAAAAGCTTGCATTCTCTGAAGCAGGTTTACATCTTCGATCTGGGTAATATGTTTGATAAGATTTAATTTTAATTGTAAAGCGTTCATAATTGCTAATTTTTGGGGGATTAAACCGATACACGGCCCTTAATATGAGGATGCGGATCGTAAGATACTAAGTTAAAGTCTTTAAACGAAAATTCAAAGATATTTTTGACATCAGGATTTAATTCCATTTTTGGAAGAGGTCTTGGATCACGACTTAATTGCAATTCCAGTTGATCCAGATGATTATTATAAATGTGAGCATCGCCAAAAGTATGGATAAAATCTCCGTATTCCAGTCCCGTTACCTGAGCTACCATCATGGTAAGCAAGGCATAGGAAGCTATGTTAAAAGGAACCCCCAGAAAAATGTCTGCGCTGCGCTGATAAAGCTGACAGGACAATTTTCCATCGCTTACGTAAAACTGAAAAAAAGCATGGCAAGGGGGCAGAGCAGCTTTGTTGTTTGCAACATTTTCTGCAAAACTTATGCTCGTATCGGGTAAGACGCTCGGGTTCCATGCTGATACGATCATTCTTCTGCTATCAGGATTGTGTTTAATCGTATCGATGACTTCCTTGATCTGATCAATACCATCTCCGTTCCAATTCCTCCACTGGTATCCGTAAACAGGGCCCAGATCACCATTTTCGTTGGCCCAGGCATCCCATATTTTAACTCCATTTTCTTTTAGATATTCAATATTGGTATCTCCTTTTAAAAACCAGAGCAACTCATGAATTATTGACTTAAGATGAAGCTTTTTGGTAGTGACCATAGGGAATCCCTCGTTGAGATCAAATCTCATTTGATAGCCGAAAATACTTCTGGTTCCCGTACCTGTCCTGTCTTCTTTCTTTACGCCATGATCGATCACATGTCTGACCAAATCTAAATATTGCTTCATTTTGACAACTGTATTATAAAAATTAATGAAAATCTCAGATTGCTCTGATCACATTTTGAAATGATGTGCAGTGTCCAAAGATAAAATTTTCTGTCATAAAAAGTGCAATTGTGATAGGAATATTATCAGCAATCAAGGAAAGTCAAAATTGAATTATCCGATGATCATTCCGGCAATAGTTGCAGACAACAGGGAGGCTAAAGATCCACCGATCAGAGCTTTCATTCCAAACTCCGAGAGGTTTTTTCTTTGCTTCGGTGCCAAGGAACCAATGCCTCCTATCTGTATTCCAATTGAAGCGAAATTAGCAAACCCACAAAGCATATAAGTTGCCATGATTACTGACTTACTGTTATTAAGATGGACCACGTTTGAAACATCTTTTAACTCGGCCAGCTGTATATAACCCACAAATTCGCTCGCTGCAAGTTTGATGCCCAGCAATTGTCCCATCATCATGATATCATCTTTTGCAACCCCGATCAGCCACATTAACGGCGCAAAAACCGTTCCTAAAATTGATTCGAGTGTAAACCTTGGGTAGGGTGTGTTCGCCGCCATCCACTCATTAAGAGGTGTAATGTCACCAATCCATCCCAGAATTCCGTTGATCATTGCTATAAAAGCCACAAAAACCAGTAGCATGGCACCAACATTGACGGCTAGTTTAAGGCCTTCTGTAGTACCATTCGATATGGCATCCAGAATATTTGTTCCAATCTTTTCAGAGGAAACATGAACGTCAGTACTTATTTCTTCGGTTTGAGGATAGAGTATTTTAGAGATTACAATTGCTCCCGGGGCAGCCATGACCGATGCTGCCAGTAAATGTTTTGCAAATTTTAACCGCATGGCCGGGTCGTCTCCTCCCAGAAATCCGATATAGGCTGCAAGAACTGCACCTGCAACAGTGGCCATCCCACCGATCATGACAAGTAGAATTTCAGACCGGTTCATTTTTTCAAGATAGGCTTTGATCAGTAACGGGGCTTCTGTCTGGCCGAGGAAAATATTTCCTGCCACGCTTAAACTCTCTGCCCCGGATATCTGTAATCCTTTGGAAAGAAGCCACGCAAGTCCTTTTACGACCTTTTGGATCACCCCCAAATAATACAATAAAGAGGTTAGAGCCGAAAAGAATACAATGGTGGGTAAAACCTGAAATGCAAAGATGTATCCAAAAGTATTCATGTCAACCACAAGTCCCTCAAATAAAAATTTGCTACCTGCTCTTGTAAAATCAAGTACACTTACGAATATTTTGCCAACAGTTTCAAAGGCAACCTGAATAAATTTGACCTTGAGAACTCCAATGGCTATCAACAACTGAATACTCAGGCCTATTCCCACAGTTTTCCATTGGATTGCTCTTCTGTTGGAACTGAACAAATAAGCGATAAGAATAAGAACAATCATTCCAAGGATACCTCTCCAAATTGAGTCAAATGATACTCCCTGATTGGATGTGATCTGTTGATTAAGTTCTTGTGCTTGGGCAGAAATAGACAGAATTGACAGAAAGGAAAACGCGAGAACTTTTTTCAGCATGGATCTTATTTTTTCTCCCTTTTGGAAATTTCATCCCTGAGCTTGGCAGCGAGTTCATAATCTTCATTATTGACCGCCTGATCTAACTGTTTGTATAAATCTTCAAGGCTTTCATCCTTAAATTTGGAAGTGTCTTCCACAACGTTGGCTACCAGATCTTCCATTTTAAACTTGGATTTGGCAAGTTTGGACTCATCCTTGATCTTAAGTATAATCCCGGCCTTGTCAAGAATATTTTCAAATGTAAAAATGGGGGCCTTAAACCTTGTTGCCAGGGCAATGGCATCTGAGGTTCGGGCATCGATAATTTCTTCTATTTTATCACACTCACAGATCAGACTTGAATAAAACACTCCATCAACCAGTTTGTGAATAATGACCTGTTTCACGATAATGTTAAATCTGTCCGCAAAACTTTTAAAAAGGTCATGGGTTAAAGGTCGGGGAGGTTTGATCTCTTTTTCAAGGGCAATCGCAATGGACTGAGCTTCAAAGGCACCAATAATTATAGGAAGTGTTCTTTCGCCATCTTCTTCACTCAAAACCAGGGCATAGGCACCGCTTTGGGTTTGGCTGTAAGATATTCCTTTAATATTTAATCGTACTAGACTCACAGGTTTGACTTGATTAATCTGATTAACAAATTTGCAACAAATTTAAGCAATAGCCATTTCAATTTACAAATAAAAATGAAAAAGGCCATCCAAATTGAAGACTATTAATCATCAAAAATTCTGACGGCCTTTTTGAAGTTGGCAATTTACTAAAAAATTATATCGCACTACAGGGTGCTTTTAAAATCTTTCAATTTATTTGTCAATTCTGGAATCACCTCAAAAGCATCTCCAACAATTCCATAGTCTGCTGCTTTAAAAAAAGGTGCTTCAGGGTCATTGTTTACGACAACTTTTACCTTGGAGGAGTTTACACCTGCCAGATGCTGAATCGCACCGGATATCCCTATGGCAATGTAAAGATTAGAAGTAACCGGCTTACCAGTCTGGCCAACATGTTCACTGTGAGGTCTCCATCCCATATCCGAAACGGGTTTTGAGCAGGCAGTTGCGGCTCCAAGAACATCGGCCAGTTCCTCAATCATTCCCCAGTTTTCAGGTCCCTTCAATCCTCTTCCTCCTGATACAACAACATCTGCGTCGGCAATGGTTACGGTTCCGGTTGTTTTATCGATCGACTTGCTCGTCACACTGAACATTTTGTCTTCCAGGCCCGGTGAAAAAGATTCTATTTCCGGACTTGATTTTTCTTCGATCAGGCCCACAGAATTTTTAGCCAGGCCCAAAAGTTTAATGTCGGTGTGAATTTCTGTAAAATTGAATCCTTTAGAGGAAAAGGCTTTCCTTTTTACGGTAAACGGATTCTGACTTGTTGGATAATCAACCACGTTGGATGCAAAACCTGCATTCAACTTCACTGAAAGAATGGGTGCCAGATAAAGACCGTCATTGCTTGAGTCTATGGCTACAATTGTAGCAGACTCTTTTTCCGCTGCCTGAGCTATACATGCTGCATAGGCCTGAGCGTTAAATGTTCCGAGTCTTTCGTTCTCAATTGATAGAATTTTATCCGGGCCATATTCTGAAAGGCTGTCAACCTCAGAGGCATTTATGGTAACCACTGTAAGGCTTGTTTCAGCTTTTTTTGCGAGTTGTTTACCAAAAGAAACTATTTCGTAGGCTGTTTTTTTAAATTTCCCTTCTGAATGATCTGCAAATACTAATACTGACATAGGTTTTTCTTTTTAATTTTTTTGCTGCTTCTACTTTATCTTAAATCACTTTTGCTTCATTGTGCAGTAACGAGATGAGTTCATCAATATTACCGGCATCAACCATTTTACAGGCTCCTTTTGCAGCGGGTTTTTCATATTTTGAGGTTTTACTGCTGGGCTGAGCATCAGATGCTGCGACAACTTTCAGAGGCTTTTTTCGAGCCATCATGATTCCTCTCATATTTGGAATTCTTAGATCCTTTTCTTCAACAATGCCTTTCTGGCCTGCAGCCACGAGAGGTAATGTACAGTCAAGTGTTTCTTTGCCGCCATCTATTTCACGAACCGCCTCCGCATGATTCCCATTCACTTCAAGTCCTATACAGGCATTGATAAAATTAAATCCAAGAAGTTCGGCTAACATTCCAGGTACCATTCCTCCATTATAATCTATCGATTCTTTTCCTGCGAGGACCATATCATATCCTTCGGATTTAACGACCTCAGCCAAATGCTTTGCTACCATAAGCCCATCTGTAGGTTCGGCGTCTATTCTTATGGCATCATCAGCACCAATGGCCAGGGCTTTTCTCAATGTTGGCTCCACGTTTGCCTGCCCTACGGTGGCAACGGTAACCGAAGCGCCTTGTTTTTCTTTGAACCACATAGCTCTTGTCAGCACAAATTCATCGTATGGATTTATAACAAATTGAACTCCCGTTGAATCAAATTGACTATTGTCTGCCGAAAAATTGATTTTTGAGGTTGTGTCGGGAACGTGACTTATACAAACTAATATTTTCATTTCTACTTTGTTAGATTGAGTATTCATTTTTCTTCGCAACGAAGTTAAAAAATATTTTTAATATATTATGCATGCATAATAAAATATTGAAGGCACTAATCGTTTAACTCTGTGAATCCCGGAATACAGTTTATTTTATATAAAAATTGTATCAGGCACTTTAAAGTTATTCATCAAAATTAGTTATTTTTGCACTCCTTATTAAGAAAATATGAAAGTATTACAATTTAGAGAAGCCATTGCGGAGGCAATGAGCGAGGAAATGAGAAGAGATGAAGCTGTTTATCTTCTGGGAGAGGAAGTGGCTGAGTATAATGGTGCATATAAGGCATCTAAAGGAATGCTTGATGAGTTCGGTGCAAAAAGAGTTATTGACACCCCTATTGCTGAGCTTGGATTTTCAGGTATAGCTGTTGGATCTGCCATGAACGGGGCGAGACCCATAGTTGAATTCATGACCTTTAACTTCTCGCTTGTAGGTATCGACCAGATTATCAATAATGCTGCAAAAATGAGACAGATGTCAGGTGGTCAGTTTAATATTCCTATCGTTTTCAGAGGGCCAACGGGTTCAGCCGGACAACTGGGAGCAACTCACTCTCAGTCTTTTGAAAACTGGTACGCCAATACCCCTGGTTTAAAGGTTATTGTTCCTTCTAATCCTTATGATGCCAAGGGACTTTTAAAGGCTGCTATCAGAGATGACGATCCGGTGATCTTTATGGAATCTGAACAAATGTACGGAGATAAGGGTGAGGTTCCTGAAGGTGAATATGTGCTTCCTATTGGTGTTGCCGATATTAAGAGAGAAGGAACAGATGTAACAGTTGTAAGTTTTGGAAAGATCATTAAGGAGGCTTATGCTGCAGCTGAAGAATTGGAAAAGGAAGGTATTTCCATTGAAATTATAGACCTTAGGACCATTCGTCCTATGGATCATGAAAGTATATTTAATTCTGTCAAAAAAACAAACAGGCTGGTTATTCTGGAGGAGGCTTGGCCATTTGCAAGCGTTTCATCGGAAATAACCTATCAGGTTCAGGAAAATGTCTTCGATTATCTTGATGCACCGATTCAAAGGATTACCACTGCGGATACTCCCGCACCATTCTCTCCAGTTTTGCTCGAGGAATGGATGCCTAACAAGCAGGATGTGATCAATGCGGTTAAAAAAGTTATGTATAAATAGATTTTGTTCTTTTAGGATCGAGCCATTTGATTTTTCAAATGGCTTTTTTTTTAAAAACTGGGTTCATAACGCTAAAAGAAAAATACTGATGAGTATTAATTGTTTATATTTGAACTCGGAAACACACGTCCTTAGTGGGTTTATTTTTTTTCATCATCTAGAATAATCAATAATGAAGGATAAGAATATCGGTAAAAATATAATGCAGGAAAATCGAATTGAAGAAGGTTTTTATCTTTTAAAATTTGAAAATGCTGAGAATAAAGTGATTCAGGCCACTCGTGCCGTCGATAAATCCTTCCTTCAGCTTCATTTTTGCATTAAAAATAATTCCGGGTTAAGTTTCAACGGAGGGCATTATATACTTGAATTACCGGAGAATAAATCGTTTTTGTTATACAATCCTCAACAGGACCTGCCGATACATTTAAATATGGATCCGGGTGCCAAAGTGATCAGCTTGCTGATCAGCATTGAGAAGTTTCATACGTTTTTTACTCAGGAAGCCGGGTTAATTCATTTTTTGAGCGGAGAAAATCAGGGGAAAAAGTGCTATCGTGATAAAGAGTTGAATCCGAATGAAATGATGGTTCTTAATCAGATATTTCATTATGGACTGCACTCCTCATTGGAAAAGCTCTATTCCCGTGGCAAGGTCTATGAATTAATAAGTTTGTATTTTCATAAATCGGATAATGACGGGATTCAAAATTGTCCCTTTCTCGAAGATGAGGCCAATGTTGAAAAGATACAAAAAGCGAAACAGATTATAATTGAAAGAATGACGGAACCTCCCAGCCTGACCGAGTTAGCTCATCAGATCAATCTGCCTCTTCAGCATTTGAAGGACGGATTCAAGCATATTTATGGAGAAACTGTATTTGCCTATTTATTAAACTATAAAATGGAATACGCAAGAAAATTATTATCGACGAGAAAATACAATATCTCTGAGGTTAGTTTTGAAGTAGGATACAGTACACCAAGCCATTTCATTGCTGCCTTCAAAAAGAAATATGGAGCCACTCCAAAGCGTTACATGAGTAGTCTTTGATATCAAATGTTTCATTTTTGGAAATTCACAAATTTTTTACTGCCAAGTCTCAACCATTTTGATAATTTTGATCGATAAACTTCCTTTCTGCCCGAAAGGATTTTTATTGCCGGATAAAATGAATAAAAAGTTACTGTACATATTGTTTTTTCTGACTATCGGTATGCAGGGCCAGACCAAGGTAAAAGGTGTGGTTGTGGATAATTCAGGAGAGTCGGTTCCTTTTGCCAATATTATTTTTAAAGGTTCCACCAAGGGAACGATTTCAGACGAAAATGGAAGGTTTTACCTGGAATCTCCGAATAATTACAGCGAACTAGAAGTTTCCTTTGTTGGATTTGAGACCAAGGTAGTGGCTATCTCTTCGGATAATTATGAATTAGAAATTGTTTTGGAAGAGGGCAGAGACCAGTTAAAAGAGGTAATGGTTTATTCCGGACGGATCAAAAAAAAGAATAATCCGGCCATTGATATTTTGAAGAAGATCTGGGCTCAGAAAAGACGTAATGGCTTGAATATGTATGATCGATTTGAATTCGATCGGTATGAGAAAATCGAATTCGATCTGAATAATATAGATGAAAAACTTATGCAAAATAAGGTCTTTGAAGGTATGGAGATGGTTTTCGATCAGATTGATACCTCCAAGATCACGGGAAAAGTGTTTTTGCCGATTTTTATTAATGAATCTGTTTACAAAACCTACGGCAAGAACATTTATCCCAGAAAGAATAACAGCATAATGATCGCCAATAAGAATTCGGGATATTCAGATAATCAAGCCTTGATTTCTTTTTTAAAGCAGCTCTATGTTGATTTTGATATTTATGATAATTATCTATTGTTCTTTGACAAGAAGTTTTCGAGTCCTTTGTCAAAGCTTGGACCTGATGTCTATAATTATGTGCTCACCGACAGTGCCTATATTGATAATAAATGGTGCTTTAACATATTGTTTTACCCAAGGCGAAAAAATGAACTGACCTTTAAAGGAGATTTTTGGGTAAGCGACACCACCTATGCCATTAAGGAAATCCAGATGTACGCCACAAAAAATGCAAATGTCAACTGGGTTAAGGATATTTATATCGAACAGGAGTATGAGGTTTTGAATGATTCTGTGTTCCTGTTGAAAAGAGACTATATTATGACGGATTTTGCCTTGAATCAGAAGGATAAATCCAAAGGGGTGTATGGAAAGCGAACTACCTTATTTGACAATCATGTGTTTAATGTAAAGAGGCCGGATGAGTTTTATAAGGAACAGATTCAGGATAATGAAGAGATGTATAATCAGCCTGATGAATTCTGGGATAAAAACAGACAGGAAGAGCTGACCGAAAATGAAGTTGGGATCTACAAAATGCTTGACACCTTGCAAAATGTGAAAAGGTTTCAGCAGATAAACACAATTGGAGAAATACTGGCCTCAGGTTATTGGAATTTCACCCATGGCTGGGATTTTGGCCCAGTGTTTTCGACCATAGGATACAATGACATTGAGGGATTAAGGCTCAAGGCCGGTGCACGAACCTATTTCAGTCAGAATGATAAATGGCGGGTTAAAGGATATCTCGCCTATGGATTCATGGATGCAAAATTCAAGTATGGCATAGAGGGTAAGTACCTTTTCAATGGTCGTGATCGATGGGTTTTATCACTTGGAACCAGAAAGGATATTGAACAGCTCGGTGTGAGTCTCACAACGGCTAACGAAGTGCTGGAAAGAAGCTTTGCAACTACTTCGATTTTTACAAGGGGGGATAATTCGAAACTTTCCAATATCGATCTGACTAATTTCAAAGTTTCCGTTGAACCCGTCAAAAATCTGGATCTTCGTTTGGGGACAACCTATAAAACCCTTGAATCTGCCGACCCAGCGAGATTCAATGTAGATTATTACGATGAAAATGGTGAGATTCAGTCAAGTATAGAACAGGTAGATGTTAGTTTTGCCGTGCAATATACTCCCAAAAGAAAAGCCTATGGATTCGGGGTGGAGCGATCGGTGAGCAATAGCGGAAGGTTTCCCACGTTTTTTATCAGTTATACGAGAGGTATAAAAGGTGTTTTTAACAGTGATTTTGATTATCATAAACTACAGTTTTATTATGAGCAGCCCATGCAGCTCGGTTTATTTGGAAGGCTGACCTCGACCTTTGAGATTGGGAAAACCATAAACCCTGTGCCTTTGCAACTTCTCAATATTGTTCCGGGTAACCAGACCTTTTTTACTTCAAGAAAATTGTTTGACCTTTTGGATTATTACGAGTTCGTAACAGATGAATATGTTTCCCTGCACCTTGAGCACAACTTCAATGGAAAAATATTTGCTAAGATTCCCTGGGTCAGGGATCTGCAATGGCGTGAGATCATTGGTATACGCGGTGTTGTTGGAGGTATTTCCCAGGAGAACAAGGATATCAATGCTTCAGATATTATTTATGTAGCACCGGAAAATATTTACTGGGAATACCATTTTGGAATCGGAAATATCTTTAAGCTGCTTCGTGTGGACTTTGAATACCGAGGTAGTTACAGGGATCGGCCCGGAGCAACTAATTTTGCCGTTAAAATAGGGTTAGGTTTCTATTTTTAAATGAGGATTTTAAAGTCCCAATTCTTTCCCCTGGAAAGGGGTACTCTTCTTGTGTAAATATTTTTTGCGGGAAAATATCCGGTCCAGGACTACTGATCAAAAATCGAAATACCAGTTAAATAAACTTGATCTTAATCCAATGGTAAACCAGGTTGTGTTGTTTTTTGAAATCACATCTCCTGATACATCAGGTGTAAAATTCCTAAAGGTTACCCCTCCGAAAATTTGAAGATTTGTAACCGGGTTCAAAACATAGCCTCCCTGAAAATCAGCTATAAAAATATCTGTTGAATTACCCTGTCCAACTTCATTTCCTTCATCAGAAACCCTGTCATCATAGGATCGCCAGATGTCACCACCATAGCTAAATTCTGATCTCTCATCCTCAAAATCAAAACCTTTTTTACCAGCGATCAATTTAGCATTTCCAAACCATCGATCTTTTGAATAACGCGCAATTCCGATCACTTCATAGAAGTTACCTCCCCAGAGATGGGCCAGTGGTTGGTTATAATGACCTGAATTCAATTTCGTTTCTCCATGTGAGAACGTGTAGGGCCTTACCCAATTGAATTCACCCTGAAGCATCAAGCCGTCAACTTTAAAGGCATTGTAATATTTTCCCCCAAGTTGAAAAGCAAATTTATTGCCCCAATATCCTGTTCCGTCAAATACCCTGCTGGTTGTCATCTCATCGATCAAAAACTGGGTGTAAACCGATATATTGTCCTTGATCCTGTACTTCATATTCAGCCCAATATTGGCATTACCGGATCGGGAGCCCCTGTTAAATTCAACGGCGCGATAGAAGATAATGGGATTAAAGAAAGAAATATCAAATCCATTTGGGCTGCTCTCTTCGTTGGTTATCACAGACTCGAATAATCCGATGTTGAATCTTTTGGTAACGTTCCAGCTCAAGTGATGCATGGCCACGTATTTTCTAAAATTTGAATCATTGGTTACAGCCGATGGCCGTACGTCATCCATCCACATCCACAGGTTGGTATACTTGATCTTCCAAAAGGTTGTACTGATCTTTAAAAAGGGGTAGGGTGAGGCCACATCGGATAAGAAAAAGGATCGGTACCCGTCCCCGATGAAATTCTTTCCATTTCCAAACTGGAAATTAAAGAACTTGCTGGGTGTAAAACTTAAATAGGCCTCTGCTACCGGGTAATCAAAAGAATCTTCTTTAAATTTTTTGGCCCTTCCTCTGCCGGGTACCACTCCATAACTTTCGGGAGGAGTTCTAACCTTGGCATAATCATTCACATAATCAGCAAATCTTCCCTGGCTTTCATAAAAGGAAGTTGAAAAGCTGAATTTTTTGCCAATTGAACCTTGGATCTGCAGTCCTCTAGTGTTGTTATAGGTGTAGTCAACATCGGAGTTGTCTTTTCCCACCTGCAGGTCAAATACAGGATTCAAAGTAAACCAGAAATCCTTGCCTTTGACCAGGGCCAGATGTTCATTATGTAATTTTCTTCCTCCCCAGGTTTCCCTTTTCTTCAGCATTTTCGTCCTTTTGGCCTCAAGGTCTATATAAGGTTTTACTTCATTAAATAAATATGGTTTTGAAGAGGTATGGGTGTTTTCACTTTTGTTCAGGTGATAAATGATATCATCATATTCCTGATGTACAAAAGGAATGTTCAGCTCACTCTGAAACTCTGGAAAAAGAGTGTTTTCGAGATTTGGAATTTCTTCTTCAATTTCTTTTTTCTCTTCCACGACTACTACCTTTTTATCATTGTCGCTTAATGGAATAGCAATAGGGAATTGATAGCGTTCATCTACGGCCCTTCCGTTAAAAGTAGCAGGCTGAATTTTTGGAAGCGTTTGAAAAACTCTTTTAACCTCTTCTTCCAGTTCGGGATACACAGAATTCACGTAAAGTATCTCAAAATCCCCTTCTTTAGTTACAAGAAAGATGGCATTTATGGTTCCTTTAAATCCCTCTTTTTCAACATTTTCAGGGACCTTAAATTCATTGATCACATCAGCTTTCAACTTTTCACTGAAACAACCATTGAGTTCGTCGATCTGAACCTCTTCACATCCAGTATAAACAGGTGGCTTTGACAATTGTGCCTGAGCCGAAAAAGAAGTGACGATCAATAAAGAAAAAAGTAAAATAATATTTTTCATAAAAAAAGCTAAATAGGAACGATGCCGTGTTAAGGTACTTAGTTAACGTTGCAAATCTAATTTATTTTATGAACAAGGTCATTTTTTAACTGATATTTTTCATGGCTTTCAGGGCAGGTTGCAAATCCTTGGTCATCAAATATTAATCGATGACCATATTCACTCATCCATCCAATCTGTTTTGATGGATTTCCTACAACTAAAGCATAGGGCTTAACCTCCTTTACAACAACCGCTCCAGCTCCTATAAAAGCGAATTTTCCAATATCATTTCCACAAACGATAGTAGCATTGGCCCCTATACTTGCACCTTTTCTAACCGTGGTTTTCATATACTCACTTTTTCTGTTTACGGCGCTTCTGGGATTGATCACATTTGTAAAAACCATAGAAGGCCCAAGAAAAACATCATCCTCACAATTCACACCCGTGTATATGGAAACATTGTTTTGAACTTTTACATTGTTACCTAAATGAACATCCGGAGAGATCACTACATTTTGCCCGATATTGCAATTCTCCCCAAGGCTGCAATTAGACATGATATGACTGAAATGCCAAATTTTAGTTCCTTTACCAATAGTACATGGTTGGTCAATTACCGCCGTTTCATGAGCGAAAAAATTATTATTTTCCATTTTCTTCCACAATTTGTGTCCTTAAATTTTTGCAGGATGCCAGGTCGTCTTTATTTCGATTGTTTTTTCAATAAAATAAGGGCTCTGATTGTTGTCATTTGACCAATCCTGTTTTTTATAAACCGTAACTCTTTTCAAATTCTCACTGGCAAGTTCAGTTAGTTTTTTAATTTCTTCTTCGTCATTACCACTGTATATCATAGCATTAACATCCATATGAGATGCCATATGAGGGATGAGTTCTTTTTTATCACCGGTCAGAATATTGACAACCCCGCCTGGAACGTCCGAGGAATGTAAAACTTCGGCAAATGAAATGGCGCTTAGAGGATTTGAATGGCTGGCCAAAACAACCGCTGTATTTCCACCGAGAATGGCTGGAGCGACCACTGAGATTAATCCCAGCAATCCCTGCTCTTCGGGAGCAATTATCGCCAGTACCCCCATCGGTTCGGTACATGAAAAATTGAAATGGGCACTGGATACCGGATTGACGCTGCTGAAAACCTGTTGAAATTTATCACTCCATCCGGCGTAATATACCAGTCGGTCAATAGATTGTTCTACTTCTTCTCTGGCCTTTTTTGAACTCTGTCCGTGCACACGAAGCTCCTCAAAAAACTGTTCCTTCCGGCCTTCGAGCATTTCGGCAATTCTATACAATATCTGACCTTTATTGAGAGCCGTCATAGCTGCCCAGGAAGTTTGTGATTTCCTTGCGGCCACAACCGAATTTCGAAAGTCTTTTCTGGATGCAAGACACATGTTTGCGATTAGTTTGGATTTGCTATTAAAAACCGGATAATACCTTCCGGACTCTGTTCTTGGAAATTTACCACCTATGTATAATTTGTAGGTTTTATGGATGTCTAATCTGCTCATATCTGTTAAAATTTTACATAAGGTTTTAATCCATGAAGCCCGCCTTCCCGGCCAAATCCACTTTCTTTATATCCACCAAAAGGAGAGGTGGCATCAAATTTATTATAGGTATTGGCCCAAACCACACCTGCCTTAAGTTTCTGGCTCAAATAAAATATTTTTGAGCCTTTTTCAGTCCATACTCCGGCTGATAGCCCAAAAGGCGTATTGTTTGCCTTTTCAATAACTTCATCAATTGTTCTAAAGGTTTGAATGGCCAGCACAGGGCCAAATATTTCCTCCTGAACGATTCTGTGTGACTGAGAAACATTTACAAACAGGGTAGGAGCGCACCAGTTTCCTTTCGAAGGAATATCGCATTTTACCTGATAGATTTCGCCTCCTTCCTCCAAGCCGATTTTAATATAATTCTCTATAGTATTGAGCTGTTTTTCAGAATTTACGGCACCTATATCGGTGTTTTTGTCAAGAGGATCCCCAAGGATAAGGGTATTCATTCGATTCTTTAATTTTTTAATTACATCCTTGGCCACGGATTCCTGCACGAACAACCTTGATCCGGCACAGCAAACATGACCCTGATTAAAAAATATCGCATTGATGATACCTTCAACAGCCTGATCTATGGCAGCATCATCAAATATGATGTTTGCTCCTTTTCCTCCTAATTCAAGTGTAAGTTTCTTTGATGTACCCGCAATTGCCTTTTGGATGTATTTACCAACAGCCGTTGACCCGGTAAAGGCGATTTTGTCAATTTCAGTATGGTTAACGATCGCAGCCCCGGTTTCACCCGCGCCGGTAAGAATATTTACCACTCCTTCTGGAAGTCCGCTTTCCTGAATAACTTCGGCTAGTTTCAGCGCCGTTAAAGGGGTGGTTTCGGCAGGCTTTAAAACTACGGTATTTCCGGTAGCAAGTGCCGGAGCGATTTTCCATGCCGCCATCAACAGAGGAAAATTCCAGGGAATGATCTGTCCGGCAACGCCCAGAGGTTTAGCCTTTCTGTTTGGAAAAGCATAGGAAAGTTTATCGGCCCAGCCCGCGTAATAAAAAAAGTGATTCGCAGCGAGAGGAATGTCAATGTCCCTTGATTCCCTGATTGGTTTTCCACCATCAAGACTTTCGATCACCGCAAATTCACGCGACCTTTCCTGTATCAATCGGGCAATTCGAAAAATATATTTTCCTCTTTCTTTTCCTGATAAGGCCGACCATTTTTTAAACGCCTTTCCAGCAGATGTAACAGCTTTGTCAACATCTTCAGCCGTAGCTTCAGCTACGCTTGACAGCAATTCATGACTGGCAGGATTGATTGTTTTAAAATACTTTCCTTTTTCAGGGGCAACAAATTTCCCATTGATAAAAAGATCATATTTTTCCTTAATCTGAATGTGCTCCGTACTTTCGGGAGCTGCATCGTAACTCCAGGCGGCCTTAAAAACCTCATTTTCGGTTGTTTTTGTCATACGACTAATCTTTTGAAAAATAATTTGAAGACTGGTAATATCCTGTTTCCGCTTTGACCAGTTGCATCAAGATGTCATTCGCTAAGCTACTTGCTCCGAATCTAAAATAAGTTTTGTTCATCCACTTTTCACCTAATACCTCGTTGAGCATGACCAAATACTGTAATGCAATCTTCGAGGTTGATATTCCGCCGGCCGGTTTCATTCCTATCATTTTACCGGTCTTTAGATAATAATCTTTTATAGCATCCAACATTACATACGTAACCGGCATTGTTGCCGCGGGCTGAATTTTACCCGTGGAAGTTTTTATAAAATCTGCACCGGCATACATCGCAATTTCACTGGCCTTTCTCACATTATCCAGGGTATCCAGTTCTCCGGTTTCGAGAATCACTTTTAGATGGGCCTTGCCACAGGCTTCTTTAACTTCTGCTATTTCATCATATACAAAGTTGTATTCTCCTGCAAGAAATTCTCCTCGAGATATAACCATGTCTATTTCATCGGCACCCTGTTCAACCGCAAAAAGTGTATCTGTGATCTTGGTGTTTCTGCTTGATTGTCCACTTGGAAAAGCAGTGGCAACAGAGGCCACCTGAATTCCGGAGCCTTCGAGCTCTTTTTTTGCAATTTTCACATAGGTAGGATATACACAAACAGCAGCAACGGCAGGAATATCTTTTAAAGAATCGTGGAGGTGCAGGGCCTTATAGCATAACTGTTTAACTTTTCCAGGGGTATCTTTTCCTTCAAGCGTAGTAAGGTCGATCATGCCCAGGGCAAGTTTCAGTCCCTCAACTTTTGAGCTTTTTTTAATACTTCTTTTGCAAAATCTATCAACGCGTTCCTTCACCCCTACAGTATCGTAGGACGGAAGGTTATTTAAATTCGGACTCATTCATTTTGATTAGAAGGTCAAATTTACAAATTTAAATGAAAACCATCAGCGAGCTATAGATGGTTTTACCGGAGTCACAGCTTATAAGACCACAAAAGTGATGGGAAGGGTATAGGATACCCCAACGGGCTTTGTTCTCTGTTTTCCGGGGACCATCGTAGGCAACATATCGACAACCCTTACGGCTTCCTTTTCGAGTCTTGAATGAGGCCCTCTTGCCCTTATGTTGACAATCTCACCTGATTTGTCAATTCTGAACTGTACATAGACTTTTTTCTTGCCTGGAGTCAGTCCGAGTTCCTGTGCGAGTTCACAATTGAAATTTTTGAGAACGTGTTTATTGATTTTGTCCTGAAGGCATTTGCGCTTTTCTTCTTTGGTTCCCTTACACCCAGGGTATATGGGGGCCTCTTCAATGATTGCAAAGGGAATATCTTTTTCCATTTCCTCCTCCTCGATAATTTCTTCTATATCTTCGTATTCTGTTACCTCAACAAACTCGGATTCATCCGTTTCAGTTGATTCCAGGACGGTTTCTTCTATATCCTCCTGATCTTTCACGATTTCTATTTTCTCAGGAGAAGGGGGTGGTGGAGGTGGTGGTTTCACCTCGAGGATTCTTTGTGTTACCGGTATTTCGATAAGCTCTTCATTTTGGATATCAACCTGGTCAAGATCGGAAACATAACGATCTACAGTTTTCCATTCAAGAGCGGTATAAATTAACATCAGGGTCAAAACCAATCCAAGCTGAAAAAAAAGCTTTCTGTACGGAGATAACCTGGCATTCTTGTTTTTTTTTGCTTTCATGATCCAAGGAATTAAGTGAAGTATCTGAAATTAAGAAATTAACCTCAAAAAAAGCATGACATTTATCATGTTTGGATCCGGAGCACTGTCAGAAAATACCTTTTTCCCTGAGTAATATCCGTCAGATCAAAGTGTTTCCATTGTTGATTTTGAATGGATAAACCAAAAAAGCCATCTCATTTGAGATGGCTTTTCAATATTTTTAAGACGATTATTATTCAACAACCAAAGTAATCGGAAGTGTATATTTTACACCAACGGGTCTTCCGCGTTGTTTCCCGGGAGTCATATCAGGTAAAAGCTTTACAACTCGAACAGCTTCTTTTTCCAAACGGGCATGAGGACCTCTCGCACGAACGTCAGTTACCTTTCCTGTTCTATCGATTTTAAATTGAACGTAAACTCTTTTTTTACCAGGACTAAGACCTAAATCACCTGCCAAACCAGTATTATATTTTCTGTTCACATGCTTTGTGATCTTATCGACCATGCACTTTTTCTTTTCATCATTATTTCCTTTACAACCCGGATAAACAGGAACATTTTCAATAATAGCAAAAGGCACATCGTCAACTACTTCTTCCTCTTCTACGATCTCTTCAATTTCTTCTACTTCAACGGCTTCAGTTTCATCAGTTTCTGTTGATTCAAGGATTGTCTCTTCAATGTCCTCCTCATCTTCAACGATTTCTATTTTTTCAGGCGCCGGTGGTGGAGGTGGAGGTGGCTTTATTTCCTGTATTCTTTCCGTGATCGGTATATCAATTTCTTCTTCTGCCTCGATATCAGCCATACCTAGATCGGCGATATTTCTTTCAAATGTTTTCCACTCAATTCCTATATAAATAAGAATCAGAGCAAGCGCCAAACCCAATAACATGAACTGTTTATTGTGTTTTTCTAGATTTGCTTTAGGGTTCTTTTTTACTTCCATGTTGTCTTAAAATTTTTATACTGCGCTAATTTAATGAATTAATCGTGACAATTCCAAGTTAAATTTAAATTGCACGATACCACTTTCTGATCTGGCCAAAAATAAAGAACGACACTATTATTCCTGCCGCGTTAGCCAAGGCATCATAGATGTCCGCTGTTCTGTAGGTAGTTAACCCACCTTGTAAACCCTCAAGAATGATGCCATAAAGAATCAATCCTAAAGGTACGAAAATTTTGAATACTTTTTTTTTCAATCGATCCTTCAAAGCAAAATACCAGACAAATGCTAGAACAAAATAAGCAATAAAATGAAGGTATTTATCACTTGACTTGATGTTCAGTCCCAAACTGATTTTAGGGACTGAGGTAAGGCTTAATACTGCTATGATTATTGTGGCAAGGATCGCCAGGAAAAGCGCATTACGCTCCCACAATCTCTTTATATCCTGAAGCATCTAATAAACCGTCTATTTCTGAGGTATCAGAGATTTTGATTTTGATCATCCATCCTTCACCATAAGCATCTGAATTAACCTTTTCCGGAGCGTCCTCTAACATTTCGTTGAATTCAATGATTTCTCCGCTTAGGGGCATGAAAAGGTCCGATACTGTCTTAACTGCCTCAACGCTGCCGAAAACTTCATTCTGAGCAATGGTTTCGTCAACCGTTTCAACATCGACATAAACAATGTCTCCCAATTCACCCTGAGCAAAATCAGTGATGCCAACTGTAGCAATGTCGCCTTCGATTTTCACCCATTCGTGATCTTTCGTGTATTTTAATTCTTCAGGTGTGTTCATTTTAAAATCTTTAATTTAATTACCAATTATGTATCTCACGCTAATTCCTCCATTAATTGAAGTACGGGGATAGGTGGTCGATATTGCAAATTTAGAATTATTATAGTCAAAGAAAAAGGAGGCAAGTAAATTTTTATTCAATGAATAATCAGCAAGGAACTTGAATGAAACAAGGCTTTGGCCTCCGGTAATCTGATTATTGGTAATTTCATCTTCTATTCCATAGGGTCTTACGATGGTCAGATTATCCCTTATTCCAAGGTCCAGTTTTAAATTAATATCACCCTGAAATGTGGTTGAGCCTCCGCCACTGCCCGTTTTGAATTTCATCTTTACATTCTGAATCCTGTAGCCCATTCCGAGCACTAATTCTTCCCCTGATACTTCAGTAACCGTATTGTTGTTGAAGTTGAGGTTTAATGCCTTGTCTTTGTTGAATGCCGCCCTTAAAGAAAGCGAGTTTTTCAATTTAAAATCCACACGGATCAAAGGAGAAAACTCTTCGATCAAATTCACACCATTGTACAGTTTTTGAGGATTGTAATTTCCTGCAATATCTCTGTTACTATCCTCGTACGGATTGTCTTCATCATATTTGAGGTTATTGGTAAACGATAAAATTGAATAAACAGACCTGTAACTGTGTTCGAGTGTAAAACTTCTGAAATTTGTTTTTACCCAGGGGATCGACATTAATCCTTTGTAGGAAATTCTCCAGTTGGGTATTGGTGTGCTTCGGAATGCACTTAACTTAACCGATTCTGCACTTCTTCCTGAGTAAGCGGCCAAAAAAGCCGGAAGTACAACATCTTGACTTGTATCCCCGAATCCGTCAATATTTCCACCTGTTTCATCGGCAAGGCGCTGAGAAATGATCTTACGGTTATCTTTGAATTGCTGAAACACCTCGGCTTCATCTTTAAACGAAGAACCGAGCATCATATGAGAAATACTGAAATTCCCAATACCGTTTTTCGGGGTATTATCCAGAACTCCATTGATAACATCTAATTGTTGATTAAAACTTTCAGTAAAGGTCCTGTTTCCGAATAATTCGATATCCAGATCCCTTGTGAATTTAACATTCGCGGAATAATCGAATTTATCATAATGTGACCTGCTGTAATTTCTGGCGTAAAAATTATCTCCCTGGCCTCTGGAGATCAGCCATCCATTTCGGATCGCTTTATCAAGAATATCGGCCTGGCTTCCGAATACAAACCCAAATGTAGGGGCAAAGGTTCCGTTGTAATTACTCTGTCCAAGAAGTCCGAATTCAGGAATATAACCAGGAAGGAATGTACCGTTGTTTTCCGTGTAGGAAAGACGAATATTCTTAACGGATGTCAGGATGTCGATTCCTACTTTACCAATTTTCTGACCTGTGGAAAGGCCTTTTTTGGCCTTTAATTGCTGCCCGGTTTCAGGATCTTGTTTTACATCCACGGTTTTTCGTTTCGTAAATAGTTTGGTAAACCCGAGGTAATTATATAGCCTGTCCATTCCCATATCGGCAGTGAAATTATGGGTGTTGGCATTTTGAATCGTGTTACCAACCTGGTCAATGGTTGTGTATGCCGGAGCCTGCCAGTCATAATCGGCAGTATAATTATAAGTTCCGTTAATGAAATCAAGTACCGGAAACTTGTCAAACGGGATTTTATAGGTCAGGTTAAAGGTTTGGTGATAATGCTCAGGGCGGCCAATTCTGAAAAACTGATCGTAGATCTGTAGGTCTTCATTATCTCCAAATTGGTCATAGGCGTAGTTATTCAATGCCCGAAGCGAGAACTGAAGGGATTTACTCAGATTATAGGCGATCAGATAATCCCAGTCAAACATAAAATTCCTTTGTTTTAAAACCGGAAGGTCAGGCAGGCCTTCAACAAGCGATCTTGACAATTGCTCGCTGTAGGAACGGACAATATTTGAGTTAATGGCAAATGAAGTTGGCAATAAACTCAGGTTGAAATCCTTGATAAATTTCAAATATGCTTTGTCGCTTACAAGTCCCCATGATTTAAATGGTTCGATTACCTTAGGTTCAAAGCTATATGTATAATTGGCAGAAGCCCTCAGTTTCTGGTCAATGAATTTTTGAATATTATAGTCACGGTGATAGGTTTCATTGAATAAATAGGAAACCGAGAAATTTTCCACATCATAAAAATGAGGTTTACCACTTTGAGAAGTTCGGTTTCGTCGAACATTGATAAAGTTGATACTTTTTCTTTGGGTGTAATCTCTGGCCAGATCTGCATCTGTGGACCCGTTCTGAAACAGGACATCTTTGAATCTGGGGTCGTACTTCGGATCTCTGAATTCCTCTCCAAAACTAAAATTGATGGGAATGCTTACATTGGCTCTTTTGGGCAAAAGCTGCCCAATATTGATGTTGGAAACAAACCCGTATTGTTTCATTTCATCCTGACTCCTTTCATTCACCATCTGATCAAGGCTGCCAAATCCTATAGTGCTGGCACTTCCTGTAACCGATACATCAGCAAAATCCGCGAGGTTTGCATCGGCATTGACAATTGCTGCCCAACTCGATTTGTTGTCAAAATCAGCTACCCTTAATTCATTAAACCAAAGCTCCATGCTTTTTGGAGAAATCGCTACGTTTTTGACACCCAACATGATGGTCCTGATGTTTGACAGATTAGGATTACCCTTTACCCTGATCCGAAATTCAGGATCCTCTCCTGCTACAGGTTTCGGATAAAGTTCACCTGCCGGTGCCCCAATCTCCAGGCGTTCGAGTTTCAGGTTCCCAAAATCCTTGATGGCAGCATCGAGATTGTTCTCTACAGGCCAAATTTCTTCAGGAGTCACGGCATTGAAATCCGTAATTTTTAAGGGTATTTCAACTTGGTAGTAGTTGTCATCCGTATCACTTCCCAATCTGATTATACCGAGTAATTCATTATCTTTTACTTCCAGCTGCCCCACCTTTCCTTCGGCATGAATGAACATTTTCAATTGCTTGTACATCCGGAGGTCAAATGTTGTGTTTTTAAATATGGTTCGGGTGTCTCCGGGCTGAAGATCATCGACTTTCATGGAAACCGATTGTTCATTTTGTTGCTGAATCGTTGTGGTACCCTGGAGCCTTTCCCTTTTTATGCCTGGAGGTAGAACATAGGGTATGGGCTGACGGTCCTCATTTTCTTCGATATTTACCACCCCAACCTCGAATTTCTGATTTTCCTCTGGAGAGATTTCCTGAGGAGGAACAATGTTGTCATCAAGAGTTTTGGTATAGCGTCTCCAGTCCCCTCTGACCAACTGAAGTTCACCAAATCTCAATACCACGGGCACCTTAAATTTGGTAAGGAACATTCTCATAAATCGGATCGAAGTAAAACCGGCCATATCATTGATGATATTGCTTGGATCCTCAGGAGTTGTTATCGGAATTCGGAACTGATACCATGTGGTGGTCTGCGTTGTATTGTTCGGTAACTGAACTGTTGTTACCCTGCTGTCAACGATATAATTTTGACCTACCACGAGATCCGTTTTGTTCAAAGAAACCTTGTACTGATAATAACTTTCTATCGCATTCATGGTCTGGTCTCTGTTGATGTCTTCAACATCTGGAAACGTAGTCGAAGAGGTTGGATAGTTCTCAGGAGAATTGTTGATGGTAGGGGAATTCCCTTCCGTTAAACTAAAATCCTTGTAGCGTGTTAATATTGATGCATCTTCGGCATCAAAGTCAGAACCTCTGAAATAGTGAAAATTATCAGCTGACGGATCTTCTCCAAACACGGTTCCGTACTTTGTACTTTCATCCTCATCATTGATACCGTCCAGTCCAAGATCCTGATTTAATCGGGCTTCATCACTTTCTGGAAACGCGTATAAAAGTGACTGCTCTGTAGGTATTGATGACCAAGGAGTTGATTCTATATTTGATCCCGGAATCTGTATTCCGTCTTCGGGAAGCCCGTTTTCAAACATTTTTCGATCATCCTTTAAAATATCTTCTGAAATATTTCCAAAATTAAAATAGAGTTCTCCCACCTGATCCTGTAAACCCGGAGGGGCAATTGGGCCACCTTCTTCAGGTTTGATCGAGTAATTTTCATAGGGGTCCATGAGCCAGAACTGAACGTATTCTATATTCGCCTGTTGAAAATTAGTGGTTGTAAGGGCCCTTGTTACTCCTGCCCATCTGTCTTCTGGATTGATGTATTTTCCGTCAGAACCAAAACTGTCGTCATAATTGTTTGTTCCCCGTTCCTCCGGATAATACGCCATGTCAAAGGTTCTGATAATACTTGACTGCGTTACATCCAGGTCCACCTGAGGAAAAAGTTCACTGTAATTAACCTGTCTCACTTCGGCCCTGGACAATTCCTCACTGTCAATATTTGGTGGCCTAAGACTGGAGCCATAAAAGATCTGATCAATACTGTACCAGGCAAGTTTTGATCTTTTTGCTCCGGTTCTTAACTCATCTGGCAGGCCTGGTGCAATGTTTCCGTTGGTGAAATCCAGGTCACCAGATTGACCCAGAGGCGTACTGGATGTAAACCACTGTTTTGGCGATTTTATATCCAACGGGATCTGAGCACCTTCAAAATCATCTATATAGGAAGTTGCCGCGCCTTCCAGATCGATTCCTTTGGGCGTCCCGGGAATTAAATAAGCAAGTTCAGACCTCACTGACACATAAGAAGGGACATCGGTATCAATATTGGGCAGGGCGTTGGCCCATTTTGTCAATTTTGGCACTTCTGTCCTATAAGTGAGATAAGCGCCAATAATTGTGTTGTTGACAGGTTCAGATCCAAATTGCGCCTTTTGGGTTAAAGGCCTTTCATTGAGATTGATGATATTTCCTCCGACAGCCAGTTTTTCATTGAAAACATGCAATACATCAACACCCATATATCTTCTTTGTTGCTGATTGAATCCTATATTGTTCTCTACATCAACTTGAATGGGTGCGTCTGAAGCGATCAATGTTGGATTAATGATCTGTACGTTTCCAATATTGTAATCTACTACATAATCTACGCCTTCAACAAGTTCACGTCCGCCTGAAGTTACTTTTACCGAACCTCTTGGCACGTTAAAAGCACCAAGTGGAATACCACTTTTGCTATCCGATTTAAAATAGCCTTTGAATGAATACTTGTCCTTTTGCTGAAAATCATTTTGTGCTTCAGCCTGGGTGCGGTCATACAACTCCCGAAAAATGTATACATCATCTTCCGGTAAAAGCTGGTCATCCAGGTCCTCACCAAAAGGTTCTACAGTTGGGAAAATAAAATAACCGTTGGGTGAATCTATTGTTATTCCCTCCACATAATCAAAGAATCCGTCTCCTTCGGGTTTAAAGTTGTTGTTCTGGTCAAGGCGGTCAAGTTTTAACAGGTTCAGTATGGTCCTGTCATTTACTCCCGGGGTCTGGGCATTTTGAAGGATATTCACAGGTTCACCCGTGGCATCATCGTAATACAATAGTTCGAGCCTGAATCCATCCTTTTGAAGTTGAAAAGCACCCGGAATTTCATAAACATTTTTCATCAGCAGGTCGAACATCGGAATAGTCGGATTGATGATCTCACTTCTGAGCATTTTGACTACAAGGTTGTCCGGAGCAATCACCCCTGCATCCGTAAATTCCCCAACCCTGTAGACTTCGGTCCCATCGGTATATTCGTAGGCAACTGCCATGACGTCTGCATCGACCAATCTTCTGTTCAGGGTAATAAATCCTAACTGCGCGTTCATGGTAAAGTCAACTCCCTGCACAAGCTTAATGGCGTTTTCAAGAATGGTATAATCTCTTCCCTGGGACATATTATACGGGGCCAGCGCCTGGCCAACGGTTGAAATTTCCCGAATAGGGCCGTTTAATGTCAATAAGTCCTCAAGATTATTGGCTTCATTTGAAGGATCCTGGCCTCCAGGATTTGGAATTACATTGGCAGGACCGATATTATCGGGATTATTTTCCCCCAGGTCTGCAAGTGCTACAATATTTCTTGTACCCGTTGTGGTTGCATTCCTGTTGGTGACCCAGATTTCAATTCTTGTAATATTGATCGAGCTGTTTATAAGCGGGAAGTTTTCAAGAGCCTTGTTGTACTTATCCCTGAAGGCATGGCTTATAAAAAAGTGTCTGTTGTTGTCATAATTACTGGCCTTAAAATCAAATTCGTTCAAAATTGCCCCACCTTGTGCAGAAACAGACCTTGTCTGGGATCTTTGCTGGGAAAATATTCCTGTGACCGTAGTCTTACCGAATTGAAGTTCCATTTTGGCCCCAAACAGGTTCTGCGCTCCTGTAACCAGAGAATTTCTAATGGGCATTGATACATTACCCACCTCAATTTTTCGGATGATATCATCTTCAGTTGGCGTATATTCCAACTTTACCATATTTTGAAAATTAAAGGTGGACTGAGTATCAAAGTTGGCCATTACCCTTAATCGGGTTCCTATTCTAGCATTTAAACTCGCATTGATCTCCTGGTCAAAGTCAAAGGTTGTGCTTTGTCGGTTGTTTTCAGAAAGCTGTGGATTTTCCACTTTCTGGTATATAAGTCCCATCTTAATCAAGATAGAACCCTGAACATTTACATCGATCTGATTTCCACCAAAAACACTTTCAAAAAAATTTGAATTTACATAGTAAGTTGGAAGAAGGTTCTTCTGAACATCAGAGGCTTCTTTGGTCTTGCCGCCAATAGCATTTAATTTTTCCTTGGAATACTCGAGCATGTCTCTCTGAAGCCGGTAATCTTTGTATTCTTCAGGAGTCATCTGAGTAGGATATTTGACGTAGTAATCGCCAATTTTTTCCATCAGGATATAATTGCCCGTCTGTGGATCGTATATCGTTTCGAGTTCCTTGTTGTCATTCAGAAAAAGCCGTCCGCTTTGATTGCTGTTAAAGGAATAAGGTAAAGGTGAAATAGTGTCTCTTGAGGTAGAAGTTGTTGGTTGAGTGTTAGTTACGGAATTATTATCAGAATTTATTTGAGCCGAAACATAAGCCGTACTAAATAACAGTACGATCAATATAATAGGGAGATTATATTTAAATCGTTTTACTCTTGACAAACGTTACAAGTTTTTAAGCGCCTTCTTAATTAATTCCTCCAGACTTATATCAGGAGAATCTTGTAAAATAACTTGTATAACTTTTTCAACTTTTTTTCTAGAAAATCCTAAGACTTCTAAAGCAGATAACGCTTCAATTTTAATAGTATTGTTTGAAACCGGTAAATCTTCGGAAATTTCATAAGATTTTAGAATTTTGTCTTTGAGGTCAACGATAACTCTTTGGGCAGTTTTAAGTCCAATTCCTTTAACGGATTGGATTTTTGATACATCTTCGCTGCCAATGGCCCTCTGGATTTCTTCAGTATCCATTGACGATAACATGGTAATGGCGGTACTTGGTCCAACACCTGAAACCGAGATGAGAAGTTTAAAAATCTCCCGTTCTGTTTTTTGATAAAATCCGTAAAGAATATGGGCATCTTCACGAATTACCAGATGAGTGAATAATTTTAGGTTCTCCTGGTCTGGGATATTTGAAAATGTTTGAAGAGAAACATGTACGTGATAGCCAATACCATTGCATTCTAATACCACGTGGTCGGGATTTTTTTCGACCAGTTTACCTTGAATATGTGTGATCATAAATTTTGAATCGAGATGGAGTCAAATGTAACAATTTTATCTTCTCAAAATGAAAATGTTAATCTTAATTTTACAACTTTTTCCAACCGTTTTCAGACAATTTCAAAGTATCGGTTTAATGCTTGTAAACCCGGCAAAAAAACCGTAAAAATGAGGTGTTATTTTTTACGACTCTGGGCATCAACTACTGCTATACACACCATATTGACAATTTCATCAACACTCGCACCTAATTGAATGAGGTGAACTGGCTTTTGGAGTCCCATGATGATGGGGCCTATAGACTCTGCTGCGTGAATTTCTTTTAATAATTTATAACTGATATTTGCCGATTCCAAATTCGGATAAATGAGTCCATTGACCTTTTTGCCCTGAAGTTTGGAGAACGAAAATTTGTCACGCCGCATTTTTTCATTCAATGCGAAGTCTGCCTGTAATTCGCCATCAATGACCACATGTGGGTAATATTTATGCAGATAATTAACAGCTTCCGACATTTTTTTTGCTGAATCAGAGCTGGAGGATCCAAAATTTGAAAATGATACCATGGCCAGGTTTGGTTTCAGGCCAAACATTTTCATCGTTTTGTCAGTCATTCTTGCTATTTCAGTCAAATCTTTCGCATTGGGATTGATATTCATGGCTGTATCCGAAAGAAATAATGGCCCTCTGTCAGTTAGCATGAGATTTGTCGCAGCTACCCTGCGAATGCCTTTGATTTTTCCTATCAATTCGATCATGGGCCTCGCAACGGTAGGGTAACTTCTCGTATAACCAGTGACCAGGGCGTCTGCTTGACTTTCATTGACCATCATGGCTGCAAAATAATTCCTTTCGCGCATCCATTTTTGAGCTTCTAACAGGGTCATCCCTTTACGCTGTTCTTTCTTCCAGAATATTTCTGCAAATTCATTTCTCCGCTGTTCCTCTTCCTTAGACTTAGGGTCAATAATCCGGATCGATCCTTCAAACTGAATTTCCTTCATGAGCGCTTCGATAGCAATTTTATCGCCCAGCAGTATAGGTATAGCAATTCCTTCGTCATAGGCAATCTGCGCCGCTTTTAAGACATTTAACTGATCAGCTTCGGCAAATACCACGGTTTTTGGATCTGACTTGGCCCTGTTGGTTACAAGCCTCATCAATTTGCTTCCCGTTCCAAGCCTTTCTATCAATATTTCTCTGTAGGCATCCCAGTCTTCAATCGGCAACTGTGCCACTCCGGAATCCATTGCTGCCTTGGCTACGGCTGGTGGAATTTCACTGATCAATCTCAAATCGAAGGGCTTGGGAATGATGTAGTCCTTTCCAAAAGTGATCATTTTCTTGTTATAGGTAATGTTTACCTGTTCAGGAACACTCTGTTTGGTGAGGTCGGCCAGGGCATGAACAGCTGCCATTTTCATTTCTTCATTGATCTTTTTCGCTCTGACATCAAGTGCTCCTCTAAAAATGAACGGAAAGCCAAGAACATTGTTTACCTGATTGGGATGATCAGACCTTCCGGTCGCCATAATGATGTCCTTTCGGGTCTCAACGGCGAGTTGATATGAGATTTCAGGATCAGGGTTTGCAAGGGCAAAAACAATTGGGTTCTTTGCCATGGACAATAACATTTCTGGACTCACTACGTTCCCAATGGAAAGGCCAATAAACACGTCTGCCCCTTTCATTGCATCTTGCAGGGTGTACAGGTCCTTGTCCGTGGTAAACTCTTTTTTCTGTTTATTTAGGTCCGTTCTGTCAGATCTTAATACACCCTTGCTGTCGCACATGACAATATTTTCCTTCTGCACACCTAATTTTTTGTATAAGCGTGTGCATGAAATAGAAGCGGCTCCCGCACCATTTATCACGACGTTAACCTCTGATGCTTCTTTTCCTGCAATTTCAAGCGCATTCTTAAGGGCAGCTGCGGAAATGATCGCTGTACCATGCTGGTCATCGTGCATCACCGGTATATTCAGTTCTTCCTTTAATCTTGTTTCTATTTCAAAGGCTTCAGGGGCTTTAATGTCTTCAAGATTGATTCCTCCAAAAGTAGGAGCAATGGCCTTAACTGTCTCCACAAATTTATCAACGTCTTTGGCATCTACTTCAATATCGAAGACATCAATGTCTGCAAAAATTTTGAATAACAGCGCCTTTCCTTCCATTACAGGTTTTGAAGCCAGAGGGCCGATATCACCAAGGCCAAGTACGGCGGTTCCGTTGGAGATTACGGCTACAAGATTTGCTTTAGAAGTATAATTGTATACCTTTTGCCCGTTTTTTTCAATTTCCAGGCAAGGTTCGGCTACACCTGGAGAATAGGCGAGAGAAAGATCCCTTTGAGTTGCATGTTTCTTGGTAGGTAAAACCTGAATTTTACCGGGAGTGGGAAATTCATGGTATTCTAAAGCATCTGTTTTTTTAATTTTGGAGCTCATATTTTTGTTTTTTGCTAAGGCTTACAAAGTTAATTTTTTTGAGGTAAGATAATGCTGATAACTCATTTTTTTAAGAATTTGATATTTCTCTGGAACCCCTTGAATTTAGCCCTTTTCACAGCCGAATTTTTAAAGATCTCCCGAAAAATCTCTTCGGTAATTTCTTCCCAGTCGTTCTTACTGTATGACAGCAATCTCGGATCCGGCTGAAATTTCTCTTCATGATGTGGTTTTGAAAACCTGTTCCAGGGGCATACATCCTGGCAGATGTCACATCCAAAGGCCCAGTCTTCAAATTTGTTTTTGAAAACCTGAGGAATTTCATCCTTTAGTTCAATGGTAAAATAAGAGATACATTTATTTGCATCTATAGTGTTTCTGGGCAGGATGGCTTCCGTTGGGCAGGCATCAATACACCGTGTACAGGAACCGCAGTGATCCGTTGAAAAAGGAGCATCGTATTCAAACTCCAGATCTGTTATGATCTCGGCCAGAAAGAAGAAGGATCCCCTTTGTTTAGAGATAAGTAAAGAATGTTTTCCCAGCCAGCCCAGACCACTTTTTTGCGCCCACGTCCTCTCCATGACCGGGGCTGAATCTGTGAATACTCTGGCATTAAAATCACCTATGGAAGACTGAAGGATGGAAACTAAGGATCTTAATTTGTTTCTAATAACCTGATGGTAATCTTCTCCGTAAGCATATTTCGCAATTTGGTAGCTGTCCCTGTTTTGGGTTTCCGAAGGGAAATAGTTGTAAATCAATGAAATGACACTTTTTGCTCCGGGAACAAGTTTTCTGGGGTCTAGTCGTTTTTCAAAATGGTTACCCATATAACTCATTTGACCGTGAAATCCTTGTTTCAGCCACTGTTCCAGTTTAGGGGCTTCTTCACTTAAAAATTCAGCCTTGGCTACACCACAGGCCTCAAATCCAAGCTTTTTGGCTTCCAGTTTTAAGATCTGGCTATATTTTTTCTTATTTATCAAATCGTTGAAGGGGTCAGCGAGCTAAAATACACTTTTGTCAAGACCAATTATAATGGATGCTTATTTAATTTTGGAAGGACTGACTCCATATTTTTTCTGGAAGCATTTTGTAAAATAGGATGCATTGTTAAAGCCTACATCCAAAGAAGTTTCGGAGATATTCGCACCTCCTTTTTTAAGCAGTTCAAATGCTTTTTTTAATCTGATGTTTCGTATAAAATTATTTGGAGAGAACCCGGTAAGGTTTGTTGTTTTTCTGTAGAGCTGAGCTCGTGACACCCCCATTGACTCGCAAAGAGATTTTACATTTAATTCGTGATTGTCAAGGTTTTCTTTTGTGAAGTCATACAGTTTAGACAAAAATTTTCCATCTCGATCCTCAACGACACGATATTTCTTTTTCAGATCTTGATTGTGCTCTAAATTTGAGAAGTCGGCGAAAGAGCGTGAACTCGTTATTTTTGAACTTTTAGAGATATCGCATAATATTTCAGAAAAATTAATCGCTTCTTCAAAAAATCCCTGAGCTGCTGTCACAGGCTGCCCCACACAGATCCCAATTTTGAATTTTACATTTTTGTATCTCCGTTTGAGTAGAGTTGAATGCAAATGTTTTCGTAAGTCAATACTTGAATTCAAAGCGGCTCCCGGAGTCATGAAGACTCCTATGATATGGTTGTTCAGATGATCCATATCACGACCTTGAAATTTTTCTATTATACCAATGCATTCCAGTTTGAGCTGATCAAATGACTTTTGAAATCGTTCCCGATTTGTAGGTTCTTTCACGGGAGCAATCAGTTTGAGCGACATGATGAAGCGATAGCCATTGTCTATTTCACCGTTGATATGTCTGACCAGCCCGTGGTCAATTTGCTGATTATCTCCCAGAAAAAGGTCATACATTCCTTTTTTTATTTCAACGAGATTACAGGCTTTGATACCATTGGCTTCCCTGTGAGTTGCCTCGCAGGCTTCTTTGCTGGGGCCTTCAATTAGGCAATAGGCTTTACCATCTTTTTCGTTGATCCAGTACTGATGATATTTTACCTTGTATTTTTCCTGGACGGCCAGATCCCTTAAATGGGCTTCATGAGAATCTTCAACATTAATTTCAGGTAGGTCATGAAAGTCCATATAAATAGGCATGGTTGAAGATTTAGGGAGCCTAATATACAAAAAATCTTAAAATTTTTAAGCAGATTGGAATCCAGGGATTTGGTTGTCAAATGGGTATTTTAAAACAATTCCCCTTGTGAAGATCCCTTGATTTTTCCCAGATGCTTGTAGGCCAAATCGGTAACTTCCCTGCCCCTAGGAGTCCTCATGATGAATCCTTCCTGAATTAAAAAAGGTTCATATACCTCTTCAATGGTTTCAGCATTTTCTCCAACGGCGGTAGCAAGTGTGCTGATTCCCACCGGGCCTCCTTTGAATTTGTCGATAATTGTGCTCAGGATTTTATTGTCCATTTCGTCCAGTCCGTGTTTATCCACATTGAGCGCGTTCAAGGCGTATTTGGCAATAGCAATATCGATATGTCCGTCTCCCTTGATCTGGGCGAAATCCCGGACACGTCGTAAAAGGGCATTTGCTATTCTAGGTGTCCCTCTGCTTCTTCCGGCAATTTCAATCGCTGCCTCCATAGAATTGGGCACATGCAGAATTCCTGCACTTCTTTGAATGATATGTGTTAGCAGCTCTGTACTGTAATATTGCAAGCGGCTGCTGATACCAAAACGAGCTCTCATCGGAGCCGTTAAAAGTCCGGAACGCGTTGTTGCACCAATAAGTGTAAATGGTTCCAGATTGATCTGTACGCTTCTCGCATTGGGTCCAGATTCAATCATGATATCGATCTTGTAATCTTCCATTGCTGAATAAAGATATTCCTCAATTACCGGGCTCAATCGATGAATTTCATCGATAAAAAGAACGTCTCTTTCTCCCAGATTTGTCAGTAATCCTGCAAGATCCCCGGGTTTGTCCAAAACAGGACCCGAAGTTACCTTAATATTGGCCTTAAGCTCATTGGCAATTATATGGGCAAGTGTAGTTTTACCAAGTCCGGGGGGACCATGAAAAAGTGTATGGTCAAGGGCCTCTTCCCTTTGATTTGCAGCTTCTACAAAAATTTTCAGATTTTCAAGAACCTGATCCTGGCCTGCAAAATCGTCAAACGACAGGGGCCTTAATTTCTTTTCCAGATCGAATTCTTCCGGGTTAAGATTTTTATTTGAGGCATCGAGGTATTCGTTCATGATGTAAGGACTCTATTATGAATCGATTATTCAATTTCAATTTCAGAAGCAAGAACAATGGCACTGGGGTATTCCTTTTTTATCGTGACAATGGCTCTGTCAGCATCAAGTCTGGTCCTGTAGTTGCCTACCTGTAATTTCCACTGTGGAGTACTGAAAATGATTGAAGTCGCAATATCAGGAAAAAGTGAGGAAAACTCATCTTTGATCTCATAACATTCTTTCTCGCTCCCATAGTAAATCTGGATTTTGTAGCCTTTAAACTTTTCCAGTGACTTATTATAATCTTTCTTCTGGGCCAACATTTCATCAACATGAGCACTGGTTTCGATTCTAACTTTACCCTCTTTGTTTTGTGCCGAAACATTGTATTGCAAAAAGACAAAACAAATTAGAAAAAAGCTCCATCGGTATTTCAAAAATTCCTGCATTGATAATATTTTTTACAAATCTAAAACAATATTTTTAGAAAGGTATTTCTTTCTTATTTAGAATCATTATAAATTAATATTAACAGAATATTAATACTTTGTCTAAACGTAAGAAAATGTATTTTTGCACAATCTTTTGATTGAACATGATATTTGTCATGAATTTGTCAAACCAGGAATATTTTTGCGCCCTATCAAGGGGTCTTTTAATATAACGAAAACGATGCAAATGAAAATTGTAATGCCCAGCAGTACATTTAAGAAATTCCTAACAGGCCTTTCTTTCCTTTTTTTAATCTCATTTAGTCTTAGTGCACAGCAAGGTGATCCCGCAAACGGGAAGAAATTATTCAATACAAATTGTGCAGCTTGTCACAAGTTGGATAAGAAACTTATCGGCCCTCCTTTAGGTGGTATAACAGAGAAACGATCAAATGAATGGTTACAAGCCTGGATCAAGGATAATAATGCCTTGAGAGCCAGTGGAGACCAGGATGCCATAGACATTTTTAATGAGTATAATGGGATGCCCATGACGGCTTATCCTCAATTGTCTGAGCAGGATATCAATGATATCCTTGCTTATACTGATGGAGAGCCGGTTGAAGCGAAAACAACCGTTGCAGCCACTCAGGAAGTTGATCCTAAAGTTGCCATTGGTAAGAAACTTTATCAGACCAACTGTGCCTCTTGTCACAAGCTGGATAAGAAATTAATTGGCCCGGCACTTGGTGGAATTGCTGACAGGAGAAGTATGGAATGGCTGAAGGCCTGGATTAAAGATAATAATGCTTTGAGGGCGAGTGGGGATCAGGATGCCATCGATATATTTGAAGAATACAACGGAATGCCTATGACAGCATTTCCTCAATTATCTGATGAAGATATCGAGGCAATAATAGCATATACAACTGCAGGAGATGTGAAGCAGGTTGTTGCATCTGCAGAAACTGAAGTTCTTGCAACCCCAAAGAAGTCCACGGCCTGGATGAGTTATATTGTTGTTGCTGTTCTACTGGGATTGATCATATGGATCTATGTTGCGAGTAACAATGGTTTCTTAAAGATCTCTGCAACGATTTTTGTACTTATTCTTACGGGATATATCTTATTTGATACCCTTATGGATATTGGTATTGATCAGGATTATCAGCCGATTCAGCCTATTGCCTTTTCACACAAGATACATGCCGGAGATAACAAAGTTGATTGTCAATACTGTCATTCTTCAGCGAAACACAGTAAAACATCGGGAATTCCTTCTGTAAATGTTTGTATGAACTGTCATAAAAGTATATCCGAATATACTGGCCCAACTACGTCAGAAATGGATAAGGCCTTTTACGATGCGGAGATCCAAAAAATTTACGATGCAATAGGATGGGATCCTGATAAGCTAGAATACATAGAAGGCTACGAGCAAAAACCAATAAAATGGGTTCAGATACACAAACTTCCTGACTATGCCTACTTTAACCATGCTCAGCACGTTACTGCAGGAAATATTGCTTGTCAGAAATGTCATGGCCCCGTTGAGGAAATGGAGGAGGTTTATCAGTATTCACCACTGACTATGGGCTGGTGTTTGAACTGTCACAAAGAAACTGCTGTAGATCTCAAAGGAAATGACTATTACGCCAAGATCCATGATGAATTATCAAAAAAATATGGCGTTGACAAAGTGACCATTGCTCAATTAGGAGGAAAGGAATGTGGTAAATGTCACTACTAGAATTTAGAATGTAATCAAGCCGAATGAATATCCGGTTTTTAGAAAAAACAAACAACAAAAATAAATATGGCATCTAACAAGAAATACTGGAAAAGTGTTGAAGAACTAAAAGAAAATAGTTCTATTGTTGAAAAGCTGCAAAAAAGTGAATTCATTGAAGATATACCAACAGAAAAGTTTCTGGGAGACAAAGAAGCTTTAGATTCAGGAGAGACTTCAAGGAGAGACTTTTTAAAATATGTTGGGTTTTCCACTGCTGTCGCTTCTTTGGCAGCCTGTGAAGGACCTGTGGTGAATTCAATTCCTTATGTGGTAAAACCGGATGATCTGATTCCCGGAATTCCAGATTATTATGCGTCTTCCATTGCGGATGGATTCGATTTTGCCAATATTCTGGTTAAGGTCCGAGAGGGAAGGCCAATAAAAATTGAGCCAAACAAGGATTCCGTAAACGGAATTGCCAACGCAAGAGTTCAGGCATCTGTACTTTCTTTATATGATAATAACAGGTTAAGAGGCCCCTTATCCAAAGGAGCAGATACGGATTATGCAACTTTGGATAAAGAAGTAAAGTCCGAGTTGGAAGCCATTAAAGCCAAAGGAGGAAAAATTGTTCTTTTGACAGGTACTACGGCGAGTCCGTCTTTAGCCAAACTTGTGGGAGAATTTAAGGAGGCTTATGGAAATGTGGAGCACATTGCATATGACGCCGTAAATGAAGATGCTGCATTGAATGCATTTCAGAAAATGTACGGACAACGAGTCCTTCCTGATTATGATTTCTCAAAAGCGGAAGTTATCGTTTCCGTGGGAGCTGATTTTCTCGGTGACTGGCAGGGTGGTAACTACAGTGCCGGATATGCAAAAGGAAGAAAGCCTAAAAACGGCAAAATGTCTCGGCACATTCAATTTGAATCGAATATGACTTTGTCGGGAGGTAATTCAGATAAAAGAATTATCGTTAAACCATCTGAACAACTTCAGGTGATGAGTAAGTTGTATGAAGCGATTGTCAATGGAAAAAATTCAGGATCGGATCCTGTTGATGATGCAGTTAACAAAGCTGTAGCTCAAATAAGAAAGGCAGGCAGCAAAGCGGTGGTCATCACCGGAGTTCAGGATGAAAATGCTCAGTTACTTGCACTGGCTATCAATGCTCACCTTCAAAGTGAAGTTATTGATGTGAATTCAACCAAGAATGTTCGGCAGGGAGATATGGCAAAGGTGGATGCCTTGATCAAAGATATGGCAGCTGGAAAAGTTGATGCGGTATTGATCTCAAACATTAATCCGGTTTACTCTTTATCGAATGGATCTGAGTTTGCTGAGGCTTTGAAAAACGTTTCACTTTCAGTGGCATTTAGCATGTCAGCAACTCAAACTTCTGAGGTGGCCCAATATGTGGTTGCAACCCCGCATTACCTGGAATCCTGGGGAGATGTTGAGATTAAAAAGGGGCATTTCGGATTGACACAGCCAACGATCAAACCACTCTTTAATACCAGACAGTTGGAGGATGCCCTCCTGGCCTGGAATGGTACTGAGGAGAGTTACTACGATTATATCAAGAGTCACTGGCAATCTAATTTGCTTGCTGGTAAATCATGGAATAAGACACTTCAGGAAGGAACCTTGAAGGTGAGCCATGGCGACGAGGCGGCAGTAGCCAATGAAATTGACCTTTCAGGCGCGAGTGCAGCTCTTGCCAAAACTGCAGGTGCAGAAATGGAACTTACGGTATACGCCAAAACAGGTTTAGGAGATGGTCAGCAGGCCAACAACCCATGGTTACAGGAGCTTCCTGACCCGATAACAAGAACTTCCTGGGACAATTACCTGCTTATTTCAAGAATTGACGCTGAACGATTAGGTCTTTCCAACAGAACCGCTGATAACGGAGCTCTTGACGGAGATTTGGTGAACATCGTGGCTGAAGGAGTTACTTTAAACAATGTTCCCGTGTACATTCAGCCTGGACAGGCAGCAGGTTCTGTGGCCATAGCCGTTGGTTATGGAAGAACTGATCTGAAGAATGACATGAATGTTGGAATCAATGCCTATCCTCTTTCTAAGGGATCTTTTCAAAGCGTTTCGATAGAAAAAACAGCTGGAGAGCATGAATTTGCCTGTGTCCAGTTACATCATACCATAATGGGTAGAGAAGGGGAGATCACCAAGGAGACTACCTTGGAGGATTTTGTTACAAAACCAAAAGATGAATGGAACCACGCTCCTGTTTTTTCTCTGGATCATCAGGAGGTTACACAAGATAAAGTTGACCTTTGGGAAAAGTTCGATGACAGTTTAGGAACGAAATTCAATTTATCGATTGATCTTGCCACCTGTACAGGATGTGCGGCATGTGTTGTTTCCTGTCACGCTGAGAATAATGTACCTGTTGTAGGGAAGCATGAAATCAGAGTAAGCAGAGACATGCACTGGTTAAGAATTGACAGATATTACTCAAGTGACACCACGGTTGCGCAAGGAAAAGAAGATGGAACGTTTGGAACGGGAGATTTCTTTAAAGCTCAGGGTGAGCCCTCCGATGCCCCAGAGGTTTCTTTCCAGCCTGTAATGTGCCAGCATTGTAATCATGCACCCTGTGAAACAGTATGCCCGGTTGCAGCCACCTCTCACGGACGACAGGGTCAGAATCAAATGGCCTACAACAGATGTATTGGTACTCGTTATTGTGCCAACAACTGTCCTTACAGGGTAAGGCGATTCAACTGGTTCAAGTACGCCAACAACAACGAATTCGATTTCAACATGAATAACGAATTGGGAAGAATGGTATTGAATCCGGACGTTACAGTAAGATCAAGAGGGGTTATGGAAAAATGTTCTTTCTGTATTCAAAAGACTCAGTTAACTATATTGAATGCCAAGAAAGAAGGAAGAGCCGTGAAGGACGGAGAATTCACAACAGCATGTTCAGATGCATGTCCTAACGGATCTCTTGTTTTTGGAGATGTCAATGATGAATCGAGTAAAGTTGCCCACTTAAGTGAGGATGACAGAAGCTTTAAACTTTTGGATTTTGTTGGTACGAAACCAAATGTATTTTATCAGTTAAAGGTAAAGAATACCAATGAGGCTTAAGCCGAAATGGTCAAATAATAAAAAGAGAAATAAATAAATATTATAATATACTATGTCTCATTACGAAGCACCTATTAGAGAACCGTTAATTATAGGAGATAAGAGTTATCACGACATTTCTAATGATATAGCCGCACCAATTGAAGGAAAAGCCAATAAATGGTGGTGGGCTGTGTTTACGCTTGCGCTGGTTGCATTTTTATGGGGAGTTGGAGCCATTGCCTATACGATAGGAACTGGTATTGGAGTCTGGGGGTTGAACAATAAGATCAACTGGGCCTGGGATATTACCAACTTTGTATGGTGGGTAGGAATTGGTCACGCGGGTACCTTGATCTCTGCGGTACTTTTGTTATTTCGTCAGAAATGGAGAATGGGGATAAACCGTTCTGCAGAGGCGATGACAATTTTTGCGGTATTTCAGGCTGGATTGTTTCCGGTGATCCACATGGGGCGTGTTTGGAATGGTTACTGGACGATGCCGATTCCCAACCAGTTTGGGAACCTTTGGACCAACTTTAATTCACCTTTGTTATGGGACGTTTTTGCGATCTCGACATATCTGACTGTATCTGTTGTATTCTGGTATACTGGGTTGTTGCCTGATTTTGCAATGATCAGGGACAGGGCAACCAAACCTTTTCAAAAGAAAATTTATAGTCTGTTGAGTTTCGGATGGACAGGAAGAGCAAAAGACTGGCAGAGGTTTGAAGAAGTATCGCTGGTACTGGCAGGTCTTGCAACTCCACTGGTTCTTTCTGTACATACGATTGTATCCTTTGACTTTGCTACCTCTGTTATTCCGGGCTGGCACAGTACGGTATATCCGCCCTATTTCGTTGCCGGAGCCGTATTTTCAGGATTCGCAATGGTGCAGACACTATTGATCGTTATGCGAAAGGTTTCTAATCTTGAAGCTTATATAACCAGAGGACATATTGAGAATATGAATAAAGTAATTCTTGTTACCGGAGGTATTGTGATGGTTGCCTATCTGTCAGAGTTTTTTGTAGGATGGTACTCAGGAAGTTCTTACGAAGATTTCGTTTATTTATCAGTAGGAGCTGCAACCGGACCTTATTGGTGGGCGTTTTGGGCCTTGATACTTTGTAACGGAGTTTTCCCGCAATTGCTTTGGATCAAAAAATTAAGAACCAATTATACAGTATCTTTCATCATGGCGCTGATTATCAATATTGGAATGTGGTTTGAGCGTTTTGACATCATTGTAATTAATTTAAGTAGAGGACACCTTCCGTCAACATGGACTATGTTTGAGCCTACTTTTGTTGATATTGGAATTTTTATGGGTACGATAGGTTTCTTCTTTGTATTGTTCCTGTTGTATGCCAGGACCTTCCCTGCTGTGGCCCAGGCTGAGGTAAAATCTATACTGAAATCATCAGGAGATAATTACAAAAGAGAAAGAGACAGTAAATAAAAGATACAATTTATAGAATTGAAAAAACAAATAAGATGAGCGATAAAGTTATACATGCTATTTACGACGATGACGACGTGCTGCTGAAGGCAGTCAAAGAAGTTCGTGAAGCAAATCATCACATAGAAGAGGTTTACACCCCATTCCCTGTTCACGGTTTGGAGAAGGCTATGGGAATTGCAAATACGAGAATTGCAATCACTGCATTTCTTTATGGAATAACTGGACTTGGGTTTGCGGTTTGGATGATGAACTATATGATGATAGAGGACTGGCCACAGAATATCGGTGGAAAGCCGAGTTTCAGTTATGCCGAGAACATGCCGGCATTTGTTCCGATCATGTTTGAATTGACGGTGTTCTTTGCGGCTCACCTAATGGTTATAACTTTTTACATGAGGAGTAAGATAGGGCCTTTTGTAAAAGCCTCAAATCCGGATCCGAGAACGACAGATAATATGTTTTTGATGGAGGTACCTGTTACGGGTGATGAGAAAGAATTGGAGACCTTCTTGACAAAAACAGGAGCTGTTGAAACTAAAATTGTAGATAAGCACTAAAAGATTACTAATGAAGAATATATTCAATATTGCATTGTCAGGTTTAATGATATTGTTACTTGCTTCTTGCAGTGAGGGAAGACCTACTGAAAGAAGTGTTCAATATATGGGTGATACAGATATGTACGAGCCGGTTCCTTATGAAACTTATGGAGAGAACCCAATCTTTTCCAACGGGACGAATGCTCAGCTTCCAGTTGAAGGAACCATTGCCAGAGGTGCCTCTGTATATGATTACCCAAATTCTGAAGCGGGTTATCAGATGGCCAAGGACTCTTTAAGAGCGCCTTACCCTGCATCTGAGGAGGTGTTGGCAAAGGGAAAAGTGACTTATAAAATCTATTGTTCCTCATGTCATGGAGATAAGGGTGACGGAATGGGAACCCTTGTAAAAAATGAAAAGTTTCTCGGAGTTCCTAATTACAAAGACAGGGATATCAATCAGGGAACAATTTATCACGTGATCATGCATGGTAGAAACCTGATGGGGTCACATGCTTCTCAGATGACCGAAGAAGAACGTTGGAACGCGGTTCATTATGTGGAGCAACTAAGAAGTGATCTTTTAAAATAATTCAATTAAGTAAAAAATAAATACAGAATATAATGTATACATTTTCAGGTAAATTAAAAACGGTTTCACTTGTATTAATGATCATTGGTGCTTTGAGTATTGGTTACGGGTTCTTTACTGCCCCAAAGACCACCCAAGATGTTGAGCAAGCTATGGCGCATGATAGCGGACATCACGGAGAAGAAGCATCTCACGGAGCACCATCTCATGGAGACACGGCTCATTCAGAAGAACACAGTGAAGCAGAAGCCCAAAGTCATTTGGAGCATTTGTTGCATCAGGGTCAAAACAGGCCTTGGACAGCATTTTTTATCGCAGCATTTTTCTTTTTAATGATCTCGGTTTGTGTATTGGTTTTTTATGCGATTCAATGGGCGGCTCAAGCAGGATGGTCAATTGTTCTTTTCAGGGTTATGGAGGGAATAAGTGCATATATTTTACCTGGTTCAATTTTATTATTCTTATTTCTTTTGGCATCAGGTATGCACATGAACCATATTTATGTCTGGATGGCTGAAGGTACTTTCGATCCTTCAAGCGAGAATTATGATGCCATAGTCGCAGGAAAAAGCTGGTGGTTGAATGTACCTGGTTGGATCATCAGAAGTTTTATCTACTTGTTTGTTTATAATATCTTCAGATACCTGCTAAGAAAGAATTCGCTTGCTCTTGATACCTCAGCAGACATTAAGATCTACAAAAAGAATTTTAATCTGTCAATAGTGTTTATTGTACTGTTCGGAATTTTGGAATTGTTCATGTCATTCGACTGGTTGATGTCTTTGGATCCTCACTGGTATAGCCAATTGTATTCATTCTATGTGTTTGCAAGTGTTCTTGTTTCAGGAATTACCACAATTGCACTGGTGACAATTTATCTCAAAAATAAAGGAGTTCTGCCTTTTGTAAATAATAGTCATATTCATGATTTGGCCAAATATATGTTTGGATTCAGTATTTTCTGGACTTATTTCTTTTTTGATCAATTCATGTTACAGTGGTATGCCAATATTCCAGAGGAAGCAGCTTATTTTTGGCCGAGATTGATAGGTTCGTATCAGTTGCCGTTTATATCAATGCTTGTCATGAACTTTGTGTTCCCTATCCTTATATTGATGGATAGTGACTTCAAAAGGGTACCATGGTTTGTTGTAGCAGCAGGTCTGATAATCCTGACGGGTCATTACATAGATGTTTTCCAGTTAATTTCCCCGGCTACTGTTGGTGACAGCTGGAGCATTGGAATTCCTGAGCTAGGTTCTTTAGCTTTCTTTATGGGTCTGTTTATTTATGTGGTGTTTACATCAATTTCAAAGGCTCCTTTACATGCCAAAGGTAACCCGTTTATGAAGGAAAGTGAAATTTATCACTATTAGACTTAACTACCTAAAAAATAAAAGGTTGACACAATGTGCTCAACCTTTTTTTATACCCGGATAATTTATAAAATTTTTTTTGGCTTAAAGCTGATATAAGTCATGAAAATTAATATTTTTCTTTATATTTGCGGCACGTAAAATCCGCTTTATAAACTTATATATCATTGATGAAAGCACTATTTTTTATTCTTATTTTTTTTGTAATAGGAACGGCATTCTGGCAGTTTTTTAAATTATTAGGATTAACAAAGAAGGATCAGGTTGCAACAGAGAAGGAAAACAACATTAACGGATGGTTGATGCTTGGACTTGGAGGGTTTGTTTACGGATTGATGCTTTATTCAATGTTTCAGGGAAGAGTGGTGCTTTTACCAAGGCTGTCTGCTTCTTTGGAAGGAGAGGATATAGATAATTTGTTTGTTATTACAATGGGATTGATCCTCGTTGTTCAGTTCATCACTCAGTTTTTGATTTATTATTTTACTTTCAGGTACAGAGGTACAGAAGGACGTAAAGCGTTATTTTATGCAGATAGCCATAAGTTGGAAATGTGGTGGACCATCACTCCAACGGTTGTACTTTCAGTTTTGATTATTTATGGATTGTGGACCTGGAACAATGTTCAGGATCTTTCTGATGCTGAAAACCCGCTGATCATTGAAGTTTATGCCAAGCAGTTTCAATGGGAGGCAAGATATGCCGGAGAAGACAATCAATTGGGATTGGGGCACGTAAATTTCATCAAAGGGATCAACACGATGGGTGTTGATATGTCTGACAAGAATTCAGCTGATGATATTCCGGTTAGAGAGTTACATTTACCGAAAGGAAGAAAAGTTATTTTTAAGTTTAGATCACAGGATGTAATGCATTCTGCCTATATGCCTCACTTCAGGGCTCAGATAAACTGTGTGCCCGGAATGGTAACTTCGTTTGGATTTACTCCAACGGTTACAACTGAAGAAATGCGTTTGAATGAAGATACAAAAGCAAAATTTGATGCTATCAACAAGCTCAGAGTAGAAGAGGGTAAAGAAGAAGTTGAATTCGACTATCTCCTGCTTTGTAACAAGATATGTGGAGCTTCCCACTACAATATGCAAATGAAGGTAGTTGTTCAGGAAGAGGAAGATTTCAACAAATGGTTAAAAGAACAGAAAACTTTAGCACAGGTTATTAATAACTAAGAACTAATCGAAAAACATATTTAAGGAAAATGTCAGATCATCATCATCATAAAGAAACATTTGTAACCAAGTATATTTTTAGCCAGGATCATAAAATGATCGCAAAGCAGTACCTGATCACAGGTATGTTTATGGGGGTTATTGGAGTGTTTATGTCAATGCTGTTTCGTTTACAGTTAGCTTACCCGGATCAGAGTTTCTCTATCATTGAAGCTTTTCTTGGAAAGTGGGGAGAAGGAGGACAAATGACACCCGATATGTATATGGGGCTTGTTACGATTCACGGTACGATCATGGTATTCTTTGTACTGACGGCAGGTTTAAGTGGAACCTTTAGTAATTTGCTGATTCCTTTGCAGATCGGAGCACGTGATATGGCTTCAGGATTTTTGAATATGATCTCGTACTGGTTGTTCTTCCTTTCAAGTTTGATCATGTTTTTATCGATCTTTGTACATACAGGTATGGCTTCTGCAGGATGGACAATTTACCCGCCATTAAGTGCCCTGCCTCAGGCTATGTCTGGTTCAGGATTGGGAATGACGCTATGGTTGGTATCGATGGCGATTTTTATTGCTTCTTCCCTGATGGGATCCCTGAACTATATCGTAACGGTACTTAATCTTCGCACAAAAGGGATGAAGATGACACGTTTACCTTTGACAATCTGGGCATTTTTCATTACCGCTATCATCGGTGTGATTTCTTTCCCTGTATTATTGTCGGCAGCTTTGTTGCTGATATTTGACCGAAGTTTTGGAACTTCGTTCTTCCTTTCGGATATTTTTATCCAGGGAGAAGTACTGCATTACAAAGGAGGTTCACCCATTTTATTCGAGCATTTATTCTGGTTCCTTGGACACCCGGAAGTATATATTATTTTGTTACCCGCACTCGGAATTACTTCAGAAGTGATTTCCACAAATGCACGTAAACCGATTTTCGGTTACAGAGCGATGATAGGTTCAATTATGGCGATCGCCTTCCTTTCAACCATTGTATGGGGACACCATATGTTCGTTACAGGAATGAATCCATTCCTGGGATCTGTATTTACATTTACAACTTTATTGATTGCTATTCCTTCAGCGGTAAAAGCATTCAACTATATAACAACGTTATGGAGAGGTAATCTCCAGCTTAATCCGGCCATGCTGTTTTCGATTGGTATGGTATCCACTTTTATCACAGGTGGTTTAACAGGTTTGATTCTTGGTGATAGTGCCCTTGACATCAATGTTCATGATACCATGTTTGTTGTGGCCCACTTCCACCTTGTGATGGGTATTTCTGCTCTTTTCGGAATGTTTGCAGGAGTATATCACTGGTTCCCAAAAATGTACGGGAAAATGATGAATAAGGATATGGGCTATTTGCATTTCTGGATAACTGCGATTTCTGCCTATGGTGTGTTTTTCCCGATGCACTTTATCGGATTGGCAGGATTACCACGAAGATATTACAGCAACTCAGCGTTCCCTATGTTTGATGACCTGCTGCACATAAATAAAGTAATTACGGTTTTTGCCATAATTGGAGGTCTTGCTCAAATTATTTTCCTTGCAAACTTTTTCTTTAGTATTGCCAAAGGTAAGAAGGCTTCTCAGAACCCTTGGAAAGGTAACACCCTTGAATGGACAGCTCCTGTTGAGCATATGCATGGAAACTGGCCAGGTGAGATTCCTGAAGTGCACCGTTGGGCTTATGACTATAGTAAAACAGATGAAAACGGTAATCTGTGGGGTGGACAGGATTTTACTCCTCAATCCGTGCCGATAAGAGACGGAGAAGAAGAATTTTAACAGCTACTACTAAATAAAAATCATATTTTTAGAACCTCAATATTATTGGGGTTTTTTTTTATCTATATTTGAATAAATTTCACTTGCAATGTTTCGGAAAATCTTACTCTGGTTACTGGCGATTTTGGTTGTAATTCTTGTTGTTTCAGTGATTTTTATAAAGAACAATAAGCCGGTATACAGCGGAACAATTCCCCTGGAAGCAATAGAAGAGAAGGTTACAGTGTATTTTGACGAATACGGGGTTCCACATATTTTTGCGGATTCAGAAAAGGATGCATACCGGGCACTGGGGTATGTGCATGCACAGGATCGCTTATGGCAAATGGAGCTTATAAGAAGAATAGCAGCAGGAAGATTGGCAGAGGTATTTGGAAGTGAGCTGGTTAAAACCGATAAGCTTTTTCGCGGTATGGGTTTGGGGGCCACGGATGAAATGATACGAACCCACTCGGACACTACGTCGCAGTCCTATATATTGGCACAGGCCTATCTTGACGGAATCAATGAGTTTATTGATCTGGGCAAAACACCCATAGAATTTAGGGTGATGGGCCTGGAGAAGGAGCACTATCAAATGAAGGATATTTATAATGTTTTCGGTTATATGGCCTTTAGTTTTGCTCAGGCGCACAAAACAGATCTGTTACTTACGGATTTAAAGCAGACTCTAGATCGAAAATATCTTGAAGATTTGGATCTTGACATCAGTCCGAGAACCACACTTATTAAGAATTCAAGAGGTATGAAGCGGATGGCACTAAGTGCCGGAAATTCTATTAATGAAATTATGGAGACCTTGCCCGCACCTCCTTTTATAGGGAGCAACAGCTGGGTTATTGGCCCTCAGAAAACAAAAAATGGAAAGGTAATACTGGCGAACGATCCTCATATTGGGTTTTCTCAACCTTCCGTATGGTATCAGGCCCATATAGTCACCCCGAATCGGGAAATATATGGATTTCATCTTGCACTTAGCCCCTTTCCGGTGTTGGGCCATAATTATGATTACGCTTACGGGATAACCATGTTTGAAAACGATGACATTGATTTTTTCCGGGAGGATGAAAATCAGCAATATAAAGTACGAAAGGAAATCATCCATGTAAATGACGGGGAAGATGTTGAACTTGAGGTTAAGATAAGCCCGAATGGACCTTTGATGACAGGCTTATTTGATAATCTGGATGAAGACGAGAAAATCACCATGGACTGGACTTATTTAAAAGAGCCATCGAATTTGTTGGAAAAAGTATACCGGATCTCTCATATCAATAACCTTTATGAATTCAGAGATGCTGTAGCTGAGATCAAGGCACCCGGTTTAAACATGATGTATGGTGACGCTCGCGGGAATATTGCCTGGTTTGCGTCCGCCCAGCTTTATGAAAAGAATGAAAATATCCATACAAAGTTTGTTCTAAATGGTTCTGAAAAGGAAGATACCGAGAAACACTATCTTGATTTCGAGCAAAATCCTCAGGCAATCAACCCCTCATGGCACTATGTTTATTCGGCCAATAATCAACCTGAAGAAGTAAATGATAAATTGTATCCGGGATATTATCTTCCGGAAGACAGGGCAAAAAGAATCGTCACACTCCTGAAAGAAAGGGATTCCTTTTCGCTTCCTGAGGTGGAGAAAATGATTGTTGATAATAAGTCGGCAGTTTCACCCGATTTAGTTAAGATCATTACCGAGAATATTTCCAAGGTCAACCTTAACGAAACAGAAAAGGAGGCTATTGATGTACTAAATGCATGGGATGGATCTTACGCGATGGAAGAAATTGCCCCTACGATCTATTTTAAATTCGTCTATTTGTTCTTGAAGAACACTTTTGAAGATGAGATGGGGGAGGAAAGTTTTGAGCAGTTTTTACAGACTCATTTGTACAAAAGGCAAATTGCCAGACAGCTCAGATTAAATAAATCTGTATGGTGGGATGATGTTAATACCAAAGAAATAAAGGAACTAAAGGATGAGATCATTACAAGGTCATTTCATCAGGCCGTTGAATCTCTCAAGAACCAGTTTGGAAATGATATATCTGATTGGAAATGGTCAAAAGCTTTAACCGTTGAGCACAAACATGCCTTCGACAAAAGCGGGGCCCTGAGAAGCTTTTTTAACGTGGGACCTTTTAAAACCGACGGAGGTTTAGAAGTCATCAACAATCAATTGTTTAAACTTAACAAAAATGGAGTGTATAAGGTTCATGCAGGGCCTTCAACACGTCGTATCATTGATTTCAGCGACGTTGAAAATGCAAGGTCCATTCTTCCTACGGGCCAGTCTGGAAATGTTTTCAGCAAACATTACAGCGATCAGGCTGAGAAATATTTAAGGGGAGAATTTATCAAAATGATGCTAAACAAGAAGGAGATAAGAGCCAGTAAGGACGTTTTGGTTTTTATGCCCAGTAAAGACAGTCTTTAAAGAAATATTGGTTCCGGCTTTTTAAAGGGGCCAGAATTGAATTTTCAGGATCAGGAACCGGCGGACTCAAATAAATCAGAGGAGAGATAACGGTCACCTCGATCGCAGATGATACATACCACGACACCGCTGTCAATCTCATTGGCAATTTTCAAAGCTGTCGCAACAGAACCCCCACTGCTCATCCCGGAAAATACGCCCTCATCTTTGGCCAGCCTAAGGCTCATTTCTCGTGCTTCCTGCTCACTGACTTCAATGATTCGATCTACTTTTGACCTGTCAAATATTTTTGGAAGGTATGCTTCAGGCCACTTTCTGATACCTGGGATTCTAGAGTCGTCGGTAGGTTGAGCTCCAATGATCTGAATGGAAGGGTTCTTTTCTTTCAAATAAGTAGAGACCCCCATAATGGTGCCGGTGGTTCCCATAGCCGAAACGAAATGCGTTACTTTTTTATCAGAATCATTCCATATTTCGGGTCCGGTTGTCTTATAGTGAGCCCTCCAGTTGTCATTATTGGAAAATTGGTTTAGCATGACAAAGCCCTCATTTTGAACTTTAAGGTCGGCATAATCCCTGGATCCTTCTATTCCTTCAGACGCATCTGTAAGCGTCACCTTTGCCCCATAGGCTCTCATGGTCTGAACCCTTTCTTTTGTAGAATTCTCGGGCATTACCAATTCGATATTCAGCTTAAATATTCCGGCTATCATGGCGAGTGCAATACCTGTATTTCCACTCGTTGCCTCGATCAGTCTGGTATTTTGATCAATCTCTTTTCGCTCCATAGCGGATCTGATCATGTTCAATGCAGGTCTGTCTTTTACACTTCCTCCCGGATTATTGCCTTCCAGTTTAAACAATAATTTGACATCCTTGTTGGCAACAAGCGTTCTTGATGCAACAAGAGGTGTATTTCCAATAAGATCGAGAATGCTATGATTCAGCATGATTGGTTTTCTTTTTAAGTTTGATATCTGTTCGCTGATAAACAATTGAATTTTCAGGCACTGATTCGGTCAGCCATACGTTTCCTCCGATGGTACTGTTTTTTCCGATAGTCGTATCTCCTCCTAAAATGGTTGCACCGGCGTAAATCGTTACATTATCTTCAACGGTTGGGTGCCTTTTTAAATCCTTCATGTCCTTTGATACCTGCAAGGCACCGAGCGTGACCCCCTGGTACAACTTTACTTTGTTCCTGATAATTGTGCTTTCCCCAATAACGACCCCTGTTCCATGATCGATGAAAAAAGGCGACCCTATCTGGGCCCCCGGGTGAATATCAATACCTGTTAATCGATGCGCGTATTCACTCATGATTCTCGGTATCAAAGGCATATTTTGCTGATGAAGCTCATGACTCAGTCGATAAACAGCTATGGCATAAAAACCGGGATAGGCCAAAATGACTTCTTCTATACTCCGGGCAGCGGGATCATGCAAAAAAATGCATTTGGCGTCCTGATTCAGTCGGTTTAACAGATTTGGTAAATTCACTAAAAATTTCTTCCAGATGAGTTCGAATCTGTTTAATCCCTCTTTGTCAATCATGCAAGCAAGATCTTTAAATGACGCTCCCAGTTCCTCCATGTTGCTGGAAACAGAAATTTTGGAATCAAATAAAATCTTGAACAGGCTTTCGGTAAATTCCTCGGTTTTTAATTTAACCCTAAAATCAACCAAATGGTTTTGCTTGTTGTTACGTATACTCTGTATAATTTTATCTATAGACATCAGTAGATTTTCTTCCGGTTATATAATTCAAAAGTCGTAAGAAATTTTAAAATATTACATCTCCCTTTCAATTCATTGCCAATATAAAAGAATCAGACCTCTTTGTAAACCTGTTCAAAAGGAATCCTGAAACGTTCTCCGTAAACCCCTTCAGGCAACCTGATCCCACAGCTAATCACCATGTTGATTTCAGCAGAAGAAGGTATCTTGAGTAACTTTTTAATTCTTAATGAATCTATTCCTTCCATAGGGCAGGTGTCGTAATTGATGTCGGCCATGGCCAGCATAAAGGTCTGGGCCGCGAGGCCTGCACTTTTATGTGCAACAATTCTCATATCACTTTTTCTGGCTTGTCGGTAAATTGGCCGGAACAATCCAATCATCCAGTAAAAGCTGTATTTTATATAACCCAGTAGGCCAAGAAAATCCGCATATGCCAGCGGAATGATCTTGGTGTAATAAGTGAAGGCAAATTTTGCCCTTTTACTTTGCTGTTCTTTTGGAATGTCCCCAAAAACATTTTTAAGATAAGCAACATGGGCTTTTACTCTTTTTTTCCACAAGTCTTTTCGAACTACGATGACTACCATTTGTTGGGCTGTTTTAGCAGCATTCTGATCAAAACAGAAAGGAGACATTTTTGTCAATATTTCTTTTGATGTTATATGATAAAACTCCCAGAGCTGCATATTACTGCTGTTTGGAGCCAGTACTGCTAATTCCAGACATTCTTTCACCTTTTGCGGGTCAAGTGTTTTGTCAGGGTCATACTTTCTTACCGATCTTCTTCGATTGACCGCTTCCTTAAATTCCATAGTAACAGGGTTTCATTTTAAATTAGAAGGATGCAGTTTGGACTGCGGCCTAAAGATAATTAAATGATCGTAGACTGACCCAAAGAAATATTCTCCATGTGGTAAAGAATATTTTTTTTGTCAATGATGTATTCCGATATAAATTCTCCAACAGTTGAAGTGTGTGCAAACTTCTTGGTTGAATTTATATCAGGCGTAGTAATTTGATGTTCAATTGATTTTTCCACTGCGTTTTTGATCGCATCAGACTCTTCATGAAGGTTGAAATGTTCCAGTAATAAGGCGGCAGAAAGTATTGTCGCCAGGGGATTAGCCTTGTTTTTTCCTTTCATTTCCGGAAAGGATCCGTGAATTGGCTCAAACAAAACCGAGCTTTCCCCGATAGAGGTGGAAGCCAGCAAACCAATTGATCCTGAAATCACACTTGCTTCGTCGGAGATAATATCACCAAACATATTTTCAGTTAGAATAACGTCAAATTGTCTGGGGTTAACGATGATCTTCATCGCCGCATTGTCTACATAAAGATAATCCACGGTAACATCAGGATATTGTAGGGCAAGTTCTTTTACTCTTTTTCTCCAAAGCCTGGAGGTTTCAAGTACATTGGCTTTGTCGATAAGTGTTAGTTTTTTTCTTCTGCTTCGGGCAGACTTGAAGGCCATATGCGCAAGACGATCAATTTCTTCAACAGAATAGTTGCAGGTATCCGAGGCAGAGTTTCCATCAGAGGAGGTACTTTTTTCTCCATAATAGATTCCTCCTGTTAATTCCCGGAAAATAATGAAATCGGTATTCTTAATCACCTTTTCTTTAATAGGTGATTTATGAATCAATGGCTCATAGACTTTGAGTGGCCGGATATTGGCAAATAGCCCAAGTTCTTTTCTTAATTTGAGAAGGCCCTCCTCGGGTCTTACCTTGGCATCCGGTGAATTTTCAAATTTTGGGTCACCAATGGCTCCAAAAAGGATGGCATCCGAATTCAGGCAAAGATCAAGGGTTTCATCAGGTAGTGGAACTCCCTTTGCAGCCAGGGCACTTCCTCCAACCAGGCCATTTGTAAACGTGAATTTATGCTTAAATTTTTTTTCAATGGCCTTGAGAACCTTGACTCCCTGTTCACAGACCTCCGGGCCTATTCCGTCTCCTGCTAAAACTGCAATCTTTAAATTCATGTTCCGGTGCCTTTTAAGAGGCTATTTTATCTGCATTCACTCTTACGTTTTTGATGATTCTTTCAATTTCCGTATCACCAACTTCTTTCATTTTATCCGCTGTTTTCAGGAATTCAGGATAAATTTGATCCAGTTCAACTTTAGTCAGGTCGAAACCTATTTTTTTGGCTCGGTAAGCTAAAGCAGCTCTTCCACTTCTCGCAGTCAAGACAATAGACGACTCATTTACCCCTACATCTGATGGATTCATGATCTCATAGGTTTCCCTGTTCTTTATTACTCCGTCCTGATGGATCCCTGAACTGTGAGCAAAGGCGTTTTCGCCAACAACGGCTTTATTAGGCTGAACCAGGATACCCATATGGTGTTGCACCATCTGAGAAGTATTGTAAAGTAATTTCGTATTAATATTTGTATCAAGATTCAGGTAAGGATGTTGCTTCATAATCATTACTACCTCTTCCAAAGCCGTATTTCCCGCTCTTTCCCCAATTCCATTAATGGTACATTCTATCTGTCTTGCCCCGTTCTGAACCCCGGCTATGGAATTCGCTGTTGCCAGTCCAAGATCATTATGGCAATGGCAGGACAGTACCACCTTATCAATACCCTTCACATTTTCTTTAAGGTATCTCATTTTTGCCCCGTATTCTTCAGGCAGACAATACCCTGTCGTATCAGGAATATTTAAAACCGTTGCACCTACTTTTATGACTTCTTCACAGATCCTTGCTAAAAATTCATTATCTGTCCTTCCGGCATCTTCTGCATAGAATTCAATGTCTTCCACATAGGTTTTAGCGTATTTAACGGCTTCTTTCGCTCGTTCAATAATTTTTTCAGGAGTAGAATTGAATTTGAATTTTATGTGCGACTCCGAAGTTCCGATTCCTGTATGGATCCTGGGTCTGACAGCTTGTTTCAAGGCTGCGCCAGCGGCATCAATATCCTTCTTGTTCGCTCTTGTAAGACCACATACGGAGGCATTTTTTACTAATTTCGCTATCTCAACTACTGAGTTAAAATCTCCCGGACTCGATATTGGAAATCCAGCTTCAATTATGTCGACACCCAGCTCATCCAGGCGCTCAGCAATGATTAATTTTTCTGGTGTATTTAGCTTACAACCAGGAACTTGCTCACCGTCTCTCAATGTTGTGTCGAATATTTGGACTTGATTTTTGCTCATTATTAAATATTTTTTATCACTTTTGAATAATCAAAATTAAAGGGAAATCCTTTAAGGTTTAGATTTTCTTTGAGTTGTTTACTACATCCAAATTATTTGTAAATCTTTTAAAGATCTGTTAGTCAAGTACATAAGGGTATTTTATTACGATGTCTATGGAAAAATCCGATGCACTCTTTTTATTGGTCAAATCCCTGACCAAATCCGAAAAAAGGCAGTTTAAGTTATATGCCGGTCGACTCGGAGGTAATTCCGAAAAGAATTTTATCGCACTTTTTTCAATTCTTGACAAGCAGGAGGTTTTTGATGAAAAACAGATTCTCGCAAAGACCAATATAAAAAAACAACAACTTTCAAATTCAAAAGCACATCTTTACAGGCAGATTCTGGTTAGCCTCAAGCTAAATCCCATTCATAAAAATGCAAAAATGCAGGTTCGCGAACAACTGGATTTTGCAACCATATTGTTTAATAAAGGGCTACATAAGCAAAGTTTGAAAGTACTGGATAAGGCAAAGTCTATTGCCCTGGCCAATGAAGATACTACTCTGGCATTCAGTATTGTTGAGCTGGAAAAAGTTGTGGAATCCCAATATATAACCCGAAGTTTGAGCAGCCGGGCGGATGACCTTATTTCTCAGTCCAAGGATCTGGGAGAAAGGACCCTTATGCTGAGTAAATTATCTAATCTGTCGTTGCAATTGTACAGCATGTTGCTGAAAAAAGGTTATGTGAGTAATGATAAGGACTTTGAAGAGGTGAAAACATTCTTTAAAAAATCTCTTCCGGAATACGATATTAAGAAGCTTGGACTTATTGAAAAATTGTATTTATACAAAGCCTATTTGTGGTATAGTTTTATAGTGCAGGATTTTGTTGCGGGATATCGTTATGCCCAGAAATGGGTAGATCTTTTTTACTACAATCCGGAAATGAAAAGAACGAATCCGGTTTTTTATCTGAAAGGGATTAATTATTTACTGGAATCCCTGTTTTTGATTCAGCATCTGACAAAATTTAGATCTACACTTAATTTTTTTGAAGATGAGCTCAATCATCAGAATTTTCTGATCAATGAAAATACAGAATCACTTGCCTTTTTATACCTCTATCTCAATAAGATTAACCTCTATTTTTTAGAAGGTAATTTTAATCTTGGGTTAGATCTTATTCCGGAGGTTTTAGAAGAAATTGAGAGTCGTCGATTAAAAATTGATGATCATCACGTCATGGTTTTTTATTACAAATTCGCAAGTTTGTATTTTGGTGCCTCAAAATATGATCAATGTATATTCTATCTCGATAAGATCATAAAAAACAGGCAGCTGGGCATGAGGGAAGATCTTTTATGCTTTACCAGAATATTGAATCTTGTGGCGCATTACGAGGCCGGAATGGATCAAAATCTGGAAGCCCTTATCAAATCCACGTATAAGTTCCTGATCAAAATGAATGAATTGCATTTGGTCCAGCAAAGAATAATTAGCTTCCTTCGAAATTTGAGCAATATCTATCCACATGAACTGAAGAATGCGTTCGTGGAACTACATAAAGAGCTGAAAGTATTTGAGAATCACCCTTATGAGAAAAGATCCTTTATGTATTTGGATATTATTTCCTGGCTGGAAAGTAAAATTGAGAACGTCCCTGTTGAAACCATCATAAAGCAGAAATCAAAATATAAGTATAAATAAGCCTTAGGAAATAGGAAAATCGGAATAATATTTTATAGATTTGTCTGAGTATTTTCAATGAAACAATTTAATTTACATATCGTAGCAGTCATTATTATTGGATCCCCGGGGGTTTAATAGGAAGTGAATGTTATGAATAATTCTGAGAACCTTCCTGTTGGAAGGTTTTTTTTATGTTAAACCTTGTAAATTAGAGTAGGTAAAATACTGATAATCAAATATTAAAGCAATATCAGGTAGTATTGGATATTGTAATATGGCAAATAGCAATCTGACAATCGGTTAAAGCCTCAGTATTTTTGAGGATTATTTAATGAATAGAAGAATTCGATAAAAGAATATCAAAAACATAAAAATCAGCATTCTCTTTGATGAAGCAATTAAATAAATACAGTCGACGACTTACCCAGGATGCCACTCAGCCGGCAGCCCAGGCCATGTTATATGCCGTGGGTCTGAACGAGGAAGACATGAAGAAACCGCAAGTGGGAATTGCCAGTACAGGCTATGACGGTAATCCCTGCAATATGCATTTAAATCAAATTGCCGCCGGGATTAAGGAAGAGGTAAACAAAAAGGATCAGGTAGGTCTTGTTTTCAATACAATCGGGGTGAGTGACGGTATTTCAATGGGGACAAGTGGAATGAATTATTCACTTCCATCCCGGGATATTATTGCAGATTCGATAGAAGTTGTGATGAATGCTCAAAGTTATGATGCCCTCGTTTCCGTTGTTGGTTGTGATAAGAACATGCCCGGTGCGATTATGGCCATGCTGAGGTTGAACCGTCCGGCTATGATGGTATATGGCGGAACAATAGCTTCTGGAAGTTACAAAGGGAGAAAGTTGAACATTGTGTCGGCTTTCGAAGCTTTAGGGCAGAAGATCTCAGGAGAGATTTCTGAAGAAGAGTATAAGGAAATAATTAAGAGAGCAATTCCGGGGGCAGGTGCCTGCGGAGGTATGTACACGGCAAACACGATGGCGTCCTCCATAGAGGCTCTTGGGTTCGCCTTACCTTACAATTCTTCGATACCGGCAGAGAATCCTCATAAAAACGACGAAAGTGAAAGAATAGCAGCTGCGATAAGGAACCTTCTTGAACTTGACTTAAAACCTCTGGATATCATCACCAAAAAATCTTTGGAGAACGCAGTTGCACTCGTCAATGCGCTTGGTGGTTCAACGAACGCCGTTTTACATTACCTGGCTATTGCACACGCGGCAGGGATTGATTTTACTTTGGAGGATTTTCAAAGAGTAAGTGACCGAACCCCTTTAATAGCTGACCTTAAACCAAGTGGAGAATACCTGATGGAAGACGTTCACGGCGTTGGAGGAACACCGGCTGTCATGAAATATTTACTGGATAAAGGGTTTTTACACGGAGATTGTATGACCGTAACAGGGAAAACCCTGGCGGAGAATCTCGAAGGCGTTGCACCCTTAAAATTTGAAGAGGATCAGCAGGTTATTTATCCAACAGATAAAGCCCTGAAATCCTCCGGAAACCTGCAGATACTTTTTGGGAATCTTGCTTCAGAGGGAGCAGTTGCAAAAATAAGTGGTAAGGAAGGGAATCTTTTTAGAGGGAAAGCTGTTGTATTTGATGGTGAACAGCAGGCCAATGATGGAATAGGGGCCGGGAAGGTTTCAAAAGGGGATGTGGTTGTAATAAGATATGTTGGGCCTCGAGGTGGTCCGGGAATGCCGGAAATGTTGAAACCAACCTCAATGATTATGGGGGCCGGCCTGGGAAAAACGGTTGCCTTGATTACAGACGGAAGATTTTCTGGTGGAACTCATGGATTTGTCGTAGGGCACATAACACCGGAGGCTCAATCCGGGGGGCTTATTGGATTGGTTAAAGACGGGGACATGATCACCATAGATGCTGAAAAAAATACGATTAATGTGGATCTGAGTCCATCGGAAATTGAAGCAAGAAAAGCCTCATGGAAGGCGCCAGAGCCAAAACATAAAAAGGGAATACTTTATAAATATGCAAAAATGGTCTCCTCTGCTTCAGAAGGATGCGTGACAGATAAGTTCTAATAGATACCTAAACTAAATTGTTATTATGGATACAATAACAAAAACATCGGAAAAAGTGACAGATAAAAAAAGTGTAAAAATTACGGGTGCGGAAGCTGTTGTCAAGTCCCTGCTTGAAGAAGGAGTAAGCTTGATTTACGGATATCCGGGTGGTGCTATAATGCCGGTATATGACGAGTTCTTTAAATACGAAAAACAACTTCATCATGTGCTCACAAGACATGAACAGGGAGCGGTTCACGCTGCTCAGGGATATGCAAGAGTTTCTGACAAGGTAGGGGTGGCAATTGCTACTTCAGGACCAGGAGCTACGAACCTTGTTACCGGAATTGCCGATGCCCAGATAGATTCAACACCATTGGTTTGTATCACGGGTCAGGTTGGATCGCATCTTTTAGGAAGTGACGCTTTTCAGGAAACGGATATTATCAGTATTTCAACCCCGGTGACAAAATGGAATTACCAGATCACAAGGGCCGAAGAAATTCCTGAAGTGATGGCAAAAGCTTTTTATATAGCCAAATCAGGTCGTCCGGGGCCGGTGTTGATCGATATCACAAAAGACGCCCAGTTTGGTGAACTGGAGTTTGAATACCATAAATGCGAAAAAGTACGAAGTTATAAACCTGTTCCGGAAATGGAACCGGATAAAATAGAAAAAGCAGCTGCCTTGATCAACCAGGCTAAAAAACCTTTTATTGTCTGGGGCCAGGGACTGACTTTAGGAAAGGCCGAAAAAGAATTTCAGGACTTTATTGAAAAGGCCGGAATTCCGTCTGCCTCGACCTTACTTGGTTTATCCGCCTTGCCTTCCGATCATGAGTTGCATGTTGGGATGGTGGGTATGCATGGAAACTATGCACCAAATAAACTGACTAATGAGTGCGATGTTCTTATTGCTGTTGGAATGAGGTTCGATGACAGGGTAACCGGAAATCTTGCGACCTATGCAAAACAGGCAAAGATCGTGCATTTCGAAATTGATCCTGCAGAGGTTGACAAAAATGTAAAAACTGACGTTGCTGTATTAGGGAATGTGAAAGATACACTTGCCGCAATTTTGCCTTTAATTGAGAAAAAACAGCACAAAGAATGGATGCAGAAGTTTACGGACCTGTATGATATTGAATATAAACAGGTAATTGACGGGCAGATCAATGTGTCAGGTGATGGGCTTACCATGGCCGAAACCATGATAGCTCTTAATAAGGAAACGAATGGAGACGCTGTAATCGTATCTGACGTGGGACAGCACCAGATGGTGGCCAGCAGGTATAGCAAATTTAACCAGGGGAGAAGTAAAGTGACCTCAGGTGGGCTGGGAACCATGGGCTTTGCCCTGCCGGCTGCAATTGGGGCAAAAATGGGAGCTCCGGAAAGAGAAGTAGTTGCCATCATTGGAGATGGAGGTTTCCAAATGAATATTCAAGAGTTAGGAACCATTTTACAAACCCGGGTTCCTGTAAAAATCATTGTTTTAAATAATCAGTTCCTGGGAATGGTTCGTCAGTGGCAGGAATTGTTCTTTGATGGCAGATACGCCTCAACCGAAATGGTCAATCCCGATTTTGTAAAAATATCCGAAGGATATGGAATTAAGTCAAGAAGGGTCACGGAACGAGAAGAACTGACTGAGGCCATCTCGGAGATGATTGCCTCAAAAGAATCCTATTTCCTGGAAGTTGTGGTTGAAATGGAGGAAAATGTATTTCCTATGATCCCAACCGGTTCAAGCGTATCTGATATCCGATTAAAATAAAAGAAATGAAAATAAAAAAATATACCGTATCCGTTTATTCCGAAAATAATCTCGGATTATTGAACAAGATCGCCACGATCTTCTTAAAGCGACATATCAATATAGATAGTCTTACCGTATCGAGTTCAGAAATTGAGCATGTTTCAAGATTTATCATTGTGGTTGAGGTGACCGAGGATCAGGTTAAAAAGATCATTGGCCAGATAGAGAAGCAGGTAGAAGTGATCAAAGCCTACTATCATACCAATGAAGAGTGTATCTTTCTCCAATCGGCTTTATTTAAGATCAAATCGAGTTTGCTTTTTGAAGAAAGGCAGATACAAAATATTATAAAGAACAGCAATGCACAGATTGTTACGGTTTCACCTGAATTTTTTGTTATTGAGAAATCAGGAAGACGTGAGGAAATTGACGGTCTGTACAATGAACTGGCAGAATACGGAATCATGCAGTTTGTCAGATCAGGAAGGATTTCTGTTACCAAAGACGAAATGAAAATATCAGAACTATTAAAAAAACAATTAAACTAAAAATAACTAAAAGCTAATGGCAAATTATTTTAACACACTTTCACTGCGGGAACAACTTGCTCAACTTGGAAAGTGCAGATTTATGGATTCTGCTGAATTCACTGAAGGAGTATCCGCTTTAAAAGGAAAAAAAGTGGTCATCGTAGGATGTGGAGCACAGGGATTGAATCAGGGATTGAACATGAGAGATTCGGGGTTGGATATTTCATATGCTTTAAGAGAGGGTGCAATCAAAGAAAAGCGTCAGTCGTTCAAGAATGCTTCTGAACATGGATTTCCGGTTGGAACTTATGAAGAAATGGTTCCTTCGGCAGATTTGGTTTGTAACCTGACACCGGATAAACAGCATACATCTGTAGTTAAAGCGGTAATGCCGTTAATGAAACAAGGTGCCACACTGGCCTATTCACATGGGTTTAATATTGTAGAAGAAGGAATGCAGGTCAGGGAAGACCTAACCGTAATAATGGTAGCTCCCAAGAGCCCTGGATCAGAGGTAAGAGAAGAGTATAAAAGAGGTTTTGGGGTCCCTACCCTTATCGCCGTTCACAATGAAAATGATCCACAGGGAAGAGGGCTTGCAGAAGCAAAGGCCTATGCAGTTGCAACAGGTGGAGACAGAGCAGGTGTATTGGAGTCTTCATTCATAGCTGAGGTAAAATCAGATCTTATGGGCGAGCAGACAATTCTTTGTGGAGTGCTTCAAACCGGTTCTATTTTGTGTTTTGACAAAATGATCGAAAAAGGAATTGATGAGGGATATGCTTCAAAGTTGATCCAATATGGTTGGGAGACGATTACAGAAGCGTTAAAGCATGGTGGAATAACCAATATGATGGACCGCCTGTCAAACCCGGCCAAGATCAAGGCTTATGCTTTATCGGAAGAATTAAAAGATATCATGAGACCACTGTTCAATAAACATATGGATGATATCATGTCGGGTCATTTCTCTAAAACGATGATGGAGGACTGGGCTAATGATGATAAAAATCTGTTATCATGGAGAGCTGCAACAGGAGAGACGGCTTTTGAAAAAACTCCTGCGGGTGATGTTGAAATTTCTGAACAGGAATATTTTGATAATGGGGTGCTTATGGTAGCCTTTGTAAGAGCAGGAGTAGAATTGGCTTTTGAAACGATGACTGATGCCGGAATTATAGATGAATCAGCCTATTATGAATCGCTTCATGAAACTCCTTTGATTGCCAATACGATTGCCCGTAAGAAATTATATGAAATGAATGCGACGATTTCAGATACAGCCGAATATGGATGTTACCTGTTCGATCATGCCTGTAAACCCTTGCTGACTGATTTTATGAAAGGTATTGATACTGATGTAATCGGAACATCTTATGGTGAAGGTAAAGGTAATGGTGTTGATAACCAGGAATTAATAGCAATAAATGAGTCGCTAAGGTACCACCCTGTTGAAATTATTGGATCTGAATTAAGAGAATCAATGACGGCAATGATCAAGATTGTTTAAACAGGAAATCGAGAATTAAACTAGTATTCAGTTGACCATCGATTTCTAACTATTGAGATCGATGGTTTTGTTTTTAAAATGGTAAAAACTTTTGTTCATATTGACGAAATAAAAGATGCAGATCACAGGATTCGTGACCTGGTAAAGCATACCCCTTTAATTCGAATGCCTAATTTTTCGGAAAAATACGAGGCAGAAATTTTTTTTAAAAGAGAAGATCTGCAACGAGTAAGGTCTTATAAAATTAGGGGAGCATTCAATAAGATTCGCTCTCTTGTTGAAGACAGACACGTGGATACCGTGGTTTGTTCAAGCGCTGGAAATCATGCCCAGGGAGTTGCACAGGTGTGTAATTTCCTTTCGATTAAAGGTATCATATTTATGCCTGTAACCACTCCTCAGCAAAAAGTTCAACAGGTACAAATGTTTGGAAGGGACCATATTGAGATCAAGCTTATTGGGGATACTTATGATGCCTCATACCAGGTAGCGCGTGATTATTCGGAGGAAAACGGGTTTGAGTTTGTGCATCCTTTTGATGATCAAAAAATCATTGAGGGCCAGGGAACGGTTGCTCTTGAGATTTTAAAAGATTGTAAAGAACCACTGGATTATTTGTTAGTGCCGGTTGGGGGAGGAGGACTTATCTCAGGTCTGATCAGTGTGATAAAACAGACGAGCCTTGAAACCAAAATCATTGCTGTGGAACCTGAAGGGGCTCCATCATTAAAAACTTCTCTTACTAAAGGTGTCAACACCACCCTAAATGAAATTGAAAAATTTGTAGACGGAGCGGCGGTTAAAAGAATGGGGGATTTACCTTTTTCCATCTGTAAGGAAGGAGTGGATGAGGTCGTGATTGTTCCTGAAGGTAAAATATGCTCCACCTTATTGCAACTTTACAATGAAAAGGCCATTGTAGTTGAACCTGCAGGGGCCTTATCTGTAGCTGCTCTTGACCTGGTAAAGGATAAGATCAAGGGAAAGAGGGTTGCTTGTATTATCAGTGGGGGAAACAATGACATTTCCAGAATGGAGGAGATCAAGGAAAGATCCTTGCTATATGAAGGAGTAAAGCATTATTTCATAGTCATATTTCCGCAGCGTGCGGGGGCCTTAAAGGAATTTGTTGTGAATGTTTTGGGAGAAACCGATGACATCACCTATTTTGAATATACCAAAAAGAACAGTCGTGCCAGAAGCTCTGCAGTGGTGGGAATTGAACTTAAAAACCGTGAGGATTTTGACCCCTTGCTAAGTCGAATGAAGGAGAGAGGCTTTTATGGTGAATATTTAAATGACAGTCCTCAGTTGTTCCAATATATCATCTGAAATAATTTAAAACACCTAAACGTAAGAATCAAATAGATAAAGAATAGTTAAAATAAATTAATCCTTATAAACTCAAAAAATACTCAAAATGTCTATACAGACTATTTTTAAAGACAAGAAGGTACCCGAAGAATTCGATGTGCCTTTGAAAAAAAATTATGATAAATATCTTCTCAATGGAAAGATAAAAACGTGGAAAGGCAAAACCTCAGAGGTTTATTCTCCTATCTATACGGCAAATGGAGAGGGTAAATATGAGCCAACCCTTCTTGGAACACTTCCTGTAATGGGTGAAAAGGACGCGTTGGAAGCATTGGATGCTGCTAATGAGGCTTTTAATAATGGAACCGGCTCATGGCCCACCCTGAAAGTGGAAGAAAGGATCAAATGCGTAGAAAAATTTGCCGAACTGATGGTTACCAAAAGAGATGAGGTAGTCAATTTTATCATGTGGGAAATAGGTAAGACCCTACCGGACGCTCAAAAAGAATTTGACCGGACAGTTGATTATATCTATGATACAATTGATGAGTTGAAGGAACTTGACCGAAACTGTGCCCGTGTAAAACTTCACAGTGAAGTTTATGCCCAGATCCGTAGAGGTCCGCTGGGAGTGGTTCTTTGCCTTGGACCCTATAACTATCCTTTGAATGAGACTTTCTGTCTTTTGATACCCGCATTGATCATGGGTAATACGACGGTTTTTAAGCCGGCAAAATTCGGAGTGATCCTGATAACGCCATTGTTGGAAGCTTTTGCAGAAGCGTTCCCAAAAGGAGTGGTAAATATTTTATTCGGTCGTGGAAGAGAAGTAGCAAGCCCAATTGTGAAATCCGGAAGAGTGGAGGTGCTGGCGCTTATTGGAAACAGCAAATCTGCCAATGCACTTCAAAGTCAGCACCCTAAACAGAACAGGTTACGACTGGTTCTGGGTCTGGAAGCGAAGAATCCGGCCATCGTGTTGCCGGATACAGATATGGATCTTGCGGTTGAAGAATGTGTACTTGGCTCTTTGTCATTTAACGGACAGCGATGTACAGCTCTGAAAATGATTTTTGTTCATGAAAATATCATCGAAACATTCAATAAAAAGTTTGTCCAGAGGATCGAACAGTTGCGATGTGGTTTGCCCTGGGAGGATGGTGTAAAACTCACCCCGCTTCCTGAACCTGGTAAACCCGAATATATAAAGAACCTCATCGATGACGCCGTTTCAAAAGGAGCGGAAATTATTAATGATGGAGGAGGGGATACACATCATAGTTTTGTCTATCCGGCAGTTCTTTATCCTGTCAATGAGAAGATGGATGTTTATCACGAAGAGCAGTTTGGCCCGGTGATACCCATACTTTCATTTAAGGACGTTCAGGAACCAATAGATTCAATCGTAAATTCCAATTACGGACAACAAGTGAGTCTGTTTAGTAAAAATTCAGACACATTGGCACCATTGATAGACAGCCTCGTAAATCAGGTATGTCGTGTGAATATTAACAGTCAATGTCAGCGAGGGCCCGATGTATATCCATTTGTAGGAAGAAAGGACTCAGCTGTAAGTACCCTGAGTGTCCGTGCAGCATTAAGATCTTTTTCGATCAGGACCTTGGTGGCATGTAAGAACAATGATCTTAACAAGGATATTTTAAATGATATACTGGACAACAACAAGTCAAATTTTGTCAGTACAAATTATATTCTTTGAAAAACTTTTCCCTTAAGAACGATGGGAGGTCCAAAAGGCCTCCCTTTTTTTGTGAGTTGATTTAAAAATGGGATTTGCAATAGAATTACAATATTACTATCTTGGACTATCACTAATCCCTCAGTTATGTTCTCCAAACCAGCCCTTTTATCTAAGGAAAAACCCTGCTTAGGTTTACTTAAATTATTCTGTGTATTCTTCATTGGCTTCAGCTTCCCTTCCAGCGCCCAGATACAGTATCAGATATCAACCAATAAAAATGTATCAATCGGATCCTATGGAAGAGCAGGGGTGGACTGGTCATTTGAGAACGGAGGTTCCATAGGCCGAAGACTGAATCTGAATAATATGGGAAGTATTGGAGGCAGGTTGGAGGAACAGGACTATCTGGAGGTAGCACCTAATTTCAACTTTTCACCCAAGGAAGGGGATGAAACAATTATTTATGCACAGATCCGATTATCTGTGTATACCACAGGAGTTGCAAGTTTTGCCAACAGTACCTCTTCGAGTATTGGTGGCTTGGGATTTTCCATGCCAGAGATTTTTGTTGAGGCCAGAAATATCAAGGGTTCAGATGTTAGTATCTGGGCAGGTTCAAGGCTTTACAGAGGTCCTGACGTTCATATTGCTGATCACTTTTATTTCAATGATCATTCCGGAGCCGGATTTGGAGTTGAGTTTAAAAAGACCCGGTTGTCTACGGTTTTTGTTGCTTCAACAGATACAACCTCTACGTTGCCACCTTACTTTTATCTCAATATCAAAACAGGAACCCCAAGTGCAGAGCTGAGACAAAGGGTTGTCATGGTTGCAGAGCAGGATATAGATATCAATGAAAATAACGCGATCACCTTATTAGGGGAATTTCACAGAATGGCAGATGCAGACGGTGATGTTGAAAATGACAGTATCGCTGAAATCTATAATTTTCCTTCAGATTACGGATTTGTCATCGGCGCAAAACATCAGCATATAATAAAGAAACTGAAATCAGGTTCCTTTAATGATTTTTCCCTGAGATATGGCACGGGAATTGCCAACGGCGGTGACGGAGGATTGTCCAAGACCTGGCTTACTTATGGGGCTCCTGATACAATTGCTAGAAACTTTCAGGGAGCTTATTCTCTGGCCCTGGTGAATCATACGGTTTTAAATTTTTCGGATCGATACTCGCTCAATGGTTATGTGATTTTCGCAAACAGCAAAGGAGCCGCTGATACAAACGGGCTTTCAAAAACGTATTTTGGGAGGGAGGTATACAATCGTAAAATCGATTTTACCGTTGGAGTCAGAAATCAACACTACCTTTCAGATTATTTTCATTTACTTACAGAAGTTAATTATTCACAGCGTAAAGACGGGGAGAATCCATGGGCAAGTATGCTTAAATTTAGCGTAGCCCCGGTTTATGTTCCCACCGGACAGAGGGATGTATGGGCCAGGCCCCATATCCGATTTGTGGCTTCCGCCGCCAGATATAATGATTTTGCAATGGAATCTCTTTATTCGCCTTATCTGGAGGCAACGGGACCTAAAAGGTGGGGATATTATTTCGGGGTAAAGGTGGAATGGTGGATATGGAATTAATAGCCTTATATGATCAGTTCTGAACTTCTGATTGCAGTATTTTCGAATCGCAGATTTTCCATAGAGATTCGGATGGCCTTGGGGCTTCCAAAGATATTTTCTCCTTTTTTACAGGATGAATAAATTCAATTCTTGTGGCATGAAGATGAATTCCTCCATCCTTGTTCGATCTTTTGCTACCGTATTTCAAGTCGCCTTTTATAGGATGTCCGATAAAGGACAACTGTGTTCTGATCTGGTGGTGCCTTCCGGTTTCTAAATTGATTTCCAGTAAGCTGTAGCGATCAAGTCTCAATATTTCTTTATAATGTAAAGTGGCTTTTTTAGAATCAGATGAGGCTTTCAGGAAGGCTGTGGATTTGTTGTTTTTGGGATTCTTTTTCAAATGATGTTCCAGGGTGCCTTTATTTTTTGCAGGAACTCCTTCCACCAGTGCCCAATAGGTTTTGCGGATCTCTTTATCCCGTAACATTTTGTTCATTCTTTCCAGGGCTTTGCTGGTTCTGGCGAAGATGACAATGCCGGTTGTGGGCCGGTCGAGTCGGTGAACCACTCCAAGAAATACCTTTCCTGGTTTCTGATACTTTTCAGCTATATATTCCTTGACTACTTCGCTTAGCGGTTTGTCCCCGGTTTTATCTCCCTGGACTATGTCACCGACTCGCTTGTTAACCACCAACAGGTGATTGTCTTCGTACAGTACCTGTAAATTGTTTTTTGTGCTGCGTTTCATGCTTTTTGCTTCATGGTAAAAATACGAAATCTAATAGTATACATTCTTGGGTTTTTCTTTATGACAACCTGCAAAGACGTGAATATAAATCCGGAGAAGTTTCTGATCAACTTAAAGGATCGATCTTTGAAGTAAAGAATTAGGGGTTATTGCTACTTAAAAAGAACTGTTATGTTGGCCATAGCCCGGTTTCAGATTTTAATTCTGCTGAGCGATCTGAAGATTGACATCTTCAATAAAACTGAGGATATCTTCCCGACCTCTTTTATCACTTGAAGAGGACACGAAATAAGTAGGTAATTCTTCCCAGGTATTCAGTAATTCTCTCTTGTAGGCGTCTATATTTTTAGGTAAGGTCGAAGCATTGAGTTTGTCTGCCTTAGTAAATACAATGCAAAACGGAATTCCGTTCACACCCAGATATTCAATAAATTCCAGATCAATTTTTTGTGGTTTATGGCGACTGTCTATCAAAACAAAAGTGCAGGCCAGCTGCATACGCTTATTAAAATAATCTTTGATAAATTTTTGAAAACCTTTTCTTTTGTCCTTGGATACAGAGGCGTAGCCGTATCCGGGTAAATCTACCAGAAACCAGCTTTTATTGATTAGAAAATGATTTATCAGCTGTGTTTTTCCGGGTTTTCCAGAGGTTTTTGCGAGGTTTTTATGATCAGTAAGCATATTGATCAGGGAAGATTTGCCTACGTTGGATCTTCCTATAAATGCATATTCAGGCAGATTTTCCTTTGGACATTTAAAAACATCCGTATTGCTGATAATGAATTCTGCCGATTTGATCTTCACAGGAAAGTGTCAGGGTTTAAAGTTTTTTGTCAACCAGGGTTCCAGCAATCTGTTAAATTCTTCCGGAGTTTCCATCATGGGTGCGTGGCCGCATTTATCAATCCAGTGAAGTTCAGAATTGGGTAATAATTTATGGAACTCTTCAGCAACATCGGGTGGCGTAACTGTATCGTTTTTACCCCATATCAAACAGGTTGGTACCTTCATTTCAGGGAGGTCCTTGGCCATATTATGCCGAATTGCACTCTTGGCGATCGCAATGGTTCTGATCAGTTTGTTTCTGTTGTTCAGCGTTTCAAAGACGTCGTCAACAACCTCTTTTGTTGCAATTTCAGGATCGTAAAATACGTCCTGGGCCTTTTTCTTTATATAATCATAGTCCCCTCTTTTAGGATAGCTCTCTCCCATGGAATTTTCATAGAGTCCCGAACTGCCTGTAAGCACAAGTCCACTCACATTTTTAGGGTTTAGTTTGGTGTGAAAAAGAGCAATGTGACCTCCAAGTGAATTACCCATGAGGATGTATTTGTCAAGACCTTTAAACTTTACAAAATCTTTGATAAACTTGGATAGATTTTTAACATTGGTCTTTAAAAGCGGCAAGGTGTAGATTGGAAGTTCAGGCATGATGACCTGATAACCCAAATCAGAAAAGTGATCAAAAACTCCATCGAAATTACTCAGATTTCCCATGAGTCCGTGTAATATGATCAAAGGTGTTCCTTCACCGGATTCCAGATACGAATAACCTTTTTCTTGTTTGAGGGTGTATTTCATTAAAGATATAATTTCTATACAGTTTGCAAATTTATATAATTTGGTTTAAAGTACTAATTTTCTATTCATTAGTTCCAATTATTTTCCATAAAAAAAATCTACTCCCTTTAAGTATCCATTAATCAGCCACTTATGTGAATTTGAAGAAAGTTATCAACAAAGTGGTAAAAAATGGTAAAAAGTGGTAAAAATCCATATATTTGTGATTGTATTTCAATATTAGTGGGGTAAAGGTGGTAAATTTAATTGGAACATACGAATGTAAATCTGATGTCAAAGGACGTCTGATGCTTCCATCTCCACTTAAAAAGCAACTGTCCAGTATACTGCAGGAAGGATTTGTTTTAAAGCGCTCAGTTTTTCAGCCTTGTCTTGAGTTGTACCCCATGAGCGAATGGAATGCCATGATGACCAAGGTGAATAAGTTAAATCGCTTTGTCAAAAAGAACAATGATTTTATAAGAAGATTTACGGCCGGAGTAAAGGTGATTGAACTTGATGCCTCCGGAAGAATGCTTATCCCTAAGGATCTTCACATGTTTTCAGGGATCACCAAAGAGGTGGTTCTTTCTTCATCAGTGAACATAATAGAAATATGGGATAAGGACAGATATGAAAAAGCTATTGATGACGCTGCGATTGATTTCGCAGATCTTGCCGAGGATGTGATGGGTAATGTAAATGATGGCGAGGATGAAGTATCATGACCCGGTCTTGCTCTTTGAAAGTGTTGATGGTCTAAAAATCAAGCCTAATGGTATTTATGTGGATGTGACTTTCGGTGGTGGAGGTCATTCTGCAGAAATTTTAAAAAGGCTGGGAGATGAAGGTAAACTGTTTGCTTTTGATCAGGATGAAGACGCATTGAAGAATGAATTACAAGATGATCGTTTTGTTTTGATCAATGAGAATTTCAGATTCATTAGTCGCTTCCTAAGGTTCTACGGAATTAAAAAGGTAGATGGTATCCTGGCTGATCTGGGAGTTTCGTCGCATCAGTTTGACAGTGCCGAAAGAGGATTTTCTACTCGATTTGATGCAGAGCTCGATATGAGGATGAATGTGAATGATTCTCTTTCAGCCTATGAGGTAATAAATGAATACGGAGAACAGGAATTGGCGAATGTCTTGTTTCAGTACGGCGAGTTAAGGAATTCAAGAGTCTTGGCACGGGAAATTGTTCAGGCGAGGGAAGATGAAGCGATAAAAACGAGTTTTGAATTGAAGCAGGTATTAAAACGATTCTTACCAAAATCGAAAGAGCATAAAATACTTGCTCAGATTTTTCAGGCTGTCAGAATAGAAGTGAATCAGGAGATGGAGGTGTTGAAAGAGTTCTTGGTTCAAACGCCTGAATTGCTGGTTTCAGGAGGGAGGTTGAGCGTAATTTCATATCACTCACTGGAAGATAGATTGGTCAAGCGATTCATTCAGACCGGATTATTTGAGGGAGAGCCGGAAAAAGACTTTTACGGCAACGTGAATGTTCCGTTTAAAAAAGTGGGAAAGATGATTATCCCTACAAAAGAAGAAATAAAGAACAACAACAGGGCCAGAAGCGCCAAATTAAGAATAGCAGAGAAAAATTAATCAAATCAGTTTCACAACGCAACATGTCTAAAGTCAAGCAAACCTTGTACAACATCCTCAAAGGAAAGTTTTTGGTAGATGAGGATGCGAAAAAGAATTGGGGATTTATCATCTTTCTCACCTTTCTTGCATTGCTCATGATAACAAGTTCTCATCAGATAGACAAGAAGGTTCAAAAGATTTCCTCCCTGAACAAAGAAAAGCGTAAGCTTTATTCTGAGTTTGTAGCCACCCGTTCAGATCTTATGAAACTGAAAATGGAATCCAGTATTTCAAAAAGGCTGGAAGAAGAGGGGCTTTATGTTTCGCAGATTCCTCCTCAGAAAATCAAAGTTATAGTAAACAAGTAAGATGGCTGTTGAAAAGAAGCAAATACTAAATAAATTATACCTGTTGACCGGGTTTTTATTCTTGTTCGCTATGGCAATCATTTATAAGCTAATAGAAATCGAGCATTTTGAAGGGGATTTATACAGGGTAGAAGCCGAGCAGGGTACCGTAAAAACGTTTGAGATTGCGGCGAATCGAGGTAGTGTGTATACCTCAGATGGTAGCCTGCTTGCAACTTCGGTTTCAAGGTTTGACGTGAGAATGGATGCGGTTACCATATCTGACAATGATTTTGAAGCGGGGATAAAGGATTTGTCAGTCGCTTTGTCCGATATGCTGGGTAAATCGGCAGGATATTATGAAAACAAGATCAGAAAGGCACGTATCAACAAGAACAGATATCTTTTTATAACCAGAAATCTCAGTTATAATGATTATCAGCGCTTAAAAAAGTTTCCAATCTTTGAATTGGGTACCTATAGGGGAGGTCTGATCATTGAACAACGTACGGTGAGAGAACATCCTATTGGTAAAATTGCGGAACGTGCCGTTGGGTATGACGATTACCGCGGAAGAGTGGGTATTGAAGGTAGCTTTTATGAGTTTTTGAGAGGTAAAAAAGGGAAGCGGTTAAAACAAAAGATTGCGAAAGGCCAATGGAAGCCTTTGAATGATAATAATGAAATTGAACCTATCGACGGTAAAGACATCATAACAACCCTGGATCTTAAAATTCAGGATGTTGCACATCATGCACTTTTAGGGCAGTTAGAGAAGTTCGAGGCAGACCACGGTTCCGTTGTTGTTATGGAGACCAAGACAGGGGAAATCAAAGCTATTTCCAATCTGGGGCGAACGTCCAAAGGGACTTATTTTGAGCAGCGTAACTATGCAATTTATGAATCACATGAGCCTGGATCTACCTTTAAATTAATGGGTATGGTGGTGGCTTTGGAAGATAAGGTCATTGACACTTCAGAAGTCATAGATACGGAAAAAGGAGTAATACGTTTTCACGGAAAGCCGGTAAGAGATTCTCATCATGGGGGGTATGGTGAAATATCCGCTGCAAGAGTCTTTGAGGTTTCATCAAATGTGGGTATCGTCAAGATAATCAATAGCCACTATGGTGAAAATCCACAAAAATTTATTCAGGGTCTTGAGAGAATGAATGTCGGTCAGAAGATCGGCCTCCCTATAAAAGGTGAAGGAGAGCCTAAAATTCCGAATCCCAAGGATAAAGAGACCTGGAATGGTTTGTCACTTCCCTGGATGGCCTATGGTTATGGCGTGTCTTTCACCCCTCTGCAAACCTTGACTTTTTATAATGCAATCGCTAATAACGGTGAGATGGTCAAACCACGTTTCGTTAAGGAGATCAGGGATCAGAGTAATGTGGTGACAAAATTTGAAAAGGAAATCATACATCCTCAGGTATGTTCTCAGGAAACCATAGATAAGGTAAAGGAAATGATGCTAAATGTTGTCAAAAGGGGAACAGCCGACAATATTTACGATCCAAGCTTTTCCATGGCAGGAAAAACAGGAACCTGTCAGACTGAATACTGGACAGATGATACCAAATACATTTCTTCATTCGTGGGGTATTTCCCGGCAGATGAACCTAAATATTCATGTATTGTAGTTATTCATAAACCCAATAAGAAGAAAGGGTACTACGGAAATGTTGTAGCCGCTCCTGTTTTTGAAAGAATCGCCAGAAAAATCTATACCGACACTCCAATAGAAAAGGAAGTTTCATTTGCAAATGAGCTTGTTTCTGTTGATCAGGCCTATGACGGTTACTATGCCAAGGCTAATGAAAATTTTACAAAAATGCCTGATGTTAGGAATATGCCCGGAATGGATGCAGTTTCCTTATTAGAGAATATGGGTTTAAAGGTCCGAATTTCGGGAATAGGGAAGGTGAAATCACAATCGATCAAGGCCGGTTCAGAATTAAAAAAGGGTGAAATCATAAGACTGGAATTATCATAGGTTGAAGAAATTAAGAGACATATTATACGGGGTTTCGGTAGAATCAGTAAGCGGTTCTACGGATGTAATGGTAAGTGCTCTTGAGTTCGATTCCAGAAAGATCAGCGCTGATTCAGTTTTTGTCGCTCAAAAAGGGCTTCAATTTGACGGCCATCAATTTATTGAAAATGCCATTCAGGATGGGGCCAAAGTTGTCATATGTCAGCAGTTCCCCGACAGGATGAATGATCAGGTGACCTATGTCAAAGTTAAGGACAGTGATGAAGCCTTGGCGATTCTGGCAGCGAATTTCTATGACAACCCTTCTGAGGAACTCACTTTGGTTGGCGTTACAGGAACGAATGGAAAAACTACAATCGCCACGCTGCTTGCCGAGCAATTTAAGAAAGCGGGTTATAAAAGCGGTTTGATTTCTACCATAAAAATCGTGGTAGGTGAAAAGGAAGTTGATGCGACACATACTACTCCGGATTCCCTCACTATTAACAGATTTTTGAGGGAAATGGCTGATCAGGGAGTAAGTCACTGCTTTATGGAGGTGAGTTCACATGGTATCCATCAGAAAAGGACGGCCGGGTTAAACTTTAAAGGTGGAATTTTCACGAATTTGACCCATGACCATTTGGACTATCATAAAACCTTTGCGGAATACAGAGATGTTAAAAAATCATTCTTTGATCATCTTTCTCCGCAGTCATTTGCTCTTGTAAATATTGATGATAAGAACGGTCAGGTCATGCTGCAAAATACAAGGGCAAAGAAATTTTCATATGCTTTGAAGACCGAAGCTGATTACAAAGCGAGGATCATAGAAAATCAGTTTAACGGACTTCTTTTGAACATTGACGGACAGGAGGTCTGGACCAAATTAATCGGATCATTCAATGCGTATAACCTTTTGGCAATTTATGCCTGTTCTGACCTTATCGGCATGGATAGATATGAAAACCTAAGGGTTTTGAGCGAGCTTGAGAACGTATCGGGCCGTTTTCAGCACGCCATATCCAAAGGAGGAATAAATGCAATTATCGATTATGCCCATACGCCAGATGCTCTTAAGAATGTTCTGGAAACCATTAATTCCATTCGAACTTTCAATGAGCAGGTGATCACGGTTGTTGGATGCGGCGGAGACAGAGACAGGGAGAAACGGCCTAAAATGGGAAACATCGCCTCAAGCTTAAGTAATCAGGTTGTGTTTACTTCAGATAATCCCAGAAGTGAAGATCCTGAACAGATATTAAAAGAAGTTGAAGCTGGTGTAAGGCCGGAGAATTATAAAAAAACGATAACCATAGTTGACAGAAAGCAAGCCATTAAAACCGCCTGTAAATTGGCGAATGAAGGAGATATCATATTGGTTGCGGGGAAAGGGCATGAAACATATCAGATCATCGGAAATGAAAAAACCGGGTTCGATGATTTTGTCATTACAAAGCAAATATTAACCGAACTGAACAAATAAAATCCCAGAATGCTATATTATTTATTTGAATTTTTAGATGAGAACACAAGCCTTCCGGGAACTGGACTGTTTCAGTATATTTCCTTCAGATCGGCTCTTGCCTTTGCTTTTTCACTTCTGATTTCAACAATTTACGGAAGAAAAATCATTGACAGGCTGAGAAGTTTACAGGTTGGAGAGTCTATCAGAGACCTCGGTCTTGAAGGGCAGGTTCAAAAACAAGGAACACCTACCATGGGTGGAGTCATCATTATTTTAGCCACGTTGATTCCGGTATTTCTCTTCGCAAGACTCGACAATATCTATATCATCATTTTGATAGTTACCACGGTTTGGATGGGAATTATCGGGTTTATCGATGATTATATAAAGGTGTTTAAAAAGAACAAAGAAGGGCTCAAAGGAAGATTTAAGATTGTGGGGCAAATTACCTTGGGGGCATTTGTAGGACTTATGTTATACTTTAACCCTGATGTTGTTGTCAAAGAAAAGTTGAGGCATGGTGAAGTTGTTATTAGTCAAGAGCTTACCATTTCTTCAAATCGATTTGGCGAAGCCGAAAAATCGACTAAAACCACGATTCCATTTGTTAAAAACAATGAATTTGATTACGCAAATCTACTGACCTGGATGGGTGACTGGGCCAAGGACTATGTCTGGCTGTTTTTTGTGGTCATCGTAATTTTTATAATTACGGCCGTTTCAAACGGAGCTAACTTAACGGATGGAATCGATGGACTGGCAGCAGGGAGTTCGGCCATTATCGTTTTAGCGCTGGCCATCTTTGCATGGGTTTCGGGTAATATCATTTTTGCCGATTACCTGAACGTAATGTATATACCGAACTCGGGTGAGATCACAATTTTCGTAAGTGCTTTTGTAGGAGGTCTGGTCGGTTTTCTTTGGTACAATACCTATCCTGCCCAGGTATTCATGGGGGATACAGGAAGTCTTACAATAGGTGCGGTAATCGCTGTAATTGCATTATCGGTGCGAAAGGAATTTCTGATTCCGATTCTCGCAGGAATATTTTTAGCCGAGAATCTGTCCGTGGTATTTCAGGTGTCGTATTTCAAGTATACAAGAAAGAAATCCGGTGTGGGAAAGCGAATCTTTTTGATGGCCCCTTTACACCATCATTATCAAAAACGTGGGTATCACGAAAGTAAAATAGTAACGAGGTTTTGGATCGTAGGGATATTACTGGCTGTAATATCGATTTTGACCCTCAAAGTAAGATAAACAAACTATAACAATAAAATAAATATACATGAGTATTTCATCTTTTGCCTTGCAAACCAATTTTAATGTTAAAAATGCTATGGCTTCAAGTACATTGTCTGACTTGATGAAGGTAAGAAAGGAAACGATCAGAAATTGCCTTTCTGATTTTGAGAATGAAGAACACAGGCTGGAAAAGGTGTTGACCATTAATGGATCGCAATACATCAATGATTCAAAGGCGCTAAATGTTAATGCTACCTATTACGCGCTGGAATCAATGGAGAATACCACAATCTGGATTGCGGGCGGAAATGATGATGCCAATGATTATGAAATACTTCTACCTCTGGTCAATGAAAAAGTGAGTGCCATTATATGCCTGGGGGAAAATAACGATAAGCTCATTGAAACTTTTGGGAACGTAGTGGACTTTATGATAGAAACCACTTGTATCAGGGATGCGGTAAAAATTGCTTATAAACTAAGCAAGGAAGGTGAGAGTATTCTTTTTTCACCGGCAGGTAAATGCGAGAGGGCAAACGAGAGTTTTGAAGACAGAGGGAATCGATTCAAGGAAGCTGTAAGACATCTTTAGGAAAATAGTAAAAATGAGTAAGTTTTTAGAAAATATTAAAGGAGATAAAACAATTTGGGCAATCATTGCTGTATTGGCCATATTTTCTTTCCTGCCTGTTTACAGCGCAAGTACGAATCTTGTATATGTAGCGGGTAAAGGAACGACTCTGGGATATTTATTAAAGCATGCTATTTTATTACTACTTGGTTTTGTGATTGTTTATACAACGCATAAAGTTCCCTACCGCTATTTTAGTGGGTTATCTGTTCTTATGCTACCCGTTGTAATTTTACTCTTGGTCTATACCCTGGCACAGGGTACTGTTATTGAAGGAGCAAATGCCAGCCGATGGATCAGTATACCTTTAATTGGGATAGGATTTCAGACCTCAACCCTTGCATCTGTCGTGGTCATGATCTATGTTGCCCGATATTTGGCAAGACATAAAGAAAAAGAGATCACTTTTAAAGAAAGTGTGCTTTATATGTGGTTGCCGGTTGGAGCCGTTTTGGCACTGATTTTACCAGCCAACTTCTCTACGACGGCCATAACATTTACTATGGTTATCATTTTGGTGTTTCTTGGTGGCTATCCAATAAAATACATCGTTTCTATTCTTGGTGTCGGACTTTTATGCTTTACCTTATTTATTTTAAGCGCAAGAGCGTTTCCCGATGCGATGAAGAACAGCAGGATTTCAACATGGTCTAGCAGGATAGAGAATTTTGTTTCCGGTGAATCTGAAGATAATTATCAGGCTGAAAAAGCAAAAATTGCAATAGCCTCTGGAGAAATTTATGGCAAAGGGCCAGGAAAGAGCGTTCAAAAGAATTTTCTTCCGCAGTCATCCTCCGATTTTATTTATGCCATTATTGGAGAGGAATTTGGATTGCTGGGGGCCATTTCAATAATTATGTTTTTCCTGGGTTTGTTGTTCAGAATTGTGATAATAGCAACAAAATCAACAACGATATTTGGCACTTTGCTATGTCTTGGAGTAGGATTGCCCATTATTTTTCAAGCTATGATCAACATGGCGGTTGCGGTTGGGTTATTTCCTGTAACGGGTCAGCCACTTCCCCTTATCAGTACCGGAGGAACTTCAATCTGGATGACCTGTTTCGCTATTGGAATCGTGTTAAGTGTAAGTGCTTCGGATCACAAAGTAATTGCCGCAAAACAAAAAGAGAAATTAGATAACCCTTTAGATATATTGCATGAAGCAGTCGGTTAACATATTGCTAAGCGGAGGAGGTACAGGAGGGCATATCTACCCTGCCATAGCCATTGCCAACGAACTCAAGGAAAGATACCCGGAATCGAATTTTTTGTTTGTGGGTGCCAAAGGTAGGATGGAAATGGAAAAAGTGCCTCAGTCCGGTTATGAAATAAAGGGTCTTAATATCACAGGCATTCAGAGGAGCCTGAGTCTAAAGAATCTGACTTTTCCGTTCAAGCTCTTATCAAGTCTGATCAATGCGAAAAAGATCATCAAAAAATTCAAACCCAATGTTGTAATTGGAACCGGAGGTTTTGCATCGGGGCCAACACTTTTTATGGCCAATCGAAAGAACATTCCTAGTTTGATACAGGAACAGAATTCTTATCCGGGAATCACAAACAGATTATTGGCAAAAAGAGTTCAAAGAATATGCGTTGCTTATGATGGTCTGGATCAATATTTTCCAAAGGATAAGCTAATAAAAACAGGAAATCCAGTGCGTCAGGATCTTCTGGAAATACATAAAAAGAAAAAGGAAGCAGTAGCTCATTTTAATCTCGACCCCGGAAAAATGACAATCGCCGTTTTGGGAGGTAGCCTGGGTGCAAGAGCCATAAACAAGGCTCTCGAAAAGCACATACAAGCAATTCTGAAAAATGATGTCCAGGTTATCTGGCAGTCAGGCAAACTGTATTATGACGAATACAAGAAGTTTAGCCAAATGGACGGGGTACAGGTTTGGGAGTATGTTCAAAAGATGGATCTGTTGTATGCAGCAGCTGATATACTGGTCAGCCGGGCCGGCGCCGGATCCATCTCTGAACTATGTATCGTGGGAAAGCCGGTCATATTGATTCCTTCGCCCAATGTTGCAGAAGATCATCAAACACAAAATGCCAAAGCAATCACGGATAAAAATGCCGGGATACTACTGGAAGAAAAGAATATTGACACCTTGCCTGAAGTGATCAGCTTATTGGTCAAAGATGATGATCAGAGAGGGGTTCTGGGAGAAAACATAAAAAAACTGGCCTTGCCAAACGCTACTAAGCGAATTGTGGATGAGGTTGATAAAATATTAAAATAGAATTATGTGCTAAATACTTTGGTAACTATGGCAACCCTCTTAATTAGTGAGGGGATTAATTAAGGGGTTGTTATAGTTTTTTAAAATGGTAGACAAAATGAAAAAATACGTTAACTTATTAAAATTCAGTGCACTAGGATTGATAATAGTGTTTTTGTATGGTTTTGCAGCACATAGAAATGCAAAGAAAACCAACGATTCGGTTGAAGTGATTTTTGAGAATGGTGAGAATCTTTTTATAAGTTATGAAACCGTTAATAAGTTGTTAATACAAAAATTGAAGGCTTATGATAATCAATCGAAAGAAAATATAAATTTGAATAATTTAGAAGGATTTTTACAGCGCAACGAAATGATTGAAAACGCTGAGATTTTTCTAACATTAAGTGGGGAATTAGGGGCAATAATTACACAAAGAACACCTGTTTTAAGAGTAGCAAATGAGACGGAAACCTATTATTACGATAAGTTAGGCACAAAAATGCCATTATCGGATAATTATTCTGCAAGGGTTCCTTTAACCACTGATACAATTACTGGAGATGGAGGGAAGGATATGATTGTTTTGTCTAATACCATCCGAAATGATGAGTTTTTAAGAAAACAAATCATTGGAATTGACCAGATTAATGGGAGTAAATCGAATCAGTTCGAATTAAAAACCCGGATTGGCGATCAGAAGATCATTTTTGGAGATTTGTCAAGAAAGGAAGAGAAAATTGCTAAACTGAAAGTTTTTTATCAAAAAATAATGTTGGATAGTACCATTTCAGACTATAAAACGATAAACTTAAAATTTTACAATCAAATCGTTTGTGAAAAATAAATATTATGGACAATAACAATATAGCAGTGGGATTAGACATCGGAACAACGAAGATAGTTGCGATGGTTGGCAGACAGGATGCTTATGGTAAGATAGAGGTTCTGGGAACAGGAAAGGCCAAAAGCCTTGGTGTTCACAGAGGCGTTGTCAATAATATCACTCAGACGATTCAATCCATTCAGCAGTCTGTTGACGAAGCTGAAAGTGCATCAGGTGAAAAAATAGGTACTGTAGTTGTTGGTATTGCGGGACAACACATCAGAAGCCTTCACCACAGTGATTATATAACCCGTCCCAATTCGGATAAAGTCATCGATGAGAATGATATTGAGCGACTGATCAATCAGGTTTATAAACTGGTCATGCTTCCCGGAGAGGAGATCATACATGTTTTGCCACAGGACTTTAAAGTGGATGGTCAGGCAGAGATTAAAACACCAATTGGAATGTACGGGGGTCGTCTTGAAGCGAACTTTCATGTAGTAGTAGGCCAGGTGTCTTCTATCAGAAACATCGGAAGATGTATTAAAAGTGCTGGTCTGCAGCTTGGTAATATCACTTTAGAGCCTTTGGCCTCGGCCGATGCCGTATTGAGCCAGGAGGAAAAGGAAGCTGGAGTTGCCCTGATCGATATTGGTGGAGGAACTACTGATCTCGCGATATTCAAGGATGGAATCATCAGGCACACTGCGGTCATTTCCTTTGGAGGAAATGTCATTACAGAAGACATAAAAGAAGGTTGTTCGATCATAGAAAAACAGGCAGAGCTCTTAAAGACCAAATTTGGTTCAGCATGGCCCGGAGAGAACAAAGACAACGAAATCGTATCAATACCAGGTCTAAGAGGAAGGGAACCCAAAGAAATCACATTAAAGAATTTATCAAAGATCATTCATGCCCGAGTGGTTGAAATTGTGGAACAGGTATTTCTTGAAATTAAAAATTACGGCCATGAAGAGAGCAAAAAGAAGCTGATTGCCGGAATTGTATTAACCGGAGGTGGTGCTCAGTTAAAACATATCAAGCAACTTGTTGAATACATAACCGGAATGGACACCCGAATTGGGTATCCCAACGAACATCTGGCAAGTAATTCAGACAGTGAGCTTTCAAGTCCTTTATACGCCACTGTAGTGGGATTGCTTATGAAAGGACTAAAGGATAACGAAAAGAAAAGTAAAACAACTCCTGAAATTGAAGAGGAATCTTATAAAAACATTTCAGATCAAAGTAAGGATGAACCTAAAAAGACCATTTTTGAAAAATGGGGAGAAAAGTTCAGAGATTTTTTAGACAACGCAGAATAACAATACAACCCGAATAATAAAAATTAAGTTATGAGTTTAGAATTTAGTAATTTATCTTTTGATTTACCGAAAAATCAATCCAATGTTATCAAGGTAATTGGAGTAGGAGGTGGCGGAAGTAATGCTATCAATCATATGTATAACAAAGGCATCAAGGGTGTGGACTTTGTGGTATGTAACACGGATGCACAAGCTTTGCAAAGCAGCCCTGTTCCTCACAAGATCCAGTTGGGTGCTACTTTGACAGAGGGATTGGGTGCAGGTGCTAACCCTGAAATAGGAGAGCAGTCTGCTATGGAAAGCATGGAAGATATCAAGAACATGCTCAATACAAAATCAAAGATGCTGTTCATAACTGTTGGAATGGGTGGAGGAACAGGTACCGGGGCAGCCCCGGTAATTGCCAAGATCGCACAGGAGCTCGATATACTTACCGTTGGAATCGTTACAATTCCATTTTCTTTCGAAGGAAAGATGAGAAATGAACAGGCTCAGAGAGGTATTGAAAAGCTGAGGGCCCATGTTGATTCTCTGGTTGTCATCAATAACAATAAATTAAGAGAGGTTTATGGAAATCTTGGTTTCAAGGCAGGATTTTCAAAGGCGGATGAAGTATTGTCCACGGCTGCAACAGGAATCGCAGAAGTAATCACGCATCACTATACCCAGAATATTGATTTGCGCGATGCTAAAACAGTATTGTCCAATAGTGGTACTGCTATCATGGGATCAGCTCAGGCGTCGGGATCCAACCGGGCTCAGAATGCAATAACCAAAGCCTTGCATTCTCCGCTGTTGAACGATAATAAGATTGAAGGATCCAAAAACGTTCTTTTATTGATCGTTTCAGGAACTTCAGAAGTTACCATAGATGAAATTGGAGAAATAAACGATTACATACAGTCAGAGGCCAAGACAAATGTTGACATTATTATGGGGGTTGGTGAAGACGAATCTCTGGGGGATGCCATTTCAGTAACAATCATTGCAACGGGTTTTAATCCGGAGCAGCAAAGTGAAATTTCTAAAATAGAATCTAAGAAAATAGTACATAAGCTGGTTGAAGAAAGAGAGATGAAGGTTTCGACCAAGACACCACCATCAACAACTATTCAAAACCCGGGCTCAACTTTAAAAGTTCCTCAAAAAAGTGCTGAACCACAGGTGACAAGGCATATTCTTCATGAAGAGGATTTTATTGAAGAAGAGATAAAACTAAAAAGTACTGAAAACGAGACAAAAGCACCAGAACCTGCCAGTAAAATACATCAACAGCCTGTTACTTTTGAACCGGTTCAGCCTGCTGTCAATTTAAACAAGGAGATCAATCCTGAAATACAGGATAAAAGAGAAATCGAAAAAATTCCGGTTCAATTTGAACAGGTAAAACCGGAAACGGATCAAACAGATTTTGAAATTACGAATGTGACTCCGCAACCGGAAGAAAAAGAAGCGATTCAGGAAGATAATGAAAATCAGTTTTCTTTCACTTTTGATTTACCAATCCAAAATGTAGAAAAGGAAGAGAAAAAAGTGATTACATCCCTGGAGGACATTAATATCAATGACATTGAGATTGTGGGACTTGAAGAGATCAAACCCGAACCCATGGCCCAGCCTGTTGAACCGGTTCCCGGAGAAGATATGATACGTCACACTCTTGAGGACGAATTTGCTGCTGAGATCAATACGTTGAAGAGTATATCCGAGAATGAAAAGAACGAGGATGAGGATATGCATTTTGAGTTGAAGGTAAAGAATGAGAATGTGACCGAGAACAAGGTGGAGGAGGTTATTGAAGATAAGGATATTTCTCCGATGAACCTCACTATTGCAGAGTTGAGAAACAGGGCAGAGATCAGGAGGAAGAAGATGAAGGATTTTAATTATAAGTTTATCAATAAATTGAATCATCATATAGATGAAATCGAAAGTGAGCCGGCTTATAAGAGGATGGGAGTAGATCTTGATGATGTGCCTGCTTCTTCCGAATCAGATAAGAATAAATCAAGAATGACCTTGGGAACGGATGATAATGATGAGATCCAACTGAGGTCGAACAATTCTTTTTTGCACGATAATGTTGATTAGTTTTTAGTTTTAGTTAGTGGGAAAGTCCGGAGTAAAACCTTATTTACTCCGGATTTTTTATATGTATTTGATAAGCTCTTTATGAACCGGATTGAATTAAAAAAGGCAGCCATTGGCTGCCTTTTTTAATTCTATTTATAAGGATATTAGTCGTCCAAACTAACAACTTCCTCCTCAGCCATTAGGGCAAAGAATTTGTTTAAGTTAGGCATGATAATAATGTTGGTTCTTCTGTTTCTCGCTCTGTTTTTGTAGGTAGAGTTGTCTGTAAGCGGTACATAAGAACTTCTTCCTGATGGAATCAATCGAGCAGGGTCAACTTTGTATTTATTTTGAAGAATTCTTACAATAGCCGTTGATCTTTTTACACTTAGGTCCCAGTTATCAACGATGTCAGCTGTATGTATGCCCTTTGAATCAGTATGTCCTTCAATCATTACGTCTATGCTTGGCTCTGCATTGATAACATCTGCAAGTTTCGCTAGTAATGGGTTCGCTTTAGAGCTAACGGTATAGCTTCCGGATCTGAATAGTAAACTGTCGGCAACAGAGATCATTACCACAGTCTGATCGATACTAACATCGATATCACCATCGTTTTCAATATTGTTTTCATTGATCGATTTCTCAAGATTATAAGAAATGGCAACATTCATTGAATCTTTTAATGTTTTTGCATCTTTTAACGCTTCAGGAGGTAATTTTGAAAGCGTCTCATTCAATTGAGTTTTCATGTTTTCAGACATTACGACAGAATTATCAGAAAGTAAATCCAGTTTCTGATTATTTGATTCGGTCAGGCTGGCATTATCAGATTGTAAAGAGTTGATCTGATTGTTGTAGATTTCCACTCTTTTTTCAATTTTGGCAAATTTAGCCTCTAGTTCTTCTTTCTCGACAGTTGTCTTTTGCAATTCTCCCTTAGTGTTCATCAAGTCTTCTTCCAATTGCACATATTTCTTTTTGGAAACACATGAAACCATTAAAGATGTTACGACAAGTAGCGCAAAAATTTTCTTCATTGTAAATAGTTTTAGGTTGTTTATAGATTATTAGTGTTGAATAAATGAACAGTTTCTAAAAAGAACTATTCTGATTTAACTGAGGCAAATGTAAATGTCAATTCTGAAGAGAATCTTAACATCATGAAAATGAGCAAAAAAAAAGGGGGATGTTTAAACATCCCCCTTTTATCTTACTTAAAATTTATTTAAACACCCGGTAGATCACCACTTCCTTTGGTTGGAAGATTACTTGATCCCATCAAAAATAAATCAACTTCTCTGGCGGCTTCTCTTCCCTCGTTAATAGCCCAAACAATAAGAGATTGTCCCCGTCTCATATCACCTGCTGTAAAAATATGAGGAATATTGGTTTGATAATTTCTGGCCTTATAATTGGTTCTTTCATCCAGTTCAATCCCCAATTGATCACTCAGGGTATTTTCAGGGCCTGTAAATCCAAGTGCCAAAAGTACCAGGTCACATGGCCAGGTCTTTTCCGTTCCTTTTTTCTCCACCAGCTGAGGTCTTTTGCCCGGAACAATTTTCCATTCCACTTCAACCGTCTTAAGTGCGATCAGCTCATTTTTCTCATTTGTAATAAATTCCTTGGTATTGATGAGCCAGTTTCTTTCACAACCTTCTTCATGTGAGGAAGAAGTTTTCAACTGCAAGGGCCAAAAGGGCCATGGGGTAGTTTCACTTCTTGAAAGAGGGGGTTTTGGCATAATCTCAAAATTCGTAACCGATTTGGCTCCTTGTCGATTCGAGGTACCAATACAATCTGAACCTGTATCCCCACCTCCGATAACAATGACGTCTTTATCTTTGGCCGAAATTAATTCACCTTCTATTTTGTTACTGAAAAGGGTTTTGGTTTGTTGGGTTAGAAAGTCCATAGCCTGTTCCACTCCCTTGGCATCAATTCCTTTTGTTGGAAGTGAACGAGCCTTCGTGGCCCCACCACACAACACAACGGCATCAAATTCATTCAATTGATCCACTGCATAGTTTTTACCAATATGAGCATCGGTAACGAATGAAATGCCTTCTTCTTCCAATATTGTTATACGGCGGTCAATAACGCTTTTCTCCATTTTGAAATTCGGGATCCCGTATCTGAGTAATCCGCCAACTTCATCATCTCTCTCGAAAACAGTTACCAGATGACCGGCTCTGTTCAATTGCTGAGCCGCTGCCAGTCCAGCTGGCCCGGAACCTACTACAGCAACCGTTTTCCCCGTTCTTTCCAAAGGAGGGTTGGCCACGATCCAGCCTTCTTCAAAACCTTTCTCAACAATATTTTTTTCGATATTTTCGATAGATACCGGATCTTCTATAAGTCCCAAAACACAAGCTTTTTCGCAAGGTGCAGGACATAACCTGCCGGTAAATTCCGGAAAATTATTTGTCGAATGTAAAATTTCCAGTGCCCTTTTCCATTCACCTTTGTATACCAGATCGTTAAAATCAGGGATCAAATTTCCAAGCGGACAACCACTATGACAAAAGGGAATACCACAATCCATACATCTTCCCCCTTGCTTTTTAAGTTCCTCGTCGGGAAGTTTAATCGTAAATTCTTTATAGTCCTTAACCCGTTGTTTTACAGCTTTATTTTTCTCATCAACTCTGTCAAACTCAATAAATCCTGTTATTTTACCCATAATTAAACTGTTTGTTTTACCGCTTTTTCCTCTGCTAATCTGGCCAATGCCTTTTTGTAATCTGTTGGTATTACCTTGATGAAATGGTTCAATTGTTTTTCCCAGTCTTCAAGAATTTTCAAAGCCTTTGAACTTTCTGTTGCGTGATAGTGGTTTTGAATAAGTTCAAATAACTCCTGGCTATCCACTGTTGAAGGCTTTTCGAGCTCTACCATTTCCATGTTACACAATCCGTTTACAAATTTTTTCTCCGGATCATAAACATAGGCGATCCCTCCGCTCATACCAGCAGCAAAATTTCGACCTGTTTTTCCTATGACTACAACCTTTCCACCGGTCATGTATTCACAGCCATGGTCTCCAACACCTTCTACAACCGCTGTAATACCCGAATTCCTTACACAAAACCTTTCCCCTGCAACTCCGTTGATATAAGCTTCACCCTTGGTGGCTCCATAGAAGCAAACGTTTCCAATAATGATATTTTCATCAGCTACAAAAGTGGCGCTTTCAGGTTTTTTGATGATGATTTTGGCTCCTGATAATCCTTTTCCAAGGTAATCGTTTGTATTTCCTTCCAGGTTCAATGTAAGTCCTTTGGTAGCAAAAGCACCGAAACTTTGACCTGCAGATCCTTTAAAATTGATCTGAAGGGTATTTTGCGGCAATCCGTTAACCCCATAGATCTTTGAAATTTCATTCGATATGATCGCTCCTACAGAGCGGTCTGTATTACCTATAGGATAATCAAGCTGCATCTTTTCCTTTCTGTAGATGGCAGGATGTGCATCCTGTATAATTCTGAAATCCAAGGCGTCATCTATATCATGATGTTGTTTTTCAGTATTTCTGATCACTTTTTCATGATAGTTTGAAGGCTGGTATAAAATTTTTGAAAGATCGATACCCTGAGCCTTATACTGCTCTATAGCCTCTTTTGCATTTATTTTTTGAGATTGTCCCACCATTTCATTCACGGTTCTGAACCCTAATGAAGCCATGATCTCTCTTAGTTCTTCTGCAACGAAATACATAAAATTAATTACATGTTCTGGAGTGCCTTTGAAATTTTTTCTCAACTCCGGGTCTTGAGTGGCTATTCCGACAGGACAGGTATTGAGATGACATTTTCTCATCATGATACAGCCAGAGGCAACTAAAGGTGCCGTTGCAAATCCAAATTCTTCAGCTCCAAGCAAACATGCTACTGCAACGTCGCGTCCCGTTTTTAGCTGTCCGTCACATTCAACAACAACTCTGCTTCTCAGGTCATTCAGTACAAGGGTTTGCTGAGCCTCTGCTATACCGAGTTCCCAGGGAAGTCCTGCATGTTTTAATGAAGTCAATGGTGAAGCTCCGGTACCACCATCATAACCAGATATTAGAATCACATCGGCTTTAGCTTTTGCAACCCCTGCCGCAATGGTTCCAACCCCAACTTCAGAAACCAGCTTTACGTTGATTCGAGCTTCCCGATTTGCATTTTTAAGGTCAAATATTAGCTGAGAAAGATCCTCAATCGAATAAATATCGTGATGCGGTGGAGGGGAGATCAATCCTACATAAGGTGTTGAGTTTCTCACTTCGGCAATCCATGGAAAGACTTTTTCTCCGGGTAGCTGGCCACCTTCACCGGGTTTTGCCCCCTGAGCCATTTTGATCTGTATTTCCTCAGCGTTGGTCAGGTAATTACTTGAAACTCCAAATCGGCCTGATGCAACCTGTTTGATTGCACTGTTTCTGCTGTCACCATTCAGGTCCTTTCGAAACCTGTTCAGGTCTTCACCACCTTCACCTGAATTGCTTTTTCCACCTATACGGTTCATGGCGATGGCAAGATTTTCATGAGCTTCCTTACTAATTGATCCATAAGACATGGCTCCGGTTTTGAATCGTTTAACGATTTCAGTCCAGGGTTCTACCTCTTCAATCGGTATTGGATCAAGGTTTTGGAATTCGAACAATCCGCGAAGCGTCATTAAATTTTCACTTTGCTCATTGATCATATCCGAATATTGTTTGTAACTATCTGTATTGTTCGAACGAACTGCCTGCTGAAGTTTTGAAACCGTGGTTGGATTAAACATATGTTTCTCACCATTCCTTCTCCACCTGTAGTCTCCTCCTATATCAAGTTTTAGGTTTTTGTCAATTTTGTCATTGAAAAAGGCATTTTTATGTCTCTTTGAAATCTCTCTTTCAATTTCATATAATCCAATTCCTTCGATTCTCGAAGCTGTATATGGGAAATATTTATTGGTAAACTTACTGTTTAGTCCAAGGATTTCAAATATCTGAGAGGCCCTGTAAGAATGAAGTGTAGATATACCTATCTTATTCATGATCTTAAGGATCCCTTTACCTATTGCTTTATTAAAATTCTGAACCGCTTCCTCTGCATCAATGCCGGAAATGCTTCCTGAATTTACTTTTTCACGAATGATCTCATTCACCATATACGGATTGATGGCACTTGCCCCGTATCCGAATAATGTAGCAAAATGATGTGGTTCTCTTGGTTCAGCAGATTCAATGATGATTCCAAACTTTGACCTTTTCTTTGAATGGTTCAGAGAATGATGCAAATAAGAACATGCCAGTAATGCCGGAATCGGGCCATTTGCCTTATCGGCGCCCCTGTCCGTGAGAATGATGATATTGTATCCATCTTCCACACCTTTGGAAGCGGTATCAACAATTTGGTCCAAAGCTTTTTCCAGAGCATTTAAACCTCTTTTAATGTCATATAGCATTGGAATTTCCAGCGCTTTGTAATCCGGGTGGTCAATATTCTTGATCTTATCCAGGTCGTCATTTGAGATGACCGGATTTTGAATTTTTAGTTTTTTACAATGGTCCGGAGATACATTGAAAATATTCCGATCTTCTCCAACAGCTAAACTGATATCAGTAATGATTTCCTCTCGTATTCCGTCCAATGGAGGGTTGGTTACCTGTGCGAACAGTTGTTTGAAGTAGTTGTACAGCAACTGATGTCTTTCTGAAAGTATGGCTAAAGGTGTATCGGTACCCATGGAACCAATGGCTTCTTTGCCTGTTTTACACATTGGCGTAATAAGGGTATCAATATCCTCCATGGTATAACCAAACATCCGTTGCCTTGTTTTATAAGGTGTAAGTTCTACAGGGCATTTATTACCCGTATACGGAATTTTGGCCAGAGGCAGTAAATTTTCGTTGAGCCATTTTCTGTAAGGATGTTTTTTGGTGACTTCATTTTTCACTTCTTCATCTTCAATGATACGCCCTTCATTCATATCAACAAGGAACATCTTACCAGGCTCAAGTCTTCCGTGCCTCACAACATCCTCTGGTTTTATATCCAGTACACCGATTTCCGATGACATGATCACATAGCCACTTTTGGTTACTGTAAATCTGGAAGGTCTTAATCCGTTTCGATCAAGAAGGGCCCCAATGTAATTTCCGTCCGTGAAAGGTACAGAAGCCGGTCCGTCCCAAGGCTCCATAATACAGGAATTGTATTCGTAAAAAGCCTTTTTGTCATCTGGCATCGTATCATCCTTTTCCCAGGCTTCCGGAACCATCATCATCATAACTTCAGGAAGTGATCTACCCGTCATGAGCAACATTTCAACGACCATATCCATGGAAGCTGAATCAGATTTTTTTTCCAGAATGATGGGGTAAAGTTTCTTAATTTCTTCCCCGAAAAGATCGCTTTTCATCAATTCCTGTCTAGCTCTCATTCGGCTGACATTACCTCTCAGGGTATTGATCTCACCATTGTGGCACATAAATCTGAACGGCTGCGCAAGATCCCATGAAGGAGCAGTGTTGGTAGAAAATCTCTGGTGTACCAGTGCCAGTCTGGTTACCAGGTCAGGATCAGAAAGATCCGAATAATAGTTTCTTATGTCCTCAGGAATCAATAACCCCTTATATATCAGCGTTGTGTTCGAAAAACTGGGTATATAAAATTGTTTGGCATGTTTTAAACGAGAATCATAGATGTTGTGTTCCGCAATTTTTCTGGCGGCATAAACCTTGGCGTTAAACTCAAGCGTTGAGAGATCTTTTCCATTCTTCCCAACAAATACCTGTTGAATATAGGGTTCTGTCTTCTCAGCGATCTGGCCCAGGTGTTCCGGGTTTACAGGTACTTTTCTCCACCCCAGTACCTCAAGGCCTTGATTCTCGATTTCCGATTCTAAAACCTCAATACAGTATTTATATTGATTCACGCCTTTGGGTAAAAAGATCATCCCAACTGCATATTCCCCCTGTTCAGGAAGCTCAAATTCACAATCTTTTTGAAAGAATTTATGCGGGATCTCAATCAATATGCCTGCTCCATCACCAGTTTTTCCGTCAGCACTTACAGCACCTCTGTGTTCAAGTTTTATTAAGATTTCCAGTGCATCATGTATAATGCTATTGGTCTTTTCTCCATTCAGACTGCAGATAAAACCTGCACCACAATTGTCATGTTCAAATTCAGGTAAATAAACTCCCTGTTTTTCGTACGCCATAATTAGTAAATTTTCACAAAAATAGCGAAATCCATACATAAAAATCAAAGAAAACTGTTAAACCGAATAAGAAATGCAAAATCTCAATTTTACCCTTGCAAAAAGTGTGGATATGCTAAAATCATCTTTAAATATTGATGATTTCTAAACGAAAAAAAGGCTTGTTCAGGCCAATAGATTCCTTAGAGCCGGTTCCAATTCGGGTTGGTTAAATTTGAATCCGGTATCGATAATCTTTTCTGCAGAGACCCTGCTGCCTTTGGTTAAAAGAACGGCTCGATTACCTAAAATTATTTTTAATGCAAATGCCGGAATGTTTGGGAGCCAAATGGTTTTCTTCATGGTTTTGGCCAGCAGTTTTGAAAAAGTACTGTTAGTAACAGGATAGGGGGAGCAGGCGTTATAAGGTCCCTGCATTTGAGTCAACTGAATCCCTTGATAGATTATTCTTATGAGGTCCTCTACATGTATCCATGGGATAATTTGTTTACCGGAGGCCAACACGGCACCTAGGTTGTATTTAAAGGGCTGAACCATTTTTTCCAGAGCACCACCTTTTTTCATAAGAACAATTCCAATTCTAAGTTGAACGGATCTGATACCGATTTCTTCAAATTTCCTGTTCTCCTCTTCCCACTTTTTACATACCTCTGCGACGAAATCGGATCCGGGAGCATCATTTTCAACAAAAGTTTTGTCAGAGCTGATCTGTCCGTAATAACCAACGGCAGAGGCAGAGACAACAGCCTTTACTTTATGATTCATCCTTGAGAGGGCCTTGTGTAAAAGAATGGTGGTTTTTATCCTGCTCTCAAGAATCTCTCTCTTTCTTTGAGGCGTCCACCTTGAATCTGCTATTCCTGCACCCGCTAAGTGAACTACATAATCACAGTTTTCGAGGGCTTTATTATCGATTAGGGAATGCTTGTAATCCCATAAATACGTTTTATATAGGGAGTTTTCATTTTTTCTTCGGCTCAGGATACTGACCTCAAAATTCTGATCGGCAAGATACGCGCACAATTGTCTGCCAACTGCACCAGTACCACCTGTGACCAGAACCCTTAACGACATCCTTTCTTTATTTGAGCAGCCCCCTTGAAATTACAATCTTCTGAATTTCAGAAGTTCCTTCATAGATCTGTGTAATCTTGGCATCGCGCATGAGGCGTTCAACATGATATTCTTTGACAAACCCGTACCCACCATGAATCTGAACGGCCTCGATCGTGTTTCTCATGGCCATTTCAGCTGCATATAATTTTGCCATGGCTCCTGACTGATCATAATTTTTATGTTCATCTTTATCACAGGCTGCTTTAAGACAAAGAAGCCTTGCCACCTCTATTTCTGTGGCCATATCGGCAAGTTTAAAGGCTATAGCCTGATGCTTGCTGATTTCCTTGCCAAAAGCCTTTCGTTCTTTTGAATACTGAAGAGCTAGTTCAAAGGCTCCCGAGGCAATACCAAGGGCCTGTGCCGCAATACCAATTCTGCCTCCAGCCAGAGTTTTCATAGCAAATTTGAAACCGAAGCCGTCTTCACCAATTCTGTTTTCTTTAGGTACCTTTACATTATTGAACATCAAGGAGTGGGTATCCGAACCTCTGATCCCTAGTTTGTTTTCTTTTGGGCCAACCACAAAACCTTCCATGTCCTTTTCAATGATCAGGGCATTGATGCCTTTATGGCCTTTTTCAACATCAGTCTGGCAGATAACCAGGTAAACACTGGCCGTTCCGCCGTTTGTGATCCAGTTTTTGGTTCCGTTAACTATGTAATGGTCACCCTTATCAACTGCTGTTGTTTTTTGTGAAGTCGCGTCGCTTCCGGCCTCGGGTTCGCTTAAGCAAAACGCACCAATAATTTCACCTGTGGCCAGCGGAATGAGGTATTTTTGCTTTTGCTCTTCCGTTCCGAAGTTTTCCAGGCCCCAGCAAACAAGAGAATTGTTTACAGACATCACCACTGATGCCGAAGCGTCTATTTTGGATATTTCTTCCATGGCCAGCACATATGAGACCGTATCCATACCTCCGCCACCGTATTTAGGATCAGTCATCATTCCTAAAAATCCAAGCTCTCCCATTTTCTTGATTTGTTCATGAGGGAATTCTTGTTTCTCATCTCTTTCAATAACTCCCGGAAGTAATTCATTTCGCGCAAAATCACGGGCTGCATCCCGTATCATTATCTGTTCTTCTGTAAGGGTAAAATCCATGCTTAAATATGAGTTGCTTTATAAAAAATTTGAATTGTTCAAATATAGGTAAATTATCAAAATGTATTTGTAATTTTACCGGGTATGGAGACAAAAAAATGGTATGTTATTGGAATTATGAGCGGTACCTCGCTGGATGGAGTTGATTTAGCATATGTTAAAATTACTCGAAATTCAGGATATGATTTTGAATTATTGCAAACAGAATCATTAGAATATTCAGAATTATGGAAAAAAAGATTAGAGCAAGCTTTTTCGATTTCAGCTGAAAAACTCACGCTTCTGGACGCTGAATATGGTGTTTTTTTAGGTGATCAAGTCAGGGAATTTATGGATAAAAATGACATAAAAAAAGTGGACTTTCTGGCTTCTCACGGGCATACAATTTTTCACGATCCTCAAAGGAATTATACCCTTCAAATAGGAAGTGGGGCTCATCTTTCGGCACGTTCAGGGCTCAAGGTAATTTGTGATTTCAGGGTTCAGGATATTGCATTGGGAGGACAGGGCGCTCCACTGGTGCCCATTGGGGATAAATTGTTGTTTGGGGCTTTTGATTTTTGCTTGAATATTGGTGGATTTGCAAACATTTCATTCGATCTTCAGTCGGAGAGAATTGCTTATGACATCTGCCCGGCGAACATTGTGCTCAATCATTATACCCGTATGAAAGGCATGGATTATGACGACAGGGGACTTATTGCTTCTCAGGGGCAAATCCATTTGGATTTGCTTGAGGAACTGAATGAACTTGAGTATTACCAGCAGGAGCAGCCAAAGTCTTTAGGTTATGAATTTGTCGAGGAAACCATGCTCCCAATGATTGATAAATATAAACTATCCTTTAAAGATATTTTGAGGACCTACAATGAGCACATAGCGGTCCAAATTGCCAAAGACATCAACTTGAAATCCAAAAAGATACAACGGGATCAGGCAACCGTGCTGGTCACAGGAGGAGGTGCCTATAATGATTTTATGATTCGAAGAATATCGGAGCTGTCCAGAGCAGAAATTAAGTTACCTTCCCGTGAACTAATAGAATTCAAAGAGGCGTTGATCTTCGCTTTTTTGGGAGTTTTAAAGGATCAGGAAGAGGTCAATTGTTTAAAAAGTGTAACCGGTGCCAAAATAGACCATAGCAGTGGCGTAATTTATGGCTCCCAATTGAGATAAAATGAAAGAACTGTTAAAAAAGTATGAAAATAAAGCTCCTGAAATCGTATTTCACTGGAGAGACAAAGAAACAGAAGCTGAAGGCTGGACCGTGATCAATTCTTTACGAGGAGGAGCCGCCGGGGGAGGAACCCGAATGCGAAAAGGACTTGATATGAATGAAGTCTTGTCTCTTGCGAAAACTATGGAGGTTAAATTCACCGTTTCCGGACCAAGTATCGGAGGAGCAAAATCGGGTATAAACTTTGATCCCAACGACCCCAGAAAACGAGGAGTGCTGGAAAGGTGGTATAGGGCAGTAACCCCTTTGTTAAAACATTATTATGGGACAGGTGGCGACTTGAATGTTGATGAGATCAATGATGTAATTCCGCTGACGGAGAATTCAGGTGTATGGCACCCTCAGGAAGGAGTATTTAACGGGCATTTTAAGCCAACAGAGGCGGAAAAGATCAACCGGATAGGGCAACTTCGCCACGGTGTGATAAAGGTTATTGAAGACAAGCATTATTCCCCGGATCTGACTAAAAAATATACAATCGCTGATATGCTAACAGGTTTTGGCGTAGCCCAAGCGGTTAAACATTATTACGATATTTACGGTGGGGATATATCAGGTAAAAGAGCCATAGTCCAGGGATTTGGAAATGTTGGATCTGCGGCTGCTTATTACCTTACGCAACTTGGTGCAAAAGTTGTTGGAATAATTGATCGGGTAGGAGGAGTTATCAATGAGGAAGGATATCAAATGGAGGAAGTCAGATCCATGTTCCTGAACAAAAGGGGAAACATGCTGGTAGCCGAGGAAATGATACCGTTTGAGGAAATAAACAAAACGATCTGGTCTGTGCCAGCTGAAATTTTTATTCCTGCTGCGGCTTCCAGGCTGGTAACCAAAAAACAGGTGGAGCAGATGATTAGAGCAGGCCTTGAAGTGATTTCTCCGGGTGCCAATGTTCCTTTTGCCGATCCTGAAATATTCTTCGGTTCAATCATGGAGTTTACGGATCAAAAGATAAGTTTACTTCCTGATTTTATTTCTAATTGTGGGATCGCCAGATTGTTTGCTTACCTCATGGAAGCGAAAATCGAACTTCCAATGAGTGATCACGCCATTTTTGAAGATACCTCAAATACCATTAGAACTGCCCTGGAAAAAACACACAGATTACATCCCTACAGAACAAATATTTGCAGAACCGCTTTTGAAATTGCTCTTCAGCAACTTGTGTGATTAATTCTAACTTTTGTCTTATTTTGAACAGCATGATACGGAGAAATTGTTATATTTAGCACTTAAAATTTTTTAGATGGAATCACTTGTCATTATCGTTTTCGTATTAGGATACCTTGCAATTACTCTTGAACATAATTTAAAAATCGATAAACTGATTCCTGCTCTGGGTATGATGGCTGTGAGTTGGGCCTTGATTTCATTGGGTCATCTTGAGGTTTTTGAAGTAAATACCGAAGAGTTAAGACTGGAGCCTTCACATCTTGATGAAATTTTACTGCATCATTTAGGAAAAACTGCTGAGATATTGATTTTTCTTATTGGTGCTATGACCATTGTGGAGATTATTGATTATTTCAACGGTTTCTCTGCTATAAAAGGTTTCGTAAGGACGAATTCCAAGGTGAAACTTCTTTGGATCTTCTCGATTCTTGCTTTCATTCTCTCTGCAATCATTGATAATCTGACGGCTACGATTGTTTTGATCACCATTTTGAGAAAGATCATCAATACACGTGATGACAGGCTTTGGTTTGCGGGTTTGATTGTGATAGCGGCGAATGCCGGAGGTGCCTGGTCGCCAATTGGGGATGTAACGACCACCATGCTATGGATTGGGGATAAGGTTACCACCTTGAATCTGATTAAATATCTCTTTATTCCTTCATTGCTTTGTATGGTTGTGCCCGCTTTGGTTGCATCAAGGCTGCCCGCGTTTAAAGGTAATATTGAAGCCATAGAGGACACAGATGAAGGAACGGTAGATGAGTATAGCAAGATTATGCTGTATCTGGGATTGAGCGCTATTGTTTTTGTTCCAATTTTCAAAACAGTCACACATTTACCACCCTATGTAGGTATGATGCTGTCTCTTGCGGTTGTTGCCATTTTTGCCGAAATATATTCCAATGCAAGAATAACCCTGACAAGTGTCGATCTGGATTCTGACGCGGCCGGTCATCACAGTCCGGTGCATAAGGCCCTGTCAGGTATTGAGCTGCCAAGTATTTTATTTTTTCTTGGTATTTTGATGGCTGTGGCAGCATTGGAATCACTTGGGATACTGTTTAATTTTGCCAATGAAATGAATAAGACCGTACCTATGCTGGGAACTGAACCCACCATAGAAAATTACAATGTGTCTGACCTTGTGGTTATGCTGATGGGTGTGGCCTCGGCGGTTATTGACAATGTTCCTTTGGTTGCGGCAAGTATAGGAATGTTCTCTGATCCACAGGATAGTCCGTTGTGGCACTTTATTGCATATTCAGCGGGTACGGGTGGAAGTATGTTGATCATTGGGTCTGCGGCAGGTGTTGTGGCCATGGGTATGGAGAAAATCAATTTTTTCTGGTATTTAAAGAAAATTTCATGGCTTGCTCTGATCGGATTTGTTGTTGGGGCAATAACTTTTATGTTCATGAGACTCATGCTTTAAAATTTTAAGTAAATTTTCACATTTCAAAAACAATTTAAGAACTATAAAATCGTTACGATTTTATTACTCTATAATTAGTACATATGTCTATAGCATTACTTCAGGATTCCCAGACTACTCCTGAAAACCTCGATGAAGTTGTTTCAGAAGAAAAAACACTTTCTATTTTTAATTTGATTATGGAAGGAGGGCTTGGCGGACAGATCATTATCGCGCTGTTGTTCGTCCTTCTTTTAGTGGCCCTTTATATATACTTTGAGCGGTTTCTGGCCATCAAGGCAGCGAGTAGGATCGACAAGAATTATATGAACCAGATAAGAGATAATATTCTGGGCGGAAATATTGAGGCCGCTAAGATATTAAGCCAAAGTAACAAGACTCCGGTAGCAAGACTCATTGAAAAAGGAATATCAAGAATTGGAAAACCACTTGATGATATCAATACAGCCATTGAAAATGCCGGTAAACTGGAAATATACAAACTTGAGAGGAATGTAAGTGTTCTGGCTACCATTGCGGGGGCCGCTCCAATGATCGGGTTTTTAGGCACGGTCATCGGAATGATCGTTGCAATTCATGAAATTGCTAATTCCGGAGGACAGATTGATATAAAGATGCTAAGCGATGGATTGTATACAGCCATGACAACGACGGTTGCGGGTCTTATTGTAGGGATCATAGCCTATATTGCATACAATCATATCATTGTAAGAACCAACAAAGTAGTTTATCAGATGGAGGCTAACTCACTTGAGTTCCTTGATCTGTTGAATGAACCCGTATAATTGATCTCGCTTCAAGATGAATATTAGAGGAAGAAATAAAATAAATCCAAATTTCAATATGTCGTCCATGACGGATATTGTTTTTTTGTTATTGATATTTTTTATGCTAACATCGACCTTGGTCACCGTGAATGCTCTTGATATAATTTTGCCAAAGGCACAGGGCAAAACTGAGAATAAGAAGTCAACTGCTGTCAGCATAACGAAAAAGCTGGATTATTATATAGACAAGAAGAGGGTAAAGGAAAAGGAAGTTGAGCAATACCTGCTTGATAAATTCAGGGACATCGAACAGCCAACCATAGTTTTGCGAGCTGAAGAAGGAGTTCCTATTGAAAAGGCAGTCAAGGTTCTTGATATCGCTAACCGAAATAAGATAAAGGTGGTTCTTGCCGTAAGGCCCAAATAAGAGACGATGGCTTTTTTAGACACTCCATATAAAAGAAAGTCCGCAGTTTTAACTTCTGTTATCGCTGTCTTGATTTTAATTTTGTTGTTTATCGTTGGCCTTACTTATTTTGATCCTCCCAAAGAATATGGCATTGCTGTTAATTTTGGAACCACGGATTACGGGAGTGGAAACCAACAACCCACAGAGGCTTTGAAACCAGCAAGTCAATCTGAGCCTGAACCGGTACCTAAAAATACACCTTTTGAAGAAATTAAGGAAGAACTTGTCGAGGAAGAGGTTGACAGTGAATCTGCTCCGGAAGAAAGTTCAGAAGAGGTGATGACCCAGGTCAATGAAGAAGCGATCGCCATAAAGAAAAGGGAAGAGGCAAAAAGAAAGGCAGAAGCCGAGGCAAGGGCAGAGGAAAAAAGAATTGCCGAAGAAAAGAGAAAAGCTGAAGCGGAACGTCAGGCGGAACTAGAGCGACAAAGAATTGCCGAACAGCAAAGAATCGAAAAACAGAGAGCTGAAGAAGCCGCTAAAAGAAAGAATCTTGATGCCCTTATGGGTGGATTCAGTGATACTGATGGAAAGGCAGAAGGTGGCGAAGGCAACGATAATCAGGCAGGAGATAAAGGAAAAGAAACAGGAGACCCAAATGCCGGTGGTTATTACGGGGTTGGAGGAGACGGAAGTGGTGGAAACTACCGATTAGGGAACAGAAAAGCCCTTAATAAACCAAAACCTGAATACGATTGTAATGAAGAAGGTAGAGTGGTGGTTTCAATTTCGGTTGATCAATCGGGAAGAGTCATTTCGGCAGATCCAGGTATAAAAGGAACTACAAATTCGGCACAGTGTCTGTTAAACAGAGCCAAGGAAGCGGCGCTCAAAACAAAATTTAATGCCGACAGCAAGGCCCCGGCAAAGCAGATTGGAGCCATTATCTATAATTTTTCATTATCGGAATAATTTTGAACTACGCAGAAACTTTGGACTGGATGTTTTCGAGGCTACCGATGTATCAAAGGCAGGGGAGTACTGCTTTTAAAAAGGACCTTACCAATATCAAAGCCTTCTGCGAGCATCTCGGAAATCCTCACAAGTCGTTTCATAGTGTTCATGTTGCGGGAACAAATGGCAAAGGTTCAACAAGCCACATTATCTCATCGGTTTTGCAGACGGCAGGATATAAAACGGGCCTTTATACCTCGCCTCATCTAAAAGATTTTAGAGAAAGGATAAGGATCGACGGTAAGCCTGTGGATCAGGAATGGGTGGTTGGTTTTATTGAAAAGCACAAAATATTTTTGGAGCAACAGGGGCTATCGTTTTTTGAACTGACCGTGGGAATGGCCTTCGAATTTTTTGCCAGTCAGAAAGTTGATATAGCCGTTGTTGAAGTTGGCCTTGGAGGAAGGCTTGACTCTACCAATATACTAAACCCACTGATTTCCGTAATTACAAATATAGGCCTTGACCATACGCAGTTTCTTGGAGAGACTCACGAAGAAATAGCTTTTGAAAAAGCAGGGATAATCAAAGCCAATACGCCTGTTGTTATAGGTGAGCATCAGGAAAATGTATTGCCGGTTTTTGAGGAAATTGCCCAATCTTTACATGCTCCTCTATACGTGGCTGAGGATTTGGTAAAAGATCCGTACCAGACCGATTTAACTGGATCTTACCAGCAAAAGAATTGTAAAACTGCAGTTCAGGCGCTAAGACTGCTTCCCGAACAGGATTTTGATATCACAGAAGCGCATATCAGGGAAGGACTTCTACACGTTACTTTAAACACAGGATTAAAAGGCAGATGGCAATTGTTGAGAAGCCAACCAAAAATCATTTGTGATACTGCCCACAACAAAGAAGGTCTTGAAATTGTCATGAATCAATTAAGTAAGGAGAAGTACGAGAAATTACATGTTGTATTGGGAGTTGTAAATGACAAGGATCTTGGGACAATTTTATCGCTTTTCCCGCAAGAGGCTACTTATTATTTTTGTAAGCCGGATATTCCAAGGGGTTTAAATGCTGAGGAATTAAGAAATAAGTCAGAGGGTTTCAATTTAATGGGTAATATTTATGATTCAGTTTCTGATGCTTTTAATTCGGCGGTTCAAAATGCTTCATCAGATGATTTCATATATGTAGGCGGAAGTACTTTTGTAGTAGCGGAAATCGACCTGTAGTTTCTTTTTCATCAATTGATCATATCCTGGCCCAGGTAGACGGATTTGATTTATAGGTCCGGACCAAGTCACTTAAGGATCTAACGAGTTTTTTTCGCAGCTCAATTTGGGGAGGTCAAGGTGATCAATGTTGTTTATTCCTGGCAATTTATGATGACAGTTAAAGATATGAAAGTAATGCCATATGATCTAAAAAAAAGTCCTTGACGAAGATCAGTAAAGGAAAATTCTGTCTTCATTATTCGGTGCAATCGAAAGTCAGCAGACTCTGTTTTTACCGTAATATTCCATCCTTGTCCAAAGAGATTTTTATTCGGTTAATTTAGGATAAAAATTATTTAATAAATGTTTGTCAGAACAAAAAACTAAATTATATTTGCATCCGCTTAGGGCAATTAGCTCAGTTGGTTCAGAGCACCTCGTTTACACCGAGGGGGTCGGGGGTTCGAATCCCTCATTGCCCACATCAATCAAAATCCCGATGAATGAAATTCATCGGGATTTTTTGTTTTTCCAAGGTTTAGCGCTTGCGCTTAAAACCAATTTGGAAAAACAAAAAATCCAAGGTGCGTCAGCAC
>NZ_JAIUZR010000006.1 GCF_020171465.1 Lutimonas saemankumensis
CCTTGGGATTTTAGTTGCAGAAGAGGTCTTAAAAGGGATCACGGCAGTAATCCCGGTGCGTCAGCACCTTGGGATTTTAGTTGCAGAAGAGGTCTTAAAAGGGATCACGGCAGTAATCCCGGTGCGTCAGCACCTTGGGATTTTAGTTGCAGAAGAGGTCTTAAAAGGGATCACGGCAGTAATCCTTGTAGAATTTACCTTGCCACAGGTTTTCAGCCGTTAATTTCTTATGGATTAAATTGATCATCTGAAAATTTTTGAATCCCCATTTGGGTGCTATGAGCAGATCAGGAGGGGACTCACTGATGAACCGTTCAATTACAATTTCGGGCCTTAAAAGGCAAATGAATTCTGTAACAAGATCCAGATAGTCTTGAACATTGAATAAATTGAACTGTTCAGGATGGTTTTTGTATTGTTGTGCAATTAAGGTATGTTTGACAACCTGCAGCTGGTGTATTTTAAGAAAATCAATAGGTAGTTTTGAAAGTTCTACGGCATGCTGCAACATTTCATACCTGCTCTCTCCGGGCAAGCCAAGAATCAAATGGGCACCTAAAAAGATCCCTTTGTTATGTGCCATTGCATAAGCCCTTTGCGTGTCGGCAAAAGTATGGCACCGATTCACCTCCTCCAAGGTTCGGTCCAAGGTTGATTCAACACCTAATTCAAGGCAGATAAAGTAATTTTTTGAGAGTTCTGAAAGGAATTCTATGAGCTCCTCACTAATACAGTCTGGTCGGGTTCCGATAACCAGGCCTATGACCCCTTCATGTTTTAGAGCTTTTAGGTAAAGTTCTTTGATCAGGTCAAGTTCTGCATAAGTATTGGTATAGGATTGAAAATAGGCCAGAAATTTCCCGATATTTCTTTTTTGGGTGAAGAAATCTATTCCTTTTTGCAATTGTTCTTCAATAGCGTTCCGAGGATCACAATAATCCGGTCTAAAGCTCTGGTTGTTGCAGTAGGTGCATCCTCCGGTTCCTTTGGATCCATCTCTGTTAGGGCAGCTGAATCCAACATTTATTGAGATTTTCTGTACTCTTTCACCAAATTTATCGCGGATAAAATTCCCATAATCCTGATATGGTTTTACAGGGTTGGAAAAAGATTTATCGGCCTCTTCTTTGAGCATTTAGTGAATTTGCTTTAGGGCTCTAAAATTACAAATAAATATCGGACAGGGTGTGTCGTAACGATTAAGAAGTGCTTAAAATACATTTGTATAGTGAGAATGAATTAGTGAAATTATTAAAATCAATATTATGATCACATCAATTTGCATTACGGGTATTGTTATCATAAAATTTGTTATTCTTCAAGGGTTAATGAAGGAGGCAATTTAATGGTCACAGACATCAGGAGTTTTAAAGAAAAATCTGGCCTATTAAATAGGTTATGGCTTTCCCGGAGATTTTTACACGATCTCCCAGAAGCTCGCAAATCAGTTTTCCACCCCGGGACGAAATTTGTTCAGCGCTTAATTTCGTTTTCCCAAGCCTCTCACTCCAAAACGGAGTTAGCGTTGTATGAGCGGACCCTGTAACGGGATCTTCATCCACACCACATCCTGGTGCAAAAAATCTGGAAACAAAATCAACACTTTTACCTTTTGCAGTAATGATTACACCTCTTGCCTCTGATTCTTTCAATATATGAAAATTAGGACGGCATTGTTCCACATCTTTTTGTTCTTCAAAAAGTAACAGATAATCGGTTTTACCTTTGTATACAGCTATGGGGCTTTTATTAAAGGCTTTGACAATGGATTCAGGAGGATCGATTTCATCAAATATATCCTTTGGAAAATCAAGAGTCAAAAGATCATTCTCCATGGATACAGACAGCTCGCCGCTATATAGAGAAACAAAATTTATGGTATTAGAGGGATGTTCATAATACTCAAATAAAACATGTGCCGAGGCCAGGGTGGCATGGCCACAAAGTGCCACTTCGGCAACAGGTGTGAACCATCTGATCTCGTAGAAGTTATCTTTTTTTACAACAAACGCAGTTTCGGAAAGGTTGTTTTCAGCAGCAATCTGCTGCATGAGCTTTTCCTCAAACCATTCATCTAAAACACATACTGCTGCTGGATTCCCTCCAAATAAGTGATCAGTAAAAGCATCGACCTGATACATTTTTTGATTAATCATCTTTAAGGTTTTAATAAAGTGAAACTTAATCGTATTGATCAGAAACTCCTTTCAATACGATCATTTTTGTTGTTGCTGCTTTTTGCCTTATTTTTCTGACTTTTTCATAAGCTTCAGAATGCCACCATTCATTTGCCTTTTCCACGCTTGGAAATTCGAGAAGTACAATTCTCTCCGGGTTCCACTCTCCTTCTAAAACTGATATTTCACCCCCGCGCACCACAAATTTTCCGTCATAGGCGGCTATGGTTGCTGGAGTCAAAAGGGTATATGATTTATAAAGTTCTTTGTCGTGGATGTCAATTTCTACAAGTACAAATGCGGCCATAACAGATTTAATTGATAAGTTGAAAATCAATGGTGGAAACGACTCTGATGATCTTGATCTCTGGTGTGTTCTGATCCCTGTCATTAATAGAGAATTGGCCTTGTCGGGCCATTTTTATTGGCCCAACCTGAGAATTGGAATCTCTTGCAAATTTCTCTGCTACTTGTCTCGCATTGGTCGTTGCCTCTTCGATCATTGAAGGTTTTAAATCATTTAAGCCCGTAAAAATGTATTCAATCGGTCGCCATTCGTTTTTTGAACCAAGGACGATTCCAGAAGACATCAGGTTTAAAGATTCTGCTAAAGCTTTTTGTAATTTTTTAATATCATTGGTCCGAACCGTAAATTCTGATTTTGCCAGATAGCGGAATCCAACAGAAGGGTTAGTGTTGTAAATATTGCTCTTTGCATCCGTTATATTGGTCATACCCTTGGTGAGCTCCTCATCGGTAAATCCCTGGTCAATAAAGAACTGATATACAGCTTTGTTCTGAGTTTCTATTTTGGTTTTTAAGGATTTTAGATCATTTCCTGTCAAAATTGTATTGATGGGCCAAACGGCAAGATCCGCCTGAACTTCTCTCTCAGAAAGCCCTTTTACCTGTACATAACGGTTCTGCTGAATACCTTTTTGATGCATATTCCCGATGAAATATCCCGAGATCATCAGGCCTGCCCCAATCAAAAGTGCCGGAATTATTAGATTATTTTTCATTAGTCTATAGGAATTTCCTGAATTAAAAGTCAGGTCTAAATTTAGTTCTTTTCCTCCATTATACGTCTAACTTCATCAATTAATAACGGAAACGCCGGAAAGGTCATTCCATGACCATAGCCATCCAGCTCCATGACCCGGGTATCCTTATGCCCGGCAACTTTCATCATTCTCATCATATAGGCGTTTTCCTCGTACCGACCCAATAGTTCTTTTTCTCTGTCCCCGGTTATCATGAGCAGAGGAGGTGCATCCGCTCTCACATGATACAGGGGAGCCAATTCATCAATAAGGGGTTGGGTACCATCGATTCCTCTTTCTTCTCTTACCGTAAAATGGGTTATGGTATGGCCACTGAAAGGGATAAGCCCTGCTATCTGATTCGCATCGATGTCATATTTAGCCAGGTAAGATTTATCCAAACCAACCATACTTGCCAGATATCCTCCGGCGGAATGACCCGAAACAAAAATAGAATTCTTATCTCCACCATAGTTCTCAATATTTTTTAATACCCAGGCCACCGCTGCGGCCGCATCTTCGATATAACCCGGTGCTTTAACTTTGGGATACAAACGGTAATTTACGCCTACAACGGCAAGGTTTTGATTCTTAAGGGCCTCCGGAATTTCCTTTTCACCAGCTTTTAAACTTCCTCCATGAAACCATACAATGGTAGCAAAAGAATCCAGATGTTCAGGATAGTAAATATCAAGGACGCATCGCTCTTTTAAATAAGAATCTTGGTTCTGACGAGTTTTACTGTAATATGGAATTGAGGTATCCAGTCCGTAAGAAGAATTTTGCGACCAGATGATGACGGAATAGAAAATAAAAACCAGGAGGATTATTGAATCCGAAGCGCGTCTTTTCATAAGTGTTTTTGAAATATTTAAAAGCTTATTATTCATTTAAAAGGTTTGAAAACCATTGTACCAGTTCTTGTTCATCAACAATACTCCAGTTATGAGGATGTCGTGACCCATTGGTACCTTACCATAAGGTATAGGCTGTACTAATTTTATCCAATTGAAATCACATGGAATTGTGATTGATAATTATTTGACATTATTCTTTTAACAAATCAATGATTTAAGCATCTAATATAACATGTTTCTTTTATTTATGCCCAATAAAAAGAAGCTATGAAAGGGTTCATAAAGCAGAATTTAAAGCACAAAAAAAGGGTCTGATAAATCAAACCCCGATCTATAATCCTAAGATTAACCTTGAGTAAATGTTATGTCATACTTAAACTTTAATTGTTAAAAAAAGTAACTCAAACTCCATCTATTCTCATTTTTGTCCTGAGAATCTTTCTTATCAACTTTACTTTTTAACGAATGGTAATAAATTCTTCCATTCATTTTGATTTTAGCTTTCAAAGATTTTTTCCTGTCATTTCCGATTCCAAAAGCTTTAAAATCTCTGCTGCTGTTTTCATCAATCACGATCATGTTTCTGCCCCGTAATTCGTTGAGTGCATTACCGATCGAAACATAATCATCTTCAATAAAAGTAACATCGACAAACCTTCCATTGTCGTTATTACTTAAATGTTCCAATATAGAATATTCCAGTTTCATAGTTTGGGGGATTTTTACAATAGATACGTCAAAAGGAAAGAGGTTGCGTAAAAAAACACAAAAAATAGATTTTGTTCAAATTATCTGGTATTCAGAGCGATAAAATGTTAAAAAAACCCGCTTCATATTTAGAAACGGGTTCTTGTTATTGTTTTTGGGAAGTAGATGTACTTCATTAAAAAGGCCTGTATTGAGGGGCATCATGATCTTTCATCCTTAAATAGGTAATAGCCTGTGCCCTATGATGCGTGATGTGATCTCGTATGAATAGAAAGCCTTGTTCCTTGGTTAATTCGGGCTTATTTGGTGCAAACCCGAAGATAAAAGTTGCCTGAAGGTCTTCCTCGCTCATAGATTCAATGGTCGCAATTACTTCGTCAAAACTTTCATTGATCACTTTGATTGTTTCATCTTTTGAGGCTCCAACCATTTTCATCATTTTTTCACCTTCTGCCGGATCAAAATTTACCTGTTCTCCTTTGATAAACATTTTGTTCAGTAAAGAAGAAGACATAGAAAGATGGGCCAGCTGTTCACCAAAGGTTCTAACAGAATCATGGGGTCTGAACGTATAATCCGATGCCGGCATTTTTTCTGCAACTTCCAGCGTGTAAGCTTTTGCATTTTTCAGGGTTTCCGTAAAAGAGCTTTTGAATTCTGAATTTACGTTGGATTTAAGATTTGAAAAGGCCACCAAACCAAGGGTTACGACCGCAATAAAAAAGTAGGTTGTTGATTTTTTCATTTTGTGTTGATTAAGAGGTTAATGTATAAAAATATTAAAATTCCTTGATTTCTTAAAGTCGAAGTTTTTGTGTAACATTACAAAATCAATTGAATTTTATATGGATGAACAGATAATTAGGAATAAAGAACTCAATATTTATGAAGCTTTAGTTCCTGTGATTGCACTTATTGGAATGCTCGCTTATAATGTTTTTGTTTATGGAGATGATGCTTTAAGTGGATCCAATCAATTCATCCTGCTGCTTGGAGCGGCAGTGGCGGCAATTGTAGGATTTTTGAACAAGGTAACCTATCGCCGTATGATTGAAGAAGTTGCTGACAATATTAAATCCACAACCGGTGCTATATTGATACTGCTGTTCGTAGGTGCCCTGGCGGGAACCTGGCTGATCAGCGGAGTTATTCCAACAATGATCTACTATGGATTAAAATTATTGAATCCCACCGTTTTTTTACCGGCAACGGTGGTGATTTGTGCCGTCATTTCTATCGCAACAGGCAGTTCATGGACAACTTCGGCTACAGTGGGAATTGCCTTGATTGGTATAGGAGGAGCTCTGGGAATTCCTTTGGGAATGGCTGCGGGAGCCGTATTATCCGGAGCGTATTTTGGAGACAAAATGTCTCCCCTTTCGGACACAACAAATCTCGCGCCTGCCATGGCGGGAACTGATTTGTTTACACATATAAGGTATATGGCATATACTACCGTACCTACAATATCGATTACCCTTATTGTTTTTATTCTTATCGGATTTACTCTTGAAACTTCAGGGACTGCGGATACCGCTTCAATTCTGGCTTCCATTGATGAGTCCTTTCGGATTAGTGGCTGGCTGTTTATTGTTCCCCTGGCGGTTATTTTATTGATCATAAGAAGAACACAGCCCTTGATTGCCCTGCTGGCAGGAACTTTACTGGGAGGAATTTTCGCTATATTTTTTCAACCGGATATCGTTATGAATGTGGCAGGAGCTGAGCAACTGGATTTTCGTGCGGCTTATCAGGGTATTATGAATGCCATAACCGTTGATACATCCGTTGAAACAAGCAATACAGAATTAAACGATTTGTTCTCTTCAGGAGGAATGTACGGAATGCTGGGAACAATATGGCTCATACTTTGCGCCATGGTTTTTGGAGGAGTAATGGATGCCATTGGGGCACTTTCCACAATTAGTGCAGCACTTTTAAAAATGGCACATACGGTATTTGGATTGTTTGCCAGTACGGTTGCAACTTGCCTTGCCCTGAACGTTACGGCATCTGATCAGTATCTGGCTCTGGTTGTTCCGGGTAAAATGTTCAAACAGGCTTATAAGGACAGAGATCTGGCTCCTGAAAATTTAAGCAGGACCCTGGAAGATTCAGGAACAGTTACTTCTGTATTGGTTCCCTGGAATACTTGTGGAGCATATCAGTCCGGGGTATTGGGCGTAAGTGTAGCAGACTATTTTGTTTATGCTATCTTTAACTGGTTGAGCCCCTTTATGACACTTTTCTTTGCAGCCTTTAAAATCAAGATCAGACAACTGGTCAGAAAATAGATTATATCGGTCAGGAAATCGATAGCTTGACCTGTTCCGCGCATTTTTCTCCATCTATAGCAGCCGAAATGATGCCACCCGCATAACCTGCGCCTTCACCACAGGGGTAAAGTCCCTTTATCTGAACATGTTCTAAGGTTTTTTTATCTCTTGGAATTCTGACCGGTGAAGAAGTTCTCGATTCCGGAGCATGTACAACCGCTTCATTTGTCAGATATCCCTTCATGGACTGATCAAATCGTTTGAACCCATCCTGAAGTGCCTTATATATAAATTGAGGAAGAACCTTGCCCATTTCAGTGCTGGTTGTTCCCGGGGTATAAGAAGTTTTTGGGATATCCACTGATCGCTTACCGTTGGTAAAATCCACAAGTCTCTGTGCGGGAACTTTTTGGGTTTCTCCGGCAAGTCGCCAGGCTCTTTGCTCGATCTCTTTTTGAAATTGAACCCCCATCAAGGGCCCGAAATCTTTGTAGGCCTCGAAGTCTTTAAGGTCAAGGGAAACCACGATACCTGAATTGGAAGTGGGTTGATCCCTTTTACTAGGCGACCAGCCATTGGTTACTACTTCTCCGGGTGCCGTGGCACAAGGGGCGATAACCCCTCCCGGGCACATACAAAATGAATAAACACCCCTGTTATGGATCTGTTTTACCAGGCTGTACGGGGCAGGAGGAAGGTAGTCCCCACGAGTTTGACAATGATACTGAATCTGGTCAATTAATTGCTGGGAGTGTTCCACACGTACACCCAGGGCAAAGGGTTTTGCCTCGATCAGGATTCCTTTTTGATGAAGCAATTCAAATATATCTCTTGCCGAATGGCCCGTGGCCAAGATAACTTTCTGAGCTTTAATGATCTCCCCTGTCTGCGTCGATACCCCTTGAATTTCATTGTTTTTTATCAGAAGATCTGTGACTCTTGAATTAAAAAGAATCTCTCCACCATACTGAATAATGGTTTCACGAATAGCCTGAATTATCTTTGGAAGTTTGTTGGTTCCAATATGCGGGTGGGCGTTTATGGCAATATCTTCATGGGCGCCATGAGCAATCAGCAGTTTCAGGATTTTGTTGACATCCCCGCGTTTTTTAGATCGGGTATAAAGTTTCCCGTCAGAATAGGTGCCTGCTCCACCTTCTCCAAAACAGTAATTTGAATCTTCATTGACCACATGATTCTTGGTAATGGCGGCAAGATCTCTTCTACGATCTCTGACATTTTTGCCACGTTCAAGAACTATGGGTTTTAAACCTTTTTCAATAAGTTTTAAGGCAGCGAACAAACCAGCCGGACCAGCTCCGATCACCAGGACCTCCTGAGCCTTGCTCACATCATCATACAACGGGAGTTCAATAGCTTCTTTGACTGGAGTTTCATTGACAAAAACCCGGATCTTCAAATTTATTTTTATCGACTTTTGCCTGGCATCTATAGATCTTTTCAAAATCTCCAAACCCGAAATCTGATCCTGGGGAACAGCAATTTTTTTTGAGACAAACGCCTTAAGAAGATTGTCCTTATGCGCCGTTTCAGGACTTACCTGGATTTGAAGTTCTTTTTGCATAATGATATACAGGCCCCTACCGGATAATTAGATCATTTGAATTATCAGATAAAGAAATTCCATACCAACCCCAGGCGTACCACAAAATCCCGGTAGGGATAGGTAGGTGCGGAATAATAATTGTTCTCGGTAAAACCTGAATTAAAATGTTCCAGTTTAAAAAATACCCTCATGGTCTTTACCCTGAAATTGATAAAAAAGTCTAGAAGTGGGAAGCCACCATATTCTCTATCATTCTGCAGGTAAAATTCATTGAGTACTGGATTGAAACTGTTCATGAGGTACTTACTAAAATAACTAAAGCTGACTCCAGTTTCAAGGTACATGGGCTTTCCCTTAAATATATGATTTGCGTAATACAAGGTGTTTCTGGTTATAAAGTCGGGCACCCTGAGCACCTCCTCACCACTGGTAACCTGCTGATAGATGAACTGATTGTCCAGCGCAAATTTACCAAAGCGAATTTCTTTACTCAATTTGATCTTAAAATAATTGATGTTTTCTCCGTATTGTCTCGGCTCTACCTGACCTGTGTCTTCATTTTGTGCAAAATAGGCATAGTTGCCAATATTGGTGAGATAAGCAGAAGCATAGATCCACTTTTCAGAATCAAAAACAAAGTCGATTCCATTGATTTCTTCATTTTTAAAATCATTCTGCCAGTTATAGTATTTGTAATCACTTTGGTTCAGCAAAAAGTTGAAATTAGGGGAGCGATTGTTGCTGTACGCTCTTGCCCTTACCTGAAAAGTGCTGTCGGTTTTAAAACTGGCCATGGCCGAATAAGCATGTCCGGTAAGATTTCCCGAAATGACCTGTGAGGCATCAACATCGAGATTGAATTTTTTAAACCGGGTATGCCATTCTCCACCAACGGCGAAACTGTTTCCTTCAAGTTTTGAGTCTATGACCTCTTCCGGAGTAATTACGACGCTTTTATAACTGTAGTTGTAAGCATAATTATTCACTTTAAATCTTACTTCACCCAGCGTAATAGGAGAGTTTAACGACAGATAGGCTTCATTGTAAAATTTGGAATATTTGGCATCATCATTTATCTCTCTGGAAAAAGCAGGGCCAAACATGCTGTTTGCGCTTCCTTGTTCATATTCATAATGTTTCCTTTCGAAATTAAACTGATGTCCTATTTTTAGATCAGAAGGTATGGATTTTAAACTGTCTTTCTTATCCCATAACACATAGAAATGGTCAAAATAATACCTGTTCCCTCTGATAACGCTTTTAGCATCTGTAAAATTTGTCTCCAGTCTTGCCCTGTCCGAGAAATTCGGGTCATTCGATTCAAAATAGAACAGTGACTCTTCTGTCAGTCCCCCGTTTTGATCATTGTTCAGGTCCTGGGCAACGAGATGGCCACGTACAAAATACCTTTTGTTTTTAGTATGATAGCTCATGGTGATCCTTGCCGCCCCGTGATCCGTCAAAGAATGCCTGTATTTACCCAGGGACCGGATACTTTTAAAACTCAGTGAAGCGTTAAACTGCCTTGAAAGGTTAAAAGTGAACATGGCATCGAGTAAATGGCCCTGTTCAAGTACGGTTGACCACATCAGTTCTGTAGAAGGTGTTGGTACGCTGTAATACTTGATGTCTTCCACTTCAAAATAATTAAAGTGTTGAGCACGGGCACCAATTTTGGGATAAGTTTCATTTCCCTTAAATGTATATGCCAGGTTGTTGTAGGCCTGTCCGGGGTTATGAAAAGGCATAAGTTCAAACGCATCCTTGCGTTCCAAATTGAACTTGTAATACTTTTTCATGGTAAGGGTGGTGTCAATGTAGGTGGTGTCCATTTTATAATCAATGACCTTATAATCATGATAATAGGTTTTATCGCTTAACTCCACTTCGACCTCTTTATCGTAGATTTTAGCCGTGTCACCGTAAACGTCAACATATCGGTTGTCAAGGGTGTTGAGATTTCCGTCATTTATCTGGCCCCAGATGCCACTAGTGATCAACAATAAAATTAAAATGGAAAGTTTCCTTAACATGGATAAATTTAATTGATGACAAAGGTAAAATATTTGAGCATATTATTTTATGCTAATTGTAGGGCCTTTATTATTTTTGAATAGAAGTTCGATTATGTTGGCATTAAAATATTCTTCGTTTGAAATTGAGGCGGGTACGGATGAAGCCGGAAGAGGATGTCTTGCCGGACCCGTTGTGGCGGGAGCAGTGATTCTACCTCCCGATTTTAATCATCCTTTGCTGAATGACTCGAAACAGCTAAGCGAAAAGAAAAGAGAATTTCTGAGGCCCATCATCGAAAAAGAGGCATTGGCCTATGCTGTAGCTTTTGTAGATCAGGGACAAATTGATGAAATCAACATTCTTAATGCCTCTATCCTGGCCATGCATAATTCTCTGGACAGGCTCGGTCTGGTCCCCGAATTTATCGTGGTGGACGGAAATAAGTTCAAAAATTATAAAAATATCCCTCATAAGACCATTGTAAAGGGAGATGGGAAGTTTTTAAATATTGCGGCTGCTTCTATTCTTGCCAAGACCTATCGTGATGAATTTATGTTTAAGGCCCATCAAAATCATCCTGAGTACCACTGGAACAGAAACAAAGGTTATCCCACCTCTGAGCACAGACAGGCTATCAGAGAATTCGGATCATCTCCTTTACATCGCAAAAGCTTTAAATTATTGCCCGAACAATTAAAACTTGACTTATGAAATTCGTCTATTTTCTTATTGTTATTATTCCGATATTATGTTCTTGCCAGAAAGAACCCATGAAAGTTAAGCAGGGAGAAACTTTTGAGATCAAATTGAAATCAAACAGAACCACAGGATATTCCTGGTTCCTGGAGAGGGGATTAAAAAATTCAATACTTGATTCTGTTTCCGTTCAATACGTTATTCCCGAAAATGCAGCTACCGGAGCCGGTGGAACTGAAATATGGAGTTTTAGAGCGCGAAGTAAAGGTGAAGCCAGACTCCTTTTTATTTACAAACGCGCATGGGAGAAGGAAGGTGATCAGATGCGCAAGGAAATTGGTGTAAAAGTTGAATAATTTTATCTGTTAAAATCGTATCATTGCATCTTCAAAAATTCAGCGCAATGATCAAAAGAAACAAGGCCAGTATTCCAAAATTTATCATTCATAAAATTGGGAATAAATTTAATGATACCAGAAATGTTTTTTCTGAGGAACCTGTTGTATTCGACGAAGATAGTTACAACCTGATGCTGCCATTTTTGCTGAAGCCGTTTACTAATCTCACTGAAAGTTTTCGCTTTCATCACCATGCGGATATTAATTTGAATGAGATCAATTCTTACGCCCGGCGACTTTTTAAAGAGGAGGAATTTTTTGTAGAGGGTTCAAAGAATATATTGCTGCATTTGTTTGAACAGTCGAATTCAGCTCAGATCAAAACAGGAGACGTCATCGTTGCTCTTTTCGAAGATATCGAGTTCAATGAGGTACAGACAACAGCCCTTGGCATATTCAAAATTGAGAACAAGACAAATTTCTTTCAGACCTTTCAGGAAGGAAACAGTTTTGATGTTGTAGTTCAAAAGGGGATAAGTACAAAAAAAATTGACAAAGGATGTTTAATCGTGAATTATCAGGACGATGAAGGAATGGTGGTCCTCAGTGTTGACAACAATAATTATGATGCACAGTACTGGATCAAGAACTTTTTGAATGTAAAATATGCCGATGACAAGAATAATCATACGCAATCCTACATTGAAATGTGTAAAGATTTTTCGGATGAGGTGTTAAGGACTGATTACAGTACACAGGAGCAAAGTCACTTTCTTGCCAAAACCGTAGATTATTTAAAAGAAAATGATACGCTGAATATTCATGATTTTAAGGAAGAAGTTTTTGAGAAGGAAGAACAGAAGGATCTATTTGATGATTACAAGAGATTATTTGAAACCGATAGAGAGGTGTTGGTAAGAAACCAGTTTCATATTTCGGAAGCTGTGGTAAAAAAGCAAAAACAGAAATTAAAAACAGAGATCAAACTCGATACCAACATCCAGATAAAAATGGATGTGGAGGCTCCTGATGCATCTTCTGAATATTTGGAACTGGGTTACGACGAAGAAAAGAAAATGAAATATTACAAGGTTTATTTTAACGAAGAGACCAGTTAATTTTTTTGGAACAAAGCCATTTATTGCGTTTTACTTTCCGAAGTTAATTCCGCTTCAAATACAACCTCAAAATTTTCCAGGATCAGGCTTTTAACCTCTTCCAGGGGAATTTTTCTGTTGAGTTCCGCTTCTATTGAGGTTACGGCTTTACCTCTGATTCCACAGGGGATTATATGATCAAAATAACCAAGATTGGTATTGACATTGAGTGCAAAACCATGCATGGTTACCCATCTTGATGTCCGAACACCCAGGGCACAGATCTTTCTGGCGAAAGGAGTTCCAACATCGAGCCACACTCCGGTTTCACCATCACTTCGAACCCCTGTAAGGCCATAATGGGCTATGGTACGGATAATCACTTCCTCCAGACTTCTCATATACCATCTGATATCCGGTTTGAAGGATTCAAGATTTAATATGGGATATCCCACGATTTGCTGGGGGCCGTGAAAGGTAATGTCACCACCTCGGTTTGACTTAAAAAATGAGATGCCTTTTTGCTCAAGCTGTTGCTGGTTGAGAAGCAAATTGGAAAGATCTCCGCTTTTCCCCAATGTATAGACCGGCGGATGCTCTGTAAATAAAAAATAATTAGGGGTTTCCTGCTCAATATCCCGGCCCCTGTTGGCTAGTTTGATATCTATGATTCCCTGGAACAGTTCATTTTGAAAATCCCATGCCTCTTTATAGTCTTTTATGCCGAGGTCTTTAAAAACAACCTGATTCATCAGCTGTATTTAGGATTATTTAAGATGATCAGAGCGCCTATTACCCCGGGTATCCACGCACACAACGTCAGTATAAAAACGATTACAACACTGCCACAGCCTTTGTCAAGAACAGCCAGGGGAGGAAATAAAATGGATAAAAGGACTCTCCAGATACTCATCTTAAATAATGATTTGAGATTGCAAAATTCGTTAATTTATTTTTATTACATGACGTTGAAATTAGGTTTTCGTTACAATATATCGTTCAATCCACGTATCTTTGCGACCTATTTTTCAAAAATCTTTCAAAAATGCAGTTATCAGAACAGGAAATAGTACGCAGGGAATCCCTGCAGAAGTTGAGAGAACTGGGTATTAACCCCTATCCTGCCGCACAATTTAAAACTACTGCTTCCGTTCAGGAGGTCGTTGATAATTTTGAAACTCTGGAAGGAAAAGAAGTTATTCTTGCAGGTAGAATTATGAGCAGAAGAATCATGGGAAAGGCTTCATTTGCCGAATTAAAAGACGCTTCAGCAAGGATGCAGATCTATATCAACCGGGATGAGATTTGTAGTGGTGAGGATAAATCAATGTATAATCAGGTGTTTAAAAAACTTCTTGATATTGGAGATATCATAGGAATCAGGGGAGAGGTTTTTAAAACCCAGGTTGGTGAAAAATCTGTTTTGGTCAAGGAGCTTACGGTTTTGTCAAAGGCCTTAAAACCCATGCCAATCGTTAAGGTTGATGCAGACGGTAAAACCCATGATGCCTTTAGCGATGCTGAAATGAGGTATCGTCAAAGGTATGTGGATTTAATGGTGAATGATCATGTTAAGGAGACTTTTATAAAAAGGACGAAGATCACGAATTCGATGCGTGAATTTTTCAATGATCGAGGATATCTGGAGGTAGAAACCCCAATCCTGCAGCCCATTCCGGGAGGAGCGGCCGCACGCCCTTTCATTACGCATCACAACGCCCTGGATATTCCTTTGTACATGAGAATCGCCAACGAACTTTATCTGAAAAGATTGATCGTAGGAGGTTTTGATGCTGTTTATGAATTTGCTAAAGATTTCAGAAACGAAGGAATGGACCGCACACATAACCCGGAATTCACGGTAATGGAGCTTTATGTAGCCTATAAGGACTACAACTGGATGATGGAAATGACCGAAGAATTGCTTGAAAAGGTTGCCGTAGATGCCAACGGATCTTCTGAAGTTCAGGTTGGAGAGCATAGGATAGATTTTAAGGCACCCTATGCAAGAGTACCCATATTATCGGCTATTAAGGAGCACACAGGTTATGATGTTGCCGGTATGGATGAGGAAGAATTGAGAAAAGTATGTCGAGAACTTGGAATTGAAGTTGATGAGACTATGGGGAAAGGAAAGCTTATTGACGAACTTTTTGGTGAAAAATGCGAGCACCACTATGTTCAGCCAACCTTCATTATTGACTATCCAAAAGAGATGAGCCCCTTATGTAAAGAGCACAGGGATAACCCGGACTTAACGGAAAGGTTTGAATTGCTGGTCAATGGCAAGGAGCTGGCCAATGCTTACTCTGAGTTAAATGACCCCATTGACCAATTGGAAAGATTTCAGGATCAATTGAATTTATCTGAAAAAGGTGATGATGAGGCTATGTTCATTGATATGGACTTTGTAAGGGCCCTCGAATACGGTATGCCTCCAACTTCAGGTATTGGAATTGGTATTGACAGGCTGGTCATGTTCCTTACCAATAATGCTTCTATTCAGGAAGTATTGTTCTTCCCACAAATGAAGCCGGAACAAAAAGTTCCATCCGTTGAATTAAATGAAGATGAAAAATCGGTTTTAAAGATGCTTCAACAAGCTGAAAAGATTGAATTATCTGACCTTAAGGCACAGTCCGGATTGTCTAATAAAAAATGGGATAAGACCATTAAAGGTTTGACTAAAAATAAACTGGCAAAAGTGAGTAAGAATGATGAAGGCTTGTTTGTTGAGTTTCTCAATTAAAATCATAGTCTAATAGAAAATCAGAACAGGGGGCAGCTTTTGCCCCCTTTTTTTATTTCTTTTGAAAACTAATTGACACCTCTCGGACATAATACACATGAGTTCGTCCTATTTGTATTTTATAAGAATCAAAAATCACTGAAATTTAAGGTAAGCCAAAACTAAGGTTTGATTTGGCTCTAAAGTTAATAAGATATGGAAGATAGTAAAAGTGTATTTATTACGGGTATTACGGGCAATCAGGGAGGAGCATTGGCAAAACATCTTTCTGAAACAGATATTAGAATTGTCGGTTTGACCAGGGATTCAGGGTCTGTAAGGGCAAAGAATTTAGTTGCTCAGGGCGTGGAAATCGTTGAAGGAGATCTCGATAATCACGACTCGTTCAAGGAGACGCTTTCCGATATTGATATCTTTTTTTTGGTGCAGGGGTTCGAGCAGGGCGCAAAGAAGGAAATTGAGCAAGCCCAAAGACTGGTGGACTTGATAAAAGAATATCACGTTCCGCATTTGGTATATTCCTCCGTTCTTGGAGCCGATTTGAATACCGGTATTCCTCATTTTGAAAGTAAGTATATCGTTGAAAATTACATTAAGAACAGTCAATTGGATTATACCACCCTAAGACCAGCCTCTTTTATGGAAAATCTTTTGAATCAGGAGGTTCTCAAGCGATTAAAGAAAGGGAAGTTAGTTTTGCCCTTGAATAAGAACACGATTCAACAACTGATCAGTACAGAAGATATTGGTAAGGTAGCGGCGCGCATAATCACTACTATCTCAAAATATAAGGGACAGACCCTAAATTTGGTGACAGACCAGAAATCTGCAATGGAACAGGCAGAAGCAATATCCAAGGTCTTAAATAAACCTGTCACCTATCAAAAGCTACCGGGAATATTTACTTATTTATTTATGGGAAAGGATTTGTTCAAAATGTTCTCTTACATGAATAAAAACAATTTTATTGTAATGAAAGACATCGATGCTTTCAAGAAGGAGTTCAAGGAACTTGGCGATTTTGAATATTGGGTTGAATCCACCCTGAAGCTTCATATTTAATTTCTTTAATTGCAAGTGCTTAAAATGATATTTGATTTATCCGGAACCTAACGGAATGAGATTTTGGTTAACTTTGATTTATGCAGATTATAGATCCAGGTAAAAGAAACCAGAAATTGATGAAAGCCACATCCGGTAAAAAAGGAATATTCAAAGTCTTGCTTCGAGGCGTCATTCTATTAATTAGTGTATTGTTGCTGCTCAGTTTGGGTTTTTTTATTTATTTGAATAACAGAAAGAATGAAATCAGCAAGGAACTGTTATCTCAGGTAAATAAGGAATTGAAAGGAGATTTTTCTGTTGAAGACATCGATCTTGGATCCCTGTGGTCCTACCCAAATTTGAAAGTTACCTTACGAAATCTCAGATTTGATGCTCCGATCAGACCAGATACGATTTCACCTAATAGGTCAATATTGGAGGTTGAGAGGGCAGTTTTTAAAGCAGACCTGAGTAAGGTATTATCCAATCAGATCCTGATCGAAGATTTATTTATTCAGGGAGGCTTGCTACGCATAGAGAAGGACAGTCTGGGTGAAATGGTCATTTCACAGGGATTTACTCCAGTTGAAGATAATGGTCAATTGGAAGATAAGGATGAGCCTGGTGAGGTTTCCGGTCTTTTTATTAAGATTCCCAATATTCTTATTGAAGATATGAAGGTCGAGATCATTGATGGGCAAAAGGATCTGCTGATACCCTTTGAAAGTCATGAAATCACTGGGAATTTTCAATTAGAGAATGATTTGATCACGGGAAGGGCATCAATTCAAACGTTACCCATGAATCTTCCTTTTATTGATCAACTCTACATCAATGAAATTCCTCTTGTCCTTACTTCCGATTACATCGTTGAGTTAAATGACAGACGAGTTTTGTTAACCGATGCAAAGGTTCAAATGGAAGATGAAAAATACAGCTTGATGTATGATTATCGCTACAATGATGATCCACTAATGGTCCTTGAGCTTTCTTCTCATGAACCGGGAGTCGACCTTTCGACCTTATTTGTTGAAAAAAAAGATACGTTGGAAAATGAGAAACGAATTAAATTGATGGGTGTGGGTGAGTTTCATTCAAGTCTCAGTTGGAACCCGGATAATCCTGCTCCGTTTTTTGAGGCGCTCACTGCAGATTTTTCTATAGAAGGCAGAGATTTAAAAGTATATGGGATCGATCTGGATAAACTCATAGATAAATTTAAGCGTAGTCAGGAGTTTAATCTTGCGGATGCTGGTGCTGTCATGTTTGCGGGGCCGGCGGGACTTGCGGTAACCAAGGGTTCGGACTTTGCGAGCCTGGCTTTTATGAAGGCTGGAGATTCTACCGATGTTGCACATTTTCTCGCGGACTGGAATCTAAGGAAAGGGATGCTGACAACAGGAGATGTGGCCATGAGTACCAAAAATAATCTTGTGGCAACTGAAGGATGGTATTCGATTCAAACTGATAGCCTGGATTTTAAGATCAATGTTCTTGACAAAAGAGGATGTGAATTGATAGGGCAAAAAATCTATGGTAAAGCCTCTGGTCCGGAATATGGCAAAGTGAAAATTCTCAAGACTTTTTTTGGGCCGGTGACCAATTTTTTTCGAAATATAGGCCTTGCTAAATGTGATACGATTTACAAAGGAAAGGTTATTCATCCCAGTCAAATTCCTGAAAATGATATTTAGATGGATAAAGTATATGAAATGTTGCCATATTTCTGGTCAGGTTTTATAAAAACCCCTTTCTCTTTTGAAAAAAAAATAGCTCCCTTCGGACACTATTAGGCTATTCTGGTCCTATACGAATTGTTTCTTTTGGTTTAATGTCAGTTCTTTAATTACAAGAAATATTAACAATTGACTAAATCCTATAAAAATGAAAAGATTAACATTAATGTTGCTCATGTTACTAACCGTAATGGTACATGCTCAGAAAAAAAAGAATGGAACAATTTATTCAGAACACCCTGCCATTGACGTCGTGGAAAATTTAAACAAGGCTTTTGTTGCCGGTGATTCAGACAAAGTAATGAGTTTCCTTGCTGACGATTACAAATACTGGAACGGGACCAATTCAAACAAAGATGCCAAACCAGGAACAAAAGAAGGTGCTGGAAAAAATGCAAAATGGTGGAAAGAAAATGTCTCTTACTTAAGCCTGGAAAGAACAAGTGGTGCTTATCCGGATGCGATAGAATATAAAGATGAAAATCAAAAAGATGTAGTATGGGTGCAAACCTGGAACCATTTAAAAGGAGTGCATAACAGTACGGGAGTAAAAATCGATATGCCGGTTCACAGGCTTTATGTTGTAAATGCCGATAATAAAATTCAAACAATTATTGATTACAGTGATCGAACGGTTTGGCGAGAGCTGAATGAAAGCTTTGTGGCCCGAAAGAATGGAACAATTTACAATCATCACGATTATATCAACAGCGTAAGGCGAATGATGGCGGCCCTTGAAAATAAGGATATGGAAAAATTCTATAGTTATTATCATGATGATGCACGATTCAGAAATATTCATATGCCCGTTGGAACAGAGGCCATGACACTTGAACAGGATCGTGAAGGAATGCAAAAAATGATGGAGGCCTATGATATTACAAGTATTGACGTACAAGGTTATCCGGATTATCTGAATTACGGACTGGGAAATGCTAAAGTTGTACAATCCTGGTGGAAGGTAAGAATGACCAGAAAGTCAGATGATAAAAAAATTGTTATGCCTTTATTTTTGATTCATGATTTTGATGATGATGGAAAGATCGTTGGTGAAAATGCCTATTACAGTGCGAGTCTGATGCAGAATTAAAAGGGATTGATTGAAATAAAGTTGAATGATAAATATAAAGCGATGAAAAAAGGCTCGATAAAAGTAAGCGTACTTTATCCCAAAGCAAATGGAAAACATTTTGATATGCAATATTATTCCAAGGATCATGTTGGGATGGTTGCAAAACTACTGGGTAATTCAGTGCTGGGGGCGACCGTGGAACAAGGGCTTTTAGGATCTGCTCCCGGTTCGGCCCCTGAGTTTGAGGCAATTGGAAATCTGTATTTTGAGAGTTTGGAATCCTTTCAGAATTCGTTTGGACCCAATGCAGAAAAAATTATGGGTGATGTTCCAAATTTCACTAATATCCAACCCATCGTTCAAATAAGTGAGGTTGTGATCTAAAAAAGAATCCGGTCTATTCAATCGAATGGACCGGATTTTATATTTATTGAGCTGTGGTTTTATTCGTCGTCATCTTCACGGCTACTTGACAGGATCTTGTCATCCTCTTCCTTTTCTGCTTCGCTTTCTTCTTCAATTTCTGAATTGACCCCAAATTTTTCCATGCTGTCTGCCACGTGTTTGCTGATCTTTACAAGATAAATGGTGTCCTCCGTTCTTACCTCAACGGCCTCTATGAGCTCATAATTTGCATTTCTAAAGGTAACGATATCCAGATCGTCATATCCGTTTGGAAATTTATTTACCAAAAGCTCCAATATACTATGGTCAAGTTTTTTGTAATCTACGATAATTCTTTTCATGATCGGTCCGTATTAAAGGTTTTACAAATTGATCAATTGTTCAGATTAAACGGATTGAGCCATTATTCTAAAGTAAATGACTAAATCCAAAACTATATTTTTCAGATATCAGATAACCGTATTTAGCATAAAAAAATTATAGGCTAATTTACTTTTTTTTTTGAAGATAATTTTATTTTAGTGAATTTTGATACTGATATTTTGCAAAATTGTCCGAATTTTATTCTGCTTTAAATAACCGATAGTTTAACTCTTCTTAATGAGCAAAATATGAATAAAAATAATCAGTTTGAAATTAATCTGGGAGGAAAAGTTGCCCTGGTCACAGGGTCGGCAAGAGGACTGGGCAAGGCCTGTGCACTGGCCTTAGCGAGTGCGGGTGCTGATATAGTCTTGGGTCTCAGGAATTCTTCTGATGCTGAGGATTTGGAACATGAGATTCGTCAAATGGGCAGACAGGTTCTAAGGGTCCAGATGGATATGTCCTCTTTAGATGAAATCAGGAGTGCCGTTGATACCGTGGTTAATCAGTTTGGGAGTATCGATATTTTGGTCAATAATGTGGGTGTCGCTCCGGCGAATGATGCCATAGATGTTACAGAATCTGATTATGACCTTACGATGAATCTTAATGTAAAGGCCATGTTTTTTACTTCTCAGATGGTGGCCAGGCAGATGATAAAGCAGGGAGGAGGAAAAATAATCAACATGAGCTCTCAGGCCGGGTCGATAGCCCTGGATCAGGAAGCTGTATATTGTATGAGTAAAGCTGCTGTCAATCATATGACAAAAAATCTGGCATCGGAGTGGGCCAAATACAATATCCATGTTAATGCGGTGGCACCAACCTTTATTAAGACACCAGGAACCGAGCCCTGGTTAAAAGATCCGGATTTCAGGCAAAGTGTTATTGAGAGAATTCCTTTAGGTAGAATTGGAAAACCCGAAGAGGTTTCATCCGTAGTAGTTTTTCTCGCTTCACAGGCGGCATCGCTTATCACGGGAGAAATCATCATGGTCGATGGTGGCTGGACACTCAAATAGGCACTGGGTATGATAAAATTTAAATCAGTAATCAAAAATAAGGACCTCGAAATAATCGAAAGAATGGCAGAAGTGATCTGGTATGAGCATTATACCCCAATAATTGGTAAGGAACAGGTAGATTACATGCTGGAGAAATTCCAATCGGCCAAAAGTATGAGGGAACAGATTGAAAAAGGATACACCTATATCACGATAAAAAAGAATAAGAATTCTATCGGTTACCTGGCATATGAACAAAGACAAGATACCTTGTTCCTGAGCAAAATATATCTATTAAAGAATGAGCGGGGAAAAGGATTTGGAAAACTGGCTATGAATCATATATTCCAGACTGCAAGAGGGAAAGGTTGCAACTCGGTTCGATTAACCGTTAATCGATTCAATCAAAATTCGATCAGTGCCTATCAGCGAATAGGCTTTGAAAAGAGGGGTGAAGTGGTACAGGATATAGGTAATGGTTTCGTGATGGATGACTACATTATGGAAAAAAGCCTGATGTAACCCTTGGGACAAAAATCATAAGCTTATTCTCACCGTATTTTATACGATTTCACTTGGTTATTTTCTTCTTTTGCCGTAATATTGTGTCATTATAACACAATAAATAAGAACATGAAAAAAATTGCCATAAAAATATTGAAAGTATTAGGTGTGATTTTAGTATTGCTTGTAATTTTTGGTGCGGGTATCTATTACAAAAGTGTCAATTATAACATGTACGAATTACAGGCCGATAAGGAGCTTCTGCCCGAACCTGAGAACGAGGCGGGTTATGCGATTCTGGCAGAAGAGCTGGTTGCAAAAATGGATCTCAGGGAAAAGATCGATCAGATGTACGGGGAGAAAATGTATCAGGTCCCAAAATTGGCGATTGGCTTTTTGATGAAGAACAGGTTTCCGCATGTTTATGTTGGTGAGAACAAAAGATTACATATTCCACCCTGGGTTTTATCAGACGGCCCCAGGGGTGCCAGGGTGATGGACCACAAAGTTAATAGTGTGACCACATTTCCTGTGGGAATGGCCCGCGGAGCTAGTTGGGACGTGGATCTGGAAGAAAGAATTCATGAAGTGATTGCCATTGAAATGCGAGCCAATAGAGTAAATTACGCTGCGACACCCTGTATCAATTTGTTGCGTCATCCTGCTTGGGGCAGGGCCCAGGAAACCTATGGGGAGGACCCTTGGTTACTCGGTGAATTCGGTGTGGCTGCGGTGAAGGGAATAGAGAAGCACAATGTAATGGCCTGCCCAAAACACTTTGCCCTGAACAGCCTGGATAATTCAAGGTTCGTGGTTGATGTTGAACTTGATGAAAGAACGTTAAGAGAAGTTTATCTTCCTCATTTTAAGAAAACCATACAGGTTGGGAAACCGGCTTCCATCATGAGTGCTTACAATAAGGTGAGAGGAGAGTATCTGGCAAATAATAAATATCTTTTAAACGATATCTTACGAGACGAATGGGGTTTTAAAGGATTTGTAACCTCAGATTGGTTTAAAGGAACCTATGACGGAATCGGCAGCGTAAAAGCGGGGCTGGATGTCGAAATGCCCTATCAGCAAGTATACAAATACAATATTCTTGAAGAAGGAATAGAAAATGGAGAAATCAGCGAGGCAGATATAGACAAGATTGTAACCCGAACCCTTGAAACAAGGCTTAAATATGCCTTTAGCGACGATCAGGAAACCTATAGCTATGAGGAAATAGAAAAAGAATCGCATGTAACTCTGGCAAGAGTCGCTGCCGAGAAGAGCATGGTCCTTATCAAGAATGATAACTTACTTCCGTTACCTTCTGAATCCGGACAAAAGGTTTTAGTTTTAGGACGGCTTGCCAATGCAGAGAACACCGGAGATCATGGCAGCAGTAACTCAACATCTTTGAATATAACAACCCCGTATGAAGGGATCAGATCCTTGAATGAGGAAATAGGAAATGAGATTGAATTATATGATGGCCCCGACACTCAGCTTGCAGCAGAAAAGGCCAAGCAATCGGATCAGGTGATCCTTGTAGTGGGATATACTTTTGAGAATGAAGGGGAGTATATCAATATGAAAGATGATATGGAAAAATCTGCTGAAGCCGGAAGATTACTGGGTGAAAAAGGAATTGGCGGTGACAGAGAAAGTTTGCGCTTATTACCTGAAGACGAAGCTCTTATAGAGGCTGTGTCTTCGGTTAATAAGAAGGTGGTAGTTGTTTACGTTGGAGGAAGCGCCATCAATATGAATGCCTGGGAATCCAAAGTGCCGTCAATAGTGTTTGCATGGTACAGCGGTATGGAAGGAGGGACGGCACTGGCAAATGTCTTGTATGGAAAAGTCAATCCAAGTGGAAAATTACCTTTCTCCATTGCCAAAAATGATTCTGACTACCCTTACTTTAATCCTTACACGCTTAAAATTGAATATGGTTACTATCATGGTTATACCCTGTTTGACAAGAATAATATTGAGGTAGCCTACCCCTTCGGTTACGGATTGAGCTATACCAGTTACGCTTATAATAATTTGACTATTGAAAATTCAGCGTTAACAACGGATGATACCTTGAAAGCAAGTATTGAGGTAACCAATACAGGAGATATGGCAGGAGAAGAAATAGTTCAGTTATATGTAGGCTTTAAAAATTCTCAAATTGATCGACCTGTAAAATTGTTAAGAGGCTTTGATAAAATAAAACTTCAACCCTTAGAGACCAAAGTAGTTCCGTTTGAAGTTAAGATTGAGGATCTGGCCTGGTATGATCCGGAAGCAAAGGAATGGAAGGTTGAAGAGATGGAATATGAATTGTATATGGGGCCCAGCTCAAGTGCCGATCAATTGCTCAAGGATGAATTCGAGGTTACAAATTTCATGAAATAGTGAATTGAACTCAAGAATTATAGCCTCCTCTCGTTTTACTAATTATTCATAAGAGGAGGCCATAATTCTTTAGTTTATATCGCCAAAGCATAGATATTTGATTTCCAGATATTCGTCAATTCCATATTTGGAGCCTTCTCTGCCAAACCCGCTTTCTTTTATTCCTCCAAATGGTGCAAGAGTAGTAGATATTTTTCCTGTGTTAATTCCGACCATTCCATATTCTAAAGCTTCTGAAACACGTGTTATCTGAGCGAAATCTTTTCCATAAAAATAACATGCCAGGCCGTAAGGCGTATCATTGGCCATTTTGATTACTTCCTCTTCATTTCTGAATTTATAGATTGGTGCAACAGGGCCAAATATTTCCTCTCTAAAGATCCTCATATTCTGGGTAGCATCTGTCAAGAGTGTTGGTTCAAAGATCAAAGAGTCTTTTTGGTAATTAAATCGATTTCCACCTGTCAAAATTTGAGCGCCATGTCGCTTGGCATCCGCTACAAGGTCTTCTACAAATTTAACGGCTTTCTCTTCAACTAAAGGACCAATGTTTACTTGTTCATCCAAACCATTTCCTAAGCGCAACTTCATTATCATTGCTGCCAGTTTAGAATTAAACACATCATAAACCTCTTCTTGTACAAATATTCTATTACTGCAAACACAGGTTTGCCCGGCATTTCTGAATTTAGAGTTAATCACCCCTTCAACAGCTTTATCAAGATCAGCATCATTGAAAACGATAAAAGGGGCATTTCCACCCAATTCCATCGATACTTTTTTTACAGTATCCGCGCATTTTTTAATAAGATGTTTACCCACCGGTGTCGAACCGGTGAAAGAAAGTTTTCTAACGATGGGATTCTCGGTTAATTCATTTCCAATTTCACTTGCATTATCACTTGTAATGACATTGAATACACCTGGCGGAATACCTGCTTGTTCTCCGAGAACAGCCAATGCAAGAGCCGATAGTGGGGTAAGTTTTGGGGCCTTTAATACCATGGTACATCCTGCGGCAAGTGCCGGGGCTGCTTTTCTGGTAATCATGGCGTTGGGAAAATTCCAAGGTGTTATTGCCGCCACTACACCCACGGGTTGTTTTATTACACTGATTCTTATGTCTTGCTGATGTGCAGGAATAATATCGCCATAGACTCTTTTTGCTTCTTCAGCAAACCATTCAACAAAAGAGGCGCCGTAAAGAATCTCTCCACGAGACTCTATAATTGGCTTGCCTTGTTCAGCAGTTAACAGTATGGCCAAATCTTCAAGATGTTCTATTTGTAATTCATACCATCTTCTCAAAATAAGGCCTCTTTCAATCCCGGTTAATTTTTTCCAGCCATCCAGGGCATATTGTGCCGCCAAAATCGCTTTTTTCGTATCGGCTCGGTCGCAATTGGATACTTGAGTGATAAGGCTTCCATCATAAGGGTTGACAACTGAAAAGGTTTTTCCTGAGGAAGCATCTGTAAAGTTCCCATTAATATAGGATTGATTTTTAAGTAAGGATCGATTTCTAAGTTTCATAAGTCACGATTTTTTATTAAACCAGTTCTAAGGCCTTTTCAAAAATTCGCAGGCTTTTATTGATTTCAGATTCGGTCACTACAAGAGGTGGTATCCAGCGAATGACATTTTTGTAAGTGCCGCAACCCATTAAAATAAGATTTTGCTCCAGGCAATGACTTATGATATTGCTTGCGACTTCAGGGTTAGGGCTCCTGTCAGGATTGATAAACTCAGTTCCGATCATAAGTCCCTGCCCTCGAATATCTCCCATAAATGGAAATTTTTCCTGTAAATTTTTTAGCCCTTCAACTAGCTGAACTCCTCTTGCAGAGGCATTTTCAATCAAATGTTCATTCAATAGTACGTCAATTGTGGCGCATGCTGCTGCGGTTGGGAGGGTGCTGCCACCCCCATAGGTTCCACCATGCGTACCTGGTATCCATTTATTCATCAGTGTCTCATTCGATGCTATGGCAGAGATCGGTAAGCCACTTCCCAGACCTTTAGCCATAACCAGGATATCTGGTTTCACTTCACTATGCTCAAAACTGAACAATTTACCTGTTCTTCCAAAACCGCTCTGCACCTCATCTATAATAAGCATGATCCCATATTGATCACATATTTTTCTCAAATGCTGTAAAAACCGTTTTGGAGCAGGCACATAGCCTCCTTCTCCCAGAACCGGTTCAATAATAATTGCAGCGGTCTCATCCGGTGACGTCTGGCCTTTTAACAGCAGATCGAGTTCTTTGATGCAAAAATCAACAGTACTGTCTTCATCCCAGCCGTAGTAAAATGCATTGGGGAAAGGTGCCACAAAAATTCCGGAAGGTAAAGGATGATATTTCTGTCTGTAAATCGTTTTAGACGTAGTCATGGCCATGGCTAAATGGGTTCTGCCATGAAAACTACCCTGAAATACGATGATGTTACTTCTGCCTGTTGCTGCTTTTGCCAGTTTTACACTGCTTTCGGTGGCTTCAGCTCCACTATTTGAAAAGAAGAATCTGTTGAGGTGTTCAGGCGTTAAACTATTTAATTTTTCGGCAAGTTCTGAACTTCTGTGGTTGATCACACAATTCATTTGCGCAAATAAAAGTGATTCGGCCTGTTTTTGAACTTCTTTTACAATGTATGGATGACTATGGCCTGTATTAGTTACTCCAATACCGGAAGTAAAATCCATATAACACTGACCAGCTTCGTCATATAGGTAAATTCCTTCTCCTTTTACGGGAGTAATTTCAGTAAGATTTGTCCAGACCGGTGATAAGTAGTCTCTTCCGGAATTTATAGTTTTATTCATTTTTAATATTAATTATTAATCTTTAAGCCCAATCCATACCGTTTTTTCCTTGGTATATAACTCAATTGCGCTTTTTCCCATTTCTTTTCCTATACCACTTTGTTTAAAGCCTCCAAAAGGGACTGACGGATCGAACATGTCATATCCATTGATCCAAACTGTACCAGATTGAACTTTGTTTGCAAATCGATGAGCCTTAGAAATATCATTGGTCCAAACAGCGGCCGCTAGTCCATAGATTGAATCATTGGCTCTGGCAACCACCTCGTCAAAAGTATCAAATGAGGAAATCACCACGACAGGTCCAAAAATTTCTTCCTGTACAATCTGTAACTGGTCATTTTGATGAGCAAAAATAGTGGGCTCTATAAAGTAACCATTTCCTAATTCGCCTTGTATTCTTTTACCACCAGTAATGAGTTCGGCGCCTTCATTGATGCCTATGTCAATATATTTTAAAACGGTTTGAAGTTGAGACTCACTGATCATTGGTCCCAGGTCTGGATTTAACATTCCCTTATTAATTTTCAATGAATCAGCCTTTGTTTTTAGGATATCAACTACCTTTTGGTAGATACTTCTCTGAACATAAATTCTTGAACCCAAAGTGCATTCCTGACCGGTATTATAAAAACTAGACCAAACAATACTCTCAAATACATGGTCTAAGTTGGCATCTTCAAAAATGATGTTGGGTGATTTACCGCCTAGTTCCAGACTCACTTTTTTTAAATTGCTATGCGCAGCGGCCTCCATGATTTGGCGGCCAACTTTGGTGGATCCGGTAAAACTAACTTTGTCAATATTCATATGTGAAGAAATTGCCTGACCTGTAGGTAGCCCGGGGCCTGTTACGATATTCACCACCCCATTGGGAAATCCGGCTTCCTCAATGAGTTTGCCCAAGTAAAGGGCGCTTAAGGATGTTTGCTCCGCAGGCTTTAAAACGCAGCAATTACCACAAGCTAAAGCAGGAGCCAATTTCCAGGCAGCAATCATCAACGGGAAGTTCCATGGAACTATTAAGCCGGTAACACCCAGTGGTTCTCTTTTAGTATAGGCTATGCTATCGTTTCCAACAGGTAATGTGTTACCTTCAATTTTGGTGGCCCAACCTGCATAATATCTAAAATGATTGATAGCAGAATCCACGTCGTATCTTGCTTTTTCTAAGGGTTTGCCATTGTCAAGCGTCTCAAGTTCCATTAAGATTTGCTTATCTCTTTCCATCAGATCTGCCAGCTTCCAAAGTAGAGAGGCTCGATCTGCCGGTGTAGTCGTATTATTCCAAACAGTTTCGAAGGATTTTTTTGCTGCGTTTACAGCCGTATTAACGTCTGCATTACCGGCCAGAGGTATCTCGTTTAAAAAACTTCCATCTGCAGGATTAATGGTTTTAAAGGTTTCTCCGCTTTGAGCCGAAACCCATTCTCCATTTATGAGCATTTTAGCAGGATTATCTAAAAAGTCAATAGTGCAATCGTTTAAACCCATTGTCTTTGTTAATTCTTTCATGATTATTGATTTAATGATACAAAATGGATGATTTTTATTCGCGGGCAAGTTCTAAAACAGCATGCAACAGGACATTTGTACCTTGAAAGGCATCTTTCTTTTCAATGTTTTCCTTTTCATTATGGCTCAATCCTTTTTCGCATGGAATGAAAATCATACTTGTTGGAGAAACTTTAGAAATATATACAGAATCATGACCAGCACCGCTAACCAGTTCCATAGCAGGGTAGTCAAGTTTGGCGACGGCATCACGAACCGCCGACACACATTTGTCATCAAAACGAATCGGTTCTGAGTACCAAATTTGATCCAATTCGACTTGAACTTTTTTGGTTTTGTTAAAATTTGATATGAGTTTTTTCAAGGCAAGATCCATGGCTGTCAAAGTATCCGTATCCGGATGCCTTAAGTCAAGTGTGACATTAAGTTCCCCTGGTACAGTATTTCTAACACCCGGGCTGGCAACTAGATTCCCAATCGTAATTCGTGCATGTTTTCCAAACTCTTCTTCGAAATCGTAAATCCTGGTCAATAAGGGAAGCATTTCTTTAACCGGGTCTTTTCGGTAACCCATTGGTGAAGGACCTGCATGTGTTTCCTGACCTTGAAAAGTCAGATCATACCATCGAATTCCTTGAACTCCTGTAACTATCCCAACAGATTTTTGCTCGGCTTCTAAAATAGGCCCTTGCTCAATATGTAGTTCAAAAGTGGCTTTGTAAGGCCTGTTTCCAACCGGGACACTACCTTTATATCCGATTTTTTCAAGCTCTTGACCCAGCAACAAACCATCTTTATCCTTTCTTGAATATGCGTATTCTAAACTGAACTCTTTGGCAAACACGCCAGAAGATATCATTGCCGGAGAAAACCTTGCTCCTTCCTCATTGGTCCATGAAACAAGTTCAATAGGATGTTCAGTGATAATTTCTAAGTCATTTAGAGTTTCTATAACTTCAAGGCCTGCTAAAACACCCAGTACCCCATCATATTTTCCCCCTGTGGGTTGACTGTCCAAATGACTTCCCACCATAACAGGTAGCAATGAATTATCCTTGCCTGCTCTTTTGGCAAAAATATTACCCATTTGATCTATTTCGATGCTACAGCCTGCCTGTTTGCACCATTCAATAAACAAATCCCGTCCTTGTTTATCTTCTTCCGTCAGAGTTACTCTGCATACACCTCCATTGGCAGTGCCTCCAACCTGACTCATTTCCATAAGCCTTTTCCAAAGCCTGTCTTCGTTGATCCCTATCATTTAATCACTTTTTTTTATTTATTTCTTTTCCTTGGTTTTTTACTTCAAGGTGGCTGAAATCTGTACTTACATCTTGAGATGCCCATTTTCTAACATCCAGATACATCGTGGTATTTGTTTCGAAAATCCCATTGATAGAGTGAATTTTTTGATTCATGGTATCGAGCAGGTGTTTATTATTAATACAAGTCATATTGATCTCGATGTCATAATTACCGGAGGTGAGGGCCAGGAAACTTACCTCCTGAATTTTTGTAAGCTCTTCCACGACCTCTTGGATGATATCAGTTGGTCTGACTTTTATATTGATTCTGGCATAAGCATTTAATCCTGCTTTGACCGGATCTGTCCAGCCAATAATGTGTAATACTTTATTTTCCACTAATTTTTGATACCTGTTTCTGATCATACCCACCGATACATTCATTTCATGGGATATATCTGTAAAAGATTTTCGCCCATCTTTTTGAAGATGAGTAAGTATTTGAATATCGATTTGATCTAATTGAGGATGGGATAAATTCATAAATAAAAAATTTTCACAAAAGTACATTAAAAATAAAAAAAATACAAAATATTAGGTTATAAATAAAAAATTTATAATTTAGCGGTTCAATTATGAAAAAATACGACTAATAACTAAGAATTTTAAATGATGAACTTAAATCAAATTAAATTAATACTCATTGTGGTGGTTGTTTCAGTGATGACTCAAAACATATCCGCGCAGACTATTAAAGGGTATGTTATTGATATTGAAACTAGAGATCCGGTACCAGGTGCCACGGTGCTGGAGATAGGAACGGATAATGGAGTGGCGACAGGATTTAATGGTGAATTTACATTGAATATTGAAAACGCCGATTCTAAAATTGAAATTAGCTTTTTAGGCTATGAAACCTATGTTTTGTCGGAGAGTGAGATTAAAAAAGGACAAGAATCAAGTGGAATCACCATTGGTATTTCTCCAGACGGATTAACGCTTAAAGATGTCGTGGTTACGGCAAACAGGGTCGAGGAAAATTTGCAAAAAGTGAATGTATCCGCCACAGTTGTAGGAAGAAAGGATTTGGAAGAAAGGACGGTTAATACCTCTGTTGAAGCTTTAACCGCGGTTCCTAATGTAATTACAGATTCGTACGGGCCTTCGCTGACCAATATATCTATCAGGGGGCTTTCAACTAATTTCGACGGGGTTGGATTAGAGCAAGCTGTTGGTATGTATATAAATGATGTATATCAATCAAGAGCTTATGGATTTAACTCCTTAATCATGGATGTGGAACGAATAGAAGTTTTAAGAGGACCTCAGGGAACTTTGTTCGGCAAAAATACTGTAGGTGGTGTGGTTAACATTATATCGGCCCAGCCAGGCATGTTTAACAGTGGAGCCGTAGAAGTTTCCGGCGGTAATTTTGATTTTTTCAGTGCGAAGGCTATGGCCAATATCGAGTTGTCTAAAGATAAGGTTGCACTCCGAATTTCAGGAGCTTATAATCAAAGACATGGAAGTTTTGTAAAGCATATTGATCCTGAGATTGATAAGGTAAATGAAACGAAATTTTATGGGCTGAGGGCTTCTCTGTTAGTTAAGCCAAGTGACCACGTTGATATCACTTTTGAAGGGTATTATGCGAAAGATAATTCTGCTGAAGCATCATTTTCATATTTAAGCTCTGAGGATCTTCAGGCATTTGACCCAATTTTATTTGCCCCGGATGATTATGAAAACAGGGAGGCATCATTTAGTGAACCTTTTACCTTTGAAAGGAGCCAGTTTGGCTTATCCGGAAAAGTGGTTGCCGATATAGGGAACAATACATTAACTTCGATAACAGCGTATTCAAGTTCTGAGGATCAATCAATTCAGGATGTTGAAGCCTCCGCGATTCCGGCAGTATATCTTGACAGAAGCCAGGAATTCGGAACGTTTTCACAAGAAATAAGATTGAATTCACCTCGAGACCTCAAATTGAATTATGTCACGGGTTTATATTATGTTAATGAAAACATTAAAGGAAATGATATCGGGGTAACCCAGGAATTTTTGCCACCCTTACTTGGCCCGGATCTCGGGGTAGATGACCTGTTTATACCCGGTTATACAGAATCTGTTTCTAATAATAGCAGTATTTCCAACAATAGTTTTGCGGCATTTGGATCTTTAGGGTATAAATTTACCGATAGATTATCCTTGAACGTGGGATTGAGGTTCACTTCAGAATCAAAAACTTTCAAGACACTTCAGGAAACGGTTGAGAGTCAGGATGCGATTGATGCTGTTGGGTTTCCAATTGTATGGTTATTGGGAACTCCCTATGAGCAAAAAACTTTTGATAACACTGATAATATATTTACGGGTGATATTGGTTTGTCATATCAGGTTAATGAAAAGAATCTTTTATATGGAAAGTTTTCCAGAGGGTTTAAAGGAACGGGTTATAATTTTGCAGTATCAACTTATTTAGAAACAGATAGTTTTGAACCTACGGAGGACAATGTTTTATACAAGCCAGAGTTTATCAATAGCTTTGAGATTGGTTTCAAGTCATCACTTACCACTAAGATCCGTTTAAATGTAGCGGCCTATTATATTGACTATAAGGATAAGCAAGAATTATTATTTGCGGGCCTCACAAATGTCATAGCCAATGCGGAAAAATCTTCTGGTTATGGAGGTGAATTAGAGTTCAGTGCCATTCTGGCGAAAGGTTTCCAGATTGATGTAAACGGTGGGGTACAACAAATGAAATATGATGAGTTCTTATTTGGAGACATTGATTTAAGCGGTAATGAGCTGTCCAAGGCTCCAGGTTATACATTTAGCATCTCCCCTCAGTATGGAACAACTTTTGACAATGGCAGCAGGCTTTCTATGCGTGTTGATTTCAACCATTCCGCTAAATCATATAACGATATTTTTAATACAGAAACAATTTCCAGAAAGGCAGTAACCTTAATCAATGCAAGAGTTGGATACAGTTTAAAAGATGGACGATATAACATTGGATTATGGGGGAAAAACCTTTCAGATCAGGTCTATTTCGGGCATGGATTTCAGGGGCTGATCGGAGATTTTGTTTCCTTGAACCAGGCAAGAACCATGGGTCTTGATTTTAGAGCGAACTTTTTTTAATTGTGCATAATGTTTAATTTATCCATTTGTTTAGAAGATTCGGCTAAAAGATATGCTGACAAGCCAGCTATTATTGGCGAGTTTAAGGAATTGTCTTTTGGAGAACTAAATTGTCTTTCCAATCAAGTGGCAAATGCTTTAATAAATGCCGGTATCAAGGCGAATGATAAGGTTGCTCTGAGCTGTCCGAATTCATACTTTTTTCCGGCTATTTATTATGGTATTTTAAAAGCAGGAGGTGTTGTGGTTCCTTTGAGTGTTTTGCTTAAAAGGGATGAGATAATTTATCATTTGAAGGATGCAGAGGCCTCTTTTTATTTTTGTCATGAGGGATGGGATATACTTCCGATAGGTGCTGAAGGATATGCGGCTTTTCGAGAAGTTTCTTCCTGCAAAGAAATTATCATCATGCCTAATGAGATGGATGAAAGAGAACATTTCCCATTGGCAAAATCGTTTGAGGCTTTTATCGAGCCAGAATCAAAGTCGTTTGATTTGGTTCCGGTTGGAGCAGAGGATACGGCTGTAATCATATATACATCGGGTACCACAGGTAAACCTAAAGGGGCCGAACTAACTCATTCTAATTTGGCCTGGAATGCGGATTTGTGCAGACATCTTTTTCAGTTTGATCAGGATGATATTACCATGACGGTATTACCCATGTTCCATATTTTTGGACAAACCTGTTTGATGAATGCCAGTATCATGCATGGTATCAGTAACGTAGTGTTGCCAAGATTTGATCCGGGCTTGGTCCTTGAAAGAATGCAAATGGAGAAAGTCACCATCTTTGCAGGTGTTCCAACCATGTATTGGGCACTTTTGAATCACATAGATGATGTCGGTTTAATTGATTATGAAAAAATTAGCAGAAATCTCAAATTCTGTATCTCTGGAGGAGCATCATTACCGGTTCAATTATTAAATGATTTTGAATCGAAATTTCAAGTTTCAATTTACGAAGGATATGGGATGTCAGAGGGATCTCCGGTAGTCAGCTTTAATCACCCAGGCCAAAAAAGAAAGGCAGGTTCAATAGGGAAACCGGTTTGGGGCGTGCAGGTAAAACTTGTTAATGATCTTGGAAATCCTGTTTCACCGGGTGAGAAAGGTCAACTCTTATTTAAGGGACACAATGTGATGAAAGGGTATTATAAAATGCCTTCTGCTTCGGCTGAAGCCCTTAAAAACGGATGGATGCATTCAGGGGATGTCGCTGTTCAGGATGAAGAGGGGTTTTATTATATAGTTGACCGTACCAAGGATATGATCTTAAGAGGAGGACTTAATGTTTATCCAAGGGAGGTGGAAGAGGTTATTATGCAGCACGAATGTGTTTCACTTGTGGCCGTTATAGGAGTGCCAGATGAGAAAATGGGAGAAGAAATAAAGGCATTCATTGTTCTTAATGACGAGAAATGTGTTTCGGAAGAAGAGATAATTAAATGGACTAAAACCAGAATTGCTCTTTACAAGTACCCCAGAATAGTCGAATTTATCTCTGAAATGCCTTTAAGTGCGACAGGAAAGATTTTAAAACGAGAGCTTAGAAAATAAAAACAAATCAAAAATGACAAAAGCAAATTTATGGTCATGCTATTTTCTTGGAAATGCGGGGTTGTTATTGATTTATCTTCTTCCTCAGATGGTGGGAATTGTATCTGAGTCCATGTCTTTAACTCCTGTCCAGGAGGGACAGTTTGCATCATCCGATCTGGTGGGCTCAGCCATTGCGTCTATTTCTTCTTTTTTCTGGATCAGGAAATTTAATTGGAAGAAGGTTGCTCTGATCGGTTTAATGCTTATCATGGCTGGAAATTCTCTTTCTATCTTTCAGGATGATTTTACATCATTGTTGATGATTAGATTTATCACAGGCATTGGTGAGGGCATCGCTATTGCATTGGCTTTGGTCGTATTGAATGATTCAGAGGAAACCGAGAGGAATTTTGCGATGTATTTGATACTTACATTGGTCGTTGGTGCACTCAGTGTAGAATTGATCCCTTTATTATCGAAAGTGAGTTCGGTTGCTGTCATATTTGGATTGCAAATACTGATGGCTCTAATAGCTGTACCCTTGGTGATCTCATTTCTGCCAGTTAATAAAATCATTGAGAAGGGTAGTGGTAAATTAATTGGACTCAGCCATAAGTCATCAATCGGATTGGCAGGTATATTGATTATGTTCATTGGTTATGGAGGTTTATGGGCCTTTTCAGAACGTATAGGTAAGGATCAAGGGTTTTCTCAAGACTTTATTGCCGACGCTCTTTTTATTTCTTTAGTAGCTGCCATAATAGGCCTGTTGATACCGATAATGGTCGCCAATAAATACGGAAGAATGGTTCCAATTATTATTAGTGCTGCCGGGTTAATTGTTTTTGGGATTTTCATATCATCTCAACCGTCACCTGTAATGTTTGTGGCCGCACTCATCATCGGTAGTTTTGCGATCAATATGATATTACCCTATGCTACAGGCATATTGGCTGAGAGTGATCAAACTGGCAAGGCCATGGTGATGGTGATGCCAATGTATTCTATTGGATTTGCTTTAGGGCCTTTCGCGCTTTCAATATTCTATCATTATGGGGGTTACAGTCTAGTTGCCGTCGTTACAACCTTGATTTTTTCAATAGCCTGTACGTCATTTGTTTATGCATCTTTCAAAAAGAAATCAATGTAGTTATGGAATATTTTTCTTTACAAAACAGGAATATTTTGGTTACAGGAGGAGGGAGTGGTATAGGATTGGCATTGGTCAAGAATTTTATCAACGAAGGAGCTAAAGTAATCTTAGCTGATATAAAAAACTGCGAGAAATTAGCAGAAAGTATTGGGGCAACTTATGTATTTATGGATGTTTCAAAGGAATCATCAGTTAGAGTTGGTTTTGAATCCGCTTTCAATAAAATTGGAAAGATAGATGTTTTGATAAATAATGCCGGAATTTCTCTTCTGTCTGGAGTTTTAGAAGAGGGAGATACTGTTAAATGGTCAAAAGTGTTCGACATCAATGTATTGGGGGTGATGTATGGGCTCAAGTACGGGCCAAGATATATGAATCAAGGAGCTTGTATTATTAATACGGCCTCTCAGGCAGCCTTTACAAAAGTTGCGGGAATGGAGCCTTATGCTGCAAGTAAGGCTGCAGTGATCAGCTTGACGAAAACGGCGGCCATAGAACTTGCCGATCAGCGAATCAGGGTGAATGCTGTGTGTCCTTCAAATACAAAAACACCAATGATGGCTGAATCAGATGATGCTGCCTATGCAGAACTTATGAGCAACTTATTGTCTCCTATTTCTCGTGTAGCCGAAACTGATGATTTGGTTGGAGTATTTCATTTTTTGGCGAGTGAGGCTGCACGATACATCAATGGGCAGGCTCTTATTGTAGATGGGGGATGGACCGCTGGGGTGAGTAATCAATTACTGGAAAGGATACTGGAATAACAAGCAAAAAAAAGCTGAAGTTTTACTTAACAAAATAAATATTGATTCAAATGGAGAAACAATTGAAAACAAAGGAGACGGAAATCTGGACAAAGGATAAAAATCATGTAATTCATCCTTATACTAATTTTAATAATTTCAAAAAAGAGGGATCTGTAATTTATGAAAAGGGAAAGGACCATCATATTTATGATATGTACGGAAAGGAATATATTGATGGTATAGCTGGATTGTGGTGTGTAAATATAGGACATGGTAATGAAGAAATATCAGAAGCTATGGCTGATCAGTCGAGAAAATTAGCTTATTACAACACATTTGAAGATGCAGGCTCGATTCCTGCTGCTGATTTAGGAGCTAAAATTGCTAGTTTATGTCCGCAAGATCTGAATCATGTATTTTTTGGAACAGGAGGATCCATGGCTAATGATACTGCCATAAAAATGATTCATTATTACTATAACCTGATTGGAAAGCCTAATAAGAAAAAAATCATTTCAAGAGATTTGGCTTATCATGGAAGTACGTATTTAGCGCATGCATTAACGGGAATTAGTTCGACCCATTTGGCTTTCGACCTTCCAATGAACATGATACATTATCTGACGGCTCCATATGCTTACAGAAATCAGAATGAGCTTTCAGAAACTGAATTCTGTGATTTTCTTATCGATGAAATGGAGAATTATATTCTTATTGAAGGTGCAGAGAATATTGCCTGCTTTATCGCGGAACCCATTATGGGAGCTGGAGGTGTAATTGTGCCTCCCAAGGGATATCATAAAAGAACTTATGAATTGTGCAAAAAATATGACATTTTTTATATTTCTGACGAAGTTGTTACTGCCTTTGGAAGACTGGGGCATATGGTCACCTCAGAAGAAATGTTTGGTATCCGTCCAGATGTAATTGTAATGGCCAAAGGACTTTCATCGGGGTATGTACCCCTTGGAGCAACGGTAATTTCCGATGAAATTTATGAGGTGATAAGCCGTCCCAAAAAGGAAAATCCCTATTTCTCTCATGGTTTTACATATTCAGGTCATCCTTTATGTTGTGAAGTTGGTCTCAAGAATATTGAAATATTGGAAAGAGATGAGTTTTGTCAACATGTTCAAAAATGGGGCCCATATTTTGAACAACAGCTCAAGACCTTGTCTGATCTGGATATTGTAGGCGATGTGAGGGGGAGTCACTATATGTTGAGTTTGGAATTAGTAGCATATAAAACGACAAAATTTGCTTTTGAACCTGAAATTGGTATTGCAAAGCGTGTTTATCACCACGCTAGAAAAATGGGTCTTATCGTTAGGCCAATTGGTGCCTTAATCGTTTTGTCGCCTCCTTTGACCTTTGATAAAACGGCTATTGATCAATCGATTTTGATTTTAAGGAAGAGCATAGAATTGACTATGGATGATTTACTAAGAGAAAAAATTTGGAAAAATTAAAATGAGCTTGCTGGAGGGAAAAATTGTTATTATCACTGGAGCGGCAAGTGATAGAGGTATGGGGAGAGCCACAGCTTTAAAAATGGGGTCCGAAGGTGCTACTGTGGTCGTAACAGATAAATTAAAGAATAAGGATATTGGCCCGGTTCAGGAGGTGGTTGACCAGATTATAAGAGATGGTGGAAGGGCCTTTGGAATTGGATTGGATGTAACAAATGATGATGATATAAAGAATTTAGTTGATCAGGTTATTGCCCAATATGGTCGAATTGATATTTTGTTCAATAATGCGGGAGTTCCTGCTGGTGTCGGTGATTTTCTAAATCTCGATGAATCAGATTGGCGTTTGGCTTTTGATGTTCATGTTTTTGGTATGGTAAAACTTATCAAGGCAGTGTTACCCCATATGATTGCACAAGGTGCCGGGGTCATAGTAAATAATGCATCGACTGCAGGATTAGCAGGTTTGGCTCAATTTTCTGGTTATGGAGCTTCGAAATTTGCCGTTGTGGGCCTAACAAAACATTTGGCGGCCGAATATGGAAGTCATTCCATTCGAATAAATTGTGTATGTCCGGGAATGATAGATACGGCTATGTCAGATATTGAGGTATCAGGATTTATGAAAGACCATAATGTTGATCGGGATACGGCAATAAAAGAGTTGAGTATGTTGGTTCCGTTGGGAAAATATGGAGATCCTGCTGAGGTGGCTGATGCTGTAGTTTTTTTGTCAAGTGACCAATCAAAATATATTACAGGTATTGCATTACCTGTTGCTGGTGGTATGTCTGCGGGATTATAAAATGAATGACAAATGGATTTGACTTTAACAAAGGAGCATCCCAAACCTACTGGCATTTAAAGTTTTTAGCACATCGGAAATCTTTAGATAAACATTTGTTATTTTTGTTTATTTAGTACGAATCATTAAAAGGTATTTTCGAGTGTATCAATCCATTACTTATTTTATCATAGGTATTTATATGGCCTTTTCTATTGGCCAGCTGCTGTTTTATTTTTTTAGCAAAAAGAGTCCTGTAAATTTATTAATGGGTCTTTTAGGTTTTGTTGCCTCTTGCTATCTCTATTTCTCTGTCCAGTTGCATTCCAGTGAATCGTTAGAATTTATCGGTAAAATTCTCCCTTATCACATAAGCTTCTACCTGATTCAAATGATGTTTTTATTTGCCATTCTGCAGGAATTGAATGCACCTAAAAAGAGACTTTTTTTAAATGTTCTACTTGGTTTTACGGGATTTCTAATTATTTTAAACTTAATATTTCCTAATAGCCTGATATACCAAAGTATTTCAGGACTGGAAAGAATAGTAGTACTTAATCAAGATTATTATTTATTAATAGGGGAAATAAATCCTTATTACTTTCCTGTTGTGATCCTGTCCTATCTTTTGTTCACAGCATTTCTAATTTATCAGATTTATCTGGCTACAGGAAAGAACTCTAATGAAAGAAAAACAATATTTACTTTGATTGCGGCGGTTTATCTGATGTCAAATGTTTATGATGTGTTGATTGACATAGGAGTGATCAATGGAGTTTATTTAACAGAGTATTTTATGCTGCCAGTATTATTGTTGTTGAATCTGGATATATTCATGGAATTGAGGAAGGGGAGTTATTTTGAAAGCAGTCTTAAAAACATCCAGCAGAACTTTAATTCACTTATACAAAGTGTCGGTCTTATAGTAATAGCGGTAGACCCGAAAGGCAATATAATTTACGCAAACCCATTTTTCTATAAATTCTCTGGCTATAAAGAAAAGGAAGTTTTAAACAAAAGTTTTAAGAAGTTAATGGTCTCAGAAAAGAATCATGACAAATTGGATAAACAGTTTTTTAAAATCATTAATGACAAAGATGAATTGAAAGTTGATTTCGAAATTTTGGACAAAGAGGCTAATAGAAAGATTGTTAGTTGGTCAAATGTTCCTATTGTCGATCTTGAAGGAGATGTTAAGGAGATTTTGACTATTGGCTCGGATATCACTGAGAAAGAGAAAAATCATAGCCTTATTATTGAGGCGAATAAGGAATTGATCAAACTTCGTTCAAAGTTAGAAGAAGAGAATACCTATTTAAGAAAGAATTTACAGCAGGCTTCACGAATAGACCACGACATGATAGGTGAAAGCGTAACGATGAAGTATGTTTTTCGTAGTATTGATGAAGTGGCGAAAACAGATACCTCTGTGCTCATTGAAGGAGAAACCGGAGTGGGAAAGGAGTTGGTCGCACGATCGATACATGACAGAAGCAATCGATTTGACCAGCCTTATGTGAAGGTAAATTGTGGAGCTTTACCCAAGGATTTGATCGAGAGTGAACTCTTTGGACATGTTAAAGGTGCGTTTACAGGGGCTATAAATGCGAGAAAAGGGAGATTTGAACTCGCTGATGGCGGCACCATATTTTTAGATGAAATTGGAGAGTTACCACTTGATTTACAGGCAAAACTACTGCGGGTTTTGGAAAATTCTGAATTCAACCCACTGGGAAGTGAAAAGTTAAAGCGAGTTGATGTAAGGGTAGTAGCCGCAACGAACAGAAATCTTAAAGAATTTACCGAAGAAGGTTTCTTTAGATCAGACCTTTATTACCGTTTGTCTGTTTTCCCAATAACGGTGCCTCCGCTTAGAAACAGGATAGAAGACATTCCATTATTGGTGGAACATTTTTTAGAAGCTTACTGTGAGAAATTAAACGTGGATCCATTACCTGTATCGGTATCAACCGTCAAAAAATTGCAGGCCTACTCCTGGCCCGGTAATGTTCGTGAATTAAAAAATGTGATTGAACGAAGTGTGATCTCCTCCATGAACAGAAAAAAATTATTTGTTGATGCTGCCATTTTAAAGGAAAATCCAAAACTTCAGCAGAAAGAACATAAATCCCTTATTGAAGTTGAACGTGAGTATATAATCAGTATTTTGAATGAAACAGGATGGAAGATCTCAGGTAAGGGAAGTGCCTCCTCTGTTCTCGATATCAACGAAGCAACCTTACGATCAAAAATGAAAAAGTTAGGGATATCCAGAACAGGTATAACCCAAAAATAGGAACTACTTCAAAATTTATTTTTCATTCCTTTTATCTTTCCTTTTTTGACTCTTTTTTGTCGTGATATTTCACGAAAAGGTGATATTTCACGAAAAAATAGAATTCTACATTATTTTTCATGTACATTATAAATACCTAAAAATCAAATAGATATAACCTATTTTTTCACTTTGGCACGGTATTTGGCTCTGGGTGAGGCATGAAAAAATTTAACTTACATTTTTCGATAAAAGTATTAGGGAGCAAATACAGAGAATTGCTCAATATACTAGAAACAGAACAGCAATCAGTATTGCCTTCAGGTTGTATTTCCAGGACCATCTATCAATCCATTGAGAACCTAAATTCTCTTTCTTATCTGGAAAGATGGGAAGACCTCGATTTACTTAAAAAAAGCATGGAGGGGGACCGCTATGAATATGTAGTGGGAGCCATCAAGAATTTATCACAGGATTGGTCGATTGAAGTTTTCGAACAAATCGAGATTAACAAGTTTCAAAAAACAGTTTAACAAATAGACAAAAAATCAAATCATGAAAAAACAAATTAAAAAGTACCCGCCAATTCCACAGGACAGATTAGACAGGTATCAGGATCTTTGGAAAAACTCTACGAGCAGAGAAGGAGTGCACCCTGATTTAAAGGCCCATTTTGAAAGAGTGAAAACAATGGGTAATGGCAAAGGGATAGAGTTCTTAAGCAATATCAACAAAGATTACCTGGGGGCATTTATGGCTCCATTCTCACAAAATGTGGAGGAAGCGGATATAGCAGTAATCGGGATGCCTTTTGAAAAATCGGCACCAATGAATGCTTCACATAAATACGGGCCAAAAGTTTTGAGAGAGCTTTCCAAGAACTTTATGGGAACCACAGAGCCCTGGATCAATGGGGAGTTCGACATTCCTTTTGATTTTGCAAACATCATTGATTATGGAACGATTGACACTTACGGGCAGTTTGACTTGTCTGGAGAAATGGAATATGCCCTGGAACATTACAGAAAGATTGTAGTTGAAAATCAATGTGTGCCTTTTATGTGGGGTGGAGATCATACGGTATCCGTAGCTCCTTTAACCACGCTGGGAGAGTTATGGGGCCCATTAAGTGTAATTCATTTTGATGCCCACTATGATTTGGTAACCGAAGCAGATTTTCCTTATCCATATCATTCAGGAAATATGTTTACTCAAAACTTCGCCAAAGGGAATGTTGATCCTGAGCGAATGATACAGATAGGGATCAGGGGAAGGATGACGGGCCTTGTAGGGGGTCATGCCAAGAATTTTGGCACCAAGGTGGTTTTTGCAGATGAGGCAAGAATTATGACGCCCAGAGAAATGGCCGATCAGATCATCGAAGTCGTTGGAGATGGTCCCACCTATATCTCTCTTGATTTGGATTGTCTGGATCCTGTTTTTAACAGTGCAAGCTCTGCTGTTGAACCCTTTGGTTTGGATGCCAACTGGATCTATGATGTGCTCAAACTGGTAAGAATGAGTGGAAAGGTCAATTTGGTTGGAGCAGATGTTGTGGAATATGCACCCCAAAATGATCCTGCACGTACCTTTGGATATATCGCGGCCGGATTGAGCTGGAAAATCCTTTGCTGGTTAGCGGCAGATGTAAAAAGAAGAAATGGAGGAGTGAATCATCCAACGGTTTGGGATATGGCACTCGGAAATGTAACCTTGTAAGAATACGAAAACTTTAAAGTATAAAAATTAAAGATCATGAATAGTTTTTTTTCATTAACAGATCAGGTAGCCGTAGTAACCGGAGGGACTTCCGGGATCGGGCTCAAAACAGCTGAAAGATTTATTGAGGCAGGTGCCAAAGTTGTGATTTCAGGTCGAAAAGACGGAACAGAAATAGCAGATAAAATCGGAGCGAAATTCGTTCAATGCGATGTGGGTAATCCGGAGTCAGTTCAAAACATGATGGAGTTTACGGTAAAAACCTATGGCAAGATTGATATAATAGTCAATAATGCCGGCGCCAATTTTGGATATGACACCTTAATGGACACGGAACTTGAAAATTTTGACAAGAACTTTGGAATCAATACCAAAGGAGTGGTTCACGGTATCAAGTTTGGTGTACCTCATATGAATGATGGCGGAAGAATTGTCAACGTGGCTTCCGCAGCAGCAGTCCAGGGTGTTGCTTATTTGGCTCCATATGTTGCTTCTAAATGGGCAGTAGTTGGAATAACCAAAACGGCTGCAGTAGAACTGGGTTCAAGAGGAATCAGAGCCAATGTGATCGCGCCAACCTCAGTAAATACGCCCATGGCGAACACAGAAGATGGGCAGCCTCAGTTGAGAATGGAGAAAAAAGCGGTGCCGCTAGGCAGAATCGCTGAACCTGAAGAAGTGGCCGCTTTGATTCACTTTTTAGCTTCAAAAGATTGTGACTTTGTTAACGGTCAGGTCATTGGAGTTGACGGCGGATTTACGGCAGGGATGAGTATTGATGCCTATAACACCTTAGCTGCTGAATAAACAGGAATAAAATAGTAAAAAAGTAAAATTACAACATAAAAAAATAAAGATATGGGAGCTCCCGGAAAAACAAAATCGACAAACGCAGACTTTTTAAGATTTGCATTAAAAAAAGTATGGATGGCCAATGGTGCGTCAGAAGAACATGGTAATGCTGTGGCAGATGCTTTGATGCTGGGTATCCGACAAGGTAAATTAAATCAGGGATTGGGTGTTTATGAAGCCATTGACATCATGCATCAAAAAGGACTATTAGATATCAAGGCTGAACCAACCATCGTAGCCGAAGGAGATACCTGGGCCTCTATCGATGGAAAAAAATCATCCGGGTACTGGACCCTGACAAAAATGGCGAATACCGCCATAGAAAAAGCAAAGAAACATGGTATTTCCATCGTTTTTGGACACAATCACAATGACGCCGGATCATTCGGATCTTACGCTTGGCTGGCATCACAGGCCGGATGCGTTGCATTGACCTCAAATAATTCTGTGCCAATGTGTTCACCTCTTGGAGGAATGTCCAACACAATATCTGTCCCTCCTTTTGATGGCATAGGGCCGGCAGGTGAAAAACCTCCGGTTTGGATGTCCACAAAATTATGTGAATGGTACGATGCAGATACGGCACAGGCAGTATTACAGGGGACCAAGCTAAAAGGAGACTATGTCATTGACCCAGAAACAGGTGAGGTGTCAAATGACCTTGCCCCTTATGCAGAGCCCATTGAAGGATATGGTCGTGTTTACAATCAATCCGCCTTTCAGCAACTATCCGGGCCAAGGGTATATATGCTGAATTTATTCAATGAATTATTATCCGGGATCATCAATCCTGGTGGAACCATAACTCCTGAAGTTCCCTCTCTTGGGGATATTGTTGATGGGAAGGCACAAGGGACCTCGGTAGGAGGAAGTTATTTCCTTTGTATAGATCCTTCTCATTTTGGGCCCTTAGGAGACGTCTTGGCAAAATCCGACCGATTTGCCCAGGCCATAGAAGATTCTAAGGCACGACCTGGACAACGTCCTCCGGGAATGCCAGGAGCCAGAGGGTATCAATCCATAATGAAGAACGAGGAGATCGTTGAAGTGCTGGATAGCCACTGGGAGCCGTTTTTTAAAACTCAGGCGGGTCGTCATGGTATGACAGAAGAAAGCCTGAGGGCAGATTGGGAAGCACAAAAATAGAATAGTTGATAAATAAACAGGAGGCAGGTTCATTCCTGCCTCCATAATAAAGAGAAAAATGAAAATACTTGAAAATAAAGTTGCCTTGGTTACAGGAGCGACAAAAACAAAAGGACTGGGAAGAGCCATTGCGGAAAAATTGGCCGCAATGGGCGCAAAGGTGGTATTGACAGGTCGTTCCAGTTCCAGGGAAGGCATGGAACAAAATGTGGCTGATATCAAAGCTGCCGGAGGGGATGCCATGGGGGTATTGGTTGATGTTTCCAATCAGGCCGAGGTTGACGCAGCCATAGCCGATGTGGTCAAAACTTATGGGTCCCTGGATATATTAGTGAATAATGCCGGAGTGGGATTCGGTTCTGCAATTTTAAATGAAAATGATGATAAAGCCTGGGACGCCAATTATGCAGTAAATGTCAAAGGGGCCATGGCCATGTGTAAAGGAGCCGTAGCAGCTATGGAAAAATCAGGCGGAGGTGCCATTGTCAATGTGGCTTCTACGGCAGGAATTGCGGCAAGTGCTGGAATGCCTTATCCTTATGTAGCCACCAAACATGCCTTAGTGGGTGCTACAAAGGTTTTAGCCATTGAGAATGCACCTAAAGGGATCAGAGCCAACGTTGTTGCCCCAGGGGCCATCAACACAGATATGCTACAGCAGGCCTATGCCGCCATTGCGGAAGGAGCCGGAATATCCATCGAACAGGCTGCCAAAGAAGAAAATGCGAGTATCCCAATGGGAAGGCCTGCAGAACCGGGCGAGATTGCAGATGCCATTGTGTATCTGGCAAGCCCGGCTGCGAGTTATGTCACTGGAATTGTTTTACCTGTGCATGGAGGAATGGCACCGGGAATTTAGGTGAATAAGAATGAAATGTTCTCCTTGGGTGGAATGCTCAGGAACAATTTAAAAATCAAAAATTATGAATGCAAATAGTATAAATAAAGTGAAGAGAGGTTTCTTGCTAGGATTAATGGTATTATTTTTTTCAAGTGCCCTTGGCCAGACAATGCCGATAGCTAAGCTGGATAATGAAACCTCGAGGAAAGGCGAAATCGTTTGGATAGATTTGATTACCAATGATGCCAAGGCGAGCAAAAAATTCTTTTCAAATCTATTGGGATGGAGTTTTAAGAATCATGAAGCATATGATGTGGCTTTATCAGGAACAAAACCTGTATCAGGAATCATCGAGGACCAGGAATTATTAAAAGGATCAAAAACCAGCTACTGGGTGGTCTCTGCATCCGTTAAAGATGCAGTTGCTACAGCGAAAAAGATCAAAAGTAAAGGAGGTAAGGTATTGTCGGAACCTATGGAAATTTCAGGCAGGGGCGCGGTAGCACTGGTTGAGGATCCTCAGGGAGCATTTTTCTCAGTGCTCGAAAACAGTTCGGGTGACCCAAAAGCAAGTGCTCCCAGAAATGGGGAGTGGATGTGGGCAGAATTATGGACCTCAGACCCTAAGGCAGCAGTGTCCTTTTATGCTGATGTTCTGAGTATCACAGCAAAACCATTAGGGAATGATGGAGGGGGTGAATATTTTATTCTGAAAGGAGATACTTATGAGTTTGGAGGGATAACCAAGATTCCCGTAAAAGACGAGGTACCCATCTGGATTCCGGTGTTAAGAGTAGAAGATGCGGCTGGAATTGCCGACAAAGCAGTAAAGCTGGGAGGGTCGATTTTGATCGGTCCAGCAACCGTTGCCGGGAATAAAGTGGCATTGATCACCACACCTTCAGGAGCTCCGTTCATGGTTCAGGAATGGGATCTTTAAATTGATTGGGAAACTTTAAAATTAAAAAAATGAAAAATCTAAATAAATATATCGCAGGCCTGTTGATGATAGGAACACTATTCCTTGGAAGTTGTGGAAGTACGGGGTCTTCAAGCGGAAGTAGTTATAGAAGTGTCAATCATTATCACCACGGACCCGGAGTCTGGGGAGGAGCTTACTACGGTGATGAAGTGATCATCATAGACGACGGATATGATATTGGAATGCCTGATGCAGTGGTATTACCTGCAGATGACTGGTAAGATCAATTAGGAAGAATCACGGCAATTGAATTTATTTCATTTAAGAAAGACTATGGAAAAACCAAAAATAACATTTGATGCACCTGCATTCACTTATGATGAACTGGAATCACAACTGGAGGCTTATGAAAAGAACCCGGAAGGATACAAACATGACGGGCCATCGATCATTTCTATTAGACAGGGGATACGGGCAGGAAGAGCAGGAAGTGTGGCTGTTGGAGGTTGTTTGTTGCATCACGATAAGCTGATCTCTGAGAACATGAGCAAGGCAAATTCTCCTTACCATCGACTGGACCTTCATGCCGAAATGGTATTACTTAATGAGCTGGAGGACAGACTGTGTGATGACAAGAAACCCGGAATGAGAAATTACACCTTGTTTACTTCTCAGGAGCCTTGTCCCATGTGTCTGGCCCGGATCTGCTTTAGCCAGGTTGGAAAAACCTATTATGTGTATAGAGATGCACACAGTCCTGAAGCGGGTGAACTCACAAATTACGAAAGAATGCCGGAAGGTTTTAAAATACTTGGATCCAGACTGGTTGTAGAGGAAGCAGACTGTTCCCCTGTATTAAAGGAAATTGCGCGTCAGGTTTGGTTAAATTCAATAGACCATGCCGTAGACGAATGGTTAGAGAGATATTAAAAAGTTAAAATTAGAATTAAACATAATACACGTGAAACTTTTGAAGCATATATTATTTGCGGCCTTGTTCGTCTTTTCAGGAATAAATTTAATTGCTCAGGAAAAAGGGCAGGAAGAAATTGATCCTTCAAAACCGACTAATTTTTATACGCAATTGATCAATCAATTGGAGTACAATAGTCGAAAGTCAGGGGGAGATATTATGGGCTACAGGGGTGAAATTCAGTTTGCGCCCAGCGAATCCCATTTATTTCTAGCTGAACTTCCGCTTTTGTACAATGACAAGTCAGGAAAGTTTGGATTAGGTGATGCCCGGCTCCGATATTTTTATTTGCCTTATAAGAATTATGACAAGTTTATTGGAGCCTTCGGTCCTTCAATCGATATTTTTATGCCCACCGGTAATTATGAGCATGGTTTGGGCAGCAGCAGCTGGTTAATTCAACCTGGAGTTACCGTGGGATTAATGATCGCAGATTGGATTCAAATGTTTCCAATATTATCGTATCAGTATACCTCCAAACCGTCATCAGATCTGATCCCTGAGGAACTAAAAAAAGATCAAAATGGATTGTCTTTTCAAATTATCACCCCGATCATTTTTAGTGAAAAATTCTTTATGCAGGTCACACCGGTTTATACAGCCAGTAATTTTGGGGATGAGAGGCAAGACAGGTATATACAGGAATTATTTGGCCAGTACAAGATAAGTTCAAAACTGCAGGCAAGCTTTTTTTATCGTGGGGTTTTTGAAGATGAAGATCATACGATGAGACTTGGTTTGGTTGTTTTTTTATAGCATAAGTCATGGAAAGAATAGCTTTAATAACAGGGGCCTATCAAGGTATAGGATTGGAAACGGCAAGGCAGTTGGGCCATAAGGGCTTTAAAGTAATTTTGGCTGACATTCAGGATTGTCAATCAAAAGCGGGGCAATTAAAAAATGAAGGGATAGAGGCCTTTTCGCATTATCTTGATTTGGCTCAGGGATCAACTTTCGATGCCTTGGTCTCTTTTATAGATTCGAATTTCGGAAAGCTCGATGTTTTGGTGAATAACGCTGCCATTCTGATTGATATGGGGAAACATTTATCAGATCTGTCGGAAGAAGAATTCCGAAGAATCATGGAGGTCAATTATATGGGTCCTATGCTCCTGACACGTCAATTGATTCCCCTGCTAAAGAAATCAGAAGCAGGAAGAATCGTAAACCTCTCCACTCAGGTGGCGCAACTGGAGCAGCTTTCGGATATGAATTCACCTTTAAAGGAAGATATCTGTGCCGGATATCAAAGTTCAAAAATAGGTGTTCAGGCCATGACGGTACTGTTCGCCAAGGAACTGGAACCATTTGGCATTAAGGTCAATTCCTGTTGTCCGGGATGGGTTGACAGCGCAATGAATACGGATGAGTTACCTGATTACGGAGATGAGGCAAGGCCAAAAACCGTAGCAGAAGGTGCCGATACATCGGTATGGCTGGCAACCCTGGATCTAGACGGACCGACTGCAGGATTTTTTACGGACAGACAAAGAATTAACTGGTAAGCAAATAGAAAATTGAAAAGGTCAGAAGAACATAAAATAGTTGATTATCACTTCTTTCTGGATTATTTGAAATTTTTTTCAATGATTCTTTTTGGAATAAGTATGACTACACCCGTTATGGCTTTGATCATGTACGATATGGATGTGGCATTTATTGATGGAAAAAACTCACTGGTAAGTCAAAGTTTTTGGGATAAACCCATTCTTCCCTACCTGGCAGCGTTTTTTATCCTCATGATTCATTGGTTAAAATTTACAGAGATCAATCATAGTTTGAAAAATACGGACAGTAATCATTTGTTGATCACGTTTATCTATTTCTTTTTGCTTTGTCTCTATCCGTACTTTGAAATGAATATAGAGTTTACTTCAAGAGATGCCGAGTCCAGGGCTTTATTTACGGCTGTTTGGGGCCTTATGGGAGTTTTTGCCTACTGGAATTTACACTACGCTTATCAAAATAATTTAATTAGAAAAAAATTTAACATTAACAGAATCAAGGCTTTAAAACGTGAAATTTTGGCAGATCCTCTTGTGGCATTGATTTGTGTTCCGCTTGCTTTTGTGAGTTTGGAAGTTTGGATCATAGCCATGGTACTACTTATACCAACTGTAAATATCATTATGTTTAGAATCAGTAAAACACGACGACATATTTAAAAAATATACAAACACTTAAAATCAGAAAAAATGAAAGATTTAAAATTAAACCCAAATTTGAGTATCCGTAATGGCAGATTGTTTATTGAGGAAATGGATACAGTGGAAATAGCTGAAAAGTTTGGTACACCTTTGTTTGTTGTATCCGAAAAAATACTCGTTGAAAATTACAGGGCTTTTCAAGACAGTTTTCAAAAATATTATCCGGAAGGTAGAATCAGGGTAATGGCGGCGGTTAAGGCCAATCCTACTGTTGCCATAAGAAGAGTATTATCCAGAGAGGGTTGCGGTTGTGACACCTTTGGAATGGGCGAATTGGAAACAGCTTTACGGGGTAACGTACCTTATGAAGACATTGCCGTAAACGGTTCTATCAAAGGCCCCGAGATCATTAAAAAGGCGGTAGAATTGGGTATACCCATTATTTTGGATAACAAGGATGAGCTGGACATGTGCCAGGAAGAAGGAGCGAGGCAAGGGAAAATTGCCAAGGTCTTGTTAAGAATTAAACCCTATATGAAAGATTTAGATGAACCATCTGATTTTTTCCCTGCGCGATTGATTCGAGATATGACCCAAACGGTAAAATACGGTATTCCGACATCTGAGGTCATCGAGATGTTGCCAAAATTTGCGAACATGCCTAATGTTCATCTGGAAGGTGTTCATACACATGCAGGACGGCACAGTAAAAAGCCTGTATTCTGGAAATCTTTGGTAACCTCAATTGTAGACATGATCAAGGTGATACATGATGGTGTTGAAGGTGACTGGAGGCCTGAAATTGTAAGTGTCGGGGGAGGTTTTCCTGCTGACATGGACAAGGAAACCCGGGTTGCGGTAACCGATTATGAAACCCCTCATATTGAAGATTTTGCCAAAATTGTTACAGGTACTTTTAGAGATGAAATGAACAAACATGGCTTTTCAACTAAAGGAATCATTTTGGAAATAGAGCCAGGCAGAGCGATGTATAATGAAAGTGGTATTCATTTGTTCAAGGTGCACAACATGAAACATGAAACGGCTCATGGAATGGATTATCAATGGGCAGAAACCGATACCTCAGAAACCTTTCTAAGCATTGGTGGCCTAAATGTGGTTCCTCCTTTTGATCTGGTTGCATGTAATAAGGCTGATCAGCCATATGATACCAAGGTCGATGTGGTAGGAATAACCTGTAATTATGATTGTCTGGCCGAACAAACTGAGATGCCTCAACTGGAAAAAGGAGATATTCTCGCCTTCTTGAATACAGGTTCTTATATTGAGCCTTACACCTGTAATTTCAATGCGCTTCCAAGACCTGGAATGGTTTTGGTCAATGGAGACACCTGCGAATGGGTCAAGACACCCGAGACCCAGGATGAGGTATTCAGCAGGCACGTTGTCCCGGAAAGGCTTCAATAGTAAATTATTGAAAATGATATAGTTTAAAGATAGACAAACCTTGTGTTTCACTTAAAATTTAAGCAGCCATGAAACAAGAAAGAACAAACTGGAATCCATTGATCGCCATTGTGGCTTCCATGGTGATGATGTATATTACTTCATTCAGTATCAATGTGCTGATTTCGCCAATAGTGACAGATCTGGGATGGTCCGTTTCAGGATTACAATTGGTGATTGTATCGGCATCCTTAATCGCCGGCTCTCTACAGGTAACGGCTGGAAGGCTGGGAGATAAATTGGGTAAAAAGAAGATTTTTATTCTTGGAACCATTATTTATACCATCGGTTTAACTATTGTAGTTCTTGCGCCTAATTCGTCGATATTTAGTATTGCCTGGGCCTTGATCTGGCCCATTGGAATGGTTCTGGTCATCCCAACCAGTGTGGCTTTGATCATGTATTTTTATAATGGTTCAGACAGGGCGAAGGCCTTTGGAATTTATGGAGCTGTTCTGTCTGTGGTTTCGGCTCTTGCACCGCTTTTAGTTGGTTATATGGCCAATTTTACGGGCTGGAGAATCGCTTTGGCTTTATCTCCGCTTTTTGGAATCATTACGATATTTCTTGCGCTTAGAATGCCCGAAACAAAGAAAGACGAAAGTATTAAAATTGACGTCGTTAGCGTTTTACTCAGTCTGTTGTCATTTGGAATCTTTTTGATTGCTACTACTATGGCTGCTCAATACGGGTGGCTGATGGAAAAAAGACCCTTTTCCCTGGGTGATACCCCATTAAATCTGGGAGGACTCTCGATTGTGCCCATTTTGTACATCGTTGCGATCGTTCTGTTGATCGTATTTTTAAAACGAGGTAAAAGTTTGATGGCACAAGGTCAGTCGCCCCTGCTTGACGGGTCAATTTTAAAAGATAAGACCTTTACCCTGGGTGCTATTATACAGTCAGTTCTATACTTTTTAATTGCTGCAATTTTATTTATAATCTCTGTTTTTGTTCAATCTGCCGCAGGTTTTGATTCCTTTGATACAGCCTTGGCAACATTGCCTGCCTCAATAGGGGTTGCCATTTTTTCATTTTTTACACCCGGGCTGGGAAAAAGAATCCTGCCCAAATGGATTGTCATAGCAGGGTTTGCCATTGTATGTCTTGGTATTTTTGTTTTAAAAGAGTCCGTTGGGGTAGATATAGGCCCGATGAGTTTATTGCCCGGAATGCTCATTTTCGGAGTGGGTTGCGGACTTATTATGGCTCAGATTGCCACGGTCACCATGATGAATATTAAACCGGAAGACGAAGGAGGAGCCTCTGGTTTATCCGAAACCATGAAAGAGATCATCGGACAGGGATTTGCCATTGCTTTTGCCGGTGCCATTCTTTTCGGAGGGGTTTACACCAACATGACCAAGGAGTACAAACGAGTTGAATCCATTGAATTAACTGCCGAGGAAGAAAATCAGATCCTGTTGGAGTTAGAGGACACTTTTCAGACCATCACGGAAGCGGAAGAACAGGAATTTATTCAAAGTCTGCCCGAGAAAACCCGGGATGAATACCAGAACATTGTTGATAATTCGGCGGTTAAAGGTTTGAACGGAACCTTAAATGTGCTGAATATATTTGTTCTGGTTAGCATTGTACTGGCATTTTTCCTTCCTAATGTAAAACTTGAATAAAGAATAAAATGACTAAAATAGCATGTATTTACTCGGGATCAGAACCTTCTCTGACGGCTTTTAATCGAATTAAGGAACGCTATCCTTTGGTAGGTAAAGAAGAAGCTGATGTATTGGTTGCCCTTGGGGGTGACGGGTTTTTGCTGCATACTTTTCATGAATTCCCGGACTTGAATAAGCCAATTTTTGCCATGAACAGAGGTACCCTTGGCTTTCTGTTAAATGAGTACTCTGAAGAAAACCTGATTGAAAGGATTGAAAAGGCAATTTCTGAAACGATTTATCCGATTGTAATGGAAGCTTATACCATTTATGGAGAAAAAACAGAGATGATGGCCTATAATGAGGTTTCGGTAATTCGTCATTCGGCCCAAAGTGCCAATGTAAGTATTGAGATCAATGGAGATATGGCCCTGGAAAAGCTGGCTTGTGACGGACTTTTAGTAGCCACACCCGCCGGGAGTACGGCATACAATTTATCAGCGCATGGCCCTGTAATCCCTCTTCATTCTGAATTATTGGCCTTGACTCCTGTCAGCGCGTTCCGTCCACGACGCTGGAGGGGGGCATTACTTCCCAATTCGGCTGAAATAGTAATACGCAACCTGGACCCTAAAAAAAGGCCTATATCTGCCGCTGCAGATTCAAGGGAGGTAAATGAGATTGAATATGTAAAGGTATATCAGGAAAAAAATTATGGAAAGAAGCTTCTTTTTGATAAAAATCAGTCCTTGAATGAAAGGATTCTAAGGGAACAGTTTAGCTTTTAAGATCAATTAAAAACATAAAAAATGAAAAATTTCAATAAAACAATAGGTGCAATTATCTTATTTTTTTTAATAATAAGTTTATCCAATAATGTGATGGCTCAATCCAACAAAGGACGAATGGCTGGCCAGGGAGCCGGACAAGGCGCCCTAATCGGTGCCATAGCCGGGGCGGTATTTGGTGGAGGTGATTTTATTGGGGATGCCGCCGAAGGGGCCTTAATTGGAGGTGGAATTGGGGCACTTTCCGGAGCGCTGCAAGGAGGAAGAATGGATCGTCAGGCTCAAGATGAACTGGATCAGCTGGTTCAGGAATTTGGCGAAGATAATCTGAGAGGATATATTGAACTTATGAGTTGTAATTATGAAAAATCGATTGCGCTTTTCAAAGTCGGAGAGGTATCCGGAAATTCAGATCATCGCCTGGCGGCCTTATGGCTTCAGGCTGTTGCCGAAAAGGACAGGAGGAATCTTGACGCTGTAAATAATCTTTATCCAACACTAATTGAAAATGACCGAGATATAGATGACGAACAACAGGCAAGCATAGCCATTGATCAATATGTATTGATATTAAGAGAGGACAGGAGAGCCAATCAATTACCTTCTTGCCGATGATTTAAACGAACCAGGATTCAATTGAACCGACAAGCTTTACATGTTGTGGATTGAGGGATAAGCTTCTTTTCCAATCAAGAAACAAAGCCAATGGCTTTATCGAGCAGTTCCTGATATTTTTCCTTGTCAAAAGAATAGAGGTAAGGCGCTTTATGGGCACCCCCTTCAAGCTGTTTTTCATGCCTGATAAAGATTTCCAGCTTCAGCATTTTTCGTTGAAAATTTCCTCGGTCAAGTTTACGGCCAAGGATAGATTCGTATAACATCTGAAGTTCCTTCATGGTAAATTTTTCAGGAAGAAGATTCAAACCTATCGGTAGGTAATTGATCTGGTTTTGAACATATTTCAAGGCAGTCTTCACCATTTCTTTATGATCATAGATCAAATCCGGAAGATCCTCCAGGTTAAACCATTCAATCGCTTCACTTGACAGATCGGCAGTCAGTGAACACTTTCTTATATCGACAAGGGAAAGGTAACCTGTTGAAATAAATCGATTTCCAAACCAGTCCACCATCTTTTTATTCACCTCGATGGATTTTAGATTCTTAACCAAAATGTCATTATCTCTTCGATCAACTTTTCCAAATGTCTTAAATTGTTCCAGGAAGGGAATATCGATTCCTGTCCTTTCTTTAAGAACACGAATAGCCGCTTTATCAAGGTCTTCATCTTTGAAAACAAATCCTCCTGGAAGAGCCCAGAATTCTCCCGGGACTTTCCATTTCAAGGCTAGTATTTTAAGTTCTCCGTTTTCAAAACCAAAGATGACGCAGTCGACGGATTGTCCGCTTACGAAATTATTGACATCAAAATGAATCAAAGAGTTTTTGGTTTTTTCCTGCATGAGACAAATATATAAAAAAAAGATTGTGTCATTTGTACACAATAAAATTTATTTGTAATATTGTGTCGTTAAAACACAATAAATGAAAAAAGCGTTAAAAATAACCGGTATTATTGTTGGAATACTCATAGTGCTTCTCGTTGTTTCCGGACTTGTGGGATATAGCAGAATGGCTTCAAAAGCCAAGAAGAATTATGCAGCTTTAGGAGAAGAGGTTCAGGTTTTGGAAGAGTCAGGTTTTCGTTTTAGAGATTTGAACAAAAACGGCAAATTGGATAAATACGAAGATTCAAGGCTATCGATTCAGGAAAGGGTGGATAATTTGGTTGAACTGATGACACTTGAGGAAAAGGCCGGTAGCATGTTTATCACAATGATTGGAATGACTCCTGACGGAGGACCCATTGATAAGCCTTTCTATTCCAAGAATAAAATGGATTACATGCTGACTTTTATGATGCCTTCTAATTCTGAGATGCTTGTGAACAGAAAGATGAACAGTTTCAATATTTTGCAGGGTCATCCTGCAAATATTCTGGCCAGATATAATAATAATATTCAGGGGATTGCTGAAAGGACAAGACTGGGAATTCCTGTAACCATTGCCTCAGATCCGAGGCACGGGGCTCAGCATAATCCGGGAGCGGCGTTAAGTACGCCGGCCTTTTCACAATGGCCTACTTCACTGGGTCTGGCGGCCACAAGGGATACCGTATTGGTTAGGGAGTTTGGAGACATTGCCAGACAGGAATACCTGGCTACGGGTATAAGACTTGCTCTGCATCCCATGGCCGATTTGGCTACTGAGCCAAGATGGGGCAGGTCAAATGGTACTTTTGGAGAAGACGCTGAATTATCCGCTATGATAACCAAAGCCTATGTGTTAGGGTTTCAGGGTGATTCGCTTGGAACGTCATCGGTGGCTTGTATGACCAAACATTTTTCAGGAGGAGGACCGCAGGAGGATGGTGAGGATGCTCACTTTCCCTATGGTAAAAATCAGGTTTATCCCGGGAACAATTTTGACTACCATTTGATCCCCTTCGAAAAAGGTGCGTTTCCGGCCAGAACGGCACAGATCATGCCTTATTATGGAATACCGATTGATCAAACGGATGAAAACGTAGCTTTTGCTTTCAATAAGACAATTATTACCAAACTCTTAAGAGAGAAGTATGGGTTTGACGGTGTTATATGCACAGATTGGAATATAATTTCCGGATCAAAAGTAGGGGACGCCCGTGCCTGGGGAGTGGAAGATTTAACACCTTTGGAAAGAACCAAAAAGGTCATTGATGCAGGTTGTGACCAGTTTGGAGGTGAAAATAGCCCGGAACTGATCATTGAACTCGTTGAATCCGGGCAGTTAGAGGAGTCAAGAATCGACGAATCAGTCAAAAGGATCATGAAGGATAAATTTAGATTGGGACTATTTGACGATCCTTATGTTGATGAACTTGAGGCTTTGGAAATTGCAGGCAATGATGAGTTTAGGAGCAAAGGAAGAGAAGCAATGGCAAAGTCCACGGTTTTGTTGAAGAATAATGATTTGCTTCCCTTGAAGATGGGAACAAAAATCTATGCCGAGGGGATGATGATCCCTGAATCTTTAAATGGATTTGGCCAATTAGTTGCTGACCCAAAAGATGCGGATGTGATATTGACAAGGATCAAAACCCCTTTTGATGTAAGGGATGACTATTTTCTTGAAAGTTACTTTCATCAGGGGCGCTTATATTATAGTGAAGAAGAGAAAAAGAAAATTTTGGGGCTGATTGCTCAAAAGCCATCCATTGTAGTAGTGAATTTGGAAAGAGCGGCGATTCTTACTGAAATTGCGCAGGAGTCTGAAGCCTTATTGGCTGAATTCGGAACTTCTGACGAGGTGTTGACTGATTTGCTCTTTGGTGTCAAGGTTCCTGAAGGGAAACTGCCTTTTGAATTGCCTTCATCCTGGGAGGCCGTTAAAAATCAAAAAGAAGATGTTCCCTATGATTCAAAAGATCCTTTATATGAATTTGGCCATGGGCTCACCTATACCGAGTCCATTGAAAATGCCTTGACCATGACAGGACAAGAATAACGATAAAAAATTGCTGGAACAAAGAATAAACTTTTAAGTAAAAATAAATTGATTAGGTTTTAAGTTAGATTAGAGTGAAAAAAATACAGGGCTCCATGTCCTGTATTTTTTTGTTAATTCTTAATGATTATTCCCTGAATTCGAGTAATTTTCCGACTTAAAACAAAACCCATTATTAAATTTTGAAAATGAAGAAAATAGCTGCGATTTACTTAATGACGCTTTTCTTAATGAGCGGAGCGATTTATGCACAACACTCGATTATCCCGGTTCCCAGATCATATGAATTAACAGAAGGTGAACTGGTTATTGATAATGGGCTGGAAATCATTTTAATGACAGAAAATGAAAGTTTGAAAGAGCAGGTCACTTTGTTTGCTTCTCAGATGAAAAATTCGGGAATTGAATTTTCAGTTGGCCAAAGTGAAGCTGGCAAAACACTGAAGATTGGTTTGAATGATACAGTTCTGGATACGCTTGGAACGGAGGGGTATCAGCTGGTGGTTGAAGATACAGGTATGCTGCTTACTGCAAATACTGTGGCAGGTACGTTTAACGGACTGCAGACCATAAAACAGCTTTTACCCGTAAAAAGGGAGACTTCAAAAGAAGGTGATCTGCTTCCAATTACAATCAAAACATGTGTAATAGAAGATGCTCCAAGATTTGGCTGGAGGGGCCTGATGCTAGATGTAAGCCGACATTTCTTTACGGTTGATGAGGTTAAGGCTTATCTGGATCAGATGGCGGAATTCAAGTTCAATGTTTTTCACTGGCACCTTACCGATGATCAGGGGTGGAGAATTGAAATCAAGACCTTTCCCAAATTAACAGAGGTAGGAGCCTGGCGCGTGGAAAGACATGGTCGTTTTGGTTCTGAGAGGGCAGCTCCCAAGAAAAGCGAGAAAACCACTTATGGAGGTTTTTACACTCAGGAAGAGGTAAAAGATATTATTGCCTATGCCGCTGCGAGGAACATCACAATAGTTCCTGAAATTGATGTTCCCGGACACAGTATGGCCCTTCTTGCTGCCTATCCACAGTATTCAACGCGTAAGGAGTTTAAACATGTGAACCCGGGATCAAAATTTGTAGATTGGTATGGTAATGGCAAATTTAAAATGCTTGTTGAGAATACCCTGAATCCGGCAGACCCTGCTGTTTATGCCTTTTTGGATATGATTTTTGAAGAAATTGCTAATCTGTTCCCGGGAGAATATATCCATATGGGAGGCGATGAATGTTATCACGGCTTCTGGGAAGAGGATGCCAAGGTAAAAGATTTTATGGCAAAGAATAATATCAATAACGGCGATGAATTACAGAGCTATTTTGTAAAAAGAGTTGAGAAGATCATCAGCAGTAAAGGTAAAAAGATGATTGGATGGGATGAAATTCTTGAAGGTGGCTTGGCTGAAGGTGCCGCGGTGATGAGCTGGAGAGGGATGAAAGGAGGAATCGAAGCTGCAGGTATGGGCCACGAAGTAGTAATGACACCTACAACATTTGCTTATCTTGATTATACTCAGGGAGATTACAGTGTTGAAAATAAAATATATGCAGATCTTTCCCTTGAAAAATCATATAGCTTTGATCCGGTTCCGGAGCTGGTCCTTGACCCTGATCTGATCCTTGGCGGGCAGGGGAATTTATGGACCGAAGATATCCCTTCGCTTTCCTTCGCTTTTTATATGACCTATCCGAGGGCACTGGCTTTATCAGAATCGCTTTGGAGCAATAAATCAAACAAAGACTGGGATAATTTCCTGGAACGTACCAGCGCTCACCTGGATCGATTTGACGCCAAAAACATCAGCGCGGCCAGAACTCTTTATGAGCCGGAAGTCCATGTTTACAAAGAGGGTAGTAAACTGATGTGTGAGCTTAAAAATTATTTCTCAGATATCGATATGTATTATACCATTGACAACACATACCCTGTTAGTTTCGGTCAAAAATATGAAGGCCCTTTTCAAATTCCGGCAGGAAATTTAAAGCTTAGGGTACAGTCATTCAGAAATGGAGAACCCATTGAAAGATTGCTGATCATAAACAGGAAAGATCTTGAAAGCAGGGTTAAATAATTTTTTTCATAAAGTTTTTCCCTGTCAGGGCAGATACTGTTAACAAGCCTGAAAAAAGAGCTCCACCAACCCCTGCAGTCACTATATCCTGACCTGTCAGGTAAAAATTTTTCACCGGGGTTCTTGGGACAAGAAACTTTTGTCGGAATCTGCCAGGACTGTGATCTAATCCATAGATCTCGCCCTTGCTGTAATTCATGAAATGTTGCGTCGTAAGAGGACTGCTTAATTCATAATGAACGATTTTTCCTTTTACCTGGGGTAGTTGTTCGTATAATTTTTCAAGAAGTCTTTTTGAAATTTTTTCCTTCAGTTCCTTATAAGCCTCGTCTCGTTTCATCCATTTGGAACCCTCCCATGCTTTAAAAATATCATAGGGCAGCAGGGTGATAATGTCAATGGTGCTTTTTCCGGGATATCTGTTGATCCAGTCCGGATCCTTTGCAGCTGGGAAGGAAACATAGACTACCGGAAATTCAGAATCAATGTTCTCCAGGTAATTTTTTACTGAAGTATCGTGATCTGTGCTTTCGGGATAAATCCAGAGATTGGTTTTAGGTAGCTTCAACTCCTCGGGGCTGCCTTCAAGCCCGATGTACAAACAGGCGTGTGAGGCAGAAGGATTGACCTTATTGACCTGATCATCCAGTTTGTGTTGTATGATGATCTCTTCGGGAAGTAACTTTTCATAGGTTGTTTGAAGGCCTGCCCCGCTAATGACGTGGTCTGAGTTAATTATTCGTCCATCCGTCATTTCCACGCCAATGGCCTTGTTATTTATGATATGAACGTTTTTAACTTCCGCATTGATAATGATAGTTCCTCCGGCTTTTTCTATAACAGGGTCAATCGTTTTGACAATCTGAGATGATCCGCCAACGGGAAAACTCCCTCCACCAAAATAGTGTTTGGCTACTGTGGCATGCATAAAAAAACTGCTCTGTTTAGGTGGTAATCCATAGTCGCCGTATTGTCCCGTCAGAACCTTGATCAGTTCCTCGTTTTTTGTAAGACTGCTGATGACCTCATAAGTCGTTCGATCTGCGTATTTAAAAAATGGATTGGACATCCATTTATAAGTGAGTTTTGAGATAAAAGGAGGCAGGGCCTTATTCATGTAAAATTTTCCCGCAGTTTTGTTGGCGCTAAAAACAAGATTGATGTATTTATCAATGGCTTGTTCTTCCTCCGGGAAATAACTGATTAGTTTTTCTTTGAAATTTTTCAATCCCTTTACCAGATCATAGGAACGATCCCCGATAATAATTCGGTCATAAACCTCCCCCATGTCAGCCCATTTCAGTTGACCATTGGTAACATAGTCAAATAATTTTTTCATGGCGCTTTTTGGACGCTGCATATCGCCGATATAGTGAATTCCGACATCCCATTCAAAGCCTTTTCGTTTAAAAATATGAGTATACCCACCAGCTGTGTAGTGACGTTCGAGTACCAGGACCTTGTGTCCTTCTTTTGCAAGTATGGCTGCAGCCGATAAGCTGCCCATACCGGATCCGATCAGAATAGAATGGTAATGATCGTCGATCTGAGGGTTCTTTTTATAGGATTGAATCATTGGATAGGATTAAGCGTTTAAGATACAAAAAAAGCATATCCTAATCTTTGGAAATTGCCTCCTTCATATTTTACACGCATTTAGGAATCAATTCATTCTTTCCTTTTCTTAGCGGGTAATACTTCTTCCGGGAACGGGAATACAATCGTGGAATTCTTTTCACTTGCTATGTTCGATAAGGTCTGATACAACCTGAGCTTGATCGCTGAGGGTGACTCATCAATTACCTTACCCGCCTGAAGTAATTTATCTGCTGCCTGTTTCTCTGCCTCCGCAAGAATAATTCTGGCTCGTCTTGATCTTTCAGCTTCGGCCTGATTGGCCATGGATCGCTTCATATTTTCCGGCAGTTCGATATCTTTTATTTTGACATCTTGTATTGAGATACCCCAGACTTCTGTTTCCAGTTCTACAATTTCTTTGATATTTTTTCCTATTTCTTCCCTTTTAGACAGAATGGTGTCCAGCTCCACTTTACCACATACATCCCTAAGGGTTGCCTGAGCCATTTGAGAAATGGCAAAAACATAGTCTTCAACTTCAAGGATCGCTTTTGTGGCATCATCAATTTTAAAGAACAATACGCCATTGATATGGCAGGGAACATTGTCCTGTGTCATTACCTCCTGTTTCTGTATATTAATGGTAATCACCCGGATGTCAACAAGTTGAATGCGTTCTACAACAGGGATAATCCATCTGAATCCAGGCTGTAAAAGTGAAACATATTTTCCGAATCTGAATTTAACGGCTCTCTTGTATTCATAGACAATACGAATACCGGCCAAAATAAAAATTGCAACAAATACGAGAATAAGATTGATCGGGTTCATAGGAATGCATTTTTTGGTTAATGAAAACACTTAAAATCAACCCTTTAAAATACAAAAATTTCATGGTATCCCCAAGCTATTTGAAGGCTATTTTTTGGCCGCTCATTATTTTAGCAGCCATTCCAGTTCCGGAAACTTATCAAAGTATTCCTTGAGTAGGGCCTCATTGTAGGCATCACTTTTATCCAGGTTTGAGCTCAGTAAAACAGGAGGAGTTCCCCCCATCTTTTTTATATTGACGATGATCTCTGAAACAAGGAGCTGAATGATATAGGCTCCTGTAATGGTCGAGGTGGCCCCAAAGGTGTAGGGTTCCCCTTCCATACTCATTGCGGCATCCCCGGGAAAACCGCAATTGTCTATGATATAATCAGATACTTCAAACAATTTTTTTCCGCTTTTGTGCCTCGATTTAATGGATTTGCTATGGGCTATGTTTGTAATGCATATGACCAGGAGCCCCTCTTTTTTCGCTTCGATAGCCATTTCAATGGGAACCGGATTCCTTCCTGAATTGGATATGATGATAATCACATCTTTTGGCCTTACCCCGTTTAAGGTCAAAATCGATTTAGAGATTCCCTCAATGCGCTCCAAAGCGGTGCTTTTCCATTTGGTTCCGTGTAACATGAATTCAGGTTCAAGGATTCCTTTGGCGGTAAAAAGGCCACCAGCACGGATATATAATTCCTCAGCAATCACATGGGAGTGCCCTGTTCCGAATCCGAATAGAATAGATCCGTCTAATGTTTTTTCTGCTATGAGCTTTCCTAAATTCTGGATCATGGGAAGCTGTGTCTCCATGATCCTGGACAACATCTCACTGATGATCGAATGAAATTCTTTCGATTTGTTCACAATACTAAACTTTAATAAAAATCTTCTTTTTGTATAGAATATATGCCGGGATAAAGCAAATCAAGGTATATACGATCGACCAGAGAAATGATGCCAATTCAGGAACCATTCCCGCATTGACCAATCCGTTATAAAAAAATCCTCTCACTCCCATAATATCGTTTAAAAGCCATGGAAACATTCCGGCAAAAACATAAACCGTAATGGCATTACTTCCATAGATAACACCAAATTTAGCAGATTTGTCATATCCCATGACATCTACCAGTAAAATACAGGCTGCTAATGCCATAAAGGCCCAGCCCGAAGTAAAGAGTACGTATGAGCTGGTCCAGAGATTTTTATTGATCGGGAAGAACAGATCCCATAGGTATCCTCCAACTACACATAGCAAACCGATCAGGAAAAGATAATTTAATTTTTTTTCAATTTCCATATCCTGTTTCAGCAATTGCCCGGCAAACATCCCGGTCATCCCCGTTACAATGGCGGGAATTGTACTTAAGAGTCCTTCCGGATCCCAGGTTCCCTGCCACATTCTCAAAGGTATAACAATACTGTCGATCCAGGCTGCAAGGTTTTTCCCCGGTTCAAGAACACCTGCTCCTAATCCTGGAACTGGAATCAACATCATCGCAAGCCAGTAACCGACAAGAGCAGCTACCGCTATTTTTAATTGAGTTTTCCAATTCACGGCCAGGAATATATGAGCGCATACCAAATAAACGATGGCGATTCGCTGAAGTACTCCGGGAATTCTTAATTCGGCGAAATTGAAATCAGGAAAAAGGTTTAAAAGTATTCCCAGTGCGAAAATTTTAATGGACCGGATCCATATTTTTTTTCTCATTTTCTTCTTGTCCGCTCCGGCATCAAGTTGTTTGTAAGAGGATAAAACAATAGATACCCCCACGATAAACAGAAAGAATGGATACACGAAATCCGTTATCGTGATTCCATGCCATTCGGCGTGGGCGAGGGGCCAGTAAATATGTTCCCAGGACCCTGGGTCATTTACGACGATCATAAGAGCTATGGTAAGCCCTCGAAGCATGTCTAAAGAAATAAGTCGCTTGTTTGAATCAAAAGTGCTCATGGTGCAAGATTTAAATTGGTGTTTTTAGGTTGGCTCGTCCGACTTCCTCGTCCTTCTGAATTAAAGGCCCTGAGTTTGACAGGTATTTGATTGATTTTTAAGGGTTCACTGTACAGTGCTGAATCCGGCCCTGGCTCAGAACCGTCCGTGGTATATCGAATCTCCAAACCTGGATAGGCAGAATTCGCAAATAAAAAACCATTTTGGACCTTTGCTCCGGGAGGAGGTATGCGATAATTAAATCCGCCAAATAATGAATTTAATCTTTTCATTTCAGTCTTCCCAATGGTATTTGCCATCTGATTCCAGCCTTCCTGTATTTTTTTGTCTCGTAATTTTTTGTCTTCAATAGACTCCCAATCTCGTTCCCTGGCCCAAGCTGATTCTGCAAATCCAAGAAGCTTGGGAAGTAAATAATATTCAAGCATAGAGGAACCTTTTAACGTCTCACTCCAAAGTTGAGCCTGAATTCCAAGAATGTTTTTTTCTCCTTTTTTTGTCAGCCGTTCCATATTTTTGAACGATTCTTCCTGATCGATAGGCGTATAGTAGGAATCATCTCTTGTTGTGGTATGGAACACATTATAAGGGGCATATTCATAAGCATTCCTCGTATTGACGAAACCAGCCCAATACAAGCCTGGTTCTTCAGGGTGTTTGTCGTAGGCAAGGTCAAAATAGAAATTGGTAACAGGACATAAGACTACCGGATAACCTGCGTTGGCCAGTTTATATCCAAGATCCTGAGCGCCCCAAAGGTTGTTCCATATGTAAGGAACTACCTGACCTCCGGAAAAATCTTTGTTTACAACTTTCTCGCCCTCCTGATTCTGAAGAACGGTTTCTTCCCATCCGGCGATGGTTAAATTCCTTTCTTGCAACATTTCAACAACACGATTGAAAAAATAAGTGTGAAGGTTTTCGGCATCCATTCCCTCCATTCCTTTAAGAAGATCATCACAAATTGGAGATTTCGTCCAGGGTCCAACCGGCACCTCATCACCACCAACATGAAAATATTCTAAGGGGACTTCAGCCTCCTTATAGTAACCCACGATCACATCAACCACTTTTTCGTAAAAACGATACACGGATTCTCGGCAAACACAGGCAACGTTATCTTTGAAACTTTGGGCAGATGAGTACACAGATCTGTCATCAGGGTCTATGAGCCTGTATCGATTTGCTTCCTGCTCATCTCCCAGTTCCATGTATTTTTCATAGCGTTTTTCCATGGATTTGATCGCCGCGCGGGCGTGACCAGGAAGATTTACTTCAGGAATAACCTTGATATGCCTTTCATGGGCATATTTCAAAATTTCGATAAATTCTTCTTTGGTATAAAACCCTGATCCATGACTACCCTCTTTATAAGCAAAAGGCCCCGAACCGTAAGATGGATGTAATGCGGCTTCATTCATGGATGCATGCTGTCGCTGTGCACCTACTTCCGTAAGCTCAGGAAGCCCTTCTATTTCCAGCCTCCATCCTTCATCTTCAGTGAAATAAAAAAGAAAGGTATTGATCTTGTAAGTGGCAAGGATATCGATCAGTTTCTTAACGGTTTCCTTACTTTGAAAGTTTCGCCCAACATCAAGTTGAAATCCCCTGTAACCAAACCTTGGATGGTCCTCTATTTTTACATGAGGCAGTGAGATCTCTCCTTTACTTACAGGAGATTGATTTGGAAGTGCAAGTAAACTCTGGATAGCATAAAAGGCACCAGCCTTGGTTTGTGCTTTTATCCTGATTCCCTCGCTGTCAATTGATAATTCATAACCCTCATCACTCGCTGATGTGTTCTGGAGTTCTGATCTGATCAAACGTATGTCTGCCTCAGCTTCCTTTTTAATTTCGCTTGATACCTCAAATCGATCTGTCAACGCATTTTGAAGATAATTCAATTCACTGTTGAATTCTTTGTCGCCCCATATCCTCACTAGCTTCTTCAGTTCCAGTGTGCCCTCTGACCTTTCCGTATCGTATGGGCTCGGGATGATCTTACTAAATTCATTCGATTTTAATTCAGAGATAATCTCGTTCTCAGAATACAGATTTTCACTTTCCGGTATGGGTACAAAATCATTCCTGGACCTGTGGATTTGCTCTGGCCTGGAGAATTCTATGACCTTAAAATTTTCAGCCTCAAAAATTCTTTCACTGGTCTGACCCTCATCAACAACAAAATAAGGCCCCAGAGGAACGTCTGTGTTTTTTATCAGGGCATCCTGATAAAAATAGTCAATATGAAGGGTGTCTTTGGGGTGCAGAATAAAGTCTTCTGAATTTGGGGAGAATTTAAACCAATCTCCATTGATATGAGTCACCTCACCCAGGTTGTTTTTCTCTTTGCGAGGCATGACATTGGCCTGGTTAAAGTAGAGGGTCCAGCTGCTGCCCATGAGCTCACTATTGGATTTATTGATAAATGTAAACCTTGCATGACATCCCTCTTTTTCCAGATTACTGACTACTTCCCAGTGAATTTCCAGGGCTTCCAGGGCTTCTTTGTTTATATCAGTTTCACAGCCCAGGAGCGTGAAAAAAACAATGAATTTTATTATCCTCATAGAAGAAAATTATGAAATGAAAAATTAATTCTATGCCGGGGGATTTCAGGGTATAATATTAGTCAAATTATTAAATTCGACAAAGGCTTTTCGGCAGAAGGATTAAGTCTGTGGTTTATCGACCTAAAATTGATGACGGACATCAATTGAATCAAAAAATGAAATTATTATTAATTAAAAATTGTTTACTTTAGTGTCAATCGATCCCCGAAATTTCTTCATTTTCGAGGAGTTTTCAGGATCGCAACGAATCATTAACCAAACTTTTTAAAAATGAAAAAATTATTAGCAGAATTTATCGGTACCCTTTGGCTGGTGCTTGGTGGATGTGGTAGCGCTGTTCTTGCAGCTGGTTATCCGGAACTTGGAATTGGATTTGTAGGAGTCTCTTTAGCTTTTGGACTAACGGTTTTAACCATGGCCTATGCCATAGGGCATATTTCCGGTTGTCACCTGAACCCGGCAGTTTCCATTGGCCTTTGGATGGGGGGACGATTCGATAAAAAGGACCTTATACCTTATATTATTGCTCAGGTACTTGGAGGAATTGCAGGTGCAGGGATCTTGTATTTGATTGCAAGCGGTAAAGAAGGTTTTGATCTTGTAGGAAGTGGTTTCGCCGCAAATGGTTTTGGAGAGCATTCACCAGATGGATATGGCATGACCGCTGCCCTTGTAACAGAAATTGTCATGACCTTTATGTTTTTGATTGTCATTTTAGGGGCAACACATTCCAAGGCTCCAAAAGGATTTGGAGGGTTGGCAATCGGACTCGCACTTACATTGATTCACCTGATCAGTATTCCCGTTACAAATACTTCGGTCAATCCGGCACGAAGTACAAGCCAGGCACTATTTGTAGGAGATTGGGCTCTGGGTCAATTATGGTTGTTTTGGGCAGCTCCAATAATCGGTGCTGTCATAGCCGGTTTGGTTTACAAATTCATGTCACCCGAAGAAGCTTGAGGCTAAAATTGTTTATGGGCCTATGATTAAAAAACATGCGAGTTCTGTTTCCTTGTTCATTGTAATTCTTTTGGCTTCATGCAAAACTGAAAGCAAACAGGTTTTTACAATAGCTGCTGCAGCAAATCTCCAGTTCGTTATTGAGGAACTCGTTGAGAATTTTTCAGAGAAAACGGGAACGGAATGTCAGATTGTAATGAGTTCCAGTGGAAAACTCACGGCTCAGATCATGGAGGGTGCCCCCTTTGATCTTTTTCTTTCTGCGGATATGAAATATCCCTCAGAATTGTTTAAAGAGGGATTCACGCTTTCTAAGCCTATTACCTATGCCTATGGGAATCTGGTTTTGTGGTCCGTTAAGAAGGATATTACACTTGACCTTGGCGTTCTAAGTTCGGGACATCTGGAATTCGTGGCCCTGGGAAATCCCAGGACTGCGCCTTATGGTGTCGCGGCCATGAATGTGATCAATGGTCTTAATTTACAGGATCAGCTCCGGGAAAAACTTGTTTTTGGAGAAAGCATCGGGCAGACAAATCAATTTATTATCTCAGGAGCAGCAGATTTAGGATTTACTTCAAAGTCAGTTGTTCTTTCAAACAAAATGAAGGATGTAGGAACATGGGTCGAAATTGATGAGAGCCTTTACGATCCGATTGCTCAGGGAATGGTCATTTTAAAAGTTAGAAATCAATTCATGGAGGATGCAAATAAATTCAAAGATTTTCTTCTTTCTGATGAAGGAAAAGTAATTTTGCATAAGTTTGGATACCGTACAGAACTAAAGTGAATATACTCTCAGGTAAAATAGCCAACATTAATGTAAATGGAGATCTTTCCATAGTGAGGGTGCATGTAGGATCTGAAATCTTTTCTTCGATCCTTATAGACACCCCGGATACGGCAGACTATCTCCAGGTGGGTAATGAAGTTAAAGTCATTTTCAAAGAAACCGAAGTGATATTAGGGGTTGGAGATATGAGGGGGATTAGTCTAAGAAACAAACTCAAAGGAAGAGTTTGCAATATTGAATCGGATACTTTATTAAGTAAAGTTTCCATAGAAACTGAAGTTGGCCGTATTACTTCCATTATTACTTCAAATGCTGTTGAGCAGTTGAACATCAAGAATAATATGGAGTTGACGGCTATGATAAAAACCAATGAATTGATACTTGCAAAATGATTGATTGGAACCCCTTGGTAATCACATTTAAGCTGGCCTTGATAACAACCTTATTACTGCTTCTTATCTCAGTGCCATTGGCCTACTGGCTGGCTTATACCAGATCAAAGATCAAACCTTTTGCTGAGACTCTGGTTAGCATGCCGCTGGTCCTGCCACCCACTGTAATTGGTTTTTATATGCTTCTAGCTTTTAGCCCGTCAAATGCCTTTGGTACCTGGCTGGATGAATGGTTGGGCTTAAGACTCGTGTTTTCTTTTGAGGGACTGGTACTGGGCTCCATGATTTACAGTTTGCCTTTTATGGTCCACCCGATACAGGCCGGTTTTTCCAATTTATCACCTTCCCTCAAGCATGCCTCATTTATTATGGGTAAATCCAGGTTCAAAACCTTGATCAGGGTGTTATTACCAAACATCAAACCTTCAATTTTAACAGGAGTTATCCTGGCTTTTGCCCATACTATAGGAGAATTTGGTGTTGTCTTGATGATTGGAGGAAATCTGGCGGGGAAAACAAAAGTGGCTTCGATTGCCATTTACGATGAGGTTGAAAGCATGAATTATGCCACTGCCAATACCTATTCACTGGTTTTATTTGCAATTACCTTTGTTATTTTGCTTTTCGTCTTTCTGGTTAATGGAGGCTATTTTTCTAAATTTAAGTCTAATGATTGAATTCAGTCTAGAGAAATTATTGCAATCGCCCGATGGTGAGATGAAACTCGATGTGAATTTAAAGCTGGAGGAAGGAAGCCTAATGACGATTTATGGAAAGTCAGGTGCGGGAAAAAGTACTTTGTTAATGCTTCTTGCGGGATTGCTTACTCCGGATAAGGGAAAGATAAGTTATGCCGACAATATATGGCTGGATACAGAGAATGGAATTTCTCTTTCCCCTCAAAAAAGGGAAATCGGATTTGTGTTTCAGGAATACGCTCTTTTTCCCAACATGACGGTTGAAGAAAATTTACGGTACGGACTGCGAAAAGGACAATCCGAAACTATGGTGAATAAACTGGTGGAGATTGTTGATCTGGGACAATTGAGAAATAGAAAGCCTCATGCTTTATCAGGAGGTCAGAAGCAAAGGGTTGCCCTGGCCCGAGCCCTGGTGAGTCGCCCAAAACTATTGTTGCTTGACGAGCCTCTGTCTGCCCTTGATCAAGAAATGAGATCCCGATTGCAAAATTATATCCTTGAATTGCACAGGGAATTCAATTTAACCACCGTATTAATTAGTCACGATGTTTCTGAAATCATCAGGTTGTCTGATTTCATGGTTCAGCTTGATAACGGCAAGGTTATCAATAAAGGAGTTCCCGCAGATTTATTTACCAGTGACAGAGTTAATGCAAAGTTTCAGTTCACGGGAGAAGTCATCAACATGGTCCGTCAGGATTTTATTGTTATTGTAACGGTTCTTATCGGGAAAGACCTTGTAAAGGTCATTGCCAATGACCAGGAAGCTGCAGAACTTAAGGTTGGGGATAAAGTACTTATTGCTTCCAAGGCATTTAATCCTATCATCCACAAGATTAGTTAATCGAACCGGGCCTTTTTCAATACGTTATAATTAAGTTAAAATTCTTTTCTATGTTAACTATATTCAGTAATTTCAATAGTTGAATTAAAGCCTAAAATATTTTGTCATGACATTGATAAATAACAAGTTAAGTAATAATGTTGCCGCATTATTTTCAAGTTTTATATGCCTTGCGATTTTTCTGGTTTCTCATCACGATTTGATCGCCCAGGATACGGGTTCTCCGGGTTATGGAGAATACAAAGGAATCATTATGGATGGGAAGACTAAAAAATCACTGGAATACGCTTCGATTACTGTCAGTAATTCAAATATTTCAACGATTTCAAATCTTGAAGGGGGCTTTTTGTTAAAGGTTCCGGACAATTTGAAAAATGAAAGCGTTATCATCAGTTATCTGGGTTATAACAATAAAGTGATCCCGTTGAGTAACTTCGGTCAGGAGGTTATGAAAATAAGTATGGAAGAATCTTTTGAGAAGCTTCCGGATGTGAATTTGGTGGAGGTTGAACCGGTAAAAGTCATTAAAAAAGTTATTGAACAAAGGAAAACCAATTCCTATCAGGATCCGGTTATTGTAAAAGCGTTTTATCGTGAATCTATCAAGAAAAGAAGAACGTATGCCTCATTGTCCGAGGCTGTCGTAGATGTGTACAAGAGCCAGAGAGGAACACAAGGAGATTACGCCGAACTTGAAAAATCAAGAAAAAGTACCGATTACAGAAAAATAGACACGCTTGTGATCAAACTTCAGGGAGGTCCCTATAACAATCTCAGCATGGATATGATGAGAAACAGTGATTTGTTTTTTACTGGTGATATGTTTGAGATCTATAAGTTTTCCTTTGATAAAATAATCAGTCTGGACAACAGAAATGTCTTTGTGATTGATTTTGTTCAACGCCCTTCCATCGTAGAGCCATTTTACGAGGGGAAATTGTATGTTGATACAGAATCCTACGCTTTGGTGAAATCTGTTTTCAGTTTAAACCTGAGAAACCTGGAAAAGGCCAAAAAGTTCTTCGTAAGAAGAAAACCACCAAACGCTGATGTGATTCCAATGGAAACCAAATACATTATTGACTATAAGGAAACAGGTGGAAAATGGCATTTTAGTTATAGCAGGATCGAGCTTAGCTTTAAAATCAAATGGGATAAAAAATTATTTAACTCGGTGTATAATGTTGCCATTGAGATGGCCGTCACGGATTGGAAACCGAATACTCAGGACATTTCAGTTAGAAACAGGGACAGGATGAAAAGGAATGTCATTCTTACGGATGAAACCTCAGGTTTTTCAGATCCGGAATTCTGGGGTGAACTCAATGTTATCGAGCCTGATAAATCCATAGAGAACGCTATTAAAAAAATACAGAGAAATTATAATCGCTAAGCGTCCGGAACTCACTGTAAGCTTAAGTTTTAATAAAGTTTTAATAAAAAAGTAGGTTAGAATTTGTAATTTGCGCGCCGAAAAAAATATTAAAACTTACAGTTGTTGGAAAAGGTCACCATATTCGTTTTTCTGTTTTGCCTTCCCTTGTTGTCAATTGCACAGATAGACAATAACAATGCGCAGGAAACAGATGTATTTCAGTATGAGCCTGAAAATAAGAACTCAATGGAGTATGTACCTGAGGATGCGGAATCCAGGGATATAACTGCCGAAACGGTAACTGTTTTTGGAACCATCAAAGAGATTGCGGAAAAATTCCCGACACATAGTGTGGTTCCCGAGAAAAGAAGGCGAAGCCTGAGTGATTTCAATCAACGAGAAAAAGACGTCTTGGTTTCTCAATACTGGAATGGCCAGGACGTTAGTGTAAAAAAATTCCAGACCTCATTGGAGCTTGGGAAGCTTGAAACCAGTTCGAAATCCATAAAAATTATTTGTCGTGACCATAGTTACGTTGACGGAGACCGCGTAAAGCTCTATGTGAATGAAGAGGTTGTTAGAAGAAGTATTACCCTTAGAGCAGGTTATTATACGATAAATGTTAATTTGAAAGAAGGATTCAACCGAATTGATATTGAGGCCCTGAATCAAGGGTCCTCAGGGCCGAATACGGCTGAATTCAAGGTTTTGGATGAAAATGGCATCCTTCTTGCAGATAAAGAATGGAATATACTTACAGGTTATATAGCCACCCTGGTAGTAATGAGAAATTAAAAATAGCCTTCTTCAATCAAGTAAATATTCTTGGTTAAATCTAGTCCTCCCCTCCTAAAAATGTTATGAGAAAAAAGCTGTTGATTTTTTTGACAAAACTGTTTCTGATCGGAGTTTTGATACTTGGATTGTTTATTGGTTTTGTTTATTTGGGAGTATTTGGGAAGGTATATTCAATTGGAGAGCTTAAGGAATTTAAGAACGAATCAGCTTCTCTGGTTGTTTCCGATCAAGGTAAGCTCATTGGGAAGTTTTTCGCAGAGAACAGAACCAACGTTGAGTTTGACCAGTTTCCCAAAGAACTAATTGAGGCATTGATCGCCACAGAAGATGCGCGTTACTTTGAACATGAAGGGGTGGATGGCAGGAGTTTGTTCAGAGTCCTGATCAAGTCTGTTATACTTCAGCAAAAAAATTCGGGTGGAGGAAGCACCATTACCCAGCAGCTGGCAAAGAATATGTTTGGAAGAAAGAATTATGGTTTCCTTTCGATGCCCGTGAACAAAACCAAAGAGATTATTCTGGCTTCTCGACTTGAAAGTATTTATTCAAAGGAAGATATTTTGACATTGTATCTCAATACGGTTCCCTTTGGAGAAAATGTCCTTGGAATTGAAGCGGCCTCACACAGATACTTCAATAAGAATGTTGAAGATTTACAAACGGAGGAATCTGCTGTTCTTGTTGGTATGCTAAAGGCCAATACATATTACAATCCGAGACTGTACCCGGAACATGCGCTGCAAAGAAGAAATGTGGTGCTTGAACAAATGCAGAAATACGGCTACCTGAAGGAAGATAGAGCAGATAGATTACAGCAGTTACCCCTAAAACTTGATTATGCAAACCTTGAATCAGAAGGTCCGGCAAACTATTTCCTGGTTCAGGTCAAGAAGGAAGCACAGCACATAATCGAGAATATTAACACAACCTCCGAAACAAAATATGATCTTCACAAGAGTGGGCTTATTATTGAAACCACCTTGGATTATGATCTTCAGCAATATGCACTTCAGGCATTTTCATCGCATCTGGGGCGGATGCAAAATAGACTGAATCGTCAATACGCAAAGGGAACTGATCGCAGAATGCTGGAGGTTCTTGTTGAAAAGGAACTGAGCCGACTGAATCTGGAGAATAAAGCAGACATCAAGAAGAAGAGAGAGATTTTTACCTGGGATGGATTTACTTCCGATTCAATTTCAGTCAGAGACAGCATATCATTGAATCTTACCCTGTTACATGCCGGGCTTCTGGCAATGAACCCAAAGAGTGGTACGGTTAAAGCCTGGGTAGGTGGAATAGATTTCAGAACCCATCCCTATGATCAGATATTTGCCCAAAGACAGACGGCATCAGCGTTTAAACCCATTCTTTATGCTTCCGCGCTTGAAGCAGGTGCCCTGCCTTGTCAGTATTTGGACAATGATGAACTTATACTTCAAGATTTTGATAACTGGCAACCGAGGAATTATGACCGTTCTCAAGGTGGCAAATACTCAATTGCCGCTTCCTTATCGAGATCGATGAATATTCCCACGGTGAATTTGTTTTTTCAGGTTGGATATGAGCGTTTGAATGAAACCTGGACCAATCTTGGGTTCTCACAGGAACTTCAGGAAAAACCTTCTGTGGCTTTGGGTACAAACAGCGCCAGTTTGTATGAAATGACTATTGCATATGCCGCGTTTTCTAATGGAGGCAGAAAGGTAAAGCCCGTTTTTATTGATAGGATCAAAAATGCTCAGGGCAAAGTGCTTTATCAAAGACCCCGTTCGATGGATCAAGAGAGGGTGCTGCAGGAATCAACCAGTGGAATGATGTCTGCCATGCTGGAAAAAGCTGTTTATGAAGGTACCGGAAAATCCATGGCCAACATTTATGGAGTAAGAAGCTCCCTTGCGGGTAAAACAGGAACGTCACAGGACTACGGTGATGCATGGTTCCTGGCATATAACAATGATCTGGTCATTGCCAGCAGGGTAGGTGCCACATATCCATTGATCCATTTCAACAAAGGTTCTGATGGGGCAGGAAGTACTTTGGCACTCCCGATCGTGGCCAAGACTTTGCAAAAGTCTCAAAGAAATGCAAATACAAAATCAAAGTACCTCAAGGATTTAGAGGTTTCTGAAGTGTATCTTGAATCCATATCCTGCGTTGATCACATAGACGATTCTGATTTTGAAAAGTTTTTTGACGATCTTTTCAAAGACCGCAATACCACTTTTGAAAAAGCCTCCAAGAAAGCAAAACGACAGGCCAAAAAAGAGAAAAGAAAATCCTGGTTTAAAAGACTCTTTGGGAAAAAGGAAAAATCTTGATTCCCTTTTAACAAAGACTTTGAATCGTTAATTAAACATTTTACTAAGGATAGCGATACCTCCAAAAAGAAATAAAAATGCAAATGCGATTATGAATCCAATGATCCAAAGTATCAAAGTTCCTTTCGCCCAGTTTTTTTTATGAATATTGGTTTCTTCTGTAAATGCCCATACCAGTAACATAATGACTCCTATTATCGGTAGAGAGGAAATGAAAATGGTCAGGGCCCATTCTTTTGCATCAAGGGTTCGGTTGTTGTCTAATACTTGCATATTGTTGGTTTTTAAATTTAAATTTCATCAGTAAAGGTAAGTGATCGGAAGCGGTTTCAAATCTTGATAGAACCATAGCATCAATTTCTTCAATAAAATCCTTGTTGTAAAATATATAGTCAAGCCTTTCTGAAGGGGCCTCCGAATTATAGGTGTTTTCAAAATTTTCAGGGTCAAAGGAGGCGCATCCTATATTTTGAATTTTAAGAATAATGTTGATCCCGGCATCTTCATAATTGATATCGCTGTTAAAATCTCCGAGTAAAATGGTTGGGTATTTTTTAGCGTATTTAAGATAGATGTTTTTGATCTGATAAAACTGGTCCTTTCTTGTGGTACTGTCAAAAGCCTCGAGGTGTACGTTGATCAGCACTACTGTTCTGCCTTCAATTTTCACCTTGGTCAACTGAGCCAGCCTGTCAAGATAAAAGCTGTCATAATAAAAAGGATTGTTTTGGTTGCGTTTGAGCTCTATACGTTCTTGTTCAAGAATCGGGAATTTACTTAAAACCGATTGCCCGGAAAGGATTTTTCCAAAATGCATGGAAAAAGGATAGTAGGGAAAGGGAACATATTTTTTGTCCCAGTTGATATTTTTTCCAAAATACGGGTAACCAAGTTTTGCAATTTCATGTTGCTGATCGATATAGTAAGAACGCTTAGAATCAAAATCGATTTCCTGAAAACATACAATATCAGCATCACTTTTTTTGAGTTCATAGATGACTTTGTTCAAGTTTTGATCAAATAGAGATTTTGGTTTCTCAACAGGAAGATTATTGGTCATGCCGCTTAAATACCCAATATTGTATGTCATGATACTATGAATGGTATCGTTAGGTTGGGTTCCTGTATATTCATAGCCTCCTGTTTCATTATAGGTCAAACTACTTAAGTTTGGTGAAGAAGCCCAGAGATAAAAGCCCACTAATAAGAAAAACAGGCAAACGAGAAGTATGAAAAGGTTCTTGAGGGTTGATTTCATTTTGGGGGAAAGAATAAAAAATAAATATAATAAATATTTTTAATACAATTTCTTTGTATATTTGCAGCCCAAAAAATAATTTTAAAAGGAACAGATGAAAGGAGGTGCCCCACTATGTTAATTATTCCTGTTAAGGATGGTGAAAATATAGACAGAGCGTTAAAACGTTTTAAGAGGAAATTTGATAGAACGAAAACTATGAAGACGTTGAGAGAAAGAAAAGAGTTTACAAAGCCTTCTGTGGTAAGACGTAAACAAATTCAAAAAGCTCAGTATGTTCAGGCTATCAGAACTTCAGAAGAGAAAGGTTAATTCCTTTAAAAAATAATTCTAAGTGTCCCGATTTTCGGGACTTTTTTTTGTTAAAAGTTTAAGATTTACTTCTAATTTTTGTATTTTTGAAAGTAGTGTTGAAAGTTCAGTAGTAAGAATGTAACTGAATCGGTATTTGATAACAGAAGAATCATTTTGAGTATATCTCATTTTATAACTTATCTGGATTGCGAAAGAAAATATTCTCCATATACAATTACGGCATATAAAAAAGACCTGATCTCTTTTCAAGAGTTCTGCACCAAAGAGTTTCAATTAAATGAAATTTCTGAGGTTTCTTATTCCTTAATTCGAAGTTGGATCGTATCGCTGGTTGAAGTTGGTATTTCAAACAGATCAATAAACCGGAAAGTAAGTTCATTGAGATCCTATTTTAATTACCTTTTGAAATCAAAACAGATTGAAGAACATCCTCTACGGAAGCATCAGTCTCTAAAAGTAGAAAAAAGAGTGAATCTTCCGTTTTCTGAAAATGAGATCAATGAGGTCCTTGACTTTTTTGAACATGCTGAAGGTTTTGAACAGGTAAGGGATAAGTTGATTATTGAACTCTTATATACAACGGGTATGAGAAGAGCGGAGTTGATAGGCCTAAAAGAAGGATCAATTGATTTGTCTCAAAATCTTGTTAAAGTTGTTGGTAAGAGAAATAAAGAAAGACAGTTGCCGTTATTGAATTCAGTAAGGAACACTATAAAGAAATACAGAGTGCTAAGAGAAGGTTTGGAGGTAAAATCTGATTCTTTTTTTCTGACTAAAAAAGGCGAAGAAATTTATCCAACCCTTGTGTACAGAATTGTAAACAATTATTTTGGCAGGGTATCCGTAAAAATTAAAAAGAGCCCTCATATTGTTCGACATTCATTTGCAACACTGCTGTTAAGCGAAGGCGCTGATTTGAATTCCGTTAAGGAATTGCTTGGACACTCCAGCCTCGCTTCCACCCAGGTGTACACGCATAGTAATCTGAAGGATTTGAAAGTGATGTATAATCAAGCTCATCCAAGGAGCAATAAAAACTATTAACTTATGAAAGTATCTGTTCAGTCTGTAAATTTTAACATCAGTAATGATTTAACCAATTACATCGAAAAGAAAGTTAATAACCTGGAGAAATTCCACGATCATATTATTGATGCAGAGGTCTATCTCAAAGTTCAAAGCACAAGTGAAAAAGAAAATAAAATCGTGGATATAAGAATCAACCTTCCCGGGGTGGATGTGGTTGCCAAAAAACAATCAAAGACATTTGAGGAAGCGGTTAGTTTAGGAGTTGATTCTGTTAAGAGACAATTAGTTAAAAGAAAAGAGAAATTAAGAGCATAAATTATTTTAAAAATATAGTCAAAAAGTTTTGCAGAACTAATAAAACTTTTTACATTTGCAAACCGTTAGAAAAAGCGGTTTGTTTTTTTATATAGGATTCCTGATAATTCAAATTGTTTTTGATTGGAATTAGAAGGAATTTTAAAGTAAAAAAGCCGATGTAGCTCAGCTGGCTAGAGCAGCTGATTTGTAATCAGCAGGTCGTGGGTTCGAGTCCCTCCATCGGCTCAGGTCTTTGAAAAAAATAGAAAAATATTGAGGGGAGATACTCAAGCGGCCAACGAGGACAGACTGTAACTCTGTTGGGAAACCTTCGCAGGTTCGAATCCTGCTCTCCCCACAAGATTGTTTAAGGTAAAAAATTTAAGCGGGAGTAGCTCAGTTGGTAGAGCTTCAGCCTTCCAAGCTGATTGTCGCCGGTTCGAGCCCGGTCTCCCGCTCTATTTTTCAACTCATTATATGAAGTTGGAATAAATAAAACCTGTTCCAGGTGATTTTGTACTTGAGCACAGATACAATAAAAGGAGTCCGGTTTTTAAACATAAACAAGCCGGTGTAGCTCAGGGGTAGAGCGTTTCCTTGGTAAGGAAGAGGTCACGGGTTCAAATCCCGTCATTGGCTCAATGAAGATGCTTCAAATTTAGAATTAAACACGAATATATATATAACTAAGATTAAAATTTAACAATCATGGCAAAAGAAACTTTTGATCGTTCAAAGCCCCATTTAAATATTGGAACTATTGGACACGTTGACCACGGTAAAACTACTTTGACTGCTGCCATTACAAAAGTGTTGGCAGATAAAGGACTTTCTGAAGTAAAGGATTTCGATCAGATCGATAACGCTCCTGAAGAAAAAGAAAGAGGTATAACAATTAACACAGCGCACGTAGAATATGCTACTGCTAACCGTCACTATGCACACGTTGACTGTCCAGGTCACGCGGATTACGTTAAGAACATGGTAACTGGTGCTGCTCAGATGGACGGTGCTATCTTGGTTGTTGCTGCTACTGATGGTCCAATGCCACAAACTAGAGAACACATCCTTTTAGGACGTCAGGTAGGTATTCCTAGAATTGTTGTATTCATGAACAAAGTGGACATGGTTGACGATGAGGAATTATTAGAATTGGTTGAGATGGAAGTTAGAGATCTTCTTTCTTTTTACGAGTATGACGGAGATAATGGTCCTGTAATTCAAGGTTCAGCTCTTGGGGCACTTAACGGTGAAGCAAAATGGGTTGATACAGTTGTTGAATTGATGGATGCTGTTGATAGCTGGATTGAAATTCCTAAGAGAGACGTTGATAAAGATTTCTTGATGCCTGTTGAAGATGTATTCTCAATTACAGGTCGTGGTACTGTTGCTACAGGTCGTATCGAACTTGGAGTTGCCAATACAGGTGATGCTGTAGATATCATTGGTATGGGTGCTGAGAAATTGACTTCTACGATTACTGGTGTAGAGATGTTCCGTAAGATTTTGGACAGAGGTGAGGCTGGAGATAACGTTGGTATCCTTTTAAGAGGTATCGATAAAAACGAAATCAAAAGAGGTATGGTAATCTGTAAGCCAGGTTCAATTACTCCACACGCTAAATTCAAAGCTGAGGTTTATATCTTGAAGAAAGAAGAAGGTGGTCGTCACACTCCTTTCCACAAGAACTATCGTCCTCAGTTCTACGTAAGAACTACAGACGTAACAGGAACTATTAACTTACCTGATGGTGTTGAAATGGTAATGCCTGGTGACAACTTGACTATTACAGTTGATTTGATTCAGCCAATTGCCTTGAACATCGGTCTTCGATTCGCTATCCGTGAAGGTGGTAGAACAGTTGGAGCTGGTCAGGTAACTGAAATTCTTGATTAATCATAATCATATTCAGTTGAAATAAAAGATTAGAATATCAGGTGCTTCTTTACGGAAGCGCCTTGTATTCTTTTTAAAAAGTATGTTTTTCTTCGGAGAAACTTACTATAAACAAGGGGGACGAACAATGTATGCGAATACGTTGTTTTCTATCCATACGGGTGTAGCTCAGTTGGTAGAGCACTGGTCTCCAAAACCAGGTGTCGGGAGTTCGAGCCTCTCCACCCGTGCGTAAAAAGGATAATAATGGGTATAGTAAATTACATCAAGGAATCATTTGAGGAGCTGCAGAATAACGTTTCATGGATGCCAAGAAACGAAGCTCAAAAGAATACCGTATTGGTGGCAGTGTTCACTGTGATATTTGCCATTGCTGTATTCCTGGTAGACAAGTTCTTTCAAATGGGCTTGGAAAATTTTTTCAATATTTTTAATTAATACATGAATATGTCTGATTCTACTGTAATGAAATGGTATGCTGTTAGGGCTATCGGCGGGCAGGAAAATAAGGTAAAAACCTATATCGAGAATGAAATTGCTCGTTTGGGTCTATCTGATTTTGTCAGCCAGGTATTGGTTCCTACGGAAAAAGTGATCCAGATCAGAAATGGTAAGAAATACCATAAAGAAAAGGTTTACTTTCCTGGATATATTATGGTTGAGGCGAATTTAAGCGGAGAAGTCCCACACGTGATCAAATCTGTAACGGGTGTGATTGGTTTCCTTGGAGAAACCAAAGGAGGAGATCCGGTTCCATTGAGAAAATCAGAAGTCAACAGGATGTTAGGTACGGTGGATGATCTTGCTGTACAGAACGAAAATGTTGCAATACCTTTTATTATTGGCGAGACAGTAAAAGTGATCGACGGGCCATTCAATGGTTTTGATGGTACCATCGAAAAAATAAATGAGGAAAAGCGTAAACTTGAAGTTATGGTAAAGATCTTTGGTCGTAAAACACCACTGGAACTTAACTATATGCAAGTTGAAAAAATTTCATAAATGTTACGGGTATTATGTAAATACATTAGCTTCCACTTGATGTATTTTATTAATTAAAGTTAAAACGATGGCAAAAGAAGTTAGTAAGGTAGTAAAATTGCAGGTTCGAGGAGGTGCGGCTAATCCGTCACCACCAGTAGGACCAGCCTTGGGTGCCGCCGGAGTTAACATCATGGAGTTCTGTAAGCAGTTTAATGCAAGAACTCAGGACAAAGCAGGAAAAGTTTTACCGGTTGTAATTAATGTTTACAAGGATAAATCTTTTGATTTTGTTGTTAAAACTCCGCCAGCAGCAGTTCAATTGTTAGAGGCAGCTAAAGTGAAAAAGGGTTCTGGAGAACCTAACCGTAAGAGAGTAGCTAGTGTAACCTGGGATCAAATAAGAACAATCGCTGAAGACAAAATGCAGGATTTGAATGCATTTCAGGTTGAATCGGCTATGTTGATGATTGCAGGAACAGCTAGATCTATGGGAATTCGTGTAAAAGGAACGGCTCCGGTTAAAACAGCGTAAGAAAATGGCAAGACTAACAAAGAAGCAAAAAGAAGCTAGAGCTAAAGTTGACGCGAATGTATCACATGATGTATTGGCGGCTTCCTCTCTGGTTAAGGAAATTACAAACGTAAATTTTAATGCAAGTGTTGACCTTGCAGTGCGTTTGGGTGTGGATCCGCGTAAAGCAAACCAAATGGTTAGAGGTGTCGTAACCCTTCCAAATGGTACAGGTAAAGATGTTAAAGTTTTAGCATTGGTAACTCCTGATAAAGAGGCTGAAGCTAAGGAAGCAGGAGCAGATTACGTAGGATTGGATGAATACCTTCAGAAAATTAAAGGAGGATGGACAGATGTTGATGTTATTGTGACCATGCCTAGTGTAATGGGTAAATTAGGTCCTTTAGGTAGAATATTAGGCCCGAGAGGTTTAATGCCAAACCCAAAGACCGGTACCGTTACCATGGATGTTGCAAAAGCAGTCAAAGACGTAAAAGGTGGTAAAATTGATTTTAAAGTGGATAAAACTGGAATTGTTCATGCATCAATCGGAAAGGTTTCATTTGAAGCTGATAAAATTGCCGAAAATGCAAATGAATTGATCAGAACCCTTGTAAAATTGAAGCCATCAACTGTTAAGGGTACATATATCAAGAGTATTTTCTTGTCGAGTACGATGAGCCCTGGAGTTGAAATAGACACTAAAACAGTTTAATGCCGTAAATTTTTGAATTATGACTAGAGAAGAAAAATCGCAAGTAATACAAGATTTAACTGGCAAGTTAGCTGATAACCCAGTAATCTATTTGGCTGATATCTCAGGATTGAATGCTTCAGATACGTCTGATTTACGTAGAGCATGTTTTAAAGCGAACGTAAAGCTGGCTGTAGTGAAAAACACATTGCTTTCAAAAGCGATGGAGACCAGTGATAAAGATTTTGGAGAATTACCTGAAGTATTGAAAGGTAATACATCTTTAATGTTGGCAGAGACCGGAAATGCTCCGGCTAAGGTGATCAAGGCTTTCCGTAAAGGCAAGGACCGACCAATTTTGAAAGGAGCCTATGTTGAAGAGGCTGTCTATGTTGGTGACGATCAACTTGAAAACCTTGTTAACATCAAGTCTAAAGAAGAATTGATTGGAGATATTATCGGATTGTTGCAATCGCCTGCTAAGAATGTTGTTTCGGCACTTCAGTCAGGTGGTGGTAAAATTCACGGTATACTTCAGACTTTATCAGAAAAAGAATAACACACTAATAAACTAAATAATAAAATTTAAACAGTAGAAAAATGGCAGAGTTAAAAGATTTCGCAGAACAATTGGTTAACTTAACAGTAAAAGAAGTTAATGAATTGGCAAATATTTTAAAAGAAGAATATGGTATTGAGCCGGCAGCCGCTGCAGTAGCAGTAGCAGGTCCTGCAGGTGGTGGTGAAGCTGCTGCTGAGGAGAAATCAGAATTTGATGTTATCCTTAAAGCTGCAGGTGGATCTAAATTGGCTGTAGTTAAATTGGTTAAAGAATTAACTGGTTTAGGCTTGAAAGAAGCTAAAGGAATCGTTGATAGTGCCCCAGCACCTATCAAGGAAGGTATCGCTAAAGATGAGGCAGAAGGTCTTAAAAAGTCTTTAGAAGAAGCTGGAGCTGAGGTTGAGCTTAAGTAAGCAGATCATCCGCTAAACATTTGAGGTTTAGGTCTTTGGGGTAAAACCACTTAGACCTAAACCATTTTGCATATATATTCGTTCTTATAATTTAAATTTAAATTTTTCTCCATTGGCAACGAAACAAAAAACCCAAAGAGTAAACTTTGCATCAGCTAAATTGATTACCGAATATCCTGATTTCCTGGATATTCAGATTAAATCTTTCCAGGATTTTTTTCAATTAGAGACCAAATCTGATGAAAGGAGTGACGAAGGTTTATACAAAACCTTCATGGAAAACTTCCCAATTACCGACACAAGAAATAATTTTGTTTTAGAATTCCTGGATTACTTTGTAGATCCGCCAAGATATTCCATTCAAGAATGTATTGAGAGAGGTTTGACCTATAGTGTGCCTCTTAAAGCTCGTTTAAAATTATATTGTACTGATCCGGAACACGAAGATTTTGAAACTATTGTTCAGGATGTGTACCTGGGAGTGATTCCGTATATGACACATAGTGGAACCTTCGTAATTAACGGAGCAGAAAGAGTTGTCGTTTCGCAGTTGCACCGTTCACCTGGTGTTTTCTTCGGACAATCTTTCCACGCGAATGGAACCAAATTGTATTCAGCCAGAGTAATTCCTTTTAAAGGATCCTGGATAGAATTTGCAACAGATATCAATCAGGTGATGTTCGCCTATATTGACAGAAAGAAAAAATTACCGGTAACTACCTTATTCAGAGCTATTGGATTTGAACGTGATAAGGATATACTGGAGATCTTTGATCTTGCAGAAGAAATCAAAGTTTCAAAAAGCGGACTGAAAAAAGTACTTGGCAGAAAACTAGCCGCTAGGGTGCTTAAAACATGGTTTGAAGATTTTGTGGATGAAGATACAGGTGAGGTAGTTTCCATCGAAAGAAACGAGATCATTCTGGACAGGGATACCATTCTTGAAAAAGAGCATGTAGAGGAGATTATCGAATCAGGTGCCAAAACGATCTTGTTACATAAATTAGACAATGAAGCTGGTGATTATGCCATTATTCATAACACCTTGCAAAAAGATCCAACAAACTCTGAAAAAGAGGCTGTTGAACATATTTATCGTCAGTTGCGTAATGCTGAACCGCCAGATTATGAAACGGCAAAAGGAATCATCAATAAACTGTTCTTTTCTGAACAGCGATACAATCTTGGAGAAGTTGGTCGTTACAGAATGAATAAGAAATTAGGGCTTGATGTTGACATAGAGGAAAAAGTATTAACAAAAGAAGATATTATTACTATCGTTAAGAATTTGATCAATTTGGTCAATTCAAAGGCAGAGGTAGATGATATCGACCATTTATCGAATCGTCGTGTAAGAACTGTTGGAGAGCAGTTGGCAGGACAGTTTGGTGTGGGACTTTCAAGGATGGCAAGAACAATTCGTGAAAGAATGAATGTTCGTGATAACGAGGTGTTTACGCCTATTGATCTGATCAATGCAAAAACCTTGTCATCCGTTATCAATTCCTTCTTTGGAACCAACCAGTTATCTCAGTTTATGGATCAGACCAATCCATTGGCGGAGATTACCCATAAAAGAAGATTATCAGCTTTAGGACCTGGTGGTCTTTCTCGGGAAAGAGCAGGTTTTGAGGTTCGTGACGTTCACTTTACTCATTACGGAAGGCTATGCCCGATTGAAACGCCTGAAGGACCAAACATTGGTTTGATCTCTTCACTTGCTGTTTACGCGAAGGTTAACAATCTTGGATTCATTGAAACTCCTTACAGAAATGTAAATGAAGGTAAAGTTGACGTTACTGAAAAACCAATCTATCTGAGTGCCGAAGAAGAGGAAGGAAGAAAAATTGCCCAGTCGAATCTTGAACTAAATGATAAGGGTGAGATTGTTCTTGAGAAGGTTGTTGCCAGAGAGGATGGTGATTTCCCGGTAGTCCCGGTAAACGAAGTGAACTACATGGATGTTTCACCAAACCAGATATCTTCGATTTCGGCTTCATTGATTCCATTCCTTGAACACGATGATGCGAACAGGGCTTTGATGGGATCCAACATGATGCGTCAGGCAGTGCCGCTTATGAGGCCTGAGTCTCCAATTGTGGGAACGGGACTTGAAAGAAGAGTCGCTGAAGATTCAAGGATCCTTATCAATGCAGAAGGATCAGGTGAAGTAATTTATGTTGATTCAGATAGAGTAGAAATCAGATACGAACGTACTGAGAATGATCGAATCGTGAGCTTTGATTCGGATGTTAAAACCTATGAGCTGATCAAGTTCCGTAAAACAAACCAGGGAACTTCAATCAACCTGCACCCGATTGTAAGTCGAGGAGATAAGGTTGTTAAAGGACAGGTTCTTTGTGAAGGATATGCCACCGAAAAAGGAGAGCTTGCACTTGGAAGAAATATGAAAGTGGCCTTTATGCCTTGGAAAGGTTACAACTTTGAGGATGCGATCGTAATCTCAGAAAAAGTAGTTCGAGAAGATATTTTTACATCGATCCATATTGATGAATATGCACTGGATGTAAGGGACACTAAATTGGGGGCTGAAGAATTGACTGCCGATATTCCAAATGTCAGTGAAGAAGCTACGAAAGATCTTGACGAGAACGGTATGATCCGTATCGGTGCAGAGATCAAGCCTGGAGATATTCTTATCGGGAAGATTACTCCAAAAGGTGAATCTGATCCAACTCCTGAAGAAAAATTATTAAGAGCTATTTTCGGAGATAATGCAGGTGATGTTAAAGACGCTTCGTTAAAAGCTTCACCATCTCTTCGAGGAGTAGTCATCGATAAAAAATTATTCCAAAGAGCTATAAAGGATAAGGCCAAGAGAGTAAAAGACAAAGAGGAAGTGAACAGCCTTGAAGTTGAGTTCTCTGTGGAATATGACAAACTTAGAAATATTTTACTTGACAAGCTGTTTGGTTTGATCAATGGTAAAACTTCTCAGGGAGTTCAAAATGACCTTGGGGAAGAAATTCTTCCAAAAGGGAAGAAATTCACTTTAAAAATGTTGAATTCAGTAACTGATTTTGAGCATTTGACCAAAGGTGTCTGGACGACTGATAAAGATCTGAATGACCTGGTGAACAGGTTGATCCACAACTATAAGATCAAGTTAAGTGATCTTCAGGGATCCTTAAGAAGAAAGAAATTTGCTGTAACGGTTGGAGATGAGTTGCCAAAAGGTATTATCAAGCTGGCCAAGATTTATGTTGCTAAGAAACGTAAATTGAAGGTGGGTGATAAAATGGCGGGTCGTCATGGTAACAAAGGTATTGTAGCAAGAATTGTCAGACAGGAAGATATGCCTTTCTTGGAAGACGGAACTCCTGTAGATATCGTATTGAATCCGCTGGGTGTACCATCAAGGATGAATATTGGACAGATCTATGAGACCGTTTTAGGTTGGGCCGGTCAGAATCTTGGTGAGAAGTATGCTACTCCTATTTTTGACGGAGCCAATATTGATGAAATCACAGAGTTGACCAGAAAAGCAGGTATTCCTGATTTTGGACATACCTATCTGTATGACGGAGGAACCGGTGAAAGATTTGATCAGCCGGCTACAGTTGGGGTAATTTACATTATCAAACTGGGCCACATGATTGAAGACAAAATGCACGCTCGTTCAATTGGACCTTATTCATTGATTACACAACAGCCATTGGGTGGTAAAGCTCAGTTTGGTGGTCAGCGTTTCGGTGAAATGGAGGTATGGGCACTTGAAGCTTATGGAGCTTCATCTACTTTAAGGGAAATCCTAACTGTTAAATCGGATGATGTACTTGGTAGAGCCAAGACTTATGAGGCGATTGTTAAGGGAGACAGAATGCCTGAACCAGGCTTGCCAGAGTCTTTCAATGTATTGATGCATGAATTGAAAGGACTGGGACTTGACCTTAAGTTAGAAGAATAATAACAATCCAGGTTCCACCTGACTTTACGTTCAGGTGGAACTACAATATAATTTTTACATTTAATTCTATCCATTACCATGGCAAGACAAAGAGAAAAATACACTGTAAAAAAATTCAATAAAATTACCATTGGTCTGGCTTCCCCGGAAACCATCCTTGAGAAATCAAAAGGAGAGGTTTTGAAACCTGAGACCATTAATTATCGTACGCACAAACCAGAAAGAGACGGATTGTTTTGTGAGAGGATCTTTGGACCTATCAAAGATTATGAATGTGCCTGCGGGAAATATAAAAGAATTCGATATAAAGGGATCATTTGTGATCGATGTGGTGTTGAAGTAACTGAAAAGAAAGTTCGTAGGGACCGTGTTGGACATATTAATCTTGTTGTTCCGGTAGCACATATCTGGTACTTTAGATCATTGCCTAATAAAATGGGATACCTGTTGGGTCTTCCATCGAAAAAGCTTGACATGATCATCTACTATGAGCGTTACGTAGTGATCCAGCCGGGTATTGCCAAGAATGAAGAGGGAGAGCCATTGCAGAAAATGGATTTCCTTACGGAGGAAGAATATTTGAATATTCTTGAAACATTGCCTCAGGAAAATCAATACCTTGATGACAACGATCCTGATAAATTCATCGCCAAAATGGGTGCTGAGTGTTTGATCGAACTTCTTGCAAGAATTGACCTTGACAGTTTATCATACGAATTGAGACATAAGGCAAACACTGAAACTTCAAAGCAACGTAAAATGGAAGCTTTGAAAAGATTGAATGTTGTTGAGGCTTTTAGAGATGCAAATTCAAGAAAAGAGAATAAGCCCGAATGGATGATCATGAAGGTTGTTCCCGTTATCCCACCAGAATTGAGGCCTTTGGTTCCTTTGGATGGAGGGCGTTTTGCAACTTCTGATTTGAATGATCTGTACAGAAGGGTAATCATTCGTAACAATCGATTGAAACGATTGATGGAGATCAAGGCACCAGAGGTGATCTTGAGAAATGAGAAGCGTATGTTGCAGGAATCTGTGGATTCATTATTCGATAACACCAGAAAATCTTCTGCTGTTAAAACAGAATCAAACAGACCTTTGAAGTCTCTTTCAGATTCGCTTAAAGGGAAGCAAGGTCGATTCAGACAAAACCTGTTAGGTAAACGTGTTGACTATTCTGCACGTTCTGTAATTGTCGTTGGACCGGAATTGAGATTATATGAATGTGGATTGCCGAAAGATATGGCTGCGGAATTGTACAAGCCTTTTGTCATCAGAAAACTGATCGAAAGAGGTATTGTCAAGACCGTAAAATCTGCCAAGAAAATCATAGATAAAAGAGAACCAGTGGTTTGGGACATCCTGGAAAATGTATTGAAAGGACATCCCGTTTTATTGAACAGGGCCCCTACTTTGCACAGACTGGGTATTCAGGCCTTCCAGCCAAAACTGATCGAAGGTAAGGCAATTCAGTTACACCCGTTGGTATGTACGGCATTTAACGCGGATTTTGATGGTGACCAGATGGCGGTGCACCTTCCGCTGGGACAGGAAGCAATCTTAGAAGCTCAGTTGTTAATGCTGGCTTCTCACAATATTTTGAACCCTGCGAATGGTTCCCCGATTACGGTACCTTCTCAGGATATGGTATTGGGTCTTTACTATATGACCAAAGAAAGATTATCTACACCTGACCATAAAGTAAAAGGTGAAGGAACTACATTTTATTCTTTAGAGGAAGTTAAAATTGCTTTCAACGAGAAAAAAGTAGATCTTAATGCCAGTATCAAGGTTAGAGAAAAGGATTTTGATGAGCATGGTGAATTGGTAAACAAGATTATCAAAACTACAGTGGGTAGGGTCTTGTTTAATGAAGTAGTACCTGAAGAGGCCGGGTTTATCAATGAGGTACTGACCAAAAGGTCTTTAAGAGATATTATTGGTGACATACTGAAAGTAACTGATGTTCCTACAACGGGTAAATTCCTTGATAATATCAAGAACATGGGATACAAATTTGCCTTCCAGGGAGGATTGTCTTTCAGTTTAGGGGATATTATTATTCCGGAAGAGAAACACACGATGATCAACGATGCAAACAAGCAGGTTGATTCTATCATGGCCAGTTATAATATGGGTATGTTGACCAACAAGGAAAGATACAACCAGGTAATTGATATCTGGGGTTCTACCAACAACAGGTTGACAGAGCTTTCAATGAAAAGGTTAAGGGAAGACCAGCAAGGATTTAACTCGGTATATATGATGCTTGACTCCGGAGCAAGGGGATCCAAAGAGCAGATCAGACAGTTGACCGGTATGCGTGGATTGATGGCTAAGCCGAAAAAATCTACTGCAGGTGGTGGAGAAATTATTGAAAACCCGATTCTTTCGAACTTTAAAGAAGGTCTTTCGATTCTTGAATACTTTATCTCAACACACGGTGCGAGAAAGGGACTTGCGGATACGGCTTTAAAAACTGCTGATGCGGGTTACTTGACCAGAAGACTTGTGGATGTTGCTCAGGATGTGATTATCAATGAGGAAGATTGTGGCACCTTAAGAGGATTGGAAGTAAAACCGCTTAAGAACAATGATGAAATTGTTGAAACACTTTCTGAACGCATCTTTGGTAGGGTTTCCTTGCATGATGTATACGATCCAAGAACGGACGAATTGATCATTGAGGCAGGTGGACTATTTGATGAAGAATCTGTGAAAAAGGTTGAAGATGCCGAATTGGATTCAATTGAGGTTCGTTCTGCACTAACCTGTGAGGCGAAAAAAGGAATTTGTACCAAGTGTTACGGAGTGAGTCTTTCAAGTAATAAAATGGTTCAAAGAGGTGAAGCCGTTGGTGTTGTTGCAGCACAGTCGATTGGTGAACCGGGTACTCAGTTAACGTTGAGAACCTTCCACGTGGGTGGTATTGCCGGAAACATTTCTGAAGATAGCCGTTTGGTAGCGAATCACACCGGAGAATTGGTGATTGATGATCTGAAGACTGTAGATGGTGTGGACAGTGAAGGAAATGCTGTTAAAATTGTTATTTCAAGAACTTCTGAATTCAAAATTTTAGATAAGAACTCAGGAATTGTATTGAGTACAAATAATATTCCTTACGGTTCTCATATTTTTGTGAGCGGTAAGAAACAAGTGAAAAAAGGTGATGTAATTTGCCAGTGGGATCCATATAATGGTGTAATTGTTTCTGAATTTGGTGGTAAAGCTGTATTTGAAGATCTGATCGAAGGAGTTACCTACCAGGTTGAAATGGATGAACAGACTGGATTTAAGGAAAAAGTAATTTCAGATTCCAAGAAGAAAAGAGTTATTCCAACCTTACACGTTCAGACCACGAAAGGAGAGACTTTAAGGTCTTATTCACTACCTGTCGGGGCACATTTATTGATCGAAGAAGGTCAAAAAATAGAGCCGGGGCAAATTTTGGTCAAAATACCTCGTAAGTCAGGAAAGGCCGGGGATATCACAGGAGGTCTTCCTCGAGTTACGGAATTGTTCGAGGCGAGGAATCCATCTAACCCTGCAGTTGTTTCAGAGATTGACGGGGTGATCTCATTTGGAAAAATCAAGAGAGGTAACAGAGAGATTATCGTTGAATCCAAATTGGGAGATATTAAGAAATACCTGGTGAAATTGTCAAATCAGATCCTGGTTCAGGAAAATGATTTTGTTAAGGCGGGTATGCCTTTATCTGACGGTGCTACAACTCCAACAGACATTTTAAATATTATGGGGCCGGCCAAGGTTCAGGAGTATTTGGTGAATGAAATTCAGGAAGTGTACCGACTTCAGGGAGTAAAGATCAATGACAAGCATTTTGAAGTTGTTGTAAGACAGATGATGCGTAAAGTAAAAGTGATTGATTCTGGTGATACCATATTCCTTGAAAATCAATTGGTGCACAAAAATGATTTTATGGAAGTGAATGATAATATTTACGGACTTAAGGTCATTGAAGATGCAGGAGACTCAACCAATATGAAAGCAGGCCAGATTGTATCTGCCAGAGCTTTAAGGGATGAGAATTCTATATTGAGAAGAAATGACAAGAACTTGCTGATTGCTCGTGATGCAGTTCCTGCTACGGCGGAACCAATTCTTCAGGGAATCACAAGAGCGTCACTTCAAACCAAATCATTTATTTCAGCCGCATCTTTCCAGGAAACGACGAAAGTATTGAATGAAGCTGCTGTTAGTGGTAAGGAAGATTACCTTGAAGGATTAAAAGAAAATGTGATTGTCGGAAAGCGAATTCCTGCTGGAACAGGAATGAGAGAATACGATCATATTATCGTTGGTGCCAAAGAGGAAATAGAAGAAAATTAATAGTAAAAGGCACGAAGTTTCGTGCCTTTTTTTTTAAATAGTGCATTATGTCACAGGAAGCGAAACAGAATCAGAATCAGCTCAATATTGAAATTGATGAAAAGACGGCTGATGGAACTTATGCAAATCTTGCTATAATAAACCATTCCATCTCCGAGTTTGTCATTGACTTTATTAACGTGATGCCTGGCTCTCCCAAATCCAAAGTGAAGTCCAGGATCATTCTTACGCCTCAGCATGCCAAAAGACTTGCCAAAGCGCTTGCCGATAATGTCAAGCGGTTTGAGTCAAAGAATGGAGAGATCAAAGATTACGAGCAGCCACCTATTCCAATGAATTTTGGTCCAACAGGACAGGCTTAAAAATTGAATTAAAAACGGAGTTATCTCCGTTTTTTTTATTTTAGCGCTATGAATTTTCCCTCAAAGCTTAAAAGTAAATTAAAGGATCGAGAACTTGGAAATACGCTCAGGAAGTTAGGTGAACCGAAGGGGTTGATTGATTTTTCTTCAAATGATTATATCGGGTTTTCCATGGAGAAATCCATCGCTTTGAAGTCCGAAACAGATTTAAAACAGATTAAACATCTCAACGGAAGCACGGGGTCGCGATTATTGACCGGAAACTTCGAAATTCATACTTTACTTGAAAAGGATCTGGCATCCTTTTTTAAAGCCGAGTCCGTTTTGATTTTTAATTCGGGCTATGACGCCAATTTGGGATTGCTCTCTTCGGTACCACAGCGTGGGGATCGGATTTTTTATGATGAATATTCACATGCTTCTATTCGCGATGGCATTACCTTATCAAATGCAAAATCTTTCAGGTTTAAACATAATGATATTGAGGATTTAAGAAAAAAATTGAAAGCTACGCCAAGTGTGGGAGAAGATTATGTCATAGTAGAATCAGTTTATTCCATGGATGGTGATTTTGCCCCGATTGAAAAGCTGGTAGACCTCTCTGTTGAACTGAATTTTAAACTCGTTGTGGATGAAGCGCATTCTACAGGAGTTTTTGGCCCAAATGGCGAAGGTATCGTAGTTCAAAAACAGTTGGAATCCCTGGTTTTTGCCCGGATACACACCTTTGGAAAGGCTTTGGGCTGTCACGGTGCGATGATAGCAGGATCTTCTTTGCTTAAGGAATATCTTATAAATTTTTCACGTTCCTTCATTTATACCACTGCACCATCTCCACACACTGTCTTATCGGTGAAAAATGCGCTTTTATTTCTGCCCACAAGTAAAGCTCGATCAAAGCTTCATAAGAATATATCCTGTTTTAAAGAGAATATGATCCGTTTTAAACTTGAGGATTATTTTATAGAAAGTGAGGGCCCTATACAGAGTGCTGTATTCGGATCCCCCGAAAAAGTGAAGGAAATTTCTTCCAGATTAGCCAACAAGGGATATGATGCAAAACCCATATTATACCCTACAGTTCCTCTTGGAGAGGAACGCATAAGGTTCTGCATTCACAGCTACAATACTACCGATGAAATTCAGGAAGTTCTTTTTTTATTGAGTACTTTTGTGTAGAATTTTTGGAGTATCTCATGAATAAATACTTTATCACAGGAATTGGAACTGATGTAGGTAAAACAGTTGTATCTGCTGTTGTTACAGAGGCACTGGAGGCAGATTACTGGAAACCGGTTCAGGCCGGGGAACTGCAACATACCGACACGGACAGCGTAATGGATCTGATCTCAAATTCAAAATCCAAAGCCCATGATCATTCCTATGCCCTTAAAACTCCTATGAGCCCTCATGCCGCAGCCGAAATTGATCAGGTGGAGATCAAGGTTGATAAGATAGTAGAACCTAAAACAGCAAATCGCCTTGTTATCGAAGGAGCCGGAGGGCTGCTGGTACCATTGAACCATAAGGATACTATCATGGATCTGATCAAAAAAGAATATAAGATCATTCTTGTAAGCCGTCATTATTTGGGTAGTATAAATCACACATTACTGAGTATTAATGAATTAAGAAGAAGGGGGTTAACGATATCGGGAATTATTTTCAATGGGAATGAGCATCCAACTACGGAGGAAATTATCCGGGAAATTGGTAAAGTAGAAGTTATAGGCAGGATTAATGAGGAAAATGTCCTCAATAAAACTGTGATAAAGAGATATGCAAATTTGTTTAAGTCAAGACTTGAAACCATATAATGAATTTTAGACAGAGGGACAGGAAGCACCTTTGGCATCCTTTAACCCAACATAAGCTGCATCCGGACCACCTTCCTATCGTCAAGGCGAAAGGAGTTTGGCTATATGACGAAGAAGGAAATAAATATATAGATGGAATATCAAGCTGGTATACCTGTATGTACGGTCATAGTCATCCGGATATAATTTCCAGGGTTAAGGAGCAGCTAGATATCTTGGATCAGGTTGTGTTTAGTGGTTTTACACATCCGCCTGCCATAGCCTTATCGGAGAAACTAATGAATATTTTACCTTCAAAAATGTCAAAGGTCTTTTTTTCGGATAACGGTTCAACTTCTGTGGATGTGGCCATAAAAATGTCTTTACAATACCATTTTAACAAAGGCAGGAAAAAGCAACGAGTGGTTGCGCTTGATAATGCCTTTCACGGAGATACTTTTGGCGCCATGTCGGTTTCAGGGCTCTCTGTTTACAATGGCCCGTTCGAGGAATTTTTATTGAGTGTGGACAGAATTGCCGTACCGGATGCACATAACATCACAAGTGTTTTGCATGATTTTCAGGCTTTACTCGATACCGGAGAGGTAGCAGCATTTATTTATGAACCTCTTGTTCAGGGGGCGGCTTCCATGAACATGTATCATGAGGAGCACCTGGAGGCACTTCTGGATATGGCAGTAAAAGCTGATGTATTGATGATTGCTGATGAGGTTATGACTGGATTTGGTAAAACAGGACGAAATTTTGCTTCAGACTTTCTTGACATTCAACCGGATATTATGTGTCTTTCCAAATCGCTGACCGCGGGAGTGGCCCCCATGGCACTTACTGTCTGTTCGGAAAAGGTTTACAATGCCTTCTACGATGATAAGATCAGTAAAGGATTTTTTCACGGGCATACCTATTCTGCAAATCCACTTGCCTGTACAGCAGCCTTGGCAGGAATAGATCTTCTTGTCTCTGATCAAATACAGGAATCCATTCAGAGGATTAATGAACGTCATCTGGAGTTTGAAAGAAGGATTGACGGACATGAAAAGGTTTCCGCTACCAGGGTAACCGGGGTAATACTGGCAATGGATATCGATGTGAAAATGGATCGATACGGAGCTTTAAGAGATGAATTGTATAATTTTTTTATGGGAAATGGTGTTTTTCTAAGGCCTTTGGGAAATACTATTTATACCTTGCCTCCCTATGTTATTTCGGATCAGGAACTTGACAAAATATATGAGGTAATGGAAAAATGCCTGGAAATAGTCTGATATGAGAGAGAGGATATCTATTGTATCCATGGCCTCGATTTCGGCCCTGGGAAGAGATGAAGAACAAGTATGGCAACATTATAAAAAGGGTAATTCATTAATCCGAAATGTAAATTTTGAAAAGTTTTCTGCTCTGGTCAGCGGGATAAGAGAGGATCTGTGGGAAGAGATTCATGAATTAAAGAAAATAAAGAATTATAAAGATCTTGATGCTTCCGTACTTATGGCCATTTATTGCTCGAGAAGGGCTTATGAAAAGGTCAACTGGGGCCATAAAGAATTTGGAGTAAATATTGGTTCTTCAAGAGGTGCAACTGGTCTTTTTGAAAAGTATCATGAGGAATTTTTAAAAAGTGATAAAGGAAGGGTAAACACCTTAAGCTCACCAACCACAACCTTGGGAAATATTTCCTCATGGGTCGGGCACGACTTGCATAGCCAGGGGCCGGTCATCAGTCATTCGATAGCTTGTTCTACGGCCTTACACGGAGTTTTGAACGGGATCGCCTGGATCAACAGCGGTATGAGCGAGTTCTTTATAGCAGGAGGAAGTGAAGCCTCAAACACAGCTTTTACACTGGCTCAGATGAGGGCCCTTAAAATATATGCCAAAGCCTCGGAAGAATTTCCCTGCAGGAGCCTGGATATGGATAAGCAATCTAATACCATGGTCCTTGGTGAGGCAGCCGCGGTGTTTTGCCTGGAAAAAGGCGAAAACCCAAACAGGCTTGCCTATATTTCAGGAATTGGATATGCCACTGAACCTCTTAAACACAATATTTCCATTTCCACTGATGCTGACTGTTTCCAGCGTTCGATGAAAATGGCGCTAAAAGATAAGGACCTGTCCGAGGTGGATGTAATCGTTATGCATGCGCCCGGGACCATTAAGGGAGATAGTTCCGAGTATAATGCTATCGTCAAAGTCTTTGGTTCAGATCATCCTGCTCTGACTTCCAACAAATGGATAATTGGCCATTCCCTTGGAGCTTCTGGAGGTATGAGCCTTGAAATGGCCATACTTATGATGAAGAATCAGGATTTTGTTGGATTGCCTTTTGAGAGTTTTAAATCCAAGCCGAATCAGATCAGAAATGTATTGATAAATGCAGTGGGATTTGGGGGAAATGCGGTTAGTGTTTTACTTTCTTTAGATTAATACATCAGGTTTCCTTATTTTTGAGCTTTTAAAAATCTATCCATGAAGACATATTCCAAAGAAGAGATTATAGAAATATATAACAGGCCGCTTATGCAGCTGGTCTATGATGCCGCTACGGTGCATAGAGAGAATCATGATCCTTCCAAAATTCAGGTCAGCACGCTTATCTCAATTAAAACAGGTGGTTGTCCTGAGGATTGTGGATATTGCCCGCAGGCGGCTCGTTATCATACTCAGATTGAGAAAAACGATCTTCTCCCTTATGAAACTGTTATAAATCTGGCAAAAAGGGCCAAGGACAGTGGATCTTCAAGAGTTTGTATGGGGGCAGCCTGGCGAAATGTCAAAGAAGGAGAAGATTTTGAAAGTGTTCTGAAAATGGTAAGAGGAATCAGTGACCTGAATATGGAGGTTTGCTGTACTCTGGGTATGGTTACAGAAAGTCAGGCAACGCGTTTGGCTGAGGCCGGATTACATTATTATAATCATAATCTGGATACCTCAGAAGAATATTACAAGGAAGTAATCTCAACGAGGGGCTATGAAGATCGTTTACAAACCCTTGACAATGTCAGAAAAAGTGCTTTAAAGGTTTGTTCCGGGGGAATTATTGGTATGGGTGAAAGTGTGGAGGACCGTGCCGGAATGTTGTTAAGCCTTTCAAAACTCGATCCGCAGCCCGAATCAGTTCCGATCAATGCTTTGGTAGCAGTAGAAGGGACTCCTTTAGAGGAACAAAAGGTTGTACCCGTTTATGATGTGGTGCGAATGATAGCAACTACCCGAATTGTAATGCCAAAGACGACGGTGAGATTGTCGGCTGGTAGAACTGAAATGAGTTCAGAAGGCCAGGCACTGTGTTTTATGGCAGGAGCCTCATCAATTTTTGCCGGTGAAAAGCTACTGACAACTCCAAATCCCGGGGAAGACAAGGATGCTCAAATGTTCGAAACACTTGGTTTAACACCAACAGAGAAGAAAAAAGATAATACGGGTAAATTTAAGATCAGAAAATCATTGGTGGAGGCAGAAGAACATAAATGGAGCAGGCCGGGACATGTTATAGAAAGAAACGTGAAAGCCACTGAAAAAGCGAAGGAAATTCGCAAAGCCATCAGAGAGCAATAAAGGGTTAATCTGAAGATACCCTTATAAAACCTCTGTATGTACCGAGGTAAAAACTATTTTGAGGGCCAAAAGTAAATGTACCCCAAATATTATTGAAGACCTTTCGATCATAATGTTTGTTTCCCAATGACCCCGCTTTCATAAACAAGTTGATATTGTCTTTAAAGGTTCCTTTCTCAAAATAAAGTTTTGATTTTAAGACACGCAACCCTGTTTTAAAGTCAATTCCGGTAACCTGCCAGTCACGATGTTCCTTTTTGTTTTTTTCATCTTCTCTGTTATAAACATAAAGCATCCCCGTTCTTGTTGAAAGTTTTGGAGTTGCGGTCTTACAGTCATAAACTCCACTTGCGGGCCAACCTTCAACTTGTTCAAACCTTCCGGTTTCCCTGTTCAGATCAAAACGCATGATTCCACCCGGTGTCGGATTGACTTTGAAAGGATCGGAATATCCATAAGTATTGGCAACGATATAGGTATCCTCATAGGCCACGGCAGAATTTTCAACGGCACTTCCATCATCACCGAAAAGAGGGAGTTTGCTCACTAGTTTACCGTTATCCTGGCGAAATATCAGTAAATTTATTTTTCCCTCCGCATTGTCACATATACCGACAAACCGATCATCCATAAGGGTAGGTGTTGTTCCGCTACCGGCATTGAGATGTCCTGGTCTTTTGATCATATCATTGTCATATACCAGATCTCCGTCTTTATAAGATTCAGCCCATTCCGGGTCCAGTTCAATTTCCTTCTTCTGGTCATTGAATCTTAATTTGTACAAGGCTATATTGGAAACGATATAAACGCCGTCTTTGCCTACCGAAAATGAATTTTGAATTTCTTCATGAGTGTCCTTGTCTATTTTCAAGGCTTTTCTTAATTTTCCTCTGGCCTCTGGACTAATGCTGTCTTTATGCATATAGGGCATCAATTTTTCTACCTCACTTAAAGATTCAGGATAGTGCTTTTTAATCTTTTCAGCCAGTTGATAGTAACCAATAAAGGTTGAATATACCTTAGGGCATCCGTCTTTTGTTTTATCATTTCTGTGAATCAGTCCCACGACCCCTTGCCTGGAGGTGAACCAAATGTTTCCATTCACATCAGGCATTAATGCAGTAAGCTGGTTTAATCTGTCTTTTTGAGACAAATGAGGCTCTACAAGGTTACCTGCCTCGATCTGAGGTTTTAAATTGATTGATTCTACTTCCTTGACTAGTCTGCGGTCTTTTACAGTAACCCTTAAAATATTGTTGTTGGCACCTGGAATATAAATCCTGTTCTTATTAGATATATAAGAATAGGCACCACCCGCGGTATTGCTAAAAATTTTCCCTCTGCCTTTTTTGCCAGCGAGTTCAAAAGCTGAGCTTCCTCGTCCCGGAACGGGTAAATAGTCAAGTACTTTAATGGTATCCTTGATATCCAATAGCAGCAAAGTCGTATTGGCTCTTCCAAATGAAAGCGTGGCCATAGTGCTATCATTAATAAAGGCAAATGTAGGGCACATTCCGGAAAAATCGCCACCTTTTTGTTTGACATGAAAATACTGGACTCTTGGGTTTGTTAGTGTTGGGCCAGGACGGTTTGATACATCAGAAGACCTGGGGCCTTCATGCATGGCTGCGGTATATCCTTTCTTCATATAAGGATGTTCCCATTTTGGTTGTAACTTCAAAGGGCCTGGTATAGTTTTCTTTCCATCGGTATGGTCCAGCCATTCAGGATACCATGAAACATCCAGTTTTCCATACTTTGCCTCGTAATTGAATTCCTTATCGGGACTCATATTTTTTACAGTGCATGCTTTTTGGCCATGAGTTATCGTAAAGGAAAACAGAACGAAAAATGTCATAAAAAATCTCATTGATATGCTGTATGGATTGGTTTTGAAAAAAATTATTGATTCGGGTATTCAATTTATAAAAAAAAATCATTTACATGACTTCGAAATCATTTTAAAGTTTAAGTCTTGTGGTTCAACGGAATTAAGTCCTCTTTTTTTTTGTATTTTAAAGGCGTCAAAATTTTTATTATGCCTTTTTTCACTTCGGATTATCTGGAATTCTTTAAAGAACTGGCAGCGAATAACCATAAAGATTGGTTCGACGCGAACCGCAAAAGATATGAAACTGTGGTCAGAGACCCATTTAAAGAATTCATAACGTTATTGATTGATGAACTGGCGAAAAGGGATTCGTCTATAGATATTTTGGCTAAGGATGCCATATTCAGAATTAATAGAGATATCCGGTTTTCTAAAGACAAAACCCCATATAAACTTCAAAATTCGGCAATCATTTCTAAGGAAGGTAGAAAGAACAAGAATTATCCCGGTATATATTTAGAACTCGGACCGGAAAGATTCGCTTTTTATGGAGGAATTTATATGCCGGACCCCAAACAGACCCTGAAGGTACGCTCCTTTTTTAAAGAACACTCCAGGGAACTTCAATCTCTTTTGTCGGAGCAAAACTTTAGGAATAATTTTGGGGAAATTCATGGAGAAAAAAGTAAGCGAATCCCAAAGGATCTTCAGGAAGCGGCAGATTCTCAGCCATTAATAATGAACAAGCAGTGGTATTACTATAAATATTTGCCTCCAGAAACCATTCTGAGTGAAGACCTACTTGAAACAATCCTGGATCTGGATGCTAAATCGGGTCCCGTTAAGGATTTTTTAATCAGAGCAATTTGTTAATTTATGGAAAGAATAAAAAGTTACAAGGAATTTTATAAATTTTATTTAAAAGAGCACAGCAATAAGACCTGTCGAACTTTGCATTTTATTGGAACATTTCTGGTTTTTGTTCTTGTGTTTTTGGCCCTTTTTTCCAACAGTCCAATGCTTTGGATTCTAGTTCCTGTTACGGGATACGGATTTGCGTGGGTAGGGCATTACTTTTTCGAGAGGAACAAACCGGCTACTTTTAAGTATCCGCTTTGGAGCCTCCGATCTGATTTTAAAATGTTTTTTGAGCTGCTGACGGGGCAACTTTCCTTTGACGGATCAAATGATTCACCAAACGAGAGGACCAAAGGTGTCAAAATTGACAAATAAATTTTTTAAAAAAAGAAATAACAGAAAATGAAAAAACACCTGGTCCGATAGGACCAGGTGTTTTTTACTTGTCAAAATTTGTAATCATTAAAAACTTTTCTAAAGTCTGTAGGAAAGTTTGTTTCAAATTACATCATGCCAGGCATTCCACCTCCCATTGGAGGCATTGCAGGAGCCGGAGCATCTTCTTTGATATCCACTAATGCACATTCCGTAGTCAGAATCATTCCGGCAACAGAAGCTGCATTTTCCAAGGCGATTCTTGTTACTTTAGTTGGATCAATGATTCCAGCTTTGTGCATATGGACAAATTCTTCAGTTTTGGCATTGAATCCGAAATCGTCTTTTCCTTCAAGAACTTTAGAAACAATTACAGAGCCTTCGTTTCCAGCATTTTCAGCAATCTGACGTAATGGTTCCTCAATAGCTCTTGCCACAATTTTAACACCTGTTTCCTCATCCTGATTTTCAGTATCAAGGCTTTCAAGAGTGCTTTTTGCTCTTACCAAAGCAACACCACCACCGGCAATGATTCCTTCTTCAACGGCTGCTCTTGTAGCATGAAGTGCATCATCAACGCGATCTTTCTTTTCTTTCATCTCAACTTCGCTCGCCGCACCCACATACAATACAGCAACTCCACCAGCTAACTTAGCAAGACGCTCCTGAAGTTTTTCCTTATCATAATCAGAGGTAGTTGTTTCAATCTGTGATTTGATCTGGCTTACTCGTCCTTTAATGGTTTCAGAGTCTCCTGCACCATTAACAACAGTAGTATTGTCTTTATCGATTGTTACTCTTTCTGCAGTTCCCAACATATCCATGGTTGCATTTTCCAAAGTAAATCCTCTTTCTTCCGCAACAACGGTACCTCCGGTAAGAATAGCGATATCCTCAAGCATTGCTTTTCTTCTGTCTCCAAAACCTGGAGCTTTTACCGCAGCAATTTTAAGAGATCCTCTTAACTTGTTCACCACTAAAGTTGCTAAAGCTTCCCCGTCGATATCTTCTGCGATGATCAACAATGGTTTCCCAGATTGAGCTACGGGTTCAAGAACCGGTAAAAGATCCTTCATTGTTGAGATTTTTTTATCGTATAAAAGTATGTACGGAGATTCAAGATCTGAGATCATTTTTTCAGAATCCGTAACAAAATAAGGAGATAAATATCCTCTGTCAAATTGCATACCTTCCACGATATCCACATGTGTTTCAGTTCCTTTTGCCTCTTCAACAGTGATCACACCTTCTTTTCCAACCTTGTTGAAGGCTTCAGAAATCAATTCTCCAACAGATTCATCGTTATTGGCAGAAATCGAAGCTACCTGTTTGATTTTATCAAGTTTGCTACCCACTAATTGTGACTGGTTGCGAAGTTCCTCGATGATGGTTTCTACTGCTTTATCAATACCGTGTTTTAAATCAAGAGGATTTGCACCGGCAGCAACATTTTTAAGACCTTCCTTAACAATGGCCTGTGCCAAAACAGTTGCGGTAGTTGTTCCATCACCTGCAAGATCGTTGGTTTTTGAAGCTACTTCTTTTACCATTTGAGCACCCATATTTTCCAGGGCATCTTCAAGTTCGATCTCCTTGGCTACGGTAACCCCGTCTTTCGTGATCTGAGGCCCTCCAAATGCTTTTCCAATTACAACGTTTCTTCCTTTTGGACCCAAAGTTACTTTCACCGCATTGGCCAATGCGTCAACCCCGCGCTTCAATCCATCGCGAGACTCAATATCAAAAATTATATCTTTTGCCATTTTTTATATGTTTAGTTATTGGTTTTTAATTAGGATTATAGAATAGCGAAAATGTCACTTTCTCTCATAATAAGATAATCGGTACCTTCTAATTTCAATTCCGTACCAGCGAATTTACCATACAAGACAGTGTCACCAATTTTAACCGTCAGCGGTTCATCTTTTGTTCCGTTACCAACTGCAACTACTTTTCCTTGCTGTGGTTTTTCCTTGGCTGAATCAGGAATATAAATACCTGAAGCTGTTTTGGTTTCTGCGGCCAATGGTTCAACGAGAACCCTATCTGCTAGAGGTTTAATTGTTAATTTACTCATTATATAAAAATTTAGGTTATTAATATTTTCCACAAGAGATACAAAAACATTGCCATTGTTGAAAAACTGACAAATAGGAAAAAAAAATGCCAACGTGTCATTACGCTGGCATTATTCATCTTTTTTTATTCGATTTTAGTTGCTGCTGTCAATTACTTTGTCAGTATCTAATGTCTCAGGAGCATCCAAAACCTCACGGTTGTTTATGATATCTTCAGTTTCAGATCTAAGGTCTACCTCACTGCGTGGAATGGCAAAATTTGATAAAAGAATAAGAACAAATAGTGCAATCGCTAAAGCCCAGGTGCTTTTATCTAAAAAATTCGTTGTATTCTGCACGCCTCCAAGGTTTTGAGTACCTCCTCCTCCAAACGATGAAGAAAGACCACCTCCTTTAGGGTTCTGTACCATGATCACCAGAATCAGCAACACGGAAACGATAATAATCAATATTAAAAATAAAAAGTACGACATAATCTATGCTATTTTTCTTGTAATTTTTTGACTGCTTCAATTTGGGATGCAAAGAAACTACTTTTTTCCGGATATTTCAAACTTAAAACAGTAAAAGCCGTGATTGCTTTTTCATACTTTTTCTGCTCCACATAAACATGTGCCAGAGTCTCTGTCATCAGATGCTCATTCTCTTGGGCACTATCTAAAGAAGCGTCAGAGAAACTATCAGATAATGAAGGACTTATTTTAGGGTTGCTTGCAATAAATTTATCTATTAACTGCCTTTGATCCGTATTTTTCAGATCCTTTTCAGCATATGAAACAGCATCCCTTTTTAAAAGATGATTCTCATTTCCTCTGTCAATGGGTTCAAACTTGCTTAACTGAAGCCACTCACGAAATGAATAAGACTCATCTTTCTTAAATTCCAATGGTTTTCCAACCCCAAGTGTTTCTTCGGGACTCTTTTCAGACTCAGCAGTAAACACCTCTGCTTTAGTGGGTTCGGCTTTGGGTTCAGGGGAAGTTTCCACAGCACTCTCCATTGACTCCTTCAGATCTGCCGGAGCGGCATGAATATCAAGGTCGTCTTTTGTAATATTATCAAAAAGAAGCGCCCTGTCGGTTGTGTAAGCAGCCGTTTTTTTGAGAAAATCATTGTATTTAAAACTACGGCGGTTTTTTAAACCATTTAAATGAAGGTAATGAGCAACCTGGAAATAAGGATATTCATCAATAATCTGCTGTAGTCCAGCAATTTGATCTTTGCGGATTCCATGAGGGTTAGTTAATATTTTATTGAATTCAATCAGGTTCATATAGTTACCATTTAGCAACGGCCGCATTGAAAATGTCCTGGGTTATTCTTTCAAAGATCTCTTCATATGCATTATCCAAAACACCTCCTGTAAGTTGCAAACTTCCGTCATAGTCACTGTAGAATGAAAATGTCTGTTCAAAATCATCCTCCTCGTTTAAACGATTATAGAACCTGACCCTCACTGCAATGGTCAAACGGTTTTGAGCGGCTGTTTGTTCTGCGGTTGCCGCAATTGGAATGATTCTGTATTGAGTTATTTCTCCTTCAAAATGAAGATCACCACCTGAATCAGTCAATTTAAGGTTGGTTTGTCTTAAAAACAGGTCCTGAAGCGCAACGGTAAATCGCTGGCTCAATGTAGGCTCAACCAAAACAGCAGTATTTGGAAAAAAATCAATTTGTATGGTTTCGGCATCACCTGTACTTCCACCTGTAAATGAATAGCTTCCGCAACCCGCAGGAATAAACAGAAACAGAAAGGAGAAAACCAAAAGAATTTTTTTCATGATCTATTAGAATGAGTTCCAAAAACCGGACTTGAGGATACAAAAACTGCTTGTATAGCAAATAAACAATTTAAGCACCGAAATCACAAATTATATTGGTTTATTTTTCTGTAAAGTGTACGCTCTGAAATTCCCAATTCCTTTGCAGCCAGTTTTCTTTTTCCTTTGTTTCTTTCCAGGGCCTGTTTAATCATTTCAACTTCCTTTTCCTGAAGAGATACAGTTTCTTCAACGGTTTCTGCATCATCAAAGGAAACAACTTCAGGATTGGGCTCAAAGGAATCTCTTTGTTCACCTGAGATAATTTCCAGTGTAGGAGCCTCATTTTCGGGCGTACTTTTACCGTAAATTTTATCAATCAGAACCTGAGTACTTTTTTCCGGCCGAGAAGGATCTTCATTTAGTAATTCCTTGGTCAGTTTTTTGAGATCTGTAATATCATTTCTCATGTCAAAAAGTATCTTGTACAATATTTCTCTCTCATTGGCAAAATCACTTTCCTGTTTACGATCTGATACCAGTGCGGGAAGGTTCTGATTATAATCGGGTAGGTAGGATCGCAATATAGGCCCTGTAATATTTCTGTTCTGTTCAATAACAGAAATCTGTTCCGTAAGGTTTCTTAGTTGCCTGATATTACCTTTCCACTGATTGGATACCAAAGCTTCAATAGCCTCATCATCCAGCCGAATGGTCGGCATTTTGTATTTTTGGGCGAAGTCGGCCGCAAATTTTCGAAACAAGAGATGAATATCATCAGGTCTGTTACGCAATGGGGGTAGAAAAATTTCAACGGTACTCAAACGATAATACAAATCCTCTCTGAATTTTCCTTTTTGAATAGCTTCAGACATATTGAGATTGGTGGCGGCCACGATCCTGACATCGGTCTTTTGAACTTTTGAGGAACCAACCTTAAGAAATTCTCCGTTTTCAAGAACCCTGAGTAACCTCACTTGTGTTGTTAACGGAAGTTCACCTACCTCATCAAGAAAGATGGTTCCTCCGTCGGCGACCTCAAAATAACCGCTTCGTGTTTGTGAAGCTCCTGTAAAGGACCCTTTTTCATGGCCAAAGAGTTCGCTGTCAATGGTCCCTTCAGGGATGGCACCACAGTTTACGGCAATATATTTAGCATGCTTTCTATGCGAAAGGCTGTGAATAATTTTAGGGATGACTTCTTTACCCACCCCGCTTTCTCCCGTTACCAGAACAGAAATATCGGTTGGTGCAACACGCATGGCTTTTTGCAAAGCCAGGTTTAACAGGTTGTTGTTACCAATGATTCCAAAACGTTGTTTAATACTTTGTAATGAGTCCAAAACAATCTATTTAAAGGCATTTCCTCCAGACTTACAGTGTCAGAATAGCCTGTTCATTCTTATGATACCCTCGTTCCAATCAAAGTAGCAGAGGTACAGTCATCGATTCTTACCATTACCAGGTCTCCAATTTTTTCATCTCCTTTTGGAAAAACAGCAACTGCATTTTGAGTATTTCTACCCATCCAGTGCGCTGAAGACTTTTTCGAATCACCTTCAATTAAAATTTCAACGGTCTTCCCGACGAACTGTTCCATTCTGTAAAGACCGTGTTTTTGCTGCAGGTTGATAATTTCGGATAATCTTCTTTTTTTAACTTCTAAAGGTACATCATCTTCCATTTTTTTTGCAGCAGGCGTGCCGGGGCGTTCAGAATAAGCAAACATGAATCCAAAGTCATATTTGACATATTCCATCAGGGAAAGGGTATCCTTATGGTCCTCTTCGGTTTCGCCGGAAAAACCGGCAATCATATCCTGGGAAATGGCACAATCCGGAATGATCCGATTGATATTATCAATGAGTTCGATATATTCTTCTCTGGTATGCTGCCTGTTCATCCTTTCAAGCATCCTTGTACTTCCGGTCTGAACCGGTAAATGAATATATTTACAGATGTTGTCATATTTTGCCATACTGTGCAAAACATCGATACTCATGTCCTGAGGATTTGAGGTGGCAAATCGAATTCTCATTTTAGGGACTTCCAGGGCAACCATTTCCAAAAGTTTTGCAAAATCAATGGCTGTGGCCTGAGCGATTTCCGAGGCTTTTTTAAAATCTTTTTTTAATCCTCCCCCGTACCACAGGTAGGAATCCACATTCTGGCCCAATAAGGTAATTTCTTTGTAACCTTTTTCCCATAGATCACGTGCCTCACTCAAAATACTCTTAGGATCCCGGCTCCTTTCCCGGCCCCTGGTAAACGGAACCACACAGAACGTACACATATTGTCACATCCTCTTGTAATTGAGATAAAGGCCGAAACTCCATTGGAATTCAACCGGACAGGAGTTACATCCCCGTAAGTTTCTTCTTTTGATAAAATAACATTGATGGCATCTTTGCCACTTTCTATCTCTTTTACGAGGTTAGGAAGGTCTCTGTAAGCGTCTGGCCCAACCACAAGATCAACCATTTTTTCTTCCTCCAGGAATTTGGTTTTAAGTCTTTCTGCCATACAGCCCAGCACGCCGATCTTCATGTCCGGATTAATGCGTCGCACCCGATTGTACTTCTGAAGCCTCTTGCGAATCGTTTGCTCCGCTTTTTCTCTAATCGAACAGGTATTTACGAGCACCAGGTCAGCTTCTTCAAGTAATGGAGTAGTGTTAAAACCTTCTTCGGCAAGAATCGAAGCAACGATCTCGCTGTCGTTCAAATTCATCTGGCATCCGTAACTTTCAATAAAGAGTTTTTTCTTGTTTCCCTCTTTATTTTCAGTTACCAGAGCCTGTCCCTGTTTTTTTTCCTCAATTATTTTTTCACTTCCCATTTTCATTTTTTTTGGGGTTTGCAAAGATACAATCAATTTTTGTTTTTATGACATTTTGACAGAAAAAATGCGTTTCTCCTGAATCAAAAAGACTCCTTAAAAACCTGATTTTTGAACAGAAAAATTCTGATTTAAAATTTTCTATATACTTTTGCAATCTCGAAATGGGCGGTTTAGGAGAAATCATTAAGCTTTCGATTTATCCTGAATCCATCATAAAAAAAGATAATAATGTCGAAGAATTTAGTCATAGTAGAGTCACCTGCCAAAGCCAAAACCATTGAAAGATTTTTAGGAAAGGATTATGTGGTAGAATCCAGTTTTGGCCATATTGCGGATCTGCCATCCAAGGAGCTTGGTGTTAATGTTGACGGGGATTTTAAACCGAATTATACGGTTTCTGCAGATAAAAAGGCAGTTGTCAAAAAATTGAAATCTTTAGCTAAAAAGGCTGATACGGTCTGGTTGGCCAGTGATGAGGACCGTGAAGGGGAAGCTATTGCCTGGCATTTGTATGAGCAGCTGAAACTAAAAGATGAAAATACAAAGCGAATTGTGTTTCATGAGATAACCAAAAAAGCGATTCTTAAGGCTATAGAGAATCCTAGAAGCATCAATTATAATCTTGTGAATGCTCAGCAGGCCAGAAGAGTTCTTGACAGATTAGTAGGATATGAGCTTTCACCGGTTTTATGGAAAAAAGTAAAGGGAGGTCTTTCTGCAGGACGCGTTCAGTCTGTTGCTGTCAGGCTCATTGTTGAAAGAGAAAGAGAAATTGAAAATTTTATCCCCGAAGCTTCTTATCGGGTAGTCGGAGAATTCATCAATAAGAATGGTAAAAAGTTTAAGGCAAAACTTCCCAAGAATTTTAAAACAAGAGAAAAAGCAGAATTGTTCCTGGAGTCTTGTAAAGGTGCTTTGTTTATAATAGATGACCTTTCAACCAAGCCGGCAAAAAAATCTCCGGCGGCACCGTTTACCACCTCAACCCTGCAACAGGAAGCCTCCAGAAAATTATATTTTCCGGTGGCCAAGACAATGGTTGTGGCCCAAAGATTATATGAGGCCGGTTTGATTACTTATATGAGAACAGACAGTGTAAACCTGTCAGATGATGCCAAGAAGGCTGCTCAGGAAGAAATAGTTGCATCCTATGGAGAATCATTCAGCAGTCCTCGTGATTTTACAACGAAATCAAAAGGCGCTCAAGAGGCGCACGAAGCCATAAGGCCAACCAATATGAGTTCAAAAACTGTATCGGTGGAAAGTGATCAGGCAAGATTATACGAACTAATCTGGAAACGTACCCTTGCCTCTCAGATGAGCGATGCCAGACTTGAACGAACCAATGTACGAATTGCCAATGACAAGAATGAGGAAGTTTTTACGGCAAATGGTGAAGTGATAACCTTTGAAGGTTTTCTCAAGGTGTATCTCGAAGGAAATGATTCAGAGGAGGAAGATCAGGCCGGAATGTTGCCAAAACTGGCTGTTAATGAAATTTTGGAGAATACCTATATTAATGCAACCGAAAGATATACGAAAGCTCCGTACAGGTATACGGAGGCATCTCTTGTAAGAAAGCTGGAGGAATTGGGAATAGGGAGGCCATCTACTTATGCCCCTACCATCTCAACGATTCAAAGAAGAGAATATGTGATAAAAGGAACGGTAGAAGGAAAAGACAGAAGCTATACCGAGCTGACGCTTTCAAACGAAGAGATCAGTGCAAAGACGCTTATTGAAAAGGTAGGAGCAGATAAAGGGAAAATGGTTCCCACGGATATTGGAAAGATTGTTAATGATTTTTTGGTCGAGAATTTTTCTTCGATTATGGAGTTCAGTTTTACGGCTGATGTTGAGAAGGAGTTTGATGAGATCGCTGATGGTAAAGAAAACTGGACCCAGATGATCAAGGATTTCTACACCACTTTTCACGATTCAGTGGAAGATGTTTCAGAAAATGCGGATCGTGCCAAGGGTGAACGACTTTTGGGAGTGGATCCGGAGTCAGGTAAAAATGTTTATGCTCGCCTGGGAAGATTTGGAGCCATGGTACAGATAGGGGAGGCCACCGATGATGAAAAACCCAAATTTGCAAGTTTGCAGGGAGAGCAGACATTAGGTACGATTACTTTTGAGGAAGCGATGGATTTGTTCAGGTTGCCAAAGGCCTTAGGTGATTATGAAGGTGAAGAGGTAGTCGTTGCCAATGGCCGGTTTGGCCCTTATGTTAGATTCGGTAAATCATTTGTGTCACTGGCCAAAGATGATAATCCTTTGTCAGTGTCACTTGACAGAGCCATTGAACTCATCGAAGAAAAACGTCAGGCAGATGCCCCGATCGCTGAATATGAAAGCCTGCCTGTCCAGAAAGGAGTTGGCAGATTTGGACCTTTTATAAAGTGGAACGGCATGTTTATCAATGTGAACAGGAAATATGATTTTGAAAATTTGTCCTATTCAGATATCGTTGAGCTCATTGAAGCCAAAAAGCAGAAGGAAATTGAGAAGGTTGTTCATAACTGGGAAGAAGAAGGAATCCGTGTTGAAAAAGCGAGATGGGGAAGGCATAATGTATTAAAAGGTAAGATAAAAATTGAATTACCAAAGACAGTTGATGCTCAAGCGCTTACCTTGGATGAAGTGAAGGAAATTATTGAGAAACAGGCACCCAAAAAAACGGCTCGCAAAAAGAGAACAGCAAAGAAGAAATAGTAGTAATGATTCATAATTCGAAGTCCTTTTAATTGAATAATTGAAAGGACTTTTTATTTTTTGTAAACACTAATCGCAAGGAAATGGAAATTTAATTACATTGCGGCGATTTCATCTTTAACAATATCATATGAGTCTGGAGCTTCTTTTACCCGTGGAAGAAAAAGCAGTTGCCCACACTGCACTTCAATCAGATCTGTCGCTGGGAAAAAATATTAAAATACATTCTAAGCAGGACGGACTCCCTGAGCTGGAAGATATCAATATAGCCATTCTTGGCGTAACTGAGGCACGAGGCGCTGTAGATAATATTGGAACCGGAAAAGGACTTGATATTATCCGAAAATTCATTTATCAGATGTTTCCGGGAAACTGGCACATGAAAATTGCGGACCTTGGAAATATTCCGAAAGGCAAGGAGATTGGCGATTCGTATTTTGTCATTCAGGAAATAATTGGCGAATTGCTTGAAAGAAATATTATTCCGGTAATAATTGGAGGAAGCCAGGATATTACGTATGCCTGTTATCGGGCCTATGACAGGTTGAATAAGCCTGTTAACATTGTATCTGTGGATAACAGATTTGATCTTGGCGAAATGACCCCTAAACTGAATTCGCATAATTACCTTCATTATATTGTTATGGATAAGCCTAACAATATGTTTAATTTCAGCAATATCGGTTTTCAGACCTTTTTCAATTCTCAGGAAGAAATAGATCTGATGGACAAGTTGTATTTTGACGCCTACAGATTGGGCCAGGTAACAAATGATATTACTTCGGTTGAACCCGTTCTCAGGGATGCTGATATCGTAAGTATTGATCTTGGAGCCGTTAGGATTAGTGATGCCCCGGCAAATAATAATGGGGTACCTAATGGATTTTTTGGAGATCAGATCTGTGCTATTAGCAGATATGCAGGTATAAGTAACAAGGTGTCTTCCTTTGGAATCTACGAATTCAATCCCAAATTTGACCAACGTGAAAATACGGCACATCTCATCGCCCAGATGGTTTGGTACTTTATAGAGGGAGTAAATCTCAGGATTAATGAATATCCCCTGGAGTCAGTAAAGAACTATAAAAAATATATCGTTTTGGTTGAAAACGAAACGATCAATTTCTACAAAAGTGATAAAAGTGAGAGATGGTGGATGGAGATTCATTACAGCCATAATAATTCGGATAAATCCACGTTAATACCATGTACTTATCATGATTATTTAACAGCGAATAATCAGATAATTCCGGAAAGATGGTTAAAAACCTTTAGAAAATTGAATTAGTACACACTAAACTAGGTTTTTTAACGTTCTTAGGGAACAAAAGAATAGATTTTGTGTGGAATTTTTGTGATTATTTTTAATCAACACACCGATTTAAAAGTTGTATCAATAAGTTTTAATGTAACAATAACATCTTGTTAGAAAAGTAAAAATTATGAAAAAGTTATCCCTAATCCTACTAGTAAGTGTCTTTGGTTTCCTTATCAGTTGTAAATCTGGTAATGACAGAGGTCAGTTAGTGGGCGTTTCGGCAAATAAGAAATTTTTTCCAGAAAAGCCATTTGGAATGGTGCTTATACCCGGTGGTGCGTTTACCATGGGTAAAGGTGATGAGGATGTAGCCGGTGCTTTTAGCGCCCCTTCCAGAACCGTTACCGTCAGACCATATTATATGGACGACACAGAGATCACCAACAGTGAATACCGTGAATTTGTTTTCAGAGTTAGAGATTCTATCCTGAGAACAAAACTTGCTATTTTGGCCGAGGAGGCTGCAATAGGTGGCGGAGCTCCTGTTGAGCAGCGTAAAGGTGATGTGAGCGGAATTTCTAAGTATGCATTTAAAGAGCAGGATAGTACGGACAATGCCTACTATCAGTATATGATGGATAACTATGGAAGTTTGGGAGATATTAACTCTCCAACAGAAGGACGTTACCTGAACTGGGACGTGGAACTGGTTTGGAACACCAATGAGTTCCCGGATCAATACTATGCTGAGGCCATGGATAGTCTTTATCTTCCTATAGACGAATCTGTTGAGAGAAAAAGAAAAATTGATACGAGAAAACTTAAATATGTTTACCAGACTTTTGACAGAGCAAGTGCTGCAAAGAGAAATGGAAGTTCAAAAGATTTTCTTAAGAAAATTGAAGTAGCCGTTTATCCGGATACAGCAGTTTGGGTAAAAGATTTTAACTACTCTTATAATGATCCAATGCATCAGGATTACTTCTGGCACCAGGCCTATAATGAATATCCGGTAGTTGGAGTAAGCTGGAGTCAGGCGAAGGCTTTTTGTAACTTCAGAACACAAAAAAGAAACGATTACCTGGCTGGTAAGAAAAAAGGAACAGGCAGAGAGCCAAGTTTCAGATTGCCTACAGAAGCAGAATGGGAGTACGCGGCACGAGGAGGATTGGAATATGCTAAATACCCTTGGGGAGGACCATACACAATTACTGACAGAGGATGTTTCCTTGCAAACTTTAAACCTGAAAGAGGTAATTATGCAGCCGACGGAGCCTTGTATACAGTTGAAGCAAGATCATACAATGCCAATGACTACGGTCTTTACAACATGGCAGGAAATGTTTCGGAGTGGACCGATACGGCTTATAACCCATCTTCTTATTACTTAGGATCTACAATCAACCCAAATGTAGTGGATGATACAAACCAAAGAAAAGTGATACGAGGAGGTTCCTGGAAGGACGTGGCTTATTTCCTTGAAGTTGGAACCAGAGATTATGAATATGGTGATTCAGCAAGAAGTTACATCGGATTCAGAACTGTTCAGGATTACATGGGAACAAAAATGACCGAGAAAAATAAATAAGAATTTAATAAAAACGAATAATAAAATAGCTTAATCAATAATAATTAAAAATCAAGAATTATGGCACAATCTAAAGCAAAAAAGAAAATGTTCAACATGGCCTATGGCCTGGGAGCAGCAGTAGTAATTTTAGGAGCACTTTTTAAAATTGCTCACTTCCCGGGAGGAACAGAAATGTTGACCATTGGGATGATCGTTGAAGCAGCAGTATTTGCATTATCTGCATTTGAACCTGTAGAAGAAGATTTAGACTGGACGAATGTATATCCTGAATTGGCAGGAGGAGACGCAAAAGATAAAGAAGAAGCAAATGATGCTCAGGGATTATTATCTCAAAAGTTGGACGACTTATTGCAGGAAGCTAATCTTGATGCAGAAAAAATAGGAAGATTATCTGACAGTATCAGCAGTTTTGCAGGTGCGGCAGAAGGTATTAAGCCGGCAACGGATTCCATCGCGGCATCGAACAGATATGCAGAGCAATTATCTGTAGCTGCCATCGAATTAGAATCTTTGAATAGTATGTATATCATCCAGAAAGAAAATGCTGAACGTCAGGCTTCATTGAACCAGGAAACTTTAGATAACGCAGAGCGTTTAAAAGAACAAATGGAATCTCTGGCTACAAACCTTTCATCATTAAATGGTGTTTACGGAGGTATGCTATCAGCCATGTCAAATAGAAATTCATAGAGTTATAATTATTTAACAAACTCAATTATTAACCCTATAAAAACTAATTAGAATGGCATCAGGAAAGCAATCTCCAAGGCAAAAAATGATTAATTTGATGTATTTGATTTTCATCGCTATGTTGGCAATGAATATGTCAAAAGAAGTTTTGCAAGCCTTTGGACTAATGGACAACAAGCTGGTTGCGGCAAATGACGCAGCGACAGTCAGGAATAAAAGATCTTACGAGGATCTCGCTCTTAAAGCGGTAGAACAATCTGAAAAGTATGCCGATGAAAAGGAGAAAGCAGATAAGATAAAAGAGCTGTCTGAAAGTTACTACTCCTACTTGGAAGGTATTAAAGAAGAAATGAAGGCCACGGTTGATGATCCTACTGATTATCAGACAATGGATTCCGGGAAGTTTCTGGATGAGAAGTTCTTCAAAGGGAACGACGGTGAATACAGAGAAGCCGGACAGGAGTTCCTTGACAGAATGAATAACTACAGAACTGAGATTTCCGCCGTAATCGGAGAGGGAGGAGAAGGAATGAAGACGGATGTGGAAGCAAGGTTTTCTACTGATAAAGTAACAAACAGAGAAGGCAAAGAGAGATTTTGGTTAGACTTTAACTACAAAGGATTTCCTCTGGTTGCTTCTATCACTAAAATGACTCAGATTCAGGCGGATATCAAAACTACTGAATCAGAGGTATTAGGATCAATGTTACAAGGTCAGATGGCCAGTGATGTGTCAATGAATAATTATCAGGCGATTTTGATCCCAAATAACCCTGCAACGTTACAAGGTGAGAATTTTCAAGGAAAGATCGTTCTGGGAAGATATGATGGTTCATTAAAACCTACAAAAGTTGTAATCAATGGAAAGGAAATCACCAATATTAAAGATGGTGGAGCGATCCTTGACTTCCCTGCAGGTAACGTAGGAGAAAACGAGATCAAAGGTAAATTCATCTTTATGGAAAACGGGGAACCCGTTGAAATCCCGGTTGAAACCTCTTATGCCGTTGTTGCCAAGCCGAATAGTGCCGTAATTTCAGCAGATAAGATGAACGTAGTATACAGAGGTGTTCAGAATCCAATTACAGTTTCTGTTCCTGGTGTAGCTGATAACGCTGTAAAAGCAACAGCTCCGGGTCTGAAAAAAGTAAAAGGTATTGGAAAATATGTTATGGCTCCTGGTAAAGGTAGAGAGGTGAAAATTACCGTTAGTGCAAAATTACCCGACGGAACACCTATTTCTTCGAGTCAGATGTTTAGAATTAAAGATATTCCGGCTCCGGTTGCTGCGGTAAGAGGAGAGTACGGTATGATCAAGATGCCTAAAAGTACATTACAAAAGGCAACAATAAGTTCAATGTTACCAGATTTCGTATTTGATCTTAAGATCAATACAACAGGGTTTAGTGTCAAAGTGCCAGGACAACCAACCGTAATTGTTAAAGGTAACAAATTCGATTCTTCAGCGATAAGAGTGTTGAACAAAGCCAGAAAAGGTGACGTAGTGATCATATTTGATATCAAGCAAAAATTAGTGGGGAATTCGGGATACTACCTGAAGAACGCTTCTCCGGTAAACGTTGAAATTACAAACTAATCTATATAGAATTATGAAATTGAAAAGTTTAATAATAGCAGTAATAGGATTACTTTCTGTTGGATCAGTGAGCGCTCAGGCTAACTTGCTGAACGCACAGATCCCGGAACAGGTAGGTATGAAAACGCCAGAGCAGCTTGCTGCGGATAATGACAGGCCCTTACCATACGGTTATATTGATGATAGAGACATCCTGTGGTCAAAGGTGGTCTGGGAATATGTAGACCTTAATGAGAAGATCAACATGCCTTTCTATTACCCTGTAGATACAAGTAATATCAGTTCTACCAGAAGATCACTTTATGATACTTTGTTGAGAGGGATCAAAAGCGGAGAAATCATTGATGTCTATGACGATTCCTATTTTGAAGATAAGTTGACTCTTAAGGATATTTCAGGTCGATTGGCAAGAATTGACACCTCTGACGCGGGTATCGAAAGATTGAATGCAGGTGAAGAGTTAACTGATGAATATGTTGACCGAAGAGATATTACAGCGGGAGATATAGAAGGATTCAGGATCAAAGGAGTCTGGTATTTTGATAAAAGACAAGGAGAGCTGAAATACAGATTACTTGGTGTTGCTCCAGTTGCTCCGGATGTAAACTTCATTGACAGTGAAGGTTCACAAGATGAATTAATCGAATTGTTCTGGGTATGGTATCCGGGAGCTCGATACACAACACATGATATGAAGGTATTTAATCAAAAGAATTCAGCTTATCCGTTATCATATGATCATCTTTTGAATGCGAGACGCTTTAACGCGATCATTTACAGAGAAGAGAATATTTATGGCAACAGAGATGTAGCAGAATATATAAAGGGAAATTCACTTTTTCAAGTTTTAGAATCTGATAAACTTAAAGAAGACATTCGAGATAGGGAGCTCGATATGTGGAATTACTAATTACTGAGTTAATAAGGAAAAAGCCTCTGCTGAAAAGCAGGGGCTTTTTTATTGATTCAATGCCCTTGGTTTTTTCTGTCATCTTTCTTTATCAATGCATTATCTTTGATCCCTGAAAAACAGAATAATTGATTTTTTTTGGATAAACCGATAGATTATATCATTGTAGGGTTGGGATTGGCAGGTTTGGCCTTTGCTGAAGAATTGGAGGCACAAGGTAAAACCTATATGGTTTTTGAGGATAATTCTCAGACTTCGTCACAGGTTGCCGGAGGTATGTATAATCCGGTTATACTGAAGCGCTTCACTCCGGTATGGAATGCACAGGAACAATTAGAGGTCGCTATTCCGTTTTACGGGTTTCTGGAAAAAAAGCTATCGGGCCTGTTTGATGAACAGTTGCCGATTTACAGAACTTTCAAAAGTTTTGAAGAGCAAAATAACTGGTTCATAGCTGCAGATAAGCCTGTTCTGCAGGAGTACATGGATCCGGAACTTGCAGAGGTTGAAGCCAAACATGTTATTTCTCCTTTCAAGGCGGGGAGATTAAAGCATACGGGCCGAATCAGGGTAAAAGAATTATTAAATGCGTACAGAGACAAATTAGCATCGAAAAATCTGCTGAGATTAGAACAATTTCGATATGAAAGGATCATTACCTGGGAGGATCATTTGGAGTATGGGGAAGTAAAAGCCGGAAGAATTGTTTTTTGCGAAGGAAACGGAATAAAGAAAAACCCTTTTTTTAACAATTTACCTTTGACAGGGACCAAAGGTGAGTTGATCACGATTCACGCTCCTGATTTAGAATTGAATTACGTGGTTAAATCTGCTGTTTTCATTATGCCCTTAGGAGATGACAAATATAAAGTAGGGGCCACATTTAACTGGAAAGATAAGACGAATTTACCTACCACGGAAGGACGGGCCGAATTAGAAAAGAAACTTAAAACGGTGATCAATTGCGAGTACAGGGTAGTGGGGCACGAGGCTGGCGTCAGGCCTACAACGGGAGACAGGAGACCCCTGATTGGAGTGCATCCTGATAATGAAAGATTTGCTGTTTTAAACGGACTTGGCACAAGAGGTGTAATGATCGCTCCCCTTATGGCTAAAAAATTATATCAGTTTATTGAAAACGGTCGTCCTCTGGAAAAAGAAATAGACATCAGGAGGTTTAAGTCAAAACATTGACTCACAATTATTTAATTTTTTTCTTTTGGAAATGTACAAACATATTGATATACAAAAGCCGTGAGATTCTCATCACGAAGGGGTTCGAGACAACCAGAATGATCACTATGGCAATGAAAGCTGGAATCAGTTCAAGACCGATAAGATAACAAATAACAAAGACGGCAACAGCCATGGCTACGGTCAAAGCGTAAGAGACATACATGGCTCCATAAAAAAACGAAGGTTCAATCATGTACTTGAGGCCACAGGAACTGCATTTTTCATGAATCTTCAGGTTGTTTTTAAAAGTCAGGGAGGCTGAGGATTGAAAGAAATCACCTTCTTGACAACGAGGGCATTTATTATGGAGGACACTATAGAGTTTCGAGCCTTTTTTCAACATTGCAGATTCGTAAGTTTCAATTACTTTTGCAAAGATAAATTTATTAATACAGAATAATGCTGAATGCCCATGATATTACCGTCTCTTTCTCAGGAGAAGAACTGTTTTCAGGTATTACATTTAAATTGAACGCCGGAGATAGAATAGGACTTGTAGGTAAGAACGGAGCCGGAAAATCAACTTTATTAAAAATTGTTGCAGGGGAACAGGAATACGATCGCGGATCTATGGCTTTTGATAAAGACATCAGCCTGGGATTCTTGAAGCAGGACATTGATTTTGAAGAAGGGCGAACGGTTATTGAGGAGGCTTATCAGGCTTTTAAAGAGATAAAGAGTATTGAAAAGAAACTCGAAGGTGTTAATAAACAGCTGGCAGAACGCACTGATTATGACAGTGAAATTTATCATAATTTAATGCATGATCTCGATGAACTTTCCCATCGTTACGAATTGATTGGGGGATATAATTATCAGGGCGAAACGGAAAAGATCCTGGCGGGCCTTGGATTTAAACAGGAAGATCTGCATAAAAAGACAGATACTTTTTCCGGGGGCTGGAGAATGCGAATCGAACTGGCCAAATTATTGTTGCAGCATCATGATATTCTTCTGCTTGACGAGCCTACCAACCATCTGGATATAGAATCCATTATCTGGTTTGAAAACTTTTTAAAAGGATTTGGCGGGGCAATTATGATGGTTTCACATGATAAGATGTTTCTTGATAATGTTACGAACCGGACCATTGAAATTTCACTGGGTCAGATTTATGATTACAAAAAGCCCTATTCCCAATACCTTTTGTTGAGGAGCGAAATCAAAGAAAAACAATTGCAGGCCCAAAAAAATCAGGAAAGAGAGATCAAACATACCGAACAGCTCATTGAAAAGTTCAGGGCCAAGGCGAACAAGGCCTCCATGGCTCAGTCACTGATAAAAAAGCTGAACAGGGTGGAAAGGATTGAAGTTGATGTGGAAGACAATGCGGTAATGAATGTCAGATTTCCGATGTCAGTGACCCCGGGTAAGGTTGTAGTTGAGGCCTATGATGTCGCCAAGAACTATGGGGATATTCAAGTGCTGCAAGATGTAAATATGCTTTTGGAAAGGGGAAGCAAAATAGCTTTTGTAGGACAAAACGGTCAAGGCAAATCAACCCTGGCAAAAATCATGGTTGGCGAGATAGAATTCGACGGAGAACTGAAACTGGGGCATAATGTACAGATTGGATATTTTGCCCAGAATCAGTCGGAATACCTGGACGGGGAACTAACGGTTCTTGAAACCATGGAGAACGAGGCAAATGACGGAAACAGGGTGAAGGTAAGAGATATGCTTGGATCCTTTTTGTTCAGAGGTGATGAGGTTGAAAAAAAGGTCAAGGTGCTTTCAGGAGGAGAAAGGAACAGGCTTGCCCTTTGTAAAATGCTGCTTCATCCGTTTAATGTTCTGATCATGGATGAGCCGACAAATCATCTGGACATAGCATCCAAGAATGTCCTCAAAAATGCTTTAAAACAGTTTGAGGGTACGCTTATTCTTGTCTCTCATGACAGGGATTTTTTACAGGACCTTGCTTCAACTGTATTTTCCTTCAGGGATGGTGGAATAAAGGAATATCTGGGAGATATCAATTATTTTTTGGAACAGCACGAACTTGAGGATATGAGGGCCGTGGAGATGAGAACGAAAAAGGAAAAGATTGAAGAATCTTCCTCATCGGGTAAACAGGATCATGAGCGTCAAAAAATGAAGAAAAAGCTTCAGAATAAACTTGGTAAAATAGAAAAGGAAATTTCAGATCTGGAGAAAAAAATTATAGACGATGATGCTGAAATTTCAGAGAATTTTGAACTGTTAAAGGAAAATCCTGATTTTTTTGCTTCCTATCAGGAAAAGAAAACGAAGGTTGAAAGCTTAATGAATCTCTGGGAAGAAACGCAGGAACAAATTGATGCTCTCTAGCTCATCGGATAGTTAGCTAATTGGAAGCCACCACGGGTGCGGGAGGATATTGCATCATTATATTGGTGACAAACTCATTGATACGAGCTTCTTTTTTCTCAACATTTTTATAATAAGAAAGGATACCGACTCCGATTCCCTGCCAGGCCAGTTCTTTCTTTCTAGCATCGATCAGATCGATAAAGAGTGTACCCTCCGTAGAACTTGAAACATTTGTGTACCCAAATCCGTATCCAGGCCCGTAAAATCCATATCCGTAATACCATGGATACCAGCCGTAATAGTTATTGTTGTAAATGTCAATTTTTTCTCTGCTCTTCGTAAAGATATTGACCAGTATATCCGGATTTGAGGAGGGGGTCATACCTTTTGCCCTAAGCTCTCTTTCCAGGGCACGCAAAATTCGCTTTTTGTCTAGATCAGAAATCTCCACTTTGTCAATTCCTTTTTTGTAGAATGCGTAGGTTTTATATTGTGTAAAATTTGTGGACCTGTCATAATCAGAGTAGACCGTTACAGAGGAACAGGCAACGGAAACAAGTAATAAAAAAAGGGTAGCAAGAATGTAAAATCTCTTCATAAAAAGGCTTTAAATGAAAACTTTATTACCAAGTTATTGGCATCAATAATCATACCAAAATTAGGACGGTTCCTGTTTCATGAAGGGTCAAAGTTTCTTCGATAAACAAGGATTTAAAGATTTGGCATGGTGCAACAGTCCGGAATTTTAAGGATTTTTCGGATCAAATCCATAAGGGCAATGCCTGCAGTTATTTTTACAGCAGTACCCCCTTTTTAAATGATAAGCGGCAGTAAAAACCTTATAGCCTTCTTTACTGTAGTAGAAGTCTTCGGGTTCTAACTTATTATTGTTAAATTGCATTTTAGTCATTTCTAAATGTGAAAAATTGTGGTTCTCAAATATCAGAATAGTCTTTTCACAAGGATGGGCAAAAATAAGTATTTCTGAATTAGTACCAGTTAATTAGTGGAGGTTTATTGAAAAGGGGTTTATGAATCAGGTCAGTTGCAATCAAAGCATTGAATTAGAGAGTTTAAAGGGCAGAGGTATCCGTTTGTCTGTAAAGCGCGAAGATCTTCTTCATCCTTATATTTCCGGAAATAAGTTTAGAAAATTGAAATATAATCTGGAAGAGGCCGTGAGCAAGGGCCACTCCACTCTTTTAACCTTTGGAGGGGCTTATTCCAACCATATCAGTGCTTTGTCATATGCAGGTAAGCTAAAGGGTTTTAAAACCATAGGCATTATTCGAGGAGATGAACTATCCAATAACCTCGAAAAAGTTCTGAAGGAAAACCCTACGCTGAGATTTGCCCATTCCAACGGAATGAAATTCAAGTTTGTGAGCCGATCAGAGTACAGAGAGAAAGAGAATCCTGAATTCATTGAATCGCTGTTTTCAGAGTTTGGGAACTTTTATTTGGTTCCGGAAGGAGGGACTAATGCGCTGGCCGTTAAAGGCTGCGAAGAGATTTTGACCCAAGATGATCTGTCCTTTGATTACATTTGTGTATCCGTCGGTACGGGAGGGACTATATCGGGTCTTATTAATAAAGCGGGCAAAGCACAAAAGGTTTTGGGATTTCAGAGTTTAAAAGGAGATTTTTTAGAGGACTCAATCCGAAAAAACACAGGTGATGCAAAGCGTTGGGAACTGCTAAAAGAGTATCATTTTGGAGGATATGCGAAAATCAATGAAAAATTGATTAGTTTTATCAACGATTTTTATCAACAAACTACCATTCCTTTAGATCCTGTTTATACCGGCAAGATGATGTTCGGTATCATGGATCTTGTCAAAAAAGATTTATTTAAAAGTAACAGTTCGATACTTGCCATTCATACCGGAGGATTACAAGGGGTTGAAGGAATGAATCAGCGCTTATTGAAAAGAAAATTACCATTGATCAAAATATGAGATACATCAGATTATACAGTTTGCTTTTTTTGAATGCGTTGCTATTCATTTCATGCGGTAGTAATAAATCATCGGCAGAAAAATCCAAAAAGAAAGAGATCGATATACGGCAAGAATATTTATATGCTGAGAGCGATGCTATTTTTGAATCTTTTGAAAGTGAAAATAAGGGAAAGGTCAACGATTTCACAGTTGCCTATATTGGTACCTATAAGAATATAGCCATAGATAAAATGGAACGCTATAAGATTCCTGCCAGTATTACGCTGGCTCAGGGTATTCTGGAATCAGGAAACGGATTGAGTACCCTGGCTAAAAAATCGAATAATCATTTTGGCATAAAATGCCATTCGGGCTGGAAAGGAAAACGCGTTTATCATGATGATGATAAAAAGAATGAGTGTTTTAGGAAGTACCCAACGGCAGAAGGCTCATTTAATGACCACTCAAAATTCCTTACCTCAAGAGGGCGTTACGAATTTTTGTTTGAATTGAGACCGGATGATTATAAGGCATGGGCCAAAGGGTTAAAAAAAGCAGGATATGCAACGGATAGAAAATACCCTAAAAAGCTGATCTCATTTATTGAAAATTTTGAATTGTACAAATACGATGAACTGGTTCTTGATGAAAAGGCTTATCGTAAATATGTGAAGAATGAAGACCCGGACTGGAAAAGGGAGAGGGATCGTATAGAGGAAATTTCAGAAAGTTATGCCAGTGTTGAGAATAAAATTGATGATAACGATATCTTTATTACAGTAGTTAAAGGAGATACGCTTTATTCGATTGCAAGAAATAATAATCTCTCCGTGGAGGAATTGAAAAAGATGAACGGGCTGGACTCTAATGAAATCAGTATCGGCATGAAATTACTGGTAACCAAATAAAAAACCACCCAAAAGCGGGTGGTTCATGTCTAAACTCAAGATTAATCTAATTCAAGCAATTTATCTTTGATGCATTCTCATTTTTTTGGCGTACTGTTCTTTTCTTCCCTTTAGCATATGACTTTTTTTATCCCTTGATTTTTTCCAAACCTTGTACTGCTCCTCATTCAGTAATTTTTTCATCTCATTTTGGTGAGCAATTTGAGTGTCAAGCATAGCATTCATATGTTTGAATTTTTGATCCGAAGTCATTTCCTCCTTGTTCAAGGCTTTTAATTCAGCTTTTTTGGCTTCTTTTTCCTTGGCCCATTTTCTATTGAGTGCGAGTAATTGATCTTGCTGGTTTTGATTCAAATCCAGGTGAAGGGCCATTTTCTTTGTTTTCAGAATGGCTTGTTGCTCAGGAGTGAAATCCTGCATTTGCTGTCTTGGTTTTCCTTCTTTTTGACCGTAAGCCATTATCGATGTTACTAAAAGTAAGCTTGCTATAAGATTTTTCATTTTTATAAATTTTAGATTTACCCTTATGACAGACGTTCAGCTTTAAAGTTTAATCCGAAATTGTAAAATTTTTGTTAAAACCTTGGATCAAACTGCATGGCCGGTTTTTTTTCTCAAATCGTTTTATCCGGAAACCATCGGTATAATTTCAAAATTAATTTGATGAAGTAATCATTATGTTCCTTAAATTCGGAGGAAATTAGACATTAAATACGCTTACTATGAACCCTATTCGTCTTCATCTCATATTTTTTTTAGGCTTTTTCACTTTAATCTCCTGCTCAGACAAGCAAAAAATACAGGAAGAGAGACCGAATATTTTATTCATAATGTCTGACGACCATGCCTATCAGGCCATTAGCGCTTATGGAAGTAATCTGATTCAAACCCCGAATATTGACAGAATTGCAAATGAAGGCCTGTTATTTACAAATGCCTGTGTGAGTAATTCGATTTGTGCCCCGTCTCGAGCAACAATTTTAACCGGAAAACATACGCATCTTAATGGTAAAATCGATAACAGGATGCCATTTGATACCACTCAGGTTACCTTCCCGCAACTTTTTCAGAAAGCAGGTTATCAGACCGCAATGTTTGGTAAATTACACTTTGGGAACAATCCGAAGGGAGTGGATGAATTTATGATATTACCCGGGCAGGGGAATTACATAAATCCAAGGTTCCTGAAGTCAGATGGCGATACCATAATCACGGGTTACGTTACGGATATCATAACAGATCTGACTCTGAATTGGCTCGACAAGAAGAGGGACAAGGAGAAGCCTTTTATGATGATGTATTTGCATAAGGCCCCCCACAGGCCCTGGTGGCCAAGTCCTGAGAAGTTCAGGGAATTCAGTAAAAAGAAATTTCCGGAGCCATCAACCTTATTTGATGATTATTCCAACAGGGGTACTGCGGCTAAAACGGCGGAAATGAATTTGTACAGCCATATGATGTATGGTCATGACAGCAAAATACGTCCTGAAACGCTCAAAGAAATGGGCCCTGTATTGCCTGAGGTCAAGGAGTTTGCAAATGGTTTTTATGGTCCTTATAACAGGGCCAATGACGCACAGAAGAAATTGTATGATCCGATTCTTGATTCCATTAATGAGGAATTTAAGAAGAACTGGCCGGGAATGTCTGTTACGGAAAAAATGCAATGGAAATACCAACGATACATGCAGGATTATCTTGGTACGATTTCTTCAGTGGATGATAATGTGGGAAGGGTCCTTGACTATCTGGAGGAGTCTGGCCTGACGGAGAATACAATAGTGATATATACCTCGGATCAGGGTTTTTATTTAGGAGAACACGGCTGGTTTGATAAACGTTTTATTTATGATGAATCTTTTAAAACCCCTTTACTTATCCGGTGGCCCAACAAGATAAAACCGGGTACGACGAATGAAGAAATGGTTCAAAATCTTGATTTTGCTCAGACTTTTCTGGATGCAGCAGGTATTGAGGCACCTTTAGATATGCAGGGTGAAAGTTTAATGCCGCTCCTGAAAGGTCAAGATTCGTTATGGACGAGAGAAGCTGTTTATTATCACTATTATGAATATCCCGCTGTGCATATGGTAAAAAGGCATTATGGTATCGTGACCAAAGAATTTAAACTGGTTCATTTTTATCATGATGTGGACGAATGGGAATTGTATGACCGCTTAAAAGACCCGCAGGAATTGAAAAATGTCTATAATGACCCTGACTATCAGGAGGTGGTCACTGAATTACATAAAAAATTAATCGACCTTAGAATAAAATACAAGGATTCTGTAGAACTGGATCAAAAATATATTGATATGTATAACTAAGACCTTGATCCCCAGTCCAGTTGTTTATTTACTAAAAATAAATAGTTCAATAAGCGTTTCAAGCTCGTCGATATTCGATCGGTCTTTTCCTGAATACACAGGATGCAAAACTGACCATCCAAAGAATAAATACATATATCCTTTGGACTTTAGTATTGCCGTTTCTTCATCCATTCCAAGAGCCCGAAGATTGTCTTTTATAAACTTAAGCCTTAATTTTTCGACTTCATCAACCAATTTTGACAGTTTATCATCCGTTAAAGCCAATTCTTTGAATTGTATTGAAGCAAAATCCCGATCCATTCCTGAATAGGCTTTTCTCAACAGTTCTTTTAGTCTTTTTCTAGGATTCTCTATTCGTCTTAACTCTTCGATGTAATCTACGGTGTAAAACTTCTCCCAATATTGGGCCAGTCTGTAAAGAAATTCTTTTTTAGATCCGAAATGGTGATAAAAACTGGTTTTCGCCTTTCCTACACGTTTACTTAGAATATCTATATTCATATTATTATTACCTCCCTCCGCCAATAGCCGAAGTCCGTCTCTTAACCATGGAAGTTCTGAGTTTTTGAATCGCATAAATTCATTTTTTTTTTGCGAATAAAATTGTGCTTTTGAGTACACAAACCTTAAAACCTTATAAGATGAAATCAAAGATAATTTTCTTTTTTGTCATTGCAATTTTGATTCCATTGAGTTCCATTTCTCAAGTTAATGACGCTCCTTATGAGTATTATAAGAAAAGAAACCAAGATAAATGGAAGCAGCAAGATAATGAAGTAGACAAGAAACTGGCTGATCTTGAAAAAAGATTCGGTAAAAAGCCAAATATTATCTACATACTTACAGATGATATTGGATGGGGTGAACTTGGCTGGCAGGGAGGAGGAAAGCACAGGGGTACACCAACTCCTACTTTGGATAAAATGGCATTTAGCGGAATGCGATTTTGGTCAGCCTATGCGGAACCATCCTGTACACCCACTCGAATAGCAATTAACACCGGAAGGCATCCGATAAGAACAGGATTGCTCAGTGTGCTCTGGCCAGGACAAAAGGAAGGACTGAGCCCTAACGAGGTGACCACTGCTGAACTGTTATCAGATGCGGGTTATCACACGGCTATGTGGGGAAAATGGCACATGGGGGATGAGCCCAAACACGCTCCGGAAAATCAAGGTTATGATTATGCGTACTATGGCCTTTTTAATGGTGCTCCGGATGCCTGGCAGGATTCGAAGGATTTATATGATTCGCCGATGCCGGTAAATGCATCTTTTCATGATTTTCCAGGATATGATGAATATGAAGCCCGCACCGGAATAGACCTAAGTGTGGCAGGTTATATTGGAGAAAAGGGTAAGGGAAGGGAGCCCATTGAAGGAATTGCCGGAAAACTTGGGTTCAACAGGCAGGAGGCTTTTGAAAATGAGGCTAACCGTCAAATGATCAGTTTTATCAAAGAAAAAAATAAGACGGACCAGCCCTTCTACATTTATTGGGCGAGCTATGCGCTGCAGATAACAGGGTCAAAAGAACATCAGAATGATCCTGGAGTTGATAAAAGAAATGCCCAGGCTTCGATGATGGTTCTGCACAACAAGCATGTGGAGAATGTTCTAAAAACCTTAGAGGAGGAAGGCATTGAAGAGAATACTCTCGTCATCTGGATAAGTGATAACGGGCCCATGTATGCATTTTATCCTACCTCAGGATACACTTTGCTGAGAGGAGCAAAAGGAGACGTACTTGAAGGTGGAGTAAGGGTTCCTGCCATGGCTTATTGGCCGGGTATGATAGAGCCTAATCAGGATCCGAATGACATTCTTCATGTGACTGATCTTTTTACAACGGCATGCAGGGTGGCAGGTATAAAGGATAAGATACCAACCGACAGGATAACGGATGGAATAGACCAGACGGCTTTATTGTTACTTGGTGAGGGTAACGGACGAAGAAATTATATAACGCATTACAGTGGTTCCCAGCTGGGTGCTATCCGTTATGAGGATTTTAAAGTACATATTAAAGAGTCACACGGAGGATTACCGGGAATGGATTTTTATAATGTTAAGAGGGATCCGGGTGAAAAATACGGTAAACTTTACCCTGGATTATTCGCGGTAACCCCGATTCAAATGTTTATGAAAAGTCATATGGAGTTGATTCAGAAATATCCTCACCGGGATCCTAAAGAGTCGCATTAAATAATTGGATGATCATTTATTGATCCTAATTATTGAAACAGGTCTCAAATGGCAATGGCTGTTTGAGACCTGTTTCTTTTTGAAAGAAGGTCAATTCTTCAGGTTCTAATGTTATTTTTATGTTAAATAGGGTTCTTTCCATTTATCTCACTGTAACCCGGGGTTAAGTTCTTCGTCTATTTTTAAAAGGGCCACTTCAAATCTCGATTTGTTTGAGGTGTTAATTGGAGCGAATCGCTCGTCTTTTAAAAATTTAAGTTTAACCTGTATAACAAGAAATTGTTTCATACGATCCCCCAATTGTGAAACGATGAAAGCCAATGTAAAATTATCCATAAAGCTGTTTCTGTTAATGTTTTTAATGGTAACAACGTCAGTTTACCCGCAAGTTCATAGTGATTTTAATAAAAGTAAAACCATTCTGAATCAAGTAATTGTTGAGGGTAGTCCTCAGCAAGTCTGGAAGGTACTGAAGGCTTATGGAACGGTCAGTAATTTTAACGCCACCATTGATGAATCCTATATGCTTGATCAAAGTACGGGTGAAGCCAAACTTGGAGCAGAAAGAGAAATTCATATCCCGAACGGAATCAATAATATAATTAACAAAGAGAGAATTGTAGCGTATGTTGATGGTGTTTATTATACCTACGATGTTTACGAAACGGAGAACTTCCCAACCAAACAGATGGAAGTCACGTATGGGGTTCGACGCAACGGATCGGGACAAACTGTTTTGTTTAGCCGAATGGAATATGAGATGAATAATTACCTCAATACCAGAATGTTCAAAGGCAAACTAAAAAAATCAAATTTTGACAGCCTGTTGTCTTTTAAAAATTATATTGAGACCGGTGAGATGAATACGGACCTGAAGGAACTCCGAAAGCGATATAGTGAAACAGAATCAGAGGATGAGGATACAGCTGATTTTGCGATAAGAGTAGAACCTACCGATTAAAAAAACAAGATTTTAAAATGAACAAAACTCCAATGAAATTGGAGTTTTGTCATTTCTTATAGGAGTGAGATTTAGTAAAAACTAACCAAAGTCATAGTTGAGATCTAATATGATGAGTACTTTTGAAAAGTATTGATAAGGTAATCTCATGAGGTCTGTGATTCATTTTTGCGCGTTGTTACTATTACTTTTCCTGACTTTTTCAGGTCGGGCACAAGAAGGTCGATACGAAGTTCAGACGGATGTAAATCAACAATTTATCTGGCATGTCAAAGCCTTGCACCCTGATGGTTATACATTAGATGTTAAGGCATTTGATGAGGATGGAAATATCTATGACGTAAAAGCTCTCGAAGATTCCAATCAGAAGTATATCATGGAAATAAAGGCATTTGTAAGGGATGAGCAATTACCGGTCAAGGTTTTGGTAAGTGAGGAACAATTTAAACCGGTTGTTGCCATAGACACTAAAGGGCAAGTGTATCCTATCAAGGCCATTACAAAAGATGGTTCCACTCTGGAGGTTCGGGGGGTTCGTAAATCAGGACATATCGTTCATATAAAGGCAGTTGCCGGTAAAGAGACCTTTTTTGGAGTAAAAGCTATTTCTCAAAAAGGGAAACTCAACGATATAAAAGGCATTAAAATGTATGACAAAAGATTGGAATTAAACCTGAACGGGATTGAAGTTCATGCTCATGTGGTTGCATTGCCACAGATCCAGTAAATACGATTGTTGAGAATAAAGATGGAACAATTCAAAGAAAAAAAACGATTCTGGAACAAGGTTTACAAGGAGAAACCACTTGAGCACTCGGGCTGGTATCAAAGGGTTCCAAATGATTCATTGGATTTGATAATTCCGACCCGGATAGATAAGTCCGCCAGGATTATCGACATCGGAGGAGGTGACAGTTTGCTTGCCGATCACTTACTTCTTCATGGTTTTGAAAATATAACTGTTCTCGATATATCTTCAAGGGCGATAGAAAGGGCAAGAAAAAGACTCGGTCCTCTAAGTGAGAAAATTACATGGATATGTACTGATATCAGGGAGTTTCATCCCAGTGAAACCTATTCAGTATGGCATGATCGGGCATGCTTACATTTTTTAACGGATGATGAAGATATTAAAATATATAAGAAGGTTGCAAGTTCAGCATTGAGCTTTGGAGGAAATTTGATTCTCGGAACCTTTTCAAAGACGGGGCCGTTAAAGTGCAGTGGCCTTCCTGTCAGACAATACGATGCACAAGACCTGAATGAATTGTTTTCAAGCGATTTTGAAAGCTGTAAAGATTATGAAACTATTCATACTACCCCGACAGGTATGATTCAGAATTATGTATTTTGTACTTTTAAGAAAATAACCATCTAAATATAGATCCAATGAGAATTACTTTTTTAATTATTTGTTTTATTCTGACTTTATCATGTGAAAATAAAAAGAAAGAATACATCCCTGTTAAAAATGAAATCGCCCAGAATGAGGTGATTGTTAAGGAAATACAACAAACGAGTGGATATACGTATGTATTGGTAACCGAATCTGGCAAGGAGTTTTGGCTGGCCGTATCAAAAACAGATGTTGAGGTGGGAGAGAAGCTGTATTTTACCCAGGCCATGAAAATGAGTGATTTTGAAAGCAAGGAACTGAACAGGGTTTTTGAGAGCATATATTTCGTTGATCAGATCAGTAAGGAACCCATTGATGCCGAATCAAAAAAAGCTGAAGCAATTTCAAAACGAAAAAATGAAATTAAGCGTATGCTGGACAGTATTAAGATCAGTCCGGCAGAAGGAGGTCAAAGTATTGGCCATCTGTACGCTAATTCAAAGGATTTCAACAAGAAAAAAGTACGTGTCAGGGGTCAGGTGGTTAAGATAAACAGGGATATTATGGACCGAAACTGGGTGCATCTGATGGATGGAACCGCAGGTGATTCGCGTTCTGACCTGACATTTACCACACAGGAAAATGTACAGGTGGGGGACACAGTTGTTTTTGAGGGTATATTGGCAATTGACAGAGAGTTTGGAGCAGGATATGTTTACCCGCTCATCGTAGAGGAAGCGGTTTTAAGATAAGCTTATCAAAGCGTTTAAGTCGTTGCATTTTTTCATATTTTTAGAGTAGAATTGATAAAAGCAACTACAATGACCCAACTAAATCTACGAACCATGAAACGACTGAGCACACTCATTCTACTATTTTTTTGTTCTCTTATGCCGAATCAAAAATTAAATTCTCAAGCCGACCCAACAGGAATTTTTTTCAGTAATACGGATATTGGTGCCGTCAAACATCAGGGAAATGTTTCCTATCTAAGTGATGATCAAGAATATTTGATCGAGGGATCAGGGAAAAACATGTGGTTTGATGACGATCAGTTTCATTATTTGTGGAAGAGTATACAAGGTGATTTCATTCTAAGGGCTCAGATAAAATTTGTTGGTTCAGGTGTAGATCCACATAGAAAAATTGGCTGGATGGCCCGAAACAGTTTCAGACCTGATTCCGAACATGTCAGTGCCGCAGTGCATGGGGACGGCCTGGTGTCTTTACAATTCAGGGATTCACTTGGAGGTGATACAAACGAGTTACCGTCTAAAGATACTGCTCCTGATATCATTGAACTCGAAAGGCGAGGCAGTACATTTATTATGGGGACGGCTAAATTAGGTCAGCCTCTGAATAAAATAGTTTATGAGAATTCAAAGTTAAAGAATGAAGTATTTATAGGATTATTTGTTTGCTCTCACAACCCGGACGTTGTGGAAAAAGCCATATTTAGAAATGTCAGGATCATCAAACCCTTTGATGAATCGGGTGAACGCTACCAGGATTATTTAGGAAGTCATATGGAAGTGCTGGACGTGGAAACACTGCATCGTAAAATACTTTTTTCCTCTGCACACTCCATCCAGGCTCCAAACTGGACACCTGACGGTAAAGCACTGATTTACAATTCCAATGGCTATTTACACAGATACGATCTGAAAAGCGGGAAAACATCTACCATCAATACAGGTTTTGCCGTAAGAAACAATAATGATCATGTACTGTCATTTGACGGCAAGCAACTGGCCATAAGTCACCATGATGATCAGGATAACGGAGATTCAGCAATATATACGCTACCTGTCGAGGGTTCTTCACAACCTGTACGGGTTACAAAAAAAGGGCTTGGGCCTTCTTATTTGCATGGCTGGTCGGTAGATGCCAGGGAATTGGTTTTTACGGGAAGTAGAAATGATCAGTATGATATTTATAGTGTGGATATAGCTACTGGTAAAGAAACTCAGCTTACGAATACTGAAGGATTGGATGATGGACCGGAATATGACCCTTCCGGAAAATTTATTTACTTTAATTCAAACAGGTCCGGGACCATGCAGTTGTATCGAATGAAGCCTGATGGAAGTGAAGTGGAGCAACTAACCTTTGATGAACTGAATGACTGGTTTCCACATATTTCTCCGGATGGAAAGAAAATTCTGTTTCTGTCTTTTGGAACCGATGTTGAGTCTGGGGACCATCCTTTTTATAAGCATGTTTACTTGAGAATGATGTCTGTGGATGGTGGTGATCCAAAAATACTGAGTTATGTTTATGGTGGACAGGGTACTATCAATGTGCCAAGTTGGTCCCCGGATAGCAAGAAGGTTGCGTTTGTCAGCAATTCCAACTAAAAGTCAAATTCATAAGAATCGTACCATGAAAGAGGAGAAAATAATTTTTTACGTTTTATCCATTTTGTTTTGGACCATGACCATTTCAGCTCAAAATGGTAAAGTTTATGATAATTTAAGTTTACAGAGCAAGATTTTGGACAGCGAACGCAAATTTGCCATTTATTTACCACCTGATTATGAAGTCTCAGAACGAAGCTATCCGGTATTGTATCTGTTACACGGTGCGGGAGACGATCAAACGGGATGGGTGCAGTTTGGCGAGGTATTGCATATCACGGATAAGGCTATCAAAGAGGGCAAGGCTACCCCTATGATCATTGTAATGCCGGATGCGAATACGGGTCAAAGGGGTTATTTCAATAATATTGACGGAAAATGGAACTATGAAGATTTCTTCTTTGAGGAACTGATGCCTTATGTTGAAAAAAACTTCCGTATCAAAAAAGAGAAACGGTATCGAGCCATCTCAGGCCTTTCCATGGGAGGTGGGGGAACATTTATGTACGCCTTGCATCATCCTGAGCTGTTTTCTTCGGCAGCTCCCTTGAGCGCCTATGTGGGGCCTTTGACCATGGAGGATTTTAAGGAGCGTTTTAAAGACTCGGATAAGGAGGCCTATGAAGAAGACCAACTCCAAAATTATTTTGAGCATCATAATGCGGTATCACTTGTCAATAACATGGATGTCAAAGAAACAGCTTCTGTTCGCTGGTATATTGATTGCGGGGATGACGATTTCCTGTTTGAAGGAAATAGCCTGGTACACATTGCTATGAAGAAAAAGGAGATCCCCCATGAGTACAGAGTGCGTGACGGTGCCCATAACTGGACGTACTGGCGAGAATCCCTTCCGGAAGTTCTTGAGTTTGTTTCACAGGCCTTCCACCAGTATTAATCCTGAAAAAAGGAGATTTGGCATCTCAGATTCGTGGTGAAATATACACGAATTATAATCCCAATATGCTGAATTTTAGCAGTAAAAGAGTTAAATTTATACGAATTAATTCTGAGTTCAATTCTATGAAATTATTACGGATATTCATATTGATAATCGTTCTTGTGGCAGCAGGATCAACTCTTTACGCTCAAGGTACATTATCAGCAAAAGAAATTATAGAAAAGGCGGATGAAAAAATAAGAGGGAAAACAAACAATTCTGTTCTGGAAATGCAGATCATCAGACCCACCTGGCAAAGAGATATATCGATGAAATCCTGGTCCAATGGCCTGGATTATTCCATGACTTACATTACATCTCCTGCACGGGATAAAGGTCAGGTTTTTATGAAACGAAAAACAGAAATGTGGAATTGGATGCCATCAATAGGAAGAATGGTGAAAATTCCGGCTTCCATGATGTCACAGGGATGGATGGGGTCTGATTACACCAACGATGATATTTTAAAAGAAAGCTCTATAGTAGTAGATTACAACCACAGCCTGGTTGGGGAGGAAGAAGTGGAAGGACTGAACTGTTATAAAATTGAAATGAAACCCAAGGAGGAAGCAGCAGTCATCTGGGGTAAAGTTTATAAATGGATCACCAAAGATGAGTTCATCCAAATTAAATCAGAATATTTTGATGAGGAGGACGAACTGGTAAAAAGTGATTTTGGCTATGATTTTAAAAAGATGGATGGACGATTGATTCCTACCCGTATTGAAATTGTGCCCACTGGAGAGGAAGGTAAAAAGACAGTTTTATTTTTAAAAGAAGTGAAGTTTGACATTCCGATAGAAGAATCCTTTTTTTCACAGCAGAATATGAAACGAATCCGTTAATATTAAATTGTAATGAAAACCATTGTTAAAATAGCCTGGAGAAATATCTGGAGAAACAAAAGAAGAACACTGATCACGGTGGCCTCAATTATGTTTGCCTTGTTTTTTGCCATTATTATGCGAGGTTTTCAAAAGGGGTCTTATGCCAAAATGAAGGAAAATGCGGTAGAATCCTATTCAGGATATCTTCAAATACAAAACAAAGACTACTGGGATGATAAAAATATAAACAATACCATGGACTTTGATGCTGAACTTATTGAAGAATTCAGAAAGGACAGCAGGGTTCGAGTGGTTTTTCCAAGACTGGAGTCGTTTGCCCTTGCATCTTCGGGAGAGTCTACCAAAGGTATTGCTGTCATGGGTATTGACCCCGAGCGAGAAGATCAGATGACCCGGGTTAAATCGTATTTGCAGGAAGGAGAATTTATCGGGCAAGATGACAGGAGTATCCTGGTGGCGGAAGGTTTGGCAAAATTCCTGGGTATTAAGGTGAATGATACCCTGATATTATTTTCTTCCGGTTATCATGGCGCAACTGCTGCGGGGCTTTATCCTGTCAAAGGGATACTAAAACTGCCTACGCCTGAAATGAACCGCAGTACAGCCTATTTACCACTGCTGGAGGCCCAGAATCTTTTTTCGGCCTATGATCGTTATACTTCTTTGATCTTTGACCTCCATGATATGGACCAGGTTAAGGAAGTAGAGTCCATGGTGGGATCAAAAATCGATAAGGACCGATACCGTGTCATGGGATGGGAGGCCATGAATAAGGAACTCTTGCAGATGATCGAGACAGACAATGCGGGTGGGGTCATTATGATTGCCATCCTGTATATGGTCATTGCCTTTGGAATTTTTGGAACGGTATTGATGATGACCAACGAAAGAATAAGAGAATTTTCAGTGATGATATCAGTGGGCATGCAAAGAATCAAACTGGCAACAGTAGTGGTGGTAGAACTTTTCTTTTTGACTGCCCTTGCTGTTTTGGCGGGAATCATAATCAGTTTGCCGGTCATGTTTTATTTCTATTATAACCCCATTGAATTTTCAGGCGATGCGGTTGAAGTGATGCAGGATTTTAACTTTGAGCCTGTAATGCCTATGAGTATAGAGCCGAATATCTTTATTTTTCAGGGTATTGCTATAAGTATTTTGAGTTTAATTGCGATGTCATATCCTACGATTAAAATATTAAAGTTGGATGTGGTCAACGGTTTAAGATCTTAAGAATATGGTGTTGACTAAAATTGCCTGGCGCAGTATCTGGAGAAGCAAACTAAGAAGTTCCGTTGTTATTTTTGCCATTGCTTCGGGCTTGCTGGGAGGATTGTTTTCCAGTGCCTGGATGAACGGAATGGCTAAACAACGTGTGGAAAATACCTTTGTTTATGAAACGGGTCACATGCAAATGCACCATCCCGACTATGCCGAGAATAAAGATGTTAAGAAAACCATTACGGAGGTTAACACGAAAATAAGGGAGCTCCTGGATTATCCGGGAGTAAGGGCGGTCACCAAAAGAGTATTGGTTACGGGAATGTCGGCTACGGCCAACAAAAACATGGGCGTAAACATAGTAGGTGTGGATCCCCTGGAAGAAAAGGAGGTCTTCAGGATTTACCAGAGAATTGATTCTTTATCCGGAAATTTTTTTGATGCGGAAAAGAAAAACTCAATCGTTATTTCCAAAGCACTGGCAGATGAGTTGAAGGCCAGACTCAAGTCAAAGATCGTCCTGACCTTTCAGGATTATAATGGGGAAATAACCGGTGCAGCCTTTAAAGTGGTTGGCCTTTTCAAAACCGATAATAATCCATGGGATCAAACCCATGTTTTTGTACGGAATCAGGACCTTGCACGTGTCTTGGAGATGCCGGAAAATCAGGCACATGAAATTGTCATGGTCCTGGATGATTTTGAACAGGCTGGAGCCATGGTGACGGGATTGCAGTCAAAATTCCCTGATGACAAGGTGGAGGACTGGGCCGAGATATCTCCCTATCTGAGCCTGATGTCTGGATATATGGACACCATGATGGGATTGTTTATGGTCATCATATTAGGTGCCCTTGGCTTTGGGATCGTGAATACCATGCTCATGGTGGTGCTCGAACGCACAAAGGAATTAGGGATGCTTATGGCCATAGGGATGACCAGGAAAAGAGTATTTATGATGATCATGCTTGAAACCATTTTTCTGGCCATGGTAGGAGCTATAGTAGGGGAATTAATCAGCATGTTTGTTATCAATTATTATAATGAGTCAGGGATCGACCTGACATTTGTTGGTGAAGGCATGGAGTCAGTAGGCTATGCGGCAATTACTTACCCCATGCTGGAGGGATACAGATATATACAGATAACGATCCTGGTTGTTGTTACTGCAGTGATCGCATCCATTTATCCAGCTATAAAAGCCTTAAAGCTTCACCCGGCAGAAGCGATCCGTTCAATATAATCAAATAGTTCAAGTAGGAAGCATATGAGCATAATTCAAATTAAAAATCTAACAAAAACCTATCATGATACAGAAGTACCTGTTCATGCTGTAAATGGTATTGATCTCAATTTTGAAGAAGGAGAATTTACTGCCATTGTAGGACCCTCAGGATGTGGAAAGACGACCTTGATGAATATGATCGGAGGGCTGGAAAAGCCCACCTCCGGAAAGGTTCTGATAGGAGGAAGTGTCATGTCGGAATTGTCTTCAGGTAACCTGATCGATTTTAGATTGAAGAATATTGGATTTGTGTTCCAGGCCTATAACCTGATTCCGGTTTTAACTGCCAAGGAAAATGTAGAGTTTATTATGCAGCTGCAAAATTGGGACCGAAAGAAAATGGACGAAAGAACCATTGCCCTGCTTGAATCCGTTGGGCTGGGCGATAAATTGAACAGTAAGCCGAATCAATTGTCTGGTGGTCAGCAGCAACGAGTTGCAGTGGCAAGGGCTTTGGCCTCTAAACCGAAATTTATTCTCGCTGATGAACCCACGGCCAATCTAGACTCTAAGGCCACTACGCAATTACTCGACATCATGGAAAAGCTGAACAAAGAGGAAAATATAACCTTTATTTTTGCCACCCACGACCAAAGGGTAATGGACAAAGCCAGGCGTGTTATAACACTTGACGATGGTAAGGTAATTTCGGATACTGGAAAATTGTAAATTGATCCTGGATCTTTCAGTCAAAAAATCAGATATGTTGAAATATCAATTTCTTGTCATCTTATTTTTCTTCACTGCATATACGGTTTTTGCGCAGGAAAACTGGATGTTAAAAGGATATGTCAAAGGAATGACGACCATGCAAACCATTGGTGATGATGGAGAAATCGCCATTGAAAACCTGGTGCATAATCGTTTTGATATCAATTGGTATATCAGCGATAATTTTACTTTTAGGGCCGGACTTCGAAACAGAATCATTATTGGAAACAATGTAACCCTGATTCCCGGATATGCTGACTTTGTGAGTCGTGATTTTGGATATTTTGACCTGTCCTGGGTATGGGCAGAGAATAATTCCTGGATCGGATTGTCACAACTCGATCGATTTATGCTGGATTATACGGCCGGTAACCTTCAGATTACCCTGGGCAGGCAAAGAATCAACTGGGGTCAAACTTTTGTCTGGAATCCAAATGACCTTTTTAATACCTATTCTTACTTTGATTTTGACTATGAAGAAAAACCAGGCAGTGACGCACTCCGATTACAATATTACGTAGGTGAATCCAGCAAATTGGAATTATCCACTTCTTTAAATTCGGAAAGTGAGGTGACCTCTGTATTACTGTATCGATTTAATACGAGAGGTTTTGACATCCAGTTTTTAGGAGGAATGTACACCCAAACCGACTATATTCTTGGAGGCGGATTCTCAGGAAGTATTGCAGGAGGTGGCTTTAGTGGGGAATTTACTTATTTTCACCCCATGGAAGACAATAATGAAGGAGGAAAAGCGACGGCCACCCTTCATTATGACTACACTTTTAAGAGCTCTTTAAACCTTCAATTTGAAACGCTTTACAATGGGTTTGGAGCAGAAAATTTTGAAAGTGGAATTGCTGATATTTTGTTTCTTGATCTGAGCCCCAAAAACCTCTTTCCAACGAGACTCGCCTTTTTCGGCAGCGGGGCCTATGACGTAAGTCCTTTGTTCCGTGTCATGCTTGCGGGTATGTACGGCCCTGAGGGAAGCTTTGTGTATGTTGGCCCCACACTAACTTATTCCATATCCAATTCCATGGAGCTGGCTGGAATTGGTCAATATTACAGCATGGATGAAGTGGAAGATTCAGAGGGGAATGCCTTGGTTAACACAGGAACGGCTATATTTGTCAGGTTCAAATGGTCTTTTTAAACTATGTTATGAAAAAAAATCGAGTTCTCTTATATACAGTTTTATCTCTTTTCGCTTTGTTGATCGCTTATATATTGATCAATACATTTAAGCTCAGTTCAAAGCAATTAAGTGTTGCTAAGGTGGATAAAATTGAGATCAGTGATATGGCCATAGACCGTTTTTCCCAGGCCATTCAAATTCAGACCGTTTCTCCGGAAGATATTTCAAATTTTGATTCACTGCAGTTCGTCAGATTCAACCAATACCTGAAAAATAGTTATCCACTTGCTGATTCCCTGCTTGATCATCTGGTCTTTAATAAATTCAGTCATCTTTACCGTTGGAAAGGAACTCAATCTCAAGAAAAACCCATCATATTGATGGGACATCTTGATGTAGTGCCTGTAATTGAGGGCAATTTGAAATACTGGAAGCAGCCCCCGTTTGGAGGACAGATCATCAGGGATACATTATGGGGCAGAGGAAGCATTGATGACAAGATAGGGGTCGTTGGAGTTTTAGAAGCCATTGAATTATTGCTTGCTCAAAATTACCAACCCAATCGAGATGTTTACCTTGCTATTGGACATGATGAAGAAATAGGAGGAAATCTGGGAGCAAGAGCAATGGCCAATTATCTGATTGAAAAGGGTGTACAAGCAGAATTTATCATGGATGAAGGAGGCAGTATTACCCAAGGTATGATTCCCGGGATGGATCAGGATGTAGCATTGGTCGGGGTGGCTGAAAAGGGATCTGTTTCTATCGAGCTTACTGTAGAACTCGAAGGAGGACATTCTTCAATGCCTGGGAAAGAAACGGCAATTGATGTTTTGTCAAAGGCAATTTCAGCGTTGAAGTCAAATCCTTTTAAGGCCCAAATAAGTAAACCCATAGAGGGTTTTATTGAATATCTTGGGCCCGAAATGCCCTTTTTCAACAAAATGGCTTTTGCCAATTCAGGTTTATTCGAACCTATGATTCTTAAAAGTTATGAAGCATCGTCTTCGGGAAATGCGTTGATCAGAACTACCACGGCTCCTACCATTTTCAACAGTGGGGTAAAGGATAATATCATCCCCCTGAGTGCCAGGGCTACGGTAAATTTTAGAATTATTTCCGGTTCAAGCATTCAGGAGGTCATTGATCATGTTAAGAATGTTATTGATGATGAAAGAATTTCAGTCAAAGAATCAGGGTTTAATACAGAACCCTCAAAAGTTTCTTCTACAGAAGCATTTGGTTTTGAGGCCATACACAAATCCATTGCAGAGATTTATCCGGGAACCATTGTCAGCCCCTACCTGGTTGTTGGAGCAACAGACGCAAGACATTTTAATGAGATCTCTGAAAATATTTATCGATTCCTTCCGGTTCGAATTACCAAATCAAATATTAAATCCTTCCATGGAATCAATGAAAGAATATCTACTGATGAGTTTGAAAACGCTGTCAGGTTCTACATTCAGTTGATCAAAAACAGCGATCAATAAAATTATTTTATTAGCCCTATCTTTGCAAAATGGAAAAACACAGGCTGAGTGACTGGTTACCTACAACTAAAAAGGAGGTAAACATAAGGGGATGGGAAGATCTGGATGTAATTATATTCAGTGGTGACGCCTATGTTGACCACCCGGCATTTGGTCCTGCGGCACTGGGAAGAATACTTGAAAGTTACGGATTGAGAGTAGCTATTGTACCTCAGCCCAACGTAAACGACAATCTCCAGGATTTTGAAAAACTGGGTACACCCAACCTGTTTTTCGCTGTTACCTCAGGGGCTATGGACTCAATGGTCAGTAATTATACGGCCAGTAAAAGACGCAGGGATAAAGATGCTTATACCCCCAATGGGGACAAAGGTTTCAGGCCCGATTATGCCACCACGGTTTACAGTAAAATCTTAAAGGATAAATTCCCGGATGTACCTGTGGTCATAGGAGGAATTGAAGCGTCCCTGAGGCGTGTAACACATTATGATTACTGGAGTGATTCTTTAAAACCCAATATTCTTGAAGATTCTCAGGCTGATCTGCTGGTATATGGAATGGGGGAGCAGCCCCTCAGAGAATTGGTACATCTTCTTAAAAAAGGAATTCCTTTTGATTCGATAAAAACCATCAGACAAACGGCCTTTTTACAGGAGAAATGGGAGACTTTGCCCAAAAATAAGAACTGGGAGGACGTGGAGATTAACTCGCATGAAGCTTGTTTAAAGGATAAAAAAACCTTTGCCTCGAATTTCAAAATCATAGAGCAGGAGTCAAATAAAATTAAGGGTAGAAGGATTTTACAGAAAACAGGTTCTCGATTGCTGGTGATCAATCCCGTGTTTCCCACCATGACCGAGAAGGAAATGGATGCCTCTTATGACCTGCCTTTTACGAGATTGCCTCATCCAAAATACGATAAAAGAGGCCCCATTCCGGCCTATGAAATGATCAAGTTTTCCATCAACACCCACCGCGGATGTTTTGGAGGATGCAGTTTTTGCACGATTTCCGCACATCAGGGAAAATTTATTGCGAGCCGAAGTCAGGAGTCAGTATTGAAAGAAGTTGATCTCGTAAGTAAAATGCCGGATTTTAAAGGTTATCTTTCTGATGTTGGCGGACCTTCGGCCAACATGTATCAAATGAAGGGAAAGGTCCAGAGCATATGCGACAGTTGCGTGGCTCCTTCTTGTATATCCCCCGTCATATGCCATAATCTGGATACCTCACACAAACCCATGACAGACCTTTATCAGGCCATTGATAAGAACCCAAGAGTTAAAAAATCCTTTATTGGAAGTGGTATACGATATGACATGTTGGTGCCTGAATTTAATAAGAATACGGATCCAAAAGAGCTGGATGATTATACCGAAGAGGTGATTACAAATCATGTTTCAGGAAGATTGAAAGTTGCTCCAGAACACACCTCCGACCCGGTTCTAAAACTGATGAGAAAGCCTTCCTTCTCCTATTTTCATAAGTTTAAAAAGACCTTTGACAGGATCAATAAACGAAAAAATCTGAACCTTCAGTTGATCCCTTATTTTATTTCCAACCATCCGGAGAGTCGGCTTGAGGATATGGCGAATTTAGCGGCTGAAACCAAGGATATGGGATTTCAACTGGAACAGGTACAGGGTTTTACACCGACTCCAATGACAGTAGCGACGGTTATTTACTACAGTGGATACCATCCTTACACCTTGAAGAAGACCTATGTTCCGAAATCAAAGAAGGAAAAACAGGAACAGCACAGGTTCTTTTTTTGGTACAAAAAGGAAAACCAGCAATGGATCAGAAATACCCTTCAACGTGTAGGAAGATCTGATTTGGTATCCAGATTATTGCCAAATGAGAAAAAGTCTAGTTTCAGAAAAGGTCGTAAACAAGAGGCGAATAAATCAACTTCAGAGTTTAAAAGTGTCTGGAAGAATAAAAGGAAGCCAATACGATAGGCAGAGGAGCGGTTTAATAACGATTAATTATTAAATTAGCGATAACCAAATCACCTGTCATGAAAAAAATTTCCTTTCTGTTAATTTTTGTGAGCTTTTTAGGATACGGACAAAACACTGTAAAAGCTGACTTAAGTTCTCCAAACACCACTTTATATACGCATATTTATTTTTTGTTACCCGAAAATTATGATCTCGACAAAGCGGCAACCACGGTAAGAGAAAGGAATAGGGCCGAAGCTCAGTTCATAGCCAAAAGGATCAAGGAAATCTACGATGGTAATGGTTTGATACTTGATTTTTCAAAAATACCAACAGATCCTAGCTATGTGGATACTGTTGATTTTGGTGTAAGAACCCTAAAGCATAATGCGAATAGATACGCTCCGTTCCCGGTCAGGCTTCCTGAAGTGTATATCGAAAAATATAATAACAAATGGTATTATTCCCAGGAAACAATAGATAATCTTGAAAAAATATACAGTAAAACCTTTCCTTTGGAATTTACATGGTTCAATAAGAAATTTCCCGAATTTTTTACAATAACGGTAAATGATGTTCTGATTTGGAAACCCGTTGCACTGTTGATAACACTGATATTATCGGTCATCTTGTTTTTCATTCTTGAGCCTATCATGTTTTTTCTTCTCAGGTTACTACAAAGAATTTTCTTTAAGAACATTTCTGATTCGAAGACCATGGCCGTTTTACACGAACTGGCTAAGCCCATTGTTTTTATCATTATAATACGGTTTATTAAGAAAGTGCTTCCTTCACTGCAAATGGTTAAATTAAACGCCTTGTTTCTGACCGGACTTAAAATTGCTGAAACCGTATTCTGGATCTTTGTCATATTGAAATTGTTGAAAACCATTTTAAATTTCTACCATGAGCATCATCCAGAGAAAAAAACAAAACTTGATAAACAACTTGCCCCAATTTTGAACAAGGTAGTTCAGGGAATCGTGATTTTTATCGGATTTTTGCACATCCTGACGGTTTTTGGGGTGGATCCAACCACGGTCCTTGCAGGAGCATCCATCGGTGGCGTTGCCGTTGCATTTGCAGCACAGGATTCGGTAAAAAATTTAATCGGTACTATGGTCATATTTTTAGATAAGCCCTTTCAACTTGACGATTGGGTTCAGTTTGCCGGGGTGGAGGGTTCGGTTGAAAGAGTGGGTCTGAGGTCAACGCAAATACGTGCTGCAGACACAACACTATATCAAGTACCCAACAGTAAAATTTCAGAGGCGGATATTAATAACAAGGGATTACGTGTTTTTAGAAGGTATACCACAGAACTGGGGATACGATATGATACACCTCCAGATCTGATCGAAACTTTTGTCGAGGGCATTAAAGAGATCATTGCCCTGCATCCATCTACAAAAAGCCAGTCATATAATGTCAGTTTTATCGGTTTTGGTGCCTCTTCTTTGAACATTATGGTCAATGTATATTTCAAGGGCCTTGACTGGGGTCAGGAACAGGAATCCAAGCATATCCTTCATCTGGGAATTGTCAGGCTGGCTGCTGCCCTGGGGGTTGAGTTTGCCTTCCCGTCTACAACGATGATGATCGAACAGTTCCCTGGCCAGGAATCACTGGCCCCGACTTATATGAAAGATAAAGCTAGAATAGAGGGTGAAGTCAAAAAAATAATGGATGCATTTGACAAAGAGGACCATGAAATGGATCCGAATGCCTCTACCTTGCCTGGAGGTTAATTACTTCAAATATTTATCGATATATATAGTCAGTTCATGTTCAATATCAATGTCCTGGTATTGATTGAGCAACTGGTAGTAATCAATAGGTATTTTGGGTTCCCTTTTGTCGAGTGTTCCGCTTATAAAGGATCGTTGAAGAATATCCTCTACAATAAAGTCAAGGGCTTCTTCTTTGGGTTTGTATTCCTTTTTGAGTGAGAGGCGGAACATTTTTGCAGATGAATTGTACCAGAAAGCCTTCCAGCCGCTTCTGTATTCTTTGATCAGATCATACATGGTTTCCCCTGTTTGCCGATATATAAGTTTGATCAGGATCCGGCCCTCTGTCCTTGTCAGTTTTTTTAATTGCCCCGCAAATTCACCTTCCATAAAGTCCTGAATTTCCTTTACCTTCTTTTTCCGTTTACGTTTGGATTTGATGCCTTCAAGTTCTTTATTTATCTCAACCAGGGTGTCCGAGGCGATACGGGCAAAGGGATAGGCTTTCTGTACTTTTTTATAGTACCAGTAATAATAGCGCCGTTCTGTATCAGATGAAAACTCGCGTTTATCCAAAACAATCACCTCATCCAAAGGAATAGTTAAGGAGTCATTTTTTATGATATACAACTCCTCCAGGGATTGCTTTTTCTTTGGATTTTGGGAGAAAAGCAATATCGGTAGCAAAAAGAGTAAAACCAGAATTTTCTTTTCCATAGTATCTTCTCAAATTATTGTAATTATATCCAAATCTGAGGCCGGTTAAAATGACTTTACAAATTTAGTAATATGTAAGATGAATCCTTTCATTTTAGGTGATATTTCTTAATTTAGAAGAAAATATTAAACAATGACTCAAAAGAAAATTCTCACCAAGAAATCAATAACATTTTTAGAAAAATACCTAAATAATGCCTCCCCAACAGGCTATGAATCAGAAGGTCAGAAGATATGGATGGAGTATTTAAAACCTTATGTAGATACCTTTATAACTGACAATTACGGAACAGCGGTAGGTGTAATTAATCCCGAGGCTGAATTCAAGGTAGTGATTGAAGGGCATGCAGATGAGATTTCCTGGTACGTAAATTATATTACTGAGGACGGATTGATCTACGTGATAAGAAACGGAGGAAGTGACCATCAGATTGCTCCTTCTAAACGTGTAAATATTCACACGAAAAAGGGAATCGTTAAAGGAATTTTTGGATGGCCTGCGATTCACACCCGATTAAGAGATAAAGAAGCCACTCCTAAACTCGATAATATTTTTATCGATGTGGGATGCAAGAAGAAGGAGGAAGTTGAAGCCCTGGGCGTTCATGTTGGATGTGTGATTACCTACCCTGATGAGTTCATGATTTTGAATGAAAATAATTTTGTTTGCAGAGCCCTTGACAATCGTATTGGAGGATTCATGATCGCTGAGGTGGCCAGATTATTGAAACAAAATAAAAAAGAATTGCCTTTTGGGCTGTATATTACCAATTCGGTTCAGGAAGAAATAGGGCTGCGAGGGGCCGAGATGATCACCCATACCATTCAGCCAAGTATGGCGATCATTACTGACGTGTGTCATGATACGACAACACCCATGATTGATAAAAAGAAAGAAGGAGAGACGAAATCTGGTGATGGACCGGTTATTTCATACGCCCCTGCGGTTCAGAACAAAGTGAGAGAGTTGGTTATTGAAACCGCTGAAAAACATAAAATACCTTTTCAGAGGCTGGCTTCTTCCAGAGCGACAGGTACGGATACAGATGCTTTTGCCTATTCAAACGGAGGGGTCCCATCGGCCTTGATTTCACTGGCATTACGTTATATGCATACGACGGTTGAAATGGTCCATAAGGAAGATGTGGAAAATGTGATTCGACTTATTTATAACTCTTTATTGGAAATTGATCCGAAAAAAGGATTTAGTTATTTTGATTAAGATGCTTTTTCCAGATTTAAGCTGTGAATAATGGAATTGAATTGAGACTCTTTTCTTGCTACTTCTCCAAAGAGAATAATGGCAGGTGAGGAAAGACCTTTTGATTCAACTTTATCAATAATGGAGTCTACGTTTCCTACTACAGATTTTTCATTGTCCAGGGTTCCATTCTGAATAACAGCCGCAGGAAGTAAGCCTTTGTCTAATTCCTGAAAAACGCTTACGATCTGGGGAAGTTTATGCATTCCCATAAGCACAACGATGGTTGCCGAAGACTGAGCCGCGAGTGCCAGATCCTGACTGAGCTGTCTCTCAGAGTTACATCCTGTTATGACCCAGAAACTTTCGGATACGCCCCTTTTGGTAAGTGGAATACCTATACTCGAGGGAACTGCGATACTGGATGAAATTCCAGATATTATTTCGGTGCGTATACCGAAGTTTTCTGCGTGGTCAATTTCTTCTGATCCCCTTCCAAAAACAAAGGGATCCCCTCCTTTTAGCCTGATAACATGACCAAAGGAAAGAGCTTGTTCTACGATGATATCATTGATCTCGTCCTGGGTATAACGATGAAAGCCCTTTCTTTTTCCTACAAAGATCTTCTTTGCCTGAGGAGCATGCTCCAGAATTTGCGGATTAACAAGGGCATCATATAATATGACGTCAGCGGATTTAAGGGCCTTAACCCCTTTTAGGGTGATAAGGTCAGGATCCCCCGGACCCGCACCAACCAGAGTCAATTTCGCTTTAGGATTCATCGTTCAAGGCATTTGTTCTTAAATTATCGATCATCTCATAAAACCTTTTTGCCCCCTTTAGATACGATTGGGCAAAAGAAGGTTCGGGCTTGTTGGATTTTATTTGATATGCCAGATCACTCAGGGTTCCGTCCATTTGAATTAATCCGCTTTCAACAAAATACTGATCAAAATCCTTTATGATTCCTGACTGCGTATTGGTTTTGATATTCTCTCCGATCAATACAGCTTTTGCCGTATTTACTATCGCCGCGTAAGAATGATAAATACTGTCGGCCCATCTTTCCTGGTCAATGCCCAAAGAAGCATTCTCCAACTTTTCTTCTGATTCAAATAACAGCGTACTGACCAGATCAATGACCACGCCGGCACATTCCCCAACTCCAATGGCTTTGATGTATGCCTCATTGTGTCCCCAGTCAATAAAAAGGTCTTTATCGTCTTCATTGATTTCACTGACCGGTTTTAAAAGAGAATAGAAATAACTTTTTCCCTGTTCAAGATAATAGGCATTAAAACTTTGCCCCTCTGATTTATGATCTTCAAAATCATAAATTAAACGTCGCAAAGCATCGGGAGCTTTTTTACTCGGAATTTTAATAATTTTATCCGCAAATCTTCCCTGGCCATCACCTTGGTTTCCACCGCCGAGTAAAACCTGGAAAGCGGGAATAACCAAATTTCCTTTTTTCATGGACATACCATAAAATCCGATTTGAGCGATACTGTGCTGACCACAGGCATTCATACAGCCACTGATCTTGATCGATATATCTTTACGATCCACATACATGGGAAACTCTTCAGAAAGGGTTTTCTCAAGTTCTCGAGCGAGCCCGGTACTACTTGCAATACCCAGATTACAAGTATCAGTTCCCGGGCAGGAAGTTACATCCATAATACTGCCATAACCCAGGTCGGTGAATCCTAATTCCTTTAATTTGACATAGAAAAAGGGTAGAAAAGAATCCTGTACTCCCCGGATCAGTATGTCCTGGCTGATGGTCAAACGCAATTCATCCTGGGCATAATCCCTGATAAGATCAGCTAGTTTTCTGGCATTGTCCGTATAGAAATCTCCAAGCCTTACCTTGATTCCTATGGCAAAATATCCTTCTTGCTTTTGAGCGATGACATTGCTTTTTTTCCAATTTTCAAACTCAATCTCACTTTCTAATTGTACTTCAGGAGCTGTTATTTTAGCATCTTTCTTTTCAATATCGAATTCATGGGTGTCAATCCTTACTGAGTTGTTCGAAATAGCAAGTTTTTCATCTTCTACCAGCGCTATGAATTTTTCCAATCCAATTTTAAGGACCAGGTGCTTTAAACGTGCTTTTGCCCTCCGGTTTCTTTCACCATGCCGATCAAAAATTCTGAGCGTACTTTCAATAAAAGGAATGATCTTATCGGTCTCAAGAAAATCATAAAGAATGTCGGCCTGCCTCGGCTGTGCCCCGAGGCCACCGGCAATCATTACCTTGAACCCTCTAATTTCCTTATTGTTCTCATGTTTAACTTTTGCTATAAAACCCAGATCATGTATAAAACTTAGAGCAGTGTCTTTTTCACTGGAGGAAAAAGAAATCTTGAATTTTCTTCCAAGTTCCTGACAAATAGGATTCCTTAGGAAGAATTTGAACACAGCATCGGCATAAGGACTTACGTCAAAAGGCTCCTCAGGATCAATTCCGGCAGTCTCAGAGGCGGTTACGTTCCTGACCGCGTTTCCGCAGGCCTCTCTGAGGGTAATGTCACTTTTCTCCAGTTCGGCCCAAAGTTCGGGAGTTCTGTCAAGGCTTACATAATGGATCTGAATATCCTGCCTTGTTGTGATATGCAATCGTCCTTTGGAATATTCATCGGACACGTCAGCTATACGATGTAATTGCTCTGAAGTTAACCTGCCAAAGGGCAGTTTAATTCGGATCATTTGAACACCTTCCTGTCGTTGACCGTAGATTCCACGGGCGAGCCTCAAAGACCTGAAGCCATCTTCATCGATTTTTCCGTTTTGATATAACTGGATTTTTTTATCAAGTTCTATAATGTCTTTTTGGACCACAGGGTTTTCGATTTCGGTTCTGAAGCTTAGCATTTTTTATTTTAATAAGGTTAAATTATAATTGCAATCAACATTTAAAGGTGCAGTCCACATTTAAAGGTGCAGTCCACATTCTCTTTTCGCAAGGACTTTTGTCGGATCATAATACTTCTTTTCATTAGGTAAGGCAAACTCCTGAAGATATAGTTCCATCTCAAATTCGGAGTGATAAAAGAAAGGACTAACTTTTAAGATCCCGTTTTTATCAAAGTGCAGAATATCGAGCGAACTTCGAAAATCACTTTGATCTTTTCTTAAATTCGTAAACCATACATCAGGATTGTGTTCTTTAAGAGCTCGTCTAAAGGGTTCAAGCTTGACCTCTTCAGTAAATTGTTTGTGCTCTACAGTATTAATTTGAGGAATTCCTGTTGTAATATCACGAAATCCTGCTGTAAGTTTTGGGCTGTAGATATGCATGTTGAGACCAAACCTTTTTATCAGGTCGTTGGCAAACCTGTAAGTATGTGGCGTATTGTATCCTGTATCACACCAAATAACCTTTATATCTTTAGCTACCGTGTTCACTGCATGTACCAGGCTTGCCGAATAGGGTCCAAAATTTGTGGTAAGAATTGGACGTTCTGCCTGACCCAATGCCCATTGAATGATTTCAGCAGGATCTTTTGCCCGTAAATAGGCATTTGCTTTATCTAGTTCTTTTTGTAAAATGCTATCATTCATAACTATTTCCATTTAATCATATTCCAAATCCTTTCATGTCCGTAATAGAGAAAAAACTTTGAAAAAAGTTCTATGGACCCAATGGATAATGCAAGGGTTAGCGTACCTGTCAGAATCCAGGAAATAACAATGGTATCTAATGTTCCTATGATTCTCCAGCTAATCGCCTTGACAAAACTTTTGCCCTGCGAGTCTCTATCTGAAGGTTTCGTCGTATAAAATTTATCAACTAACATATTTTAACATACTTTAACTATATATCCTATCGGAATAGTAGGATAAAGATGCAAATGTATAGAAAAAAATGAAAGTTGCAAGTTTTGAAATGTTAAAATGTATTTATTTTAAATCTTCGAGAGTAGTATTTCTAAAGACATTAAGGTTGGCATCCCGGACCTGAATCATGAGTTTATTTAAGCTGCAGGTCTTTTCATCCGCGCAGTCATCACACTTTTCATAATAATTCAAACTGACACATGCCACAGGAGCAATGGGCCCTTCCAGGATGCGCATCAGATCCGTCATATAAATTTCAGAAGCGTCCTTTCTCAGGTAATATCCTCCTCCTTTTCCTTTTTTTGAACCAAGAAATCCAGACTTTTTCAGCAGCAACAAGATACTTTCTAAAAATTTATGCGGGATATTTTCTTCCTCAGCAATATGAGCAATCGGAACCATTTGATCAGGATTTCTGGCAATATAAGTCATTGCCTTTAGCCCGTATTTAGTTTTTTTAGAGATCATAAAGAAAAATAAATCAAAATATTGCTATTATGTAAAGATAACTGAAAATTAGCACTTGTTTATGATCTATCAATCCTTCTTATTTTTATAAGAAAGCTGTCCTAATTCAATAGCGATTCCGGTTCTCGCCAAAATTGAAAAAATAAAGGCTCCCATGGCCCAGATTCCAATAGTGACTCCTATTTCCACAAGGGTAGGGAAGTACTCGGCAATTTTACCCCAGGGACCAGGAATAAATCCTGGTACGATTAATCCGAATCCTTTCTCAATCCAAATCCCAAGAAACAGGAGACCACAGGCAATGTAAAGTATGGTCAGGTTATTCCTCAGTTTATGAAACGTGAGCGCTATTGTAGCGATCACGTTCATCGAAATGGCTGTCCAGATCCAGGGAACAAGTTTGGATTTTCCATGAAGTCCGAAGTAGAGGTAATAGGCACTCTCACTGTGATGTGTAGGTGCATAGAATTCTTTAAATAACTCTGAAATAAGCATGATCAGATTGATCTGTGCCGCCACGGTAACCACCATCGCAATTTTCTTTATGGTTTTATCCTCTATTTTAAAATCTGTATATTTTCTTATTATGGCAAGAGCAATTATAATTAATGCAGGACCTGCGGCAAAGGCTGAAGCCAGGAATTTAGGACCGAGCAGGGCATTGTTCCAAAATGGCCGGGCCTGCAGTCCCTGGTAAAGAAATGCAGTAACGAGATGAATAGCAAAGGCCCAGAAAACAGAAATAAAGACACCAGGAATATAAATTTTTGGATTCGGGGTTTTTCCCTGATACCTCTGGTATAAAATATAGAAGGGTATTGATAAATTGATAAATAAATATCCATTTAATACCAGTACGTCCCAGGTTAACATGGAATTGGGAAAATTAAAGACCCCTATAAAGGGTATGATGTGCCATAATCTCGCAGGGCCACCCATATCGGCCACAACAAATGCGAGGCACATGATCAGCGCCGCAACGGCCATTCCTTCACCAATCAAGACAGCTTGTTTAAAGTCAAAATCCTCTAACACATAGGTTGGCAGCACCAGCATCACGGCAGCGGCAGCCACTCCAACCAAAAATGTGAAATTTGAAATGTAAAGTCCCCAGCTCACCCTGTCATTCATTCCTGTTACACTTAGCCCCTCGTCAAGTTGTAAAAAATAACAGAACATACCCAGGAGCATCAGTGCCGTCAGCAGGGCCATCCAGATATGATAATAGATGCCCCCATGCGTTACATATACGATACTGTCTTTGACTAGTTTTCTAAATACTTTCATTTTTTTCGAATTACTGAGGTTAATCCATATAATACCAGAACTTTGGCTCTGTACCAAGGTCTTCTTTGAGTCTGAACACTTTCTTATTGGCCAGGACCCATCTTATTTCGCTATCCGGATCCAGAAGATTTCCAAATATCCTTGCTCCTGTAGGGCAGGCATCAACACATGCCGGGTTTTTCCCGTTTCTGCTTCGCTGAATACAGAAGGTGCATTTTTCCATGACTCCTTTTTTCCTCAATCGATTTCCCAAATAATGCTGATTCTTGTTAACCTCTTCCTCGGGAACCTGCGGAGTACTCCAGTTAAACCTTCGTCCGTCATAAGGACATGCAGCCATACAATAGCGGCAACCAATGCACCAGTCATAATCAATGACAACCAGCCCGTCCTCCTCCCGCCAGGTAGCCTCAACGGGACAGACTTCAATACATGGAGGATTATCGCAGTGATAGCACTGTGTACCCAGATAAAAATGGCCTTCAGCAGGTACTTCGTGATAATAGGTGTCGTCTGCTTCACCAAAATCCAGCCCTTTACCGTCCTTCATTTCATGGATCCTGATGTACTGCATCTGAGAATCTCGGTCTTGGTTATTCTCTTCAACACAGGCATTGACACAGTCCATATAGCCCTGACACTGAGAAATATTGAACGCATATCCAAAAAGGACATCTGGTTCAGCGTCTTTGGAAGAAATATTTATTTTTTTACCCGTCCTGAGTTCATAGGACCTTACTAATCTGTCCACAGTTTTATTCTTTTCTTCCTCGGACATCAGTTTATAATTACCTTTAAAGTATTCTTCCCATTCAATTTCAGATTTCTCTTTACTGCTGTCACTCGCCGTTACGCTGCATGAGGCATTGGCGGCTCCGGCACCGATCAACAGCCCGGCTGTAATTTTCCTAAATGCCTGCCTTCTGTTCATATTAACGTTGAAGACCTGGTCAATACCATCCTTAGGTTGCGAACTGCTCTCACCGGAGCACGAACCTCCGGAGCATCCACAAGCCTTTTCTTTTTTTTGCCCGAGGTCCAGGGAAAACCATTTTTTTATATCCTTTTTTATCATATGTAAGGTCAAGTTTTTTAAGGTCAAGTTTTATTTACGTTCTTCCACCATTACTGTGTTGTACCGAGAAGGCCATCTGTTTTTAATCTGTGGTTGATGCGGATTATGGCATTCCACACACAATTTTGAAACTCTCGCACTTTTCCAGCCACTTATATTTTTACCATGGGCTCCACCAATCCAGTCTTTTTGCTGCTTGATATGACATTGCCCGCAAAGTTTATAGCTATGGTCAAAATCTATGGGATCTCCGGTGATACTATTCAAGTTGTTCATGTCTTCTCCATTGTGACACGAGGTACATTTCATGGTTTTGGTATCGGCATGGTTTATTACAATATCCCAGTGGGCTTTTTTTCCAAGACCTTCTTTCTGAAGTTGTTCCACAGGTTTATTATGACACTCACTGCAGGCATAAGACTTTATACTGCCTTTACGCTTCTTTATATAAAAATGAATGTCATTTTCATCAATGGCTACGAGGTCATTCAGGCTGTACAGGGATTGTTCCTCAATACCATCTCTGCTGTTTTCAACACTGTGGGCCTTTATTTTATCAATAATATTATGATACTCTTTTTTTCTTCCCTTACAGGAAGTAAGAAACAGAATAAGTGATAAGCCTAATATTTTAAAAGGAATTCTACTTCGCATAAGAATTAACTATTTTATTGCTCTTTTGAACGTTCCTATATCTTTGGTTTTTTTATCATTGATCACATGACATTGTCGGCAATTCACCCTTTCAGGATGGGTTGTTCTAATCTCCTTGGCGGCACTGGGCCCAGCATGGCATGACAGACAGTTTTCCCTAAGCTGCAAAGGATGTGGTACTACGGGAGGGCTGTTTAGTAGGGCCTGATTGTCAAGTGTAGATCCTTTATTTCCCGACCAGGAAGAAGCAACAAAATTGGATTGCGTTTTCACACGAACATGACACTGTACACAGTTTAATTTATCTGGGTGCGGAGTAACAGGAGTATAGGCTTTAAATTTTTGCACAAACCCGCCGTTCTCATGACATTTTAAACAACTGCTACCACCTATTCCGCCTTCTTCAATCGGATGCGGAACTGTTGGAGGCCCTCCGTAAAAGGCCCTGTTTTTGTAATAGGTGTTTAGGTTTCTTTGATAGTCTTTATCCAAAGGCATGATCTGGTATTCCAAGGCAAACTGAGATCTTTCAAAGACTCCGGATTCAGATGGAATAGTTGAATATTCCTGGATACGCGTCGTCTTCACAGTTGCTTCTTCAAGAGATTCAAAATAACTGTAACTCCAGAGACCAATGGTAGCCGCCAAAAGCAGAACGAATAAAAATATGATAAACAATCTTTTCATAACCTACCTATGCTTTTTCTATTCTAACGGCACACTTTTTAAAATCCGGTTCCTTGGAAATGGGACAGAAAGCATCCAAAGTAACGTCGTTGATCATCATGTTCTCATCAAAGAAGGGTACGAAAACCTGCCCTTTGGTTGGTAAGCCACGTTCATTGATCGATGCCGGTAAAACTGTGGTTCCTCTTCTTGAAACAACCTTCACCAGTTCTCCATTTCTTATGCCATAGGCCTCTGCATCTTCCGGGTGTAATTCTACATATGCATTTGGAACTGCCTGGTGTAAGACCGGAATCCTACGGGTCATGGATCCTGTATGCCAGTGTTCGATCACACGTCCTGTGTTCAACCAGAAGGGATATTCAGTATCAGGAGATTCTGCCGGCGGTTCATAAGGCCTTTGCCAGATTACGGCTCTTCCATCCGGTTTCCCATAGAAGTGGAATTGTTTACCATTGTCACAGGCCGGATCATAGGTGGCATTAAATCTCCATTTGGTTTCCTTACCCTCAACAAACGGCCAGATGACGCCTGATCTTTCTTTTAGAACTTCCAAAGGCGCCATTCCATGTTTTTTTCCTTCATGGAATTGTCTGTATTCGTTGTAAATTTCCTCTTCATGATTGTCTTTGGAATAGGGGAACAATTCTTCATACCCCATACGTCTGGCAACCTCAATGGTCTGCCATGCATCAGGCATAGCCTGACCTGGTGGATCTACCATCTTAAACCAGTGCTGCGTCCTTCTTTCCGAATTTCCGTACATTCCATTTTTTTCAATATGCCAGGCTGCAGGAAGAATCACATCAGCAACATCTGAAGTTGGCGTCGGAAATACGTCAGATACGACGATAAATCTGTCTTCTTTTTTGGCTCCGTTGGTGAAGCGAGCCACATTAGGAAGAGAAACAAGAGGGTTCGTTACCTGGGTCCAGAGAAATTTAATATCGCCTCTGTCAAGGGCCCTGAACATTTCCGTAGCGTGGTAAGTTGGTTTCGAAGGAATTCTTTCCACGGGGACTTTCCAGATTTTAGCCGCAAATTCTCTGTTTTTTTCATTCATCACAACTCCTTTGGGAAGCTTATGAGTAAAGGTTCCGACTTCCCTTGCTGTTCCACATGCACTCGGTTGCCCAGTCAAAGAAAATGGTCCGTTTCCAGGTTGAGATATTTTACCTGTGAGAAGATGTATATTATAGATCAAGTTATTCATCCATGTCCCCCTTGTGTGCTGGTTGACTCCCATGCACCAGTAAGAGACTACCTTTTTATTCGGATCTCCGTATAAATTTGCCAGATATTTGATATCCTTTACAGATACACCCGATATATTTGAAACTTTTTCGGGGCTATAGTCATTCAGAAAAGTTTTGTAAGACTCAAAATCGATTTTTTCCGGTACATCATTAAAATTAAATTTATCCTCGGTTCCGTACCCAATCTCTGTAAGTCCCTTAAAGAAATTACAGTGATCCTCAACAAATTTCTCATTGACCCATCCGTTCTTTATAATTTCAAATGCGATGGCATTGGCTACGGCAAGATCCGTTTGGGGATGGAACAGAATCGATCTGTTTGAAGCCGTACTGGACCTGCTTGTTCGTGTAGCAAAATCGATAATTTCCGCGCCCCTTTTCAATTGCTGATCAAGCATTCTTGAAAAGAGAACAGGATGCATTTCTGCCATATTATTTCCCCAGGTAATAAAGACATCCGCCTGATCAATGTCATCATAACAACCCATAGGCTCGTCGGCACCAAAGGTGGATAAAAATCCTGTTACGGCACTCGCCATGCAAAGTCTTGCATTGCAATCCAGGTTATTTGTTCCTATGGCACCTTTCATAAATTTAGAAGCCACATAGCCCTCCGGAATTGTAGACTGGCCCGAAGTATACATCGCCACGGCATCTTTACCGTGTTTTTCAATGGTCTCCTTCATTTTTGAGGCCACCAGATCCAAAGCCTCTTCCATGCTTGTCTCAACATAAGTTCCGTTCTTCTTCACCAGGGGTTGGGTAAGTCTGTCTTCCGCATACATACAGATGGTCTGATGATATCCTTTTACACAGCATAAACCTTTGTTTACAGGAGAATTTGGATCGCCTTTAACTGCAACCGCTTTGTTGTCCTGCATTCCGATCAGGACACCGCATCCCACACCACAGAACCTGCAAGGCGCTTTGTTCCATTCAAGGTCTCCCAATGATTCTGCATTTGCGATTTGTTCTTCGGCAAATACAATTCCTGGGAAAAGTGAAGCTGCTGCTGTCATAGCAGAAACAGCGGCAATTTTCTTTAAAAATTCTCTTCTGCTTTTTACTTGTTTGATCATAATTGATTTTGGTTATTAAGAATCAACCTCAAAACCTGAAACCATTGAAAGCATTTTTAAGCTTTCAATGGAATTGATTTGGGATAAAAGTTTATTGTCTTCTAATTCAGTTTCTGTATCAGTTACCAAAACGGCAACCTCCTGATTTGTTGAGGGAATAATATCACAGCCTTCAATCTGGGAAAGTTCATGTAAAAGTTCACTGAATTTCCCGTTATGAGGACGGGCAAGGTAACTTTTGACGGGCATAGTTTGGTTTTTGTGTGACCTAAGTTACACAAAACTTTTTACAAAATAAAACACAATCCATGGGGTTCTTATTTGATTCCCAAATCGAATTGTCAGCAAAAAGGCAGCCTGAAAATTGTAAATGATCTCTACAAGGATCCCGCTTTGATTTCTTCAACCACATCGGGATTGAGAAGCGTTGAAATATCTCCGAGATTATCTGCTTCATTGGAAGCAATTTTTCTTAGGATACGTCGCATGATTTTTCCTGATCGGGTTTTTGGCAATCCGGAAACGAACTGGATCTTATCAAGTTTAGCGATGGCACCAATCGTGGATGAAATAAGTTGATTGATTTCTGTTTTTAAATCCTCATTCGAAGTTTTGCATTCATCATATTTAGTGACAAACGCATATAATGCATTTCCTTTAACATCATGTGGAAATCCAACTACGGCACATTCTACGATATCGGTATGCTCGTCAATTGCATTTTCAATAGGTGCAGTTCCAAGATTATGCCCGGAAACGATCACAACATCATCTACTCTTCCTGTAATTCTGTAGTTTCCCGAAGCATCTCTATAGGCTCCATCCCCGGTAAAGTACATATTTTTATAGGCTGAAAAATAAGTGTCCTTATATCTTTGGTGATCACCATAAATCGTACGGGCTATTGACGGCCAGGGAGCTTTCATGGCCAGTCTTCCTTCTGCGGGTTCCATATTCTTCGGTTTTATCTCCTTTCCATTTTCATCCATCAAAACGGGCTGAACCCCAGGCAAAGGGAGGGTTGCAAAAGTAGGTCGGGTAGGAGTTATCCCTGCAATGGGAGATATCATCATAGCACCCGTTTCGGTTTGCCACCAGGTATCGACGATAGGGCATTTGGTTTTTCCAATGTTGTCGTTATACCAGTGCCAGGCTTCTTCATTAATAGGTTCACCCACAGAACCCAAAACTTTTAACGAACTCAGATCATGCTTCTCGACCAGACTCAAAGGGTGTTTTGCAAGGGCCCTGATGGCGGTTGGAGCCGTGTAAAAATGTGTTACGTTTAATTTGTCAACAATTTCCCAAAATCGACCGTAATCGGGGAAAGAAGGAACACCTTCGAACATCACCGTTGTAGCACCTGCACTTAAAGGGCCGTAAATAATGTAAGAATGTCCCGTGATCCACCCTATATCAGCGGTACACCAGTAGACGTCATCTTTTTTGCACTGGAACACATTTTCGAAAGTATAAGTGGACCCTACCATATAACCTCCTGTTGTATGCACCATTCCCTTGGGCCTTCCGGTAGAACCGGAAGTATAAAGTATAAATAACATATCTTCCGCATCCATCGACTCAGCTTCACAGTTGTTGTCAACCTTTTGCAGCTCGTCAAACCAGAATTTATCCCTTCCTTCAGTCATTTCAGTGGGTTCAACGGTCCTGCGATATACGATTACAGATTCCACTGACGGACAACTCTCAAGTGCCTGATCGCAAACTTTCTTCAGATTAATCGGTTTTGTACCTCTGTATACTTCATTGGCCGTAATCAGCATTTTACATGCTGAATCATTGATCCTGCTCGACAGTGCCGTAGATGAGAATCCTGCAAAAACAATGGAGTGAACCGCTCCTATTCGTGCACAGGCAAGCATCGCAATGGCCAGTTCGGGTATCATGGGCATATATAAACACACACGATCTCCTTTTTTGATACCATTGTTCTTCAGTACATTGGCAAATCGGGAGACTTTGACATACAATTGTCTGTAAGTAATATATCGCGATTCTTCGTCTGGGTCATTGGGTTCCCAAATAATGGCTGTTTTGTTACCGATGGTTTCCAGATGCCTGTCCAGGCAGTTTTCTGTTATATTGAGTTTACCACCCTGAAACCATTTGACTTCGGGCTTTGTAAAATCCCATTCCAACACCTTATCCCATTTTTTCTTCCATTGAAACTGTTCGGCTACCTCCGACCAAAACGCTTCAGGATCGGAAACGCTTTTTTCATATTTCTCTTTATACTCTTTAAAGGTGTTGATTTGCAATGGATTCATAAACTCAATATTTAAATTATATAGTAATTCAGACTGCAGAATATAAGTTAATCTCAGCCGATTAAAACGTTTTTATTATTACGAAGTGAACTAGACGAAAATAAAATTAACGATAAAATTTCTAAAAAAAAATCGACGAACGACTCAATAATCGTATCAATGACTATGTGCTTTTCCGGAACCCGATGGAATTCGAATATTTTCAACCATGTCCTGAATGTTCCCGGGTGGGGCAGGAGTAACCAGGGAAATCAGCAAGGAAATGGAAAAATTGACCAGCATGGCAACTGTTCCAAACCCTTCGGGAGAGATGCCAAACCACCAGTCTTCCTGGGTTCCGCCTCCAAACCAGTCAAATTTAAATCGCATCATATAATAAAGCATCAGCAACATTCCTATGACCATCCCTGCAATGGCTCCTTCTTTGTTCATGCGCTTGACGAAAATCCCCAGAATAATTGCGGGAAAAAAAGAAGCAGCCGCTAATCCGAAGGCGAGTGCCACTGTGGCAGCCACAAAATCAGGGGGGTTAATTCCAAAGTATCCGGCAATGGAAACCGCAATGATGGCTGAGATTCTTGCAGCTATCAATTCCCCTTTTTCAGAAATATTCGAATTGATCATCTTTTTGATGAGGTCATGGGATACTGAGGACGAAATTACCAATAACAGGCCTGCGGCCGTTGAAAGAGCTGCAGCAAGTCCACCGGCCGCCACCAAAGCTGCCACCCAGTTTGGCAATTCAGCTATCTCGGGATTAGCCAAAACCATGATATCTTTATCTACGGTTAATTCGTTCAGCATGGGGTCTCCAACATATTGTACAAGGCCGTCTCCATTTTTATCTACAAATTTCATGAGCCCTGTTTTCTCCCAGTTACTTACCCATGGAGGTAATTCAGAATAGGGTTTGTTGGATACAGTTTCAATCAGGTTCGTTCGGGCGAAAACGGCAATTGCAGGTGCCGTAGTATAAAGAACCGCAATAAATAAAAGCGCCCATGCCGCTGATTTACGGGCATCACTTACTTTCTTAACGGTAAAGAATCGCACGATTACATGGGGCAATCCTGCTGTTCCCACCATCAAGGCAGCTGTAATGAAAAATACATCTAGTTTACTTTTGGCCCCTGAGGTATATTCATGAAACCCAAGATCACGGTGAAGTTGATCAAGCTTATCAAGGAGATATATTCCGTCCGTTCCGGTGCTTCCAAACCCAATCTGTGGAATTAAAATACCGGTCATTTGAATCGATATAAAAATGGCCGGTACCATAAAGGCAAAAATAAGCACACAGTATTGGGCTACCTGGGTATACGTTATTCCTTTCATACCACCGAGTACAGCATAAAAAAGAACAATGATCATCCCGATGAGTACTCCGGTAGTTATATCTACCTCCAGGAATCGTGAAAATACAAGACCTACACCTCTCATCTGCCCTGCTACATAGGTAAAAGAAACTATAAGAGCACAAAATACAGCAACGGATCTTGCTATGTTTGAATAATAGCGATCACCTATAAAGTCAGGAACGGTAAATTTTCCAAACTTCCGCAGATAAGGAGCCAGCAATAATGCGAGTAAGACATATCCACCGGTCCAGCCCATTAAATAAACTGAGGCATCATAACCATTAAAGGAGATCAGTCCTGCCATTGATATAAACGAAGCCGCAGACATCCAGTCGGCAGCAGTTGCCAAGCCGTTTGCCAAAGGAGAGACACCTGCTCCGGCAACATAAAATTCTTTGGTAGAAGAAGCCCTGGACCATATGGCGATCCCAATATAAAGTGAAAAGGTAATGGCTATCAAAAGCCAGGTCCAGATTTGTAAGGTCATTATTTAATCGTTTACACCATATTTTTTATCCAACCGGTTCATGAGCCCTATATAGATCACTATGATAAGCACAAAAAAGTAAATAGATCCTTGTTGGGCGAACCAAAAACCGAGCTTGAAACCTCCTAATTTGAACGTATTGAGTTCGTCTACTAAAACAATACCCATAATATAGGAAACCAGAAACCAGAAGCTCAAAAGGATTCCAAGGTATTTAAGATTGGTTCTCCAGTATTTTTTTAAATCTTTGTGAGGCATCGATATTGTAATTGTCAGTTGACTAATATAGAAAAAAATCAATGTTAAAATTAAAATCGAACAAAATTAGACAGGAATTTTTGGGCTGGAACTTTCGTCCGTCAATTAAATCTGATTTTTTATTTTTATTTGGATATTTTTGTGATGAACTCAACCAACTTATTATGCAAAAGCTTTTCTCTAGAATTTGGATTTACTTGATTTTTTTGCCATTATTGAGCCTTAATTCTCAGAATATTTCTGTTGAACAATGGATCGAAAACAAGGTTCAGCCCCAAGAGGAAGATATTGTTGCGGTGGACGGGATCGAATTGTTTTCGCAGGTTGAGCTGCCAAGATTTTACAGTAACAGAGCTTTTAAACCTGCCTGGAGGGATGCAAAGAACAGAAATGACCTTATCGAGAGTTTGAAGGCATCTTTTGATGAAGGGCTCATGCCAAAAGATTATCATCTTGAGAGAATTGAGGGGTTGATAATGAAATCTGACCACTCCAGTCTTAGCAGGGAAGAGATGGCAGATCTTGATCTGTTAATGACAGATGCTTTGATCATTTATGCTTCTCATTTACTTGATGGAAAACTTGATCAATCTGAAATTCGAAAAAAATGGGACGTTGAAAGAAATGAAGGGCCTTCGAATCCTGATAGTCTCTTAACAGCCACCCTTCACAACAGGAATATCAAAACTGTTCTGGAAGATTTGAAACCCAAGCATTACATGTATAAATTGATGAAGTTTCATCTCAAGAAACTGAGAAACGAAGCAGAAACCGGTGGCTGGCCCATGGTTAGCGAGGGAGAAACTTTAAAACCGGGTGATACTTCTTCACGCATCCCGGAAATCAGAAAGTACCTTACTGCGGTTGGAGACCTGAAGGACCTTGAATCAGAGAATTCTGAAGTTTTTGACGAGGAACTGGAGGAGGCTGTTAAGAAATTTCAGTGGAGGCATCGGCTCACAAGTGATGGAATAATAGGAAAAGGTACAATTGAACAGATGCAGGTTCCCATTGAAAAACGGATCGAAAACCTTATTCTAAATCTTGAAAGAACCAGATGGATCCTGCAGGAATTCGACGAGGATTTCTTAATTGTAAATATTGCAGGATTCCATGTTAAGAGGATTACGAACAAAAAGGAAGTGTTCGATTCCAGAGTTATTGTTGGTAAATACCATAAAGAAACACCGGTTTTCAAGGGAGTCATGAAGTATATTGTCATGAACCCTACCTGGACCCTTCCTTATTCCATAGCGACCCATGAAACGTTACCCCGATTAAAGAAAGATCCCGGATATTTATCGGCGAAGCATATGGAGGTCATGGATAGAAATGGAAAGGTAATTGATCATTCCTCAATAGACTGGAGCCAGTATTCGGCCGGAAATTTTCCCTTTATCATCCGACAAAAAGCGGGTCCCTGGAATGCCCTGGGGGAGGTTAAATTTATGTTCCCCAATAAATATGCGGTATACCTGCACGACACGCCGTCCAGAGGTTTGTTTAACCAACAGGATAGAGCCTTTAGCCATGGATGTATCAGAACAGAAGATAAATGGGGTCTGTTGATGAGTCTGATGGATGATCCGGAAGTCTGGAACATGGATAAGATCAATGAGATCTTAAAGTCTGGAGAAACGACAACCATAACTTTGCCGGAACCCATCAATATCTATCTGATCTATTTAACCGCCGCGGTGGATCAGGATAACAATCTCATGTTTATGAAAGATGTATATAAAAGGGATAAGGACATCGCTAAAGCGATGAAGAAACCTTTTCACTTTGAAAAAGCGAATTGATGTAAAATTCAAAAATTCCTATTTATAATATCTTGGAAATTCGGTAAATAAAGTTTTACCGTCTTTAATATTTTTCCAGTGCTTGGTGTCGAATTCAATCGCAACGACTCCACAGGTGGGCACGTGATCAATAACTTTGCTGCCAAACTTGTTCACAAAATCACTGATTCCGTGATCATGACTGAAAATAATAGCCGAGTCAAAACCGTCATCCAGTGCTTTGACCGTTTTAATCAAATAACCATCGCTAAAGCTGTAAAGCGATTTGCTAATCTTAAGGTTGGCCAATGGATAGTTGAATGAATAGCTAAAAATCATGGCTGTGTGTAATGCCCTGTTGGCACAGCTGGAAACAAATACAGAAGGGGTTTCAATTTTTTTCTGAAGTTGTTTGGAGATAAGATAAGCATCATTGATGCCTCTTTTTTTCAAAGGGCGATCGATATCTTTGATTCCTTCATATTTCCAAGAGGACTTGGCATGACGAACAATGAACAGTGTTTTCATTTTTTCAAATCACAATAATGATCAATGAGATAAAAGTATAATCAAATTAAGGAACGAGCAAATAATTGAAATATTTTTTTTCATTCTGATGAATCTGATTCATGATCAAGGCTGCAAACGAGATTTTTTCCAACTAAAATCTTCTTGTAAAGAATAAAGTATTCTGTCATGCATCCTATTGGGTCGACCCTGCCAAAATTCAATGGAGCTGGGTTTTACAATATAACCACCCCAGTATTCAGGCCTCAGTATTTCTTTGTCCTTATATTTCTCCTCTATTTCTTTTAGTTTCGCATCTAGAGAGGCTCTGGAATCGATCTCTTCACTTTGATCTGAGGCTATTGCTCCAAGTTTGCTACCGTCGGGCCTTGATTCAAAATAACCATCCGAGAGGTTTGAAGCGATTTTTTCAACTTTACCTTTGATAATGATCTGCCTTTCCAGGCCATGCCAGAAAAAATTCAGGCAAACCTTGGGATTGGCCTGTATGGCCTTACCTTTTTCACTGTTGTAATTTGTAAAGAATATAAAACCTTCCCATGTTATTTTCTTGAGAAGAACGATTCTGGTTTTTGGAAATCCATCAAGCCCGATCGTTGATACACTCATGGCATTGGCTTCTTCAAGCCCGTCAAAATCATCGGCTTCATGAAACCATTTTTGAAATAACTCCATGGGATTCTCCGGTACATCCTCACGTATCAATGGATTCCTTTCGTAACTTTTTCTATAATGACTAAGGTCTTTTTCCATACTTCAAAAATAAGCTAAATTTTACTTTGAACCCTTTTTTGTCGAATCAGAAACAAGCCAATAAATGTGAATAGGCCGTTTACCAATAAAATTTCATATCCAAACTGATAGCCATCAAATAACATTTCAGCATATTCATTTAATAAATAGCTCAGGATAATGGATAATACAGAAATCAACCATACCCAGTTTTCTCTAACCATGAACCTGGTGAAAAGGCCAAAAGAAAACAAGCCCAACAAAGGCCCGTAGGTATAAGAAGATACAAGTAAAAGGCTGCTGATCACATTATCTTCAAGAATATATTCATAGGCGATGATGATCAGTATCAGGAGCCCTGAGAAAAGAAGGTGGATCAGTTTCCTTATCTTTTTCTTGTTTTTGGTTCTGGATTCGATATTTAAAAAATCAATGCTAAAAGAGGTGGTTAAAGAGGTCAAGGCACTGTCTGCACTTGAATAAGCCGCGGCAATAAGTCCAAGGATAAATACGAGGCCAAATCCTATGCCCAGTTCCTGGTTCAGGGCTATTTCAGGAAACAAAAGGTCTGTTTTTACGCTGCCATTGACCTTTGGAATTTCTACCTGAAATTGGTTCGCATAGGTAAATAGCAGGGTCCCTAAAAACAGAAAGATTAAATTCACGGGAATAAGCACAAAGCCCAGGGAAACCATATTTTTTTGTGCGTCTTTTAAGTTTTTACAGGTTAAGTTTTTCTGCATATTGTCCTGATCCAGGCCGGTCATGGCGATGGCAATGAACATTCCGCCAAGCAGCGATTTGAACCAGTGACTTTTTTGACGAATATCCTCGGTAAAAATGGTTTTACTGTATCTTTTGTATTGGTCTGTTGCTACAAAATCGCTGAGAGAGAAGGACAGCTGGTCCAAAATCATAAAGGTGGCTGTGACAACTGCGGCCAGCATAAAAAAAGTTTGAAGTGTATCCGTCCATACGATGGTTTTTATACCTCCCCGAAAGGAATAAAGCCAAATGAACATCACTGAAAGAACAACCGTAATTTCAAACCTTACACCAAGGGCATCCAGGACAAAATACTGTAAAACAGAGGCCACCAGAAAGAGCCTGAATGAGGCAATAAGTATCCTTGAAAGTAAAAAGAAAAATGCCCCGGTTTTATGACTGCCATTTCCAAACCGTATCTTGAGGTACTCATAGATTGAGATAAGGTTCATTTTGTAATAAAGCGGCAATAAAACATAGGCAATTACCAGATAGCCAAGAAAATAACCAATAACAATTTGCAGATAACTGAACTTTGTCGAATCTACCCATCCCGGAACAGAAATAAAAGTGACCCCTGACAGTGAAGCTCCTATCATACCAAATGCCACCACATACCAGGGAGAATTCTGGTTGGCCTTGAAAAAAGTCATGTTGCTGTCATCAGAGGAAGTGAAATAGGTGACTCCCAAAAGTAATCCGAAATAAAGCAGGATGACACACAATAAAAGCAGGGGCGACATTCTTAGAATTTAATGAGCAAAAATAGCAGATTTTTCTTTGATAAAAAGGCATATTCAACTTTAATTAAGACGCGAGTCCAATGAAAAAAAACTACTTAAAAAGTGAAAAAAGCTTACATTTGCCTAATGGATTTTTCTTCAAAATTATTACAAAACGCAGTTGACGAAGTGGCGCAGTTGCCGGGAATTGGCAAAAGAACCGCTCTAAGACTTGTATTGCATCTTTTAAAGCAGCCCAGGGAACGGACTCAATATCTTTCAAAAGCCTTACTTGATTTTAGAGAAGGGATCAAATTGTGTAGAAATTGTCATAATATTTCAGATGTTGATCTGTGCGAAATTTGCAGCAGCAGCCGAAGAGATCCTGAAGTTATTTGCGTGGTTGAGGATATAAGAGACGTTATGGCCATTGAAAATACATCTCAGTTCAAAGGACTTTATCACGTGCTTGGAGGAAAGATTTCCCCGATTGAAGGGGTTGGTCCTCATAATCTAACGATTGATAACCTGATAGAAAAAGTCGATAAGGGTGGGGTTAGGGAGATTATTCTGGCACTGAGTTCCACCATGGAAGGTGATACCACAAATTTTTATATCTACAGGCAACTGCAAAAGTATGAACTAAAGCTTACCACGATTGCCAGAGGTATTTCGGTGGGTGATGAGATCGAATATGCCGATGAGGTTACCCTGGGGAGAAGTATCATTAACAGGGTTCCGTTTGCCAGTAGTTTAAAGGGGCTTTAATGAAATAACTGCCCTTAAAAGAATAGTTAATTAAGGCCGATAGCTCTCTTTAATTGCCTCATTTTTTTTAAGGGATGATTTCGTATGAATCTTCTTAATAACCAGGGGGATAACCTGTTTAGAAATAGGGTTACTCCTTCTGATCCTCCAATAAATGCAGATTCTTTTCTCTTCATCACTGCATCTGCAATTTTAGTTGCGGCTTTATCAACGGGATAGGCAGTTTGAAAAGTTTTATCAATTTTTCCGAATTTGTTACCACTGCCGGTTAAAGCATGAGCAGTGATTTCAGTTTTAATTATTCCAGGGATAATAATTGACAGAAAGATATTATAGTTTACGATTTCACTTCTTAGCGTTTCATAAAACCCATGAAGGGCATGTTTGGATGCGGCGTAAGAGGCAATTTTGGGTACTCCGTATTTCCCGGACAAACTGCTTGTTACAACAATATGCCCTGCATTTCTTTTTATAAAATGAGGGAGTAAGGCTTTAGAAATCAAAATTGAAGAAAAATAATTAATATTCATTAGTTTAACATCAATTTCCAAAGGAGTATTTAAGGCAAAATCTTTCACAGCAACCCCTGCATTACTGATAAAGAAATCTATTTTACCAAAAAAAGAAAGTGCTTTTTCTACCTTTTTTACTAATTCATTCAATTGTTCTAAATCAAGAGGCAATACTTTGGCTTTATCCTTATTTAAAGGAAGATTTTTCTTCACCTCTAAGAGCTTGGATTCAGACCGTGAGGATAGGATAAGAAAGGCACCTCTTTTTGAAAACTCATAACTTAGTGCCTCTCCTATTCCAGAAGATGCTCCGGTTATCCAAATAACTTTGTTTAAAAAGGGTGAATTTTTATCCATTTTTTAGCAGAAATTTAAGTTTTCTTTATTTTTCCCAGGAAACCAATTCATCATTGTTATAGATATCCTTTAATTTCCTTTCATATTTTTTGGAGATTAAGCTTCTTTTTAGTTTTAACGTTGGGGTCAAAAGACCATTTTCAATGGTCCAGGGATTTTTCGATACGATGACTTTCTTAAGTCGCTGATATTCCATCACCCCTTCATTTTGCTGGTTTAATACTTTTTCAAGACTCTTTACAATTTCGTTTTTTGAAAGTGTTTTAGCCAGATGTGACAACGAAATGAGCACAAAAGGTTGAGGATAGAAGGTTCCCATTATGCATACCTGTTCGATAATTTTTAATTCTAAAAAAGGAATTTCAAGAAGGGATGGGGAAATATATTCACCTTTTGTTGTTTTAAAAATATCTTTTACACGTCCTGTAATTTTTAAATATCCGTCTTCAGTAAGCTCACCCATATCTCCCGTTAACAGGTAATCATGAACAATTGTTTCCGCGGTTTGTTTTGGATTCCTGTAGTAGCCTTTCATCAGCCAACTGCATTTCTGTTTAATCTCATTTGTTCGCTTATCAATGATTACTTCCTGTCCGGGGAATAATTTGCCAACTGAACCAATTTTGATTGCTCCTGCCGGATTCATCGAGATCACGTTAAAATTTTCGCTCATTCCATAAGCTTCACGGATATTGATTTCTAACTTCATGAACCACCGTATAATATCAGGTGCAAGAGGTGCTGCACCTGAAAGAATTATCTCTGCATTTGACAATCCGAGAGAAGTTTTTATTTTTTTGATCAAGATTTTGTTGATAAACGGAATATTCAATAAAATATCCATTCGGTTTTGCGGTATTTTTTCTAAAATTTTAATTTGAAACTTTTCCCATATTCTTGGTACACCAAAAAAATGAGTAGGCTGTGTGTCTTGAATATTTTTCGAGAATGACTCCAGGGATTCAACAAAGGATATCGTCCCGCCACAGTAAATGCCTCCGCATTCAATAAGTCCCCTTTCTGCCGCATGACTAAGGGGAAGATAAGAAACGAATTTGTTACCTTTTTGGTTCAATCCCACTTCATCTGAAGCTACCTTGACGGCGGTTATTACAGAACCAAATGTATGAACAACTCCTTTGGGGTCACCAGTGGTTCCGGAAGTGTAAATAATTGTCATTGTATCTTCACAACTAATTTCAATCGGCTCAGGTATAGGGTAGCTCTGGCAAAATTCTGACCATAAGACACACCCTTTTCGATCATGCCCATCCATTGACATAACCTTCATTTCTTTTCCTATCACCTCTTTTTGAAGTAACCAGTCTTCAGGATTCAGTTTACCTGTAATTATAGCTTTACAACCTGAATCTTTCAAGATTTTTTTCATCGATGCCGCATTGATATTTGCATACAATGGCACCGAAATATAGCCTCCCATCATAAGTGCCAGGTCACAAATGATCCATTCTGCACAATTTGCAGATAATATTGAAATTCGATCGCCTTTTTCAAATCCTTGAGCTTTTAAGGCAGCCAGAAGTTGACGGGCTTTAATTCCGCAGTATTTCCATGAATAGTTCTTCCAGTCAGCATCTTTTGGTTGCCTGAGGAATATGTTATTTGGTGTTTGCTCTTCCCAGGACAGAAAATAATCTAAGATTGTCATGATTTACTGTTAATAATCCTTTTAATTCAAGATACTTGGAAAGAAGTATCGATTGAGCCGCAAAGATTATATCGTAACAATAAAGATAATTTATGAGCAATTTATCACCAATGATCGAGATCATGAAATATTTTGATACGTATCAATCTAAAGCCTTTCAAGCTCGCGAATAAAATCATACTGAAGGTCCTCATGAAGCAATCCGATTTTTTTTCTGCAATCTTCCTTTAATCGGTTATAAAGGGTTAAAACTTTCCGGTTGTATTTTATGGAGGGCTGGAAGTATTTTAGCTTATGGCAAAAGTACAATAGCAATTCAAGTTCCGTTTCTTTATTCTGGGAATAACGAATATATTTTTTTGTAAGATTCAATATGGAACGAATACTTTTTTTGACAAAATAGGGGCTCTTGCGATTCACACGATCGAATTTTTCATCAATTTCCTCTTTTACGCTTTCTATATAACCTTCCTCATCTTCTATTTCGAAAAGCAAATAGGTGAGTAATTCCTTATTTTCTTTCTTAAACCGGGAAAGTCGTAAACAAAGCTCAAGAATTTCCTTTGGGGACCTCTCCTGCAATTCCTTTTTTAATTCTCTGACTGTAGCTGATTTCATCGGATCGAATATATCACAAATATAAAGCTATGTCTTGAGTAAATGGGAATTTGTCCTATTTTTGCGTCAAAAATACCTGTCCTTGATCAGCGTCTCAGTTATCATTGTCAATTTTAACGCCCGATACTTCTTAAAGAATTGTATTGAAAGTTTACTTGAATCAGATATAAAAAATCAGGTTGAGATCATTGTTGTGGACAATAATTCCACCGATGGTAGTTGTGACATGCTGAGGGAGGAATTTCAAGGGGTTTCCTGGATTGAAAACAAAGAGAATATAGGATTTTCCAAAGCGAATAACTTAGGTGTAAAAATTGCCAAGGGGAAATATGTTTTGATTTTGAACCCGGATACAATTCTTAAATCGAATACAATATCAGAGTTCTATTCTTTTGCCGAAAAGCAGGAAGATTTTGGCGCAGGGGGGCCACAGTTTATTGATGGGTCAGGAAAATACCTTCCTGAAAGCAAGCGAAATTTTCCCACTTTGAAAGTTGCAGGAACCAAATTACTGGGTTACTCAAAACTTTATTATTCCAATCATATTGAACGAGATGAAATTGCTGAAATTGATATACTGACCGGGGCGTTTATGTTTATCAAAAAAAGTGTTTATGATGAGGTTGGTGGTTTCGATGAGGATTTTTTTATGTATGGCGATGATATCGATTTGAGTTACAGGATTCTCAAATCAGGTTATAGAAATTTTTATCTGGGTAACACCAGAGTTCTGCATTTTAAGGGAGAGAGTACCGTAAAGGACCAGATGTATTTGAAGAATTTTTATGGGGCCCTAAGTATATTTTACAGAAAACATTTTCCAGAAAAGAAATGGCTTTATAAACCCATTGACCTTTTTATCAAAGGTATTATTTCGGTAAATTCAATTGGGGTTCCCAAGAAAACGAAACAGACCTCCGAAATCAAATCTTTTGTGCTTATTGGAAAAGATAAGGACTGCTATGCGCGGTTGGTAGATACAATAAAACCTCTAAAGAGTGCATTTATAAAGGATATTGATTTCCAGCCACATGATTATGACTTTGTTTTTTTTGATTCCAAGAGCTTAGGCTATTCAGAGGTTATTGAACATATTGGAAATCCAGAGTTTTCAGTCATAAAGAAAAGATTTCTCTCGAAGGATCGAAGTTATTATCTCGGTAGTGATTATTCTGATCGTAGGGGTGAGGTAGTGCAATTATAAAGAGAAATCTATTCTGTCATGATCCGGGCATCAACAGCCGTTATGCCTTTTTCATTAAGAATAAGGGGGTTTAAATCCAGTTCCGTGATTTGAGGGTTTTGAAGCATCAGATCTGAGACCAGCTCAATCGATTTACGGAACGCTTCCAGGTTACAAGGCGCTTCACCCCGAAGCCCGTTAAGAATAGGAAAAATCCGCAACGATTCAATCATTTTTCCGGCTTCTATGTTGTCAATAGGTGCGAGGGACTGAGTACGGTCATTTAATGCTTCCACATATATTCCCCCAGCGCCGCACATGATCAGGGGAGGAAACCCTTCTTCTCTTTTGGCGCCCACAAAAACCTCTTTTCCGTCGACCATTTCCTGAATCAAAACCCCTTCTGCTGCATTGATCTTCATCAGTGAAGAAAAATTTTCAAAAAGCTCCTGCTTGTTTCTTACATTGAGAATAACACCTTTTTCATCCGTTTTGTGCAAAGGGCCAATTATCTTCTGCGCAACCGGAAAATTAATCACTTCACAGCAATTTTCAAGTTCTGATTTCGAGCGCACTATATGTTGCTTGGCAGCAGGTATACCTATTACTGACAGAACCTTAAAACATGCCTCCGGGGCAAGAAATCCTTTTTTTTCTGATGCAATCAAAGAAGAAACAGCCCTGAATTCATTTTTTTTGGCAGCTGATTCCTGGGAATCGAAGAAATCAACTCCCGCAATTCGAGATAGACAGGAGCCAAACAAATACTCATCATAAAAAGCAATATTCCCTTTTTCAATAAAGAACTGGATTTCTTTTTTGACGTTGACCACTGAAGGCATAATCGCAAAAATGGGTTTTTTGCATTGAGACCTCATTTCATGAATGACCTCGTAGGGTTTTTTCACGCTACCCAGGCCAGGGCTGCCAAAGATCACTGCGATGGCATCAATATCTTTGACCTCATTTTCACAATATTTGACAACTTCTCTAAGTTGATCCGCATTGCCCGTGGCTAACATATCAATGGGATTACCGGTAGCTGCCCCTGGATAAAGCATTGAAGCCAGGTTATTTTTGTGCTCTTCTGAAAGGTCAGGTACTAAAAGGTTGTTTTGGGTCAATACATCCGTTAAAATTACAGCTGGCCCCCCTGCATGGGTTATGATGCCAATACTTTTAGGAACAGATTTTAAAGGTTGAAGAATCGCCCCGATGGTTACCAGCTCATACCTGCTCTCACAAACTACAATTCCTGCCTTCTTAAACAGGGCTTGAATAAAAACTTCGGGATTTGCCATTGCCCCTGTATGCGAAGCTGCTGCATGCTGGCCTTTTCTTGTTTTGCCGGCTTTCAGGGCTACCAGGGTACAGCCTTTCTTTTTTAATGACAGCGCATGTTTTAAAAGTTTTTCAGGATGTTTCAGGCCTTCTATATAGAGTAATTTTACCCTGCTGCTTTCTTTCGGGGTATAAGAGATATCCAAATATTCCAGTATTTCTTCCACGCCTATCTGGGCACTGTTTCCAACCGTGTAGAGCCCGGAAAAGGATAATCCGATCTGTTGTGCGGCTTCAATGGTAAATACGGCCGTTGCACCCGAGGCAGAAATAAAATCGGCCCCGTATTTTGTTATTTTTGGGACGGGTCGTGTAAAAATTCCGGCAAAATTTTCATTGATCATCCCTATATTATTCGGTCCTAGAAGACTTCCACCTGCTTCATCAATCACTTTAGTGATTTCCAGTTCCATTTTTTTTCCTTCTTCATTGAGTTCTGCAAATCCGGCCGAGTAGATCATAAACCCTTTGGTGCCTTTACGCTCAACGAGTTCCAATACGGAAGACAGTATTTCTGATGCCGGAATTGCAAAAATTGCCAGATCAGTTTGAGGTAATTCTGTTACATCTGAGAATGCTCTGATTCCCTGAACGATTTTCTTTTTTGGGTTTACCACAAAAAGGTCTCCGGGAAAAGGTTGATCTATAAGGTTTTTTAGCACGCTTCCTCCTATATGATCAATATGTTCAGACCCTCCGATGACGGCAATACTTGACGGATTGATAAGTTTTGAATGTAACATGGTAAGGCCAAAAAGTTTTATGTAAAATACGTATAAAAAAGTAGTCATAAACTGACATTTATCAATTCTTTTCGTTGTAAAAAGTCCTTACTTTGAATAGCCTAATGTAAGTTCTAAGCGATGTATGAATTCTCAAGATCGGTCAATTCGATGCATTCCGAAGATATTAAGCAATTGATGAAACAATCCTCGCGAAGCGGATTGATTTCTTTTGCAGGAGGAATGCCTAATAACGATCTTTTTCCCATTAAGGAAATTGATGAGATATACAATAATTTAAGCGATGACATAAAGAAACTTTGTTTTCAATACGGCCCAACAACAGGGTATCCTCCATTGGTGAGCTCTCTTCATAGAATGATGCTAGGGAAAGGGATGCAATCAGGAAAAGATAAAATTCTAATTACTACAGGCTCTTTACAGGCTATAAGTATTATCACACAGGAATTTGTGAATGAAGGAGACCTTATTTTAACAGAGAATCCCTGTTTTGTGGGGGCCATTTCGGTTTTTGAAACCTTTGGGGCAAAAATGGTGAGCGTTCCAATTGATGAAAATGGAATAATAATCGATAAGCTCAGGGAAGTTATTTCCCAGCAGAAAACAAAACCTAAATTTTTATATATAACTCCAAATTTTCACAATCCTGCAGGAATTATTTATTCTCAGGAAAGAAGAAAACAACTACTTGAAGTATTGTCAGGGACGGATATCATTTTAATTGAGGACGATGCTTATGGAGATCTCTATTTCAAAGATGAATATAAGCCCTTGACCGGATCAATAAAGGCCATGGCCTCACCGGATGTTGAGGTAATTTACACGGGTTCATTTTCAAAGATTCTGGGTCCGGGATTTAGACTTGGATATATGGTTGCCTCCCCTGAAATTTTTGAAAAAGCAGAATCAATTAAACAGGCACAGGATGCCTGTACCTCAAATTTCACTCAGATCCTTGCAAATGAATTTGTTTCCAAGGGTTATCTTGAAAAATATTTGGTATTTCTTAGAAAAGAATACACGGAAAGAAAAGAAATTCTCCAAAGAAACTTAAAACAATACATGCCAGCTGAGATTAGCTGGATAGAGCCAAAAGGAGGTTTCTATGTGTGGCTCAAATTACCTGCTCCTTTAAGAGCAACTCCTGTTTTTAATGATTGTCTGAAAAAGGGTGTGGTATTTGTTACCGGAAGGACTTTTGATCCCAATAATGTCAGAGACGATCATATAAGGCTTTCCTTCTCCAATATGCCAAAGCGAGATATTGGAAAAGGAATTAAATTGCTCTCTAAAGTCATCAAAAAACATATGGAACCGAAAACAGTTCAGTTTCAGTAAACAAATTCTGTAAAATCTTTTGCTTTTTTCTGCCCAAGCCTGAAGGCTTCTATATTCTTTTGGCGAACTTTTTCGCTTTTTTCTCTAAAGAAGTAATTGATTGCTGCTTCAATTTTTTCTTCTTTGACAGGTAATTTTGAAGAAGCGGCTCCCAGAAGAACCATGTTGCAGATTTTTGAATTTCCAAGATCTTTTGCACAGCTTTTGGCATTGATGATCATATGATGCCAGTGTGTTTTGATTTGCTTGTAAAGTTCGTGTTTGTCAGGGTAGTTCACAATGTTTTCAAAAGTACTTGAGTCGGTAATGATCCAGCCCTTTTTCCTTAAAGAAGGAATGTGTCTTAATAATTCCATAGGTTCGGCGGAGAGAATCAGGTCAGTTTCTCCTTCCGGTATAAGATCAGAATAGATCTGTTTATCAGCTATCCTGATGTGACATTGAACCGCGCCTCCGCGCTGGCTCATGCCATGAACCTCAGACTGTTTAACAAATAAATTGTCATTAAGTGCAGCGATGTCGATAATTGAAGCCAGGGTGAGGATCCCTTGTCCTCCTACTCCTGATAAGATAATATTGAAGGTCATAATTAGGTTTTAGTTAAGAGAGGCTAATTTTTGTTTAATCTGTTCTTTGCTTTCCCTGCTTAATCTAACGCAGGGCCTTTCCGATATGATAACCGAGACACCTTTATATTTGATTTCTTTTTTGAGTATCTCTACATTCGATTCAAAGTTTTTCTTTAGTGGAACGATTTGTTTTAGGTGATCGGCATGGACTCCTAATCCCAGACAAATTTCTTTGAGTCTTCCTGTTGCGGATGATTCCTGTGCGCCTGTCATGGCTACGGCAGAATTATCTGAAATTACGACCGTGATGGGAGAATTGTCATTGACGGCTTCCAATAATCCTGTCATTCCGGAATGTGTAAAGGTTGAATCACCTATTACTGCAATGGCATGATCAAGTCCTGCATCTGCGCCTCCTTTGGCCATTGTAATAGATGCGCCCATGTCAATGAGTGTATTGATCGTATTCATTGGCGCCAGGGCTCCCAGAGCGTAACATCCGATATCTCCAAAAACCTTTTTTTGACCAATTGAAGGAATCAATTCCTGAATGACCTTGAAGAGATCAATATGTCCGCATCCTTCACAGAGTTGAGGAGGGCGACCAACAACAAGTTCGGATACCGGTATGGGTTCCTTTCTGTATAGTCCTATGGCCTTGGCAACAAGGTTTGGTGTCAATTCTCCTGTTTCCGGAAGGTGCCCTGTAAGTTTTCCGGTAATCTTTCTTGAATTGCCAAAATAATCACTAAGTATCTCTTCTACAAGCGGATATCCTTCCTCAACTACGAGTACTTCGTCACAATCCTTATAAAGTTTTTTAAGCTTTTTCTTAGGAATCGGGTATTGTGAGATTTTGAGCAAAGAGAAAAATTCAAGATCATCAGCCAGATTTTCCATGACATAATTATAGCCAATACCACAAGCAACTATTCCAAGAGACCTGTCTTTGTGCTGTCCCAATTTGTTCCATGGAGATTTTTCAGAGGCCTTTAGTAAGAGGTCTCCTTTATTTACCAGTTTTTTGTATTGCTTTTTGGCGTTGGCAGGAATCAAAGCAAAGCGATCGGTATTAACCGGTAATTGAATTCCGTTCTGGCATCTTCTTTCTTTGAAAATCACTCCGGATTTCGAGTGGGATAAGCGCGTTACCAGGCGCAAGAGAACTGGAAGCTGCAATTCTTCTGAAAGATCAAAAGCATAATGCATCATGTTATAGGCTTCCTGCTGATTAGAGGGTTCAAGGATAGGGACCTTTGCAAACTTCCCGTAGAACCTCGAATCTTGCTCGTTTTGTGAAGAATGCATTGATGGGTCATCCGCTACTACGACAACCAGACCTCCATTTATTCCTGAAACCGCCATGTTCATAAATACGTCAGACGCAACATTCAGTCCAACATGTTTCATGACGGTTAGCGCTCTTTTACCACAATAGGACATTCCCAGAGCAGCTTCCATGGCTGTTTTTTCATTTACGGACCAGGTAGCATGTAAACCAAGTTCTTTTGCAATTTTAGAATTTTGAATATACTCTGTTATTTCCGTTGAAGGTGTGCCCGGATAGGCATAAACCCCGGAAATACCAGCATCTATAGCACCTTGAGCCAGCGCTTCATTGCCAAGAACTAAATTTTTCATTGATAGATGATATAAATCTTTTGAAAAGTAAATGTATAAGTTACGTGTGCTAAATTTTATGATTTTCATCATGGTTGTTTGAAAATCTTAATTAAATATGAATCCAGTTGATAAAGTGTTTGATAAAATCAAGTATTTTTGTTCCTTGGTTGGATTTTTTTCAAATAAAGTATTTAAATAAATCTCAGAGTTTTGGAACGAAATGAACTTTATCCTGTCTTTTTAAAAGTTGCATCCTTGGATGTTCTGATTGTTGGAGGAGGGAATGTAGGGCTGGAAAAATTGACCTTTTTATTGAAATCCAGTCCAAGTGCCAGGGTGACGATGGTCTCCAAGGATTATATTCCCGAAGTAATTGCGCTGGCAGAAGGATATGAGGTTGAGTTGATAAAATCAGCCTACAAAAAAAGTTTTTTGAAGGGTAAACAGATAGTTATTGCAACTACGGACAATTTGGAAGTAAATCTTGAAGTCCACCGTGATTGTAAGGAGGAGAATATTCTGGTAAATCTGGCGGATAATCCTAAATATTGCGATTTTTATATGGGAGGAATCGTTACAAAGGGGAATGTAAAAATTGCCATTTCAACCAACGGAAAATCTCCGACGGCTGCCAAAAGGTTAAGGCAGTTTTTCGAGGAAATACTGCCTGAAAACATCAATGAACTCGTAGAGAATCTTAATGCTTACCGAAAAACAATTAAAGGTGATTTTGAAGACAAAGTCTCAAAACTTAATGACCTGACCAAGGAAATGATCAGGATGAAGAAGGATTCCTGAGAATTCTGAGCTGTATGAAATGGATGCGGAATTCGTAAAAATTTTTCATTTTGATTGAATTTAATTTAGAAAATATTTATCTAGTTAAAAACTCCTAAATTTTATCTTTTTTATTTACTAAATTTGCCTCAAAAATTACCAGTAAATGTCAAAATTTGAGTTGAAATTACCAAAAATGGGCGAGAGTGTTGCTGAGGCAACGATAACTTCATGGCTCAAAGAGGTGGGAGATACCATAGAAATGGATGAACCGATTGTTGAAATTGCGACAGATAAGGTTGATTCTGAGGTTCCCAGTGAGGTAGAAGGTGTGTTGCTGGAACGATTTTTTGAGGTGGATGATGTAGTTGGGGTAGGCCAGGTAATTGCAGTGATAGAGACCGATGGAGATGTTTCTTCAGGTGAGGTCGTACCGAAAGAATCGGAAAAAACAGAAGAAAAAGAGATGGAATTGCCGGAGGATCTTCCAACGGTAGAGAAAGTAAAAGAAAAAATTGAAGAGCCAGCTCCCGTTTCAGTTGATATGAGTTCTCCTTCGGGAAAATTTTATTCTCCACTGGTACGTAATATAGCAAAAAAGGAAGGCATAAGTCTTCAAGAGCTCGAATCTATCCAGGGAAGCGGTAAGGATAACCGAGTAACAAAAAATGATATTCTGGCTTATCTGAAAAATGGCAAACAGCAGGCTCCTGAAACTGCCGAGCCAGGCATTAAAACTGCGACACCTGAACCGGCGAAGGCCAGTACAAGGCCTCCGTCACCTGTTCAGCCTGTACTAGGAGATGAAGTTATAGAAATGACACGCATGGGGAAACTAATTTCCAAGCACATGGTGGATTCTTTGAGAACTTCAGCTCATGTTCAAAGTTTTGTGGAGGTAGACGTTACCAACATTGTGAAGTGGAGGGAGCGTATTAAGGATGAATTTTTTAAACGAGAAGGAGAAAAAATTACCTACACGCCGATTTTTATGGAGGCTGTCGCAAAAGCTATCAGAGATTTCCCAATGATGAATATCTCGGTAGACGGAGACAAGGTGATCAAATATAAGGATATCAATCTTGGAATGGCTGCAGCTTTGCCGGATGGAAACCTGATCGTTCCGGTAATTAAAAAGGCAGATCAATTGAATCTTGTGGGCATGACCAAGGTTGTGAACGACCTTGCGGTCAGAGCGCGAGGAGGTAAGCTCAACCCTGATGATATTCAGGGAGGAACATTTACCGTGACTAATGTTGGTTCTTTTGGAAGTATCATGGGAACTCCAATAATAAATCAACCCCAGGTAGGCATCCTGGCATTGGGTTCAATAAGAAAAATACCTGCAGTAATTGAAACTCCGGAAGGGGATTTGATAGGTATCAGGCATAAAATGATCCTATCACATTCCTACGATCATAGGGTAGTCAATGGAGCACTGGGAAGTATGTTTGCGAAAAGAGTCGGGGATTATCTTGAAGCCTGGGATCAGAACGCAGGATTCTAGCCAACCTTTAACATTAATATCAATTTTACATCATTCAGATGAACATTAAATTAGAAAGACCAATTGTTTTTTTTGATCTTGAGACGACTGGAATTCAGATTGCAACAGATCGGATCGTGGAGATTTCCGTTTTAAAGGTATACCCCAACGGAAATAAGGAGAGTTGGACCAAACTAGTAAATCCAGAGATTGAAATTCCAAAAGAAGCATCGGATATTCATGGTATTACCAATGAAAGGGTTGTAACCGAACCGAAGTTTTCTGAACTGGCTCCAAAAATAAGTACTATGATCGAGGGTTGTGACCTTGCCGGATTTAATTCCAACAGATTTGATATTCCGCTGCTTGCCGAGGAAATGCTCAGAGCGAATGTGAATTTTGACATGGAAGACAGGAAGGCCATTGATGTGCAGGTCATTTTTCACAAAAAAGAACAGCGGAATTTAAGTGCAGGATATGAATTTTATTGTGGTAAAACGCTGGATAATGCCCACTCGGCGGAGGCCGACACACTTGCAACCTTTGAAATACTTGAGGCACAGATTGAGAAATATGAAGATATTGAGGCCGATGTTGATTTTTTAAGTAACTATTCCTCACATCAGAAGAGAGCTGATTTTGCAGGGTTTATTCTATTTGATCAGGAGTCAGAAGAAATATTCTCTTTTGGAAAGTACAAGGGGAGAAAGGTCAAGGATGTTTTCAGGGAGAATCCGGGATATTACAGCTGGATGCAAAATGCAGATTTTCCCTTGTATACGAAAAAGATTTTAACTGATGTTAAAGAACGAATGTCCGTAAAAAAGCAAATCAATACGCTGGAGGACCTTCAAAATAAATTCAATAAAAAAATTTAATCATGTTTGTAGATTTTGATACGCTTGGGCCGGATGCAAGAATATGGATTTATCAGTCTAACAGGGCTTTTACTGATCAGGAACTTGATGCTGTTTCGAACCAGTTGAGATCTTTTGTAGAGGATTGGACCCGACATGGTGATGACCTCAAGGCTTCATTTGATATCAGGTATGATCATTTTATCATCCTGGCAGTTGATGAGAACTTTACGCAGGTATCGGGTTGTTCCATTGATGCTTCCACGCACGTTTTTAAGAACTTCGAACAACAGTTCCAGGTGGAACTGCTAAATAAATTAAACACGGCATTTCGAAATGGAGACCATATCAATATAGTCTCCCTTTCTGATTTTCAACGATTTGTTCAGGAAGATAAGATCAAGCCGGATACCCTGGTTTTTAACAACATGGTTCAAAACAAAGGACAGTTAGAAAATTCCTGGGAGGTACCTGCAAATAAAAGCTGGCACAGCCGATATTTTAACTAATCTTTTTTAATTTGCAGCAACTTATTTTTTTTGAAAGATTTTTCAGAAATCCGGATAAGTTAACTACGAATATTTCATCTTAAAACGTGCTTTATGAATAAGATCATGGTGTTCCTTGCTTTGATTGTTGGTCTGACCCTCCAGGCTCAGACAGATCCTTTAAAAACGAAAGATAGTATTGCTCAGGATCAGTGGGTTGATAGTATCATGAAAACCATGAGTGTTGAGCAGAAAATTGGCCAGTTGTTCATGGTGGCCGCTTACAGTAATAAAGATGAGGCCCACGAAAAATTCATAAGTGACCTGATCACCAAACATCATATTGGTGCCTTGATTTTCTTTCAGGACCAGGCGGTAAAACAGGTGGAACTTACAAATCGCTATCAAGCTCTTTCAAAAATTCCGCTGTTGATTGGGATTGACGGAGAATGGGGGCTAAGGATGCGGCTAAAAAACACGGTAGCTTTTCCGTATAACATGGCTTTGGGGGCCATAAGAGATAATCGTCTGCTCTATGATATGGGAAAGCAAATGGGAAAGCATATGAAAAGAGAAGGAGTACATATTAATTTTGCTCCTGTGGTTGATGTAAATACGAACCCGTTAAATCCTGTGATTGGAAACAGGTCCTACGGAGAAGATGTGCAGAACGTAACGAGGAAGGCAGTTGCCTTTATGAAAGGGATACAAAGTGAGAATATCATGGCATGTGCCAAACATTTTCCGGGTCATGGGGACACCTCACAGGACTCACACAAAACATTACCTTCCGTCAATCATGACAGAGCCAGACTGGATTCTGTTGAGCTCTATCCCTACCGCGAAATTTTTAAAGAAGGAATTGGAGCAGCCATGGTAGGGCACCTTAGCGTACCTGCCCTGGAACCAAATGAATCGCTGCCCTCTTCTTTGTCTCACAACATCATTACAGGATTGTTGAAAGAAGAAATGGGATTTAAGGGGTTAGTCGTTACGGATGCATTGAATATGAAAGGTTCGACAAACTTCGCATCCTCAGAAGAAATTAACCTGCAGGCGATTCTTGCCGGAAATGATCTCCTTGACGTGCCACTTGAAGTTGCAAAATCGATAGAACTCTTTAAAAAAGCCTATTCAAAAGGCGCACTGACAAAAGAAAGACTGGATGAGTCCGTCAGAAAGATACTGAAAACAAAGTACAGGGCTGGATTGAACAATTATCAACCAATTGCAACCGATAATCTCATGAAGGACCTCAATACAATTGAGGATGACCTGATGAACCGCAGGCTCGTGGAAAGTTCGATTACCTTGGTTCAGAATAAAAACGAGGTACTTCCCGTAAGCGATCTCGAAAAGAACAGAGTAGCCTATATCAAGATCGGTAAACATAACAACCGGACTTTTGTTAAACGATTAAATGATTATACAAAAGTAGATGTGATCACGGCAAGAAGCCTTTCTGAGTATTTGAATAAGTTAAAAAACTATGAAACTGTTATTGTTGGGTTTCATACCAGTTTAGGAGCCTATGCAAATTATAAGATAGCAGACGATGAACTTGCCCTTCTTGAAGGAATAGCCGAAAAGCACAAGGTTATTTTGAATGTGTTTGCCAGCCCGTATAGCTTGCTTAAGCTGGAGTCTTATGAACATATTGACGGAATCATCGTTTCGTATCAAAACACAGCTTTGGCTCAGGACCTATCGGCCCAGATGATTTTTGGAGCACTTGATATCAAGGGAATGCTCCCGGTAAACATCAAGGATGAATTTAAGTATGGCTATGGCCTTCAATTATCTTCCATAGACCGTCTGGGATATTCCATTCCCGAGGATGTAGGTCTCGACAGGTCGAAACTGAAAAAAATTGATTCTGTTGCTGCAATGGTCATCGATTCGGCCATGGCTCCCGGGCTTCATGTTTTAGTTGCACGTCACGGTAAGGTGGTATTTAGAGAGAGTTACGGTTACTATACCTACGATCAAAAAAAAAAGGTAGACAATAACAGTGTTTATGATTTAGCCTCTGTAACCAAGATCCTGGGAGGTCTTCCCATGATCATTAAGGCAGAAGAAGATGGTAAATTTGATCTTGATTCACCATTAGGGGAGTTGATGCCCGTATTGAAAGGAAGTAACAAGGATACCGTAACGGTGCGGGAAGCCTTGTCTCATTATGCAAAGCTCAAACCCTATATCCCATATTATGAGACCATGGTTGAGGGGGATGATAATACCCCCATGGAGAAATATTTCAGTTCGAAACCTTCCTCTAAATACAGTATTAAGGTTGCTGAAAACCTCTTTTTAAGAACCGATTACCGAGACACCATTTATAAACTGATTGCTGAGGCACCACAAAGGGAGGAGCTGGAATATAAGTACAGTGGTTTACCATTTTATCTTTTTAAGGATTATCTGGAAAAGGCTTATGGCCAATCTCTGGATGAATTGAATGCGAACTATTTTTACAAACCTCTCGGGGCTACCACCCTGGTATACAACCCCTTGAATAAGATACCGAAATCGACTATTGTACCCACCGAAGATGATTCCTTCTTCAGGCATCAATTGCTTCATGGTAACGTACATGACGAAGGTGCGGCCATGATGGGTGGCGTTAGTGGAAATGCCGGACTGTTTGGAAATTCCAATGATGTGGCGAAAATGATGCAGATGTATCTTCAAAAGGGTTACTATGGAGGGAAGAGTTACTTCAAACCGGAATCTTTTGACAAGTTCAACAGAAGGTATTTCGAGGAAAAGGGAGTGAGAAGGGGCTTAGGGTTTGACAAGCCTCAATTGGATGAATCTATGGCCACATGCGGCTGCGTTTCCTTTAAAAGTTTTGGGCATAGTGGTTATACCGGTACCTATACTTTTGCAGATCCGGATTCTGGAATCGTTTATGTATTCCTTTCTAACAGAGTGTATCCAACTCGTGAAAACAATAAGCTCGGAGATGCTGATATAAGAACGGTTGTCCAGGGTTTGATCCAGGAATCCATCATGGATTAATAAACAAGGCCTAACGGGATTTTACATATAGAAATACGACCACAAAACTGAACATCAGGTAAAAATAGGCGGCAGTGCTTCCAAGAAGAAGGGATATAACTAAGGCCTGGAAAAGATAAAATAAGGGAAAAATTGTGATACCCATTGAAAACCGGTATGTCGCAATAAATTCTTCTTCTGCGATTTTGGGATAAAACTTTCGCCATATCAGTAAGGGGAAAAAGCTATTCACCTGGATCAAAGGTTTTAGCAGGTGAAAATCACTTTCAACAGATCTTTCTATTTCCTCTTCATGATGCAATTCACTAATCTTTTGATTTACCTCGTTGGGATGCAGAAATTCATCCTCTTTGAATTTAGCCGTTATTTTATCATGATGTTCGGTATTTTCAATGTGGGTAATGAGCTTTTTCATGGCATTGCTTACATCTGTTTTCAACTCAGACGATGCCCCGTTTAAAGCCGTTTCTTTATGATGATCATTGACGATGATGGGTTCGCCAAAAATCAGGTGAACACTGCTGGCATATTTCTTGGCGTTTGAATAATTAATCCCAATGGGCACAACAACAATTTCCAGGTCCGGATTGGTCTTTAAGGTGCCAAAAATAATTCGGGTGAACCCTTTGCTTAAAATTCTTAGTCTTCTTTGAATATTGTGATTTCCTTCGGGAAAAATGAGTACCGTCCCTTTGTTGTTTAAAATTTTATAACATTTCTCAAATACTTCTTCATTCCTTGAAAGACTGTTGAGCCCGTCTTTGATCCTGTAAATAGGAAGCATGTTCACAGTAGACAGCAGCCATCTGACCAGTTTTTTGTTAAATACATCTGCACGCGTTAAAAAATTTAATTCACGTGGAGAAACTGACCCGATCAAAAGGGGGTCTATCAGGGCATTTTGATGATTGGCAACAAACAGGATAGCTTTATCTTTTGGTACATTTTCTTTACCTGAGACCAGTACTCTTTTGAAATAAAAAGCAAAGCCAGTTCGAATATAGAACTTTACAAAAAGATACCAGAGTTTCTTCATCTTTTATCTTTAACCGTTTTTTCGGACCAAAAATAAGCAATCAAAAGTCCCGAGGCAATATCCCATATTGCCCAGAAGGCCACAAGCAAAGCCATCCCTCCAAGCCCGTCAAAAAAACTAAATACGAGCAGAAGCCCCAATCCGGAATTCTGTATCCCGGTTTCAATGCTGAGGGTTTTCTGATCAAGATAAGAAAGTTTGTTCAGCCTGGCGAAATAAAATCCTGTAAGCAGCAAAAGAGTGTTATGCGCAATGACTAAAAAGAAAACATAATGAATGTGTTCCATAAAAATATCCAGGTTATTGTAAAAGGCTCCTGCGATAAAGGACAGGAATATGATTATAGAAACGGGCTTTAATACCCTGGAGGCTTTGGAAGCGAAATTTGGATGATAATTCTTAATAACCATACCAAGGATCAGTGGAATTCCAAGTATCAGAAGGACAAAGCGAGCCACTTCAGTGGGGGAGACCTGAACAGATTTTAGGATTTCCTTTGTTGGCGCGTAAAAACTTCCCCAAATTGCAAAATTTAATGGTGTCATGATAAGGGCCGCAAGCGATGCAAAAGCCGTAAGGCTCACAGATAAGGCGGCATTTCCACCTGCTAATTTAGTCATGAAGTTCGAAATATTTCCACCCGGACATGCTGCAACCATGACCATTCCCAAGGCCACACTTGGGTAAGGGTTTATTAAAATAATCATTAAGAATGTAACCAGGGGAATCAATATAAACTGTGAAATAACACCGACGATAACCGGTTTGGGCGATTTTAAAAGATTCGTAAAATCCGAAACTTTTATGTCCAGTGCCACCCCGAACATCACCAGAGAAAGCGTCAGGTTCACCACCCACAAATTATCTGAATTAAAATGAATCTGAATGCTGTCTATGGAGTTTATCATTGAAATATTTTTAAGGAACTAGTTTTTGAAGGCGAAGGAAATAATGTTAGCACCCATCTGAAGGGCTTTTAACCTGACTTCAGGGGGGTCATTATGAACGGATTCATCTTCCCATCCATCGCTGAGATCACTTTCGTAATCATAAAAACAAATGAGCCTTCCTTCATAAAACAGTCCATAGCCCCTGGCTGGTTTTTTATCATGTTCATGAATCTTTGGAAGACCCTCAAAATCGTAAGATTGATGATAAATAGCATGATCAAAAGGAATTTCAATGAATTCAATTTCAGGAAAAACTTTTTTCATCTCCCTGCGAATATAACTGTCCAGACCATAATTGTCAGAAATATGAAGAAACCCGCCAGAAATAAGATAATTCCTTATATTATCGATTGCATCTTCGGAAAAATACACATTGCCATGTCCTGTCAGAAAGACAATGGGATAATTGAATAATTCCTTGCTCTGAGGTTCAACATTGTCCGGTTTTTCATCAATATTGGTTCGGATGTTTTCATTGCAGAACCGTATTAAGTTTGGGATTGCTGTTGGGTTTGCATACCAGTCTCCCCCTCCGTCATATTTTAGAATTCCAACTTCCTGGGCATAACCGATATTACAGATCATCAATAACAGAAATAAATTCTTTAGCTGTTGAAAGGGCACCAGATTTTTGTTGTTCTTAAGCTTCATGATTTGATACTTCTTCATTGAAAACGGAAACCGTATGACAGGCAACAATCCCTGCGGTTTCTGTTCTTAACCGGCTTTTTCCAAGACTGACAGGTTTGATGTCTAATTTCTGGGCCTCTTCTATTTCTCTGGGAGAAAAATCTCCTTCAGGGCCAATCAATATCAGAATTCTTTTTTTGAAAGGTAAGAAATTCCTGAGGTTTGTTTTATCCCCTTCCTCACAATGCGCAATCAAACCCAGGTCCCAGTCGCATTTCTTTATAAATTCACGAAAACCCATTGTGGGATTTAATTTGGGCAGCCTAAATTTAAGCGATTGCTTCATGGCTGAAATAATCACTTTTTCCATGCGTTCGTGCTTAATTTCTTTTCTTTCTGATCGGTCACAGCGAATGGGTGTAATTTCGTCAATTCCTATTTCAGTGGCCTTTTCCAAAAACCATTCCATTCGATCATTGAGCTTTGTTGGCGCTATTGCAACATGAAGATAATAGAGCCGTTCTCGGGGTTTTTCTTCAAAATTCCGAATTCGACCCGTACATTTTTTGTCATGAGCCTGTTCGATTTCAACTGAATATAAAAAGCCATTTCCATTTGTGATCTGAAGCAGATCCCCAGTTTTTTTTCGCAAAACTTTTACAATATGACGGCTCTCTTCCTTTGAAAAAGTTATGTATTCCTCTGAATTGGATATGTCAGGACTATAAAATAATTGCATATGGAATCTAGTGAGTGTTAAAAGTAATTAATTCCCCTCACTTTACAATCAATGATCATTTTTTAGCGATGTCCTTTCTCATGGTACATCTCCTTTTATGAATTTCGGGTTTGAAATTTTTCCAGATGAGCTGAATGTCTTTATTCTCCTCAAGTTCAGGTGTGATAATCATTTTTGAAACACCCTTTTGACTGTAGGTTTTAAAAAATTCGTCAAATACAATGGCTGTAACTCCCTTTTTCTGGTATTCGGGAGCTATCCCGATGAGGAAAAAGACAGAGGACTTGGAGTATTTTTTTGCATACAAAAGATGAAGGAATCCTGTCGGGAACAACTTTCCGTTCGCCTTTTGGAGTGCTCTGGCAAATGAAGGCATGGTTATGGAAAAGGTTACAAGCTTACCATTTTCATCAACAATGAACTTAATGTATTCGGGATTTACAAAACTTATAAACTTCTTTTTTAAATAAGCGATTTGTTTGTCGCTTACCGGAACAAAAGAAGATAATCTCGCATAAGAGGTATTAAAAAGTTCAAACATTTCTTCAACATAGGGCAGGACCTCTTTTGAAGATTTGAAATTTATGGCCTTGAGTTTATACCTCCTTTTGATCAATGAGGCATATTTCTGATATTTTTCAATATCCACGTCTTCCAGTTTGAAATTTGTTTCCAGAAATTTTTGCCCTGGAACCAGGCCTAGTTTTTTAAAATGTTCAGCATAGTATGGATAATTATACCAGGTTACCATGGTACTCAAAATATCAAATCCTTCCGTAAGGACCCCAACCTTATCCAGATTAGAGAATCCAAGAGGCCCTTCAATAAAATCAAGGTTCGCTTCTTTTCCTATTTCTTCAACTTTATCAAGTAAAGCCTTGCTCACTGACAGGTCATCGATAAAATCGATCCAGCCAAAACGCATTCGTCTGACTTTTTGCTGATTGACTTCAAGATTATTGATAATTGCGGCTACCCTTCCAACGATCTCCTCACCTTTCATCGCAAGAAAAAATCGAGCATCAGCATGTTCAAAAACAGGGTTGGTAGCTTTGTCAAAACTGGCTACTTCCTGGTTAATGATAGGCGGTACCCAGTAGGGATTTCCCTTGTATAATCTAAATGGGAATTTTACAAATTCCTTGAGCTCCTGATTTGTCGAAATCTCCTTAATTTGAATCATTCGGCAAAATTAGTGGATTTCTAATTTTTATCCTGATTTTTTTTGGGCTTTTTCTCGTTGTTTTCTTTCTTTTTCGGCTTGTTTACTCGCCTTTTTTCTGGCTTTCTGAGCTTTTTTATTCACGGGAGCCTGCAGTTCTCTGGTTTTTACTTTTGCACTTTTAACCTCTCTCATCTTGCCATTATTGGAAGATTTGTTCCCGGCAAACAGGCCAAAAGTAATGGTATCAAAGAAACTTTTCTTTTGTTTAGGAACATTGATTTCGTCGTTTTCAGGCTTGGTCACAATAACCTGGTCTTTGTGTTTATCCAGCCTCCAGGAAACGCCACCGCCGAATAAATAGGTGTTGTCCCCTCTGGAGTCTACTATGATACGGCCCGAAAAATCAACTTGCATGTTCGGATTGACCAGGTAAGCACCTCCGGCTCCGAATTGAAAATCATTGGGAACATTTTTTCTGAAAAACCCTTGATTTTCACCAAAAATCGACCAGTTTTCAAATAAGGAATAGGTCACGGTAATGATATATGAATTTTCGGCTTCATTGGTAAAAGCCTTGTCGGCAATAAAATTAAGAAGAACGATCAGTCGTTCTGAAAGATCGTTTTGGGTATAAATGGCAAATCTTGGGCTGATTCCTTCAGGGTTCTTATGAAGGTCCGTCAGTAAGTTTGTATTCAGCCCGGCATAGACGCCAACAGCAGGTATAAGCCTTTTTTTATCAAAACTATGTCTGGCCTTCCAGCTGCGTATCTCTTTTGATTTATCCGCGTATTCTGGTTTGTAAACAAGGTATTTTGCTCCAAGGGTAAGTTTACTGAATCCGAAGCCGGAATCACTGTAAACTGCCGGCCTGGTGTAATCTCTGTTTTCACTGACCACTGCCATGTCCAGATTAAATTCAAGCTTTTCGAAGAACTGTCCCGTTCTTAGCATGATATCCGAACCAAAACTTGATGAACTATAAGTAATGGTTTGTTCCAGGATTGGATCCCAATACTCGAATCTCCCTACATTTTTATAAAATAATCCACCCTCAACCTGATATACCTTGGTACCTACGCTATAGGGACTATCCGAAAATCCAGGCCGTCGGGAATTGATGACCTCTGTGTATTGTGCATGGCAGATTTGTGTCAAAAGTATGACAAGTAGGGAGCTAAGAAAAGATTTCATGTTCAACTTAATATATGATCAAAAGTAAGTTTTCAATATATAAACGCTCAAGTTGCCTGCAAATTGTTATTTTTGAAAATTAAATTTTATAATTATGCAGGAGGCTTCAATTCAGGGTTTATGGTTCATTTTGTTCCTGATTCTTGGGTATTATGCTTTCAGGTGGCTGGCACGGGTTTTACTGCCCGTTTTGATGCAGAAAGCGGTACGGAATTTTGAAAAAAAAGCGAGAGAACAACAAGGGTATTCAAATCATAATGATAATATTCGGGAAGGTGAAACGATCATCGATAAAAAACCGGTTAAACAAAGAGAAAGCAATAAAGATGTTGGCGAATATATTGACTTCGAAGAGGTTGATGAATGATAGGCTGGTTGTCATATTTAAATAGAAATAAGCTTAGTTTATGAATATCAAGAAATTCCTGCCGTTTCTTATCCCGATTTTGAGTTTTGTGGTAATTGCCCTGGCGTATTTTTCTCCGGTTCTTGAAGGAAAGGAACTTTACCAATCTGATATTGCACAATTCAGGGGGATGTCAAAGGAGGTCAAGGAACACAGAGCTGAGTTTCAAGAAGAACCTTATTGGACAAACAGAGCATTTGGAGGGATGCCTACCTATCAGTTAAGTACTTACTATCCGCATGATTATGTTAAAAAAGTGGATAGTTTGCTGCGATTTTTACCCAGGCCTGCCGACTATTTGTTTTTGTATTTTCTGGGATTTTTTGTTTTGTTATCTGTTCTGAAAGTGGAATGGAAATTGGCCTTTATAGGAGCGTTGGGCTTTGGTTTTTCTACCTATCTTATCATCATTCTGGGTGTCGGACATAATGCCAAGGCTCATGCAATAGCCTACATGCCAATGGTATTGGCCGGATTGCTTCTGGTTTTCGATAAAAAATATTTGCAAGGATTTATCCTTACAGCGGCAGCCATGGCATTGGAAATTAATGCGAGTCACCCTCAAATGACCTATTATCTGCTTTTTGCCGTACTGATCTTTGGGATCATTTATCTGATAGAAGCCTATAAGGAAAGAAAGTTGCCAGAATTTGCAGGACAAATAGGATTACTAATGGTTGCGGTAGTTTTGGCCGTTGGAGTAAATGCAACGAGTTTACTGGCAACCAAGGAATATGCGGACCATAGCACGAGGAGCCGAAGTGAATTAACCATTAATCCTGATGGCAGCCCAAAGGAGATCAGTTCAGGGCTTTCGAGAGAATATATTACGCAATACAGTTTTGGGTTTCTGGAAACTTTTGACCTTTTTATCCCTCGTTTTATGGGAGGGTCCAATAATGAAAAATTAGACAAGGAGAGTTATACGTACAGATTCTTGAAGGATAAGGCTGGGAGAAAACAGGCACTTAATTTTGCGGAAAATGCACCAATGTACTGGGGAGATCAGCCTATAGTAGCAGCTCCGCCTTACTTAGGTTCGGTTTTGATTTTCCTTTTTGTGCTCGGTGCCATTTTAATAAAGGGTCCGATGAAGAAATGGTTAATTGCAGTTACTGTATTTTCCATTGTTTTGAGTTGGGGGAAGAATTTCAGTTTAATAACGAATTTCTTTATTGATTACGTTCCGCTATACAATAAGTTCAGGGCAGTTTCTTCAATACAGGTTATAGCTGAACTGGCTGTTCCGCTTCTTGCCATTTTGGGATTACAAAAATTTTTAAGTGAGAATACAAAGAAGGAAGAACGCTTAAAGGCCTTTAAATGGGCAGGGATTTCAGTGGCAGGTCTGGCTCTGTTCTTTACCGCCTTTGGAGCTAATTTATTCTCGTTTGAAAGCTTTAGAGATCCTGGTTATGAAAATATGCTGGCAGGATTATCGGATATTTTGATAGAAGACAGAAGAACCATCTTCTTTCAGGACAGTTTGCGATCCTTGGTCTATGTGGTCATAACAGCCTGTTTGTTATGGTTGTTTCTAACGGATAAAATTAAACGGAATGTTGTCATTGGAGGGATTTTGATACTTGTTGTTGTTGACCTGGTTGTTGTGGATCAGCGTTATGTCAACAATGATGATTTTATAACAAAATCAAGGCTTGAGAAGCCTTTTGATTTAAGCCCCATGCAATCTGAGATCTTAAAGGATAAAGGGCATTACAGGGTCCTCAATTTTATGGTGGATCCTCTGAATGACGGAAGTACTTCATTTTTTCATAATTCAATCGGTGGATATCACGCTGCCAAGCCCAGAAGGTATCAGGAACTTTATGAGTTTCAGATTGCGAGAAATAATATCGAGGTTTTAAACATGCTCAACACCAAGTATTTTATTTTTCCGGGCGAGAATAATGTTGAGAATGTTCAGTTGAATCAGGAGGCCAACGGGAATGCCTGGTTTGTTGACCAGATTGAATTTGTTGATACTGCCAATGAAGAAATAAGAGCTCTGGACAGTCTTGATACTGAGAAAGGAGTTGTGCTGACCAGAGATTTTGAGCCCGTCTTGGAGGGGAGAAGCTTTGTTAAAGACAGCACGGACAGTATTGTACTGGCCTCTTATAAAGCGAATGAAATGGTCTATGAAACAAATACCTCGTCTGATCAATTGGCTGTATTTTCTGAAATCTACTACAAAGATGGTTGGAGTGCCTATGTGGATGGAGAGCTTATTCCTCATATGAGGGCAAACTATGTGTTACGTGCAGCTGTTATTCCTGCCGGGAACCATACACTTGTATTTAAATTTGAACCAAAGGTAATTCATACAGGTAGTATCATTTCGCTTGTTTCCTACGGATTGTTATTGCTTATACCTTTGGGATGGTATTTGAAAGCCAGGAAATCTAAGAAAGGGCCAACAGATAAAGAGGGACCAACAGATAAAGAAGGACCAACAGAAAAAAATGAGTCAATTCAAGTCATATAAAACGATGCCAAAGAAAAGGTATGAGCATACCTTGGAATTTTTGCAATCTGTTCTTCCGGCCCCGGCGACAATTCTTGATCTGGGCGTTAGAAATGAGCTTAGTGAAATTTTGGAAGCGCATGGCTATAAGGTGTACAACACAAAAGGCGAGGACCTGGACTTTGATTATGCCCATGTGAACAAGTACGAGGTCGATGCGGTTACAGCCTTTGAAATTTTTGAGCACCTGATTGCTCCGTTTAATGTTCTAAATACAATTAAGGCGTCAAAATTGATAACTACTGTTCCTTTGAAATTATGGTTTGCATCTGCCTACAGAAGCAAAACCGATAAATGGGACCGGCATTTTCATGAATTTGAAGACTGGCAGTTTGACTGGCTTTTGGAGAAATCGGGCTGGAAGATAAAAAAATATGAAAAATGGTCAAGCCCCGTCAATAAGATTGGATTCAGGCCCATACTAAGAAGGTTCACTCCTCGGTACTACGCGGTATATGCTGAAAGATAGTTGAATTAAAAATGAAAATTGGAATGATTTTAGACAAGCCCTTTCCACCCGATCCTCGGGTTGAGAATGAGGCTTTGGCTTTGATTGATTCAGGATATGAAGTCTATTTGTTTTGTCTTTCTTATCAGAAGGAGGCTGAGAGTGAGTCCTATAAAGGAATTCAAATAAAAAGATATTCAAGCAGCAGGATGGAATATAAATTTTCGGCTCTGTCTTATACGCTTCCCTTTTATCGTATGAGCCTTTCAAAGAAGATCCGGAATTTTCTGGAAGTTAATGAAATTGGTGTGATTCATATTCATGATATGGTAGCAGGAGAAGCCGTTTTGTCGGCAAATACAGGCCTAAACCTTCCGGTAATTTTAGACCTTCATGAGAATCGCCCTGAAATTATGAAGTACTATCCTCATCTGAATAAGTTTCCTGGAAACCTGCTTATTTCTCCTGGAAAATGGAGAAAAAAAGAAGGGGAACTGGTGAAAAAGGTTACAAAAACCATAGTTGTAACAGATGAGTCAAAAAAGGAATTGACAGAGCGGTTGGGAATTTCTTCTGATCGCGTCGCTGTGGTTCCTAATACGGTAAAAGAAGGCTTCTATCAGGATTATGTCCTGGATGGTTCAATTGTGAAAAGGTACGAAGGTAAATTCGTAATCCTTTATCTTGGGGATACGGGCCTTCGCCGTGGATTATTATCTGTCATCGAGGCGGTGGCAAATATTGTACATGGTCAACATTTAAAGCAAAAATTAAAGCTGGTTATCGTGGGTAGTAATTCCACGGATCAGATTTTAAAAAATAAGGTGGAAGAACTGGGAATTCAGGAATATGTCGATTTTGAAGGATGGCAGGAACCCAATACCTTTCAAAGTTATTTAAAAGTGGCACGGATAGGAGTCTCACCATTGCACAGGAACCTTCATCATGATACAACCTATGCCAATAAATTGTTTCAGTATATGAGTTTTGGGGTGCCCGTTGTTGCAAGTGATGCGAAAGCTCAAAAGCATCTGGTGGAAAGAGCAAAGAGCGGACTTATCCATAAGGAAAAGGATATAAAAGATTTAGAAGAAAAAATAAGACAGCTTTTAAAAAATGATGACCTTGCGAGCGAATTGGGAAGCAACGGTCAAAAGTTCATCAAGAACAAATTTTCATGGGAAATGGTCTCGAGTGAACTGAAGAACTTATATTTGGAATTTGAATCATCTTGAAAGCACTGTTGATCACATATTATTGGCCACCTGCCGGCGGAAGCGGAGTTCAGAGGTGGCTTAAGTTTGTCAAATACCTGCCTGAATTTGGGATTGAACCCGTTGTTTATACCGTTAAGGATGCCAATTATGCCATTACAGATGCGAGTTTGACTGAAGAGGTTTCACCCAAAGTAAAAGTGATTAAAGAACCGATCTGGGAGCCTAACGATTTATTAACCAAGTTAGGTAATCAGGAGAAACAAGTGAGTGCAGGATTCCTGAGTAGTAAGCCATCTTTTGTTGGACGACAGATACAGTATATACGAGCAAATTATTTCATTCCGGATGCTCGAAAATATTGGATAAAACCATCGGTTAAAAGATTGTTGAACTACATGGCGAAGCAGTCCATAGATGTCGTTGTCACCTCCGGCCCTCCTCATAGCCTTCATTTGATTGGGAAGGAATTAAAGGAGAAAACAGGTGTAAAGTGGATCGCCGATTTTCGGGACCCCTGGACAAACATAGATTATTTCCATGCCCTTCCCATGACAAAAAAATCTAAAAACAAGCACTATAAACTCGAAAATGAAGTCTTGAAAAAAGCGGATGCCATAGTCGTAGTCGGTGCCTCAATGAAGAAGGAATTTGACGATCGCAATAAAAACGTACATATAATTACAAACGGTTTTGATGGAAAAATTGCGAGTGGCCAGGATAAGCTTGACAAGAAATTCAGTATTTCGCACATTGGAATGATGAACGCTGACAGAAATCCATTGATCCTTTGGGGAGTTCTAAAAGAACTGATCGTGGAATCTCCTGATTTTGCCAAAGACCTGCAGGTTAAACTAATTGGTCAATGTGATAAGTCCGTTTTTGATAGTATTCAATCGGAAGGACTCACGGAATCGGTAAACTTTATTTCTTATTTACCGCATAAAGAAGTGATGAATTATCAAAAAATGTCCCAAATATTGTTACTATCCGTAAATAAGGTTCCCTCGGCGAGATCAATTATCACAGGAAAGGTTTTTGAATACCTACAGAGTAACAGGCCCATCCTGGCAATAGGGCCCCTTGACGGGGATCTGGCGGATATAATAAATGATTCAGGGAGTGGCATAATGATTGATTTTGAGGATGCAAAAGGACTTAAAGAATACATTCAGGCTTGCTATAAGAAGTTCAAATCAAATAAATTAAAGGTCAGATCGGAGCATATTGATCGGTATCACAGGAGGAACCTTACCGAGAAACTGGCAGGGCTCATAAAAACAGTTTAGGGATTTCTATTAAATGGAAGAACGAATAACAAGGTCAATTCAAAGATGAAGAAAATAGTTAGCATATTGGGAGCCAGGCCACAGTTTATAAAGGCTGCTGTGTTAAGCCGAATCATAAGAGAACAAGGGGAGTTTGCAGAGGTAATTATTCATACCGGTCAGCATTTTGATCAAAATATGAGTGATGTCTTTTTTGATGAAATGGACATTCCAAAGCCTCAGTACAACCTTGAGGTGAATAATCTTGGCCATGGAGCAATGACAGGAAGAATGCTTGAGGGAATTGAAGAAATTCTTTTAAAAGAAAATCCCGATTTGGTTGTGGTTTATGGTGATACAAATTCTACACTTGCCGGGGCTCTTGCCGCAAAGAAACTCGGTGTCCCGGTTGCTCATGTAGAAGCAGGGCTTAGATCATTTAATATGGAAATGCCCGAAGAGGTGAACAGGATCCTTACGGATCGAATCTCTGATCTTTTGATGTGTCCAACCCAGTCCTCTGTCGCCAACTTAAAATCGGAAGGTTTTGATCATTTTGATGCAGATATAGTTTTATCTGGTGATATTATGAAGGATTCAGTAGCGTATTACAGTGGGATGTCTTCCCAAAAATCGACTTTAATGGATCAATTATCCCTTGAAGGCAATAGTTTTGTACTGGCTACTGTGCACAGACAAGAGAATACGGATGATGTTGAAAATCTGGAGTCCATTATAACAGGCCTCAATGAGATTTCTAAATCTACCAAGGTAGTCCTGCCTATGCATCCTAGAACCAAGGCGGCAATGAGAAAATTTGGATTAAGTTTTGAGGGTTTGACCACAGATCCGTTAGGATATTTTGATATGCTTGAGCTATTAAAGCATTGCGAAATGGTCATCACAGATAGCGGAGGACTGCAGAAAGAGGCTTATTTTAATCAAAAGCCTTGCATTATTGTACGAGAGGAAACCGAATGGGTAGAATTGGTCAGGAATCATTATGCTTCGCTCACCGGAGCAAAGGCTGGTAAAATAAAAGAGGCCTACAGTCTCTTCAAAGAAAACAAACCTGTTTTTGATCCAGGTCTTTATGGGGAAAATGCAGGAAAAACCATCTATCTGGTTATTAAAGGGTTTCTTCAGAATAAATAATCCAGATGCTGGGTTTTACCTTTTATGATTCAAGATCATCAAGGGTTTCAGTCAGGCACCTCTTAATGGTTTTGAGGGTCGATTTAAAACAGTATAAACTTATCTCAATATTTACTCTATTCCATTCTTTCTGAATACCTGTAACCGCAATCATTGCAATTTGTAAACTAATAAATTGAATCTATCAATTCTAATTACATATGTAAATAAATATTCAAGTAAAAGTTATAAATTATAATTAATAATAAATTATTATTTACGTATTGAAATATTTAATTCATATTTGCAACCTAATTAATAATTAAAAGAGAAGATACGATGTGTGGAATAGTTTGTGCATTTGATTTAAAGGAAAAGGCAGAGGTTTTGAGGCCTCAATTGTTGGAAATGTCTAAGAGGATTCGTCACAGAGGTCCGGACTGGAGTGGGATATATAGTAATGACAAGGCTATTCTTGCTCATGAAAGACTCGCGATTGTTGATCCGGCTTCAGGAAAGCAACCTTTATACAGTGAAGATAAAAAACTGGTATTAGCTGCAAACGGTGAGATATATAATCACAGGGAATTACGTGAGCAGTTTGCCAAAGATTATAATTTTCAGACGGAGTCAGATTGTGAGATCATCCTGGCTTTATATCAGAAAAAGGGAGTTGATTTTATTGATGATATGAATGGTATCTTCGGTTTTGCGCTATATGATGTAGAGAAAGATGAGTATTTTATTGCCCGTGATCATATTGGAATTATTCCATTGTACATAGGTTGGGATGCAAACGGAACCTTTTTTGTAGCCTCTGAGCTAAAAGCTCTTGAAGGAGTTTGTACCAAAATAGAATTGTTTCCTCCCGGATATTATTTATCAAGTAAGGATGGTGAATTGACCCGGTGGTATGACCGTGACTGGACGGAGTACGAAGCAGTAAAAGAAAATCAGACGAGCATCGATGAACTTCACGATGCCTTGGAAGCGGCGGTTCACAGACAATTGATGAGTGACGTACCTTATGGTGTTTTACTTTCCGGAGGTCTCGATTCTTCCGTTACATCAGCCCTTGCAAAAAAGTATGCCGATAAACGAGTTGAGTCAGGGGATACTCAGGAAGCCTGGTGGCCGAGACTTCATTCTTTTTCTGTAGGCCTGGAAGGATCTCCGGATCTTGCGGCGGCTCAGAAAGTAGCAGATCATATTGGAACGGTGCATCATGAGATCAAATTCACAATTCAGGAAGGACTTGATGCTGTGCGCGACGTGATATATAACCTTGAAACTTATGATATTACAACGATTCGTGCTTCGACTCCAATGTATCTGATGGCAAGAGTAATCAAATCCATGGGGGTAAAAATGGTACTTTCAGGAGAAGGTGCTGATGAGTTATTTGGCGGGTACTTATATTTTCACAAGGCGCCTAGCGCTGAAGAGTTTCATAAAGAAACGGTAAGAAAACTTGACAAGTTACATATGTATGACTGTTTAAGGGCTAACAAATCTCTGGCTGCCTGGGGTATTGAAGGTCGTGTTCCATTTTTGGACAAGGAGTTTATGGATGTTGCCATGCGTTTGAATCCCGAGGATAAAATGATCAACGGTGAGCGAATGGAAAAATGGGTGGTAAGGAAAGCATTTGAAAAATACCTTCCGGAAAGTGTAGCCTGGAGGCAGAAAGAGCAATTTTCTGATGGAGTAGGGTATAGCTGGATTGACACTTTAAAGGAAATTGTGGAGCAGGAAGTGTCCGATGAGCAACTGGCCAATGCCAAATATAAGTTCCCTATTCAGACACCGACCAGTAAAGAAGAATTCTATTACAGAAGTATCTTTGCAGAGCACTTCCCGTCTGATACTGCCGCGCTATGTGTGCCTCAGGAAGCCTCTGTTGCCTGTAGTACAAAGATCGCCCTGGAATGGGATGAGAGCTTTAAAAACATGAACGACCCTTCAGGAAGAGCCGTTGCTAATGTTCATGAAGAAGCCTATGAAAAAGATGAGGCAAGTGTGTAATCGATTTTAGAACTCAATCATGATTCCTATTGAAGGTAACACCGTTCCTGTTGTGTTTTCAATCTCTCTGACCAGGTAACGCTCAGGATCTGCAGGATCTTCAATAGGATCACCATTTTCATCTCTTACCACATCAAGAAAAGGCTGAGTTTCTGTTTTAAAGTTGTAAATATTCTGAATATCGAGATAGGCATTTAATGCCCATTTTTTGAAATACCATCTTTTGTCTACCCTTAGGTCAAGACCGTGTGAATTTCCATTTCTTTCGGTGTTTAAAAGATCCCAGTCATTGATTCCCCTTTGGGTTACGTCCCATATTTCTTTTCTTGAAGATTGCTCAATGTCATAAGGAGTGTAGGGCGAGCCTCCTAAAAACCGGAATTTCGCTCCAAGTTCCCAGTTTTTCCGTAATTTTTTACCAGCTGTTACATTGAGAACGTGTCTGTTGTCCCAGGATGAGGCCACATAATCTCCGTTTTTGTCTTCAAATTCGCTTCTGACGAATGTATAAGAGATCAAACCATATACTGAGGAGCTGAGCTTTTGCTGCAGGAAAAATTCAATTCCGTAGCTCCTACCAACCGAGGTAGGGATAGCCGGTTCATTTCCAATCACGCCAAAATCACCACCAAGATTAGCTAAAGAGATGCTGTCATTTGTTAAAAAAGGATAGTTATCATATTTTTTATAGAAGCCTTCAACTGTGATCTTTGAGTATTTGGTAGGATTGTATTCCACACCTCCCACAAAATGATCACTTTGTATATAGGTAATGCCGTTTTCTTTATTGACGAGATTTCCGTCATTATCTCTATATCCCATTACCGTATAGGCAGGCAATTGGTAATAACGACCCAAATTGAAGCTTGCCGCGAACTTTTCTGTAATTTGATAAGAGGCTGAAAAACGAGGAGATAACTGATCCAAAAAGTTAGACATCTCATCCGAATAGCTGTTCGCGTCAGTTCTGATGCCGAAAGACAACGAGAGCCTTTCGCTAAAAAAGGCCTTGCTGATCTGTGTGAATAATTCGTATTTCTGCATGCTGAATTCCGAATCAAAATCAATGATCTGTACCTCTCCGTTAATTGCTTTTTTGTTGAATGTAGAATTCTTGTACACTACATGCTGGAATCCTGCTCCAATGTTCCAGTTCCACCCGTTTTTTCTTTTTGTGCTTTCAACCCTGAGCTTATTTTCTATTTCTTCTGAACTGTAGTCATACAGTAATTCTTCAGGGATCTCTATATTATCCCTGTACTTAACGGCTTTGTTATTTAAATGGTTACGACTTATAACCACATTCTGAAAACTGTTTTTTGAAAAATGTTTCCAATTGGCTCCAATGGCATAGTTCCATTGGCTGTTAACCGGCAGGTTACCAAGAATGTAATTATTTCGATCTATGGTTTCCTGATCAGTTTCACCGTCATTTACATCTTCATTCAATTCAAAATCATCTATAGCTCCCAAGCCCACGAGAGTTAGCTGGTTCTTTTCGTCAAGTTCAAAGAAGTGTTTGTATTGAAAATCATTATATGTGGGTAAGAATGGAAGTTTTAAAGCCTGAAACAAAAACTGTAAATATGATCTTCTGGCCGATAAAATAAACGAAGAATTCTCTCCTGTGGGACCATTTAAGGTCAACCCGATATCACTTGAACCCACCATAAAGCTGCCTCCGAATTTCTCTCTGTTTCCCGTGATCTGCTGAAACTCCATTACGGAACTCATGGTGTTCCCTCTGTTTGCTGGAAATGCTCCTGAGTAAAAATCAACGTCTCTAATAAAATTGACATTAATCATCCCTACCGGGCCTCCGGAAGACCCTTGCGTAGCAAAGTGGTTTATATTTGGAATTTCTATACCATCCAGGTAGAATCTGTTTTCATTCGGGGCTCCGCCTCTAACAATAATATCATTTCGGAAAGATACGGTGGTTGCGACCCCGGGAAGGATCTGTATCACTTTTGAGATGTCTCTGTTGGAACCTGGGTTTCTGTAAATTTCAGTCGCGCCGATGGTCTGTTTGCTCAGAGGGCTTACCTGAGATTTTTCAATTCTGTTGGTCTGTATAACGACCTGATCCAGTAAGGCGCTTTCTTCTGTTAAGGCAATGTCAATCTCGGTTGTTGCGGTTGATCCAACAATGATTTCATACACATATACGGTTGTGAATCCTACAAAGCTGCAAATGAGGTTATACGTTCCTGGCTGGATTTCATCCAACTGGTAGTTACCGTTTTCATCTGATGTGGCTCCGATCTGAGTGCCTTCCAGAATGATATTGGCAAAGGGTATACTTTCATTGTTTATTTCATTGTAAACCCTTCCTTTGATCGATCCGGTCTGTGCAACCATATTGATACAAAAAAGCAGGGCAAATGAAAGAAAAAAAAGTTTTTTTATGAACACGAGCAAAAGTTTTATTAAAGGTAATGAGAAAAGGCTTCAGTTTAAATCATTATGTAAGAAGAATGGACCGATGATTGCAATAACCATCGATCCACGCATCCAAAATAAATCAAACTATCAAAAATAAGATTATAAACTCGGGGAAAGCGACCCCAGGTTTATAACTCTGGGATTAATACTTTATCTACTGCATGAATTACACCATTGCTTCCATGCACATTTACTATAATAATTTCGGCATTATCATCAGTTTTATCTTCAAGGAAGGCTCCGTTATCATTAAGAATCACTTTTAAAGTTTGTGTATTCAGTGTCGGAACTACCTGGCCGTTTACAAGATTGTAGCTAAATACCCTTGCGCCAACCGCATGATAGGTCAAAATTGTTCTGATTTGATCCTCAGTTAAAGTTGGAATAACGTCCTCAATTTCTTCGAATGCCGCGTCAGTTGGAGCAAATACCGTAATGTTTTCAGCATCTATAATGGCTTGGGTAATGTCTGCAAAAGCATCAGAAGCCAATAAGCTCGTTAATACTGTGAATTCTGAGGCATCTCCGTTATCCGCTAAAGCTAACGCAATCTCGACCACGTTTGGAGCCGGAGGGATCAACGTTCTGTCGATTACGTGAACCACACCATTGCTCTTTTCGATATCAACTGCTGTAATCGTAGTCAATCCATTGATCAATACATTTGCTGAATATCCAAGGTAAATATTTTCTCCGTTTAAAGTAGCAGCTATTCCGCTTTCAGGTAAATCTCCGGATTTCACAACCCCACCTAAGACGTGGTATGTTAATACAGGTGTCAAGTCTTCTTTTTCCAAACCATCAAGGGAAGTAATTCCCGCGGCTACGAATCCTGCGTTAGTTGGAGCAAATACTGTTAAGTCAGCAGTAGTAGCTACTGTTTCCAGTAATTCAGCTTTTCTCAAAGCAGCTGCCAAAATTGTAAAGTCATTTTCAAACAGTACGGGCTCGGCAATTGTTCCTACAGAATAGGCTACATAACTTGGTAGTAAGACCGCATCAACCACATGCGCCACACCATTGACAGCTTTTAAATCTGCTGCTGTAACATTGGCATTGTTAATTTTAACACCATCTGTAAGGTCTACCGTCACAAATTCGAATTCTGGTCCTCCAGGTATTCCTGGTAGTAAGGTATTGACATCTCCGTTAGATAATTGATCCGAAGTAACAGCACCACCTAAAATGTGATATGTTACTATTTCTTTTAGTAATTCCACCGGAATTTCGTCTATACTTGCTTTTCCTAAAGCTCCTAAAACAGCCTCGAAAGCGGCATCAGTCGGTGCGAATACTGTAAGGTCCTGAGTAGGATCGTTCGCTGCAGCCAACAAATCTCCTAACTCTGGTTTTCCAAGAGCACTCAATAGTATCGTATGATCAGGACTTCCTGCAACAATCTGAGCAAGTGTATTTGTTACAAAATCTTCAGGAATTAAAACTTCATTGATTATATGAATAACCCCGTTAGAAGCTGGTACATCGGCAGTTGTAACGTCTGCGGATCCATTCAAAACAACTCCGTTAGAAAGGTCAACATCAATGGTTTGTCCGGATAGCAGGGTTTGAACAGGGCCATTGGTAAGGTCACCGGATTCTACTTCACCTGAGACTACATGATATTGAAGTAAAGCAGTTAATAATGATTTATTTGCGATCACATTATTAAGTACATCTTGATCCATAGCGTTAAAAGCGGCATTTGTTGGAGCGAAAACCGTGAATGGTCCCGGTCCTGCAAGAGCTTCATCAAGTCCTGCAGCTACTACAGCGCCAGTTAAAGTAGAAAGGTCAGGTCGTCCTGAAACGACTTCTACAATGTTCTGATCTCCCGGGTCTATCATGTCATCGTCGTCATCGTCACATGATTGTGTTGTCATCGTAAAGGATAATACTAATATAAGCATCAGGGCCTTGGGTAAATAGTTTAAGTGTTGGATTAAATTTTTCATCGTTTAATAATTTAGTTATAAAAGTTGAACAAAGATAAATAAAAAAAAATTTAACGTCCAAGAAAAAAATAAAAAAATTGAACAAAAAAATAATTTTGCACATTTTTATTGCTTATTTCTGAGATTTTATACTATATTTGTTCAAGTATTAACTTTTTATTGTTAAACATGATTACTTATTCAGTAGCACAGGTTGAAGCCTTAACAGGTATTAAAGCTCATACTTTAAGGATATGGGAAAGAAGATATGATTTCCTTACCCCGATGAGAACGGCAACCAATATTCGTTATTATTCTGATGAGCAGTTAAAGAAGCTTTTGAATTTTGGTATTCTGGTAAGAAATGGTTATCGGGTATCCAAGCTGAATAAAATGTCAGATGCGGAAGTTTATGAAGAGGTTACAAAAGTCCTGGCCAGTCCTGGATCTGAAAGCAGCGACGAAATGAAAGGATTGACATTGAGTATGTTGGAAATGAATGAAGAGGATTTTGACGAAATTTTTGAAAGACAAGTCATTCGAAAAGGTTTTTTCCGAACTATTACAGAGTCAATCTATCCTTTTCTGCAATATGTTGGGGTGCTTTGGACAACTAATAAGGCGATGATAGCTCAAGAACATTATATGTCTAATTTGATCCGTCAGAAAATAATTGCTGCTATTGAAAAGTTAGCGATTCCTCCTAAAGGAGCTCCTTCTCTGGTTCTTTTTTTACTTGAAGGTGAAGAGCATGAAATTGGATTGTTGTTAGCTAGTTTTATGGCAAAAGAAATGGGTTGGAACGTTTATTATTTGGGTTATGGTGTACCAATCTTGAATATAAAAAAGGTTTTGGAGATTGCTGAGCCAAACCTGATGATGACCATGTTTGTAACGCCGAAAATGCAAAAGGTAAATGGATTTATAGCATCAATCCTTGATGGAGTCGACGTCCCTTTTGTAATTTCTGGAAGTCAGGAGAATTTAGACGCGGTGGAAGATCATGATTTGGTGCTTAAAGTTACATCCCCTCACGACTTCAGGGATCAGTTGGAGAAAATCCAAAATAACTTATAACAGACGCCTCAATATCAATATTGAGGTGACTATATCTGAGATACTGTCTCTTCTTATTTACTCTTAATGCTTCCAATTAAATTTATATTTTTTGTATTTTTCCAATAATTCGATTGCCAGTAAACGGTTTTCTGCATAATTTTTATTGTTTTATTCCGATTTGAAAGTTTTGTTCATCAGATTTTCGAGGAGGAATCAATTTTTTTAAGCTGTTTGAAAGACACAGTGATTTGTTTTAGTTAGACAAAATTAGTCTTGAACAAAAAAGTTTAAAAAAAAATATAAAAAGTTAAACAAAAATTGACGTTTTGTGCAAAAATTAATTTAGATTTGTATAACGATGAAAAAAAATATTTCCATAATTGGTTCAGGATTTGCCTCTATATCGGCCGCATGTTATTTGGCGAAAGAAGGATTTAACGTTACTGTCTATGAAAAAAACGTTCAGCTAGGAGGAAGGGCAAGACAATTTGAAAAGGATGGTTTCAAATTTGATATGGGACCAACCTGGTACTGGATGCCCGATGTGTTTGAACGGTTTTTTGCAGACTTTGGCAGGAATCCATCAGATTATTATGATTTGGAAAGGCTGGGACCTGCCTACCGTGTTTATTTTGGAGAGCAGGATTATATTGATATATCGGATAACCTGGAAGAGATCAAATCAACTTTTGAAAAGGAAGAGCCCCAATCCTCTGCTGCCCTGACCGATTTTCTAAAAAAAGCGGAATTCAATTATGAGGTGGCCATTAAGGACCTCGTATACAAACCCGGTCTTAGTCCTTTTGAATTGGTAACCAGGAGCACTGTTTTAGAGATTCCCCAGTTTATTGGAACAATTCATGATGTGGCCAAGAGGAAATTTAAAAGTTCCAAGTTGAGGCAAATAATTGAATTTCCAGTTCTTTTTTTAGGTGCAAAGCCTTCCATGACGCCGGCTTTTTATAGTTTTATGAATTTTGCAGACCTAAGCTTAGGCACATGGTATCCTAAAGGAGGAATGAAATCTGTAGTGGACGGAATGATAACGATGGCGAAAGAATTGGGGGTAAGTTTCATGACCAATGCCAACGTTGATCAAATCATCACAGGAAAGAACAAAGAGGTTAAAGGAATAAAGGTAAACGGAGAAATCCTTTCTACAGAGCTTTTGGTATCAGGCGCTGATTACGCACATACAGAATCCTTGTTGCCAGAGGAGCTCAGGATGTATAGTGAAAAATACTGGCAGAAAAGAGTGATGGCACCCTCTTCACTTCTCTTTTACGTAGGTCTTGACAAGAAATTGGACAATGTTTTGCATCATACGCTATTTTTTGATGTTCCCTTTGATGAACATGCCAGGGCCATATACGATGACCCCATGTGGCCAAAAGAACCATTATTCTATGCCAGTTTTCCTTCAATGACAGATGACTCCATAGCACCAGCAGGAAAAGAGGCCGCAATCTTCCTGATCCCTTTGGCCCCGGACCTTGAGGATACGGAAGAATTAAGGGAGCAGTATTTTGATATTATCATGACAAGACTTGAAAAATTAACAGATCAAAACGTCAGATCTTCAATACTCTTTAAGGAGTCATATTGTGTGGAAGATTTTAAAAATGATTATAATTCATATAAAGGAAATGCCTATGGAATGGCCAATACTTTGCTGCAAACTGCTTTTTTAAGGCCCAAGCTGAGGAGCAAGAAAATAAAAAATTTGTATTTTACGGGTCAGTTGACTGTTCCGGGTCCTGGAGTTCCACCTTCCTTGATCTCGGGTAAACTGGTTTCCGATCTACTAATTAAAGACCAATAACATGAAACAAATATTCGACAAATTATCTTATCAGTGCTCACACAAGGTCACCAGCCTGTACAGTACATCGTTTTCACTTGCCGTTAAAATGTTATCTCCCAAGATACAGAAAGACATTTATGCCATTTATGGTTTTGTTCGATTTGCGGATGAAATTGTAGACACCTTTCATGAATACGATAAGGAACTTTTACTGGACGAATTTGAAGAGGATCTTGCCAAGGCCCTTGACAGAAGATTGAGTATGAACCCCATATTGAATTCTTTTCAGGAGGTAGTTCATAAGAATAATATTGATGCTGATCTTATTGACCACTTTATGAAAAGTATGCGGGCAGATTTAAATAAACAAGAATATAAGAGTGTTGAAGAATATGAGGAATACATCTATGGATCGGCAGATGTTGTTGGTTTGATGTGTTTAAAGGTTTTTGTGCAGGGAGATCAGAAAAGATATGATGAATTAAAGGAGCCGGCCATGAAATTGGGAAGTGCATTTCAAAAGGTCAATTTTTTGAGAGATCTTAAGGATGATACTGAGAATCTTCATCGGTCTTATTTTCCGCATATCAAAGGGGGTATCATAGATAGCGAGTCCAAAGCATTGATCATCGAAGAAATAAACAAGGATTTTGAAGAGGCTTATGTTGGAATCCAAAAGCTTCCTATTGAGGCGAAATTTGGGGTATACACGGCCTTTATCTATTACAGAAAACTTTTGAGAAAGCTTACGGTAACTAAAGCAAGTGAAATAAGGGAGAAAAGAATTCGAATCAGTAATCCGATGAAAATGGTGCTTTTGACTAAATCATTTGTAAATTATAAGTTGAATTTGCTTTGAAGATAATGTTGTTCATATTAATGTTACTTTATTCCGGATTGACGATGGAGAAAGATATCATTCTTCATAATATCCGATCAGCTTTTCAGGAAATTAACAGCCAGGAAGACATTGAGTCCATAAACCGGATCAGGGCGGAGGAGGCAGAATATGACAACCAAAATGTGATCAGAGCCTATCAGGCGGCTGCCACTTGTATGAAGGCAGAATATGTGTTTTCACCTGTTTCCAAGCTCAAATATTTTAACAAGGGAAAGAAAAAACTGGAAACACTCATTGAAAATGACAAATCAGTGGAGAAGGTTTACCTGAGGTTACTGATACAGTTAAATGTGCCACGTCATCTTAATTACCATCAGGAAATTAACGAAGACATTGTTTTTTTGGAGAATCATTTGGCTGACGCCCGAATTGATTTAAGCTATAAACGTATTATGATAAAAAATCTGGTCAGTGTGGCCGATAAGAGGGAAATAAGAGATATCTTAGAGCAGATAAAGGTTGAAAATAGTTGATTTAATTTAGAAATATGGTCTTGTTTATAACAATTTTGGTTACAGCGGTCCTGATGGAAGGAGTAGCCTGGGCAATGCACAAATACATCATGCACGGAATTTTTTGGAATCTACATGAAGATCACCATGTCAGAGATAATCATGACTCATTTTTTGAACGTAATGATTCCTTTTTTGTTTTTTTTGCCATTATTTCTATTACTGCCTTTGCCCTGTGGTCCATATTTGACTGGCAAATTAGTCTGGGCATTGGAATTGGTGTTTTTATTTACGGGGTCGTCTATTTCATCATACATGATCTTTTTATTCACCAAAGAATAAAGATCTGGAGAAAAACAAAAAATCCGTATTTGTTAGGGATAAGGAGAGCTCATAAAATTCACCATAAACACCTCGGTAAGCATGATGGAGAATGCTTCGGAATGCTGTGGGTCCCAATGAAATACTACAAAGGAAACTATTAAAGAAATGTCTCTCTACCTTTGGATTGATCTATTATCACTATCTGTCCCGCTACTTGTATCCTTTCACCCGAGATTAGAACTCTACAAACAATGGAAATTTTTGTTTCAGGCGATAGCGATTACAATGCTACCCTTTATCGTCTGGGATGTTTATTTTACGATTCAAGAGTATTGGGGTTTTAATCCGGAATACCTTTCGGGAATATATGCGCTTCATCTGCCTGTAGAGGAGTGGCTATTTTTTATTTGCATTCCTTATGCATGTGTGTTTACTCATTTATCATTGCTTGAACTTAATCCAAACATAAGGTTATCGGATCGGGTTACTAAGAAAATTACTTATCTATTGGCCATCATATTCACCGGCATCCTGCTCTTTAATTTTAATAGAGCCTATACCGCGGTAGATATGATTTTTGCCCTGATCGTATTATTCATTGCACATCGAATTCGGCCGAAACTACTTAATTCTTTTTATTTGACTTTTTTGGTCATGCTGATACCTTTTTTTATTGTGAATGGCATTCTAACCGGCACAGGTATTGAGGGAAATATAGTTTGGTACAATGATAAAGAAAACCTGGGGGTAAGAATGGGGACAATTCCTGTGGAAGACAGTGCCTACGCCTTCTCAATGATCCTAATGAATCTTTTGATCTTTTTACAATTCAGAGATCGTGCAAAAAATAAGCTTATCAAAGACTAATTTCACAGCAAGGCTGACAAATACTGATGTTTGATTCCGACTTCTTCAAATTCTTCTCCTTCAGTTTTGAATCCAAATTGGGTGTAGAAGGAGGTCACTTCACTCCTTGAATGTATGATTACTTCTTTGATTCCATTCTCGGAAGCAAATTTTAACAAATGGTTTACGAGTAATTTTCCAATTCCTTTTCCCTGATGCTCGGCGTCCACGGCCATCTGCATTAACTGGGCTTTGGATTTTTCCTTGTCAAGCGGGCAAAGAATGACGCAGCCTATAACAGACTGACCTTTCAAAGCAACAAAGTGCCAGGATATTTTATCATTTTTTTCCCATCCATAATCAGGAATACCTATAGGCCTTAGCAGCACCTTGTTTCTTAATTCTCGTTCTTGCTGATAATAGGGGCCGGAAGTTTTTATTTCCTGAATTTTCTCCATAAGAATATAGGATGATTTAGGAGATCGTTGTAATTTTTTTTAACTCATTGACATTTTCTTCCAAAGCCTTATCAACGGCTTTGGTTCCATACATCAGATCAAGACGGCCACGGTAGGTTTCAGTAATTTTATGCCGAACCATTTTTAGTGTTGAATTGATCATTTTATTCTCTTCCGTAAACGGTTCCTGCAGCACCTGAAAATTTGACGGTATCCATTTTCCCGGAAATTTACCTTCAAATTCTTTTTGTTTGGCAAATGACAGCATGTCCTCTTTAAGCCTTCTGTTAATATCTTTGTACGATTTGATCCCTTCCTTTTGAATGATTTCTTCCAGATTTTTTTTATTGATCGTTACCAAAGCCGTAGTATACTTTTCATGGTCATTATAGATCATGATCTGATCGATACATTCAGCGCTATTTACAATGGCCTCTTCAATTTCCTCAGGAGAATACTTTTCTCCATCCTCAGAAATAAGAAGCGCTTTTTCCCTTCCTACAACCACAAGAAAATCATCTTCATCCATGAAGCCAAGGTCTCCCGTATGCAACCAGCCATTTTTAATAGTTTCTTGTGTCGCAGATTCATTTTTGTAATATCCTTTCATGACATTATCTCCCTTAATGACAATTTCACCTTTTTCACCTTTGGGAAGCTCCTTACCCGATTCATCACAAATCTTGCATATGATTCCCTCAAGAACTTTTCCTGAGGTCCCCATTTTATGGTTGAAAGGGGTATTGGTTGAAATAATTGGAGTTGCTTCGGTCAGGCCGTATCCCTGATAAACGGGAATTCCTATGGCCTTGTAGAATTGTTGCTGCTTGATGTCAAGAAGCGCTCCACCTCCAACAAAGAATTCTATTTTTGAGCCAAAAATAAGTCTCAATTTACTGAAAATCAGTTTTTCTGCCAGGTTGGCATTAAACCAGGTAGAGGCCTGAACCCCGAAGCCGGGTTTACTGAATCCATCCCCGTTTCTTTTAATTGCGGCTTGTACACCTCTGTTAAAGATCCCTTCGATAAAAGGACCTTTTGCTTTTATCCCTTCCTTGAATTTTTGGATAAAATTGCTTGTCAATGCGGGAACCGTTAGAAGAAAATTCGATTCGGCCTCAACTAAATTTTTCGGAATATTCTTTAAGGCATTAACACTTCCACCCCTGGCATCAACAAAATGAAGTGAAAGGCCTTTAACCAGTGCGGTATAAATACCAACCGTATGGGCAAAAGAATGATCAGTGGGTAAAATAAGAAGCGTAGAAATATTCTCCTTGATCTTAAAGGTGGCAACCGCTGCATGACTGTTGGAAAAGTAGTTTAAATGCGTCAACATGATCCCTTTGGGATTCCCTGTGGTTCCCGAGGTGTAGGAAATGGTGACGACCTGATCCTCTTTTGTGTTCTCTTCGATTTTTTTCAGTGTTGCTTCATTGGAGTCAAGTTTCTCCGCCCCCAGATCGTACAAGTCCTTGATATAAAACAGGTTACCCTCATCAAATCCGTATTGTTTGCATTGTTTGCTGATCTTTTCCGAGGGTTGATCCAGAAGGATTAGTTTCAGCTTCTTATTTTCATACTTTTTCCACTGGCTGATCACTTTTTCCAGGGTGTTTTCTGAAATAATAAAAAAACTTGAATCCGAATGGTTAACCCTAAAAGGAACTTCTTCGGGTAACAATTTGATAGATAAGGGAACCGAAACCCCACCTGCGTAGAGTGCTGCAAATTCAGAGATGATCCAGTCCGTTTTGGCCTCTGACAAAATAGCAACCTTGTCACCTTTTTTTAATCCGAGTTCAAGAAACGCTGATGCCAGCTTTCTCGATTTCATTTGAGCCTCTTTGAAGGAAGTTCTGATCCAGCCTTTATTTCCTTTTGAACTTAAATAAGGGGCATTTGGATATTTCAATACTGCAGTGTCAAGCATTGAAAATATGTTTCTTTTACTCATTTTAAGATTCTGTTTTGATACAAAAGTAGTTTTTTTTGATGAATGTAATTTTTTCTTTTTAGCCGCTTGAAATGGCAATGCTTTTATTAATTTTGAGAACTAATTTTCTGTTTGATCATTCCCGCGATTTACAGAATTAATTTTTAAATATGACAGTACCAAGATTTTTATTAGGGGACAATACCGATCATCCTGAAGATATTTTCATCATGCATACTGAATATCCGCAATTTATTATCAATTTGGCAAATGACGATGTGGAATGGTACGATGAGCTAAGGGGAGATGAATCAGAAATTGCAATAGAAATCGCTCGTCTGATTGAAGAAGCGAGTTTGTTCTATGATCGTGAAATGGAGCGCTACGCGGAAGAGTAATTTTTATTTGGCTGCTTTTTTTACAAGTTCCAATTGGGATAGATCAGTTTTGGCCGTAAATAATCCATAATTGATCACGGCGGTATTTTTTTCTATTTTTTCTATGGTTCCTTTGGCATTACCATCTTTTAGCCGTACAGTGTCATTAAGTTGAAAACGATAATCTTTGATATATATCGCCTTTTCTCTTTCCACTTTTTCCTTTTGAACCCGAACTTTTTCGACCTCTGGAAGAACTGCTTTTTCAATTTTCTTTAGCTCAGCTTCCTTTTGACGTTGCTTTTCCTTTAAAGCCTTATTGATCTTGGTTCTTTCTCTTTTTGACAATGGTTTTTGCCTTTCATCATTTTTTTTGTTCAGTTCCGCCTGTATTTTTTCTTTCTTCCTCTGATCATACTTGCTTTGTTCTATCAGTGACCACTTGACAAAAGCATCTCTAAGCTCTTTTTTGTTTTTCGTCTGAAAAAATTTATTAAACAATTCATTGGTCTTTCGACCATAGGAGAGCATTTTTTGATTGTTGTCATAGAGTTCCTGGAACCCTTCAATTTTCTCCTGAATTTTTTGCTGTTGAAGTAATAGCTTTTCAGCCCCGCTTTTGGCCAGTTCCTGCTCTTTCAACAACCCATCTGATTTCTTCTGTAAGGCGTTACGCTCTTTTTGCAGTTTAGCGATGGTCTTATCAAGGCGAATCTTTTCCCTTTCTACTTTTTTCTTGGCCTTGTTGATCAGCCTGAACGGAATACCGTTTTTCTGAGCTACTTCAAAGGTAAAAGAGCTTCCTGCCTGTCCTGTATGCAATTTAAACAAGGGTTCAAGGGAGGACTGGTCAAACTGCATATTGGCATTGGTTACATTGGGGAGTTCGCTGGCAAGTACCTTGAGGTTCGAATAGTGTGTCGTAATGATACCGAATCCCCCTTTTTCATAAAATTCTTCAAGAAATACTTCGGCCAGGGCTCCACCCAGTTCAGGGTCGCTTCCCGTCCCAAATTCATCTATCAGAAAAAGTGTATTATCATTGCATTTTTTTAAAAAGTTTCTCATGTTCTTTAAGCGATAACTGTAGGTGCTCAATTGATTTTCAATAGACTGGTTATCTCCAATATCAGTGAGAACTTTGTCAAAAATACTTACCTCGCTTCTTTCATGTACCGGAATAAGAATACCACTTTGCAACATAACCTGGAGTAATCCTATTGTTTTTAGCGTAATACTTTTACCACCTGCATTAGGCCCTGAAATCACAATAATCTGCTGCTTTTCATTTAGTTCCAGGTTTTGCGGAATCGTTTTTAATCCTTTTCTCTTGTTTTCAAGCCATAAAATGGGGTGATAGGCATTTTTAAGATTGATTTTTTTTTCGTTTACAATTTTAGGAAGACAGGCGTTTATCTTCCTGGCATATTTGGCACGAGAACCCAGGCTGTCAAGATGTGTCAGGTACTCCTGATATTTTTGGAGAAGAGGGGAATAAGGCCTTACACTGTTGGTAAGTTCCTTAAGAATCTTGACGATTTCTTCCTGTTCTTCATAGGTCATATTCTGCAGTTCCCTTGAAAGTTGCAAAGTCGCTTCCGGGGCGATATAAACGATGCTTCCCGTCTTGGAACTTCCCATGATGGCCCCTTTGACCTTGCGTCGATGCATGGCCTGAACCGCCAGGACCCTTTGACTGTCGATTACTGATTCACGGATGTCGTCCAAATAACCCAGGCTGGCATAGTGGGCGAGCGCTTTGTTAAAACTTCCCCCTAACAGTCCTCTTAATTTATTCATTTCTTTTCTGATCCTCAGCAACTCGGGAGAGGCTTTGTCTTTAACCTCCCCAAAAGGTGAAATGATTTTGCTGATGAGTTTTACCACCTCCTTATTCAGTTCTATTTCTTCGGATTCAGCGAATAGGGTGGGGTAGTAGTCTTTGAATTTTTTAAAGAATAGAAGCAGGTTGTTCATATTTTCAGATATACCTGAGATCTTCATAAAAGAAGGGCCTTCCAAAAAACTATCTTCAATAGCCAAAAGAGAAATTTCTTTGGTTATTTCTTCAAAATAGTGGCTTGGTATACGATTTTCGTTTTCAAAAGATGACAGATACTCATTCACCTGGTTCAGTTCAGATTTCAATTCAAGAGATCTTCTTATTGGGCTTAGTTTCTTTACAGCTTCTCTTCCAAGATCTGAAATGCAATACTCCCTGATCGTTTCTAAAACGGTAGAAAATTCGAGGTCTGTTAATGTTTTTTGAGCAATATTATGTACCAATGTCTTACTTTTGTTAAGGCAAAAATAACCAATTTAATCCTATGAATGTAGCCATTGAAGAGAGTTGGAAAAAGATTCTGCATACGGAGTTTGAAAAAGAATATTTTGAACAATTGACACGATTCGTAAAAGCTGAATATTCAAAGCACACATGTTTTCCCGGTGGTGGTGAAATATTTGCCTCTTTCAACCGCTGTAGTTTTGATGATGTTAAGGTTGTTATCATAGGCCAGGATCCCTATCATGGTCCAGGACAGGCTAACGGACTTTGTTTTTCCGTTCATGAATCAGTTTCACACCCTCCTTCGCTTATCAATATATTTAAAGAGCTGCAACAGGATGTTGGAAAACCTTATCCTCACTCCGGAGATTTGGGAAACTGGGCTGATCAGGGCGTATTGCTTCTCAATGCAACACTTACCGTCAGGGCCTCTGAAGCAGGATCGCATCAGGGAAAAGGCTGGGAGATATTTACAGATGCAGTGATAGAAAGCTTGTCAGCAAAAAGAGAACACCTTGTTTTTATGCTCTGGGGAGGCTATGCGAAAAAGAAAGGCAGAAAAATCAATCAAAAGAAACACCTTATTTTAAACAGTGGGCACCCTTCTCCCTTAAGTGCCAACAGAGGTTATTGGTTTGGCAATAAGCACTTTAGTCAGGCTAATTCCTATTTAAAGAGAATAGGGAAAGATGAAATTATCTGGTAGTGACCTTCAAATCAAAAAATAAAACTAATTCTTAACAGGAATATTTTTCAGTATTTCCTGCAAAAAAATCCAGAATCTTTGAGAAGAGGCTATGTTCGCTCTCTCATCAGGCGAATGCGCCCCCTTGATTGTAGGCCCAAATGAGATCATGTCCATTTCCGGATAGTGAGTTCCCAGAATTCCACATTCAAGTCCTGCATGACAGGCAACAACTTCGGGTTTACTTTTAAACAGCTCCTCGTAAAGCTCAGTAAGAACTTTTAATATGGCAGAATCTCGATTTGGGCTCCATCCCGGATATGATCCTGATAATTTCACTTCGAACCCTGCCTTTTCGAAACTTGCTCTTAATTGTTGGGCAACTTCCTCTTTGGATTTTTCAACCGAAGACCTTGTTAGGCACAAAATTTGAATTGTTCCATCCTCCACGAGGACTTTGGCAATATTGTTTGAAGCTTCAACCAAACCAGGAATTTCTTCACTCATTTTATAAACCCCGTTAATGGCCTCATCAATCGACTTGATCAGTTTTGTTTTTGAATTAGAATCCATCGCATTTTCTGGAAATTCAACAGATTTAATGCTGAATAATAATTCAGGTTCTTTCTCTTTGTATTCCGATTTAATTTGTAATTGGTAATTGTTATATGCCAATTTCAGAGCCTCAGTATTTTCTTTGTTACAAGAGATAATTGCCTCACTCTCCCGAGGAATGGCATTTCTTAGCCCGCCACCATGAATACTGTGAATTTCAATAAGGTCAGCTACTTTTTTTAAGAAGCCATTCATGAGTTTATTGGCATTGGCGAGGCCCTTATCAATGTCCATTCCTGAATGTCCTCCCTGCAAACCTTTAACATTTATTCTGAAGCCTTCCGAAAATGAATTCACTTGTGTTTGAGTATAGGTTCCTTTGGCTGTAACATCAACACCACCAGCGCATCCTATATCAATTTCATCGTCCTCTTCAGTGTCCAGGTTCAGCAGTATTTCTCCGTTGAGATATCCCGGTTGAAGCCCCTGAGCTCCTGTCATTCCGGTTTCTTCATCGATGGTAAACAAAGCCTCTATACCTGGGTGTTCTATTTTGTCAGAAGCCAAAACACTCATGATAGCCGCAACCCCCAAACCATTGTCGGCACCCAGGGTGGTCCCCTTTGCCTTGACCCATCCATTCTCCACATACATTTCAATTCCCTGGGTATCAAAATCAAAATCGGTATCAGCATTTTTTTGATGCACCATGTCGAGATGAGACTGAAGGACAACAGTTTTTCTCTTCTCCATACCTATCGTGGCCGGTTTTCTGATGATTACATTCCCCACGGGATCCACGAGAGTCTCCAATCCAAGTTTCTTTCCAAAGTCGACCATGAATTCAATGATACGTTCCTCCTTTTTTGAGGCTCTGGGGATGGCATTGATGTCTGCAAAATGATTCCAAAGTATTTTAGGTTCCTGGTTTCTGATTTCAGTATTGCTCATTGTGAAGAAAGTTCAGTTATAAGTTTATATTAGTAATTGAGAATTAGTCTATTTCAATGATTACATCCTCCAGCGGTTTTCTAACTTTTTTCATACCGCTCATGATGTCATCCTCTGCTCTGTATCCTACAGGCAGCAAAAGGACAGATCGAAGATTCAGTTTATCCAGTTCCAGGATATCATCAAACTTGACCGGGTTAAATCCCTCCATGGGGCAGGAATCGATTCTTTGATCCGCACATACCGTCATCAGGGTGCCAATAGAGATATAGGCCTGATATATGGCTGATCTGTCAATCTGCTCCCTGGACTTGCCTTTGAAAATATCTTTTAATTGTTGCCTGAACTTGCCGATGATATCTTCACTTGTTCCCCGTATGTTTTTTTCAAGATCAAAATAGGCATCAATAGAAGATTCGTCAAATGCCGTATCTATACAAATCACAAATAAATGAGAGCATGTGGTTATCTGTTGCTGAAAATAAGCATGAGGGAGTAATTTCTCCTTCAGTTCTGAGCCTTTTATGATCAGCATTTTAAGGGGCTGAAGGCCAAATGAGGTCGCTGTCAGGTTAAATGAATTTGACAGTAATTCAACCTGATCTTTGGTCAATTTTTTATTTTGATCAAATTTCTTGCATGCGTAACGCCATTTCAGGCTTTCCAGGATATTGTTCACTTCCATTTCCATTAATTTCTTTTCGATTCACTAAGCTTTTTTATTTTCATCAGGCCAAAGATTGCATATTGACCAGTTTGAAATAGGCTCCTTTTTTCTTGAGTAATTCCGAATGTTTACCTTGCTCAACAATTTTACCGTTTTGCATCACAACAATCAGATCAGCCTTTTGAATTGTCGATAATCTGTGTGCAATAACCACGGAAGTCCTGTTCTCCATCATTTTTTCCAGAGCGGACTGAACAAGCTGTTCGGATTCCGTATCGAGTGCCGAGGTTGCTTCGTCAAGAATCATTATCGGAGGGTTTTTCAATACCGCCCTGGCTATCGATAACCTTTGCCTCTGCCCACCGGAGAGCATGTTTCCACTGTCTCCGATATTATTGTCATATTGCTCCGGAAGTGCCATAATGAATTCATGAGCATTTGCCACTTTAGCAGCCTCCTCAATGGCTTCATCACTGGCATGGTCAACTCCCAGTGTGATATTGTTTTTAACGGAGTCGTTGAACAAAATGGATTCCTGGGTTACTATGCCCATCAACTCTCTTATACTTCTTTTCTTTATATCCTTAACAGATACGCCGTCAATCAGAATCGCTCCTTCATTGACATCATAAAATCGTGGAATGAGATTGGCCAAGGTCGATTTTCCACTACCGGATTGCCCAACCAGGGCTATGGATTTCCCTTTTGGAATCTTCATTGAAAAATTCTTAAGGACATAATCATCCTTGTATTTAAAACTAATATTTTTTAGTTCGATTTCGTGTTCAAAACTTTCTTTTTCAATGGCATTGTCACGGTCAATTATATCATTCTCCGTTTCGAGTATGGAAATGATCCGTTCAGCTGAGGCATTTCCTTTTTGAATACTAAAAAGTGCCTTCGAAATTGCCTTGGCGGGATTTAAAATCAAATAGAACAGTCCTATATAGCCAAGAAATTCCTGAGGCTTCATTTCATCTTCCCCCAGAAGAACAATTCTTCCTCCGTACCATAAGATGGCAATAATAGTTGCAGATCCTAAAAATTCACTCATCGGCGAGGCCAGATTCGTTCTATTGAAGACACTTGTCATCAATTGTTTCAATCTCAGGGTTGAGCCTTTGAATTTTTGTTCCATTTTCTTTTCGGCCGTAAAACTTTTGATCACTTTCAGCCCTGTCAATGTTTCCTCGATAAAAGAAAGAAAATTTCCAGTTTCCTGTTGCGCCAAGAGTGATTTTGCCTTCAGTCGTTTGCTAACTGAAGAAATGATGACTCCGGATACCGGTAACAGAATAAAGGCAAAAAGTGTCAGTTTTGCACTTATGGCAAACATTGACGTGAGGGTAAAAACAATGGTCAAAGGTTCTCTTACAATGGCTTCCAGGGTATTGAGAAATGACACCTCGATTTCCTGGACATCATTCGACATTCTTGCCATAGTATCTCCTTTTTTCTTTTCTGAAAAATAGGAAAGAGGTAAGGAGACAATTTTCTTGTACAAGGCATCCCTCAGATCTTTTACAACTCCGGTCCTAAGAAATGACAATACAAAAAGCGCCAGATACCTAAAGAGGTTTTTAAAAAAGAACATGGAAAAACTGATCAAACAAATGAAGAGCAAAGCCTGTTCAAGACCCCCGGTTTCCATCATGTTGGAAACATAGAAATTAAGAGAATCCTGAACATAATCGTAGATGCCGGTTAAGCCTTTAAATTCAGGTTTTACCGTAACTTTTTCCTCTCTTCCAAACAGTATTCCAAGAACCGGGATAAAGGCAAGTACCGATAACACATTAAAAATGGCATAAAGGATGTTGAAAAAAACATTCAGCCATGCATACCTGAGATAAGGTTTAGCAAAACGCAGGATTTTTTTAAAATAATTCATTTGTATTATTTAAAAGGCTGCAACTAAATGCCAACCCAGAAAGTAATAACCTATTATCGGTTTATAACTTGAATTCCTTAATTATTTCCTGGATCTTTTGATCCAATAGTTCTTCTACCTGTTTGGCATTGCCAATGCTTTCAAGAGGTCGATGAACGCTAAAATAGAACTTAATTTTAGGTTCCGTTCCACTTGGTCTTGCTGCCATCCTTGTTCCTTCAACCGTTTGATAGATCAATACATTTGACTTTGGAAGATCAATCTCTGATTCTTCACCGGTCAATAGATTCTTGGACACAGAAGTTTGATAATCAAACAGGAAATTCACCTTTTCCCCGTGAATTTCTGTGACAGGAGAATTTCTCATATCAGACATCATCTGTTGGATCTCATTGGCACCCTCAACACCCTTTTTCACTACAGAAATCAAATGTTCTTTATAAAAACCATGTTTTTTATAAAGTTGCAGCAATTCGGCATAGACAGAACTACCCATGGATTTTGCCTGGGTTGCGATCTCACAAGCCAAAAGGGTGCTCGAAACAGCATCCTTGTCTCGCACAAAATCCCCAACCATAAAACCAAAGCTTTCTTCACCACCACCTATAAACTCTTCTTTCCCCTCTGCTTCTCTGATCATTTTTGCGATCCATTTGAATCCGGTGAGGCCTATTTTGGTATTTACACCATAACTCGTGGCTATTTTTTGAATCATTGGCGTTGAAACTATGGTAGAACCAACAAACTGTTTACCGTTAATTCTGCCCTCTTCCTGCCATTTTTTGAGCAACGCATCTACCAAAACCGCAAATGTCTGATTACCATTGAGAAGTACAAGTTTATTATCAAGATCTCGAACCGCAATACCCAATCTGTCACAATCCGGGTCAGTGCCGATTACTATGTCAGCCCCAATTTGATCCGCAAGGTCCGTCGCCATTTTAAGAGCGGCAGGCTCTTCCGGGTTCGGAGACTCAACGGTAGGAAAATCTCCGTTAGGTTCCCTTTGTTCCTCCACAATGTGCACATCAGTGAACCCAGCGAGTTCTAAAGCACGGGGTACCATTGTAATGGAGGTTCCGTGAAGTGATGTAAAAACAATTTTTAAATTATCTCGACCCTTAGTATCTTTTGAGGCGGCATTCTCAACAGCTTCCTCGGCAAATTTTGCATCGATTTCTTCCCCTATGATTTCAATGAGTTCTTCCCTTGCCTTAAAGTTGATATCTTCAAATTGAACCTCGTTGATTTCATCAACAATTTCCCCGTCCTGAGGAGGAATGATCTGTCCGCCATCGTTGAAATAAACCTTATATCCGTTATATTCCGGTGGATTATGCGAAGCGGTTAGTACAATTCCTGCGTCACATTGAAGGGCACGCACTGCATAGGATAATTCAGGAGTTGCTCTTAAATCCTCGAACAGGTAAACAATTATGTTATTCGCAGAAAAGACATCAGCCACTGATTTTGCAAATGTCTTGCTGTTGTGCCTGCAGTCATATGCAATGGCCACCTTGGGCTGTTTTCCTGAGAAGGTTTTCAGGAGGTAGTTAGACAGACCCTGTGTGTTTTTACCGAGGGTATATTTATTGATTCTGTTCGTACCGGCTCCCATGGTTCCTCGCATACCGCCTGTTCCAAACTCAAGATTCTTATAAAACCTGTCGGTTAATTCCTTGGAGCCTGAATTTAATAATTCCTGAATTTCATTTTGGGTTGCTTGATCAAATGGGGCTTTGATCCATAATTTGGCCTTGTTGATTATTTCGTTGCTGTTCATAGGGTATTAAAATTTAAGGACACAAAGATAAACTTTTTGTCTTGAAATTCGACCCCTAACGGATCAGGGTTTATGAAGTGAAGAACCAAAAATTCATCCAGTTTTAAAGATTCAGTTTTTCACGAATCGAGTACCGTTGAGGTTTTCTTTTTGATCTTAATATCAATTCACCCAAGAACCCGGCTAAAAAAAGTTGGGATCCCAGGATCATGCAGGTCAGGGCTATGTAAAACCAAGGGTTGTCGGTTATCAGAATCGTAGGTTCCTTCAGATAAAGTTTGATAAGCTTGGTAATGCCAATATACAAGGAGGCAAAAAATCCAAGAATAAAGACCAGAGTTCCCAAAAGCCCAAATAAATGCATAGGCCTTTTGCCGAATTTGGTCAAAAAATTTATGGTAATAAGATCGAGAAACCCATTGATAAACCGATCCATGCCAAATTTTGTCGTTCCGTATTTTCTGGCCTGGTGGAGAACTACTTTTTCACCAATATTTCTAAATCCGGCATTTTTGGCAAGAACAGGAATGTATCGATGCATTTCTCCGTACACATCAACGCTTTTTACTACTTCATTTTTATAAGCTTTTAAACCACAATTAAAATCATGTAGCTTCAAGCCTGAAGTTTTTCTCGCCGCAGCATTAAATAGCTTTGAAGGTAAATTCTTTCGGATTTTTGAATCGTATCTTTTCTTTTTCCATCCTGAAACAAGATCAAAACCCTCTTCAGATATCAGTCTGTACAATTCAGGGATTTCGTCAGGGCTATCCTGCAGGTCGGCATCCATAGTGATCACGACGTCTCCATCAGCCTCTTTAAAAGCTGCATTCAATGCCTGGGACTTGCCATAATTTTTCTGAAATCGAAGCCCTTTGATCGCACTGTTGTTTTTAGATAATTGTGTGATCCTGCTCCAGGAATTGTCCTGACTTCCGTCATCTACAAAAAGTATTTCATAAGAAAAACGATTGGATTGCATAACTTTTGCAATCCAATCATGTAATTCCTGTAAAGATTCTTCCTCATTCAGCAGAGGAATAACTATGGATATATCCATTTAATTGTTATCAATTTATTTAATCTTCCTTCGATTTTTTCATCACCAACCCAGCCACAAGAGATATAATTAATCCAAAGAAAAGGCTTACAATAATGGTAATTGTCAAATTAGGTCCAGTACTCGCAAACATAGCGGCATTTTTCTGTGCCCCTTCTAATTGTTCGTCGGTCAATTGGGGGTATCTCTCAGCAATCATTTGCTCCTGAAACTCAATCATATTTGTAAAGTAATCAGGTTCAATTACATTGTAAAAGATTAAGAGATATACACAATAAATAATGGCTGAAACCAGAGAAATTCCAAGGCCTGTTTTAATGGCCTCTCCAACACTCAGGAAACCTGAATTTCCTTCTTTGAACTTTTTCAGCGCCATCACAATGATCGCTGAGGTTATAACAAGTGAAATAACCATTATGGACCAGTGAGGCTCGTACAGGTCTCCGAAAACATAATTGATTAACATCACAATGATCGAGGCCAGGCCGAGAACAAGCCCGTAATTAAGCATGATCGATTTCGCGTTTGATTTAGGTTGGTCTTCCATAAAGTTTGATTTTAATTTACACAAATATAATTAATATAACGTATCATCAGGTATTAGTGAATAATGAATATGAAAAGTTACAAAAAAACTTGTTTTATTGTAAAAGGGTAGTATTTTTGCACCGGCAAGTCCTGCACAACCAGCTCCCTTTGAATCCTCCAGGGCGGGAACGCAGCAAAGGTATTAGGTCGTAGCGGTGTGATGCAGGTAGCTTGCCGTTTTTTGTTTTTCGAAACAAAAACTGCTTCACGAATAAGACCCGCTTACATTTAAAAATTTCATTTATTTATGCCATCTTTGCAGCATGAGTAAGGTTATTTTAATTACGGGTGCATCTTCGGGTATAGGCGCCATTACCGCAAGATATTTAACTGCCCAGGGGCATAGGGTATATGGAACCAGCAGAAATCCAAAAAAGACTGACCAGGAGTTTGAACTTATTCGTCTTGATGTCCATGATACGAAAAGCATAGAAGAAGCGATTAAAAAAATCATTGGAAGGGAAGGAAGGCTCGATGTCCTGGTTAATAACGCAGGAATGGGTATTACCGGGCCTATTGAGGAAATACCCACGGATGAAATGCGAAGGGTCTTTGAAACGAATTTTTTCGGGGCCATTGAAGTGATTAAAGCGGTGCTTCCTCAGATGAGGAAACAAAATAGCGGCCTTATCGTGAATGTGACTTCAATTGCCGGTTATATGGGGTTGCCTTTTCGAGGGGTCTATTCTTCAACCAAAGGGGCCTTGGAACTTATAACAGAGGCCTTGAGCATGGAGACGAAACCTTTTAATATTAAGGTCACGAATGTTGCCCCAGGGGATTTTGCAACAAATATCGCTTCAGGAAGATACCACAGCCCTGTAATAAAAAACTCTCCTTATGCCGAGACCTATCAGAGGAATCTCGATCTGATGAATGAACACGTTGACTCAGGTAAAGATCCCATAATGATGGCAAAGGCCATTGGAAGGATCATAGAAAGTTCGAACCCAAAAATTCATTATAAGGTAGGGGAGTTCATGCAGAAATTTTCAATCGTACTCAAAAGGGTTTTGCCCGACAAAATGTACGAAAAGCTGATCATGAACCACTATAAGTTGTGATCCAATGGCTCTATTCATAAAATTCAGAAATATCCTCAAGGCTCTTCCTTTTCAGGTCAGGTACGTATACCGGGTCTTCCGGGTAACCAACCGGGAGCAATAAAAAGGCTCTTTCATTATCCGGCCTGTTCAATAATTCAGTTAGAAATTTCATGGGACTGGGGGTATGTGTCAAGGTTGCCAGGCCGGCATTATGGATAGCGGTAATAAGCATTCCACAGGCGAGGCCAACCGATTCATTTACATAATAATTATTATGCTTTGTCCCGTCGCTTTTATACTCATAAGCCCTCTTAAAAGCAACGATGATCCATGGTGCAATTTCAAGAAACGGTTTGTGCATATCTGTGGCCATAGCGGCCAGATCATTTTTCCAACGCTCCCCCATTCTGTTTTCATAGGTTTCCTTTTCTTCAGCTTCCGCAGCAACCCGGATTTTTCTTTTGAGTTCCTTATTGGAGACTACGCAAAAGGTCCAGGGTTGCTTATGAGCACCGGACGGAGCAGTTGATGCTGTTTTCAGGATGTTTTCAATAACGGATCTCGGAACTTCTTTATTGCTGAATCCTCTGACGGAACGTCTTTTATCCATAAAATGATAAAAGCTCTCAGCGCGCTTGAGCATTTCATTTGTTGAAAATTCAAGGGCATCGTATTTCACATGTTTGAACCCGTTTATGTTGATTTCGTTTTGAACCTTTTTAGCCATGGATTGAGTTTGATTTTTAGAAATGAACGTAATATAGTATTTGCATTTTAGAATGGATTCTTCAAGCCGAATTCCCTAGACATGGGACCAGTTGTCAGGATTTGTGTTGTCATTTGGTGACAATCCCAGAATGTCACCAACTGTGTTTACTCCTAAGCCAAGTACCGTTCGGTTGGCATAATTAAAATAGCTTACCACCTGATTGATTTCGAGGATTTCTCCGTCTGAAAAAGATTGCTCTTTCAATCGTAAAACATCAGATTCCTTCAATTGAGCGGGAGTCTTTGTCAACTTTCTGGCGTATGACAAACCTAAGTACCATTTTTCCTCAAAAAATGATTTCAGATCTTCATTTTCCAGAGCTGATTTGAACTTCGAAGATTTGGCATTGTCATTCCAGATTCTTTTGAGTCCCTCAAAGTGGTGCTCAACGCAATAGGAGCAATTATTGATATGACTGACGTAGATTCCAATGGTCTCAAGGTACCATTTGGGGAGTTTGTTATTTCCGTTGTGAAGAACATTTTTATATAGTGCCATATGACCGATTAAAGTATGGGGCCTAAGACTGTGAGCCATCAAAATATTATCAATGTTTTTGTCAGGACCACTAACGCGATCATAAACTTTTTTAAGCCTTGCATCAGCCTCTTGGTAATCAAAATGTTTTATCCAGAACATAGACAGATTTTACTTTTTGGGATTTGAAATTAAAAAATTGAGTTAAAGGTAATCAAAAGTGGAAAAGCCATGAATGATTATTTTTCTCATTTTTTTGCAAATTGTAATGTAGATGTTTTTTGGTCAGTGCCAGAAGGTCCTAAAAAATATCTGGTGATTTATTTTAAGAGGAATAAATTAAATTATATTTGCAAAAATTATAAATTAACCACATGAAATTTTTTATAGATACCGCAAACCTTGATCAGATTAAAGAAGCCCAAGCACTAGGCATTCTTGACGGAGTAACCACTAATCCATCTTTAATGGCAAAAGAAGGAATAACCGGGGCTGAAAATATCGTCAATCATTATAAGGCAATTTGTGATGTCGTGGAAGGTGACGTCAGTGCAGAAGTAATTGCAACGGACTTCGAGGGAATGGTCAGAGAAGGAGAAGCTCTAGCTGCTTTAAATCCTCAGATTGTTGTTAAACTTCCTATGATAGCGGATGGGGTTAAGGCTTGTAAATATTTTGCAGATAAGGGAATCAAAACCAATATGACATTGGTCTTTTCTGCGGGCCAGGCTCTTTTGGCTGCCAAAGCAGGTGCAACTTATGTATCTCCATTTATTGGAAGGCTGGATGATGTTTCTACGGATGGATTGGGATTGATCTCTGAAATTAGATTGATTTTTGATAATTACGGATATACTACGGAAATACTAGCCGCCTCTGTGCGACACACTATGCATATCATTGATTGTGCAAAAATTGGTGCCGATGTAATGACCGGCCCTTTAAGTGCTATTTCTGGGTTGTTGAAACATCCACTGACAGATATAGGCCTGGCTAAATTCCTGGCAGATTTCAAAAAGGGCAATTAAAAAATTATTACAGAATTAAAAAATGCCGAACCTCGTTTCAGACCGAGGAAGATTCTTTACCGGATAAGAAAAAAAAGTTGCAAGTCTTGCAACTTTTTTTTTTTTAACATCAATTATTTTGGGTTGCATTAAATTTATTTTAGATTTAACCAACTAAAATTATCAAGATGCAACAATTTATTTTAAAAACGAGGCCTTTTCTGGTCATTATTCTATTGATTTTATTCACTGGTTGCGGAGGGGATGATGACGGTCCCGGTCCCGGTCCCGGTCCTGGTCCCGGCCCTGACCCTGACGTGAGGACTGCTCAGGATGTCATAGACGACTTTAATAATTTGGAAATAACCGAAGGTAAAAATGACCTGGAACTGGAATCCTTACAGATAGGAGTTTTCTGGAAATTTCGATTGATTGTGCCTGAAGGAGCTTCAGCTACCAATAAAAGGCCATTGGTATTACGCCTTCATGGGGCGGCAAGATCCGGTTCACCGGATGCTCACCTTTCTACCGAATGTCTTGTAGAACCTGGCTTTGAAGGCAAGGATGTTTTTATCCTTAGCCCAAACAGTAACGGAATATTTTGGTATCAGGAACCAAATATCGTTCAGGTTCAGGCTTTGCTCGACCTGGTATCTTCAAGGTTTGATGTAGATAAAGACAGGGTTGTGTCAATGGGCTACAGCGACGGAGGTAACGGAAGCTGGTTTTTTGCGGAATTCAATTCTGTTTTATTTGGAGATCAATTCTCGGCCTCGATTCCGATGGCGAGTTCTTACAGGAACCCGCCAAGTGGTGGAGACGTCAGCAAGATCGATATTCCCGTATATGTGATTCACGGTACAGATGATGACCTGTTCCCAATAGAAACAACAAGAGGATTTGTTGACGAATACATTGCTGAAGGCTCTGACATAACTTTTGCCGAAGCAGAAGGACTTGTCCATAACGCTCCCTGTTCGTATGTTTCTTATTTGAGGGAAGCGGTTAACTGGCTGGAAACAGAAGTTTGGGATTAAATTAAGAATAAATATCAAAGTCAAAAGGTCGGTATATACCGACCTTTATTCATTACGCAGGAGGCTGAAGTGTTTGGTGTAGGTTGTGGAAATATTATCCGGATCTACAACAGTTATGGTAAACCAATAGTCATCAGAAGGAAGTCTTTTTCCGTTGTAGGTTCCATCCCAGTGACCATCAGGAGGAATCGAGGCCAGTAGTTTCCCAAATCGATTAAAGATCTGAATATTGGAATACTGAAAATCTACCGGATCAAGTCCTTTAACCTCCCATACATCGGTTTGCCCGTCATTATTAGGCGTAAAGTATTTTGGAAATCCAAAAACAAAGAATTTCTTCTCGACTAAATTGCATGTATTGAGATCTCGAACAAAGACGGAATAGGAATCCGGGGGTAAATTATCAAATCTTGGATTTTTCTGATAAGGACCGAATGGGTTTTCTAAAGAGAATTCAAAATCACCTTCTCTTTCCAGGATAACAGTGGCACTGTGGGTGCCTGTATTTTCCTCTAACTCAACCCTTTTCACAATAGGCGCTTCAACGGTATTTAATTTGATGCTTTTAACCGTGCTGCAGAGGGTAAGTTTGTCCGTTATAGTCAAATAGTATTCCCCTTCATTTCGCGCCTCGAGCTGATACGTTTTTTCTCCACTTAGCCATTCATAAGTATAATTCTGTTGCTCCGAAATATCTACCCCTCCATCGATAATAATCGGGAAATCATCCGCACAGATATCGTATTCTTCATCCAGATTTATCCTTGGTAATACCGGCATATCCAACTCAATCTGACCTATCCCGTAACAAATATTTTCATTTTCAATTCTTATATAGGCCATCAGAGGCGGGCCAATATGCAAGTCTTCAAAAGCATTATATCCAAGTGAGGCATTTTCCAAATTATCATGAAAACTTACCACAGTTGAGGGTAGCAATCCTAAATCAGTGATAATTCCGGATTTCAACGAGCCCAGGTCATATTCTGCCGTTCCATCCCCAAGGTTGCAACCATAGAGCTTCTCCTGTTCAAATTCGATCGATTTATTGGCCTTCAATACAAGTTCGGCTGTTGTGAAACAATCTGAACCTGATCTGTATACTTTTGCAAACAAAGGTTCACCGTAAACCGTATTCGTGTAAAAATTCGGAAGGGCCTTGATGTTTAAGGTATCCGAATTTAAAAGTTCAAGATCCTTGTAATAATAAACATCAACTTCATTTCCTCTGCCCATCGTAATGGGATCATTGGCAAGTTGTAAATTAAAGGTGGTAATTCCATCTTCAGAATCTTCATCTACGTCACACTCAATAAAATCATAAGGTTCATCCACAACCTCAGGAACACCTACTATTTCAATTTTCTTCTTTAGCGGCTTATTGGTGAATCCATTGAATTTAGTTGTCAGCGTAACCGTATACTCCCCAGGTTCCTGATAGCGATGGTATGGTTCCTCGTCGGTGCTGGTTGTTCCATCTCCAAAATCCCATACCAGCGTATCATAAGGATCCTCCGAAGTAATATAAAAATGGGTTTCATCACCAAAACAGAGGAACTCAAAATCAAAGGTTAAAATAAAAGCTGATGAAATAAAGGGAGGTAAGCCATAATTGGAATAAGTTCCGGGTAATAAGTTGACGCCAATGCTTTTATAAAGGACATCTCTTCCCTCTAATTCGGGCCTTTCAATTACGGCAAGACTCGATTCTCCGGTAAAAGAACCTACAAGCCTTTTGGCCCTGTATATACGGCCGTTTAATGCCAGCTGCAGACCTCCAGCAAGCAAGGTTCCTGAACTACTTATTTCAACCCTTGTAGATGCTACATTGGGGCTTTCGACATTAAACTGGTAGAGTTTACTTCCTGCAAACTGAACAACCCCTCTGTTCGTTTGATAAGTACTGGTTGTAATGTATAATTTTCGCGACTTAGGGGAGAATTCCACCCCGTAAGGATAGCTTCCGCTCAATAGTTGCTGACCATTCTGAGAAACTGTTCCTGAAGTATTGTCAAAATCGTATAGAAAAACTTTTCCAGAGGTTCTGTTCCTTGCTGTAGCACTGTGGGCAATAGCTACTTTTTTTCCATTGGGAGAAAGTTTTAAATATCCCGGTGCGGATCCGTTGGTCCGTATAGACTGACTTTCGTCCTCCCAGTCCACAATAGGAATGACATCGTTAACCCTGGACTGAACAGCAGACTCATTTATTCCGTTCTCATCGATTTCAAAGGCGTAAAAAGTGTCTACAAAAAAAGTCAAAACCCAAAATGAGTTTCCGTTGTCATGAATCGTTGCCGAAATTTTTTCAGTACACTTCCAAAAACTTTGTTCCGGATTGCTTTCATTATAGGTGATCAAATGCATATTCTTTGATCCCTCGATTACATCTCCATTTCCATTGTCCAGATTCATATCCACGATTGAATAATTCAGGCCTTCAGGAATGGTATTTGTAAGTTTTCTTTCAGGATTGTCAACCGTAAAAACATAGTAGATGTTCTTATCCCCGGGTTTCGGGACAATAATTGCCGACTGAGTACTGGAACTTCCACCGAAAAGTCCCGTACCGTTTGGCATAGGATCATGATTTCTGTTCCAGACAGTACTGCCATCCGTATAAAACAGAAGGGCTCCCTGATCATTGGAAATTGCCGCACATCCTTCCAGTGTTGCCAAAGATCCTTCTTGGGCAGTAGGTGTTTTTGTGCTAAAATTCAGCCCACCAAATTCCCCGAAAAACCAGTTGTTTGTCTCCTTCTGCCCATAGGAAAAGGAGAAAATAAAACTCAATAATATGATGAATAGTTTATTTTTCAAAGCAGTTTGATTTCTTGGTATAGTAGTGCAAGATAGTTAAAATTAATTCGTTTGATTTAAATTCGAGGTAACGAGAGGATGAAAATGTAATATCCTATTTAAGATGTAGTTGTAATTCTTTGATTTCATCCCTTATTTGGGCCGCAATAAGAAAATCAAGTGCTTTTGCCGCTTTTTCCATGTCTTTTCGTCTTTCCCTGATCCGCTTCTCAATTTCACTTTTACTCAAATACTGTATTTCATTTTCCGAAATTTTCTGATTGGCTTCCTCATACTGATACGTAGCCAGTTGATTTTTGGTCAGCGAATCATCAATGTTCTTTTTTATTTGCTGAGGAGAAATTCCATTTTCCTGGTTGTAAATGGACTGCTTTTCACGTCTTCTTTTTGTTTCATCTATGGTAAGCTGCATGCTACGGGTGATTTTATCGGCATACATGATGGCTTTCCCATTGACATTTCTCGCGGCTCTTCCTACGGTTTGAGTGAGTGAACGATGACTTCTGAGAAACCCTTCCTTATCGGCGTCCAGAATCGCAACAAGGGATACCTCCGGAAGGTCGAGGCCTTCTCTCAGTAAATTTACCCCGATAAGCACATCAAAAAGGCCTTTTCTAAGATCTGTCATGATTTCGATTCTCTCCAGGGTGTCCACATCAGAATGGATGTAGCGACATCGAATCTGAATTCGGGATAAATATTTTGTCAATTCTTCCGCCATTCTTTTAGTCAATGTTGTCACCAGGATCCTTTCGTCATTTTCAATACGCTGCTGAATCTCTTCAATAAGGTCATCAATTTGATTTTTGCTGGGTCGGACATCGATTTCAGGATCCAGTAGTCCCGTAGGACGAATTACCTGTTCTACAAAGACCCCCTCTGAATGCTGTAATTCATAGTCAGCCGGGGTGGCGCTGATATAGATAACCTGATTTTGAATGGCTTCGAATTCTTCAAATTTTAGAGGTCTGTTGTCCATAGCTGCAGGAAGCCTGAACCCATATTCAACTAGATTTTCTTTTCTCGATCTGTCACCTCCGTACATGGCATGTACCTGTGGAATGGTAACATGGCTTTCATCTACCAGCATGAGATAATCATTCGGAAAATAGTCAAGCAGGCAAAAGGGCCTTGTGCCGGCAGGTCTGCCGTCCAAATATCTAGAATAATTTTCGATACCACTGCAATAACCCAGCTCTCTGATCATCTCCAGGTCAAACTCCGTTCTTTCTTTTAACCTTTTGGCTTCCAAGGGCCTGCCTGAATCCTCAAAGAAGGCTACCTGCTTCATCAGGTCATCTTGAATCTGGTGTATAGCATTTTGCAAAACGTCAGGAGAGGTTACAAATAGGTTCGCAGGATAAATATTGAGTTTTTCAAATTCATCAATAATTTCTCCACTGATGAGGTTAAAACTTTCTATTTCCTCTATTTCATCCCCAAAAAAATGAACCCTGAACCCGTATTCTCCATAAGATGGATAGATAGTTATGGTGTCGCCTTTTACCTTAAAGGTGCCGCTTTTAACTTCTTCATCAGTTCTTGAATAAAGGCTTGTCACAAGTTGATGTAAAAAACGTGTTCTCGCAATCGTTTGCCCAACTTCAATTTCGATAACATTTTTTTTGAACTCAACCGGATTGCCAATACCATACAGGCAACTTACCGAGGCAACAACCAGTACATCTCTTCTCCCGGACAACAATGCTGAGGTTGTACTTAGTCGCATCCTTTCTATTTCATCGTTGATCGAAAGATCTTTTTCTATATAGAGTCCGGTTGTCGGAATAAATGCTTCGGGCTGGTAATAGTCATAATAAGATACAAAATATTCCACGGCATTATCAGGAAAAAACTGCTTGAATTCGGAATACAGCTGACCGGCCAGGGTTTTGTTGTGAGCCAGAACCAGGGTTGGTTTTTGCACTCTTTCAATGACGTTGGCAGCAGTAAATGTTTTACCTGATCCCGTTACCCCGAGAAGAACCTGGTATTTTTCATTATCCTGTATACCCTTTACCAACTCATTAATGGCGTTAGGCTGGTCCCCTGTGGGTTTGAAGTCTGAAACGATTTGAAATTGCATAATGCAAAAATAGGGTATTCAATTCACTAATTACAGGTCCCTGATTTTTAACAGGTAAAAAGAACCGTAAATGAAAATTGCGGTCCATCCAAGAACAATGGCTATCTCGTAAATTTGTATTCCATAATCCGTGCTGATGTCTTCGCCAATTTGATTGGCCAGCGTTTTAACAGCATTAAGTCTTGAAAAGGGTTCATCGATCAAATTCCACATCGCCTTCAACGGAGCAAACTGAAAAATATAATCTGCAACATCGGTTCCTTTAAACAGATTCCATTTAAAGATATTATAGCCAATAGTCTCTGCAAAGAACCAAACCAGCATGGCTCCAACAGCAAAAGCAGATCGTTTGATCAAAACCCCCAGGAATAAGCCGAATGAAAAGAAACCGGTCAATTTTACAAAAAAGGCAATAAGATATTCCAGATCAGAAAATATTATAGAAACTTCATTGTAATCGGAGTAGATCAAACCGAGAACCATGGAGACACCAAAAACAAAAAGTGTTGAAACAAAAGCGAACAATACCACCGTGTAGAATTTGCTCAGAACAAACTCTTTTTTACTCAGTCCGTCAATTAAATTTTGCTTCAGGGTCTTGTTGCTGTATTCATTGGCCATCATGGATACAATGACCAATAGCAAAAAGAATTTAAAGAAGGCGGCAATAAATGTATTGAAGTGCCAGATATAAGGGAAATTGAAAATTCCCTGCTCGGCGAGATGGAATTGAATAGGGCCTATATCAAATTTTATGGCGGCAATCAGGGCAATGGAGGTAAGAAGTGCGAAATACACAAAAATCAAGATCTTACTTGCCCTGCTGTTTTTTAATTTATGAATTTCTATGTTTAGTAGTCTTAACATGGTGCTTGTGGCTTTACCCTGATCAGTGGTTATTAGTTATGGTTAGGAATTGTTGTTCTAAAGTAGGTTTTCTTTTGACCAGATGAGAGAGAACAATCTTGTTTTTCATTAAGTACTGATTAATTTCTCCACCGGAGATTTCTTTATTGAGCTTGAGAAAAATTTTCCCTCCTTCTTCGCTGATGCTTTCTATCCCGTCGTAATCTTTTAAAATTTTGACAATAGCCTTTTCAGATCCGTAACATCCCAGCTCAATTACCCCATAGGAGGAGGTCATTTCATCAACGCGCCCCGAATATAATTTTATACCATTTCTGATCACAACAACATGCGTGCACACCTTTTCAACCTCGTCCAGGAGGTGTGAGGCAAGAAGTATTGTCGTGCCGTTTGCAGCAATGGTTTTAATGATACTTCTTATTTCATGAATTCCCTGAGGGTCGAGGCCATTCGTGGGTTCGTCAAGAATTAATATTTCAGGATCGTTCAATAAGGCTGAAGCGATGGCCAGCCTCTGTTTCATACCAAGAGAAAAGGTTTTAAACTTGCTGTTACGTCTCTCGTATAAATTTACCTCTTTTAATTTTTCATCAATTTTGTCAAAGGGTACACCTTTAATTTTACAAACCAGCTGAAGGTTTTGAGTTGCAGTCATGTACGGATAAAAATTGGGTCGCTCTATGATGGCGCCCACTTTTTTCAGTGCATCATGCGTTGACATATTTCCGTCAAACCAGCTGAAGGTGCCAGAGGTTTTGTTCACCACATTCAAAATGATTCCCAAGGTAGTAGACTTCCCGCTGCCATTAGGTCCGAGTATGCCATAAACATTACCTTTTTGAATGTCAAATGAAAGGTCATTGACCGCATGAATCCGACCAAATTTCTTATGAAGTTTGTTTAGTGATAATATAGTTTCCAAGCGCTGTTATTTTGGATGACATTAATTAGACGAGTCATCTCTCAAAATGTTACTCAAAAATAAAGCTCTATGCCGAAATGTTAGGTTCTGCGGCTAAAGTTTCTTAAATTCGTCAATGTCGGATTTAATTAATCTTGGATGATGAATGAGAAATTAATTTCTAAGAAAAAACCTACTTTTCCAATTAACGAGGAATTGTACAGTTACCTAAGTACCTATAACAGAAGTATAAAGATTCCAATTTTTTACGATGATCTTCTTCGATTTTCAGGTTCGGTGAATGTTTACGATAAATATGATAAGGATACCTTGTGGATACGAGTGTATTACCCTGAATTTGAGCAGAAAGAAATTGATTTGAGCCTGAAGCGCATGTATAATATATTGCATGGAGACGGAAGTGAGGAGATCTTGGAAAACCTAATGATAGATGAAATTGACTATTGTACTTTCGGTAATTCCAAACCTTTCAGAGTAAAGGTGAGAAACATATTAAATGATAATTACACCTACATTTATGTAAAAAAAGCAGATGCCTCAAGGGTTTACGGACTTGAGTTTGAGCATCTCCTGTCACCGAATCATTTAAACTTTTTAATTTATAAAGACACACTGATCGAAGAGCATGTTTTGGGAATTCCCGGAGACATGTTTATTGAGGAAAGCCTTGATTCAATCTCAAAAGCCGAAAAGCAAAGACTTTCAAAGGAGTTTGTCAAATTCAACGAACGATCCACCTTAAGATTGCTGGGGGATATGAGAGCATATAACTATGTCATCGTTCCAACCTATGATTTTGACCAGGTTCAGTATCGGATCAGGGCGATGGATTTTGACCAGCAAAGCTTTGAAGGCAAATTAAAAGTGTATCGTCCCCAATTCTTTAAAGATAATTTTGCCTTCGTTAAAATGGTGGAACAGAATCTGGGCAAGGAATCCGTGGAGCAGTATAAAAAAGAAGAGCGTTCCGCCCTGGCGAAAAGATTAAAAGCTACCGGAAACAGAATTCGTAGATTGATGGAATGCATGAAGAACGACCAGATTTCTACACCTGAAAACGTCGAGATGCTAAAAAAGGAACTTGTGGATTACACCCATGACAAAGATTTCAAAGAATGTAAAAACATGGGTGAGATCATTCAGGTAGTCTTTAATTTCGTTGTTAGGAACTACGAAAGTGTCAATGCCTATATTATTCGGTAAAACAATGGGATGGGTTTACTTATCATCTGCAATAATTGATTCATGGAATCTGTAATTAATACGATTGTATGGGCTGCCATTTTACAGGGCCTGTTACTTGGATTATTGTACATCTTTTCAAAACGGCACCGAAGTCTGGCCAATAAGTTACTCGGCTTTTTTCTGTTATGTTTCGTTATGGAAGCCTTAACCATGTGGATTCCCTATAATTATGTAGCAGACTATAGCATCGGGCAATATTTTGATTTACCCGAGGTAAAATTATTTTTTCCGGTTTTATTCCTGCACTATGTTCTTGAAAAAATTGGGAAAACCAAAAAATTCATTCGATTTCTTGTTTTTCATTATATCCTTGCCACAATGATCTCGTTCCTGACGGTGATCAACCTTATTATCTTTTTGGCAACAGGAAATTCCTTACATGACTATTTTTCCTGGGATACGATTTCCACCACTTTTATGACGAATCAATATTACGCCTTTTTTCTTACGATTGTTGTTTTTGTGATCGCGGTGGTTGAAGTTTTGCATTACAAAGACGAGATAAAAAATCAGTATTCCGACCTCGGTATGCTTCAGATCAGATGGTTATGGCAATTTATTTTTAGTTTGACCCCTATCATAGCCATGTGGGGACTTGAATTGTTGAGAATTGCTTTGGGAGGATCCGGAATGTCTCCCTTTGTTCTCTGGACCTGGGCATTTATAATTTTATTCATCTATTTTGTCAGTTTTATTGCCTTTCAACAAAAGAATCTATTTGATGGTGCCCCTCAACTTATTATTGATAAGGAATTTTCATCTGTGGAAAATCAAGATCAGAATAAAAAGGACCTTACATCAATGCGTGCAACCATCGAAGATGGAATGAACCTGAATAAATATTATCTCGATCAGGACCTTACACTTTATGATCTTTCCAAGGAGATGGGAATCTCCTCTCGCGCCATATCCAATTGCATTAATAAAGAATTAGGGATAAATTTTAATGAATGGGTCAATAATTACAGGGTGGATGCCGCCCTGAAATTGTTAGAGGACCCGGATAAAATCAATTTTTCCATTGAAGGAATTGGTGAGGATTCAGGTTTTAAATCGCGTTCGGCCATGTATGCCGCCTTCAAGAAAAAAACAGGATTTTCGCCAGGGCATTACCGAAGGTCCTGACTTACCTTGTCCTGAATCGTGTAATTTGACCACAATCTTGTCCTGAATACTGATTCAGGGACAACAGGTCCCCTCCAAAACTGACATACTGAAATAATTTTGAGTCTATGATATAAATGAATTAAAAAACAATTAAATCTAATATCATGGAATTTAAAGCCTCTACTAAAAAAAACAGAATTGAAGTTGTTGATGCTCTTCGTGGATTTGCGATACTTGGAGTATTAATTGCGAATGTGCCTTTCAGCATGGCGGAATCTGTTCAAACCGCACTTGACCCAACCCTTAATTTTTTATACCATCTCTTAATTGATAAAAAGTTCATCAGTATATTTTCCATGCTTTTCGGTTTTGGCTTTTATATTCAGATGACCCGAGCTAAAGAGAACAATGTAGGATTCGTCTCATATTTTATCAAAAGAATGGTACTTCTTTTTATTATCGGGTCCATACACTGTTTTGTATTTTGGAACGGGGATATTATTATGTCTTACGCAGTTGGAGGATTGTTGCTTCTCGGCATCAGAAAATTATCAAATAAATGGTTGTTCGTTCTTGCCCTATTCTTTAACGTGATTCTTACGGGAGTCATTTTTATCGGAAATTCGGCACTGGGATGGGCCACTTATGATTATGATTTTGCCATTGCGGCAGAGCAACCTCTTACACAATCTATGTTCCGGTATTTGGAGATCAACTGGATCACTGCCCCGTGGAATAATTTTTTGAACGATATGCCCTTGACACTTTCGTTTACTTTTGGAAACATGCTGATCGGGGTGCTTCTTGGAAGAACTGGATTTTTCCTGTTGCCTGAAAGGTTTAGAAAAGCAACAAACTGGCTTATTATTCTGGGATTGACCATCGGGATTGCCTCGAGTTATGTTCTTCATTTAGTCTTTAGTGGTAATCTTGAACTGGACATACCTCTTTTATGGGTCCCTTTCGCCATCGTGGCAGGAATGCTGCTTCAAAGTATGGCCTATATTTCAATTTTCCTGCGATTGTACAGGTCAAATTTATTTGGAAAAAGACTTGGGTTTTTTAATCCCGTAGGCAAAACAGCCTTGACAAACTACTTGATGCAGTCCGTATTTTATATTGTGGTATTTTTCCATTTCTTTCCAGGATTGCACCTATATGAAAATATCACAATTGGAGAAACCTACTTGATTGCTTTTGTCTTTTTTGGATTGCAGTCCTGGATCAGTTCGCAATGGTTAAAAAGGTTTAAACAGGGGCCATTTGAATACCTTTGGAAGAAGTTGAGTTACAGCAACCTCAGTACCATGAAAATAAATCAAAAAACCAGAGAAAAGAAGGTTAAAACCATCCTGATGATCCTTCTGATTTTATCCGGAGTCTTAAGTGGTAACGCTCAAAACAGAATCGCTTCTAAGGTATTGTTTCAAAGCGGTGAAGAAACCATTGAAGGTATACTTGTGCGTCCTAATTTAGATAATAATACTCCAGCTGTAGTTTTTCAGCAAGGATCCGGCCCTCATGCTTTTGATGGTTATGAGACTGAAGCCTGGGGCCCTCATAAATATTATATTGAAGATGTATTACTGGAGCTAGGCTATGCGGTTTTGTATTGCAATAAAAGAGGATTGGGAAATTCAACCGGAAACTGGAGGCAAAACGATTTTTACGGCAGGGCAAAAGACGCCTATGCAGGAGTTCAATTTTTAAGAACATTACCTTTTATCGATGGTTCGAGAATTGGAATTTCGGGCCATAGCCAAGGGGGATGGATCTCTCAGATTGTTGCCTCACAGCATCCCGATATTGCTTTTGTGATTTCTTTGGCGGGTCCCACCACAGGTGTTCAGGCACAGGTTGATGATAATGATCGGTCAAGATTTATTTGCGAGGGATACTCTGGTGAAAAGCTGGAGAGAAAAGTTGAAAAAAGAAAAAAATCTTTAATCAAGTCAGCAAATCTTGGAAAAAAATCCGGTTTGATAGGAGCTGCCAAACACTGGTATCTGATCAGTGATTATGAAAACGAAAAAGAATTAAAGAACCTGACTTGTCCCACCTTATTTTTATTTGGAGAATTTGATATTAATGTGGACCCTGAAATCAATATTAATCATCTTAAAAAAGTATACAACAATCAGGTGCCAAAAAACATTACCTATAAGACAATGCCCGGCGGAAATCATGGGTTTTACAAAGTAGAAAACAAGTGTGTGGATTGGGACAGTGCTACAAAGAATGACTTTGATCCTGAATTTCAAAATGAGATTCGTAAATGGGTATTATCACTTTAGAGAGATGATTCAAACTGCCGGTTAGGCAAAATAGTTAGACACGAAAAAGGCCTGATAAACAGGCCTTTTTTTCAATATATTGAATTGTGCTGGAAAATTCTTAATTGTAGCTGAAATCTCCATAGTCTTCGTCAAAACCTTCCTGTTCCTCTCCGGAGAGATCATCAAGGGAAAGGTCTTCACTCTCAAATTGAATTTCAGGGGCATTACTGGGTACTACCCCAAGTGAGAAAAGAAGGGCAGGAAGTTCCATATTACTATGGTCAAATTCGGTTTCTATCAGTTCCACATAAAATGACCACATATTGAAAAAGTCATAGACATAGATCATTTTATCATTTGCCTCCCTCAGCACTTCTTCCAGTTTGATCTCGCTCATTTGAATTTTTCTCTCGGCTCCTTCTCCCATGTCAAAAAGGGGATGTTCTTCACCCTGAATCCAAGTTTCATCGGATCTGTAAAATGAAGCCATTTGATCACCGGTGAATCCAAAGGAGTTAGTTATCGAATTATGAAGGTCCTCAAGTGAAGAACCAGAATCGATAGCAATATCCCTTATTGCATCTTCTTCGGTATTTAGAATAACTCTAATTTTATATACCATCACTACCTTGTCTAAATTTTTTGCAAAAATACTACTTTAATCCAAATGTCTTACTTTTACCTTGTTAAAAGAATCCATATTTTTCAAAAATTAAATGAATCCTAAAAAAGTTTTAGAAAAGCTCAACACCTATAATAAAAACACCTTAATGGAAACCCTGGATATTAAGTACACAGAGGTGGGTGAGAACTATCTCGTGGCAAGTATGCCTGTTAATGATAGGGTTCATCAGCCCATGGGGCTTTTGCATGGTGGAGCCTCGGTGGCTTTAGCGGAAAGTGTTGGTAGTGCGGCATCTTTGCATTTTTTGGATCCTACAAAAGGAGAAGTCAGAGGAATAGAGATTTCAGCAAACCATATCAGAAGTGTCAGACAAGGGATGGTCTATGCAAAGGCCAAATTAACACACAAGGGAAGAACCACCCTATTATGGGAGATAAGGATAACGGACGAAAGGGATCGATTGATTTCTGTTTGTAAACTTACCTGCATCGTGCTTCAAAAAGACTAAACTGGAAGATGTCAGGAAGAACAATAAAAAGAATTCTAAAAATATTAGGCGGAATATTTGTTGTTCTTTTGATAACTTTTTACTTGTTGGTTCACTATTTTATAAGACCAAAATCCGACGAAACGGTTCTTAATACCTTTAAAGAAGTAAACCTTGATCCTGCTTTGAATTATATTGATTTCAAAGGGGAAAAGGTTAGGGTAATCCAAATGAAACGCATCCTTGACAGCAAACTGCCCACCCTGGTTTTTGTTCACGGTTCTCCAGGATCATTTATGGACTTTAAACGCTATTTGTCAGATTTTACTCTAAACAACAAAGCCAATATGATTGCGTATGACAGAATTGGTTACGGAGCCAATAATGAGGGTAAGGTATTGAAAAGCCTGGAGGAGGAAATGGCTGTTTTGGATAAGGTTTTAAAGAGTTTCAACTTGTCTGATGTTGTTTTGATCGGTTATTCATACGGAGGGACCTTAATCATGGCCGCTGACAAGAATTACAGGAGCAAAATAGCACTGGCCCCTTCGGTCAGAGGTGATCTGGAGCCCATGTTCTGGTTGATGAATTTATCTCGATGGAAATTGAGTAGGCCTTTTCTTCCCAAGGTTTTGCTCGCTGCAAGTTCAGAAAAGTTCAGACATGTGGATGAGTTGCCGCTGTTTCATGATCGATGGGAAATAAGTTCGAGCAAAGTATTGGCTATTCACGGCGAGAAAGACAGAATAGTACCCTTTGGAAATTCGATTTATTTGAGAGATAACTTCGAAAAAGAAAAATTTACGCTTATTCCGATCAAGCAAGGGAATCATTCCTTAATTTGGACTAATTTTGATCTGATAAAGGATGAGATTATAAAAAGTTTAGAAGATTGATGGATATTAAGGGATTGATGAAAAAAATTCTGGAGGCTCAGGAAAATCAGCTGCCATTTACTGTTTTTCGATATCCGGAATCAAATCAGGTTTTTGCCTACGTCCAGCACAGCGATGACCTTTTTTTTACCAAGGATTTTGAAGCATCAGGCTTTGTAATGGCTCCATTTGATTTATGCGATAATACGGTCATCTTCCCGCAGGGAAAAAGTGATCAATACAATGCTTCATTTGATAACCTTGACCTCTTAGTTGATCCCAATGATACTTCAACTGATGTGAGCTCTTTACATCCTGATACTGATATTACTGAGAATGAAAAAATGGTTCACCTTAGTCTGGTGAGGAAGGCCATTACAAAAATTCGGACAGGTGAATGTCAAAAAATTGTAGTTTCCAGAAAGGAAGAATTAGAAGTAGTTGAATTCGATATTCCTAAACTTCTTAAAAGATTGATTTTAACATATCCTTCGGCAATGGTTTACGTCTGGTTTCACCCAAAAGTGGGATTATGGGCGGGAGCCACACCAGAAACTTTTTTACTCACTGAGGGAAACAATTTTAAAACAATGTCACTGGCTGGCACCCAGAAATACGAAGGAAATATTGATGTACGTTGGGGACCCAAAGAAATTGAGGAGCAAAGAATTGTTACACGACATATTGAAAATGTATTACATGACCTGTCAGTTGAGAGTGGAGAAACATATACGGTCAGGGCAGGAAATTTGCTGCATTTATGCAATGAAATAAAAGGAGAATTTGGAAATGATCTGCATCTCAGGGTATTGATAGACAGATTACACCCTACGCCTGCAGTATGTGGTTTGCCAAGGACAGAGGCAATGGATTTTATCCGATCGGAAGAGAATTACAAAAGGGATTTCTATACAGGTTTCCTTGGAGAGATAAACAAAAAAAAGGATGTTTCGAATGGAATGGATACGAATGCCACTGAGGTTTCAAAGTTATTTGTGAATTTGAGATGCATGCAAATCAGTGAGAAGAATAATGTCACTGCAACACTTTACATAGGGGGTGGAATAACGGATCAGAGCGATCCGGATTTAGAATGGCTTGAAACAGTTCAAAAAGGCCTTGTGATGAAGTCAGTATTATAAGCATGAGCCAATTTTTTAAAGGCTTTTAATTAATTTTTCACCATTTTTTTATCTCTGAAAAACGATTTAGGAATCAAGAAAATTGACGTATTTTTGTAGGGAAACTTTAAAAGTATAAATGCCTAAGTACCCGAAAAAGAAACTTGCCCAATTGATAATTCAGGCATGTGTACAAAATGACATTGAACAGGTTGTTATTTCTCCAGGTTCAAGAAATGCTCCATTAACATTAGGTTTTGTAAATCATCCCGAGGTCAATACCTTTAGCATTGTAGATGAAAGATGCGCTGCCTTTTTTGCCTTAGGAATTGCGCAGAAAAGGAGAAAAACTGTTGCGATTCTATGTACTTCAGGATCGGCCCTTTTAAATTATTACCCAGCCATTGCAGAAGCATATTACAGCAGGATTCCTTTGTTGATTATTTCAGCTGACCGTCCAAAAAGGCTTATTGATATTGGAGATGGACAAACTATAAGGCAGGAAGGGGTTTTTGGACACCATATTTTTTATCAGGCGGGTTTGGAGGAGCCAGAAGAATATCAGAATGAATCCGCTTCAATGGATATTTTGGCAGAAAACGCTGTAAAGATCAAGGAAGCTTTGAAAATTGCCCAGGCAGAGCAAGGCCCCGTGCATTTGAATGTTCCTTTGGACGAACCTCTGTATGAAACCTCGGAATCGCTGAAAGAGTTTAAGCATTTACTTGTAGAAGAAGAGACCGGAGATAAAAATTCCTTGCTAGATGAGGTTCCCTTGAGCGTAGAAGCGTTGGAAGAATTTTCTAATATCTGGAATAACTCTTCCAAAAAGCTGGTTCTTGTGGGATGTAGTGACCCTGATGAGCTCTTGCAAACTCAGATTTCGCATTTGGTCAAGGACCCATCGGTTGTCGTTCTTACTGAGACAACTTCTAACTTAAGAAATCCTTTATTCATAAATAATATAGATCAACTTATATTCCCGCTGGAGGGGTATGAATTTGAGAAGTTTCAGCCTGAGATATTATTGACGCTTGGAGGAATGGTAGTTTCGAAAAAAGTCAAGCAGTTACTGAGAAATTACAAACCTGATCATCACTGGCATGTAGACGGTAGACAAGCTCTTGATACCTTTTTGTGCCTGACTCATCATTTTAAAATTTCTCCTCAGCTTTTTTTCAGTCAGTTTTTCTTTTTGACGAAAAATAAAGAAAGTGACTTTCAAAACAAATGGCTTGAGTTAAAGAAGAAGCGAAAAGAATTACACGCAAAGTTTTTGGATGATGCTCCCTATTCCGATCTAAAGGTTTTTGAAAAGGTTTTTGATAGCCTTCCCTTTGGAACAAATTTACAATTGTCGAACAGTTCCATTATCAGATACAGTCAGTTATTTGATTTTGACTCTGATAAAAGTATTTTCTGCAACCGGGGGGCGAGTGGTATTGACGGAAGTACTTCAACTGCATTAGGATCAGCCATCGTAACTGAGGAACAAACCGTTTTTATAACGGGTGATATCAGTTTTTTTTACGATAGTAATGCTTTGTGGAACAACTATATACCGCGTAATTTCAGAATCATAGTGATCAATAACGGGGGAGGAGGAATTTTTAAGATTATTCCGGGCCCAAAGGCTTCAGGTGCTTTGGACTACTTTGAAACCACACATAGTCTGAATGCTTCTAAATTATGCGAAATGTTCGAATTCAGCTATTATTCAGCTCATACAACAGATGAACTGGAAGCTGTCCTTCAGGATTTTTATGGACCCTCAGATAAACCTTCTTTACTCGAAATCTTTACTTTCAAAGAAGATAACGATTCAGTACTCAGGACTTATTTTAAAAGTATATAGGTCTTCTAATTACAGGCCTTGTTCTGAAGAATCAGGTTCAGATTCATCGATGATTTCTTCTTCTGTAGTATAACCAAGTCGTTCCGCTCTTTGTTTTTCAAGTACCCTTTCAATATTGGCGTAGTAACCATCTGAGTTAGGATTGTCTGAACCAATTTTAGCGTAACCGTTCTTATAGTGCTTGAGTGCCTTTTTATACTGGTATCCAGTTTCATAGTAGAGCCCAATATAATAATCTCCAAGAGGACTGTCAGGATAGAGACGCATGATCATTTTTCCAAATTCTTCCAGGTAATCCCCATTCATTTTGTCAATTATGATAGGTTCTATTTTGTAAATATCCTTCTCTCTGATTTTTACATTAGAACCATATAGGTATTCTATTTCCACATATTTACGTTCTAAAAATTCGATGGCATCGCCTGGATCCATGTCGGCAATTTCCGTATCGAATTCTTCCTTGGTAATTGCTGCGAACTGCTTGAAGGTAAATGCGATTGCACTGGCCGAAGCCTGACCTATTGACGCTGTTTTACTCGAATTTGAGAAATCGTCATAATGGTATTTGAAATTTGGATTTTCAGATAAGCTTAAAAGATTATTCGTATTGTTGATGCCTGCCGTACGCTTTTCAGTGTTGAAATCGCCTCCACTCAAATAATAAAAATATTGTGTGATGAGACTCTGGCTTTTAAGCTCCAGCTTCTGATGCATTTCTGGTGCATAACTTGGATTTATGTTGATATAGGCGTTGAACACCGGAGATTCCTCAAAAAAGAAATAATTGATAAAATTTGCTGTCAACGTATTTCCAACGATGGTCTTGAACAATGAGGTGGGATAGTTGTTGTCAATATAAGGGAGTAATTCATCCCGGACGAATCCATAAAATTTTGAGCTTTCCTGATTAGGAAGACCCGTATCTTCACTGTAATCGCAATCCGAATAGCGTTCTTCATTCTGGTTCTGGTATATTCCTACAACGATTTGCTCAGGAGCTTTATCTCTTGCCGCAAAAAGTTTAGAATTCGCAACATAAACATCAAATAAATATTCTGCGTCAAAAATCACAGCAACCGGGTAGGTGTTTTTGTCGTCCTCAGCGTATGATTCCGGAACATAAATTTTTAAAATTCGTTCTTCATTCAAATGGAAAGAATTGAATTTTTTGTAAACAATACTATTCTGCCCCTTCACAGCAAACGAAAATAAAAACAGGATAAGAACTAAATTTCTCATAGGAAATGTTTTAAATGGTGTTTTACAGCATGACAAAAACGATTAACAAGAAGCTTAATCTCTAAACTTTTGTTAATTTCGCTCTGTTTATTTATTTACCCAACGAAAAGCAAGGGCGAATATTTTACAGAAACGATAAAACTTATCAAATGAAGCAAGCAAATTGGCAAACAGTAAAGGAATTTAAGGATATTACATATAAAAAGTGTGATGGAGTGGCTAGAATTGCATTCAATCGCCCGGATGTGAGAAATGCATTTCGTCCTTTGACCACAAAAGAATTGTATGAGGCGTTTTATGATGCCCAGGAAGACGTCAATATTGGAGTGGTTTTACTCTCAGCAGAGGGCCCTTCAAGCAAGGACGGGGTGTATTCATTTTGTAGCGGAGGCGATCAGAAAGCCAGGGGGCACCAGGGTTATGTTGGAGATGACGGGTATCATCGACTGAACATCCTTGAAGTTCAAAGGTTGATTCGATTTATGCCTAAAGCAGTAATAGCAGTGGTTCCGGGTTGGGCCGTAGGAGGAGGGCACAGCCTTCATGTTGTTTGTGACCTGACACTTGCCAGCAAAGAACATGCAATTTTTAAGCAGACGGATGCAGATGTTACCAGTTTTGACGGAGGATATGGTTCGGCATACCTGGCCAAAATGGTTGGGCAGAAAAAAGCACGTGAAATATTTTTCCTGGGAAGAAATTATTCTGCTCAGGAGGCCTACGAGATGGGAATGGTAAATGCTGTTGTTCCTCATCAGGAGCTGGAGGATACCGCTTTTCAATGGGCCCAGGAAATTCTGGCCAAATCACCAACCTCGATAAAGATGCTGAAATTTGCCATGAACCTGACAGATGACGGTATGGTAGGACAGCAGGTATTTGCGGGAGAGGCGACTCGACTGGCTTATATGACCGACGAAGCCAAGGAAGGAAGGGATGCTTTCCTGGAGAAAAGAAAACCAAATTTTGAAAAGAAATGGATTCCTTAGGAATTATTCGAATAATTAAGAATTGAATTATGAAAATAATCTGCATAGGAAGAAATTACACCAAGCATATTGAAGAACTAGAGAATGAAAGGCCTGATGAGCCGGTCATATTTATGAAGCCCGATTCTGCAGTTTTACTCAAAAATAACCCCTTTATCATTCCTCCTTTTTCTGAAGATATACACTACGAAGTAGAGATACTGGTAAAGATCAACCGGATTGGGAAATTTATTGATCAGAAATTTGCACATAAATACTATGAAGAAATTGGTTTGGGGATCGACTTTACCGCTCGTGATCTACAGCAAAAGTTGAAGGAAAAAGGGCTTCCATGGGAGAAGGCCAAAGCTTTTGATGGAAGTGCCGTGATTGGCAAGTTTTGCAAGAAATCAGAACTGGATTTAGCAGCGATTCCGTTCCAGCTCTTAATAAACGGAGAGGTGGTTCAGGATGGAAATACTTCCCACATGCTGTGGAAAATTGACGAATTGATTTCTTATGTTTCTCAGTTCTTTACCCTTAAAATTGGAGATGTAATCTTTACCGGAACCCCGGCAGGTGTCGGAAGGGTGGAGCCTGATGATGTGCTGGTAGGAAGAATAGCTAATGAGGATTTTTTCCGCGTTAAAGTGAAATAGATTTGGTCAATAAAGAAATCGAAAGGAAATTCCTGGTACTTAATGATGATTTTAAGAAGGAATCATTCAAAAATGAACGCATTGTACAAGGATTTTTGTCCTCGGTGCCAGAGCGAACCGTAAGAGTAAGAATATCAGGAGAGAAAGGATTTATAACAGTAAAGGGTATTGGCAATCGTTCCGGAACTACTCGCTTTGAATGGGAAAAAGAAATCGATGTGAGCGAAGCCGAAAACTTACTGTTGATTTGCGAGCCGGGAACTATCGAAAAAATACGATATTTCGTAAAATCAGGAGCCCATATATTTGAAATTGATGAATTTGGTCTAGAAAACCAGGGACTGACCGTGGCCGAGATTGAATTAAATGATGAGGAAGAAAGTTATATAAAACCGCTTTGGCTTGGCGCTGAGGTCACCGGCCAAGCCAAATACTACAATTCTTCACTTGCAAGGAAGCCATTTAACCAATGGTAATTTTATTCCGCGTTTCAGTCTAAGTTGACTTTATTTACATTTTTCCAGGACATGGGTTAGCTCCTCTTCCGTTAGTGACATGACATGATGAGGATTTGGAACGATTTCTTTGATCTCAGTTAGGGCGCAGGCACAATATTCATCAGCATCGGAGGCCGATACGCCATTTTCAATCTGCGTAGATTTACAATGTTTCAGAAATAAATTCTCAACCTCTTCGGTCCATGGATCTTCTATTTTGATTAGGAGAAGGTCATCCATACATTTGGAACCTTCAAATAGCTTTACAATCTCATTTTGCTCCAACTCCATTGCCACCGCAGGATCGGGATATGCCTTGATCGAGGTTTCAAGCAAACAGTCACAATATTCTTTGGCATTGTCGACACCTTCACTTTCGAGGAATCCAACACAATTTTTTTCAAATTCCTTGATGTTTTTTTCCGTCCATTGGTGATTTGGTTCAATTTCTGCCGTTGTAGGCGTATTTATTTTTTTTTCCTTTCCACAACCCGCAAAAAGAATTAATGCAGTCAGGACCAGTAATGGGAGTTTATTTTTTTTCATACCGTTAAAATTCAAATATTTCACATTTAATTCTTTCTGTCCTGAGTTTTTCCCGGGAGACAAAATCTGAAACAACATTACCCGCGGTTGAAGTCCAATAAATGACATCTCCCGCATCACCACCCACGGCCCTTCCTAAGAACTGTCCGGCAGTTGCAGCAATGGCCCTGGTTTCTCGTCCTTTCATTTTCTTTTCATCAGGACGTCCGACAGCAATAATATTTTCCACTGGAATTTTTTTTCCTGCAATCGGCATAAATCGGGTACTTCTTGCATAATCAAACACCCTGATCACGCCCCGGTCCTTAAATATTCCTGTAATTTTACCCTGAAAATAATGAGGGTTTTTACCTTTTTTAGCATGCCCAATGATGATCAGGTCGCCCAACATAAAAGTATCTATGCTTACTTCATTGTAGTTCGAATCAAATCGTCTTACAAGTAATTCCTGGCCCATTGCCGGCAGGACAAAAAAAAGGATTAAAAAGGATAAAAAAACATTTTTCATGAATTATCAATTTAGTTAATTGAACTCGCCCAGTTTCAGAATACCCTAACTAGGACGATAAAAAAAAGGGCTAAAAAATAATTTTTTAGCCCTACTAATTTACGGAATATTTGAATTAATCCAATACGGAAGTTTCAGCTTCTTGTTCTTTGTAGAGTTCCACACCCGCTTCATAGTACTTATCACCCTCCGTCCAGAATGGTGTTTTAGGATCGTTTGCAATAAGCCTAGAAGAAAGTACATAGGATTTAAAGAACTTTTCCAGATAATCATAATCTACATTGTCCGGATTATCCGTTACCTGATGGTAATATTTGTTGATCTCGTCGTCAAAGGCGTTGAAACCCATGCTGTACGTTGGTGAAGGAATTCCTTTAGCCGCAAAATTCACATTATCCGATCGATCAAATAAGTTCTGTTCAGGAGCCGGGTCATCAATTGCTGTCAATCCAAACTCGCTTGCGCCCTCAATAATATGATGTGCCGCAGTAGTTCTGTTAAGTCCAAAAATGGTAATTTTTGAGGTGTCATTATAACCCGCATTATCACTATTGAAACAATAAACCATTTTTTCCAGTGGAATTACCGGGTTTTCAACATAATATTTACTCCCGAGTAAGCCTTTTTCTTCACCTGTGAACAAAATGAATAATGAAGATCTTTTCGTGGGATATTTCGATAAATTTTCAGCAACACTTAAAACGGTAACGGTACCAACAGCGTTGTCTCGGGCACCGTTATAGATAGAATCGTTTTCAGCATTTGGTGTTCCTATTCCTACGTGGTCATAATGGGCAGAATAAATAATGTATTCGTCTTTCAGTTTAGGATCTTTTCCTTCTAAGTAACCTACAACATTTCTTGAAGAAATTTCTTTAGTTTCGATTCCATCAATTGAGAGTGAAGATCTCAGTGTTTTCGATTCCGACAGTTTGGTGGCTCCGTTCAGTTCCTTGTCCATCATCCATACATGGACAAACTTGGCCTCTTCTTTTTCTTTTTTCAGGCCTGTTTTACCTTCATTAAAATAATGCGCATAACGGCTCCACATTTTTTCATCGGCGTCGGTAAGTTCAACAAGGCCAACGGCTCCATTTTCCAAGGCTAAAGACTTTTTCTTTCTCCCTGCTCGATATTTCTCACGCATATTCGACCCTTCCTCCGTTCCGGCCTTCACGATAACAAGTTTACCTTCAACGTCATTATTTTTAAAATCTTCCTCAGATCCGAATCCTAAAAACACTGCATCTCCTTCGTAGGTAAAGTTTTTTACGGACATGGCCAGGAAATTATCAAAATTCTGGTCATTTATCTTCAAGGTTATCGCATTAGGCGCACTCACTTTTTCCAAAGGTACATTTTGATAAAAAGAACCATCTTTTCCCGCAGGTTTTACACCGTATTTTCTCAGGTTATTCGCTAGATAGGCCGCTGCAATATCAAGTTCATGTGTCCCGGTTTGCCTTCCTTTCAATTCATCTGAGGCCAAAAAATAAATATGTCCTTCAATATCCTTTTTGAATACAGTTGAATTCGCGAGCTCTGCTTCTGTTTGTCCGGTTAAAACTAATACTGAACAAATTGACAGCGTCAGAAAAAATTTGATTTTCATTTATTTGATTTTTTAAAATTAGGGCCTAAATATATAGATTAAAATTAAAACCCTGAATAGATAACACCATGTTGTGTTGCATACAATGATTATCTTTGTCCGTTACAATCCATATATATGCATGCAGAGATCATTACTATAGGAGATGAAATCCTTATTGGACAGATTGTGGATACAAATTCACAGTGGTTGAGTAAAAAACTGAACGAAATAGGGGTTTCGGTCTATCAGATTACTTCTGTTCAGGATGATAAGGACCATATTTTAAAAGCTATTGCTGAGGCAGAATCCAATGCAGATATTGTCATATTAACAGGGGGATTAGGGCCTACCAAAGATGATATAACAAAAATTACCCTGGCTGAATATTTTCAGGATACTTTGGTGAGAAAACCCGAAATAGAACAGCATATCAAATTTTTATTTGCTAAAATCAAATATAAATTTACCGATATGGATATGAAGCAAGCCATGCTTCCAAGTACCTGCAAGGTTTTAAAGAATAATTTGGGAACAGCTTCAGGAATGTGGTTCGAAAAAGAAGATAAAGTTATAGTCTCGCTTCCGGGTGTGCCAAATGAAATGAAGGGTTTGATTGAAAATGATGTGATTCCGGGTATCAGAGATAAGTTCCATTTGCCTTTTATTATTCATAAAACCCTCCATACTTATGGAATGGGTGAGAGCCGTTTAGCTGAAAGGCTGGAATCCTGGGAGAATCAATTGCCCTCTTATGTAAAACTTGCCTATTTGCCATCTTATGGAAAGGTCAGACTCAGGTTGAGTGCAAAAGGGGATCAACTTGAGTGGCTTCAAAAGCAAATCGAGAAAGAAACCGGTGCCTTAAGGTCTCTTGTTAAAGACATTCTGGTAGGAGAGGATTTAAATGAAGCCCTTGAGATTTCGATCAACACATTAATGAGAGAACGGAATTTGACCTTGAGTATAGCCGAAAGCTGTACCGGTGGAAATATCTCTAAAATGATTACCACGATTCCGGGAACTTCCAACTTTTTGAATGGAGCTCTAATAGCGTATAATAAAAAAGTCAAAACCCAAATTTTGGGAGTAAGGGAAAGTACCATTGATGAATTTTCTGTAGTCAGTAAGGAGGTTGCCGAGGAGATGGCCGTTGCATGCAGAGATCTTTTTAACTCGGATTTAGCGGTTGCCACCACCGGTAATGCCGGACCGACAACTGATGAAACGGATAAATCAGTGGGTGTTGTCTTTATTGCTATTGCAACTCAGTCAGGGGTTTATTCCAAAGAATTTTATTTTGGCAAACCGAGATCCAAAGTCATTGAGCGAGCTTCCGTTAAAGCCCTGGAACTAATCAGGAAAGAAATTTTAAAAAACCCTGTAAATAGTTTGTGAGATTAGGAAAGAATATTTATTTTTGCACCTCGTTTTGAAATAAGAATTAAAACAGTCAGGAAATGTCAAGAGTTTGTGAGTTAACGGGCAAGAGAGCAATGGTTGGAAACAACGTATCTCACGCTTTGAATAGAACCAAAAGAAAATTCAAAGTTAATTTGGTAAAAAAACGTTTTTATTTACCAGAGGAAGATAAATGGATAACTTTAAAGGTTTCCACAAGAGCTTTAAAGAACATCAATAAGAAAGGTGTTGAGGCAGTAATTGCTGAAGCAAGAGCTAATGGTTATCTAAAAAAATAAGAAGAGATGGCAAAGACTAAAGGAAATAGAATTCAGGTAATATTAGAATGTACGGAGCATAAAGCTTCAGGACAACCTGGTACTTCTCGTTACATTACAACGAAGAATAAGAAAAATACTCCGGATAGATTGGAAATCAAAAAATTCAATCCTATCCTGAAAAAAATGACAGTTCACAAAGAAATTAAATAATTAAGGGATTTTCACTTTTGTGAGAATGTCACATAAACATTGAGTCATGGCAAAGAAATCAGTAGCATCTTTACAAACAGGGTCAAAGAGATTGACAAAGGCTATTAAAATGGTGAAATCTGAAAAAACAGGTGCATATACATTTGTTGAAAGTATCATGGATCCATCAAAAGTTAATGAGTATTTGAGTAAAAAATAGTCGTTAAGAAACACCATATACATAAAGCTGCTTTCCTTCGAAAGCGGCTTTTTTGTTTTTAGGCCAGGACCCTTAATCATCTGAATTTTAATTATCTTTGTGTCCGCTAAAAAATGATCTAATCAGAGAACTATCATGAGTTTGTTCAAAAATATATTTTCCAAGGAAAAAAAAGAAACCCTTGATAAAGGGCTTGAAAAATCCAAAACATCTTTCTTTAATAAATTATCCAAGGCAGTTGCCGGGAAATCGAAAGTTGATGATGACGTACTTGACAATCTAGAGGAGGTCCTGGTTTCTTCGGATGTGGGTGTGGATACAACCTTGAAAATAATAGAACAGATCGAAGATCGTGTTTCAAGAGATAAATATTTTGGAACCGACGAGTTGAACCGTATACTTCGTGAAGAAATTGCTGCCCTTCTGGCCAAAACAAATACTGGTAATGAAACGGATTTTTCTATTCCTGAAAACACAAAAAGGCCTTACGTGATTATGATCGTGGGGGTTAATGGGGTTGGAAAGACAACGACCATTGGAAAATTAGCCGCCCAATTCAAGCGCAAGGGCCTTAAAGTGGTTTTAGGTGCAGCCGATACGTTTCGAGCAGCTGCAATTGACCAGCTTCAGGTATGGGCGGACCGGGTAGACGTTCCTATGATAAGGCAGCAAATGGGAAGTGACCCCGCTTCGGTTGCCTATGATACACTTCAGTCTGCGGTAAATCAGGAAGCTGATGTGGTGATTATTGACACGGCAGGAAGGCTTCATAACAAAGTCAACCTGATGAATGAATTGACAAAGATCAAGAGGGTGATGCAGAAGATTGCTCCTGATAAACCCGATGAAGTTTTATTGGTTTTAGATGGCTCAACCGGTCAGAATGCATTTGAACAGGCAAAACAGTTTACAAAAGCAACCGAAGTTACTTCTTTAGCAGTAACAAAGTTAGATGGAACGGCAAAAGGCGGTGTTGTTATAGGAATTTCAGATCAGTTCCAGATTCCTGTCAAATATATAGGGGTAGGAGAAGGAATTGATGACCTGCAGGTCTTCAATAAAGTAGAATTCGTAGATTCTTTTTTTAAATAGGATATGAGGACTAAATCTACCAAGAAAAACAAGATCAATGTCGTTACCTTGGGTTGTTCTAAAAATGTCTATGACAGCGAGGTCCTTATGGGTCAGCTGAAGGCCAATGATAAGGAGGTAGTACACGAAGATATTAACGATGAAGGAAACATCGTAGTCATAAATACCTGTGGATTTATAGGAAAAGCCAAAGAGGAATCTGTCAATACTATCCTGCATTACGTTGATAAAAAGGAGGCAGGAGAGATAGACAAGGTTTTCGTTACCGGCTGTTTGTCTGAACGCTATAAACCGGATCTTGAAAAGGAAATTTCTGATGTGGACCAATATTTTGGCACCCATGACCTTCCCAACCTCCTGAAAGCCCTGGAGGCTGACTATAAACATGAACTTCTTGGAGAACGACTAACGACTACCCCAAAACATTATGCTTATCTGAAAATTGCCGAAGGTTGTGACAGGCCCTGTTCATTTTGTGCCATTCCCCTGATGCGGGGGGGTCATACATCGACTCCGATTGAGCATTTAGTAGAGGAGGCTGAGAATCTCGCATCAAAAGGAGTCAAAGAACTTATTCTGATCGCTCAGGATCTTACGTATTACGGCCTTGACCTTTACAAAGAAAGAGCTTTGGCCAAACTCCTGAAGGCTTTAGTTAAGGTTGAAGGAATAGAATGGATCCGATTGCATTACGCCTTTCCTACAGGCTTTCCTTTGGATGTGCTTGATGTCATGAGGACAGAGCCAAAAGTGTGTAATTATCTTGACATTCCCTTACAGCATATAAATACTGATCTTTTAAAGTCTATGCGCAGGGGAACCAGTGCGGAAAAGACAATGGACCTGATACGAAAATTCAGGGAAGCTGTGCCTGATATGGCTATCAGGACCACATTTATTGCGGGTTATCCCGGGGAAACAAGAGCTCAGTTTGAAGAGCTGAAGGATTTTGTAAAAAGTGTGAAATTTGAAAGAATGGGTTGTTTTACCTATTCTCATGAAGAGAACACCCACGCCTACAAACTGAATGATGATGTTCCTGAAGCTGAAAAGGAAAAACGAGTCAGTGAACTCATGGAGATCCAGGGGCAAATATCCTTCGACCTGAATCAGGAAAAAGTTGGAAGGACCTTCAAATGCATATTCGACAGAAAGGAAGGGAATTATTTTATAGGCAGAACGGAGTTTGATAGCCCGGATGTGGATAATAATGTAATTGTTGATGCTACAAAGTATTATCTGCAAGTAGGCCAGTTTATAAACATTACCATTACGGAGGCAACGGATTTCGATCTTTACGGTCATCCGGCTTGATAGGAATCTCCTTTTTTAGAAGAAACTGCATAGTAAAATGCTCAAGTAATTTGTTGTGAAATAAAGCGTCTTAAGGTAAGGTTAAAAAAATCTTCGTGCCTTTGTCAAACTCAAAAAAGGTGTATTTTTACTAAAAACTTCAATTCATTGAGACAGCATTCTACGATTCACTTTAAGGATACCGGATATTTTTCAAATTTAATGTGCGATTACCTTGATCAAAATGAAAAGGTGAATGCATTTTACAATCACTTTCCAAATATCGAAGGATTCAGGGCTCAGATAATCGAAAAACAGGATTCGTTTAATAAAGATAAAAGGATTGTCCTGTACGATTGCCTTAGGAGACAATACAAGGGAACAGAGCTTTCTGAATCCACGGAGGATAATTTAAAACTGCTCAAAAAAGAAAATACATTTACCATTACAACAGGCCATCAGCTGAACCTGTTTACAGGCCCGCTGTACTTTTTATATAAGATAATTTCCGTAATCAATCTAACCAGACAACTGAAGCTTGAATTTCCCGAAAAGAATTTTGTTCCTGTGTACTGGATGGCAACTGAAGATCACGATTTTGAGGAAATAAAGTATTTCAATTACAAAGGAAAAAAAATTAAATGGGACCGCGAACCAGGAGGTGCTGTAGGAAAACTGTCAACGGAGGGAATGGAAGCGGTCTATGACATCATTGAAGAGAGTTTTGGAACTGGATCCAATTCAAAAAGGTTGAAAAGCCTGTTTTATGACTCCTACCTTAAGCATAAAACTTTGACAGAAGCAACTAGGTACCTCGCCAATGAGTTATTTGCTGCACATGGGTTGGTCATTGTGGATGGCGACGATTCCGGCCTGAAGAGAGTTTTTACTCCTTATGTTGAAAAGGAATTGATTGAAAACAATTGTTTTAAAACCGTTTCGAAAACCAACGAAAGTCTGTCCCTGAATTATCCCATTCAGGTGAACCCCAGAGAGATCAACCTTTTTTATCTCGATAAGGGACTCAGGGAACGTATCTTATTTCAAAATGAGCGGTTTCAGATAAATAACACAAATCTGGTTTTCGAAAAAGAAGATTTTATCAATTTGGTAAGGGAGCATCCTGAAAAGTTTAGTCCTAATGTTTTAATGAGGCCCCTTTATCAGGAAGTGATCCTGCCAAACCTTTGTTATATAGGCGGGGGAGGAGAGATGGCTTACTGGTTGCAGTTGAAAGGATATTTTAATGAGGTTAAGGTTCCGTTTCCCATTTTGCTGTTACGGAATTCGGTACTCCTTCTGGATTCCAAATACGAACGTAAAATGGAGGCCTTAGGTATTGAAATTGAAGAGATTTTTTTGAATCGGAATCAATTGATCAAAAATAAAGTCAAACAGATTTCCGACATAGAAATTGACTTTTCAAAAGAGAAAATGGCTTTGAGTCAAATGTTCGGCCACCTTAAGTCCTTATCCGACAAAACCGATAAATCTTTTAGCGGTGCTGTACTGGCCCAGGAAAAAAAGCAATTGAACGGACTGGAGAAATTAGAGAAGCGACTTTTGAAGGCTCAAAAGAGAAAATATGCTGAAATTGTCGATCGCATTATTGACCTAAAGGAGCAATTGTTTCCCAAATCCAGTCTTCAGGAGCGACAGGCTAATTTTTCTGAGTTTTATGAGTTGTACGGTGATGATCTTATCCCATTGCTCATTGATTGCCTGGATCCGTTAAAGCTGGAATTCGATGTGATCAGGCCCTAATGAATCAGGCCACAAATTTCAAGCGCCCTTTTGTAGGCCTCTGACCGATATTCATAATTATAGGAGCTAATTTCCTGAGGCTTAATCCATAATAACCTGTCAAATTCATCATCTTGTGGAATGGTTTCGGCTTCCAGGCGGTGTTTTATTTTAACAATGGATAATTCTTGCCCCATATACAGGGGGTGGCAATCAGGCGGAAAAGGATAACGGACTTTTTCCTGGTAAACTTCCAAAACATGATCTTCGTGCAACAGGTAATTCAATTCCTCTTTTAACTCTCTTGCTATTCCCGTAAGTAGGTCTTCGTTATCCTCAAGGCCACCCTGTGGAAATTTATAACTTTTATCTCTTGGAGAGTATCCAATCAGTACTTTTGCCTCCTCGTTTATGATTACAGCCATGACAGCTTGTCTGTAAATTTTACTCATCTGGGGTCCAATTAAGGTATAAAATTAAAAAAAATGACCGGCTAAACCGGTCATCTTAATTAATTATTTATGTTGGAAATAGTTTTTACGATACGAATAGAAAAGAAAACATCATTGCAAACTTTCCAATTTTGATTTTATCAACATTGAAAAAGCGACTTATTCCATGAAGTTTAACTTCCGGTTTCTTGGTGTGTTCAGCAACTAACTCTGATACCTCTCCTATGAGCTGGTAACAGGCGTTTATCAATTTTTCCTCTCTGGGCAGATAGTCACTCTGTGGATAAAGAATCAGTAAAAAGTCATCGTTACTATCAGGAGAGGTAAAACTTTCCTCAAGGGTCAAGGCTGAACTATTCTTCTGAAATTCAGCATAGATCTCTCTGAAGACCGATAATTTACTCTTGTCAATAATTGAAAAATCAATAGAATCAAGCAAGGCATCAGTTTTCTGACTGAAGGTTAGAGCCTTATCGTGATTTCCAAGAAATTCAGAATTGATCGAGTCTTTAATATTAAGTTTTTCTGAAAGATAGTCCGTCATTGCACTTTCTATAAACAATGCAGACACAAAAAACTCATTTCTCACTTTTACCTCACTTGTCTTCATATTCCTTACTTTCTTTAAATAGATTGTTGATTGAACAATAGTTCAATCATTATTATTTAACGCTAACTGAGGGGAGTTATTATAAGGGGAAGATCAAAAACTTTGCCATTAGCTCCGCTTTAATCTTAAAACAAAGTTAAAAATAAAACCAACTTTTCCTAACAAAGTGCACAAATATACCCGGAATTGTTGATAAAAACCACCAAAAACCATGAGATAAAAAAAGGTCCTTTTGATTATAAAAGGACCTTTTTAATGATTTAAGATGTAAATTCTTATTTCTTGAATTTAGCATATTTAGATTTGAACTTGTCAATTCTACCTGCAGAATCGACCAATTTCATTTTACCTGTGTAATATGGATGTGAGGTACGTGAGATCTCCAATTTGATCAACGGGTATTCAACTCCATCTACATCGATAGTTTCTTTTGAATTGGCAGTTGATTTAGTTAAAAAAACATCTCCGTTAGACATGTCTTTAAACGCTACCATTCTATAATTTTCCGGATGTATTCCTTTTCTCATCGTTAACTCATTTTAATTTTATACTTTCGCTTCTCTTAAAAAGAAGATTCAGCACCTGCCGAATTTGAGAGTGCAAATTTAAATATTATTTTTAAATCTCAAACAATATTTTAGTTATTTTAAGTAAAAAAATAATAATATGAATAAAATTGCTTCGATTATTGTATTGGTATCACTACTTCTTTCCATGGGATGCGGCAATAAGTATCAATTGAAGTTCGATTCACCTAAAACGATCAAGATAAATAAAGCCTTAAAAATCAGTGTGAATGAAAAAGGAGGTAATCCTATTGATTCCGTAAGGTATTTTATTAACGGGAAATTGATTGATAACCATGAGTCTTTTGATATCAGTGGGTATAAATTGGGTAAACAGGCTTTGTCTGCTGAGGTATACTTTGAGGGAAAAAAAAGACAATTGAATAACACGATCTATTTCCTGAATGACACACCGCCCGAGGTTTACACCTTTGAGGTCATTCAAGACTTTCCTCACGATGATCAGGCATTTACACAGGGCTTCGTTTACCAAGACGGATATTTTTATGAGAGTACCGGACAAAATGGAAGATCTTCTTTGAGAAAAGTGGAAATTGAAACCGGTAAGGTTTTGAAAAAAATAGATCTGGACAGGCAATATTTTGGCGAAGGGATGACCATAAAAGATGGAAAAATTTATCAGCTAACCTGGAGGAAAAAGATAGGGTTTGTTTATGATCTGGAAACTTTTGAGCTTGAAAAAACGTTTGATTACGGGAAAAGCAATGAAGGTTGGGGATTGGCTCATAATGGTGAAATGCTGATTAAAACAGATGGTTCAGAACGAATGTGGTTTCTAGATCCTGAGAATTTTAATGAGGTTTCGTACATAGAAACCTACACAGATAAAAGAAAAGCCGAAAAATTAAATGAGCTTGAGTTTGTAAATGGTAAAATCTATGCCAATATCTGGCAGCAAAATTCTATTCTGATCGTTAATCCTGAGAATGGTGCAATTGAAGGTATTGTCAGTTTAAAAGGGTTACAGGCAAAAGCCGGTCAAAAAGGGGAAGACAATGTGTTAAACGGTATTGCTTATGATCAGCAAAATGATCGGTTATTTGTTACGGGTAAAAACTGGAATAAGGTATTTGAAATTAAAATAAAAGAGAAATAAGTCTATGTGGCGGATCCTAACCCTTGTTTTTTTGGTTGTTATTGGTTTTCAGTCATGTGCCGAGGATGTTTTTGAGGCAGAGCCTACTACAGGTGAACTCGTTTTTTCCAGGGACACGGTGTATCTCGATACAGTTTTTTCTAATATAAGTTCAAGCACAAGAACGTTCAAAGTTTATAATCAAAGCAATAATTTTCTTCGTATTCCTACTGTAAAATTGGCTAATGGCCCTGAATCTTTTTACAGGCTGAACGTTAACGGGCAGTCCGGTAAGAGTTTTGAGAATATTGAGATCCTTCCCAAGGATAGTATTTATATTTTCGTTGAGGCAACTATTGATTTTAGCAAGGTTAGTGATCCTTTGTATGAGGATGAGATTGTTTTTGATCAGGGGGAAATCGTTCAGGAAGTTCAACTTGTCACTTTGGTCCAGGATGCTTATTTTTTGTTCCCTAAACGAGATGAAAATGGCATAAAAGAAACCATAGTTTGGGGAGTTGATGACAACGGTGATGAGATAAGGGTAGAGGGATTTTATTTAGAGCAGAATGCTGTGTGGGGCAACGATAAGCCCTATGTCATTTATGGATATGCGGGAGTTAATATTGGGAATACCTTAAAAATAGAACGAGGGGCTCAAATTCATTTTCATGAGAATTCGGGGCTCTTGGTTGAAAAGAATGCCTCCTTAAAAATTGAGGGGACCTTGGATCAAAAAGTGGTTATCCAGGGTGACAGGCTGGAACCTTTTTATGAAAATATTGCCGGACAGTGGGGTACCATATGGTTGAAGGCCGGTAGCAAGGAAAACAGAATCAATCATGCTCTGATAAAAAACAATATTATAGGAATTTTAATGGATTCTATTGGTAGTAAGTCAGAACCCTCATTACAGATTGATAATACGGAAATTTACAATACGTCCAATTTCGGTTTACTGGGAAGGTCAGCAAATATAAACGGCTCAAATGTAGTGATTGGTAACAATGGGCAATCTTCATTAGCCTGTACAGCCGGAGGAACTTATAATTTCAAGCATTCTACCTTTGGAAATTTTTGGTCCGAAGGGATTCGTGAGCTTCCTGCAGTTCTGGTTAATAATTTTCAGCAAACAGGTGCAAATGGTGGTTCATCTGTTACCGTGCCCAATGATCTTTTAGCCGCAAATTTCACCAGTTGTATTATTGAAGGAAATCAAAATATTGAATTTATTCTTCAGAAGGATGACAGGGCAGCCTTCAATTTTAAGTTTAAAAACAGTCTTTTACGTTTTATTGATAATGGAAGCGCAGCAGGTGATCCTTTGTATGATTTTGAGGATACCTCAATATACGAAGACAATATATTAAACGGAGAGGCGGATTTTAAAAATGTAGATCTAAACCAGTTGATGATAGGTGAGAATTCCGATTGCATCAACATGGCAGATATTCAGGCTGCACAGGAAGTTCCGTTTGACTTACTCGGAATGTATCGAATAGAATCTCCTGATATAGGAGCATATCAGCATATGATTTTTGAGCCCTGAACCGATTGTTATTCTTTGTAGACTATACCGTCTTTCATGACGAAAATGACGTTTTCAAGAGTTTTGATATTTTGCAGAGGGTTGTCTTCAACCGCAATGATATCGGCAAAATTTCCTTTTTCCAAACTGCCAATCAGAGGATTCTTTAAAATTTCTGCGTTGATTACGGTGGCTGATTGAATTGCTTCCATCGGATCCATTCCAACCTCTGTCATGTATCCAAACTCTTTTCCGTTGATGCCATGGGGAAAAACCCCGGCATCCGTGCCAAAGGCTATCTTGACTCCTTTTTTATAAGCCAGGGCAAAAGTGTTTTGAATTTTTGGGCCAATTTCCAAAGCCTTGGGAACGATTATATCGGGATAATATCCTGAAATCTTAGCCTTCTCACCAACCTCTTTTCCCGCAGTAATAGTGGGAACATAGTAAACATCATGCTCTTTCATGAGTTCCATGGTCTCTTCACTCATCAATGTCCCGTGTTCAATAGTTTTTACACCTCCTAATATGGCTCTCTGCATTCCTTCATCTCCATGGGCATGTGCAGCTACGTGCATATCGTAATCCTTTGCCGTTTCGCAGATCGCCTTTATTTCTTCCACCGTAAATTGTGGATTCTGTCCGTTTTTAGCCATGCTCAACACACCACCTGTAGCCGTTATTTTAATCAGGTCAGCCCCGTTTTTATAGCGTTGCCTTACGGCTTTTGGAGCATCTTCAACCCCATTGACCACTCCTTCTTTTGGCCCGGGGTCTCCCATAAAATCTTTTCGGAATCCGTTACTGGGATCAGCATGTCCTCCTGTGGTTCCAAGGGCTTTGCCAGCCGTATAAATTCTGGGCCCTTCAGCAAAACCTTCATTGATTGCGTTTCGTAAAGAAATATTTGCACCGCTTCCCCCCAGGTCTCTTACAGTTGTGAATCCCGCCATTAAGGTTTTTTTCGCGTAATAACTTCCATGTAATGCCTTGTCAGCGCTGTTTAAGGTGAATTTTTGCAGATAGGATTTTGGATTCGACTCTCCTTCAAGATGAACATGCATGTCAATCAATCCCGGTAACACGGTTTTTGTCTTGAGGTCGATCAATACATCTTCTGGAGTTTGTACTTCCAAATATCCTTTTTGAATTGCTGCTATTTTATTCTTATTTACGACTATGGTCATCTTGCTTAAAACCTTGCCGTTTTTTGTGTCGATTAATTTTCCGCAATGCAAATAGGTTGATTGGCCTATGCAAAGAAAAGAGCTAAATAGAAAAAAGATTATGCTTAAAAATTTCATATTTTTGACCGTTAAGTTTGTATAAATATAAAAAAGCTTAATGGGATTGGGATGAATTCAAAAAGAATATTGGTTACTGGAGCCAGCAGAGGTATAGGATTAGAGCTCGTGAAACTTTTATCGGAAAAGGGCCACAGAGTGGTTGCCGTAAGCAGAAATACAAGGAATTTGATGGCAGCGAATGATTCTTACCCCTCTTTGATTCCCTTACAGGCAGAAATAACATCCAAAGAAGGCTTATTCAAGATCCAGGAGTGGATCAAAAATCAATGGGGTTCCCTGGATGTATTGATTCATAATGCAGGCACGTTGCTTTTTAAGCCTTTCAAAGAAACAACTGAAGCTGATTTTATTGCAGTGTATAAAGTAAATGTTTTTGCCGTTGCCGAATTGACTAGAGTTCTTGACCCCTATTTCAGCTCAGGGGCTCATGTGGTTACAATTAGCAGCATGGGAGGGATTCAGGGTAGTATGAAATTCCCTGGTCTAGCCGCTTACAGCTCGTCTAAGGGTGCTGTGATTACCTTAATGGAATTGCTTGCGGAAGAATATAAGGAGCGCAAAGTCTCATTTAATTCCCTGGCACTGGGTGCGGTTCAAACCGAAATGCTTGCAGAGGCGTTTCCCGATTATAAAGCACCTGTAACGGCAATTGAAATGGCCGAGTACATTGCAGACTTTTCGCTTGGAGGACATAAGGTTTTTAATGGGAAAGTATTGCCGGTTTCAAATTCGACACCTTGATCGAAGAAGTAAAATTTTAACTATTGAAAACAGACTCCAAAATTCTTATTAAATATATACCCCAAAATGCACTGGGGGAAGTTAACTCTTTGATAAAAAAATATCCTTGTCATCTGAAAATTGTAAAGAAAAGAAGTACCAAGCACGGAGACTTCAGAAGGTACAGGGACGGGCGCGTTCAGATTACGATCAATAACGATTTAAATCCCTATCGATTTTTGATCACGTTAATTCATGAATTTGCACATTTGGTGACCTTCAGGGAACACAGAGATGTGAAGCCTCATGGTGCAGCGTGGAAAATAAACTTTAAGAGACTGATGCTGCCATTTTTAAACCCCGAAATTTTTCCGGATGAGATCCTGCGGTCACTGGCAACCTATATGATCAGCCCAAAGGCAAGCACAGATGGAGATATAAATTTGTCAATGGAATTAAGAAAATATGATTCTGATACTGATAAAACGCTTATTTTTGAAATTCCTGATAAAAGTATATTTCAATACAAGAACAGAACTTTTGTCAAGGAAAGGAAAAGACGTTCAAGATTTGAGTGCATTGAGGTGCTCACTCATAAAAAATATATTTTCCACCCCCATGCGGAGGTGACCCTTCTAAATCAATAATATGAACAAGAATTATTATGCGGTCATTATGGCCGGAGGAGTGGGTTCAAGATTTTGGCCTGTAAGTACTCCCGATAACCCGAAGCAGTTTCACGATATGCTCGGTACGGGCAGGTCTCTGATTCAGCAGACTTTTGATCGCCTGTCAAAACTGATTCCTGCTGAGCAGATTCTTGTGGCAACCAATGAGCGCTACAAGGATCTTGTTATGAGTCATTTACCATCAATGTCGGAAAATCAGATCCTGTTGGAGCCGGCCATGAGAAATACAGCGCCCTGTATTTTGTACGCTGCGCTAAAAATTGCAGACCAGAACCCGGATGCTGTTATGATCGTGGCACCTTCAGACCATTTTATAGAGGATGAAGAGGCTTTTGTTTCTTATGTGGCTTCTGCTTTTGATTCCTGTCAAAAGAGAGACATATTAATGACCCTTGGGATCAAGCCTTCCGGGCCTAATACAGGTTATGGTTATATACAGTTTGAAGCCACCGAAAATGAAGTAAAGAAAGTAAAGGACTTTACCGAAAAACCGGATCTCGAAACTGCTAAGAAATTTCTGGCTCAGGGGGATTACCTGTGGAATGCTGGAATTTTTATCTGGAGTGCGCAAAGTATATTAAATTCATTCAGGATAAGTCTACCTGCTATGTATGGTCTTTTTCAGGCCGGTATGACCTGTTGGAATACAGGAGAGGAAGTGGGTTTTATAAAGGAGAACTATGGAAAGGCAGAAAATATCTCCATCGATTACGGGATCATGGAAAAAGCGGATAATGTTTACGTGATGGCCACTGAATTTGGATGGAATGATCTGGGGACATGGGGTTCTTTGTATGAGAAACTGAATAAGGATCATGAAGAAAATGCAATCGTAAATGCCCAGGGTTTCTTGGAAGATGCAAAAAGGAACATGATCAGTACGACTCTTAATAAAAAGGTTGTTGTTGGCGGGATAAGTGATTTTATTATAGTAGAGACAGATGATACGCTGATGATATATCCAAAATCCAAGGAGCAAGACATCAAAGAAGTTTCCAAGGCCGCCGAATTAAGGTTTGGGAAAGGTTGAATGATGACTCCGATGAAATAAATCGTAAGTAAAAAGATCTTTATGGAAGACAAGAAAAGGGAGAACTTAGAAGAGGATAAGAAATTCCAGGAACAAAAAGAAGAGGTTCAAAAGGAATTTAAAGGCTTTTTTCAAAGTTTAAAGGAATACATACCTCAGCTTCTTAACATCAAAAGGGATACGGACAGAGAAGCTACCGCAAGAACTATTCGTGAAGGAATTTCTATCAAAGGGCAAACGGCCTGGATCCTTGTTTTTTCGATCTTAATTGCTTCCATTGGGTTGAATGTGAGTTCTACGGCTGTTGTGATTGGGGCCATGCTTATATCACCCTTAATGGGTCCGATTCTTGGGATTGGATTTTCTATAGGGGTGAACGACGTAGATACCCTTAAAGCCTCAGTGATCAACTTTGGGGCCATGGTTTTTTTGAGTATCATTACTTCATTTATATTTTTCAGTATTCCAATTTTTAAGGAAGCTACACCTGAAATCTTAGCGAGGACAAAACCTGATGTCCGCGATGTATTGATCGCAATGGCAGGTGGACTTGCGCTGATCATTGCGATAAGCAGAAATAAGCCTCAGTTCAACACGGTCGCCGGGGTGGCGATTGCCACGGCACTTATGCCTCCTTTGTGTACCGCAGGATTTGGCCTTGCAACAGGACAGTTCAATTATTTTGGAGGAGCCATGTTCCTTTTTACAATTAATTGTATCTACATAGCCCTGGCCGCTTTCGCCATCACAAAATATCTAAAGTTTCCGATGCTTAAGTATATCAATCAGGCCAAGAGAAAGCGAATTTCAAGAATCGCATCTCTCATTGCTTTTGTTATTCTTGCTTTCAGTATTTACCTGTTCTATCAACTCTATTTACTGAACAATTATACCATCCGGGCAGAAAAGTTTATTAAGGATCTGAAGGAAGAAGGAGTAAATATCATTGGTGACAATTCAGAAAGTATCAATTATCAGGAGAAAGAGATCAAGTTATATGTATTCGGAAATGATTACTCTGTAAGGGATATGGAAAGATGGGAAGAGCATATGGAGGACTTAGGTCTAAGAAATACAAAACTGACCATTTTAAAGAGTCAGGATGATACCGGGATCAGAGAGGATATAGATCAAATCAAGGAATTATACATCAATTCGCATCAGATGCTGAGCTCCAGGGATGAAACCATAAAAGAAAAAGACTTAAGAATTTCGGAACTGGAAAAGGATTTGAGAAGATATTACGCCAATGAGGTTCAGTTCAACAGGGTCATTGAGGAAATCAGGATCAATTACTCAGACCTGCAGGAAATAAGGTTTGCAAGAGAATTTGCTTCTAATTTTGAAAAAATTGACACCTTGAATATTGTTTCGGTCAAATGGAAAAACAAGCTCAACAACCGAAAGAGAAAGCAACAGGAAAAACAATTGCAGGAATGGTTAAAGACACGTCTTAACCTAAAACAACTTGAGGTAAGACAACTCAATTAAGTCTTATAGGTCTTAGGATTATCCTTTGTTGTAGGCCTCTCTGACCTTTTTGTATAAGTTGGAAGAATAAACAAAATCCGTCACGGCTTCGTTGTCTGTCTTGAAAATGGTTTTATATGAACCTTCCCATTCCTTTAATCCCTTTTTGAGAAAGATTATTTTTTCTCCTATTTCCATGACGGAATTCATGTCATGGGAATTGATGATTGTGATCATTTGATATTCATCTGTAATTTCCTGGATCAAATTATCGATCACAATAGCGGTTTTTGGGTCCAGTCCTGAGTTGGGTTCATCGCAAAACAGATATTTTGGATTCATGACAATAGCCCTCGCTATGGCAACTCTTTTCTGCATTCCCCCGGAAAGCTCTGCCGGAAATTTATCGTTTACATTTTCCAGGTGTACCCTGTTTAAAACAAAATTGACTCGCTCCTTCATCTCCTCTTCAGACTGATCCGTAAACATCTTTAAAGGGAATTTGATATTGTCCTCAATAGTCTCTGAATCGAACAGGGCCCCACCCTGAAACACCATTCCTATTTCTTTTCGCAGGTCTCTTTTTTCAGAAATTGACATTTTGCTGTAAAATCGATTATCATAGCATATATCTCCTTTTTCGGGCGAAAAAAGGCCTAAAAGGCACTTGAGAAATACAGTTTTACCGGAACCGCTGGTGCCAATAATCATGCTTGTTTCCCCTTTATGAAACGTTGCAGAAATCCCCTTTAATATGTGTTGATCCCCAAAAGATTTATGAATGTCTTTGACTTCTATCATCTATCCCAGTAGCATTTGTGTTAAGAAATAATTCAGTAAAATGATCACGATACTTGTCCAAACAACCGCCTTGGTACTGGCTTTACCCACTTCCAATGAGCCTCCTTTAACGTAAAATCCATAAAAGGATGGAATTGTAGCAATGACAAAGGCAAAGACCATGGTTTTGATCAAGGCATATCGGATCAAATAAGGATTGAAGTCTAGCCGGATACCTTCAATATAACTGTCAGAAACAAAAAGTCCGGTCATGAATCCTGATACCCATCCTCCAAAGATCCCCAAAAACATGGCTAGTAAAACAATAAAAGGATAAAAGAAAACGGCAGCTATTACTTTAGGCAGAACCAGATAATTTAGCGCATTCACCCCCATGACCTCCAGGGCATCAATTTGCTCAGTAACTCTCATGGTTCCAATACTTGATGTAATATAAGATCCTACCTTTCCAGCTAAAATTATTGACATAAAGGTAGGAGCGAATTCCAGGATGATCGATCTTTTTGTAGCAAAACCTATAAGATATTTCGGGATCCAGGGGCTGTCTACGTTCAAAGCAGTCTGAATGGCAACAACTCCACCTACGAAAAAAGAAATAAACGCAACTATTCCCAAAGATTTGAGTCCGAGTTCTTCTACTTCTTTAAATAAACTTTCTCTAAATACTGATCTCTTTTGAGGTTTTTTAAAAACCTGTGAGAGCATAATAAAGTAAAGTCCAATGTTGTGAAAGTATTTCATATGATTTTGAATAGTGCTAAAATATTAAAATTTAACTGAGATTTAAAGATTAAAACTGCCTTTTATGTTTAAATTTGCGCTCAAAATTTACTCGTATGAAAAGGATTTTCTTATTCACTTGCCTCTTTTTGATGTTTATGCCGGTTATGGCTCAGGAAACTACAAAAGTTGACAGGCCGAAGCTGGTGGTTGGAATTATAGTTGACCAGATGCGTTATGACTTTTTAACCCGGTTTTATCACAGATACGGGGAAGATGGTTTCAAAAGACTGCTTAAGGAGGGGTATAATTTTGAAAATGCCCATTTTAATTATGTTCCAACGGTGACAGCCGTGGGCCATGCATCTGTGTATACCGGTACCTCTGGAAGTGGTCATGGAATCATAGCCAATGACTGGTATGATAAATTTCAAAGAAAGATGATCTACTGTGTGGATGACCTTAATTTTAAGGCTTTGGGAACGGAATTGGAATATGAACAAAAGGCTCCTACCAGATTGTTGGCTACAACCCTGACAGATGAACTTCGATTAAGCCAGAATATGCGGGGAAGGACCATAGCAATGGGATTAAAAGACAGGTCCGCGGTGTTGCCGGGAGGACATACCTCAAACGGTTCCTATTGGTTTGTTGGAAAGGATGAAGGAAAATTCATTACCTCTACATTCTATATGGATGAGCTCCCTAAATGGGTGAATGATTTTAATAAAAGTGGTATTGCAGAGAAAGTATTTAAAAACGAATGGGAGACGTTGTATCCGATTTCAAGTTATGACGAAAGTATTGATGATGACAACCCGTATGAAGGTCTTTTTTATGGTGAAGAAAAGCCTGTTTTTCCTCACAAGTTGAAAACATTGAGAAAGGATAATGGGAATTTTGATTTGCTAAAAGAGACTCCTTATGGCAATACGCTGTTGATCGAGTTTGCAAAATCCGCTATTAAAGGAGAGAAGCTGGGAAAGGGAGATTTTACCGATTTTCTTGCGATAAGTTTTTCAAGTCCTGATTATATTGGACATATGTATGGTCCTGATTCCAAGGAGATTGAAGATACCTATTTAAGACTTGATAAAGATATTGCTGAATTGTTGAATTATCTGGATAAGCATATTGGAAACGAGAATTACACCTTGTTTTTAACAGCAGATCACGCTGTGCTTCCGGTTCCGGCTTATTTGAGCTCATTGAAGATTCCGGCTGGCTATTTTGATTATCCTAAGTTCAGATCCTTTATTGATGAGTTGACCAATTCGTTTTATGGAGCGAATAACCTTGTCGAAAATATATCCAATAATCAGATCTTTTTCGACAAAACGCGGTTGTCTGAATTAGGATTGAGTGCCAGCGAGGTTGCAGAGAGGCTTTGTGAAGAAATCATTGATTATCCCGGGGTGAATAAGGTGGTCAGTGCAAAAACGCTGCAGAATACGAATTTCGACCGTGGCATCTTGCATCACGTACAAAACGGGTACAATCAAAAACTTTCAGGAGATATTGTTATGGTTCCAAATCCTGCCACGATCTATGTCCGGGAGACAGGAACTACGCACGGTTCAGGCTATAGTTACGATACACATGTTCCGATTATATTCTTTGGAAAAGGGATTAAAAAGGGAAGAAGCAGGGAGCGTGCTGAGATAATTGATATAGCACCCACTATGTCTAACTTACTTCAAATATCTTTCCCGAATTCTTACACTGGAAGAGTGTTGTCAGAAGCCTTAAAATAAGGTTTCAAAAGAAGACTACATAACTGAATTAAATCAAAAAACTCTCCAATTTACTGGAGAGTTTTCCTTCTTTAACAATAACAATTTTCCCTAGTTTTAAAATAAAAAAAAACTAATGAGATTATACAACGTGATTAAGTTTTTTATATTGTTGAAAAGGAAAAATAATTTCAAAATAATTTAACTTAATACTTTAAGTGGGTGAAATTTTAAACCTATTAATGAGTCAAAAAGAGAAATAAAAAAACTCTCCCTTTTACAGGAGAGTTTTCTTCTTTAACAATAACAATTTTCCCTAGTTTTAAAATAAAAACTAATGAGATAATACAACGTGAATTAAATTCTATTATTGTGATTTTGCTAAAAAAAAATCAATAAAAAGTGTATTTGTATCTGATTTCGAGAAAATCTATTTTTTCCCTTTGGTTTTTGGGGGACGGGTTTTGGGTTTTTTATACTTTTTTTTGATTTCCCTTTTGTAGGATCCTCCCAAATTTACTTTCTTGTTTTTATCACTTTTTTCATGGAAGGCAGGTCCGGGAATATGCGAAGGTTTTTGTTTTCCTCCAATTTCTTTTTCTGAGCTCCTGTCAATTTCTTCAGGCATTAATTTTTCAGATATTTCCACCTCTGATGGCAGTTTGTCAATAGGAATTTCTGTCTGCATCAGGATTTCTATTTCAAGGAGCATTTCTTCTTCCAAAGGGGAGAACATAAAAATGGCTTCACCGCTTTCCCTGGCTCTTCCGGTTCGTCCGATTCTGTGGATGTATTGTTCAGGATATTTAGGGGCGTCGAAATTAATCACGTGACTAACGCCCAAGATATCCATTCCTCTAGAGACAATGTCTGTTGCAATTAACAGCCTTGTCGTTCCTTTTTCAAATTTTTCTACCGCATTAAATCTGTAATTCTGCGATTTGTTCGAATGGATGAGGTCCATTTCATTTTCAAATTCATCCTGAAGATCAGTAAAGAGTCTGTCGGCAATTTTTTTGTTTTTTGTAAATACCAATACTTTGTCAAAGCCTTCACGTCTTATTAGAAATCTAAGGAAATTTACTTTTGTCTTATAGTTTGGGACAGGGGTTCCTTTTTGAATGATTCGCTCCAGCGGAGTGCCCACAGGAACAATCTCAATTTTTCTCGGATTTTTAAAGAAGTTTTGTATCAGTTCATCGACTTCTTCTGTCAGGGTGGCTGAGAACATGATACTCTGTTTTTTCCTGGGCAGAATATCGAAAATATTAAGCAATTGAGGTCTGAAGCCTTCAAATAACATTTCATCTACTTCATCAAGCACGAGTTTTTGAATCGAGGCAAGCCTTAAAACTCCTGAGACGGCAAGGTCAAACAGTCTTCCGGGGGTTGCAATAAGAATGTCCAGTCCCTCAACAATCGTTTCTTTTTGTGTGTTTATGTTTACTCCTCCGTAAACGCCTTCTATCCGAACATTTTGATAAGAAGCCAGTTCTCTGGCAACTTTGACTACCTGGTGCACAAGCTCTCGGGTTGGAACCAGTATAAGTACACGGGGATGTATTTGATCGGAGTAGGATAAGGAAGTTAATATGGGTAGCAGATAGGCAAGTGTTTTTCCCGTTCCTGTTTGCGCCAGTCCGACCATGTCATTTCCTGAGTTTACTGCAGGAATTGATTTTTCCTGAATGGGAGTGGGAGAAGAAATGCCCATATCACTTAAGGCTTTAAGTTGCGGTTTTTTAATTTTAAGGTCCTCAAATGATTTCATCGGGCAATACTTTTATTTTGCAAAATTAGTTATACATTCGGAGATTCAATAAGAAGAGTTGTATTTATTCGTAATATTCGGGAATTTATGGTTTTAAGGTTCGATTTAAGGGTGCTTATTCTGGCAATTTTTACCTTATATTCTTGTTCATCATCAGATGATGTTGTTGAGCCTATTGTAAGTCATTACTTTTTGGAAGGATATGAAACTTTGATTCAGACACAGATGTACCGGGAGTCGTCGGGAGAGCAGGGTGATGCCGAACAGATACGCTTATTGGAGCCATTGAATAATACTGGCTTGTTTGACTTGATTATTTTTAGCCCGGTTCCCGGTGGTTCAGAGCTGGAAGGTGTTTATGTTTACAGTAAGACGGGTGATATTGGGACGTACGATCTGAGCTTTGTCCATTCAACTGATGGAAATGATCAGTGGGAGTGGTATACAAACGGGGAGAACGGGCTTAAGCTGAGTATTCAGTACATGGGTAAGACAGATGGGGAAGAGCGTTATAGAGTTATTCTCGAAGATTTCGATTTGAACTACGGATATTGGGATTACCTGGCCGGAAAATGGGTTTCAGAGGGAATAAAAAAGTTTAGTTTCGGTTATGAAGGGCCAATAAACGACTAAAGAGCATCAACACATTTCTGAAGTCTGTCCTTTACTTCCATGGCAAGATTTCCCAATTCCGGGTTTTCCACCGCCTGCATAGAGGCCATTGGATCCACCGCCGAAATCTCAATTTTTCCGGGTACTTTTTCCTGAACAATAACGTTACAGGGGAGCATGGTGCCGATTTTATCTTCAGCTTGAAGTGCCTTATAAGCAAAAGGAGGGTTGCAGGCCCCTAAAATTTTGTAATTGTAAAAGTCAACATCAAGCTTGTTTTTTAAGGTGGTCTTAAGGTCAATTTCTGTCAGGATTCCAAACCCCTGATTTTTTAAAGATTCGGTTATTCTTTTTATTCCTTCTTCGAAAGAAATATCATTTAAGGTTTTGTTGATATAATATTCCATGATAAAAACTATTATTTTCAAAAATTCTATAGACATAAAGTTAAGGGTTTTAAATTTTTTACGCGAGAGTTTTGTAGAGAATTTTTGATCAATTCGAATGGCTGAAATCCAAAAAAAGAATAAGAGAATTTCTTATCAGAACAGAAAAAGGGGAGGTGAGTTTTGATTAAAAAAGATAATACAAGTTGTATTTTACAGAAATTTTTAAAAGTTTTTTCATTAGAAACCTTGAAGGCTGTAAGTGTTTGTAAACCAGACTTTTAACATGTTTATTTTGTCGACTATAGAGGATGCTTATAGTTGCTGTAGTATTGAATTTTCAGTTTTATATAATTTATTTAAAAAACTTTTAATCAGATGATTAATATTAATTAAGTAAAGTAAAAGTTTATATTAATTAAAAATCTTTAGAAGATTGGATTTTGAGCAGTGGTTTGATATAATTATCCAAATTAAGCCAAAGTAAAATAGATAAGATTTCGTATTTTTCAAAAAAAAATTATGATTATGAAGATTCGGTATTTCTTGTTGTTATTTGTTTGTTCGTTGGTAATGATTTCCTGTGGAGGTGATAGTGAAGAAATTGCTCCACCCGTTGTGGTCGTAAAAAATCTTAATGTAACATTCGATATACAAGGTGCAACCTCAGAAAACCCGGAGGGAGACGGAAGTGGAAACGTAACTTTTAAAGCAACCGCCGAGAACGCTACCTCATATAGTCTTGAATACGACGGAAATTCTCAAAATATGATCAATGGTGAATTGACTGTTACGTTTGATGATCCTGGTATCCAGGATTATTCGGTGAAAGTCACTGCTTCAGGAAGTGGAGGTTCACGGGCCTCGAAGAGTGTTGATGTTACGGTGAAAAGGGAATATGAAGTTCCTGATGATTTGATGGAATTATTGACCAATAATAGTTCTCAGAAATGGAGAGTACAAGCCGAAGTGACCGGACATTTTGGAGTTGGTCCTGGTGGAGCAACCGTTCCTGAGTATTATCAGGCACAGTCTTTTGAAAAAGACTTTTCAGGTATGTATGATGATGAATATGTCTTTGATCAGGACAAGTCATTTGCTCATAAAACTAGCGGCACTGTTTACGGAAAGGCAGGTCCTCTGGAGGACGATCTCGGAAGTACTTCAGAGCCTGTAAATGACGAAGATGAATATGAGAATTATCCATTAGACGATTACAGTGGAACCTGGACTTATGGGTTTGTTGATGGCAGGGAGACTTTATATTTATCAGATTTTGGATTTTTAGGTTTTTACGTGGGAGGGACACATGCTTATACCATACTTCAAAGAACTGAAACAGCGATGGTGCTGAGGACCGAAGGTGCTGATGAATTGGAATGGTTTATTTTGCTTAGTACCGAAGATGAGTACGAAGAGCCTGTATTCAGCAATCTTGTTTTTGAAGATGATTTTAATACTGATGGTGCTCCCGATGAGGCAAAGTGGAATTATGATCTGGAGGATGGATGCTCTCAGTCCGAGGACCTTTGTGGATGGGGTAATAATGAAGAGCAATGGTATACGGACAGATCGGATAACGTTAGAGTTGCGGATGGTAATCTGTACATTACAGCAAAACGCGAAAGTCGAGGAGGAAAATCCTTTACCTCAGCAAGATTAAAGACAGAAAATAAATATGAATTTACTTACGGAAGAGTTGACGTCAGGGCTAAATTACCTTCCGGGGGAGGTACATGGCCTGCGATATGGATGTTGGGAGCAGATTATGAAACCAATATCTGGCCGGGATGCGGCGAAATAGATATTATGGAATACGTTGGAAACAATCCGGGAAAAATAACAAGCTCTCTCCATTCTCCTTCCAGCTTTGGAGCAACAGTAAATACCAAGGAGGTAGATATTGAAAATGAAAATAGTGAATTTCATCTTTATTCGGTTACATGGACCGCAGATCAGATTTCATTTTACCTTGACGGACAGCGTTTTTATACCTATTATCCCTTCCAAAAAGATAACAGGAGCTGGCCTTTTGATAAGGATCAGTTTATAATATTGAATATTGCCATGGGTGGAAATCTTGGAGGAAGTATTGATGCTAGTTTTGATCAGGCGGAAATGGTGATTGATTATGTCAGGGTCTATCAGTAGGATTTGGCATTATGGAAAGGATAGGGTTAGTCTTCTATTTATGAGTTATGTGCCTACATTAAATGGTTCTTTATCGGAAAAATGGTTAGTTCTAATTTTTAATTTTGGAGGTCTATGAAGATTAAATTGGGCTTATTGGTTCTCCTGATTTTTCTTGCGAGAATACACTTAATTTCACAGGAATTACCTCCTGTTCAAAATTATCAGATTATAGATTACGAAGCCGGAAGGCAGAATTGGTCTGTGACCCAGTCTACCGACGGGAAACTTTTTTTTGGGAACAATATAGGTCTGTTGGAATTTAATGGAGGAGTTTGGCAGTTATATCCTTCGCCAAATGGCACCATCGTCAGAGCTGTGCACGAGAAGGATGGCTTGATCTATTCTGGTTGTTACATGGAGTTTGGATATTGGAAACGCAATGAATTTGGAGGGCTTGCATATCATTCATTAACTGACGAGCTCTCAATAGACCTCAAAGAAGATGAACATTTTTGGAACATTACATCGAGAGATGAGTGGATCCTGTTTCAGTCTCTGGATCGTATTTATCTCTTTAATTCCAGAGATCAGCAGATAAAGGTAATTGAGCTTATCACTCCAAGGGCAAAAATCTTTAATCTGTCTGAGAACATTTATTTTCAAAAAGGAAGCGGCGGTCTTTATTCCATAAAAAATGGTAAGGCGGTTCTTGAATCCGATAATTCCTTGTTCACAACGGATTTTATTGTAGGACTTTTTGAGCATCAAGATGGCATGCTTATTCTTACTGAATCGGGAAATTTCTTTTTATGGGAAGGGGATGAGATAAAATCCTGGAAAACTGATGATCTGGCCTTGGATCGTAATTCTTTTATTTATTGCAGTACTAAACTTCAGGATGGAAGTTTCGTTCTTGGGACCGTATCAGAGGGGTATATAAGATTGGATGATCAGGGGAAGATTATAGAAAGAGTAAATCAGGAAATGGGCCTTGGCAACAACACTGTGTTGTCTGTTTTTGAGGATTTGGATAAGAATCTCTGGCTGGGCCTGGACAACGGTATAAGTGTTGTAAATTTAGAATCAGCTTTCAGGATTTTTGCTGATAACAAAGGTAAGATTGGTTCGGTATATGCTTCTCTTGACAAGGGTAATTGGTTGTATTTAGGGACCAATCAAGGCCTTTATGCAAGGAAAAAGGATGAAACCAACGGGTTCGAATTAATAGACGGAACAGCCGGGCAGGTATGGAGTTTAAATGAAATTGAAGGATCTGTCTTTTGCGGACATAACAATGGAACTTTTTTGATAAATGGTGATAAGGCTACTCAGGTTTACGATCAATCCGGTACATGGGAGATTAAAAATATTGAAGGAATAGATAATGTTTTGATTCAGGGTAATTACAATGGATTGAGTACTTTGATCAAAAGGAATGATGACTGGATTTTCAATAACAAAATAGAAGGATTTGATATATCATCAAAGTCTTTTGATTTTTATGATGATAACAGCGTTGTTGTCAATCACGAATTTAAGGGGCTTTTTGTTCTTGAACTAAGCAAAGACTTGAGTCGGGTCAAAAGTTCAGTTTCAGTTGAATCGGTTGGGTTCGACTCTCATGTGTTTCGGTTTCAGGACAAAGTAAAGTACGCCTCAAATGAAGGCGTATTTGATATTGAACGGGATGAATCCAGGCTTGTAAAAGATTCCTTGCTCACGCGTCTTTTTTACGAAAGGAATGACAGGGTTTACGGGAGGTTGATTCCCGAGATGACAAAGGATCGATTATGGGGTTTTTCTTCACAAAATATTGTTTATCTGGCCCAGGATAAATTTGACGGGATCCCTGAATTGAATGAAATTTCAATACCAAGATTTTTTCGCCAGAATCAAGGTTTAACGGGTTATGAGAATATTTCGCGGACAATAAGTGGAAAATATATTATTGGAACTTCGAATGGTTATGCACAGTTAGATCTCGACAGGCCTCAGGAGTTGGAATATACAATCCAAATTGACAGGATCCAGAAAAAGTTTCGAAATCGAGATAAATATGATGTATCACTCGTGGAGAAAGGTGTTTTTAAGTTTGATGAGAACAGTTTGATGGTGTCTTTTAGTATCCCATCTTATAATAAATATACTGAAGTATCTTATCAGTATCAGTTGATCGGATTATATGAGGCCTGGAGTCCATGGGTCGAAGAGTCAACAATATCTCTGGAAAACCTACCTTATGGTGACTATACCCTAAATATAAGGGGGAAGGTAGGAAACAGATTGACCTCAAATATGATCACCTACAGCTTTCGGGTAGAGAAGCCCTGGTATTTATCCAATTTTGCGGTGATAATTTATGTGCTTTTTGTGGGCTTGATTATGTTTATAGTAAACAGGCTTTTTGTTCGTTATTACAGGAGCCAAAGAAATCGCCTTATTGAGGAAAATAAAAAAAAGATGGAGATTTCAAAAATGGAGAGCAGGCAGGAAATCATGAAACTGAAAAATGATCAGCTGAAGAATGAGCTGGAAAGCAAGAATCGGGAGCTGGCCACAACCGCCATGAGCCTGATAAACAAAAATGAGCTTTTACTGGGAATTAAGCAGGATTTGATGCAACTGGACGATAAAGCGAGCCGTGATGAAGTTATTAAAGTTGTAGACAGTAATCTCAGCAACAACAATGACTGGGAGTTTTTTAAAGAGGCATTTAACAATGCGGATAAGGATTTCTTGAATAAGATGAAGAAAAAGCATCCGGAATTAACCGCGAATGATCTCAAATTTTGCGCTTTTTTAAGGTTGAACCTCAGCTCTAAAGAAATCGCTCCTTTGTTAAATATTTCGGTAAGAAGTGTTGAAATCAAGCGATACCGTCTTCGAAAAAAAATGCGATTGGACCATTCAGAGAACCTCATCGACTATATATTGGAGATATAAGCCCCTACAAGTGTTAAGAAGACCTCAATTTTACCTCAACATTACCACAACATATGTCTTGAAATCCGCATTTCTGGTGAAAGATCAGATATTTTTTTAACCGTTCCTTAACTCTTGGTTAACGCTTCCAATGCTCTTTGTTGTAGGTATTCCTGTACTATTTTACCAAATAACTATAGTAAATTATCAATTCCTTAAAACCCGTGTGTATCATTTTTGTATAGGTAGAATTTATGGCGTTTAGTCTCTTGGCATTTAATTTTAGGTCTCAAAATTTAGTTTATGAAATCAAAAATTTTATCGCTTGTATTCTTTTGTTTCGTTGCCGCGGGATTTGCCCAGAACGTAACGGTTCAGGGAACAGTTAATGAAGGTACTGATATGCCGTTACCCGGAGTTAGTATTTTGATTAAAGGAACAAGTACCGGAACCGCCACAGATTTTGATGGTAATTTTGTTCTGGAAGACGTTCCGATCTCTTCAGTTCTTGTGTTTTCTTACGTAGGGTTCCAGGATTATGAGGTGGTTATTGAAAATGATGCCCCTCTTACTATTACCCTTCAAGAGGATGCAGAAGCTTTAGATGAAGTTGTGTTAATAGGTTATGGTACCCAGGCCAAAAAGGAAATTACGGGTGCCGTTTCCGTCGTGGGATCCGAAACCATTGAAAAACTGAATCCGGTTCGTGTAGAGCAGGCTTTACAGGGTCAGGTTTCTGGTGTAAGTATTACTGCCCAATCCGGTTCTCCCGGTAGTGCCTCTAACATTCGAATTCGTGGTGTTACAACAAATGGGAACAACAACCCTTTGATCCTTGTTGACGGAAACGTAATCGAGGATTTAAGTGTTATTAACCCGAACGATATTGAAAGCATGAATGTGTTAAAAGATGCAACAGCAGGTATTTACGGGGTTCGTGCGGCAAATGGTGTAATTCTGATAACCACAAAATCCGGGGCTAAAAGCAGTCCATTAAGATTTGAACTGGATACTTATGCAGGTGTTCAGGAAACCTCAAGGAAAATTCCGGTTTTAAATGCTACGGAATATGGGGTAATTGTAAATGAAGCCTTTGCAGCTGGCGGATCTACTCCTCCTTTTTTGGATTTCACCGAATTAGGAGAAGGTACAGACTGGCAGGATGAAATATTTCAAACAGCACCCATTGCAAATGTAAATTTTGCTGTAAATAAAGGCTGGGAAGATTCTAAATTATCTGTAGGAACTTCATACCTCACTCAGGACGGTATCGTTGGAGGAAGTGATGCCAATTTTAGCCGTTTTACGGGAAGGGTAAACTACAACCTAGACTTTTTTAAGAACTTCAAGTTGAATACTTCCTGGATCTATACCAATACCAACCGAAAAAATTTGCTTGAAAATACGCTGGGGTCGGTACTTTTTAATGCCTTGAATATGGCACCAAACTTACCGGTATACGATGAAAACGGTGATTATACATTGGCTGAAGGACTCGGAAATGAAGTAATTAACCCACAGGCACAAATTGATAATACGCACAATAAAACCTATGTAGACAAAATAAGTGGAGCAATTGGATTGAATTATAGTTTTCTTGAACATTTTAGTGCAGAATCAAGATTCCAGTTCAATTACTCTGAAGTTTCCGGAAAGGTTTTTTCTCCGGAGGTATACTACGGATCGGGAAAGGTCTTTAACGTAACAAGAAACCTGGTTAATGAATACCACAACATCTACAGAGACTATACATGGGACACCTTTCTGACCTATAAGAATTCCTGGGCAGAAAGCCATAACCTAACGGCTCTTTTAGGGATGTCGGTTCGTCAGGAAAGTGGAAAACTATCGGGCTTAACAGGTTATGATATCCCTGACAATGATCCTGCTAATGCAAGTATTGAAAACGCATCCGATGTGGAAGATAATTACCGAAATGGAGGTGATACCTTCGACACAAGGTTACTGTCATATTTTACCAGAGCACAATACGACTATAAGGGAAAATATTTAGTATCAGTTGTTTTGAGAAGGGATGCATCGACAAGATTTGGTCCTGAAAACAGAGTGGGATATTTCCCTTCAATTTCTACGGGTTGGGTAGTATCAGATGAATCTTTTATGGAAAACACATCCTGGATGAATTTCTTGAAGCTAAGAGTCAGTTACGGTATCGTGGGTAATGACCGAATTCCTGATTATGGATATGTTTCCTTGCTGAATGGAGAAGGGACTTACGTTTTAAATGATGAGCTGATCTTTGGAAAAGCCGAAGGTGCTTTGGCGAATCCGGAAATACGATGGGAAAAGCAAAAAACCTTTGATATAGGAGTCGATTTTAAATTTCTTGATAACAAATTTGATGTAACCATGGATTATTTCAACAAGAGAACAGATGATCTTTTGTTGGTGCCGCAGGTTTCGGGTATGCTTGGTGCTTCTGCACCGGGTTCAAGGCCTCCAATTGTGAATGCAGGTTCTGTTGAAAACAAAGGTTTTGAATTTGCCATAACATACAGTGACGATGTTTCAGACGATTTTAGGTGGAACATTAGCTATAATGTTACCTATCTTCAAAATAATGTATTGTCAGTTGCAGAAGAGAATGGTTTTGTAACAGGAGGTTCTTTTGGTGTTGGCCAGGATCCACCGGCAAGAATGGAAGTTGGACAACCCATAGGATATTTTTACGGATTAAAAACAGACGGGTTATTCCAGAATCAGGCTGAAGTTGATGCTCATGCCGACCAGGCAAACGCCGCACCAGGAGATTTGCGTTATGTTGATCAGCTTACAGTGGATACTAATGATGATGGTATTCCGGATGCAGCCGATGGCGTAATCAACGAAGATGACCGAGTCTATATTGGAGACCCGATTGCACCATGGACCATGGGACTGAATTTGGGACTGAATTACAGAAACTGGGATTTCGGAGCTTATTTCTTCGCCTCGCTAGGTAACGAAATTGTCCGTAACTATGAGCGTAACCAGCCCTTGACGAACAGAAGTTCTTACTTCCTGAATCGTTGGACAGGTGAAGGAAGCACAGATTCCTTTCCAAGAGTTACTACAGGAGCCAATTCAAATGGCTTGTTCTCTGATTTCTACGTCGAGGACGGTTCCTACTTAAGAATTCAGAATATTCAACTAGGATACACGTTCAATTCAGATGAATGGAAGAATGTTGATAGGTTCAGGATTTACGCCTCAGTGAACAATGCTTATACCTTCACGAAATATACGGGTTACGACCCAGCTGCCTCAACCGGAGAACCAATAGGAGGCGGTATCGATCAGGGATTCTATCCCATTCCAAGAGTTTATATGCTTGGACTAAATCTTAAATTTTAATCATGATGAAAGAACTTAGAATAAAACCCATACTGTTATTATTCATCTATATGATGGTTTCTTCATGTAGTGATGATTTTGTAGATGTTGAATCTCCTGATCAAAACTCAGAAGACTTTTTTAACAATGAAGGTGATTATCAGGATGCCCTGATTGGAGCCTATGATCTTTTACAAGCTTCTTACATTAATGTGATGCTTGGAGAAATTGCTTCAGACAATACCCTGGCGGGTGGAGAAAGTGCTACAGACGTTATTGGAATACAGGAAATCGATGACATGATCCATACGCCTGTCAATCAACAGCTGAGAGACATATGGAGCTGGATGTACGCAGGGACAAACCGCGCAAACTACATCCTGGAGTTTCAGGATAAAACTGATTTCCAGGGAAAGAACATCGTTTTGGCCCAGGCCAGATTCTTAAGAGCATATTATTACTTTGAGTTAGTAAAATGGTTTGGAGATGTTCCGTTGTCGGTAGATAAAAGAATTCAGTTTGGTGACCAGTTTGAATTGGAAAGAACGCCAAAAGCTGAGGTATATGCCCAGATAGAACAAGACCTGATCTATGCTTCCGAGAATTTACCTGTTTCATGGGAAGAAGCTGAAACCGGCAGAGCTACAAAAGGCGCGGCACAGGCCTTATTGGGGAAAGCTTATTTGTACCAGGAAAAATGGACTGAAGCTGCAAATGCATTTGAACTTGTGATTGCGGGTCCTTACGATCTGGTAACGGATTACGAAAGTATATTCGAACAGGAAGGAGAAAACAATATTGAGTCCGTGTTCGAAGTCCAGTATACTGACAAGGAAGGAGCAGGCTTTGGTTGTTTGCAATGTAGTGAAGGAAATGTAGCCGTAGGTTTTAACGGTATCAGAAATTACAGTGGTCCTAAATTTGATTCAGGATTTAGCTTTAATGTCCCTACACAAAAGGCTGTTGATTTTTACACAGATGAAGATATCAGAAAGGATGTAGCGATTTTGGACATCGAAGCCTGGGCCGCAGAAACAGGGGCAACTTTTGCCAAAGGATACGAGCATACGGGATATTACAATCGTAAATATATTGCCCGTCAGGGAGACCTCAATACGGGAGATGCGAACCTTACAAACCCTAATAATTACAGATCCATCAGATTTGCTGATGTTTTACTGATGGCCGCAGAAGCTTACAATAGAGGAGGGCTTGGCGATGCAGTTGCATTAAGGTACCTGAACAGAGTCAGGACAAGAGCCGGGTTGGAAGAGACCAACGCTAACGGGTCAGAATTAACCGAGGTAATTTACAATGAAAGAAGACTTGAATTACTGGGAGAGGGTCATCACTTTTTTGACCTCGTTAGAACCGGTAGAGCCTCTCAGGAAATAAGCGGTTTTGTTAGCGGAAAACATGAACTTTTCCCAATTCCGTCCATAGAAATAGAATTAGCAGGAAATCGCTGGGCACAAAATCCAGGATATTAAAAAATTAAATAGTAAAAAGATGAAATATTTAAAGGCAATTTTAGTATTAATTATTTTTGGAGCGACCTTTGTTGCTTGTGAAAAGAATGAGGTTTCCTATGCTTTTCAGGAAATATCTGCTCCAACAAAAGTAACAGCTGTTTTTGATATCGCTCAAGACGATTCAGGAACAGTAGTTGTAACCCCATCCGGAGAAGGAGCTCAATCCTTCAATGTTTATTTTGGTGATGTGGAGGATGAAGAACCTGAGGTAGTTACCCCGGGAGGATCATTAGAACACGTTTATGGAGAAGGTGAGTATCAGGTACGTGTAGTAGGTGTGGGGTCAACGGCCCTTACCAGTGAGTTTACCCAGGTTATCACGATCTCTTTCAGTGCACCCGAAAATTTAGAAGTTACCATTGATCAGAGTGATCCGAATCCGAAACTGGTTAAAGTAAGTGCCAAAGCTGATAATGCAACGATGTTCGATGTTTATTTTGGCGACGTTGAAGATGAAGAACCCACTCCGTTAATGCCGGATGATGTTGCAGAGCATATTTATGCGGAAGCCGGTGATTATACAATTCGAGTGGTAGCCGTTGGGGCCGGATCAGAAACTTTGGAATATTCTGAAGAAATCACCATCGGAGATGCTGAAGGAGCAATGGAATTACCAATAACATTTGATGACCCAACAGTAAATTATGCATTCGGAACATTTAACGGTACCACCTTCGAAGTTGTTGATAACCCGGATGAGTCAGGTGCTAATGATACAGCTTCCAAAGTTGGTGCGATTACGAATTCAGGTGTAAACTGGGAAGGTATAGCTGCAACGTTGGGAACTCCGGTTGATTTTAGCGGAGACAATAAAACGATCATGATGAAATTCTGGTCAGACGTTGAACTACCTGTTTTGTTAAAATTTGAAGACGGGGTGGATGACGCTAGACAAACTGAAGTTACAGCTACTCACGGTGGTACTGGATGGGAAACCTTGAGTTTTAATTTTGCTACGGATGCGATCAAGAGTTATATCGATGGAACCCAGGGAGCAGGTGAACCATTTGTTCCAACCGGTCAATACAACACCATAGTAATCTTTGTTGATGGCCCTGGCCAGGCAGCTGGTACATTCTATCTTGATGATATTGAGCAAGAAGCTCTTGAGTTAAATTGCGTCTCGGAAATGGATGAAAATATTGATCCTGCCAACGGAGATATCAACTGGACATTTAAAACAAAAGATTTTGATCATACATTTGAGCCATTTGGCAACATTGCTTCAGAAATCGTTGACAACCCAAATCCAACAGGCATTAATGAAAGCTGTAATGTACAGCAATATGTCAAAACAGCAGGATGTGAAACCTGGTCTGGCGTTGGAAAAGGATTGGCTAATGCCATCGATCTGACTACTTCTCCAAATAAAGTATTCAAGTTGATGGTATACGGTGAGGCCAAAACAACTACGGTTACCTTGCAGCTTGAATTTGAGCCATTCCCAAATACGGATCCTTTGGTAGCCATAAATCAGGAAATGACCAAAGTTGGGGAATGGGAAGAATTGACCTTTGATTTTTCAGAGCACACAGATAAAACTTTCAAAAGTATCATCGTATACTTCGACAGGGACAATACCTGCGATGACGCGGTTTATTATTTTGATAACTTAGTGCAAGTAGAAGGCGGTGGGTCCGGTCCTGCACCTCAGGATCCAACAGAAGCTGCTCCGGCACCTGTTGAGGACGAGGCGAATGTAACTTCTGTTTACAGTGACTCTTATACGGATGTGGCAGGAACAGACTTCTTCCCGGATTGGGGGCAGTCTACATCCTTTGAGGAAGTTGATTTTAATGGAAATAAAGCGATTAAATACACAAACCTGAACTATCAGGGTATTTCATTGGGAAGCCAGGTGGATGCCTCAGTTTATGAAACCATTCACATTGACGTATGGTCTAATGATTATACTTCTGTACCTTTCTTTTTGATCAGTGCAGGTTCGGGAGAAAAGAGTGTAGCATTAAACCTCAGCCCAAATCAATGGAACAGCATTGATATTCCACTATCAGAGTTCACTGATCAGGGACTGGCTATAAATGATATTTTCCAGTTCAAGTTTGATGTACAGCCTGATACAGGAGGAGCGATCTATATTGACAATATTTACTTTTATAAGTCAGGAGGAAGTGCGCCTAGCGGGCCAACAATGGCAGCACCTGTACCGGGTCAGGATGCATCAGATGTAACCTCTGTCTTTAGTGATGCCTACACCGATGTTGCGGGAACAGACTTTTTCCCGAACTGGGGGCAGTCTACCACTTACGAGCAGGTTGACTTAATGGGAGATGCGGCGATCAAATACTCAAACATGAATTATCAGGGGATAAGCCTTGGTGAAAACGTTGACGCATCAGTTTATCAGACCGTCCATATTGATGTTTGGTCAGATGATTATACCTCGGTTCCTTTCTACTTGATAAGCGCAGGATCCGGAGAAAAGAGCGTCGCCTTGAGTTTGACTCCAAATCAATGGAACAGTATTGATATTCCTTTATCTGAATTCACGGATCAGGGCTTAGCCGTAAATGATATTTTCCAGTTCAAGTTTGACGTACAGCCTGATAACGGAGGAACGATTTATATTGACAACCTTTATTTCCATGGAAAAGATTCAGGTGGTGCCGCGGGTAAACTGGAGTTGCCAATAAGTTTTGATGATCCAACAGTAACCTATGAGTTTGGAACTTTCAACGGGGCATCCTACGAAGTGGTTGATAACCCTGATCCTTCGGGAGCAAACCCAACAGTTTCCAAAGTTGGAGCCATCACGAATTCAGGTGGACCATGGGAAGGAGGACTTTTCAATCTGGAAACGGCAGTTGATTTCAGTGGATCGAATAAGACGATTACGATCAAATTCTGGTCCAACGTGGCAACGCCGCTGTTACTGAAATTTGAGGGTGGTGTAAATGGTGAAAGACAGAACGAGGTTGTCGCAAATCATGGAGGAACTGGATGGGAAACGATCAGTTTTGATTTTGCCTCAGATGCCATTAAAAGTTATATAGATGGATCACAAGGAGCAGGTGAACCCTTTGTCCCAACCGGACAATATGCGTCCTTGGTATTATTTGTAGATGGACCAGGAAACACAGCAGGGACATTTTATATGGATGATATAATTCAAGAATAAAAACACATAAAATGAAAAATATACTTTATTTATTTGCTGCATTTCTTTTTTTCGGCACCATTGTTTGGAGTTGTCAGGAAGAAGTACCCGAACTGGGAACCTTATATGTTCCCACAAACCTGGGGGTTTCGGTGGATATTCAATCGGACGGTTCAGGATTGGTGAACTTTCAGGCAAGTGCCACAGATGCGTTAAACTATCATTTCTATTTTGGGAACAGCCCATCTGAAGATCCTTTTGTTTCTTCTGATGGTAAGGCCTCAAATTTTTACAAAAAAACCGGAACAAACGACTATCTGGTAAAAATAGTAGCCTTTGGTGCCGGAGGTGTGTCTTCGAGTATAACTGAAGAGATTACTGTTTTTGTTGATTTTGAAGTGCCTTCTGAAATTATTAAGGCGCTTACCAACAACGGTTCTAAAGAATGGTACTGGAAACAAGATGTTTCGGGTCACCTTGGCGTAGGACCTCAGTTTAATGATGCTGGAGAAGTAGTTTCGGACCCGACATATTATGCTGCGGCACCCAATGAAAAAGAAGGGCTTTGCCTTTATGAGGATGTTCTAACTTTTACTGATAATGGTGACGGGACCTTTGGATATACTTTGGAAAACCAAGGAGATACATTCTTCCATACGGATGAAATACAGGATGCTGTTGGGGAACCAAGCCCGGGATATGACGCATGCTATGCTTATGACACTACCGGAAATAAAGATGTTCTTTTTAGCCCAACGGATTCAGGGGTAAATCCATCGACAGGTATAAATATGGAATTTACCAACGGAGGCTTCATGAGCTATTACCTAAATTCAAGTTCGTACGAAATTATGTATATCACGGATACTGAGATGAAAGTCAGGGTAATACAGAAAAGAAATGGCCTGGCTTGGTACCATATTTTTACCTCAGAGAAAACGGCTTCACCTGATCCTGAATTTACAGACCTGGTCTGGCAGGATGAGTTTGATACGGATGGAGCCCCTGCAGATGCCAACTGGAACTATGATATTGGAACCGGAAGCAATGGTTGGGGTAACTTTGAAGAGCAGTACTATACGGACCGTCCTGAAAATGTTATCGTTGCCGACGGAGTCTTGAAAATTACCGCCAGAAAAGAGAATTTTTCAGGAAAAGGATATACCTCAGCAAGGCTTAAGACGCAGGATAAATTTGATTTCACTTATGGAAGAGTTGATGTCAAAGCTAAGGTTGCAGGCGGAGGAGGTACCTGGCCCGCAATTTGGATGCTTGGGTCGAGTATAACCACTGTAGGCTGGCCAAAATGTGGCGAAATGGATATCATGGAATATGTAGGGAATAAACCGGGATACGTACAGAGTGCGATCCATACCCCTTCCAGTTCAGGTGCCACAGTAAATGTAAAATCAACAACAATCGAGAATGAAACCACTGAATTCCATGTGTATTCGGTAATCTGGTCAGAGGGCCAAATTAGTTTCCTTATTGATGATCAAAGATTCTATACCTATAAACCTGCAGAGCAGAATGATAGCACCTGGCCTTTTGATGCACCTCAGTTCCTAATTCTGAATGTGGCTATGGGAGGTAACTTAGGTGGTGCTATTGATCCAAATTTTACTGAATCTACCATGGAGATTGATTATGTAAGAGTGTATCAGTAATTTAGTTATTAAGCAAAAACGCAAGTAATGGGGACTTGCGTTTTTTTTTATCAAGCATTGTCAAATTAAGACTAAATAAACTTGTCAGTTTATATTATTTTTACATGAATTTTAAAGAAATTAGGACATGATAAATAAAAAAATAGTACTGATTCTTGTATTTTGTTCCCTGGTTATTGGCTCCCTGATAACTGGTTTTTCAGGGGAAACTGGTATCAATAAGTCTGAAGTGTTAAATTTCTCAAATACAAAAGTTTACACAACGGCTCACGGTACTGAATTTAATCTCAAGGAAACAGGAGAAGTTGAATTCGGGAAGTTTAAACAACCTCTTGAAACGGAAGCCTCGATTTTGGTGAATACAGATCGATTACATCAAACGTTCGTAGGTATTGGAGCTGCATTGACTGATGCTTCAGCAGAAACTTTTTACAAGCTGGACAAAGATCAACAGGATCTTTTTATGGAGGCTTATTACAGTATTGACAAAGGAATTGGATATTCTTTAGGAAGAACGATTATTCATAGTTGTGATTTTTCATCAGGTAGCTATACCTATGTTGAAGAAGGGGATGCAGATTTAAAAACCTTCAACATTGATCACGACCGTCAATTCAGATTGCCATTTACGAAAAAAGCCATTGAAGCTGCCGGTGGAGAATTACTGATGTATGCAAGTCCCTGGAGCCCTCCTGCCTTTATGAAGACCAACGGAAATATGCTACAAGGAGGTAAATTGAAGCCTGAGTATTATCAGTCGTGGGCCAATTATTACGTGAAATTTATAGAGGCTTATGAAAAAGAAGGAGTTCCAATTTGGGGCTTGAGCATTCAAAATGAGCCCATGGCAACACAAAGATGGGAGTCATGTATTTATTCGGCGGAAGAGGAGAGAGATTTTTTGAAGAATTTTTTGGGCCCCACGCTTGAAAAATCAGGAATGGGAGATAAGAAAGTAATCGTTTGGGATCACAACCGAGATTTGCTTTTTGAAAGAGCCAATGTGATCCTAAGTGACCCTGAAGCCAATAAATATGTTTGGGGAACCGGGTTTCACTGGTATGAAGACTGGAAAGACGGGACACCAATGTTTAAGAATGTGGCGGGTGTTAATGATGCATATCCGGATAAAAAACTTATCTTCACAGAAGGATGTAACGAAGGTTATAATATCGAGCGGCTCGAGAAGGACGATCCGACCCTGGCAGAAAGGTATGGCAAAGCCATGATAAACGATTTTAACAACGGAACGGTAGCCTGGACAGACTGGAATATTTTACTGGATGAAACAGGAGGGCCAAATCATGTTCAAAATTTGTGTTTTGCCCCGGTCCATGGTAATACGAAAACGGGAAAACTCATGTTTACCAGGTCGTTCTATTATATCGGGCATTTTTCGAAATTTATCAGGCCGGGAGCAAGAAGAATTTCTACCGGTACAACGGCCAATCATTTGAGTGCCACTTCCTTTTTGAACAAGGATGGAAGTGTTGTAGTTGTGGCCATGAATACCAGTGATAAAGAGTTGAATTATATGTTGAGTATTGACAATAAAACAGCAGAACTGAGTATGCCGGCACATGCCATTCAGAGCATTATCCTAAAATAGTTTAAGAAATAAAAAATCAATGAACCAATCCTTTCATCTATGAATAAATCCTACACACTTTTCATTAGTTTTATTGTTGCTCTTGGTGGCTTTCTTCTTGGATTTGACAGTGCTGTAATTTCCGGAGCAGTTAGCGGAATTCGAACCTATTTTGAAATGTCCGACTGGGAACTGGGATTTTCAGTGGGCTGTGTGATTTTTGGCGCCATGGCGGGTAACATTGTTGCCGGACCAATGAGTGATAAATTTGGAAGAAAAAAGGTGCTGCTGGTAACCGCGATGCTATTTACTATATCGGCTTTATGGTCAGCACTGGCAACCACATATGTCGCATTTGTTACGGCAAGAATTATCGGAGGTATAGGAATAGGAGGTGCCATCCTTATAGCACCAATTTATATTGCGGAGATAGCTCCTCCAAAACTAAGAGGAAGCCTGGTTTCATTGAATCAGCTGAATATTGTGGTGGGTATATCGGTAGCTTACTTTTCCAATTATTTTCTTAAAGATTTGCAGGGTGAGAGCTGGAGATGGATGCTAGGGGTCGAGGTTATACCGGCTTTCCTCTATTTTGTTGCTCTTTTTGCTGTTCCCAGAAGCCCCAGATGGCTTATTCAGAAATTGAATCTTGTTGAGGTGGCCAGAAAAATATTGATAAAGATTGGCGGGAAGGAGTATGCAGATATAACCGTCGATGAAATTCAAAGAGGGGTTGCCAAAAAAGAAAAAGCCGGGACACTCAGGGAATTGTTCAGCAGCCGGATGGCAACTATTATGACCATAGCTTTTGGAATTGCTTTTTTTCAACAGATAACAGGTATTAACGCAATCTTTTATTATGCACCTACCATATTTGAACAGGCAGGTGGAAGTACCGACAGTTCGTTTTTACAGGCCATCGTTGTAGGCCTGACAAACCTGGTGTTCACTTTGGTGGCTATTCGGTTAATTGACAAGTTAGGTAGGAAACCACTCCTGATTATTGGTACAGGGGCCATGACAGTAGCCTTGTCAATGGCCACAATGGCTTTTAATAACGCCACCTATGATATCAATGAAGAGACCTTGTCAACAATCCAAAACGAAGAGATGAGAACGGCGATGAGTGAATTATCAGGTAATACCTACTATTCTCAAAAAGAGATTTTTGCAGCTGTTACGCCAGTGCTGAATCAAGACCAGCTATTTAGTTTCAAAAGAAATGAAGTAAAAGGGTTTATCAGTATTAATGCAACTTTGGTTTTGATAGCAATCTTGCTGTATGTTGCAGCATTTGCGATTTCATTGGGGCCTGTCATGTGGACCTTATTGTCGGAGATTTTCCCAGGCCACATCAAAGGAATTGCAATTTCGGTAGTTGGTTTCTTCAATTCATTGGTGAGTTATACGGTTACGCAGTTTTTCCCATGGGAGCTGACCAATCTGGGGCCAACATGGACCTTTGCCATCTATGCGATCATGGCGGCTCTTTCATTACTGTTTGTAATGAAATTTGTCATCGAAACCAAAGGGAAAAGCCTGGAAGAAGTAGAAGAATTATTGATTAGCTGAAAGAAAATTAATTAACATAAACCTCGAGATAATGGTACAGCTTGATGTGCCGTAAAAACAGGAATAATGAGTAAGAATCAGATTTATTTAGGAGAGACGGAAACATCGTTTGAAGCAAAAGAAGTTACGGGAAAGTTAATTTCTTTCGAAAATGAAAATTACTATAAAATAGAGAACAGCGATGCAATGAGGCCTTTTTTCATGAGCATTGTGAGCGATTCAAATCACTGGATGTTCATTTCCAGCAATGGAGGGCTTTCTGCCGGAAGGAAGGATAGTGAATCATCGTTATTTCCCTATTATACTGATGATAAAATTACAGAATCCGCTGATATCACCGGAAGCAAAACCTTATTACAGGTGCATAAAGGTGAAAAGACCTATCTGTGGGAACCATTTTCTGATCGATTCTCAGGAATTTATAAAGTTCATCGTAACCTGTATAAGAATAGTTACGGGAACAAAGTCCTTTTTGAAGAAATCAATGAAGACCTGGGCCTTACATTCCGATACCAGTGGAACTCAAGTAACCGATTTGGTTTTGTAAGAAAATCAAGTCTGATCAATAATTCTTCATCTGCGATTGAAACAACGGTTCTTGATGGTATTCAGAACATTTTACCCTATGGCGTTAATGAAGGATTACAGAACAGCCGAAGTAATTTGGTGGACGCTTATAAAAAGTGTGAACTCGAGGCTGATGTGGGAATCGGGATTTATGCCCTCAGTGCTATTATTGTTGATAAGGCAGAACCAAGTGAAGCCTTAAAGGCCACCACGGTTTGGTCAGTGGGGACGGAGAACCCAACCTACCTGCTTTCGTCTTTACAGGTAGACAATTTTAGAAGGGGCAAAGAGATTACCCAGGAAGTAGATATTAAAGCCGAAAAGGGAGCCTATCTGGTATGTCAGAACCTGGTTGTCGAGCCTGACTCTGAGAAGAACTGGATGTTGGTGGCCAATGTAAATCAATCCATGCTTGACGTAAGCGACATTGCTCAGATGCTAAAATCAGACGAGGACCTTGAGTCCGTGGTTCAGGAAGATATTGAGCTGGGATCGAAAAACTTACTGGAGTTGAATGCGGCCTCTGATGCCTTGCAGCTAACGGCGGATAAATTGATGAATACAAGGCACTTTGCCAATACGCTTTTCAATATTATGCGTGGAGGTATCTTTGATGATGGCTACCAGATTGAAAAGTGGGATTTTGTTAAATATCTGGAAATAGCCAATAAAAAAGTATTCAAGAAAAAGGAAACGCTTCTCGCCAATCTACCCGATAAATTCACCTTAAGTCATTTAAAGGGACTGGCTCAAAATGATGACGATAAAAATTTCAAAAGGCTGGCAACGGAGTATATGCCTTTAAAATTCAGTAGAAGGCATGGGGACCCCAGCAGGCCCTGGAACAGATTTTCGATCAATACTACAAGTGAACTGGATGGTTCCAAAATATTGGATTACGAGGGGAACTGGAGGGATATCTTTCAAAACTGGGAAGCGCTTGCGCATTCCTATCCTGAGTTTATCGAGAGCATGATCCATAAATTTTTAAACGCCACAACTTTTGATGGTTACAATCCTTATCGGGTTACAAAAGACGGATTTGACTGGGAGACCATTGAGCCGGATGATCCATGGTCTTATATTGGATACTGGGGCGATCATCAGATCATCTATTTACTGAAGTTCCTGGAATTCATTGAAGATCACTACCCAAATCAACTGGGCAGCTATTTTCAAAAGGATTTTTTCGTTTATGCCAATGTACCTTACAGAATCAAGAGTTACGAGGATATTTTAAAAAACCCAAAGGATACCATTGATTTTGATCATGATTCTGATCAGAGAATCGCACAGAAAAGAATTGAATTAGGAGCGGACGGAGCCTTGTTGAGAGATAAGAATTTCTTCATTTACAAAGTAAATCTCATTGAGAAATTACTGGCAACCGTTCTGGCTAAATTATCCAATTTTATTCCCGAAGGAGGGATATGGATGAATACCCAGCGGCCCGAATGGAACGATGCCAATAATGCGCTTGTTGGGAACGGTGTGTCCATGGTAACCTTGTATTATTTAAGGCGATTTCTGAATTTCTTTGAAGGAATTGTAGAAAAAGTTGCTGACGGAGATAATGAAGTCTCCATTGAACTTGCAGAATTTTTTAATAAAGTACACGCAACGTTCATTGAGAATAAAGGAATTCTTGCCGGAAAAGTATCAGATAAGGAAAGAAAGGTTGTCTTAGACGGATTGGGTCATGCAGGCAGTGATTATCGTCTAGGGATTTACGAAAATGGATTTTCAAGTGATAAGGGTGCAATTTCTAAAAAGGATCTCTTGAGTTTTCTTGAGATCTCAAAAAAGTACCTGGAGCATTCTATCGAGGCAAACAGGAGAAGCGACAAGCTTTATCACGCCTATAATCTAATGACTGTTGAAAACGATGAAGAGGTTTCTATTTCTTATCTGCCTGAAATGTTAGAGGGTCAGGTGGCGGTCTTAAGTTCAGGCTACATCTCTGGTAAAGAATCGCTTGAACTCTTAAATGCCTTAAAAAGCAGTGCCCTGTTTAGAGAGGACCAGTACAGTTATATTCTTTACCCTGATAAAGAATTGCCTCGATTTGATGTGAAAAACAATATTGATAGTGACAGGGTCAAGGAATCAGCCCTGTTGACAAAATTATTGGCAGATGACAACAGACAAGTCATTGAAAAAGATATTCAGGGCGTATGTCACTTTAACGGAACTTTCAATAATGCTGACAGTTTGAAAAAAGCATTGTCTGAGCTGCCTGAAAGCTATTCCGTTTTAGTTGAAAAGGACACCCAATTGGTACTTGATATTTTTGAAGACATCTTTGACCACAAATCCTTTACAGGAAGATCAGGAACTTTCTTTGGTTATGAAGGATTAGGTTCAATATACTGGCACATGGTTTCCAAGCTGGTACTGAGTATCCAGGAAACCTGTCTTGCGGCTATTGAAGAAGGGCTTGATGATGTTACCATTGGGAAGCTTCTCGAACACTATTATGAGGCGAGTGAAGGTATTGGAGTCCATAAATCACCGGAACTTTATGGTGCCTTTCCTACGGATCCCTATTCACATACGCCTGCAACCAAAGGTGCGCAGCAGCCGGGAATGACAGGACAGGTCAAGGAGGATATTTTAAGTCGCTTTGGAGAGTTAGGTGTATTTGTCAGACAAGGAGAAATATACTTTGAACCTAACCTGTTGAGAAAGGAAGAGTTTTTGCGAAATCGGCAAACTTTCAGTTATGTTTCTATAGACAAAGAGTTAAAGGAAATAGAGGTAGATAAAAACTCCCTATGTTTTACCTATTGTCAAACACCTGTAATCTATAAGTTAGATAGCGAAGAAGGTTTACAATTGATATTTAATAAGGGCAAGGAAGTTAAATCTTCTGAATTGAAACTGGACGCGGATACGAGTAAAAAGTTATTTCAAAGAACCGGAGAGATTCATCAGATTATAGTTTCCATTAAAAAATAGATGACATCATGAAAAACTATTTGAAAAGTTTAGTCGCATTACTGGTCATTTTGATGCTAGTGTCATGCGGAAAAAATTCTAAAAAAGAAGAGCAATCAGAGAACAATGAAAATCATATGACGACATCAAAAGAACTTACAGCAGCTGATATACTGGGAAATCCAAAATATCTGGCCATGTCTTACGGAGGATATCGATACGCGGATCATGATATTGAACCAACAATCGATGAGCTTAAGGAGGATATGAAAATATTATCCGCAATGGGAATCGGGATTGTTCGGACCTACAAAGTTCATTTGCCACAAGCTGCCAATTTACTTCAGGCGATCACTGAGTTAAAAGAGGAAGATGAAAATTTTGAGATGTACGTTATGTTAGGGATTTGGATCGATTGTAAAAATGCATGGACGGACAAGGAGCCGGATCACACTGTTGAAAGTGAAGCCAACAAGCCTCAGGTTGAAGAGGCCGTAAGGTTAGCCAATAAATACCCCGATATAGTAAAGGTAATGGCTGTTGGGAATGAGGCCATGGTTCATTGGGCGGCAACTTATTTTGTTCAGCCTTCTGTTATTTTAAAATGGGTTAATTATTTACAGGACCTTAAAAAATCTGGTAAACTTCCAAAAGATATGTGGATTACAAGTTCTGATGACTTTTCTTCCTGGGGTGGAGGCGGAGCTGAATACCACACGGAGGATCTTGAAAAATTATATCATGTTGTAGACTATGTGTCCATGCACACCTATCCTTATCACAACACGCATTACAACCCAGAATTCTGGATCATTGAAGACGATGAGAAATTAACGGAAATTGAAAAAATTGATGCAGCGATGCTTAGAGCCAGGGATTTTGCAAAGAAGCAGTATGACAGCGTTGCCGGGTACATGAAAAGCATTGGGGTAAATAAACCTATTCATATTGGTGAGACAGGCTGGGCAACGGTATCTGACGGTTTTTATGGAGATGACGGGTCAAGAGCAACAGATGAATACAAAGAAGGTACGTACTATAAGCTCATGAGAGATTGGACGAACAAGGAAGGTATATCTTGCTTCTATTTCGAAGCTTTTAATGAACCCTGGAAAGATTCAAAAAACCCAATGGGCTCAGAAAATCATTTTGGATTGATGACCGTTGAAGGGGTCGCAAAGTATGCCATCTGGGATCATGTAGATGCCGGTACCTTTAAAGGCTTGTCCCGAGGAGGGAATCCTATAACAAAATCTTTTGGAGGTGATAAGGAAGACTTGATGAAAACAGTTTCAGCGCCACCAACAACTGAGTAAATGAAAAAAAATATTCTATTTATACTGTTCTTAACTGTAATTGGAATTGCAGGGGCAGTAGTTTCATGCAAAGTACCTGACGAGTTACAGGAAGTAACGGTATCAGGAAGAAGAATCATGGTCAACAATGAACCTTATATTATCAAAGGAATTTGTTATCATCCTGTTCCAAAAGGAAGCGATCAAAGAAGTTTTCAAAGTTTATCCCGGGATCTTGAACTTATGAAGGAAGCGGGTATAAATACGATCAGGGTTTACGCACCGATTGATGACATTGAAGTTTTAAATGCTTTTGATGCTGCAGGTATAAAAGTTATTGTTGGATTTGGCTACAATCAGGATGGAAATTTTGACATTCTTTCCGGATCATTTATCGAATATGTGAATAAATACAAATCGCATAAGGCCATTTTATTATGGGAACTGGGTAATGAATACAATTATCATCCTGAATGGTTTGAAGGCGATCTGAAAAACTGGTACAGGGCAATGAATGAGGCTGCTGAATTGATCCATAAAAATGACCCTGACCATCCTGTGACAACAGCTCACGGGGAATTACCCGATGACCTGGCGCTTTCTTCCTGTCCGAACATTGATGTTTGGGGCATGAATGTTTATCGTTGGGATGATCCAAATGACATATTCTCTCAATGGGAAAAGATAAGTAATAAACCCATGTATTTGTCAGAAGCCGGAGGTGATAGTTATATGACGATTTCCAAGAGTGGATATGAGAAAGGTGTGAATGAAAAAGCTCAGGCTGGTGCAAATGCTAAAATTCTGGAAAGTGTTTTTAACCATATGGATGTAGGTTCTGGAGTCACACTATTTTCCTTTACTGATGGATGGTGGAAAGCCGGAAACAATGCCACGCAAGATATAGGTGGTTGGGCTCCAAACAGTACAGGGGTTCCCTATGACGGGACTCCAAACGAAGAATTTTGGGGGATTGTTGATATTGACAGAAATAAAAAAGAAACTTTTGAAATCGTAAAACAGAAGTATAACGAGTTATCAAAATAAGTATTTCTAATTAGCAATTCAGTGTTTAAGAGAGTAAGGTTTTATGAAACATAGTAATTATTTGATCTTGATTTTAGTTTTAGCCATAGCACAGGGATGTGAACCGAATGATAAGAGGCTTGAGGTAGTTGTCTATGAAACTTCCATTGCAGGAAAAAAACTTTCAAGAGTAACCGATTTTCCAGAAACGATTGGGCGAGAAACGTTAAAAATTGTACCTGAAGAAACCTATCAGACCATTACCGGTTTTGGAGGGGCCTTTACAGAAGCTTCGGCCTACTTGTTGAATAAAATGGGAAAGGAGAATCGCAAGAAAATAATCGATGCGTATTTTAGTCAAGAGGGAGCTAACTATTCTCTGACAAGAACACATATGAATTCTTGTGATTTTTCTTTAAATAATTATTCTTATGCCCCAATTGAAGGCGATAAAGAATTGGAACATTTTTCGATAGAAGAAGACATAGATGATCTGATTCCTTTTATTAAAGACGCTATGGAGGCCTCTGAAGATGGTTTCAAGATCTTTGCTTCCCCATGGACAGCACCCCCTTGGATGAAAGACAACAATGATTGGGTTGGTGGGAAATTATTACCCAAATACTATGATACCTGGGCCTTATTCTTCTCTAAATACGTTGATGCTTATAAGGAAGAGGGCATTGATATTTGGGGTTTCACGGTGGAAAACGAACCTCTTGGTAATGGAAACAATTGGGAGAGCATGCATTTTTTACCCGATGAAATGACATACTTTGTTGAGCATCATCTAGGTCCAAAATTAGAGGCGGATGGTAAGGGAGAACTCAAAATATTAGGATACGATCAAAACAGAGAACACTTAAAGGAATGGGTAGATTCTCAATATAAAAATGAGGAGAGCGCAAAATATTTTGATGGAACGGCCATACATTGGTATGCAAGTACTTTTGAAGTATTTCCCGAGGAGTTGCAATATGCCCATAAAAAGGCACCGGACAAGTTACTCATCCAATCTGAAGCCTGTATAGACGCTGAAGTTCCCGTTTGGAAAGATGATAAGTGGTATTTTGAAAAAGAAGCAACAGATTGGGGATGGGACTGGGCCCCGGAAAAGGACAAATATTTGCACCCAAAATATGCACCAGTTAATCGATATGCAAGGGATATTATAGGCTGTTTGAATAACTGGGTAGACGGTTGGGTAGACTGGAATATGGTACTTGACAAAAAAGGTGGGCCTAACTGGTTTAAAAACTGGTGTATTGCACCTGTGATTGTAGATCCGGAAAAGGATGAAGTGTATTTGACCCCACTTTATTACACCTTAAGTCACTTCAGCAAATTTATAAGGCCCGGAGCCACTCGAATTGGGTTTGAGAATTCTGATAGTTCACTGATGGTTACGGCTGCTCAGAATGAAGATGGCTCGATTGCTGTAATTGTTTTCAATGAAGACGATCAATCAAAGAGCTTTAACTTGTCCTTACATGGAAAAATAAAGACAATCAATATTGATAAACAAGCAATTCAAACAATATTGGTCGCAAATTTACAGGAGTAATATTCAAGAAGATTATTAATTAAAAACCAAATTTTATGTCTGCTATTACAAATAAGGTTCCCTTCGGTCAAAAATTGGCCTTTGGAGTTGGGATGTTTGCCAATCAAATGTTTCCTGCTATTCTTGGAATATTTATGGTCTCTTTGGTCCAATCTTTTGGATTTAGTGGATGGATGTGGTCTCTTGTTTATTTTTTCCCCAGAATTTTTGATGCCATAACTGATCCCATCATGGGTTTCATTTCTGATAATACGAAATCGAAATACGGAAGACGCAAACCCTATGTTTTTATTGGAGCAGTTTTAATGGGCGTGGCATTCACAGTCATGTGGCAGATCTATTCAGATAATGCTTTGCAATATAATTTTTGGTATTTCTTTTTATGGTCCGTTGTTTTTTATTTAGGGCTAACCTTTTTTAGTGTACCCTATGTCGCTATGGGCTATGAAATGAGTAATGACTTTCACGAAAGAACAAATATCATGGCTGTTGCTCAGTGGATCGGTCAATGGGCATGGGTCATCGCTCCATGGTTTTGGGTAATCATGGATGATCCGGACTGGTTCACATCTCAAGAGGTTGCGATTCGTGAATTGGCTGCATGGGTTGCCGTACCTTGTGCAATTGCCGCGATGATACCGGCTATATTCATTAAGAGTAAGTCCACACTCGATGAGAATTATGAGCCGCTGAATACCTCTAACATAGGAGGAAGTCTTTTGAAAATCCTGCAAAGCTTTGTAGATGCTTTTAAAATAGCAGAGTTTAGAAAGATATGCGGTGCAACGTTTTTGATTTTTAATGCATTTAATACGGTAGCTGCCCTCACTTATTTTGTAATAGTCTATAAATTGTTTAATGGTGATGCTGCTGCCACTGGAATCTGGGTTGCCTTGTTTGGCTGTATCGGGGCATTGGGGACAACCTTTATCGTCATTCCGGCGGTTACCAGGATGTCCAAAAAAATGGGAAAGATAAGGGCATTTATGTGGTCACAGGGGATTTCCCTCATAGGCTACACCATGATGTATTTTCTTTTTGTACCTGGTAAACCCTGGTTATATCTTTTCGCCTTGCCCTTTTTCTCTTTTGGAATTGGGAGTTTATTTACGATAATGATGTCAATGACAGCCGATGTAATTGATATTGACGAATTGAATTCAGGAAAAAGACGAGAAGGTATTTTTGGTGCCATTTATTGGTGGATGGTTAAGGTCGGTTTTGCGATTGCCGGAGCATTGAGTGGTATTATCATTGGTGTTGTAGGCTTCAATCCTGATTTAGCAACTACTGACCAGCAAGGGGCTGTTGATGGATTACACGCTTTCTTTTGCTTTTTTCCGGCGGTAGGAACCATCTTTGCAATGCTCATTATGAAGAGTTATGATGTAACAGAAGATCGTGCCAATGAAATTCGTGAGGAACTGGATCGTCGCAAATCGGACATAAACCCGGACCTGGATGCAAAATATCAAGGTGGGAAACTACTTTCTTTGGTATCAAAGGATTTGAAAGGCAGCGCCGGAACAGATATTGATTTTTCTGGAAAATCAAGTTCAGAAATAAAGAAACTGTATTTAGGTTCCTTAAAAAAAGGACTGCATGGATTATGTTTCAGTCCCTATGCAGAAGGACAGGATATTGGTGATATCTTGTCTGAAAACCAAATTCGTCATCGAATGGAGGTTATAGCGCCTTATACAAAATGGGTGCGCTCATTTTCCTGTACTGAAGGAAACGAATTCATTCCTGTAGCGGCTCGTGAAAAAGGGTTGAAAACCATGGCTGGAGCCTGGATCGAAGATAATGAGAAGGAAAATGATCTGGAAATTCAGGCCTTGATCGAACAGGCAAGAAACGGAAATGTCGACATGGCCGTAGTTGGTAACGAAGTATTGTTAAGAGGTGAGTTAAGTACCGAGGATATAATTGATTATATCAAATTGGTCAAAGAAGCCCTGCCGGGTATACCTGTTGGATACGTGGATGCTTATTATCAGTTTGTGCAGAACCAGGACCTCGTAGATGCCTGTGATGTAATTCTTGTGAATTGTTATCCATTTTGGGAAGGATGTCATATAGATCAATCTACGCAGTATTTGCAGGAGATGTACAAGGCGGTTAAGAAAGTTTCCAAAGGTAAACCGGTGATCATTTCTGAAACGGGTTGGCCAAGTGAGGGAAGTACAACGGGTGATGCTGTAGCTTCTCAAGGTAATGCGATAAAGTACTTTATAAATGTTCAGAGTTGGGCTAATAAGGAAGGAATAGAAATATATTATTTCTCTTCTTTCGATGAATCCTGGAAGGTTCATCATGAAGGTGATGTGGGTCAGCGCTGGGGAATATGGGATAAAAACGAAAAACTAAAAAATATTTAAAAATGTCAGGAAGAGCGGGAAAATTAAGGTCCTTAACAGGAATTGATTACGAAGATAAAACGCAAAAAGGATTACAGAATTTATTCAAAAGGCTATTAAAGAACGGAATGCATGGTCTTTGTTTTAGCCCTTATGAAGAGGGTCAGGAACCAGGAGATCAGATCACCGAGGAGCAGATAAGAAGAAGAATGAAAATCATTGCGCCTTACACAAAATGGATTCGATCGTTTTCATGTACCGATGGAAATGAGGCCATCCCCAGAATTGCCAGAGAATTTGGATTAAAGACCATGGTAGGTGCATGGTTGGGGGATGATCCTGAAATTAATAAAAAAGAAATCGCCAAATTAATAGAGCTTGGAAACGAGGGCTATGTGGACATAGCGGCAGTAGGTAATGAGGTGATGTACCGAAAAGATCTGTCAGAAGAAGAGTTACTGGAATTTATGTATCAGGTTAAAGAGGCCCTGCCAGAGATTCCTATGGGGTATGTAGATGCCTATTATGAATTCTCAAACAGACCAAGAATAACGGATGCATGTGATGTTATATTAGCCAATTGTTATCCGTTTTGGGAAGGCTGCCCTCTGGAATATTCATTGGTCTATATGAAAGAAATGTACAACCAGGCGGTGAGAGCAGCTAATGGTAAAAAGGTAATTATATCAGAAACGGGCTGGCCGACTATGGGAGCCAGCTTTGAAGGTTCACATCCTTCTTTTCACAATGCGGTAAAGTATTTTATCAATACACAGCAATGGTCGGCGGCCGACAATATCGAGGTTTTCTACTTCTCCTCATTTGACGAGTCATGGAAAGTGGGAGCAGAGGGTGATGTTGGAGCCTATTGGGGAATCTGGGATAAGGACGAAAAACTAAAAAAGTTTTAAACGATTCTTACCCTCTTACAATATTAACTAAACTCAATTCATGAATTATACAAAAGCTCTGAACATAGAGGCAGGAAATGCTATCTGTTATTCAGGATATAGAAAAGGACAATGGCCCGGGGGAAGCAGCCCCAGTTATGATGAAATCAAAGAGGATCTTTTGATACTTCAAAAAAACTGGAAATATCTCAGATTGTATGACTGCAATGAACATTCCGAAATGGTGTTGGAGGTGATTCGAAAGGAAAAGTTTGATTTTAAGGTAATGCTCGGTGCCTATATTGTGGCAGAAGCCAATAATTATGGTTGCCCCTGGGGAGGAACCTATTCAGAATCTAAATTAGAGGAGAACAAAAAGATCAATATAAAACTCATAAAAAAACTGATCCGGCTGGCAAATGAGTATCCTGATATCGTTTTTTCTCTTTCTGCCGGTAATGAGGCCTGTGTTGACTGGACGGATCATTTTGTTCCCGTTGAGAATGTTATAAACTATGTGAGGATGATAAAAAAAGAGGCAAAGCAGCCTGTTACTTTTTGTGAGAACTACCTTCCCTGGTTGGATAAAATGAAGGACCTCGCTGAAGAAGTAGATTTTATTTCCATCCATACCTATCCTGTCTGGGAATACAAAAGAATTCATGAAGCGATGGATTACACAGTGAGTAATTACCTGTCTGTGGCCAATGCCTATCCTCATAAGCCGGTTGTTATTACAGAAGCAGGATGGACTACTTTTTCAAACGGAAAAGGAATTTATCCGAGTAACGTAAATGAGGATTTTCAAAGGATTTATTATAACGACCTTGTGGAATGGAGTGAAAAAGAAAATGTTCTAACATTTGTGTTTGAGGCCTTTGACGAATCCTGGAAAGGTTCTGATGATATGCTTGAACCCGAAAAGCACTGGGGCCTTTTTACTGAAGACAGGAAGCCCAAAAAAGTAATGCAGGAGAATTTGGGTAACTGATTCAATTTTTCCTCGCGAATTTATCATAGACTACATTAGGGTATATCAATAGTTTCTTAGAAATCCGTTTCTTGAATGATAAATGTCAGACCTGAAATAAAAAAAACTTTCTATTTTTGGAAGGTTTGAATTTATTCAGGAACGAAATGACTTTCTAAATTCAGACAAGTTATTAGTAAATCACCTATAGAATATATATTGTTATGAAAAAATTATGGTCAGCAATTGTGATCATCTCCTTGATGGCACTTTCTTCATGTAATGACGATTCGCCTGTTATTGAACCCGAGGTCCAAGGCACAGAAATTACCCGATTTTCATTTTTAAAATCAAATAATCCGAACCTGGATAAAGACAGATACGCGACCATTGACAATGACTTGATTCAGGGGAGGCTGCCTCTTGGGGTCAACATTGAAAAGATGGTTGCCAGTTTTGATCATACAGGGCAAGAGGTCAAAGTTAATAATACGAGCCAGGTAAGTGGCGAAAGCATCAACGACTTTACTGAAATTCAACTCTATACGGTTTCCACAAAGGATGGGAAATCAGGTCAGTACGAGGTTGACATGACCTATTTTACAGGCCTGCCCATCATTTATATAGAGACTGAAAATAACCAGGAGATCGATTCCAAGGAAGATTATTTTGAAGGTACGATTTCCATAGATGGCGGACGTTATTTTTCGGATTTCTCTTCTGCTTCCATGAAGATACGTGGTCGTGGGAATTCAACCTGGATGCATCCCAAAAAACCCTTTCAAATGAAGTTTCCTGAAAAGACTGAAATGCTGGGGATGCCTGAGGATAAAAAATGGGTTTTCCTTGCTGAATTTTCTGATAAAACGCTAATTCGAAACACCATTGCCTTTGAAATGGGGTATTTGAGCGATTTGGATTATACCCCGGAAAGTGTATTTGCCGAAGTGGTGATCAATGGTGTTTATAACGGCACTTATAACATTTCTCAAAAAGTGGAAGAAAGTGATAATCGCGTGGTTTTGGGAGATACAGGATATTTGCTGGAAATTGATCAGTTGGAAAGGCTGGATCCTGATGATGTTTATTTTAGAACCGATAGATTTTTAATCAACATAAAGGAACCTGACACGGAGTACAATAGTGACACCTATAATTATGCCAGAGATTTGATCAATGAATTTGAGGATGTTTTGATGGGACCTGGGTTTGCAGACCCAGATTCCGGATATTCCAAATATATCGATATTGATAGTTTTATTGACTGGTATCTCATCAGTGAAATTGTAAAAAATCAGGATTCAAGGAGTTTTTCAAGTATTTTTCTCAATGTAATTCCGGGAGAAAAGATAAAAATGGGCCCACTCTGGGATTTTGACCTGGCATTTGGGAATGTTGACTATTCTGAATGTGAGCATCCAACAGGTTTTTGGGTGAAAGATCATGACTGGTATGCACGCCTTTTTGAAGATCCTGTATTTGTGGAGAAAGTGAAGTCAAGATTTCAGTATTACAGGGAGAATCAAAATTTTATTCTCGATAAAATGGATTTTTATGCCACCCAGTTGAAATGGTCACAGTATGAAAATGATGAAAAATGGGATCTCTTTGGAAGATATGTATGGCCAAATCCAGTAGTCCATGATTCGCATCATGCAGAAGTTGCTCATTTGAAAGCATGGTACAGGGAAAGAATGGACTGGCTTGATGCCGCATATGGCGCAATGTAACAAATCGGAAAGCTCACTCATAGATGCACCTAATAAACTTCAAAAACTCATCAAGTACTATAATTAATCAAAAATAACTTCTATCTTGCTGAGCAAATTTTTTAAAATCACTTCAAAATTATGGGACAAACTAGCACAAAAAGAATCAATATTTATTTTGTAACCATTGTAATTACCCTTGGGGGATTGCTTTTTGGTTATGATACCGGGGTAATCAATGGAACTCAATTTTATTTTTCAAAATATTTTGAATTAACAGGCTGGTTGAAGGGTTTTATAGTGAGTAGCGCTTTATTGGGAGCTTTGTTGGGGGCGGCATCAGCAGGAATAATCAGTAAAGCCATAGGAAGAAAAAAGTCGTTGATTATAGCCGCTATATTTTTCGCTGTTTCGGCGTGGGGGTCCGGATTACCTGAAATGTTGCCTGAATCTATGGCCCTGATGGTATTTTTTAGAATTCTTGGAGGTATCGCCATTGGTATGGCCTCGATGAACGCGCCCATGTACATTGCGGAAATATCTCCTGCCGAAAACAGAGGAACCCTTGTCACTTATTATCAAATGGCCGTAGTAATAGGATTTTTCGTTGTATTCCTTGTAACCTATTTCATTGGTAACGGATTAACGGAACAACAAAATATTGATTACGGATGGAGGTATATGTTCTGGTCAGAACTTGTTCCTGCTCTTGCGTTTCTGCTGTTGCTTTTTATGGTCCCTAAAAGTCCAAGATGGTTAATGATTAAGGGAAAGGAAGAAGAGGCTAAAAATGTTTTGGTAGCTATTCACGGTCAGGAAACCGCCGATAGAGAATTTGTTGAGATCAAAGAGTCGATTGAAAAGGAAGGTTCAATTGAAAAAGTTTCAATTTTCAAGAAATCTTTGTTCCCTATTGTAATTATCGGGACGGTACTATCCATATTGCAACAATTCACAGGAATAAATGCGGTACTTTATTACGGAGCTGATATTTTTGAACAGGCCCTTGGTTTTGGAAAAGAAGATATCTTATTACAGCAAATTCTGTTGGCAACGGTAAACTTACTGTTTACCTTCATAGCCATGTTCACGGTTGATAAACTGGGAAGAAAGCCACTTCTGATCATTGGAGGTGTTGGAATGCTAGTAGGTTTCCTCATCATGGGATTCACCCTTTATATGAGTGATTATTCACAGGTCAATTCTGCAGGATTACCTACCATATCCAGTGCGGAAGGTATTTTGTGCCTTGTGGGCATCTTGTTATTTATAGGTTCTTTTGCGATGTCCATGGGACCAATTGTTTGGGTATTGTTATCTGAGATTTTCCCTAATAGTATAAGAAGTACTGCAATGGCTATTGCCGTGGCCGCTCAATGGCTGGCAAATTACTTCGTTTCTCAGACCTTCCCGATTGTGGTTGAAAGCGATGCCAATAAACTTATCATGGACGGAGGTACATGGAATAATTCCTTGCCTTACTTTATTTTTTCAGCCTTCATCATATTCATCATATTCTTTACATGGAAATGGATTCCTGAAACAAAAGGGAAGACCCTGGAAGAAATGGAAGCCATATTTAATAAAGGAAAAAGCTAAAAGAGCGTATTTAATACGAGCTTAACTCTCTTAATATAGATTGTTTATGGTCATAATAGAATCCTTTACTACGGCAGTGGTATTGCTTATCATAACAATGTTGTGCTGGGGTTCTTGGGCAAATACGCAGAAACTTGCATCCAAATCCTGGCCCTTCCAACTCTTTTACTGGGATTATGTTATAGGGATTCTGTTCTGTTCACTGATATTGGGTTTAACCATGGGGAGTATCGGAGAGGAAGGACGTCCTTTTGTTGACGACCTTCTTCAGGCTGATTTCTCGTCCTTTCTGTCTGCTTTTATAGGCGGGGTCATCTTTAATATAGCTAACATTTTATTGGTTGCAGCTATCGATATTGCGGGAATGGCGGTTGCTTTTCCGATAGGAATTGGTCTGGCACTTGTCATTGGGGTTGTTGTAAATTACATCAAATACCCTGTAGGAGACCCCTTGTTTTTGTTTGCAGGTGTTTTTTTGGTGGTGGTTGCCATATTAATGGATGCTAAAGCCTATAAAAATATCTCTAAAGGCGATAGTCAAATTTCTCGTAAAGGAATACTTCTATCTCTTTCCGCCGGTGTTTTGATGGGATTCTTTTTCAGATTTGTCGCTGATTCTATGGTAACCGACAACTTGAGTCCCGAGAAGGGTAAGTTTACTGCATATGGAGCATTTTTTGTGTTTGCTCTTGGAATTTATGCATCCAATTTTCTATGGAATTCATATGTTATGGCTAAACCATTTTCAGGAAAACCGGTTAAGTACAGGGAGTATTTTTTAAATGGAAATTTAAAGTTACACAGTATTGGATGGTTAGGTGGTATGATTTGGGCCATCGGAATGTCCTTTAGCCTTATAGCCTCTGAACAGGCGGGCTTCGCCATTTCTTACGGTTTAGGCCAGGGGGCAACCATGGTAGCTGCCATATGGGGCGTTTTTGTCTGGAAGGAATTTAAGAATGCAGATCAAAAAACACAAAGAATGATCAATTGGATGTTCGTTTTTTTCATAGTGGGTCTAATCTCTATAATCTATGCCAGACTAAAATAAGATCTTATGAAAAAAATACTTGTAATCGGTAGTTCCAATACGGATCTGGTCATCAAAACTTCACAGTTTCCGGTACCCGGAGAAACGGTTATCGGAGGAGTATTTAATACGTTCGCGGGAGGTAAAGGTGCAAATCAGGCGGTTGCAGCAAAACGCCTGGGAGCAGAGGTGACCTTTCTTGCCTGCCTGGGTCAGGACGATTTTGGGCGAAAGGCGATTCAGGATTATAAAAATGAAGGTATTGATACCCTTTATATCTCGATGGACAGAGATCATCCCACCGGAGTAGCTTCCATAATCATTAACGAAAATGGAGAAAATTCAATCGTGGTGGCACCGGGTGCAAATAACATGCTTTCCAGGAAGGATGTAAAGAGAATCATACCCGTTATGGAAATTGTTGATATGGTATTGGTTCAACTGGAGGTTCCTATCGAAACGATCGATTACGCAATTAGAAAGGCTCATAAGCTGAACAAAAAAGTTATTCTTAATCCTGCGCCGGCAACGACGTTAAATGACGATCTATATAATTGCATTGATGTAATTACACCAAATGAATCTGAAACGGAACTAATTTTAGGTAAAAAAGTATCAGATATAGAATCGGCTTTAGATGCTGCACAGATTTTTCTGGACAAGGGGGTCAAGAATGTTATAATTACCCTTGGAGAAAGGGGGGCTTTTTTTAAAAACGCTGATGAAGAGTTTCTTGTTCCGGCCTTCAAAACGGATGTGGTTGATACCACTGCAGCAGGCGACACTTTCAACGGCGCTCTGGCTGTGGCCTTATCAGAAGGCATGAACTGGAGAGAGGCAATACGGTTTTCAAATCAGGCTGCGGCGATTAGTGTGACACGGTTGGGAGCTCAAAGTTCAATACCTTTTCGAAGGGAAGTTGAATCTTTCAAGGAATAATTTCAAATCTTTCAAGGAATAATTTTAAATCTTTAATTTTTCAATAAAAGCATTCGTTAATGACAAAATAGTATTAATAGTTTTGTCAGGAGATATGTAATTTTGAAACGCAAATATTAAGACCCATTAACATGTCAGAATCTAATAAGTTATCCATCAGGGAAAAGCTAGGCTATGCCCTTGGAGATGGTGCGGCCAATATAGCCTGGAGGGGAGTAGCTACTTTTCTTTTTATTTTTTATACTGATGTATTTGGTCTAAGCCCTGTAACAGTCGGTGTATTAATGTTGGTGGCACGTTTCAGTGATGGTATCAGCGATGTTTTGATGGGAGTAATTGGTGACCGAACGAATTCCAAATATGGTAAATTTCGACCTTGGATTCTATGGACTGCTGTTCCATTGGGGGTGATTCTTGCCTTATTGTTTACTTCTCCGGAATTGGGAGATTCTGGTAAAATAGTATATGCCTACATCACCTATATATTTTTCACATTAATTTATACGGCAAACAATATTCCTTACGGCGCTCTAATGGCCGTTATGACCGGAGATGATAAGGAGAGAACAAGCCTGGGTTCATATCGAATGGTGGGTGCGTTTGGAGGTGGAATGCTGGTCCAGGGGGCCTTGTTGTTTTTGGTAGCCTATTTTGGTAATGTAAATCCTGAAATTGCCATTGACCAGTTGGAAGAAGAGAAATTTAAGGTAACGGTTTCGGCGCCAACGGATGTTGCCAGCGTAAATATTAAAACTGAAAACGGTATTGCGGATTTTGTATGGGAAAGCCCTGAAATGAAGGCTAAAGATAATGAGCCGACCCATGCTAAAAGCTTCAAAATGGAAGCTGATAAAGAATACACATTTATCGTAACAGGTGAACCAAATATTGGTGAAGGCAGTATTTCACTCATTGACCAGAAAAGAGGTTATAGCAATTCAATGTACATCATGGCTTTCTTTTTAAGCCTGTTCATGTTTATTACCTTTTATTCTACCAAAGAAAGAATTCAACCCCCCAAATCCCAGAAGAACAACCTGAAAAGAGATTTGAAAGACCTGGTAACCAATAAACCCTGGCTGGTCCTTCTTGTGATCGGTTTATTGTTCAATGTTTATAATTCGATCAAGCAGGGTATCGTTATCATTTATTTTACTCATTATTTGAATAACCAGCTTCTGGCTGCCTCATTTCTTGTTGCCCTGATGCTGGCTTCGGTTGCAGGGGCAATGGCAACCGCTCCATTGGGAAAAAGGTTTGGGAAAAGAAATCTGTTCATTGCTGCTTTACTCTTTTCGGGAGGTGTCAATTCCCTGTTCTTTTTCCTTGGGCCTACAGATGTTGAAGCTGTATTCACTATAGGAGTCATCTCAGAGTTTGCCTCAGCTATTTTCCCAACCCTGTTTTTTGTGATGTTAGGGGATGCTGCGGATTATTCAGAGTTTAAGAACGGACGAAGGGCAACAGGTCTTATTTATTCGGCCGGGTCATTTGCCACAAAGTTTGGTGGTGGAATCGCAGGTGCGATCATAGGTTTTGTTCTTGGAGCTTTTGCCTATGACGGGCAAAATGCCAGTTCGATCGAAGGAGCCATTCCCGGCATTATCATGCTGATGAGTTGGATTCCCGCGGTGATTACAGTTATTGCCGCAGTATTTATGTTGATCTATCCTTTAAATCAAAAGAAGATCGATGAGGTAACCACAGAATTAAATAACCGAAGACTTCAGGAAAGTCAAAATTAGAAACACAATAAATATAAAGCGATGAAATACGGTCATTTTGACGATGCGAACAGAGAATATGTGATCACGGATCCTAAAACTCCATATCCGTGGATTAATTATCTTGGAAACGAAGATTTCTTCTCATTGACTTCAAACACTGGTGGAGGTTATACCTTTTACAAGGATGCAAAATTCAGGAGATTAACGCGTTACAGATATAACAATGTTCCTGTAGACGACGGAGGAAAGTACTTTTATATCAAGGATGGCGATACGGTCTGGTCCCCTGGCTGGAAACCGGTGAAAACGGAGCTTGATCAGTACGAGTGCCGCCACGGAATGAGTTACACCAAATTCAAAGGGGCTAAAAATGGGGTGACGGCTGAAGTATTGCAATTCATTCCCCTGGGTTTTTGGGGTGAAATTCAAAAGTTCAGTTTAAAAAATGAAAGTCAGGAAGTAAAAAATTTAAAACTGTTTTCTTTTATTGAATGGTGCCTTTGGAATGCGGAAGATGACATGACGAATTTTCAGCGAAATTTCAATACGGGTGAAGTTGAAATAGAGGACAGCGTAATTTATCATAAGACAGAATTTAAGGAAAGACGTAATCATTATGCCTTTTATTCTGTAAACAGTGATATTCAGGGTTTTGATACGGATCGGGAAACCTTTGTAGGACTTTACAATGGTTTTGATGCTCCTGATGCCGTTTCAGAAGGAGCTCCAGGAAATTCTGTGGCCCATGGCTGGTCACCCATCGCTTCGCATTACCTGGAAATTGAATTACAGCCCGGAGAGCAAAGAGACTTCATCTTTATGTTGGGTTATGTGGAAGTTTCAGAAGAAGAAAAATGGGAAGCTAAATCAGTGATCAACAAACTTCCCGCCAAGGAAATGATCAAAAAGTTTGATACGGTTGCCAAAGTGGATCAGGCTTATGATGAACTACGAACCTATTGGGATGATCTGTTAAATACCATTTCGATTCAGTCAGGGGATGAAAGGCTGGACAGAATGGTAAATATTTGGAACCAGTACCAGTGTATGGTGACCTTTAACATGTCACGTTCGGCTTCATTTTTTGAATCTGGAATAGGGCGTGGAATGGGATTCAGGGATTCTAATCAGGACCTGATCGGATTTGTACACCAGATACCGGAAAGAGCCCGTGAAAGAATTTTTGACATTGCCTCGACTCAGTTTGAGGACGGTTCATGTTATCATCAATATCAGCCCCTGACAAAAAAAGGAAATTCAGCTATCGGAGGTGACTTTAACGACGATCCTTTGTGGTTGATCCTTTCCACGACGGCCTATATCAAAGAAACCGGAGATTTTTCTCTTTTGGATGAGATGGTGCCATTTGATAATGATGCTTCAAGGGCTAAACCCCATTTTGATCATTTGACAGCCTCATTTTATCATGTTGTCAATAATTTGGGCCCTCATAAACTGCCTTTGATCGGGAGAGCCGATTGGAATGACTGTTTAAACCTGAATTGTTTTTCAAGTGATCCTAATGAATCTTTTCAAACCACAGGAAACAAAAAAGGAGATACAGCAGAATCACTTATGATTGCAGGGCTATTTGTGGTCTATGGTAAAGAATATGTTGATTTGTGCAGGTATATCGGGAAAAATGAAGAGGCTGATAAAGCGGAAGGACATGTAAATGACATGATCGAAGCTGTTAAGCAACATGGATGGGATGGCGACTGGTATCTAAGAGCCTATGATTATTATGGTAAAAAGATCGGGACCAATGAAAACGAGGAAGGAAAGATCTTTGTGGAATCTCAGGGCTGGTGCTCTATGGCAGAGATCGGAAAGGATGAGGGTATGGTAACCAAGGCATTGGATTCGGTCAAAGAGCATCTGGACTGTGAATATGGAGTCGTACTTAACTATCCTGCCTTTACCAAGTATCATATTGAATACGGAGAAATTTCAACCTATCCAGCCGGATACAAGGAAAACGGAGGGATCTTTTGCCATAATAACCCGTGGATCATGATTGGAGAAACGATGATTGGCCGAGGAGATAATGCTTATGACTACTACACGAAAATTGCACCGGCTTTTTTAGAGGAAATTTCTGAATTGCATAAGGTTGAGCCTTATGTATACTGTCAGATGATTGCAGGCAAGGAAGCCTTTAAACCCGGAGAGGCCAAAAATTCATGGTTGTCGGGAACGGCTTCATGGAACTTTTATGCGATCACGCAGTATATTCTTGGAGTCAGACCTGAATATGACGGTTTGAAAGTAGATCCTTGTATACCTAAGAAGTGGGACGGATTCCATATGCAAAGGAAATTCCGGGGAGCCACTTATAATTTAGAAATTAAGAATCCTGATCATGTAAGTAAAGGTGTAAAAGAGATCCTTGTTAACGGAGAAAAATTAAACTCAACTATAATTCCACTACTTGAGAAAGGTAAGAACCATAAAGTCGAAATAATAATGGGATAAAGGGCTTTTGTTTTTACTGAAAGAAACTCCCAATGGTCCTGGCCACTGGGAGTTTTCTTATAATACTCTTTGCATACCTACGAATTCCTTTCTAAATTCACTTGGAGTACAGTCTTTGGACTTCTTAAAGATTCGGTTAAAATTGGCAATATTATTAAAACCACACTGAAAACTGATTTCTCCTATACTTTTTTCTGATTCAATAAGCCATCGACTGGCATAGCTGATTCGTGTATCGTTCACATAGTTTATAAAAGTTTTACCCGTCCTCTTTTTAATGAACCTGTTAAAGGAGACAGGGCTCATATTTACCAGTTGTGAAATCTCATTCAATCCTATTTTTCGATGATAATTTTCCTGGATATATTCATAAACTTTTTTGATCCTTTCACTGTTCTGAAAATCATTCATCTCTGAAAATTGTGTCGACAGGAGAGTTTGATCTTCCGACAAGGCGAGATCATTCAGTATAGAAATGAATTCCAGAAAATACTGAATACCATGCAATTTAGAAAGCACCATCAACCGCGGCATGATCTCGGCGGTGGTTTCCTGAGAAAATAGGATACCATGTTTGGATCTGTTGAACATTTCCCTGATACTTTTAAAAATCCGCCTTGAAAGCATTTTATCATTGAGCAGGTCCTGTTGAATGTGAACAGTGATCTCGTAAATTTCCTTGCAGGTACACTGATTCAATTCCCAGCCATGGATAAGATTAGGGCCTACAAGAACAAGTTCCATATCGTCAATTACGCTGGTATGATCACCCACGATCCTGCGAACTCCTTTGCCCTTGTAGATAAAATTCAATTCAAATTCAGGATGAAAATGTATTGGAAAATCAAAGTCATCTTTTACTCTTTCATATACTAAAAAACTATCTTCCGGGCTTAATTGTGTTATTTCTCTGTGTACGCGATTCCTCATGGTTCATCTAAACTGCTGAAAGATCAATAAATGATCAATAAATGATCAAAAATTGACAAAATAATATTAATGTTTCTTGCGGGCTCCAAATATATTGTAATTTTTTTAAATTTAGATGTTTTGAGAAACTTTGATTCTTATGAAGTTGCTAAGTAGATCATTACCAGTTTCATACCGTTTTTGTTTTAATATTCATTTTGCGTGCAACGGGAGAATTGTATGCAAAGGATCAAAATTCTTCTGAAGAAAAAGTGATAAAATCCGATCAGTCCAATCGGACCGATATTGAGTAAAATATCGATAGTTTTTTGTCGCTTTTTACCTAAAATAAAAGGTAGTTGTGTATTATTAGCGGTCAAAGAATTAAAGGCCCTTAAAACATTCAGGCTATAACCCGGAGATCAAACCCAGTTAAATGTAGATATATCTGTTCAGGATCTGGCTTTTTAAGATGAATCAATTTCCGACAGGATCATTGAGCCTGGAGGCTATTCTCTTTACATTGGAAATGCCTCAGATAAGATTTATAAAAAAATCAAAATTAGGATTGCTAATTGATTTGATGGATCGTAGCCTCTCCCAGGACAAGCCCTCTGTTGACCATCGGACTTCCTTTGTAATGAATGGAGGCCTCTCCATAGGCCGTAACTTTTAATTCGTCTGATACCTTGAGTTTGATCTTACCTTCTCCGTAAGCGGTTACTTTGGCGGTTGTATTCTGCACCCCAAAGGTATTAACTTCTCCCTCACCGTATGAAATGACCTTTTGTCTTTTTGCATTTCCTTCTTTTATTTCAAGATAGGCTTCTCCGTACATGGTAGCGTATAATTCATCGACATCTATTTCATTGAGATATACCTCACCTTCTCCGTAAATTTTCAGCGTAAGTTTGGAGGTTTTCACCGGACTGATGACTTTATGTATTTCTTCACCACGAAGAGATAATTCCACTAATTCCTTATAATAAACCTTAGCAGTTACTTTGGTTCCCTGATAAATCGCCTGTTTACTTTTGTAGTCATCATTCTTTATTTTTTCAGATTTGGTATATACCTTGGCATCGTCAAGATAAATGTGCAGGGTACCTCCCTTAACTTCAACATTGAGTTTATCCATGGAAACATCAATATCTTCAATAACTACAGATTCTCTGTCCGACTTTTCAAAAACAACTTCAATATGGGGGCTGATGATAACTTCATCGAAGGAATCTACATTGAAGGTTTTTTGCTGACCCAGGATCAAAGGCGTCGCTCCAATTAAAAAAAGAAGTACAAAAAGTTTAGTGGCTGTTGTTTTCATAAGGCTAAGTTTCAAATAAATTTCCCGGTAAAGTATTGACCGGGTTCATATATATAGATTTCACTTTCCGGCAATTGTTACAGTTTGAATGAAAAAACTGTTATTTCTTAGTCATGGACTGAACTCCCTTCCAGTCTTCATCTATTTCTTCAGTAATCAGATGTGCGGCCCTGTTGAGGAATAATTTTGCTGTCAGATCTTTTTTATTCTGTTTGAATACCTTTTGAAAGGTAACAGCTGCCATGGCAAATTCCCTCTTGAAATAAAGTCTCATGCCCTCGTCGAAAGTTTCTAGGGTTTTTGATTTGTGTTCAAACAGGGAGTTTTGGTCACCGTTAATGCATTCGTATAATTTGATCGGTTTTTGTTTTCCGATTACCTGTACGGGTCCAAGGTAGCGAAAAACAAATTCTTTAGGATTTGACAAATTCTTCAAACACTTTTCTGTCATCAGTATCGAGGTTGAAAAGTGCTTTGATAGCCCTTCAATTCTCGAGGCTGTATTGACTGTGTCTGAAATGATGGCTGCATCAAGCCTTTCCACGTCCCCTGTAATTCCCATGATCAGGTTACCATTCTGCATTCCGATGCCAACTTTAACCGGTGCCCTTTCCTTCTGTTTTCTGATCTTATTGTAGTCTTCCAGAGATTTATGCATTTCAACTGAAGCTCGCAGCGCATCCTGAGATCCGTCCGGGAACAGCGCCATAAAACCATCTCCGAGATACTGCATGATGAATCCGTTGTTTTGGCGAATGATAGGCCCCATCCGTTTGTTAAAGGCATTGATGAACAAAAAATTATCCTTGGGGCTTAGATTCTCTGAAATACTTGTAAATTCCCTGATATCAACAAACATCACAGTTACTTCCTTTTCCGTGAGGTCTCCCAAGGCTACCTCTGTCAACCTGTTCTTCCCCAGTGATTTGATAAATTCTGTTGGAACAAATTTTTGACTCACGTTGTGGATTCTTTTGATGGCATCCTCTCTTTCCTGGGCTTCTCGCAATCCTTTTTGATACAAGTGGGCGCTTTCAATGGCAACTGCGGACTGAGAAGCAATGGTGGTCAATAATTTCAGGTCAGCGGCCCTGTATTCTTTTTCCTGATCATGCCCCAGAATAACCATGCCCAGGGTTTTGTTTTTAACTTTAAGAGGAGCATACATCATGGCCCTTAAATGTCTTAAAGCCGGGTTTGTCTGGATGATGTCTTTGCTTACAATGGATGAGGTTCCTTTTTTTATAAGATCTTTTAGTCTGTGATTTTGTTCCTGAATGTTTTTCTCTCTATTCGGATCCTTTCCAAATGCAGACAGTATATCAACATGATCTGATTCCTGATTATGTAGAAGAAATAACCCATGTGAAGTATCGAGGATCTGGGAGGCTTCTGAAAGGGCCATTTCAGCTATGGATTTTTCCTCGATGATTTCAGAAAGTTTCTCACTAAAGTCATAAATCATATTTATTTCCCTGTAAAGTCCCAAAACCTCGTTGCCAATATTTTTCTTTTCAAGCTCCTTGTTGACCAGGGAAACAATGAGTTCAGCTATGATCTTTCCTGAGCTTTTATCTGAATAAAGCGTCCCAAAATGAATGTTTTTATGGATCAGTTCAGACTTATTTGATAAATTACCATTCTTGCCCCAAAGGATAGATTTTCTATGATCTTCAAGGGAGAATTCAAGATTCAATTCGTCCGAAAGAGAGACTAGAAGTTCTCTTATTTTTTCATCTTTTAGCAGATGCCTGAGCGCTCTGGTTTTATTTCTTATTTTTTTTTCGGGGCTGGTCATTTTATCGATTCAGAACTTCTTCGGCAACAGATAACATTTCGTCAGGGTCGAAAGGTTTTGTCATATATCGGTCAGCTCCCATTTCAAGCCCTTTCTGCCTGTCAACTTCCTGTCCTTTTGCCGTCAGCAGAATGATATAAACATGAGATAGGTTCAGTTCTTTTTTAACCTTATAACAGACTTCCATACCATTCATTTTTGGCATCATGACATCAAGGAAAACCAGATTAGGTTCTTCTTTTTGGATCAATTCAAGTGCCTGTTCACCATTTTCGGCAAATAAAAGTTCTACTCCGTCATCTTCAAGATCTTCAAGGGTTTGTTCGATGAGCATCCTGATATGCGATTCATCATCAACAATTAATAATTTCTGTTCCATTTTATTTTTTTTCGGTTAAGTTGGATTTTATTCATAAATGAAAAACATTGTGTTTTCCATACCTTTCTGTTTTTTCAGATCCTTTATCATTTTTTGATTCGCGTCAAACACTGAATTCAGCATGATAATATCCGGTTTGGATTGGGTTGCCGTTTCAATTAATTTGTTCGGATCGCTCTCCATTACTTTGTAACCTCTTGCGCTCAGTACATCCGATAGTGTTTTGACTGCTGTGGCATCTTCATCCACAACAAGGACTTTTTTCTTGGAAACACCCTGTTCAAGGAGTTCGTCAACTTCATGGAAAAGCTGTTCCGTATTGATAGGCTTGGTCAGGTACCTGTCTACGCCAATTTTAAGGCCTCGCTCTTTATCCTGCACAATTGATAAAATGATGATTGGAATATCCATGGTAGCAGGATCATTTTTGAGTACCGCAGCAACATCAAAACCGTTTATTTCAGGCATCATCACATCCAGAATGATCAGATCAGGTTTTGACAGCCGGACCATGTCAAGAGCAGCCTTTCCATTCGCCGCTTCTTTTACCTGATAGCCTGCCTCTCCTAATTCCTGTCTCAATAAGGACCTGATAGGAGTATCATCATCTACCACCAGAATTGTCGGGACATTTTTTACATCAGTTAAAGAAGAATGCTTAATCTGCTTTTTGAGACTATTCAAGATACGGTCAAGCTGAATAGGTTGTTCGGCTCCTGATTCTCCCATGGTCGGAATCGTAAAGAAGAATGAGCTACCCACTCCGTGCTCACTTTTCATCCAGATTATACCACCATGATGTTCAATGATCTCTCTGCATATGGGTAAACCAAGTCCGGTTCCTTTAGGTTTATCCGTCAATGTATCCCCGGCCTGACGAAAACGTTCAAAGATTTTATGCTTGTCTTCTTCTGCTATACCAATACCCGTGTCCTGTACCTCCACCATGATCTGCCCATTATCTAAATAGGCTTCAATACTCACTTTTCCTTTGTCCGTAAATTTAACTGCATTGGATAACAGGTTGATCACTACCTGAATCAGCTTGTCTTCATCGGCACTGACAATTGGAAGGTCGGGACTTATATTGGTTTTCAGTTTTAAATTCTTTTCTTCGAATAGAGCTGAGGTGCTGGCGATAGCTCTGCTAATCACATCCTGCAAAAAGACGGGCCTTAAATGCCATTCCATGCGGCCGGATTCTATTTTTGCCAGATCAAGGACATCATTAATCAAATTCGTTAATCGCTCTCCCTCTGAAACTACAACATTAAGGTTTTCACTTACCTGTTTCATGGTTCTCTTAATCTTCTGATCTTCCACATTGACTGAAGGAAAAATCTTGTCCTCCAGTCTTTTTCGAATAATTTTTGCAAAACCCAGAACCGAAGTAAGAGGGGTTCTCAATTCGTGACTTACCGTAGACAAGAATGCCGATTTGGCCTCATTGGCATCTTCCGCCTTAGCTTTTGCCTCTTTAGCTTCTTCATAGAGCTCAGCGTTATGTAGTGCAACGCCGACATTAATTGCAATAGTACTAAGCAGGCTTTTGTCTTCTTCGGTGAATCTGCTTGCCTGTTTCGTACTTTGTACACTCAGGACCCCTATGATTGTATCCTCCACAGGGATAGGTACCCCTAAATATGAAATTGCTCTTTTACCCGTTTGCTCCACACCAATTTTATCGTAGGTAGCCATAATGTCTTTATCCTGATTGATCAGTAATGACTCTCCTGTTTTGATAATACTGGAAGTAAGCCCTTCCCCATATTTCATCGGTGGCATAGAATCTCCGTCCTGATATGGAAAATTGATGACCTTTTTATCATTATCGAGAATGGCCAGATAAGTTATATCAGATTTAAACAGGTTTTTCATTTGTTCACCTACCATTTTGATGAGCTCCCCTAATTCCAGTTTTTGAGTCAGTGCCTGACTCACATCATTTACAGTAGCCAGTTCTTCGAGCCTTTGATTTACTTCAGCAGTTCTTTCTTCAACTTTATCTTCCAGGGCTTTTCGCTGATTGATAAGAATACGCGTTCGAGATCTCACGATCACATAAACGAGCAGAAGGAACCCTAATCCGTAAAGAAAATAGGCCCACCAGGTTCTGTACCAGGGAGGGATTATAGTGAAATCAAATATGGCCTCATCAGTCTCATCTCCGAACTGGTTTTTTGATTTAACCTTAAAAGCGTATTTCCCGGGAGGGAGGTTTATATATTCTCTTGAGGTTTGCTTGCTCCATTCCGACCATTCCGAATCAAGGCCCTCGAGAAAAGTCTTGTATTGAATTTCGTTTTGGGAAATGAAGAGAGGAGCTGCAAATCCTATATTCACATTGTTGTTTTCAAAGGGGATCTGTATTTTTTTCTCCAGTTCCATTCCTCCTGCATACAAGAGAGAATCCCCCGTCATTTTTACGCTTCTTATTAAGGTATTAAAATCGGGAATACTTGATTTCTCAAGCTTACCCTGATACCTGAAAACTCCATCCGGGCTGTTTAACCAGACAACACGGGTTCCGTCAGGCCTTGGTTTTTCAGGTACAATTCCCCAGAGGTTTATATTCCTGAACTCCTGAAAGGCCGAAGAATTCATCTTGTATTTACCATCATCGCCTTTTTCACTGATCACAATCTGACCGTTTACCCTGAACCAAATCTTTCCATCATCATCCTTCAATGGTTTTAGATATCCATCACCATCAATGGTATCCAGGTTCATATAGTAAAATTCGGTCTCCTCAAATTTTAAAGTTTCTTTATTAAAAAGGTACATGAAAGTACTGTCGTTTCGGCCATTGAAAAAATGAATTTCATCGTCATGTTTCCAAAAGCCAAGGCCATCAGAGGGAACTCCATTATCTTCATTAAAGACCTCAAGATTAAGATTGGACAGGTCCAATTTACCATCAACAATTGAAGGTTTTAAACGTCGAATCTCGCCTTCCTCCTCTCCCTCAAACCAAATGTTGCCGTCTACATCTTCATCTACATCCCTGAATGTGCGGATATTTAATTCATCGGTGTTACTTTCAAGTTCGAGTTGCTTTTTATTGTCATTGAAATACATGCTGGCAAATCCTTGATTATGAACAACATATAATCTTTTTGGATCTTTTTCAGAAAACTGGATCCCATTAACTCTAAAATCATAATTTACACTTCTTTTAACATAGCTCCATTTTTCACCTTCTATTTCGATAAGGCCCAGATCCCCGGTACCTGCATAGAGCCTGTTGTTGTATTCGTCAAAGGCTCTTGACTGTCCCATTGTTCCTTCCAGATATTTCACTTTATTTTCCCCGTCTTTTATGTAATAAATACCATTATTCGTTCCTAAATAGAGAATACCTTGATGCTTATATATTCTATGCACAATATTGGATGGTAAACCCATATTAGAATCGATAAGCGTAGTGGAAGTATTTAGATTAATACTTGAAATACCATTAAACAGCATGAGCCACATTACATTACGGGAATCCAGATAAGTGTAACCAACTGAACCGTCTTGCAGACCGTTTTCTGTAGTATATTTTTGAATCAATTTTCCCTGATTATCGATCAGGTAGGCTCCGTTGGAGAAGGTGTTTATAAGGAAGTTCCCATTTTCTAAAGCGGTTCCGGGTAGATAAAGACTGGAACCTATTAGATCATCAATTTCTGTTTTAAATGGAACAAAGTTTTCTCCATCATAAATGAAAAATCCTTGGGTTCTTGTTCCAACCAGCATTTTTTCATCATCATAGGGAAGCATAAGATAAATGCGCTCGTCCGCAAAGCGTTCACCACCGGGTACAAGTTCAAAGGTATCTTCTTCGGTTAAATAACAAAGACCCCGGTTCCAGATTCTTAAATAATAAACACCATGAACAATTTTTCCGACGTGATAATCATCTTCTGAATCAATAACCTTTATAGTCTCGCCATCCCAGCAAAACAGGTGCCTATTCGTTCTGTAAATAATGCGTCCTTTATAATAATCAACCTCCCAGACAGTCTGAAATTCTTTGTATTCGTCGGGGATTTTATCCTTTAATGAGATGAATTTGAAATCTCCATTGGACAATTTTTCCAAATAACCAATATCACCTTCCCGCCCAACATAGATAACCTCGTTCTCATCCTGTACAATACATCTTGCACCAAAGGTTTCATCAATTGTCTTCCAATTCACTCCATCATACTGAAGAACACCACCATTGTTTGCAAAATACATAACACCGTTGCTGTCTTCAAGTGCCCACCAGTTTATCGGGCCACTATTATAGTCTTTATAGGCGTAATTCGTGATCAATGGTCGCCCAATCTGTTCCTGTGAAGTAACAGGGATGTAAGAAAGAAAAATAGTCAGCAAAATAACCATAGACAATACCTTGCCTATGGCATAAAGATTAAAGGGTCGTTTCATAAGTGAAAAGCAGAACAAAATTTGGTTAGTGAAGTTCTTCTGCTTGTCACTAAAATACAAAAAAAATATTATCCTCTGATTCTTAGAATTTTAAAGGATTAATGTTCGTTGATCAAAACTCCATATCTAACCTAACACGCTGGAACTACTACCCATAAACGGCTGATCATAGAAACGTTTACCGGTTGCCTTGTACAAGGCATTCGCCACGGCTCCCATAATAGGAGGGAAAGGAGGTTCACCCAGACCTGTTGGGTCGATTTCATTTTCTACAAAATGTACCTCTATTGCTTTGGGAGCTTCACTGTGCCTGATCAATCTGTATTTATCAAAATTATTCTGCTCAGGAACACCTTCTTTAACCGTTATTTCACTGTACATGGCATGGCCGATCCCATCCACAATTCCTCCTTCGGAAAGGTTAATTGCAGCATCCGGGTTAACCACAATGCCACAGTCAATGGCACAGTGCACTTTTTCCACAACAGGAGCACCATTCTTAACCACCATATCCAGTACCTGGGCCACATAACTGTTGTGACAGAAATAAGCAGATACTCCTCTGTGTACGCCCTCCTGTTCTGAGCCCCAGTTTGATTTTTCCTTAACGAGTTTTAAAACCCCGGCATATCGTTCGACTTCATAATCATTTCGTTCCCCAACTGGAGAATTTTTTGCTTTTTCAAGCAATTCTAAACGAAAATCAATTGGGTCCTTACCCATTTCTTCAGCTAATTCATCCAAGAATGATTGCTCCGCGCCAGCAATAAAATTGGATCTTGGAGCCCTAAATGCCCCAACGCTGATATTCGATTTGGCGGCCCATGATTCGGCAAGATAATTATCAATGGCACCTGCCGGAAAACGATTTGCAAAAAGCGGGCTTTCAGGTATTCCACCGGCTTTAACATGAAAAGCCGTCAGATTATTATTTGCGTCCAGTGCAGCTCTGTATGTGGCCAGATAGGCTGGACGATAAATACCATAAGACATGTCATCCTCTCTCGAGTAAATCAGTTTTACTGGAGCATTCATTTTTTGAGAAATGACAGCTGCTTCAACCAAAAAATGGCCGTAAAGACGCCTTCCGAATCCACCACCCATACGCGTCATATGAATATCTACTTTTTCAAGTGGCAGATCGAGTCTTGCAGCCACAGTTTTTTCCATAAATTCGGGTGTTTGAATTGGTCCAGCGAGTTCTGCCATATCCGGTCTCACATCCGCAAAGAAATTCATAGGTTCCATGGTGTTATGAGCCAGGAACGGACAACTGTAAGTTCTTTCAATAATTTTGGCTGCATTTTTAAAAGCAGATTCAGGATTACCGTCCTTTCTTCTTACTTCCGCTTTTTTTAACTGCATTTCATTCATCAAGGCCTTGTGTCCACTTGTGTTTTCCAGGGCACTTGGAATATTGTCATTTTCTCCTATCGATTCCCACTCGAGTCGTAAGGATTTTTTGGCCTGCATGACTTCCCAGGTTGAATTGCCAACCACGGCTACCAGGTCAGGATAAGTGCTGGTGTCTGACCATTGCAATTTGTAATCATCTTTATAGGTCTTTACTGGAATTACATCTTTGATTCCCGGCATAGCCTTGGCCTGACTGGCATCGAAAGATTTTAATTTCATACCAAAAGCAGGAGGATGTGCGATCATGGCAATGAGCATACCGTCTTTCTTATAATCCAGACCATATAAAGGTTCGCCTGTAACAATTTTCTTTCCATCCACATTTTTCCTTGAAGTTCCGATGATCTTGTAGTCCTTAAGGTCTTTTAAGCGGACCTCTTCCGGAACAGGAATTTCAGCCGCTGCTGAGGCCATTTCACCAAAGCCTGCAGACTTACCACTTTGCTCATGCGATAATACGCCATTTTCGACTGTTATTTCATCCGCGGAAACCTGCCAGGCCTCCGCAGCTGCCTCTTGTAACATACGTCTTGCCGATGCACCTGCCATGCGCAGTGATTCCCAGCCTTGTCTGATACTCTGACTACCACCGGCAAGTTGCCGCGTAAAGAGATCGGTGTCTAAGGGGGCTTGTTCTACGATGACGTTTTTCCAGTCCACGTCCAATTCTTCCGCTACGAGCATCGGCATTGAGGTTTTTACATTTTGCCCAATCTCTGGATTTGGTGACATGATGGTAACCAAACCGTTTTCACCAATTTTAAGGTAGGCATTGATATTGAACCATTCCTTGGGCATATTAACAATCTGTTCAGGTGTTGGTTTACAGGAAGCAAACCAGCTGAAACCAAGCATCATTCCTCCACCTGCCAGTGCTGAACTTTTCAAGAATGATCTTCTGCCGAATGTTGTTTTTACGATTGTCATGATAGTTTATGTTGGTTTATTCAAGTAATGTTTTATGATGATATTCTGAATTCAACTGATCAGGAACTTTTCATTCCGGCTGCAGATTTTATGGCACTTTTAATTCTTGTATAGGTTCCACATCTGCAAATGTTTCCGTCCATTACCGCGTCAATCTCCTCATCGGACGGGTTGGGGTTATTTTTTAAAAATGCGCTTGCAGACATGATTTGACCTGACTGACAATAGCCGCATTGATACACGTCATGTTCCAGCCATGCTTTTTGAACGGGATGGTCACCATTTTCTGACAATCCTTCAATGGTTGTTATTTCCTGATTTCCAATGGAAGATACTGGTAATTGACAGGAACGAACCGCAACTCCTCCTAAATGAATGGTGCAGGTACCACATTGGGCCACTCCACAACCGTATTTTGTTCCCACAAGATCCAAATGATCTCTCAGTACCCATAAAATGGGCGTGGTTGGATCTACATCTACCTGTCGGGTTTTTCCGTTGACGTTAAGTGTGTATTGTGCCATGATCTAATTGATAAAATTAGTTTAACAAGTTTAAATTATGCCTCATAAGGAAAATGTATCCTTGTATTATGAAGAACCCTAAATTTAGCAAAAAATTGATAAAATTGGGTCATAGTAAAAAAGAGTTTTTAACAGGCGTAAAATAGAGGGTTTATTTCCGTTTTAGGGATCATATTGCTTGCGGTTTTGACAGGCATGACCCTCAGTTCTTTAACCAGCTATTTTTTGCCTTGCTTGCAGCTATAACATTACCCCATGTGATCATCTTGGGGAAAATACCAAAATAGATCAAATACTTTTTCATGTTTTTTGTTTTTTAAATTTACTTTTGCACTGTGTTACAGCTACAAGACATAAGCTTTTCGTATGACAAGGAGAAACCTTTGTTAAAAGGTATCAGCTTCCAATTAGAAAAAGGAGATCACCTTTGTGTCATGGGAGAGAGTGGTTGCGGCAAATCTACGTTGTTAAAAGTCATATACGGATTATATGATCTCGATGAGGGATCAATTACCTGGGATGAAAAACCTATTCTAGGACCGGCCTATCATTTGATTCCCGGCATGGATTTTACCAAATTTGTGGCCCAGGATTTTGATTTGATGCCTTATCTGACCGTTGAAGAAAATATTTCTAAGTTTCTGTCACGATTCTATCCGGAGGAAAGCAAGAAAAGAACCGATGAATTGCTCGAGGTTATAGAAATGACCCAATTCGCCAAAGAAAAGGTAAAATATCTGAGCGGAGGCCAAAAGCAACGGGTTGCCATAGCAAGGGCATTGGCCAAAGAGCCGGAACTCTTATTGCTCGATGAACCTTTTGGCCAGATCGATAATTTTAAGAAGAATTCCTTGAGAAGAATGTTATATAAGTTTCTAAAAGAAAAGAATATAACATGTATTGTTGCCACCCATGATAGTGAGGATGCCCTGGCCTTTGCGGATAAGATGATGGTCATTCAGAATGGGCAGAATATTTCATACGGAGTACCAAAAAAACTGTTTAAGGATCCTCAGAGTGTATATGTGGCCTCCTTATTTGATGAGGTCAACGAATTAAATCTTGGAGGGGTTAAGAGACTTCTTTACCCTCAACAGATTAAAATTGTTGAAAGTTCAGGCCTCAGGGCACAGGTGATGAATTCGTATTATCAGGGAACACACTGGATGATAGAACTTAAAATAAAGGATCAGATCATTTTTTCAAATCATCATGAAGATCTCAAAAAGAACACCCCTGTTCATTTATTAATTGAAAGCTTCGATCAAGATAATATGGAGGGGTGAATTTGATTTTTTGGCGTAATTTTCCTCGTTCGGCATATGTAAAAGGATCAATCTGAAATTCGTTAAAGTTGAAAACTCTTTTAGTTATTTATTGAATAAAATCGTAACTTCCTGATTCTAAAAAAACCAATTAGTTTACAACCCCATATTTTAGATTTATGGAAGATAAAAAACAAGATGCGAATCCCAATTCAAAAAAGGGTTTTAGCAGAAGGAGCTTTATAAGAGGAGCAGGATTGTCTACCGCCGGAAGTGTATTATTAACTACCAATACCTTTGCCTTTGAATTCGAAGAAGGATATTCTGAAGGGAAAGAATACGGCCCCGGAGCAACTCTTATTCAATTGAAAGTAAATGGCTCTATTCAGACACTCAGTGTTGAACCCAGAACAACTCTTGCTTCGGCCTTAAGGGATCATTTGGATCTGACAGGAACAAAAGTAGTCTGTGATAGAGGCTCTTGTTCTGCATGTACTGTATATGTAGATGATAAACCTGTAAATTCCTGTATGATGTCTGTGTTTGATGTTGTTGATAAAGAAATCACAACCATTGAAGGAATAGCTCAAAACGGGCAATTACACCCCGTTCAGGAGGCCTTTATTGAGCATGATGCATCTCAATGTGGTTACTGTACGCCAGGTATGGTCATGTCATGCGCGCATCTGCTTGACAACAATCCAGACCCATCACTTGAAGACGTTAAACGTGCCACAAGAGGTAACCTTTGCCGATGTGGAACCCATCCACATGTATTTAAAGCAACTTTAGACGCAGCCAAAAAAACTAGTTAATATGGATACAAGAAAAGAAAAATTACCACACGGTATTCCTGGACATAACTTAAGTGAAATAGAAAGAGATATACCTGTGAATGAGCCACCAGCCTGGCCTGTAAATAAAGACTTAAAGCATATCGGGAAAAGGGTTGCAAGAATTGATGCCCTGGATAAGGTAACCGGGAAAGCCAAATACACTTCTGATTTAAAATTGCCGGGTATGCTTTACGCAAAAATGTTGCGATCAACGGTGCCCCATGCCGTGATTTCATCCATTGATATTAGCAAAGCGAAACAGCTGAAAGGCGTTCATGCGATTCACCTGTTAGAGAACGAGAAGAAAGACGGAGAAGAGAATGAGAATGGAAAATATCCAATGGTCAAGTACGTTGGACAGCCCTTGGGTGGTATTGCGGCGGAAAGCCTTGCCATTGCTAAGGATGCTCTGGCTTTGATTACTGTAAAATACGAAGAAAAACCCTTTGTGATAGACTTGGATTCTGCGATGTTAAAAGACGCCCCCATAGTATTTAAACAACCTATCAAGCAGCAGGAAGATGGCGGAGACGTGGGCGAAACGCATGATGGCAGTAAGGGGGAAGGGAATGTGAGAGGGCCATCTACAAGTAGTTTTTTTGGAGGCCCCAGAGGTGATTTGGAAGTAGGGTTTCAAGAAGCAGATGTCATCGTGGAGAATACCTATCGAACGCAGGTTCATACGCATATGCCATTGGAAACCCATGGGGTAGTGGTTGACTGGAGGCCAGACATGATGACCGTGTATGCCTCGACTCAAAACACAGCCGCAGTAAGGAACGAAATGGCCAGTATTTTTGGCCTCCCTAAAAGTAAGGTCAGGGTAATCTGTGAATTTATGGGAGGCGGTTTTGGAGCCAAACACAGCGCAGGAAGTTTTGGGCCTATGGCAGCTAATCTGGCAAAAAAGACGGGAAGACCGATATGGTTAATGCTGGACAGACAGGAAGAACATATTGCTGAGGGTAATCGACCTAATTCGATACAATTTCTTAAGATCGGAGCAAAAAAAGACGGAACGCTTACGGCCATACAGCAGCGCTCGCATGGGACCGCCGGGGTAGGACTTGGCGCCGGAGTGGGGCGGATTGCCCAGATTTTATACGCCTGCCCGAATTTTGCAACGGAGCAATATGATGTACTGACCAATGCGGGTCCGGGAGCCGCATGGAGGGCGCCGGGAAATGTGCAGGGGGCCTTCGGCCTGGAACAGGCCATTGATGAATTAGCGGAGAAATTAGAGATCGATCCATTGGCTTACAGAGATATAATCGATAAAAGTGAAGTCAGGAAAGTGGAACGAGAAAGAGGGGCGAAACTTTTTGACTGGTCAAGAAGAAAAGCGCCAGGTTCCGGAGAAGGAGTTATTAAAAAAGGACTCGGTGTGGGACAATCAACTTGGCCCAGGTTTGTAACTTTGGACTCTTCTGTAGAGGTTAAAGTTCACAAAGGAGGTGGCGTCGAGATCAGATCCAGTGTTCAGGACATAGGAACCGGAACCAAGACGATACTGGCCCAGGTAGTCGCCGAGGAATTAGGTCTTGAAGTTGAGCAGGTTACTGTAAATATCGGAGATACTTTTTTTCCTGTAGGACCAGGTTCCGGAGGAAGTGTTGTAACCGGCTCAATTACTCCTCCAGCGAGAAATGCTGCTTTTGAAGCAAAAAAAGAACTCTTAAAGTTGGTGGCTAAAAAATGGGAAACGGATTCGTCAAATTTAAGCATGAAGAATGGAGAAGTTCGTAATGATAAAGATGCGAGCCAGATAATGTCTTTTAAAGAAGCTACCGGCTTAATGAGAACGAGTCAAATATCAAAAGTTGAGAGTCGTTCTGATGATTATGGAGGATTTCAACAACCCTGGGGCCTTGCCTACGGAGATTTGGGTTCTGTACAATTTGCAGAAGTAAGTGTGAATACGAATACGGGTTTTGTCAAGGTAGATCGTATTGTTGCTGCCCATAGTTGTGGAAGACCTTTGAATATAGGCCAGTTGGAGAGTCAAATAAACGGAGGAGTCATTCAGGGGGTTTCATATGCTCTGTATGAAAACAGAGTAATGGATAACAGTACCGGCCATATGATGAATGCGAATGTGGATCAGTATAAGACACCCTTTTCAATGGAAATTCCACAGATTGACACCTTAATAGTCGAAGAGTACAATGCCAGGTCTTCTACCGATGCCTATGGCATTGGTGAACCTGCTAATATTGCCACAGCAGCGGCAATTGCCAATGCAGTGTATAATGCCATAGGGGTGCGTATTTATGAAATACCAATAACCCCGGCAAGTATTTTGACAGCATTAAATAAAGTATAGAATGAGACGAGTTGATCAATAGTCTCAAAAAAAATTATGACATGAATAAATTTAGTTGGTATGAAGCTAAGTCACTTGAGGATGCATTAGAACATGTGAATTCCACTGTTTCTGAACAATTGTATGCGTCTTCAAACGGAGCTGCCGTTTTTAAATCGGGAGGAGTAGATGTTTTTGACTGGGTTAAAGAAGGAATTTTAAAACCGGAAAAGATCGTCAATATCCGCAATATACCCGGACTTGATAAGATAAGTTTCGATCGAAAGGATGGAATGACCATAGGAGCCAATGTAACTTTGGCCGAGATCGCCTCCAATAATGAGATCAAAGAAAATTATTTGGCTGTACATCAGGCGGTAAATCAAGCAGCTACACCACAGCTAAGGAACATGTCCACTTTAGGAGGGAATTTAGCACAGCGTAATCGCTGCTGGTATTTCAGATCTGCTGATCATCAGTGTTTTAGAAAGGCGGGTGATCGTTGTTTTGCGAGACATTCTGTAAACGGAGAAAACGAGAATCACGCCATTATCGATAATGGTTCTTGTGTTAGCATTCATGCTTCTTCAGTGGCAACAGCGCTTATGGCCTTTAATGCCAGTGTTGTAATTGTAGGAGCAGAGGGAAAGAAAAGAACCATTGCTATGGATGACTTTTTTGTTTCCGCGGCCCAGGATATCTCCATGGAAACGGTATTAACGGCAAAAGAAATCATAACCGGTATCATTCTTCCTCCACCCTCAAAAAACACAAAAAGTGCTTATGTAAAACATGCGGCACGAGAATCTTATGATTGGTCTCTTGGTGATGTTGCTGTGGTCATGGAAGTTTCCGGGGGGAATTGTAAAGAGGCAAGTATTGTCTTGGGAGCTGCGGCACCTACTCCTTATCGTTCCAGGCAGGCACAGGAGGTTATGCAGAAAGTGAGCATAAATGAGTCAAATGCTGAAAAAGCTGCTGAGGCAGCTATGAGTGTGGCACGTCCTTTATCAAAGAATGCTTACAAAGTACCTTTATTTAAATCTATTATTAAACAAGCAATTTTAGAATTATCCTAGCAAACGAATCTATGGAATCAAAAAAGAATGCAATATGTAAATTCCTTCGTGCCAGAAATCCATACGGTATGATGGAGGGAGGAGAGCAACCCTGGCTCTTATTAGATGATGCCAATACAATTTGTTGGTGTATTAATTCTGTGGGAGGGGTTGGCCCGGACAATGGATTGGTATCAACTTCGAGATGTCGGGAGGGAAGAAGTTGTTATGTTTCAGATGAGCTCTAATTACTTCCCGATACTTGTGGATAAATTCCACACCGAACAACATAAAAGTTCTAAGGTCAACGCTTCTCGTTAGTTACTGTGTTGTTGTAACCGAAACTGTATTTTGCCGAAAATTGGACCCTCTGGAAACTACCATCAATATTGTTGGCCAGTTCTCTGTACCCGTGCATGAATTCCACACCAAACATAACGACCTTCGAGGGAGTGAATTTTAAATTTGCCGATGCGCTGTAAGCTCGATCATTGGCTTCTTCACTCACAAAATCCATATCATTAAAGGCTTGAAAAGCGGATACATTAAAACTGGAAGACCATTTCTCGGGTTTCCAATAATGATTGTAAGCGAAGTATCCATTCAAAGAACCAATTCCGTTGATATTCTCGTTCTCATCCAAAACACCTCCTGCTGTGAAACCAAGCGCAGTATAGCGACCCAGCCCCGATCCGTAAGTTGCCATGAAGCGAATATCTGATCCTCGGTCGCCGACCATGATCTTTCCACCTCCAGACAAGCCAAACGCGTATTGAGACTTGACATCGTTTCCATCTGCTGTTTTTCCGCTTAGCACTCGATTCAATAACGAGATTCCAATAAAGCCACGCTCCAAAGTGAAGTTCTTCCTAACAACGACGTCTGGAATGATTTCCTTTTCCGTCTCAACCACGGTCGGATCTTGGAAATCCATCAAAGTCGTCTCTGGATTTTCGATCGAGAACTGCCAGCTTTTATGCGTATATCTGATTTGAGGCTGACGGTTAAATACTAGACCCTCTGCGGCACCCGCAAAGTCCAGATCATCCGGGACTACAACGATCATAAAGGTAGACCAGGTTTGTCCGATGAGGAGATTTCCCCACTCGAAATAGAAGTGTCTCAACCTTGGGGCAAATGAATTACTCACCCGCTCATTGCCCTGGGCCGAAAGCAAAAAATCGACTTCAACAAATCCATGAATGTCTTTACCCAGGAGTTTTGATTTTACGTCAAAATTAAATCTGGATTCTTTGACATGAAAGTCTAAATTGAAGTTTTGATCCTCGGGGCCAACGGGAATCTGCGCCGGGAAATGAATGTCCTTCAATGGGCTGGTGTCTCCAACGTCTCCATTGTTATACCACGAGTTTAGAAAATCGGCTTTGACATATCCACCGAACTTGAAGGTGGTTGTTGGCTCTTCTTTTTCATCCGCCTGACTGTAAGAGAAAAGACTTAAAGAAAGACAAATTGCGCTTATCAAAATTCGTTTCATGATGAATTGGGTTATAGGTTTAAAAATTGATGAAATTTCAGGCACATTTCAAAAACTATCTGTTACAGTGGCACTCATTGAAGCTGGAAATGATCCGATCAGGATGCGTTTCAATGCCAGATCTGGATCAGTAATCCATGGGCATTTTCCGACAATCGTAAGAAGAATTGCAACGATTAAAACGGACAGGAAAAAGGTTGAGAAAAGGCGTTTTAGGTATTCATTTCGATACATTTCCAGTCGATTCCGATAGCCCTTGAAATACATGAAACTTCCCATAAAAATCAAGGACACGAAATTCAACAAAATGATGTTGAACCATCCCAGGTCATTTCCCATGTTCCAAACTTCTTCAGTAAAGGCAACAGGAACGGCAAGTATACTTGCACCGACAAGAATTTCGAGCAAATCTTGAATTTTCAACTCAACTTTCAATGGAATGTCGATCTGTTGTATTTTCTTTCCGTCATCATCCTTAATGACAAAGGACTCGTATAGTTGTCCATCTACCCTATGGACATATTTTTCATATTTGCTTTCGTTTGCCATGGCTACTTTTATAGGGTGATTCTTCCTCGCATTCCGAAATAGAACAGACTATTGTTGTCCGGATTGAAGGTGGGGTTTGATATGAACTGCATGCTTGGGGTCAATTCAAAATGTGCAGTCATGTTGAAACGATAGAACAATTCAGCGGTGATTTGGTCTTTAACGTCCGGGATATTGGGTTGGTTCCAACTGAGACTGATTCCAAGAATATCATAGTTAAGGAACCGATAACCATGACCAATTTGCACATCCGCCTTGTAAAAAGCATTCTCGCCGTTCCCATTTGAGATGCCAAAGCGAGCAAATGGAATGAAACGTTCCGCAAAGAACCAATGTGCGCTAACCGCTATACCCTGGCCAGAAGCGACATCAATTCCATTGATATTGGTGTAGGCGTCGCTGTTCCAGTACATGATGGATATTTTTTTAAAATATCTTTCACCGAAAGAGGGGACATATCCTACTTCAACGGCCTTCCAAAAATTGCCATCTTGAAATTGATCTCCGAAATTCAAAAATTCCCCATCCCGGAAGACATCTCCACGCACATCGGCCAGGCCACCCATGATATACAATTTCTCAGTGGGTCGAATGCTGACTATGCCTCCCAATCCCTGATCCGGCCAATTGACGGATCCGATAACGGAGGCCCCATAACCGATAAAGTGTTGCCAGGGTACGATCAAACCGTGAAAATTGAAGTAATTGGTCACGTCAACCTTTCCTACAACGAAGTGCAGATGATTATCCAGAAGAGCCTGCTGGTAGTTCAGTTCGAGCATCCGAATGCTATAGTCCCTATAACCTGTGGCGGGTAATCCGTAATACCCAGATTCATTCAATCCGTGAAACATGGGAGGGGTGCTTCCAGGTCCTTTGTAGGAATGTCGGTCATTAATCTTGACAAAGATTTTACCGGTGTTCTTCCCTTTTTTGCGATTGAGAAAAGTCCAGCCGGCCTGGAAATCGAAAACCCCGCTGCTTGCATTATTGGTGTTTTCCTCGGAAATAGTTTCTGTGGAGGCAATGATCAAACTCGTGTAATTGATCCCGAATTCGATCCCAGTTTCTTTCGAGAAGTTCGTCTTAAAATCGTACCAGGGTTTTGTGACTTTGATAGGAATGCGATAGTCGAATTTTGGCTGATTGTCAATTTGCAATTGGGCTCCAACGGTCTTTGGACCACCGAATCCTTCTTCGTTGTTGTAGGTACTTGTCGAATCCTGCTCTTCCTGTCCCCAGGCTGAAGCAAAACACAGAGAAATGACAAAAATTAGAAGTTGTTTTTTCATAAGACAAGGGAAGCCTTCCGTGACAGGCTTCACTATTTTATCCAATCTATTTGAGCACACGGTTAAACTTCACCAATTCAGCTTAAATTACTTAATCCAAAATATTCTTCAGTACCTTCCCGTCCTGAACCATGAGCTTGATGTTTCCTTTGATTTCCAGGTTGTCAATATCGTCAAGTGGGCTTTTTTCCCAGATGATGACATCAGCATAGGCGCCTTCTTCTATCACCCCAATCGGTCCTTCGCGATAAGGATTTCTTGCTGGTCCCGACATGGCCAATACCTGACCGGCGTTATAGGTAGCATGTTGCATGATCTCCCAATTTTCAAAACCAAGGGTTTTTTCAATGGTCAGGTTTTTGATAGCAATAGGTGTGTTCTCCGCGAACATGTCACCCCCGCTAATAATTTTCAATTTGTGCTTTCTTGCCCATTCAATCATTTGTACTGCCCCTTCGTTCACTTGGGTAGCTTTTCGAACCTGCTCTGGAGAGAACCATGGAACTTGAGCAGCGGCAGCAAACTGAACAGTACTTACATAACCTTGAAGCGACAACCAAATGCCTTCATCTGCCATTCGTTTGATTGTTTCTTCAGACATCAAAAAGCCGTGCTCCACGCATTTTACCCCCGCATCAATAGCTCTGTTAATGGCATCATCTCGATAAGCATGAATAGTAGCATAGGTCTTGTTGTCATTACAAATACTTACGATAGTCTCCATTTCTTCCTGGGTGTATTCGATGATTTCCAGCGGGTCAAATTCACTGGCTACTCCACCCCCAGCCATGATTTTAGCAAAGGCAGCGCCATGTCGGAAGTTCCATCTCGCATGCTTGATGATTTCATCTTTACCATCAGCAACGCCAAAGTTCATCAACTCATGAGGTTGGTTTGTTTCTCCTGGCAATTGATTCCATGGACCTGCATCACCATGACCACCGGTTGAACTGAAAGCTGGTCCGGAAGACCAGATACGCGGTCCTTCGATTACTCCATTAACTCTGGCTTTTGCTATTCCAAGGGAGTTACCTGCAATGTCGCGAATCGAGGTGAAACCCTGATCCATCAACATATTCATGTCGCGATAGGCCCACGCTCCAATTGTATAGGAATCGTAATGCTGAGACCCGGAATAGAATGCATCAGGTCCATTCAGCATGATGTGGGTATGCATGTCGATCAGACCGGGAGTGAGGGTTCCCCCCTTTCCATCAATGGTTGTAGCGCCTTTGGGAGCCTTCAGATTGGTCCCGACCTTTTGGATCAGGTTGTTTTCGATTAAAACATCGGCCTTAACCACGTCTTTTCCTTTCGCGTCCCAGACATTAACGTTGGTAATCAGAACGTAGGTATCCTCCTGTTTGTCCTGAGCAAGAAGCGGATTAATAATTAGTAGGGTAAAAAGTAAAAATAAGATTCTCATGGTTAAATGGTTTATTAGTTATTATTTTTATTGTTAATTGAATTAAAAGGAATTCTGTTTACAGATAACAGAATGTAACGGTGGTCGATCAAAACATCCAACAAGCCGCTCAGCGCAACCTGATCGGGTATGGGGCCAGTCATTATGGAAATGCGATTCTCATCTTCCGGATCGACCTTGCCATTTTTTTTATTGTAAGAGATATCCCAATCATTGAGGTAGGGTAAGAGTGCTGGATCGAGGGTTCCCTCAATGATTATGCGGTAGGCATAGGAGATATCATCTGATTTAGAAAGTATTCTCGGGGGCATAAGAATTTAAATTCTGAAACCCAAAGATAAGCTTAAATTAGTTGTTCTTAAAGTGTAAAAAGGTGTAAAAAAGATGTAAATATAGAGCTTAGTAGCTTAAATATCAGGTTTTTGGGAGGTTTTACAAGCTAAAAAGTTCAGCTTTGTCAATAGCCTGATTCCTATTGTGTACATCTAATTTCTTATAAATATTGGCTATATGACGCTTTACTGTTTTCTCCGATATATAAAGTTTAGTTCCAATCTGTTTGTTCGTCAGATTTTCTCGTATCAATTCAAAGATCTCTTTTTCTCTTCTGCTAAGTATTGGTTTTTTGTTTTGTCTTCTGAAGCGCAAAGACCTCAGGATTTCTTCTAAAAACTTTTGGGCATCAGAGGAGAGGCTCGAGGTTTGAAGGAAATCAGACAGAACTTCATATTTAAGGGTTAAAAAAGTACTGTATAAACCTCTCGGAACCGCAAGTTCAAGGGCAAGTTGAAAATCTTTAAAGGCTGCTTTCTGTTCACCCAGTTTTAGTTGTGCCAATGTCCTGAGTACATAGGTCTGTGTCAGAAAATTGATGTTGTTGTGTTTTTTTAGGAATACCTCGCAGTCATAAAGTATCTCCAGTGCCCGCTCTACATGATCTTTATGGCCTGAAGAACTCAGGATAAAAGATTGAAGCATTGGATTTGAAGTGAAGTTTGACATGGGCAAAAGCGGAAGATGTTTTGCTTCCATGGCCCATTGCAAGGACTCCGGGCTTTTAGATTTGACCCAGTTTACGGCGGCTGTTATAGCCTGAACGAAACCAACATATTGAATTCCGCCTCGTTCCATGGCATTGAGACGCATTTCCTTTAGTAAATCAGCTAATTCATCTGTATCGTTTTCGGGCAGAAGAAAGGCCAAAGCCGCACTTCCGAAAAATCTGTGCACCATTAGGGTAAAATGCCTTAGATCATATAAATTCCTAAAATCCCTTAGGGCTTCAGTTCTCCTGTTCTTTGCGAAGTTGGCACAACCTGAAAAATAGTAACCGTTAGCCTCAGCTTCCTTTAGATGATGAGACTGGCCGAGATTGATCAAGGTGGATGACACAGCCGACAGTTCTGAGATGTTCCCGTCCATCCAATGGATATAACATAGAATGAGGTACAGATTCGATCTAACAACCGGGCTGGAAGAAGCGTCGAGTCTGATCATGATGTCTTTCTTTGCAACGAGGCTCTTTCCAAGGGCTTGCAATGCTCCTCCATAAAAGACCCAGGCTACGCCGATTGCGTATAGGTTATCCTGTGTAAGAAGCTCCAGAGCGGTCGAAGCATGGTCCAGACATACCAGCATGTCGATGTTGAAATTGTAACGCGCATAAGCCTTTAATACGTTGATTTCTCCAAGATAATGACCTTTGTTTATTTCAAGAAGCCCTGCTTCCAGACATTGTCTTTCCAAATTTGGAAGCATAGAGATCATACCATTTATATCTCCCTTGAAAACGTACCACCAGGCGTTTGACAGTCCCAGTATAAGGGAGCCGTCAATGGTTTTTTTGTCAAACAACAGGAGTAACTTTTCGAGCAATTGCCATTCAGAATGCTCAAATATTTTTGCCCTTCGTTTAGTAAAAATATGTAAGGCCTCTGATTTTTGATCCAGTTTCAATAATATTTCAACACACTTTTCAACCTGATCGTTTTCTTCGTACCATAAGGCTACTTTACCATAAATACTTCTAATCTCTTGTTGAGGAACCTCTTTTAAGAAATTTTGCAGCAGAAGATCGTGAAACAAATGATGGAACCGAAACTTGTCATGCCCCTCACCGAGCTGGATCAGGAATAAATTTGAGTTCAGGAGTATATCGATGAATTCGTCGAATTCAAGACCTGATCCTGATCTTTCATCTTCCTGACTTGTGATCAATTGATACAGCTCTCGGTCAAATTCAGCTGCTACTGACATTCTCAAGATGCGCTCCCGAACCTGGGGGTCCTGTTTGATAAGCATCCCATGAACCAATTCCAACAATACCTTGTCACTTTTCATTGAGGATGCTGATAACAGCTTTTGATCATGGCCTTTGTGGATTCCGGAAATAGAGAGCAGTCGTAAAGCGGTAACCCATCCCTCTGTAATTTTTTCAATGGTTTTAATAGCATCCTTTAAGGGCTCTTCATGATCTTGATTTTGAAAAAACTGGTCAATTTCTCTTGAATTAAACTTAAGTTCCCTGATCCTTATCTCAGTAAGTTTGTTCTTCATTCTCCAGGTGCTCAGCGGAAAGGGGGGATCTTTTCGGCTCGTGATCACAAGTTTTAAATGCTGCTGCGAAAACCTGAACAGTTTATTTAGTAAGTCATGAATTTCCTTAGTTCGAATGAAATGATAGTCGTCCAGTACAAGATATACATCATGTGTAAGGGCATCCAATGCATTGCTGATCATGATGTAATAATCCCTGGAGCTGATCTCCTGACTGGATGTTGTGATATCATCGATCTCCTTTCCAAATTCGGGAATGACACGCTGAATGGCAGTGATCATGTAATGGACGAATTTGTTAAGATCATCGTTCTCCTCATCCAAAGACAGCCAGCAATAAGGAAGCTCAAACCTATGGAGCCAATCTATTACGGCAGTGGTTTTGCCATAACCGGATGGTGCCGAAAACAAATAGATTGGGGTGTCCGTATTCTTTTTAAGCTTGTCAATAATAGCGGTTCGCACAACAAGATCCGTCGGAAGTTGCGGCGCTTGGAACTTTGCAGGTATCAGTTTTTCGTTTGAAAACACTTAAAAAAAGTTCTAAAGATATGATTATCATCAAATATAATATTTTTCAAACAGACTGCTATTCCTTTTTTTGAAGAGCAGTTACTGACAGCACAGATAAAACAAGTCAGTTTCAGAGGTAGATTTTTTTCGAAATATGTTGTAATGAAAAAGTAAAATGAAAACAATATTATTTAAACTTCATCCTTTCTACGCCTGTCCAATCTGATGGTACACCGCTAACTATGCATTCAGCAGAACTCTTCAAATACTTTTCAGCTGTTCTGTCATTCGGGTTTATTTCAAGAACTTTTTTAAGGAGTCCGGCGGCTGTTAGGAAATCTTTTTGAAAATAAGCAGTTAAACCATCTTCAAATAGACTTTGACTCTCAACTTTCACACGAATATCATCGGATAATTCACCATCATAAAATTCATATAATTTTACGATTGCTTCTTGCCCCTTAACTTGTACCTTTCCGAGAAAACGATAATGGTAATCTTCCTTATTGTCGATGTGGGAGAATGTATCCTCACTGATAATTATTGAGGTTCCAAAAAGCTTGTTAAGTCCTTCCAATCTGCTAACCGTATTAATTTCACTAGAGATAACTCCAGCTTGTCTTCGTTTCAGATCACCAATGATGCCAAGTATCATTTTACCGGTATGAATTCCAAATCCCAAGCCAATTGCAGATTTATTTTCCTTGATTCTATCCTGATTAAATCCATTTACAACTTTTTTGGTTTCAATCGCAGCATTAACAGCGTTTGTTGCACTGGAAAAAAGGGATAAAATTCCATCCCCGATAAACTGCATGACGATTCCATCGTGTTTTTCTACGATTGGCCCTACGGTATTTAAATATCGATTGATGAAGTCAAAGTTCTCTTTAGGTGACATCTTTTCGCTGAGGTTCGTGTAATCCCTGATATCTGAAAAAATAGCTGTCATCTGTCTTGGAATATGATCTCCCAGATTCACCTTAAGGATATCTTTTCTTCCAAGTGAGTCTAAAAATTTGGTAGGTACAAATTTTTGATAGGCTTCATTTACCTGTTTCATATGATCATAAAGTCTTGCATTTTCAATTGAAATAGCGATTTGACCTGATAACATTCTTAAAATCTGAATCTTACTTTTTGAAAAAGCATCAGATGCAACTTTATTCTCAATATAGAGAAGGGCTCTTAATTCTTTTTTTAAGAAACTGGGTATGACAGCAATCGATTTAGGCTGAAATTTTTTGATATAATCATCTCTTGACACCAGATTTTGATGCTCATTATTCGTCATAATGAACTCCTCTTTGGTCCTAAGGCAATATGAGAGAATTTTGCTGGGTATCTCATGATTGGAAGCCGATAGTTTGGTGCCCAAAATCTTAAGTTTTGAACCTCGCTCACTTAATGCCTCCAAATACCATTCATTATCTCTTTTTAGAATAATTGCAGATTTATCCGCTCCAGCATTTTCACTTATGATTTCAAGTGATTTCCCAAGTAAATCGCGCAATCGTATTTCTTCAGCCAAAACATGGGAGGCTTTAATCAAAGTTTTTGTATCAAAAGATCCATGGTAATACTCCTGATACATGCTGCTTTGCGGGTCCTGAGAAGAAGTCTTAACATTGATGCCGATTAAAAACTCGGAAAATTCATTTTTCAGCTGATCATATTTCTGCATGGCACCCCACTGATAATAGTTCACCGAAGCTCTTTCAATATGTAAATTACCGTAAATATCTTGGCCCTCATTAAACCAAAGCCTTCCTATAAGTTCATGCGCAATGGCCTCATTTTGAAGGAAACCATATTTTTTTGAGTCAGAAATTGATTTTAAATAGTATTCTTTAGCATCTGAAAAATTCTTCTTTACCCTTGATTGCTCCGCTTTCAATAGAAACAACTTATGCTGTAGGTTTTCTTTACCAGCAATTGACCAATTTTCAAATAAGGCAATGGTTTCGTCTAGTTTGCTGTCAAGTTCTTTATTGTCAGCCGTTTCATCATACAACTGATAATTACTTAATGCCTCGAAGAACTTTAAGGTGGGAAAATGTACCATTGATCCCATTAAAGGCGCCACAAATTCATAAGCCATTTCAATGGACTTTTTTGCCTCTTTAAAATAGCCATTTGTGTATAAAGCCTGAGCTTTGTATGTATAAAGTGTAGCTATACCATAAAAATCCTTTTTGCTTTTACATAACTCAATAAATTCAGATTCGGTAAATCCGTGCGCCTGAAATTCTAAAGGATTTTTACTTTCACCTGTCAGACTGTTGATGCACATTTCAAGACTTATTAACGCATGCCTGGCAAGGTCCATTAAAATGCTCTCATTAAATTTTATGGCGTCCGGAAGCCCTTGCTTGATCTCCTCCAGATTGAAAGACCCGGAATAGAATCGATTATAGAATCCTTGAAAGTTCGTATAACCTGCGAAAATCAATTCTCCGCAGTTCATACTTGCCCTGAATCCTTCATCATTAATCTCGGCAATATCATTGATGTGTCTATTCCAAACGAAATTATAATTAGCAATTAAATGAAATGACCTGGCTTTGTGTCGTAAGGAAACCTTTTCAAACTTTTCCGCCAAAGTCTTGGATAATTCTCCCACTTTAAGCCCTAACTCAAATTGACTCTGAAGGTTGAGAATCAAACCTAATTCACTTAATGCATAAGCGGTTTCAGGAGTATTTCCGTTTTTAATACTAAAAGACACCTTCATACAGGCCTGAAGAATCCAAAGGTTTGTAAAGCCACCCACGTATGTCGGCATTGAGAAATTATCAAGAATCTTTATAATTGCGAGATTCTTTGATCCCTTCATATCAGGATGATCGGCCATTGATTCAACACCCTCAGATTGAAATGATCCTATAAGGAAGGTCATTTGCTCACCAATGTGTGCTTCCAGATTTTCACTTGGAAAATCAAAGTCTAATTCTTCGAGGGCAGAACGGCCGGCTTCTATGGCATCTGCATATTCATTCGATAAGGTGAGCCTCAGCATTTTAAGGTAATAAATATCTGCCTTCTCTATGGGGTTTTTAGCGTGATTTAAACATTCAATAATATAATGATCACTTTTTTCCGGTTCACCATTAAGGTAATTGATTTCAGCTCCTAATCCGTGTGCGGAGAGTGTCAGGTCATAGTGTGAATCCCATGAATTCTCACCCAACATAGTTTCTGCAACCGAGATATATATAAGGGCACTCGAATAGGCCGTTGAATTTCTTGCCTTTTTTGCAGCTTCCAGATTTAATTCAGCAACCATTAACTTATGTTCAGGCTCTTTAATGAGCTCCAGTGCCTCATTAAATTGATGCACAATTTCAAAAATATAATCCGATTTATTCTCCAGGTCATTTAAAAGCAGCGCTATGTGCAAATGAAGTTTTGAACGTTCCCCGGGTTCAAGCATGGAATAAGCGGCCTGTTGAACCCGGTCATGTGAGAAATTGAATATGAACAATTTTTCAAGTAAAATTTTCTCGTCCATTCCAAGTAACTGATAATCCTCATCACCAGGGATAATTAATTCTTCACTTATAGCCGGTTTTAATTTTTCAAATGTGACTTTAACCGAATTATCAAGTAATTTTGCCAGCATTTCAATCTCAAACTGATTTCCTATACTCGCTGCTAATTTCATAACAGAAATTGTATCATTTGGTAATTTATCAAGTTTAGAAGCCATAAACTCTACCACATTTTCAGAATAATTTTTTTTCTGAATCTGCTCAATATTGATATTAAGTTTATGATTATGAATATCATAACTTATGTGTCCCTCATCCAGGATACTCGTTATCAATTGAATTGTAAAAAATGCATTGCCCTGAGTTTTTCTGTACACCTCATCAGTTAGCTTTTGAATAAGGTCTGAATCCTCATGAACCGTTTCACAAATCATTCGTTTAACATTATTCTTAGTTAATTGGCTAAGATGGATATCCCTTGTGATGGCATCTTTCGCTTTAGCTTGATTAAGCATGATGTTTAACTGGTGGGATTCATCAACTTCATTATCCCGGTAAGCTCCGATGAATAAAAAGTTTGGATGATCATCACTCAAAATGATTTGTTTTACCAATTCTATGCTCGCCATATCCGCCCATTGAAGATCGTCCAGAAAAAGCACAAGAGGATGGTCTTCAATACTAATAGATTTTAGGAAGTTTAAAAAGACACGTTTAAATCGATTTGCATTCTCCATGGCATCCAGCTGTATGATCTCCGGCTGAGTACCAATTAAAAGTTCCATTTGCGGAGCGATATCGATGATGATCTGTCCGAGCTCCCCAACAGAATCAAGAATTAGTTTTTTATAGGTTTCGATCATGATACTGCCTTCCGATAACAGGTATCGTGCCAGCTCATTGATGGCCTCAGTAAATGCAAAGTAGGGGACATCCCTCTGGAATTGGTCAAATTTTCCTTTAATAAAATATCCTCTTTGTTTTGTAATCGGTATATGGGTTTCGTTGATCAATGCGGATTTTCCAACTCCTGAGTATCCCGTGACAAAAATGGCTTCTATGGCTGGTTTACCTATATTGTCAAAGGCCTCCATTAATTCTTCCAACTCCTTTTCCCTGCCATATAATTTTTCAGGAATCTTGAAATGCCCGGAATAATCTAACACCGATAGGTCTATAGGCTCAATGCTTTGTTTTTCTAGATACATCGCTTGACAAGCCACGAGATCATTTTTCAACCCTATAGAAGACTGGTATCTGTCTTCTGCATTTTTACTCATTAATGTTAAAATGATATTAGAAATAGTCTCAGGTATCGAAGGGTTTAGTTCGGATGGCCTCACAGGAATTTCAGTCATATGCTTATGGACTATTTCAAGCCCATCGGCACCCGTAAAGGGTAATCTTCCTGTAAACATTTCGTAAAACAATACACCAAGGCTGTACAAATCTGCTCTATAGTCCGTTTTTCGGTTCATTCGCCCCATCTGCTCGGGAGCAACATAGAACAGGTTTCCGTCAATCACATTTGGATTTCCTAAATTCGTTTTTTTAATATCCACTTTCGTCGATAAACCAAAATCAATAACTTTTACTGTCTTGGTGGCTCGATTGATAAGTACGTTGTCCTTGGTAAGGTCTTTATGAATGATTTTTAACTGGTGTATCTGACTAATTGCGTCTGCCATGAGCACCGATGCCTCTAAAATTTCTTTAAAATCTCTTTTCTCTTTTATGAAGGCATCTCCTATGCTTTCTCCATCAAAATACTCGAGATAAAGCGCGTACTTATTGTCAATTTTATCTTTTCTAATGGCCTTCCTGATACTCGGATGCTTGACATCTTTTGTATATTCATACTCATTGTGAAACTTTAGAAGTAAATCCGCGTTGGGAGAAGGGTCTTTAAGAAGTTTGATGATAACATCTTGACCTTTGTCTTTACCCTTATAGATAAAAGAGGTATCACTTTCAAAAATGAGTTTTGATTCTTTGAGACTCATGCGGATAATTGTTTGTTGTTTTTCGGTTGTCTGTTCTTTCGTTTATAAATTGATAGTTTTGATTTAAGTTTAAGATCGTCGGATTTTTATTCAAATTTTACCCAGAAATTCGTTCAGCTTAATGTTTATGCTTTTCATGCCCGTCGTGTTCTTTGTTAAAGTAACCAAATATTTTTAGAAAAAATGTTCTGATGGCCAATATTATCGAATCGATAATTAGTTCTTTTTTAGGCATTGGTTTCTCTCGATCCTGGTTAATATTCCAATCGGTTAAAAAACCATCTCCAATTCTAAAATGAGAATTCTTGCCCCCACGTTCAATTGTCAATAGATTTTGAATGAAAAAGATAGCGATTCGATCCGTTTCTGACATCTTTTTTGACTCACTATCAGCTCCTTCTATTCCGGGAATATCCAATTCGTTAACATGTTCTGCCAGGTCATTATGCGCTTTGTTTAGGTTTAATTTTAAATGAGTTTCAATTAATTTCTCATTTTCCGGGCCGTTTATTTCCTTAATTAGAGTGAGTGCCGTTTGTTCAGAAAATCCAGGGAAGAATTCTACAACCCATTGGATCAAGGCCTTTGCCAGCACCGGACCATCGTCATTGGGCAAAGTAAAATGACGTTCGTAAATTTTATCCTGGAGTTTTACACCTTCCTCATAACTGTCCGGAATTAGGTCCATATCCACTCCCAAAGCTCTTCCAATCAGGCTCCATGTCTGGTAATAGTCATTAATTTCCTCATCTTTTAATTCGGTTCCTATTTGCTGCAACCCCTTAATCACTTCTATACTAAAGGTATGAGTAGCAAAGATCATATCCTCCTGATTAATTGGGAAACCCCAATCATAATCCCAGGTCCCTTCTTTTTTCGGATTCAGATTGTTTTTGATCTTGTAGCGCACCATGGCATGAACCAATCTCAATTTTTGAATCGACTGCTTTCCAACATGGTTGGTGTTGAATTTTGACCGGTCTTTGTCATCGTGATGATGATGCCAGATAGGATTCATGACATCCGCTACAAATTGCATGGTTTCAATGATTCTTCTATGAACATGCTCTTCCAGAAGGGTAGTCATTCGTAAAACCTGAATGGCCTTGGTATGGGCGTACTGCTTTATGAGTGAACGCGCATATAAAATGAGGATTATCTTTGGTCCGTGATTTGTAAAAAACTGTGACCCTCTTTCCAGTACTTTACTCTCCTCATGTGTAAAATTAAAGGGTGTCATGTCCTCAAAATAGTCAAAAAGTTCCTTGGGAATTTTTAACTCATGTTTTGAATGATCCCATTCATGGGTGAAGTCATGACTCACAAATTCTGATATGAACCTGGCAACTTTCTTTTTCTGATTATCGCCGGTTTGAGAATTGATCAATTCAAACAGTGCTGCTGCGGCTTTATCAGCCAAAGGATCTCCATGCTTCCTTTTTTCATTCAAAAAGTCGTTAGTCCATTTCATGTAGTTGTTTTTAAAGGTTTTTTACTTGAAATTATATTGTAGCGCCATAAGCCTCTTTTGTAGGCACTGTACTGATAGTATGTTGACCAGGTATTTTTTGTTTGTACCTTGTTCCTGAATCCCAATGCTTCCGATACGGTTGTTACCACAAGACCTGGAAAGAAATAATAATACAGTCTTTTGATACTGGGTAAAACGTTTTTTGTTATGTTTCTTACCCTCGTATTGCTAAACCCTGCGAGGGAACATTTGTTGACAAAATCTTCAGTTGTGGCATAAGATTTTATGGCCCATGAATCTGTCCATTTTGTCATGATTTCTTCATCTTTACTGCCTTCTTCAATTTTTTCTGCGTAAAAATCCGCAACCACCAGACGGCCTCCAGGCTTCAATATACGATATGCTTCTTTTAAAAAGTCAAGTTTGTCATAGGCATAACAGACACTTTCAATGGCCCACACAACATCAAAGGTATTATCCTCATATCTGGTAGAGAGATAATTTTGTTTTTCAAAACTGACCCTAGAGTCAACGGAATGCGTAATCGCATTTTGAGTAGATTTTTCCACTTGACTGGGGGTCAGGGTAATTCCTTTGACTTTGCACCCAATGTTTTTTGCCAAATAAATTGAAGATCCGCCAACGCCGCATCCTGCGTCAAGCACGTAATCGTTTCTATTAATGTTAATCTCCTTGATCAATTCGAGATTCATTTGATTGAGAGAGCTGCGCAGTGTTTTGGTTTCCTTCGTCCAGAAACCATAATGCATACTCATGTACGAGCTTAAATGCCAGCAAATTTCATAATCTACTTGACATTTTTCATAATACTCGATAATTTCTTCCTCGTTCAATTCCGGAGAAGTGCTAACAGAAGTGTCTGATATCATAGGTTGTTGGTTAATTTGATTGTTTAGTTTAATTTTTGACGATTCCCAGGTTTCATTGAAATAAACTGATATGATCTGCCGGATTCAAAATGACATCAATTCATGTGACATGAAATATTTTCAATATGTCAATTCAAATCAAAATTTTGATCGAGTCTAAACAAAATCGATTCAGGTAAATGTACGAATTTTCCTAAATTAATCATTTTCAATCAAAAAGCCTTAAAAGTATACTGTTTTGGTTAAGCATTAAGTAGCTTACTTTCCGATACAGAAAGTAATAAGGTCTGATATTCAAACAAATAACATTTTGAGGTACAAATAAGGTACAGATGTATTAGAAAAGAATGACTTTAGGAGTTTAAATAATAGGTTGAATACTTATTTATTTACCCAATTTTAATATTCTTATAGCTCCTTGAATGACCAATGCAAATACGATTGTTCCGATGATAAGATCGGGCTTATTTGAGTTCAGCCAATTAACCAAAAGGCCTGCTGCTATAACTCCCAAGTTAATAATAACATCATTAGAAGTGAATATCATGCTCGCTTTCATGTGAGCTTCTTCTTTGCTATTTGATTTTTGGAGCAAATACAAACAAATACCATTTGCGATAAGTGCGAAAATCGAAACGATTATCATTGTAGAGAAGTCAGGTAATTTTTCTGCTCCGAAAAATCTCCTCAATACTTCTACAAATCCGATAACCGCAAGTGTTATTTGAAAATATCCAGCAAGTTTTGCAATCCGTTTTTTCTTAACTAATGTTCCGCCAACCGCAAACAAGCTGATTCCGTAAACAAAACTATCCGCAAGCATATCCAAACTATCGGCAACAAGTCCCATGGATTTTGAGAGCATTCCTGTTGTCATTTCAATAATAAAAAAGGCAAAATTGATTGCAAGTACAGACCAAAGTAGCTTTTTTTGGTTTGCATTTTCTTTAAATTCCGTTTGTTCGGTCTTTTCGGTATATAATTTCTTTCCATCTAAATTCAATTCGAGTATTGATTGTTCGATTTGGTCAATTTTTCCACTGTGAAAAACGGTCAGTTTTCGGTTGGGAATGTCAAAGTCCAAATTTGCAATACTTGAAATTTCGTCAAGCTTCATTCGAATTAAATTTTCCTCTGAAGGACAGTCCATTTTAGTTATTTTAAAGATTGTTTTTTGCATAATGATTAATCGAAACTTTTGTTTTTTTGAATAGGCTGACAAGGAACTATTCCATACTAGCAATATACACAATATTCTTTTTTTCGGTTTGAAAACCGTTTACGAACCACACTCTGTTAAAAGATTTATATGATAAAAATCATAGGATTGCAAATTGTATTGTAATAGATTTGTAATCAATGAAATAGGTCAATTTTTCCTATTTTAGAATGAATCCACTTATTTAACAATCATAAAAATCAATCATTATGAAAAGCTTAATAAAAATTATGTTTTTATCGTTTGTTTTGGCAATTACTTTTATCGCTTGTGACGATAATGATGATATGGTTTCTGACGATATTACGGGTACTTATATAGGTTCTCTTAAATCAGAAGTTGGAAATAAATCAATCACGAATGAATCAAATAATACAGCCACATCAGTCGTTAGAAAAATTGGTGATCAAATAGAGGTTCATTGTTTTAATGAAAACTTTGATGAAACTGTTATTCTTGATACATATCATTACAATGATTCGATAATGGTTTGTCTTACTGGTAATGACTTTTACAATATGTATGGTCACATGATGGGACAGGGACATATGATGGGACAAAATCATATGAATCAATCTAATTCTCAATGGATGCATCATTTAGACGATGAACATGATGAAGAGGATGAACATTTTGGAGGCTTTAATATGAGAAATCGATCTTTTAGCTATACTTTTAGAATGGATAAAGGAGACTTTCATTTTGAGGGAACAAAAAATTAATAAGTACATATCCATCACATAGCCACGGTCTAATTTTTCGAATTCATTCTCTGTAAACGATCGGTATTTATTATTTCCATTAACCCAATCTCTGAAATAAGCATTGATGAACTTATGAATGGAGGGTTATACGCATTGAATTTATTTGATGTACCTCCGTAGCTATGTCCATCATTGCGAATATGCAGGTCTTTCGAGTAAGGCTTTAGGTTTCTTAAAAGGTTTTTCTTTTTTTGCATATTTTAGTGTTATTATTAATTAAAAAACGCCTATATCCAACGCCTTACTTTTTCTACATACTCTAAATAATCATTACCAAACTCTCGTTTTAAAAATGCTTCTTCTAATCTTATTTGTGTATTGATGCTTATTGTCGATAGTGATATTATTAATAGTGTAAAGGCATTTGGAATTACCAGAAATAATCCAATATTGGCAATCATAATTCCAAAAAAAATTGGGTTTCTGGAAACCGAAAACAATCCTCCAGTCACCAATTTAGTCTTGTTTTTCTCATCTATCCCAATTCTCCACGAATTAGCCATTTGTGATTGAGCAACCCAAACTAGAATTAGAGATAGGATTAAAAATCCCCAACCTAATTTAGATATAGCCTCATTTTCTAAATACCAAAAAGGAAGTAAATATTTGTACCATTCAATTTTAAAAGCGTAAATACCAACAACAATTAGTTCCAAAATAGATATTGCCTTAAATACTTTGCCGTTATAACCGTGGGCATCATCTGATTTATTAAAAGTTAATGGGTTTACTCCAGTCTTTAGCTTTAGCCAAACTGACCTTATTACAAATATCATTAAAAAATATATTAGCAAGAACATAAATAATTTCATCGTGTTTTCTTTACATTTTCTAACAAGCAAAAAAACATAAAAAATAGATGCATTGGAAGTGCATTATTGCCCACTACATTTATCACACATACCTTTTACCACTAGGTTTATATTTTCTGAAACAAAACCATCAGGCACTTTAATTTTAGGGATTTTATGTTCCGTCAAACAAACTGTTTCATTACAATTGTTGCAATGAAAATGCAAGTGTAAGTCAGTTTCAATTTCGCAACTACAATTCTGTTCACAAAGTGCATATTTTACGATACCTGTACCATCGTCTATCTGATGCACAATATCCCTCTCTACAAATGTTTTGACTGTTCTGTATAATGTTGTTCTATCGGCCTTTTCAAATGCATTCTCAACATCACTTAACGTTGCAGCTACTTGGTTTTCTGCAAGGAACTTATAAATCAATAGACGCATTGCAGTGACTCGTATGTTCTTTGACTCTAATATTTGTTCGATTGTTTCCATACTTAATGATCGTGATCTGCTTCTCCTTTTTTCAATTCAGCCATAAGATAATAGGCGTTATTATACGCAAATTTTGCGTTTTTCTCAATTTCTTTGGTAATTTCGATTGAAATCCAATTGTTATCTTTTTTCCCAATAATCACTTCCATAGGTTTAAAGCGCCACTTGTCATCTTCTTTATGTGCTGAAAACACATAAAACTTATCTCCTTCTTTTATGACAGCACTTTCTGGCAATGCTATTGTTTTAATACTTTCAACTTGTATTTTACCTTGAATATACATCCCAGGAATTAAATTTCCCTTTTTATTTTCTATCTCAGCGTGAATATGAACTGCTTTTGGGTTTTCCTCAAAAGTTTTGCCTACGGAATAAATTTCCGCTGTAAGTTCGGAATCAGGTACAGATTGTACAGTAAAGATAACCTTTTGACCCTTCTTAACGTTATATACATCTTTTTCAAATACCATTAAATCCGCATGAACGTGATGCGTATTTACAATTTCGAATAGTTCTGTCTGTGGCTCTACATATTGTCCTGTTTTTACTTCAACTTTTTGCACATAACCTTCAATTGGGCTGTGCAATGCTATTTTCTGAGCAATACTTCCATTACTGACTGAAGTTGAATTGATATTTAATATTTTCAACTGGGCGGCCAAACCGTTTACCATTGCTTTTGAAGCATTGTATTCAGCTTCGGCTTTTTGAAAATTAGCCCCAGAACCTACACCTGCATCATATAATTTCTTCTGACGTTCATAATTTTTTTTCAAAAAATCACTGTTGCTATATGCGTTTAAATAATCGGTTTGCAGTTTAATGATATTTGGGTGAGAAAGGTAGGCAACTACTTGACCTTTATCCACTTTATCACCTTCAATTACTTCAATAGATACTACATTAGCACCAATTGCAGAAGTTATGGCAGCTTCGTTTTGTGGTGGTACTTCCAATGTTCCATTAGCTTCAACATAGCCACTCATATCCCTTAATATAAGTGTGTCGATTTTCATTTTTAAATCTTTAAACTGCTGCTCAGTGAGCATTATCTCTTCACTCTTGTGTTGTTCTTCTTTCGCTTCGTATTTAGATTCTTCTTTATGGGAATAACCATTATTCTCCTTTTGCTTTTCTTTATCACCACAAGCAGTTACTAAAGTAGACGCTATAAATAATGCTAGAAACTTATATGTTATATTTTTCATTGTCCTATTGATTAAAATATTGTAATTGAAATGTACTTTCTAAATAGTTGATTAATGCGGTTTGGGATTCCAATTCAGATTGAATCGCTTCTTTAATAAGTTGTGTAAAAGTGGTATAATCAATTTCACCTTCTTTATAAGCTAATAAAGCCCCCATTTTTTGTTCTTTGGCTACTATGAGCACTTCATTTTTATAGAACTCCCATGTTACCTTCCATTTCTTATACTTTTCTTTAGCCTGAATAAATCTGGATTGAACTTCTTGATTTTTGAAAAGCAGGCTTGTTTCTGCAATCTCCATATCAATTCTAGCCGTTCTTATTTGAGCTTTATTCGTACCAGATAGAAATGGAATTGAAATACCTGCTTGATATGTGTAGAATCCAGAATTACCGTTTACTTCTTGTAATCCACCTTGCAAGTTGAATTTGGGTACATTTTTTACTCGTGCTGCCTTGTAATTCGCTTCTGCTTCATCTATCAAATTCTGTGATATGGTATACAACGGGTGTTCTTCAATTCTAAGTGTATCATTATTAGTTTCCAATTCATCTATGTAATCATCAGAAACTGAAAAAAACTCATCTGAAGCCAACCATAAATTGAATTGTTGTAAAGCAATCACATAATCGCTAAACGCTTGAGTTTTTTTACTTTGAACTTGTAAGGCTTGATTTTTGGCTGCCGAATATTCTAATTTGGAAATAGCTTCGACTTCAAAATTTAAAGTCACGGCTTGTTCAAAATTTGAATAAATGGAATCCAACTCTTCATAAAGACGGTATTTTCTTTTCATCTGATAGCAGTAAGCCCAAGCTTTTTTAACTTCCAATTCGAGTTCAAGCTCTGACAATTGATATGCTTTTTGTGCTAATTGTATACGTTGCTCTTGTAAACGTTTTTTTGCACCAATACCAAATACATCTATGTTTGATTGTCCAATACCAATCGTATAAATCCCGTTTTCATCATTAATTTCTTCACCACCATAAAATAATTGGGTTGTTCCAGCATCGAATGCTGTTGATTTTATTTTTTCCTGTTTTGTAATTTCTAACAGCTTTTGCTTTAAAAGGGGATAATTGGTTTTTGATAACTGCACAGCTTCTTGCAAGGTTATTTTGGAATGTGAATCATTTATTTCTTGTGCATTGCTCTGTGATGAAAACCCAAATAGGAATACGACAACCGCAGTGGCTGTAACGATTCCCTTATTTGCTTTAAACTTAAACGATTTGCTTTCAACCCAATGGTATAAAATTGGTAAAACAAACAAGGTAAGCATTGTAGAAGTTAACAATCCACCAATAACTACAGTCGCTAATGGACGTTGAACTTCTGCACCAGCTGATGCAGAAACTGCCATAGGTAAGAAACCTAATATGTCTGTAAATGCGGTTAACATAATTGGTCTAATTCTTCTTTTTGTACCTTCTGTAATCCTCTCTTTTAGATTGGTTACCCCTTCATCTTTTAATTCGTTTAAACCACTGACCATTACAAGTCCGTTTAAAACAGCAACGCCAAACAGAACAATAAAACCTACCCCGGCTGATATACTAAATGGCATATCACGTAACCACAATGCCACGACACCACCAATTGTTGCCATGGGAATAGCTATATAAATCATTAGAGTTTGTGGCAATGATTTTAGAGCGAAGTATATTAGAACGAAGATGAGTAGCAAGGCAATAGGTACAACCGTGTTTAATCGATCACTGGCACGTTCTAAGTTTTCAAATGCCCCACCATAACGAATAAAATATCCAGACGGCAATTCAAGTTCCGCATCTAATTTTGATTTAATTTCTGTTACTAAAGATTTCACATCTCTTCCTCTAACATTGACCCCGACATAGGTTCTTCTATTGGTATTGTCTCTACTTATTTGCATTGGACCCGCTTTATAGGATATGTCTGCAACTTCACGCAGTGGTATTTGAACACCAGAGGGTAAATTGATGAATAGGTTTTGAATGTCCGTTATATCTTTTCGGCTTTGAGCATTGAGACGTACTACTAAATCAAATCGTTTCTCACCTTCAAAAATAACACCTGCATTACCGCCAGCAAATGCTGATTGTACCATTTTGTTTAAATTATTGATTTGAAGCCCATATTGCGCTAATTTATTCCTATTGTATGCAATGGTCATCTGAGGTAAACCCGTTGTAGCTTCTGCTCTCATATCTCCAATACCTTCAGTTCCAGCTATAATTTTTGATATTTCTTGGGCTTTTTGGGATAGCACTTCAATATCTTCACCATAGAGTTTTATAGCTATATCTTCGCGAACACCTTCAAGTAATTCATTGAAACGCATTTCAATGGGTTGGGTAAATTCATAATTAACACCAGGAATGATTTCGACAGCCTGCTTCATTTCTTCGATGAGTTCATCTTTAGAAGATACAGTTGTCCATTCACTCTTGGGTTTAAGAATTACGAATATATCCGCTAAATCCATTGGCATCGGATCTGTAGGTATTTCAGCAACACCTATACGACTTACAATTTTGTCCACTTCAGGAAATTTTGCTTTAACAATTTGCTCAATTTTAGTGGTTGTTTCAATAGTCTCGGAAAGTGAACTTCCAGGTTTTAAAATTGCGTGGAACGCAATGTCACCTTCATCGAGTTGAGGTATGAACTCACCGCCCATTCTGGTGAACATAAAAACCGCTAGTGCAAATAATCCAATAGCAATACCTATAACGAGTTTTCCTTTTAGTAAGACAGTCTCTAATAATGGTTGATATTTGTTTTCTACCCATTGAACGAATTTGTCGCCATACGATTTTTTATCTGATTTTGGGACTCTTAAAATTAGAGCTGACATCATTGGAACATATGTAAGACAAAGTACCATAGCACCGATCATTGCAAAAATAAAGGTCAATGCCATTGGTTTAAACATCTTGCCCTCAATACCTTGTAGGGCTAGGATTGGTAAAAACACAATTAGGATAATTAACTGACCGAAAAACGCTGCATTCATCATCTTTTTTGAAGCAGTTGATGTTATTTTATCACGATCTTTTGAGGACAGTTTTTTCTTTTTAAGTACCTGCGATGCGATTAGGAATACTGTAGTTTCAACAATGATAACTGAACCGTCCACAATGATACCGAAGTCAATAGCTCCCAAACTCATTAAGTTAGCCCAGACATCAAAAACGTTCATTAAGATAAAAGCAAATAGTAAGGACAATGGTATGGTTGAAGCGACAATTAAGCCACCACGCCAATTACCTAACAAGAAGATAAGTACAAATATGACTATTAATGCACCTTCTATAAGGTTTTTGGCTACTGTAGAAGTTGTTTCGCCTATTAATTTACTCCTATCTAAAAGAGGTTCAATAACAACACCTTCGGGTAATGACTGTTGAATTTGCTTCATTCTTTCTTTTACATTGTCTATGACTTCATTGGAATTTGCACCTTTAAGCATCATTACCAGGCCACCGACTACTTCACCTTCACCATCTTGTGTTAAAGCCCCATAACGAATTGCAGAACCAAATTGCACTGTAGCAATGTCACTTATTGTTATTGGAATATTATTGACAGTTTTAACTGGGATTTTCTTAATGTCTTCTAAATTACGTACTAGACCTTCGCCACGAATGAAATTAGCTTGATGATTCTTTTCGATATATGCACCTCCTGTATTTTGATTGTTTGCTTCGAGAGCTTGAAATACATCTGAAATAGTCAATCCTATTGCATTTAAATCGTTTGGATCAACAGCTACTTCGTATTGTTTTATTTTTCCTCCAATGGCATTTACTTCAACGACACCATCTACCATTGCCATTTGACGCTGGACAATCCAATCTTGCATTGTCCGTAAATCTGATATAGAATATTTGTCGGTAAACCCAGACTTTACTTTTAATGTATATTGATATATTTCACCCAATCCTGTTGAGATGGGGCCCATTGAGGGTTCGCCGAAACCTTCAGGAATTTGCTCTTTAACATCGATCAGTTTCTCGGCTACCAATTGGCGGGGCAAATATGTGCCCATGTCATCATCAAAAACAATTGTAACTACTGATAGGCCAAAGCGTGAAATTGAACGAATCTCTTCAACATTAGGAAGATTACTCATCGCCACTTCTATTGGATATGTGATTATTTGCTCAATATCTTCTGTTCCTAAATTAGGAGATTGTGTAATTACTTGAACTTGATTGTTTGTAATATCTGGAACGGCATCTATGGGTACTTTAGTCATACTCCAAATTCCTGCTCCAATAATGGTAAGCGTAAGCAAACCAATAATGAATTTGTTATTGATTGAAAAATCAATGATTTTATTAATCATGGAAAATGTATTAATTCAGTTAAACATTCCAATTTACGGACGTAAGAACGGCATAAATCGAAGTAATGAGAACCTAATTTAGGTTCATAAAAGGATGTAATTATCCTATAAAATCTGAATTAAACTTGTGGCGGTTGCCAAATACTGGAATGGAAATCAAATCGATATAATGATTGATATGAAGACATTATTTCTGTAGAAATTTTTGAATTAATTGTGAGGTTATAAGAGCCTAAAGGCTCATAAGTAATTGACATCCCGCAACAGTTACAAATACACGTTATTGGACAAGAATCGTCACTATCTTCTTGATGGTTGTGATTGCTACTAATTTCCGTTGGGTTTTGATCCTCGAGATTTAGACCGTCAGAACATGGTTTTACTGATAAGAACAGTATAATTATTGCTAATATGAATGTTACAATTTTCACGGGTCAAATATAGCAATTAATTAATGCAATAGTTGTGCAAAAAGTCATTCTTAAATTATTCTGTATCCATGTTGAAGTTGGTTTTAAACTGCACTTAAATATTATGGTTATTTATGTCTAATGTTGAAAGATTTAGGTGAATTGAATTAATACTTGACAGGGTAGGGTCAAAAATGAGTACAATACTAATTCCTTTGTCAATATTGATCATAAAAAAACCGAATGAAAATCACTCGGTTTAATTATTTTACTAAATAAATTTCGCAGTTGTTTTCTGTTGAAACTAATAAAAAACGCATCAGTGATCATGGTTTGAATGATCTTCTGCTTCACCGGATCGTTTCATCTCCATACTATGGTCATATTGACAACATCCAGCTAAATTTTTATAGGCTTGCTCATCACCTTGTACTTTTTCGGTATCATATCCTGATTCGGCAATAGCATTATGAATTGCCATTGCATCGGTTTTTGTATCATCAAAAGACACATCAATCTTCTTTTTATCGACATCCCAATTAGCACTTGCAACACCTTCAACACTGTTGGCTGCTTTTTCGATTGTTTTTTTACACATACCACAGTTTCCCCTTACGCCAAAAGACAGGTCTGTCATTGCCATTTCATTTGAAACTTCTGTAGTGGCTGTTTCCGTTTCTTTTTTAGTTTCGTTTTTGCAACTTGTTAAAGCTAATGCTGTTAATACAGCGATACTTAAAATTACTTTTTTACTCACCTTGATTACATTTTTGTTTTTGTGTTCGTGATTTTTCTTTGAAAAATTCATTGTTTAAAATTTAATATTTATACTTGTTTTGATTTATTCTATTACTTGTTTTACTTCTCCACAGGTTAGCATTGCTTCACCAAAATATGGATTGATTACTTTTTCTTCTTTACTCAACCAATACGCACCATTGTTGTTATCTGCCATTGGACAAAATTCTACATAGATTTTTTCGTTGATTCCGAAGAGTTGTACAGCATTAATTAAGTGAGATGATAGAAGTTTAAAGTGTTCTCTTTGCTCTTTAATATTAGAAGACATTGAAATAGGAGTAGCTGAAGATTTTATGTCGCCTTCTATTGACATCCAATGGTTATGCGCCTTGTTATCTGATAACAATTTCATATCTACTTCACTCAAATTATTTAATAAAGTTGATGCACTTGCAGAAGTACTTTTTGAATCTTCTTTTACTAAAGCATCTTTTAAATGAATATACTCATTGAAAACAATTTTTAACTGTTCTTGAAATTTCTCTGATACTATCAAACGTTCATTCATATTGGTAAGATCATTTTCTTTATTGACTGAATTGTTGTCCATTCCCAAATGTCCTTCGTGACCAGTCACTACTTTTCCTCCTTCCTTATTCATCATAGACTTTTTACCTTGGAGTTGTGCCGCGGCATCGATAGTGAAAGTTCCATTAGTAACTATTTCATCGCCGTTATCCAGTCCAGTGAATACCTCATAATTATCGCCTATATTATTACCTAAGGTTACTTCTCGCATTTCAAAAACGGGTTGGTCTGGATTTGATTTAAGGTAAACCACTGAACGCTCACCCGTCCATAAAACAGCAGTTACAGGAATAGTTAAATCTTCGCCATTGTTACTTGTAGAACTTTCAATATGTGCGATTACAAACATTCCAGGTTTAAACCTGTCATCCATATTATTTAGAACCACACGCAAGGTTACGGTTCTTGTTTTGGTGTTTAGGATTGGGTCTATGAAATCGATTTTACCTTTAAATTTGTCGTTGGGATAAGCATTGGTTGTAATCAATACTTCCTGTCCTTTTTTAAAGCGATTAATCTGATTTTCATAGATATCAAAATTACCCCAAACAGTGTTGAGGTTAGAAATATTTAATAAAGGTTGACCTTGTTTGATGTAATCCCCTTGCTCTACCAACTTTTCTGTAACTGTTCCTGAAACGGTTGCATAGACAGGAAAATTTTCTTGCACTTTTCCGGTTTCTTCAATCTGATTGATTTGATTTTCAGATAGCTTCCATAACTTCATTTTGTTACGAACAGCTCTGTATAAATCAGGTTGCGAATCTTTTAAAGACCCTGCTGTAATCAATTCTTGTTGTGCTGCATACAATTCAGGCGAATAAATGGTCGCCAAAAGCTGTCCTTTACGAATTTTTTCACCTGTAAATCTCACATCCAACCGTTCAATTCTGCCAGCAAAGTAACTGACCTGAACTGCATTGGCTTCCTCGTTTTCAGCAATTTTACCAGATAATTTTATGGTATTGCCTTCTACATTTCCTTTACCCACAATGGTTGTTTGAATATTGGCTAAGGCCATTGCATTTTCAGTCAGTTTGAATTGGTCCGCCATCAATACATCACTTCCACCATCAGCAGGAATTAAATCCATACCACAAATGGGACAATCGCCTGGTTCTGGTTGCATAATTTGTGGATGCATAGAGCACGTCCACATTTGATTTGTTTCTGAAACCTTATCGTGATTATGGTCTGTTTTTTCATTTGATGAACCACCAAACATCCACCAACCTAATAATAGACCTACTATTAATATACCTGAATAAATTATGTATTTTTTCATATTATTATATTTTGATATTTCTTATTCTTAATGCGTTACCTATAACCGAAACTGAACTAAAGCTCATTGCTAAAGCTGCTATCATTGGCGATAGTAATATTCCGATAAAAGGAAATAAAACTCCTGCCGCAATAGGTACACCTATTGTGTTGTAGATAAGTGCAAAAAATAAGTTTTGCTTGATATTTTTCATTACATCATCACTTAAATTTCGTGCTTTTACAATGCCTTGTAAATCTCCCTTCACCAGCGTTATCATTGCACTTTCAATGGCAACATCTGTTCCTGTTCCCATAGCAATTCCCACATCACTTTTAGCCAATGCTGGTGCATCATTAATACCATCACCTGCCATGGCGACTACTTTTCCATTTACTTGTAGTTTCTCAACTTCTTTGAGCTTGTCCTCTGGTAACATACTGGCTTTAAAATCTGCCAAATTCAATTCTGATGCTACTGCTTGTGCAGTATCGTGATTATCACCTGTAAGCATTATTACATTAATACCTTTATCTTGAAGTGCTTTAATAGCTTTGGCACTTGTTTCCTTTATCTTATCGCCAATAACTACATAACCAACAACGATTTTATCTATCGCTAAATAAGAAACTGTTTTACCTTGTTTTTGATAGGCTTTGGCTTCCTCTTTCATCGTAGATGTAAGGTCTGCTTTGGTATATTCCATCATTTTAGGATTACCCAATGCTGCTTTTTTACCATCAATTTTTGCTTCAACACCTTTTCCGGTAACCGCGCTAAAGTCTTGGGACTCTAGTATTTCAGTAATATGTTCTTTTCCGTATTTTACAGTAGCTTCTGCTAAAGGATGTTTACTATTTGTATTTAATGAAACGATGTATTGTAGCACCTCTTTTTCGCTCAAAGCATTGTTAAAAGCACCAACGGTTTCTACGGTTGGTTTTCCTTTGGTAATTGTTCCTGTTTTGTCAACAATAAGTGCATTTACCTTGTCCATTTTTTCAAGAGCTTCGGCATTTTTAATCAATACACCATTTTGAGCACCTTTACCCACACCAACCATTACAGACATTGGCGTTGCTAAACCTAATGCACACGGACACGCAATAATTAAAACTGCAATTGCATTAACCAACGCATAGACGTAAGCTGGTTCTGGTCCCCAAATTGACCATACAATAAATGTGATAACCGAAATGATTACTACAACTGGCACAAAATAACCCGAAACTTTATCAGCTAAATTTTGAATAGGTGCACGACTTCTACTGGCATCATTCACCATATGTATGATTTGAGATAATAAGGTGTCGCTTCCAACCTTTTCGGCTTTCATTAAAAAGGATTGATTCCCATTGATTGTACCGCTACTTACTTTATCATCTTCAGCTTTGTTTACAGGAATAGGCTCACCTGTAATCATTGATTCGTCAATACTTGTATTGCCTTCCGTGATGACACCATCTACAGGAATTTTGTCACCTGGTTTTACTTTTAGAATATCATTAAGTTCTATCTCGTCAATACTGACTTCAACTTCTTCACCATCTACAATTTTTATAGCTTTATTTGGTGCGAATTTCAACAGTTCTTTTACTGCCGAATTGGTTTTGCTGTGTGCGCGAGCTTCTAACAATTGACCTAAAAGCACCAATGTTAGAATTACCGTTGATGCTTCAAAATAGACGTGGACTGCACCTGATTCTGTTTTAAATTCACTTGGAAACACATCGGGAAATAACATTCCAATTACACTAAACAACCACGCTACCCCAGCACCAATTCCAATGAGCGTAAACATATTGAGATTCCACGTCTTAATGCTTTTATAGGCACGTTCAAAGAACATCCAAGTGGCATAAAACACAACTGGAATTGATAATGTAAACTGAATCCAGTTCCAATATTTCTGTTCCATTACATCGTATAATGGATTGTTATTGAGCATTTCGCTCATAGCAATTAAGAAAATTGGTAAGGTGAATGCTGTGGCAATCCAAAACTTTTTTAATAGTTTTTTATAGGTCTTTTCTTCTGCTGAAAGGTCAGGTTGCATGGGTACTAAATCCATCCCACAAATAGGGCACGAACCTGCTTCGTCTTTAACGATTTTTGGGTGCATAGGACAGGTCCATTGTTCTGCTGTTGATGTAGATAGATTTTGTTCTTCTACCAAATCCATTCCGCAAACAGGACAATCGCCTGGTTTGTCGTATGTTTTATCGCCTTCGCAATGCATAGGACAATAAAATGTACCTGTGTCATTTCCTTTGGGTTGCTCTTTCTTTTTAGCTTTTGAATGCTGATGATGTTCACCTGGTTTAAAAATGCTGTAGCTATTACCATCCTTTTTTAAGGCTTCTTGAAAAGTTTCTATAGGAATATGTAATTCCATTTTGATAGTAGCTTCAGCTCTATCCAAATCAACTGTTACTTTTGAAACCCCTTCCACTTTAGAGAGCGATTCTTCCACGTGACTGCGACATCCGTTGCAGGTCATTCCGTGTATGTGATATGTGTGTTTCATGATTACTGCGTTAAATAGTTAATTATTGTAGTCTGCACATAATAAGTTTTCACAGATTCTATTTGATTAATTTGAAACTTTAATTGCAGTTCTTGAATGTCTAAAACATCATTAAAATCTATGGTTCCAGTTTCATAACTTTTGATTACAATGTTTTCTGCATCTTTCGCTTGCTTTAAGTTTTTAGTTTGGGTAGAATAACTTATTCTTGAAGAAATTCTATCCTTTATTGCTTTGTCCAAAACCGTTTCCAACGTATTTAATCGTTCTTGTTTTTGTGCCAATATTTCTCGTTCCTGCAACTCGTTTTGTTTTGTTTGCGATTTATATTTTTTGTTGAAAATTGGGACTGTTAATGAAACCATTGGCATCAAAATATCTTTACCATTGTCACTAAAATCCATATCTGGACGTTTCTCTACATTGATATAATCTAACCCAAAACCAATCATAGGGCTGCTTTCTTTTTGGTTTAGCAATTCAGATTGTTCCACTGATAGGTAGAGCTTGTCATATTTCAATAATTCGGGATGTAATGCTAATTTTTCAGAATTGATTTCAAAATCTTCCGATGGTATAGTTAAACCCTCTATTACATTAACCGTTACATCATTTGCTCTATTTAATAGATTATTAAAGTTTGTTTGTTCTGCTAAAAATTGTTGCTTTAAAACATCCTTTAATTGTTGCATTTCGTTCTGACGCATTTGCAACCGCAACACATCTACAGCAGAAGCTTTACCAACCTCAACCGATGTTAGTGCCAAAGTTTCATAGGTTTCCAATAACTTTATATTCTTTCTCAACACTTCTTGCTTTGCTTCATTTGCGTATAAATTATAATAGGATTGTGATACTGAAGACATTAGTTTTCTTTTGGCAATGACAATGTCTTCGTATTTAGATTCAGCCAATGAACTCACATATTTTTCTCTTGAAGTAATTGTACCAAACCATGGCAACATTTGATTAGCCGATATTTTAAACTTTTGCGCACCTGTTCGTGTTTCTGGTTCACTTACAAAATACCCGACAGCAAATGCGGTATTGGGAGTATTATTGACCTCGTTTACCTGTTCCGAAGCTCTTTTATATTGCAACTCAAATTTTTGAATTTCAGGATTGTTTGTCAAGGCTATATCAATAAGTGAATCTAATTGTTGTGCATTTCCTTTGAGAACAAAAAATATAGAACAAAAAATAAAGACTGTTTTTATGTATGATTTTATCTGTTTCATTTTGTAGGTCTTTTAAGTTGAACCTCCGCTTTCCAGCTAAATAATACTGGTACGACAAATAAGGTTATTAAGGCTATTAGCATTCCACCAAAACTCGGTATTGCCATAGGGATCATAATATCGCTTCCACGTCCTGTTGAGGTTAGTACTGGTAACAATGCCAAAATTGTGGTCGCTGTAGTCATTAAACATGGTCTTATTCGTTTTTCACCCGCTTCTACTATTGATGCTCTTATTTCGTTCCTATTTTCTGGTGTATTCCTGTCAAAAGTTTGAGTTAAATAGGTTGCCATTACAACACCATCATCTGTTGCAATTCCGAAGAGTGCAATAAACCCAACCCAAACAGCTACGCTTAAATTAATTGGGTGCATCTGGAATAAGTCTCGTATATTTTCCCCAAAGAAATTGAAGTTTAAAAACCAATCTTGACCGTATAGCCAAATCATTATAAATCCCCCCGCAAAAGCTACTGCTATTCCTGTAAAGACCATTAATGATGTTCCCACTGAGCGAAATTGGAAATACAGTATTAGAAAGATAATTGCCAAGGCCAATGGTACAACAACGGATAAAGTTTTTTCTGCTCGTAATTGATTCTCGTAAGTTCCTGTGAATGCATAGTTGATTCCTTTTGGAACTATCAATTCACCAGAATTTATTTTTTCTTGAATAAGCGCTTGTGCGTTTTCAACAACACTTACTTCAGCAAATCCATCCAATTTATCAAACAATACATAACCTACTAAAAAAGTATCTTCACTCTTAATGACTTGTGGACCTTGTTGGTAACGAATGGTTGCCAATTCACTTAAAGGAACTGGACTACCTTTTTCAACTGGCACATATATCTGTTGTATGTCTGTTGGATTTGCTCGCAATTCTCTTGGGTATCGTACTCGAACACCATATCGCTCACGACCTTCAACTGTTTGTGTTAATACCATACCGCCAACAGCGATTTTTAACACGTCTTGGACATCCTGGATAGAAATACCATAACGAGCTATTTTATCTCTGTCTATATCAATAAGTAAATAAGGTTTACCAACAATTCTGTCAGCGAATACGGCTTCCTTTTTAACACCCTCAGCTTGCTTGATAATGTTTTCTAGTTGAACTCCAAACGCTTCAATTTGATTCAAGTCTTGACCTTTTACTTTTATTCCCATTGGTGCTCGCATACCTGTTTGAAGCATTACTAATCGGGTTTCAATGGGTTGTAGCTTTGGTGCGGAGGTTACACCTGGTAATTTTGTAACCTTTATTATTTCATTCCAAATATCATCTGGTGATTGTATTTCTGGTCTCCAATTACGATAGTACTCACCATAATTATCTTCAATTAATTGAGACCTTTTAACTGTGATAAAGTTGACATTTTCGGAATTATTAGGGTTTGAAATAAAACGACCATCCTTTAGTTCAAATAAACCTTCATCACTTACTTTGTATCGTTGGCGCTTTCCGTTATCGTTCAGCATATATTCTGGTTTATACTGAATCATATTTTCATACATTGACATTGGTGCTGGGTCTAAAGCGGATTCTGTACGACCTGCTTTTCCTACGACAGTTTCAATCTCTGGAATACTAGCAACAGCCATATCTAATTGCTGCAATACACGTTTATTTTCTTCTACACCAGAATGTGGCATTGAGGTTGGCATTAAGAGAAATGAACCTTCATTTAATGATGGCATAAACTCTTTGCCTGTGTTCTTCATAATGAAAAACCCTGCTATTACAATAGCCGTTGGAAGTGATAAAAACAAAAATTTGTTATCTAAACACCACCTTAAAATACGTGTGTAGTTTTTTATGAATAATGAGAAAACGCCTAATAAGCCAAAGCAAATTACACTTACAAAAATGAGATTCCAGAAGATACTTTTGTCAACTCCTAAGGGTCTCCAATATTCGGCTAACAAGAATACTATCGCCGATACTGAAATGATTATATTGATAATGTTAGTCTGTTTCTCAAATAGTATTTTGTGTTGCTTAATTAGTGCAACGATTCCAAAACCTACCAATATTAACCCCAACCAATATCCATAAATTATTGCTGTAATACCTAATGCTATTAAAACACCATTTAAAACGTATTTAAAATTTGTATTAATGCTTTTCTTTCTGAATAGAATAGAGGCAAATGGTGGTATTAAGAATAAGGCCACAATAATAGACGCTGTTAAAGCGAAAGTTTTCGTAAAGGCTAATGGTCTGAATAATTTACCTTCTGCACCAATCATTGTAAATACGGGAATGAAACTAATAATAGTGGTCATTACTGCCGTTACGATTGCACCAGACACTTCAGCTGTTGCGTTATAAACTACTGTATTAATGGATTGTGAATCATTATCTTCATCCAAATGCCTTATAATATTTTCTGAAAGTATTACCCCTACATCGACCATGGTACCAATAGCAATAGCAATACCAGATAGAGCTACTATGTTTGCATCCACACCAAATAGTTTCATTGCGATAAAAACCATTAAAACCGCCACAGGCAATAAGCCAGAAATTAATACTGAAGCTCTAAGATTAAAGACCATAATGATAATGACCAGAATGGTTATGAGGATTTCTAAAGTCAATGCTTCATTAAGTGTGCCTAATGTTTCTTGAATTAATTCTGTCCTATCATAAAAGGGCACTATTGTCACTTGTGATGTTCTGCCATCCGCTAACACTTTTGATGGCAATCCAGCACTTAGCTCATTGATTTTCTCTTTTACGTTATTGATGACTTCCATTGGATTAGCCCCGTATCTTGCTACCACAACAGCTCCCACGACTTCCGCACCTTCTTTATCCAATAATCCCCGTCTTGTTGCTGGACCTAATGAGACTTTTCCAATATCTTTTATTTTGATTGATGTATAATCTTCGGAAGTGACTACTGCATTTTCTATATCTTCAATAGATTTCACATAACCTAAACCACGCACTAAGTATTCTGCGTTATTGATTTCAATGGTTTGTGCACCAATATCTTTGTTGCTCTCCTTAACGGCTTTTACAACATGATGTAATCCAATATTGTATTGACGCATTAATTCTGGATTTACATCCACTTGGTATTCTTGGACATAACCACCTATTGAAGCAACTTCGGAAACACCACTTGCAGAGGATAGGGCATATTTTACATAGTAGTCTTGGATACTGCGCAACTCTTGTAAATCCCAGCCACCAGTAACATTACCGTTTTCATCACGACCTTCTAAAGTGTACCAATATATTTGTCCTAATCCTGTGGCATCTGGACCTAAAGCAGGATTAACTCCTTCGGGTAGTAAACCACTTGGTAAGGAATTGAGTTTTTCGAGAATACGACTTCTGCTCCAGTAAAATTCTATATCTTCTTCAAAAATGATATAGATACTGGAAAAGCCAAACATAGACGAACTTCGGATGGTTTTTACACCAGGAATACCCAAGAGTGAGGTTGTTAAAGGGTAAGTGATTTGGTCTTCTATGTCTTGTGGCGAACGACCGTCCCATTTGGTAAAAACTATTTGTTGGTTTTCCCCAATATCTGGTATGGCATCCACGGCTACGGGATCACTTGGTAAAAAACCAGTATCCCAATTGAAAGGTGCATTTACAATTCCCCATCCTATAAATAGTACGAGTAATAATACGGCAACAAGTTTATTTTCTATTAGAAATTTTATGCTTTTGTTTAGCATTGGCTTTGATAATTAAACAATTAGACAATAGTGTTAAGAAAACACCGAATACAGGAAATTATCCATATGACATAAGCCATAGGATACAACAGTCTATTGTTTAAAAATCAAATTAAATAAGTCTCGTCGAGCTTGTAGATTTGCCTTATGACGAGTGGAGGCCTATATTCTTCATAAGTAGATACATTCTTGTCTAAACCTTCAAAAAGGTTAATATAAGTATAAACAAATGAAGCTATAAATATTTGTTGTTCAAAAGAAATCTTGTCAACTTGTAATTGTAGTTCGTCTTGACCATTAATTACTAATTGCTCATCCTTACAGCAATTCTTTTTTGCAATGTCACAACCTTCGGTTGAAGGTTTCTCCATTTCCATTCCACAGCCTTCTGCCTTATGAAAGATAGCAGTTTCTGCCAAAGTATCACCACAGTAATGCATATTTACAGTAAATGACATTGTAGAGAAAAGGACGACAATGGCCATCAAAACCGATGATATTTTATGAAAAATCTGCTTCATGTCGAATACAAAGATACTAAAGTTTATAACTTCTTAGTATAATTAACGGAAATTTAACCATTTAATTATGAGTTAGATTCTTTGTTTTTAGTCATTAGTAACATGAAATTACAAGGTAGAATGTTAAAATTAATCACCTTCTTGTTGAATTGTTCAAATAATTAAATTAATCAATCCTAAACGAAGTAAATGGGTTGTTTATTATTTCCTGATTTGATTGTTTTGATATGAATAAAGTGAGCCCCGCAATTTCTTGTAGAGCTCCTCTAATTTTTAGAATTGTGGACCCCCTGGATTCGAACCTCTTATTATAATTTCCCTTCGTCAACGAAGGAAAAATAAGCATCCTCTGTAAGAATTAAATGATCCAATAGTTTAATGTCCATTAATTCTGCGGCCTTCTTTACTTTATGGGTAATTGAAAGGTCGGACTTACTTGGATTAAGCGATCCTGAAGGATGATTATGGACCAAAATGATACTTGTGGCTTGAGTGAGTAAAGCATCCCTTAGAACGAGCCTTACATCTACAATTGTCGCTGTTATACCCCCAATACTTGCAATACTCCAGCCAATGGATTTATTTGAATTCGATAAGAATAAAACGACCATAGCTTCGCGAATATTGATCTCAACAGGATAAACTTGACGGATATAATCTGCAACATCTTTTGATTGACTAATCTTTACGTTCGGTACAACATCACTTGTTTTGTAAACAGCGGATACCTCCCGAAGCTTTGATTTGAATATCTTCATAATTAAATGGAATTAGTTCAAGAGTCAGGAATCAGTCTCTCGAATAGTTAAGGCAGAATCCTTGTGACCCTGCACGTCTGGAAATAAAAAGACAAAAGAAAGTTGCCCCTACCCAAGTTTTGAGTGAGAAACGGTTTTCCCCATATGATTGAATGGGGGGCTACACCAATAGTATATAGCCACTTATGAGAATTAGCTGTAGAAAATTTCGGAAGTCATATCATTTTTTGATAGAAACAGAGGCAGAGTTCAATATACCTTGAGGAAAAATGAGTCCGCCATAAAGTGATTAGTATATCTATTCAAAGAGAGAAGAATATGAGATATATGAACGTTGGAGAGAAGGGAAGGCGAGGGTGGAGCCTTGGGAAGCGGCTATTTACCACATATTGTCCGTTATCGATCAGAAAGTGAATGAATGCATCGATAACTATGCAATATGTTAACATAGCTTTGGAAACCAGGGGCCTACAATCAGAATGAATTTCATGACAAAGTAAAGTTGATCCTTATTATGAGTAAAAAATTGTAACTGATCTCTTATAAAGAATCAGAATGAAAGCTAGTCTAAATGTAAATACTCGTTCAGACAGCTCCTTGTTTAGCAAACTTATTGTATGCTTCAATTATATTATCAACCCATTCATCTTGTTTTTGAAAATTTTGTGGGAGGGGATGATAATAGGCCCAATCAACACCTTCTTTCTTTAAGCCAATTGGATTATCATTATCAATGGCTTCAATAGCTTTCTCCGCTAAAATCTTTAATTCTTTCCCTACACCCCAGGCAAAAAGTACAGGAACATCCTTAATGAATAGTGAATCAAAATCATCTTTTCTTCGATCATCAAATATGGAATGAGCTATACCTTTCTTGTCCATTTCTAAGACTTTTAAAAGCATTTGTTTGGACTTAGGCTCGCGTATGTCAGAAAGGTTCAAAACCCGTGCATACTCAAGCTTACAGGCTGTCAGAACCTTCATGATTTGATCTTGGGTTCTATCCGGTATTGCCTCTGATTCCAAAATGTTATTATCGATTCCGTCTACAGGTTTGGAACCTCCCGGATTCATCATAATAACCATTATGTCCGGTCTTTCAATCAATGAATTCTTTCTTCTTATATTTAGGTATTTTCTTAGTTTAAAGTCTTGAACTTCATAATAGAGGCCTGTAATTTTGAATTTATTTTTCATAGAATATTGTAAGTTAATTATAAATAATTTGATTTTAGTTTCTTGATTTGATCACCTACTGCACTTAAGGGAAAATGGTATTTAAGTTCTCATGATTTATGGGTGAGGAATATGAGGATTTAAAGGATTATACGGATTTATTTTTTGTATCCTTAAGATCCTTAGAATCCTTATTTTCTTGGACCAAAGTGTTTATGTAGTGATTATTTTGTTCTCTATATATAAAACCTTTATCAATGAATTTTGTAATATATCCTTCAGCTGTTTTGGGATTGATTCCAATTTCCTTTGCAATATCTAAATATTTTTTACGATTGAATTTTTTCGGTAATGAATCTAAAAGTTGCTCTTTTAAATTTTTAAATTGTAAAGGTTTTCTTTCTTTGGGTAATGCAGAAAATACTATCCGGCTATGATGATCGAGAACAGGGATCATTTTAAGGGCATTACTAAAATCTATGTCAGAGCACTCTAGTTTTTGTGAGTCGTTTCCATCTTCCATGATTCTTAGTGAGGTGAATATCATAGCAAACCTGAAGGCGACAATACCTAAACGTCTTATTGTGGCGATATATTCATCTGATTCAATGTAGAGATATTTTTCCTGTAATTTTTTAAAGAATGTATGAAAATCAGTTCTTTGACTTTTAGATAGAAAGATCTCAATTTCATTGTTTCGATTCAATTTTTCATAGAAGTCAAAGAATTGAGACCCTAAATTAGTATAGAATGATTCTAATCCATTAGATGTATGTTTAAAGACGTCTTTCCAATCAGATTCTAAATCAAGATAATAGAAAACGAAACGACTAAATAATCCATTTTCTGCATTTGGAATTAAGGATTTAACTTGACCAGGTGTACCTGATAGAACTACGGATAAACAAGGGCTTATAATTTCAACAAATTCTTTATCAGTTCTGCGATAATATGATATAGTCTCATGGTGAAAGGCTTTTCTAAAACCATCACTATAATTTCCATAATCCGAATTTAGGGCCAGTGTTACAGTATCTCCTTCAGTTTCAAAAATAATACCTCGACCATCATTATCAGAGAGTAATTGAAACATGCCTGTGCTGCTGTTATTAGCAGGGATAAATAGCATTTTATCTGCAGGACTTTTAGGTGCCTTAGTTTCTTTATTTATCTTTGAAATTGCTAGTTCATTTTTATATTTAAACTTTAATTCTTCGGTTTCTTCTCTTAAAGAATCATGTATTGGTAATATGATCTTTTTACATAGATTTAATTTGCCTTTGCCAGATGAAGGTGGAGCTGTGACAAATAAATACAAGTTTGCATATATTTTTTCACCATCGTAGAATCCATATAATTTAGGTATGCAAGAACTTATGCTAGTTAATGCCCCTAATAAGAGCATATCTCTTTCTTGATTTGACGAGGCATGAATCACTACGTCTTGAAGAAATTGAGGAAGTTGAGGATATAAAGAATCTGGAAAAACAGGTAATTTTTCTTTACTATTATTGGGCTTATAATCTTTCATATTTGATTTCATAGAATTATTTTTTATTGTTTAAGTAATTTTTTGCTCTGTCATGAATCTCTTCAATAGATGGAATTTTGCCTGACTTTACATAACTAAGGAGTTCACTTTTAAAGAAGTAAAGTTTTTTACCTTTTTTCATAAAGGGAAGCTCATTTTTATTGGCTTTACTGTACATGGTAGATACTTTTAGGTCTAACAATTTGGCAGCTTCCTCAATTGTAAGTAGTTTGTTTGATTCTTTTTCAGGTTTTAGAGATTCTACTATACTGGTGAAGTAGTCCATCTTTTCTTTTAGCTCGTATACCATGTTTGGCAGCGAATCGAAGGTGTTAATTTTCTCCATTATTTAATAATTTATATTAATTATCAAATACACTTTGTACTTGATTTCAGGACAAAATTATGGTCAATGTATGATGTGGCTATGGGGGTATTTATGGGATAATTGGGATCACTGAAAATCAGTGATATAAATAAGATTTATTTTGTTAAAGAATTGTAAATGGCTCGATCATCCATCCCCTCATATACAGATAATGTTCTTATTAATTGAAAAAAGGGAGTATCATTTTTTAAGTTATCAGCATTACTTAAATCATCATGTATAGATTTTAATACGGCGGAAACATTTGTTCTAGTACGTGTTTTAAGTTTGAAATGTTTAATAGGGATTATAAATGACTTACCCTCTAACATCAATGCGAGGATATCCACAAATTCATCAAACTCTTTTTCATATGTAAACGCATATGACCATCCCTTAGAACCTAGTTGTGCAAAAGAATCTTTAATAGCTTTAACTGTTCTTTCTTCCGGTGATATTAGGTTTTCTTCCTTAATTGATTCTTTCGATGCTACTATGTTTTTATCCGAGAGCTCTGGGTGACTATCAAGTTCTGCAATGGTCTTTGCTTGACTTGCTCTAATGGCTTCTTCTTTCAAATATTCTAATTTTGATTTACGCAGAACCAAAAGTTTCTTATGAATATCAACACTTGGATTAATAATTGAGATAGGATCTTTTAATTCTATTTTAGCTTTTTTTATACCGTAAATTAATGTTGCAGCATCATCGCATGTTTCCCAGAGAGGCTCAATAAATGATAAATTAGGTCTCTCAAAATAATAGTCCAATTCCTCTTTACTTACAATACGCTCATTTTTTTCATCTCTCTGCTCATGTCCAAGTTCCAGATATATGTCATCAATTTCAGCTTGAGTTGCAGAAAAGGCTTGTATTAAAGTCTCAGTTCCAATTGTAATTCTTTCTTTTGAAATGGATTTGTTAATTAAAGAATCAAGTTTTGTAATCAGCTTGGTATAAAACTGTTTTTTTGAATAAATATCTTTAGCATTTGCTTCAGGTCTAACTTTATAAAATTCCTGGAAATAAAACTGAGCAATATTGTCATCATTTTCTTTTGTATATTCAAGATAGCTTTTGGCAATTAAATCTGTAAAGAATTTCATAGTGAGTAAAATTTGCTAAAAGTTAAGTTTAATTTTATCAACAGTGTCACGCTTGGATTGATCAACGATTTTCGCGTAAACCTGTGTGGTTTTCAAGTTTTTGTGCCCTAACATCTTTGAAATGGTATACAGATCTGTACCTGCTTGAAGTTGTAATGTAGCATAGGTATGACGAAAACAATGAGGAGTTAAGTTTTTCTCGATTCCAGCATCATCAAGCCAATCGAGTAATTGACGATTATGATAAGCTGAATACTTTAAGCCTGTGAAGACTTTCTCGTCTGGTTTACCAGGTTCTCCAAGTAGTTCATATGCCTGATTTGGTATTGGAAGGTAATTATCACGTTGAGTCTTTTGCCTTTTTGTAATTACGAGATAACCTTGGTTTTCTTGGTAGGAGATATCTTTCCAAACCATATTTTGAACCTCCTTAAATCCTAATCCGGTTAAAGCCGAAAAAATAGCAAACTTTCTTAGTAAAGTATTTTTACAGGGCGTATTGGCCAATAACTCCAATTCTTGCAATGTCAAAAATTCTCTCCTGGTTTCAGCTTCTTTGATAGCTTCAATCTTAGAATTTATATCTATTGTAATATAACCATCTTTAAAGGCTTGTTTTAGAGATGCCTTAAATTTGTTGAAATAACTGCTGGCAGTATTTCGGTTTAATTTTTTGTTTCCCTTAATACGGTTTGCATGTGTTAAGTAATCTTTGAAATCATTACAAAATCTCTCATCAATATCTTTAAATTTAATATTGTCATCAGCAAATCTCTTCAAATGTTTCAAAGTGGCTAGCCAAACAAGGTAAGTTGACCCCTTTCGTTTTTTCATTAGAGACTCATAGTAATTAAGGAAGGATTTCTCACCTCTTTCTTGAGCCTTTATTTGTTCAAGTTCGAATGGAGTATAAACTTCTGGTTTGTTTATTTCATTGTCCCTTTTCAGCCTTATCTGTTCGGCTAACAATAATGTCTGTTTGTTTTCTTGCTTTTGGATGGAATTTTTAGGTTTTTCATAAATCCATAGTCTTAGAAATTCTCGGCGTGTTGTTTTATCTGAGCTTGATGTATATATTGGAGGATAGAAATCAAGATACAAGCTATACCGTCCTTTAGAGATGGATTTTTTTCTCAATGTTACCTTGCTTATCATTTAGTTGAAAAGTTTATCTAGTTCAGAACGTTTTACACGGGTCATTCTTTTACCCAAATTAACAGCCTTAATATTTCCTTGATCAATATAATAGTAGATAGTCCTAATAGAACAGTTGAGTAATGTTGCTACCTCTTTTACTGTTAAAAATTCTTTTGCCCTAAGTTGATCTAAAGGAAACATAATTGTTTTAACTGTTTCTTTGTTGCTTGATTCAATTTTTTCTTGTCTAAGCTTTGCTTTATAATGTTGACTATTACATTTTTTGGAGCAGTATTTAGTCTTAGTGGTTCTCGCTGTAAAGGCCTCACCACAATTATCACATATTCTTTCAATTTTAATATTGCTACTCATTTATTTAAGTGACGATAAGTATATATAAGAGTAATTAAGTGTAATTAGATGCATTTAAGTGCAATATAATAAATAAATCAATTGCATTTTAAATGTTTTTTTATTTTGAGGTACAAGAGGGGTACAAATAATTACCAATTAAACTTATTTGGAATATGAATAAATATTAGCTGATAGATTAAAAATACTTTAAATAAAGGGTTTATGGAAGGTTTATTAATATTTAAGGATGGTTTATTTTGTTGAATTACTTCCCGATACAGAAATTGGCAAAAATATTGCCCAAAAGATCATCCGTAGTAATCTCACCAGTGATTTCCCCCAGATGAAATAAGGCTTGCCTGATATCAATAGCCATCAGGTCACTTGAGATATTGTCATCCATTCCTTTCTGGACTTCATTCAAGGCGATATATGCTTTGTTAAGCGCTTCAAAATGGCGGGAATTGCTAACTACTGTTTGCTGGTTGCTAAGAGCTCCGGTGTTGACGAGCTGAGTCAAATGGTCCAGCAAAACATCGATACCTGTTTTTTCTTTAGCCGAGATCAATATCCAGTCAGGTTGAGCCGCAGTGATTTCATTTTGTTTCTCCTGAGATAACTGATCAGATTTGTTAATTAGGGTTAATATTTTCTTTTCAGGATATTTTTCCTGAAGGTTATTCTCTTCCTGAATCAATTTGCTGAACTCCTTAATTTGAATTGCATCAATCAGATGAAGGACGAGTTGGGCCTTTTCAATATTTTCATAAGTCTTCTGGATCCCTATATTTTCTACAATATCCTGGGTGTCACGAATTCCGGCTGTGTCAATAAAACGATAGGTGACTCCCTGTAATACAATTTCATCTTCGATGGCATCACGTGTGGTTCCTGCGATATCGCTTACAATGGCTTTTTCCTCATTCAGCAAAGCATTTAACAGCGTTGATTTCCCCACATTAGGTTCTCCTACAATGGCTACCGGTATTCCATTTTTTAGAACATTCCCCAAGGCGAAAGAATCAATTAGTCTTTTTAGAACCTTAGTTATCCTGTTGATCAGTTCCTGAAATTCCGATCGGTCAGCAAATTCCACGTCTTCTTCTGAGAAATCAAGTTCCAGTTCGATCAGTGAAGCAAAGTTCAATAATTCTTCCCTCAATTGGGCGATCTCGTTTGAAAATCCTCCTCGCATTTGCTGCATGGCTATACTGTGCGAACTTTGTGAATCGGAGGCAATGACATCGGCAACTGCCTCAGCCTGGCTTAAATCCATTTTTCCATTTAAAAATGCTCTAAGGGTAAATTCTCCGGCCTCTGCATGTCTGGCTCCCGATCTGATCATGAGTTGAAGGATTTCTTGTTGAATGTAGGCCGAACCATGGCAGGAAATCTCAACGACATTTTCCCCGGTATACGAATGGGGCCCTTTAAAAACAGTAACCAAAGATTCATCAATAATTCTGTCCTCATCGACGATAAAACCCAGATGAACGGTATGTGAAGAAACCGTCTTCAGATTTTTACCTTTTTTTCGCGGACGGAAAATCGAATTGACAAGTTCGATGGCCCCGGGACCTGACAATCGTATCACGGCTATAGCACCGATTCCAAAAGGGGTTGCCAGTGCAATAATTGTATCCTTGTTTAAACTTGAGCCTTTTTGCATTTTTTATTTCTTTATCCGATCGTTGCAAAGGTACATACATTTGATTTTACCTTGATGTAACATTTTGAATCTGTCTGCGTCAAATAGAAAAATATTTAAATGAGAGAAGACAGACAAACCTTAATGCTTACCCATCTTAGCCAATTACTTGATCTTGTTACAGGATTTGGAGGATTCATCGTTCCTTTAGTTATTTGGATCAGTAAAAAAGACGAAATCTATGAAATGGATGAACACGGGAAAAGTATTATTAATTTCCAGTTGAGTATGTTTTTGTATGCCTTGATCTGTGTACCGCTTATTTTATTGATTGGCTTAGGAATTCTCGGTTTAATTGCCATTGGGATCTTATGTCTTGTTTTCCCCGTAATCAACGCAATAAAGGTTAACAACGGAGAACCCATACATTATCCGCTTTCCATTCGATTTATCAATTAGGAAGGCAGTCTGGTTAACCATGGACCCTGGCTGTGGTACCTCTGTTTCGCATGAATTCGGCCTCGTAAGCCAGTAAACCATCCCATTTTTGATCCACAATCTTACGGTCCTGATATTTTCTGGCGAATCCAAGAAAAACAGTGTAATGATTCGCTTCAGAAGCCATAAGGTCACGATAGAAGCGGGCTAATTCCTGGTCTTCTATGTTTTCAGAGAAGACTTTGAATCTTTCGCAGCTTCTGGCTTCAATCAGAGCAGCAATCAAAAGTCTTTGGATCAAGGCGTCTGTCCTGTCATTCGTTTTCGGGAAATAAGAATGGAGGTGTTTGGCGTAATCATTTTTTTGTTCTCTCCCTAAAACCATGCCTCTGGCCACCATAAAATCATGAACCATTTTGAAGTGTTCCATTTCTTCTATGGCAATCTCGCTCATGGCCTGAACCAGCTCAGTTTCTTCAGAATAATTGATAATGATTGAAACTGCATTGGATGCAGCCTTCTGTTCGGCAAATGCATGGTCGGTAAGCACCTGTTTTAGACCGCTTTTAGCAACTTCCACCCAGGAAGTCTCAGTTTCAAATTTGAGTCCTAACATATTTCTTCGCTTTGTATTTAAAGTTCCAGATTGAATTTTTTTCTCAGCAAGGAAATGGCTTCGTTTTTTTCCTTAAGCAATTCGTATTTTTCCTGAGGTGTGTAAGCAAATCGTTTGGTGGTATCCTCATTGACGGAAATTTCGAAATCCACTTCATAATTATTCAGTTTTCTTCGGATATGCCTTAAAACTTTTGGGCGAACTTTCAATAATTCAACCTTCATCAATTCATTGGGATAGGTTACATGTATTTGAGTTCCAACTAATTTTGGAGCATCTGCTTTTAAAATAGAGGCCAGAATTTTTTCTCCTTTTACATGCAGATCATTGACATAGGTATTCCAAACTTCCAAAAAGGTTCCTTCCGTGAAAGGATCTTTGGGAAGATCTTTTTGTTGGTCCTGTTCCTCCTTATTCTTTTTGATCCGCTCTTCTTCTTCCTTTTTATTCCGTTTTAAACTTGATAAAGAAAGGGCGGAATTCCTGCGCTCTCCGGGCTTTACCTTTAAGGGCTTCGGCTTTTCTATGTTTTTAGCAGGCGTTGGGACCGACAACGTTTCCTTCTTGGCAGCAGGAGGATGCTCATGCTCGCGTTTAGGAACCGCAACTTTAGCTACCACTGAAGTTCGATCAGTAACAGGCATTGCCGGTTGTGAAACCTGTTTTGTCGTGGTTAAAAAATGAAACGAAGGAATTATAAATCGTTTAGATTTTTTTTTTGCCATCAAATGTGATGGAAGCAATTTTCATTAAAGTAAGTTCAACCAAAAGCCTTTGATTCTTACTGCTTTTGAAATTTAAATCACATTCATTGGCAAGATCTATGGCCCTCATTAAAAATCGTAAATCAGATTTCTTTGCCTGTTCCAGATACTGCTTTTTAGTGGTATCCCCAACCTCGAGCAGTTGGACAGTTTCAGGATCTTTCGCGACGAGGAGGTCCCTGAAATGCGAAGCCAGCCCTATTACAAAATGATGACTTTCAAAGCCCTTTGTCAGAATATTATTCAGTGTAATGAGAACCTGTGGGATATTATTGTCCAGCAAGAGGTCCGTGACCTGAAAATACACATCGTGATCCAGCACATTGAGGTTGTCCGCAACAGCCTTTCTGGTCAGTTGATCTCCTGAAAAACTCACAACCCTGTCAAAAATTGATAAGGCATCCCTCAGGGCCCCATCTGCTTTTTGAGCAATAATATGCAAGGCATCATCCTCTGCAGTGACATTTTCCCCTTTGGCTATTTTGTGCAGGTAATTTTTTATATCCAGCACACCAATGCGTTTAAAATCAAAAATCTGGCATCGGGACAGGATCGTTGGAATGATTTTATGCTTTTCGGTAGTTGCCAAAATAAATATGGCATGTGCGGGTGGCTCTTCAAGCGTTTTTAAAAACGCATTAAAAGCCGATTGAGAAAGCATATGGACCTCGTCAATGATATATACTTTAAACTTACCCGTCTGAGGAGGAATCCTTACCTGTTCCGTCAGGGTTCTGATATCATCCACCGAATTATTTGAAGCCGCATCAAGCTCAAATATATTAAAGGCAAAATCCTCATCTGCCATTGGGCTCTCAAGACTCTCAAGATTGATTTGTTTTGCCAGAATTCGGGCGCACGTTGTTTTACCAACACCTCTCGGCCCGGTAAATAGCAAGGCCTGTGCCAAGTGATCGTTTTTTATCGCATTCTCCAGGGTGTTCGTTATGGCCCGCTGGCCTACGACATCACTAAATACCTGAGGACGGTATTTTCTGGCTGATACGATAAAATGTTCCATTTAATACGATTATTGAAGCAAACAAATGTATGAATAACCTTAGGTATTTACAACAAATTTAACAGGCTTGTGTTGATATAAATCTAGGATCCGTAAATTTTGTCATAAAGATGTTTGTATTTTTTCAGAATGACCTCTCTTTTGGGTTTGAATGTAGGGGTAAGGAGGTTGTTGTCTACAGACCAGATCTCAGGTGTCAACTCCATCTTCTTGATGGTTTCCCATTTGCCAAAATTTTGATTTCCAAGGTCTATTTCTTCCTTGATTCTCTTCTTAACGTCCTGGTTGAAGGCCATCTCTTCAGGGGTATTACCACAGTTCACATCATGTCGTTTTGCCCATTCCTTGACAAATTCGAAATTTGGCTGTACGATAGCGGCCGGCATTTTCTGTCCTTCTCCAATGACTAATATCTGCTCAATAAAACGCGATTGCTTCATTTCATTTTCAAGTAGAGTTGGACTGATATATTTCCCTCCCGAGGTTTTGAAAATTTCTTTTTTTCTTCCCGTAATGGTTAAAAAACCGTCTTTGTCTAATTCTCCTTTGTCACCTGTATGGAAAAAGTCATCTGTCATGACCTCCGCTGTTTTATCAGGATCCTTGTAATATCCCTGCATTACATTGGGACCTTTTATCAAGATCTCTCCATCATCTGCGATCTTGATTTCCACATTATCAATCGCTTTTCCAACGGAACCAATTTTAAAATTTTCACCTTCGTACATATTGACAGAAATTACCGGGGAGGTTTCGGTTAGGCCGTAGCCTTCCATGACCTGCATACCGGCAGCTGCAAAAATTCTTGATAATCGGGGTTGTAAGGCCGCAGAGCCCGAAACCATCGTAGACAAATTTCCTCCGAGGGCCGCCCTCCATTTACTGAAGATCAGTTTATTGGCGAGCTTCAGTTTTTTCTCGTAGTACCATCCATTCCTTTCATAGGGTTCGTATTTCAATCCTGTTTCCACGGCCCAGAAGAAAAGGCGTTTTTTAATTCCCGTAAGATCCGCACCTTTGGCAATGATACTGTCGTATATTTTCTCTAGTAATCTGGGTACCACACTCATGAAGTGTGGTTTCACTTCTTTTATGTTATCGGCTATTTTTTCAATGGATTCCGCAAAATGTATGGTCAATCCTGAATACAGATACAGATAGTGTAACATACGCTCAAAAACGTGGCAGACCGGAAGGAAACTCAAAACGGTGCTTTCTCCTTTTTCAAGGGGTAATCTTGGGACGCTGTCCAGAACATTGCTCACCAAGTTGTTATGGGAAAGCATAACTCCTTTGGGAACTCCTGTAGTACCCGAGGTGTAAATGATCGTGGCAAGGTCACCTGGCTTCACCTTATCTTTAAGTTTATCCACCTTCTCCTGCAGGCCCTCGTCTGACCCAAGGGTAAAAACTTCTTCCCAGTAGGCGCAATCCTTAATCTTGTCAAATGAAAAAATTCGTTTTAAACTTTTAACGTTCTTTTCAATGGCTGTTGCTTTTTCAAATAAAATCTCGTCGGATAGAAAACAGAATTTAACTTCGGCATGATTGAAAATATACTCATAATCCTTCTCGCTGATCGTTGGATAAATAGGAACGTTTACGGCTCCGATCTGAAGTAAGGCGATATCAAGAATGTTCCATTCGGTCCGATTGGTGGATGAAATGAGCGCAATTTTATCTCCTGGTTTTACACCCAAGGCAAGTAAACCTCGACTCACAATATTCACTTTGGCCACAAATTCTTTGGTTGAGGTAGCCACCCATTCTCCGGTCACTTTCGACACGAATGCCTTAGAGAGGTTATATTTATCAAGTTGATAATATGCGAAATCAAAAATTCTTGTTATTTCTGTAGACATGTGTTTAAATTATTAAAATCGCAAAATAGGGAAATTAAATTAATATTTAAAATCGTTCTAAAGAGTTAAAAATTCTTGGGTATAAGCTATATCATTACTGGTTCAATTGTATATCTTTGCAGCTGAAAAAATTAAGGAGTTTCTGAGGGTTTAAGGCTCTTTAAAAGAAGCATTTTACTTAATTTTGAACCGTTAAAATTTTTACAATGAAGATATCATACAATTGGTTGAAAGAATTTTTGAACATTGACCTGGACGTTGAAAAGGTCAGTGAGATTCTTACTGATTTGGGATTGGAAGTAGAGGGTATTGAATCTTATGAATCTGTTAAGGGAAACCTGAATGGGGTTGTCGTAGGTGAAGTTCTAAGTTGTGAGCAGCATCCAAATGCGGACAGACTAAAGGTTACTCAGGTAGACTTAGGTGATGGCAGTCCGGTACAGATCGTATGTGGGGCTCCAAATGTAGCAAGGGGCCAGAAAGTGCCGGTGGCAACCATTGGTACGGTGCTGTATACGGATCAGGGAGAAGACTTTAAAATTAAAAAAGGAAAGATCAGAGGTGAATTGAGTCATGGTATGATATGTGCAGAGGATGAGTTGGGCCTGGGTCAAAGCCATGACGGAATTATGGTTTTGCCGGAAGATACAAAGGTTGGTTCCGCTGCTGCTGACATTTTCGAGCTGTATAATGATAAGGTTATTGAAATTGGCCTAACACCGAACAGGGCAGATGCTATGAGTCATCTTGGTGTAGCAAGAGACCTTTATGCAGGACTTCTTCAAATGGAAGAAATACAAACCAAATTGAATACACCGTCGGTCAGTGATTTCCACATTGATGAAAGAACCTTTAATATAAAGGTTGAAGTTGATGATTATGATCAGGTTCCGCGATATGCCGGAATCACGATCACGGATCTTAAAATTGAGGAATCTCCTGCCTGGCTTCAGAACAAATTAAAGGCAATTGGACTGGGTCCTATCAATAATGTCGTAGATATCACCAATTACATTCTACATGGCCTTGGACAGCCTTTACATGCTTTTGACGCGGATAAGATCAAGGGAGGAAAGGTTGTTGTTAAAAACCTCCCTGCCGGAACCCCTTTTTTGGGCCTTGATGGTGTTGAAAGGGAATTGCACGAGGATGATATTATGATCTGTGACGCAAAGGATAACCCCATGTGTATTGGAGGTGTCTTTGGAGGATTGAATTCGGGTGTGACCGAAGAAACCAAAAGCATATTTTTGGAAGCGGCATATTTTGATCCTGTATCCATACGAAAAACAGCAAAACGACATGGTCTGAATACAGATGCTTCTTTTCGGTTTGAAAGAGGGATTAATCCAAACGCAGTAGTTTATGCATTGAAGCGTGCGGCGATTTGGATTGCCCAGCTGGCCAATGGTAAAATAGTTTCAGAAATTACAGATCTGTATCCAAATAAAATAGAAGATTTTCAAGTCAATTTTTCTTATGAAAAGGCTTTTAAATTGATAGGAGAAGAGATTTCCACTGACACCATTAAAGATATACTTGCGTCACTGGACATAAAGATTAATCATCAGACGCAATCCGGACTTGGTTTGACCATTCCTGCATATCGTGTAGATGTTACAAGAGAAGCGGACATCGTGGAAGAAATTCTAAGGGTTTATGGCTATAACAACATATCTATCCCTGAAAAAATAAAGACTTCCGTTTCGAGCTCTGAAAAATGGACTAAAGAAAAAATCGAGCAGAGGGCTGCAGGTTTTTTGATTTCCAATGGAATTTATGAGGCGATGAATAATTCACTGACAAAACCGGATTATTCGAGTATTTCTGAGAATTTGAATGAAGAAAGAAACGTCAATATCCTAAATGCTTTAAGTGGTGATCTGGCTGTGATGAGACAATCCATGTTATTTGGTTTGCTCGAGAGTTTGTCCTATAATATCAATAGAAAAAACAGTGACTTAAAGCTTTTTGAATTTGGTAATACTTACCATAAATTTGACAGTGGCTATGTTGAAAACAAGCACCTGTCCATTGTGATTACCGGAAGCAGGTCTAAAGAGAACTGGGCGCAGAATGATGGCTCAACAGATGTCTTTTATTTAAAAGGAATAATCAAATCACTTCTGGAAGGATTGGGTCTGAAGAACCTTAAATACGGTAAGGTCAAAAATGACATTTTTTCAGAAGGGATCAGCCTTTATTTGGGAAAAACCCGAATTGTTGAATTTGGTGTTCTGAAAACGAATCTCCTGAAAGAGTTTGGTATCAAGCAAGAGGTTCTATTTGCTGATTTTGACTGGAACAGGGTTATTGAAAATGCCGGAAAGAGCAGCATCAAAATTTCTGAATTACCAAAGTACCCGGAAGTAAGGCGTGATTTGGCTCTATTGCTGGATGAAAACATTGAGTTCATCGATCTATACAATTTTGCATTTCAGAGTGAAAGAAAGCTTTTAAAAGATATGGACCTTTTTGATGTTTATATGGGTGATAAATTGCCTGAGGGTAAAAAATCCTATGCCATGAGTTTTATTTTGCAGGATGATAAAAAGACACTTACCGATAAACAGATCGATAAGATCATGAACAAATTGCAAGAGGGCTTTAAGAAGAATTTTAAAGCTGAATTGAGGTAAAAAAATATTTGATATGTACAAATCAGTTGTCAGAAGGTTTCTCTTCCGGTTTGACCCGGAAAAAATTCATCATTTTTCGTTTTCTGCGATAAAAACATTGATGAAGATTCCTCTGGTTCCTTCAGTTACTCGCAACATCTTTAAGATTGAAGACCCTGAATTGGAAAAGAATCTGTTTGGCCTGAAGTTTAAGAATTCTGTTGGTCTTGCTGCGGGATTTGACAAAAATGCACTTCTTTTTGATGAATTTGCGAATTATGGTTTTGGGTTCGTTGAAATAGGCACGGTTACACCCAAACCACAGCCCGGGAATCCAAAAAAGAGAATATTCCGTTTAAAGGAGGACGAGGCCCTGATCAACAGAATGGGGTTTAACAATGATGGGGTAGATGTGGTTGTTGAACGCCTCAAGAAGAAAAAGTCGAATATCATTATAGGAGGGAACATAGGCAAGAACAAGGTAACTCCAAATGAAAGGGCCATTGACGATTATATGATCTGTTTTGAGAAACTTTTCGAGGTTGTGGATTATTTTGTAGTAAACGTAAGTTCTCCCAATACGCCCAATTTAAGAGCGCTTCAGGACAAAGAGCCTTTAACCAAGTTGCTTCAAACCCTTCAGGACGCCAATCATCAGAAAAAACAACCCAAACCCATTCTATTAAAAATAGCACCGGACCTAACGAATGATCAACTGCAGGACATTATTGATATTGTCAGTTCAACGAAAATTGCAGGAGTCATAGCAACCAATACCACGATTTCAAGAGATGGCCTGAAATCTGAACACAAAGATGAAACTGGGGGTTTAAGCGGAAAACCTGTAAAAGAAAGGTCTACCGAAGTTATTCGTTACCTGGCTGATAAATCCAATAAAGCATTTCCGATCATTGGAGTAGGTGGAATTCATTCTGAAGAGGATGCCAAAGAAAAATTGGCGGCAGGAGCAGATCTTGTTCAACTGTATACGGGCTTTATCTATGAAGGCCCTGGTTTGGTAAAAAGAATCAACAAAAGTTTATTGAGTTAAAAGAATTCTCAGTTGAGCTAAATTCTGTAATTTGCCAGAAGTGATTTTTTCAAATAATTCTCTTCCGGATAGTAAATGAACAGAAGGGATCCGCCTTTGATCCTGTGGATAACTTCGTCGTAGTTTTCTTTAGGAAGTGAAGGGCATCCAAGACTACGACCTAATCTGCCATTCTTTTTAATGAATACGGAACTGACATAATCGGCTGCATGCACCACAATCGCCCTCTTTCGGGCATTATTATTAGTGTATTCAAGGCCATCAAGTCTAAGGGACAAGCCATGTTTACCATGATAGGTTTCTCCCGTTTTATAGAAGCCGATACTGCTTTTAAAGGACCCTACTTCATTAGAGAAATATTTTGCAAATTCTCCTCCTGAATTTCTCCCGTGAGCTACAATGCTTTTATGTATTACCTTTTTCTTGTCAATATCGATCAAAAAGAATCGATTGCGATTAGCTGAGACACTCATGTCTATCACGGTTAGCAGGCTGTGTTCCATGATCTGCCCCTCCTTCTGGAGCTTGACATATCCTTTAAGAGCGGTCTCAAAAGCGTCGTACTCCAGATCCGGCTCATTGAGCTCCAAATATAACTCCCGGGCATATATTTCGAAGTCCTCAATTTCAATCAAAACCTCGTACTCGCGGTTTACAGCACAAACATTTGTGGCCACCAGGGAGAGCGTCAAAGCAAAAAACAACAAAAAACGTTTGCTCATCATCATGTCATTTAAAAAGGCAGCTGTTGAATTCAGGGATATAGTTGTCCCGAACAAATAATTTAAATGCAAAGGTAAGTATTTTTCCCCTCAATAAAATAATTTATCAATTTTAAGACCGTAAATCAGGTGTCTATAGCGAATGATAAACAGTCATCAGAAGTATAAACTCTTGAATTTAGCAGGATCACTTTCCTGCATCACTTTATACACTCCTTCAAATATGTCATTTACAGAAGGTTTGGAAAAATAATCACCGTCCGTACCATAGGCCGGTCTGTGTGCCTGAGCGGTTATGGTTGTCGGTTTACTGTCCAGATAGTTATAGGCACCTTGTTTATTCACAATTTCTTCAAGAAGATAAGCTGATGCTCCACCCGGAATGTCTTCATCAATAACCACAAGTCGATTCGTTTTTCTAACACTTTCCAAAACCTCATTTTCAATATCAAAGGGTAACAAGGATTGTGCATCTATGATTTCCGCATCAATTCCTACCTGTGACAGATCTTTTGATGCTTCTTCCACCAGTCGCAAAGTTGATCCATAAGACACCAGGGTGATATCATTACCTTCTTTTACAGTCTCAACAACGCCAATGGGTGTAGTGAATTCTCCCAGATTTACAGGCATTCGTTCCTTCAACCTGTATCCATTCAGGTTTTCTACCACAATAGCTGGCTCGTCAGATTGGATGAGTGCATTATAGAAGCCCGCAGCTTTAGTCATGTTTCTCGGGACCAGAAGATAAACGCCTCGAACCAAATTGATCAGACTTCCCATTTGGGACCCAGAGTGCCAGATACCTTCGAGTCGATGACCTCTCGTTCTGATGATCAATGGGGCAACCTGTTTGCCAAAGGTTCTGTATCTCAAAGTGGCAAGATCGTCAGTTAGAACCTGCGTTGCGTAAAATATGTAATCCAGATACTGTATCTCAGCAATCGGTCTAAGACCTCTCATAGCCATTCCAATTCCCTGACCAATAATAGTTGCCTCTCTTATTCCCGTATCGTAAACTCTTTCCTTTCCATGCTTTTCCTGGAGCCCTTCGAGTCCTTGATTAACGTCTCCTATTTTCCCGGAATCTTCACCGAAAATCATAATTTTTTGATGCTTTCCAAGTAAAACATCAAAATTGTCCCTGAGAATCAGCCTTGCATCTACATCTTCGGCCTCATCATCGTATTCGGCTTCAACTTCTGAAACGTTGGTCACTTTGGAATCGAGCTCACTGTAAAGATGGGTACTGTACTTTGGTTGTTGAAGCTGCATATAGTCCTTCAGCCAGTTCTGAAGTAACTCTTTTTCCTTAAATTCCTCATTTCTCAGATAGATCAGGCTCCTTCTTCCGATGGTTAAAATATTTTTACGAATCGGTTCGTCAATGGCTTCAAGTTCCCTTTTTAATTTTTCAAGAAAGATCTCATTCTCACTCTTTTTTGCTGCTTTCTCCAGAAGGGCGAGCAGCTCCTTTCTTTCCTTTAACATAGGCTCTAGAAAGGCTCTCCAAGAGTCTGTTTTTGCCTTTCTGACTTCTGTCTTGGCTTCTTTTTCAAGATCTTTCAATTCCTGCTCATTTTCAACAAACTTCAAAACTTCACCATCCTGGTCCTCAAGCTCAAAATTCAGGATCCATTCTCTCATCTTGGCAATACAATCGTGTTCCTTTTCCCAGGCAAGCCTCTCTTTACTTTTATATCTTTCATGAGATCCGGAGGTCGAATGGCCCTGAGGTTGAGTTAATTCTTTCACGTGGATCAATACAGGAACGTGATCCTCTCTGGCTATTTTTGCTGCTTTGGTGTACACGTCAACCAATTGAGTGTAATTCCATCCATTGACAACAAAAATTTCATAACCGTCTCCGTCGCCATCCCGCTGGAAACCTTTAAGAATTTCTGATATACTCTCTTTTGTAGTCTGGTATTTAGAATGGACTGAAATTCCGTATTCATCGTCCCATATACTAATGACCATAGGTACCTTAAGTACTCCTGCAGCATTTATGGTTTCAAAAAACGGGCCCTCGGATGTGCTGGCATTACCAATGGTTCCCCAGGCGATTTCGTTGCCCTGATCCGAAAGGATATTTTCTTTATCAAGACCTTCTAATTTTCTGAATTTTTTTGAGGCTTCGGCAAGCCCTAAAAGTCTTGGCATCTGTCCCGAGGTAGGGGAGATGTCCGAACTGACATTATACTGGTCTTTAAGATTTTTCCAGGAACCGTCCTCATCGAGGGAATGGGTGGCAAAATGGCCATTCATCTGTCGGCCGGCAGAAAATGAATCAGCCGCAATGTCGGGATGTGCGTATAAACTGGAAAAAAAGTGTCTTGGATTGTACTCACCAATGGCCATCATAAAGGTCTGATCCCTGTAATACCCAGACCTCCAATCCCCTTTTTTAAACGCCTTGGCCATAGCGAGCTGCGGGACTTCCTTCCCTCCTCCAAAGATTCCAAACTTCGCCTTCCCGGTCAAAACCTCTCTTCTTCCCAACAAACTGCATTCCCTGCTTACTATTGCAGTTTTATAGTCTTTTAGGACTTCATTTTTAAATTCTAGAAATGACAATTTTTTTGGAGATTCAACCGTCTTTTTGATCATATAAGTAAGACTTTAGGAGTTGAGCAAATATACAAAAAATAAGGGCATTTTCTGGCTGATCTAAATGCCTGTAAAAGAGTGGTTAATCTTATGTAAAATATTTTGTTCAGAGATGAATTAGTAAAATCCTCTTTTGATAAGGTTGTAAATTCTTTCGAAATCCAGCGTCAGTACAAAGCGAATTCTTGAGGCATAATCAGAGAATCCAGGTTCAAAACCCAGGCTCGATTGAAGAGGGAAATAAACTTCAAGAAAATTGTGGATGAAATTTAGCCTTACTCCCGAGTCATATTTAAATCTTGGATTTTCATTTTTGTTTTTTAAGAATCCTGCGTCGGCGTATATTTCAATCCATCTCCAAACGCTTATACTCGCATTCGTACTGAGAATCCATTCATTGGCATAGGGATCTTCAAATATACTTTTAAACCCTCCTTCAGTAATGATGATTTCTTGACTTAAAAACCCTGAACTTTCTGATCGCCCAAGATAATTCAGATCAAATAAATAGTCACTGGGCCGGTCTGAGGCAAAACTGAAAAAATCAGTTGTTGTATTGTTAAACAGGAAGGCTCCAAAGTATAGTCGGAAATCCAGGTAACGATTTATATTTGTCAGCTTTCTGTACCGAACATCAAAGGAAACCCTGCTAAAATCCTTTTGGTACTGAAAATCGGCAAAGTACCTAAGGTCATTGACAATTTCCGGCTTTGAATAACCATACCGGAAATTGAGTATATTGTATTTGTACGTTTCAGGGTTTACAACATCATCAGGTAATTCCTTGTCTACCATTACATATCTTGCTGTCAGCGCCTTTCCTCCTACGTCGCGTAAAGAATTTCTTTTGAAATCTATACTTACAAATGGGGTGAACCTGTTGAATGCAAGGTCCTTGTCATAATGAGACCGGCTGGCTGAAAAACCGGCCCGATACCTGTAGACACTTGTTTGTTGAGGTAAATGTTCGTAGGCGAATCCCAGCCCCCCGGTTAGTTCGTTGCTTTTGAATCCGTAGACCGGAGAGGCAATGAATAACCACTTTTTCTTGAAAAGGGCCTGATTATAAATGGTTGGACCCAGCATGAACCCATCATAAAAATTATACCCTACAAAAGGTTTATAAAATACCTGATTATAGTAGGGGTTTTCTATATCTCGGAAAAAAGTAACTTTTAAAGGCCTGTTTAGAAGCTTTTTATCAAGTTTTTTCCAGTTGTCTCTTAGATTATCCTCAGGAATAAGGTATTCATAATTAAGATTCAGGCGATCTATGTCCTTCTTCGGAACAGTTACTGTGGTCTCATCCTCCAACGGTTCGATCCATTGTTCGAATTTTACGGATTTTTTGTCCAGCCCGTAAAGAAGCATTGGTGCCGAAAAATTACTTCTGTTCCTGATCGTGACATGAACTGAATCTTCATCCTTTTTAATTTTGTCAATCGTATAGTTGATCTTGTTATTGGTAGTCAGGTAATCATCGAAGAACCAATTGAGGTCCTTATCCGCCTTGGATATTAAAATACGGTTGAACTGGTCAGTTGTAGATAGTTTTAAGGCATTTTCCCTGTAAAATAACCTTAGACTGGATCTTATGATGTCTTTCTCAAGATAGGCATCCAAATACCTTAACCCAAGCCCTGACTTATATTTATTGACCAGCTTTAAATTAATATTTGACAAGGAGTCTGCCCTTGTAGTCAGGGACTGGTCTAATTGTTTTCTGGTGGAAAACTGATAAACAAAAGGATATTTTCCGTTGAAATCTAATTTTGCAATATTGTACCTTCTGATACCCCACTTTTTAGAGATATTACCAATGGCTTTTACCTCGGGATAAAATTGTTTTACATATTCCATCATTAAGTAGATCTGAATTCCATCTGCAAGCCAATTATCTTCACGTGGGTTGGTCAGGATCGTATTTTCAATATAGCGTTCGGTCAATGCTTTAAATATTTTGATATCCCATTCAAAAATATCCGAGAAGGGATTTAATTTTTTTGGCAATTGATTAAAGCCGTAAACGGGCCTTTTCTGATAGGTAGTCTGGCTAACCATTAATTTTGAATGAGGATACTTTCCAAGGTGATCGGCAATAAAGTCAAGCTGTCTTTGAAGGACGTCAGCTTTTATATTTTCGGTCAGATTCTTACTTTTTAGGTTCGTAATGATATCCGGACCGGAAGTAGGGTATACAGAATAATCATTTCTGGGTTGAATGCTTAACTCTGTGTCAAGGCGGTTCTTACCACTTAATCTGTACAATACATGATCCTCTTTGATCTCAACTTCCTGTTCAAGATCTGAATTTAAGGTATAGCCCAGGGGTATGGAGAACTCAATCTCAATATCTGCTGGATGCATATAGTGATCATCCATATTCAGGTTACTGAACAGGTGCCATTTTTTATCAAATACCGCCGGGGTAAGGTGCCAGTACCTGAGTTTGTATCCAAGAGGATTACGCCCATAACGCGTGTATTTGTCTTTGGGTACCTTGACTTCATAAGTTATTTGAATTTTTGTTGATTCCCCGGGTCCCAAAGGTTTGGGGAGTACTACTTTTAGAATGTCCGAGGCACCCTTAAGTTCGTAGAAAAGGACGTTAGAATTATCGCAGGTAAGCGTTCTGATGGCGGAATATCCCCGGTCCTTGATATTTGCAAAATAAAGGCTTTTATCATAATCCTCTATCAATCTTCGTGTTAAAGGGGTTGTTTTATCTTTATATCCATTGGCCCAGTTCAACAAGTAAATCGTATCCAGTATACTGTCAGATGGGTTGAAATAGGTGATGTCCTGGTCTATCAGAATTTTATAATCCTGCATCAGGACAGCCTTAAGGGACATCTTATTGTTTTGTCCGAAAAAAAATAACGGCAGTAAAATCAGAAAAGTTAATATGAACTTTTTCTTTCGCACAAATTCATTTTTTAAATAGTCTATAAACTTAAAAATTTGGGCTTAGTTGATGTTTGTTGTAGAAATTATCAATAATGTCCACTACTTCCTGGGCAGTATCAACGATTTTGAATAAATCGAGATCCCCCTCGCTAATATTTGCATTTTTTTTGATCATCACTTCCTTGATCCAGTCAATTAGTCCTGCCCAAAAGGAAGAACCAACTAAAATGATCGGAAATTTTCCTATTTTTTTTGTTTGAATAAGAGTCATGGCCTCAAAAAGCTCATCCAGGGTTCCAAAGCCACCCGGCATGGCAACAAATCCCTGAGCGTATTTGACAAACATAACCTTACGAACGAAAAAATAATCGAATTCCAGGTTTTTGTCCCTGTCTATATATGGATTGTCTTTTTGTTCGAAGGGCAAATCAATATTCAGGCCAACAGATACACCACCACCCCTGTGAGCACCTTTGTTGCCAGCTTCCATGATTCCGGGCCCTCCTCCTGTGATGACCCCGTATCCGTGCTGCGTCAGCTTAAATGCAATATTTTCAGCTAATTCATAGTAGGTATCTCCGGGCTTGGTTCTGGCAGATCCAAAAACACTTACGCATGGACCTATTCTACTGAGTTTTTCATACCCATCGACAAATTCGCTCATGACCTTAAAAATGGCCCAGGAATCATTAGTCTTGATTTCGTTCCAGGTTTTTTGTTTTAGCTTTTCTCGTATTTTTTTCTCTTCATTCGGTGACATAGGCAACTATATTTTCAATTTCTCCTGCAATTCTATAAATGTAATTCTTTTTTTAAGAACCTTGCCGTATAACTTTGTTTGCTCAAACTGATTTCTTCGGGAGTTCCTGCACACAGGATTTTCCCACCTTTCATTCCACCTTCTTTTCCAATATCGATCAAATGATCACACAATTTAATTACATCCAGGTTGTGTTCGATCACCAGGACCGTATTGCCTTTATCCACTAATTTATTCAGAACTTTCATCAATATGCTGATATCTTCAAAATGCAATCCTGTTGTGGGTTCATCCAGAATGTAAAATGTATTTCCTGTATCTCTTTTTGATAACTCAGCCGCAAGTTTGATTCGCTGTGCCTCTCCACCTGAGAGGGTGGTTGATTGCTGACCAAGGGTAATATAACCCAGTCCAACATCTTCAATGGTCTTTAGTTTTAAATAAATCTTTGGGATATGTTCGAAGAATTTGACCGCCTCTTCAATGGTCATATTCAATACGTCAGAAATGGACTTTCCTTTGTATCGTATCTCGAGTGTTTCCCGCGTAAATCTTTTGCCCTGGCATGTTTCGCATTCAACTTCCACATCCGGCAGAAAATTCATTTCGATAACACGAACCCCTCCTCCTTTGCATGTTTCACAGCGGCCATCCTTCACATTAAACGAAAACCGGCCGGGTTTGTAGCCTCGAATCTGTGCTTCAGGAGTTTTTGCAAAAAGGCTCCGAATTTCACTGAAAACCCCTGTATATGTAGCAGGGTTTGATCGAGGAGTCCTGCCGATAGCTGTTTGATTAACATCGATAACCTTGTCAACATGCTCCAGCCCCTCGATAGAGGTGAAGGGCAAGGGTTCTTTGACTGATTTATAAATATGCCTGTTGAGAATGGGATACAGGGTTTCATTGATCAACGTAGACTTTCCGCTACCTGAAACGCCCGTTACTCCGATCAGCTTACCCAGAGGAACCTTTAGGGTGACGTTTTTGAGATTGTTTCCGGAGGCACCTTTAAGTACGATCTGCTTTCCATTTCCCTTCCGTCTGAACTCAGGAATAGGAAATGTTTTTGTCCCGTTTAAATATTCAGCCGTCAAAGTATTGCCTTTTAACAAGTCCTCAGGACTCCCGTTACTTATAATTTCACCGCCGTGTTTTCCGGCTTCCGGACCAATATCTATGACACAATCTGAAGCGATCATCATATCCTTATCATGTTCCACGACCAAAACGGAATTTCCAAGATCGCGCAGTTTCTGAAGTGATTCTATGAGTTTGATATTATCTCTTTGGTGAAGTCCAATACTTGGTTCATCCAAAATGTACAATACCCCAACAAGCTGAGAACCAATTTGAGTTGCAAGTCTTATTCTCTGGGCTTCACCACCTGACAAGGTTTTGGAACCTCGGGATAAGGAAAGATAATTCAATCCAACATCCAGCAAAAACCTTATTCTGGTCTTTAGTTCCTTGATTATTTCTTCTCCGATTATGCGTTGCTTGTCGGTCAGTTTGGATTCCAGATTTTCAAACCAAAGGGCAAGATGATCAATATCCATATTGGAAAGATCCGTTATTGACGCTTCGTTGATTTTAAAATGTAAAGCTTCTTTTTTCAGACGCCCTCCCTGGCATACGCCACAATCAACTTCATCCATAAAACCTTTTGCCCATCTTTTTATGGAACCCGAATGACTGTCTTTGTGTTGAGACTGAATAAAATTACTCACCCCTTCAAAATCAATATCATACCTTCTTGAAACTCCAAGTTCTTTAGAATTTATTTCAAGTTTTTCCTTACCACCATATAAAATCAGGGTCATTGCCTCTTTGGGTATTTCGCTAACCGGGTCTGACAAATCGAAACCAAACTTATCAGCAATATGCTGCAGTTGTTTGAAAATCCAGGATTTTTTTAATTCCCCCAAAGGGGCAAGGCCACCGTTTTTTATGGAAACCTTTTCGTCCGGAATAATTTTTTTAAGATTGATCTGTTGAACTTTTCCAAGACCATTACAGTTTTCACAGGCTCCTTTTGGCGAATTAAAAGAAAATGAATTAGGTTCGGGTTTTGGATAAGAAATACCTGTGGAGGGGCACATAAGATTACGGCTAAAATATCTTGGTCCTGAGATGCTTCCATCATCATTTTGCTTTACTATCATCAGGGTTTCATCTCCGTGATACATGGCAGTTTTGATACTTTCCATCAGCCGTTTGGAAGCGTTCTCATTGATCACCAGCCTGTCGATCACAATTTCTATGTCATGAGTCTTGTAACGATCCAGTTTCATGCCTCTTTCAATTTCTCTGATTTCACCATCAACTCTGACCCTCAGAAAACCTTGTTTGGAGATTTGCTGAAACAATTCACGATAATGTCCTTTTCTGGACTTAACCACCGGAGCAAGGATCATTGCCTTTTCTTCAAAAAAGTCCTGACTGATCAGTAAGTGTATCTCCTCATCGGAATAGCTTACCATTTTTTCATCCGTATTGTATGAATAGGCCACACCAACACGGGCATACAGAAGCCTCAAAAAGTCGTAAATTTCTGTAATCGTACCTACCGTTGACCTTGGGCTTTTGCTCGTTGTCTTTTGTTCAATGGCTATAACGGGTGACAGACCCTCGATTTTGTCAACATCAGGTCTTTCCAACCCCCCTAGAAATTGACGGGCATAGGCTGAAAAAGTCTCAATATATCTTCGCTGACCTTCAGCATAAATCGTGTCAAAAGCAAGTGAAGACTTCCCGCTGCCACTGATACCAGTAATAACGACAAGTTTTTCTCTCGGGATGCTAACATCAATATTCTTTAAATTGTGAACTCTTGCTCCGAGAACTTCTATGCTATCATGATTTATACTCATATATAAAGGTGAAAAAAGAGCAAATTTAATTAATTGAGAGCAGTTTTAAATTATACATGTATTGTAAATTTTATTTTTATAAATTGCATTAAAAATTGAAGCTTGAACTTTATTCATTCCATACGGCATTTTTTTGAGATAAGAGGATTTGATGTGTCGGCCAGATTTGCTGATAAACTGGGTATTCGAGCAACTAATGTCAGACTTTTCTTTATCTATATTTCATTTGTTACGGTTGGGTTGTCTTTTGGAATTTACCTGACCCTGGCATTTTTGTTAAGATTAAAGGATATGATCTATACGAAAAGGACATCAGTTTTTGATCTGTAACATCTAATCTATATTGAATTGGCATTTAAAAGTGGATTTATAAAGTCAAGATTCTACACAGCCCTGGGGTTGTTGTTCCTGTTGATATTTATTGGTACCACAGGTTTTATTCTGATTGCTGATTATGAATGGGTGAACGCCTTGTATATGACGGTAATTACAATTTCTACCGTGGGATTCAAGGAAGTGGAGCCACTCGATTCAGAATCGAAAATTTTTACGATATTCTTGATTATAACAAGTATTACCTTGTTTGGTTATATTATTTCGGTAATCACAGATTATATAGCTAACAATAAATTTATTGAAGAACTCAAAATGAAGCAGGTACAGAAAAGAATTCAGAAACTGGAGAATCACACTATTGTTTGTGGATTCGGCCGAAATGGGAAACAGGCAATGGCCAAATTGGGAAGCTACAATAAAGGTTGTGTCATTGTGGAGAGCAATCCGGACTTAATTGAAGAGATAGAATTGCAGGGTGACATGCTTTATGTCCGCGGAGACGCAACCAATGATGAGGTATTAATGGCTGCCGGAATTGACAGGGCCGCAAGTTTAATTACAACATTACCATCAGACGCCGATAATTTATATGTTGTTTTATCTGCAAGACAATTGAATGACAGTTGCATAATTGTTAGCCGAGCTTCAATCGATACCTCTTACAAAAAATTGAAAGTAGCAGGGGCAGACAATGTAATCATGCCTGATAAGCTTGGTGGTGCCCATATGGCCTCACTGGTTGTTACCCCGGATATTATAGAGTTTATTGACAGGCTTTCCATTGAAGGGGAGAGTTCATCAAATATAGAAGAACTCGTTATCGAAAATCTTCCTGAAGAATATACCAATAAATCCATTCTTGACCTTGATTTGAGAAAGAGGACAGGCTGTACGGTGATAGGTTTTAAAACACCTGATAAGGAATATATGATCAATCCCGATGCCTCAACCATACTCGTCCCAAAATCAAAGCTTATCGTAATTGGAAGGCCCGAAGAAATTCAAAAGCTGAATAAACTATTTTAGAAAATTGTGTAATGGTCAAAAAGCTGGTCATAACCGGAAGTAACGGATTGTTGGGTCAAAAGCTGGTCAAGTTGTTTAAGGGTAAGGTAAATTACGAGATTTTTGCACTTTCCAGAGGTGAAAACAGATTGTCCGATAAAAAAGGATACCATTATATTGATATTGATCTTCTGGACAAAAAGATCTTGATTGAAACTTTGTCACAAATATCTCCGGACATTATAATTCACACAGCAGCCATGACCAATGTAGATGCCTGTGAATTGAATCCTGAAGATTGCGATAAAATGAATATTGAGGTTGTAGCCAATCTTATAGATTATTGTCGAGATAGGGATATCTATGTTGTGCATCTTTCCACTGATTTTATTTTTGACGGTAACAAGGCAGGTCTTTATACAGAAGATGATCCAGCTTGTCCCGTTAATCATTATGGACTGTCCAAATGGAAATCTGAAGAGTTGTTAAGATCCTCCGGCATCAAACATTCCATACTTCGAACCATTCTCGTCTACGGAATGGTGGATAGAAATGATCGAAGCAATATTGTACTTTGGGTCAAGAATTCCCTGGAACTGGGGAAAGAAATAAATGTTGTTACCGACCAGTTGCGAATGCCAACTTATGCAGAAGATCTGGCAGAAGCTTGCTGGCTCGCCGTTATGAACGAGGCTCAGGGAGTCTTTAATGTATCGTGTAATAGCTTGATGAGTATATATGATATTGCAATTGCCGTGGCCCATGAATTCGGTCTCGACAAAAATTTGATCAAGCCAGTTGAAACAAATGCCTTAAAGCTTCCTGCAGAAAGACCTGTTAGCACAGGTTTCGACCTTAATAAGTCAGTAAACGAAATTAATTTACCTCTGTATTCCTTTACTGAACGTCTTCAAGTTTTTAAGGATCAACTCGATAGCTATAATAGTTTATAATGCTTCTTAAAAATCAGTCAATTGTTAATAAGTTTGGCACCCAAATTGTTTTCTGTTTCTGGGATTTGTTTTAGATTTGCAGTCCCGTTTTTTGCGGGATAGTTCTTTTGAATTATTAGGTAAACAAAAAAGTAAATAAAAATGTGTTTTTATTTGCTGTTTAGAGAAAAGGGTTATAAATTTGCAGTCCCTTTTTTTTGTGACTATTGCTAGGTGATGGTCCGGATGTTTACGGCAAAATCAGGGATTAAAATTTTCGATAAAATTATTTTCAGATTTTATTTGGTGGTTTTAAAAAATGGTTTTAGTTTTGCACCCGCTTTCAGGGTTAAAGAAATTTGAAGTAGGGAAGAGAGCGAAGAAAAGGATTTAGAGTTCA
>NZ_JAIUZR010000007.1 GCF_020171465.1 Lutimonas saemankumensis
TTTTACCAAAAAAAAACCTCCGATACGATTGTATCAGAGGTTTTAAAAGAAAGGCAACGACTTACTCTCCCACCAGTGGCAGTACCATCAGCGCTGATAGGTTTAACTTCTCTGTTCGGGATGGGAAGAGGTGAGACCTATCGCTATAATCACCTTAAGCTTGTCAGGCTGGCCTGAGGCCACCTGTATAAGTTGACATATTAAAATAATGATATGTTACAAATTCAAAAAAAAGTTCCGCCGCTCCCCCGAAGGAGAGCGATCTTACATAAGCTATACGGGTTATTAGTACTACTTGGCTATGACATTACTGCCTTTACACCTATAGCCTATCAACGTGGTAGTCTTCCACGACCCTTAAAAGAAATCTCATCTTGTGGTGGGTTTCGCGCTTATATGCTTTCAGCGCTTATCCCTTCCCGACGTAGCTACTCAGCAGTGCCCCTGGCGAGACAACTGATACACTAGAGGTCAGTCCAATTCGGTCCTCTCGTACTAGAATCAGATCCACTCAAATTTCTAACGCCCACTATAGATAGAGACCGAACTGTCTCACGACGTTCTGAACCCAGCTCGCGTGCCACTTTAATGGGCGAACAGCCCAACCCTTGGGACCTTCTCCAGCCCCAGGATGTGACGAGCCGACATCGAGGTGCCAAACCCCCCCGTCGATATGAGCTCTTGGGGGAGATCAGCCTGTTATCCCCGGAGTACCTTTTATCCTTTGAGCGATGGCCCTTCCATGCGGAACCACCGGATCACTATGCTCTTGTTTCCAACCTGATCGACGTGTATGTCTCTCAGTCAAGCACCCTTATGCCATTGCACTCTACGCACGGTTACCAAGCGTGCTGAGGGTACCTTTAGAAGCCTCCGTTACTCTTTTGGAGGCGACCACCCCAGTCAAACTACCCACCAAGCACTGTCCTCCCGCAAGGGAGTTAGGCTTCAAATAAGCAAAGGGTGGTATTTCAACGGCGACTCCACAACACCTAGCGATGTCGCTTCGAAGTCTCCCACCTATCCTACACATTACTTATCCAAAGTCAATACTAAGCTATAGTAAAGGTTCACGGGGTCTTTTCGTCCCATAGCGGGTAATCGGCATCTTCACCGATACTTCAATTTCACCGAGCTCATGGCCGAGACAGTATCCAGATCGTTGCACCATTCGTGCAGGTCGGAACTTACCCGACAAGGAATTTCGCTACCTTAGGACCGTTATAGTTACGGCCGCCGTTTACTGGGGCTTCATTTCAATGCTTCGAGGTAAACCTCTAACATCTCCACTTAACCTTCCAGCACCGGGCAGGTGTCAGGCCTTATACGTCATCTTTCAATTTTGCAAAGCCCTATGTTTTTGATAAACAGTCGCCTGGATCTTTTCACTGCGGCCCCCTCAATGAAGAGGGGGCGACTCTTCTCCCGAAGTTACGAGTCTATTTTGCCTAGTTCCTTAGCCATGAATCTCTCGAGCACCTTAGAATTCTCATCCCAACTACCTGTGTCGGTTTAGGGTACGGGTACTTATTATCTAGAGTTTAGAGGTTTTTCTTGGAAGCCCTTAGCCACATTATCCACTCCACCGAAGCTTCGTGGTACTATCCCAGTTCAGCAAGGCCTGCGCATTTAACTACAAGCCCTATACCTACCTGGTTCAACGTACTATTCCGTCAGTACGCAGTGGGTTCATTACTTCGTCACCCCATCACAATAATAAGTAGTACAGGAATATTAACCTGTTGTCCATCGACTACCCCTTTCGGGTTCGCCTTAGGTCCCGACTAACCCTCAGCTGATTAGCATCGCTGAGGAAACCTTAGTCTTTCGGTGTGCGGGTTTCTCACCCGCATTATCGTTACTTATGCCTACATTTTCTTTTGTAATCACTCCAGCAAACCTCACAGTCCACCTTCAACGCAGATTACAATGCTCCCCTACCACGTATAGTAAACTATACATCCATAGCTTCGGTAATATACTTAATGCCCGATTATTATCCATGCTCGATCGCTCGACTAGTGAGCTGTTACGCACTCTTTAAATGAATGGCTGCTTCCAAGCCAACATCCTAGCTGTCAATGCAATCAAACCTCGTTAGTTCAACTTAGTATATATTTGGGGACCTTAGCTGATGGTCTGGGTTCTTTCCCTCTCGGACATGGACCTTAGCACCCATGCCCTCACTGCTGTGTATCATTTTATAGCATTCGGAGTTTGTCAGGAATTGGTAGGCGGTGAAGCCCCCGCATCCAATCAGTAGCTCTACCTCTATAAAACTAACCACAACGCTGCACCTAAATGCATTTCGGGGAGTACGAGCTATTTCCGAGTTTGATTGGCCTTTCACCCCTACCCACAGGTCATCCAAAGACTTTTCAACGTCAACTGGTTCGGTCCTCCACTGTGTGTTACCACAGCTTCAACCTGCCCATGGGTAGATCACTCGGTTTCGCGTCTACTACATCTAACTAAAGCGCCCTATTCAGACTCGCTTTCGCTACGGCTCCATGACTTAATCACTTAACCTCGCTAGATAAAGTAACTCGTAGGCTCATTATGCAAAAGGCACGCCGTCACCCATAAATGGGCTCCGACCGCTTGTAAGCGCACGGTTTCAGGTTCTGTTTCACTCCCTTACTTAGGGTTCTTTTCACCTTTCCCTCACGGTACTAGTTCACTATCGGTCTCTCAGGAGTATTTAGCCTTAGCGGATGGTCCCGCCAAATTCATACAGGGTTTCACGTGCCCCGCACTACTCAGGATACCACTATCAATAACTTCTATTACTTGTACGGGACTATCACCCTCTATGGTCTGTCTTTCCAAACAGTTCTAATTCTATTAGCATCGAATATCGTGGTCCTACAACCCCAGTATTGCCGTAACAACACTGGTTTGGGCTAATCCGCGTTCGCTCGCCACTACTTACGGAATCACTTTTGTTTTCTCTTCCTCCGGTTACTTAGATGTTTCAGTTCGCCGGGTTAGCCCCACTTGCGTGGTAACATGCCTTCAACATGCTGGGTTGCCCCATTCGGATATCTGCGGATCAAATCATATGTGCCAATCCCCGCAGCTTTTCGCAGCTTATCACGTCCTTCATCGCCTCTGAGAGCCTAGGCATCCACCATACGCCCTTACTTTAGCTTATTGTACTTTTTGCGATAATTCTAAAATCCATTAATAAATTAATGAACCCTAAAAATATCATGAACTCTTTATTGTTTTGTTTTATAACTTAGAATTGATAACTAAATAAATAGCTATCAATCTGATTTATTACGATATCATTATTCCAATATGTCAATGAACTTTGTTAGT
>NZ_JAIUZR010000009.1 GCF_020171465.1 Lutimonas saemankumensis
AGCAAATCATTTGCCGAAAAATCTATGGATGTTAAATCAGTAACATCAGATCGAAAACTTAAAAGGGAGGATAGCGAAGACAAATCAACTGTCCCTAAATTCCTGTTACCCCTTGAACTTAAACTTTGAAGATTTACAGCGTTAGAAACATCATACATCGATATGGTTAAGTAATCAAGCCACAATTGCGTTAGGCCTGTAAATCCATCTGAACTTTCCACAGTTACAGTTACCGTACCCGTATTCCCACTTAAATCAAAGACAGGATCATTTGCATCAATTATTTGTTCAGTAATTCCTCCTCCATTTGCAATCCATCTCAAAGTAGACCCACTGTTGGTCACCCTGTTAGGCGACCATGTAGAAGATGTTGAAGTTGTCATTATGGTAATTGTGGATGCAGGAAGCGTGGTACTAACATTTTGAGTATTACTCGGACTACTTTCGTTTTCAAGTGCGTTTAATGCCGTCACGTAAAAATCGTAATTCGTACCAGGAGTTAATCCTGTGACATCATACGTTAAAACATTTCCTAAGGAAGCTTCTAAAACATCATCCTTGTAAACATTATATCCTGTTACACCAACATCATCTGTCCCGGCTGTCCAATCAAGAGTCAAACTCGTTGTAGAAACATTGGTAGGCGGGAGCAAAACACCCATAACAGGAACACCTGAAACAGGTGGCTCTGGTGCATCAACATCTATTGTCCATCCTCGATTGATCAAATTTGTGTACCCATCATAGGATAAACTACTTAACTCATCTCCAGTCGATTGATTTCTTATCTGTAGAT
>NZ_JAIUZR010000010.1 GCF_020171465.1 Lutimonas saemankumensis
TGTGCCGGTACGATCACAGGAACAACGACAGATCCGCTTACCTATAATACACAAGGAACCTTTACAATCACATGGACTTTTGATGATGGTAATGGTAATAGTGTGGATGTAGATCAGACCGTGATCGTTGATGATGTAACTGCACCGGTTGCACCAGTATTGGCTAATGTAACAGGAGAGTGTTCAGCAACAGCGGTAGCACCAACTACGACAGATGCATGTGCAGGTACGATCACAGGAACAACGACAGATCCACTTAGCTATAATACACAAGGAACCTTTACAATCACATGGACTTTTGATGATGGTAATGGAAACAGTGTTGATGTAGATCAGACAGTAATAGTAAATGATACAACTGCACCTGTTACACCGACATTATCACCGGTAACGGTTGATTGTGATGGCGTGTTGACAGCACCGACCACGACGGATGCATGTGCCGGTACGATCACAGGAACCACGACAGATGTACTGAACTTTGTAGAGGGTGGTAGTACGAACATTACCTGGACCTTTGATGATGGTAATGGAAACACGACTACAGCAGTACAGGTTTATAACTATGATGATACGACAGCACCTGTTACACCTACATTATCACCGGTAACGGTTGATTGTGATGGTGTATTGACCGCACCGACCACGACGGATGCATGTGCCGGTACGATCACAGGAACCACGACAGATGTACTGAACTTTGTAGAAGGCGGTAGTACGAACATTACCTGGACCTTTGATGATGGTAA
>NZ_JAIUZR010000011.1 GCF_020171465.1 Lutimonas saemankumensis
ACAGCACCTGTTGCTGATGTGGCTACTTTACCAAATATAATTGGTGAGTGTACGGCTGTATTGGTTGCACCAACGGCAACAGATGATTGTGCAGGAACCGTAACAGCTACAACAACAGATCCAACAACGTATTCAGCAGTTGGTGTGTACACTGTTACTTGGACATATGATGACGGAAATGGAAATACTTCCAGTCAAACACAACAGGTTGAAGTTCAGGACACAGGAGTTCCAGCACCGGTGGTAACTACTTTACCAACAATTACAGGAGAATGTAGTGCTACAGTAACGACAGTTCCAACAGCATTAGATGGTTGTGGAGGAGTTGTAATCAATGGAACAACGACAGATCCGCTTACTTATACAGCTCAGGGTATTTACACAATCACCTGGACTTATTCAGGAGGTAATGGAAATACTTCAACTCAGGAGCAGACAGTAGTGGTAGATGATATTACGGCACCGGTTGCACCAACCCTGGCTAATGTAACAGGAGAGTGTTCAGCCACAGCTGTAGCACCAACCACGACAGATGCATGTGCCGGTACGATCAC
>NZ_JAIUZR010000012.1 GCF_020171465.1 Lutimonas saemankumensis
CAGTCTCGTAGCTCAGCTGGTTAGAGCGCTACACTGATAATGTAGAGGTCGGCAGTTCGAGTCTGCCCGAGACTACTTAGTTTGTTTATATAGACTGGAAATTTTAGAAGTTGAGTAGGATGAGATTATGACACTCATAACTCACGGTTAAATCTCGACGGATAAAACTGGGGGATTAGCTCAGCTGGCTAGAGCGCCTGCCTTGCACGCAGGAGGTCATCGGTTCGACTCCGATATTCTCCACGATGAATACTTGAAAAAGTTGAATCGGAAAGAGAAAAGCGAAAAAAGTTTACTTTTTAGAGTTTTTCGATTGAGATTCTTTTAAAAGTATTCTCAAAATTGAAGTTTGAGGACGGTCTCTTTAGAGACACTCCGAAAAGCTGAAGATTTTGGACAAAGTTCATTGACATATTGGAATAATGATATCGTAATAAATCAGATTGATAGCTATTTATTTAGTTATCAATTCTAAGTTATAAAACAAAACAATAAAGAGTTCATGATATTTTTAG